>OZ241865.1:0-2567810 GCA_965203275.1 Bdellovibrionales bacterium | reverse complement strand
GAATACTGCCCCCAATTTCATGCCCATTACATACCAAATCATACGACCTAGCAGTTAATTCTTTATCTTGATAGTTCATATTAGCTGTCCCCAGCATATCATGAAGTTTTAAAGAAGCTTTGTCTGTTGGAGAAGTAAAAGGATGATGAGTCGATCCCCAATGGCCTTCTTCATTCTGGCTAAATAAAGGAAAATCTATCACCCATGCAAATTGAAAATCATTTTTATCTTTGATTAAATGAAACATCTCAGCTAGTTTGAGCCTAACCTTACCTAAAGCAGTGCAAACAAAAGCCCACTCTCCTGTCATCACAAAAAGTGTATCCCCATGTTGAGCTTTTGCATTTGCAAAAATTTGTTTTTGTGCTTTCTCACTCATCCGATGAGAACTTTTTAAATGACCTTCTTTATCGCTTTTTATCCAAACAAGAGCAAGATTTTGCATTGTCAAATCAGAAGATACAAATTTTTTCATCTGACTAACACTCATATCTTGAGATAATTTTATTCCCTTCACAACAGAGTTTTCTTTTATATGTTCTGCAAGTTCAGGTAAATTTTTATAAGTCTCGGTAAGATCACAAATTTCTAACTCAAATCGCAAATCAGGTTTGTCTGTGCCATATTTATTCATGGCTTCCTCATAAGTCCATTGAGCAATATGAGGAATATCTATATTTAATAACTCTTTCCATAAAACCTTAATTAAACCTTCTGTTAAAGACATCACGTCTTTTTTATCTACAAAAGCCATCTCAATATCAATTTGAGTAAACTCTGGTTGTCTATCTGCTCTTAAATCTTCATCACGAAAACATTTAGCAATTTGAAAATAACGATCCATGCCTGAGACCATCAATAACTGTTTGAGTATTTGAGGACTCTGCACCAACGCATAAAAATGCCCTTTTTCAATACGTGAAGGTACAAGATAATCCCTTGCTCCCTCTGGTGTACTTTTATACAAAATAGGAGTTTCAATTTCTAAAAAGCGATTTTGACATAAGTATTTACGGACAATCTGATAAAAATGATGACGCTTGATAAGATTTTGCTGTAAATGAGGCTTTCTTAAATCAAGATAACGATATTTTAAACGGGTCTCTTCATTGGCTTCTGCTTGTAGAGGCAAAGGATCTGCATGAGATAAAATTTTCACACCGTTTTTACTTTCTACCTGAACTTCAAATTGGCCTGTTAGTAACTTTGGATTTTCTTTAAGTCTTTTCTGTACCTTTCCATCAACACTTAAAACACTGTCCTCTTTAATATCTTTGGCAATAGAAGAATGCTTTGAAATATCTAAAACCACTTGAACAACACCTGATATATCACGTAGATCAATAAAAAAAACTCCCTTATGGTCTCGGAAGCGATCCACCCATCCCATCAAGGTGACTTGAGTTTCAAGATGTTCTTCTGATATTTGTCCACAAAGACAAGTACGTTGGAAGCATGATATATTTTTATTAGTCATATCACAATATCCTTATTTAAAACTACAATATATAGTATACTTAACATCATGTCAAAAAGTATCTTTTCACTCAAAATGAACTGGCCTCTGGCCACTTTTGGGTAGCCAGCCCGACGGCTACCGCCGTCGTAAAAAGCTGGCTACCTCAAAAGCTTGTTCATTTTGAGTAGGGCGGATCTCCTTGCTTCTGACACCATGTTAAGGAAAAAGTGCTTTTATTACCTTAAGAGCAAGCGGGTTTACAAATGAAAAGCTTTTTCCTTAACATGGAGTTAAGGGACGAAGGGATCCTCCCTACTAAAAGTGGTCAAGCTTTCTAGGCAATGACCATTTTGCCAATGGCGAAAGCCATTGCGGTCATTGCCAGAAAGTAGCCAGAGGCTAGACCACTTTTAGTGAAAAAGACGTCTTGACATGTTTAAAAGTGTCTTTTAGTGTTCTCTTAAATTATTTTAAGAAAAGGATATTATCAAAATGCGTTTAGGGATTAATGGCTTTGGTCGTATTGGTCGGATGGTTCTCAAAGCCATCTATGATCATAATTTTCATTCCAAAGAAGAAGCTTTTTGTATTACAGGAATCAATGATGGGGCTAATGCACAGACAATGGCCCACTTGCTTAAGTATGATTCCTTACACGGCATTTGGAATCAACAAGTCTCAAGTGATACAGGGCATCTTATAATCAATGACGTAAAAATCCCTGTATCACAAACAAGAAATCCATCAGATATCCCTTGGGATCAATGGGGTGTTGAATTTGTTTTAGAATGTACAGGTGCTTTAAAAACAAAAGCAGACCTTCAAAAACATCTCAAAGGTCAGGTGAAAAAAGTGCTGATTTCTGCACCAGCAAAAGGTTCTGATATAACTATTTGCTATGGAGTCAATCATGCACAATACGATCCCCAACAACATCATTTGGTGAGCAATGCTTCTTGTACAACGAATTGTTTAGCTCCTGTTATTGAAGTTTTAGATCGAAACTTTGGAGTGGCCTCAGGGTTTATGACCACAGTACATGCTTACACCAATGACCAAAGATTGTTGGATGGTAATCACAAAGATTTGCGGAGGGCAAGAGGAGCGAGTTTGTCTATTATCCCTACCACTACAGGAGCTGCCCAAACAGTGGGTAAAATTCTACCTCATCTTAAAGGTAAGATTGACGGCATCTCAGTACGAGTTCCTACGCCTAATGTTAGCTTAGTGGATTTTGTAGCTCATCTTAAAAACAACGCGTCCATTAGAACAATCAACCAAGCATTTGAAAAAGCTGCCCATAGTGATTTAAAAGGTATTTTAGCTGTAGAAAATCTACCTCTTGTCAGCAGAGATTATTTAGGTCATACAGCGAGTGCTATTGTGGAGTTGCCTTCTACAATGCTGATACAAGATCGTATGGTCAAGGTGCTAGCTTGGTATGATAATGAAGTTGGCTTTTCTCACAGAATGGTTGACCTACTTAAGATACTAGGGCGTGTTTAAGTTTTATTTTGATTTTTTCTTAGGATTAAGTTTATTACTTTAACTTTAAAACATAGTGTATTTCCTTATCGAAATATCCAAAGAAATAATATTTGAGGTTGCTTGTATATTAAAAATAAGGAAAAAGAACTTCATTCGTAAATCCGCTTGCTCTTAAGGTAATAAAAGCACTTTTTCCCTAACATGGTGTTAAGATAGAAGGAGATTCGCCCTACTCAAAATGAGCAGATTTTTGAGGCATTGCTCTTTTTGGACAGCGTATAGCTGTCAGAGCAATGCCCAAAAACACACCAGAGGTGTGGCTCATTTTGAGTGAAATGTTTAAGTTAGCTTTGAACATCAAAACAGCAAAAGGATTTTTAAACTAGTTTAGATATATTTTTGATGGGACTTTTCTTTTTGCATCTAAATAGTTTCGGAATAACGCAAATATTGTGACTGCTATTACTTTTATGTCAATTTATGTCAATTGAGAAATATCTTTACAAAAAGCATCAATATCCTCTTGAGTTGTGTTAAATGTGGTCATCCATCTGACGATGCAGTTATTATTTTTAGAGTTTTCATCCCATAGATAGAAAAAGAAATTCTTCCGTGCTGTTTTGAGAAGATCCCTTGGAATTTGAGCAAATAATACGTTGCTTTCTACAGGTTGTACAAGTTTGATATGCTTTATGTTGGCCACTTGTGTAGCTAGTTTTTGAGCCATTTGATTTGCATGATTTGCATATTTTTTCCATACATTTTCTTCAAGTAAGGCACAAAATTGTGCTGCCACAAAACGGCTTTTGCCTGGTAGTTGCAAAAGTTGTTTTTGATGATAGGGAATATCTTGCTTATTATGATGATTAAAAAATAAAGCTGCTTCAGCTAACATAAGACCATTTTTGGTTCCTCCAAAAGAGACACAATCTGCACCTATATCCACTGTGATCTGTTGAAGTGATTTATTTAAAGCAACAGCAGCATTGACCAACCGAGACCCATCAATATGAAAGAATAATTTGTATTCTTTTGCTATTTTAGCTATAGCAAGCATTTCTTCAATAGAGTAAACTGTGCCTAACTCTGTAGGTTGTGTAATACTGACCATGCGGGGCTGGCGACAATGAATATCTCCATATCTTTGCACAGCAAGACATTCTTTAATTTGTTGAGCTTTAAGTTTGCCATTGAGTGATGGGAGAGTGAGTAATTTAATTCCTAGTATGCGTTCTGGAGCTCCACATTCATTTTGATGTAAATGTGAATGTTCAGAGCAAATAACAGATTCAAAAGGTTTCACAAAGGGGGCTAGGCAAAGATGGTTGGCTGCTGTTCCGTTAAAAGCAAAGTAAGATTCACAATGTGTAGTAAAGACATCTTTAAAAACCTTTTGAGCGTGTGCTGTGACAGGGTCATTGCCGTAAGCTGCTACATGGTTATGATTAACTTTTGATAGAGCTATCATCACTTCAGGGATGATTCCTGAATTGTTATCACTTGCAAAAGATCGTGTATTCAGCATAATATCCATAAGTGGTTCTCCTTCACATAAATATTGTAAGGCATGATTATAGAAGACTTCTTAGACCATATCAAGTTTTTTTCTTTTCATTTGGTTCACTCAAAATGAGCCACACCTCTGGTGTGTTTTTGGGCATTGCTCTGACAGCTATCGCTGTCCAAAAAGAGCAATGCCGCAAAAAACTGCTCATTTTGAGTAGGGGAGGATCTCTTCGTCTCTTAACACCATGTTAAGGAAAAAGGTCCTTCTTACACCTTTCGACCACGACGGCTGTCGCCGTCGATCAAATGCTGGCTACCTCAAAAGTCCGTTTACTTTTAGTAGGAAGAATCCTCTTGTCTCTTTACACGATGTTAAGGAAACAAGATGTTTACTTCACGTCGATAAAATGGTCATCGCCTAGAAAGCTTGACCACTTTTAGTAAGGAGGATCTCCTCGTTTTTTAACTCCATGTTAAGGAAAAAGTTCCTTTATTGCATTGAGCTTGCTCTCCAAAAACATTTTAGAGGCATATCTTGTTTCCCTAACATGGTGTAGAGGAATAAAAGGATCCTCCTCTACTCAAAATAAATGAATTTTCTAGGCAGTTAGCCTTTGATCGACGGCGATAAGCCGTCGGGCTAACTGCCAAAAAACATGCCAGAGGCATGATTTATTTTGAGTGAAATGTTAAGGAAACAAGACATTCGTTTTTTTTGTTTTTTTTATTTTTTTAGATTCTGCGTAATTCTCAAAAAAGAAGTAATTAGGGAGAGGATGGGGCAGTGGGAGCCTGAAGATCTTCCGCAAATTGAGCTTGCTCTTAAAGAACAAGCTCAATTGAGGACTTCGGAAGGCTCACACTGCCCTATCCTCAAGTAAAAACAAAATAGAAAGGCAGAATCGAAGGGCGGGGGGTGGGGTTAGGGAGTTAGCTGTTTCACTAAAAGTGGTCTGACCTCTGGTCACTTTCTGGTTGCCAGCCGAAGGCTACCGCCTTCTCAAATGCTGGCAACCTAGAAAGCCTGACCACTTTTAGTATGAGGATCCTTTCCTCTTTTAACATCATGTTAAGGAAACAAAATGCTTTCAAAATTATATTAAAAGAGCAATGCTACAAAAAACTGCTCATTTTGAGTAGGGGAGGATCTCTTCGTTTTTTGACTACATGTTAAGGAAAAAGTTCAGTTTTAGGGCCTGATGCCGGGTTGCCGGATCCCGGATCCCAGATCCCGGAATGAACACCATGTTAGGGAAAAAGTCCTTCTTACACCTTTTAGCTGTCGCCGTCGATCAAAAGCTAACTGCCTCAAAAGCCTGTTCAATTTTAGAGAAACAAAAGAAACAAACTAAGGTGGTCCGTTGGCAATTTCCCCTCCTGCTGTCCCATCACCGCCTAGCTTTAAATCAGTTCTTTTTAAATATCTTTCTGAAACGAGCTTAACAGAATATCCCATCCTGCCACCAATGCCACAAGATCCAGGGATAGATGCTTTGCCGTCTTGTTGTTGTTTTTTTAGTTTTTTTATTAAATCACCTTTAGGCTCACATTTGCCAAATGCAGAATCAAGATTTGATTTTGGAACCCAACCTGTTAAAAGATGTTGCCATTCTTTTACAAACCATTCTCCATAACTACCTATTGCAGTGTGCCAGGGTGGTAATCTTTCTAAATCGTCATGGCTTGGATTGTGCATCCATGCCCATTGATCAAATACATTAAAACCTTCATAATTGTTATTTCCTGGTCGGTCTCCTAAATCAATAGCCCTCTTAACATGCTTTATGTCAGGGTTCATCTCTATTGATTTCCTGTGGTTCTTATGAAACTGTGGATCAATAGAGTAATAAGTGATATCAAAAAGGTCAGGGGCTACAGCAAGAATTTCAAAAATGCGAGGTTTTGGAGCTTCTGTATCAGGATTTGGAGGATCCTCCCATGGCCATGCAAGAGGATCGTATGGATAGTCAGGATCCACTAACTTACCTAGCTTATTCACACCCTCAAAAAAGTAATTATAACTTAAACCTGCACCCTGTGCCGTATCTATGTCCACTAAAGGACGATAAACACCCAGTGCTTTTTGAGAGGCTAATCCTAAAGTGTCACCAGGATACCTTGAATAATTAGGTACAGCAAAAGGATCCACATCATTTGTCATACTGTTCTTACTTTCTCCAGAGTCCATCACTATAATAGGCTGAAGCGTCTGGTCAATTGCTGCGTTATCATTGTATCGAGATACAGGCTCGCCTGCTTCCCAAGTCGGGAACATCCAGGGTCCTATCCTCCCACCAAAGGGTTTAGCAAAAGCCTTTGCTTTAAGAGTAGGTGGTGAACCGGAAAAAGGACTAAAGATTTCGTTACCTGACTGAAGCTCTACACTCAGCCCAGAGTAAACCATGTACCAAGGATTTTTTTCATAACTAACTATACTTGCCCTAGAAATATCCATACCTCCTATCCTAGTTTTATTTTTTGGATCTTGCGGTTCAGAAAGCATTGGTTTTAATACATTCTTTATGATGTCTTCCATATCTGTATAAATTAGATTGTCTGTTATATGATGGGGAGGAACATCTAATCCTTTAATAGTATAACCGCATCCACCACGATTCGGATCAGGAAATTGGGAATCTGTATAGTAAATAGTAGGAAAAAGAGGCCTTTCTACAAGCCAATCATCTTGGGTAGGTCCATCCATAGAATTATAATAATCCAGGACAACACCGCCTCTGAAAGCATCTCGATTAGAACGTGTCAGGTTATTTTCAAAAGTTTTTTTTACACCATCTTCTATCTTTTTTCCACTTAAGTCTTTCCCCTCTTGTAAAAGCTTTGCTAATTGTCCAATAGCCATTTTTCTAATTATTAAATTGTACCTGTAGGCAAAGACCCAAAGAGCTGCTGTCAACCAATTGCTTGGTCCATGATTCTCACAGCGGTCCACTTGTAGGCCTCTTGCTCTTCGTGTGGCGTCTTCCAACTCTATACTAAGGTTATAAACTAGACCACCTTGGACAGCTTCAACTATAGGTATAGCTGGAGTAACCTCATATGAATTTTTACATATATCACTTCTACGACTAGTAGGAATAGGACCACCAAAATGAATTGTCGACCAATTTTTACCTGCTTGAGTGCAAACAGTGGCTGGTAAGGGTTGTCCCTTATTATTATTTCCTTTCCAATATCTTTCATCCCAATCCTGAGAATCAATTTTCCAAGGATGTCCCTCGAGGCTATCTTTCTTCCCAGACCACAAATCACCAAATCCTCTCAATCGAAATGCCAGCAACTTCCAGTTTTGTCTCAACTGATAATTAATATGAGCGATGGCATTGAGAATTTCTGCCTGCTTTGTTGCCCCATAATAAACTGCTAAATCCACTGAATTTTGTAAATTAATTTTATCATGTACCAAAAGACCAATATTAATGGTCATAGCAAAAAACACAAATAAAACAGGAAAAATCAAAGCCATCAAAATAGATATCTGACCTCTATACTTTAAATATCTCCAAATAAAATGAACTTTTTGCATTGCTCCTATCCCTTATATTTGTATATGCTTTTCTTATAATATATCGGCTTTTTCTGTCTTGAACTTAATGATTTCCCCTACCTGCTACCACTACTGATATGACTATTTGCATCAAAGGTATTTGCAAAAACCAAAAACAAGAGAAAAGTCATAATAACCAATGATCAGAATGAAAAAGCTGACACAAGTTAATAAAGATATACAAAACTAAAAAAGGATAAAACAATACAGATGATGTATCTTCTACAAAGGTTTTTAATCACAATACCTGTGGTCTTAGGAGTGGTGACCTTTACCTTTCTTTTGATCCATTTAATTCCTGGCAATCCTGTAGATATGATGCTAGGAGATCAAGCCTCTGTGATAGACAAACAAGCCCTTGAAAAGGAGCTAGGCCTTGACCAACCGCTTTTAGATCAATATTGGAGCTTTCTTAATCATCTGATGCATTTGGATTTAGGAAATTCTCTGCACTCTAAAAGACCTGTTATGGAAGAGATTTTAGAAAGGCTACCTGCGACCTTTGAACTGACGTTTGCAACGATGTTCTGGGCTATTCTGATCGGTATCCCTTTAGGTGTCCTAGCTGCTATTCGTCAATATTCCCTGATGGACCATAGTGTTTTAATTATAGGTCTCTTAGGTATGTCTATGCCCCACTTCTGGCTAGGGCCTATGTTGATTTTATTATTTTCTGTTCAATTAGACTGGCTACCTGTCAGTGAAAGGGGTGGTATTGAACATCTCATATTACCATCCCTAAGCTTAGGTGTGGCTTTTGTAGCTATTCTTATGCGAATGACAAGAGCCTCATTGTTAGAAGTCATTCAAAATGATTATATACGTACAGCAAGGGCTAAAGGTTTGTCTTCCTTTATAGTTTATTTTAAACACGCCCTGAGAAATGCCCTCATACCTGTCATCACCTTGATTGGACTGCAATTTGGAGCTTTGATCACAGGAGCTGTGATCACAGAAATTATATTTGATTGGCCAGGGATCGGCACACTCTTTTATGACAGCATCCAACAACGCAATTACCCTCTTGTACAAGGATGCATTTTGTTTATTGCCTTAAGTTATGTGCTTGTTAATTTTTTAACAGATATAGTGTATGCCGTTGTCAACCCTCAAATTAGAATTAACTGACATTTTTGATGTTGCTACTCTTGCTACTTGCCCACATAAAGCTTCTAAAGATCACTTTAGATGCAGTTGGATACAACGCAACACCACATCCTTCTGACTCATTTGATGATTTTGCTGATGAAAAAATGCAATATCAATCACTTGCCATAGCTTCTGCAAATGGAGAGGTACAACATGATCATCTTTTAATAGATCAGCCCACTCCACAATGAGTAGCACTTGCTTCTGCTCAAATACTTCCCATAACCCCGTGCTTTCTAAATCTGTTTTATTCTTTAGCCGAAATAAATCAAAATGCTCAACTGATATACTTCCTATCTGATAAGTATTACGTAGAGTGAATGTGGGAGAAGTGACTTGAATATCCTGCTTGTCATCAGGTGCATACTTTGCCTTTAATGCAGATACAATGAATTTTGTGAGCTGCGTTTTCCCACAACCTATATGGCCAGACATCAAAATAACTGTAGGTAACTGTGTATGATCTATTAAATCTACAGCAAAGCTTTGAAGTTGCTTTAAAGTTTGCACTTGAAAAGTCTGTTGATTATTCAATGGGAACCTTTGTATTTTTAAGGGAGCAATGGAAGTTTTTATATCATTTAAACAAAGTTGTTTTTATCGTCTTTTAAAAGTGAAAAAGCTTCTGGTATTAAATTTAATACATCAGAAGCCATCATAGAATGTTTTGCTTTCCCCTTTTTCACCCACACATCTGCTGTTGTCCCATGCAAAAAACTCCCTAAAGCTCCACTGTTTTGAATATCTAAACCTTGAGCCACAAAACCTGCAATCATACCACATAGCACATCTCCTGTACCCGCAGTAGCCAAAGAGGCATTGCCAGAATTGATCACATCTAATTTAAATCCTCTTTGATCATGGTAGCCTACAAGGGTTTTATACCCTTTCAACATGACATGGCATCCATATAAAGCAGAACATTCTTTAACAGCTTGAATGCGATCCCTGTCAACCTCTGCAACAGTGTTATCTAATAACCGAGCCATTTCACCTGAATGGGGTGTTAAAAGCCATGTAGAGTCTAGCTTTTGACCTCTCATCTGAGATAAAGTGGTCAAGGCATCTGCATCTACTACAACATTTTGAACCTTAAGTTTCAATAGCTCTAAGATGATATCTTTTGTTTGTTCTCCTACCCCTAAACCAGGGCCTATCGCAATAGCTGATAAGGGATCCAATAGTTCTGTGACGGATGAAAATTGCCGGGTGAGCATCTCTGGCAATTTACCAGTTGCTAAGGAAGGGTCTTCTCTGTTAGCTAAAGTCGTGTAACCAGCACCTACACGAAAGGCACCAGAACAAGCTAAAATACCTGCTCCCCACATTCCCTTTTGACCTGCCACAACACAAACTCTGCCATTTTTAGCTTTATGATTTGTATCACTTCTCTTAGGTAAAAAACAAGCTGCAGAAGATTGATCAAAGAGCAACATGCTTGAAGCAATTGATTTGACAATACTATCTAAAAAACCAATATCTAAACAATGCAATTCTCCTGTTGTGCGAGGGCCATCCCATATATAAAAACCAGGTTTGGCAAGTCCAAACGTCACTGTCCATTGAGCTTCTATAGCTACACCTAATACACGACCTGTATTACAATTTAACCCCGAGGGAGCATCTAAGCTTAACACTGGTAAAAGAGATTGATTCACCTTATGAATAGCATGGGCATAATCACCTTCAATATTACGGCTCAATCCTACACCAAATAAACCATCTACCACTAGACTCACACTTTGAAAGTTCTGCCAAAAATCTTGAGAGTTTTCAAAAGTAAAGATTTCTATTTGATAAGCAGGTACTTGAGATAGTTTTCTTTTTAAAAGAGAGTTATGATCTTCACCAAAGATACAAAGCTTTAAATTAGAAAACCCCTTTTCAGCTAAATAGCTGGCTACATAAATGCCGTCCCCTCCATTATTCCCAGGCCCTATTAAAAATAAGATAGAGTCGATAGGCATGTATGGCATAATATGTTTTTCTATAAATGCAGTAGCTTTTTTAGCAGCATTGCTCATTAAGTGGACGTTTGGACATTGATCCTGCATTTGATACTCAATCTGACGGATCTCCTTGCGGTTTGCCAATTGCACTCTGTAATCTTTTGTTCTAAACATTTATAATGATCCTTTTATTTTTTAACATCATATCCATTCCCGGGATCAGGCAATCAGGCATCCCGGGATCTGATGCCTGACTACCGGGTTCCCGGTTCCCAGACCCCGGATCCCAGATCCCGGAAAAAAGTATCCCTTCATTTCTTTATACCATGTTGAGGAAATAAGGCATTCGTTTTTTTTTTCACTAAAAATAAACCAGCCTCTGGCTGTTTTTGGGCAATCAGCCCGACGGCTATCGCCGTCGATCAAAGGCTGATTGCCTCAAAAATCCGTTTATTTTTAGTAGGAAGAATCCTCTTGTCTCTTTACACGATGTTAAGGAAACAAGATGTTTACTTCACGTTGGCAAAATGGTCATTGTCTCAAAAGTCCGTTTACTTTTAGTAGGGGAGGATCCTCTCGTCTCTTGACCACATGTTAAGGAAAATATCCTTCTAATGGCAGTTAGCCCGACGGCTACCGCCGTCGATCAAAGGCTGGCTACCTCAAAAGTCCGTTTACTTTTAGTAGGGGAGGATCTCCTCTTTTCTTAACACCATGTTAAGGAAACAAGATTTCCATTTTACACCGGGTTCCCGGATCCCGGATGCCAGAGACCAAAGTCTGTATTAATGCCTTCTAGCAGTGGCTTTTGACTTAGATCAATATTGATGTTGAAATAAGATTATGCCTTTATTTATTTTTTCCTTCATTATGTTTGTTTCTCAGTGGGCTTTAGCAGAAATTGTGATCAATAACATTAGCGGTGCTTCTTTTAGTGAATTCGGCCTACAAGAGACTACTGAAATTTGGGGAGGGGTCGCGGGTCCGCCCTGTTCCAGTGGAGGTGGAACATGCAATAACTGCAATGGTGGCTTGCAACCTTGTAATGAGAGGCGTATTTCAGGTCAAGGGTATTTAACTATTACTTTTAGTTCTACAACAGCATCAGGCGTTCCTCTACTAACAGACTCTAACAAGCAAACACCTGTAAGTAGAGATACTTTTACACCTGTAAGTGCCAACAATAATGTATCTCTCAGCATTCGTTGGTCTGATATTTGTTCTCAAGGAACTAATGGTGATAGTAGCTGTAGCTCCAATAATCGTATGACTTTGCATTTAGGAATAGATGGTGCTAGTGAAGGAGCAAGTGGCAATGGTAGCCTTGCTGATACTCAAGATGATTCTGTACCCATCAATATACATATACGAGGCATGTCTCCTGATCCTCAAGGTGGCATTGTACAGTTTAAAATGTGGCCTGGAGATGAAAAAATTTGGCTTTTACTTTTTGATGAAGAAGAAGATGAACTGAGCGGGGAAGATGGTGATGAAGAACATCCCTTGATTTTCCCAGACGGCTTTCCTGCTTTTGATGACACACAATTTAAAGATATACGTTTTTATTATGTAGAAGGTGATTGTAGCCGTGCTGTGGCTATTAACAATCAATCAGATTATGTAAGTACCACTATAGAAGATGTTCAAGGAAGTGACGGAGTCGAACTGAGTACACAAGCTTTTACACATTCTGATAATTACAACAGTGCATTTGCTAATAGCACTTCTTATGTTTTTATCTCTGCTCTTACTGACCTAGCAGGTAATGTAGGATTCTTTAGTAGTCCATCTGTCTGTCATCCAGAAAATCATGTTATAACACCCTCTCGTGTTGTAGGGCTTTTAAGTGATCGCAGTCGAGAATTTGATTGTCCTCTTTCTTCTTCTTATTCTTATGCAAACTCTCAGCATTTAACAGATCGTCCATCTTTTCAAATACTGCAAACATTTTATCGTTTCCGGGATGAAAAACTTTTGCCTTATCCATTCGGCAGGTTTATTCATAACATTTATTACAATTACAGCCCTTTACTTGCTGGTCCACTTGAAAATTATAGTTTTCTAAAACCTCTAGCTCGTGTATGCTTTTTCCCTTTATTTATTTATGCTTCGCTTGCTCTTGAAATAGGGCATATTTTGACTTTGTTTTTGCTGATGAGTGTGATGGGTTTGTTTTATTGTTTTATAAAATATTTAATAAAAAGAAAATTTATCAGATATAATTTTTTTATATGAGGACTGTTAAATAAAAATGCTTTTTTATTATATTTTCAAACAAAAACTTTCAATAACTTTAGGGATTTGTTGTATTTGCTTTTCAACAAAGCTTTTAGCTCAACTCGATCAAGAGGCTACTATCCCCTCAAAATCTGCTGTCACTAACAACAACGTTGACAAAAATGAAGACCCCACCCTAGAGCAAACAGTGATGATTGAAGAAATAGATAGAGAAGATGAGAGTATAGAAGAAGGCCCATTGACTTTAGAACAAAAAGATTTACAAAAATCTCGCACCCCATCTCAGTTTTTAGAAGATGGAATAACATTAGAAAATGAAGATATAGATGGAGATTTATTTGTGGAAGGGGATGAAGAGATAGAAGGAGAAATTGAAGAAGAGATGAATGATTTGCAAGTGGAATCTTTGATTGATAATGAACTCAATACAGAAGATCAAAATGTTTTATTGCAATCAGCTGCAAATGCAGAAGAAGCAGGCTTTTCTGTATCTTTTATTCAATTGCCTTTTGAAGAGAGTAAGCAAGAGCGTTTAGAAAGGCTTCAGGAAGATGAATATTTTGATGAATTGGTACATATCAGTCAAACAGGTGTGCATCAGTATAAGGTAGAACCTTCGCCCTCTGTAGGTGCCTTAAGTTTTAATACAGGGTTTTTCCCTGCTCCATCTATTAGTGCAGGAGATATAACCTATCAAGATGTGTATGGTGAAAATGCTAATATGATGTTGTTTTTAAACTATGAGTGGAGGATTTTAAAAAAGATAGGAGATGTGGCTCTTTATCCTGAGATAGGTTTTTCATGGGCTACAGGCAATGGACGTTTTGAAGATGTCAATTTAAGGAACAGAAAACCTAAAGAAAGATATACCTTGTTGATTTTACCTGTCAGCTTGGGATTGATTTATCGTTTGAGGTATTGGCAAAGGCAATTTCTTGTGCCTTTTGCTGTAGGAGGAGGTAGTTATTTTGGGTTGATGGAGTTTCGAAGTGATTTTCAAAGAGTGGCTTTTGCAGGAACACCTGCTTTTTATGTTGGAGGAGGTGTGCAGTTTTTAGTCAACAGCTTATCTAAAAATGGACTGGCAACTATTGATAGAGAATTTGGAATCAATGCATTGTATCTTGTAGCAGAAGCTAGACAATATATTGGATTAACTGATCTTGATTTTTCTGGTTTTATTATCTCAGGAGGAGTCCGTGTTGATTTCTAGGGATGCCCCCTAACCCCCACCCCCCGCCTCCCACTCATAATATTTATATTTTTTGAGAGTTACGCAGAATCTAAAAATAAAAAAAACAAAAAAATACTCCCTCTGGAAACTGGGATCTGGGATCTGGGATCCGGGATCTGGGATCCGGCAACAGGCAACAGGTCCTGGAACCCGGGATGCCAGATCCCGGATCCCGGGAGTGAATATCTTGTTTCCTTAACATGATGTTAAAAAACGAGGAGATCCTCCTTACTCAAAGTGAACAGGCTTTTGAGGCGATGACCATTTTGTCAAAGGCGAAAGCCTTTGCGGTCATCGCCCATTACCATTCGCATCCAGATTTTTTATTTGCAAGCACAGAATTTCAAAGCCAAATAAGATGAAGGTTTGTAAAAGCTAATGATATAAATGGGAAAGAGTCTGGTCTCAGGGCAATGATTTTGAAATTTAAGAAATAAATTGAAGATCCAGCTCAAAAGTGACCAGAGGTCAGTTTACTTTGAGTGAAACAACTCCTTAACATCGTGTAAAGAGACGAGAGGATCCTTCCTACTAAAAGTAAACGGACTTTTGAGGTAGCCAGCCTTTGATCGACGGCGGTAGCCGTCGGGCTAACTGCCCATTACCATTCGCATCCAGATTTTTTATTTGTAAGCACAGAATTTCAAAGCCAAATGAGTAAAAAGTGATAAAAACTAATGATATAAATGGGAAAGAGTCTGGTCTCAGGGCAATGATTTTGAAATTTAAGAAATAAATTGAAGATCCAGCTCAAAAGTGACCAGAGGTCAGTTTACTTTTAGTGAAACAACTCCTTAACATGATGTTAAGAGACAAAGAGATCCTCCTTACTCAAAGTGAACAGGCTTTTGAGGCGATGACCATTTTGTCAAAGGCGAAAGCCTTTGCGGTCATCGCCCATTACCATTCGCATCCAGATTTTTTATTTGCAAGCACAGAATTTCAAAGCCAAATAAGATGAAGGTTTGTAAAAGCTAATGATATAAATGGGAAAGAGTCTGGTCTCAGGGCAATGATTTTGAAATTTAAGAAATAAATTTAAGATCCAGCTCAAAAGTGACCAGAGGTCAGTTCACTTTTAGTGAAACAATCCGGGATCCGGGATCCGGGATCCGGCAACAGGCAACAGCTCCTGGAACCCGGGATGCCAGATCCCGGATCCCGGGAGTGAATATCTTGTTTCCTTAACATGTGGTCAAGAGACGAGAGGATCCTTCTTACTCAAAGTGAACAGGCTTTTGAGGCAATGACCATTTTGTCAAAGGCGAAAGCCTTTGCGGTCATTGCCCAAAAGTAGCCAGAGGCTAGACCACTTTTAGTGAAACAGAAGTATAGATGATTTTTTCTTGTTCTATCTTATGTCTTTGAGCAGATCCTGTTGCAGGGCTTGCACTAGGAGGTCGTCCTACATATTGAAACCCTTTTTCTAATTGCAAATCTTTTATCAAAGAATGCATATAAAAACTCACAAAATGAAAGGCTCCCATATTTTGAGGTTCTTCTTGCACCCAAAGCACTTGTTTTAATTGAGGATAACCTTCTAAAATATCTTTCAACTGATAATAAGGAAAAGGATAGATCTGCTCTAAACGTAGAATAGCTGGACCTTGTTTTAAATTTTGCTGCTGTTTATAAGCTAATAACTCATAATAAATTTTACCAGAACAAACAATAAGGTGTGTGACTTTTTGAGGATCTAAAATACTCACATCTGATAGAATTTCTCTAAATCCTATATTTTCATCACACAATTCTTCTACAGAAGATATCACTTGAGGATGCCTCAACAAAGACTTAGGTGCCATCACTATAAGAGGCTTTCTAAAGTCTCTTTTTTGTTGTCTCCTTAACAAATGAAATATTTGAGCAGGAGTAGTGGGATAACAAACTTGAATATTGTTATTAATACATTGAGTCAGGTAACGCTCTAACCTGGCACTGGAGTGTTCCGGTCCCTGTCCTTCATAACCATGAGGCAAAAGCAAAACAATACCACTCATGCGATTCCACTTTTCTTCTGCTGAGACAATAAATTGATCAATGATCACTTGAGCTCCATTGGCAAAGTCACCAAATTGAGCTTCCCAAAGAGTCAACATCCAAGGATTGGCTGTAGAAACTCCATACTCAAAGCCCAAAGCAGCAACTTCTGATAGCAAGCTGTTTTTAACAATAAAGTCTGCCTTACCCTGATTTAAAGTGCTTAGAGGAGCATAGACCTCTCCTGTTTTGACATCAAAAAATTTGGCGTGACGATGAGAAAAGGTCCCTCTCACAACATCTTGCCCTGTGAGACGTACATTGATGCCTTCTAAAATCAAAGTACCATAAGCTGCTATTTCAGCAAAAGACCAATTGATCAATTGATCGCGTTCATACATCTCATAAGCTTTTTTATATTGTCTTGCTAACTTGGGATTCCAGTGAAAATTTTGAGGTGGAGATGTGATAGCTTGAAAAGTTTTTTCTATGTCTATTCTTAAAGCTGCTGTCTCCGTATAAGCAAATTGAGATTTATCATCATTGACTTTTTTTAATCCTTTCCAAGCCCCTCCAATCACTTCTATACGTTTAGTTTGGGGTTCAGATCTAATAGAGTTTAAAAATTCTTGTAACTGTTGTATTTTATTTTGATAATGTTTTTGAGCTTCTTCTAATGTGATCACGCCTTCAGTAGCTAACTGCTCTGACCACTTCTGATAAACAGTAGGGTGATTTTTAATGACCTGATACATTTGAGGTTGAGTGTACATAGGTTCATCGCCTTCATTATGCCCATGACGACGATAACCTAAATGCCGAATAACAATATCTGACTTAAACTTTTTGCGATATGCAATTGCTATCTGTGTTGCTCGCACAGCAGATTCCACAGAATCTGCATTGACATGCAAAACAGGAACATTACATACCTTAGCTACATCAGAAGAATACAAAGTGGATCTAGCATCTTGAATATCTGTTGTAAAACCAATTTGGTTATCAAATATAATGTGAATAATGCCACCTATATTATAACCTTCAAGGGAAGCCATTTGAAAGAGTTCATAAACAATCCCTTGACCTGCAAAAGCTGCATCCCCATGGATCATCACTGGCAACACTTGAGTTTTATCTTTATCATTTTGTAAAAATTGTTTAGCCCATGTACTGCCTGCGACTACAGGTGTTACAGATTCTAAGTGCGAAGGATTAAAAGCTAAAGAAATATGTACACTATGACCTTGTGCTGTTTTGCGATCTGTAGAAAATCCTAAATGGTACTTTACATCACCACTCTGACTGCCTTCTGTAGGATCTAATTTACCATCAAACTCTGCTAAGACAGTTTTAATAGCTCTCCCCATAAAATTAGTAAGGACATTGATACGTCCTCTATGAGTCATGCCAACGATCATTTCCTTAATAGAGGCTTGTTGCAAGATAGTCTCTAAAATAATAATACCTGTGTCATTGCCTTCTATAGAAAATCTTTTCATACCTACAAAACGAGAATGTAAAAATTTCTCCATAGCCTCTACAGAAATAAGTTGATAAAGCAAAGTTTTTTTCTGATCTGTTGTGAGTTGAGGCAGTGGACCCTTATCTTCAAATTCTTGGATTAAAAATTCCCTTTGTTCTGGTGTGCAGTCATTCATCTGTACTGCCAGAGTAGAGCAGTAAGTTTGAGTTAAAAATTCTAATGGATTTAATTTTTCTGTAGAACCATTAAGTGTATTTTGAGTATTGGATTTGTTAGAAGATATACCAAGTTTTTGAGAAATTTCTTTGATATCTTTATTGGTTAAATTCAGAGGATCTAATTGAGCATAAGTATATCCTTGATTACGAAAAATATCTTTTAAGTCTTGAGTTTGTGATGAAACAGACGTTTTTGTTGAAGGTTGGTTCAAATTAAACTCAAGCCCTTCAAAGAATCTCTGCCATTCTTTTTCTAAAGAGTTAGGATTATCCAAATAAGTTTGATAAAGAGATTCTATGTATTGTCTGTTATTACTAGTAAAGTAACTTGTTTTTTGTGTTTTAGAGATTTTATTCATCGCTTATACCTTTCTTAATATATTAAAGCATCCTTATATTCTCTCATAAAGTTACTTTATTATTCAAGCCTTTTTATAGTGTCGTCATCTAAGACTATTTATTATAGGTCGTCGGTCTTTATATATTATCCATCTTGACTTAAGGTGAGTTTATGTGTAGTGTAAGAAAAAATAAAAGGAATATTTTACAAACTGAGATATTTCAAGAGACCATAAGGAGCATTCAAATATGAAATGGCCTGAAAAAGTATTTATTTATACTGATGGTGCCAGCCGGGGTAACCCCGGGCCAGCCTCTCTTGGTGTTTATATTGTAGATCAGGATAATCAAGTGCATGCTCAAGTTGCAGAACCTCTAGGTGAAAAAACAAATAACTTTGCAGAATATGCAGCTGTGGTTAAAGGTTTAAAAATAGCTCTTGACCATCAAGCAGATCACATTGTCTTGAAAAGTGACAGCCAATTATTAATTCGTCAACTTAAAGGTGAATATAAAATAAAAAAACAAACACTTATTCCCTTATTTAATGAATGCCAAAAGCTTCTTGAGCAATTTAAGAGTTTTGACTTACAGCATATTCCTAGGGAACACAACAAAAAAGCTGATGGTTTAGCGAATGAAGCTTTAAATCTTAAAAAATCAAAGAGTGTATTTCAATGACTTCTGTTTTTTCTTTAACTTTAAATGATCTTAAAAATTTGCTTCAAGGCTTAGGTAAAGAGGCCTATCGGGCAGAGCAAATTTTAAAATGGGTTTATCAAAAACAAGTTTGGGACCTCAATAAGATGACCAACTTATCAAAGTCTTTTCGGTCTGAAATATCTTCGCTTTTAAGTTTTCAATTACCTCAAATGCTCCATAAAGCCAAAAGCCAGGACGGCACAGAAAAGTTTTTAATAGATGTATCCGATACACACACTGCTCGTAATAAAACCATTGAAACTGTTTTAATTCCTTCAGAGGGACGTTTAACCCTTTGCTTATCTTCTGAAGTGGGTTGTAATTTAGGTTGCAAATTTTGCTTTACTGCTAAACAAAAACTTTTAAAACGTCTTTCTACTTACGAAATTATAGCCCAATATTTACTTGCTCAACAGGCTCTCAACAGGCAGAGTACACAAGTAAAGAGCAAAATTACAAATATTGTATTTATGGGCATGGGTGAACCTCTTGATAATTTAGAAGCTGTCTCTAAAGCTATTGAAATTTTAACCTCAGATTGGGGATGCAGTATTTCAAAAAGAAAAATTACTGTTTCCACTTCAGGGCTTGTACCTCAAATTCCAAAAATAGCTCAGTTAGGTACAAGACTTGCTGTCAGCTTGAATGCTACGACTGAAGAAGTACGCTCTCAGATTATGCCTATCAATCGTAAATATTCTATGGCTCAACTACTAGTAGCTTGTAGAAGCTATGCTCAACAAACCAAAGACAAAGTTACTTTTGAATATGTGCTTTTAAAAGGGATCACGGATCGTATAGAAGATGCTTATAGGCTCAGAAAGCTAACTAAAGATATTCCCTGTAAAATTAATATTATTCCTTTTAATGAACATCCTGATTCTGGTTTTGAAAGACCATCTGATGCTTCTGTTTTATCTTTTCAAAAAAAGCTTATAGAGTTAGGTTGCCATGTATTGCTACGCAAAACAATGGGACGGGATATCTATGCAGCCTGTGGACAGTTACTCGGCTCTCAGCAAGGCATCACTCTTTGAAGATGACATGAATAATTAAAGGTTGCCCCGAGTATATTTATTTTTAAATAGTTGTTTAAATGATTATTTCAATGATTATTTAAATGATTGTTTCAATGGTTATTTTTAACAACAATCTTTTAATATCTTTTTTAAGTTATTGCTAAGGTTAATGGTGAAAAATCATAATTATACTATAAAGAGATTATTTCAAATAACTTAAGTTAGAAATCCAATGAAATTTACTGAGTAATTAAAAAGGATGGCCATAATGGCAAATAATGATTTTTTGATTTTAGGTAGTTTAGCTTATGATAGTATTTTGACCCCTCTTGGCAATAAAAATAAAATCTTAGGTGGTTCAGCTAATTATGCAGCTTTAGCAGCAACCTTTTATCACGATTCTATTTTTGTAGCCAGTTCCGTAGGTCAAGATTATTCTTTGGAAGATCAACAGAGGCTTATCCAACGAGGAGTAGATTTTTCATACGTAAGTGTTTTAAAAGAACCTACTTTACATTGGAAAGGATCTTATAAAAAAGATCTAACAGAGGTGACGACTGTCAATGAAGATGAGTTTCGTCTTTTATTTTCACAGCATTCTCAAAACTTTTTACTTTCTCTTAAAAAATATGACTTTCCATCAAAGTATGTTTTTTTAGCAAACACAGATCCTCATTTACAGCTAGCTGTTCTGCAAAAGCTTCAAAGCCCTTTTCTGATAGCTTTAGACACAAGGGATATTTGGATCAAACTGCAAAGGGAAAATCTTTTAAAGCTTTTAAAAAAAGTAGATATTTTATTTGTCAATGAGGAAGAAGGTTGGCTTTTATCTCAAGTGCACAGCTCTGCAGAAGCAGCTGATCGATTAAGTCAACTGGGTCCTAAAGCTGTTGTGATCAAACAAGGAGAGTATGGCTTTTTATTGTATTATAAAGAGCATTTATTTTCTTTGCCTGCATTTCCTTTAAAGCAAGTTGTAGATACAACAGGTGCAGGGGATGTTTTTGCAGGGGCTATGTTAGGTTTTTTAGCTCATTCTTGTTTTCACTTCCATAAAAAAGATAATGACAAGCTTTTAAGACAAGCTTGTGTTTATGGGAATATTTTAGCTAGCTATATAGTAGAAGATTTTGGAATGAATCCTCTTGAAAAGATCACTCCAACAGATATCCAAGATCGATTCAAAAAATATCAAGATATTATCTCTATTAAAAGCATTGTTAAATAAAATCAATCATCATTTAGTTTGTTCCCCTAAAATTGGTCTGGTTCACTAAAAGTGGTCTAGCCTCTGGCTACTTTTGGACAGTTAGCCCGACGGCTACCGCCGTCGATCAAAGGCTGGCTATCTCAAAAGTCCGTTTACTTTTAGTAAGGAGGATCTCCTCGTTTTTTTACTCCATGTTAAGGAAAAAGTTCCTTTCTAAGACCTGATGCCGGATTACCCGATCCCGGATCCCAGATCCCGGATTGTTTCACTAAAAGTAAACCAACCTCTGGTTGCTTTTGGACAGTTAGCCCGACGGCTCTCGCCGTCGATCAAAGGCTGAGTTGTTTCACTCAAAGTGAACTGACCTCTGGTCACTTTTGGACAATGACCGCAACGGCTTTCGCCTTTGACAAAATGGTCATTGTCTCAAAAGCCTGTTCACTTTGAGTAAGTAGGATCTCTTCGTCTCTTAACACCATGTTAAGGAAAAAGAGTTCTTTCTGATGTTTGCTCTGACAGCTTACGCTGTCCAAAAAGAGCAATACCTCAAAAATCCGTTTATTTTTAGTAGGAAGGATCCTTTCCTTTTTTAACACAATGTTAAGGAAAAAGTTCTTTCTATCAATTTCCCTTCCTTTGAATTTTTGATTTTATAACAGCATATATCTAAAAAGTCAAGTATGGGTTATAAAAAAATATAGGGTTTAGAAAAATTAAGCCGGGCTTTTGACTTACTTAAGGATATATAGAATTGGTATTATTCTGTAGCTCCGGCCTCTCTTAAGAGTCTTACAATATCAATATGATTATTCTCACTAGCCAACATTAAAACTGAACTCGAGACTGATGTCCACTGACTGTATTTTCAAGTTTTTTGTTGTGATCTAAGGTCCACTCATCATTTTCAGCTTTGTTGAAATCAAATCGACCAATTACCCCTAAATTACCCACTGCTCCTATTCTAAACGTCACTGAACTGCCCTGATTATCTATAGCTAAAGCACCAGATCGAGGAGAGGTCCATGTTCCACTTGCACCTCTGCAAGCACTTTCTGTCGTGTGTGATGAAATACTACAAGAACCACTTCTTATTCCTTTAGTTATTTTGATGGGGCCTCCAGAACGCGATGTTCCTGCGTATGGAACAAGACAATCTGGGCAAGCTACATGTGTATTGACTATATTTTGATTGCTCGTAGTAGCAAGAGGACCCATATATCCTAATAATCGAGTTGTACTGTTAATATTATTATTGACAGCACTCCTTTGATCTGTAGGCCAACCAACCATATAAAGTACATCTCCATTCACATCAAAACCTAGCTGTTCAAAATTAGACGTGCCATAGTCCCACTCCATAATAAATGATATTTCAGCAGCATAAATATTGGCCAACATGGTTTTTGCTTCCACCTGCATAGCCCTTACTTTGAACTTCCGATATTGTGGAACAGCAAAAGTGGCCAATAATCCAATAATGGAAACCACCACTAAAAGTTCTATGAGAGAAAATCCTGCTTTATTGAGTTTCATAATAATTGACTCCTTTTCATATATTTCATATACCGCTTTTTACATTTTCAAGTTTTTTTTCCACATCTAATGTCCATTCATCATCGATGCCTCCTCCAAGATTGCCAATAGCTCCAATTACAAAATATATATGACCTCTAGGGTTATTACGTACCGCATAGGCCCCTTTTCGGTATGCCCTATAATAATTATTCCAAGCACCACCTGCGTTCTCACAAGCAGTCTTATTTGACCGACTTCTACCTACACTACATCGAGTAACCAGAGCAAGTGGTATCTCAATAGCATTAGCTGTATTTGTTGCAGACTTGTCGGCACCAGCTCGCACACAAGATGGACAAAGCTTGTGTGTGTTGACTATATCTTGATTAGTACTAGTAGCAAGAGGTCCACGATAACCTTGAAGTCCAGCACGACTTGTGACATTGATCTGTAAAGCATTATTTCCACCACTTCGATATTTAGGATTCCATCCTACCATATAAGTAATCTCCCCCTGCCCCATTTCAAAACCTAGTTGTTCAAGATTAACTGTACCTGCTCTCCATTCATGTATAAAAGCCATCTCTGCTGCATATATACCTGACAAAAGAGTCTTTGCTTCTGACTGCATGGCCTTTCTTTTAAAGCTACTGTATTGAGGAATAGCTATGGTAGCTAAAACACCAATAATAGCCACTGTCACCATGACTTCTATTAAAGAAAAACCATCCGATAACTTCAAATATTTCATTTGTTATAAAACCCTTTTTCATTGTGTAAAATGTAGATAAGGAAAGTTTAGCCTCTCCCTGTCTAGCCTTCATTTTATACTTTTGATATTGTGGGATTGCCACAACACTTAAAAGACCAATAATAGCCACGACGACCATTAATTCAATTAAACTAAAACCTTTTTGATTTGATCTGTCCATAACACCATTATGTCCATATACCTACGTCATTTATGACGTAGGTGGAGTTCATTTCCAGTGACCTAGTGATTTCAATAAGTTAGTACTGTGACTTTTGTATAAAAGTCACAATTTGAAAGAGTAAAAAACAGGCAAGTTTTTGCAAGAAAATTGTCTTGAAAAATCAAACAAATTAAAAGTTATAAAACGCGAATTAAAAATGACTACTTATTTCACTGATCTTATGTCTTTAAGATTAGTAAAGTCTTTCAAGATGATACAAAAGTTTAAAAAAGTGATTCTTTTTGATACAAAATGTCATTTTTTTTGATTTTTTTAACAAAAATATAAAGTTTTATGTCATAATAAACGATAAGAATTGTGTTAGACGAAAAATTAGAAATTTCTAAAGTCGACCTAAAAAAGTCTAACAATTACAAACACTTAATACTGTGACTTTTATACAAAAGTTACAGTATTAAGTAGCTGAAATCACTGAAAATCTAATTTCCAAATACCTCTTTCCTACCTTTTAGAAAAATTCCCAAAAGACAAACATCTTTTTTCCCTAACATGATTTTCATCCGGGATCTGGGATCCGGCAACCCGGCAACCAAATGAACTTTTTCCTTAACATGGAGTTAAGAGACGAGAGGATCCTCCCCTACTCAAAATGAGCGGATTTTTTAGATGTTGCCTATTTTGTCAAAGGCGAAAGCCTTTGCAGGCAACATCAAAAAACACACCAGAGGCATGATGCATTTTGAGTGAACCAACTAACTCCATACTCAAAGTGAACAGGCTTTCTAGGCAATGAGCATTTTATCGATGTGAAATAAACATCTTGTTTCCTTAACATCGTGTAAAGAGACAAGAGGATTCTTCCTACTAAAAATAAACGGATTTTTGAGGCAATCAGCCTTTGATCGACGGCGAGAGCCGTCGGGCTGATTGCCCAAAAACAGCCAGAGGCTGGTTTATTTTTAGTGAGACAAACGTGGTCATCTCCAGAAAGTGACCAGAGGTCAGTTCACTTTGAGTGAAACAATGGCATTGCTCTTTTTAGACAGCGACAGCTGTCAGAGCAATGTCCAAAAGTGACCAGAGGTCAGACCACTTTTAGTGAACCAACGCACGTATCCCTGAAAGAGGTACATACGGGTAGACGAAGATTAACGAAATTAGATAATAATAGGTCCAAAACAACTCAATGAAGGGCATTAGCCCCGCTGGTGATTTCAATAAGCTCTGTTGTGATCTTTGCTTGTCGAGCCTTATTATATTCTAAAGAAAGGTTACTGATCATCTCTTGGGCATTCTTGCTAGCATTTTCCATAGCACTCATCCTAGCTCCATGTTCTGAAGTCACACTTTCTTGTAAACACCGATAAACTTGAATTGCAAAATGTTTTCTCAATAGAGTGTCTAAGATTTTCTCTATGCGAGGTTCTATAATAAAATCACTAAAAAAATGATCATTTGAAGAAGTTTCTTTATCTTCAGTTAAGACAGGGATTAGCCTTTCATCAACAATATCTTGAGCCAATGCAGACTTAAACTCATTATAAATCATACGTACTTCTGAATACTTTTCACTACTATAGGCTTTTAAAATATCTTCAGAAATATCGGCTGCTAAGTGATAATTGATATTTCTAGCTAAATTTAAAATATTTTTTTGAGAGGTCACTCCACGTCTTTTGAAATAATCTGCTCCCTTACGTCCTATAAAAATTAAATCTATTTTATCATAATTGCTTTTTTCTTTTTGTAAAAAGGTTTCTGTGTATTTACAAATGCTATTGTTAAAGCCACCACAAAGACCTCTATCACTCGTTAAAACAACTAATAAAAGCTGTGACCGGGAGTCATGTCTTTTTAAAAAAGGATGGTCTGAATATGTCGCAATCCTTTGAATGACATCCATAAGTCTTCTAGCATAAGGGCGAGCATTGAGAATATTCTCTTGGCTTCGGCGGAGTTTAGCTGCGGAGACCATCTTCATAGCTCCAGTTGCAGCTTTTGTTTTTTTGGTGCTAACAATTTTGTTTTTTAGGTCTTTAAGGTTTGCCATAAATACATTTATAACAAACACACCATAAGGAATCAAGAAATAATAATAATTTTCATTGACAGACAGCAAAATACATTTTTAAGATATAAAAATGTGGTCAATCTTCCTTACAAACTAAACTAAACAAACCAAACAAATCAAATGAAAATACACACACCTCAAATACTTATAAAATATTCATTCTTCTCAATATTTTTAATGTGGTGTTTATTTTGTTTTGTATCAATGATCTCATTAGATATTTTAAGTGATACTCAAAATGCTACTATCCAGCTACCTTTAAAAACTTTAAAAATAGGTGATAAGGTCATAAAAGTAGAAATTGTAAAGAAACCACAAGATAGACGGCGTGGGCTAATGCATCGGAAATCTCTACCTAAAAATCAAGGTATGTTATTTGAATTTTCTTCTGAACAGATACTTTCTTTTTGGATGAAAAACACTTGGATCCCTCTTAGCATAGGATTTTTTAATGCTCAAAGACAATTACTAGAAGTCCAGAACATGGAGCCAGAGAGTATTCTAATACAAAAACCTAAAACATATCAAAGCTCACATCCTGCTAAGTATGCTTTAGAGATGAATAAAGGGTGGTTTACTCAAAACAAAATCAAAATAGGTACCTCATTTGAATATATAACATCTAAAAAATAAAAAGGTATTGTTATGATTTTAGAATCGAGATCTTTTATAGGTGATACTTTTACAAGGCCGACACCAGAGGTTTTTGTAGATGAAGTCACTGGTTTTTGTCTTGTGGTTACTCCCTGGGGCATGCGATCTGTTATAAAACAATTCCAGCAGACAATCACGGATTACTACTTATCTGCAAGTAAAGATGTAGAGATCACATCACCTTATCCACTTCTGCCTCATCTTTCAAAACCTGCTAATGACCTAAGAACTGCTGTCATGTTGGCTGTCCAGTGGCTTTATACAGAGTGTAATAAAAATGAATACCAATGTGGTGTAGAGTTATTTACTGTTGCTCAAATAGATGAACAGCTTTTATGGATAAAGTGTGGCAACCCTCATTTTATCTTTTGTAAAAAAGATTATGGCATGATACCTATTGCATGGGATATGTCTATGCCACTTCAAATGTCCAAGCCAGAAGCTCCACCATTACCTACACATCTTTTAGGATTTTATAATAATGTAGATATATCTGTGCAAGAGATGAAAGTACAAGCTAAAGATAAATTGATATTAATTTCTAGGCAAAGCTTTGACCCTTCTATTTTAAAACTCACACAGGAGCAGTGGACATTAGACGATATCTCAAGAGTGCTATCTCAAGATAGTAAAGAGCCTTTTTGGGCAGGTCTTGTGGTGATTTAAGATTTTAAAAATCAATTTTCTTTTGATTTAAAAGTGCTGTGATACAACAAGAAATAAAAAACTTTATTGACAAAAAAAGACAATGTGTTACAGCAGACTCCTATCAGGATTTTATTTTTAAAATTTTAAATTTTAAAATGAGAGAGGAAAGAAAAATGCTTAAAGCAAAAGCTTAATGTTTATCTTTTGCAATAACCCCCTGCATAAAATACTCTCCTGCCTTATAAGAACTTCTGACCAAAGGTCCACTGGCTACATAAAGAAAACCCATACCTTCTGCAATTTTTTTCCATTCTTTAAAATCCTCGGGCGTTATATATTCTTTGACTTTCAAGTGTCTGGGAGTCGGTTGCAGATATTGTCCAAAGGTCACAACATCACATCCTACATCTCTTAGGTCTTTTAATGTGTGATGAACTTCTTTGGTTGTTTCACCTAAGCCCAGCATAATAGATGATTTTGTATATCTAGAATCGTCAAAATACTTTACCTTTTCCAATAAAAAGAGAGATTTCTGGTAACCTGCTCTTGCATCTCTTACAGCTGGTGTAAGTCTTTCGACTGTTTCTATGTTATGAGCGAACACATCAGGTTTGGCTTGAACCACTCTTAAAATATGCTTGAGATGAGCTTGAAAATCAGGAGTTAAAACTTCTATAATGAGCTGAGAGGATTGACGTTTAATGGTTTCTACTGTTTTTGCAAAATGATCTGCTCCACCATCAGGCAGATCGTCTCTATCAACGCTAGTTAAAACAACATAGCTTAAATTCATTTGAGCGATAGCCCAACTGACTTTTTCTGGCTCTTTACTATCTAATAAGCCTTTAGGATTACCTGTTTTGACATGGCAAAATCGACAACCTCTTGTGCAAACTTCTCCCATTAACATAATAGTGACTGTTCCTCCTTGCCAACACTCTCCGATATTTGGGCATCTGGCTTCTTGACAAACTGTTGCTAATCCTAGCTGTTGAAACATAGATTTTAATTTAAAATAATTGCCAGAGACAGGTGCTTTGACCTTTAACCAGTGGGGTTTTTGAGAGTAAAATTGTGTAGATTTAGTCATTTTTTAGGAAGTTTCTCCTGTCACAAAGTTTGACTCACAAAGTTTGACAAAATTAAAACTAAGCCAGAAGTAGAAACTTCTGGCTTAGTCTTAATGGAGGTATTGTTGACTTATGATTATTCATCTAAAAGCTTTTGAGCTCTGAACTCTGCTTCAAATGCAGATAGTGGTTGGGCTCCATTAAGAGGCACACCATTGATCAAAAAACCAGGTGTTCCATTAAATCCAAATCTCTTAGCCTCTGCGTCGTCATTTTCAACGCGCTGTTTCACTTTATCGGATTCAAGGTCTTTTTTAAGCCTTGCCATGTTAGCTCCCACTTCTTTGGCTAGCTGATCTAAAAAGTCCTTACCTCCGGATGTTAAGTTACTTTGTTGTTCAAAAATTTTATCATGGAATTGCTGAGCCTTATTATGGTTTTGCAAAGCTATAGCTTCATAATAATGGGCTGCTGGTTTTGCCATAGGGTGAAAATCTAAAGGCAAGTGTTTATATATAACACGTACCTTACCCTCATATTTTTTAATGATTTCCTTAATAGTGTTATAGGCCCTTCCACAATAACCACATTGAAAATCTGAGTATTCTACAATTGTGATAGGTACATCGCCTTTCTTTTCACCAAAAATGACACGATCATCACTGATCTCAGGCGTTTTAGGATTTTTACGTGCTTCTGCCCTAGCATCATCCTCTGCCTGTTGAGCTTTAGCTAGTTGCTGTTTGCGTGTTTCTTGAGCAGCATCATTAATCGCTTCCATAATGGGTTGCGGATTCTTCCTAATAGCATTTGTGAGTATATCAGGATTCTCTTCTAAGACTTGCTTTAATGAACTGACATCTTGCGTTGTCGTACAACCAGTCAGTAAAAAAGATCCCCAAATGATAGACCCGAAAATAAATACTACAGCTATAAATATAATATTTTTAATGGATTGTGATTTCATCAAAATAACCTCCAAATTTTATTTAAGTTAATTTTATTTTTCTTAACTACCTTATTTTATTTTACATGATACTTTTATTTATACAAGTCCTTACATTGATTTCTGGTAAAGATTTTTTGTTTGCCTGACTTTTTTCAAGGAAGCAAGCCAGAAGTTAGGTATTATAACATTGTGACTTTATGCTTGAGTTGCTCTGTAGTCATTTGAGTCATCTCAAATGAATGACGCACCACAGCTAAACCTATGGAAGCTTGATGGTCTTTAGAATAGGCTAGTAAAATTTTGCCTATTTTTTTATCTTGAAATATAAGAGTTTCAGGTACTGAAAGTAAGGGAGGTTCTATTTGACAACAGATGACTTTTTTAGGCTTTCGGCCAATGGAGTAAATTTTCTCTACAACTTCTTGCCCAGGGTAACAACCTTTATTTCTGGATATAAAATAGTCAAAAGGCCCATCTAAAATCATAATATGGTTAAAAATGTCAGAATCAATACCAGGATTTTTTGCTAGGCATTCCATAATGTGAAAATCATTAGCATGAATGGTTATATTAAAATGAGAAATATTAAGAGCTTCTTTAAAAAGCAATTGTCCTTTGATTGTTTCTTCTTGGAACTTCCAGTCTGGGAGAGGATATCCATGAATAGGAAGGTCCTGTGTGTATCTGACTTCTGTCCACTGCATATTTCGAGTATGCCATTGAATATCTTCTGAAAAGTGCATTTTTTCAAGATAAGATAACACTTTTTCTTTATATATTTGTGAGACAAGTAAGTTTAAATTTGTTTCTTTTTGGAAAACATAAAAAACAGCTATAGGTTTAGCTGTACTATCTAAAAAGGCTGTAGGTATTATTTGATTTTTTTTAAGGGCATTTATATCTATAGAGGTTAATCTTTGGAGGAAGCTTTGAGCATCACTGCCCGAAAGTTCAATGAAAATGCCTTGAATTTGTTTTGCCAGCGGTAATTTTGTCATTATTGAACCCATGTAGGTAGAAAAATAAGGGTTATTTTAAGATTTCTTCAACCGAACCTGTTTGAATAGAGGTGGTTCTTAAAATACGATTGAGTTCTTTTTTAGCTACAACCTTATCAGCATATACACCTAAACTCACTCGATACCAAGATTTATTTTCCCTCTGCAATAACATATAAAAAGTATTCAATCCTTCACCTTTTAATTCTTCTACATAAGCTTTTGCCTTTCTTTCTTGATCATAAATGCCTAGTCTTATAGTGTATTTAGCATTTAAGCTCTCTACTACATTTAAAGGTAAATGATGAGAAAATCCTTTTTCGTTATTTTTTAACTCTTGCTGTTTTGTTTTATTCTGTGGTGGTTTTTTAAGGCGGCTTATGGTTGCAACCGATGTGTTGCTTTTTTTATTTTGTCTTTTTGTTTGTTCTTCTTGGCTTTTTTTATGATCTACCTGTAGTGGTGGCGGTGATGGAGCATTTGTTAGATCACCTATGGCTTTAGCTTCTGTGGGATGTTCTTCTGCGGAATGCTTTTCTGCGGGATGTTTTTCTGTGGGATGTTCTTCTGCGGAATGCTTTTCTGCGGGATGTTTTTCTGTGGGGTGTTTTTCTGTGGGGTGTTCTTCTGTGGGGTGTTTTTCTGCGAGATGTTCTTCTGTAGAATGCTTTTCTGTGGGGTGTTGTACTTGAGAAGTGTCTCCAGCTAACGTACGTTCTTGTGCTTCTTTTGAGTCTTGTACAAGAGAAATTTCTTTTTTATTATTTTCTGTATCTTCTGTTAATTTCATAGAAACCTTTTGAGGATTTTGATCTTCGGCTATGACATTGGGAATGTTTTGATTTTGCAAAGACTGCACCAAAGATGTATCACTTTGTTTTTGAGAATCACTAAATTGTTTTCCTAAAAAGATACCTAAGGAGAATGTCATAAGACAAGCAAAGCTCATTGTTGTCCATTTAATAGCCTGAATAATATGTAACTTAAAATGACCTAATTGTTTTTTTGAAATCATAAAAATATCCTCTCCCTTATTTTTTACATACATAAGGACTTAATATTTATTTTACACTCACACTGCTAATATTTCAATTCTATAAATAAGGCTCATAACCAAAAAAATCCCTAAAAAGTCATTATATAGAGTTATAATTTTTTTAGATTTAGACTTGTAAAACACTTATATAAGACATGTCAAAAAACCAATACAATCCCTCCCCTTTATACTAGGCATTTAAAGAATTTTTGACACCTTCTATTTATCATTTTTTTTAAAAACAGTGTTGTTATTTCAAATATATCGGATCATTTATTATTTTACTTAAGTAAAATGTCTGGTTGGTATCTTATTTGCTTATATATTTAACAGAAGTATTTACAACATTCATTTTAAAACATAAAGACAGATCTATTGAGACGAAAGGGAAATATTATCTTATATAAAAGCACTGTACAATATTTTGACAAAAAAACTTATGTCACCAAACTTTCTTCAACAAAGTGCTTTTTGTTGATTTTATTCCTGGTGACCTTAATGTTCTTTAATTTATTTTCAAAGTATTTAAATTCTCTTCAAAAGATCATCATATCAGATAGACAAAAAACTCTTGCTTTGGTCAAACAGATCAGCCAACAAATATTAACTTTTGATCATCCACAAATACCTACGAAAGCACAAAAGCAACAGGTGACATTTTTAGAAAATTTCTTCATTTTATCTCATAACGATCACAACAATATCCTGACTAAAATCTCAATCCAATTGGTATTAGAAAATGTCAAAAATACGAACAGTTTAAATATTATTAAAGACCAAAAACCATATATAAAGGATCTAATAGCTGTTGTTTTATCTGATATGACATACAAACAAGTATCACAAATTAAACAAAAATATATTTTGAAAGAAAATATTAAAGAAGCTTTAAATCATTTTCTTTTTCATGGGAGTGTTAAAAACATTGACGTTAAAAGTGTAGACACTTTATAGAAAAAAAAATTTTTCTATAAAACAAAAAGTTGGCACGAAAAAAATGATCTTTTTTGAGATTCTTTAGTTTGATAACATAATATTTAGAGTTATTAAAATTTAATAAAATGACAGGAGGGGAATGTATGTCATCTAAAACAAAAGCATCTACATTATTAAAAAGGTATAAAGAAAATCCACAACAACTGACCAGCAATCAAAAAGATAAGCTCATCATGGAATATGCACCACTTATTAAGTTTATTGCTTATAAGATTTCTATGAGATTACCATCTAACATTGAATTAGACGATCTTATTGCAAGCGGTGCTATTGGTTTAATGGATGCAATAGAAAAATATGATCCATCTCGAGACAATACATTTAAAACGTATGCTGAGTTTCGTATCCGAGGGGCTATCTTAGATGAGTTAAGAAATCAAGATTGGGTTCCTCGTAGTATTAGAGACAAAGCTAAACTTTTAGAGAAGACTTTTTCCCAACTCAAAAATGATTTAGGCAGAGATGCCACAGACCAAGAAGCAGCAGATAAATTAGGCTTATCTATGGATGAATTTCATGATCTTGTCTACCAAGTATGTCCTGTCAGTATCTTATCTTTTGATAATCAAACAACTTTTAGTAGTATAGATAAAAAATCTATGTTAGGTTTTCTAGAAGATTTTAAAATAGATAACCCATTTAATGAACTACAAATAAAAGTTGTTAAAGATATTATTATGGATTCTATTAATAGTTTACCTGAGAAACATAAAATTATTTTATCTCTGTATTATTATGAAGATCTCAATTTAAAAGAAATTGGTCGGGTCTTACGTATCACCGAAAGTAGAGTGTCTCAATTGCATGCTCAAGCTATTGTAAGATTGAAAGCAAAGCTGTCATCTTCTATTGAAGAAGAAACACGCAGGCAAGTTCATAGACGTCGCTCTTGCAAAACAAATCATTTTATAAGTGCAAGTCTTTTGCGTTCTTATTCACGAAGATAACAATGAAAAGAGTATTACTTGGCAAAGCTTAAACAATTGCAACTTGATTGTCTTAAAAAATTTATCAGTCAAAAATATCCTTTTTGGCAAGAGACTTTTAAGTCTTACCCTATTGAGAAGGAATTATTTTTTAAAAATATTATTTCTTTAGACAAGCAAGTTTTTAAAACATGTCATCAAGTGATCAAAACATTTTGGAATTTAAGAGAGAATCTTTCTTATCAAAAATATGTAAAAAAACAATCTTCCATCAATTATGACCCTGGCCATTATTCTATTTTAATGTGTTATGATTTTCATATTATGGAGGAGGAGGATAAAGTAAAGCTTATTGAAATCAATACGAATGCTTCTTTTGCTATGATCATTGGTATTCTCAACCAGCAGCATCAAAATGCTTTGCCTTTTTATTTATTTGAATATGATTATGATGGTCACAAGTTTTTTAAAAATGCTATTTGTGAAGAGATGAGAAGATTTGGAATCAATCCAAGAGATCATATCAATATAGCTATTTTAGATAATGATCCTCAAACTCAAAAAGCTTATTTTGAATTTCATTATTATAAAGCTCTTTTTGAATATTGGGGATGGACTGTTTTTATTTGTGATCCGTCAGATTTAAAATGGAAGAGTTCAAGTCATACGTTGCATCATACATCAGGTCACAGAATTCACTTTATTTACAATCGTTGTTGTGATTTTTTATTAGAGAAGTTAGAACATTGGCATCTGCAACAAGCTTTTATTTCTGGTGGAGTTTGTTTTAGTCCCAATCCTTATGAATATAGTTTATTAGCTGATAAACAAAGATTTATTGATATTTGTTGTGGTGATTTTTTAAACAAGATAAATGTGTCTCGGGAAGATCAACGAGTATTAAGGGAGGCTATTCCCTATTCTATTTCTGTTTTAAGTAGAGGGAAGAAAGATTTATGGTCAGAACGTAAGAAATGGATTTTTAAACCCAAATCACTTTATGGGAGTAAAGGTGTTTTTCGAGGTTCGTCTATTTCTAAAAATAAATTTGAATCTATATATAATGAAAAATTTATGGCACAGGAGTATATTCCGGCTCCTCTTTTTGAGGGGTACAAATATGATTTACGGATTTATACTTATAAGTCATATCCTTATCTTGTAGCAGCTCGGGTTTATCAAGGGCAGGTGACTAATATTCACACAGGAGGATTTGCTCTGGTTAATTTTAAGTAAAATAGACCATTTTGAGTGAAAATGACAGCATTTGACTTTCATAAAAATGCAAGGTATCATATTAATTAAAAAGTTATGTAATATCTTAACAAACTTATAACTTATGGAGGTATTTTATGGAAATTGCCGTCATAACAATCTTTTTTACTGTGACAGCTTGGTATTTAAATAGGTCTTTTGCTTATATGGACAAAAGATTTGATGATTCTAATAAAAAGTTTGATGAGTTTAGAAATGCATCGGATAAAAAGTTTGATGAGTTTAGAAATGCATCGGATAAAAAGTTTGATGAATTTAGGGAGGCATCGGATAAAAAATTAGATGATTTTAGGGAGGCATCGGATAAAAAATTAGATGATTTTAGGGAGGCATCGGATAAAAAATTAGATGATTTTAGGGAGGCATCGGATAAAAAATTAGATGATTTTAAATATTTTTTTAAGGAATTATTAGAGTCAAAAATTTCTCCTATTAATGAAAAATTAAATAATCATATCACTGATACTAATAAAAAAATTGATGATCTTAAAACTGATGTAAAAGCACTTAATTTCAAAGTGGATGAAGGATTTAAAGAAATCAAAACCTTAATTCAACAATTGCCAAAATAGTGCTTACAATAAGTCTGGGATCTGGGAACCCGGGATCCCGGGATCTGGCAACCTGGCATCAGATCCCGGGATGAAATAAACATCTTGTTTCCTTAACATTTCACTCAAAATAAACTGGCCTCTGGCCACTTTTGGGTAGCCAGCCAGACGGCTTTCGCCGTCACAAAAGGCTGGCTACCTCAAAAGCTTGTTTATTTTGAGTAGAGAAGGATCCTTTTATTCCTTTACACGATGTTAAGGAAAAAGTGTTTTTATTGCCTCAAGTAAAAGAATATTAAAGGGATGTGAGGAACGATTAGAAGGATGTTTTCCTTAACATGGTGTTAAGAAACGAAGAGATCCTCCCTACTCAAAGTGAACAGGCTTTTGAGACAATGACCATTTTGCCAATGGCAAAAGCCTTTGCGGTCATCGTCCAAAAGTAGCCAGAGGCTAGTTCACTTTGAGTGAAACAACCCGGGATCTGGCAATCAGGCCGATAGGTGTAAGAAGGAAATTTTTCCTTAACATCGTGTTAAAAAACGAAGAGATCCTTTCTACTCAAAATGAGCAGTTTTTTGAGGTATTGCTCTTTTTAGACAGCGTAAGCTGTCAGAGCAATGCCCAAAAACACACCAGAGGTGTGGCTCATTTTGAGTGAACCAAACCGGATTTTTGAGGCAATCAGCCTTTGATCGACGGCGAGAGCCAAAAGGTGTAGGAAGAAACTTTTTCCCTAACATGTGGTTAAGGACGAGGAGATCCTCCTTACTAAAAGTGGTCAAGCTTTCTAGGTGATGACCATTTTATCGACGGCGAGAGCCGTCGTGGTCATCGCTAGAAAGTGACCAGAGGTCAGACCACTTTTAGTGAGCCAACCACTTTTAGTGAGACAAACCTTTTAGTGAATCTAATGAAATAGACTCTTTGATATAACGTCTATGGATCATCTCAAATATATTATTAGATGCTGCTCCAATCTCATGTTTGCCGTATGGTCTTGTCGGAAGATCTTCTAAAAAGTTTCCTTCCCTTGTCACTAAAGCATTTTCACCCAGATCGTAAGGGTGACTGACAGTAGCTATTTGCCGATGAGCATGGGTATTTGGGGAGTATGATGATGTGCCTTTTTGTTGTTGATCGAGTGATTTGACAAGATGCTTAAAGTTAGGGGCTTTCCATTTGTATTGATTGATATTCTTAAATTTTTGAGCTGTAGGAAGGGCAGGATAACGACGATCAAATGCCAGACCTGCCTTTTTCTTAATTTGAGCAATTTCATCCTGAGCTTGTTTGAATAATTTCTTTTGTTGTTTTTTAGTCAGTTTTGGTGTTTTAGAAGGTTTGACGACTTTTCCATCAGGACCTGTGATAGTGTTGTTTTTAGGATTGTACCTATAGCCCTTTTCTTCTGCCTTGGCAATAATAGCTTCAGCCTGTTTAACTCTCGCTTCCATTTCCTGGTCAACAGCTTTATTTATTGCCGCTGTTCTTTGGCGATTATATTTACCAATTGCACCTCTGGTAGATCCTGTGTCTCTAAACTGAGGTCCACCACCTCCAGTAGATCCTGTGTCTCTAAACTGAGGTCCACCACCTCCGGCAGATCCTGTATCTCCAAACTGAGCTCCACTACCTCCAGTAGATCCTGTATCTCCAAACTGAGCTCCACTACCTCCAGTAGATCCTGGAGTTATTCTGCCTCCTACCTCAACTCTATCACCTGTATTTCCTGCATTTGTTGGTAGATGTACAATACCTTTTCGTTGTCTTTCCAGATATCTAGCATATGCATTTTCATTTTGTCTTATGAAGAATTGCTTATCTGTCATATCGCCAGGTTTTTTGGCTGAAACAGTGCCATAGTCAAAATGATCTTCTAAGTCATCTGCGATTTTATTTGTGATCATTCGTGTATTTTCGGCCTTAAGTATTTGGCGTGCAGTGTTTAAGCAATCAGGAGCATTTTGCCAATCTGCCCAACCCCCCGGACACTTGATCCTCATAAAAACACTACCCTTCATTATAGCAACATTTGTAAGGTTACGTGTTTTTTCTGCAATGCTGTACATACTATCTGAATCAGAAACTTTATTTTTTGCTTTGTCATTCAGCCATTCTTGATCTATTCCACCATCACCATTAGCTACACTAAAACTCAAAGGCAACAACCATATCCCGATAAATAAAATACTTATTTTCAAATAATTTTTCTTCATAATCGTCATCCTTTAAAGTTTCAGTGTTTTCACTCACTATAAGTCCAAGAGATTTTATGCGACTTGAACCTTTTACTGCTCTTTAAATATTGTTCTTCTTTTTTCGTTCATGGTTCTTGAGACTTTTTGAAAGTTCGTCAAGCCATTAGCTGGTGTGATTTGATTTTCTTTGGTAGAAACACCTGCTAAGGTTCTCTTAAGTGGTCCTTTTTTCTTAAGGAGAGATAAAGGGAACCGTGGAGATCTTTTATTAGATCTTCCTCTTCCAGAGCCTCTGCCACCATAGCCTGATGAGCCACCAAAGCCTCCTACTCCTCCAGGTCGGCCTCCTGGGAGTTCACCAAGAATATCTTCGCCTGGGGGATTTTCATAGATTCCTTCATCTTCGCCTTCTTCTGCTCCTGGACCGGATCCGCCACCTCCGCCTCCAAAGCCACCGCCTCCGCCGAAGCCACCGCCTCCGCCACCGAAGCCACCGCCTCCGCCGCCACTTCTGGATGCTCTACCGCTACTGCCTCTATTACCACTACCTGCACCTGGTCCCTTGAAGAAGTCTGCCTTACCCTTCTTACTAGGATCTCCATCGCTTTTTTCATTGAGGGGATCGTCAGGGTCAATATGATGATCTGGATCAAATCCAGGGATAGCTCCTTGAGTTAGAGCATTTGGTCCTCCTGTGCCTGTGATATGACCACCACCTGTATTTATAGTAGGTTTTGGTATTGGTGTTCTTTCTGGTCCTGGTCCGTCGCCACAGGCTTGTTGATAAGCTATTGGATTACGTTGTAGTCGCTCATTAGCTTCTGTTCCTGGTTCACACACAGGGGTTTGGGAAGGTGTTGGTGTTGGTGTCGGTGTTGGATTTTCAATGTCTTTACATTTACCTGTGGCTCTGATGGCTGTAATATTACGGAGAGCTTGCATAGAGCCAACTGCAATATATTTTGTCCTTTGGGCAGAACAACTCCGAGCAACTTCACTTGTATCACCTATTATATTTTCTAAATTAGGCAAAAGTCTTCTACTGTGAACAAAATTGATAAATGCATCCAGTGCTTGGTTCAATGTTGCAGCTGTATCTGTAGTAGTCCTACATCTTTCTCTTATCTCTGATTCCCTAACTTCTATTTCTTGTTTAAGCTCCTCTGCCTCTCTTTTAACTCCATTGCAAGTTCTCACACATTTACTTAATGAAATAGCACATGTTGTAGTTATACCGCCATTAATAGCAGCTGTCCATTTATTGAATCTTTTGACCTTTTTACACATTTCAAGTTGACTCTCGCCTGGATCTTTAAAAGCTGCTCTTAAAGCCTCAATAGCCCCCTGTGAAAAAAGAGCAGCAGTAGCTGAACAGAAGCCACCACTATCTTCTTTATCAAAACATTTCTCGCTTTTTTCTTTTATTTCATTGTATTTTGTTTTAAATTCTTCTATTGATTCTTGTACACTACAAACAGGTGGTAGAGTCCTCCTTGAATCTACACCTGGGATAGGTGTAGTAAGGATTGGAGGAGGTTCTGATGCTTCATTTCCACCTGCTGATGCACTCCCTGCATCTTCTGCGTCAGCTGTTCTTTCAGAACACTCTTCGTTTTTTTCGCCTATTTCATTTTGGTAGTAGGTAGCATGATAGTTGTTAGAGTTGTCATCCCCACATTCGTTTAATAAGAATCGCATATTTTGATTTATTGACCTTCGAGTGCCACCCTGAAACCAATTTTCACAAGGCAATGATATTGCACTAGCTATGCGGTTGCTGAGTCGCTGACATCTACTTAGTGGCGTCTGACTCCATGCTATATTTGGACTTACAAAAAAAGAAGCCAATAAAATAAACAAAGATAGAAAATAAACCCATGATCTGTGTTGAAATGCTTGTTGATGTACTTTCAAATGATTTGTATAGACTAAAAGATTCTTAGACATAAAGTCCTCCCCTAAAAAATAAACCCCAATAAAATTAAAAACCCTTACATAAATCTGTTGCAAAGATTATGCCTTTTACCGAAAGTCCAAATAAAGAGAGTTTGAATGTCTAAGAAATAGTCAATAGCCTGTTATATTATACAGTGAGTAAAACAAACGCCTTAATATTGTGTTCATCCCAGATCCAGCATCCAGGATCCAGGATCCGGGATCTAGGATCTGGCATCCGGGATCTGGGATCTGGGATCCGGGATCCGGCAATCAGGCAGGTAGGTGTAAGAAGGGATTTTTCCTTAACATGGTGTTAAGAGACGAAGAGATTCTTCCTACTAAAAGTGGTCAAGCTTTCTAGGCGATGACCATTTTATCGATGGCGAAAGCCATCGTGGTCATCGCCAGAAAGTGACCAGAGGTCAGACCACTTTTAGTGAAACAAATGTGTTTGACATTCCATCAAGATATGTTTATTCTATGCAAAATGAATCAAATGAAAAAGAACCATCTTAAGAATCAAGCTCAAAAAGAAGAGCAACAAGCTATTTCTCAAGCCCATGTCCATGACCTGTCTTTCAAGAGGTTTTTTGAAAGTGTAGAGAACATATCAGCCTTTTTAAACCTTGTTTGATTCACTCAAAATAAATCATGCCTCTGGCATGTTTTCTGGCAGTTAGCCCGACGGCTACCACCGTCGATCAAAGGCTAACTACCTAGAAAATCCATTTATTTTGAGTAGAGGAGGATCTTTTTATTCCTTTACATCATGTTAAGGAAAAAGTCCTTTTATTGCCTTAAGAGCAAGTAGCTTGCAAATGAAACATTTTTGCCTTAACATTATGTTAAGAGACAGCTTGTTTCCTTAACATATTGTTAAGAGAGGAAGGGATACTCCTTACTCAAAGTGAACAGGCTTTCTAGGCGATGACCATTTTATCGACGGCGTGAGCCGTCGTGGTCATCGCCAGAAAGTGACCAGAGGTCAGTTCACTTTGAGTGAAACAGCTCCTTACCTTATGAATTTTTCTTATGTACCATTTGATCTATCGGTTTATGATACAGAATCAAAGGCAAAAGGTTCAATGATCAGTCCTATTTTGCATTTATTTCAGGGTATTTGGTCTTTAGATAGTAGAAAAAGCACAAAGGAACAGCATGATTTTTTCATAAAATTCTTTTCATTTGTGAAAAAAGTGTCGAAAAGTACCGATAAAGAGTATATAATAGAACTCATCACTAAAGCGATGACTTATTCTTATCAGTACAATAATCAGTTAAACAAAGAAGTTGTTCAATCAGCTTCACAAGAAGTGACCCAACAATTAGGAGGAGAAGATATTATGGAAGCATTTGATTTTACCATAGAAGGAACTATGAAAAAAGGCATTCAGATTGGCCGAGAGGAAGGCATTCAGATTGGCCAAGAGAAAGGCAGAGAAGAAGGTAGGCAAGAAGGTAGGCAAGAAGGAAAGCAAGAAGGTAGAGAAGAAGGAAAGCAAGATATTATCTTAAAAATGCTTAAAAATAACATGGATATTTCAACCATTGCAAAAATCACAGAGTCCACAGAGAACAAAATACGAGAAATACAGAAAAAACTAAATAACTTAGGCTAAAGATTATTGCATTTTTTTCACTCAAAATAAATCATGCCTCTGGCATGTTTTCTGGCAGTTAGCCCGACGGCTACTGCCGTCGATCAAAGGCTAACTGCCTAGAAAATTCATTTATTTTGAGTAGAGGAGGATCTTTTTATTCCTCTACACCATGTTAGGGAAAAATTCTTTTATTGCCTCAAGAGCAAGCAGTTTGCGAATAAAACTCTGTTTCCCTAACATCGTGTTAGAAAACGAGGATATCCTCTCTACTCAAAATGAGCAGTTTTTTGTGGCATTGCTCTTTTTGGACAGCGATAGCTGTCAGAGCAAACATCAGAAGGAAATCTTTTTCCTTAACATGCTGTTAAGAAATGAGGACATCCTCCTTCCTAAAATTGAACAAGCTTTTGAGGTAGCCAGCCTTGATGAAGGAACTTTTTCCTTAACATTGTGTAAAAAAACGAAGGGATCCTCCTACTAAAAGTAAACGGACTTTTGAGGTGATGACCATTTTATCGATGGCGAAAGCCATCGTGGTCATCGCCCAAAAGCAACCAGAGGTTGGTTTACTTTTAGTGAACCAAACGGAACAGCAGCCTATTGAAAGACCACAGACATAGCTGTTGCTATTTGACGAACTACCCCATCAGCAAAAATACCCAAAATTAAAATCAAGCTAGCAGAAGATAATAACAAATATTTAACTAAAATATCTGGATGCACCTTAACTGACTTGTCTGGCTCCATCATATAAATATATAAAATAGGCCGTAAATAATAATATATGCTGATCACAGAATTGATCACTGCCCACACCACTAACCACACCAGCCCTTGATTTAAAGCTGCTGCAAAAATATAAAACTTTCCAAAAAAGCCAGCTGTGGGAGGGATGCCAGCTAAACTCAATAAACAAACAGCCAAAGCTAAAGCCATATAAGGCCTCTTATATGATAAACCCTTAATAGAATCCATAGTGACTAAAGTTTGCTCTGAAGATTCAAGCAAACAGACAAAGGCAAAAGCACCGATATTCATTAAACTGTAAGCTAAAAAGTAAAATAACACCCCCGCTGCCCCCATCCCCTGAGAGGAATCTAAACTCAATGCTATCACCCCTAACATAATGTATCCAGAATGAGCAACGCTAGAATAAGCTAAAATCCTCTTAAGGTTTGTCTGCCGAAGAGCTGCTATATTCCCCACCAACATAGTCAACACAGCAAGCCACTGCATTAAATCCATCAAGGTCACAGAAGATGCAAATACACCAGTGGCTGCTACACGCAACAACAACACAAAAGGAGCTAACTTACCTGCTGTGGAAAGAAAGGCTGTTACAGGGGTTGGTGAACCCTGATAAACATCGGCTGTCCATGCATGAAAGGGAAAGAGCGATATTTTAAAGAAAAGCCCACATATCAATAAAATCAAGCCAATTAAAAATAAAGGATCTTCCATTAAAAAAGAAGATGCCTGCACAAAATCAGAAATCAACAAACTATTGACCGACCCATAAATAAGGGCAATCCCGTATAATAAAATAGCAGAAGCTAAACTCCCTAAAATAAAATATTTAAAGGCAGCTTCTTTGGAGAGTTTCTGCTCTAAACTTAAACCTGCCAGCAAATAAAAAGCCAATGACATCAGCTCTATACCTACAAAAGACACAATCAAATGGTTCGACCAAATTAAAATCCACAGACCTATCACAGCATTTAAAATTAAAAAAAGATGTTCTATAAACTGTTGCTTTAAAGCAGGATGACCCTGAGATAAACACAAAACACCCACCACAATAAAAAGAATAAATACACTCCCATAATAAGATAAACCATCAAAAACAAGTGTATCAGAAAAAATCAATGTGCTATCAGGAAAGCTACTTTTTAAAAAAACCAAAAATGCAAGAGCAAAGCCAACCCCAAATAAAGCCTGCCAAAAAATCACAAATGAATCTTGACTCCTCTTCCAGCTCCACAGCTTAGAACTTAAACAAAAAATACTTGTGATCAATACAATCAAAAAGGGAACCACTAACCATAAATCTAAAAAAGTAGGAATATTCATTTCAATCCTCTATGTTTATTGTTCTTGTGTTGTAGGTGCTTTTTCTGGTAGTTGCTTTTTTATTTGCCCTTCATCTAAAGACTGTTGTGTTTCTGATATTGTATCTGCTGTTGTTGGCTCTTGTGCTTTGATGGCATCTTGCTTTACTGTTGCTTTATCTTCTGTTGCTTTAGCTTTAAGTAACTCTGTTGGAGAATCCTCTGTGGGTGGCTCTGTAGGTGTTATGTTGGGTATGGTTTCTTCTGTTATATTTTCTCTTTCTAAAAGAGGCGATTGATTTTTAAGTACATTACCTGGGACAGTCAATGTGTATGTTTTTTGATGATGGACTAAATGATCTAAACTTGCTTGGGAATAACTTAAAAAGGTCTGAGGAAAGATCCCCATCCAAAATACCAAAATCACAAAGGGTAAAAGCAAGATGATCTCTCTTAAGTGTAAGTCCTTTCTCTCATGGCCTTTTGTGAGCTTTTTCACTAAGGCAGTTTGTTTTCCAAAAAAGACAGCCTTAAACATCCACAGCATGTACACTGCCCCTAAAATCACACCTAAGACAGCTAAAATACCTATCCCCTTATGAGCTGTAAACACACCTAGTAAAATTAATAATTCCCCAATAAAGCCATTTGTTCCAGGTACTGCAATACTAGAGAGTGTTATAATAAAGAAAGCTATGGCATACAAAGGCATAGCAGAAGCTAACCCCCCATAACTTTGAATATCTCTTGTTTTTGTTCTTTCATAAATGATCCCTACAAGTAAAAATAAAGCCCCTGTGCTGATCCCATGATTGAGCATTTGATAAAAACCACCAGTGAAGCCATAAATATTTAAAGCAAATAGACCAACAATCACATAACCCATGTGAGAGACAGATGAATAAGCAACTAGCTTTTTAATATCTGTTTGCACCATAGCCACACAAGCTCCATAAATAATGCCAATCACTCCTAAGACTAAAAATATCCATCCTAAGTTTTCAGTCGCTTGAGGAAAAAGCGGGATCACCCATCTGATCAAGCCGTAACCTCCCATCTTCAGCATGATACTTGCTAACACCACAGAACCTGCTGTAGGAGCTTCCACGTGGGCATCTGGTAGCCATGTATGTAGAGGGAAAAGTGGTACCTTAATAGCAAAAGCCAGTGAAAAAGCTAGAAACATTAAAGTTTGAGGGCTTGAAATGATATTAAGGATAAAAGGAATTTCTATTTGATAAAAATCTAAAATATTAGCACTTAAAGTACCTAGCTGCGTTTGAACAGCAAACATCATAGCAATAATAGCAACTAACATAAAAACAGAACCAAACATAGTGAATATAAAAAACTTCACAGAAGCATAAATACGCCTTGGACCTCCCCAAAGACCCATCAAAAAATACATGGGGATCAGAGAAGACTCAAAAAAGGTGTAAAATAAAATAGCGTCCATAGCTAAAAAGCTACCCAACATAAGAGATTCTAAAACTAAAAGATGAAAATAAAAACTGCGATCTTTTATAGTGGAAAAGCTACCTAAGATCATAAAAGGCAAAATAAAGGTTGTGAGGATCACCAGAGGAAGGGAAATGCCATCAATGCCAATAAAGTAAGAGATGCCCAAAGAGCTGATCCAAGGGGTGTGTTCTACCATTTGCAGATCAGCTGTGTATTTATCAAAATGGGATAAAATACCAAGAGAATAGAAAAACTCAATGGTAGCAAAAGCAAGGGCTATCCAAGGGATCAGCTTTTGGTAACGGCTAGGGATTAGCAATAAGCTAATGGCAAAAATAAAAGGTAAAAAAATCAAGCCTGTGAGAGTCATTGGTATAGATGATCCCTACTTTCTTATGTCTTAGATTCTTTTATTTTAATTAATACAGTTTGAGTATAATTTTAGTACAGTACTTTTTTAAATACCTCTTTTTAAGCAGGCTTGTCAAGCGACCTTTTTGAGGAGCATAAAATAACAGATCAGTACTATAAATAAAACATTCTGCCTTGCCTTGCCTTGCCTGCAAAAAATAAAATTGACAAATGAATAGTGAAGTATTTCTTTTTCTTTGTACACCTTCAAAAAGTGTTTTAGTTGTTTTAAAGTGCATTATATTCTCTTTTAAATGTAAATAGCTTCTTTTTTTGTCACACTTATATTTTATTTGACAAATATGATGATCTGTAGTACATCAAAAGGCGTTGTGGCGTTGTGTTTAATATAAAGTTAAATGATGTGATTGATCTATTAAGATAAATAGGAATTGTGAGGGGATTGTGAGGTTGAAACATGTATTATAAAGCAGGCATGGCTATTGTTGTTTTGTTGGTTTTTGGTATAAAAGGTTTAGGAACACCATCAGAATCAGAATCAGATGAAAAAGAATTCACTATGCCCGTAATTGATGATGTGAACAGTTTAGAAACATCATCAACATTAGATGAAGAAAAACACATACCTTACAATTTACGTCCTTTTATTTTAGATATAGAACCTAAAAAAATACAGACAGCACAATTATTACGCCGTGTTTCTCTGTGGATTGCAGATATAACTAATTCCCCCTTGCCTGAATCAGCACAAGAATTAAGCCACGCTTCTCTGTTGGTTGATCGTTGGCCTGATGTCCGCAAAGCTTATATGTTTTTCCTAGCAGAACTTTTGACTTTTTACCCTGATGCTGATTTTTATTTTTTAGCTCGTGATGCAGAATATTTTTATGATATTGCTATGGTATTAAAGCAAGAAATTCCTGAGATTCAAAATAATTTCCATCTCCTACCCATAAGCTCTAAAATGACTCATTATATCACCAAACATGCAAGAGAATATTTGCAACAAGAAGAACTCTATTCAGCAAATAAAAGAAAAAAAACGGCTGTTATTGTAGATACCTGTTGTGAGGGGACAGTGATCAAATATATTCGCTCTTTATTTCCAAAAGAACATAGACCCAAGATAAAAGGTCATTTGTTCACTCGGGATAAAATGTCTGATGATATTGAAGGTCATGCTTATCCAGAAAGCAAAATTATTCAAAATATTCTAGGTGACAAGGGAGTTATGTTCATTGAAGATTATCCTCATTACTTTGAACACCCTGCACAGAAATATTATCAATCCAAGAGCGATGGAAAAATAGAGATCATGATGATGAAAGATGTCTCTCAAAAATCTGTAGCTATTGAATTTATGGCTGACATTCGATATTATTTTGCACAAAAACAAGTTCAAAAAGATTTTAAAGATATACTTAAGCAAATGCGTATAGTTTTTAATTATTTAACTTCTTCTCGTGAAGCAATAAGCTGGAAAACATCAAGAGTAGCTTTAAAAACTCTAAAAAAGAGTTATTCTATTAAACCTGACGATTTCTTAAAAGATATTCAAGAGGTTCTGATAAAAAATAAAGATTCTTTTAAAAGTAACCATTATTTCATTTATGAAAAAATGAAGTCTTCTTTGTATGATAAATGTATTAAAGCTTTGACTGCTCATCTGGAAGATACACCTCCTGAGTTTGACAGTTGAGGTGCGGATATGGGCGTCTTTTTTTAAGAATGCCTTATTTATAGGTAAATGATGTGATTGATCTACTAAGATAAATAGGGATTGTGAGGGGATTATGAGGTTGAAACATGTATTATAAAGTAGGCATAGCTATTGTTGTTTTGTTGGCTTTTGGTATAAAAGGTTTAGGGACATCATCAGTAGTATTAGTGGAAGGTAAGGATGCAGACACAGACACAGACATCTTAATAGCTCAAAATCCTGGAGGATATGAGTACGACGAAATATATATACCATATAGCTTACGTCCTTTTATCCTAGATATAGAACCTAAAAAAATACAGCCAGCACAAGCATTATTTCATGGTTATTATTATTCTCGATGGATTAAGCGTTGGCCTGATGTCCGCAAAGCTTATATGTTTTTCCTAGCAGAACTTTTGGCTTTTTACCCTGATGCTGATTTTTATTTTTTAGCTCGTGATGCAGAATATTTTTATGATATTGCTATGGTATTAAAGCAAGAAATTCCTGAAATTCAAAATAATTTCCATCTCCTACCCATAAGCTCTAAAATGACTCATTATATCACCAAACATGCAAGAGAATATTTGCAACAAGAAGGACTCTATTCAGCAAATAAAAGAAAAAAAACGGCTGTTATTGTAGACACCTGTTGCAAAGGGACAGTGATCAAATATATTCGCTCTTTATTTCCAAAGGAGCATAGATCCAAAGTAAAAGGTCATTTGTTCACCCGGAATAACACTTCCGATGATATTGAAGGTGATGCTTATCCAGAAAGCAAGATTAGTAAAAATATTCTAGGCGACAAGGGAGTTGCGTTCATTGAAGATTATCCTCATTATTTTACATATTCTGCACAGAAATATCATCAGTTCAAGGGCAATGAAAAGATAGATATCCTGATGTCTAAAGACGTCTTTAACCAATCTGTAGCTATTGCATTTATGGCTGACATTCGATATCATTTTGCACAAAAACAAGTTCAAGAAGACTTTAAAGATATACTTAAGCAAATGCGTATAGTTTTTAATTATTTAACTTCTTCTCGTGAAAAAATAAACCGGAAAGAAGCAAGAGTAGCTTTAAAAACTCTACAAAAGAGTTATTCTATTCAACCTGGATATTTCTTAAAAGATATTCAAGAGGTTTTGGTAAAAAACAAAGATTCTTTTAAAGATAAAATTCATTTCATTTATAGAAAAATGAAGCCTTTTGTTTTATTTGTTTTATATGATAAATGTATTAAAGCTTTAACTTCTCATCTTGAAGATACACCTGAGCATGACCTTTGATTTGCGGATGTAGATATTTTTTTCAGAATGTTTTATTTATAGGTGAATGATGTGATGGATCTACTAAGATAAATATAAAAGGATCATAGATCGTAGATCATAGATCATAGATCAAGGATCATAGATCAAGGATCATGGGATTGTGAGGTTGAAACATGTATTATAAAGTAGGCATGGCTATTGTTGTTTTATTGACCTTTTGTATAAAAGGTTTGGGAACATCATCAGTAGTATTAGAGGAAGATGATCCGGACAGTTTAATGGTTCTGAGTCCTAGAGGGGATAGTTACGAAATATATATACCATATAGCGTACGTCCTTTTATTCTAGATATAGAACCTAAAAAAATACAGCCAGCACAAGCATTATCCCGTGATTCTCGATGGATTAAGCATTGGCCTGAGGTCCGCAAAGCTTATATGTTTTTCCTAGCAGAACTTTTGGCTTTTTACCCTGATGCTGATTTTTATTTTTTAGCTCGTGATGCAGAATATTTTTACGATATTGCTATGGTATTAAAGCAAGATATTCCTGAAATTCAAAATAATTTTTATCTCCTACCTATAAGTTCTCATATAGTTCAGCATGCCACCGAAAAGTTCAAAGAGTACTTGCAACAGGAAGGACTCCATGTAGCAAATAAAAGAAAAAAAACAGCTGTTATTGTAGACACCTGTTGTGAGGGGACAGTGATCAAATATATTCGCTCTTTGTTTCCAAAGGAACATAGATCCAAAGTAAAAGGTCATTTGTTCATGAGGAATAAAGCTCCCGATGATCTGAAAGGTGATGCTTATCCAGAAAGCAAAATTATGCAAAATGCTCTAAACCATATAGAAGAAAGAGTTCTGTTCATTGAAGGCTATCCTCATTACTTTGGAGAATCTGCAAAGAGATCTTATCAGTTTGAGAGCAATGGAAAAATAGAGATCCTAATGCCTAGAAACCGCTTTCAAAGACGTGTAGCTATTGAACTTATGGCTGACATTCGATATCATTTTGCACAAAAACAAGTTCAAGAAGATTTTAAAGATATACTTAAGCAAATGCGTATAGTTTTTAATTATTTAGCTTCTTCTCGTGAAGAAATAAGCTGGAAAGAATCAAGAGTAGCTTTAAAAACTCTAAAAAAGAGTTATTCTATTCTACCTACACCTTTCTTAAAAGATATTAAAGAGGTTTTGGTAAAAAATAAAGATTCTTTTGAAGTTAATTCTTTTAAAGATAAAATTCATTTAATTTATAGAAATTATAGAAAAATGAAGCCTTTTACTTTGTATGATAAATGTATTAAAGCTTTGACTCCTCCGCCTGATCCGCCAGTTTGAGCTTTTACTTTGTATGGTAAATGTATTAAAGCTTTGACTTCTTATCTTGAAAGTACATGGAATTAGTTTTTCCAAATCAAGTGGATCGCTTGTTTAGTATATTCAAGTCAAATGAAGCCAGCCATATCAAAAAAGGGTGCTTGTTATAAGTCTTCAAGCACCTTTGACATTACTCTCTGTTGAGTCATTGAGTCCTAATGCAGAAGGAATATCTTTTGTGATATGGAATAACTTAGATAGGCCTGTCATTTCAAATATTTTTTGAATGTTATCATTTAAAGCAGTGATGACAAGTGTGCCTGAATTTTTAGTCAGAGCCTTTGAAGCATAAATGAGTATTCTCAAACCTGCACTTGAGATATAAGTCACTTCAGAAAAATCAATGATCATTCTTTTGCAGCCTTTTTCTATCTCATCCATAATTCTTTCATGGATTTGACCTGATGTAGCAGCGTCAACACGGCCTTTTAAAGCAAGTATTGAAGTACCATCTCTACTTGAAACATGAATGCTCTCCATAAGATCCTCCTTAGATGTATACTCTATTTATTGTAACTTATTTTGCAAAAAAATCAAAATATCTTTCACAACTATTATTATTTTTTTAAGCGAACCTTCTTTAGTCCTTATAGGTAGTATTTTTTTATAGATATAGTTAATATAATAGGTCCAAGGAGCTTTGTGATTTGCGTAAGAGCATAAAATTTATGGGTTTTAATAAGGGTTATTGGTCTAGGATATGTTAATGGTTTTTTAATGCTTTTTAAAGTTTTTAAATGGTTTCAAAATAATTTTTAAATACTTTCAAAATGAGACAATAATGAGTGCCGGTCAAAAACAAGAGTCATTAGTTATGGATGAAGTTATGGATGAAGCAAATAAAAATGCGAACAATCCACTAACAAAAGATCACTTCAAAATGAAGAGATGCTTAGCATTACTTGTCTTTGGTCGACAGCTTAAAGATTGGCTATTTCAAAATAAGCTCACAGCAGGATGCGTTTGGAGGAATATGAAATGGCTTTTTGTTATAACTGCAATGCTCCATTGGGGGATCGTCTTTGCTCAAAATAACAAAAAATCAGATGTGGAAAGCTCTTTTGATCAAAGTTTATCGGATGAATTAGAGGAGGGTTTTAGTGATATTGAAGCTGCTGATGAGGAGGAGTTTGGCTCCCCTCAAAATGCGATTAAAACAGAAGAAAGCCTCATTAGTGAAGAATTTGAAGATTTAGAGCAAGAAGAAGATACGACTACAAAGCAAACAAAAAGTACAACAGATTCAGAAGACATTTTAGGCCAAGAACCTACAGATGCAGACTTAGATGCAAAGTTTTCTGAAGATGAACTAGAAATAGAAGAATCAGAGATGGCAGAAACTCCTCAATTGGAAGATACCAAAACACTTGATGAAGAATTAATAGGGTCTTCTGAAGATGAACTAGAAATAGAAGAAACAGACATTGTGAAAACTCCTCCATCAGAAGATAAAAAAACACTTGATGAGGAATTAGTAGGAGCTTCTGAAGATGAACTAGAAATGGAAGAATCTATTGAAGAAGTGACCAAAACTCAAAAAGCTCAAGATATTCCAGAAGAAGATCCCTTACTTGTAGAAGATATCACAGAAGAACAAGCCCCTCTTCAGGTTGAAGATGAAGCAGAAGACAAATTTGTTGAAGAAGTACCAGAGCCAGAGCCGATACCAGAGCCGGTACTAGAAGAACCTACTGAAAGTTTAGCTGTTTTTACCGATGATGAACCCAACAGGGTTTTAGAAGCTTTTTTGGATCGTATCTTTAGAGAGAATTCGGAACGTCTTTCAGATGAAAGGTGGCTTCAAATTGCACAGTCGTTACAAGAAGACACTTACCGGATTCAAGTGGGTGATACGTTATGGGATATTAGTGTTACTTTTTTTGGTGATGGGCATTTTTGGCCAAAGCTTTGGCAACTCAACAACAGGATCACCAATCCTCATTTGATTTACCCTGGACGTACTTTACGTTTTATTTCTGGTGGTATAGAAACAGCTCCTGCTATTGAAGTGACAGATGTGGAACAAGAAGAATTAGAACAAGTTGAACAAGCAATTCAAGAGCAAGTCACTGGCATTGAAGAAGATATATCAGAGGGGCAAGTAGAACAAATTGTCATTGAAGATCCTATTTTACCTTCCCCTATTAAATCAAAACCTGTCTTAAAAAAGTTGCCGTTAAGTTTGCTGAAATCTCGCTTAAACTTAGATAATATTTTTAGTGATGGTGCAGCTACTAGTTTAAATAATCAAAAAAATGTTGTGATAGAATCTATTGAGCCAGAGATCGATGAAACAGAAGTGCAAGCCTTTCATTTTTTGTCAGAAGGCATGCCTAGAGCCTTAGGCAGAATTGTAGATATAGAAGATTGGCATAAAGTAGCCTCTTTGTTGCAACATATTTATATTTATTCACCAGGGTTAAATGTTGGGGGACGTTATGTTGTATATAGGAGGAAAGGGGGAATTAGAGGAGCAGGACACAGCATTGAAATACAAGGGGAGATTGAAGTGATGCGGAAGCTACCTCGTCCTAGAAATATATACAAAGCTGTGGTGAGGAAAAGCAATACTATGATAGAAGAAGGGAGTCGTATTGCTCGTTTAAGTATTCCTTCTATTAAATTAAACTTGGAGGGTCGATCCCAGGATGCTGTAAGAGCTAGAGTTGTAGGGGGAGGCAACATAGCAGCTCCTCATAGTTTATTTGCAACTTATACTATTGTTTTTTTAGATAGGGGGAGCCGGTCAGGGATTGCTGTAGGGGATATTTTAACTATTCAGAGAAATCAAAGAATCCGAAATAAATCTCGATGGACAATGGGAGACACTCCACCGATTGCTAAGGTCAAGGTTGCTCGAGTCACACCACGTAGGACCACAGCTTTTGTCGTGCATGCGACCGATTCTGTTTTAGTAGGTGATTACACCCGTGGTCGCCGTCGATGACCATGTTTGTTTCACTAAAAGTAAACTGACCTCTGGTCACTTTTGGGTAGCCAGCCCGACGGCTACCGCCGTCGATCAAAGGCTGGCTACCTCAAAAGTCCGTTTACTTTTAGTAGGGAGTTAGTTGTTTCACTCAAAATGAGCCACACCTCTGGTGTGTTTTTGGGCATTGCTCTGACAGCTTACGCTGTCTAAAAAGAGCAATGCCGCAAAAAACTGCTCATTTTGAGTAGGGGAGGATCTCCTCATTTCTTAACTACATGTTAAGGAAACAAACTATTCGCTTCATCCTCGCCTGTCTGCCGGATCCCGGATCCCGGATCCCGGGTTGTTTCACTAAAAGTGGTCTGACCTCTGGTCACTTTCTGGTTGCCAGCCGAAGGCTACCGCCTTCTTAAATGCTGGCAACCTAGAAAGCTTGACCACTTTTAGTAGGAAGGATCCTCTCGTCTCTTTACACGATGTTAAGGGTTTGTCTCACTCAAAATGCATCATGCCTCTGGCATGTTTTCTGGCAGTTAGCCCAACGGCTCTCGCCGTCGATCAAAGGCTAACTGCCTAGAAAATCCATTTACTTTTAGTAGGAAAGGATCCCTTCGTTTCTTAACACGATGTTAAAGAAACAAGATATTCGCTTCATTCTTGCCTGTCTGCCGGGTTGCCGGTTGCCTGATCCCAGATCCCGGAGGGAAAATCAAATCAAAAATCAACTCACAAACCATGTAAATTATTCATATAAACCCTTGCAAAGAACATATTTTTTACAAACGTGTTTTTCTACTTGACATCGTGTTCTTTTTGCTTGCTATAAAAAAGCAAATATAGTATAGCCTTCCTTATGATGAACAAATATCATCCTTTTTTATGTTTATTTTTTGTGGTCAATGTTTATGGGACATTTGCCTTACCTCAAGAACATTGCCCTGGCGTTTTACTTACCACTTTGGATAAAGATCATCAAAGGTTCAGAGAGCTTTCACCAGAAGCTCAAAATATGCTTCAGATAGCTTCAATCATTGCTCAAGTGACACATAACAATAGCGTAAACCCAAAAGTAAATATTTATCATATCCTGCTTGCAGCTTTGACAAAAATCCAATCAGCCAATGAGGCCATCTATCGTTTAAATTTAGAGGATTTAGCTGGTGATGGTGAAAATAAAAGTGCATTATTTGTTGTTTTAAAAAACCTAGGAATTTTAAGGGATTTTCAAAGATTTCTTTTAGAAGAAATAGGCTTAAATAGTAGCAACCCAGAGCCTTTTGCATTCCTGTCAGATAGATCACTTCTTCTACATGTAAATGAAACCATATCGACATTGAGAATGATCAACTATGATGAAGAATTTGATCGCTTATGGAATTTAGCCATTCTTGAGAAAGAAGAAGAGATCAGAAACATACATCGTCAAAATGGTCGGATTTTACAACTTAGTAATACAGAAGATGCAGTCAGGTACATAAAAATTAGGGATAAGACAAAACGATATGATAAGACTTTTCGAATTCCCACTTTTCCAGAACATTTCTTTTTAGCATCCCTGCATGTTGATTTGCCTATTTTTCATTTTCTATCAGAGTATTTTGATGGTAAGACACCGGCTCAGATTAAAGGTACACTCTATCCATTGATAGATCAAGCTAAGCGATCTTTTTGGAATTTTTCAAAAAAGAAAAAACGCAATTCACATTCTAAAGAAGAAAAAGCAATAATTACTCTTAAACTAGAAGCTCTCTTTGCAGATCATCTGGGAGGTTTAACTTTAAAGCAGATCAAAGACGCTGGAATATCAGAGTTTGCTAATATGTCAGATTGGACAATTCGCAACAGACTAAGGGAAAATGGATATGAAGTTCAAGGAGGCGGTCCGTGGGCTTTATGGAATCATCAAACAAGACAAGATAAAGAAAAGGCAATAATTACTCGCAAGCTAGAAGATCTCTTTGCAGATCATCCGGAAGGTTTAACTTTCAAGCAGATCAAAGACGCTGGAATAACAGAGTTTGCTCCCATGTCAGATGGTATAATTTACAACAGACTAAAGGAAAATGGATATGAAGCTCAAAGACTCGGTCCGGGTGCTTTATGGAATCATCAGCAAGGCTATCAAACAAGACAAGATAAAGAAAAGGCAATAATTACTCGCAAGCTAGAAGATCTCTTTGCAGATCATCCGGAAGGTTTAACTTTCAAGCAGATCAAAGACGCTGGAATATCAGAGTTTGCTCCCATGTCAGATAAAATAATTCGTAACAGACTAAGGGAAAATGGATATAAATCTCAAGGAAACCATCCGGGTGCTTTATGGAATCATCCAACAATAATAGATGAAGAAAAGGCAAGACTTTCTCACAAGCTAGAAGATCTCTTTGCAGATCATCCGGGAGGTTTAACTTTCAAGCAGATAAAGGCTGGAATATCAGAGTTTGCTAACATGTCAAAGGGGACAATTGACAACAGACTAAGGGAAAATGGATATGAACCTCAAGGACGCGGTCCGTGGGCTTTATGGAATCATCAAACAAGACAAGATAAAGAAAAGGCAATAATTACTCGCAAGCTAGAAGATCTCTTTGCAGATCATCCGGAAGGTTTAACTTTCAAGCAGATAAAGGCTGGAATATCAGAGTTTGCTCCCATGTCAGATGATATAATTCGCAACAGACTAAGGGAAAATGGATATGAAGCTCAAGGACGCGGTCCGGGGGCTTTATGGAATCATCAGCAAGGCTATCAAACAAGACAAGATAAAGAAAAGGCAATAATTACTCGCAAGCTAGAAGCTCTCTTTGCAGATCATCCGGAAGGTTTAACTCTTAAGCAGATAAAGGCTGAAATACCAGAGTTTGCTAACATTTCATATATAACAATTAACAAAAGACTAAAGAAAAATGGATATGAAGTCCAAGGATACGGTTCGGGGGCTTTATGGAATCATCCAACAATAATAGATGAAGAAAAGGCAAGACTTCCTCACAAGCTAGAAGATCTCTTTGCAGATCATCCGGAAGGTTTAACTTTCAAGCAGATCAAAGACGCTGGAATATCAGAGTTTGCTCCCATGTCAGATAAAATAATTCGTAACAGACTAAGGGAAAATGGATATAAATCTCAAGGAAACCATCCGGGTGCTTTATGGAATCATCCAACAATAATAGATGAAGAAAAGGCAAGACTTTCTCACAAGCTAGAAGATCTCTTTGCAGATCATCCGGGAGGTTTAACTTTCAAGCAGATAAAGGCTGGAATATCAGAGTTTGCTAACATGTCAAAGGGGACAATTGACAACAGACTAAGGGAAAATGGATATGAACCTCAAGGACGCGGTCCGTGGGCTTTATGGAATCATCAAACAAGACAAGATAAAGAAAAGGCAATAATTACTCGCAAGCTAGAAGATCTCTTTGCAGATCATCCGGAAGGTTTAACTTTCAAGCAGATAAAGGCTGGAATATCAGAGTTTGCTAATATGCCAGATAAGACAATTCACAACAGACTAAAGGAAAATGGATATGAAGCTCAAGGACGCGGTCCGGGGGCTTTATGGAAAAAAAAGAAAATAAACATCTTGTTTCCCTAACATTTTGTTTATCCGGGATCTGGGATCTGGGATCCGGCAGTCAGGCAAACCGGCATCTAAATGAACTTTTTCCTTAACATTTCACTAAAAGTGGTCTAGCCTCTGGCTACTTTCTGGCAATGACCGCAATGGCTTTCGCCATTGGCAAAATGGTCATTGCCTAGAAAGCTTGACCACTTTTAGTAGAGAAGGATCCCTTTATTCCTTTACAGCATGTTAAGGAAAAATTCTTTTATTGCCTCAAGAGCAAGCGACTTACGATAAAGGAACTTTTTCCTTAACATCGTGTTAAAAAGCAAGGATATCCTCCCTACTAAAAGTAAACGGACTTTTGAGGCGATGACCATTTTATCGACGTGAAATAAACTCTTGTTTCCTTAACATGGTGTCAGAAGCAAGGAGATCCGCTCTACTCAAAATGAGCAGATTTTTGAGGCATTGCTCTTTTTAGACAGCGATAGCTGTCAGAGCAAACATCAGAAGGAAATCTTTTTCCTTAACATGTGGTCAAGAGACGAGAGGATCCTCCCCTACTAAAAGTAAACGGACTTTTGAGGTAGCCAGCCTTTGATCGACGGCGGTAGCCGTCGGGCTGGCAACCAGAAAGTGACCAGAGGTCAGTTTACTTTTAGTGAAAAACAGAGGTGTGGCTCATTTTGAGTGAAAATGACGGCTAGACCATTTTTAGTGAAACTGACGGAGCTAACAAAAAGGCTCTAAAAATCGCAAATCATTTTCAAAAAAGAGGCGAATATCTTGGACTTTGTATTTTAAAATAGCCATTCTTTCTATACCCATCCCAAAAGCAAAACCTTGATATTTATCAGAATCAATAGAAGAATGCCTCAACACATTTGGATGGATCAATCCACAACCTGCAATTTCAACCCATCCTGTTTGCTGACACATACGACAACCTCTTCCTTGACATAAATGACAAGAACAATCCACTTCTGCGGAAGGTTCTGTAAAAGGGAAAAAACTAGGACGAAAATTAATCTTTGCATCTTGACCAAAAAATTCTTTTACAAAAAAATCTAAAGTACCTTTTAAATGGGCCATAGATACCTTACTATCCACTACAAAGCCTTCCACTTGGTGGAACATAGGGCTATGAGAAATATCACTATCCCGACGAAACACACTCCCAGGACCTAACACATAAAAAGGTGGGGACTCTTTTTGCATAGTACGTACTTGAATAGAACTCGTATGTGGTCTGAGAGCATATTGCTGATTGATATAAAAAGTATCTTGCATATCACGGGCAGGATGCTCTGGCGGAATATTTAATCCAGTAAAACAATGCTCATCGGTATCTATAATAGGACCAGATCGAACACAATAACCTAAGCGATTAAAAATATCTATAATTTCATGGGTGGCTTTCTCAATAGGGTGCTGACGTCCTAATGTTTGAGGAGAACCAGGAGTGGTCATATCTATTTTTGAAGCTTTAAGCTTTTGATTTAGTTCTTGAGCTTCTAATTTTTGACAACATTGTTCATAAAATAATTCAATGTCTTTTTTAGCTTGATTGATGGCTATACCTAAAGTCCGTCGGTCTTCTGGTTGGCACTCCTTGAGCTGTTTCATCATTGCAGAAAGAAGACCCTGGCGACCTAAAAACTTCACCTGAATATCATAAAGGGTTAAGGAGTTAATAGCTTTTTCTAAATTTTTAATAGCAAGCTCTTTAAGAGCTTGGACTTTCTCTAAGATATTTTGTATGGATTGGCTCACAAAAATCCTCTTTTAAGTATTTTACTTTGAAAATATTTATACTTAGCTAAGTATTTATTTTTTGTACTATTGATTTATAAAACAGTCAAGCGGTCTGCTAATTAACATAAAACATTTTTAAATGACTTTTTAAAAACTTAAAATTTGATGGCTATTGTTATTTTTTTCATTTTTACTTAAAAAATTCATCCTATTTACTTAAAAAATTTATCCTACAAGCCGAATAAAAAGCATGGATACGTATAAAAAAGAAATTGCTTTCCCTGCCCATAGAGTGGCTTGTCTCAAAGATCGCATCATAGCATCTATGTTAGATTTGAGCTTTCTGTCTCTCCTATTTTTATTGCTACTTGCACCTATCAAAAGGCAAATGCTTATATTTCAACTGACAGATCAAGATCAATTTTTCTTTATGATCTTTGTTTTGGCTTTTGCTATTTTAACTCTTTCAGGACTTTTGTATAGAGTTTTATCTACCATCATTCTAAAAGGCAGTACACCTGGAAAGTTTTTACTGAATTTAAAAGTGGTTGATATTTGGTCAAATCAACCCTTAAGTATTGTAAAAACTATTGTCAGAGAATTTTTTTGGATTTTAAATACAACTTTGTTTTGTGTACCTCACTTAGGTATTTTTGCCCATGAGCAAAGAAGACCTTTACATGATCGCATTGCTGATTCTATTGTTATTTCTACAAAAGGGCGATTTGCAAATCGCCCTACTTATTTAGAACATATTTTCTGCACAGGTGTTATTTTTGCTTTTTCCTGTTGTGTCTGTTTTGGATTTGTTTTCTATTATTATAAAGCTGGTTTACAAAATATTAATAAGAAGAATTTATTAGAACTTTTAAGCTCCCATAAAGAGGTCTGTGAAAATGTCAGTGAAGCTGAAGCCCAATGGTCTTATCTTGACGAAGTAGAAGATCTTTCACGATTAGAAATAGCTCTGACTCTCCATGGTGGTTATCTTATAGATGATGAATGCCTAGATAAAGAAGTACAAAACGCTTTTAAAAATAATGAAAATTTAGATTTAGCTTATTTAGGCAATGCTTTTATTACATCTAACAATTCTAAACTTTCCGATGAATATTTAAAAAAAACCTGTCAGATAGCTCCAGACAGTCAAGCCTGTCTGCTTAGCCAAATAGTTCTTTTATGGACTGAAAAACAATGGGATGAAGCTAGCCAGAAATTTCATTCAATAGACTCTCTTCAGGCCAGTCCTTTTATCAAAGTATGGGCTATTAAACATTTTGAACGAGTTAAAGCTTTTCAAGACGAAATAGAAACCATTGAACAACTATGGCACATCAAACCACTTAAAAATTATTTGATGTCTCATAGAGTGGCTGCCTTGTGGGGCCTTAGGAAAAAATCTCACGCACGTATTGCTTTCCAATCGGCTCTACATATTTTACCCCAAGAAGATATTTTAAGTTTGTCAGGTTGGTATTGTTTACAAAATTTTAAAGACAGCTGTCAAAGTGAAATTTTATCTGATTGTAGAAATTTTACAAATGCTATCCATACAGATCCCTCTCTGTTAGAAAATAGCATTTTTTCTTTAGCTTATATTAAAATAAAGACTTGTTCTCAAAAAGACAATGTTGACTATGTGGCTTTAGCAGACGAAATGGTTGAAATGCCAGCTTTGCAATTGCTTCGTAGCATGAAACTTATTCAAGAAGGCAGTTTAAGTCAAGCCACAGAAGTATTAAAAGAATTAATTAATGAAGAAAATTTAAACAATCAAAAACCATCTCCATATTTAGAAGAAGGTAGGGAGTTGTTAGCTTTAATTACAAAAAATCATTCAGAGATTCAAATGCTTTCTGAAGATTGGCTTGCAATGAATAGATTGACTTGGGGTGAAAGGAGATTAGGTCTTATGCTTTTCCATAAATCTTTTGCTATGAATGATTTAACTCTTGCGACTCGTATTGGAAGCCAACTTCACTCATTAGACCCATACAATCAAAAACTGCAACAAAAATTAATTGTTGCCTCTTATAAAATAGGTCAAGAAAAAAGCGCATGGGAGTTTTTGCAAAAGTTAAATGCTCAAAATAAAACCTTTCAGGCTTTTCAGGATCAACAAGAGGATGCTTGGGAAACTTATTTAAAACCTCAAAGGAATATAGCCACTGTGTCCTCTTTGCAAGAAGAATTTCAAAATATTTCAAAAAGCTTAACCTCTCAGTTTAAAACAAAGTAGCTATATAGACAAAAATAATATATATGAGGTTTTTTAAGAATGATCTTACCTTTCCTACATGGCATATCGTCTTTGAGACAAGCACCTTTGACTTGGCTGTTTGTTTTTTTATATGTTGTGTTTTTTGTTTGCTTTCGAGCAGGGCAAGTGCAGGAAAGCAATGCTAGAAAACATTTATTAGATGATGAATTTTTTATCAAAGCTCAAGGAAAGATATACACACAACACATTTTACATAATGAAGATCAATACAGTTACTTTTTATCAGATTTGGCATCTTTATCCGCAGAAGGTGATATGGAAAGAAATCTTTTACTGGGAAGTTTAGCTTTTCGAGATGCAACTTTTTTAGAAACAAGATCATTAGCATTTGATGGAGATCAAGTAGAGATTGCTTATTGGAAAGATCAGTTAAACAAGTACCTTAAGCAACAAGATCAGAGTTGGAGTTTTAAATTAGGGTTGACTATTTACAATCAAGAATTATTTTATTTTTTAAGTTATCAGTTTGTGCATGGACATGTTTGGCATTTGCTTTTTAATTGTTGGTTTTTGCTAATCTTTGGTTGCTTTTTAGAACCTTTAATAGGTCATAAGTTGTTTTTGTTATTATATTTGTTAGGGGGAGCTGTAGGAGCTTTTGTTCACATACAAATTTCAGAGCTTTCATATTTTCCTTTGATAGGTTCAAGTGGCTCTATCAATGCTCTTGTCGGTGCTTTTTCTTTATTATATTTTAAAAAACCCTTACGTTTTTTATTTTTTATTTTACCTTTACATCGATGGTGGGGGTCTGTTTATTTGCCTACTTGGTTTGTTGCAAGTATTTGGTTAATCATTGATCTGTCAGGATATTTAAGTGCATTGAACGGTTTTAATTATATTGCATACTCAGTTCATCTAGGAGGTTTTGCTTTTGGATTGTTTTGTGGACTTGCTGTTTCCCTAAAAGTGGTCTAGCCTCTGGCATGTTTTCTGGCAGTTAGCCCGACGGCTTTCGTCGTCGATCAAAGGCTAAGCTGTTTCACTCAAAGTGGTCTGACCTCTGGTCACTTTCTGGCGATGACCACGATGGCTTTCGCCATTGGCAAAATGGTCATTGCCTAGAAAGCTTGACCACTTTTAGTAGAGAAGGATCCCTTTATTCCTTTACAGCATGTTAAGGAAAAATTCTTTTATTGCCTCAAGAGCAAGCGACTTACGATAAAGGAACTTTTTCCTTAACATGTAGTCAAAAAACGAGGAGATCCTCCTTACTAAAAGTAAACAGACTTTTGAGGTAGCCAGCCTTGATGAAGGAACTTTTTCCTTAACATTGTGTTAAAAAAGGAAAGGATCCTTCCTACTAAAAATAAACGGACTTTTGAGACATTGCTCTTTTTAGACAGCGTAAGCTGTCAGAGCAATGTCCAAAAGTGACCAGAGGTCAGTTTACTTTTAGTGAAAATTAAATCTGTACAATTTGAGCTTGATATTCTTGTAAGAGATCCTTAACTAGATTGCTAGAAGTTTGTGAGCGTTTACTTTTACCTAAAAAGATTTTTTTGATGTCCATTTGTCTTTTCAAGATGCCAATTCCTTCTAATAGATCTCCAGGTAGAGTCTTAACTGTCAATACAATATTCCGTGTGGAATACAAAGGTACAACTTGCTGGAGAATAATTTTTTGTAAAGATTCATAAAACAATCCTTCATTATGTTCATCCACATGAAAAACAATCAATTCAAAAGGATCCCCGCGTTTTTCTTTTAAAAGATAGTGTATAGCTCTTGTGATGAGAGACCTCACAGCTGTACCACTTGTACACAGTACATACTTAGATAAACCTTCTGGTAGTTGATCCTTTTTAGAATAATCCCCCAAACCTATATGCAAATCAGAGCGTTTTTCTAATCTCTGCTCTAAAACGCCCCACCTATAAAACGCCATAATTAATAAAATAGTCAATAATAACTGAAGTCCCATTGTTTGAGCATCATTAGAAGCAAAAAACATCAAAACAAGTTGAGCAATTGAGAGTACTAGTCCAGAAAAAAGAGGAATAATAGGAAGAATGATACCTTTGAATTTAAAAATAGGCTTTGAGAGAAATTCTGTAGGCAAATGCCTTGGTCTTTTGCGATTGCGGACTAAAATAACACCAATGACAAAACTTACCATCACACTTAAGAAAGCCATTTCATAAACTCTTGCTAATATTTTGACTTCGCCAGGAACCGCGGAAACCATCCCCAATGCTAAAAACATAAACGGGAGGGCAATAAAAGGATAACCTTCCATCCAAGAAAATTTATAAGTAAACCTTTTAAGTAAAATTTGAGGAAGATTACCTTGTTGAGCCATTGTCTTAGCTAGACCAATAAAACCTACAAAAGCTGTATTGACCGCAGCAAAAAGTGTCAGTGCTGCATCCACGACCACAGCAATCATAAGCTCTTGACCACCAATTTTTTCCCCAAAACTTGCTAACAAAAAATCTTTACCTTCAATGATTTCATCTTCAGAGAGAATGGCTAAACATAAAAAAGAAATAAATGGAGCTGTGAAAGAAACCAAAAGGATAACAGTTGTATAAAGTTTACGAAGAGTTGTGAGGATAGGAGCTTTGAGTTCTTCTATGATCTGTGCTGCTGATTCAAAACCTGTAATACCTAAAAAAGCTCCTGCAAATCCATGCATCACCATAGCTAAGGTCAATTGAGAATCTACAGTAATTTTTCTCATTTTAGCAAAGTCTACTTCTTGCCAATTAAAAAGGATAAAACCTGTTCCACAGATCACCAATAAAATTAAAAAACCAAAATGCAATCCTGAAATAGCGGTGATCAATTTAGCAGGTTCTTTAATGCCCTTTGAATTTAATAAACCAAATAAAATAATAGGAATAGCAGAGATCATTACAATAGTGTCTAAAGACACATTCTCTTCCATTAAGGAAGAGATATAAAAAGCACCTGAGAGACTACTGACTGTAGCTGTTGCTAAATAAGACAAGATCGTCAGTCCTCCTGCTAAAACACCGGACCTCCTACCGATACCTCTTAAAATCATCACATAAGCACCTCCATTATAGGGGCTAAGGGCTAGACCCTCTTCGTAAGTTTTTTTAAAAGCCCACATCATTAAACAAATTAAAAGAATAAAAAAAGGCGAGAGATAACCCACGTAACTAAAGAGCAAGCCTGTACTATAGAAAACCGAAGTGCCAATATCAGCACCTACAATCCCTGCTCCGATGATCCAACTGAGTTCCATGTTTTTGCTATTATTATGATTCTTCAAGGTATTTACACTTCCTTTTTATCTATGGTTGTCAAAATATATGATAAAATAATATAAAATATTTCGATTAGACTTGATTAAATAAGATGCCAGTAGTATTTATTTTATGATTTTTTTAAAAAATAACAATCTTTTTTATTTGTTTATGAATGAAAGAATGATATACCACAAAAAAATATTTCTTTCCAACTAAGTATTTCTTTCCAATCTAAGAAAGGTTTAATGATGATAGTAGGGGTACCTAAAGAAATTAAAACAGGTGAAAGTCGGGTAGGCATCACAGAGTCTGGTGTTCAACAGCTTGTCAGTGGAGGACATCAGGTTTTCATTGAGAAAAATGCAGGTATAGGTAGTGGCATCTCCGACGAAGTTTATCAAAAAAGTGGTGCTAGCGTCCTTGAAAATAAACAGATGGTCTATCATCAATCAGATATGATTGTCAAAGTGAAAGAACCTCTTCCTGAAGAATATGACTTATTAAAAGAAAATCAAATTTTATATTGTTATTTACATTTGGCAGCTGAACCACAATTGACAAAAGTACTCTGTCAGAAGAAAGTCAAGTCTATTGCCTTTGAAACTATTGAAGATCAAAATGCTTCTCTACCTTTGTTAGTCCCTATGAGTGAGGTAGCAGGTCGTTTGTCTGTACAAATAGGGACCTACTTGCTACAAAAAAATAGTGGGGGTAAAGGTATTTTGTTAGGTGGTGTTACTGGAGTAGCTCCCGGACGGGTCACTGTGATTGGTGGAGGGGTTGTAGGAATCAATGCTCTTTCTGTTGCTGTGGGATTAGGTGCCTCTGTCACTGTTTTAGATGTTGATCACAAAAGGCTTGAGTTTTTAGAACACCTTTATAAGGGACAAATTACAACTTTATATTCCAATGAAAAAAATATTTTCGATAGTGTTATAGCTTCGGATTTGTTAATAGGTGCTGTTTTGATCACAGGTTATAAGGCACCCTGCTTAGTCACTCGCCAGATGATTGATCAGATGGAAGATGGCTCTGTGGTGATAGACGTTGCAGTGGACCAAGGAGGGTGCATTGAAACGTGTCGTCCAACAACTCATGAAAATCCCACATATATTTTAGGCGGTGTGATTCATTATTGTGTTCCTAATATTCCTGGCATAACCCCTCGCACTTCTACTTATGCTTTATCTCATGCAACCTCTGGTTATATGTCTTTGATAGCTTGCGGAGGTGTCGAGTCTGCTATGAAAAAGAACCCTTGTCTGAAAAAAGGACTCAATACGTATGGAGGACATATCACCTATAAGCCTGTTGCTAAAACTCTAAATAAAGATTATGTGAATCCAGATGATCTATTTGTTTAGATTGTTTAGAGATAGTCAGCATCCTTTGTAGCTGTAACTTGCAACTATAACTAAAAATAAGAAGATGGCACACTTTACAATATGGTGCGTCAGAGTGGACTTGAACCACCACGGAGCAAGCTCCACTAGGCCCTCAACCTAGCCTGTCTACCAATTCCAGCACTGACGCTCTTTAAATTCACTAAAAGTAAACTGACCTCTGGTCACTTTTGGGTAGCCAGCCCGACGGCTACCGCCGTCGATCAAAGGCTGGCTACCTCAAAAGTCCGTTTACTTTTAGTAGGGAAGGATCCTCTCCTCTCTTTACATCATGTTAAGGAAACAGTTCCTTTTGGTTCACTAAAAGTAAACCAGCCTCTGGCTGTTTTTGGGCAATCAGCCCGACGGCTATCGCCGTCGATCAAAGGCTGATTGCCTCAAAAATCCGTTTACTTTTAGTAGGAAGGATCTCTTCGTCTCTTAAGTACATGTTAAGGAAAAAGTTCCTTTTGGTTCACTAAAAGTAAACCAACCTCTGGCTGTTTTTGGGCAATCAGCCCGACGGCTATCGCCGTCGATCAAAGGCTGATTGCCTCAAAAATCCGTTTACTTTTAGTAGGAAGAATCTCCTCGTCTCTTAACTACATGTTAAGGAAAAAGTTCCTTTTGGTTCACTAAAAGTAAACCAGCCTCTGGCTGTTTTTGGGCAATCAGCCCGACGGCTATCGCCGTCGATCAAAGGCTGATTGCCTCAAAAATCCGTTTACTTTTAGTAGGAAGGATCTCCTCGTCTCTTAACTACATGTTAAGGAAACAGTTCCTTCTGTTGCCGGTTTGCCGGATCCCGGATGCCGGATCCCAGAAAAAGGATCCTTTTATTTCTTTATACCATGTTAAGGGTTTGTTTCACTAAAAGTAAACCAACCTCTGGTTGCTTTTGGACATTGCTCTGACAGCTATCGCTGTCCAAAAAGAGCAATGTCTCAAAAGTCCGTTTACTTTTAGTAGGGAAGGATCTCTTCGTCTCTTAAGTACATGTTAAGGAAAAAGTTCCTTTTGGTTCACTAAAAGTAAACCAGCCTCTGGCTGTTTTTGGGCAATCAGCCCGACGGCTATCGCCGTCGATCAAAGGCTGATTGCCTCAAAAATCCGTTTACTTTTAGTAGGGAAGGATCTCTTCGTCTCTTAAGTACATGTTAAGGAAACAGTTCCTTCTGTTGCCGGTTTGCCGGATCCCGGATGCCGGATCCCAGAAAAAGGATCCTTTTATTTCTTTATACCATGTTAAGGGTTTATTTCACTGTTTCTTTTTGTTTTTTTTATTTTTTTTAGATTCTGCGTAACTTTCAAAAAAATGAAGAATATTATGAGTGGGAGGCGGAGGCAGGCTGGAGATCTTCCGCAGACCCGCTTGCTCTTAAGGTAATAAAAGCACTTTTTCCCTAACATGGTGTAGAGGAGTAAAAAGATCCTCCTCTACTCAAAATGAACAAGCTTTTGAGGTAGCCAGCCTTTTACGACGGCGTGAGCCGTCGGGCTGGCTACCCAAAAGTGGCCAGAGGCCAGTTCATTTTGAGTGAAAAAAGTATCAAAGCTTTAAAAGTCAACCTTGATTGTACTGCTTTTATGTAGTACCTATAAGTCAATAGGGATGTTGAGCAGAAACTCTCAACATAAGGGATACAATAATGAAAGACATTAATTTTGCATTGGTAGAAGGAGTTCGTCCACCTATTTATAAAGCTGTGAAATATTGGGGTAAAAAACCTCATAATATCTGGCGAGAGTATATTCAAAATTATACTCTGGAAGGTGGGAGCTATTTAGACCCCTTTGCTGGTAGTGCTATCAGTGCCTTTGAAGCTGTGAAAGCAGGGAGAAAAGCCATAGCCTTTGACCTTAATCCTCTGACTTCATTTTTGATAGAAGCATTTTGTAGTCCATTCGAAAAAGAAACCTTTGAAAAAGAAGTCCATCAAATCATGACAGCCATTCAAGACGACAAGGTTTATCAAGAGTATTTTTATACAAAATGCAGAAAGTGCCATAGCCCATCAGCAGTGATTCAAAATTTTAAATGGAAAGATCATCAATTATATGAAGTGGGTATTGAATGTTTCAAATGTTGTAAAAACAAAAAAGATCGCTTTCTTGAACAACCAACCAAAGAAGAAATCGCTAAATCTCAATCTATGCATAAAATAAAAATCAAAACATGGTATCCTCAAGATACATTTTATAACTATCCTTCCTTCTCAGCAAATTTTATAAACCGTATAGGTGGCAATAGCTTTGCTCATTTATGGACTCAAAGAAACCTCTATGTGATCTCAAGTATTTTTGACAAGATACTTCGTGTGCAAAATGTAACTATACAAAAGCAGCTTCTCTTAGGATTTATTAAAAGTATTCATTTATGTACTAAAATGTGTGTTCCTAGGAGGTCAAAAGCCAAAAGAGGCTTTTCTACAAGCTGGGGAAGATCTGCCTTTATATGTGCTGAAAGGCAAATGGAAATGAATCCTTTATTGGTTTTTTATAAGAGTTGTTTTGGCAAACAATCAGTTGAAAGTTCATTGATAAATATCAAAGAGTATCTAGGAAAGATTCCAAAGATTTTATATGTTGATAAAAGCAATAAAAGTAATAGATCTACAAATTTTGATATTAAATATGGAGTTGTAGATATAAATACTATCATTGATTTTATTCCAGAAAATTCTATTGACTTTATTATGACAGACCCTCCTTATGGAGGGCTTGTCCAGTATTTAGATTTAAGCACAGTATGGCTTACATGGTTAAAAAAAATAGACTTGCGGTTTTCTCCCAACTATGAGAGTGAAATTACTATAAAAAAAGGCATTCAAGATTTAAAAATATATAAAGTAAAATTTCAAAATGGTATAAAAAATCTTTTTAAAATCTTAAAAGACGATGGCAAAATTGTATTTACCTTTCATAACAAAGATATAAAAATATGGAATGCTTTTTTAAAAGCAATTAAGCTTTCTGGTTTTAAAATAGAAAAGGTCATTCATCAACAAAATAAAAGAACAGGTGAATCAAATGTAGCTAATCCTTATGGCACTTCAGCGTCTGATTTCTATATTCGTTGCATCAAGAAGCCTGATATAACCTTTAAAACAGATCAGCAAGAATTCAAGCATTATATTCTTGAAGAAACTATCAATTTGATAGCTCAAAGAAATGAACCAACCCCTTATCAAATATTATTTAATGGTCTTTTAGCAGAAATTTCATCTAGAGGATTTGATATTGAAAATTTTGATAAAAATATAGAACAAATTTTGTCTACTCATATTGGAACAATTTTTGAAGTTCAAGATCATGACAGCAAGGCTGGCAAACACTGGTGGTTTAAGGATCCTTCTCAACACATTAGATGCCCTGATAAGAAGCTTACCGACAGGGTTGAAGATACAATTATTGCTCTTTTGAGGAAAAAGGTATCTATCACATTGGATCAAGCACTTGCTGAAATATTTGTTAAATATCCCAATGGACTTATACCTGATATTCAATCAGTCGATCAGATTTTAAAAAAGTTTTCTAATAAATCTAACGGCCGATGGATTTATAAAGGAGGAGATATAGAAAAAGACTTTACAGATCATACCCAGATGCTTTATTTTTTATCAAAGATTGGTCAAAAAATAGGTTATCAAATTTATATTGGTCAAAGAGAGCAATCAGAGGTTTATAAGGGTAAAAAATTATCAAAATATGTTAATATATTAAAGTTAGATAAATTAGGCATTTTAGATCAACACAAAAAGGCAAGGATTAAAATGATTGATATGCTTTGGATAAAGGATCGCATCATTAAATATGCTTTTGAGGTAGAAAATTCTACAAAATTTACTTCTGCACTGCAAAGAGCTTCTAACCTTGATAGGGATACAAACAAGATTATGCTTTTGCCTGATAAAAGAAAAACTGAATTTTTAAATATAAAAGACCCACTGTTTATTGACAGTTTTAAAAAATATCAATGGGCTTATCTTTTTTACAACGATGTTGATCGTTTAAGCAGTTTAAAAAGCATAAAAGAATCTCACTTAAAGCCTTTGTTGGGGTATTTATGAGTGGAAACTTTGATCAAAGAAATAAGCTCAACGACTTAACAGGTAAGCAGTGGCTTAAACTCACTAAAAGTTTTTGGTTAAGCCAAAGGTGTAAAGAGGATCAATTTGCCTTTCAACATCCAGCCCCTTTTCTTATCAAAGATATTGAAAGGCTTATCTCTCTTTTTACTAAAAAAAACATGTTTGTTTTAGATCCTTTTAGTGGAGTGGGGACGACCCTAATAGCTTGTCATAACTTAGGGCGAAAGGGCATTGGCATTGATTTGAGTTCTCAATATTGTCAGCTAACAAAGGCCAGGTTTAAAGGTTTAAATATCTCTGATCAACAAATGATCTGTGGAGATTCTTTAAAGGAAATTGCTTGTATTCAACACAAAATAGATTACTGTGTGACCTCACCTCCTTATCACAACATACTTAAAAACAATGGACAGGGCTTAAGAGCAAAGAAGGATGGGAAACGCACAGGATCAAGGATAGGGATAGAATATTATTCTGAAGATAAAAATGATTTGGGCAATCAAAAATCTTATCAAGATTTTTTAAATTTATTTAAAGATATTATGTCAGAGGTCTACAAAAAATTAAATGACAGAAAATACACCACTGTGATCATTAGTGATTTCACTATAGATAAAAAAGAAAAATGTGTTCAAGGTGATATTGTTAGAGTGATGGAGGAGATAGGCTTTGAATTTTCAGGAACGACAACCCTTTTACAAGATCACAAGCCACTGTACCCTTTTGGTTATCCTTATGCTTATAAGATCAATCACCAACATCAAAATATTATTACTTTTAGAAAGGTTGCTTCACTAAAAGGAGTTAGTTCACTAAAAGGAGTTGGTTCACTAAAAGGAGTTTGTTCACTCAAAGTGAACTGACCTCTGGTCACTTTTGGGTGATGACCACGACGACTATCGTCGTCGATAAAATGGTCATCACCTCAAAAGCCTGTTCACTTTGAGTAAGTAAGGATCTACTCGTTTTTTAACACCATGTTAAGGAAACAAGACATTCGTTTCACTTTTGCCAGTTTGCCGGGTTGCCCGATCCCGGATCCCAGATAAAATCAAATTTGATTTTAAGTATTTTTACACAGTTTGTATAAAAAAGCTCCTAATTTGTCAGCTTGTTTTGCTAATTCCATACAGCCAATAAATTCCAAATCTAGTATTGCCTGAACTGTTTCACTAAAAGTAAACCAGCCTCTGGCTGCTTTTGGACAATGACCGCAAAGGCTTTCGCCTTTGACAAAATGGTCATTGTCTCAAAAGTCCGTTTACTTTTAGTAGGGGAGGATCCCTTCGTCCCTTGACCACATGTTAAGGAAAAAGAGTTTCATTGAGATATTAGAGAGCCAAGACTAATATAGTAAAATTTCCTACGATCTTTTGCTGTAGGTTTAGCAGATCCTTCAGCTAAGTTAAGCACAATACTTGAAACAGCCCTTCGAAATTGACTTCTATGAGGCTCTTTCAGATGTAATTTTTTAGAATTACGATAAAACTGAGTAGCTAATTGGTAAGTTTTGAATTTTTGTTTTTGTTTCACTCAAAATAAATCATGCCTCTGGCATGTTTTCTGGCAGTTAGCCCAACGGCTTATCGCCGTTGATCAAAGGCTAACTGCCTAGAAAATCCATTTATTTTGAGTAGGGGAGGATCCTTTTTTCTCTTAACACCATGTTAAGGAAAAAGTTCTTTTTAAACCCGCCAGGGCTTGGGAGGAAATTTTTTAGATGCAAAAATTCATTACGACCAATGCTTTAGGACCAGATCCCGGATCCCAGATCCCGGATCCCAGATCCCGGATCCCAGATCCCGGATCCCGGATCCCAGATCCCGGATCCCAGATCCCAGATCCCGGATGAACTACATGTTAAGAAAAAAATCCCTCTGATGTTTGCTCTGACAGCTATCGCTGTCTAAAAAGAGCAATGCCCAAAAACACACCAGAGGTGTGGCTCATTTTGAGAAACAATGCAATGTTAAGGCCAAGCCTCTATATGACGTATACGTTCCTCTTGATCTGCTATTGCCTTTTCTTTTATTGGTATATAAATACGAATTTGTCGGTGAGGTGTTGAAATTTCTTTTCCTTCCATTGACATATCCATGTGAATCTGTGAGTGAGAGTCTGGATTTTCTTCTAATATACTTTTTAGTCTTTCCAAATCTCCTTTAAGGCTTTGTAAAATACCTCTTTCTATGGATAAAACTTCTGATTTATTTCTGCCTAATACATTGGATATCTCACAGCGTTCTTTTTGATCTAAACAGTTATGTTCTCCTCCATTTTGGATTGATGTTTGATAAGCTAACTGAGAACATTCTCTATAAAGCTTCACATCTTCTCGATGATGGCATTGACCATAAAGGATAGCATTAAAATGAGCAGGATCTAAAAGGGAGCTTTCACTGTTAGTATTATGATATCTTTCTCTGTGAGATGCCATAATGGAATTATGTTGTACCACTCTACAGTCATATTTAAGAGCGTGTCTGTCTGCTGTAGGACTTTCTCTAGATGTCACATTTCCATTAACATCAACATACTGTCCTCTCATTTCTTTGTACTCATCATTTAAACCTAGAAGATGAAGTACTTCATGCACTATAACAGGACAGTTAATATTTGCTGCATAACTTCCACTATTGGAATGGCCTCTTGAAGATTGGATACTGATACGTGTGTTACGCATACACCGACTGTTTTGAGCATTTGCATCAAGTATTTCAAGATGAAGTCTACTCCCATCGTGGGGGTGAAACAATCTAGTATTTATTCTATCAATACATCCTTTCACTCTATTAAAATAATGGCTATGGACTTGATTTTCTGGTACTTGACCATCGTAGTCATCAGCAGGATGAAAAGAAAGAGATAAGGGAATTGTATAATTTTTATCACTTTCTTTTGTGACAACATAATTTCTAAAAAGATCACCTTGGACATTTCTTGTTTCTCCTGTTGTGTAGTCACTACACATAATATCATTTTCTAAACTATCTATATAATCCTGTAATCTGCTGAATTCACTAGATCTTATAGAGCATATATCAAAGATGGCATCATTTGAAGGATTGATTTGAGTAGCTAGGGCTGTAAGTCTCCTCTCAATAGCTGAATAGTTTGAAATGATCTTTTGACAGATAGGATGATCAGATCTCCTATAACAATTACTTGGAATTTCTGATATAGATATCCTTTCGACTAATCTCATAAATACTTCTTGAAGGCAATCTCTTTGATTGTTACATAATGTTTGAATCATCTCTTCATATTGTGCTGGAGATCCATCACGTAAAACTCGAATAACATCATAGTCAGATATATTTTGGGATGGGCAACGAGATGATAGCCTTTTTTTAACTCTTTCAAATTCTTGATATCTAACATTACCTATATGATTATAATCTTCAGGATATAAAATACGACGAGATTGTTGATCTAAAAATTGATTTTGAGCTTCTAAAATAGAGTTTTCTACATCTTCTATACAAGCTGTTTTTATTTGTTCATTTGTCATTTGGTGACACAAATCAGAAATAGACTGCTCTTTGATTATATTCAATGTATCATTAATAAACCGCCCATTCTCATAGTTAGAAGATTGAAGAATCTGTTCTGCATCATTAAGAAAATCAGATAAATCTACCTTTCCATTACGAAGTGATATTGTATACCTTTTTTGTTTTTCTCCTTTAGAAACTCCTCTCACATTTTGAAAATAATCATAAGAAATACTGTTTTGAGCAAAGCTTTTTTCAGAAAAGCTGATCAAGCAAGTCCAGATAAAGATAAACAATATTGTATAGATGTAAAAATGTGATGAGAGTGATGACATATAAGGTTATCGGCATTTTAAGTGAAAGACTCAATCTTACTTTAGTCAAGATATGCAAATAACTCCTGTATCTTGACAGTCAATAATATGTAAAAAATCTTTGAGAACTAGGCTTGATCAGTCAATAGTGGCCTAATAATTTTAAACTTTTTGGAACTATGCCTTAAAAGCTCAATGTCAAATTCTAAAGAATGGATTAAGTTTTAAGGAGCAATACAAAGTTAATATTTGTTAATATTTTGAAATAAAAAGTGTTGACAAATACAGGGGGATTAGGTTAAGTGTCATAATGACACGGAGGTTTATAATGATCACAGAACAAGAAATGAAAGAAATATCTGAAGAAATTGATTATATTGAGCAAAGACTGGATATACTTTCTTCTGATAACTCAATTGAAAGCCAAGAGAGAAGAAGGCTCTTGCAACGTCTTGATTTCCTTGAGCATCAAGTCAATCACCTTCGAACATTTTCTACTAAAAGAAATCAAAGAAATCATTTAAAACTCATTTCTTCCTAAGCTTTTATTTTTGACTTTTATCTTTACTATGTTTCTTTTTGATTCTTTTAATCTGTGTTTGTTCTTCTTTTTGCCATTGTTTTGAGATGATTTTTTGGCATGAGTTTTCCCATTCATTAATTTTTGTATCTTCGACTAAAATATCTTGAAGTATCTCATCACCTACTTTGATAAACCGAATTTCTTTCTTGTATTGTTTTTCAGCTTCTTTGATTAGATATTCTTCAGCAGGTTTTGAAAAATCCCATGAAACAAACAAACCCTCTTTAGAATGGCTCATAGCTCCAACAAATTTCTGAATATCTGCCCTGGATATTGCTTTCTCTTGATTCTTGATTTGAATAGGGATTTTTTGACCTTTTTTGTTTTCTGCCCATCCTTTAATACCTTGATCGTTTGATTTTTTAGGATTGCATTTCCACCCCATAAATTCACAAATACGCTCAGCAAATGTATGACCATCAATAGCAAGCCATTCTTTTTTGCTTTTGGGGATATTGAAAAAATCATAATCCGGCTTAGGATCAACTCGTTGATTTAAACGATAAGCTATCACCCGACAGGCTACTGGACTAACATCACCAATAATAAATTCTCTGTTTAATTTGCTTGCCACAGCTGCTGTTGTACCACCACCGCCAAAGCAGTCTAAAACAAGATCACCTTCATTTGTAGATGCTTTGATTATTCTCTCAAGTAGCTTTTCTGGTTTTTGAGTGTTGTATTCTATTGTTTCTGGTTGATTTCCTCGCAATGCAGGTATATCAAAAACATCTCTCATATAAACATCGCGATAATAACCTATGTTATCTTTTTTAATCTTGATATTTTTAAAACCGTATTTATGAGGCAAATAGCTCTTTTCTTTTTGTAAATTAAAAGTGGGGGTTCCATTTTTTGAATAAAAATAAATATTATCGTGTTTTCTACCAAACCAATTTTTTGAAACGCCACCCGTTTTATATGACCATATTATTTCATTAACGAAGTTTTCTTTACCAAAAACCTCATCAAGCATAAACCTTAATCTATGACTGGCCCGCCAATCACAATGGAGAAAAATTGAACCAGTCGGTTTTAAAGCCTCATGTATTTTTATAACACGTTCTTGCATCCACTTGATATATACTTCAATTCCACCCTTCCAACGATCACCAAAACTTCTCAATTCATAACCATTACCCCATATAATTTCATACTTTTTATTTGAAAAGAAAGGTGGATCAATATAACAAACATCTACTGTCCCTTTTTCAACAAAATCAAGCCAGTCTAAGCAGTCACCCCAAACAATTTGATTTGCTTCGATAATTCTTTTTTTCTTTTTTGGAAGTTCAATTATTTGTCCCATTGTGATCTCCTTTTAAAGGTTCGATTGAGTAAAGATGCATCCATAAAGTTTTAATCGGATGGACTAGTATGTAATCTTTATAGACTTAAGACTTTAAATTCTGATAGATTTATTGAAAAATATGACTCTAAACAATGTTTGACAATGTGATGCATTATATTTATGTTCCTTTTGAGACAGCTTGAGTTAAAAATAATGATATTATAAACTTTATTTTTCAATCAAAACCATGTATACTGATAAAAGTAGTCCATTTTTTATTTAGAGGAGGGTTAATAATGACAGAAGAAAGTAACACTGATCAATCAAAACCAGACAACCTCAAAGAACCTAAGCTCAAATATGAATTAGGGAGAGTCAGCGGTGATGAAGAAAGTTTAAAACACAACTGGAAGCAATGGATTCATTTTATAAAACAACAAGTGGCCAATCTTAATAAAGACAAAAAAGAAAAAATATAGAGAAAAAATGTGCTTAAGCTGATTCTTTAACTATAACTCGGATTTTTAATGCAGATTGTATTGAATCTATAGGTATTTTTGATACTTCCTTTTTATTACACATATTAAAAAATAAAGAAATTAATGATAAAACTAAAGCAGAAAAAGATTTTCTCTCCAATCCTTATTAAAAAAGAACAGAGGGACTTAGCAACGGCCCCTCTGCTCCATAATGCTTAAACTTTAAAATTAAAGGATTATGTTTAAAGTCCTGTCTGTGAATTTACTAAAGTCTTATCGTTATCTATTGTCCATCGATCTAAATTTGTTCCGGTTGTTCCACCTATCTCAGTAGAACCATTAATCACTCCACTTGCACCTATAGTGAAACTTACGTTTCTAACACCGGTATTTTCAACCGGTTTAGCATTGTTACAACCAGTACAACCAGCTGGTAGAGTTGCTTTCGCAGCACAGTTTGGATAAGGTGTAGACTGACAACAGTTAGCAGAACCAGAAGTCCTCACACTCGCACAGCTACCTATTCTTTCCAATACTCCAGTTATTTGGGTATTGGTAGGTGCAGAATAAGCCATACTGTTATGACTGCCAGGTTCAAAAGTATGAGTATTTACTGTAGTAGTTGAGGTTGGAAGTGGCCCTCTATAACCCGCAGGTCTACTGCTTGTTGAGTTATTCGGCTTTATTGTGCCACCTTCTACATTATCACTAGCATGCCATCCTACAATATAATAACTAGCATCTCCTTTTTGATCATAACCTAATAATTGAAGATTCGTAGTACCGGATCCCCACTCATTTATAAATGTAGTTTCAGCTACATATAAAGCACCTAACTTAGCCTTTGCTTCTGTTTGGATAGCTCTACGTTGAAACTGTTGATAGTTTGGAATAGCCACAGCGGCCAGAATTCCAATAATAGCCACGACGACCATTAATTCAATTAAACTAAAACCTTTTTGATTCTTAAAAAATATTGAGTTTTTCATTTTAAACCTCCACGTTTAAAAATAATTCAATTCAATGGACAAGCACCTTTTACTTGTCCTCTTTACTTTTTAGTTAAGCTTGTTTGTATCTCTGTAGATGCCCAACTTCACCTAACATTTCCTTCCCTTCTTTTCTTAACATGACGTCCATCCGGGATCCGGTAAACCGGCAACCCGGCATCATCAGAAGGACAGCTTGTTTCCTTAACATCGTGTAAAGAAACGAGGGGATCCTTCTTACTAAAAGTGGTCAGGCTTTCTAGGTTGCCAGCATTTAAGAAGGCGGTAGCCTTCGGCTGGCAACCAGAAAGTGACCAGAGGTCAGGCCACTTTTAGTGAAACAAACCTAAACGACCTAGTGATTTCAATGACTTAGCACTGTAACTTTTGTATAAAAGTCACAATTTGAAAGAGCAAAAAACAGGCAATTTTTTGCAAGAAAATTGTTTTGAAAAATAAAACAAGGCAGAAGTTATAAAACGCGAATGAAAATTTATTGTTTGTTTTGATAATCTTATGTCTTTAAGATTGGTAAAGTGTTTCAAGATGATACAAAAATTTAAAAAAGTGATTCTTTTTGATACAAAATGTCACTTTTTTTGATTTTTTTTAACAAAAATATAAAGTTTTATGTCATAATAAACGATAAGAATTGTGTTAGACGAAAAATTAGAAATTTCTAAAAGCGACCTAAAAAAGTCTAACAATTACAACTATTTAATACTGTGACTTTTATACAAAAGTCACAGTATTAAATAGCTGAAATCACTTGATTTCCAATTTTCAAATACTTTTTTCCTACCTTTTAGCAAAAAATCCCAAAAAACAAACATCTTGTTTCCTTAACATTGTGTAAGAAGACGATGGGATCCTCCTTACTAAAAGTGGTCAAGCTTTCTAGGTTGCCAGCATTTGAGAAGGCGATAGCCTTCGGCTGGCAACCAGAAAGTAGCCAGAGGCTAGTTTACTTTTAGTGAAACAACTAAGCCTTTGATCGACGACGACAGTCGTCGGGCTAACTGCCAGAAAACATGCCAGAGGCATGATGCATTTTGAGTGAAACAAACCCTTAACATCGTGTCAAAAGAGGAAAGGATCCTTCCTACTAAAAGTAAACGGACTTTTGAGGTAGCCAGCATTTAAGAAGGCGGAAGCCTTCGGCTGGCAACCCAAAAGTAGCCAGAGGCTAGTTTACTTTTAGTGAAACAACTAAGCCTTTGATCGACGACGACAGTCGTCGGGCTAACTGCCAGAAAACATGCCAGAGGCATGATGCATTTTGAGTGAAACAAACCCTTAACATCATGTTAAAAAACGAGAGGATCCTTCCTACTAAAAGTAAACGGACTTTTGAGGCATTGCTCTTTTAATATAATTTTAAAGGCATTTTGTTTCCTTAACATCGTGTCAAAAGAGGAAAGGATCCTTCCTACTAAAAGTGGTCAATCTTTCTAGGTTGCCAGCATTTGAGAAGGCGAATAGCCTTCGGCTGGCAAACAGAAAGTAGCCAGAGGCTAGACCACTTTTAGTGAAAGAGACAGGATTTATGATCCTAGTTTTACCTGGAAAGTATTGCAAAAGATAGAAGAAAAGCATATAATGAAGGAGGAAAGAACAATGCCACCATTACAAATCACAAGAGAAAGATTATTACAAGAAGGCTTGCAAAAGGGTCGACAAGAAGGTCGGCAGGAAGAGCGAATAGAGATTCTATCTAAGCTTTTAAAAGCTAACATAGATATTCAAACTATTTGCAAGGCCACAGGGCTTTCCAAACAAGAAATACTCGATCTTCAAAAAACATAAGTCCTTCTATTTAGTTAGCTTCACAAAAGTAAACTATTATCTTTTATTGTTGTCTGTCAATAACAAATCATTATTCATTGAGATTCTTTACAAAGGACCAAGATACATCAGTCCCTTTTGCCTTTATATTTTGAATAGTTTTAAATAAACTAATTTGTGAAAAAAATGGAAGTCTTTCATTGTTATTCATTTGGTCAATGATTAAATAATGTACGTGAGGATTCTTTTTAAATTTCTCTTTATATAGATTTGTTTCTTTTTCAATGCCTTTTATAAACCTTTCGTTTTCTCCAAGTAATAAAGATAAAGATACATCTCCTTGATTAAATAAATGACTTAACCCTGATGAACCATGGTGCCTTCTTTTGATGTGTATAAAATAGTTTTTGTCAGAAGCACCAGAGGTACTATGTAAAAGAACATCACAAGGTTCTATTTTATCATAACCACCCACTTGCATTAACTTTTTATCTAAGCAAAAAGCGTTTTTCCCTAGCTTTTTTGCCAATTCTTTGTTATATTCTCCTTCATTATTGTGCTTATAGTCTATAAATTGTTTATTATCCAGTTGATTGTTTTTATATCCATTTATTTTTTCTATCTCTTCACCAAACTTTGTATCTATTTTATGCCAAATAGCATTAGATAAATGATATTTTTTTCCTGATTCAGAGCAGTCAAAAATCAAACAATTATAAATGGAAAAATCTTTTACTTTTTGTTCGTTATTATCTAGTAAAATGACTTCCCATTTTTTTAAATCATTAACATTATAATTTTTAGAATTTTTTTGAAGTGCGTTATAAAACTCATTAATATTCAGTTCTGTTAAGAGGTGCTTTTTTCTATTTTTAAAACTGATTTGATAAGAGGTTACATTTTGAAAATCAATAGGATCTGGTATGTCTAAGTAAACATTATCAGCTTGGTTTTTCAAAGAGTCAATGAGTTGATCATTAAGTTTGGTAATGAGAGTCGTATTTTTTACTATTTGAATATAAAAAACCTCTGGAAATTCTTTTTTACAATCTTCTTTTTGATATATTTTATAAAGTTCATTACATAATTGATCTAACTCCCCTAAGGGTTTATCAGAATCTATTGTGATGGAATCTGATGCACTGATGCTTGAAAATAAATTTTTATATTCCTCTTTTGTTTTGCCTGTGATTCGCCTAAGAATATTGGAAAATTTATCCATATCATGCCCTGCGAGGCTTGAATCTTGAGTTGTTTGAGTTCTCTTTTGTTTTGAATGATCAGAAGGAATAAATACATCTGAACTTTTTATTTTTTCTTTATCCAAAGAATTTAAAGCTGTTTTTAAGCCAAAATCCTTCACAATTTTATTTTTATCTAATGCTGTGCTACCATATCCAAAACAAATAGCAAATAAATACTCTGAATTATAGGGAATGAATAAAACAGCACTGGAATTTGATGTTTTGATATCTATTCCAAGATATTTAGACCATGAGGGTTCTAAAGGTATGTCTTTTTTGATAAATAACTTCCAATTTTTGTCACATTTTTTCTCTTTTGGAAGTGGTTTATGCTCAAAGCGGAAATCATCTTTTATACATGTAGAAAAATCATGTTCTGTTTCTGTCTTTAATAGAGTAATAGATAATTTTTGTTTTTTGTTTTCTTTCATTTATTCACTTTTATTTTTATATCATTGAATTCGATCATCTAACTGAGGTTTAAAGTCATTTTTTTCATTTATAATTGAAATATGGTGACGGATTGAAATTTGTCAAGTTTGATCCATTATTTTGTTGATTTTTTCCACTTGCTGATGTTTTTGATATGGTTTTTAGTTGAAATTTGTGGCTTTTAAAGGAGGATAGGTAAATTTTTTTAGATATAGAACTATTTGTTTTTTTCAATAAAAAATTTTTTGCAAATAAACCTCTAAAAGTCTCTGTTTCAAGCCAATGGGATTTCTCTTTATAATTAGGATATCACGTAAATTGAATATATTAGTCAATCGCCCCTGTTGATTTTGATTATAGATATTTGATAGATTATTCAAATTTCTTAATTTCACTTTTTTGTTCCTGACTCAAATTTGCTCTTAAAAAGGCTGGCTTGTAGAGTTTTTATTTGTGTATTTTCAAGATATGAAAAAAATCCTCTGCATTATTTATTAAAGGCCTTAAAGATTTTTCTTCAATCTCCTCATACTTTTTGGTTTTTTCAATTTGAGCTATGCATAAGAAAAGATATTTAAAATAATCCACTGTATTTATTACAAAGTCATATAATTTTATATGATCCTTTTTTATAAAATTTGAGTTTAAAGCATCAAATGTGATTTCGAGATACTCATAGTCTTTTATTTTCTCTTTTTTACATATCTCTAAAAATTGAGAGATTGTCATTTCATCTATATTGATTGAAGGCTTTTGTGATTGTGGATGGTTATCTACTAGTCGAGGATCAATTCTTGTCATAAACTTTATTAGATTCTCTATTTCACCTTCTTGAGGTTCGTCCATGTATATATTATTTATTTTTTGCCCTAATTTTTCCTTCAATTCTCTGTTATCTTCAAAGTTTATTTTTTGTAGAGCTTTTATTACTAATTCCACTTCACCTTCAGACAGGAAAATATTAGGTTTTATTTCATAGGGGTGGGCAAGGTGGTTGCGTTTTTTCATTAGTCTTGTATAAAGATCGATACCTATATCTTTTTCAATCTGTGGTATTTCTTTCAAAAGCTCAGAAAGGTTTATAATCAGTTGATGATAAGCATGATTAAGTAACTGAAATACGCATTGATTTTTAGGTTTTGTATTATGATTCGATTCTCCTATATATCCAGAATTTATTAGTCTGTTAATCCCCCTTCTATAGCTGAATAAAAACTTTATTAGACGACCTAAATGCAAAATATTCATTATTGCTCTATCATCAGTTATTTTAATCATTTTCAATATCCCTTCTTTTGATTAGTTAATTGATAAAATGGATGCGTCTTTGCATCAAAAAATTCTACTATTTGTACTCCTGAGAGGCTATTTTTTATTGAATCCAAATCTTTATTTTCAAAAATAGAGATATATAATTTCAAACCTTTAGTTTTTCTATAGGCATCTTTAATAGCATCTATTATATGTTGATCATATTTAGGATTTAAAGAATGGCCGAATATGACAAGACTTCCCTTTACCTCTTTCAGTTTTTCTAAACAGAAGTGTAGGTAAAGATCTTCGGTGATTTTTTCTTTTTTTTCCCTATAATTTCCTAAAGTGATACACGTCAACCCCCTGGACCTTTCAATAATTTCTTCAATTTTTAATATGGCCGAATACTTCTGTTTATAGGTTCTGTAGTGGGATAGCTTATTCAAGTGAAATGCTCCATGTAGATAATGTATACCTTTTCCTATGAGCCTATTATCATTTGGATCATAACAACCATCAAGAGTCCAAAAGTAATCTTTAAAGACGTTCTTTCCTCTTAATTTATTTATCTTTAAGATTATCCAATAAAGCAGGAGATCATAATTAGTTGTAAATATGCTGTCAAATTTTTCAACTTCATTGAAAAAAGCATCTGGAACATGTTTTAAAAAACTGTCCCTTTGTGGATGTATCTCTTTAAGTTCTTTTATCAAATAGGTTTTTATTTTTTGTTCATAATCCTTTATTTTTTCATCTATTGCTTCAGAACATTCTTTGTTTAAAACTTTTAGAATGCCAGCATATAGAGATAGGTTATATAGAGAATTGAAAATATCTTCAGGTGGAACTTTTTCTTCTTTAAAAAGGACACGTAAGTCTTTAAGCCATGATTGTGTTCCTAGTTTTTCAAAAAGATTTTGTTCGAATTTTTCTGAAAAGCATTGACTAAAACCATTTCCTAGCAAAAGATATTTCTCGTCCGATAAGTCTTTTATCTCATCCCATTTTTTTATTTCATTTATTTTCATACTTTTTAAATCACCTTTGCTAAAACTATAAGCCTTAGTAGAGTTGCATAAAATTGTTGACTCGTTAAATATAGAATACCATAATATAAAGCTAATGTCAAGTTATTTTTTTAATAATTGTGATAGAAAGTTTAGATATCTTTAGTCAACTTAAAATAAAAAGTGAAGAGTAGTGAAGCTCCTATCTATGCTAAGTAATGAAAGTTTAAAAGTTAAAATAAAGGGCTGTGAGAGAGGTACGTCAATCCCACAGCCCCACTAAATTAATGGATTATGTATTGTTTAACTTGTCACAAAAGCCTTTTAGCTCATTCCAAGTCACAGGGTCACATTCCATTGGTTGATCATTAGCTACACTTACCTCTAACCTGCAAGAATAAACCCTATACTTATAAAACTTCCTTGATGTTGACAGCTCCCCATTGCAAAGATCAAGTGTGGGTTCTAAGCCACTGACTACCTTACAAGTAGCACTATCACACATATTGATAAAGATCTCAGTCTGACCTATCCTTTGCTGTCGGACGACCTCATTAGGATCAAACAGCTCATCGTAAACCAATCGACCGGCTTCAATATCTGCTTGCAATTTTTCATCAAGAGATAACTCATTCTTTTCTATATCTCTCTCTGACTTAGCTTTAGCATCAAGGTAAAAATTCTCAAAAATAAAGTATCCTGAAATAATCCAAGACACTGCTAACAACCCATAAAGGTAGAGAAGCTTTCTTGGTGTTGCTAGATACTTAATTATCCTTCTAGGCATGATCATAGACTCCAAAGTAAAGAGCTATGAGCCTCATAACCCCATAGCTCTCTGATTGAATTAATAGGCTTACTCAATGCCATTGATAGTATTGCTTAACTCTTTGTTTTGCCCCATAGTCCATTGATCAAATGCCTGTCCGCCAATATTTCCAATTGCTCCAATAGTAAACTCTATATTGTGCAGGTTAGCGTTATTGATACCGCCTCTTTCCAATGTACAGCCACCATGAGTTGTACAAGCAACTGGGTTTACGTCCGTACAGCCAGTAGAGATGCCTTGTGCGTTCTGGTTCATAGTGCAACCACAACCTGTACCTACAGAAGTACCAAGTTCACAAGTAGACTGAACTGGCAATTCAGGAGTTGCACCATTAAGAGCATCTGTAGCACCTGAGATAAACTGTCCCCCCCAATTCTTGAGTATTCACAGCTTTTGCATTGCTAGCATAAGGCCCCCCTATAACCCGATGGCTTCGTCCCTGCTTCTATGTTTATATTCCTAGCAGACGGATGAGCAATTTGATCTGTCTCATGCCACCCCACGATATACCTTGCCTCTCCCTCTTGATCAAAACTAAGTTGCCCAAGATTAGCAGTGCCAAGGCCCCACTCATTAATAAAAGAGACTTGATTTCCATATATACCGCCTAAGACAGCCTTTGCTTCACTTTGCATAGCCCTAAGCCCTGAACCTATTATAATTTGGAATAGCCAAAGCTACTAAGATTCCAATAATAGTCACGACGACCATTAATTCAATTCATTTTTCACTAAAAGTGGTCTGACCTCTGGTCACTTTCTGGTTGCCAGCCGAAGGCTATTCGCCTTCTCAAGTGCTGGCAACCTAGAAAGTTTGACCACTTTTAGTGAAAGAGACAGGATTTATGATCCTAGTTTTACCTTGGAAGTATTGCAAAAAATAGAAGAAAAACACATATCAAAGGAGGAAAGAACAATGCCACCATTACAGATCACAAGAGAAAGATTATTACAGGAAGGATTGCAAAAAGGTTTGCAAGAAGGGTTACAAAAAGGGCGACAGGAAGGCCGACAGGAGGTAGCTCTTAAACTTATTGAGAAAAACATGACTATTCAAGAAGTTTGTGAAATCACTGGCTTGTCAGAAGAAGAAGTTCACCAAATCTGTAAATAAACTTACTTTAATAACTGCATTATTAGGAATATATATTCCTACTTTTTTTCAACACGTTGTTTATCTGGGATCCGGGATCCGGCAAACCGGCATCAGAAGGAAATCTTTTTCCTTAACATGTAGTTAAGAGACGAGGAGATCCTCCCCTACTCAAAATGCATAGATTTTTGAGGCATTGCTCTTTTTAGACAGCGATAGCTGTCAGAGCAATGTCCAAAAGCAACCAGAGGTTGGTTTACTTTTAGTGAGACAAACTAGTGGTCATCGCCAGAAAGTGACCAGAGGTCAGTTCAATTTTAGGGAAACAAAAGAATTATCCCTAACCCCACCCCCCGCCCTTCGATTCTGCTTTTTTATCTTATTTATGTATGAGTGGAATGCGGGGTCAGGCTTCCGAAGTCCTCAACCTTCGCTTGCTCTTGGAGAGCAAGCGGGTCTGCGGAAGATCTTCAGCCTGCCCCCGCCTCCCACTCATAATATTCTTCATTTTTTTTGAAAGTTACGCAGAATCTAAGAAAAATAAAAAAACAAAAAGCGACGAACATCTTGTTTCCTTAACATCGTGTTAAAAGAGGAATGGATCCTTCCTACTAAAAGTGAACAGGCTTTTGAGGCAATGACTATTTTGTCAAAGGCGAAAGCCTTTGCGGTCATTGCCCAAAAGTAGCCAGAGGTCAGTTCACTTTGAGTGAAAATCAAATGAGGCAATGACTATTTTGTCAATGGCGAAAGAAAGTGAATAAACATCTTGTTTCCTTAACATGTTGTCAAGAGACGAGAGGATCCTCCCCTACTAAAAGTAAACGGACTTTTGAGATAGCCAGCCTTTGATCGACGGCGGTAGCCGTCGGGCTGGCTATCCAAAAGTGACCAGAGGTCAGTTTACTTTGAGTGAAAATCAAATGAGGCAATGACTATTTTGTCAATGGCGAAAGAAAATGCAATAAATAGCTTGTTTCCTTAACATGGTGTTAAGAAAAGAGGAGATCCTCCCTACTAAAAGTAAACGGACTTTTGAGATAGCCAGCCTTTGATCGACGGCGGTAGCCGTCGGGCTGATTGCCCAAAAACAGCCAGAGGCTGGTTTATTTTTAGTGAAACAATCCGGGATCTGGGATCCGGGATCGGGCAATCCGGCATCAGAAAGAACTCTTTTTCCCTAACATCGTGTAAAGAGACGAGAGGATCCTCCTTACTAAAAGTAAACGGATTTTTGAGGCAATCAGCCTTTGATCGACGGCGAGAGCCGTCGGGCTGATTGCCCAAAAACAGCCAGAGGCTGGTTTACTTTTAGTGAAACAGTGAAAAAAGCCGCTTGCTTATAGAGTTTATTTTACATATTATATGAGTATGATTGAACAAATTGTACCTATCTTTATTTTACTAATTGTTTCTTTTGTTTTTGCTGGGGGATTGATTTTTTTTGTTTCACTTGTCGGAGAGAAACCTCAAGACTCTCCCCAGCGTACAGACGTCAAACACACACCATACGAATGTGGTATTGTAGGAGAAGATTCTCAAACAACCAAAACACCTATCAAGTTTTATTTAATAGCTATTTCTTTTCTTCTTTTTGATATTGAAATTGTATTCCTCTACCCATGGACTCTCATCTTTATTGAAAATATCAAGGAGTTTGGTGGTTTTCTCCTCTTATCCATGGCCTTCTTTATAGGTATCCTTGTTTATGGACTTATTTATGAATGGAAAACAGGTGGATTAGAATGGGATTGATTTTTAAAACTTAAAACGTCAAAAGGACCATTTCATGGGACAAGATCTATTTGAAGTGACAATTAACACACTTAAGTTGCTTGTCATTTTTATGATGATGATTCAAGCTGTACCCATCTTGGTATGGGTAGAAAGACGTGGTTCTGCTCTTATTCAAAACCGACTTGGACCTAACAGGGTTGGACCTTTAGGGTTGACACAGCTTTTAGCTGATGCTGTTAAATTCATTTTTAAAGAATCTTTTGTGCCTAAAAATGCAATTAAACCACTTTTTTTATTGGCTCCTGTTTTAGCTCTTATTCCTGCTGCTTTGGCCTTTACTGCCTTACCTTTATCTATTCCTGTTCAAGTTAATGCTTTCGAATGGTTAGGTCAATCTTGGGGTCCTTACATTTTTGATTTTCGTGGTATCAGTATCGATATTGGCATTATTTATATTTTAGGTGTCAGCTCATTGGGGGCTTATGGACTTTTAATTGCAGGTTTTGCTTCTGGCAATAAGTATTCTTTGTTAGGGGCATTAAGGGCTTCAGCTCAAATGATCAGTTACGAATTAGCACTTGGGCTTTCTATCGTAGGGGCTTTAATTTTTTATGCTACCTTTGATCTATTGGAAATGGTTGCTTACCAACAAGGGCCTCTTTTGATCAACATATTTGGACTTCAAACGACTATTGGGCTTTTACCTAACTGGGGTATTTTTTTTCAACCTCTTGGAGCTATTTTATTTTTAGTGGCAGCTTTTGCAGAATCAAATCGATTGCCATTTGATCTTCCAGAAACAGAGGCAGAGCTTGTAGCAGGTTTTCACACAGAATATGGTGGTTTTAAAATGTTGATATTTTTTATGGGAGAATATGGCCACATCATGGTAGCTAGCTTGCTTTTCACTTTGTTATTTTTAGGTGGCTGGAATGTTCCTTTTGTGACAGAAGATTCATTTCATACTTTTGCTGCTGGTCATTTAGCTAATATGAATATTGAAAATATCACATATACAAATATTGTCACTGCATTATTTTTTCATATTATTTTACTTTTAAAGACAGCATTTTTAGTATGGATTTTTATACTAGTCAGATGGACATTACCTCGTTTCCGGTATGATCGTTTGATGGATTTTGGTTGGAAAACTATGTTGCCCTGGGCATTAGCTAATACCTCTCTAACAGCCTTATTTGTTTATTTTTCTAACAGAGAAATATAAAAAGGAGTGACAATCCATCGATGTTTGAGGAGCCAAAACTCAAATTTTTTCTGAGGAGTTTGAAGACGTTTTTGAATCTCAAAAATATGAGATGAGGTGTAATGAGCTATATTTTTCTGACAAAGATAAGTTGCAATCACCTGGCGTTTTTGTTGGGGTGATAGACTTTCTAACTCTTTTCTTTTTATACCCTTGGAATCAAGATAATTTTCTATTTTCAGAGTAAAGCTATCTTGCTGACTTAATAAGTCTAAAGAGCGTGATAAAGCTTGAGTAGCTCCAGGAGATTGCTTCTCTAAATCAGATAACCAGTGATGTCGTATCCAGTTACGTAAAATAGCGTCAGATTGATTGCTAGGATCCTCTATGTACTCAATAGGTTCTATGTAGGCTTGGTAAAGGGTTTTTTGAGGAATACAAAGCAATGGACGAAAAATAGTTATTTTACTTTGATGAAAAACACTCATAGATGGAAGACCTTGCTGACCAACTCCTCTGATCAATCTTAAAAGTCGAGTTTCTAAAAGGTCATCTCTATGGTGTGCAGTTACAATAGCTTGACAATGTAATTGTTGATATATTTTTTTTAAAAATGCCCATCTAAGCTTCCTTGATTCATCTTCTGACTTGAGGCGTTGGCCTTGATGTATTTCAAAATAAAGCGGAAGATGTGTGTCTGTGCATTTTTTTTCGATAAGTTTTAGAGCTTGATCTCTAAATTTGAGTATTTTTGTAGATTCATTTTTTCGACCGTGATGAAAATGCCCTACGTAAAGAGATAGTCTAAATAAGGGAGCTATTTGAAGCATACTATTTAACAGAGTCATAGAATCTCGGCCACCAGAGACTGCTAACAAAAGCTTTGCTGATTTTAAACCAGCATTGCAAATTTGAGAAGCTATGTGCTTTTCTAATGTGTTCATATATTATCTTTCTACACTACAAGTTGCTATTATTTAAACGAGTAGAAATATTAAGCTTTAGCCTGATTTTTTCATAGATTCATAATAAGTTTGTTTTTCTCTTATATGGCTGTTTAAGTATTTCACCTTTGAATTATAAGTTTCAAGGATTTTTTGTTCTAAATAAGCCCTGATATCTTGGTTAAGAGGGTGGGCAATATCTCGGAATGTTCCATTTTTGCATTTTTTACTAGGCATAGCTACAAAGAACCTTCCTGCTTTGCCCACAATAACTTTAATGTCATGAATGACCAAAGAGTCTTCGATCACAATGGTGACATAAGCTTTAAGTTTCTCTTCGTTTATTGGAAAAATCTTAACTGATGTAATATTCATTATATGCTCCTTTGTTTTTTGTTAAATAGTTCTCATTGTTTGCACTCATTAAAAAAATGTAAATACTTTTACCTTCTTTCTTTCTTTACGGCAGACTCGACCAAAGATTTAATAGTTTATTTGATTTTTTTTTAAAAAAATATTTGTATGCCAGATTTTGAGTATAATTTGTTTTATTTTGATACATTTCACTTTGACAATTTGTCACAATTAAAATATATTTTTATAAGAAAGCTCATAGTTTACAGAAATCATCCATACAATTTTGAAAATCAAACTATCAAAGTCAGGATCGACAATACAAATGCCATGGCACGTTAGAGTGAGGTGGTTATTTGATAAGTTTTCTTTTAAGACTGTGATGAAAATACTGTGTTAAGATAGGTTAAGTCTATTCATATTCAACATATAAAGGAGAAAAAATGTCCATACAATATTATGACAAGGCAGTGGATCGGGGATTAGAGGGGGTCGTAGCTTGCACAACACATATTTCTTCTATTATAAATTCAACGCTTGCCTATAGGGGTCATAAGATAGAAGACCTTGCAAAGTCTTACACATTTGAAGAGGTTATTTATTTACTCTGGTATAGTCAATTGCCTTCTATTGAGGAGAAAAAGCAATTTAAAGAAAAAATATCTACTTATATGCAGATCTCACCTCATTTTGTAACTCTTTTAAAGCAGCTACCCTATAAGGGTGTACATCCTATGGCTTGGTTAAGGAGTGCTGTGTCTCTTTTAGCTTTAACAGATAGCCATGCTGATAACAGGTCTGAGGATCACCTATGGAATAAAGCTTATTTGCTAGTAGCTCAAATTGGTTTATTGGTAGCTGCTCTTGAAAGGATCAGAAATGGTCATGAAGTCATATCTGCTCAACCTCATCAGAGTCTTGCTTGGAATTTTTTGTATACTTTAAAAGGTGAGGAGCCGGATCAAGCAATGGTAGATATATTTGACAAATGTTTGATTTTGCATGCAGACCATGAGTTAAATTGTTCAAGTTTTGCTGCCCGTGTCACAGCTTCCTCTTTAAGTGATATATATTCTGCTATTGTGACAGCTATTGGTACATTAAAGGGGCCTTTGCATGGTGGAGCCAATGAACAAGTTATGCGAATGCTCAAATCTATTGAGTCATCAGAAGAAGCTAAGAAGTGGATTAAAGATGCTTTATCTCAAAAGCAAAAAATTATGGGTTTTGGACACAGAGTTTATAAGAATGGAGATCCAAGGGCTAAAATTTTAAAAAAGATGAGCCAGAAGTTATCACAAGAGATATTGTCTAATGGTGAACCTCCTTGGTTTGAGATTTCTGAAACTATTGAGAGTATTGTTTCAAAAGAGAAAGGTCTATTACCTAACGTAGATTTCTATTCTGCTTCTGTTTATTATTATATGAAGATCCCACTTGATTTGTACACGCCTATTTTTGCTTTTGCTCGGATGAGTGGTTGGTTAGCTCATATTTTAGAGCAGTACACCAATAATCGCCTTTATCGTCCAAGAGCTATCTACAAAGGCCCTTCTTTAAAATAAAAATTTGACATACTGCATTCTGGTTTTTAATTTGGATTTTTATTTATAAGGAAATAAGATTTTCACTTTATCTCTGCCTGTCTGCCTGACGCCGGCTTGCCAGATCCCGGATTGTTTGATGATTTATGTTTATGTGATTTTTACAGATTTAAAGTTGGTTGCGAGGGCCGGATTTGAACCGACGACCTTCGGGTTATGAGCCCGACGAGCTACCAAACTGCTCCACCCCGCGATTGTTTTTCTTGTTACATTATTAAAAAATTCAATATTTGTGTATAAACAGTGCTTTATTTTAATTTTAACACTATTCACTTTAAAAAGTCAAGCCAATTATGGCTCTTATTTTGTGCTTTCTTTAATAAACCGGCTAAGATAATATCTGACCAAGTAAGATATGTCAATAGGGTGGCTACGGTGTAGCCATTGCAATTGACCAAAACAGCCCCATTGGGCCTCTAAAATATCTTCATTATTGGAATCTTCTAACTTAGGTTCACCTTCTTGAGAGGTTTTAGGTAAAATACTTGCTCCTTGGTAGGCAAAGCGAATTTGAATTTTCCCTGGTTGTTTCATAGCAAAAAGCAATTTATAGCCGTTACGAAAAAGCATAAAATCGGCTTCTGTGTTAGATATACCATAGATTTTCACACCTCCTACGTTGAGTCCTCTCATTTGATTAAAAACAGAGGCAGAATCAATAAATAAACTTTTTATATCTAGTAGAAATTTTATAGTTTCTTTTTTCAGATGGCCATCATCAAGACCTATTGACATATCCACCATGCCAGTTTCTTCAATCTTACGTTCGGCATTGACAAGGTCCTTAATCCAATCTATTTTGTCCATAATGAATACCCCCGTTGCCCACTGATTTTACTTTTATGCCAGACAAATTAAAAAGTCAAATATTCTATATTTTTTTATTTTTTTGTTTCATATAAACCATGATATTATTGTTTATAATAAATAAGTTTAGATTTCCATATTTTTAACGCCCTTTACTATGCCATAGAATAACCTTTAAGGCAAGTCAAACAAATATGATTATGTGGGCATTGATATTTTGAGATTATTTGGGATTGGAAGGAAAAATGGTCGGGGAGACAGGATTTGAACCTGCGACCCTCTGGTCCCAAACCAGATACGCTACCAGACTGCGCCACTCCCCGTCCCCGGATATGTAAATATAGATTTAAAATAATACCCTCAATATAGATTATTGAGGTTTTATTTTTCGAGGATTATTTAATTGCTTCCTATATTAAAAACCGACTTTTTTTTAACTTTAACCATTGTGTTTATTTTATCAAATATTTATTTATAAATAAAGTATGAATATCCCGCTTATAAAGTTAAAAAAAAGTCAAGTGGCCCTCTGGTCCCAAACCAGATACGCTACCAGACTGCGCCACTCCCCGGAGTTGTGAATATAACAACAATATAATCGCTCCAAATATAAATTATGGATACTGTATTTTTCGAGGATCATTTAATTGATCTCTGTAATAAAAAACCGACTTTTTTTAACTTTAACCATTGTGTTTATTTTATCAAATACTTATTTATAAATAAAGTATGAATATCCCGCTTATAAAGTTAAAAAAAGTCAAGTGGCCCTCTGGTCCCAAACCAGATACGCTACCAGACTGTGCCACTCCCCGGAGCTGTGAATATAACAACAATGTAATCGCTCCAAATATAAATTATGGATGCTGTATTTTTCGAGGATTATTTAATTTTTCTCTATATTAAAAACCGACTTTTTTTTCACTAAAAGTAAACTAGCCTCTGGCTACTTTTGGACATTGCTCTGACAGCTTACGCTGTCTAAAAAGAGCAATGTCTCAAAAGTCCGTTTACTTTTAGTAAGGAGGATCTCTTCGTCTTTTTACACCATGTTAAGGAAACAAGCTATTTATTTCACTTTCTTACGCCTTTGACAAAATGGTCATTGCCTCAAAAGCCTGTTCACTTTGAGTAGGGCGGATCTCCTTGCTTCTTTACACCATGTTAAGGAAACAAGAAGTTCGCTTTATCCCCGCCTGATGCCGGGTTGCCGGATCCCGGATCCCGGATAAACACCATGTTAGGGGTTTTATTTCACTAAAAGTAAACTAGCCTCTGGCTACTTTTGGACATTGCTCTGACAGCTTACGCTGTCTAAAAAGAGCAATGCCTCAAAAGTCCGTTTACTTTTAGTAGAAAGGATCCCCTCGTCTCTTAACACCATGTTAAGGAAACAAGAAGTTCGCTTTATCCCTGCCTGATGCCAGTTTGCCCGATTGCCAGATCCCGGATCCCAGATAAACGCCATGTTAAGGGTTTTATTTCACTAAAAATAAACTAGCCGTCTTTTTTTTCACTAAAAGTAAACTAGCCTCTGGCTACTTTTGGACATTGCTCTGACAGCTTACGCTGTCTAAAAAGAGCAATGTCTCAAAAGTCCGTTTACTTTTAGTAAGGAGGATCCTCTCGTCTCTTAACTACATGTTAAGGAAACAAGATATGCTATTGTGTTTATTTTAACAAATATTTATTTATAAATAAAGTATGATCTTCTGGCTTATAAAGTTAAAAAAAGTCAAGTGGCCCTCTGGTCCCAAACCAGATACGCTACCAGACTGCGCCACTCCCCGTCCCCGTAGTTTATAAATAAAGTATGAATATCCCGCTTATAAAGTTAAAAAAAGTCAAGTGGCCCTCTGGTCCCAAACCAGATACGCTACCAGACTGCGCCACTCCCCGGAGTTGTGAATATAACAACAATATAATCGCTCCAAATATAAATTATGGATACTGTATTTTTCGAGGATCATTTAATTGATCTCTGTAATAAAAAACCGACTTTTTTTAACTTTAACCATTGTGTTTATTTTATCAAATACTTATTTATAAATAAAGTATGAATATCCCGCTTATAAAGTTAAAAAAAGTCAAGTGGCCCTCTGGTCCCAAACCAGATACGCTACCAGACTGTGCCACTCCCCGGAGTTGTAGTTTATAAATAAAGTATGATCTCCTGACTTATAAAGTTAAAAAAAAGTCAAGTATTTAAAAAAGCAATCCTTTTGTAAATAATCGCATGGATAAAAAGATTAAAAATCCACAAAGAACGATAACAAGCCATTTTAATATAAAAATTTGTCTTTTAAGTATTTTCATTTCATTGGAATTTTTGCTTGTACTGTGAGATATAAGAGGTGTTTTATGATTTTCTATAAAGTCTATATTGTTGAATCTATTTTGTTTCCAATATATAGGCTGATGAGTTTCTGTTTGGATGTCTTTTTTATCTTGGCTTTCCTGAGGATTTTGGTTTGCAAGATCTGTAGAATGAGAAGAATCTAAAGATTTATTTTGATGGGTTTGTTGACTGTAAATAGATATAAGCCATTCTAAAGCTCTATAAAAATGAGGAGGTGCCCCCTTCTTAGATTTTGTCCATCTTGTCCAAGCGGAAGGGTTGACAAGCAAAATTTGACAAATTTGTCTACGACTCATCTTTAGATTCTTACGTATACCTTCAAGATCTCCTAATCGATCTTTGATTTGTTCAACTTGGGAAGCATAAAAAAGTCCATAAGGACCTTGCCCTTTAGATGCTCTTGTAGAAGTTTGTGTATAAGTATTTTCAACATTCATAATGATACCTTCCCATAATTAAATACATATAATCAAAAGAAATATCTTTTTTAAAATCTTTATTCAAGATAGTTTCAACTATATCAATGCATTATATCTTTTATAATTTCTGAGTTTATGTTGATATGCAAGTAAATTCTTAAGGCTATTTTTCTTAATATGCTTAGGCAGATGAGCTAATTAACCCATCTCGCCTAAGAAGAGCTTGGATGTTAGGTTTTTGACCTCTGAATCTTTCATAAAGTATCATAGGGTCTTCTGTATCACCTTTTGCTAAGATATTATTGCAAAAGGAGTTTGCAATATCTTTATTAAATAAACCATTGGACTTGAAATGCTCAAAAGCATCTGCATCTAAGACTTCTGCCCATTTGTAAGAATAATATCCTGCGGAATAACCTCCACCAAAGATATGTGCAAATGCGTGTGAAATACTTGTGCCTGCCTCAGGTGGTAAGAGAGTTGTTTTTTGTGTGTACTTTCTCTCAAACGCTTCAATATCCTTAACATATCCAGGGTTTTGAGCATGCCAAGCCATATCCAATATGGCAAAATTAATTTGCCGTAGACTACGGTACCCTGCCATATATTGACGACTGGCTTTTATTTTTTGAAATAAATCTTCTGGGATAGATTGTTTATTTTGATAATGTTGAGCAAAAGCATCTAAGACGGGTTTTTCCATCAACCAATTTTGCATAAATTGTGAAGGTAGTTCCACAAAATCCCAGTACACATTTGGACTAGCTAGGCTGACATATCGACAATCAGATAATATGGCATGCAAAGCATGTCCAAACTCATGGAAAAGAGTTTCACTTTCTTCAAAGGTTAGCAAAGATGGCTGATCTGCTGTAGGTCTTGTGAAATTACATACAATACTGACGTGAGGTCTTTTCACTTGGCCTTGGTGCAATCCCTGTTCTCTAAAGGTGGTCATCCATGCTCCTGTTCTCTTTGTAGAACGAGGGAAAAAATCTGTATAAAACAAAGCTTTATATTCTCTTGTTGTTTTCTCTATAACTTCGTAAACTTCTACTTCGGGATGGTATTTAGAAATGTCGTTTCTTTTTTTAAAATCTAAATTGTAAAGCCGACCTGCTAAGTCAAAGGCCCCTTGCAATACTTGATCAAGTGGAAAATAAGGCCTTAGTTCTTCTTGATGGAAGGCAAATTGTTGAGCTTTTAATTTCTCTTGATAATATAAAATATCCCAAGCTTTAATATTTTGACCAGGGTGATCCTTTAAAAATAATTTTTTAAGACGTTCTAGGTCCTTTTGGGCAACAGGAAAACTTGCATCAATGAGTTGTTGAAGAAAGGCATTGACTTGATCAACAGACTTAGCCATACGCTCTTCTAATACATAGTCTGCATGATTTTGGTATCCAAGAAGTTTTGCCCTTTTATATTTAAGCTGTACAATTTGATTGATAATATCCGAAGTATCAAATGGACCTCCTACACATCGACTGCTATAGGCCCTCCACATTTTCTCTCGCAGATTACGATGAGTGCAGTAAGTCATAAAAGGAATATAACTAGGCATCTCTAGTCCAAAAAGATAACCAGACACTTTTTTTTGTTTTGCTTTTTCCAAAGCTGAGTAAATAGTAGAGTTAGGTAAGCCTTTCACAATGTTTTGATCTTTGATATGGAGTTCAAAAGCCTCCATGGCTTTGAGGTTTCTTTCTGAAAATTGTGGGAATAGTGTAGCCAGTTTTTGATCTATTTCACGGATTTTTTTTTTGTGATCAGGAGAGAGTAAAGCTCCATTACGTACGAAACTTTTATAAGTATTTTCTGTAAGGCGTTTTTGTTCTGTATCTAGTTGCTGAAGTGATTCTTTATAAACCTTTTCTACTTTATGAAAAAGTTTTTCGTCTAACAAGACATCACTTTGAAAGGATGCTTTAAGGGTAGATATTTGAGGAGCTAAAGCTTGTAGCTGATCGCTCATATCTGAGTTTAAAAGATTAAAGAAAACACTACAAACAGCTTGCATATCTTCTGTAGAGGTTTCTAAAGCTTCAATGGTATTTTGAAATGTAGGAGGTGTTGAAGCCTCTTTTATTTTTGAAATATTTAAGCTAGCTATTTTAATGGCTTCTTTTAGTGCAGGTTGATAGTGTTCTGTTTGGATTTTTTCAAAAGGAATAGCTGCATCAAATCCTTCAAACTTTTTTAAAAAAGGGTTTTGAATCTTTGTATTAGTATTAGAGTTTTGATGGGGGGACACTTGCATTGTTATCTCCTTATTTTGTTGTTTTGATATTTCTGATCTTGATGTGATTTGCTTCACTTTATTTTATAAACTGTATTTTAACCATTGTTTTTGTTAAATGCAAAAGAAAATCTTACAGTCAGGTTAGGAGGTATTAGAAGGAATTGTTTCCTTAACATTTCACTCAAAATGCATCATGCCTCTGGCATGTTTTCTGGCAGTTAGCCCGACGGCTATCCAAAAGTGGCTAGAGGCCAGTTTATTTTGAGTGAAATGTTAAGGAAATAAGATATGTTTTTTATCCTTAAGTAAGTCTAAAGCCCGACTTGAATTGAGCATAAAGGCCGTTTGCTACGGCCCGTATATTCTTATTAAATAGATAATTATTCTGTCGCCTCTTTTAAGAGTCTTACAATATCAGTATGTTCTTTATCTCTAGCCATCATTAAAGCCGTACTGCCTCTGTTGTCTTGAAGATCGACTTTAGCACCCTTTTCTAGCAATAACTTTACAACCTCAATATGGCCATGCATGCTTGCAACCATTAAAGCCGTCTTGCCATCTTTTTCGCCATATTTGTTTTGAAAATTGACGTTAGCCCCGGCCGCTAGCAATGCCTTTACAATTTCTATATGGCCTTTCTCACTAGCCAATATTAAAGCCGTATCACCACCCTTTTCATCTTGAAGATTGACGTTAGCTCCGTTTGCTAGCAATTCCTTTGCAATCTCTATATGGCCGTAATAACTAGCATACATTAAAGCCGTCCAGCCATCTTTGTCTTGAAGATTGACGTTGGCTCCGGCCGCTAGCAATGCCTTTACAATTTCTATATAGCGGTAACGACTAGCATACATTAAAGCCGTCCAGCCATAGCCGTCTTGATAATTGACATTAGCCCTTTTCGCTAGCAATTCCTTTACAACCTCTATATGGCCGTAACGACTAGCATGCGTTAAATCCGTGTTGCTTGTATTTTGTGTATTTTGTGTATTTTGAGTAGGTTTTAAATTTTGACATCCAATCGTGCTCAAAAATAAAGATAAAGAAAAAAATATATTTCTCATTGTTTGGTACTCCTTTTAAATTGGTCTAAATTTTTAAGTTAAATAACAATAAAGTACATACAAGATTAAAACTTTGATTAAAAGGGCTTTTTCTTATTTTTTAGAAGTAAACGTAAACCTTGATAATCTTTGTAAAAATATCTTATTTAGGGGCGAAGTCAAGCACTTTTAAAGAATTAAGAAAAAGCGGATAGGAACATCCTTAAGTAAGTCCTGAGTTTGACAGCCTGAAAAAATAAAGCTGTGAGATTTCAGTAGGCTATAAGTGCAATAAGATTTTGTGCCACTACAATGCGAACTTTTTAACCTAGGAGATCATTGATGTATTCATCTGACACTTCATCTTTCCCCCTTATTTTTAGACCTCTCATGTTTTACATTATTTTTCATCATCATTTTACTCAATAATGTATAGCTTTCTATATCAAGACTTTATTGATAAAAATTCACAAAAACATACTTCACTAGAAATTCTACCAAAATTTAAAAATCAAAACTTACAAACCTCTAACAGCTATAAATAAAACATTCTAAAAAAAAAGATATCCATATTTGCAAATCAACTGTCAAACTCAGGAAACAACCATAGGTTGGTTTACTTTTAGTGAAAATCAAATGAGACAATGACCATTTTGCCAACGGGAAATAAATATCTTGTTTCCCTAACATGGTATTAAAAAAAGAAGGGATCCTTCCTACTAAAAGTAAACGGACTTTTGAGACATTGCTCTTTTTAGACAGCGTAAGCTGTCAGAGCAATGTCCAAAAGTAGCCAGAGGCTGGTTTACTTTTAGTGAACCAGAGGTGTGGCTCATTTTGAGTGAACCAAACTCCTCCAGTCTCCCTCTGCCCCATCCTCCATCTAATTACTTCTTGTTTGAGGTTACGCAGAATCTAAAAAAATAAAAAAAAACAAAAACTGAAACTCTTTTTCCTTAACATGTGGTCAAGAGACGAAGATATCCTTCCTACTAAAAGTAAACGGACTTTTGAGACATTGCTCTTTTTAGACAGCGTAAGCTGTCAGAGTAATGTCCAAAAGCAGCCAGAGGCTGGTTTACTTTTAGAGAAAGTGACTTTAGTGAATTAGGACGTTTGCAAGGCAATACAAATATTCAGGTAAGGGATTTTTTGCTATTCCTTGTTCATCTCTTTGAGGATATTTTGGGAAAATAATCACCCCATTTTGAGGTGCTAATAAAGCAAACTTTTTATTTCTATCTTTATAACCTATGATTTCGCCTTCTTGTATAGGAGAAAAGTTTTTAAAACCAGAATTTAATGACATCTCAGGATCATCAAAAATTTGTTTGTAGACACATTTAAAAATAGATAAAGAAGGATTTTGCATAGCAAAATTTTCAAGAGTGTTATCTTCTGAAAAATTAAAACAATGAGAAGCAATATTTATAAGCTTTTCAAATAAATGACAAGCCATTAATTCTGATGATCTATTAAAGCCTTTAATACCAATTTCTACTGTAAGAGAAGGAATTCCATGCCAGGTAGCAAAATCATTTTGTGTTTTGATCTCTGGATGATTTTTAAAATTATTTCTTTGATCTTCTTGCAAAAACTTCGGTGATAAAAAAAGATTTGTAATACCTCCTAAAGCCCTTGCAAGATGATAAGATTTTTTATAGTCTCTTGCACAATAAAAAGGTACAAGCGTAGGAATAATTGTTTGATGAAAATCTACAAAAAAATGTGCAGTCTTAATTATAGGAGCAATTTCAGAGGCTCGTTTTGATTCTAAAGAAGTGTGATCAAGTTTACCATAAAGCCGATTGAGATCTTTTTCAATAAATCGTTGTCGCACTTGACTTGCTTGAGGGTTGCCCCAAATCAATGTCCATTTTCCTTTAAATGTTGTATTTTTTTCTGTGAATTTTTTAAAAAATTTAAGAGCCGATGGCAGAGAACCTATTTCATCACCATGGGTTGCACAAATTGTTAGCAAATGACATTGGCTTTCTTTCCAATCATGTTGCAATGAGTAAGGAATAGGCCCCTGAAAAGCACTTTCTGTAAATTTTTTTAATAAATCTTCTATTAAATAACTCATTTTTTATTTATACCACGTATTTGATATTTTCTAACTGCCTTTTTATGCTCATCATAAGTTTTAGAAAAGTAATGTGTCCCATCATTACGACTTACAAAATAAAGATCATCTGTTTGTTTTGGAAAAATCACTGCATGGATAGATTGCTGACCAGGATTGGCAATAGGCTCTAAAGGCAATCCATGAATCGTATAAGTGTTGTATGGATTATAGGTTGTAATATGTTTTTTTTTGATATTTTTTATCAATTGACCTGTTTGAACTAAAATACCATAAATAATGGTGGGGTCAGATTGCAATCTCATCTTTTTATTTAATCTATTAAAAAACACAGACGCAATATGAGGTCTTTCATAATCTATACTTGTTTCTTTTTCTACAATACTAGCTAATAGCACAACATCATGTTGGCTCAGAGAGGTCTTGGCATTTTCTTCAGACATAACTTCTCTATAAACCTTCAGAAATCTTTTTACCATTGTTTCAATCACAATTTGAACTTGAGTGTTCTTTTCAAAATGATATGTTTCAGGGAAGAGATAACCTTCTAGGCTTAAAAGTTTTTGGCCTAATAACCTTTGAATAAGGGCTTGATCCTTACAAGCTTTTAAAAATTTATCTTTTTGAACGATATTTTTATTTTCTAATATTTCTGCCATTTCATAAATATTGATCCCTTCAGGGAAAGTGACAGGATAAGAAATACTTTTTCCTAATGTGAGAATATCAAGTATTTCTGGTATTTTCATAGTAGCAGAAAGACGATATTCTCCTGCTTTGATTTTTCTACCCTGACGAGTGGCTTGACTATAAAACTTAAAAAATAAAGCATTATGGATAAGATCTTTTTGTTCTAATGCTAAGGCTATTTGATCAGTAGATTGCCCTTTTATGACTTGAAAAATTTGGCTTTCTGCTTGTGTCTTATGAGGCAGAGTCACCCATACAAAAATTTGATAAGAGGCTCCTAATAAAACCAAGAAAAAAACAACACCTAAAAAAGCAAGCAGTTTTCTAATCATATATACCTATTGTGACATATTTTTTTGAGTGTTGACAGCATTTTGAGATACATAGATTGGCAGAGTAAAGCTTGCTTTGACAGTGTGATTTTGACTAGAAATTTGGAGTTGACAGTTATGACATTTAAGTAGAGCCTGACAAAACTTAAGTCCAAGTCCAAGTCCCTTACTGTGATGCATACTATCTTCGTTGAGAACAAATGGTTGTAATATTTGGTCGATGATACTTTGTGAGAGTGTTGGACCTTGATTGACCACACTGATCTCAACCATTTGATTTTCTTTTAAAATGGCTTGCACGATCACAGTTGTTTTAGAATCTCCAAATGCAATGGCATTTTGAAGTAATTTTTTCAATGCCTTTTCTAGCATGATCTTATCTGCATAAATAAAAACTTCTGGAATGTGAAGATCAAATGTTTGTTCTTTTTTGTGAGCTAAAGGGGCTACTTGTGTGGTCAAATCTTCTATGAGAGGTTTAAGGAGCGTTTGGGTAAAATGTGGTTGCACGTGACCTGTTTCTACCTCCATAATTTCTAATACAGAAACAATAAGCTCATTTAAGCGATGTGTTCCCTCCTGAATCTTTTTGCAATAGAGACTTTGATCTTGATTGAGATCTGATTGGGTTAATAACTGTAAAAAACTAGAAATTGTCGTGAGAGGTGTTTTCAGTTCATGGTGAATCAGTAACATAAACTGTGACTTAGCTTCATCAAGTTGTTGAAGTTTTTTATAAGCTGTTCCAAGGGCTTTTGTTTTCTGTTGAAGTTCTTTTTTCATTTGATAGCGTTCTACAGCTCTTGCAACAGTAGCTTGCAGGTCATGTATATTCCAAGGTTTAGTAATATAACGATAGACTTCACCTGTATTAATAGCGTCTACGACAGAACCCATATCACTATAACCTGTCAAGAGTATACGAATAGTGTCAGGATGAGATAATATAGACTTTTGTAAAAATTCAACACCTTTCATTTGAGGCATACGTTGGTCACTAATGATCACAGCCACTTCATGCTTCTCTAATAACTTAAGGGCTTTTATACCAGAAGTAGCTGTTAAGACACTGTAAGATCTACGAAAAGTTCTTTCTAAAGCTTCAACGTTATCTATCTCATCATCTACACACAAAATAGTTGGTTTCATTTATTCACCTATTTGTATTGTTTGATCGTCCATAAAGTTTTAACTCCTTGCTGATTTTTAACATCACGAATTTCTATATTTTTTTCTAATAAAATGTTTCTGATCTGATCACTTTTTTTGTAATCTTTTTTCAAACGGGCTTCATTCCTCTCTTTCACGAGCTGATTGATTTCTTCTCTTTTAAGATGTCTTTTTGCTAATAATATATCTTCTATTTGTTGAATGAAAACATCTGTATCTTCTTGAAAAAGAGCTAACAAGTATCCTTGTTTCTTGATAAAATTTTTAAAGGCGTCTGCGACCTTTGAAAGAGTAACTTGAGGTTTGTTTTGACATATCTCATTAAAGGCTCTTACAACATCAAAGATACAAGCAAACATCTGTGGAGTGTTAAAGTCATCGTTAAGGGCTAAAGTTATTTTTTCTTCTGTTGTCTGTAATAGCTCTTTGAAATCTTTAGGTAAGGGCTGAGGCTCTGATGTTGTTTTTTGTATTTGAGAAGCTAAAGATAGAGCAGAATAAATACGCATCAATCCAAAAATAGCATGCTGTACTTGATCCTCTGAAAAAACAGAAACAGATCGATAATGACTCATTAACATCATGTATTTTAAAATTTCAGGATGATGTTCTTTTAAAAAGCTACGAGTGGTAATAATATTGCCAAGTGATTTTGACATTTTTTCTGAACCAAATTGAATTAAGTGATGGTGCATCCAATATTGAGCAAATCTTTTATTAAATGCCCCTTCACTTTGTGCTGTTTCATTTTCATGATGTGGGAAAATCAAATCAACCCCTCCTCCATGAATATCAATGCTCTCGCCTATGAGTTTCCAATTCATCACAGAACATTCAATATGCCATCCTGGCCGACCTTTGCACCAAGGAGCATCCCATGCAGGTTCTCCTTCTTTACTTGGTTTCCATAATGTAAAATCAAGAGGATATTTTTTTTGATCATTGATCTCTATTCTTGCTCCAGCTTGTAAGTCTGCAATATCTTTACCAGAAAGCTGTCCATATTTTTTAAAAGTTTTTATAGAATAAAATACTTCACCGCTTTCTGTCACATAAGCATGTCCACTGTCGATAAGAGTTTGAATCATAGCAATCATGTCAGAGATATGATCAGTTGCTTTAGGATTATGAGTATGTGGTCTTAAACCTAGAGCTTTATAATCTTTTTCAAATTCATGGATATATTTTTGGGCAACCTCTTGAGTAGATAGAGACTCTTGCTTTGCTTTATGAATAATTTTATCGTCAATATCTGTGTAGTTATAAACATAAGTGACTTCATAGTTTAAATGTTCAAAGTAATTTCTGACAAGATTAAAGAAAATAGCTCCTCTAAAATTCCCTATGTGTAAAAGTCCGTACACAGTTGGCCCGCAAACATACATACGAACCTTGTTTTTTTCTAAGGGTTGAAATATTTCTTTTTTTTGAGTTAATGTGTTATAAATTTTAAGAGACATAATTAACCTAATAGATATTTTTGGATGTATTTGGGTTTTTTTGATCCACAGACTTTAACTATTAACTTCTTTTTTAATCTATTTTCAACAGGGATTTCAATAATCTTACCTGAGTCTTTGTTTGTGTGTTTTAAATTTCTGATCAAATGAGTCAAATTTTTGAATTATTTTTTAAAATTCTTTGTTCTCTGTGTTGAGTCTTTGTTTTAATTTACAAATTGTGTATTTAACTGCTCTCATTCATACTGTAGGAATATAATTTATTGACCTTCAATAGTTTTAAGTTAAAGTTTTAAGTGGAATAAAAGGCATGATATCTTCAAAAATTATTCTCATAGCTCCCCACTCCCCACATAATGTATATTACTCCTTTACCCCTTCTTCTGCTTTTTTTGAAAATATCATGCAAACAGTCAATCAACAAAAAGTTAATCTGTGATTTCAGAGACCACTCCTGCACCCACTGTACGTCCTCCTTCACGGATGGCAAATCGCACACCTTTTTCCATAGCAATTGGAGCAATTAACTCTACAGACATTTCTGCATTGTCACCTGGCATGACCATTTCAACACCTTCTTTGAGTGTGACGACTCCAGTCACATCTGTGGTTCTAAAGTAAAATTGAGGTCTGTAACCTTTAAAGAAAGGTGTATGCCTTCCGCCTTCTTCCTTAGTTAAGATGTAGGCTTCTGCCTTGAACTTTTTATGTGGAGTGATTGTACCAGGCTTAGCAAGCACTTGGCCTCTTTCTACATCTTCTTTTTTAGTACCTCTGAGCAAGGCTCCGATGTTATCACCAGCTTGCCCTTGATCTAAAAGTTTACGGAACATCTCTACACCCGTTACAGTGGTTTTAGTTGTTGCCCGGATGCCTACAATTTCTACCTCTTCATTAACTTTAACAATGCCACGTTCAACACGGCCTGTGACCACTGTTCCTCGACCAGAGATAGAAAACACATCTTCAATAGGCATTAAAAAGGTCTTGTCAATATCTCTTTTTGGTTCTGGAATATAAGAATCACACGCATCCATTAGTTTAAGAAGAGCAGGCTTACCCATTTCAGAAGTATCCCCTTCAAGGGCTTTTAATGCAGAACCTTGAACAATAGGGATATCATTTCCAGGGAATTTATATTTTGTAAGTAGCTCCCTGATTTCTTCTTCTACTAACTCTAACATCTCCTTGTCATCTACTTGATCACATTTATTCATAAAGACGACAATAGCAGGAACCCCTACTTGTCTAGCAAGCAAGATATGTTCTCGTGTTTGAGGCATAGGACCATCTGTTGCAGAAACCACCAAAATAGCTCCATCCATTTGAGCTGCTCCTGTGATCATGTTTTTAACATAGTCAGCATGACCAGGACAGTCCACGTGAGCGTAGTGACGTTTTTCTGTCTCATATTCAACATGGGTAGTGGAAATAGTAATGCCACGTTCTTTCTCTTCTGGTGCTTTGTCAATTTGCTCATAATCCATTGCTGTTGCACCACCTTTTTCAGCAAGCGTTTTGGTAATTGCTGCTGTTAAAGTTGTTTTACCATGATCCACATGTCCAATTGTTCCCACATTAACATGAGGCTTATTGCGTTCAAATTTTTCTTTAGCCATGTTTTTCTCCTTTGTGTTTGTTGTTTGTATTTATTTAAATTTATTCAAAAAGTCATTAAAATATTATATCCTTATATTTATTTACTATAAATGATTTTTTAACATTTTTTAATCTTTATTGTTATTTTTTTATTTTTTATTTGTGAGGTGATTGGAGCCCACGACGAGAATTGAACCCGTGACCTCACCCTTACCAAGGGTACGCTCTACCTCTGAGCTACGCGGGCTTATATATAAGCCACAAAATATTTTAACTTCATTGCCTTAAGTTATTAAAATCACTTATATTTATAAGATAGCTTCTTAATTAAATTAAAAATGTATTGTTAAAATGGAGCGGAAGACGAGACTTGAACTCGCAACCCTCAGCTTGGAAGGCTGATGCTCTAGCCAATTGAGCTACTCCCGCTCTCAGTAAATATTTTATAATGAATTGAATATAAAAACCATAAAAATTAAGTCATAGTGCATCAAAATTGTCTTATTATGAAACAAAGTGGCAAGTTTGTAAAGCAAGATTTGTCAAAGAGGTCAATTTTTGTTAAGATAAACAATGAGGTTGATATGTATTTGCTTGGTTGAGTGGTCGGTTGAGTGGTTTTAAGATCATGAAATCAAGAGGAAAGTCCGGACTTCGTATGGCAACACAGGGGGTAACGCCCTTCCACCGCAAGGTGAGGACAAGTGGAACAGAAAGTATGTACAGATCTGGTTTAAAGCCAGTTGCTGTAGTGAAATCAGCTAAACTCTGTGTGAAGCAAGATCAAATAGGAAAGCATAAAAAATGTAGCCAGCATAAAGCTTTCGGGTTGATCGCTCCTGTCACTTGCTTAAGTATGCTGTGACTTGAGGGTTGTAGTAATGTAGCCCCTAGATGAATAAATACACAGTCAAAAGTAAGAGTTATAACGTCGGCTTTTGATGGACAGAATCCGGCTTACAGTTAGCCTCTCAAACTCAAGGGGCAGGTTTCAGTGATTAATTATTGAAACTTGCCTCTGAAGACGTTGTTAGCTTTGAGTTTATTGACTTTGCATATCTCTGAAAGAGGCTTGATCTGGATGGATGTACTGGATGTACGAAATTAGAGATAGAAAATTTCTGGTTCTACTTAACAAATGGACAAGAGTCTCAATGAATTTAATTATAATGACATTAGAAAAGAAATTTAGACCAATTTAAAAGGAGTATCAAATAATGAGAAATATATTTTTATCTATATTTTTATTTTTGTCCCTGGTTGTATGTCAAAATGTTGAAGGAACACAACTTTTTCATCCTCAATATGAACCTCTAAATATCCATGCGGATTTAATAGAAGCTGTTAAAGGGGGCGATATAGAGGATATAAGGAATTTGCTAGAAAGTGGTGCTAACGTCAATTATCAAAGTAGTAATGGCTATACGGCTTTAATGTTAGCAAGCCAATATGGTCATATAGAGATTGTAAGGGCATTGCTGGTAGCCGGAGCTAACGTCAATCTTCAAAACAACATAGGCAAGACGGCTTTATATTATGCTAGTTCTGAAGGCCATATAGATATTGTAAGGTTATTGCTAGAAAATGGTGCGGACGTCAATCCTCAAGACAGTGGTTTTGGCTACACGGCTTTAATGATTGCTAGTTTTGAAGGACATATAGAGGTTGTAAGGGCATTGCTAGCGGCGGAGCTGTTGATGAAGACATTGAAGGATCGAGTATCTTAGACTATGAGAGGAAGTACTTTCAGAAGATGTGAAAAGACTCTTAAGAGAGGCGACACAATAACTATCTATTTAATAAGAATATACGGGCCGTAGCAAGCGGCCTTTATGCTCTATCATGCTTAAACTTTAAAAAATTAAGGATTATGTGATTAATCAACACCATTGGCCTCGTTTGCTAATACCTTGGCATCACTCATGGTCCATTCGTCATAACGACTGCCACCAATATAATATTGCCTATTGCACCGATTGTAAATGTCACCGATGTTAAATTGCTATTATTGACTCCACCAAGGTTTGGTGTACACGTATTAGTTGTTGGTGCAGTATTGCTACAAGTGTTTGCACCAATTTTCAAACCCAATTCCTCTCATTTTTTAAAAAATACAGAGAAACAAATACCTTGTTTCCCTAACATTGTATCTATCCGGGATCTGGGATCCGGCAACCCGGCATCAGGTCCCAGATCCCGGGATGCCAGATTGCCTGATCCCGGATCCCGGGAGTGAAATAAATATAAATATAAATATAAATATAAATATCTTGTTTCCTTAACATTTCACTCAAAATGCATCATGCCTCTGGCATGTTTTCTGGCAGTTAGCCCGACGACTATCGTCGTCGATCAAAGGCTAACTGCCTAGAAAATCCATTTATTTTGAGTAGGGGAGGATCCTTTCCTCTTTTGACACGATGTTAAGGAAAAAGAATTTCGTTTTTTTGTTTTTTTATTCTTTTTTAGATTCTGCGTAACTTTCAAAAAAGAAGTAATTAGGGAGAAGGATGGGGCAGTGGGAGACTGAAGATCTTCCGCAAATTGAGCTTGCTCCTTAAAAGCAAGCTCAATTGAGGACTTCGGAAGGCTCCCACTGTCCTATCCTCAAATAAAAACAAAATAGAAAAGCAGAATCAAAGGGTGGCGGGTGGGGTTGGGGAGTTCCTTCTGATACCTGATGCTGGATTGCCCGACTGCCGTTTGATCCGCTTGTTTGATGGTCTGGGAAAAATAAAATATCCTCTTGACTGACAGTATTATAATACAATTTAAGTTTTTGAAACGAAGTCTGTATAAAATTTCAGTTCTTTGATGCTCTCTCTAATATCATCTAATGCTTGATGCTTATTTTGCTTTTCAAATGCCTGTTTAAATTTACTATAAAAGACAATCTTCCAAGCAGAAACATCTAACATACGATAATTTAACATATCACTGAATTGAGGAAAGTATTTATTTAAAAACAATCTATCTTGATGAATGGAATTGCCTGCAATAATAACCTCTTTAGGGTTAAAATGCTTACGGCAAAGTTGAATAAGATCATCTTCGACTTTATTAGGTTGCCTGCCCTGCACCACTTTATCAATTAAGCCTGTATCTGTATGTGTTTTTTTATTCCAATGGTCCATTTGATCTAAAAATATCTGAGGCTGTTTCACAACAGTATGATATTGATCCAGCTCTTTAAATTGCAAATCTGTAATAATAGCTGCCACCTCAATGATCACTTCTCTTTCAGGATCTAAACCTGTCATTTCAAGATCAATCCAAAAAAGTTTTTCTAATTTAAAATCCATCATTGATATTTGAGCCTTTTATTATCTAACTTCGTTGATCTTCATCTACCCGTACGTACCTCTTTCAGAGATACGTGAACTGTTTCCCTCAAAGTTTCCTTTCTTTGAATCTATGATCTCTAATTTCATGCATTCACCAGATCAAGCCTCTTTCAGAGAATTGAAAGGTCAACTTTGAGGAGATCGGTCAGAAACTCACTGCATAACATCCTAAATATATAATTTTTGTTGTATATATTGTTGAGCCTTTTATCTGTTTCACTAAAAGTAAACTGACCTCTGGTCACTTTTGAGCTGGATCTTCAATTTATTTCTTAAATTTCAAAATCATTGCCCTGAGACCAGACTCTTTCCCATTTATATCATTAGTTTTTATCACTTTTTACTCATTTGGCTTTGAAATTCTGTGCTTACAAATAAAAAATCTGGATGCGAATGGTAATGGACAACCAGCCCGAAGGCTATCGCCGTCGATCAAAGGCTGGCTACCTCAAAAGCTTGTTCAATTTTAGGAAGAAGGATCTCTTCATTTTTTTACTGCATGTTAAGGAAAAAGTTCATTTAGATGCCGGATCCCAGATCCCAGATCTCGGATAAACACAATGTTAAGGAAAAAGTTCCTCATTTGTAAACCCGCTTGCTCCTAAGACAATAAAAACACTTTTTCCTTAACATAGTGTAGAGGAATAAAAGGATCCTCCTCTACTCAAAATAAATGGATTTTCTAGGCAGTTAGCCTTTGATGACGGCGGTAGCCGTCGGGCTAACTGCCAGAAAACATGCCAGAGGCATGATTTATTTTGAGTGAAAAAAGCATATATTACAATTATATATATTATAAAATTTATCTAATATACAGACTTTATGCGAGGTGTTATATATTATTTAAACCAATAGTTATAAGATCATCACATAATCATTACAATACTATAGACACTAAAAGGGAGGTCATCATGGGATATAAAAAAAGAGAATCTTGGTCTAGTCGGGTTAGTTTTGTTTTAGCAGCAGCAGGTTCTGCGATTGGATTGGGTAATATATGGAAGTTCCCATATATGGCAGGAGAAAGCGGTGGTGGAGCTTTTGTACTAGTTTATCTAGCTTGCATCGCTGTGATCGCTATTCCTATTTTTATGGCAGAACTCTTCATAGGTCAAAAATCTCAATCCAGTGTATTGAATGCTTTCAATAAAGTAGAAGGGAAAAACAGCCCATGGCAATTGTGTGGATGGATGGGTTTTACATCTGTAATTATTTTGTCTTTCTATAGTGTTGTCGGTGGCTGGGTTTTAGATTTTGAGTTTAAATCCTTAATGGGGAGCTTTTCTGGCTTATCTACTACAGAAATTGAAGGGCTTTTAAGTGACCTTTTAGCAAGTAGTACAAGACAAATTTTTTGGCATGCTATTTTTATGGGGATAGTCACTTTCATTGTCTACAAAGGTGTTAAAAAGGGCTTAGAGAAATGGAACAAAATTTTAATGCCTACTCTAATGGGTCTTTTATTGTTACTCTTATTTAAAGCTTTGACTCTTGATGGGTTTGGTCAAACTATGACTTTTTTATTTGTACCTCATTGGGAGCAACTCACTTGGACATCTGTTTTAAGTGCTATCGGACATTCCTTTTTTACATTGAGTCTTGGTATGGGAGCTATAATGACTTACGGTAGTTACCTCTCTACTAAAGAAACTCTCCCTAAATTAGCAATCACTATATCTATTTTAGATACTCTAATAGCCATTATTGCTGGTATTGTGATTTTTTCTGTGGTGTTTTCTTTTGGTTTAGAACCAGGAGCAGGTCCATCTTTGATCTTTAGTACTTTGCCTTCATTGTTTATACAAATGACTGGAGGAGGCTTACTTTCAATAGCTTTCTTTTTATTGGTCGCATTTGCTGCTATCACCTCAGCTGTTTCTCTCTTAGAAGTGCCTGTAGCTGCTCTTAATGAAAAATATCATATCTCACGTCAAAAAGCTACATTGATGACAAGTGCAGTGGTCTTTCTTACAGGCATTTTATGTGCTTTATCCTTTAACCATCTTTCAGAATTCAAAATATTTGGTTTAACTTTTTTTGATTTCTTTGATACAACCTCTAACTGGTTATTGCCATTAGGTGGATTGGTTATTGCTTTATTTATAGGATGGAGAGCATCTGCTTCTAAAGAACTCTTAGAACAGATCACCCCCCGCTATTATGCAAGAGATGTCTTTTTATGGATCTTGCGCATTGTAGCTCCTATATCTATAATACTCATTATTTTAGGTAAGTTTTTTAGTTGGATATAGTTCCATTAATTTTTTATTTTTTAAATGAATCACCATTAAAGGTACACCCTAAATCTTTTCAAAAAATAAGAAGGGTATTATGATAAAAAATTTAATTCATCTTATAATGATGTTATTCATTTTAAATTCTGTAACTAACGCAACTAAAACGTATGCATCTGTAGAGCTTTCATTTCATTTAGGGCCTGCTTTTAAAAAGAGTATAAAAGATGTAGGAGAAGACAAAGATGAAAGTACATCTCTGCCCTGGGTCAGTCATATTAATATGCTTTATGATCTGATTGATACAGGCTTTGGACATACTAGCATAGGCTTAAGATCTCAAGGTTATGTAAGTAAAATTGGCAATAGATGGGTACAAGCTTCTGCATTATCTCTTTTAGTCAAACAAAGAATTGCTCGTCTGACAGACACTTATAGAGGATTTTTTGCAGATATTTTGGTAGGACTCAACCTTATACAAGTGGTTGTTTTTGATCAACGCATTAAAAATGTTTTAAAATTATACGACTCTCAATTTTTAGGAGGCTTTCAAGCAGGATCTGCCCTGGGCTATAAATTCTCATCTCAGCTTGCTGTAAGGGCAGAATTAGGATATGCCGTCTTCTCATTTGAACATTCATTTAAAATCAAAGCCCCTTATATCACTTTAGGTCTTGCTTGGTTTATTGATCTTCCTTCAAATGCTTATGATAATAACTCTTTAGAAATTATAAACAACTGATCCGTGATGTATTTTAAAAATCTAAATTTGTATTTCGTTTTAATGAAGTGTGCAGTTTTCTGGGTGTGTTCCGTAGCTTGCACAAATCAAAAAAATTTATCAAATAGCCTGCAAGTAGCTATTACAAGTCAACCTCAAACTCTTGACCCACGTTTTGCCACTGATGCAAACGGACAATATATATCTCATTTAATTTTTAATTCTCTAGTAAAAATTGGCCCAAATTTAGAAGCTGTAGGAGATGCTGCCCAAAGTTGGAGTTACAATAATCTAACTTACACATTTGACTTACATAAAAATTTGACTTTTTCAAATGGTCGCCCTATTACAAAAGAAGATATACTCTTTACATTTAAACAATACACCACTCAAGGACCTTTTAAGAGCAGTTTAAGTTTTATTAAGGAATTCAAAGTAGAAACTGTTCAAGGCCGCCTGCAAGTTCAGTTAGTGCTTTCTCAATATCGTCCTCCTTTGTCTTTTTTTGCCGATTTATCTGTAGTAAAGATCTTACCTCAAGCTATTGTCACTCAGCACAAAGATCATTTTCATAGACATATTATAGGCAGTGGGCCTTTTATATTAGAGAAACAATCTACCCATGAGATCATATTAAAAGCTAGGGAACAACACCCTATTGTCACCCCTCAAATAAAGGAAGTTGTTTTCAAAATTATTAAAAATGACAACACACTCTATTTTAAAACTTTAAAAGAAGAACTAGACATTGTCCCATCAGGAATACCTTTTCACAGAGTAAAACAATTTGAAAACAATAAAAAATTTCAAGTTTTTAAGTACCCTAGCCTAAAAATGAGCTATATTCTTTTAAACTTAAAAGATCCTCTCTTATCTGACCTATCTGTGAGGAAAGCTATTGCAAGTGGCTTTAATAGAAAAGAAATTATTCAATTTAAGCTTTCAGGGTTAGCTAGCCTTGCCACATCTCTTTTAACTCCAAGTCATCCTTTTTTTCATAAAAGGCTTCATCTTTTAGAATATAACTTAAAAACATCTCAAAAGGTTTTAAGTCAAGTTGAACTGCCTAAACCTCTCCTGCTTAAAACTTCTAATAATCCTACTTCAGTAGAGGTAGGAAAAGTGATTGTCAATCAGCTACGTAAGGCAGGACTCAATGTGCAAATGCAAAGTTTTGAGTGGGCTACTTATTATGGAGATATTCAAGCAGGTCGCTTTCAGATGGCTATTATGACATGGGTGGGTGTGATGGCTCCTGACCTCTACAAAATGGCACTGCACTCCTTAGAAATACCTCCTAAAGGAAGAAATAGAGGCTTTTATAAAAATACAGAACTTGATAGACTTGTAGAACAAGCTGCTCAAACAGAGTCACTTGAAAAAAGAAAGTCAATATATCATAAAGTGCAAGAGCTTGTTATGAAAGATTTACCCATCATTCCTCTATGGTATCCTACAGATGTGGCTATTGTGCATAAAAGAATTTTAAATTACAAGCCTTCTCTCAATGGTGATTTTACTCCTTTAATGTATGTAAAAAAACAATAATTTTTTCAATTACTTTATTTTGCAAGGCAATAGTTTTATGTATTGTCATCTTAGCTTTGATGTGGCGTCTTTCAATTGACAGACTCTTCTACTGATGGTATTAAAAAAGATATTTGACTCTAATGACCTTTATTGTTATGAAACAATAGGGGGGTGTTATAGTATGGAGAAACTAAGTGATTTTATTCTTTGCTTTTATGATCATGTAGCTACAAATTTGAAAACCATTTCAAGCAGTTTAGCAATAATGCTTCTTATTCCACAAGTCGTATATGCAGGTATTAAATTCGACAAGCAACCTATTGACTTAAAAGCAGGTGACTTAAAAGCAGAACAAAAGCCTCAAAAAGATAAAGCTATTTTAACAGGTGAAATCTTTTTACAACCAGGTTTTGCTTTTGAAGGTCAATTCAATCAGTTCCAATTATTCCCTTCCTCTGCTTATTTATCATTAGAAAAATCTAACTACTCTACTCATATCTTATTTGCAGAAGATAGGCCTTTTTTAAAGAATATTCTTTCAAAAAATCTCTCTCAAAAAGATTATGGATTGCAATCTTTTTTTATTCAGGCTGATTGGTCTGCTTATGGTCGGCTGAGGATAGGGCAAATCCCCTTATCTTATGGCTTAGAAGGTGGGGTGAGAGATTCTCAGCTTCGCCTACCTCGTTCTCTTTTATTTCCACTGATCCCACACTATGATTTAGGATTATCTTATTTAATAAACTATCATGGATTTTATGTGGAGGCTGCTGTGCATAATGGATATTTTCAAAGGCATAACTTATCTACACCGACCTCATTGGATACACTCTGGTGGAGAGCTAAAGGGGGTTGGAAGGGATCCCATGTTATAGATGTAGGACTATCTGCTATTATAGGTAAATCTAGAACTCAACAAGAGATTTGGCCTAACTATGCCCTTCAACTTGGAAATATTTATATGGAGCTTGAAATTCCTCAATTTGTCATTAAAACAGAATTTCATTTTGGAGAACTTTTCATCGATCAAAATAAGGCATTTATATCTTCATGGCATGTTGACTTAGAGTATCCTTTTATTGGTTCTTCATCACTTTTTGTCAGATGGAATCAGCTTTATATAGATCATAATATTATTTCAATGTCATCTCAACAAAAAGTAACTTTAGGTGCTTTGATCCAGCACAAACAAAGCACGTTCTCTATTTATTATGAAAGCCCCTTTACATTGACACAGCGAGATCAAGTCAGACTTGTTCTTGCCTACCAACTTCTTTTATCTCATTCAAAGTGATCTAGTCCTTTGAAATAACTCAGGATTTATTTTTGAAAGCTATTCAGCTAGATTGAATTCTCTAAAAGCTTAGAATGTATGAAAAATAAATTACTAGGAAGATACCATATTGAGATCTGTCAAAGCCAAATCAGATAAAACTTCATCCACAGCAACGACAATAGCATCTTTGTCTATACCATGGTATTTGTAAATATCACGAGGACAACCGCATTTTGAATGCTTCCTTACAGCAAGACTTTTATGTTTGACTCCAACAATAGAACCTATATTATCTAACAACCCTGGTTCACCATCATGCACACTGACAAGAGGTATTTGGCCACCTGCCAAAGTTATTAAATCTGTTTTGGTCAGTTGCTTAGATTTTAAATGCAACTCAGCAGTGATGTTTAAATTTTTCTTAAGATGAGTGTAACCATCAGCAAACCCCAGATGACCTACAAGCAAATCAGGACTTGTCACAATAATGACGTTAGCATAAATGCCTTTTTTCAACAGAACATCCGATGCAACAATAGCTTCTGTTGTGACACTTCCCATAGTAAAAATATGTACCACATTATCCCCTGGCTCATAACCTACATATCCACGATAATCTATTAAATAATATCCTCCTTTTAATACATCCTCTCGCACATATTTTAAAATGTCATTTTCTGATAAGGTTTCCACAGAAGACTCATCTATAGCACCTTTTGTCGATAAGCTACTGGGATGTAAGGGTACTTGAGGTTTTGATGCTTTAAAGCGTTGCTGTGTTTTAAGGCGGGTGAGAAATTCTTTTTGATAAACACCCCTTGTAAAACAACGAATAAGTACACCTGTTCTTTGTGGAGTATGGTTTTCACCAGAAAAATGTTTCTTAAGGCTATCTACAAAAATCCAATCTAGTTCCTGACAAAAACAAGGCTCCCAAGTGATCTGATGAGGAATTTGAAAGTCTGACTTCCATCCATGTTGAGCTCCTTCAGAAGAAAGAGTCACACCTGAAGGGGTTCCAAACAATATAAAACTCGAATCCCAATACAAATTATAAAAGTACTGATCCAAGGCTCTTTTAATAAAAAAATCATAGATGGTCATTAGAGGTATTAAAGGAATGCCAAGTATTTCTTTGATCTTACCAAAAGAACCCATACAAGACATGCTACTAGCTTCTGCAATCTCAAATCTTAAAAATTGATTTTTATTTGTAGAGTTAGGAATCAAAATAGGAGCTTTTTTATCTCTCACATTCAATTGGGTTTCATAGTCTGTTGTTTTGATTTGTCCAAAAACTTTTTCATCCATTGTAAATTGTAAATTTGTAGAAGTCCCTACATCAGGAGACATCAAAGTCATCATTTGTGCTAAGGGTTGAAAAGCTTTTTCTAAATCACAACGAGGTGTCTGAGCGACACGAATAAGTTTTGCAACCAGTTGTCCAAGCATCCATTGTGTGTGACTATAGGGAGCAAGTTTTAAATTAATATCTAAAGTGTGTGGTACGCGAGAGAGTTTTTTTTGAAAATTTTGTTGATTGTGTTTTTTGATTGACCATTTTTCTTGAAACTGCTTTAAAAGCTCATCTCCACGTTTTTTTAAAAATTTCCCTTCTAAGGAATTTACAGGAAATTTTTCAAAAGGCTTTTTTAAAGAAAGCCCTTGTGCTTCCAGCAAACTTGTGATCTCTTGTTTGCTAGGCAAAGCATTATGATTAGAAGACTGTGCTGCTGATTGTAATCCCCATCCTTTAATAGTATGAGCAATGATCAGAGAAGGTTTATTGTGAAAAGTTTTACTTTTCTCTAAAGCAGGGATCAATTGTTGATAATCATGTCCACCTAAATCTTGCAGAGCTTTTAATAAATCTTTATCAGTGATCTCTTTTAAAAAATGATTGATCTGAGGGTCTATTTTGAGAAGAGCTTGCCTTGCAAGCAGAGCATCTTTATTGAGCAAAAGAGCTTGAAAATATAAATCTTCAAGTTTGTTTTCTAATATATTTTGAAATACTTCACCGCCATTTTTTTGAAAAAGCTTTTTTCTAAAGCTACCATGTTGCACTGTTATAACTTCCCATCCATTAGCTATAGCTGTTTGGGCTATTCTATGACAATCATGGCCTACAGCTTGAGAGTTGACAATTCGCTGTCCATCAAGGCTTTGCCTGTTATAATCAATAATCCAAGTCAAGTGGCCTATTTGCCTTTCTGCAAAGTCAGGCATAGCTTCAAAAAGTGAACCTTCTCTAAATTCAGAGTCTCCGATAAGGGCCCAAAAATGAGCTGGCTGAGGTACTTTAAAACCTTGGTTTTCTGCATATTTGTAAGCAAGAGCTAAATAGCCTAAATTGACAGGAGGAATGCCTACTGTACCTGAAGGGAGATAGCCTTCATGGTCGGGATCGTATTTAGAGTGGTAAGATTGAAAGACCGGCTCACCTTGTTGACAGAAAGCTCGCAAGCCATACATAGCTTGTTGAGAAAGATCGTCATTAAGTCTATTTTTTTCTGCATCTAAAAAAAGATTAAGTAGATAATTAAAAGCATGGTCTGTAGGGGATGTGTGAGGTTTGATAGCCTGATGATCAAAGCCTGATTTAACAACAAGATGAAGACTCCCTAAAATATGAAGGCTACTGGCAGAAGCCGTAGGATGACCTCCTACTTTTGGATCTGTTTTATCTTGATGCTCTCTGTGGTTAGCAAAGTAGATCATGGCTGTTGCAAAAGCATGTGCTTTTTTTGTAATAGTATTTAATATGTTCATATCTAGTTTATTTGCTTTATTTGTTTGAGCCATATTCATTCCTTATTTATATAGATGCTTCATCTTAATTTATATAGATGCTTCATCTTATTCATTCTATAATCTATAAAGAATAAAATAAAAAAATGTGAGATGTCAATTATCTGTATTTATCTTTAATAAAGTATTTGATTTTACAAGATTTTAGACAATAAACTCTGTACATTATTTTTATTTTTTTAACTCTTCAAGGTTTACATTATGAAAAATATACAAATCAAATGGCTTTCTTGTTTGCCTTATTCAAAGGGGCTTGAGTTACAACAAGATTTTGTAGTGCAAAGTCAAAGGACTCAGTATAGTTATCTCTTAGGATTAGAACACCCTTCTGTGATCACTTTAGGACTTAACAGTCAAAAACAAGATATTTTAGTTTCCCATGATTTTCTCAAGTGCAAAGAGATTGAAGTTGTGTTGACAAAAAGAGGAGGAGGGGTCACCTGTCACTCCCCTGGTCAGTTGGTGATCTACCCTATTATACCCTTAAAAAAATGGAAGCTTTCTGTAAGGCAATATGTTGCTTTATTAGAAAATGTCACAAGAGACTTTTTGGAGAGCTTAGGTGTGATCTGTCTTCAAGAGAAGAAAAATCAAACGACTGCCATTTATACTCAGAGAGGTAAAATTGCTTTTTTTGGTGTACAGGTACAAAGAGGCATTGCTTGTCATGGACTGGCTATCAACATAAATAATGATCTGGATTTATTTTCTCTTATTCGTCCTTGTGGTCTTGACTTTGAAAGTTTAGATTCTGTATCTTATTACACAAAATTAACTCCTTCAGCTTTTCTATTAAAAAAGTGGGCTACTATTTTTTGCCAATACATCAGTCCATCTTAAAATAATTTTGTTGATTGACAAACTTTTGAATATTTGAAAATCAAACACTAAAGGAGATATCATCATAATGACTTTGTTTTATGCACCACAACCAAAGTGGCAACTTCAAAAAGAACGCCTCAAAGCTAAGCAATTAAAAGCTTCTAAGTGGTGGCAATGGAAACTCAAAAAAGGCCAATGTTATTATTGTGGAAAACATTTTACTGCAAAACATCTTACAATGGATCATAAGGTTCCTTTAGCAAAAGGAGGGCTTTCTTCAAAATCTAATGTGGTCGTTGCTTGCCATAAATGCAACACAGAGAAAGGTACAAGAACATCTGTGGATGTCGCCTTGTGTCATATTCAAAAGAAGTAAGAAATAAAAACATATTTACATTGTTGTTTCACTCAAAATGAACTGGCCTCTGGCCACTTTTGGACAATGACCGCAAAGGCTTTCGCCTTTGACAAAATGGTCATTGTCTCAAAAGCCTGTTCACTTTGAGTAGGGAGGATCTCTTCGTTTCTTAACACCATGTTAAGGAAAATGTCCTTCTAATAGTTAGCTCGACGGCTTATCGTCGTCGATCAAAGGCTAAGCTGTTTCACTCAAAGTGAACTGGCCTCTGGCCACTTTTGGACAATGACCGCAAAGGCTTTCGCCTTTGACAAAATGGTCATTGTCTCAAAAGCCTGTTCACTTTTAGGAAGGAGGATCTCCTTGTCTTTTTACTACATGTTAAGGAAAAAGTTCCTTTTTTTTTATTTTTTCTCAGATTCTGCGTAACTCTCAAATAAAAAATCATTTAGGGGAGGATGGGGGCAGAGGGAGACTGGAGATCTTCCGCAAATTGAGCTTGCTCCTTAAAAGCAAGCTCAATTGAGGACTTCGGAAGGCTCCCTCTGCCCTCATCCTCCAGTAAAAACAAAATGAGAAAGCAGAATCGAAGGGTGGCGGGTGGGGTTAGGGATAGTTGTTTCACTCAAAGTGAACTGGCCTCTGGCCACTTTTGGACAATGACCGCAAAGGCTTTCGCCTTTGACAAAATGGTCATTGCCTCAAAAGCCTGTTCACTTTGAGTAGGGAGGATCTCTTCGTTTCTTAACACCATGTTAAGGAAAACATCCTTCTAATACCATTTAGCCCGACGGCTTTCGCCTTTGACAAAATGGTCATTGCCTCAAAAGCCTGTTCACTTTGAGTAGAAACAACTCCTACAGCCTGCCTCCGCCTCCCACTCATAATATTCATGCTTTTTTGAAAATTACGCAGAATCTAAAAAAGAATAAAAAAAACAAAAAAACGAATGCTTTGTTTCCTTAACATGGTATAAAGAAATGAAAGGATACTTTTCCGGGATCCGGGATTTGGCACCCCGGCATCAAACAGACAGGCAAGGATGAAGCGAATATCTTGTTTCCCTAACATCATGTTAAGAAACGAGAGGATCCTTCCCTACTCAAAATGAGCGGATTTTTTAGGTGTTGCCTATTTTGTCAAAGGCGAAAGCCTTTGCAGGCAAAAGATGTAAGAAGGAACTTTTTCCTTAACATCGTGTAAAGAGACGAGAGGATCCTCCTTCCTAAAATTGAACAAGCTTTTGAGGCAGTTAGCCTTTGATCGACGGCGATAGCCGTCGGGCTAACTGCCCAAAAGTAGCCAGAGGCTAGTTCAATTTTAGGGAAACAGAGGTCAGTTTACTTTTAGTGAAACAAAGGAGACGTAATGCAAGCTATAGAAATTAAGCAACATTTTTTAAAACATTATCCTCATGCTCAAATAGAAGTTGTAGATTTAACTCATACCAATAACCATTATCAAATGACTTTATCTTGTAAAGAGTTAGAATCTTTGCCTAGGGTGACAGCTCATAGAAAAGTCATGGGGCTTTTTAAAGAACAATTTGCAAGTGGTGAAATCCATGCTTTGACTATTCACTTTCATTCTAAATAAAACTTTAATCCATTTAAAAGGAGGTTGTATTAATGAATAAAACAACGCAATGTCAAATTGAAGATATACTTAATAAAAATCGTATTGTCTTGTTTATGAAAGGGACGGCTAGTTTTCCGCATTGTGGTTTTTCTCACAGGGCTGTGGCTATACTTAAAGAGTTGAACGTTTCGTTTCAAGATGTGGATGTGTTAGAAGATCCTGAAATACGAGAAGGTATTAAAATTTATGGTGATTGGCCAACAATCCCACAACTTTATGTCAACAAACAACTTATAGGAGGTTGTGATATTATGACAGAAATGTACGAATCAGGAAAGCTAAAAGAAGTTCTCGCCTCTTAAAAAAGCATTATGATATGAGTGATGTACAATAAAAATAAAAGTACGCTGTTGTAATTAAATCTCTGCTCTTAACACTGAACAACTCATTCTTAAAAAAGTTAGAGTCGTTGGATATAGAAGTTAGATGATGATCAATAATCATAGGTTCAAAAAAAATGATAAAATGGTACTTTTCTTTTTTAGCTATTGTTGTTTTAGCCTTAGTTATTTTAATTTTTCAATTTGGATTAAACCCTAGGCCCAAACCTGTTATTAAGCCTTCTAATTTTTCTAATTTCCATGTCATTGGTCAAACTATTTTTAAACAATTACATAAAGATATTCATTCATCTAAGGTGGTGGCTTTTGGTATTAACAAATCTTTTAATTTAGATATTATCTTAAGCTTACTGCACACAAGTCAAAGTTATAAAAAAAACTTTCATACAGTGTTGATTTTAAGTCCTATGAAGTCAGAATGGGAAAATAAAGCAAAGCATTTTCCTTCATTAAATGTGCGGGTCGAGCATTTAACTCAAAACTACACAGACATTTTAAGACTTTTAAAAAAACAACAGACACAATTAAAAAAAACTTTAATGATTGCTACTCCGGAAGATGTCTTTCATCCCAACGCTCAAAGTCTTGTATCTCTTTTAGAGCTTGATTTAGGTGTTTCTATTTTATCTTTTATTGCTATGGAGAGTGTTTTTGATTTAGAAAAATTACGTCAAATGCAAAGTCTTTGTAGACAACAAAGTAAGGTAGATTTAAGTTTTTCTCATTTAAGTTGCATTGCTTATCAAGAGTCACGTTGGCTTAAGAAACTTAAAACAAATAAAATCAATAAAGATCAAAATATTGTATTTTTAAAACAATATAGAGATTATATTTATTTTACTTATTTGCCTTACACGGGATAAATTTTTAAATACACTCTAGTCTATTGGTCTGGTTTTTTCACCTAAAGTCTTGTCAAAACAGAAAAACACCTCTTAAATAATTAGTAGGATAAAGAGGTCATATAATGCTAAAATTTTTTTTAATTATTTTTTTGATTATTTCTTTTGTGATCCAAACAGTTGCAAGAAGTACTGTTCAAGAAAACAAAATCATTACTAGAAATAATTCTTTTTTAATAGCACAAGCTGATCAAGAAAAACAAGATGGAGAAGATGATCTTGCATTAGAGTTGGGAGATGTTGACCAAGAAGTTACAGATGAATTTGAAGATAATTTAGAATCAGAACTTGAAGGAGAACTTGAAGAAGATTTTGCAGATATACCTAATGAAGAACCTTTTGATTTAGATGAAAATGCAGAGAAAAAGGCAGAACAGCTTATTGAAGAAGAATTTGAGCAACAATTAGCAGAAACTGAAGAAAAAACAGAACCCCCACTAGAAGACATAGAGTCCACATCTCCAGCAGAAACTTTACCAGAGGATGAAACTCTTGTAGATATTGAAGATACAGAGAGTACAATAGAAGAACCCATTGAATTAACTCAGCAAATACCATCCACGACAACAGATGGTCCTCTCTTAAATGTGACAGGTGTTGATTTTCTGCATGACCAAGCTGGAGGTACTATTGTGATTCAAACCACAGGAATTCCTCAAAATCCCTTTATCCGTAAATCTGAAGATGGAAGACAAATCATAGTAGAAATAGATAACCTTAAGATACCAAGTCAATTTAAAAGGCCTTATGCGACAAGAGATTTCCCTAGCAATATTGGATTCTTTCAAGCTTATCAAGATAATGAAAGCACAAAAGCTCGATTTGTAATTTCTATAAGAGATCCTATAGAACCTATTGTGAGAGTTGATGGCAATTCTATTTTAGTAGAAGCTCAAGATTCAAATACAACTACAGGAAGTTTAGCAGATACACAACAATTACTTGAGGATTCAGAACTACAAGAAGCTAATGATATGGCCTCTAAAAGCCCTTTAAATGCTGAGTCTTCCGATGATTTTTTATCTCAAAATGTTCGTTATACTGGAGTTCCTATTTCTATAGAAGTTAATAATGCTAATATTCGAGATGTTTTAAAATTCATCACAAGGGAAAGCGGATTAAATATTGTGTTATCAGAAAATATCACTGGAAAGGTTTCTTTAGAACTTAAAGAAATTCCTTGGGATCAAGTGTTCTTACTTGTTTTACAAATGAAGAAGCTAGGTTATATTCGCAGTGAGAATATTTTAATTGTAGATACAATTGATAATATTCGAACTGAAATGAAAAACCGCCAACAACTTATTGAATCTAAAAAATCTTTAAGTCCTCTACAAATTCAATTTATCCCTGTGAGTTATGCGAAAGCCAATGATTTAGTTAATCGCATACAAATATTTAAAGGTCCTAAAGGGCAAATCCAATCTGATCCTAGGACCAATAGTTTAATGATCACAGATACTCTTGAAAACATTAATCGCATGAAGAGGCTTATTAGGACCTTAGATGTGCAAATTCCACAAATCCTTATTGAAGCTAAAATTGTGGAAGCAACTGAAGTATTTAGTCGAAGATTTGGAATGATTATCAAAGGACAAAACTTAGGTTCAATAGTTAAAGGATTTGTGTTAGATCGCGGAGGAGGTGGAATTCCTTTAGACTTCGATCTAAGTACAATTGTAGGGTTAAGCCAAGGAGCTTTAACAGCAACATTAGATTTACTAGAAGAAGATCAAGTGGTTAAAGTCATATCTTCACCGCGTGTAGTTACACTTAATAATATGTCAGCAAATATCAATCAAACAGATCAAATCCCTCTGGCTAAAACAGATTCTACAGGAGGTGGCATTTCACAAAGTACAGAATATAAAAATATCACATTTTCATTGAATGTGACTCCACAAGTGACTTCGGGCAAAGGCATTATTTTACAAATCAATATTCAAAGACAATTTGCTGGTGCAGCAGCTTCAGATGGTGAAGCTCCACCTATTTTTGGTCGATCTGCTAGTACCAATGTTTTAGTCAACAATGGAGACACGGCTGTTATTGGTGGTATGTATCAAGACAGCATGGATAAAAATAATAGTGGAGTTCCTGTTCTTAGGCACATTCCTATTTTAGGTTCTTTATTTAAAAGGAATACTTATTCTTCTAATAAAGCAGAGCTTTTAATTTTTATTACACCTCGTATCCTCAATCGCAATGAAATTTTTGCTTCTAGCACACTCAGTGGAGAAGTTAATTCTACAAATAACAGTATTGATAGCAATGATATTGATGATATAGAACTTGAGTTAGAAGAAGAATTCGATAATCTTTAAAAGCAAATTGCCTGTTTCCTTAACATTTCACTCAAAATGCATCATGCCTCTGGCATGTTTTTGGGCAATGACCGCAATGGCTTTCGCCATTGACAAAATGGTCATTGCCTCAAAAATCTATGCATTTTGAGTAGGGCGGATCTCCTTGCTTCTGACACCATGTTAGGGAAACAAGATATGCTTCTTTTGTCTCACTAAAAGTGGTCTAGCCTCTGGCTACTTTTAGTGAGCCACCGGGCTAGGATTGGGCTTTGTTCCTTCTTGATGATCCTTTTTTTCAAGTTCAAGGTGTTGATGAGTTCTTTGGATTGCTTTTTTTACTTTATGAGAAAGACGTTCCATAAGTTCTTTTTTGTTATCAGTGTATATTTTTTTAAAAGTTTTTTGAGTGTAATGGATTCCAAATTGAGCCATTTGATTCAAATATAAACCAACAGGTGTTTGCTCGATGTATCCATGTATTTTATGAGAAAGCCTGACCTTCTCTATTTTGACAGAGTATAAACTAATAGAGATAAGCAATGCTAAGCAAATACATCTTATATAAAAAAACATTTTTGAAGTTTTCCATTTCCTCAAAAAATAACACTTATTCTAGATATCATCTATAAATCAAAGTAAATCAAAAAATCAAAGTCATTTACTATTTTAACTTTTCCTGACCATAATATAATCATACAGAATAAAATCAAAGATGTCGATACAATAATAATAACAAAAGGTTATCAAGCATGAAAGAAGCTGGATTTGCTCATAAAATTTTATCTTTATTCATTGGAATATCAGGTTTCCAAGCTTATGCCCTTATCTTTGGGGTATTGTTTTTATGTGGAATAGGACTACCAGTCCCTGAAGATATCACCCTGATCACAGCAGGTTACTTAGCTGGAAAAGGAGCTATTTCTTTAACAGGAGCTATATTGGTATGTTTTATAGGAGTTTTAGTCGGTGATGTGCTACTCTTTAGTATAGGGAGCTATTTTGGACCAAAAGTTTTTCAATGGCCTATTTTCAGAAAAGTTTTTACACCTAAAAGGGTTCAGAAGGCAACAGAACATATTAATCAAAATGCAAAGCTCATTTGTTTTACAGCTCGATTTGCCCCGGGTTTGAGGGCCCCTATTTATTTGACTGCTGGTACTCTCAAAGTGCCATTTAAAGTGTTTATATTTCAAGATGGGCTGGCTGCCTTTGCCAGTGTACCTCTCTTAGTATGGTTAGGTTATAAATTCCATGAGCATAGAGAAAAAGCTTTTGAGATACTCACACAAATTCATATTTATCTTTTCATATTTGTAGGACTTGTTGCTGTTTATCTACTTTACAGATGGTTGTATAAGAGCAAAAATTGAAATAAAATCCTAGAAGCTTATGAAAAATAGCAAATTTCAATGATTTACATTCTTAGAAATCAAGCTTGATTTCTAATACCATTTAGGCTATGCATATTTTAACCCTTAAGGTGATGGTATGCATATAAAATCTTTTTTTCTTACTTTGTGTTTATTTATAATATATTTTCATACCATAACTTATGGAGATCAAAAAAATCAAAAACGTATAACATGTCATGAAGCTTTAATGCAATTTCAAGAAGTATACTCTCAACCTTCTCATAAGATTCAACTACCTTATACAAATACCAATCATTTAATTTCAGCTCTAAAACAAATATGGGGGAGTTTTCACTGGGAAGATATAAAATTTTTAACTGTTTCTGAGTTGGTATATGATATGTACAATGACCCTCAAAAATATAATTTGATCTTTTATGGGATAGACAGAATAGATAGATCTAAATTTAATTTTCTAAACAGTAGCTCTCGTGTGATCCAAATCAAAAACAACCAAAAGACAGTTTTTTATATTCACTCTATAAATCGTCTCTCATTTGTCATTTATTTTGTTCAGGATACCCCGTATGGCCAAGTACTTAGCTATGTTGACAGCCCTACCAAAACAGGTATTCTCATCAAATGGTTTGAACAAAAGATAAATCATTTGGACTGGTCTTTAAACCATGTCAATCCTACTTTATTAGAGAAATCCAGAGAAGAAAATATAATATTATATGACATTGTTAAAACAATGAATCAAGATGACAGCTCCCTTACTGTGCGGTCGCCCACACCTCGATCCTTATTAAAAGAAATAGAGAAGAATTTTTCATACATAGATATTTCACAGTGGTTTATACACACGATGAAATTTAAATCGGGATATGCTAAAGTAAATCATTCTCAAGATTCAGATCCTTCACAACAAGCCTCTGTATTAAAACGTTCAATACAATTAACAGCTTTCCTTATGAGAATCACATCTATAATACCCTCACTAAAGCAAAAAACCCCCATATTTCTAGACCATCCATTCAAAGACAAAAATAAATCTAAATCTCAATATCATAAATTCGTTTTAACTAAATTCACTGGTTTAAATGAGGAACAGCTCATGGATTTATCAAAAGATTTTAAAGAACTATTTCATCATTCTCTCTATGGAACTTTTTTACGTAGGGTGCTTGTTATATCTGGTTTATTGAATAAAATAGAGAGCTTAAAACCTCCTGATCAGCAAAAAGATTCCTACAAACAAAATCTTAACATCCCTTTATCAGAAAGATTTCATAGTATTTTAAATAAAGCTAGTTCCGTTTATCAAAAAGCAAAAAGAAGAAACACAAAAGTAAAATTTAATTACATGAGGAGCTTCCAAAATGTTTATTTAATTAGGATGATCAAAGATCAAACAGACCAAGACAGTTTATTAGATTCCTCTCCTACAGAAGGGCATCCAGATGATATTTTTGATTCTTTGATAGAAAAGGAGAACTTTATACAAGGTCAAGTTTTTATTGAATTACAAGATATATATTGGAGGACACGATGGGATCTCTTTAATACTCTGATCTATCGTGGTTATGATTATGCTGGTATTCTTTTTATGATGGCTGAGATGTCTCCGCATATTTCTGAAAAGACACTCATCGATGCTTTTTTCATGATCAATCAAGAAACACACAATCCAGAGATAACTCTTATGTTATTAAGAGGCCTTCTTGTAGGATCTTCTCAAGATGATCTGATTGGTTTATATCACTTCATTAAATCTTTCTTTAATGGTAAACATTTATCTTCTTTATCTCTTAGAAATAGAGTAAAGTTGTTTACTTCAGGGTTTGTAGTTGGTATGCCTTTAGCACAGATGGCATCTATCATTAAGAGTTTTTCAGCTTATCTACATAATGTAGATCAAGATACTCTTACTTATTTTATAGATTCTGCTATTAATTTGTATGGTATGCCTTATCGAATGATAGAACAACCTGATGGAACACAAAGAGCTATGACACGTGATAAAGATGGTCATTTACAAGCAGCTTCTACAGCTAAAATACGTGATTATATATTCAGGCAAATCATATATTGGGTTTACTTAGATGACATTTAATGATGGAATATTATAATTTGTTTGCCGGCGACATGCTTTTTTATTCAAAATGCCTTATTTTATTTATGGTTAAATCCTATTGCTATAAAAAGTCTTAAAAGCCACTGAATTAATTGAAAAATAAAATTGCTTAGCCGGCCTTTTGACCCATCAGGGTTTGTATAATCCAGTTTTTTTTTATAGCCAATACCAATTTATTTGTGTGCTTGGTCGTTTCTTCTTGATCTGCAAGCCTTGATTCCATCTCGTCTTGCTTTTTCTTAAATTCCACCTGGTTTTTTTGAATTTCTTTTTGATTTTCCAGACTCTGAGTGACTTTTTTATTGATGTCTCTCATTTCTTTTAATAATTGATCATCCATTTGAAGCCTCCTTAAAAGTTAGTCTATTTATGGTTAAATCCTATTGCTATAAAAAGTCTTAAAAGCCACTGAATTAATTGAAAAATAAAATTGCTTAGCCGGCCTTTTGACCCATCAGGGTTTGTATAATCCAGTTTTTTTTTATAGCCAATACCAATTTATTTGTGTGCTTGGTCGTTTCTTCTTGATCTGCAAGCCTTGCTTCCATCTCGTCTTGTTTTTTCTTAAATTCTACTTGGTCTTTTTTAAACTCCGCCTGGTTTTTTTGAATTTCTTTTTGATTTTCTAAACTCTGAGTGACTTTTTTATTGATGTCTCTCATTTCTTTTAATAATTGATCATCCATTTGAAGCCTCCTTAAAAGTTAGTCTATTTATGGTTAAATCCTATTGCTATAAAAAGTCTTAAAAGCCACTGAATTAATTGAAAAATAAAATTGCTTAGCCGGCCTTTTGACCCATCAGGGTTTGTATAATCCAGTTTTTTTTTATAGCCAATACCAATTTATTTGTGTGCTTGGTCGTTTCTTCTTGATCTGCAAGCCTTGATTCCATCTCGTCTTGTTTTTTCTTAAACTCTGCCTGGCTTTCTTTTAACTCCACCTGGTTTTTCTTAAACTCCGCCTGGTTTTCCTTAAATTCCACCTGGTTTTTTTGAATTTCTTTTTGGTTTTCTAAACTTTGAGTGACTTTTTTACTGATGTCTCTCATTTCTTTTAATAATTGATCATCCATTTGAGACCTCCTTAAAAGTTAGTTTATTTATGGTTAAATCCTATTGCTATAAAAAGTCTTAAAAGCCACTGAATTAATTGAAAAATAAAATTGCTTAGCCGGCCTTTTGACCCATCAGGGTTTGTATAATCCAGTTTTTTTTTATAGCTAATACCAATTTATTTGTGTGCTTGGTCGTTTCTTCTTGATTTGCAAGCCTTGCTTCCATCTCGTCTTGTTTTTTCTTAAACTCTACTTGGTCTTTTTTAAACTCTGCTTGGTCTTTCTTAAACTCTGCCTGGTTTTTTTGAATTTCTTTTTGGTTTTCTAAACTTTGAGTGACTTTTTTATTGATGTCTCTCATTTCTTTTAATACTTGATCCATATCCATTTGAGACCTCCTTATTTACTGTGAAATAGTTTAACACATTTTATATTCATAACATGATAGCTATTTTGATACAAAACATATAACACTTATATACTTACATATTTTTTATATCAAAGCAAGATAAAAATACAACGGCAAAATTTTCGCAGTCCATTATTCTTATAACATATTGAAATCACTTGACTTTATTTTTAAAAATCCTTATTTTGATATGAGGCTATTAGAGTTTTTAAGATATCTGAAGGTATTTTTACACATCTAAATCTGAGACAGATCGAGCATTTTCTTCAATAAAGTTTCTTCTTGGTTCTACACTCTCACCCATCAAAATACTAAAGGTTTCATCAGCTGCTATTGCATCTCCAATATCAACTTGCAAGAGCTGGCGATTTTGAGGATCTAATGTGGTATCCCAAAGTTGATCTGGATTCATTTCTCCAAGACCCTTATATCTTTGAATATAATAACCGCTTTTATTATCCTCTATCACCCATGTAGCAAAACTAATGTAATTGTTAAACTCCTTTGTTTCATTTTCTGTTTCTATCTTTAAGGGTAGAGGTAAACGTTCACTAAAAGAGTTCCATAAATTCTGCAATCTGTCATACTCCATAGAATCTGCAAGGTCTGTATCTAACACGCTTTTAGTAGTGTGAGTAAAGTACTTTATAAAAACCTCTGTAGTAAAACCCTGATGTTCTTTATCTTCTTTGACCTTATAATCTACTTGCAAAATTCTTTTTGTGGTTCCTTTTAAAATAGATTTTTTAATATCTTCAAGCAGTGAGGTCAACTGGCTTTGATCCTTTAACATATCTTTTAAATTAATTTTTTTATTTACTAAATATCTTAAAATATTTTGATCAACCCTATGACCTATGGTTTTGATAAGAGAATCAAACTTTTGAATATTCATAATGAGAGTTATCAATTCAGACTTTTTAATAGATTCTTTTATGTTCTTTATCTTCAGTTTATCTAGTCCTGTGTTCAAAAGATGACGTGTCAATTCTTTATCATCTTTGATATAAACTTCTTTTTTACCTTTTTTAAGTCGATAAAGAGGAGGTTGAGCAATATATACATAGCCATTTTTAATCAGATCAGGCATTTGTCTATAAAAAAAAGTCAAAAGCAATGTGCGGATATGGGAGCCATCCACATCAGCATCTGTCATAATAATGATTTTATGGTATCTGATTTTGTTTATATTGATATCTTTGCCTATACCTATGCCAAAAACAGTGATCATCATCTTGATTTCATCATTAGAGAGCATCTTTTCAAAACGTGCTTTTTCTACATTCAATATCTTACCTTTGAGTGGCAACACAGCCTGAGTGACTCTATCTCTAGCTTGTTTAGCAGAACCTCCGGCAGAATCCCCCTCTACAAGGTAGATTTCACAAAGAGCAGGGTTTCTCTCTTGACAATCTGCCATTTTACCAGGTAAGCTTCCAGAATCCAAAGCTGTCTTTCTACGAGCTAACTCCTTAGCTTTTCTAGCAGCAAATCTAGCATTGGCTGCATTAATGCATTTGGTAATAATTTTCTTTGCAGGATTAGGATTCCTTTCAAACCAGTCTGATAGTTTATCATTCATTAATGATTCTACAATACCTTTAATTTCATTATTACCTAGTTTGGTTTTGGTTTGGCCTTCAAATTGTGGTTCAGTTACTTTAACACTTACGACTGCAGCAAGCCCTTCTCGAATATCTTCCCCATCTAAGTTACCTTTTAAATTCTTCAAAAGATTGTTTGAAGATGCATAATTATTAGTTGTTCTTGTCAGAGCAGAGCGGAATCCCACAAGATGGGTCCCCCCCTCTATTGTATTGATATTGTTAGCATAGCTGTAAATAGATTCTGAATAAGAATCATTCCATTGCATGGCTATTTCTACATCTACATTTTCCTTATGGCCTTTAAAGTAAATAATCTTTTGGTTGACAATTTTTTTTGTGTGATTCAAAAAAGAGACAAATTCTGCTATACCTTCTGTAAAACAAAATGTTTGCTGTTTATGCTTTTCTAATCTTTCATCAATAAGATAGATTTTAAGTCCCGCGTTTAAAAAAGCAAGCTCGCGAAAACGATTAGAAAGAGTTTCAAATTTATAGGTTGTATTTTCATCTTTGAATATTTCTCTATCAGGTTTAAATGTAACTTTTGTGCCTGTTGTTTCAGCATTGCCAGACGATTTCACTTCTGATAAAGGTCTTCCTTTTTCATAAGATTGTTTCCATATTTTACCATCTCTTTTGACTTCAACACTGCATTGGCTTGATAAAGCATTGACAACTGAAGCACCGACTCCATGAAGACCACCAGCTACTTTGTAGGATGTCCCATCAAATTTACCTCCTGCATGAAGTACTGTCATTACAACCTCAAGGGCTGATTTCCCGCTTTTATGTTTACCTACAGGGATACCTCGTCCATCGTCTTCCACAGTAATAGATTCATCTGTATGAATAGATATTTTGATGTTTTTACAATGTCCTGCTAAGGCTTCGTCCACAGCATTGTCCACAATTTCATAAACAAGGTGATGATAGCCTCTTTCTACAGTATCTCCAATGTACATGCCAGGACGCTTTCTAACAGCTTCTATCCCTTCGAGAACTTTAATAGACTTTGCATCATATTGTTGTTTATTGAGTTTTTGATCTGTTGGACTCATTGGCCCCTTCCTTATATATTTGATTGAAGTTATATTTTAAACCCTTACTTTAGATTTAATTTTAAAACTTTTCAAGCTTAAAAATTAAAATATTTTTGATATTCCAGGATATATGCATTAATTATGACAAACTATGCTATAAAACATATCTTAAGACAGCAAATATAAGTTATTTAAAAAAGGCCTCTCATTATAAGATTTTTGATCGTTTCAATAAAATAGCTAATATTACAATGAATTAAAAGCTACTACAGCTTTGTAGAAAAATAATCCTATGAATCCTATGAAAAAAGTATCTTAGATAAAAATGGTTTTAAGAGGTGAGTTGCATGACAATGTAGTCATGGAGCAAAGGGCGTAAAGTCACAAATTTTTTATTATCTCTATTAGGGCAAATCCTGTTAGATAATAAAACTATAATAATGTCTTTTCGAGGATCAAACCAGACAGAAGTTCCTGAAAAACCTGTGTGTCCAAACGAATGACGAGAAAAATACTGCCCACAGCTATTGACTTTTTTTTGACTAACTACTCTTGGAAAACAAGGCTTCATAAAACCCAAAGCAAAATCTACATCAGATCTGCTTGTTTGAGTAAACTTTTTTAATGTACTTTGATCAATAAATTTAGAAACCTTCCCATAAAATATATCCCTCAATTGCAATATCCAAGAGGAAACATCGTCTATCGTACTAAAAAGCCCCGCATGAGGTGCTACACCGCCTAAAGCATAAGCATTTTCATCACTGACTTGACCTTGTAATTGCTTTTTCCTCCAAGCACATTTTTCAGTAGGAGCATATTTTGACACCTTATACTTTAGAGTATGATCAATATTAAAATGTGTCTTTTGAAGTTTGAATGCCTCTTGAACTTTTTGCCAAGAGTGCAATAAACTTTGACTTTCTAAGTATTCCAGAGCAACCCCTAAAAGCAAAAACCCAACATCACTATAAATAGATGTCCTTACTTTTGAAAAAGATTTTTGAAAAGAAGTCTCTGCTCTTAATTGTTTTTGCAACCAAAGCCACCGCTCCTGTCTCGAAGCCTTAAGGGACATCTTTTTAAAATAAGGCTTCCATGCAATAGCTCCTGATTGATGTGCTAACAATCTCTCAAAAGAGTAACCTGCTTTAAACCAAGGTATGACTTTTTGAATCTGACTGGTTTCATTAAACAATTTATCTTTTCTAAGCATCATTAATCGTGTCATTGTCAACATGACTTTTGTAATAGAAGCAATATCATAAAAACAAGAAGTTTTTCCATATACTATATCGATGCATTTTCTTCTTTTACGATAAACTCTTAAAACCAATCCCGGTGTAGCTACTTCTGCTTGATTTTGTTTTAAAAACTCTAGCATAGATTTTTCTAATTTATTCATCATGCTTGAACTCCTGTATGACAAAACATCTCTTGACCTTTTGAAGTGATAGAAAGAGTACAAGGGGTATTTAAAGGAAGTGTGTGTTGAGTAGGATGACCATGTCCGCAAGGTAGCCCTTTAAAAACAGGGCATTTAAAATCTGCAAAAAAACGAGACAGCACAGAACTTATAAGTGAACGTTCTGAATGATATAAAAAATGACCTAAAACAATAGCTTTCACCCCTGAAAACACGCCAGCTAAATGTAGATGATGTAACATACGATCTATACGATAAGCCCTTTCACCTATTTCTTCAAAGAATAAAATTTTATTCTTCCCACTTAAAGACAAAGAGGTACCTAATGTTGTTTGCAAAGTAGCTAAATTACCTCCTACCAAAATACCTTTTATAGTCTGTTGTTTACCAGTAGCTTTGTTAATTTTTTTAAGCTTTTTATAATGTAAAAGAGAGACCTTCCCTGTGACAACTTGTATAAATTCTCTTTTCTCTTTTACAGGCTTACACCTATCCCCTAAGCGAGCAAGCATAGGAGCATGTAGGCTTGGCCAATTCCATTTTTGATTCACAAAATAATGTAGGAGAGAAATATCACTCAACCCTATGAGTAGTTTACACTTTTTAGGTTTTTTTAATTTCAACAATCGAGGTAAAAGATGAAGACTACCAGACCCTCCACGCAAACATAAAATAGCTTTGGAATCTGTAGCTAGTAAAGCTTTTTCTAATCCTGCTTGTCTATTATTCAGATGACTAGCATAAATAAAGTCTTTTTTTAAAATATTTTTTTGGAGTCGAACAGCAAAACCTTCTTGTTTTAAAAAGGCTATGCCTTTTTGTATTTCAGATGATTTGCAAGCCCATGCAGGAGCGACTATATCAATTAAGTCTCCTTTTTGTAAAGCTTTCCAAAAAAGTCTTTTTTGCATAGATAGGTCTTTTTGTTTCTTAATCAGTTTTATAAAGTTCCATGTCGATGGTATTGAAATGAAAGAAAGAAATTAAAATCTTAAGTTTCATATAGTCATTTCAAGGTCTTCATATATTCAATCAATTGTGTAATTTGATCTTCATCTAGTAGTCCTTGGAACATAGGCATTTGACCAGGAGGATAACCATTAACAATTTGAGTATTCGGATCTAAAATAGAGCTACGAAGGTAATTATCGTCACTGGTCACAGTACTACCATCCACAAGTGTTTGTGTACGCCCATAGATTCCTTTGAAAGAAGGTCCTATTATTTGAGAACCATCAACTGAATGACAAACAATGCAAAGGTTTTTATAAGTTCTTTCACCTAACTCTGCCAGTGGTATACCTTCTGTGTCATCCCTATTTAAAAAGTCTTCAAACTCATACTGCTCTACTACATTCACCCATCCTGTCATACCAGAATGGGCTGTTCCACAATACTCTGCACAAAAAATATGATACCTACCTGTTTTAATAGGCACAAAAGAAAGTTTTGATATATATCCCGGTACAACATCTTGTTTGATGCGAAAGCTAGGAACAAAAAAACTGTGCAACACATCAGTTGACCGCATGTTTAATACAACTCTTTTGCCTACAGGGACAGTTAGTTCATTTGAAGTTTTTTTACCATTGGCATACTGCATGCTCCAAGCCCACTGAAAGCCTGTCACTTGAATAGTAATAGCATCTTCGGGAAAGTACCGGGTGCTTTTATAAACAACCCATCCCCAATAAAAAACAGCTAAAAAGACCACTAAAGGTACAAAGCTCCATATAAACTCTAAGGTGTGACTCCCTGTAATGTAAGCTGTTTTTTGATCTTCTGATTGACGACGGTATTTAAAGACAAATAATAAAATAGCCCCCATCATAATTATAAAGACAATAAGACTTGTATAAGTTAAAAAATTATACAGAGAATCCACAGACCGAGAGACTTCAGAGGCTTGTATAGGAAGATAATTGCTCTGAGCTAAGCTGATCTGAGAAGCTACAAGTATAAAAAAACAAAACCCAATAAATAGCTTAATAGTCATACCCCCTCTATAAAAATCCATCACTCCATTTTGTCTACCTATTTTGTCTACATCATAAGGTGATATATGGTTTCACCTGACTTTAATATGATTTCTTTAGTTTAATAAGTCATATTAACTAGGTTTTACTTCATTAAAAATTAAAGCTTCATCTTATTTGAAATCCAAATCAATAAGCTATCAAAGTCAAAAAGCTTTTCGCATCCAAAAAGGGATTAAAAGAAAGCCCAACACAATTAATGTAATGCCTGCACCTGCTTGCACGGCTCGTAAAGCCATCAGGCTATATTTACGTTCTTGTGGATTATAATTAAAGCAATATAAAATAAACCTGTCTAGTATATTCCCAACTTTGCCGTTACTAGCTTCTACCAATGACAATCGAAGTGTTTTATCTGATACTTGAATACCATAGAGATAACGTGAAATTTTCCCTTCAGGAGTCAAAACATAAGCCACAGCAGGATGAGACCATTGTTTATTTTCTTCATCCCATTCATAAAAGAAACCTAATTGATCTGCTAAATTTTTAGTGTTTTCTTGTAAGCCTGTAAGGAAATGCCACTTTCCTTTTTGAGCTTGCGGAGTATTTTGAAACTCATTTTTTTTAGTTAAGGCTGTTTGAGGGGTATCTTTAGGCTCAAAGCTAATAGCTACAAACTCAAACTCCTGACTTGCTATCAGGTCCATCTTTTTAAGAGCATCTGTGATTCCATGAAGATGAAAGTTACACAGACCAGGACATGTATAATAGACAAGGGTTAAAAGGACAGGCTTATCAGGGTTAAAAAAATCTTTGAGAGTGACAGTTTCACCTTGTTCATTGACAAAAGGTAAATTAAGATTGATTTCCTTTCCTAAATTTTCTTTCACAGTGACATTTTTTAAAGCTGCGACTTTCTCATGGGCTGGTTTATGGGTTTTCCAAGGTAACTTATTTTTGTCAGCTTTTGTAGAATAAGGTACAAAACAAAGTAAAAGTATTAATAAAACTTTCATTTTTAAATCCTTTCTTTGTTGAAAGTATCCCATTCATCCTTAGTCGCTGATGGAGGTTCTGACATTGTAGAGCGGATATAATGAACAATCTGCCACCTAGCAAATTGTGGAAGGTAATCCCAACTTTTAAAAATTGTGCCAGGAAGACCGTAGGTCAGTATTTTGTAAAGCTCTACCTCTGTCGAGCCATATTCTCCCTGTAGGATCAAATCAAAGATAGGTTGTAATTGTCCAAAAACAAGAACTTCAAAAAGCTTTTGTCCCTCTTTAATCGCAAGAGGTGAGGAAGTTTGCCATTGTTGGTTTCTTTGTAGTCTTTCTTCTTCTGTAAAACTTGCAACTTGTGTTTGTTCAGGTTGATCAATAGGCCCCTTGTTGATCCATAAGGTCAAGAGGAAAAATAAAATAATGAAGATAAAGATAGAAGCGAAAATAACACTTTCTGCTTTACTAGAGATATTTTTACCATGTTTTGAAGGTACTTCTGAGTTGTTCATTTAATAAGCCTTTTGATGTTTGTTTAATGGTGTATTGTAGTATTAAGATAAAATTTAAGATCATTTTTACAAGAGATCAACAAAAAAATGTTTTACCTTTTACTCAAAATAACTCTCGCCGGTGACTTATGCTATTTTCAAAGTGACCTGTCTTAAAAATTGATTGCTTTTAGTAAAAATGATCTTTTTAGAAGAATTTTAATACATTGAGGTTAAAAGATATAAAAAATAGCAGTTTTATTTAATATAGTTATGATCATACAAAAAATCCTTTTATCTTATCCGGGATACTATTACTCACTCAAAATGAGTCAATCTTTTTGACATTTCAAATAAAAAAGCGAAATAAGGCCTTGACTTGTGGTTTTTTGTATATATTATGCTTATAAATAGTATTTTAAGCTTTTATTTGTATAGACTGCGATGCTAAAGACTAGTATAATAAACATATAAGGACATAATAAATTAAATCAATTATTTAAACTTGAACAATTAAGGAGGATAAAATGACTATAGCAAAGCGTATATTTTTCTTTTTAATGGTCAACTTTTTAGTTATGGCTTCTCTAATAGCTATGTTGTTTATAGCACAAATATTCTTTCCAGAAATTTTTGCAAATACTTATGGTTCTTTCATCATAATTTCTTTAGTTTTTGGTTTTGGTGGTTCTTTTATTTCTTTGTGGTTATCTAAATTTATTGTAAAGAGAACCTTAAATATTCAAATGATCTCTGAGAATGAAAGGTCGCCAGAATATAGATGGCTTATGGAGACAACTCACAGATTAGCTAAAAAGGCAGGACTTAACAAAATGCCAGAAGTAGGTGTCTATGATAGTCCTGAGCTAAATGCTTTTGCAACAGGATCCAGTAAGAATAATGCTTTAGTAGCAGTTTCTACGGGACTCTTGCGTTCCATGAACAAAAGTGAAGCAGAAGGTGTCCTAGGACATGAGGTAGCCCATGTTGCCAATGGTGATATGGTCACGATGGCTCTTGTTCAAGGGGTTGTTAATGCTATTGTGATTTTCTTTACACATATTATAATGAATATTATCGAAAATGCTTTACGAGATGAAAATGGTGGACGTAGTGGTTTAGGGTTCTTTATGGGGATGATTGTGTATCAGTTGATATATTCACTGCTTGCCTTTGCAGCGATGCCACTTGTAGCTTTTGTATCTCGTATGAGAGAATACAGGGCTGATGCAGGGGGAGCTACTTTAGCAGGTCGAGAAAAAATGATACAAAGCCTAAAAAAGCTACAAAGTTATACCCATCAAGTTGATGTAAGCCATCAATCATTGGCCACTTTAAAAATATCCAATAAACCTTCATCAGGATCTTTATTAAGATTTTGGAGTACACATCCACCGTTGAAGGAACGTATCCAACGTCTAGAGAGAGGTGGCTTTCGTGCTGGCTATGGACTAACTTCTTAAGGTTTTATGTGGGACTTACTACTCAAAAATGCAAATATTTATATGCGAGGCAAGTTAGAACAGGGAAGCCTTGCCATATCAGACAACAAAATTGTTGCTATTAATCCCCCCCATGCCTCTGCCAGAGAAGAAAGAAACCTCAGAGGTTTAACTGTCTTACCAGGTGTCATAGATACTCAAGTACATTTTCGACAACCTGGTATGACATATAAAGAAGACTTTGCAACAGGTTCTAAAGCAGCTTTAAAGGGAGGTGTGACAGCTGTTTTTGATATGCCCAATACCCTACCTCCTATCGTAGATCAAGAATCCTATCAAGCTAAAAAGGACCAAGTAGCTACTTGGTCTTGGGTAGATTTTGCCTTATTTATGGGCTGTTTGCCTTTCAATATAGAGCAACTAGGCGAATTAGAGCAATCTCCTGGTTGCTGTGGTGTAAAGGTTTTTTTAGGGAAGTCCACAGGTGGTCTTTGTGTTCATCAACAAGAAGACCTCAAAAAACTATTACAGGTGATCCAAAGGAGAGCAGCTTTTCACTGTGAAGATGAAGATTTGCTCAATGAAAGAGAAAAGTTAATCCCTCATAAGGCAACAAGTCATTTTCATCCTGAGTGGAGAAATGAACAAACAGCTCTCATAGCCACCCGACGTATTGTCAAGCTAGCTAAAACTTTCAAAAAAAAGATTCATATTTTACATGTTTCTACCGCAGAGGAAATGAACTTTCTCAAACGTTATAAAGACAATCTTGTGACTGTTGAAACTCTACCACAATATTTGATATTTTCTTTTCCAGAGGATTATGATCGCTTAGGTAGTTTAATTCAAATGAACCCTCCTATCCGTTCAAAGAGACATCAAGAACGTATCATGCAAGCTGTTTTAGATGGCACGGTAGACGTGATAGGTTCTGACCATGCTCCGCATCTCTTAAGTGAGAAACAAAAGTCTTATCCTAAGAGTCCTTCAGGTATGCCGGGTGTACAAACCTTATTACCTGTGATGCTCAATATGTGTTTTCAAAAAAAACTCACTTTACAACGAGTTGTTGAACTTCTCTGTATAAATCCTGCAAAGATCTATGGTATTCAAGGTATGGGTTTTATAGCACCCGATCAATTAGCAAATTTGAGTATTGTTGATTTGAAGAAGAAAAAAACAATTACAAATGATTGGATTGAAAGCAAATGTCGGTGGACACCCTACGATGGCATGACTGTTCATGGCTGGCCTGTAGCTTCTATCATTGAAGGCCATGTTGCCTTATGGGATGAAGAGTTTATTGGCCGACCTTACGGCAAGCCTTTAGAATTTAATTTATAGATCAATTTTAGCTTTGTAGTTTTAGATTTGCTTGGAATAAAATAAAACCTTTTAAAATCTAATTTTTTTCTTGCCTTTATAAACTATTTGATACAAAAATAGGCCTTATAGTATAAGAACTGTTATCAGCTAAAAAGAAGGAGCTTTGAAAAATGACAACACAAGGACATATCAAGCAAATACTAGGTGCTGTCGTAGATGTACAGTTTCCAGAAGGTCATCTGCCAGCTATTTTAAATGCTCTCACGCTATCTAATCCTACTATTGATGATAAAGAAGACAACCTTACCCTTGAAGTAGCTCAACATTTAGGCAATAATACTGTCCGAGCTATTGCAATGGACACCACAGAAGGCTTGGTGCGTAAGATGAAAGTCAAAGATACGGGTGGTCCTATTACAGTACCTGTAGGCCCAGAGGTTTTAGGACGTATCATTAATGTCATTGGCGACCCTGTGGATGAGGCAGGTCCTGTGACTGCAAAAGAGCGATGGTCTATTCATAGAAAAGCACCTCTTTTTGAAGAACAATCTACACAGACAGAAATGCTGATGACAGGCATCAAGGTAGTTGACCTTTTAGCTCCTTATGCTAAAGGTGGAAAGATTGGCTTATTTGGCGGAGCAGGTGTTGGTAAGACTGTCTTGATTATGGAGCTTATTCGCAATATTGCAACAGAACATGGTGGGTTTTCTGTTTTTGCAGGTGTAGGGGAACGAACCCGTGAGGGTAATGACCTTTGGTTGGAAATGAAAGACTCTGGTGTGTTAGAAAAAACAGCTCTCTGTTATGGACAGATGAATGAACCGCCTGGTGCTCGATCAAGGGTAGCTTTAACAGGTCTAACTATTGCTGAATATTTTAGAGACCAACAAAATCAAGATGTGTTGCTGTTTGTAGATAATATTTTTAGATTTACTCAAGCAGGGGCAGAAGTTTCAACGCTTTTAGGTCGTATTCCTTCTGCTGTAGGCTATCAACCTACACTGGGGACAGAAATGGGTAGCTTACAAGAAAGAATCACTTCCACTAAAAAAGGTTCTATCACATCTGTGCAGGCTATTTATGTGCCAGCAGATGATTACACAGATCCAGCTCCTGCCACAACTTTCTCTCACTTAGATGCTACCACCAATTTATCTCGTGAAATTGCCTCTTTAGGAATTTATCCCGCAGTGGATCCTCTTGCATCGACTTCTCGTATTTTAAATGCAGAAATTTGTGGTCAAGAACATTACAATACAGCCCGCTTAGTACAAACTATCTTACAAAGATATAAAGAGTTACAAGATATTATTGCTATCTTAGGAATGGATGAGCTCAGTGAAGATGATAAGCTGACTGTCAATCGAGCTCGTAAAATTCAAAGATTTTTATCACAGCCTCTATTTGTGGCAGAAGCTTTTACAGGCACACCTGGTAGATATGTAGATATTAAAGACACTGTGAAAGGCTTTAAAGAAATATTAGAAGGCCAACATGATGACATCCCTGAGCAAGCTTTTTACCTTGTAGGTACGATTGAGGATGTTTTAGAAAAAGCAAAAGGTTTATCATAAATGAGTGATCTTCAGTTGACTTTATTGACTCCTACTCAAAAGCTAGCCTTCAATCTACCCATTGAAAGCCTTCAAGCTGTGGCCACTCAAGGGGAAATTGAGGTTTTAAAAGACCATGCTCCCTTATTGACTACATTAGGTGTAGGGCTTTTAAAGTATAAACAAAAGAGGCAGTCTTTTGTGCATAAGGTTGCTATTTTTTGGGGATATTTAGAGGTTTTCAATAATACTGTGAATGTATTAGCTGAAACAGCAGAAGTTCCAGAAAACATCGATAAAAAAAGAGCTATGAGAGCATTGAAAGAGGCTACAGATGCTATGGAAAAAGGGAAAAACTTTGAGAGCAATGCCCTCAAAGCTCAAAAGGCAAGATTGAGGCTTGCTCTTGTTGAAGACAAAAAATTAGAAAATTAAAAATTATTTTATTACATTATAGCATTTATATTTAATGAAAAAGATTTTAAAAAAGATAAAAAAGTAAAGGGATCAAAATATAAAAAGGTATTATCATGCAAAAACAAAAAAATCAATCTCCACAAAAATTACAATCAAAGGCTTCAGATTCAAAGCCTTCTAAACCACAACGAGACAAGCTAAAAAGTCAGAAAAAAGCCCCTAAGCTCCAATGGCATGCACAAGCAAAGGTTTCTTGTGTGTGTGGAAACTCCTTTGTAACAGGTTCTACTCTCCCAGAGATATACTTAGATATTTGCAATGTATGTCATCCTTTTTATACAGGCAAGCAAAAGTTGGTAGATGTGGAAGGTCGTGTAGAAAGATTTCAAAAACGTTATGCTCAATTCAATAAACAACAACAGAAAAAGCAACAAAAATAAGACTTTCCTCAATCTGCCACAAAACAAAAACCTAGTGGCACAAAATCTTATTACGCTTATAACCTACTGCTCAACTTTATTTTTGCAGGCTATCAAACTCAGGACTTACTATAAGCCATGCTTATAAAGGAATATCGCTAAGCCCTGACTTTAGATGGTTTATCATGGCATTGAATAATATTAACCACAATCTCTCTCTTATCATTATTCTTAGCCCAAGCCACTAAAATTGAAATAGTCGATAAAATGACAAATATAATTTTAAAAAACATATAAACCTCCTATTGCCCACAATTTTACCACTGCTATTTTAGAGAGATTAATTCCTTATCTATAAGAATTTAGTAGAACACTGACACACTGCATGCAATTAATGTATATAAAAAAAAAGAGGCCACAAGGGCCTCTTTTAATATGGAAACTTTACTTTTCATATCCTCTTATAAGTCAATTTATAAGTCAATCCCTATCTTTAGATGATCTTTAGATGATAGAGATCACCAAATCTCAAATTGTATCTAATCTACAACAGTAGAAATTAATTATAGTATATTATCCTATATTTGATGGTGTCAAATTATTATGAGGTTTCTTTTCCTGGAGCTTTAATAACCTATTAACATTTTCAGACAATAGTTCTATAACTTTTATTATTTTCACATTATCTTCTTGAATTTTCTTAATCTCGGTAGGTATATGATTATATACTTGCTTTTTAATGTCTTCCATGTCTTTTTTTGTAGAAATAGCTTGTTCCTTAACAAAATCCACTTCTGCTTTGATAGGTTTATTTAGAACATTATTTATCATAATTAAACTGCCTACAACACTAAAGACACCAATTATAAAGATACCTACAAGAATACCTATTATTGGTAGAGTTTCATATACTAATTCCATTATTTCTCTCCTTTTAGTTTTTAGTTTTATTTTCATGCATCCATGTTCTTATTTATCAGGCAAGTTGTAGGTTTAGGCATGGACTGGACTGTCAGAATATCTATCGGTTTTTTTAATAAAGAAGTTTAGTGGCATTTACAAATTCTGAAAGTGTGATGATTTAATCAGCCGGAACTAACCTGATTTAAATGGTAGGATGAGTCAGTGGAACAATTAAAGGGAAAAAATAAGTTATAAGCGTTCTCTCTAACTTATCCATCATTGATTGTTTAATGCCATCGAATGTGACTTTAGGACAAGGCCATAGAATAAATGTCTCATTAGATAGAAAAAATACTAATACTAAAATAACCCTTATTTTCTTTTTCATACACTCACCATATATATATTCTTTTAAAAAATCAATAAAAGCTTTAACCCCCTGCATAAACTTATATTTATCTTATCATGTAGACCAAAGTATGTCAAACCATCGTGAAAATAAGGTCTTGATGAGCTTTAACATTAAAAAAAGTAGCCGTTGTTTTCCCTAAAATTGAACTGACCTCTGTTTCACTAAAAGTAAACTGACCTCTGGTCACTTTTGGGTAGCCAGCCGAAGGCTATTCGCCTTCTTATCTTTTTCACTAAAAATAAACCAGCCTCTGGCTGTTTTTGGGCATTGCTCTGACAGCTTACGCTGTCCAAAAAGAGCAATACCTCAAAAATCCGTTTATTTTTAGTAGGAAAGATCCTTTCCTTTTTTAACACAATGTTAAGGAAAAAGTTCCTTCATCAAGGCTGGCTACCTCAAAAGTCCGTTTACTTTTAGTAAGGGAGGATCTCCTCGTCTCATAACTACATGTTAAGGAAAAAGTTCCTTCTTACACCTTGAGTGTTGCCTGCAAAGGCTCTCGCCGTCGATAAAATGGTCATTGCCTAGAAAGCTTGACCACTTTTAGTAGGGAGGATCCCTTCGTTTTTTAACACCATGTTAAGGAAAAAGTGTTTTATTTGCAATCCGTTTGCTCCCTAAAAACATTTTAGAAGCATACCTTGTTTCCCTAACATGGTGTAGAGAATGAGGAGATCCTCCTCTACTCAAAATGAACAAGCTTTTGAGGTAGCCAGCTTTTTACGACGGCGTGAGCCGTCGGGCTGATTGCCCATTACCATTCGCATCCAGATTTTTTATTTGTAAGCACAGAATTTCAAAGCCAAATAAGATGAAAGGTTGTAAAAGCTAATGATATGAATGGGAAAGAGTCTGGTCTCAGGGAAATGATTTTGAAATTTAAGAAATAAATTGAAGATCCAGCTCAAAAGTAGCCAGAGGCCAGTTCATTTTGAGTGAAATGTTAAGGAAACAAGGCTTTCATTTCTCTGCATTTTTTTAAAAAATAAGGAAATTAGGTTTGAAAATTGGTGCAAACAGTTGTAGCAATACTGCACCAACAACTAATACGTGTACACCAAACCTTGGTGGAGTCAATAATAGCAATTTAACATCGGTGACATTTACAATCGGTGCAATAGGTATTATATTGGTGGCAGTCGTTATGACGAATGGACCATGAGTGATGCCAAGGTATTAGCAAACGAGGCCAATGGTGTTGATTAATCACATAATCCTTTAATTTTAAAGTTTAAGCATGATGAGCATAAAGGCCGTTTGCTACGGCCTTTATATTCTTATTAAATAGATAGTTATTCTGTCGACTCTCTTAAAAGTCTTTTCACATCTTCTGAAAGAAAATCCTCATAGTCTAAGATACTCAATCCTGCAATGTCTTCAGGATCAACGTTAGCTCCGGCCGCTAGCAATGCCCTTACAACCTCTATATGTCCTTCAAAACTAGCAATCATTAAAGCCGTGTAGCCAACACCACTGTCTTGATGATTAACGTCTGCACCATTTTCTAGCAATAACCTTACAATATCTATATGGCCTTCAGAACTAGCATAATATAAAGCCGTCCTGCCTATTTTGTTTTGATGATTGACGTCCGCACCAGCCGCTAGCAATATCTTTACAATTTCTATATGGCCTTCACGACTAGCATGTATTAAAGCCGTATTACCATAAAAATCTTTTAAAAGATCGACGTCCGCACCATTTTCTAGCAATAACCTTACAATATCTATATGGCCTTTCTCACTAGCACCCATTAAAGCCGTAAAACCACTATATTTGTCTTGATAATTGGCGTCAGCTCCATTCGCTAGAGATGACCTTACAGCCTCTATATCTCCACTAAGGATGGCACTTATTAAAGTCGTATTGCTTGAATCACCGCATCCTTCAAATTGACAATAGGCTTGCAATTTTATAGGACTTAGAAAAGATAAACAAAATACAACTAAAACCATGGTTTGATAAAACTTAATATTCATTTTGACTCCTTCTTTGTTTAGGGGTTACATAATTTTACTTAATGCAAATATACCACATAACCTTTCTAAAGTCAAGCCGCTTTTTTCACTAAAAGTGGTCTGACCTCTGGCCACTTTCTGGCGATGACCACGACGGCTTTCGCCGTCGATAAAATGGTCATCACCTAGAAAGCCTGACCACTTTTAGTGAAACAAACGGCTGGTTTATTTTTAGTGAAACAAACGCGGTCATTGCCCAAGGTGTAAGAAGGAACTTTTTCCTTAACATGTGGTCAAGAGACGAAGAGATTCTTCTTCCTAAAATTGAACAAGCTTTTGAGGCGGTTAGCCTTTGATCGACGGCGGTAGCCGTCGGGCTAACTACCATTAGAGGGACATTTTCCTTAACATGATGTCAAGTGGCAAGGATATCCTTTCTTACTTGAAATGAATGGATTTTTTAGGTGTTGCCTATTTTGTCAAAGGCGAAAGCCTTTGCAGGCAACACCAAAAAACACACCAGAGGTGTGGTTCATTTCAAGTGCAAAAGATGGCATGATGCATTTTGAGTGAAATGTTAAGGAAAAATTTCCTTATAAAAACTATGGAAATATAGGGGTTTAGAAAAATTAAAGACGGGCTTTAGACTTGCTTAAGGATAAAACCTATAAATGGATGATTATAAGGACTTATAATTCAAGTTCACTAAGGACGTTTTCAGAAAGCTCTTCGATGATGCCTCTTACGTTAGTGGACAAAATTTCCCATTGCTCTTTAGTGATATTTATAACAAGCTCTGTTTCTTCCGGGTGATTCTCTTGAGCATGTTCAAAAAGCAATTGACCACCTACAATGCTCGCACCAGCTAAAACAGCTCGAAAGGTCCATCGACCTACAAATCTGCCAGCTCTTACAAGTCTATTTACACTCAAGGGCCACGTGATATTCCTTGCTCTTAGATACCTATTAAAACCCCTTCTTGACTGTAATGAGTTTATTGCTGTAGTTATATGTTTGTCTTCTTTACTTAAAAGGTAGTACAAATGCATTTCTGTTGACACCAAATCCTGGGTTGCTTTTATCCATTTCCCACCAACTTTACGATAAAAGCGTAAAGTACTGTTATTGTAACGTTCATCATATCCCTGAGGATAAAGTTTTAATTTGCGAAAAATGCCAATGCGATAATTCCCTCTAGGTCCATCAATATAAGTGGTCATTTTATCAGGTGTCTCTTCTATAGATACACGGGGGTATTCTTTTAAAAGCTTTTTTAAACGCTTATTACCGCTTTCATATTCATGTTTTACAATCTCTTTAGTCTCTCGGTCTCTTATCCTGTCCTGCCTTATTTCTTCAATCCGTGTTTCATCCACAATTGTCACTTTATTATCAAACATTCCTTTTACTCTGAAAAAAGCTCCAGAAGTTATTGCAACCATGACGTCGTCTGAAAACCTAACTTGATAAGTACCATCTTGTAAGACCTCAAGGTTGTCTGATAAGTCACGTTCAACAGACGTGTAGAATTCCTTTATTTCTTGAGCTTCTTGAAGTGTAAGAGGTGCTTCATCTAAATTGCTTGAAACACCGCATCCTTCAAATTGACAATAGGCTTGCAATTTTATAGGACTTATGAAAGATAAACAAAATATAACTAACAATATGGTTTTATAAAATTTAATACTCACTTTAACTCCTTGTTTTTTAGTTTTATGGAATAAAAAAATAATATTAAAGTATATACCTGCAAAGTATAGGCCATAATTAACTTTTTGTCTAAAAGACTAAAAGCCTTATAAATACTAAAGTTAAGTAAAATAGATTTTCTGATGGGAGACAAAATTGGTCAATGTAGACAAAATACGTCAAGCTCTATCGGCAGGGCTTTAGACTTACTTAGAGGATGTTCCTATTCACTTTTTTCTTAATTCTTAAAAATGCTTGACTTCGGCCCTAAATAAGATACAACTACAAAAATTATCAAGGGTTACTTCTAAAACATAGAAAAAGCCCTTTTAATCAAGGTTTTAATCTTGTATGTACTTTATTGTTATTTAACTTAAAAAAAATTTAAACCCATTTAAAAGGAGTAACAAACAATGAGAAATATTTTTATATCTATATTTTTATTTTTGTCCATGGTTGTATGTCAAAATGTTGAAGGAACACAACTTTATTTTCATCGAGATGAACCTCTAAATATCCATAAGGATTTCATAGAAGCTGTTAAATGGGGCGATATAGAGGATATAAGGAATTTGCTAGAAAAAGGTGCTAACGTCAATTATCAAAGTAGTAATGGCTATACGGCTTTAATGTTAGCAAGCCAATATGGTCATATAGAGATTGTAAGGGCATTGCTAGCAGCCGGAGCTAACGTCAATCTTCAAGCTTATTATGGCTATACTGCTTTAATGGATGCTAGCTCTGGAGGCTATATTGAAGTTGTAAGGGCATTAATAGTGGCCGGTGCTGACGTCAATATTCAAAGAAAAATTGGCAGGTCGGATTTTGGCGAAAGGGCTTTAAATGGCGATACGGCTTTAACTGATGCTAGTCGTGAATGCCATATTGAAGTTGTAAGGGTATTGCTAGATGCCGGAGCTAATGTCAAGATGCTAGACCAAAAAGGCAAGACAGCTTTATGGTCGGCTCATAATGCAGGCTGTTTTGGTGTTGTAAGGGCATTGCTAGTGGCCGGAGCTGCCGTAGCTAACGAGGGTACTAACATCGATGTTCCAGACAGAAACGGCTATACAGTTTTAATGTATGCTAGTCGTGAGGGACTTTTGCAGTCTGTAAGGGCATTGCTAGCGGCCGGTGCGGACGTCGATTTTCAAGAGAGGCATGGCTATACGGCTTTAATGTATGCTAGTTTTGAAGACCATATTGAGGTTGTAAGGGCATTGCTAGAGGCCGGAGCTAACATCGATCTTGAAGACAACTTTGGATTTAGTATCTTAGACTATGAGAGAGTACTTTCAGAAGATGTGAAAAGACTCTTAAGAGAGTCGGCAGAATAACTATTATCTATTTAATAAGAATATACAGGCCGTAGCAAACGGCCTTTATGCTCTTTTCAAGCCGGTCTTTTTATAATTCACAAGGAAGTTTATCATCCTATTTATCTGAAAAAAGGCTATAGAACTTAAATATATAAGTAGATTTTATCAAAAATAGTGGTTTAGTGTTGTGATCAGGCTCCCTGGCAGGCCCTAACTATAACCCGTGCTTATTAAAAACCACTTTGCAAGCTTTTTTTTTGCCTTTATTCTTGACTTTATTTTTTTGTTTGGTATAATTAACTTTAATTAATTAACAAATTAAAGTAAAACTTAATAAAACCCGATAAAGAAAAAAAAGGATGGGCTTCTCACAAAAACCCATCCCTAAAAAAACTCAAAATTAACGATTAATTTAAGCTTTTTTAAACTTGTTAAAAAACTCACTCAAATAATTAGCAACGAATGTACATTCTTTGCATAAAAAAATAGAGATATAAATTCTCATATATCCCTTACTATCAGTGTATCAGTTTGATACACTCCTGTCAAATAAAATCTTAAGAAAATTTCAAATAAAAAAAAGAGGCCACAAGGGCCTCTTTTAATATGGAAACTTTGCTTTTCATATCCACTTATAAGTCAATCATTTATCAATAGATGCTATTTCATTCCGTGGCAATCTCAAAAGTATGTCCTTAAAATTTCGATCATTCTTTTTATCCATCTCTTTAATGTCAGTGTTAAGTATTTTAATATCTTTATCTAGCTTATCAATCTCTCTAATAAGATCTGCTCTAAGATCATCCTTAACCTCTTTAAGATCAATCTTAACCTCTTCAATCTGTTTAGGTATATTGTCATATAATTGGTAAGATACAAGCCCTACCAAACATGAAATAATAGCAAAAACACCCCACATAAAAAAATTTGGCCAGCTTATTTTTTTAAAAAAATCACTCATAATATCCTCCTAGGTTTTATTTTCATGCATCCATGTTCTTATTTATCAGGCAAGTTGTAGGTTTAGGCATGGACTGGACTGTCAGAATATCTATCGGTTTTTTTAATAAAGAAGTTTAGTGGCATTTACAAGTTCTGAAAGTGTGATGATTTAATCAGCCGGAACTAACCTGATTTAAAGGGTAGGATGAGTCAGTGGAACAATTAAAGGGAAAAAATAAGTTATAAGCGTTCTCTCTAACTTATCCATCATTGATTGTTTAATGCCATCGAATGTGACTTTAGGACAAGGCCATAGAATAAATGTCTCATTAGATAGAAAAAATACTAAAATAACCCTTATTTTCTTTTTCATACACTCACCATATATATATTCTTTTAAAAAATCAATAAAAGCTTTAACCCTCTGCATAAACTTATATTTTTATATTTATCTTATCATGTAGACCAAAGTATGTCAAACCATCGTGAAAATGAGGTCTTGATGAGCTTTAACATCGTATATCTAAAAAAACTTACTTAAGGATGTTCCTATTCACTTTTTTCTTAATTCTTAAAAATGCTTGACTTCGCCCCTAAATTAAGATATTTTTACAAAAATTATCAAGGGTTACTTCTAAAACATAGAAAAAGCCTTTTTAATCAAGGCTTTAACCTTGTATGTGCTTTATTGTTATTTAACTTAAAAATTTTAACCAATTTAAAAGGAGTATCAAATAATGAGAAATATATTTTTATCTTTATTTTTATCCATGATTGCATGTCAAAATTCAGAAGCTACTCAAAATACAGTAGAAAATGGACAAAAGGTTGAAGGAACACATCAAGTTATTCAGCAAAGTGAAGACCTAAGAGAATTAATAGAATGCGTTAAACGGAACAATCTTAATTGTGTAAGACGTTTAATTGAAAACGGTAACGTCAATCTTCAAGGCAATGATGGCCGGCTGGCTTTAATAAATGCTAGTTTTGATGGCCATATTGAGATTGTAAGGGCATTGCTAGCGGCCGGAGCTAACGTTGATCGTGAAGACAATCGCTGGACGGCTTTAATGTGGGCTAGTCATGAAGCCCATATAGAGGTTGTAAGGGCATTGCTAGCGGCCGGAGCTAACGTTGATCTTGGAGACAGTGTTGGCTGGACGGCTTTAATATGGGCTGCTTTTGATGGCCATATTGAGATTGTAAGGGTATTGCTAGATGCCGGAGCTAACGTCCATCTTCAAACCATTAATGGCAAAACGGCTTTAATGTGGGTTGGTCATGAAGGCCATATTGAGATTGTAAGGGCATTGCTAGCGGCCGGAGCCAACGTGGATGATATATCTTTAATAAGAGCTGTTAAATATGATAAATTTAGAACTCTTGCAAGGTTATTGATAGAATATGGAGCTAACGTCAATCTTGAAGACAACAGAGGCAGGACGGCTTTAATATGGGCTAGTCGTGAAGGCGATATAGAGATTGTAAGATTATTGATAGAATATGGTGCGGACGTCGATCATCAAAGCAAAAGAGGCCGGACGGCTTTAGTGTTGGCTAGTCTTTATGGCCATATAGAGGTTGTAAGGGCATTGCTAGCGGCCGGAGCTAACGTCGATCTTGAAGACAATGTTGGATTTAGTATCTTAGACTATGAGAGAACACTTTCAGAAGATGTAAAAAGACTCTTAAGAGAGTCGGTGTTCCAACACCCACCTTATCTTTAATTTCAGAAGATGTAAAAAGACTCTTAAGAGAGTCGGTGTTCCAACACCCACCTTATCTTTAATTTCAGAAGATGTAAAAAGACTCTTAAGAGAGGCGACACAATAACTATCTATTTAATAAGAATATACGGGACGTAGCAAGCGGCCTTTATGCTCTATCATGCTTAAACTTTAAAATTAAAGGATTATGTGATTAATCAACACCATTGGCCTCGTTTGCTAATACCTTGGCATCACTCATGGTCCATTCGTCATAACGACTGCCACCAATATAATATTGAAATATACACGCTAAGCTTCTTTTTTACTCTGTCATATACTTTAAAATACATACCCCTTATAAAAAATTTGACACAAACCTATAAATAATATAATAATTTAAAATTAATTTAAGAAAAATTAAATCAAAACATCATGTTAAAAATATTTATTTTGAGTTTATTTTTTATACAAGGTTTTGTGTTAGACACTGTTGCAATGACTTCATCCCAGATCCATGAAACAACTGTATTGAATGTAGATGATCTAGTTTATGTTGTGGATGATTGCTCCTATCAGACTTATGGGTATCAATGTAACAAAGCAAGGCCAGCTAAAGTTTCGACTATAGACAATCATGGTATGGTCACTGTGCAATTTGAGGATAACAATTACGGTATCTATAATGAAATGGACTTATATAGAACGAATGGCTGTTTGATTAATATAGGCACAAAACTTTGTGTCAATACAAATCGTCCTGTTTTTGTAAATTCTGATTTATATCATATTGACCCTTTGTTCCATTGGACTAGCTTTGAAGGTCGCATTTTAGCTATCAATACTTATGTTAATAAAGCAGTAGTTGAACCAACATCAGGTGGAGAGACACTTTTGCTGGGTATAAGAGCTTATGATATGGATCAAATGAAACTTAAACGCCTACCATTTTGATACAAAAATAAGCTTTATAAAATATCTAAAATTATCTAACAAACAAATTAAAAATATATGCGTTCAAAAAACAAACATAACCCTTTTTATCTAAGGTGTTTTTCAGCTAGTGTAGGGCTTATACTCCTCTCAGGCAGTTATGTCTTATTAGGTATAACAGGTATTAAGTTCTTTTTAGCTCTTATTTGTCTGATGGCTTCTTATGAATACCTCAACGTTACTTTTTTTATCAAACAAAAACCTAACTTTATCACTCGTTTTTGCTTTATTTTAGCTTGTCATCTTTATTTATATAAAGATATCTTCTCTCAAAACACCATATATATACTTATAGCCTGTCTTTTTATTGTATTTATTTCTTGTGAATTAACAAAAGTCACACAAAAATTCCATCAAACAATCTACAATATTTTAGTAGTTGCTGTTGGAATCATTTATCTAGGGTATATTCCTTCTTTAATCATTGACCTACTTCATTTGAACGTGTATTTATTTTTTACTCTTTGCGGAATTATTTTTATTGGAGATACTTTATCTTATGTTGCAGGTCGTATATGGGGAGAGACGAAAATACTCCCTCATATTTCACCTCATAAAACACAAATAGGTTGCTTAGGAGGACTTGTAGGTTCGGCATTTGCTGGCAGTATAGCTTATTTTATGTGGTTTCCTCACCTAGCATTTCCTATATTTGTTTTAATATCTCTTATAACAGGGTTTGTGGGACAAATAGGTGATTTTTTTGAGTCTCTTTTAAAGCGAGAGGCTGGAGTTAAAGATTCAGGGTGGTTCATGCCTGGACATGGAGGAACTTTAGACAGAATAGATAGCTTTTTATTTGCTATACCTGTTTATGTTTGGTTAGTGCATATTTTTATCATATAACTGTGATCGTGTGTCATAAAATATAAGGGTATAGGAAGTTAAAATAAAAATCGCTATGTAAATTTTACAAAAGGTATATTTTATGCTTGCATTCTTAAAACTCTTAATTATAATGGCAAAAAATATTTAATGGATTTGTAGCATGAATGATGTATAACAAAGCAACAAAACTTTGTACAAGTAAACAGAGATTTTGTTTTTCATGCAACAAGATTGTTTTATTACAAATATTACAAATAACAAATAATATATAGGAGGTTATAATTATGAGAACAGCAATTATTTTATTATCATGGATGATGATTTTAAGTACAACTTATGCTAACAGTCAAACCACACAGCTTCACCAAGAGGAAAATCAAAAAAGCACACAACAACCACTTCAAGAAAGTGAAGTCTCTGACAATGTTAAAGAACCATTATCAGAAGTCGTTGAGATGTTAGAGAATGTAAGTGATTCAGAAATCGCAGAGACCATAATATCTTTTTCAGAGTTTTCAAGATTTTATAAAAGTCCAGAGGCTATCGAATCACAAGAATGGTTGAAATCTCAATGGGAACAAATAACACAAAACAGGGATGACGTTCACATAGAATTTTTTCACCATACAGAATTTAGCCCTATGCCTTCTTTGATTCTTTCAATTCAAGGAAGTATGTTTCCTGAAGAAAAAATTATTTTAGGTGCTCATGCAGATTCTGTTGTAAAAGAAGGCCGTGGTGTCATGCCTGATGAAGAGGTTGCTTTGAGGACAAATGCACCTGGGGCTGATGATAATGCTTCTGGCATTGCCACTATTACAGAAGTTTTAAGAGTTTTGGTTTCTAACAATTATCGTCCAACAAGAACGATGATGTTTATGGCTTATGCAGCAGAAGAAATAGGCCGCAAAGGCTCAGAGCATATAGCTAATTCTTTTGCAGAAAGCAATCAGAAAGTTATTGGTAGCATTAATTTGGACCTTGTTAATTTTAAAGGATCTGAGGATCTTGATCTTGTGATGATCTCTGATTACACAGACCCTGGACAAAATAGTTTTTTGAAGCGAGTCATTAATACTTATCTTCCAACATTACAATGGGAATATGATCAATGTGGTTATGGATGTTCAGATCATGCTTCTTGGTATATTGCAGGATATCCTGCCTCTATGTTGACAGAAGCTAGATTGCGTGAAATCAATCCTCACATACATAAGACCACGGATACTTTTGAAGTTTCAGGTAATAATGCAAAACATGCTATCAATTTTGCTAAGCTATCATTGGCTTTTTTTGTAGAAATAGATCGCTTTGGAATGTGCCGGTATGACTTAAGTCAATGTATCCACTAATTGTTTAGTTAGAAGTACTCTCAATAATTATAGTTATACATGATGAAAAAAGTTTAAGATGCCACAATACAAGTACCTTAAAAAATACATACCTGTAGGATTAATTGTATTGCTAATTTTAATCCTCTATTGGTCTAAAACCAAACCGCCAGAAACCTGTGCCGTCTACGTATATACTTATTCATCCTTTGCTAGCTCCACAGGTGTAGGCGGAGATCTCCAAGCTCTTTTTCAAGAACAAACAAATTGTCAATTGCATCTTGAAAATATTGGTGATGCGAGAACTCTTTTGCAAAGATTGAATACTGAAATAAAAATTAAAGGCACAACTGATGCGGATGTGGTTTTAGGACTTGATCAATTTTCTATTTCACAAGCTTATAATATTCTCCAATGGGAGAAGATACCATGGTATCCCCACACAAGGCTTTCACAAAGATTCCAAGCAATTAAATTCTCTCAGGAATACAATACCTTTTTGCCTTTTGATTGGTCACCTCTAACTTTTATTTATAGACCATCTAATAAATTATCTACAATTCAAACACCTCAAGATATTTTAACTTATGATATCAAATATGCACTAATGGATCCTAGAAGTAGCTCCCCAGGGTTTCAATTTTTAGTTTGGATACTCAATCAATTTGGACAAAACACACTTTCTCAATTTATTCAAAAAGCTTATTTACTATCTCCTTCTTGGACAGTTATGTACGGATTGTTTACCAAAAAACAAACAGATATAGCTTTTTCTTATTTAACTTCTCTGGCTTATCATAGAATAGAAGAAAACAATCACACACTGAAAGTTATGGAATTTCATTCTGGCCATCCCTATCAAATAGAATTTGCAGGAGTTGTGGCTGATAGCCCTCGTAAACCAATGGCATTGAAATTTCTTAAATTTCTTCATAGTCAACCAGTGCAGAAGCTTATAATGACAAAAAATTATATGTTCCCTGTGATTGCCAATGTGGAAGAAGGCACTGCCTTTGCTGATCTTCCAAATTTATCTCTTATTCCACACCATACATTACAAAAACCAGAAAGCTTTTATCTGAAAAACTGGAAGAGATCTTTAGAAGGCTTACATGATTTTTATTAAAACTTTTTTAGTTTTTATTCTACTCCTACCTTATTTGATTATTTTTTCCACTTTCCATGATTGGAGTGTGCCGGATTTTCCTGCTCTTATATTGTATAAAACTTTTTTACAAGGTTTTTGGAGTAGTCTGATAGCAATTGCTATTGGATTCTTAGGAGCATTGGGTTTGATCAGATACCAAGGTAACAAAACTTTTTTAGAAATGTTTATTGTATTGCCTAGTTTTTTCCCTTCTCTTTTTGTGATTTTTTCTCTGTTAAGTATTTTTTCCTTTCTGCCCTTTGATTTTCCTTATGGATTCACAGGTATTGTTATGGCACATACTTTAATATATTCAGGTCTTGTATCTGTGATGTTAGCAAAGAGTTTGCAAGAAAGCTGTGGAGCTGGACCTATCTTAGCAAGACTTTTTGGACATTCTCAAAAAAGTATTTTCTTTTATGTATTACTTCCAAGCATCAAGAGAGATTTGTTTACTGTTTTTCTTATGCTATTGTGCTTATGTTTAGGGTCTTTTTCTATCCCTTTGATTTTAGGTGGAGGCCAATGGGTCACAACAGAAATGGCTATTTATGAACTTATAAGATTTGAAGGCCATATCAATGCAGCAGCTTTGCTCTCTTTATATCAGATTTTTATCTTGCTTTTTTTTATTTATTTACTTCCTCACTTTAGAGAGAAAAAACAAACATGGAATTGTCAGGATATAGGCTTCAAATATTTTATTTATTTACCGCTATCAATCACTGTGCTTTTACTTTGTGCTTGCTTTGGAGATTTGATCACTGGATGGCCTGCCTTTGCTACGCTTTTGTCAGAACCTTTGCTTTTATTTAAGCCCTTAAGTGGCAGTTTATTGATAGGTTTTTTGACTGGGTTGATGGTTCTTTTGATCTTAGCCATGATGGCTTTGGTAGGATATAGCATTTTGTTAGATAAATTTTATTTACTATTTATGATGCCCAGTACAGCTGTGATGGGCTTTGCCCTTTTGTTTTTATCTTATTATCTTCATTGGGAATTAAGGTCACTTATGCAGGTGGCTTTTCTAAACTCATTGGGTTTATGTCTTTTATCTTTAGGCGGATTATATCGTTGGAAATGGTCAACAGAGATTTTAAGATTAGAATCACAGAGGACATTAGCAAGGCTTATGGGACATCATCATTGGTCTATTTTTTTACATATTATATGGCCTCAGTCTCAAAGACTTGCATGGCAGTTAGCAGGTCTAGCTGCCTTTTGGGCTGTAGGTGATTTTACTTTATCTCTTATGCTTTTTAAAGATAGCAATAGTACATTGCCTTTACTTTTAAGCAATATGCTCTCTCGTTATCAATTCACAGGAGCTTCATGGATATTACTTTTAATGTTGCTAGTTGGATGTTTTGCATTTTGGATATTTAATTCCAAGATTTGGCTTTTAGGAAAACATCCTAGATGATTCAAGTCCAAGTAACAAAGATACATTTAGAAATAAAAGGTTGATGATCATGTCTTTGATACAAAATGTTTTTGTGGATTTTGGTTCATTCCAGTTGGATATTCCTCATCTTTCTCTCTCAGATGAAGGGATCACTGCTCTTGTGGGTGAAAGTGGTAGTGGTAAAACCACCTTTTTGAAAGTACTTTTAGGTGTGCAAAAATGTGCTTCTTTTTCTTGGATATTCAAAGGAGAGGACTTAGCTGAGTTATCACTTCAAAAACGTCGCATTGGAGTTGTCTTTCAAGAAAATGATATTTTCCCCCACCTCACAGGAGAGCAAAACATGTTATTTGCGGGTAGTCCACGTCATAAGTCTAAACAAGATTTAAAAAAACTTTTAGATAAAGTAGCCCATGTTTTAGAAATAAACCACATTTTAAAACAAAAGGCTAGAGATTTATCAGGCGGAGAACAACAAAGGCTTGCTATTGCTAATGCCTTGATGAGTCGGTCTCGCATCTTATTGTTAGATGAACCCTTCAGTGCATTAGATAGCAAGAGACATCAAGCAGCTCAATCTTTGATTAGAAATCTTGTAGAAGAATTTAATATCCCTGCTCTTATGGTCACACATGATGTAAGAGATATAAATGAAGTAGCTCATTTTGTTATTCGTTTATCTGATGGGAAAATAGTATAGTCGAGTGTTTTCACGATGGTATAAGCTATCAGTGGATTTTCTAAAAACACGTCGGAAGTGTGAGTGGCTTTTAGTGATATAGTCTAGCTTTGCTATTCAAAATCTTGACAAAATTGTTGTTTATTGAAACGCTATAAGTAAAAAGGAACAGTGTAAAAATTATGCAAAAATTTTTATTTGTTATTATCTTTTTTACTTTGAATTTAGGATGCTCAGTTTATGCTGATCTTTTGATTAAGCCTTCATTTGGTATTTCTTACATGGGGCATTCAAATGATTACTCCGATGATCAAGCTAGTACCGGTGGTGTAAATGATCCTCTATCTAATCCTAGACCCACTGCTCGTAATCTTATTGGCAACTTAGGTGTTTATTTTCAGTTTAATGCAGGTTTATTTGTTGGGGCAGCATTTGATACCAATTTTATTAACCTCAGTAATTATACCCATATTAGGACAACAGGAGTTGGCTTAACAGCAGGATATATGAATAATGGCTGGTTTGGTAGTGCAACTTATTTATTTTTTATCTCTGGAAATATGAGGCAAGAATATAGAGGTGAAGGACGACGTTTAACTGTAGGTCATATGCAAAATTTAGATTTTAATCTGGGTAGTGGAATGGGTGCTATTGTTCAAGTAGGGTACATTAAATTTTTTAGCTCTATAGTAGGGCTAGGACCCAGTCTGCAAATCAGAAGTTTTTTATTTAATGATGTTCAATGTGGGACAGGAGTAGGAGCATCTACTTGTGGTTATCAAGGAAGTGATTATATGTATCGTCGTTATTATTATAGAACCTTTGATGTGGCTGTCTTAGTAGATATTCTTTTCAAAATATAAACTTTATAATCTTTGTCTATTGAAACTCAAGACACTTAATACGCTTTGTAAAAATGTCCAAACAATCTCTTAATTATTAACTAGAAATGTTGAGACAACCTCTAAATGGATGAGAATAAAACAAAGTTTTTAAAAACAGCTCTTAACAATTCAGAAAGTTTCCAGTTAAAATCTCTTAAGGGGGATGCTTCTGATCGCCTTTACTTCCGCGTTATCCAAGGATCCAATACATTTATTTTGATGTGTTATCAAAAACCTTTTGCTTCACTTAATTCTTTTCTAAGTGTTCAAAAGTATTTAAGCTACAATCAAATTGCTGTCCCTCAAGTCTTATACCACGATCAAAAGTCAGGTATGGCATTATTAGAAGATTTAGGAGATACAACCTTAGAAGATATTTTCTGGCAAAAAGAAAGTTTACCTGAGCTGATCAGTTTTTATAAACAAACTATCAATGAGCTAGTGAAGTTTCATTGTTTGGTCAGATCAAAATATTTACCCTGCATTGCTTTTGATATTATCTTTGATACTGAAAAATTCACCAATGAAATGCTCTATACACAAAAACACTTATTAGAAGATTACTGTCAAATGCCACTGACCACAAAGATGAAAGCTCAGTTGAATAAAGAGTTTATCAGTATTAGCAATCAATTAGATAAAGAAAAAAAATGCATGACTCATAGAGATTATCACTCTCGCAATATTATGATGAAATCAAATAAAGTGTATATTATTGATTTTCAAGATGCTAGGATGGCACTTTGTCAATATGATTTAGTCAGTTTATTAAAAGATGCTTATGTAGATATAGATCAAAAATTAGAAGATTTATTGATTGAATATTATATTACAAAAAGAAGAGAGCTGGGCTTGTATATTTCTAGGGATGAATTTATGCAACTTTATCACTTGCACTGTATTCAAAGATGTTTTAAAATGTGTGGTACATTTGTTGCTCTTTATAATATAAACAAAAATACTCGTTATTTAAAGTATATGACAAAGCCTTTGCAAAATATACTAGATGCACTTGTTTATTTCCCTGAATATCAAGCTATAAAAAGCATTTTAACAAATTATGATCTTGTCAATAAGGAATACTGTATTTAATGAAAGCTTTTGTTTTAACAGCAGGTTTAGGTCGCAGACTTCAACCTATTACTCATAAATGGCCTAAGCCATCTTTACCCTTGTTGAACATTCCTATTGTGTATTATGCGATCACTCCTCTTTTGAAAGCAGGGGTGCAAGAGTTTGTTTGTAATCTACATCACTTATCTGATCAAATGGTTCAAACTTTAAAAGACATCTCACCTTCTATGCACTTTATAGAAGAAAAACCTTATTTATTAGGAGCTGCTGCTGGCATTCAAAATGCTAAAAAATATTTTAAAGATGAAAAAGATTTTTTTGTTGTCAATGGAGATACTGTATTTCTTCCTGACAATCCAGAGTTTTTAAAGACGGCTTATGAAAAGCACAAACAACACAATGCTTTAGCCACTTTAGTTTTAATACCTTATAAAGGTTTTAGTCATTATTCTGCGGTATGGTTTCATAAGAAAACACATCAAATTATGCGTTTTGGTCATATACCTCAAAATATACCTCAAAAAAATATGCATGTAGCAGGTCATTTTATAGGTTATTATTTGCTCTCTAACCGTATTTTTAAATATCTAAAACGAGTCCAAGTACACACTCATATTTTTCAAGATGTTTTATCCATGGCAATTCAAAAAGGAGACAATGTGTTATGTGTATATGAAAATGGATATTGGTTTGAAACAGGCAATAAAGTGGATTTTTTGAAGACTACAAAGGCTTTATTGAATCTAAAACAAAACAATACTTATTTAAAAGCAATTATGTCAAAGTATTTAAAACCACAAATAGATCACAATCTGCCATACATTGATGATGTCCAAACAGTTTTATTAGGAAATAAACTGAAGATAGGCAACGGAGTTAAAATCAGTGGACATTCTGTCATAGGAGATAACGTTATATTAGGTTCTGGTGTTGCTGTACATGATTCTGTCATCTTTTCAGGCTGTCAGGTCAAAGATAGGCTTTTGATTCATAACGATATTGTGTTTCATTAAGCTATGCCTTTATTTCACTTAAAATAAACAACCTTTAGTTATTTATTAAACTGGCTCTGGACGAATGACTTGCCCTTCTAATAAAAAATATTCTGAGGCTATGTGTTTTAAGGACTGACCATTTATTTAAACTAGCTATAAATATAAAGTATTTTTTACATAGAAATAAAGATTTTTGTAGAATTTATAAGCTCTTTATTTATACACCTTATAAAAATTATCTAAAATACAGTTATTTCAATAAAAATGCTGTGAAATAAATATAAAAGTTTGATTCATAGCTTTATAGATGGTATGACTAGCTTAAGTAAATATTTTATTTTTGACAATAGGCGTTATAAATACAAGGAGATTTTATTATGCAAACACAGTTTCAAATAGGAGAGCATGTTGTTTATCCAGGACATGGAGTAGCTAGAGTTACAAATATCAACACTCAAAAAATCATGGGTAAACCTCAGACATTTTATTGTCTACAAATTTTAGAAGGTGGAATGAAAATAATGGTCCCTCAGAGTAACGCCCATAATGTAGGAGTCAGATCTTTGATCAATCAGGGTGAAGCCGTTCAAGTATTGAGTCTTTTAAAACGACATAAGCTTGATAAAATTGACAATCAAACATGGAATCGTCGTTATAGAGAATATATGGAGAAAATCAAAACAGGTAATATTTATGAGGTAGCAAGAGTCCTAAGGGATCTTTTTTTATTAAAGGTTGATAAGCAATTAAGCTTTGGTGAAAAAAAGATGTTAAATAAAGCCAGAGGGCTTCTTATAAAAGAGCTAGCTATTGCCACTAAAAGTAAAGAGGCTGACATTGAGGGTAAGATGAAAAAAATCTTTAATGCATAACATTTTAAAAGACATTATAAATGATGTCTAACAAACAGTAAAAGTAAAGTATACAGCAGTCAACCTTTGATTGATCCCCTTTTAGAATAGAGCTACTAGTTTCTTAAAAAAGGCCTATAAAAATAAACAAAGATTTTATTTTTCATGCAACAATGTTATTTAAAAAACCAATCTCTTAAGTTATAAATTTATTATGCAGTCTAACTTATTAAGAGAAACTCAATGGATCATCCTAAACATCTGATTCAAGATATCCAAGAAGGTCGTATGGTAGTTCTTATGGATGACCAAGACCGAGAAAATGAAGGTGATTTGGTTGTCGCAGCTTGTCACGCAACAGTTTCAATTGTGAATTTCATGTTACATCATGCAAGAGGCTTACTTTGTCTAACTATAACTCAAAAACAAGCAGATAGATTAGAATTGCCGTTAATGAAGCATCCTTTGAGTGAAAAAAAAAAGAGACTTCCACAACAGACTTATTTTACAATGAGTGTAGATGCATCTAGTGGTATTACCTCAGGAGCTTCTGTGCCGGATAGGGTGCATACCATGAAAGTTGTTGCTGATGTGCATTCTCAACCAAAAGATATTATAATACCAGGTCATGTATTCCCTATTATAGCAAGAGATGGTGGAGTTTTAGAACGTGCAGGTCACACAGAAGGTAGCATTGACTTAGTTCGATTGGCAGGCTTAAACCCTGTAGCTGTGATCTGTGAGATCCTCAGAGAGGATGGAGAGATGGCAAGACCTCAAGATTTAAAGATTTTTGCATCGGAGCATCATTTAAAGATAGGTTGTATTGCAGACTTAATATCGTATTGTTCTGATTGTTCATAAGCAATATAGTGGTTTTAGATGACAATGAAATTTTTGTAAAGTTTTTTTAAAAGATTGGAGGTATCAAGTATGTCTTCTCAAAAAAAGCAGAAAAAAGCAAAAATACTTTTTGGACTTTCAGGTTCTATTGCCTGTTACAAAGCTTGCATGTTAATTTCTGACCTTGTGCAGTCAGGACATGAGATTCAAATTGTGACCACTCGAAAAGCTTTAAAATTTGTAGGGAGTAGTACATTAGAAGGCTTAACTTCTCGGCCTATTTTGACACAAATGTATCAAAAAGGACATCAAATGGATCATATTCATTTGGTAAGACAATCTGACTTATTTGTTATTTGCCCTGCAACTGTTTGTTTTATTAATAAAGTTTTTGCAGGGATAACAGATGATCTTTTAAGTAGTTGTTTTATTGCAAATAATTTTAAAACCCCTTGTTTAATTGCTCCTGCAATGAATCAAGAGATGTTAAATTATCCAGCGACACAAACAGCACTTCAAAGTTTAAAAAACTGGGGGGTAGAGATTATACTAGGAAAGCAAGGACCTCTTGCCTGTGGAGAAGAAGGACTTGGTCGTATGGCTGAAGTTGCAGAAATCAAAAAATATATTTTAGCTCAATTGATTTCTGACTGCCAAGTCATTCCTTCGTCGTAGCTAATAATCTTTGCTAATTTCATCTTTTGAGACCCATCTCGACCTATATTTAATGTAAGTCTAAGTTTTTTCGCATTGTGGTTTAAAAACTCAATATCTTTGATTCTCAATTCAGAGACAGCATGTATGCCATTGGATTTGAGTACATCAAAAACAAAATCCCATCGAATGTACTGTTGAAATGTTTTACCTAGGTCTGTACTTCTATAGGGACCTATATAAATTTTACCTTCAGGTGAAATAGCTAAAGGAAAGTCTTTATCCTCAAAAAAAGCTAATCTCTGCCATAAATTACCATTGTATGATTTAAAAATACCTTTTGCAGAAGCTAACATTAAGCCCTTTGTAGATGCTACGTCAAATAGTTTACGATCAAAAAGCTGATGAGTTGTCATCACAGTTTGAGGTTTTGTATGAAGTTGAAGATGATCTTTAGCTATCAGAAGAAGAGGTGTAAATGGGGAAAGTGTTTGAATAATTTGTCCTTTCACATCAGGACTACTATGGATAGAGGTTTTTAAAGCCATTGTGTAAGCTAAAAGTTCCCTGCCCTGCATCCCTTTTATTTGACTTACGGGTACAAATTGATTATTGATTGTTTTAATAAAATGTCCTATGACAAACAATACATCAACCCATTGTTGATCTATCTTGGCTCTTTTTATAAAATCTAATCGGGACAGCATATAGCTTAAAGGGACAAAATAAGGTTTATTTTTCCAGTGGATCAGAGCAAAATCCTTTTGAAAATTTGCAGGTGTCAATCTCAGACCTGGCTTTAAATATCCTATAACCTTTGACTTATGCAATGGGACTTCTCTTAAAGGGGTTTTGTGTTTTGAGACGAGATACCCAATATCTTCAGTATCTATTGTGAGCTGATGGCGTAAGACCCAAAGTTTTTGTCCTTGAAATTGAACTTGAATATATGTTGGGGTGACTTTATTGATCTTAAGTTTTTGGTTCTTATTAATAATATGATTTAAAGCTGGAGAGCTATCAGTATAAAAAGCAATGGTCATTTGAGATGCTATAGCATATCTAGCAAAGTACCACTCATCAAATAACATACGACTAGGAAGCCATGCTTGAGAAGATTTGTTATTTGATTGTTTCCAATGAATTTGGCTCCAAGTCTTGTCGTTTAAAAATGGACTGTCTATCTTATAATTTGACTTGCGAGAAGGTAGAGCAAAAGACAGCAAAGAATAAAAAAGAATATATATACAAAAAGATATAATTAAAGATCCTTTAAGATAGCCTTTAATTTGATCTATTGAAAAGCCTGTTAAGTTATTGTATCGACAGGCTTTACTATTATAAAAATGAATAAAATGAGTCGTACTCATAAATATATAAAATTAAAAGCTAATGAGTAATAGAATAGATGTTGTTAATATTAATGTTTTCAACATTAAGTCCTTTTGTAGATTCTTAATAAAATTAAAAAACTATAATTACTCTATTCATATATATTATCAAAGTCAATGTTACTTTGTTTTAGCTTGTATCAGGGCTTTCACAAATGCATTATGCCTTAGGTCTTTTAGTTACTACCAAGTTTGTTTCTCTGTTCTTCTTCTTTGTTGCTTTTTTGTTGTTATAGTGTTGTTATAAAAATTGATAAAACTGATAGCATTCATAAATACATAAAATTAAAAGCAGATAAGCGATGGATAAGCGACGTTGATCTTCTGAAATATGGCTTTGAAAACGCACACCAAAAAAAGCAGTTAAAAATGAAGACAAAAAAAGCGAAAGAGCAATATCCCATCTGACGTAACCCATTTGTATAGACCAGTCAAAAGATATTTCTTTTAAGTTGAGGTAAGCAATCAATCCTGATAAATTTGTGATGACCATAACAGCATTGCTTGTAGGGGATACTTTTGAATTAGGTAAAAGATTCCAATTCAAAAAGCAAGTACTTGTTATAGCACCAGAACCAATGCCTGTAAAACCTGAAATGCCTCCTGCATACATACCTAAAAAGTTAATTTTAAAAAAAGAAGCAGGTTTTGTTCTCTTAGGTTTTTTAATAAAAGATGAGAAGGACAAAAAACCTAGAAGTCCAGCTAAGAATAAAATTAATATTTCATTTGGAATGTCATGTGCTAACTTACCAGCGAAAAAGGCTGTGATTAAAGCAGCAGGTGTAAGTTTAAAGACAGTATTCCAGCTGACAAGTTTTCTTTTATGAAATCTTAATGTGTTTAGTGAGACAATAAAGAATACACTGGCAAGAGCTGTACCAATAGCTGTTTTATGATCAATACCTTCATATAAAAGAGGTATAAAAGTTACAAAAAGAATCCCACCTCCTAATCCCAAAAGAGTAGAAAGTATCCCCACAAGTGACCCTAAAAGGATTGTAAATATTATAATAGACATTTTAATTTAAATATTCCCTATAAATTTGATGTTGAAGGCCATCATTTGAAAAATTAAAGTCCTATTGAAGATGAAATATTTTATTGTTTAAAGTAAACCCTTTAATATTATTATATTTTTGTTTAGTACAGCTCATTTTATTTTCTATGTTTAAAACCATCAAAGTCAATGCTTAAAACACAGTTTGTTAAATGAAGAAGAGCATAATCTGGGATCCGGCATCCTGACATCAGAAGGATGATCCCTAACCCCACCCCCCACCCTTGATTCTGCTTTTTCATTTTGTTTTTACTTGAGGATAGGGCAGTGTGAGCCTTCCGAAGTCCTCAATTGAGCTTGCTCTTTGTTTCACTCAAAATAAATCATGCCTCTGGCATGTTTTCTGGCAGTTAGCCCGACGGCTACCGCCGTCGATCAAAGGCTAACTGCCTAGAAAATCTATTTATTTTGAGTAGAGAAGGATCCTTTTATTCCTCTACACCATGTTAGGGAAACAAGATATGCCTCTAAAATGTTTTTGGAGAGCAAGCTCAATGCAATAAAGGAACTTTTTCCTTAACATTTCACTCAAAATGAGCCACACCTCTGTTTCCCTAAAATTGAACTAGCCTCTGGCTACTTTTGGGCAGTTAGCCCGACGACTGTCGTCGTCGATCAAAGGCTAACTCCCTCAAAAGCTTGTTCAATTTTAGGAAGAAGGATGTCCTCATTTCTTAACAGCATGTTAAGGAAAAAGATTTCCTTCGGATGTTTGCTCTGACAGCTATCGCTGTCCAAAAAGAGCAATGCCTCAAAAATCCGCTCATTTTGAGTAGGCAGAATATCCATCTCCCTTAACACCATGTTAAGGAAAATTTCTTTTATTACCTCAAGAGCAACCAGGCCTACAAATGAAACTTTTTCCTTAACATCGTGTCAAAAAAGGAAAGGATCCTTCCTACTAAAAGTGGTCAGGCTTTCTAGGCGATGACCATTTTACCGATGGCGAAAGCCATCGTGGTCATCGCCAGAAAGTGACCAGAGGTCAGTTTACTTTTAGTGCAAAAGACGGCTAGTTTACTTTTAGTGAAACAACTCCTTCAGCCCGCCCCCGCCTCCCACTCATAATATTCATGTTTTTTTGAGAGTTACGCAGAATCTAAAAGAGAATAAAAAAAACAAAAAAATGAAACTCTGTTTCCTTAACATTGTGTCAAAAGAGGAAAGGATCCTTCCTACTAAAAGTGGTCAGGCTTTTGAGGCAATGACCATTTTGCCAATGGCGAAAGCCATTGCGGTCATTGCCCAAAAGTAGCCAGAGGCTAGACCACTTTTAGTGAAAGAAACAAGGTTGCTATTAAGAAAATATTATGTTAGTATAAAAAATACTCTAAAAAAAGTAGCAGAGTAGCAAGCAGAATGATAAAAACAAATAAAATGGGAAATAAGGAGATACAGTTATGATAAGAATAATTCTTGTGGTTCTATTATATACTACAATGGTTTTTGGTAAAACAATTGAACGGATTGTGGCCATAGTCAACGATCAAACCATCACACAGATGGATATTGATGATTATAAACAAAAGCTGAGAAATAATCAATTTTTAGATGATACGTTGGTGACAAACATTCCTGAATTGTTATCAGACTCTCAAAAATTGGTGACCCATCTCATCAACGAAAAGCTTGTGGATATAGAAGTTAAAAGGCAGAGTTTGACTGTGTCAGAAGAACGCATTGAACAAGAAATCAATAACATTGCTCAAATGAACCGAGTTAATCGCAGACAGCTGATTGAGGCTTTACAAAAACAAAATATCTCCTTACCAGAATATCGCAGATTTATTAGAACAAAATTAGAAAGACAAGCCTTAATAGAAAGAATCATCACACCTTATATCTCTATATCTGATGATGACATTGCCAATTATTATTATGTGCGAGAACAAAGTGGGCAAGCCAGAGTACCAAAATTTGAATATACAGTAGCACACATTTTGTTTCGTTGGACTTCGTCAAGATTGCAAGATGTGCAAGCAACACAGAAACAAGCTCAAGATGCTTATGCTCTTTTAGAATCTGGTACAAGCTTTGAGGAACTCATAACACGATACAATGATCAAAAATCTTCTTCTGTCGTTGCAGGGGCTTTAGGTAAGTTTAAATCGAATGAAATGCAAAAAGATTTTGATACAGCCATACAAAAACTTCAACCTAGACAATTCTCTAAAGTTATTCGGGGAGCAAGGGGGTTTCATATTTTACAATTAGTAGATAAGAAACTCATTGAAGACCCTGATTTGACTAGAAGGAAAGCCCATATTCATAGAGTTTTATATCAAGAAGCTTTTCAAAATCGTTTGAGGGTTTGGTTAGACCAAAGACGTCATGAAGCATTCGTTAAAGTTGACCTTTGATGGACATTAAAGTTTTAGTAGCAAGCAAGTCGTTTACATGAGATCGACTATCCTTATCTTGAATTAAAATCTACATGGAACCAAAAATATGGCAAAGATATTTCAGCCATTGCTAACCATGAATCTCTACAAGGTGGCTGGTTAATTATCGGCGTTGATGATAAGGAAACTTGCTTCACCATCATAAAAAATGGGCTAAAAAACTGAGGAAGAAATAAGCCAGCAAATCAATCAAACTCTGTCGCAAAACAAAAGTCTAGTGGCATAAAACTCTTTGTATACTTGTAACTAACTGAATTAACTCAAAATTATTTTGTAGCTATTCAATTCAAATAAATGATTAAAGTTTTTATAATTGATGATCGATAAGTTATTTGAAAGCTATTGAATATTAAAAAGTTTTTAGATACTCATTTCAAATCTAATACAACTAGGTACAAGAGGCATTTATTATGAAATTTAAATTTAATCTGTTCACCCCCCCCCCCCAACACGTCGCGTCATAGTCAATACTTTTATCCTATCTTTATTGTTATTGGTCATCAGTGGGGTTTATTTTTCAGGTGACTTCAAACAAAATCAAGATCATTCTTCTGGCCATGTAGATTTGCATTCTGTGATGGATCCTATAGACCCCAATGCAGTATCATACATACCATCTCAAAATGAAATCAATCGCTTATTTTTAAGGATGGATATGTCTGAAGGACTGTCTACTCTTGGCCGTAATATTGTTGCTCATTATCAACGTGTAGTGGATCCTGATCTGACAGGATTTTATGCTCCACTTTCAATAGCAGATGTTGTGAGGATGTGTGAAGGGATTGTAAATAGTCCCACTTGCCAGGAAGTGCCATTAGAAGATCGGATCGTTTGTGATCAAATTGCAGAAGATGAAAATAGATTTAGAGAAGGTGCATTAGGAGTTAAAGAAGGTGCATCTGATCTTTGGACAAATACTGTTAATATGATTAGTGGTTTGTGGAATTGGCTTTTTGGAACAGACATGCAAACGAAGAAAACTCAAATCCAGGAAGCTATACAACCTTTTGCTAGTACAAACAAAGAAAATTATAAAAAATGGTTAGAGCGTCGATCAAATCAAGCAGTGTATTACCCTGATCTTGTTGTAGCAATAACTGCCACAGGTGAAACAGTAGGAGATTTTGGTTATTTGATAGGTCACTCTATTAAAGAGGCTATGGTGGGAGCTATTGATCGCTTTCCTTGTCTTAATTATAGACAAAAGTGGGCTTCTTTAACTCAGTTTAGTGGAGAAATGGGGGCAGAGGTTGCGATAGAAGTTGCCACTTTGGGAATGATAGGGCCAATACTTGTAGCTCGTCGCGGTCTTGTTTTTATGCATAAATCTTCTAAACATTTTGAAGAATTTCCACGGGTGCAATCTGCTTCTTCTCAGCTAAATGCAGGGGAGTCTCTTGAAATGATTCCTGAAAATGACATACCAGCCTTAGATAATCCTAGGATACAAATTGAGAGGGGACGTGGTTCATTTGATGAGGGCTTCTGGGTATCTGATAACTCTCTGATAGCTATGAATCATCAATTGGATCAAGTCAAAGCTGATTTTTATTTGGCTATGATTCGTGATAATCAATGGAACGAAGGAAGAGCAACATTGACAAGCATTACAACACAACAAGAAGCCATAAAAGAGCTTTTTTTAGAAAATGAATTGTTGGAAAAGTATCAGAATATTTTATTAGAAACAACTGAAACAGATGATAAAAGAATACTAAGCCTGCTGGAAGGTAGGGTAAAAAATACCCCCTTGTCCCAATTACAATTCTACCTTGGAAGAATCAGAGATAATAGATTCGGAAAACATCCGTCAAAATCTGCAGAAAGGATAAGAGGACTAATTCAACAGAGAAATCATCTTAAATCTTTATTTGAAAATGGGCCGTTAGCAGAAGTAATAGATGAATCTTTGCGTAAAAAAATCATAAATAATGAATATATTGACGACCAATTTATAATTGATAGTTATGATGTTAATGATGTGACTTCAAATTCTTCATCTCGTGATCGTCCTATAACAACAAGAGTAATAGAAAATATAAGAATAAAGAACAATAATGATCCTTTATATTATGGTCCTTTGCAATTGCATCAAGTAATAAAAAAACTAGATTCACAGAATTATTATGCAGAGGTAAATGAGGCTGTAGAGAGAATAGATGCAGATCATCTAAGAAGAATGTTTGAAGATGAAGATAGGACATTAGTAAATGAATTAACAAAATTTATTGATAATGACATGATAAAATTCGACGCATTAAAAGAAAAGTCTCTTAGGGCATCTATAAATGTAGGAGAAATATTAAGCGACCTTAGAAAAATAATAAAGAATGAAAGATCTACTATTGATGTTGAGAATGAGAATGTACTGTCTATTGATGTTAAGTGGTTATTAAGGGGGAATTATAATAATTTTGATAGTCCATCTTCCATTCTTGAGGCTACAACCTTAGAAGATTTGATTTTAAGTACAAAGCAAATAAAACCACTTGGATATACAGAAGCCTATCACAAAGGAGGAGGGTTATATACTGATAGTCAATTTTTAGAAAATGGCTATCTAAGGCTCATTGGCGAAGATCAAGATCTCCTCGCTGAAGCGATTACTGAATCTATGAAAAATGCAGTATATTCTAACATTATTAAAGAATATCTACAGATGACTTTAAATCGTATTCATATAGTTTCAGAAATACATCGACACGATATGTTTATTAATGGATTTGGTATAGAGAAAGACATCTTAAAGGAATCACAAGAGCTGACATCTCAGTTAGCATCAAGGTATGATGAACTCATTGGGACCACAAAAGTTATGGACTTAAACAACGAAGATATCAGAAATTTGCATACGACAATACAAAGTTTAGAGACTTCTATAAATGAAAGGCTTGGATTTATAGAAGGTCAAGATGGCATCCTGGAAATTACACAATAGAGGCAGATTCAAAGTAAGCCCTAAATTTAAAATTCATTTTGGCTTTCATACAAGCATGCTTTATTTATAGGCATATAGGATTATTGTTAAAAATCCAATTGAATGGTTCTCTGGCTTTAGACTGTTTTTATTATAATGAATCAGGTGGGTTAATAATTGTCCCGCTTGTATTTGCCCCTCCCAATGGCAAATCGCTTTTTAAATATCTTTCTGAAACAAGCTTAACAGAATATCCCATCCGGCCACCAATACCACAAGATCCAGGGAGAGATTCGCTGGTTTTTTTTGTTAAATCACCTTTATCTGTACAAGAACCAAAAAATTTGTCATTTCTCATTTTCTCTGGGATCCAACCTGTTAAAAGATGTGTCCACTTTTTTACAAACCATTCCCCATGTCTACCTATTTGAATTCCAGGAATTAATGGATAAGGTGGCAATATGCCGCCCTGATATATGTCGTGCATCCAAGCCCATTGATCCAATACATTGAACCCATCATATTGGCTTCCAGGCTTATTTCCTAAGTCAATGGCCCTCGTGACAAACTTAAGATTAAGATCAATTAAGTTACTGTGGTTCTTATGAAACTGTGGATCAATAGAATAATAAGTAATGTCAAAAAGGTCAGGTGCTACAGAGAGAACTTCAAAAACACGAGATTTAGGAGCTTCTGCTTTAGGATCTTGATTAATAGGATCCCATGCGAGAGGATCATATTGCTGTCCAGGGTTTCCTAAATCTTCCAATGAAGGTAAGATGGATTCTTTTAAAAAGTCATTATAGCTTAAATCTATATGAGACATCTGATCTATTAAATAACGAAAAACACCAAGTGCTTTTTGAGAGTTTAATCCGAATTCATCCCCGGGAAACCTTGAGTAATTAGGTACACGATTAGGATCAAGAAGGCTTGCTGTATTTGCATCTCCATTTTCATCCCTTATAATAGGTTGAAGCATCATATCAATTGGGTTATTATTATTTTGAGATCGACGACTACCTTCTGGCCAAGTCGGAAACATCCATGGTCCTATCCTCCCACCAAAAGGTTTAGCAAAAGCCTTTGCTTTAAGAGTAGGTGAACCGGGCTTAAAAGGACTAAAGATTCTATTACCTGCTTCAAGTTGTACATTAAGCCCAGAGTAAACCATGTACCAAGGATTTTTTTCATAGCTGACCATACTGGCAATAGAAATATGCATATTCGTATTTTCTATTGGTATACCGGGATCACCCATCGGCGGTTCAACAGCAGTAAGATATCTTAGATGTTCTTTAATAACTTGATATCTATCTGTATCATAAACAAGAGTATTATTATAAGTAGGATGTGTGAAATGATAAGGTTCATTTTCTAAAAGCTTAATAATATAAGTACAATTAGGATCACTTCCACCACGCCCACCACCCGCATATTCACTATCTGTATAGTAAATAAAAGGTAAAAGAGGCGTTTCTACAAGCCATGCAGACCTATTAATATCCTTCATAGAATTAAAATAATTCCAATGGACATCATCATTTCTAACAGCATCTCGATTAGAACGTGTCAGGTTATTTTCAAAAGTTTTTTTTACACCAGCTTCTATCTTTTTGCCACTTAGGTCTTGTCCCTTTTCTAAAAGCTCTGCTAATTTTTCAATAGCTATCTTCCTAATGATTAAATTGTATTTATAGGCAAAAAACCAAACAGATGCTGTAAACCAGTTGCTTGCTCCATGGCTAATACATTGTTCCATGCCTTTTTTTTGTGCATGCACTGTGTACTCTTCGAACTCTTCAGCTAGGAGTGTGAAGGGAGCATTTTGAACAGCTTGAGTTATAGGCACACCTGAAATCACTGAATCTGGTTTATTACATGCAAAATCTTTTCTTTTCCGGTTAATAGTACGATCACCGACATACCTTTGCATCCAATTCTCACCTACTTGAGTGCAAACAGATACTGGTGAGGGTTCTCCCGGGTATTTAGGATTATTTAGCGGTCTCCAATCATCATTGTCTGAAAATGTTCCTGTCACTTTTGAATTTAAAAGCCATGGGTGGTTTTCAGATCCAAAATCACCAAACCCCCTGAGTCGAAATGCTAGTAATTTCCAGTTTTGTCTCAACTGATAATTAATATGAGCGATGGCATTGAGAATTTCTGCCTGCTTTGTTGCCCCATAATAAACTGCTAAATCCACTGAGTTTTGTAAATTAATTTTATCATGCACCAAAAGACCAATATTGATGGTCATAGCAAAAAACACAAATAAAACAGGAAAAATCAAAGCCATCAAAATAGATATTTGACCTCTGCACTTTACACATTTTTGAATAAAACTAACTTTTTGTTGTTTTTGTGAAATGGCCATTTTGTAAGGTAAATAAAGTAAAGCTTTGATCAGCTTGAGATCATAAATGGGCAAAATAAATTGTTTTAAAGACTTATATGCTAAAAAATAGCCATGACGCAGAGCTTTGGGGGGGGGGGGCAGACAGATGAAAGTGAATTTTTCATAATAAATACCTCTTTAACTTAGCATAGAGATTTGAAATGAATACTAAAGACTCTTTAGTATTAAATAACTTATCGAAAATTTGTTGTAAAAACTTTAATAATTGATTTGAGCTTAAGTAGTTAGAAAAAATAAATTTAAGTTAATTCAGTTAGTTACAAGTAGATCAAGACTTTTATGCCACTAGGCTTCTATCTTGTGATCAAGTTTGTAAAGAAAATTTGATGCGTTGAGATTTGTGATGCTTCCACCTTTAATTGCTCTGAAATAATATAAACATGGTTTTAAAGCATGCTTGTATAAGGAGTTTAGGTTGTAAAGTTGTTGTGAGTGGCTGGTACTACAAAACAGAATAGACTAGTGATGTATGACTAAATGTCATTGAGGCTTTTCTGTCTTGATATACCATTAGCAAACTTAAGAAAATAATTTAGTGGGATAAAGTATAAGATCAAACACTAATTGGATTTTTTATTACTTAATAGAAACATCATATCTTTGAAGTTTTGATTGTTTTGTGCAACCATTTTATCAAGGCGTTGATTGTTTTGTTCAGCCATCTTATCAAGGCGTTGATTTATTTTATCAAAGCGTTGATTGTTTTGTTCGGCCATTCTATCAAAGCGTTGATTCATTCTATCAATTTTTAATTCAATCCCATCAATATTTTTATCCAACCTATTAATATCTCTCCTAAGCTCTGTCTTAACTTCTCTGATCTGTGTAGGTATGTGATTATATAATTGTACTTTAATAACGTAGCCTAAAGACGTTAAAACAAGTGGAAAAATCCACCATAATACAAAAGAAGGCCAGTCGTTTTTTATTCTTTGTAAAATTTCGTTCATTTTTCTAATACCTCTACTTTTACTTGTTACTTGCCTATTACTTCCCTAAATTTATTTTACATTCATTTTGCTAAAAATGCAACTGGGCATACGAAATTATGATGCATTGCCTAAAATGCAAGAAGCCAGCAATATTTAGCCTTGAAAAAAGCCTAAAAACCCTACCTTGAGGCCCAGAGCAACAAAAAATGACAGGCTCAGCTTTAATAAAACAAAGTGAGAAAATTTTACACGATTTTTATCTAAATATATACAAATACAAAAATAAATGTTGCTTTTTCATATAAAATAATTTAAAATCCTTAAATTAAGCAAGTAAAGTAAAATATCAAATTTTAAGGTATAGGAGGTAATATTATGATGACTTTTATCAACCAACAAAACCAACAAATTATGGATTTATTTTGGTTTTCAAAACAAAAAATAGCCATTCAAGGATATCTGATCATCCTTATATTGATTTGCAGTGTACCTCATACAACATTTGGACAAGCAACATCTGGACAAGAGCAAGGAGATGATCGAGTGGTCACAGATGTGGTCACAGATGTGGTCACAACCGTCATACCTACGGATATTGAAAGAAGCATTGAAGAAATGCATCAAACTCAAGAACTGGTCTATGCGATAAGAGCAAGAATAAATAGATTGCAAGAAGATATTGAAACCCTTGAATACGAGATCAATGATCAATGTTTCGGCGGTCTAAGAAATGGTACATGGCATTCACCAAAATGTTTTATGAGAAGTAATGGCAAGCAAAGCGACATGGGTATTGAAGTATATATTATGAAAAAATTTAGTATAACTCGATTAAAAAGAGAAATCGCAGAACTGCAAAGTGATGAGGATAAATATTTAGAAGAAGTAAACCAAATGAAAGAAGTACTATCAATAGCCCAAGATTAAAAGCTCAGGGACTTTATTTCTTTTACTTCCATCCCTGTTGATATTTCTTGTCATCTCTACCCGAATAAACCGATACCCTCTATAAAGCTCCCTGATCAAAGGTGTATCATTATTAGAAATAACCACATAAGCACCAAGCTTCCTCCATTCATCGCAGTAATTTTTTAGCTTCTCTTGACTGGCAGAATTAAAACCATTTTGAGTGTATGAGGTAAAGGTTTCATCATAAGGAGGATCACAATAAATAAGATCCTGTGCTTGAGGATGGATTGCTTCAAATGATTGCGACTTAAGGGTTGCCTTCTTTAAAACCCTACTGGCATTGAGTAAATTTGCTTCATTGCAAATCATAGGATTGTTATAACTCCCTATGGGTACATTAAACTTACCTGATCGATTCACACGATATAATCCATTAAAACATGTTTTATTTAAGTAAATAAATGTAGCAGCTAGATCAATGGACTTAGATTGAAAGCCATACTGATCTCTGATCTGTTCATAATATTTTTTGCTATGATTGCTCTGATGCTTTTTTAATGCATTAATCAAATGATGAGGTTTTTGTTGAACGATTTGATAGGTGTACATCAAAACTTGATTTAAATCAGATAAATAGGCTTTGTGGATACAATGAGCTAAAGAGAAAAAAACAGAACCTCCACCCACGAATGGTTCATAATAGTCTTTAAATTTGTTAGGAAGTAAAACACTTAGTATAGGGATTAAAGATCTTTTCCCTCCAGCCCATTTGACGAAAGGATGAGCTTGAGGCTTATTAAGTAACTTTGTTGGCCATTTAACCTGATGAGAATCATTTAGACCTTCAGCTATAAAATGCATATTGCATAACTCTTATATCATTGACAAGTTTTGTATCCATTGGATGGGGTAGCAGGATTCGAACCTACGATCATGGGATCAAAACCCAGTGCCTTACCGCTTGGCTATACCCCATTGCTATTCACAACTAGTTCAATAAACTAGTTCAATAATATACCTTAATTGAAAAAATAAACCATAGCAAGTATTTTTGACCTGCAAAGTGTATCTTGTCCATTGGCTTTATTGTGAGGAAAATAGAGATTCTAATTGGTATTTATCTCTTATATAATGATAGAAAATATGCACAATAAAAAAGCTATAATCTATAGCTACCCAATGCCCTTCAGTCATACCTTCTACACCCATCGGCCCAATAGAAAATTCATCTTTAATCCTCTGAATAAGAATATCAGACAAACTCTGAGTATGTCGCCGACTCATTCCAGAAGCAATCAATATATGCTCTGCAATAGTACTTCTGGATGATAAATGAAATGCTTTAATGTTCATAGCTTTTTGTTCATCCAACACCTTTTGAGCAAAGGTCACTATCTGTTGAAGGTCACCCTTACTGCGTTGTTCCTGATAAAGTTTGTTTTCTTTTATATATTCTTCAACTTGTACATCAAGATAATGATATGTTGATTTATTATTTTGGATTTTCCTCCTTAAACGTGTAGACGAAATATCAACATCCTGATCAATTTGAATAAACTCTATAGTTTTTCCTGATGAGAGTTCAACTTTTTGCAAACTAAAGCTTTTAACATCATCCTGTAAGCCTTTTGGAAACTCCTCTATAGATTCTGGAAAGAAAAAATGAGGCCTTGAAGTGACTAATAAATTAGATGTCTTTAAAATATCTTTATATTCCTTCCAATGATCAAGGCTGTAAAACAAATCCAAACCAATAATTAAAAATAATTGTGTATTATTTGTATTAAGCTCTTTAAGAGTTGTGATCGTATAGCTAATATCTTGTCTATTAACTTCCCTAGAATCGACTTGTAGAATATCTGTGTATTCTGAGCATCCTAACTGAGCAATTTTTAATCTTTGTTTAGGAGAAGGATTTTCAATAAAGGTTTTGTGAGGAGTTTGATGGGCAGGTATAATTAAAACCTTTTCAAGGTGCTTTTTAGTGGCAACTGATAAAACACTATTGAGATGTCCTTTATGAAAAGGATTAAAACTTCCTCCAAAAATTCCAATGCGATGTATTTTTTGATTTGGATTGTTCATAAGTCAATAGCTTGAGCCTCCTGTTTGAAAGTCATAACATTACAGAACTCTTTTTGTTGTACAGTGTTTTGCATCTGATGTAAAAGAGATTGCAAACCTAGCCCCTCTTTTGCAGAAACAGGGATCACTGAAATATGTTCTTCTTTAAATTCCAAGAGTATATCCTTAAGTTTTTGATTTGGCAAGGCATCTATTTTATTGAGTACAACAAGAAAAGGACGCTTGAGAAGATCAAGATCAGATGAATCTAAAAAAAACTGTTTGCCTTTTTGATAACAAGCGATCTCTTTTTGAAGGGCTTTATAATCATCGATAGGATTTGTCTCTGATAAAGCATCTAACACATAAATAAGAGCTTTACTACGTTCTACATGTTTTAAAAACTTATGTCCTAGGCCAACCCCCTTATGAGCATTGACAACAAGACCTGGAATATCTGCCACAGTAAGTGGTTCATTGATTTGTGGTTGAAGTGCATCTAAATTAATGACTCCAATATGAGGACTAAGTGTTGTAAAATGGTAATCAGCTATTTTAGGTTTGGCTGCAGATATGCGAGAAAGCAAACTAGACTTACCCGCATTAGGAAACCCTATCAAGCCTAAGTCAGCTATCAGTTTGAGTTCTAAGCATAAGGACATTTCTTGACTTTTTTGACCAGTCTGTGCAGTAAATGGGGTTTGGTTTTGGCTGTTTTTAAAAAAGTGATTGCCTTTTCCGCCCTTACCTCCTTTTAAAAGACAAACTTGACTGGTTGGTGAGCAAAGGTCATGGAGTATATATCCATCGGTATCTTTTAGCAAAGTCCCTACAGGAACTTCAATGACAAGGTCCTTGCCGTTTTTTCCTGTTTTCCTCTGTCCTCCTCCAGATTGACCATCTTCAGCTTTGTAATGTTTTTTCTTTGTGAGGTCGAATAAAGATTTTAGGTGAGGATTGGTTTTGAAGATCATATCACCGCCTCGACCTCCGTCTCCTCCGTCAGGCCCTCCTTTAGGTAGAAACTTCTCTCTACGATAACTTACGCAACCAGCCCCCCCACTACCAGAGCATACTTTAATGTGGACTTCATCAATAAACACTTTATTTGTACCTTCTAGTTGTTTCACTAAAAGTAAACTAGCCTCTGGCTACTTTTGGACATTGCTCTGACAGCTTACGCTGTCTAAAAAGAGCAATGTCTCAAAAGTCCGTTTACTTTTAGTAGGGAGGATCCCTTCGTTTTTTGACACCATGTTAAGGAAAAAGTTCCTTTTTACACCTGCTTCCCGGGTTGCCAGATCCCGGATCCTGGAAAGAGAATCCTTTCTAGCTTATAACATCATGTAAAGGAAAAAGCAAGATGCTTCACTCTCAAATCATCATGTTAAGGAGTTGTTTCACTAAAAGTGGTTTGTTTCACTAAAAGTAAACTAGCCTCTGGCTACTTTTGGACATTGCTCTGACAGCTATCGCTGTCCAAAAAGAGCAATGTCTCAAAAGTCCGTTTACTTTTAGTAGAGAGGATCTCTTCGTTTCTTGACACCATGTTAAGGAAAAGGTTCCTTTTTACACCTGTTCAATTTTAGGAAGAAGGATCTCTTCATCTCTTTACCCCATGTTAAGGAAACAAGCTAGTTGTTTTTTTATTCTCTTTTAGATTCTGCGTAACTCTCAAAAAAATGAAGAATACTATGAGTGGGAGGCGGAGGCAGGTTGGAGGAGTTGGTTCACTAAAAGTAAACCAGCCTCTGTTTCACTCAAAGTGAACTGACCTCTGGTCACTTTTGGACAATGACCGCAAAGGCTTTCGCCTTTGACAAAATGGTCATTGTCTCAAAAGCCTGTTCACTTTGAGTAGAAAGGATCCTTTCCTCTTTTAACATGATGTTAAGGAAAATATCTTTCTAATACCAGTTAGCCCGACGGCTACCGCCGTCGATCAAAGGCTGATTGCCTCAAAAATTTATGCATTTTGAGTGAACCAAAGCTTGTCTAATTAATTTTTATCAGGTAATGTTAAAATATGATGATATTTTACAAAACTTCAAGGCTTTTTATTTATGTTCTGTTGATGACCCTTATCCCTTCCTTTGGATATTCTTTTTATGAAAATAATCGAATACATACAATCAACAATACCCAACACTCACCCTTATTGTGGTCTGTAGAATTGTGTAATACTAAAGGAGTAGAACTTACACTTGTTTATGGTGAAAGCCCTGATTTGGTAGATCTTTCTGGCAATCGACTTTTGCAAATAGCTCTTTATGGTAAACGTTGTAAGACAGAAAATGATAAAAAGAAAATCATTCGATTACTCTTAGATTTTGGTGCTGATCTTAACTTTACTATTTCCAAGTATGAAGAAACACCTTTAATGGTGGCTACAGACCAAAGTGATGATATTGACGTTATATCATGGATTTTACAATCTGGTGGGCATCAAACGATTAATGACACAGACATCTATGGCAATACAGCTTTGATGCTAGCTGTTCTTATGACTCATAAGCAAACAATATGTCTTTTATTAAGTGTAGGTGCAAGAACAAATGTGATCAACGATAACGGTTGGAGTGCTACACAGTATGCCAATATCCATCATCAATTCTCAGTGGCCAATGCAATAGAAAATTATAACTCTCAAGGGTCACCTGAAGCAAATTTAATGGCCTGTAGAGAAAATCTTCTTTCTCACTCAAAGTGATCCATTTCACTAAAAGTGGTCCATTTCACTAAAAATAAACCAGCCTCTGGCTGTTTTTGGGCAATCAGCCCGACGGCTCTCGCCGTCGATCAAAGGCTGATTGCCTCAAAAATCCGTTTATTTTTAGTAGGAAGGATCCTCTCGTCTCTTTACACGATGTTAAGGAAACAAGATGTTTATTTCACTTTTTTCACCATTGGCAAAATGGTCATTGTCCAAAAGTGGCCAGAGGCCAGTTCACTTTGAGTGAAATGTTAGGGATCATAAGACAAAAGACTAAATTTTAGACAAAATTAAAAGTTGATAAAAGTATTCAATATTTTGAGCCGATAATAGTAATGAAAGGGTATTTAAATATACTTTATCCGGGATCCGGCAAACCGGTATTCAGGCATTAGAAGGAATTGTTCCCTTAACACAATGTTAAAAAAACAAAAGGAAGGACTTATTCATGTTCATAACATCACAATCCATTGAAAGGTTTATTTCTCTCTCTCTCTCTCTCTCTCTCTCTCTCTCTCTCTAGCAATACAGGGTTTTGCCAGCACATACACTTTAACAAAGTGCTTCTCATCACAATTTATTCATTTAATCCCAGATACTTCATAAGCTTTAAGCTATTTAAAACTTACAGCAAGCTTCAGAGAAGCTTACTGTATGACAGTTTTATTGCTGTCAATTCAATTTTAAAAACCAATAAACTAACAATAAATTAAAAAAGGAGTCAATCATGAAATATTATTTAAGTTTTTTATTATTTGCTTTGGTGACTATATCAGTGGGATGCACTACTGCTCCAGAGACAGTAGCCAAACACGATCATCATCAAAATTGTAAAAGTGCAAAAACCCCTAAAGCCCAAGAGAGAACTGTAGCTCAATTAGATCAACATGAAGAACCTGTCACTCAAGATGAAGCTCAGTTTATAAGAGGAGCATTGACAGAATTAGAAAGTGATCTGAGTACAGCTACACAAACTGATGATGGTGCGTTCAGTGTTATGTTATCAACAGCGAGTATAAGGACTTTTGCTGCTTTAGGAGTAGGGGCTACTGCTAGTGTAATTGCTGTAAAGGCTTTCTATAGAAATCTCAGGCGTCTTATGACAAGAACAGGGGCTGTTTCATTAGGTGCCTCAATTGTAGCAGGTATCTCGTACCAATACTTGCAGAAGAAAGACCCTGAAGGATTGAGAAGTGTTCTCGTATTTTCAAAGGAGTCTCTCACTACTCTTTGGAATCTTATACGTATTATTCGCGCCAGTATTGCAAATGGCGTGGTAAGGAATGAATTAGGACTACTCGACCTCGACGACTAACTACACTTAGACCTCAAAGGCAACAACAACTTTATTTGTCAATCCATATTAGACAAATAAGGTTGTTGAGATCTTATTAGAACATTATTTAAGACCTTTTAAATTATATATCTCTCTTTGGTATATTTTCCCCTCATTTAATCTCAATAACAATATATCTTAATGACAAATTTTGTCACTGTATTCATACATGACATATCCCTTTACACTCATTGATTAAAGCTATATCTGCTGATTCCATTGTAAATAAAGCTATAAGATGGTTTTTAACTTTTGGAATGAAAATTGCTTTTAAATTATTAAAGAGGATGACTGACAGTCATTCACAAATATCAACCTAAAATAATATATAAGGGAGCTTTTATGAAACTTTTTAAATCTATTATTTTTATATGTCTTTTTTTCTATCCATCTTTAACACAAGCTAATAATTCAAACTTATTAGAAGATTTACAGTTCCACAATACTGAGCGATCTTTACAAGCTAATAAAAAAAAAATAGACCTATTAGTAGAGGCGACCTCTTATAGAGTTGCCAATGACCTTTGCTATGTCTTCACATACAACAACGGGACAGGTCACACTCCTGGAGTAATGGATATAATGGATGTATACAACCCTTTGATAAGAGATCAAAGATATAAAAATGGGCTTATGCAATGGCTTTCCTTAGAGCATGAGGCTTTTAGAAACACATTATTTGGTCAAAATAGCAATAGCCATGACACTGATGAACTCGATGATACTGATGAACTTTTTGTTTTAAATACAAATTATGTTCAGTCTCTTATAGACACTGAAGGTTTTTCGGATGCTATTGAAGATTGTGCTAAAGAAAATAATTTAGACTCTGAACAATTACATAAGGAAATAAAAGACGCTATTTTAAGAGTCGATATGAGTAGAGTTGTCGATGCGTATGCTGTAGAATGGGTTGCCATAGGCGGTGTGACAGGAAAGCTTTTTAGTGTTCTTAAACGTGGACTTTCTTTAAGTAAAACACTTATTCAAAGTGCAGGATTTTATAGGTGGCTTCGACGAACAAGAGTTATGCAAGCTTTACGTAGAAGAATAACTTTTTTACAAAGACTTAAATGGCGTTTGGGTGCAGGTGCTGCTGGTGTATCCAGTATTTTATTTCAAAAAGGAGATAGTCCTTATGAACAAATACACCAACAAAATACAATACAAAATACAATAGCTGCTACACAAAGAGGAAATGAAGTTGCTACGGGGGTTGAAGAGTTTGCAAAATCCCTAAGCTCCATGACTTTAGAAGAACAATTTTGGATACGTCGAACTTCAATGTATACAAGCATGCTTGCATATTTAAATAAGATCAAATCAACAGAAGAAGTAAGATACAATATGCCTAAAAGGTTATACGTTGAAATGCTTTGGCAATGTGACCCTTCCATAGAGGTTATGAAAGACTTTTGCAAAATCCTCAACATATACGTTGTAGACTATTGGAATGTCAAAAGAAAGTTAGATGGTTATTTAGGAAGAAATATATACGGGAATGAAAATGCTATGCTCTATAATAAAATAAAAGGAATGTTCACACTTAGAAAAGAGCTGTTAGAAAGAGAAGTTGCACAAGGTGATCAAAGAAAGGCTATTACACTTAGGTTAATCAGGCGTTCTGAAAATGACCCTAACTTTATGTGTATTTTTAATGATGCTACAGTAACAGATCCATTATGTCGATTACATTATCTTTACTCAATAGATAGTTTTAATTTTTTAACACCTGCAATGTCTGAAGAATTAAAACAACTCGAAGACACGTTGTTGTAGTCCTAAAAGTGGAAGTATAGGATTTTAGACAAATCAAGCCGTTCTTTGGACTTACTTAAGGATTGGGACTTCTACCCACTTTTTTCTTAATCCTTAAAAAGTGCCTGATTTTGGCCCCTAAATAAGATATAATGACAAAAATTGTCATGTTTTGCTTCTAAAACATAAGAAAAGCCTATTTAATTAAGGCCTTAATCTTGCATGTACCTTTAGTATTATTTTAAATTAAAACTTTAAACCTATTAAAAAGGAGGTATAAACAATGAAAAATATATTTTTTTCTTTATCTTTATTTTTGTCCATGGTTGCATGTCAAAATAAAGAATTTACTCACAATACAATAGACACTCAACATGCAGTAGATATTCAAAATGCAGTAGATACTCAAGATGCAGTAGACACTCAAGATGCAGTAGACACTCAAGATGCAGTAGACACTCAGCAATGTGAATCCCTAAGACAATGCATTATAATTAACGACCTTAATGGTGTAAGACGTTTAATTGCAAACGGTGCTGACGTCAATCATCTAAGCGATAATGGTACGACGGCATTAATAGATGCTAGTTATAGAGGCCATATTGAGATTGTCAGGCTATTGCTAGAAGCCGGTGCTGATGTTAATACTAGAGACAATGAAAATGGCAATCCGCCTTTAATATATGCTCTTCAAAGGTCTACTGAAGATACCCACCACGATCTTTATATTGAGATTGTCAAGCTATTGCTAGTAGCCGGAGCTGACGTTGACATTCAAACTATAAAACCTTCTTCGCCTTTAATGAATGCCTTTGCACTGGCTTACATATCCTATCTCAGATACCCCTTTTTAATTAATAGCTATAGTGAAATTATCCAATTAATGCTAAAGGCTGAAGATATTGTTATAACTGAAGAAAATGTGAGAATAGTTATAGAAGAAACAGGAGATACTGTAATGACTTCAGAAGATGTGAAAACACTCTTAAGATCGACACGTCAATAAGAATACAAGGGCCGTAGCAAGCGGCCTTTATGCTCCATCATGCCTTCTTTTTCACTAAATGTGGTTTGTTTCACTCAAAATGAACTGACCTCTGGTCACTTTCTGGCGATGACCACGTTTGTCTCACTAAAAATAAACCAGCCTCTGTTTCACTCAAAGTGAACTGACCTCTGGTCACTTTTAGACAATGACCGCAAAGGCTTTCGCCTTTGACAAAATGGTCATTGTCTCAAAAGCCTGTTCACTTTGAGTAGGAAGTTAGTTGTTTCACTCAAAATGAGCCACACCTCTGGTGTGTTTTTGGGCATTGCTCTGACAGCTATCGCTGTCCAAAAAGAGCAATGCCGCAAAAAACTGCTCATTTTGAGTAGAGAGGATCTCCTCGTTTTTTAACATCATGTTAAGGAAACATCTCCCAGATCCCGGATCCCAGATCCCGGATAAATTTCATGTTAAGGAAAAAGTTCCTTATTCGTAAATCCGCTTGCTCTCCAAAAACATTTTAGAGACATATCTTGTTTCCCTAACATGGTGTAGAGGAATAAAAGGATCCTCCTCTACTCAAAATGCATAGATTTTTGAGGCAATGAGCATTTTGCCAATGGCGAAAGCCATTGCGGTCATTGCCCAAGGTGTAAGAAGGAACTTTTTCCTTAACATGTGGTCAAGAGACGAAGAGATTCTTCTTCCTAAAATTGAACAAGCTTTTGAGGCGGTTAGCCTTTGATCGACGGCGGTAGCCGTCGGGCTAACTGCCCAAAAGTAGCCAGAGGCTAGTTCAATTTTAGGGAAACAGAGGCATGATTTATTTTGAGTGAAACAAGAAGAATTCCATGTTAGAAACCATAAGACAAAAGACTAAGTTTTAGATAAAATTAAAAGTTGATAAAAGTATTCAATATTTTGAGTGAAACAAGAAGAATTCCATGTTAGAAACCATAAGACAAAAGACTAAGTTTTAGATAAAATTAAAAGTTGATAAAAGTATTCAATATTTTGAGCCGATAATAGTAATGAAAGGGTATTTAAATATACTTTATCCGGGACGGGATCCGGCACTCAAGCATTAGAAGGAATTGTTCCCTTAACACAATGTTGAAAAACAAAAGGAAGGACTTATTCATGTTCATAACATCACAATCCATTGAAAGGTTTACTTCTCTCTCTCTCTCTCTCTCTCTCTCTCTCTCTCTCTCTAGCAATACAGGGTTTTGCCAGCATATACACTTTAACAAAGTGCTTCTCATCACAATTTATTCATTTAATCCCAGATACTTCATAAGCTTTAAGCTATTTAAAGCCTACAGCAAGCTTCAGAGAAGCTTACTGTATGACAGTTTTATTGCTGTCAATGTCAATTCAATTTTAAAAACCAATAAACTAACAATAAATTAAAAAGGAGTCAATCATGAAATATTATTTAAGCTTTTTATTATTTGCTTTGGTGACTATATCAGTGGGATGCACGACTGCACCAGAGACAGTAGCCAAACACGATCATCATCAAAGTTCAAAAAGTGCAAAAGCACAAGAAAAACCCCAAGGAAGAGCTGTAGCTCAATCAGATAGGGTAACGGCGACAGAAGCTCAGTTCTTACTTCATCACACAGGAGCCTTACAAACTGATCTGGCTGGAGCTACACTAACTAATGATGGTAAGATTAAAGCTTTGTTATCAGAAGATAGTCTATACACCTTTGCTGCTTTAGGGATAGGAGCTACTGCTACTACAATTGCTATAAGGGCTTTCTTTAGAAATCTCAGGAATCTTATGAGAGTGGCAAAAACAGGGACTCTTTTAGTAGGTTCCACAATTGTAGCAGGTATATCGTTTACATATTTGCAACAGAAAAATTCTGGAGAATGGCAAAACTTTATCGTATTGACACAGGATGGCTTCACTAATCTTTGGAATCTTCTAGCCAATATTCGTTCAAGCATTTCAAATGATACGGTAGCGGGGCAATTAGGACTCGAATCACTTAGATAGACTTTGAAGACAACAACTTTATTTGTCAATCCACATTAGACAAGTGAAGTTGTTGATACCTTATTAGAAAACATTGATGATTTTTAAAAAATTATCTCTCTCTTAGATATATTTCCTATATCTCAATGACAGTGCTATAAGACCTAATGCCGGGTTGCCAGATCCCGGATCCCGGATAAATATCATGTTAAGGAATCGTTTCCTAACACTACCATAATAACAAGCACTGTCAATAATACTCACAATAATCTCTTGACATTATCAATTTTAATGATTATCTTAAACTTTTTAAACTAAACTTTTAAGCCAACCTTAAAAAAGAAGGAGTAATAATTATGGTAAGTGTAAGTGATTCTCAAATTGATTTTGATAAAACAGCAAAGTTATGTCTTAAACAAAAAGCTCGTTTTAAGAGTTTTTTAAAATTTGCATTAAGTGCAGAAAAATTTAATGCATTAGACTTTAATAGGTTTGAATTTATTGGAACAGAGATGATCCAAAAGAAAATAGGTGGGATATTTCAAGAATGTCGTGCGGATGTGATTGCTCAGATTGGTTTAAAGGGGATGAATACAAAAACCCTTGTGGGAGTGATTGTAGAACATAAAAGCTCAATAAGTTCTCAAAAACAGTTTTATCTTCAAGTTTTGAAATACAATGTAGCCCTCTTAGAAGCAAAGATTTATCCTGTAATGACTGTTGTGCTATTACACGGCAAAGCACCTTTCAATATGGCAACTAATTTACAGTCTGCATTTGACTGGACATCAGAGATGAAGAGAGTTTTTGGGCCTTCGGGCTTGAATTTTGGTTTAGATGTGGTAGACTTAAATAGAAAGTCGGAGCAAGATATAAGAGAAGAGGCAGGAGCTATAGCCGCTCTTTGTTATGCTTTTAAATTTGCTCCTAATATGACAAAAGATGCGATTAAGTCTGTTCTTGAACTCTGCTACAATAGTAGTAAAGGTTCTATTTTGTACAATGAGTATGGAGGTATTTTAGGTGAATATTTGTTACAAGTAACAGATTATTCAAGGAAAGTATTGAGTGATATTGAAAGTGGGATTATTTCCAAGAAGGAGGGATTAGTTATGCCAAGTACCGCTTTTAAATTAAGACAAGAAGGCCTGCAAGAAGGTCTGCAAAAAGGTCTGCAAAAAGGTCGGCAGGAAGGTCGGCAGGAAGGTCGGCAGGAGGTAGCTCTTAAACTTATTGAAAAAAACATGACTATTCAAGAAGTTTGTGAGATCACTGGCTTATCAGAAGAAGAAGTCCACAAAATCTGTAAATAAACTTACTATAATCAACTAATTATATTGAAAGGTATGATCATGTCATCTATTGAATGCTCAGAAGAAAAATCTATTTTAACTATTGCTCTTAATCGGCCAAAATATCGCAATGCACTTAATGAAGATATGATGCAAGAGCTTATTGATGTGTTTCAAAAATACAGTAGCTCTTCTCAAGCCAATATCGCTGCTATTGTTTTAAGAGGGAATGGCAAAAGCTTTTGTGCGGGAGGAGATATCAATTGGATGAAATCATCTCACAAACCTCAAAATACATCTGTGGATATTATTTACACGCTTTTGCAAACAATCTATCAATGTCCTCATCCTGTGATTTGCCGTATCCATGGCCATACTATTGGAGGAGGCATTGGAATCACTGCTGCTTCTGATATTGTAGCTGCTACTCACGAAACTCTTTTTGCTTTTAGCGAAGTCAAACTAGGAGTCCTTCCTGCTATTATTAGTCTATTTGTTTGTAAAAAAGCACTTCCAGCTTCACTTTTGGAAGTCATGTTGACTGGTGAAATGTTCCATGCTGATAAAGCCTTATCAAAAGGACTTTTGAATTTTGTAGGTACAGAGCAAGAAGTAGATAAATATATTGTCGACAAATGCCATCACATATCATCTGTAGGGAGAGGGGCAGTGAGAGCTACCAAATCCCTGATTAGAAAAATACAAGATGATATTCCAAAGGAGTTACTTTCAGAAGCAATCTCTTTATTAAAAAAATGCCAATCAAGTCCAGAGGGTCAAGAAGGACTTGCTGCCTTTTTAGAAAAACGCAAACCCTCATTCCCTACTTGTTAATACAACAAATGAATACAACAGAAAGCTTGATGATTATAAAGTTAGATTTTAGATATATCTCTTGCATTCATTTGACGTATTTGTCCCTTCTTCAAACGACCTATAGACAGCCCCCCTATCTTAATACGTTTTAATTTAAGAACATCAAAACCTATTTTCCAAAACATACGTTTAATTTGCTGATTTTTCCCTTCTGAAATAGTGATCTGAACCCAGTCATACTTATTACTTGATCGCTTTTTTAAATAAATAACTTCTTTTGCTTTTACTTTTTTCCCTAAAATAAAGACACCCTCTTTTAATTTATTTATATGCTCTCTTTTTATCCGACCATTAATTTTAGCTATGTAAGTTTTTGTCACAGCAAAGCGAGGATGTAAAATGCGATGAGCTAACTGACCGTCATTGGTCAAAATCAACAAACCCTCACAATCCCAATCTAAACGCCCCACAGGGAAAACCCTCTTACGAATCCCTTTTAAAAAATCAGAAATATTCAAACGTCCTTGAGGATCATTTAATGTAGTCAATACATTTTTAGGTTTATTAAAAAGATAATAAACAAAATCTTCTTTCCAAATAACCAAACGTCCATGGACTGTAACCTGATCTTTTAAAGGGTCGACTTTAAAACCTAATTGTAAAATACGCTTTTTATTGACTTGAATATGACCTGCCTGTAAGAGATGATCTGCCTTTCTCCGACTACATACCCCACTCTGGGCTAAGAGATGATTGAGTCTGATTTTCTTTGATGTTTTTTTCACAGACTTCTCCTAACAGTGTTTTGACTTGATTGATTCTTTCATTCATCTGCCTTAATAAAAGCAAAAGCAATTTATCATTTTGAAATATGCCATCCACAATAACTCTGCACTTTTCATAAACTTTTGTGCTACTTTCTAATTGTTGTAAGGTTTCTGTTTCTGAAAGAGATTGCATTTGGGTTTCTAACAGCTCTACAAGCTTTTTATAATAGGGATCTGTCGACCGATCTATAAAAAACTGCTCTAAATGCTTGAGACAATAATATACCTGAAAATGTTTTTCAAGCATTTTCACCTGATCAAAGCCATTAGAAGTAAAGGTCACACCTGATACCTCTTTAACAGAAAAGAGATTTTTTATTTTCTGAATAAAATAAAAATCTTGAGCATTTTTTCTTAAAATATGGAGTTTGTGAGACACAAGATCCATTTCAGGAGTGTACTGCACAGACGTGCCATCAGATAAAGGCAAAATATCCCCTTGATAAATGACCCCATAAGGCAAATAAGATTGAACAAACAAGCTCTTATCAGCAGACAAAATAAGAGCAATCATAGAACCATTCTCACTAGGTATAATACGTAGCTGATCATTTGATTTTATTTTCGACTGAACTTGCCTTTGTATTATTTCATAGAGACTTTTTTGATTTTCAATAGAGCAAACCTGCAAACAGTAAAGAGCTTCACAAAACCTTCTATCTATTGAATCCTCAAAAGATTCAAGGATTTGTTTCATTTGAATCCAAAACTCTTTTTGATGCCCTCTCCAATAAGCCAATGAAAAACATAAAAAAGTAAAATCTAAAAGGATTTCTTCATCAGAATGATTATCAAAAATATTATTTTGTTGAGATGATGAGGAGGTCAGTTGCTTTAAATAAGCAGTCAGTGTATAAGAAAGATCAATATGATCTCGACCTTGAAAATCATGCTTGCATTTGAGCTTTTTTGATAAAATACCCATTACATTGTGTAGAATAAAATTTTATAGATTGAACGTCCAGTAATAAATAAAAAGGTTTTTTATTATGGCTTTCAGAATTTTATTTATAGGAACACCTGATTTTGCTTTACCATCACTTCATGTACTCCACCAAACAACTGACTTGGTAGGTGTGATCACCCAACCTGATCGCCCTGCTGGTCGCAAAATGAAATTAAAACCCTCACCTATAGCTCAAGCTGCTCTGTTACTTGATATTCCCACTTTCAAAACAGATAGCCCTCATATTATTTTAGAGGAAATCCAACAACTTAAAGCAGATTGTGCTATGGTTGTCGCATACGGACAAATTTTAAAGCAAGTATTTTTAGATGCTTTCCCTCAAGGAGCTGTCAATTTACATGCTAGTTTATTGCCTCAGTGGAGAGGGGCTGCACCTATCCAAAGAGCCTTAATGGCAGGAGATACTCAAACAGGGGTGAGTCTGCAAAAAATGGTTAAAAAGCTAGATGCAGGACCTGTCTTAGGACAGAAAAGCTATTTAATCCCTGTAAATATGACAGCTGATCAACTCTATGTCACTTTAAGTCAAATGGGGGCTGAGTTGATTAAAGATGTTTTTTTGAAATATCTCAGAGGGCATCTTACAAAGCTAAATGAACAAAACGAATCTCTTGTAAGCTATGCTTCTAAAATAAAAAAAGAAGAAGGACGTATTGATTTTAGAGCTTCGGCCCAAGAGATATTCAATCAATATCGAGGTTTGTTTATGTGGCCTGGAGTTTATATTCAACGCTTAGGGAAAAGACTCAAAATCAAAAAAATGACCCTGACAACACAATCTATAGATTCTTCTCAAAAATATCAACCTGGGCAGGTAGTCCATATATCTCCACAAGCCATCACTTTGTCTTGTAAAAAAGGCTTTATTGATGTATTGGAAATACAACCAGAGTCAAAGCAAACGATGACAGCTGATCAGTATATTAATGGATACCATATTCAAGTAGGAGAAATTTGGTGATAGAAAAAGTAACTAACAATAAAATTTTAGTCTCTCCTAGTTTACTCTCGGCAGACTTAGCTCATTTATCAGATGAAGTGCAGGCTGTGAAAGTGGCAGGAGCAGATTGGCTCCATATAGATGTCATGGACGGACATTTTGTCCCTAATCTTACAATGGGTCCATGTCTTGTGGCCTCTATTAAAAAAATCACTTCTTTACCACTAGACGTACATCTTATGATAGAAAATCCAGATAAATATATTTTGCCTTTTGCAAAAGCAGGAGCTGATATTTTAACAGTCCATATAGAAACCCTTACAAATCCTCAAGAGACTCTAAACCAAATACACAAGTTAGGAATGAAGGCAGGACTTACTTTAAAGCCTGCAACTGATGTGATGCAATTGATACCTTTTTTAAATGACGTAGAGCTTGTTTTGATTATGACAGTCAATCCAGGTTTTTCTGGCCAAAGTTTTATGCCAAAGCCACTTGAAAAAATCAAAGTTATTCAAAAGCACTGCAAACAACCTCTTTGGATTTCTGTGGATGGAGGCGTCAACGCTATGACAAAAAAAGCCTGTATCCAAGCAGGGGCCAATGTTCTAGTGGCAGGTCATTATATCTTTAAAAATAATTACAAAAAAAGCATCCAAACCCTTCATCAAATTTAGATAATATCAGAATATCTCTCTAACTCAAAATAACTGGAAGCTAAGCTATTTTATAAATATTTTAGATTTTAGTTTAATCAAATTTTTGTATAAATAGAAGATGTGGGTGGATATTTAAACAAACTCAAGACATGCCCTCCACCACCAGAACCTGTTGGTTTAACAGCTATAGCTCCATCTTTTTGACAGTGCTTTAGATGTTCCTTTAAAGTTTTTGTGATTAAGGACCACTCTTCAAAGCAAAGGTTGGCTGTTTGAATAGCCTCTATCAATAAAGGCAAGCCATCTGTGGAGTTTGTTTGCAATGCTTGTATGACCAAAGAAGATGCATGAGACATTTTTTGATCTATGTGCAGTGTGCTTTGAGCTTGAACTTTTGTTATATTTTGATCAGTTTGGCTTGTTTGACCACAAAAGGACACGAAAAAATGAGGTTGCCACTGAAGCTTTAAAGGAGTGGTTCCTTGCTCTCTTTGATAAAAAACAGGCGTTTGTTCTAAAATGACTGCAACATCTAATCCACTGCTTTCTCCATGAAAAAATTTTTCTAATGTATGACAATAATTAAAAAGATCACCTGAGTGTAGAAAACCACAATCGACCATTAGACGCCCCAAGGCAACACATAAAGCAGCACTACTACCCAATCCGCCTCCTGCAAGATTATTTTTAATTAAAATATTGCCTTGAAAATCAGTAAGAGATTTTCCACAAAGTTCTAAAACTCTTCGAAGCAATTTTTGATCTATGACCTGCTGTTTTGAATTTCGACCTGATGATTTTTGTAGGGGAATATTTAACGATGTGTTCAAAAAAGTTGTGATTTCTAAATATTGATGGGAGAGAGGAAATGCCACTGCAAGTCCTCCTCTGAGAACACTGTGTTCCCCTGTAATGATAGCTTTTCCATAAGTTTTGATGGTTTTGTGTTTCATTTTTTTTATTTCTGCTTAAAATATACCTAACCAAATTTTGCATACTTTTGTCTATTTGTATGCATTTCTTTCAAAGAGCAATGGCTTTTTTTAGTTTGTTGCTAGGTTTTATTGAGATATAACAGAAAAACAGTCCTTTTGAAGGGGTATTCTCTGCTCAAAATAACCAGAAGAATAATGCATTTCAAGGTGACTAACTTTAAGACTTTTGTTTAAGATTTTCTCAATATGAGACATATTTTCGTCAAATCCTCAACTTTCAGACGATCATCTCCGCATTAAGGCAAAGTTCTACATACATAATAACCGATATAACTTGAAACAACTGCGATCGATACATGAATGTGATAAATATAATAAGGTCATAATAAGGTCTAGGAAAATGAAGTTAAAAATTGCCCATTTAGAAACACCACTTCAAGAGATTTGCTTTTTAGTTGCAATCGTCACAGCTGCTTTTATCATCAGTAGTGGTTTATTATTTTTATTTATTCCTAGTGAAGACCTTCAGTCTTCTTTTGGTGTATTAGGGACAAAAATTTTCTTTCAAATTTTCCATACATTTGGTCTTTCTACATTTTTGATTTCTATAAGTGTTCTCTATATTGCTGAGATTATGATTGCTCGTTGCCACTGTTTATCTGATGTGACTCAAAATACTGTGTTTTTTGCTAAGCAAATTTTCTTTCATGCTTGCTTTTTAGTATTGATCACTAGCTTCTTAACAGTTTTTCAATATCACTTTCAATATACTATTTCACCCAGGTTAGATCAAGGTGCTGGAGGAATGATTGGTCAAATGATAGGAGGAAGTTTATATAATAATTTTGGTATCTATGGTGCTTTAACCTCCTTAACTTGCATGATTTTAATTGTAGGGATATCTTCTGGATATATTGCTCTTGTGCATCTTCTCTTATGGACGAGAGAACAAATTTATAATTTTTTCTTTTACTTATTTTTGGCTCTCAAAAAAGGACTTCAATATATTTTGTTTTATACTAATGAATTCAACCGCAATATAGGCTTAGATTTGCAGATCAAATTGCCATTCCTTCCACCACTTCAAAATACTAAAAGAGCAAATGATCTCAATGATAATGACCAAGATATTCAGGAAGAAGACACAGAGTATCAAGGTACACAGTATCAAGATACAGAGTATCAAAATACAGAATCTCAAGATATGCCATCTCAAGAGATTGAAGAAACAATACAAGAACAATCAGATGAGGCTAGTGGAGAGTCTTTAGCATTAAATAAAAAACAACAAAGTAAAAATGCACGTCGTTCTAAGAAAGTAAAAAAATCACCACAATCTAATACTTCCGAGACAGAAGCTGTAGATGAACCTAAGGATTCTGCTCAAGCAGAAACTCAAGCATTTACAATTTCTATTAAAAAGTGGACTAAAACTTACCGCACACCTGATGTGAATTTACTCAGCCCTGTCAGTAAAAAGCCTAAAAGTCAAGAAAACCAATCTCAAAAACTTGAAGAATGTTTTAAAAGTTTTCAAATATCTGGTCAAGTTTTAAAGTTTCATGTAGGTGCTACTCTCACGATGTATGAGTTTCAACCTGACCCCGGCGTGAAGGTCAGTAAAATTGCAAAACTAAGTGATGATTTAGCTTTATTGTTAGGTGCAAAGTCTATTCGCATTTTGACACCTATCCCTGGTAAAATGACTGTTGGTATTGAGATACCTAACAAAAATCCTTATGGAGTTTCTTTTAGAGAGATGGTCAAGGCTGTACAAAAAACCAATGCTGCTTTGCCTCTTGCATTAGGGTTAGATGTTTATGATCATGTGATTGTAGAAGATCTTTGTAGTATGCCTCATTTATTGGTCTCTGGAAGTACAGGTTCAGGGAAAAGTGTGTTTATCAATGCTGCAATCAATAGTTTGCTTTTTACAAGGTCCCCCAAACATTTAAGATTTTTAATGATAGATCCTAAAATGATTGAACTGAATCCTTATAATGGTATTCCTCATCTTATTTATCCTGTCGTCACAGATTTAACAGAAGCTAAAAATGCCCTTTGTTGGGCAGAGAAAGAAATGGACCTACGTTATCAAAAGTTCTCTGACCTGCATAGCCGTAATATAGATTCTTTTAATGAGACTATTAAAAAAGAATCTCAAAAGGCTATTCAAAGGCGTATGGGAAAAACTTTTTCGTGGGAATGGGCAGAAATGCCTTACATTGTGATTATCATTGATGAGTTAGCTGATTTGATGATCACCCAAGGCAAACTTGTAGAAATTCCTATCACACGTATTGCTCAGAAAGCAAGAGCTTGTGGTATTCATTTGATTATGGCGACTCAAAGGCCATCAGCAGATATTGTGACAGGCTTAATTAAGACGAACTTTCCTACACGTATTGCATTTAAGGTGGCATCTTCTATAGACTCTCGTACGATCCTTGATACAACAGGAGCAGAAAAACTTTTAGGTAAAGGAGATATGCTTTTTATGAGGCAAGGAGGTCATATTGATCGCGTGCAAGGATGTTTCTTTTCTGAAAAAGATGTCAAAAAGGTCAATGACTTCTTAAAATAATGATTTCTTTCTAAATATTCAACTTTAGGAAAAGTTAAATCAACTGTAAGTCGAGGTTTTACTTAAGCAAGGCCTTAAGTTGCATAATTAATCAAATGAAAATAAAAGAAACAGCTAAAGCAAGGTTTAACGAGCTAATAAGATGAACAACAGATATAAGCCCAAACAAAAAATGAATATTTAAAGATGGGGTTGATGATTCAATTTTGGTTTGTGAGAAGGGCAGTGTTTTTTAGATCGAGAAACATCAGCTCTTTTTAATAGAAGGTTCTTTGCAAATAAGCCTCTAGAAGTTCTGACAACAAAAACTTCCACAGGGTCACCTTCATTCAGTGCTTTGTAGGATGTGTTTTTAAATTCTGTGAGAACAGAAAAAAATATATCTTCTTTATGTTTTTTGTTAGAAATAAAACCACAATTTAACTCTGAAATAATCCTACGTATAGTACCTTTACAAATACCTTTAACTTCTAATACACGCTCTTTCATTATGACTCCTATTTTAAATACATTTATTTAATATGACTAAAGTATATCATAATGATATATAGCAACTCAAGATCATTATGTAAAGCCCTGTATTGATATATAAATAAAAATAGAGGTTGGCATAACTTATTTAAATAATTGTCACTTCAATAACTTAAGGTTAAGGTTATAAAATCTCATTGAGAAGATGGGCTAGTCGCATGCCAGCTTCATGAAGTCTTTTGAGCATAATAGGAAGGGTTCTGTTGACATATTGATAATGTATGTGAGGTACACCGCGAGGTTTTCTGCTTGTAGAAAATTGCAACTTAAGCATATTAGGGTATTTTTTAAGAAGGTCTTTGTGAGAAATCAACACTGGCGGAGTTTCAATATAGATATTATCAAAAAAATATGCGTAAGGACGTAAATGAGCTGATTCGTTGATCCAATGCTGTGGTGATTTTTGTGCCACTGACTCTGTATAGTGTCTCTGCACATAATCTGTTAGCTCTGTATAACTTAGTCTGAAAAATTCAATGATTGTACTATCCCAAATGCGATGAAGATTATACAACTGAGGGTCACTAAAAAACTTCACTTTGATTTTACTTCCTCCATGATCTATTTCACGGGAAGCATGAAGGGGTTGATGTATGTCCCCTACAAAGTGGATTAATAGCTTAAGTGCCTGGGTTTTGTTGATTTTTTCGTGAGATTGTTCATTCTTAAGAATACCAATCATCAGGTTAATAGCCCACACAATATCTTTTTGTTTGCTTTGTTTATATGTTTGTCCATCCTCTATACGAGCATAATGCCATTTGAATTGAAAATTTCTTTCAGGGTTAGATTTGACAATATCAGCCCATAAGGAAGCATCTGCCATATTGTCCTTGCCTAGTAGCTTTTGAACTTGAGCAAGAACCTTATCATTTAGCTTCTCTTCGGCTAATTGGCCAATGACACGATGTCCCATTACCCCCCAAGCTAAGGCACCATGAGGACTTAAACAACTTAAGTAACAAAATAAACTCACAAAAATAGAAATGAAAATAGCCATAATCTGTCTTTATTTAACTTTAAATTATATCCATGTCAAAAACTTATTTTTTATTATTGCCTTTTTCTTAAGAATTTTAATAAACTCTTAATGTTAATGTAAGGATATTTATGGTGAGATTTTTTATTTTTATATTTTTCTTCACACTTACCTTACAGGCTGTAAGGGCTAATCAAGATCATTTACTTGCTGATGATATGCCATCTCAGTCTCAGGCTCTTATAGATGCAGCTAGAAAGAAAGATATTGTAGGTATTAAAAATGCACTTAACGCAGGTGCTAACCCTGATTTTCAAGATGCATTTAATGAAACACCACTACTGGTATCAGCTGGCTTAAATGATATAGAAGCAGTAAAGGTTTTATTAGATGCTGGTGCTAATCCGCATGGTACTCAAAATACATCACCTTTAATGAGAGCATCTCTTAGAGGTCATATAAAAATAGTGAGATTATTCTTAGCTCTTGGTGTTGATCCTAATAAACCTAATGAAAGAACTGGTAGCATTGCTTTAATACCTGCGGTGACTAATGGCCATATAGAAGTAGTCCAAGAATTATTAATGGCAGGTGCTGATCCTAATCTTTCAAATTCAATCCTTGGAAGTACATCTTTAATTATGGCTTCTGGGAATCATAATATACCTATAATGAAAATGCTTTTAGCATTTGGTGCAGATCCTAATATGCCAAATAAAAGCGGACTCACTCCATTTCTTGTATCAGCTAAAAATAGCATTCAACTTATGGAATTATTACTCTCTTATGGTGCTGATCCTTATACTAGAAGTTCTAATGATCAAACGGCTTTGTATACAGCTATTAGGAGTAACCGTGCAAGTACAGTTCAATTCATTTTCGATTTGTTCAATATAGAGGAGAATGTGGGTACTTATGTGACACTGCAAGAGATTGAAACTTCTTTAACTAATGTGATCAAAAGAAGATATAGTATTAATGAAAATGGTCGATCCATGGCTCACGCAGCCATGCTTCGTGAAGCATTTGGTTTTTGCATGGAGTGTTTTATAGAAAGTTTTCAAAATAATAATTTAATTATTATGTCACTATTACTTCAAGCAGGTGCAGACCCTCATATTGTAGATGAATATGGTTATACTCCTATAATGCACTCAGTTCTTGCAAAAGATATAGAAGGACTTAAAGTATTATTAACTCATGGTGCTGACCCTTGTTATCAAAATGATTATGGTTATTCTGCTTTGAAGATTGCTGATATGCAGAGTCCTATAGATGCTCAGTATGCAGAAATAGCAGGTCTTATTCGAGAAACAACTCAATGTTTACAATAAACATTTCCTTAATATTTCACTCAAAATAAATCATGCCTCTGGCATGTTTTCTGGCAGTTAGCCCGACGGCTACCGCCGTCGATCAAAGGCTAACTGCCTAGAAAATCTATTTATTTTGAGTAGAGAAGGATCCTTTTATTCCTCTACACCATGTTAGGGAAACAAGATATGCCTCTAAAATGTTTTTGGAGAGCAAGCTCAATGCAATAAAGGAACTTTTTCCTTAACATCGTGTAAAGAGAGGAAGATATCCTCCCTACTAAAAGTAAACGGACTTTTGAGACATTGCTCTTTTAATATAATTTTAAAGGCATTTTGTTTCCTTAACATCATGTTAAGAGACAAGAGGATTCTTCTTACTAAAAGTGGTCAGGCTTTCTAGGCGATGACCATTTTACCGATGGCGAAAGCCATCGTGGTCATCGCCAGAAAGTGACCAGAGGTCAGACCACTTTTAGTGAAACAGAGGCCAGTTCAATTTTAGGGAAACAAAGGCATGATGTATTTTGAGTGAAATGTTAAGAAAAAGTGATTCACATCCGTTTATGCACAGGATGGTCCCGTGATGGTGACGGACTTTCGGTATCCTCATCAGTTTCGTCGTTAAGATCATCAGTTTCGTCGTTAAGATTCAGATAGTCCTTCAATGATGGTGAAGGTGAAGTCCTTGGTATCCTCAGTTTCTTAAGATTGCTACTGCTACTTGAGGAGATGCTAATATTGCTGATTCTATCATTGTAACCGATTTCAGCTGTACCATAGATCTCAGCTGTACCAAAGACCTCAGCTGTACTATAGACCTTAGCTTTACCATAGACCTTAGCACTGCCATGGACCTGAGCTTCACCATAGACCTCAGCCTCACCAAAGACCTGAGCTGTGCCATGGACCCTAGCAAAGTCATAGATTTTAGCCTTGCCCCAGACCCTAGCATAACCACAAACAGTAGCATTCGGCCCTACAAAAACTGTTGCGTCTACCAAAGCTGTATTTGCTACAAACCCACCACCACGATGTATATAGCCTTCAACGCCTTCACCGCAGGGTGCATCGTCTATTAAAGCAAATACGCTCAATGACATACCCAATAAAAATACCATTATCATACTTACATTTATAAAATTCATAAATTTTCCTCCTTATTCTTTTCATAATTTATTCATACATAATTAACTATGTTGTTTTTACACCTATTAATGCTTTTTGTCAAGATATTTTTTAATATTTTCTAAGAAAATCTATAAATCTATTTATACCTATAAATCAATCCCATAAAACCACTATAAAATCGGGGTTTTTGTTTCCCTTAAAATGTCACATTGTCATGGACCCAGGTATAATCAGAAATCCTAGCATTGCCAGAAACTGTAACATCGCCATAGACCCAAGCATCACCAAAGACTCTAGCATGGCCACGGATCCAAGTATTGCCAAAAACCTTAGCATGGCCGTAGACTCTAGTATGGCCAGAAACCCAAGTATTGCCAAAAACCTTAGCATGGCCGTAGACTCTAGTATGGCCAGAAACCCAAGTATTGCCAAAGACCTTAGCATGGCCACGGATCCAAGTATAGCCAGAGATCCCAGCATTACCAAAGACCCTAGCTTTGCCATAAACATCAGCATTGTCATAGACTCTAGCAAGGCCATAGACCTGAGCATCGCCATAAACCCAGGCATTGCCAGAGATTCTAGCACTAACATAGATCCGAGCATTGCCAGAAATCCTAGCATTGCTAAAGACTCTAGCATGGTCATAAACCTCAGCATTGCCAAACACTTTAGCATTGCCAGAGACTATAGCACTGCCAAAGACTCCAGCGTTGCCAAAGACTTTAGCGCTAAAGACTCTAGCATTGTCATATATCTCAGCATAGTCATAGACCTCAACATTACCATAAATCTCAGCATCACCAAAGACTCTAGCATTGCCATAAACCCTAGCACCACCATAGACTCTAGCATTGTCAAAGACTCTAGCACTACCAAAGACATCAACATAATCAGAGACCGTAGCTTCACCATAGACCTGAGCATTGCCATAGACCCTAGCATCAACATAGATCCGAGCATTGCCATAAACCCTAGCAGTGCCAGAGACTATAGCATTGCCAAAGACTCCAGCATTGTCAGTGACCCTAGCATCATCGCAAACAGCAGCACGTCGTCCTACATAAGCTGTATCCTCTACAAAAGCTGTATTTGCTACAAATCCACCACCATTGTGATGGTAAAAACCTTCAACGCCTTCACCGCAAGGTGTGTCTGCTAAAGCAAATGCACTCAATGACATACCCAATAAAAATACCATTATCATACTTACATTTATAAAATTCATAAATTTTCCTCCTTATTCTTTTCATAATTTATTCATACATAATTAATATGTTGTTTTTACACCTATTAATGCTTTTTGTCAAGATATTTTTTAATATTTTCTAAGAAAATCTATAAATCTATATTATACCTATAGATCAATCTCATAAAACCACTATAAAATCGGGATTTCTGTTTCCCTCAAAATGTCACATTGTCATGGACCCAGGTATAATCAGAAATCCTAGCATTGCCAGAAACTGTAACATCGCCATAGACCCAAGCATCACCAAAGACTCTAGCATGGCCACGGATCCAAGTATTGCCAAAAACCTTAGCATGGCCGTAGACTCTAGCATGGCCAGAAACCCAAGTATTGCCAAAGACCTTAGCATGGCCACGGATCCAAGTATAGCCAGAGACCCTAGCATTACCAAAGACCCTAGCTTTGCCATAAACATCAGCATTGTCATAATATCACAAAAGTCATTTGAACATCCGTTAAAGCTACCTATAACAAAGTGAAGTTATATATTGTCACGTCTAACCTTGATGAGATATGTTTAAACTTAAATGGAGGATTTTGTAGTGAAAGTTTTAGTTATCGGCAGTGGTGGACGAGAACATGCCATCATGAAGTTTTTTGCTTCCCTGGAAGTGATGCCATTTTTGAATATGCTACCTGTCTTCCCCCTTCAGTGATCAAAAATAAACAAATCATTCCATCTAAACTTAAAAATTTAGGTATCAAAATGGTGATTGTGGGCCCAGAAATCCCTTTAGTTGAGGGCATTGCAGATGATTTACGTAAAGAAGGGATGGCTGTCTTTGGTCCTTCCAAAAGGGCAGCAAATCTTGAAGGTTCTAAAATTTATGCTAAAGAGTTTATGAATAAAGTTCATATTCCAACATCTCCTTACCATATTGTGCATAATCACAATGATACTCTTGCAAAAGCTAAAAAATATTTTAACCCTCCTTACGTACTTAAAGTTGATGGCCTAGCAGCTGGCAAAGGCGTTTATATTTCTCACTCTATTTATGAACTAGAAAAAGCTTCCCATGAAGTTTTTGAAGAAAAACGTTTTGGAAATACACTAGCCCTCCTTGAAGAATTTCAACAAGGGCAAGAGATCAGTTATCTTATTTTAACAAATGGACATGAATTTGCACCATTACCTCTTATACAAGATTACAAACCTTTATTAGAAGGCAACAAAGGCCCCAACACAGGAGGTATGGGAGCTATAGGGCCTATTCCTATATCGCAAGACCTTAAACAAAAAATTGAAATACAAATTGTAAAACCTACACTTGACGCTCTTAAACAAAATGGACTTGATTATTATGGAGTGCTTTATATAGGTTTGATTGTGACCAAAGAAGGTCCAAAGGTTTTGGAATACAATATACGATTTGGTGATCCTGAAACACAAGTTATTCTCCCACTGCTTAAAGGTCAATGGGTTGATGTATTTTATAGCATAGCTCAAGGTGACTTACCTCAACTACTTTGGAAAAAGCAATTCACAAGTGTAGTGGTCGTAGCTACAAAAGGTTATCCTCAATCTTCTGAAAAAGGCATCCCTATCTTAGGAGACTTATCTAAAAACTCCGACAATTGTTATTTCCTCCATGCAGGTACTAAAAAAGATAATAACAACCAATGGATAACAAATGGAGGAAGAGTCCTAAATGCTGTAGGTATTGCTGATACACAAGGGCAAGCTCTCAAAGAATCTTATCACTTGCTAGAGAACATTTATTTTGAAGGGATGCAATACAGAAAGGACATTGGACAAAATGAGTTGGCTGGTTAAAACACCCTCAGAAGCCAATCAAATTCTTTGTAAAGGGAAGATCTTAATTTATCCTACTGAAACTTTATGGGGTCTAGGAGCATCTATTGAAAATATCAATGCCCTTGAATATATTTTCCTTATGAAAAAACGACCTTTTAAGGAGCCTATCAGTTTGCTAGTCAGAGATATTAAAATGGCTAAAAAATATGCCTTAATTCAAAAAGAAGTACTTAACTGTATGAAAGCTTTATGGCCAGGGCCAGTTACATTTGTACTTCCTGCCCTACCATCTGTACCTAAAGAAATTCATGCAGGCTCTTGTTATGTAGGTTTAAGATGTACACCTCACCCTTTTATGCAAATGGTTATGAAAGAGAGAAAGACACCTATTACAAGTACCAGTGCTAATCTTTCAAAGCAAGAGCCTTTATATAAGCTTGATCAAATCCAATCGGTCTTTGACAATACCCACTGTGTGGATAGTAAAGAAGTTCTTAAAGGCCCAGGTTCTACTGTTGTCAAATGGGATGGCTCTCGTCTGATGTGTTTAAGGGAAGGGTGCTTGGCTTTTTCTCATATTTTGCAACATAGTTTATGAAATTTTTATTCGAATATTATTTCATGTTTTTTTTAAAGAAACCCTTGTTCTTTGAAGAGCATAAATCCCAAAAAACAAAGACACACCTATAGCTCGCCACACATTGATGTCCCATCCATTCCAACTTTGAAACAAATCAGGTCGAAATAAAATAATGGTAGGAAGTAATAAAAGAATCCTCTCATGCCATTGACACTTTACAAAAAACATCCCTTGTGTAAAAGATACAAAAGCACACATAGCAATCAATGCCGTAAGGAACACCATCAATCCATAAAATACAGAATCCACACCCACTAAAAGAAGCTCTGTATTAAATATAAACATAAAAGGCAAAATAGCTGTCCGCATATCATACTTAAAGCTCTGCACACCTACTTTAATAGGGTCTTCTTTAGCAATAGCAGCAGCAGCGTAGGCTGCCAAACCTACTGGAGGTGTGTCATCTGCTAAAATACCAAAGTAAAAACAAAATAAATGAGCTGCAATCAAAGGCACAACCAATCCTAAATTACCAGAAAGAGCAACCACAGCAGGAGCCGTCAAGGAAGCCATCACTATATAATTAGCTGTGGTTGGTAATCCTAATCCTAATAACAAACTAACCATAGCTGTAATTAATAACATAACCATCAATCGATCACCTGCTATCATATCAATCACTTCTGTTACAGCATTGCCCAATCCAAAAGTCACAACTCCTACAATAATACCCGCAGCTGCTACAGCGACACTAATACTCATCATATTGCGACCACCTGCCACTAAACTATTCCATATTTGCACAAAAGTCTGACGAACAGATAAAAGCATGGATTGATTATTTCGATGATCTACAATCAAATTGCGTACAAGGATTAAAACCATTAATGCAACTATGGCGTAATAAGCTGATAAAGAAGCAGATCTTCTTAAAATCATTAATTGGTAAATAAGAAATCCTAGTGGAATAAAAAAGTGCATACCTGATACAAAGGTTGGCCAAAACTTTGGAAGTTCATCCTTAGGAACAGGTTGTAGTCGCATTTTTTTAGATTCCAAGTCAATGATATAAATAAGAGCCATGTAAGAAACAAAAGCTGGTACAGCAGCAGCCCTTAAAACCTCAAAATAAGAAATATTACAATATTCAGCTATAATAAAAGCAGCAGCACCCATAATCGGAGGCATGAGCTGACCATTTGTGCTAGCTGCCACTTCCACAGCAGCAGCCTTATACCCAGGGAATCCTACCTTTTTCATCAGAGGAATAGTAAAGGTTCCTGTTGTGACTGTATTTGCAATACTTGAGCCAGAAACCATCCCTGTAAAACCACTAGCTAATACCGCAGCTTTAGCAGGTCCTCCCCTAAATCCACCCAACAAGCTAAAAGCAATTTGTATAAAGTATTGACCACCGCCTGTCTTTTCTAACATAGTTCCAAAAAGAACAAACAAAAACACAGTCGAAGCAGACACATCTAAAGGAACACCATAAATACCTTCAGTACTCATTACAATTTTAGAGATCACCTTTGACAAAGTAGCATTTTTAAAGGCCAGCACATCAGGCATATACTCGCTAAAAAAACAATAAACTAAAAAAAGTGAAGCAATAATAGCTAAAGGCGGACCCAATGACCTTCTAGCTGCTTCTAAGAGTAGAATAATCAATAAAGTGCCTACAATCATATCTGTTTGGCTTGGAATCCCTGATCGCCCTCCAATACCTACATAATCATAAGCCAAATACAAAGCACAAGCAGATGATACAATAGCTAACAAAAGTTGAATAAGTCCAGGTTGTTTTGTATATAAAAATTGTAGAAAACGAGGAGCCTTTTTAAGCTGTTTAACTAAAAAAGTATTCTTAATAAATGGGAAGCTTAAATAAACTAAAAAAATAGCAAAACCTAAGTGAATGCTACGAGTATATTCTGAATTTAAAAGGATAAATTGAGGTAAGGCCAGTTGAAATAATGACCAACACCCTGCAACAAGAGGGATCAAAAACTTGTTTATAGAGTTTCCAAGCTTAAAAGACAAAGTGTCTTTTGAATGTGTTACATTGCTTGAGTTTATTACATTACTAGCCAAGTGACCACCCATCTTTGTTGTTAAACATTACTCTAAGTAAAACAAAATTATATAGAAATGACTATTTATTTGTATCCTTAAAATGAAATTTGCTCTTGATATTATCATTTGCATATAATTTTTATATTTGCAAGAACAAGAACAAGATGTTTAAAGTCAAAGAAGAAAAAACCATCAAAACCAATGTCAAAATGGAAAAGAGATGGCCTCATGAATATTGAAAATAAAAAAGTATTTAAAGATCCGTAGCTCAACACAGGCTACACCTAAAAATTTATTATATTTAAAGTGAGTGATCGACTGGAAGCTCATTGCTAGGCTTAACGTTTACCTTAGCTTCTTTGTACATTTTACTTTTATGTCTAATCATTATGATCAGTTAGTATACCTGATAATTATTTTCTATCACAATATTTTAATGATTTTCTACTTCAATTCAAAGAATCTTGATCAATAGATAAGACCCTAAAATATAGTGATGTTTGCATTTTTGACATTGATTTTAATGCAAATAACTTCATAGGCAAAGCTACTATAACCATTGATGTTTCATTAATTTTATTTCATTAACAAAACTACAATGGTTAGAGCATGAAAGTCAAAAAACATTATAAAAGTCTTTTAGGAATACCCTGATCAAGTTTAGCTTCTTTGTAATACTTTAATGCACCGGGATGCAGTGGAGCAGACAAACCTAAAAACATATTCTCTCGCGTGAAAGCAGATAGTGCTGGATGGCTTTTTTTAAAATCATCTAAGTTGTTAAAAATTTCTTTTGTAAGATTGTAAACAACATCTTCTGAAACATCTGAAGATGTTATAAGAAGAGCTGCCACACCAATAGAAGGAACATCTCTTTTATTTTGAGCCATTGGATAAAGATCATGAGGAATAGTCGCTCGACCATAATATGGATTTTTCTTCAAAAGCTTATCCATACCTACAGCAGGAATAAAACGCACTTTACGGCGACCTGAAGTAGCTTCTGTAATTGTTCCACTAGGATGTCCTACTGTAAAGAAAAAAGCATCTATGCGATTGTCTTGCAACATTTTAGGAGCTTCAGCGGACTTAAGACTCTCAGCCCTAAAATCTTTATCCCAATTTAAGCCAGATGTTTTTACAATGTCTAGAGCATTTTGACGTTGCCCTGAACCAAAATTGCCAATATTAATTCTTTTCCCTTTAAAGTCTTTTATATTACGAATTTTACTGTCCACAGCAGCTACAATGGTTACAACCTCCGTATACAAACTAAAAACAGATCGAATATTCTTTTGTGGGCCTAGCCTTTTCCATTCTGCTAATCCTTTCACTGCTTGATATTGCCTATCAGACTGCACAATACCAAACTCTAAGTCATTAGCAACAACTGCATTAATATTAAAGACAGATCCAGCAGTGGATTCCACACTGGCTCGCACTCCATGTTTAGATCTGTTTTTATTAATGATTTTAGAGATGGCTCCACCTGTCGGATAGTAAACTCCTGTGATTCCACCTGTTCCAATTGTAATAAACTGTGTTTTTACTGCTTTTTTACCTTGACTATAAGCAGTTAAACTATAAATACCAAAAGTAAGAACAAAAAATAAAGATAATATTGTGAAACGTTTTTTAATCATAATGTACCTCCTGGAATCTTTGTAATGTTATTTGTTTAACTTCTTTATTTAAAGGTCATGTAAAATGCTTAAGCTCAGCTTACACAACCTCCGTACCTTCATCCTGATTTAATAAATCCTGATTTATTAAATTTTTAAAGTGCATTGTAACCTATTTTTATACAAATACATAGTTCATATACTTCAAATTTAAAATTTCTTATAAATAACACCCTAATATACACCAGAGAATATATCTTAAATTATATATAATATTGAGAGTTTTTAATCTTATCTCATCTTTCACCTGTTTTTGGAGCAGCGTGTCACCATTGTTCTTTTTATTTTTATATAATGAGTTATTTCTTGTTTTTTGTATTTAGCATCAAATAATTAAACAACTATATTTAAGGCATCTTTTGTAACAAAAGATTTTGAAATAAATACTTCCTCTTTAAACTTTACACCTGAAACAATGTTTTTATAGAGAAATGTTCTTTTTTATAGAGAAAAGTCCTTTTTTAAGGACAAAATACGAATAAAATGATAAAAGTGTCCTTTTTTAAGGACAAAATACGAACAAAATGATAAAAAAGTCCTTTTTTAAGGACAAAATGCGAACAAAATGATAGAAATGTCCTTTTTTAAGGACAAAATGCGAACAAAACGATAGAAATGTCCTCTTTTAAGGACAAAATACGAACAAAATGATAGAAATATTTTCAAATCAAAGATAAAATAAAAATAAACAAGCAAAAATATTTTTATATTTCTTTAAGACATTTAAAGACAGGATACGAATAAATAAAACAAACAAAAAAGGATGGTTCTTATGAAAATAGGAGTTTTCGTGAAAAAAAAACGAGAGGCAAGAAGAATCACTCAGAGGCAGTTAGCCAATTATGCCCAAGTGAGTCGCACATTAATTAATCGTATTGAGAAAGGAGATCAAAATCTCAGACTGGTCACATTAAATAAAATCCTAAATGTTTTTGGCTATCGTACAGGGATTGTTTCAATGCAAAACAAAAAAATAGGATAGAATAATGAGTATAGACTTTGCAAAAATCAACAGAGCACATGTTTATTTGAAAGATCAACTTGCAGGTACTTTAAAACAAGATCTCAAACAAGGAGAGTACAGTTTTGTCTATCATAAAAATTACATCAATTCCAATGCATTACCAATAGCTACCTCCTTTCCTATAAGGAAAGAGCCTTACATCTCTAAGCAACTACATCCTTTTTTTGATAATCTCATATTAGAGGGCTGGCTTCTTGGGCATGCAGAAAAAGTACTGCATATTAGCAAAATTAATCGGTTTGCAATGCTTATGGCAACTGGTCAATGTCCTTTAGGTGCTGTTTGCCTACAGCCACTTGATTATTCAAATAACCAAGAAATTCAGCTTAATATTTTTGAAGAATTTTTAGGAGAGCAAAATTTAAAAAACTACCCTCATAAGACACTTTCTCAATTAAAAAGATGTCCATCCTGTTTCAATACGATAGCTCCTCAGACCATACACTTAAAATGCGTAAAGACTTTATGGGGAACAACTCGAAATATTTCTATAGAGTTAGATTCTCAATCACCGGAGACTGCTTTTGCTAGAGTTATTTATGGCGGGTCTATTTCTGGAGCTCAAAGAAAAGGTGTCTTTCGCCTTACTAACAAAAGTATTCTAACTCCAACCGCTATCAACGCAAAGTACATTTTAAAACCTTCTGGTAACTATCCAGAACTTCCTGCTAATGAACATGTCACAATGGCTATAGCAAAGAAAGTTGGATTTGAAGTACCTAGTTTTTCAATACTGAATATTGATCCTTTAGGGCTTATTTTTGTTATTAAGCGGTTTGATCAACACAACAGTCAACCACTTATGATGGAGGATATGGGACAAATCCTTAAAATGAACAGCTCAGATAAATATACAGGCAGCTGTGAAAAAGTAGCAAAAGCTTTAGTTTTATTTTCCTCAGCTCCTCAAATAGACTTAGAAATATTTTATAGAAGGCTTGTATTTTGTTATTTTATTGCCAATGCAGATATGCATTTAAAAAATTGGTCATTAATAGAATCTTATAGAGATCCTGGCAAATATCAGCTAGCACCTTGTTATGATTTATTAAACACAAGAGTTGCTATTCCAAATGAATCTGTTGATATTGCTTTAACAATATTAGGAAAAAATAAAAACTTACAAGGCAGTTATTTTAAAAAGTTTGGTCAAAAAATTAGATTGTCAGAAAGGGCAATACAGAAACCATTTGAGGATTTGCAACATTGGTGGACAGTCACTGAAGATTTTGTGAAGCATTCCCTTTTGTCAACAAAATTAAAAGAAAGATATTTAGACATTGTGTATAAACGATATAATATTTTAAAAAGTCAGTAGACCTTCTTAGATTTATGCTCAATAATTTTTTATTATTTTAATGTCAAAGTAGAAAGATACTTTTTAAGAGGACCGACTAGTTCTGGTTGATTAAAAGCGAGTTCTATATTAGCATGTAGCCAACCCCAAGGATGTCCTATGTCGTATCTTTTTTGTGTTAAAAATTCTGCTCCTATAAGTGCATCTTTTTTAGCAAGTTGATTCATAGCATTGGTTAAGCCTATTTCTTCCTGACCCTCAAATGTGTTATCTGAAAAATATTTAAAAAGAGAAGAAGGCTCAAAAATATAACGTCCACAACAAGAAAGAGTGCTAGGTGCATGCTCTTTTTTAGGTTTTTCTACAATAGACCTCACTTTATATAAGTTCGAAGATTCTGAAGGTTTCTGATCCTCTAAAGAGGCTATGCCATATTTTTCCACATCATCTTTAGGTACAGACATAAGACCAACTAAAGACTTTCTAACACATTTAAAATGATCTATTAAAATTTTTGTGGGATTTTGATTGCCCTTTCCTAAAATAATCTCATCAGGTAGTAGGACAACAAAAGGTTCATTCTTTAAGAGAGGTTCTCCACAAAAAATGGCATGACCTAATCCAAGGGGCTTTTTTTGCCGGACAGAAAAAACATTGATTTGTTCTTGAAGTTTTTCTGCGGATTGAAGAATTTGTGTATTGTTCTTTGACTTAAGGTGAGTTTCAAGCTCAAAAGATATATCAAAAAAGTCTTCTATTGCTGTTTTCCCTCGTCCTTGCACTAAGATCACTGTTGTGATGCCCGCATCGATGATCTCCTCTATAATATAAGATATAGCCGGTCTACCAGCTATAGGAAGCATTTCTTTAGGGATAGACTTTGTGGCAGGTAGCATACGAGTACCAAAGCCTGCAACAGGAATGAGTGCTTTTTGAATATTCATCACCTATTAATTACCACTGATCAAATAAAAAGTCTATGGCTTTTTAGCGAAAATAAAATAGAATGTCTCAAAATGAGATACTTTTATATAGAATTTTCACAAATTATGTAAAAATACTTAAAAACAAGTCCAAATCAAAATTATGAATTCTTAAATAAAGACCGATAAGAATACAAAGATATTTTTTTTATCTTGATTGCTTGATTGTTGTGTTTATTTATATTAAAATATCAAGGTTAAGTAAAAACTCATAATACAGGCAACAGGCAAAGAGAATTTTAATTATAAAGATATATCAACTTATAAAGACAGAAATTGTAATGAAAATATACTAAGACAAGGAGGTTTATTTTGACGACATTAGTACCTTTTGTGATAGAGCAGACTTCTAAGGGAGAGCGTAGTTATGATATTTATTCAAGGTTATTAAAAGATCGCATTGTATTTATTGGTACAGCTATTGATCATCATGTAGCCAATTTAGTGATTGCACAGATACTTTTCTTAGAAATGGAAAGTCCTGAAAAAGACGTACAGATGTACATCAACTCTCCAGGAGGGAGTGTGTCTGATGGATTAGCTATTTATGATATTATGCAGTTTGTTAAATGTGATATTGCGACTTATTGCATTGGACTTTCAGCAAGTATGGGGTCGTTACTTTTAGCAGCAGGGACTCAAGGTAAACGTTATGCCTTGCCTCATTCTAAAATTATGCTCCATCAGCCTTTAATTGGTGGTTCTGGACTTTCAGGTCAAGCAAGTGATATAGAAATTCATACAAAAGAATTAATTGAAACCAAAAAAGCTTTGACTCAAATTTATGTTAAGCATACAGGTAAAAATTTTAAGGAACTAGAAAAATGCATGGATAGAGATTTTTTTCTATCACCAGAGCAGGCTAAAGGCTTTGGGCTTATTGATTCAGTAATTCAAAACCGTAAGAAAAAAGGGAATTGAAAATGGCAAATAATGCAAATTATAAACTAGCTTGTAGTTTTTGTGATAAAACACAAAAAGATGTGAAAAAGCTCATTGCAGGAGCAGGTGTCTATATATGCGATGAGTGTATTGAGCTTTGCAATGAGATCATTGCAGAAGAAAAGGAAAAAGAATCTGATATTTCCTCTTCTATCCCTAAGCCTATAGAAATTAAAAGATTTTTAGATGATTATGTGATTGGTCAAGAAAAAGCAAAGAAAGTGCTTTCTGTCGCTGTGCATAATCATTACAAAAGAATCAATGCCGTCAACAAAAAAATTAGAAGAAACGACGACATTGAGCTTTCTAAAAGCAATATCCTTTTAATTGGCCCAACAGGTTCTGGCAAAACTTTACTTGCTCAAACTATTGCTAGATTTTTAAAAGTGCCTTTTGCTATGGCCGATGCTACAACTCTCACAGAAGCAGGTTATGTAGGCGAAGATGTGGAAAATATTGTATTGAATCTTTTGCAAGCTGCTGATTATAATGTAGATAGAGCTCAGCACGGCGTGATCTACATTGACGAAATAGATAAAATAACTCGTAAATCTGAAAATCCTTCGATCACAAGAGATGTGAGTGGAGAGGGCGTACAACAAGCTCTTCTAAAAATTTTAGAAGGGACAATTGCCAACCTACCTCCTAAAGGAGGTCGAAAGCATCCCCAACAAGATTTTATCCAATTAGATACAACAAACATTTTATTCATTTGTGGTGGAGCCTTTGTTGGACTAGATAAAATTATTGAAAGACGTACAACAAATAAAACAATGGGGTTAGCAGCTGATGTGAGGAGTGAAAAAAGATCTGAAGAAGAAACAGACAAGCTACTTGCAAAAGTTCAATCAGATGACCTAACCCACTTTGGTTTAATCCCAGAGTTCATAGGCCGTCTACCTGTTGTAGCCACACTTTCTCCTTTAAGTGAGAAGGCTCTTATTGATATTTTAGTTAAACCTAAAAATGCCCTCACTAAACAATTTAAAAAGCTTTTTAGCTTTGAGCAAGTAGATTTAGATTTTACAGACGGTGCTATTAAGGCTATTGCTAAAGAAGCTACAAAACGTAAGGTAGAGGCAAGAGGCCTAAGAAGTGTTATGGAAGAAGCTATGTTAGACGTCATGTATGAAATGCCTTCACAACCTAATATTAAAAAGGTGATTATTAGCAAGGATGTGATCACTACGCGTAAAAAACCTAAAATGATTATCAAAGCTACTGAAACTGAAAAAGAAGATGAAGATATTGAAAGTATTAAAGAGGAGTCAGCTTAATTTATTTAATAAAAGGGGGGATATAGTATGGGAGATAAAGAAGAGAAAGACAATCCATCTTCTAACCCATTATCAGATGATGCATCAAGTTCAGTTCCTTCTGTTCAAAATGAAGATTCTCAGCGACTTCCTTTATTGCCATTACGTGACTTAATTGTGTTTCCACACATGATGATTCCACTTTTTGTAGGTAGAGATAAAAGCATCAACGCTCTTGAGCATGCCATGAATAATCGAGTCAATATTATCTTAGCTGCCCAGAAGGATGCAAAAATCAATAAACCTGAACCTGATGAGATTTATCAAGTAGGTACCAGGGGAAGTATTATTCAGCTTTTGCGTCTTCCAGATGGCACTGTAAAAGTTTTAATTGAAGGTAAATCTCGAACGAAAATTAAGGAATATGTTCAAACTGATGAATACTTTATTGTATGTTCAGAGGAAATGGAAGAGGAAGATGAAGCTCCTTTAGAGACTCAAGCTCTAGTGAGATCTGTAAAGTCTACTTTTGAAAATTATGTGCGTTTAAACAAAGGTATTCCACCAGAAATTTTAATGAGGCTTTCTACCATAGACCATGCAGGGGAACTTGCTGATATTATTGCAGCTCAGTTAAACCTTAAGATTGAGGATAAGCAAAAAATACTAGAAATTTTTGATCCCGGTCGACGATTAGAAAAGCTTTTAAATATGGTGGTTGGTGAGATTGAAATACTAGAAGTAGAAAAAAAGATTCGCACACGAGTTCGCAAGCAAATGGAGAGATCTCAAAAAGAATATTATCTCAATGAACAAATGCAGGCAATTCAAAAGGAGTTAGGAGAAAAAGATGATTTTCAAGATGAAATTGTAGAATTAGAAAAGCTTTTAAGTCAAAAAAAGATGAGTAAGGAGGCTTCTACAAAAGTAAGAAAAGAAATTCGCAAACTCAAAATGATGACCCCGACAAGTGCAGAAGCTGCTGTGGTACGACATTACATAGATTGGATATTGACTCTCCCTTGGTATGAATATTCTAAGTCTCAAAACAATCTTAGCAATGCTCAAAAGGTTTTAGAAGAAGATCACTATGCTTTAGAGAAAGTCAAAGAGCGTATTGTAGAACATTTAGCTGTACAGGCTTTGACTGGAGAGTGCAAGGGGCCTATTCTTTGTTTTGTAGGACCTCCGGGTGTAGGTAAGACCAGTTTAGGGGCTTCTATTGCGAAGGCGTTAGCTCGAAAGTTTGTGAGAATTTCATTAGGTGGAGTGAGAGATGAAGCAGAAATTCGCGGACATCGTAGAACGTATGTAGGAGCTATGCCAGGTAAAATGATTCAAGCTTTAAAGAAGGCAGGCACGAGCAATCCTCTCTTTTTATTAGATGAAATAGATAAGATGAGTACAGATTTTCGAGGTGATCCTTCTTCTGCATTATTAGAGGTGTTAGATCCCGAACAAAATACCACTTTTCAAGATCATTATTTAGAGGTTGAATATGATTTATCTAAAATTATGTTCATTACAACAGCAAACTCTTTGCACACTATTCCTCGTCCTTTGATGGATCGAATGGAGATCATTCATTTAGAAGGTTATACAGAAACAGAGAAGTTTTATATTGCTAGACAATATTTGATACCTAAACAGATGAAGGCTCATGGATTAAAGAATCTTAAAATGAAAATTGCAGATCCTACCTTGAAGTTAGTGATTCGAGATTATACAAGGGAGGCAGGGGTGAGAAACTTAGAGCGTCAGATTGGTACAATATGCAGAAAGTTAGCAAGGGAATTCTTAGCGGATAAAGAAAAATCTATGGCTGTTTCAGAGACATCTGACAAAAATGTACAGAAACCTCAACAAAAAGAAGATGCAAAAAATATAGAATCTAAGAAGCAAATAAAATCATATATTGTAACGCCTAAGAAAATGAAAGAATTTCTAGGACCTCAAAAATTCAAGCATACAAGGGCAGAGGAGCAGAATGAAATTGGACTAACAAATGGAATGGCTTGGACAGAGGTAGGTGGCGATCTTTTAGTGGTTGAAGTTAGTATTGTCCCTGGCAAAGGTAATTTGACGATCACTGGACAGTTAGGGGATATTATGAAGGAATCTTGCAGTGCAGCTATGAGTTATGTGAGGTCTCGAGGGTCCTTATTTGGGTTTGAAAAAGATTTTTATCAAGACATAGACGTACATGTTCATGTACCTGAAGGGGCTATTCCGAAAGATGGTCCTTCTGCGGGTGTGGCTATTGTGACGAGCATGGTTTCTGCTATTACAAAAATTCCTGTGAGAAAGGTGGTAGCTATGACAGGGGAAATCACTTTAAGAGGTCGTGTATTGCCTATTGGTGGGTTAAAAGAGAAAGTTTTAGCAGCTCACAGAGGAGAGATCACCGATGTCATTTGCCCAAAGGAAAATGAAAAAGATTTAAAAGATATTCCAAAGGAAGTGATGAAAGAACTAAAAATTGTTTTAGTAGATCATGTTGATCAGGTTCTAGTTAATGCTTTATTTATTAAAAAGCCAAGTACATTGTTTAAGTCTACTTCTTCCTCTGCTGTAAAGGGTTTAAAAGCTCAATACACAGGTCATGTTTTACAATAGTTTCACTAAAAGTAAACTGACCTCTGGTCACTTTTGGGTAGCCAGCCGAAGGCTGTCGTCGTCGATCATCAAAGGCTAATTCCCTCAAAAGCTAGTTCAATTTTAGGGAAACAAAGGCATGATTTATTTTGAGTGAAAAAGATAGGCTTTGACCATTGTCTCTTGAGCTTTTAAGCCAATGGTTTGTTTAAGTGTTGATAGCCGATAATAAGCCACATATTTTTTGATATTCAAGCTGTGTCTCCCACTCTGGTTTACTTCAAAGTGCAACACAGCTTTAAGAAAGTCAAATATGATTAAGGAACATTAATCATTTTCTTTTTTTCGGTTATAAACCAAAGATCTCCTTGTGCGTTGAAGGATCGAATTAAAAATTTTACATTTCTATAACCTATATTATTAACTCTACTACTTGTTCTCGGAGGACTTTCACCTAACTCTCTTACGGCGGCCGCTAAAAAACTAGCGGCAGTGTATCCCTTATTGCCTCTCCAATGAAGAAAACAGGGAAGTGGTGTTTTGTTATTTGGAGCAGCGGGGCCATTGCATGCCATGCGGGTGTTTACAGACCTATTAGTTGCAAGTGGGCCTGTATACGGCACTGGTACATTTATTTGAGATTTGTTTGTAGCATTTACATTGTATGGATAGCCGGTGTAATGCTGGTACCATCCTGATTGATATACATAATGCCCCTTTGGCTTATATCCTAACTGTGAAAAGTTAGCCGTACCCCATCCATAATTGGTGATAAATACCTTTTCCATTGTGTAAAGTGTCGATAAGGAAAGTTTAGCCTCTCCCTGTCTAGCCTTCATTTTATACTTTTGATATTGTGGGATGGCCACAACACTTAAAAGACCAATGATGGCTACTGCCACCATTAACTCTATAAGAGAAAATCCCTTTTGACTTGATCTGTCCATAATATCCTTTTAAACACCTTATTTCCTTAACATTTCACTCAAAATGAACTGACCTCTGGTTCACTAAAAGTAAACTAGCCTCTGGCTACTTTTGGATAGCCAGCCCGACGGCTTTCGCCGTCGATCAAAGGCTGGCTACCTCAAAAGTCCGTTTACTTTTAGTAGAAAGGATCTCCTTGTCTCTTAACACCATGTTAAGGAAAAAGTTCCTTCTGTTTCATTCAAAGTGAAACAACCACTTTTAGTGAAACAAACCTAAACGACCTAGTGATTTCAATGACTTAGCACTGTAACTTTTGTATAAAAGTTACAATTTGAAAGAGCAAAAAACAGGCAAATTTTTGCAAGAAAATTGTTTTGAAAAATCAAACAAAGCAAAAGTTATAAAACAAGAATTAAAAATCGCTACTTATTTTTCTTATCTTATGTCTTTAAGATTAGTAAAGTGTTTCAAGATGATACAAAAATTCAAAAAAGTGATTCTTTTTGATACAAAATGTCACTTTTTTTGATTTTTTTTAACAAAAATATAAAGTTTTATGTCATAATAAACGATAAGAATTGTGTTAGACGAAAAATTAGAAATTTCTAAAGTTGACCTAAAAAAGTCTAACAATTACAAACACTTAATACTGTAACTTTTATACAAAAGTCACAGTATTAAGTAGCTGAAATCACTGAAAATCTAATTTTTAAACCCAAATTCTCTACCTTTTCAAAGAAATCCAGAGAAACGAACTTCTTGTTCCCTTAACATTGTGTTAAAAAACGAAAGGATTCTCCCCTACTCAAAATAAATGGATTTTCTAGGCAGTTAGCCTTTGATCGACGACGATAGTCGTCGGGCTAACTGCCAGAAAACATGCCAGAGGCATGATTTATTTTGAGTGAACCAAACTAGCTGAAATCACTGAAAATCTAATTTTTAAACCCAAATTCTCTACCTTTTCAAAGAAATCCAGAGAAACGAACTTCTTGTTCCCTTAACATTGTGTTAAAAAACGAAAGGATTCTCCCCTACTCAAAATAAATGGATTTTCTAGGCAGTTAGCCTTTGATCGACGACGATAGTCGTCGGGCTAACTGCCAGAAAACATGCCAGAGGCATGATTTATTTTGAGTGAACCAAACTAGCTGAAATCACTGAATTTCCAATTTTCAAATACCCTTTTCCCATCTTTTAGAAAAAATTCCTAAAAAACAAACCTCTTGTTGGTATTTATCCGGGATCCGGGATCCGGGATCCGGCAACCCGGCATCAGATCCCAGAATTGACTTTTTCCTTAACATGGTATAAAGAAATGAAAGGATATTTTTCCGGGATCCGTGATCTGGCACCCTGGCATCAAACAGACAGGCAAGGATGAAGCGAATATCTTGTTTCCCTAACATTGTGTTAAAAGCAAGGAGATCCTTCCTACTAAAAGTAAACGGACTTTTGAGGCAGTTAGCCTTTGATCGACGGCGGTAGCCGTCGGGCTAACTGCCAGAAAACATGCCAGAGGCATGATTTATTTTGAGGGAAATGTTAAGAGAACAAGATATTTATTTCTAAAGCATTAACGGGTTTTTCTTTTTGCAAAACGCATCATAAATCCTGCAATCACCATAACAGACCCTGTAATTTCAATAGGCTTAGGGTTAAAAGACATCTTTACAAATAGTTCAGAGAACAAATAAGCCATCCCCATAAGCATAATACCTAACGTAATAATTGTACCAGAAATACCAAAATGAAACCGACGCACTTCTGGAATATGTTCAGGAGTAAAGAGATTCATAGCCATTTGAGTGATACGACTTTGCATCTTTTGTGCTATATCTTCGTTAGGATGACTGCTTAAAATATTACGATATTGCTGAGAAGCAAATGCTAAATTATTACTTTGCATTGCTTGATTAATAAAATCTTCATGCATATCCATATTATCATAATTGCTCATAACTTGCTCCCATAATTGTTGAAGATTTGCGTCGCTAAGCTTTGAAACAGGATTTGGTATTTTCTTTGATTTTGCAGGATTATTGATTTTTTCCTGTTGCTGAGGCACTTGCTGTGACACTTGCTGAGGCACTTGCTGTGACATTTGCTGAGACACTTGCCTTGGCATTTGCTGTGACGCTTGTTGCGAAATTTGTTGAACATTCGACTGCTTAGCAGAATACTTTGCAAAGATAATCCCACAAACTTCGCAATCCACAGCACCCTTAACATTAGTTGCTTGACATTTAGGACAGGTAAATGTATTTTCCAAAGTGAAACCTCACAAAATCAAACCTTATATTATATAAGCTTATTTTTTAAGGAAGTCCAATATAAATATGCTACTATCTATTTTATCAGGAATTTTTATTGGCACAAGTTATATTCCATTTATTCCATGGGCTTTATTTTTTTGTTTTGTCCCACTTTGGTTTACATGGCTATTCCATAATCTACCAGCTTGGAAGGTTTTTTTCTACGGGTGGTTGACTCAATTTACTTTGGCCTTAATAGGCTTTCATTGGATAGCTCATACAGCTATAGAATTTGGAAGACTTCCATTCATTGTAGGATATTTGATTTTATTTTTGTTTTGTGCCACACAAAATTTACATATTCCTCTCGCAGGTCTACTTTGGCATTATACCCATAAAAGATTTCACTTTCATTTTCAAAGCTCTTTGCTTTTTTTAGCTGTTGCTACTGCACTATTTGAAAAGCTAAGTCCTATGATCTTTCATTGGAATTTAGGTTACCCTTGGTTCTGGAGCCATTGGCCTGCCTATCAATGGGCTGATACCATTGGCTTTGAGGGCTTAAGCTTCTTAACTATACTCATTAATGCATATATTTTATGGATTTTTATAACTATTAAAAAAACAGGTCCAAGGTCTAATATAAAACATCCAACCCTCATCTCAAATGTGATGGCTTTTTTAAAAAATCAAAAAGTAGCGTGTGGTCACATTATGGCTTTACTGATCTTTTTCATAATATTAAACATCACAGGGAAAATGAAACAAAATACATGGTCTGATACAAATAAAGTTTTTCATATAGGGGCAGTTCAAGCGAATATAGGTAACTTTGATAAATATATGGCCTACCACAATACATTTTATTATCCAGCAATTTATGAACAGTATTTTGACTTGACTCAATCTTTACTCAACAATCTAAGTGTAGAAAACTTAGACCTCATTATTTGGCCAGAAACAGCTTTTCCAGGTCAATTGGATCATCATATTGATAGCTCACATAAATATAGACTCCAGCATTTTATTTCTCAGCACAAAACCCCTCTTCTCACAGGGTCTTATTCAAGCAATCCACAAGATAATAAATATTATAATGCTCTGTTTTTTTTCAATCCAGAGGGCTTACTTTTAGAACGATACAGAAAATCCACATTACTTGCTTTTGGAGAATATTTCCCTGGAGTGCATTGGTTTCCCTTTCTGAAAAACTGGATTCCACAAATCAGTCATTTTGCCGCAGGTCAAAAAGGTCCAAGTACTTGGACATGGAAAGACATAAATTTTGGTTTACAAATTTGCTATGAAGGGCTTGATTCTAATTTTTCCATCAATCTTGCAAAACAAAATGCTCATCTTATTATTAATGTGACAAATGATTCTTGGTTTGGTCATACTTTTGAACCTTACCAACATCTCTATATGACACTGGCAAGAGCTATTGAAGTGAGGCGACCTGTTATAAGAGTGACCAATACAGGAATTACTTCAGCCGTCTTAGCTAATGGAGACCTTTTAAAACAAGGCCCACAAAAAGAAAAGTGGACACAGCATTTTGCTATCCCTTATAGTAGTAAAAATCATATAACTTTTTTTGCACGTTTTGGTAAATACATCTCATGGCTTCAAATACTTTTACTTATCTTAATTATAATGATCAGAGTTTATAAAGAACAATTAGTAGCTACTCAACACTTTAAGTCAAAGTGCTTGATCAATACAAAAAGGTGAAAACAAATGAATCATTATAATACTAAGATGACTTTTTTTTATTTTGTGCTATGCATACATTTTTTTCATATAACTTTTATAATTCATCAGGTGTATGCAAAAGAGTTTGTATTGAAAGATTTAATTAAATATGGTCTTATGCATTCCCCTCAAATCATCAATGCTTCTAATAGATTGAAGATCAACCATTTTAGATTGCAAAATGCTTTTGCAAATTTTTTGCCTTCATTGGATATTTCAACAGATTTAGGATATAGAAAGAATCAAATCATGCCAGAAGACTCGCCTATTTTTGCTGGACTCAATTTAACTCTTAGCGAAACTCTCTACAACAATGGTGCTTATTTGACCAACTACCGCATAGCCCAACAAGAAAATAGCAGATCTTATGTAGAATACACAAGAGATCAAAATCAAATATGTTTAGATATTTTAAAAGAATATCATAATTATTCTCTTTTAACTCATTTGCTAGAGGTGCAAACCTTTCAACATGAACTCCTTTCCAGGCAAATGAAATCCATTGAACAAGAATACAAACATGGAGCTAGAAAAAGAATAGACTTTTTACGTCTTAAATCACAACTTCAAAGAAGCCAAATTTCCTTAGCTGATGCTCAAACCAATATTCATCAATCCATAGAACAAATAAAACAAATCATAGGATTTCAAGAAGAGCATTTGAAGATCAGTTCTATGGAAGTCACAGAAAGAAATTATCCATCTATCAATAGAGATGAAATTGAAAATATTCTGCACAATCATTATGAATATAAAATGGCCAACTATAGCAAAAATATCAATAAAGCCCAAGTACAACTTGTTCAAAGAAGATACTGGCCAGCCATCACTTTAGATGCAAGTATGTCTTATGTTAATCCTAATTATTTATCACGAACAAGCCAGACAGGTGTATCTCCTATTGATGTATCAGCTTTTATCACATTAAAGTATAATTTATGGGATGGAGGGATCAGGCGTAGAGAGCTTTCTATTTCAAGGCTTACAGAACAAATCAGTAATAATCAGATCCATGCCAACTTATTAACTCTCAAAACACAAATCGAAAAAGTTTTTTTAGATATTCAAAAGCAAATGGATAACCTCAAATTAAGCAAAGAGCTTGTAGATTTAGAGAAAGAAAACTACGACTCTATTACTTATGAATACCGCAATGGGAAGCTGACTTTTTTAGATTTTATCAATGCTTTTAATAATTACAAAACAGCACAAGAATCCTATTATATTAATTTTTTTCAATTGCAAAATTTTCTTTCAGAGTATCAATATCATCAAGGGAAATTATATGAAAATATTATCAATTATTAAAATCTTTATTATCTTATTGGCATTGACTTTATTGATTTATTTTTTTGTGAGCCAAAATTCTTTGAAACACTTTCAGATAGCATCGGTTACTCGTATGGATTTGGTGCAGAAGATCACTATTGCAGGCAATGTCGAACCAGAAAAGAAAAATATCATCACAGCCCCCTTTAATGGCTATGTTCAAAAGCTTTATGTCAAAATAGGAGATCAAGTTAAAAAAAATGATCCTATTATCTCTGTCACAGAATCTCTACAATCTTTTAATCCTGTTTATCCTATTCGAGCCTTGTTTGCTGGCACTGTAGTCCAAATACTTAAGGAAGAAGGAGAATTTGTACAAGAAAGCAATACAGAAAATTACCTAGTCAGAATTGATAAGTTAGATAAACTTTTTATAGAGTTTAATGTACCAGAAATTTATCGACTTAAAATTAAAACAGGGCAGAAGGCTATTATTAAGCTTTCTGCTATCCTAGATCAACAGTATGAAGGGATTATAAAAAGTGTCTTTCTAGCTGCTAACCATCAAGTCAACTGGAGAAATAACACTAATGTAGAGTTCCTCTCTCGTATGGAAATACTTGATATTGATGATCGTATTAAGCCAGGTATGTCTGCGGTCATTGATATTGAAACATTTAGAAAAGAGCAAGTTTTAACGTTACCTCATCAGTTTATTTTTAAGAAGGATAATGACTTTTTTGTCATAACAGAAGAAAATCAAAAAAAGGCGATTCAAGTAGGAGTGCAAAATGATTCTTATTTTGAAATTGTAGCTGGACTCAAAGAAGGTGATCAAGTCAAACAAGTGGATTTTGTAGATATCATCAATCAATAAAAACTTAAAGCTAGCTGAAAGGTCTTTCAAGAAATATATTAAATGTTTTTGCAAATGCATGGTTTCATTCTATACAAATAGAATGAAATATCCTATAATAGCTTAAAGCTTACTTTTATATCTCTATAATTTTTTTATTGAATATTTTTAAATTTAGAAGTATTTTCTTTAGAGATGATAAGGATATCATTGATTGTGTTTCATCAATATATTTTAAAAAGGAGGTCAAAATGGTAGAACATGATATGGGAGATATTATCCAACATAGAGAAAAGGCAAAAGCTCAAATGGATAAAACAATTGAAAGTCTTCAAAATCAAATAGCTCGCATTAGGACAGGCAGAGCCAATGCCTCTATGTTAGATCCTATTCGCGTAGATTATTATGGTGTTTTAAGCCCTCTTTCACAGGTTGCAGCTATTAGTTGTCCTGATGCTAAGTCTTTTCTCATTGCTCCTTGGGAGGCAAGCATTCTCAAAGATATTGAAGTGGCTATCAATAAGAGTAATATGGGCTTAACTCCTATCAATGATGGTAAAGTGATCCGCCTCAAATTGCCAGAAATTACAGAAGATCGACGTAAAGAACTAACCAAACAAGTCAAAAAGATTATAGAGGATGCTAAAATTTCTATTCGGCAAAGTCGTAAAGATACTAATGAATATATTAAGAGTCTTCTTCAAGCTAAATCCATTAGTGAAGACGAAAGCAAACAAGAAAAAGACAAAACACAAGAACTGACAGATAAATACATTAAAATCATCGATGACCTTGCAGAGAAAAAGGAAGCAGAACTAACCCATATTGACTAAAGCTATAATGTGATCACAAAAATTTTAAAGCCATATCAAAATATTATAGTACAAATCATGTACAATAAAGAAAGTAAAGCATTGCATAATATAAAACTTATTTTTGAGATTGTTTTTAATTAAAATATCTTATCTCCACAAATAAAATATACAAATAAACCATGCAAATTTTTAAAGAGTATGACATTCGAGGTCTTTATCCTCAGCAATTGGATGTTCATTTTGCCTTTCAACTAGGTAGAGCTTTTATTTCTTATCTTACAGAAACAACTCATATAAGCAACCCACTGGTTTCTGTGGGTTACGATGCAAGGCTTTCTAGCAAGCCTATAACTCAAAAACTTATAGAAGGTCTTCAAGCCAGTGGAGCCATTGTCTATGAACTAGGGTTGATCACAACACCTATGTCTTATTATTCTACACGGATCATTGAAAATCTCACAGGTGCTATTATGGTCACAGGGAGTCACAATCCACCCTCATATAATGGTTTTAAGCTCACACAAGGGCATCAAGCTCTTTTTGGAGAAAAAATTCAAAAACTCAAACATATTATTTTAAATGAAAAATACCGTAACCCACAAATCAAACCAAAAGAAAATCTTCAGACATTTAACATTTCAGAAGCTTACGTTAAAAGATATACTCAAGAGTTTAAAAACTTATCATATATTCCTGTTGTGATAGATTGTGGAAATGGATCTGCTGGGCCTATCTTACGTCAGATGCTTGAAGCCATTGGTTTTGAATGTGATATTTTATATGAAGATCCAGATGGAAATTTCCCTCACCATCACCCTGACCCATCTATTAAAGAAAATATAAAAGCTTTAAGTCAGAGAGTTGTACAAACAAAATCCTATATGGGTATTGGATATGATGGAGATGCTGATCGCATAGGAGTTGTGGATGAGAATGGTCAAATAATTCTAGGAGATGATCTCATGATGATTTTTAGCAGAGAAATTTTAAAAGTTCATCCAGGAGCTTTGATTATAGGGGATGTTAAATGCTCTGATCGATTTTATCAAGATATACAGCAAAATGGAGGTCAACCGTTAATGTGGAAAACAGGGCATTCTTTGATCAAAGAAAAAATGCGACAAGAAAAGGCCCTATTTGGTGGTGAAATGAGTGGTCATATTTATTTTAATGACAGGAATTATGGGTTTGATGATGCTATTTATGCTAGCCTGCGTTTAATTGAGATAGTCAGTCGGTATAAAAAGCCTCTCTCTTATTTTCTCAAAGATATTCCTCAAGTTTTCACCACTCCTGAAATACGTATTGACACCTCACCAGAAAAGAGAGATAAAATGATCTCTTTTATAAAAAATAAATATAGCCAAATGCAGATCAATCAAATAGATGGTGTGAGGGTCAGTCACGAAGATGGATGGATTTTAGTAAGGGCTTCTAATACTCAACCTCAAGTTGTGATAAGATATGAAGCCAAATCTCAAAAAGCTTTTGAAAAAATGAAACTCAATATAAAGGAGATGATAAGACAAAATGACAAATGATAAAGGTATTGTGGTTTCAGGAGCTAGAGAGCATAATCTCAAAGATATCCATGTCACTCTTCCTAGGAACAAAATGATTGTGGTCACTGGACTATCTGGTAGCGGAAAATCTTCATTAGTTTTTAATACTATTTATGCTGAAGGCCAAAGACGTTATGTAGAGAGCTTTTCCACGTATGCTAGGAACTTCTTAGAGAAGTTTAAAAAACCAGATATAGATTTTATATCAGGATTATCGCCTTCCATTGCCATTGAACAAAAATCACTTTCTTTTGCTTCTAAGTCTACTGTAGGCACTCTGACAGAAATTTATGATTATTTAAGGCTTTTATATGCTAGAGTAGGGATTGCTCAATGTCCCGAACACAAAATTCCTGTTGCAGGTCAATCTATAGAAACAATTTATGATAAGGTGTTAAATTTTAAAGAAGGTCAAAGATTTTTAATCTTATCTCCTATAGTGAGGAACAAAAAAGGTTCTTTTACAACAGAAATGTATCATTGGCAAAAGGCAGGTTATCTTAAATGTTATGTGGATGCTAAACCCGTATATTTGGATTCTCCTTTTTTTACACCTTTTCAAAGATATAAAAGGCACAATATTGATTTGCAGATAGATCAAGTGGAAATGGACAAATCAATACATCAGAGAATCAAAAAAAGCATGCAAACTGCTATAGAACTCTCAGAAGGGTATCTTAAAATTAAAGTCCTTACACCTCCAAAAGAATATTTTTTCTCTGCGATCTCTGCATGTCCTGAATGTCACTTTGCCTTTGATAAGCTAGAACCTAGTAGTTTTAGTTTTAATCATACAAGAGGGGCTTGTGAAAAATGCTCAGGAACAGGTTATAAAAATTTTATGTTAGACTTAGATGATGAAAAAGTAGATACGGACAGTCAATCTCTTTTATGTGACGAGTGTGGTGGTAGTCGCATCAACAAAGAAGCTAGAAATGTTTTTATCAATGGCAAATCTATTGTAGATTTGTCATGGATGACCTTAACTCAATTAAAACATTTTTTAGATCACGAAATGCAATTATCTCAAAGATCTTATCAAATTGTTCAAAAGGCTTTAGTAGACCTTAAACAAAAAGTCACTACGTTATGTGATATAGGTGTAGGTTATTTGAATCTGTTACGTCCTGCAAATTCACTTTCAGGTGGGGAATACCAAAGAGTACGTCTAGCTAATCAATTAGGTAGTAGCTTGATAGGTATAACGTATGTTTTAGATGAACCTTCTATTGGTCTTCACCCTAAAGATCACAATAAGCTGTTAAATAGTTTAAATAAATTAAGAGATAGAGGGAATACCATTTTAGTTGTAGAGCATGATGCAGAAACAATTTTGCGATCGGATTATGTTATTGATCTAGGACCTGGAGCAGGTGATGATGGAGGGGAAGTGATCACTGTAGGTTCTCCTATAGAGATTCAAAAAACACCTCAAAGTTTAACAGGGCAGTATCTTAAAAAAGAAAAAATAGCTTACCAAAACAAAAACAGAAATTACCGGAAAATACCACATTGGTTAAGGATCAAAGGTGCATCTGGCAACAATCTCAAAGATATCCACGTGGATATACCTTTGAGGGCTTTTGTATCTGTGACAGGTGTATCTGGTAGTGGAAAGAGTACTTTAATTATGGATACTCTCTTTTGTTATTTACACAATCACTTTTATACGTCGCAATACCTTGTCAAACCTTTTAAAAGTATCACAGGGTTTAGAGCTTTAGATGGTGTGATCAATGTGACACAAAAGCCCATTGGTAGGACACCTCGTTCCAATCCATCTACCTACACAGGGTTATTTTCTCCTATTCGAGATTTATTTGCTGGATTACCGGAGTCTAGAAAGCGAGGGTATAAAGCAGGAAGGTTTAGTTTTAATATGAAGGGTGGTCGTTGTGAACATTGTCAAGGGGCTGGACAAGTAAAGATAGAAATGCACTTTATGGCAGACCTTTATGTGCAGTGTGAAGTCTGTATGGGTAAGCGGTATAATTCTGAAACTTTAGAAGTCAAATATAAGGATAAAAATATTTCTGATGTTTTAAATATGTCTGTTTCACAAGCTATGGAGTTTTTCAAAAATCATATCAAAATTCAAAAAAAAATCAGGACTTTAAGTCTTGTAGGGTTAGATTATATTCATTTAGGTCAAAGCTCACCGACCCTTTCTGGTGGAGAGGCCCAAAGGATTAAGCTTTCTAAGGAGTTATCTAAGACGGGCCGTAGGAAAAACCTTTATATATTAGATGAACCTACAACAGGACTGCATTTTGAGGATATTCGTAAGTTGATTTGTCTTTTACAGGAGCTTGTGGATAAAGGACATTCTGTTATTTTAATTGAACATAATTTAGATGTGATCAAATCAAGTGACTATGTGATTGATTTAGGGCCAGATGGAGGGGAACAGGGCGGTTATTTGGTGGGAAGAGGTCACCCGTCACATTTAGAACTTCTAGGGGAAAGTGCTACTTCTAATTATTTAAACTGACTCATAGTTTGATAAAAAGTACATAGATCATTTTATTTCAGGACAGGTCTCTACTACCTTATAGTATAATATTCCACTGTGATGACAGAGTTTTGTGTCCCTGCATTGCTAGCATCAATACGGATAGTATTTGCACTACTATTATATACAAAAGGTATCTCTCGAGGAGACGATCCAGGGTTTGTCAATAATACTTTTGTTTTACTTTCAACAGGGCGATATCTTAGAGTGATCCCTAATGTTGGTTTAAATAATTTAGTGTTGACTTGATTAAAAATAGTTTGAAAGCTACTTCGATAATTGTGATTAAAAGGCATAGCAACTCCATTGACTGCACGTACAAGTTCTTGAATTCCATAAGCATAGTCTTTATCAGGTTCACTTGGATGACCAGAATGTATTTTGCTATCAAAAATACCATGAATACTTAAAGCAGGGCCTTTTAAATTCTTTAAAGTAGCTAAAACAGTTTGATGTGTGATACCGCTACAGAACATCTCGGCACCTTCTTGTTCCCATTTATGCTCGTCATTATTTTTAGGTGGTTTATAAGAAAGTGTTCGAGCATAACTGGGATATCTAGCACAGACATCTTCTTCATTAGTGATAAAAATAACAATTAGTGAGGCATCAGGACGGAAAAAGTCTAATCTTTGATTTTCTGTCAAACGTGTTGTAACGCTCTCCATTAGGGCTTTAAGGTTCATTTCCTCACGTTGGTTTCTATGACGATCTGTCCAATCTCTCTGGTTGCTTATTTTTCTTTTCTTAAACTTTTTCTGTAAACCATCCCGTATTTGTGTTCGAGAATGTATTCTAGACTTAAGCACTTTTGGAGCATTTTCTGTGGGAAAAATGCGTCCTGACAACTCATCATCTACTATAGCTAAAATAGTGGCTATATTAAAATCAGCCTCTCTATGTAAACTATCTATAAACCACTTTATAGCACCGTTATTTGTGAATACCTGCATAAAATTACTCATACTGCCTGATGGATCAAGTACAAATAAAATATCTGTTTGTGGTTTAACAACATTACTTTGTGTTATAGATTGTGTGTGTTTTTGGTACTCAGGTGGTTTATTTATTTGACAAGTGCCTGAGTTGCCACCTCCATTTTCTCCATCACACCTCCATCTATAATGTCTGCCTGTATCAGCAATAGCCCTCGCATTGGCTGTGCCTGTACGACATCCATTTCTAAGAGAATTATCACACTGCCCCCTGATCTGTCTTGGTCTTTGACAATTGGTAGCTGTCCGTCCACCATGCTCTCCTACACATTGCCACTTATAATGTGTGCTGGTATCAGCAACTGCTCTCGCATTAGATGTGCCTGTAAGACAGCCATTTCTACGAGTATTATCACATTGCCCATTGACTGATGTTCTTATTTGACATGTACCTGAATTGCCACCTCCATTTTGTCCTTCACACCTCCACCTATAATATGTGCTGGTATCAGCAACTGCTCTCGCGTTGGCTGTGCCTGCCTGGCATCCATTTCTACGAGTATTATCACACTGCCCTCTGACTTGTTTTCTCATTTGACAAGTACCTGAATTTTGACCTCCATCTCCATCACATCGCCATCTATAATAAATATTTGTATCAGCAACAACCTCATCATTAGCTGTACCTGCCTGGCATCCATTTCTACGAGTATTATCACAAAAAGCTTTACCCTTCTTACAATTGCTAGCAGTTCTCCCTCCATGTTCTCCTTCACAATGCCACTTATAAAATTCTTCTGTATCCCTTGCAGCCTCATCATTAACTTGCCCCACAAGACAGCTGTTTCTTTTTGAATTATCACATTGCCCGTTGATAGGGATTCTCTTACGGCAATCTGTGGCAGTTTCTCCATTGTTGATTCCCACACAATGCCATAGATAAAATTCTTCTGTATCCGCTATGGCACCATCATTGGCCTCACCTGTCACACATCCATTTTTGCGAGAATTGTCACACTCTCCATCTACACTTCTATCTGTCATAAGATCTGGACGCTGATCACCTCTGCTAGCTAATGCAAGATTCTTTGAGCAAAAATGCTGCCCCATTCTTTTTTCAATAGAACCAAAATAACAAATCTCATTGTTAGCTGGACAATAATTATAATATTGATAAGACGAATCTGCCTGATCTTCTAAAAATATATTGACAAGAGTCTCTTGACACTCTGTATTTGAACTTAAACTGATATCTATAGCACCTTGACAACTTATTGAAGAACGCTCCTTCCTGTCGACCTGAAACTCACATCTTTCAGCATTTTTAATATCTAAATTCAAACTTTGAGTGTTTCCTTGAGGCCTTCTATATTTATAAATGTCATTGTTTTCTAGCACTACAGCCACTTCCTGACCATCATCTGTTATTTGAAATGGATTGATGTAGGGTTGTAAGCCCTCTGTAACTTGAATCTCTTTTTTTCTATAAACAAGACATCCTGCTGAATCCACAGCAGAAACTTCAATGATCAGAGAACCTAACGCCTCTGTTAGGTCTATACTTAATGTTGCACCATTAAAATCTTGCTTTGATGGGCTAGAAGGTAATTGAACTTTCCATGTTATATCTGTAAAATCAGAAGCATCTCTTAAGGTCAAAGTAACAGAAGAATCACTAGTGAAAGAACCTGATTGAAGCTTTATCTCTAATATATTATCTAATGGACATTCTGCTCCAATCACAATCTGTTTATTAGAACTAGTTAATAACCTCCCCCCTTGATATGCTGTAGCAAGCACAGTGTAGCTACCCGTCTGTGTGAAACGATGTTGATATTCATTTTGATCTGTGGTTTGAGAATCGACAATACTTTCAAAACCTCTTGTCACACTCCACTTAAAGTTATTTGCATCAGAATGAACATGCTTCATTTTAAGATGGACATCTGTATTGACCTCAAATCTATCTTTGGACATACCTTCGCCCTCTGAAGATAAGTGAGCAATGATATAACCTCTTTCATAAGACAAAGAGGCTTCATCTCCTGGCTGTGAAGTTTTGCTAGTGGATACAGTATCAGACTTGCAGTTTTGAAATACGACCACTAAAAAGCCAATGCAAACTAAACCTATAATATACAACCCTTTAAACTTAAAAAAGTTCTTCCTTATAAAATGGCTTTGATGGCTTTGCACTGTTTTTAAAAATATCATTTTTAAAATACCTAGAATGTTTTAAATTGATACATATCTGCTAATAATATCGGTAAAAACAAAACAAAACTTAAGTATTTAAAAAAACAACACTTAGACTTAGAGCAACTTAGGATAAAACTTTCCTGTATCTCACTAGTTCATCTTCCCTCGTCATATATAATCAGAAATTATAAAAAGAAATATCTAGCATTGAATAAAAAACATTAAAAAAGTGTAGTGAGAGGCAAAATAAAGACTCTTATTTGTCACTTTTGTTTATTTTATTGAAATCTTATCTTCAGAAGAAAAATCAACCTAAACTATTGATATCATTTAAGATAATTTCATTTTCCACTGAAAGCAATTATTTTAACTCATTTTATTTCAAAGCCAGTCTATGTTTACCTTGTAGTATAATATTCCACTGTGATGACAGCGTTTCGTGTCCCTGCATTGCTAGCATCAATACGGATAGTATTTGCACTACTATCATATACAAAAGGTATCTCCCGAGGAGATGATCCAGGGTTTGTCAATAATACTTTCGTCTTACCAGCAACAGGGCGATGTCTTAAAGTGATTCCTAATGTTGGTTTAAATAATCTATTATTGTTGACTCGTTGAAGAATACTGTCGATGCCAGTTCTAACTCTAGCATTAGAAGCTTTAAAAGGTATAGCCACTCCATTGACTGCCCGTACAAGCTCTTGAATTCCATAAGCATATTCCTTACTAGGCTTACTTGGATGATTAGAATGTACATTGCTATCAAAAATGCCATGAATACTTAAAGCAGTACCTTTTAAATTCCTTAAAGTAGCTAGAACAGTTTGGTGTGTGATACCACTACAGAACATCTTAGCACCTTCTCGTTCATATTCACTATTTGCTCTAGCACAGACATCTGTCTCATCAGTAATAAAAATAACAATTAGTGAGGCATCAGGACGGAAAAAGTCTAATTTTTGATTTTCTGTCAAATGTGTTCCTGTAACGCTTTCCATTAGGGCTTTAAGGTTCATTTCTTCACGTTGATTTCTGTATCTTTCCCCCCTTTCCTCACTACTGATTATTTTTCTTTTCTTAAACCTTTCGCCTAAAGTACTTCGCATTTCTTTTAGAGAATGTATAGTAGACTTAAGTACTTTTGGTTCTTTTTTGAAAAAGATTTTTCCTGACCAAGGATGATCTGCTACAGCTAAAATAGTGGCTATATTGATACTAACAGACATATTATTTCTTCTTCCTACATTAGATATGCCCGCTATAAATTGATCTATAAAATTACCATTTTTGACCATATCCTTCATACGAGAACTTACACTGCCTGATATATCAAGTACAAGCAAAATATCTGTTTGTGGGCTAACAAAACTATTTTGTGTTATAGACTGTGTGTGTTTTTGGTACTGAGAAACTGGTGGTTTGCTTATTTGACAAGTGCCTGAGTTTTGCCCTCCGTTTTGCCCATCACACCTCCATCTATAATAAGTGCCTGTATCAGCAATAACCTCCGCATTGGCTGTACCTGCCTGGCAACCATTTCTAAGAGAATTATTACACTGTCCTCTGATCTGTTGTGGTTGAGGTGGTTTATTTATTTGACAAGTGCCTGAGTTTCGACCTCCACTTCCATCACACCGCCATCTATAATAAGTGCTGGTATCAGCAACAACCCCATCATTAGCTGTACCTGTCCGGCAACCATTTCTACGAGAATTATCACACTGCCCTCTGATCTGTCTGGGTCTTTGACAACTGGTAGCTGTCTGTCCACCACGCAACCCCACACAATGCCACTTATAATGTGTGCTGGTATCAGCAACTGCTCTAGCATTAGATGTTCCTGTAAGACAGCCATTTCTGCGAGAATTATCACATTGCCCATTGACTGATGTTCTTATTTGGCATGTACCTGAATTGCCACCTCCATTTTGTCCTTCACACCTCCACCTATAATAAACAGTGGTATCAGCAACTGCTCTCGCATTGGCTGTTCCTGCCTGGCATCCGTTTCTACGAGTATTATCACATTGCCCTCTGACTTGTTTTCTCATTTGACAAGTACCTGAATTTTGACCTCCATTTCCATCACATCGCCACCTATAATAAACGTTTGTATCAGCAACAACCCCATCATTAGCTGTACCTGACTGACAGCCATTTCTACGAGTATTATCACATTGTCCATCGGCTGGTTTGCTTATTTGACAAGTGCCTGAACTCTCACCTCCATTTTTCCCATTACACTTCCATCTATAATAAGCACTTGTATCAGCAACAGCTCCAGCATTGGCTGTGCCTATACGACATCCATTCCTGCGAGAATTATCACACGCCCCTCTAACTTCTACGCCTACTTGACAAGTCCCTGAAATTCGACCTCCATTTTTCCCATTACACTTCCATTTATAATGTGTTTTTGTATTTTTTACAGCCGTCGGGTTAGGCGTACCAATAGAACATCTATATTTAACATTGTTATTGCATACCCCATTAAGGGGTTTACCTTTCTTACAATTGCTAGCAGTCCTCCCTCCATGCTCTCCTTCACAATGCCATTTATAAAATTCTATTGTATCTGCTGAAGCCTCATCATTAACCTGCCCCACAAGACAGCTATTCCTTTTTGAATTATCACATTGCCCGTTGATGGGTATTCTCTTACGGCAATCTGTAGCTGTCTCTCCTTTGTTGATCCCAACACAGTGCCATAGATAAAATTCTTCTGTATCTGCTATAGCACCATCATTGGCCTCACCTGTCACACACCCATTTTTGCGAGAATTGTCACACTGTCCATCTATACTTCTATCTGTCACAAGATCTGGACGCTGATCACCTCTGCTAGCTAATGCAAGACTCTTTGAACAAAAATGCTGCCCCATTCTTCCTTCAATAGAACCAAAATAACAAATCTTATTGTTAGCTGGACAATAATTATAATATTGATAAGATTGATAAGACGAATCTGCCTGATCTTCTAAAAATATATTGACAAGAGTCTCTTGACACTCTGTATTTGAACTTAAACTGATATCTATAGCACCTTGACAACTTATTGAAGAACGCTCCTTCCTATCGACCTGAAACTCGCATCTGTCAGTATTTTTAATATCTAAATTCAACATTTGAGTATTTCCTTGAGGCCTTCTATATTTATAAATGTCATTGTTTTCTAGTGTTACAGCCACTTCTTGACCATCATCTGTTATTTGAAATGGATTGATATAGGGTTGTAAGTTTTCTGTAACTTGAAGCTCTTTTTTTCTATAGACAAGACATCCTGCTGAATCCACAGCAGAGACTTCAATAATTAGAGAACCTGATGACTCTCCTGTCAGGTCGACAGTCAATGTTGCACCATTAAAATCTTGCTTTGATGGACTAGAAGGTAAGGTCACCTTCCATGCTATATCTGTAAAATCAGAAGCATCTCTCAAAGTCAAAGTAACAGAAGAATCACTAGTGAAAGAACCTGATTGAAGCTCTATCTCTAATATATTATCTAATGGACATTCTGCTCCAATCACAATCTGTTTATTAGAACTGGTTAATAACCTCCCCCCTTGATATGCTGTAGCAAGCACAGTGTAGCTACCTATCTGTGTGAAACGATGCTGATACTTATTTTGATTTTTAGTTTGAGAATCGACAATACTTTCAAAACCCCTTGTCACACTCCACTTAAAGTTATTTGCATCAGGATGAACATGCTTCATTTTAAGATGGACATCTGTATTGAGATCAAATTTATCTTTGGACATACCCTCGCCCTCTGAAGGTAAGTGTGCAATAATATAACCTCTTTCATAAGACAAAGAAGATCCAGAATCTCCTGGCTGTGAAGTTTTGCTAGTGGATACAGTATCAGACTTGCAGTTTTGAAATACAACCACAAAAAAGCCAATGCAAACCAAAACTATAATATATAACCCTTTAAACTTAAAAAAGTTTTTCTTTATAAAACTGTTTTGATGACCTTGCACTGTCTTTAGAAATGTCATTTTTTAAATACCTAATAAATTGATACATATCTGTTAATAATATCGGTAAAAACAAAACAAAACTGAAGTACTTTAAAAAACAACACCACTTAGACTTAGAACAATTTAGAATCAAACTTTCCTTTATCTCACTAGTTCATCTTCCCTCGTCATAATAATCAGAAATTATAAAAAGAAATATCTAGCATTGAATAAAAAACATTAAAAAGGTGTAGTGAGAGGCAAAATAAGGACTCTTATTTGTCACTTCTGTTTATTTTATTGAAATCTTATCTTTAGAAGAAGAATTAACATAAACTATTGATATCATTTAAGATAATTTCATTTTCCACTGAAAGCAATTATTTCACTTCATTTGATTTATTTTTGATAGAAAGCAAAGGGTTTTTAAAAATAAGCTTTAATTTCAATAACTTAAAGTATCCGATCTCAATCTGGCATAGATTTTGAAGTAACAATAAGTAAGAAACTGTAAAAAATATGTATAAAGATAAATGAAAATTTGGAGAATAACATTATGAGGCTTTTTACTACAATTTTAGCTATTTTATTTACAATAATCTTTATTGTGGGTTGCAAAAATGCAGAACTCTCAATGAGCGAACAAGTACCTTTAGTTTCCCCCCCTCCTACTACTCCCCCTCCTACTACTGAAACGGAAACTCCTCCTAACGAGGATCCTCCTGTTGAGCCAGCAACACGTTATAGATATTACAATGACACTTTTAGAGCTCCTAGAAGCATGACCAAGCTAGATATTCTTTTCTGTGTGGATAATTCTACCTCTATGTCTGAAGAACAAAGACGTCTAGGTCGAAGGTTTAATAGTTTCATTAGTGCTATCAGAGATTTTGATTATCAAATTGGCTTTGTCACTTCAGATATGTCAGGTAATGGTCCCACACAAGGTGGACAGCTTTTAAAAGTTGCAGGTACTAGTTCTTACATATTGAGATCGGGTGATTCAGGTCAAAACAATAAATTTAAAAATACTATTCAACGACCTGAAGTAGGAAATGGTGACGAAAGATGTATTTATTCTCTCATCACAGCCTTGAACAATAATGAATATGGTATCATAAGATCTGATGCTGATTTAGGTATTATTATTATCAGTGATGAAAATGAACGAAGTAATGGAAACACATTTGGTTATCCTTTAGAAGCAGGAAAAGATCGTGCAAGTGATCTCATAGACACAGCAAGACGTATTAAAGGCGATCAGCAAGTGACTGTTCATGCTATTGTGGTTGATCCTGGACCTCCTGTTGACAGCAAATGCCTTCAAGAACAAGCAGCACAAGGTACAAATGCAACACCTTATTATGGACATGAGTATGCAGCAGCAGCTCGAGTCACAGGTGGTCGAGTAGGTAGTGTGTGTGCTGATGACTATGCTACACAATTAGAAGAAATCTCTCGCACCCTTGTCCGCACAACAAGCTCTATTGACTTGAAATGTACACCTGACCTTAGTGGTGGACCTGTCCGTGTGGAAGGCTTTACAGAAGATGAATACAAAGTGGAAGGGAGCAAGATTATCTTCAACCCTCCTCTTATGCAAGACACAAGAGTGACATATAGTTATTGGTGTAGAAATTAAGTGCTGGTTTTCCCTAACCAGCCCTTCCCCCTCTGAAAAAAACAAAAATTATAGAACTTCAGGAGCAAGAGAAATAATTTTAATGAACTTTTTAGCTCGAAGCTCTCTTGCAACAGGACCAAAAATACGAGTACCAATAGGCTCTTTATTGGCATTGACTAAAACAGCAGCATTTTCATCAAAACGAATATAACTGCCATCACTTCGACGTATTTTATGTATTGTCCTGACAATCACAGCTTTAGTTGTTTCACCTTTTTTGACCTTAGAGTTAGGAATAGCTGATTTAATTGAGACCACAATAACATCACCAATAGATGCTATGGTCCTTTGAGAACCTCCAAGTACTTTGATACATTGAAGCTCTTTAGCTCCAGAATTATCTGCCACCCTTAACCATGACTGCATTTGAATCATTATCAAAACCTCTTAGAAAATTATAATTTTTGACTTTTCTCCACAATCTTAGATAATTTCCAAAACTTTGTTTTGCTAAAAGCACGAGTGGCATGAATCAAAACCTTATCACCTCTACTGGCTGTATTTTTTTCGTCATGGGCTTTGAACTTTGTACTTTTCTTAATGTACTTACCTAAGCGAGGGTGACGTACTTGTCTATAAACTTCTACTGTAATAGTTTTATCCATTTGATCGCTGACCACGTGGCCAATGACTTCAATTCTTCGCCCACGCTTTTTTTGTTTTTTAATACTTTTTACAGGAGAAGGTTTTTGATCTGTACTTTCGGTAAGTACATTGGCATTATCTTTTTGTGGAGTTGTTTGAGTATTTAAGTCCATAAATTTTACCTTTGTGATTGTTTTTCAGTTAATAAAGTTTTTAAACGGGCAATATCTCTTCTTAGGTTTCTGATCTTAAGAGGATTGCTAATTTGATTGAGTTTTTTGTTCATCTTTAGTTGGAAAAGTTCAGAAAAACATGCTGTAATTTTTTTTAAAATTTCTTCTTTTTCTAAATTTTTTATATTTTTGTACTTCATAAAGCCTCTCTTTTTAAAAATTTAGTTTTGATAGGAAGCTTATAACTTGCTAGCTGAAAAGCTCTTCTAGCTTGTTCTATAGCAATACCCGTCAATTCAAAAATGACTGTTCCAGGCTTTACGTGGGCAATCCAATATTCAGGATTACCTTTACCGCTACCCATACGAGTTTCTGCTGGCTTTTTTGTTACAGGAATATGAGGAAAAACACGAATCCACATCCGGCCTCCTCTTTTTACAGAACGACTAATGGCAATACGGCTAGCCTCTATTTGACGAGAGGTCAACTTACCGGCTGTAACAGCTTGGATGCCAAAATCACCAAAAGAGATTTTATGACCTGAATGAGCCTTACCTCTTAAATAAGGACGAAATTGCTTTCTCCATTTGATTTTTTTAGGGCTAAGCATCAATGGTCTCCTTATACGCTTGAGGCAATTTCGCAGAAACAATATCTCCTTTATAAATCCATACTTTCACACCAATGATCCCATAAGAAGTTAAAGCTTCTGCTGTTTGATAGTCAATATCTGCTCTAAGTGTATGTAGCGGCACACTTTTTTCAGTATACCACTCTGTTCTAGCAATTTCTGCTCCATCAAGTCGTCCTGAAACTTGCACCTTGATACCCTTAACACCTCCTAAAATGGCTGCTTTTAAAGCTTTCTTTAAAGCTCTTCGCCAAGAAACTCGTTTTTCTAATTGAATGGCAATATTCTTAGCCACTAAGTAAGCATCTATATCAGCTTTTCTAATTTCTTGAATATTAATAAAAACTTCATCTTTTGTCAGACGTTGTATGTCAGCTTTGAGAGCATCAATGCCTGTCCCCTTTTTTCCAATAACTACACCCGGCCTAGCAGAAAAAACAATAATTTTGATTTTACTGGCTATCCGTTCAATTTCTACACGAGAAACACCTGCATGCTTTAGTTGCTTTTTCACATAAGCTCGCAGTTTAAAATCTTCATGTAAGTTTTTAGAAAAGCCAGGACCTTTAGTATACCAACGAGAATCCCACGTTCGATTAACACCTAATCTCAGTCCAATTGGATTAACTTTTTGTCCCATTTTATTTGATCCTTTTGCGTTTGTTTTTATCTTTTTTATTATTTTTCATCTAATACAATGTAAATATGGCTTGATTTTTTTTTAATCAAAGAGGCCCGTCCTTGAGCCCGTGGTAGATGTCTCTTATAATGAGGACCCTCATCCACTGTGATCTTTGAAATAAAAAGTGTATCTATATCAATATGACCTCTTTGTTTTGCCCTTTCCACTGTAGATAAAATAAGCTTTTTTATAATATGAGATGATTTGCGGTTCAAAAAAGCCAGTCGTGTCAAAGCATTATTGACATTCTGTCCTCTTACAAGGTTAGCAACAACTCTGGCTTTTTGTGTTCCAACCCTGACAAATTTTAAAGAAGATTTTAATTCCATAAACCACCTATTTTCTTGTCACATTCATTTTTTTATCTCCGGAGTGACCAGTAAAAATTCTTGTAGGGGCAAATTCACCAAACTTATGCCCAATCATATTTTCTGTCACATAGACAGGAACAAACTTTTTACCATTGTGAATAGCAAAGGTCAACCCCACAGCATCCGGAATAATTGTAGACCGCCTCGACCATGTTTTAATGACTTTACGATCTGCTTGAGATTTTGCTTTATGTATCTTTTTTAACAAATGATCGTCTATAAAAGGTCCCTTTTTAATGGAACGTCCCATTTTGTTCTCCTTTTTTATTTATTATTATTTGTTATTTTTAAAAATTAAACCACCAATATTTGAAAAGTTTTTGTATAAGCAACAAAACCCACTCAGTCTCCTTATGCTCTTTTAATTTAACAATCAAAGTCTTTGCTAACTATTTGACCACAAATGAAAAACACCTTATTTCTTTTTCTTATTATTTCTTTTTCTTTCTAGGTTTTCTACGGGTCACAATCAAATCATCGTTCCTTTTGTTATGACGTGTTTTATGTCCTTTACAAGGTTTACCCCATGGAGTCTGAGGGTGATTACCCTTACCCTTACCTTCACCGCCTCCCATAGGATGATCAATAGGGTTTTGACACATCCCTCTTACATGCGGTCTCCATCCCATCCACCTTGTCCGACCTGCTTTACCTATTTTGGTATTTTCATTTTCTGGATTACCTACTTGACCAATGGAAGCACGACATACAGTGAGAATTTTCCTCACCTCTCCTGAAGGTAACTTCACTAAAACATATTTTCCCTCCTTAGCAACAAGAGTGGCCGAAGAACCTGCTGAAAGAGCTAATTGTCCCCCTTTGTGTGATTTTATTTCCACATTGTGAATCAATGTACCTAATGGCACTTGAGCTAATGTCATATTATTGCCAGGCTTGATATCTGCTGATTCAGAAGCAATAACTTGATCACCTACCTTTAGGTTTAATGGAGCAATAATATAAGATTTTTCTCCATCAATATAATGCAGAAGGGCTATGAAAGCTGATCTGTTAGGATCATATTCAATAGCAGCTACAACAGCTGGAATATCAATTTTTGTGCGTTTAAAATCTATCACCCGATAGCGTTTCTTATGACCCCCTCCACGGAAACGCACTGTCATACGACCTGTGTTGTTACGGCCTGCTTTTTGAGTTTTTTTAGTCAATAATGATTTTTCTGGATGGGCTTTTGTGATTGAGGAAAAGTCTGATTTGGTCATTGTACGTCGAGAAGATGTAAAAGGTTTGTAGTTTCTAAGGCTCATAATTAAGCCCCCTCAAAAAGACGGATTTTATTTCCTGGATATAATTGAACAAAAGCCTTTTTCCAATAATGCACTCTGGATTGATTTTTCATCTTCTGACCAAACTGCCGGTTTTTGTATTGCCGATATCTGTTGATCAAAGTCCTGACAGTCATCACTTTGACATCAAAAAGCTGTTCAACAGCCTTAGCAATTTGCTTTTTATTGGCCCTTCTGTCCACCTCAAAAACATAAGTATTATTGTTGTTTTGAAGAGCTGTGTTCTTTTCTGTCCTTAAAGGTGCTTTGATAATGTGATACATGATTAATGATCCTTTTGTTGATGGGGAGGGTTGTTTTGATTATGAGACTTTGTGTCTCTAGGTTGTGCTTTTGGTTTTGTCTTCTTTTTAACAGGAGGAGGTATTTGACATCTAGTAATGATATTTTGAATGCTACCTTCTGTCACAATAGCTGAATTATATTTGAGAAGGTCATATACATTAAGACCTTGGGTGGAGTAATAACAGATATTAGGTATATTTCTAGCTGCTCTTTTAAACTGTATATTTTCTTGATGATCTATTAAGACAGTTTTCAAAATACCAAAATTTTGCAGTTGTTTGAAAAGAGCTTTTGTTTTACCTTCTTGTGAGGTCATCTCCGACACAACATGAAAGCGTTTTTCTTTCACTAAATAAGAAAGAGCCGACCTTAAGGCTGCCCTTTTGATTTTTCTAGGGAGAGTATAATCATAATCCCTTTTAGAAGGTCCAAAGATCACACCCCCTCCCCTCATTAAAGGAGAACGAATAGAACCTTGACGAGCTCTGCCAGAACCTTTTTGTTTAAAAGGTTTTTTACCTCCTCCCGAGACCAAAGCACGTGTTTTTGTTTGATGATTCCCTTTACGTTTCTTAGCTAACTGCCATTTGACCACATCATGTAAAAGATGCTTTGCAACAGGCTGTGCAAAAATGCTATCCGGAAGTTCTATGCTTTTAATTGATTGTTTATTCCAATCTAATACATTGATTTGAGTCATTGCGACACCCCCTCCTTCATAAGCTGTACAAGAGTGTTTGTAGCTCCAGGAACACCTCCCTTAACTAAAATAAGAGCTTTATCTGGTAGGATATCTACAACTTCAACATGTTTGAGAGTTACTCTCTTCCCTCCATGACGACCCGGCATCCCTTTACCAGGTATCACCCTGGCAGGTTCTTCACACATGCCCACAGAACCTGGTTGTCTGTGAAATTGAGAACCATGCGAAGAAGGCCCTCCACCATAACCCCATCTTTTCATTGTTCCTGTAAAGCCCCGTCCTTTTGAAGTAGAAGAAAGATGGACTCGATCTCCTTTAGCAAGACTTTCAATAGATATGGTCTGACCTAATTGGCCATGAGAATCTTCTGCTACATCAACATGATCTGGCTGTTTGGGAAGATCACCTCGAATTTCACGCAGAAAAGTCACCGAACTAGAAAAACTTGACTTTTTAAGATGTCCTATTTGAGCTTTGTTAGATTTTCTTTGAGACTTAGGCATGGAACCTATTTGAATAGCTGTATATCCGTCCTTTTCTTTTGTTTTAATTTGTGTCACCTTCCAAATGTCAAATCTCAAAACTGTAACAGGTACAACCTGTCCTTGTTCGTTATAAATAGAAGACATACCCAACTTTGTCGCATAAAGACCATTAAGACGCAAATGAGGAAGATCAGGTTCTTTTTGAACTGTTATTTCTTCACGAGGTAAAGCCTCTTGTTTTTGTTTTGGGGTTTTGTTTGGGTTTTGATCTGTTATTTGTAATTCTTTTTGCTCTTTAGGAGCATCCTGTGATGAATCTTCTTTTTTCTGAGTGCTGACTTCTTGTGGTTTTTCTTCTTGCTTGTTTGTATCTTTTTCTTGAACTTGTACTTTTGGTGGTTTTGTATCTTCTTTGACTTTTGATATGCTTTCTTTTTTGTCTTGTTTTATGTCATTTTGTGAGGATTGTTTTTGAGGTAAAGAAGTTTCTGTTTGAGTAGAAGATTCTTTTTGAATAGAAGTTTCTTTTTGAATAGACGTATCTTCTGAAGACGAAGCTCCTTTAGGAATATCTTCTACTAGAAGGTTGCTTTCTGTATTTTTTTCAATAGGTTTGTTTGTAGTCATTAGAGACCTTGTGTTGTTTAATTGTTATTTAACTGTCTTGCCCTGTATGTATCTTCTATGTACCTCTTTATAAGTATCATATTTTATTTAAAATAAATAATTAATTTGCTGATAGCTTAATTTCAACATTAACTCCTGCAGAAAGGTCTAATTTACTGAGCTGATCAACTGTTTGTTTTGTGGAGTCAAGGATGTCTAAAATCCTCTTATGTGTGCGTATCTCAAATTGTTCTCTTGATTTTTTATCAACATGAGGAGATGTTAAAACAGTATAGCGATTAATCCGAGTCGGTAAAGGAATAGGTCCAGATATCTTCGCACCTGTCCTACGCACAGTTTCAATGATCTCCTTTGTAGATTGATCTAACAACCTGTGATCAAATGCCTTTAAACAAATATGGATTTTTTGATTTTGCATACGTATGTACCTTTCATTGTCTAATTTCGTTGATCTTCGTCTACCCGTACGTACCTCTTTTAGAAATACGTGAACTGTCCCCCTCAAAATTTCCCTTCCTTGAATCTATCATTATCTCACTTCGTAGATCCACCAGATCAAGCCCCTTTCAGAGAACCGGAAGGTCAATTTTGAGGCAATCGGTCAGAAACTCACTGCATAACATCATATATGTTCACTCTTTGTTGTATATATCATTCTCAATCTTTTCTTTGAAACTTTCATTGTCTTTTTCACTCAAAGTGAACTGGCCTCTGGCCACTTTCTGGTTGCCAGCCGAAGGCTACCGCCTTCTCAAATGCTGGCAACCTAGAAAGCCTGTTCACTTTGAGTAAGGAGGATCCTTTCGTTCCTTAACACCATGTGAACTGATTAAGTTAAGGAAACAAGACATCTTTATAATTATAATTCTTAAAAAACATAAATATTATGAGTGGGAGGCGGGGGTAGGCTGAAGATCTTCCGCAAACCCGCTTGCTCCCTCAAGAGCAAGCGAAGGTTGAGGACTTCGGAAGCCTGCCCCCGCATTCCACTCATACATTTCCATGTTAAAGAAACAAAATGCCTTCCCTTCTGTTGCCGGATCCCGGATCCCGGATCCCAAATAAACACTTTCCTTCTATTAATATATTATAATTATTCATTTATTACAAAGCTAAAAAATATACCCTATTGAGAGTATCAAAGTCAAAGCCAGAATAAAAAAATATGATTATCTTAATTTGTAGAGGTATAGTTTAATCTATATAAACTGTCAAAGTCAAAATTAAGTATATTTTTATTTAAATTATTAAGAATTTTTTGCCAATGACTAGACCCCATTATATATAATATAAACTTTTTAAAATAATGTGATGGTTTTAAAAAAAAATCAAAAAATTTAATCATTAAATAAAATAAACAAAATACATAATAGTAGATTTAAAATGAAATCTTATTTAGATATTTTAAAAGATGTTATTGAGACAGGCCAGGAGCGTAAAGACCGCACTGGTACAGGGACTTTAAGCAAATTTGGTCTACAAGCTAGATATAACCTTCAAAAAGGATTCCCGCTCTTAACCACCAAAAAAGTTCATTTACGTTCTATTATTTATGAGTTACTTTGGTTTTTAAAAGGGGATACCAATGTCAAATATTTACAAGAAAATAAAGTGAGTATTTGGAATGAATGGGCTGATTCAAAAGGGTATCTAGGTCCTATTTATGGACAACAATGGCGATCTTGGAAGGTTTCCTCTCAAAAAAGTGTGGATCAAGTTGCTCAAGTGATCAGCCAAATTAAAAAAGACCCCACTTCTAGAAGATTGATTGTCAGTGCATGGAATGTATCAGATTTAGATCAAATGGCTTTGCCCCCTTGCCATACGCTTTTTCAATTTTATGTGGATGACCTCGGTCAATTGTCTTGTCAACTCTATCAAAGAAGTGCCGATTTGTTCTTAGGTGTGCCTTTTAACATTGCCAGCTATAGTTTGCTAACTATGATGATTGCTCAAGTATGTGACTTAACACCAGGAGAGTTTGTACATACTCTAGGAGATGCCCATATTTACTCTAACCATTTACCACAGGTTAAATTACAACTTTCTAGGCAACCACGTCCCTTACCTACTTTAATTCTTAATCGTCATATTAAAAACATTGATGCATTTAAGTATGAGGATTTTCAGTTGATCAATTATCATCCTTACCCTAAAATTAAAGCGGAGGTGTCTGTATGATTATTTCTCAAATTGTTGCTATGTCTGAAAATAAGGTGATTGGTAAGGGAAATCACCTCCCTTGGAATATCCCTGAAGATATGCATTATTTCCAAGAAAAAACAAAAGGACACTGCATTGTGATGGGGCGAAAAACTTTTAACTCCATATCCAATAAACCTTTAAAAGATCGCCTCAATGTGGTAGTCACACAGCAAAAAGATTTAAAATTCCCTTATGCAGAAGTTTGCGTTGTACCTTCTATTCAGGACGCTATTGCACTGTGTCAAAAACAAATTGATCAGAAACTTTGGCCAGAGGAAATTTTTATTTGTGGTGGAAGTCAGATTTATGAGCAAACAATGGACATAGCAGATCGTATTTATTTAACTTTAATTGATGAAGTATATGAAGGAGATACCTTTTTCCCTGACTTTGATAAAAAAGCTTTTGAGCTTATTTCAGCTTGCCCTTCTACTCATTCGCCGGAGATCACCCCATCTTTCACCTTTCTCATCTATGAAAGAAATTCAAATCAAAAACACATAACATAAACGTGTCTTATTTCAAGTGAGAAAAAGTACATACATGTTGTAGAAAGCAATCTCCACACAGAGGTTTTCTAGCTTTGCAAAGCTTTCGACCATGCCAAATCATCCAGTGTGAAAAGTCAATCCAATCTTCTCGGCACACAACTCTTTCTAAGTCTTTTTCTAACTTCACAGCATTTAACCCACTAGCTAATCCCAGTCGATTAGAGAGCCTTGTGACATGAGTGTCTACCACTATCCCAGGAATACCAAAGGCATTACCTAAAACCACATTAGCTGTTTTCCTTCCTACGCCTGGTAAACGACTTAACTCCTCCATTGTACAAGGAACTTGCCCTTTATATTGCCTGACCACCTCCTGAGAGGTAGCTAAAATATGTTTAGCTTTGTTTTTGTAAAAACCAGTCGATCGAATGAGAGTCTCTATCTCTTTCAGATGAGCTTGAGACATTTTTTGAGCATCTGGATATTTCTTAAAAAGAGCAGGCGTGACTTGGTTGACTCTCTGATCTGTACATTGAGCTGAAAGAATAGTTGCCACAAGCAGTTGGTAAGGCGTTTTATAAGATAAAGCACATCGAGAAGATTGATAATGTTCTTTGAGTAGCTTTAAAATAATTTGTTGATTTCTACTGGCTTTATTTGTCCCCATCACTGCCAATGGCTTCGACAGGGCAACTTTCAAGGGCCTCTTGACATTCTTCTTCTTCTTGCGGTGAGGAGGGTTGTTTTGCAACAAAGGCATGTTCTAACTCCTCACTTAGTTTAAAGTTATCTGGGGCTGCCACAGAGCAAGCGTCGCAGGCAATACAAGATGTGTCCACATAGTACTTCCCCGGTACATTATCTTCAAATTTTTCATCTTTATCTGCCATTTTTCATCAATTTGTTTTGTTGTTCTATAAAAATATTATTTGTAAGTGACCTTACTTTACAGTTAAACACTATACAGCTATAAATAAAAAAATCAAGCCTTAAGAAGGAAGAAAATGCCTTTTTTAATTCCAAGTAAAACATTTCTCATAGGAGAATATGGTGTCCTACAAGAAGGAGGTGCTTTGCTCCTTAATACCCTCCCCTACTTTCAATTTCAAGATGGACACTTTTTAGACCCATACCAACAAAATCAAAACGACAAAACCCAAAAAGCCTCTAAAGTAGGAGGCTTTGGAGCTTCAAGTGCCAAATGGCTCTGTCAATATCTTTCTGGCAATCACCTTAGCGAATATGAAAAAACATGTCTCTTTCATCATAACCTCTCTGCAAAATTAGCTTCTAAAATTAAAAACCAATATCAAAAAGATATGGGTCAAGGTGGCATTGCTCCTAGTGGAGTTGATGTCCTCTCTCAATGCTTAGGTGGAATGTGTTATATTGATATACCAAAAAATACTTTCAAGATTCTTCCTTTTAAAGAATTTTTTAAAGGTTTAAGTTTTGTGATCTGCACAACAGGTCATAAAATATTGACACATCAACATCTTAAAGAAAATATTAACTTACAAGCTTGTCAGTTGCTTGCTCAAAAAAGCCAAAAAGCCATTAAGGCCCTCTTACAAAAAAACATACCAGAATTTTTAAAGGCTTTAGAAGAATTTGCTCAATGTTTAGAGGAAAAGAGATTTTGTTGTCAAAATACACAAAAACTAAAACAACATATTAAAAAATACTTTCCTAAAACAGTGGTGAAAGGTTGTGGAGCTATGGGCATGGATACGCTCTTGATTGTCTGTCAGTCTAGGATGCTATCTGATATAAAGACATTAGTACAAAAGGATATTTTAGCTAAGCAAACAGGAGGCAGATTAATAACAAATGACGACCTCAAAAATAGTTTTTATGATCCATTATGGCTTCCTTAAGATAAGAATATAATCATTGTTAATGCGTTCTTTACGTGGAACTTTGATAAAGTGATTGATGATTTCTGATACAAAATAAGACTCTACTTTATAGCCTATTTTAAGTGCTTCCTCTTGAAGATAACGCCATGTTTCAAATGGAAAACCACGAATCAAATTATTACCAACCACAATGATGTATGGAGATCCACATTTTAACACACGATAAACTTCACGTAAGTTAATGATCATGTCTTGTATGTATTTTGTTGCAATATAAGCACGGCGTGGATCAATTTTATAAATTTTATCAATAACATCATTGGCAAGCTGACAATTTGTTTTATGAAACTGAGAGTATTCTTTTGATGATACAATCTCTGATCCTACATGGTGACTTTTAAGTGACTTAAGTGAACCACTAGCAAAGCCTAACCAATATATCTCTAGCTGATGTGTACGAGGATAATCTACTGCATTCAAATAAGGAGGAGAGGTGATAGCAAGATTAAAAATTTCATCCTGAAAAACAGACATATCTCTTGCATCCACATTTTGAGGAATGGTGACTCTTCCCTTTGGTTTCTTTTTTGCAAAAAGAATCATATTTTTTACATGTACTTCTATCTTTTTCAAAAACAAATTTATTGCATAACATGGCAAAACCTGCTTGTTGAGTTTCTTCCTTATAACTGTTCTTGTACAATTATTGTCTGCTTCAGAAACTTGCCGAATGATAGAAGAAAAACAAACAAGAAAAAAATTTTTAATAGATTGAACTGTCTGTAATCGTTCAATAGATGTCTTGATGTACGCTAATTCCTTGAGAATGTAAGGCTTAAACCATTTATCCCTATAAGGAAAATCAGGAACATTTTTTAGATGCTTTGGTTCAACATAAAGGCTCACTTTTGCTTTAAGTTCATTATAAACCTTTATAAGCCTCTGTGTTGGCAATGGGGTTGTCTTAACTGTTGCAATAAATCGAGAGAACGGATCCACATCTACACCTACACTGTGACGTCCAAGTAATGAAGCTTCCAAATTAGTGGTACCACTTCCCATGAAAGGATCAAGAATGATATCACCAGGTTGAGAATATCTTTGAATAAACCAGCGAGGCAGTTCAGGAAAAAACTTTGCTGGATATTTATGAATACCGTGTGTTAAAGCACTCTGATCATAACTGATAAATAAAAAGCGACTGCCATTGTGAATAGGTAATTGTACAGGGATATCACCTTCAATGCGAATGGTTTTTTTGTCTATAGTGTTCATATTCATCCATTTCATATTCATCCATTTCATATTCATTGGGGGGTTATTTTGATTTTCACTAAATATCCTCTGATATTTTTTCAATGTAGAGTTTATTGATCTCAATACCAATAGGTCTGCGATTTAATCTCTTAGCTACTAGATATGTTGTACCACTCCCCAGAAAAGGATCCAGTACAATATCTTGAGGATCAGTAAACAACAAAATAAAAAATTCTGGTAACCATTTAGGGAAAGCTGCACTATGACCTGTATTGTGGCACACAGGAGGGCGATGCAAAACATTACTTGGATAAACTAACTTCTTTCCCTTCCAAGCTGCAATCCGCCGTCCCATTTTACTATTGGTAGCTGAATTTTGACGTAGCAAATCTCGCTGACTCATATTTTTTAATCGTTGCTTCGTCCAATCACCAACAGGAATTTTAACAGCCTCCTGTCTCATTTTAATGTTTTTTGTTTTTGAAAAATGTAAAATGCGTTCCCAAGAATCCCTAAAACGATACTTCCATTTTCCAGGAGCAGATGTTGTTTTATGCCAAATGTACTCTTCTACCCATCTAAACCCTACTTGTTTCTTAAGTGCAAGAATTAACTCTAATACATAAGGGTGACGTTCTCCATCAATGGCCTTCTCTTTAATATTCAACACAAAGGAACCTGTAGGTTTTAAAATCCTTAACATCTGCTTTGCTCTCTGGCAAAACCATTGTGTGTATCGATCTGGGAGAATGCCACCATAAGTGTGCTTACGGGCATCTGCGTATGGTGGTGATGTGACAATCAAATCTATGGAATCTGCTGGTATCTTTTGCATGACTTCCAAACAATCACCACAATAGATTTTATCTAGCCATTTTAAAATATCTGTATTGGTTTGTCTTGAAACACAACTTGTCTGATGATGAACTTGTTGAAAAAATGTATTGTGTATATGTTGCATGGGCCTGCTCACCTAAAACAATAATAACTTAAGTAAATAACTTGTTTTATATGGGGTTGTTTTAATTTACCTCAAAATTGTTAAAAGATATAAAACGTTAGTATTGTAAAATTTATCAAAAGATACTATAACAAGCAAGTCAAAGCCATCACGATTCCAACAAAGAGGTACTTTTATGAATCTTAATCAATCTGCTATTTATAGAGCAGGGGCAGGTGCAGGCAAAACAACTCAATTGATTCAACAAATCCAAAACTATGCTTTTCATTTTTATCAACAAAATGAACGCTGGCCCAGAGTTATTGTCACAACTTTTACTAGAAAGGCCACACAAGAGCTTAAAGAACGCCTCATCCTTAGAGCTATTCAAGAAATTTCTCATTCAAAACACTCTCAAAATCAATTTGATTTTTTAAAAGATTTTATCCTTACGCGTCAAATACATGTTTCTACAATTGATGGTTTATTATCCTTATTTTTAAAACAATATGCTTTTGAAACAGGATATGACCCTGGCTTTCAGATCATAGAATCTACAAATAATAAAAAATGGGCCTTAAATACTTTAAGAAATTTAATTAAAAAAAATGCAGAGTATCAAAAGTTATTTGATCATTACAGTTTTTCACAAATGCAATCTCTCTGTTTGTATTACTTATCATCTTTTTATACTTTTCAAAATCTTAAACCACCATCCACAGAAGACCTTATAGCTATGAACATCCATAAAATCAAAAGCCTCTGGCAGAACTTGTATTGTCTTGATTTTTACAAAAACCTCAACATAAGTTCTCATCTTCATCAATATTTTAATAACTCTGATGAAACTCAAAATCAATCTTATGAAACTCTTTTAGACTCTCTAAAATTTATTAATAAAAACTTTGATAGCCTTAAAGCACATAAAGATACAAAAAAATATTTCAAAATACCTGCATTCAAAGATTGGAAAAGCTTTTTTGAAAAAGAACATCTTTATCAGACAAAATACTTAAAACAATATGCTGAATATTTTTCACTTTTTGATCATTTAGCTCAACAGTTTGTCCTTGTTTTTGAAAGTGTCAAACAAGCCCATGGGTTGATGTCCATAAGAGACTTAGAGTTTGTCATATTAAAAATTTTAAAAAACCATCCTAACACTATTCAATCTTTTTCTAAAGAATGGGATTATTGGCTGATTGACGAATATCAAGACACTACACCTATACAAGCAAAAATTTTAAATCATTTGAAGGGTTCCTCCCAAGAATTTATCGTAGGAGATCCTCAACAAAGTATTTATCTTTTCAGAGGAGCAAGATCTGAAGTTTTTGAAGATAAACAAAAGTCCATACAAAACACACAAAAACTTGATACAAACTACAGAGCTCAACCAAGTCTTGTTTGTTTTTTTAATGATTTCTTTCAAAATATGCAAAGTCCTTTTGCAGTGATCAAACCAAAATCTTTAGACTTTCAAACGATTCACCCTGTGGCTTTATTCACCCGCTATCAAGACACACAAACCTTTGATACTTCTAAAGAATCCTCAAAATACAACATAAGACACAATAAAAATGAAATACACGATCAAGGAGTGGTAGCAGAGGTGATTGAATTGTTAAACAAAGGAGCTTCTTACTCTGACATATCTATTATTTGTAGAAAGAATCACCATCTTTCTCGCATAGCTAAAAAGCTGACACAATATTCTATTCCTTATCATTTATTCACATCAGAAAAAACTCCTCCTAAATATATAAGGTCCATTAATAACATTTTAAAATTTATCCTCAATCCTTACAATGATTTGAATTTAATAGAGGTTTTAAGGTCTATTTGGATTAGACTATCTATATCAGACCTTCATATTTTAATGAATGAATATCAAAACAAAAAGCTAAATTCTCTTTGGCAAACACTTTTATCTTTGCAAAATCAAGATTGGGAATCTTTAAAAACAAAGTTAAAAAAATGGATTCAAGATGCCGATACACTAGGCATAACTGAAGCTCTTAAAAAAGCTTGCATAAGTTTAGGTATGATTGATTTTTGTAAGATGTATGATGGCTCAGGTGATCTTGAAGCTCATATTTGGAAGTACTTTATACAAATACAATCAGAAGAACAACAACCAGGGTTTAACTATTTAAAGTTTACTTTAGATTTTTTATCCCCTAATGACTTGCAATCTGATGCTGTACCTTCCTTACAATCCCATCGCTTGCAATTGATGACAGTGCATAAATCAAAAGGTTTAGAATTTCAACATGTCTTAATCCCTCATGTCAATGAAGCTCCTGAGTACACAACTACAGCAAAGCCTTTTTTTGTTTTAGAAAGAGAGGGATCACAACGTGATCATTTATGGGGCATCGGCCTTAAAAATAAAGATGACACAAAAAAACACTCTTTATTAGGTGATCTTGCAGTAGAGGAGATCAAAAAAAGAGAACAAATGGAATCCGACAGGTTATTGTATGTAGCTATGACAAGAGCTAAAAAGTCAGTTCATCTTTTTTGTCACAGTCAGAAGATTGCCAAAGATAGTTGGCAAGATCGTAGCAAATGTCATTTGTGGATACCTCCAGAAATTATAGGGAAACAAATCTGTACGCATTATAGCTATGCAATCAAAGATTTTGATGGTCAAATGCCTCCTTTGAATATAAAACAAAATGCAGAAAGTCAATCCACCAAAGAAAAATTACAACTAGATCTCGATCACAAAACAAATATACAGCGAATGAGTGTGACAGAGCTACTCCAAGAGAAAAAACCATCAGTAGAGCTAACAAAACAAAAAAGTAACAAATATATGCTTTTAAAAAAGGTAGAAAAAATGCACTTAGGCAGTGCTTTTCATAGATTACTTCAAGCATTTTGTTTAAATCCACACTTTATAGAAGAAAAGCCACAAGACATCATTGAGAAACACTTTTCATGTTATTTTCAAAAGAACACACATCAGCAGATCATTCAATCTATTGTATCTTTATTATCTTTAGAGGAACCTCCTATCAAACAACTTTTAATGAAAGGGTATTCAGAGTGGTCTTTTTTACACTATCACCATTCGGAGAAGCAAATTATTGAAGGGAAGATTGATCTATGGGGTATTATAGGAGATGTGCTTTACATTGTGGATTATAAGACAGGCCAGAAGACGGATCATCAAAAAGAACGCAAGCAGTTAAGATATTATGGGGAAGCTTTAGCTGAAAAATATCCACAACAAAAAATTAAATTATTTATTATTTATTTAGATTCACATCCACTTGGAATAGATTCCTTTGACTTGAGATAAGACATGAGTTCTCCTACTAAATAAAGAGAACCTGTTACAACAAACAAATCATCTTTTTGACATTTTTTACATATCTGCAAAAAAGCTTCTTGTGGTTTTGCAATATAACCAGAAACCTTTGAAAGCCACTGTCTATATTCAGATTTTTGCATTCCTCTAAAATGGGCTGTTGTTAAATAAATAAATGCATTCTTAACATTGAAAAGGTCTGACAAAATATCTTCTGGATCTTTTGCTTGCCCCACACTGACTAAAAAATAAATATTTTTGTAATGAAAGTCTTTTAAAATTTCAATCAAGCTTTCAATACCTTGCTTATTATGATCTCCTGAAAAATAAACAGAGCAAGGGCAGAAAGTTATGTTTTCTTGATGCATGCGTCCTTTCCACTGCACCTTAGCAAGAGTTTTCAAATGGGCTTGTGGGTTAAAACCTAATAACTGATAAGCCTTTAATGCCATAGCTGTATTTTCAGCAGATCTTCTTCCTAATAAACCCATCTTCTGCTTTTGACCATAGATAGAAATAAAACCTTCTGGTGGAGAGTACTGAGTTTGATAACTGAAAGAATCAACTGTATGCCATTGAGATTGTGTTTGTTTTTGTATGTTTTTTTTAAGAGAAGCCAATCGAGGATTTTGCCAAAAACAGCTAGCAGCAACCACTTGATTGTTTTTGGAAATAATACCTAACTTATGTTTTGCAATATCTTCTAAGTTATATCCTAATAAATGTTGGTGATCATAACTTATTTGTGTAATGATAGATAAGTCATGTGGAATAACGTTTGTAGCATCTAACTTACCTCCCATACCTACTTCAAAAATAGCATATTTAACAGAGGGTGAAATACGATGACCAAAAAATAACTCTGTAGTCATTAATGTAAGCATTTCAAAATGACTTAAATGCCACTTTTGATAAATATCAAAAAGCAAGTGGAAACATTTAACAAACAAATCTTCACTAAGAGGTTGTCCGTCAATTTGTATGCTTTCACAAATAGACATAAGGTGTGGTGAAGTAAAAAGACCTACGTATTGATTATTTTCAGTCAGAAGGGTTTGTAAAGTTTTTGCAACTGTGCCTTTGCCATTTGTCCCTGCAATTAAAATAACTTTTGATTTTGTTAAATTAGAAGATATAGATGGATTATTTTGTATGAGATGATCAAATCCTCTTTGCATAGCCTTAAGTGTAGGTAGCTTGCAAGGCATAAGATTGCGTTGGTTCATTAAATTTTGTATTTCTTGAAAACTATATTTATTTTCCAGATCATTTTCTCCTTTTTTTATCTTCATAGTTATTTCATTTTACTTAAATAAAAGGGGCGTTGATGCGGTGCGTTATACCTAAAGTCAGGACTAAAGATATGAGGTTTGACAATTTAGACCTTAAACTTATGTAATAATAATATATAGGTAAAAAATAAAAAACAATAGACAAAGTATTTTTTATTTTTTTATCCTTAAAGATAAGCTTTAAAAAAGTCATTAATAAAAATAATTAAAACCATTAGAGGGGGTTAAAATGAAAAACGCACTTAAAAATACACTGTTATTTACAACGGCTTTAACTACAATATTTTTAATAGGTTGTGGTAAGCCTAACAAACAAAATGGAACAGAACATAAATTAAAAAACAATACCAACGATAAAGGTTATACATATACGAATACGACAGTTGACGTTGATTATAATTTTAATATAAGACATGATGTTGCAGATAATGATCAAACGGCAGTTTATTTTTATAGCGATGTTACTAAACCTGATCCAGTCCAGTAGCAGATACTTCAGATGGAGCAACCCCTCCAGTAGAAGAGACTGAAGATGAGGTAGCAGTTGAAGAAGGATTTGTTCTTATAGGCGAAAGAGAAAGTGAAGAAACAGGCCATCTTACACTTTATAAAGTAGTTAATGAAGATGTATTAGATGCTATTGAAGCCTTTCGAAACAATAATCCTCAAGGAGGAGTCCTACCACAGGATTTACTAGATCAGATCACAGATGAAGATAATTCGGAAGTGGTACGTAATTTCCCTGCTGAAATAGATGAAGCAGAAGGTGATAATGGAGACGCTCAGGACAATCCTCAAGAAGCTACCAATGATGATAACAATAATACCAATCAGGCCAATCCGGAAGAAGCAAAATAGAAATAATATTTTAATATTGAGTTGTTTGAACAAAAAGGGTAAGCAAAATTTGCTTGCCTTTTTGTATTTGTTATGATTTAAATGGCTTTCTTGACTCCTTTTATAAAGTGATATAAATTGGTTTTTTATACTTTTTAAAAGTATCTTGACTCTTCATATAGGGCTATATCATAATACATAACATAAAAAGGGAACATGTAAGGGAAACAATGCAAAGACTACAAAAAAAGTATCATTCAGAAGTTAAATTAAAGCTTAAGGAGCAACTTGCTTGTGGCTCTGTTATGCAGGTACCTAAGCTTAAAAAAATTGTAGTGAGTGTGTGTGCTGGCAAAGAAGCTGTTAAAAATTCTAAAATTGTCAATGTGATAGAAGCAGAACTAGCTCAAGTGACAGGACAAAAAGCTTGCACAGCGAGGGCAAAAAAAGCTATTGCTAATTTTAAATTAAGGAAAGGTATGGCATTAGGGGCTTATGTCACTCTGAGAAGGGAAAAAATGTGGGCTTTTTTAGATCGTTTAATTTGTTTAGCTCTTCCACGTGTAAGGGACTTTAGAGGTATTTCCCCACAAGGCTTTGATGGCAGAGGCAATTTTAATATGGGACTTAGAGAGCAAATTGTTTTCCCTGAAATTAATTATGATAAAATTGATCAGATTAGAGGGATGAATATTTCTATTTGCACATCAGCAAAAACAAATAAAGAAGGATTAGCTTTATTGGATTCTCTGGGCATGCCTTTTAAGAAGAAATAACAATAACAGGCAAGCCTCTTTGAGGATTGCCCAAGAACAAATCAAAAGCAAAGGTCCTATATGACGATGATGGGCGAAGGAACACAGGAGAATGACAGGCAAGCCTCTTTGAGGATTGCCCAAGAACGAACGAATGAACAGAAAGCCTAAAAGGAAAAAGTAGAGATATGGCTAAAAAAGCAATGATTGCTAAGGCTCAAAAAAAGCCAAGATTTAAAGTCAGAAAATATAATCGTTGTCTTATTTGTGGAAGGCCACGTAGCTATATGCGAAAATTTGCAATGTGCCGTATTTGCTTCAGACAGAGAGCAGGTAATGGTTTAATTCCTGGAGTGATCAAAGCTAGTTGGTAATACAGATTAAAAGGAGTTCAATCAATGATTGCTGATTTTATTACCCGTATAAGAAATGCCCAAATGGCAAATCACACTCAAGTAGATGTACCATACTCACATATAAAGAAAGCTATTGCTGTTGTTTTAAAGAAAAATGGTTTTATCAAAAACTTTATGGTTTATAAAGATTCTAAGCAGGATGTTTTACAGATTGATCTTAAGTACACACAGCAACAAAAGCCTTTAATAAATACTATCCGTTTAGTGAGTAAACCAAGTTTGAGAAAATATGTAGGCGTAGAACAAATACCTCAGGTGCGATCAGGTTATGGGCTTTCAATTTTAAGTACGAGTAAAGGCGTGATGTCAGGGGAAGAAGCTAAAAAGCATAACGTGGGCGGAGAGGTCCTCATTCAAGTTTGGTAAAAATAAACTAACTGCGGATTGCCCAACGACGAACGCAAGGGTCCTATATGACGATGATAGGCGAAGGAACACAAAAGAATGACAGGCAAGCCACCCTGCGGATTGCCCAAGAAACAAATGAGCAGTCTAAGCAAGGGTCCTATGTGACGATGATAAGCGAAGGAACACAAAAGAATGACAGGCAAGCCACCCTGCGGATTGCCCAAGAACAAATGAATGAGCAGTTTGAGCAAATGTCCTATATGACGATGATGGACGAAGGAATACAAAAGAATGACAGGCAAGCCGCCTTGCGGATTGCCCAAGAAACAAATGAGCAGTCTAAGCAAGGGTCCTATATGACGATGATGAACGAAGGAACACAGGATAATGACAGGTAAGTCGCCTTGCGACTTACCCAAGAACGAACAAACAAAGGGTTTAGATGATGTCTAGAATTGGTAAACTTCCGATTATGTTTGGATCAAATATCCAAGTAGACATTCTTGATAATGGCCGTGAGGTCAAGATCAAAGGAGCCTCTGGATTGGCTCAAGTGATTTGTATGAAACCTGCAATATCGGCTTCTATTAAAGATAACGCTATTTTATTAACTAGAAAAGATGATTCAAAGACAAGTCGATCTCTGCATGGACTTTATAGGTCTTTGGTTTACAATGCTGTCAAGGGTGTCACAGATGGTTGGACAAAAACATTGGAAATGAAAGGTGTAGGTTATAGGGCCACTGTCAAAGGAAGTGCTTTAGAATTAAGTTTAGGTTATAGTCATCCTATTGTTTTAAAGTTACCATCAAATATTGAAGTGAAAGTTGACAAACAAACCACTGTACATATTAAGGGATCAAATAAACAAGTCGTAGGGCAACTAGCAGCAAAGATACGATCTTTTAGACCACCAGAGCCTTACTTAGGCAAAGGAGTTAAATACTCAGATGAAACGATCAAACGTAAAGCAGGGAAGACAGGAAGTAAGTAAGCAGGTTTTCTATGATAGGCAAGCTTATAGGTGTGAGAAAATGACAAGTCAGTTGTTTTAGCAAATTGTCCAAAGAAGGAAAGAAATGAGATTACAAATACATAAATCCACTGCAAAAAAAGTCATATCTCGGTTAAAAAATCGAGTTCATATTAGAAAGAAGCTAGAGGGTACTAGTGAAAGACCTCGATTGGCTGTATTTCGGTCCAATAAATACATTTATGCCCAAGTTATTGACGATCAAATGAAAAAAACATTAGCTTTTGCTTCCTCACTTAAGGAAGCTAAAAATAATAAAGAGACAGCTAAGTCTCTTGGGTTTAAAATAGCCCAAATAGCTTTAGAGAAAAACATTAAATCTGTCAAATTTGACCGCAGTGGCTATCTATATCATGGTCGTATCAAATCCTTGGCAGATGCTGCTCGTGAAAAGGGATTACAATTTTAAAAATGAAATGAGCAGTCTAAGCAAGGGTCCTATGTGACGATGATGAACGAAGGAACACAGGAGAATGACAGGCAAGCCTCTTTGAGGATTGCCCAAGAAACAAATGAAAAAAACATTAGCTTTTGCTTCCTCACTTAAGGAAGCTAAAAATAATAAAGAGACAGCTAAGTCTCTTGGGTTTAAAATAGCCCAAATAGCTTTAGAGAAAAACATTAAATCTGTCAAATTTGATCGCAGTGGCTATTTATATCATGGTCGTATCAAGTCCTTGGCAGATGCTGCTCGTGAAAAGGGATTACAATTTTAAAAATGAAATGAGAATGAGCAAAGGTCCTATATGACGATGATGAACGAAGGAACACAAAATGAGCAGTCTAAGTAAGGGTCCTATGTGACGATGATGAACGAAGGAACACAGGAGAATGACAGGCAAGCCGCCTTGCGACTTACCCAAGAACGAACGAATAGTAGAATGAATGAGCAGTCTAAGTAAGGGTTCTATATGACGATGATAAGCGAAGGAACACAGAGGAATGACAGGCAAGCCGCCTTGCGGATTGCCCAACAAACAAATGAATGAGCAGTCTAAGTAAGGGTCCTATGTGACGATGATGAACGAAGGAACACAGAGGGATGACAGGTAAGTCGCCTTGCGACTTACCCAAGAACGAACGAATTGGGAGTGTTTGTGGAAGAAGAAACAATGCAAGAGTTTGAAGAGCGAGTTGTGAGTGTCAATCGAGTAGCTAAGGTTGTGAAAGGTGGACGAAGGTTTTCTTTTTCGGCTTTAGTGGTTATAGGCAATAAAAACGGCGAGATAGGTTTTGGTCTTGGCAAAGCCAATGAAGTACCTATAGCTATTGGCAAAGCAGGTCGAGCTGCTAAAAACAACATCTCTAAAATCATTATTGAAAAAGGCACTATCCCGCATGAAGTGATTGGCAAATACGGTGTAGGTAAGATCATTATGTTCCCTGCAATGTCAGGAACTGGTGTGATTGCAGGAGGTGCTGTACGATCTGTATTAGAAGTAGCGGGTATAAAAAACATCCTCACAAAATGTGTTGGTACTAGGAATTCTCATACAGCTGTTCGTGCTACATTTCAAGGGCTTCAACAACTCAAAACAGATAGTATTGTCAAAGCAGAACGTGGCATATAGGGAATAATATTATGGCAGATATAAAATTTTTTAAAGTCAGACTCAAAAAAAGCACAATTGGTTGTACTAAGAGACAAAAAGAAACTATTAGATGCTTAGGTTTGAAGAAAATTGGTTCAGAAAAAGTTTTTGCAGATAGCCCTTCTGTGAAGGGGAAAATATTTAAAATGCAACATCTTTTAGATGTACAGGTACAAACAAATAACAAATAAAGGATAAAAATGTCGTTGCTTTCAGAACTCAAACCCATTCTAAAATCTACATCTAGTAAAAAACGCATAGGCCGTGGGAATAGCTCTGGATGGGGGACAACGGCAGCTAGAGGTTATAAGGGGCAGAAAGCTCGCTCTGGTAGCAAACAAAGGGCTACTTTTGAGGGCGGTCAAATGCCTCTATGGCAAAGGTTACCTAAGTTTGGCTTTACTCCTTTGAACAAAGTGAAGTTTCATATTGTATCTTTAGATCGCATCATCAAATTACCACATCAATCTTTAGATAAAAATGAGCAAGGCATTTACCAGATCACCCCTGATGTTTTGCAAAAATTTGGACTTATTCGAAAACAAAATAAACCTATTAAAATTCTCTGTGGTTTGCAACCTGTTCAACAGGCTTTTCATGCTAAGGTGCATGCCTTAAGTCGATCTGCAAGAGTAGCTATTGAAAAAGCAGGTGGTAAAATAGAAATTATAAATTCATAAATAAGTGAAAGAAAATAACATATTTTTGAGGCAAGGAGAGCTATGTCGGCCGTAGAAGGATTAATTAAAAATGAGGCTTTGAGAAACCGCCTGCTTTTTACGCTATGGATTTTAGTGATCTACAGGATTGGTGTTCATGTACCAGCACCTGGCGTTGATAATGACGCAGTTCAAGAATTCTTTGTAGCTCAAAGCGATGGTATCTTTGGTTTATTTAATACCTTTACTGGTGGGGCATTAGAGCAGTTTTCTGTTTTTGCCCTTGGGATTATGCCTTATATTTCTAGTTCGATTATTTTTCAACTTTTAGGGGCAACAGTTCCTTACTTAGAACAACTTAAAAAAGAAGGCCAACAAGGCCAGAAGAAAATCAATCAATACACACGTTATGGTACTGTGATCTTAGCTATTATCCAAGGTTATGGCATGAGTACCTTCTTAAAAAACTCCACGACAGCAGCAGGAGTGCCATTGGTCAATTCCCCTTATGTAGGAATTATTCCTTTTGAATTAATGACCATTATTACTCTCACAGCTGGCACTTGTTTTATTATGTGGTTAGGTGAGCAAATCACAGAAAGAGGCATTGGCAATGGAGCTTCTTTGATTATTTTTGCAGGGATTGCAGCAGGTATGCCAAGTGCTACCACCAGTATGATCAGCATGATCAGGCAAGGTCAGATGAGTTCTTTATTTGTATTATTGCTTTTGATATTTATGTTAGGGGTGATTGCTTATATTATTTGGATGGAGGTTGCTCAAAGACGCATCACTATTCAGTATTCACAGAGAGCTAGCCGTATGGGAGCTACTCAAAGTACACATTTGCCTCTTAAAATTAATTTTTCAGGAGTTATTCCTCCTATTTTTGCCAGTAGTCTATTGATGTTGCCTGCTACCCTAGCTCAATTTACAAGTAGCCAGTGGTTAGCAAGTTTGAGAGATTCTTTTCAGCCTACAGGAGCTATTTACAATATTTTATTTGTGACTTTAATTATTTTCTTTTGCTTTTTCTATGCAGAAATTGTATTTAAGCCTGATGACGTGGCAGAAAATTTAAAAAAGCATGGGGGTTTTATTCCAGGGATTCGAGCAGGTCAACACACTTCGGAATATATCCAAAGGGTTCTCAACCGCATTAATACAGTAGGAGCTATTTATTTAAGTGCTGTGTGTATTTTGCCAGGCTTTTTAATGGAGCAAGCTAGAGTGCCATTCTTTTTTGGAGGAACAAGCTTGTTAATTTTAGTAGGTGTGGCCCTGGATTTTATGCAACAGGTGCAATCTCACCTTTTAAATATCCAATATGATGGCTTTGTCAAAGGATACAAGATTAAAAGTAGAAGAGTACAATATTAAGCAAGGATGTAATATTGAATATATTATTATTTGGCCCACCCGGTGCAGGTAAAGGCACACAATCTGCAAGATTAAAAAAAAAATATGGTATACATCATATTTCGACAGGAGATTTATTTCGTAAGCATCTCAAAGAGCAATCTCCATGGAGTCAAAAAGCTAGGGGCTATATTAATGTAGGACAATATGTCCCTGACCCTATTGTTTTAGAGTTATTTTATGATGTTTTTGACCATTTAGACTTATCTAAAGGGTTTGTTTTAGATGGCTTCCCTCGTACTATTAGACAGGCAGAGGGTTTATCTGATTTGCTTGAAAAAAAGCATATTCAATTAGAAAAAGCCATTTTTTTAACGACTCCTCAAAATGTATTGATTGAAAGACTTACAAGTCGTCGTATTTGTAAGAAGTGCAAGAGTATTTTCCATTTTGATATAAATTCTCCGGACTCTAAACGCTGTCGTTATTGTGGAGGAGAGCTTTTTCAGAGGGCTGATGATAGCGAATCAGTTGTCAAAACACGATTAGATGTGTATGCTCAAAATACAGTTCCTTTGATTGCTTATTATAAAGAAAAGGGCATTTTGCTGGAAATTGATGGACAAGGGAGTGAAGACGAGGTATTTACTCAAATTGAGTCATTTTTTAACAAAGGTGATTAAGGAATGATGTTTGTTATTTGACTTTTCCTTTAATATTTTGTTAAAGTAACGAAGGCTTAATATTTTTAAATCATTTTTAAATGAAAAGCAGAAAAAAATAAATGAAAGGGATATACAATGAAAGTAAGACCTTCTGTCAAAAAAATATGCAATAAGTGTAAAATCATTAAAAGATCGGGTGTGATCCGAGTCATTTGTGAAAACCCTAAACATAAACAAAGACAAGGGTAGGTAGAAAATATGGCTAGAGTGAGTGGTGTGGACTTACCTAAAAATAAAAGAATTGTCGTAGCATTGACTTATTTATATGGAATAGGTAGAAAGACATCTGAAAAGATATGCCGTCAGCTTAATTTTAAGCCTTCATTTCGTACAGAAGACTTAACAGATCATGATGTGGCTAAGATTAGAGATTTACTTCAAGATTCCTATAAAGTTGAAGGGGATTTAAGGCGTGAAACTTCTATGGCTAAAAAACGTTTAATGGACTTAAATTGTTATCGAGGTATACGTCATAAACAAGGAATGCCTGTGAGAGGTCAAAATACAAGAACTAACTGTAGAACTCGTAAGGGTCCTAAAAAGACTGTCGCAAATAAAAAACAGGCAACAAAATAATCAGGTAAGTTATGGCTAGTAAAGCAGTACATAAGAAAAAAGCTAAAAAAGTAGCAATACCTATTGGAAAGGTTTATATTCAATCTGGTTTTTCCAACACTATAATCACTGTGACCAATCCAGATGGTGGGACAGTTTGTTGGTCAAGTGCAGGTAAGTTAGGGTTTAAAGGAAGTCGTAAGGGAACAGCCTTTGCTGCTCAAATGGCTGCTGAAGATGCTATTAAATTAGCTATGGATCGTGGCATGCAGTCAGTAGATATTATAGTGAAGGGTCCAGGGGCAGGACGGGAGCCGGCTGTGCGATCTATTGCTAATTTAGGATTAAAAGTAATGAGCTTCCGAGATGTGACACCTGTGCCTCACAATGGATGTCGTCCGCCTAAGCGTAGACGGGTTTAATGATTGATGATTTAAGTAATGGAGAAATAAAAATGAGTAAGATTATGGAGAGTGTGTGCAGGCTTTGCCGGAGAGAAGGGCAGAAGCTTTACCTTAAAGGAACACGCTGTCATACAGATAAATGTGGATATGAAAGACGTTCTTATCCTCCTGGCCAAGCTGGACAAAAGAGATTAAAATTTTCTGAATTTTCGTTACAACTTCGAGAGAAACAAAAAGCACGTAGATATTACGGGGTGTTTGAACGGCAATTTAGGATATATTATTATAATGCAAACAGAATGAAAGGTGATACAGGCTTGAATTTTTTAAGGCAGTTAGAGATGAGATTAGATAATGTAGTTTACAGCTTAGGCTATGCCGCTAGTCGGAGAGAAGCTAAGCAAATGATTCGACATAATCATTTTTTAGTGAATGCAAAACGTGTAAATATTCCAAGCTATTTATTAAGTGTGGGAGATATTTTAGAGGTACGAGAAAAAAGTCGTGATAAGACTAAAATTGTAACAGCAATAGAACTCTCACAAAAACGTGAAATACCTAATTGGCTATTAGCAGAACATAAAAACTTTAAAGGCAAAGTTAATAGCTTACCTGCGAGAAACCAAATTACTTTATCGGTAGAAGAAAATATGATTGTAGAATTTTATTCTAGGTAAAAATATTCTAGGTAAAAGGGTAATAAATATAAAAATTGATTAAGATTAATCATTAGATTTTATTATAAACTGTCATTTTAACTAACAACAATGAGTGACAACAAAATGGTGACAACAAAATACTGACAACAAAAGGAGATAAATCAATGGAAATTCAAAAGCATTACAATCAATTTTGGCAAAAGCTAATTAAGCCTAAGTCTTTTGACATAGATCAAGACTCTTTAACAGATGGTTATGGGAAGTTTACCATTGCACCTTTAGAGAGGGGTTATGGGACAACTTTAGGCAACTCCCTTCGGAGAGTTTTGCTCAGTTCTATGATGGGGTCGGCAGTGGCTGCCGTGCGTTTTGAAGGGGTACTCCATGAGTTTACGACTATTCCTGATGTGTTAGAGGATGTGACTGATATTATTTTAAACCTTAAAGAAGTACGTTTTCGTCAGTTTACTCCAGAGCCTGTCACTCTCACAATCGTTAAAGAAGGGCAAGGTCCAGTGACAGCAGCTGATATTCAGGTCAATGATAAAATCTCTGTGATCAATCCTCATCAGCATATATGTACACTAGGAGAAAATGGTAAATTTCATGCTGAAATTATATGCCGGTTTGGTAGAGGTTATGTGCTTTATTCTGATCAAAAGACTGATTTACCAGTAGATTTTATTGCTGTAGATAGTTTGTATAGTCCTGTTCGAAAAGTCAATTACCATGTAGGGAATGCTCGTGTGGGACAGAGAACAGACTATGATCGACTTGTCTTAGAAATCTGGACAGATGAATCTTTAAAGCCAGATGAGGCATGTACTCTAGCTGCTAAGATTATCAAAGAGCAAGTTCAAGTCTTTATTAATTTTGATGAAGTTGTAGAAGTACAAGAGGTAGCAAAAGAAGCTGCTATGCCACAACTGAATGATAATTTATTTCGATCTGTGGATGACTTGGAGTTATCAGTTAGAAGTGCTAACTGTTTAAAAAATGCAAATATTCGTTATATTGGAGAGCTTGTTACAAAGACAGAAGCTGATATGCTCAAAACAAAAAACTTTGGAAGGAAGTCCTTAAATGAAATTAAAGAAATACTTACAAGTATGAATTTGAGTTTAGGGATGAGAGTTGATGGATGGCCTCCTTCTTCTATTGAAATGATGGATAACAACAATGAAAACATGGCTATGAGGGCAGGATATCAGCAACAAGGCTCTGGTGGACCTGCTGGACCTGGTGGACCTGCTGGACCTGGTGGACCTGCTGGGCCACCTTATGAAGGCGGGCCAGTAGGAGGACATGGTCAAGGGCAGGGTGGTGGATATGGAGCAATGCAACAAGGTGGTTATGGGGGAGAAGCTCCAGCACAAGAAGGGTATGGTCAACAAGAGGGTCATCCGTACAGATCCTCTACTGGACAAGGTGGGTACGGACAACAAGATCCTTATAATCAACAAGGAGGACAGGATCCTTCATATAGACATCCAAGGCAGGGTGGACATGGTCAAGGACAAGGTGGACAAGGTGGATATGGTCAACAGGGTGGACAAGGTGGATATGGTCAACAAGGTGGACAAGGTGGATATGGTCAACAGGGTGGACAAGGTGGATATGGTCAACAGGGTGGACAAGGTGGATATGGTCAAGGGGGAGCCACTGGATACACAACAGATCCAACAGATCAAGGATCTGTAGAACATTCTGATGGTTATGACCCTGCAACAGATCAACATGATCCCACTGATCAGAAAGGTGGGGGATCAACAGGCCAAAGTAATTAGAGCATTTATAAAGGTAAGTTTATGAGACATAGAGTCAAAGTCCAACGCAAGAGTTTTGGCCGTAGTGATAATCATAAGAAGTCTTTATTAAGGAACTTAGTCTTTGATTTGATTCAATATGGACGTATCACAACTACTTTAGCGAAGGCCAAAGAACTCAGAAGACATGCAGAAAAGCTTATCACTCTAGCTAAGAAAGGTGGTTTGCATGAACGAAGGTTACTCTTAGCTAGGTATCCTAACAAGAAACTCATTGCAGATGTTTTTAATCGTTTAGCTCCTCAGTTTGTGGATCGCAAAGGAGGTTATACACGTATTATTAAGTCTGGTTGTCGTATGGGAGACAATGCCAATATGGCTTTGATTGAATGGGTTGAGCCTGGTTTGATTTTAAGTAAGGAAGATAGAATCAAGCTCATGCAGAAAGAGGTCGTCAAGTTGAAACCAGCTAAAAAGGCAAAACCTCCAGTGCAACCAGAAAGCAAGGGTAAGGCTCTTCCTCCTGATCAAACGCCAGAAGATAAGACTCCTGTAAAGGCTCAGGTGATCACAAAGCCATCTTTATGGTCTCGATTAAAGTCTTTCTTAACTCCAAAGACAAAGGGCCTTTTAATAGCCTTTATTCTGATTGTTTTATTGGCAACTATTGCTTTTGTTGCACGCAACTGTGTTGGTTATAAGGATCAAGCAGTCACTCAAGATCAGAATATTTTATCTCAATTAGAAGAAGTAGGGGCATCGAATTTCAGTTTACCTTCTGTTATAGCAGATGATGATCGTTTGGTGTCCTTGTCTGATTTGAGAGGGACTATCACTATTGTAAATTTTTGGGCAACATGGTGTTCCCCCTGTATAGAAGAGATAGATTCTATGTTGAAGCTTGTGGATAAATTTCAAGGGCAGGTAAAAATTTTAGCAATATCTATGGATGAAAACAAATCAGATATCATTCATTTTATGAAGGCTTTTGAAATGGACTCCTCTGATTTTATTATTCTGCATGGAAATAAGCAAATTGCAGAAAGTTGGGGAACTTGGAGATTACCAGAAAGTTATATTTTAAATAGAGAACATAAACTCATTAAAAAGGTTGCTTCTACAGAAAATTGGGCAACACCTGCCGTCTTTCATTATTTTGATCAGCTCATTTCCAGCTAACTTTGCTTGTTACTTTCACTCAAAATGCATCATGCCTCTGGCATGTTTTTGGACAATGACCGCGTTTGTTTCACTAAAAATAAACCAGCCTCTGGCTCTTTTTGGGCAATCAGCCCGACGGCTGTCGCCGTCGATCAAAGGCTGATTGCCTCAAAAATCCGTTTATTTTTAGTAGGAAGAATCCTCTTGTCTCTTTACACGATGTTAAGGAAACAAGATGTTTACTTCACGTTGACAAAATGGTCATTGCCTCATTTGATTTGCACTAAAAGTAAACTAGCCTCTGGCTACTTTTGGACATTGCTCTGACAGCTTACGCTGTCCAAAAAGAGCAATGTCTCAAAAGTCCGTTTACTTTTAGTAGGAAGGATCCTCTCGTCTCTTTACACGATGTTAAGGAAACAAATCTTTCTGATGCCGGATCCCGGATCCCGGAGGGAAAACCAAATCAAGAATCAATTGTCAAATGCCGTGTAATTTATTTATATAAACCCTTGCAAAGGGCATATCTTTTTTACAAACATGTTTTTTTTACAAATATGTCTTCTCTTAACTTGCAATAGAGGAAAAATATAATATAACTCACTTATGATGAAAAAATATTTTTTATGTTTATTTTTTGTAGTCAATGTAGTCAATGTTGGTGAGGCATTTGCCCTCCCGCAAGAAGACTGCCCTGGCGTTTTACTTACCACTCTGGATAAAGATCATCAAAGGTTCAGAGAACTTTCACCAGAAGCTCAAAACATGCTCCAGATAGCTTCAATCATTGCTCAAGTGACACATAACAATAGCGTAAACCCAAAAGTAAATATTTATCATGTCCTTTGCAGCTTTGACAAAAATCCAATCAGCCGATGAAGCCATCTATCGTTTAAATTTAATGGATATAGATGGTGATGGTGAAAATAAAAGTGCATTGTTTGTTGTTTTAGAAAATCTAGGGATTTTAAGGGATTTTCAAGGATTTCTTTTAGAAAAAATAGGTTTAAATAGTAGCGACCCAGAGCCTTTTGAATTCTAGTCAGATGGATTGCTTCTTCTACATGTAAATGAAACTGTATCGACATTGAGAATGATCGGCTATGACAAAGGATTTGATCGTTTATGGAATTTAGCTATTCGTGAGAAAGAAGAAGAGATCAGAAACATACATCGTCAAAATGGTCGGATTTTACAACTTAGTAATACAGAAAAAGCAGTCAGGTACATAAATATTAGAGATAAGACAAAACGATATGATAAGACTTTTCGGATTCCCACATTTCCAGAACATTTCTTTTTAGCTTCCTCGGGTACTCATTCGCCTATTTTTCATTTTCTATCAGAGTATTTTGATGGTAAGACACCGGCTCAGATTAAAGGTACACTCTATCCATTGATAGATCAAGCTAAGCGATCTTTTTGGAATTTTTCAAAAAAGAAAAAACGCAATTATTATTCTAAAGAACAAAAAGCAGAGGGCGTTGCTCTAATGATGGAAAAAATAAATAAAAAGATAGGAATTATGAAAGCTATTGCAGAAATAGCAGAGCAAACAGGGATTCATGCCAGAACTCTGAGGAATTGGTTTTATAAATATAAAAGTAAAGCCATAGCTCTAGTTATTGAAAGAAAGAAAGAGCTGGAATCATTTGATAAAGCTATTGCAGAGGTAGCAGAGAAAACAGGGTTCTCTGTCGACGATTTGACACGTTTGTTTTATCAAGAACATCATGAAGAAACCATTGCTCTAGTTATTGAAAAAAAGAAAGAAATGGGAGTTGAAAAAGCCTTTGCAGAAGTAGCAAAACAAACAAAGATTTCTGTCAGCACTCTAAGGCGTTGGTTTGATGAGTTGTTTCACTAAAAGTGGTTGTTTCACTAAAAGTGGTCTGACCTCTGGTCACTTTCTGGTTGCCAGCCGAAGGCTGTCGCCTTCTTATCTTTTTCACTAAAAATAAACCAGCCTCTGGCTGTTTTTGGGCATTGCTCTGACAGCTATCGCTGTCCAAAAAGAGCAATGCCTCAAAAATCCGTTTATTTTTAGTAGGGAAGGATCTCTTCGTCCTTTAACATGATGTTAAGGAAAAATTCCTTCATCACCAATGGCAACCTAGAAAGCTTGACCACTTTTAGTAGGAGGATCTCTTCGTTTCTTTTTACTTCATGTTAAGGAAAAAGTTCTTTCTTACACCTTTTGGCTCACGCCGTCGATCAAAGGCTGGCTACCTCAAAAGTCCGTTTACTTTTAGTAAGGAGGATCCCTTCTTTTTTTAATACCATGTTAGGGAAACAAGGTGTTCGTTTCTCTGGATTTCTTTGAAAAGGTAGAGAATTTGGGTTTAAAAATTAGATTTTCAGTGATTCCAATAAGTTAGTATTGTGACTTTTGTATAAAAGTTACAGTATTAAGTGTTTGTAATTGTTAGACTTTTTTAGGTCGACTTTAGAAATTTCTAATTTTTCGTCTAACACAATTCTTATCGTTTATTATGACATAAAACTTTATATTTTTGTTAAAAAAAATCAAAAAAAATGACATTTTGTATCAAAAAGAATCACTTTTTTGAATTTTTGTATCATCTTGAAACACTTGACCAATCTTAAAAACATAAGATCAGTAAAATGAGCAATGATTTTTCATTGGTGTTTTATAACTTCTGCTTTGTTTTATTTTTCAAAACAATTTTCTTGCAAAAATTTGTCTGTTTTTTACTCTTTCAAATTGTGACTTTTATACAAAAGTTACAGTGCTAAGTCATTGAAATCACTAGGTCGTTTAGGTTTGTTTCACTAAAAGTGGTCTAGCCTCTGGCTACTTTCTGGCGATGACCACGACGGCTCTCGCCGTCGATAAAATGGTCATCGCCTAGAAAGCTTGACCACTTTTAGTAGGGAGGATCTCCTCATTTTTTGACAGGATGTTAGGGAAAAAGAGTTTCATTTGCAAAATGCTTGCCTTTAAGGCAATGAAAGAAAATTTTCCTTAACATGGTGTAAGAAGCAAGGAGATTCGCCCTACTCAAAATGAACAGGCTTTTGAGACAATGACCATTTTGTCAAAGGCGAAAGGCTTTGCGGTCATTGTCCAAAAGTGACCAGAGGTCAGTTCATTTTGAGTGAAAAAGATTAGGTGGAATAAGCATCTGGGAGATACAAACAAGCCTAACTAAAGAGTAAAGAAGGGCAAGTAAAAAATGCTTGTCCATTGAATTGAATTATTTTAAACCGTGGAGGTTATTATGGAACGTTTAATTAAGAATCAAAAAGGTTTTAGTTTAATCGAGCTAATGGTCGTCGTGGCTATTATTGGTCTACTGGCCGCCATTGCTATACCACAATATGGTCGTTTTCAAAAGCGAGCAATGCAAACAGAGGCTAAAACAGCATTAAGTGGTCTGTACGTAGCTGAGAAGTCATTCATAACAGAATGGAGATTTGCTTCGTCTGATATGGCCCAGTTAGGTTTTGCTTTAGAGGGAGATTCTCCAGTCTATTCTGTTGGTTTTCAGGCTAGAACTTCTGATAGTAAAGATGCGGCCAGTGCTGATTTGCCTGATGGGTATAGAGGTCCGACAAGATCAGCGAACCCTGGTACTCCAAACGTTGGTGCTGATTGGCTTGCTACGATTACAAATACCAATGATGCTTTTAAAGGAAAGTTAGATTGTGAAGGGCCTAGCACTGCGGCAACATGTAAAACCGCGGTTAATACTCCAAGAAACTCTTGCACTTGGACTGCAGGAACAAGCACTTGTAGTGGTACTTACGATTCTAATGGTTTAGAAATAGCAGATGGTGGAACTCAAATATCTTTCACTGTGGGAGCTGTTGGTTATCTTGGTTTAAAGGCTTCACCGACTGCTACTGATCACGATGGATGGATAATTGATCAAGGTAAGAAGGTATCAAACACACAAGATGGCTTAAATAAATAAACATAATCCTTTAATTTTAAAGTTTAAGTATGATGAGCATAGGGACTATTGCTAAAGTCCCTATGTTTTTTTAACAAAAGGGCCTAGTAGCCCTTTTGTTTTTTTTAGGCAAATAGCATTTTTTAAGCTCAACTGCTTGTAAGCCAATAACCATCACAAAAAACTCAAATATTTTTTTGTTAAGACCTCGCAAGTGTTAGACCCCCCTCCCCACACACACAAGGGACTTGATTTTTAAGAGAAAGAAAAAAAAATAAAAAAATCTCTTGATAAAATATAGAAATAGATAGTAGTTTAATAATATTGACCAAAAAAGATCCAATAAAAACAAAAAGGAAATCCGGTATAAAAATGGGACCTCCAGATATTCATTCTGATAAGCTAAAGTTTATTGATCTTTTCGCAGGTATCGGTGGTTTGCGACTAGCATTTGAAGCGGCCGGTGGTCAGTGTGTTTTTTCCAGTGAGATAGATAAAAAGGCTAGACTGACGTATAAAGCTAACTTCAAAGAAAGTCCAAGCGGTGACATAACAAAGATACCATCTAAAGACATACCAGATCATAATATTTTACTTGCCGGGTTTCCCTGTCAGCCTTTCAGTTATGCCGGCGAAAAAAGAGGGTTAAAAGATAAAAGAGGATGTTTGTTTTTTGAAATACAAAGAATATTAAAAGAAAAAAGGCCAGATGGTTTTCTTTTAGAAAATGTGAAAGGGCTTGCTTCTTTAGATAAAGGAAGAATTTTAAGGCAAATGTTAGAGAACATAAAAACCCTTGGATACAGTGTTGATTATAAAATAATGAATACAAAAGATTATGGCAATATTCCACAAACAAGAGAACGTATTTATATTGTCGGGTTTTTACATCAATCGTGCTTTAAATTCCCTCAACCTATAAAGCTAAAAAGAAAAATAAAAGATATTTTGTTAGCTAATAAACAGGATGAGTCTTTTTATTATCACAGATTTTCTATTCACAAAAGACTAAAACAAGACATAAAAAATCCGAATATTCTTTATCAATGGAGGCGGACCTATGTAAGAGAAAATAAGTCGGACGTTTGTCCAACACTAACGGCCAATATGGGTACGGGAGGCCACAACGTTCCTCTCATAAAAGATAAATATGGTATCAGAAAGCTAACTCCTAGAGAGTGTGCAAGGTTTCAGGGTTTCCCTGATGACTTTCTCTTACCTGATATAGCCAACTCACATTTATATAAACAGATAGGTAATAGTGTGTCTGTTCCTGTCGTTTTCCAAATAGCAAAGGAAATAAAGGAATGCCTGACAAGTGGAAAAAGAACATAACTAATATAGATAAGGGTAAATTTAGAACTATAAACGGCAATTCAGACGAGTTTATTGCTATAGGCCGGATGATCAAGGCAGGTTTTGCATGTTCTAAGGTTGATATAACAAATGCCAGGTATGATGCAATTATAGATATTTCTGGTAAGAAGACAAAACTTTTAAGAATACAGATAAAAGGTACTTCAACTGGCATTTTGAATTTTACGGGTGGTAGCAGATCAGGAACACAAATTGATAGGAAGGCAAAAAGTAAAAAGTACAAATACACAAAAAGAGATTGTGATATTATCTTTGGTGTAAATAGCAATAATGGAGATTGTTATATAATTCCGGTTGAAGACATAAACGAGTGGCCGGAAAACAAGAGTTTATCGAGTCTTGAAAAGTATAAAGAAAACTGGGATTATTTTTTAGAAAATAAGCCTTAATATCCATAATGTGGGAGCTTGAGTTTGGATAATATCAAAGAATATGTGGTTTATTATCGGTTATCAACATTAAAACAAAGCATTGGCTTACAAGCTTAAGAGATAATGATCAAGAACTATCTTAAAGATCAATTCTCATTAAGTCTTGAATTTGACAGCTAATTCCCTAACCCCACCCACCGCCCTTCGATTGTTGTTTCACTCAAAATGCATAAATTTTTGAGGCAATGACCATTTTGCCAACGTGAAGCAAACATCTTGTTTCCTTAACATCGTGTTAAAAAACGAAGAGATCCTCCCTACTCAAAATGAGCAGATTTTTTAGATGTTGCCTATTTTGTCAACGGCGAAAGCCGTTGCAGGCAACACTCAAGGTGTAAGAAGGAACTTTTTCCTTAACATGTGGTCAAGAGACGAGAGGATCCTCCCCTACTAAAAGTAAACGGACTTTTGAGACAGTTAGCCTTTGATCGACGGCGAGAGCCGTCGGGCTAACTGTCCAAAAGCAACCAGAGGTTGGTTTACTTTTAGTGAAACAGAGGCTAGTTTACTTTTAGTGAACCAAAATAGCTGAAATCACTGAAAATCTAATTTCCAAACCTAAATTCCTTACCTTTCCAAAGAAATCCAGAGAAACGAACTTCTTGTTTCCTTAACATCGTGTTAAAAAACGAAGAGATCCTCCCTACTAAAAGTAAACGGACTTTTGAGGCATTGCTCTTTTAATATAATTTTGAAAGCATTTTGTTTCCTTAACATGATGTTAAAAGAGGAAAGGATCCTTCCTACTAAAAGTGGTCAGGCTTTTGAGGCAATGACCATTTTGTCAAAGGCGAAAGCCTTTGCAGGCAAAAGATGTAAGAAGGAACTTTTCCTTAACATCATGTCAAAAAACGATGAGATCCTCCCTACTAAAAGTAAACGGACTTTTGAGGTAGCCAGCCTTTGATCGACGGCGAAAGCCGTCGGGCTGGCTATCCAAAAGTGACCAGAGGTCAGTTTACTTTTAGTGCAAAAGACGGCTAGACTATTTTGAGTGAAAAGAAACGGAGTGAAAGCCTTGAGCAAAATCAGGGCGACCACCTCCCTGTCCGTATTTTTTAAGCTCTATGACAGCATTGTATTTGTCTTTTAAGTTTTGAGTTACTGCCACCATCAAAGGTCCCTTTTCACCCTGCCCCATCACAATCACAATCCCTGCATCCAATTTATTTTTAATGCGATCGGTGATCTGCCTTAAAGCCTCTCGATCACTAATCTCTAAAATGGCTTTGACTTGTTGACCGCCTTCTATTGCAGTAGCCCCAGCAACAAGTGCGTCAATATCGATTTGAGCTACTGTGAGTTTTTGTACTTGTTTATTAAGAGCTTTGTTGTTTTGTTGACTCTGCCGAATCCATTCAGTCAGCTTTTTTGTTTGAGCTTCTTGTTGAGCTACTGTGAGTTTTTTGCTCTGCTCTAAAAGATACTTGATAGCTGATTGACCTGCTAGGGCTTTGATCCGACGAATACCTCCTTTGATGCTCTCTTCTAGTGTAATGACAAAGGCTTGAATTTCACTGGTGTTCTTAACATGTGTGCCACCGCAAAGCTCTATGGATTCTTTGTTGTGACCAATCGATAATACGCGTACCTTTTCAGGATATTTTTCAGCAAAAAAAGCCACTGCCCCTTTGGCTTTTGCGTCCTCTACTTTTTCAATAGTGGTCGTTACAGGCAGGGCTTGTGCAATTTGATTGTTGATCAGTTTTTCTATTTGAGATATTTCTTGAGGGGTGACTGGCTTTGAATGAGTGAAGTCAAAGCGAAGATGATCCTCTGCAACCAATGAACCACGCTGTGTGACAAGATCTCCTAATTTCTCTTTTAAAGCTGCATGGAGGAGGTGAGTAGCTGTGTGATGTTTTTTAGTCTCTGCTCGTCTTTCAGGGTGGACTTGTAATATGACTTTGTCATTGACTTTGAGGATGTTATTTTGAATTTGGATTTTGTGATAATGAATATCCTCATACTTTTGGCAATCTATTATTTGAGCTAGAGTTTCTTGTGATAAGTTCTTAACTTCCCCTTGATCTGCAATTTGTCCGCCAGACTCAGCGTAGAAGGGTGTTTGTTTAAAGATGGCATAGCCTTCCTGCCCTGCTGGCAACTTCTGAACTTCTTGCTGGCCATCAGATAATTTTAAAATTTGTGTTTCAGCTGATAGCTGATCATACCCTACAAAATGTTCTACAAAATATTTTTGAATGGAAAGACTAGCTGTGTGATGCTTTTTAGTTTCTGCACGTCTTTCAGAATCGACCTGTAATATAACTTTGTCGTTGACTCTGAGGATGTTATTTTTGATTTGGATTTTGTGATAATGAATATTCTCATATTTTTGACAATCTGTTATTTGAGCTAGAGTTTCTTGTGATAAGTTCTTAACTGCCCCTTGATCTGCCATTTGTTCACCAGATTCAGCGTAAAAGGGTGTTTGTTTAAAGAAGGCAAACCCTTTTTGCCCTGCTGGTAGTTGCTGAACTTCTTGCTGGCCATCAGATAATTTTAAAATTTGTGTTTGAGTTGATAAAGTATCATACCCCACAAAATGTTCTTGGATGGAAAGACTAGCTTTTATTTTTTCACATAGTTTTTCAAGATGTTTTTGGGTGAAAAGACAAAGACTAGCTTTTGCTTGTCTACATAGTTTTTTAAGATGTTCTTCCTGTGAAGTTATATATTCTTGTGAGCTTGCTTTTTTTACTTTTTCCATTGCATCTTTGAAGCTTTTATCAAAATCTTCATTCAATTGAATATCTCTTTTTTGAAGTAGCTGTTTTATACCCTCTTTAGAGATGCCATAAGTTTCAAAGATTTTAAAGGCAAATGCTCCAAGTGCTTCCGGTGATGGTATTTGATTTTGAAATGCTTTTTCAAACTCTTTATGGAATATATTTTCTTTTTTTTGTATTTTTTCGTCTTTAGCTTCTTTTAAGTCCTCTGTTTGTTCTTTTTCCTTTTCTTCTATTTCTTTTTCTACTTTTTGAATTGGCCCTGCATTTGTTTTTATCTTTTGTTCTTCTTTTTCAATTTCATCTTTATTTTGTTTAATTGTCTTTTTTATTTCTTCTTCTGTGATTAACACACTGTCATCTTTATTTTTTTGACTGCTTGTTTTTTGAAGTGCTTTTTTCTTTTCTTCTATTTCTTTTTTTAATTTTTTAATTTTTTCTTCACTTTGTTTTATTTCTTTTATTTTATCTTTTATTTTCTCTCGATTGCTGTATATTTGATGATCTCTTTCTTTCATTTCATCTTTATTTGCATGCCGAATAGTTTCATTAACTATTGAATCCATAATAAAACGATATTGTTTTTTTTCTTCAGATGATGAAGAAATATCTATTGGTTTTATAAAATAGTTGACTAGAAAACAGGGAGTATAATAATTACGCTCTAAGGAAGCTGGCAACTTTGGCATATAATAACGGGTTGAAGCAATTATACTGATACCTATTTTCTCTAAACATTTGCACATTCTTTTAAAAATATCTCTTGCCACGTAACCACGTCCTTCATCTGGAAAAGTCACCCCATCTGTTAAAAGACAGGCTATAGCTCTGGCATGATCTGCTATTTTTAAAAGGGCAATACGGTTTTGTTTTTTCTGATCTTCATTTATTGTTTGTTTTAGTAAATTTTGTTTATAGTTTTTTGTATCTTCTCTAAGAGTTCTGTCTTTTTGAAGATATTCACATAAAAAATTAATTAAAGCCTTTCTTTGATTAGGTGTATTTAGTTTTTTAAGAATTCCTTCAAATATATTTTGAAATTCTCCAATATAATCCATAAAGAACCATCTGGAAAGACTATCTTCAGACATTTTAGGGACACTCTCTAATTGTAAATGATCAGATAAATCCTTAAGGAAAGTATCAAAAACTTGTCTAATATTTTCATCTTGTATTTTTGCTTCTGATTCATTCTTTGGTTGTTGTATACCTTTTCTCCAAGCTCTTATTGTAGCTACAATGACCTTTTCCTCTAACAAATAGCCAAAGAGATCCATAAAAATATCAGTCTCAAAATTGCTTTCCACCCCTTGCATCACTGCTGTTAGTCTTTCTAATCCGGCCCCTGTATCTATAAAAGGCCCACCTTTAAGCTTTTTTAAAGAGCCATCTTTTTGCCGGTCAGATTGAGTAAAAACCAAATTCCAAATTTCTACATCTTGACTCTGAGAGTCTTGACTCTGAGAGTCGTGATCTCCATAACTATAAAAAATCTCACTGCAAGGTCCGCAAGGGCCAACCGATCCCATCTCCCAAAAGTTATCTTTATCTTTTTTAATAAATGCATATTTGTTTCGTTTGATAGCCTCTTTGTCTTTTTGCCAAATTTGCTCCCAAAGGGCTTCATCATCAGTGTCAAAAACAGTCACATAAAATCGGCTTTTATCAATACCAAGCCAATCGGGATGAGTTAAAAATTCCCATGCCCATTCGATAGCTTCCTTTTTAAAATAATCACCAAAGGAAAAATTACCCAACATTTTAAAGAAGGTATGATGACGAGGGGTCTTGCCAACATTGTCCAGGTCATTGGCTCGAAAGCATTTTTGGACTGTGACAGCTCTTTTGTAGGAAGGTATCTTTAAACCTAAAAAGATATCTTTAAATTGATTCATCCCTGCATTGGTAAACAGCAAGTCTTTGCCTTCTGGGATCAAAGAGGAGCTACTTACATGCTTGTGTCCTTTGTTTTCAAAAAATTCAACAAATTTGTTTTCTATTTCTTGACTGGTCATTGCCTTCATTGTAAAAACCTTTTTAATAATGGTTTTTTTTAGTTTGCAGGTGGCTGGTCAAACCACTTTTAAAATGCAAGTATATTTGAATACTTGCCATTTTAGTATCTTACATTTTAACTGATCTGTCAATAGATTGAAGTTTTTAAAATAGATTTTAAGATAGACAAGATAGACAAAATAAAATAGTTGAAAAATAAATCTATGTAGGGTTAGCATATAAGGTGATATGATCTACGAATGATCAATGTTATTCATCAAAAAAAGAAATTATGCTAGAGCTATTAGAAAGTAGCAAAATCAAACAGCTATCTGTGAGATGAGGCATGACTTTTTTTTAATTGAGTTTATTTTTTTAAGTTTAAGCTATGATACAAGTGAAATGGTATTGATATGATTAAATTTTTAGCAACAGGTTTTTACATAGGTTATATGCCAAAATTTCCTGGAACTTTTGGTACACTTTTAGGTATTCCCTTGTCTTATTGTTTGTTACTTCTGGAGGGGACGATCACTTATTTGGCGGCTACTATGATGTTTATTTCATTAGCTATACTGATCTCTGAGTTACATGATGGAACGTTAGCAGAAGATGATAGCAAAACCATTGTGATTGATGAGGTGGTAGGATATTTGGTGGCTTTTGCAGGCATGCCTTTTCAGTGGCATTGGATTTTATTTGTTTTTGTGCTGTTTCGACTTTTTGATGGCATAAAGCCTTTCCCTATTAATTATATAGATAAAAATATCAAGGGTGGCATGGGCATCGTTTTAGATGATGTTGTCGCTGGACTGATCACAAATATCATTTCACAACTAGTTATTCATCTCATACCTTAAGATTATTTACCTTAGCTTTCATTGCTATTAACTTTATCGCCTTTAGATTTTACTTAGCTTTTTATTTACCTTAAATCTTACTGCCTTTAGCCTTCACTGCCCATACAGAAATAAAATTACATTGTAATTTCAGATAGTTATGAAAGATATTAACGCGATAGCACATATTTTTGAAAAAAGATAAAAATCATTTAAACGCCAGGGGAACATTGAAGGGTGTTTTAGCATCTTTATTATTTAATGAGAAGTATCTTACAAAGGATGAAAGAATTAAGGTAGAATAAAAAAACGATAGGCGGTGAAAAAGGAGCATTTGCCTCATTGCCAAATTCTGCCTGCCTACCCTAGGACTTAGGATATGGAATCTAACCTTAGGTATCTACCTAGATACTGTCTTATATGTATAAACTTAATGCCTAAGACCATCTAAATATCCATCTAATCCCTGCCCACATCTACCTAGATGCCGTCTCACAGGTGTAGATTTAACCGTAGTATTACCACAGACTATACCTCCACTTAAAACCATAGCATGACCAGAGATCCTAGCATTTTCAAAAACCATAGCCCTGCCATAGATCTTAGCAATGCCATAGACCATAGCATTACCAAAGACTCTAGCATCGTCATAGACCATAGCATCATCAGAGATATCAGCATTGTCAAATATTTTAGCATAGTCAGAGATCTGAGCGTCGCCAGAGATCTTAGCATGGCCAGAGATCTGAGCATCACCAGAGACCTTAGCACGATCAGTGACTACAGCATTGCCAGATATTTTAGCATAGTCAGAGACCATAGCATTGCCATCGATCAAAGCATAGTCAGAAACCTCAGCATTGTCGGATACGATAGCATAGCCAGATATTTCAGCATAGCCAGAGACTGTAGCATAATTACAAACAGCAGCAAGCCGTCCTACATAAGCTGTATCATCTACCCAAGCTGTATTTGCTACAAACCCACCACCATCATGATGGTAACGGCCTTCAACACCTTCACCACAAGGTTCGTTTGCTAAAGCAAATACACTAAATAACATACTCAATAAGCATGCCGTGATCATGTTTACATTTATAAGGTTCATAAGTCCTCCTTCTTGTTTGTTTCATGATTGTTCATACATAATTATTATGAGGCTTACACTATTAATAATTCCCTGTCAATATATTTTTGAAAGTTATGCAAAATCTAAGAAAATATAAAAAAAAAGATCCTCCCTCCGGGATCCCGGGATCTGGGATCCCGGGATCTGGGATCCCGGGATCTGGGATCCCGGGATCTGGGATCCGGGATCCGGCAACCCGGCATCAGAAGGAGATCTTTTTCCTTAACATCGTGTCAAAAGAGGAAAGGATCCTTCCTACTAAAAGTGGTCAGGCTTTTGAGGCAATGACCATTTTGTCAAAGGCGAAAGCCTTTGCGGTCATTGCCCAAAAGTAGCCAGAGGCTAGACCACTTTGAGTGAACCAAACGGCTGGTTTACTTTTAGTGAAACAGGCCACTTTGAGTGAGCTAAACCGGCAACCGGCTATATTGACCGGCGGTAGGCACCACCCACCTCATACAAAGCTCCAGACATCTGCCCTAAACTGCAATATCTAGATGCCACCATCAAGGCTTCAAATATATTGTGACCTGATAAAATTTTTTGCTTTAATCTCTGCAAATGATCTTGTGCTTGCTTTTGATGCTTTGTCTTAAAATCTTGCAGATGTTGGAGCTGCTCATCCTTCTCTTGCTTATTTGATCTAGACAATCTTTGAACATCTACAGATGGAGTATCTTTTGTACTCAAATCAGGATCAAGATAGGTATTCACACCAATAATAGGCAAATCACCAGAATGTTTAAGATGCTCATAGTATAAAGATTCATCTTGAATTCTGCCTCTTTGATACCCATGCTCTATCGCTGTCAATACTCCACCCCTTTCACTAATCCTCACAAATTCACTTAAAATAGCTTCTTCCACTAAATCTGTTAATTCTTCTAACCAATAACTACCTTGCATGGTATTTTCACATTTACTCATTCCAAACTCACGATTAATAATCATTTGAATAGCCATAGCTCTCCTAACAGATTCCTGTGTAGGTGTCGTAACAGCCTCATCATAGGAATTCGTATGCAAGCTATTGCACCTGTCATAAATAGCAATCAAAGCTTGTAAGGTGGTCCTAATATCATTAAACTGCATCTCCTCATTGTGAAGAGATCGTCCACTTGTTTGAATATGATATTTTAGTTTTTGACTCCGTTCATTTCCAGCATACAAATCCCTTAAAGCAATAGCCCAAATCCGCCTAGCCACCCTACCAATCACAGCGTACTCAGGATCTAAACCATTTGAAAAAAATAATGAAAGATGTGGTGCAAACTCATCCACCTTCATCCCTCTAGATAAATAATACTCCACATAAGTAAATGCATTAGCTAAAGTAAAGGCAACTTGAGTAATAGGATTGGCACCCGCTTCTGCAATATGATAACCAGAAATACTCACAGAATAAAAATACCTCACACCTTTTAAAATAAAAAACTCTTGAATATCTCCCATCATCTTTAATGCAAAGTCTGTTGAAAAAATACAAGTATTTTGAGCTTGCTCCTCCTTTAAAATATCAGCTTGTACTGTTCCTCGCACACTTTTAAAAGTTTGAGTTTCTATTTCTTTTATTTCTTTATGTGTTAAACTTCTCTTTAAGCTTTTAGCTTTTTTCTCTATTTGTTGATCGATAGCTGCATTCATAAAAAAGGCTAAGATCATTGGAGCAGGTCCATTAATGGTCATACTCACACTTGTAGAAGGGTCACATAAATCAAACTCTTGATACAATGTTTTCATATTATCTAAAGTACAAATACTTACACCACATTCTCCAATCCTACTATAAATATCAGGACGTAGATCGGGATCTTCCCCGTACAATGTCACACTGTCAAAAGCTGTAGATAATCTTTTGGCTTTTGTGTTGCGACAAAGATAGTGGAATCTTTTGTTTGTTTTTTCAGGAGTCCCTTCTCCTGCAAACTGCCTTTGAGGATCTTCATCTTGACGTTTCAGTGTCCATATTCCTGCTGTGAAAGGAAACTCCCCTGGTATGTTCTCTAATTTTAAAAACTTAAACCGCTCTCCCTTATCTTGAATAGAAGGGAAAATAACTCGTTTTAAGGTTGTCCCTGCAAGAGATGTGTACTTTAAAGGATAGGTTTTATTCACACCCATTACAGAATAAGGCATAGAGTCTTGCTCATAGATTCTCTGCTTGTCATCCCATGATTGTAAAAGTCGATAATTTTTAGAACCTAAGTCTTTTTTAAGCCTTGATAATTCAAGTTTTATATCTTCCTTGAAGTGAGGTAATAATCTCTGAGCTTCTTCTAAAGCTCCTATTTGATAGGCTATTTTTGCTTTGCTTTGAACCTCTGATTTGTATTTATGAATGGTTTTTACAATTTCTGTTAAATAACCCTTTCTTTCTGTGGGAATAATAGACCCATGAGATAAATAAGATGATTCTTTGTCAGTGGATATATTCCAATTGAGTTTTTTTATAATAGCAAGGAATAGCTTAGTGACCCCTTTATTATTAAAATGAGAAGCCTGTGTTAAAAAAATAGGTAAATTTCCATCCGACTTTAACTGAGGGTCAAAGAGTTTTCTAGATCGTCTATATTGTTTTCTCACATCTCTCAAAGCATCAACAGAACCTTGACGATCAGCTTTGTTGATAGCAATAAAATCTGCAAAGTCAATCATGTCAATTTTTTCTAATTGTGTGGATGCACCAAAATCACTTGTCATCACATAAAGGTTTAAGTCTGAAACCTCTGTGATAGCTGATCCTGCTTGACCAATACCAGATGTTTCTACAATCAACAAATCAAACCCTTGATCTTTCATTTGATCTAAAAGAAATTTTAAATTATCAGAAATTTCTCTCCCTGAAGTGCCAGAAGCCAAAGACTTCATAAAAAAATGTGAGAAAGACAAACTATTCATTCTGATACGATCACCAAGCAAGGCTCCACCAGTTTTCTTTTTACTAGGATCAACACATAAAATACCTATCTTGATATTTTTAAAATACCTTGCAAAACGCAAAAGCAATTCATCTACAAGTGAAGACTTCCCTGCTCCGCCTGTTCCTGTCACTCCTAACACTAAAGGCTTTGCGGTGGTATTTTTATCAGGTACATAAGGTAAATGAAATAACTCTTTAGACTCAACACCACTGAGTTTAAGTCCTAAATCTTTATCGGCTAGAAGATAAATAGAAGGTTGCATTTGAGATTTCGTTTTAGATTTAAGGTAAGCTTGGCACACATCAAAATCAGAAATTTGTATGATTTCTTGAATCATACCCTCTAGACCAAGTTTTTTGCCGTCTTCTGGTCGAAAAATGCGACTAATGCCAAAGGCTTCTAGTTCTTGTTTTTCTTGTGGTGTGATCAAGCCTCCGCCTCCACCAAAGATTTTGACATAAGAAGCTCCATTTTCATTAAGTAAACTACGTGTATATTTAAAATAAGCTACATGTCCACCTTGATAGTTGCTAATACAAATGGCTTGAGCAGATTCTTGGAGAGATGTACGCACTACGTCCACGACTGAGCGGTTATGTCCTAAGTGGATCACTTCACAACCAGCATCTTGAAGCATACGTCTGATGATATTAATACTGACGTCGTGTCCGTCAAAAAGGCTTGCAGCAGTGATAATACGTATAGGATGCTTCATGTTCTAAGGCTTTAAGATATATCTTTCATAATGGTTATTGTTATTTTTTCCAACACACTTTCTATTTTATTTAACATAAAAATTCTAAAAAAACAGCATCTTATTTAAAGACTTTTCTATTTTAACACTCACGCTGATCACACTTTAAAACTGTCAATAAACAAGTCCTTTCTCAACTAAAGCCTAGTGTTGATAAGTACTTAAGGATGACAAGGTGTAGGAATTTATTTAAAAATAAGTATTATGAGATTTTTACCCCAATCTATTTATTTTTGTTATAAGATCAGCTGGCAATTTGCCGTGCTTTTTTTAATTTTTGTTACCCCAGCTATAGCTGTTGTGCAAAGTATACCTACTTTTGACCAAATAGCTATAAAGCCTACGCAAGTTATAGAGAAAACAGAATCTTCTTTGATATTTGATCTCCCTGTAGAATACAACAATCAAGTCAAAAATTGGATTCATCATTTTCAAACAACAGGTCAAGTGCATTTTAGGTTATGGTTAGAAAGATACACAAGGGTTTCAAGGCCTATACAAAATATTTTAGTTTATGAAAATTTGCCCAAAGATTTGGTATATATGGCAATGATTGAAAGTGGATTTTCTTTTCAAGCTGTTTCTTCAGCTTCTGCTGTAGGTCCATGGCAATTTATCCGAGAGACAGGACAACGCTTTGGTTTACAAATAACCTGGTGGTTAGATGAACGACGCGATCTTTATAAAAGCACAAAAGCTGCTAGTAGTTACATTAAATATCTTTACGATATGTTTGGTTCTTGGTATCTTGTAGCTGCTGCTTATAACACGGGAGAAAATCGTATCAAAAGATTGATTAAAAAGCATAACACACGCAACTTTTGGACATTAGCAAGGAAAAAAGCACTCTATTCTGAAACGATTCATTATGTACCAAAAATCATTGCAGCTATGCTGATCTCTAAAGCTCCAGGCCTTTACGGCTTTAGAAATCTCAATTCTCAAAAGCCAGACCATTTTGAATACTTTATGATGCCAGGGGGTGTGTATTTATCTCATCTAGCAAGGCATTTGAATGTTCCACTTAGTCTTTTGAGAAGACTTAATCCTGAACTGTTACTTTCAAGAATACCTCTTTCTGTTAAACAACACCGCATACGTATTCCTATTGGATCAAGTTATAAGGTTTCGCAGTATTTAAGACAAAAGCTATTGTCTCGGCCCAAACTTGCCCAAAGAGATTAAGGTTTGCTTGAGAGTATGACCTAACTTTGCTGGATTCTTACTGATATGACAACCGGCCTTTTCAAGTGCTTTGAATTTATCTTCAGCACGACCTGATGAACCTGCAATGATGGCTCCTGCATGACCCATACGCTTGCCAGGAGGAGCTGTAGCTCCTGCAATAAAGGCTACAACGGGTTTGCTTACTTCTGAATGAATATACTCAGCTGCTTTTTCTTCTCCGTCCCCACCAATTTCTCCAATTAAAATAATAGCTTCAGTTTGGCTATCAGCTTGAAATAATTTAAGAATATCTATAAAATCTGTACCTTTAATAGGGTCACCACCAATACCCACACAAGAACTTTGACCTAGACCTATGTGAGAAACTTGCCAAACAGCTTCATAAGTGAGGGTCCCAGAACGCGATAAAATACCAATAGAGCCAGGCTTATGAATGGATCCAGGCATAATACCTATCTTGCATTGCCCAGGTGTAATTACTCCTGGGCAATTCGGACCTATTAATCTGGTGGGCTGATCTTTCATAAAATCTTTAACCTTCATCATATCTAAAATAGGGATCCCTTCTGTAATGCAAACCACTAATTCTAACTGAGCATCAACAGCTTCCATAATAGCATCAGCTGCGAACTTTGGAGGTACATAGATCATAGAAGCATTAGCTCCAGTCGCATCCACGGCCTCTTTGACAGTATTAAAAACAGGCAACCCAAGATGTTTTTGACCACCCTTACCAGGGGTGATCCCTCCGACAAGTTTCGTACCATATTCCAATGCTTGCTGAGAATGGAAAGTTCCATGTGAACCAGTAAACCCCTGGCATAAAACCTTTGTCTTTGAATCAACTAATATAGACAATTATATACTCCTTCTTATTATTATTTGATTGTTATTCTTTTTTAGCTATTTTTTAATTTACCAGGCTAAGCCATAAATTAAATTAAGTAAACTTTAAATATTTATTCCAATGAGGTCAAATATATTTTGCCTGAATTATCAAAAAATAAAATGTTTAGTATTTCTGCATTATCTTAGAATATTCAATGGGACATCCACAATATCTTTGTCAATACCATTTCATCCTCAAGTTGATCGCAAATATTTCATGCAAATACAAATGCATCATGTACCTATAAAATCATTTGATTGCTGTTGATCTTTCAAGTTCAAAAGTAATGTGTCAAATGTGAAGCCTCATTAAAATCTATTATCTCAAAATAATACCATCAAAAAATAATTTGAAACCTTTAGCTGTCAATGTTTTTAAGGAGAAATAAATTTTTAATGAGCTTCGTCCCAGTTAGAGCCGGATTGGATATTCACTTTCAGTGGAATATTTAATGTGATGATATTTTCCATAATGTCTTTAATCAATGCCATTTCACTCTCAAGCTTGTTACAAGCTACCTCAAATACTAACTCATCATGTACCTGTAAAATCATTGGGCTGTTTAACTCACAAAATAAACAAATCATAGCTTTTTTAACAATGTCACTGGCAGAACCCTGCAAAGGGGCATTAATGGCAGCCCTCTCTCCAAACTTTTGTCTTAAGGCCTTTTTTGCATGTAACTCATAGATGATACGCCTTCTACCAAAAAGGGTCTCTACATAACCATGCTTTTGAGCAAATTGAATAATTTCTTGCATATAGCCTTTAACACTTGGAAATCTCTCAAAATAACGAGTGATGATCTCCTTGGCTTCCATTTGAGTGATCTTCAAAACCTTAGATAAACCAAAAGCTGTTTGTCCGTAAGCTAATCCAAAATTAACTGCTTTGGCAATGGATCGCTTTTCCTCTAAGCTACCTCCGCTTGCAAAATGATCTGGGAAAATTTCTCTAGCTGTTGCAAGATGCACATCTATATCTTTTTTAAAAGCAGCAACCAAACCCGGGTCACCACTCAAATGTGCTAAAATTCTTAGCTCTATTTGACTGTAATCGGCTGAAACCAAACACATATCTTTAGGGCAGATGAAAGCTTGTCGTATAGTTCTGTTTTTAATTGGAATATTTTGTAAATTAGGTGAAGAACTTGAAAGTCTACCTGTTGTCACAGTGGCTTGATTAAAATGTGTATGCACTCGATGAGTTTGAGGGTCAATTAATTGAGGCAGTGCATCCACATACGTTGACTTTAATTTAAGAAGTTCTCTGATCTGGATCACATCCTGAGCAATAGGGTATAAAGGAGCAAGAGTTTCTAGCACAGAAGATTCTGTTGAAGGGCCTGTTTTGGTTTTTTTAATAATAGGCAGTCCCATCTGATCAAATAAAACTTCGGCTAACTGCTTAGGACTTGCAATATTAAAATCTATACCTGCTTGAGCATGAATCCTGGTTTCTATCTCATCAATCTTTGTTTTTAACTCTTGGCTTTGCAATGTAAGTTTATCCGTATCAATTAAAACACCATGTTTTTCCATATCAAATAAAATAGGTAAAAGCGGAAGTTCGATGGTACCATAAATATCTGATGGGTCAGCCTCTTTAAGCCTTTCTTTGAGCAGAATTTCAAAAGCTAATTGCACTTCGTAAATTTTTTGATAAGAGAAGCTAGAAGTTAATTCATCAGAAGATTCACTTAATGTCATATCATCTTTAAGTTTTTCATAAAGCATTTTCCAAGAAGTGATCTTTTCAGAAAATATCACATACGCAGCCAATTGGCTACTCCAATAAGCCTTCTGTGCCTTTTGAAATTTTAACTTCCTCCAAAAAGCTTTCAAATCAAAGCCTTTCCATTGCAGATCAAGTGATTCTAAATATAAGATAAGCTCTTTGCTTTCTGGATGAAGTAAAAATAAATGAGAATCTATGCCTAAAAGGGTATTTTCATCTGCCATAAAACCCCATACCATATCTTGTTTTTTTAATAACTTTTGTGCTTTTTCTAATGTGAGGCTCTCTATTTTTTGATTAGAAACCTGCTCTGAAGGACTATTTGCTTTAGAATCAGAGATAGAGGATGGCAAAAGTATCTTTTGGAAAGTTTTAAATTCTAACTCTTTCAAAAGTTTTTCTAAATCTTTTGTATTTGTTTTTTGAATACAAAAGTCTTCTGCTTTCAAATCAAAAGGAATATTTTTTCTTATAGTGACAAGCTCTTGAGATAAAAAAGCTTCCTTTCTACAAGATAAAAGATTTTCTTTTTGCTTTTTATTTTTAATCTTATCTATATTTTGATAAATATCTTTTAGAGATTCATATTCAGAGAGTAAAATAGTAGCCCCTTTAGGTCCGATGCCACGTACACCAGGGATGTTATCAGATGCATCCCCACAAAGTGCAAGATAATCAACCATCTGATAAGGTTTTACTCCCCATTTTTTAAAGGCTTTTTGAGGGTCATACTTAATATCTTTAAAAGTATCCCACAATGTAACTTGAGGATTTAAAAGCTGTACAAAATCTTTATCGCTACTGACAATTGTGATTTTAAAACCTTGAGATTGCCCCCACTGACAGAGAGTTCCAATTACGTCATCAGCTTCAAAATTTTCTTTGTCAAAAGTATTAATGCCAAGTGCTTGAGTTATTTTGGGAATATAAAAAACTTGTTTTTGCAGGTCCTCTGGCATTTCTGCACGATTGGCTTTATAAGGCTCATAGAGTTCTTTGCGAAAGCTAGGTTCTTTGCGATCAAAGCAATAAGCTAAAAATTCAGGTTTAACTTCTGTGAGCAGTTTGATTGTCATCTTGAGAAATCCATAGAGGGCATTTGTTGGCAAGCCTTGAGAGGTCTTCAAATCTCTAATGGCATAATAAGAGCGAAAATACATAGAACTTACATCTACAAGATAAAGATGTTTCATTGTGTGTTTTCTCCTTTGGATTTTTTATTTTCTGGCAATTGAGAGTAAAGTGGTAAAATAAGAATAAATGCCATAAACATAACAAGAGATGCATTTAAATAGGGCAAAGAAGCTAGCTGATCAAAAAGACGGCCTCCCAGGACGGCTCCTATCATACGGCCAATGGACATATAACTTTGATAGATGCCCATTATACGTCCTTGTTCTGATTGTTTAGCAGAGAGGCTGACAATTCCTAAGAGGGCAGGAGTATAAAAACCATTACCTACTGCCAATAGGGTCACTGCAAATAATAATATCCAGATAGCATATTGCGATAGAAAGAAAGAAAATGCTATCCCTGCCATAGCTACTATACTAATAATTATACCTGCAAATAAAAGAAGTCTTTCTCCATAGATAGGCATTAATTTACGTATCAAATAGCCTTGGGTGAAGACCATTATAAAACCAATGTAAACAAAGGCAAAGCTTGTTGTAGTGACTGGCCAAAAGAAAACTTCTTTAAGGAATAAAGCAAAGGTTGCTTCCATTTGTCCCATGCCTATTGTCAAAAGCATTTCTGCCATAAGCAATTTACCTAAGAGAGGGTGTTTGATGTAAGATATAAACTTTTTCCAAACTTTAGTTTTTGTAAGAAGTTCTATAGAATCTGTATAATGAATTTTTATTTTTTGTGGTTCTGGCAATTTAAAATAAGCAAAAACAAAATTAGCAAGACAAATAAAAGAAGCTCCTAAGGCAGGGAATGCAATACGAAAGGCTCCATCAAATCCCCATTGTGTACTTAAATAAGAAAGTCCACCAGAGATAGCAGGACCTAAAACAAAACCTAAACCAAAAGCAGCTCCAATAATCCCCATATTTTGGGATCTATTTGCAGAGTGAGTGACATCTGCAATATAAGCTGTTGCAACAGAAAGGCTTGCTCCAAAAAATCCTGCCATACCTCTTGCTAAAAAGAGCATCCAAAGTTCTGAAGCAAAAGCCATATAGAAATGAGCGATAGCAGAACCTAAAAGGCTAATAAGTAAGATAGGTCGACGTCCAAATAGATCGCTTAAGTATCCCCAAAAGGGTGAAAAACAAAGCTGGAAGATAGCATAAGTAAACATTAGCAATCCTATTTGAGTACCTGTAGCATCAAAATATCTTGCCAAGTAAGGACTTAAAGGAATGATCATACCAAAGCCAATGAGGTCAATAGCAATGGTGAGGAAAATAATTAAAAGAGGTGATTTTTTAGAAAAGTTCATAATATATTTGTAGGTCCTATTTTTATTCAGAGTTTTTATTCAGAGAAAGTCATCATTATGTTGACTGCTCTCTTAAATTTATTTTTCAGCTATCCAACTCAGGAAGTTTATTTTGTCACTTAATTTATAGTTTTTTGTTCAAATTCCGGCAATTATTCAAAATTAAAACCATTATATTCAAATGAGGGCTATTTCAAATAGGCCTGCTTTTTGCATATATATCACGCAGGAAGTTTAAAATAGCAAGTAAATAAAGTCACAAGTTGATATAATCTATCTTAAAAAGCAAGGTATAAAATTGTGAGAGTGTATTCTTTTATTGATAACGGATATGAGCTTTTAAAGGCAGAAATAGACATTACTCTTTTTGCAGGGCTACCTGATTTGAAGATCACAGGATTACCAGATGTGTCTATTAAAGAGAGTGCTATCCGAATCAAATCAGCTCTTAAAACAGCTGGTTTTGCTTGGCCAAAGAGGCATCAAGTTTTGGTGCATATTCGTCCCAATCACATTAAAAAGAAGAGCCTGGGGATAGATCTAGCTATAGCTGCTGGCATTTTGTATGAAACCAAGCAAATACAGTTAGGAGAGCATCCTCCGTTGTTTTATGGAGAATTAAGTTTAAAAGGAGAGGTCATTACACCTGATGATATTTTAGATCTTCCTATTAAAAGTAGTGAGGCTGTATTTACTGGTGTGAGTCAGGGGTTGCCTTTTTCTTCACTTCAGTTGCAATCACTTCAGGCTATTTGTTATCCTAATTTTGTACAAGCTACCAATCAAAAGGCATTTATTAAAAGGCCTAATATCTCTCAAATCAAGCTTTCTAATTATCAAGCAAGAGTTGCTTGTATTATTGCAACAGGCCAGCACAATGCTATTTTTGTAGGATCCCCTGGTACAGGTAAAACAACAACAGCAAATATTATAGCCAGGTCCCTACCTGATCCTCCTGATGAGCTTTACACTGTTGCTCGATCTATTTGGAGGCGGATGGGTGAAAGTCTTTCTTGGAGGCCTATATTGACACCTCATCACACAAGCAGTCATATTTCTATTATTGGAGGAGGGAATCCTATACGGCCTGGGGCTATTACAAAAGCTCATGGAGGAACATTAATTTTAGATGAGCTTTTAGAATTTTCTACCTCTGTGCAAGAGGCTTTACGTGAATCTTTAGAAACAGGTGTTGTTCATTTAGCAAGAGCTAATGGGATGAAAACTTTTCCGGCAGAGTTTTTGTGTTTAGCTACAACCAATCTTTGTTCTTGTGGAAACTTTTTACCATCTTATCCAGATAAGTGTATTTGCTCTTCTTTTAGGTTACAGAAGTATTTAAACAGAATTTCAGGTCCTTTATTTGATCGTTTTCAGGTACTTATTGTAGCAGATGATTTTTCAAACAAGCCATGTATTCCTGCCTTGAGTTTAAGGGATACAATTATTCAAGCTAGGGATTTTGCATTAAAGCGTAGAGGGCAAACAAAGACGAATAGTAAGCTTTCTGTTGAAAAGACTTATCAGTTGGTCTCTGAGGATATTTTTTGTAGATATTTCCCTGAACTCAGATATGCTCACAGAAAACGTATATCTATTATCCAAGTAGCTAGGACTATTGCAGATATAGATGGAAGTTCAGATATTCGGGCAGAGCATTTAAATGAATCTTATAATTTATCTATCAAGGTTCTTAAGCAGATCACAAGCTCTGCTGCTTAAGCCATTTTTGATTACTCCAAATTACCACTAACAAAGAGATCACAAGCCCTGTTGCTTAAACCATTTTTTGGTCATAAATCTTTTCACTCAAAATGGTCTATTTCACTAAAAGTAAACCAGCCTCTGGCTGTTTTTGGGCAATCAGCCCGACGGCTCTCGCCGTCGATCAAAGGCTGATTGCCTCAAAAATCCGTTTATTTTTAGTAAGGAGGATCTCCTCTTTTCTTAACACCATGTTAAGGAAACAAGGCGTTTGCTTCACCCTTGCCTGACTGCCGGGTTGCCGGATCCCAGATCCCGGATAAATACCATGTTAAGGAAAAATTTCTTTTATTGCCTCAAGAGCAAGCAGTTTGCGAATAAAGCTCTGTTTCCTTAACATCACGTTAAAAAACGAGAAGATCCTCCTTTCTCTCATTCTATTGATGTCAAAATGCAAACACAGCTTTAAAAGAGTCAAAAAAATACGTGGCTTTATAGAATTGGTATTATTCTGTAGCTCCGGCCTCTTCTAAGAGTTTTAAAATTTCAATATGATCTTTTCGTCTAGCACTCGTGAAAGCTGTATGATCTTTTTGTCTAGCATAATTTAAAGCCGTATAGCCAAATCGGCTTTGATAATTGACGTTGGCTCCAGCTTCTAACAATGACTCCACAACCTTAAGACGGCTATTCCAAACAGCAAACATTAAAGAATTCCAACCAGAAGGGGCATGGACAGCATTGACATCTGCACCGGCATCTAGCAATAAATTTACAGCCTCTAAAGCACCGAACTTACTAGCCACGATTAAAGAAAGGTAACCCCATCTATTTGAATAATTGACGTCTGCACCATTTTCCAACAACGAGCTTAAAGTCTCTGTATCATTGTACCTGCTAGCTAATAACAAACTACTCCCTTTTAGTATGATCATAGGTTCAACAGAAAAAAAAGTTTGAGCAAATAAGGGTTTGGTAGAAAAACAAAAACATACTATTACTATTAAAAGAATTTTGTTCACCATAATATAATCCTCCTGTTTATTATAATTGTTTTAATGAATAGAATGAATTATAAAGCCTATTAATTGAATAGTCAAGAAATTTCTATAAAAAGATTTATTTAGATCGTAAGAGAAGTTAATGCAACTATGAAGATTTTTCATACCTTGATAAAGCTTAAATTGCTATCCAAATACTTTATCAGCAAGGCTTTAGATTTACTTAAATAAAATAAAAGGGCTGTAAAGCTCTTTTGTTGAGCTACTTTCTTTTTAGACGTTCTATATATATTATTAATTGAATGTTGCTAGGCCTTTAGATAAAGTCAATTATTTGAAGCTCTAACAATGTCAATAACTGTATCTTCAAACTTTTCACTTCGTTCAATCATTGCTTTTTCAAACTTTTCATTTCGTTCAATCATTGCTTCTTGAAACTCTTTATTTTGCTCGGCTAGACTATCAAATTTTTCATCAAGCTTTGCTTCGAAACTGCTTATTTGTGATTTGATAGGCTCATTTAACATGCTACCGACAAAAAACAAACTTCCTGCAACACTAACGACACCAACTATAAGAAGCAAAAGAAGACTGCCTAAGATTCCAAAAGAAAAAATTACAACATCTTTTGGTGTCCAAAAATACCCTTTCGTATTATTCTGTGAGATTTGTTCATGTCCTGCCGAATCTCCATTCTTTGGAGTATCCTCTATCATAAAAGCCTCCCTGTTTTTATGATCTATGTTTATTTTATTTAATCGGAGCTTTATACATAAATTTTAGAAAAAAGATAGACTTTTGTCATTTTAACCTACAACCTACCTTTAGTATTATTATAAACCTTTTAAATTAAAAGTAAACTTTTATTTAATTTTATTTAACTTTTAAAGTTAAAGTTTTCTATGAAAGTGGCTTTATTGTGGCTTTCACGATGATTAAATGATAGCTAAGAATTGTCAAACCCATGAAAAAGTGGGTTTTTAGCCTTTGATCGACGGCGAGAGCCATCGTGGTCATTGCCAGAAAGTAGCCAGAGGCTAGACCACTTTTAGTGAGCTAAACCGGCAACTCGGCATCAGGCAAGGGTGAAGCAAACGCCTTGTTTCCTTAACATCGTGTAAAGAGACAAGAGGATCCTCCCTACTAAAAATAAACGGATTTTTGAGACATTGCTCTTTTAATATAATTTTGAAAGCATTTTGTTTCCTTAACATCCTGTTAAGAAACGAGGAGATCCTCCCTACTAAAAGTGGTCAGGCTTTCTAGGTTGCCAGCATTTGAGAAGGCGAAAGCCTTCGGCTGGCAACCAGAAAGTGACCAGAGGTCAGACCACTTTTAGTGAAATAAGTAACGATTAAAGTCCACTTGAGTAAAATATTCTTTAGCATATCGACTGATTGTTATATTATCTAAAAGTTTACTTGATAATATAATTCGATTAAATACAAAAGGTTTTCCATTGCCTCTGTATTCTATCAGTTGCATTTGATATTCATCCCACTGAATAATTTGAGCAATACGTCTTTGACCATCTGGATGAGATATAGGATAAGAAATAAAACGTTCATCCTCTTTTAAATGGCCTGATTGAAAAATTTTTGCAAATCTAAAAGCACTATAATAATCAAGAGGCTTTTTAGGAGGCAGAGGCTTCATAAATGCATAAGGGTCAAAAGGTTTATTTTTATCTTCTGAAAAATAAGAAGTTATAAGAATTTCACCCAATATTTCATCTACCCAAACACTATTGAGTTCTTCTCTGTTGTCTAAGGAGAAAATGCCCATTAAACCTTTAACTGTCACACGACTTGTAATATTAAGAATCTTACCTGGAACAATTTCTTTTTCATTATTCTCATAGGATATAAATTGATAGTTATCCTCTATTTTTCGATGGTTAAACATTCTTCTAAAAATATTTGCATTTTGATTGATAGAATATTCATTCAAATGGATATAATAATCATTACGTTTTTTCATTTTACTCTTTAAATATGATTGTTTATGAGGCAGAACAATATGTATATCGTCTATTTTGTAAGATAGATAAAAGTCAAACCCTACTATAGGATCAAAAGTTTCTAAAATAAGTCCTTGATCTTCAATATAATAAAGATGATATCGATATAGATTTCTATCTAAGGATTCGATTGTTAGCACAACACCTGTATGTTGTATATTGTAAGTTGTGGCCAGTGGATGTTCTATAGGCTCTTGATTTATTTGGAAAAAAAGCCATCTTCCATAATGTACAGAACCTTCATCTCTGTTAAAAGAAAGATAACGATAGAGTTTGAAAATATCATCTGAAAATTGATACTCATCAATTGTACTATTAGAGACATTTCTTTTTACAGTTGCATCTGAAGGTATTTTTCTATTGAAAGTAGGGTTTATGTGTAACAATATTTCTGCGAGGGCTTCTGCTAATGAGGTTTTGGGTTGGTCAAAAGGTTTCTTATTATAAGTTTCAAGATATTTCTTTAGATGAACCAACCTTTGATCATCGGTTGTAATGAGAACATGAGTACAAATTTGATCTGCTGTGTGGCTTTCAGCAACATCTGTGGCCATCAAAAATAGCATGCATAATAAAATGACTTGACGTAATAAAATTATCTTTTTCACAATGTAAGTAATTCACAGCTTTATTTTTGTTTTTTATTTGTAGACTAAAAACTGTCTGTAAACCATATTTTATTTTGTTTGTCAACATCTTTTTATAAAATTTAGCATCCACAAATTTTATTTTGAAAAGGTTTAAAATATTTTCAATCTTTCTAACCATTTATAATGTCTTTACGCATTTTTTCTGCCTTATTTCCTTTTCCTTTTGTCATTTTGTTGCCGGGTTGCCGGATGCCGGATCCCGGAATATTATCTCCCACTATACCACTTCCTAAAGAAACACTCTGACAATTTGATGTATTATAGAGAAAAACACGATCCCCTCGCATGAGATCTCTAAAGGTCACTCTTAATGAATGGGTCTGACGATTGAGTTTGACAATAAATAAAGATTGTTATACCTTAGCGATTTTAGCACTTATATTGAGCCTTATGGAGGTTTTATGTCTCAAAATCGCAAGAAAAAAATAATTCATCCTATTGCTATTGATTTAGGAGCTAAAGCAACTGGAGTTTATACGGCTCATTATGTTGAAGGAACAGAGTTAAGCTCTAAAACTTCTCTTAATCAAAAGGGTAAGATTTATCAGCTAGAAAAAGACGCTTATACATTGTTGATGAGAGATCGCACAGCTCAACGTCATCAAAAGAGAGGATTTGACCGTCGTCAAATGGTCAAAAGGCTTTTTAAGTTGATTTGGTGTGAGAGGTTTGGTTTAGAGTGGAATTCTGACATACAACAAACCATTAGTTTTTTGTTGAACCGCAGAGGCTTTAGTTTTTTGACAGAGCAGTATAATGCTGAAATTTTAAGCCAGTTTCCAACAGAGGTTTATAATGAATTACCAGAAGAATTGCCAAAAGAATTACCAGATGGAGTTGAGAAAAATCAAGATGGCTATGATTTTGATACAGCCATACAAGAATGGACTAAAGAAGGACAAGAAAAGTTAGATAAAATATATGAAGCTATAAATAAAGAACCTAACAGAATGGCCTCAAGGCAAGTATTCATTAGTAGAACAAAAGAAATTAAAAAGCTTTGTACAGATCCTCAAAAATATTACAAAGATAAGCAAAATAAAAACAAATCAAAATTATCTGATGTATCAAGATGGATTATAGAGGAATGGCAGAAACAAAGTTCTCATCAGCAAACTCAAGATTTCTTTTCATCAATATTAAAAGAATGGGATCATTGGAAAGAAGAAAATGAAACAGAGCAAAACAAAGAGTCAGCATTTAGTTCTAACACAATGAATTTCATTAAGTATTTAGAAGATAGAAAAGAAAACATTCAAAAATTAAAAGATCATCTTCCAGAGCCGGATACAGAAGATCAGGAGATAAAAAACTCTTTTTGGAATTTTAAATCAGAAAGTTTTAAAGACTTAGATAAAAAGATAGAAGAAAATGCTTTTGATGAGCCAGAAAGAGAAGAATCAAAAGACAATGACTATCAAAAAAAGAAACTTGAATGGAAGAAAACACATTTGAATCATTTGGCTTTTGCAATCTATCAAAATCTTGAGGAACTCAAATCAGGTGGTCGTCATCGTAGCAAATACTTTGAAGAAGTTAAAAATGTTTTAGAATATAAAAATCATTCTGAAAAACAAAAGAAGCAAAATAAATTTTTAAAAGTGTTTTGTGATCATTTGCATTCAAATCTGCATTCAAAAAGATATAAACCAACAAACAGAGAGCCTCTCACTGTTGAGAGCCTTACCCACTTAATTGGTCATCTCAGTAATTTAGAACTAAAACCTCTCAGAAAATACTTTAATGATTTCAAGCATCAAGAAGGTGACTATTGGTGTGAAAAAAGACTTAATAAATATTTTGATAGATGGCTTGATAAACAATGGCGTGTGACAGAAAAAGACAAAGACAAAAGCCAAGATGAAGCTTATGACTATAACAAACTAAAAAAATGCTGGAAAACTTATTATGATAAAGAAAACAAAACAGGCAGTGTGATTGACTTTTGGCTTAGAGAAGACCCTAAATGGACCATTCCTCCTTATCAAAATAATAACAATCGTCGTCCTCCTCATTGTCAAAGCTTAATTCTTAATCCTGTATATTTAGATAGCAAATATCCTCAATGGCAAGAGTGGCTAAGTAGCCTTAAAGAGTTATCTCAAAATTATTTAGAAGATTTTGAAAGTGAGCTAAAAGGTCTACAAAGTGGTCAAAAGAAGCCATATTTTAACAATCAAAAAGCTGATCAATTGAAAAAAGATACCTATAAGAGAAATCAAAAAAACCTTGATGCAAGGATTTTGCAATTTATTTTTGATAGAGTTAAAAAGGATGATCCTTTAAACCTCAATGAAATTTTTAGCCATGCTAAAAAAATCAAACAACTTAAAAGAGATGGCCAAGATATTTCAGAAACCAAAAGCAAATTAGAAGATGTGATCAAAAAGAGTGAGTTACCAGATCACCTAGAAACAACACCAAACTTTCAAACAGATGATTTATTTGAGCAAAAATCATTTCTTCATTTACTTTGCAAATATTACAAATTAAGGCAAAGGGCAAAAGATGGCAGATTATTTATCCACCCACGATATCGTTTGGTTAAAGGGCGAGGCTATGAAGATACAGGTCGATTTGAAGATCGGGATTGTCTTTTAACTTATTGTAATCACAAGCCTCGGCAAAAGCGTTACCAGTTATTAAAAGACTTAGCTACTGTTTTGCAAATATCAAATCAACAGTTAGAGAAATTTATTGATTCTCAAGATCAAAATCCAAATGCAAAAAATACAGATAATAAAAAACAACCAGAGAATCAAAAAAGATTAACAGATGATAAAGTCGTTTATTACTTAGAAGGTATTGATAAATTAAAGACAAAAGGAAACAATCCTTTACAAATACAAAAATTACATAATAAATACAAACAAAAATTATTTGGTACAACAGATCATCAAAAGATTATGAAGTGGATTGAGGAGCAAATAGGTCATGGTAAAGGTGAAGATTTTAAGTTTGGCAAATACACTAACTTGATCAACTTAACTTCTGATGAGCAGAGGGCTTTTCGACATGCTTTATTTTTAACAGACCATGAATTGCATCAAAAAGTCATTGATGCTATTAGTAGCCGTTCAAAGACATTTGTTAATGGGACACAACCACATTTTGCTCAAGTACTTGCTAATAATTTTTATAAAAAAGCTAAACGTGCTGGTTGGCAAGATCAAATTTGCTTTGATTGGTTTGGAGTAGAGGCTCAGTCTAATACAAGAGGTGATGGCATTTATGATCTAAGAAAAGATTATGAAAAATATTCTAATATTTCAGAATTCAAAGATTATGCTAAAGAAGGTAACTCTCAAAAGCCGTATTCTCATTTAATAGACGCTACTTTAGCTTTTGCCATTGCAGTAGATCAACATAAGAAGGAGGGTAGCCTTAAACTCAATATAGATCAAAATATTCATTTAGAGCCTATGAATAGAGGCACAGGTGAAGTGACTAAAAACCTTATTTTTAATCTAATCAAAGTTCCACCAAACCAACTGCAAGAGAAATGTTTAGAAAAAAGAAAAGCTTACACAGTAGAAACTCATCATCGCCAATTATTAAGTCAAAATAAAAAAGAACAAATTAAAATCAGTTATAAGATACATAGAGATAATAGTATAGGAGAGAGATTTTTCCCATTGATTCAAAATGATGATGGTACAATACAAAAAGGATTTCATCCCAAAAATGCAGTATCTTATCAAGAAAAAGATTTTCACTTATTAAGAGATCAGGAGTTTTTGATAAGATCAAAATTTTCAGATGAAAATTATCAATTATGGTTTATAAATAAGAAAAAGGCACAAGAATTTCTGATGGATATTGGTATTCGTGAAGCAGACAAAGATGAAAAAAAGCAAGCTAAATTACTTGATGGTCTAAGTTATCAAACTATCAAAACTAAAATCCAAACAGCACTCACACCAAATGGCAAAAAAGAGCCTCAAACAGTCAAAGATGCTATTGACAATTGGAGTAAGTGCATCATAGAAAAGAAAAATCAAAAGTTTATTAGTAAAGATAAAATTTTGTTACCTTTTTATAGTTCTTGGGAAAAACTTAAATCAGAGCTTGATGAAACTGATCCCAATCAATCTTTGCAAAAGTTTCTTCAACAGTGTCTTTTATTTCGTCGTGAAGAAGATCATCAACATCCACATCAAAAAGTAAAAAAAGTATATTCATTGCCTATACTTACAACAATAGGAAATATTCGATTAAGACGTAACACATGGGATAGAAAAACAATTATTCAAACAGTATCAGACGATTCATTGGCAAAGTATGGACTTGAAGGAAAAGATAGGCCCCATACTATTTTAAGTCAAAACTCTGTACCTAAAAAACATTATTCAGGATTACCTCAAAGCTGGAATATTGAACCCATAGAATGGATGACTATATCTCAAAAAGATATAACTGATAGTTGCATTCAATGTGCTAAAGTTAGGCATAAAGATTCAGGTCGATGTGATGCAAAGATCACTATGAATATAGCCGATATTGGTAAAATTTCTATTCCTTTTATTTCTAAGAGAGATTCATGGAAAGGAAAAATTAAACTCTATGAAGATAAAGAAAATTTTAAAAAAGCAAAAGAAACCAATAGAAGCGATTATCATCTTATGTCTTCAGATTTTCAGTGGTTTTCTCAACCTTTTAAATTTCCTAAAGATCGAAATGAAGTTAAAATTAAATCATTTGATGATATAGTAACAGTTGAGTTCACAATTCCAAAAACAACACAAGTAAAACAGTGGTTGTTAAATAATAAAACATCTTGATAAAAAATAAGAGGATAGGATGGCCTCGAGATTTTTTGACATTATTATAAAAATGTATTATTATGAACATAAGTACAAAATAGCATAATACTATGCTAAATATAAATCTAAAGGAGGTATTATAATGAGTAAAGTAGCAACCATCACAAAACAAAAAGAAGTGGACACATCTCAAGAGCCTTTTGATTATAGCAACATTCAACAACTCAAAGAAAAGGCCCGGGCTAATCCACAAGTCAAAAAAAATTGGGAAGAGTTTTACAAGCGAGAAAGAATAAGAAAGCAAAAAGAAAAAGCTGAAAAACAAAAAGAAATGGACACATCTCAAAAGCCTTTTGATTATCAGAGGATTCAACAACTTAATAAGAAGGCTTGGGCTGATCCACAAGTCCAAGAAAACTGGAAAGAGTTTTACAAGCGAGAAAAAATAAGAAAGCAAAAAGAAAAAGCTGAAAAACAAAAAGAAATGGACACATCTCAAAAGCCTTTTGATTATGGAAGGATTCAACAGCTTAATAAGAAAGCTTGGGATGACCCACAAGTCCAAGAAAACTGGAAAGAGTTTTACAAGCGAGAAGAAAAGAGAAAAAAAGAGCAAGAAGTATCAAATCAACCACCTCAATAAATGTGTTTTAAATATGAATAAAAAAAACAATATTGCTATAATCTGGGACTTTGACAAAACCCTTACTTCAAATGATTCTACAACTGAGTTAATTGAACTTTTTATAGGAAAAAAAGCAACAAAACAGTTTTGGATAGATGTGAAAGAAATATCAGGAGTAGATGCAAAAGAACCAATGGATTCTATCTCAACCAGTGAAGCTCCTGTTTGGATGTATCGCTTGTCAGAAATAGCTAAAGATCAGCAAGGCAAAAAAATAGCTTTAGATGATAAAGGAACATTTGAAAGTCTTATTGCTTATAAAATAAAATTTTACCCTGATGTTTTAAAGGGACTTAAAGAAATAAAAAACTTATCCTCTCAACCACTCTATCAAGATAACAATATGGCCATACATCATTTTATTATAACAGCAGGGCTTCAGGACTTAGTATCTTCTGTGTTTGAATGTCACAAAGAAACTTCTCTAATTCATCAATTTTTTGGATGTAAATATAAAGCTATTAAAGATATAAAGACTAAAAAAATTGAAAAAAATATCCCTATCTACTGTATGGATAAAACGTCTAAAACAAGAGCCTTATTTGAAATCCAAAAGGGCTGTTTTAAAAAGCAATCTTCATACAAGGTGGACGACTTTGTATCTAAAGGGGAAGAATGGTGTCCATTTGAAAACATGATTTATATTGGCGATGGGGATACAGATATTCCTGCCTTTTCCCTTGTGAGAGCCAGAGGAGGGATGACTATTGGCGTGTTTGATCCAAAAGAATCCCAAGAAAGAATTATTACTAAAGCAAAACGTATAAGGCAAGATCGAAGGATTGATTTATTTACACCAGCAAACTTTCAAATTGATAAAGAATTATTTTGCTCTATTAAAACAAGGTGTGAACAAATTACTAAAAGATATGAAGCCTCTAAATACTCTTGCATCCCTAATAAGCAAATATAAGACAAAAAAGATTTGACAGTGAATGATTTTAAGGTTATTGTAGAAGTATATATTTAAATCAATTTTTTATAAAAAATAAGGAGATAGGGGATATTTAATGCCTGTTATGAAAAAAAAGATCAATTTAACAATAGACCATCAAACTTATTTATTATTAGATAAGTTATCTCAAAAGAAACAACAAAAACTTTCTACATTGAGCTTAGACTTAATTCATCAAGCTTTAGAATTACAAGAAGATTTTTATTTTTCTAAGGTAGCCGATCGACGTCTATCTCAAAAAAAACAAAAACGTATACCTCATAAAAAGGCTTGGCGTAATGTATCAAGTTGAATATCTAGAATCAGTCATCACAAATAATCCTAGTCATTGTTGTAAAATACTCATAAAACAAATGCCACCTTTTAGAGGTGGCAAGTGATCCCTTCTTTAAGAAGGGCAGACGTACGCGATGTAGAGGTCCGTTCAAGATGCTTTTAGATGATTACAGCGGTTAAGAATTTTAACCTATGCTTATGAAAAAAGAAGATAAAATACTCTACCTGTAAAATCAAGCAATCTTTTTATTTTTTTATAAATTATTTTTTCCCCACAAAAGATCATACCTTTAACAGATCAAAAGGGCTTAAAAAATAATTTGGATTTAAAAAAGCTTCAGTGTATAGCTGATCAGCTACACTGCAAAGCTCAAATGATCAAAAAAGAAGCTTTTGAAATTAAAATAGAAAAGAAAACATTAACTTTGCCAGTTAAAGAGCAATGGTATAGGTTACATAAAGATTGGGAAGAAAAAAGAAATCAAAACCCTAAATTATCACTTAAAGATTTTCTAAAGGATCATCTTATTTTTAAAAATCAAAAATATCATCAACATCAAAAAGTTAGAAAAATGTTTTCTTTACCAGTGCCTACAAAGGGAGGACACACACTTCAAAAAAGAACTTCTTGGAATAAAAAACCAATATATCAGATATGGAGTGATTCTAATTCAAAAAAAGATGGGAATAAATTCTCTAGCTTTGCTATTAATAGAACTAAAGGTGAATTGAAAAAAGTTATCAATAAGCCCTTCCGCTCTAAGAAACAATTCAAATTAAACTTGAATACTAAAGATACTAAAGATTTTTTTCTTGAAAAAGATCATATAAAACATATCCCTGACTCCTGGATTAATATCAACTTAGATGATCACAAAGAGTTAAAATCATTTGTAAAAAAACTAGAATATCAAATTGATAATGTCACAAGACCTAAAATAAAATTAACTCCCATAGATCAATTAAATGATGAAAGTATTCAGGTCATTCAAAACGATCCTTTAACAAAGGCAAGAACAACCAGTGATTTAGACAAATTAAAAGAAATTAATCAACCCATTGAATACATAGGTTCAAGTTTAAACGAAAAAGTCAAACAAGCTCTTTTGCAGGCTGTCTTTAAAAATGATAATTCCTTAAAATAAAATCCATAATGTCTCAATATGATAAAACTTGTCTTAGAATTGTTTTTTATTTGATTTATTTGTAAAAATATGCTATTCTAAGAACAATAAAGAATTAAAAAATATTCATCCGAAATTTTCATCCGGGAGTTTATACGACCGGTTTTTTATTATAAGATATTGTAAGATAAGGTCAATGAAACATTTAGTGATATTTAATTATGGAACTTATGTAGGGATTCGTAGTGGCTTACTAGTTGTAGTCAATAAAAATAAATCACCTTCGGAATATATCTTCCCTTTAAATCGCCTTTCGACTTTGTCTATTGCCAAACGTGGGGTGACCTTTTCGAGTGACCTTATAGAATCTTTTACTTTAAGAGGGATTAAATTATTCTTTCTTGATTTTAGGGGTGTAGCTCACAGCGGACTTGTAGCAAGTCATCAACATGCAGTGGTTGCAGTAAGAAAGGTCAAATCAAGGCTTGTGATGAAAGAAATCTTGCTTTATCACGTCAAGTTGTTTACGGGAAAATACGTAATCAACGTGCAGTTTTAAATCATTTAAACAAATATCATAAACATCAGGCCTTATTTGATGCTTCTGAAATCCTTAAAGAGCAAGCTAATACAGCTAGTAGAAGTGAAGATATAACAAGGCTTTTAGGTATAGAAGGCTTTGCTTCTAAAAGTTATTTTCAAGCTCTTGTTCAAAGTCAACTTTTGCCATCAAGTTTTAAAACAAGGGAAGGGCGTGGTAGTCAAGAGATTGCCAATGCTATGTTGAACTTTGGATATGCTATTTTAAGTAGTTATATTTTCAATGCTATTGTGAATGCTGGCTTAGAGCCTTACCTTGGTTTTTACCATGTTCAACGCCCAGGGAAACCTTCTTTGGTTTTAGATTTAATGGAAGAATATAGAGCTCAAGTTGTGGATCGTGCTGTGATCAAGTTACGTCAAAATGCTTCTGATAAAAAGTTTCTGGAGCCATCTCTTAAAAAAGAACTTATAAATGAAGTTCAAAAAGTTTTAGCAAAAAGGCATCTTTATCGTAAGAAAAAAGTGCGATTAGAAAATATTATTCAAAGGCAGGTTTATCGTTTAAGCGGTTATTTTCAAGAAAGACAAAAATATAAACCTTATTTATTTAAGTGGTGAATATTATGCCTGTCAAATCTATAAGAAGTGAGTTTTTAATCTCTTATGACATTGAAGAGAACAAAAAAAGGACAAAGTTATTTCAAATATTGCGAGATTATGGTTTATTCCCTATACAAAAATCAGTGTTTTGGGGCTTTTTAACAAAGGCAGAATACAATGCCATTGCTAGGCATGTTAAGGATTCGTTAGAACCATCTGATAAATGTTTGATCACACCTATTGCTATTAATTATTTTGGTAAGTATACAACTTGTGTAGGTTATCAGAAAAATGATTTTAAAGACTGGAGAGAGTATGGAGGACTATAATTTACCTATTAATTTATTAAGGCAGTGGTGTTTTTGTCCTAGAGTAGTTTATTATAGAGAACTGCTTGGCATGAAAGCCTTAGAGCCACTTTGGTCAAAGCAAGGTGGTGCATATCATCAACGTGAGACTATTTTATTTAAAAGAAGAAATTTATCTCGATTTCACCTGAAAGAAGGTATCAAACATCATAATATAAATTTGAAAAATAAAACTTTAAGGCTTCATGGCATATCTGATTTGATTATTGAAACACCTGATCGTGTTTTTGCTGTTGAATATAAATTAGGCAAGAAAGTTAATTCTGGTCATATTATGCAATTACTAGCTTATGCTTTGTTGGCTGAAAAACATTTTAGTAAACAAGCAAGTCATGGTTTTATTTTAACAGGAGATGGAAAGCTTAAAGTCGTTGAAATAGATAATGAAAAACGTGAAAAGTTAAAATTAATTGTGGACAAAATATTTAAAATGCTATTTGATAACCACAAACCACCAAGTGATGCTACGGCTCATCAATGTGGACAATGTGAATATTTAAACTATTGCAATGACAGAGAAGTATAGGAGTATAAAAAACCTATGCTTGCCTACAATCTTTTTCAGTATTGCAATTAAGTTGCAATGATAGAGAAATAAAAAAACCAAGCGTACCTTTGGTAGTGGCTTGGTCACAAAACCCTTGAGTTTTTGTTCTCTTTTGTTTGTGATAAATCATATATGATTTGATCACATCATCAGATGATTACAGTGGTTAAAAGATTTAACTTATACTATAGGGCTACTAGAGCTATGAGTAGGAGGTGGTAAAATGTCTTCGCAAAATCAAGCATATTTTTTACAATATACTTTTCTGATTTTCACTAAAAGTAAACCAACCTCTGGTTGCTTTTGGGCAATCAGCCCGACGGCTTTTGCCGTCGATCAAAGGCTGATTGCCTCAAAAGTCCGTTTACTTTTAGTAAGGAGGATCTCCTCATTTTTTAACATGATGTTAAGGAAACAAAATGTCCTTGAACACAATTCTGAGTTTGACAGTTGATTTGCGAATATGGACATTTTCTTTTTTTCAGGCAGGCTATCAAACTCAGGATTTAAACTATTGCAATGATAGAAAAGTATAGGAGTATAAAAAAACCAAGCGTACCTTTGGTAGTGGCTTGGTCACAAAACCCTTAAGTTTTTGTTCTCTTTTGTTTATGACAAATCATATATGATTTATATATGATTTGATCACATCATCAGATGATTACAGTGGTTAAAAGATTTAACTTATACTATAGGGCTACTAGAGCTATGAGTAGGAGGTGGTAAAATGTCTTCGCAAAATCAAGCATATTTTTTACAATATACTTTTCTTCGAAAAATAACACATCATATCACCCCTAACCCATTGCAATCCGTAGGATATTTTAAGCCTTTCATAAGCATAAGTCAAAACCCTTCCTACTGAAACATACGTAAAGCTGTAAGAAAAGCTGTCGTAATGACCTTTCATAAGCATAAGTCAAAACCCTTCCTACTGAAACAGGAACCGAGGGAAAGAGAACTAAAGAGATACAACCTTTCATAAGCATAAGTCAAAACCCTTCCTACTGAAACATTTGTGTACCTTTAGGTCTCTTATTTAACTTTGGCTTTCATAAGCATAAGTCAAAACCCTTCCTACTGAAACCTTTTAAGAACCTAACAGGTTACCATATTGACCTTGCTTTCATAAGCATAAGTCAAAACCCTTCCTACTGAAACCTATTTGCATGTGGGGCGACGGCTTCGGGGTTTAACTTTCATAAGCATAAGTCAAAACCCTTCCTACTGAAACTTATTTCAGCTTGAGCTTTTGCGGAATCATAAACCCCTTTCATAAGCATAAGTCAAAACCCTTCCTACTGAAACTAATTGCTTACCCAATATCTCATCACCAATTATCACCTTTCATAAGCATAAGTCAAAACCCTTCCTACTGAAACCCTGCAAGTGTTAAGTCACCATCACCAGGCTCTTCCTTTCATAAGCATAAGTCAAAACCCTTCCTACTGAAACTAATTGCTTACCCAATATCTCATCACCAATTATCACCTTTCATAAGCATAAGTCAAAACCCTTCCTACTGAAACCCTGCAAGTGTTAAGTCACCATCACCAGGCTCTTCCTTTCATAAGCATAAGTCAAAACCCTTCCTACTGAAACTAAAACTAAGATGGTCATTAGACCGCTTGAAGTGCACTTTCATAAGCATAAGTCAAAACCCTTCCTACTGAAACTAAATATCTCATTTAACTTAGTAAACTGAACTGACTTTCATAAGCATAAGTCAAAACCCTTCCTACTGAAACTATCAATTTCACTGCCATCACTATCGTCAAGGTCTCTTTCATAAGCATAAGTCAAAACCCTTCCTACTGAAACCTTTCAAGATCAAGACAAAGAAAGTGCGTTTGTGAGCTTTCATAAGCATAAGTCAAAACCCTTCCTACTGAAACCTTTCACTACCACGCATAAAGGCGGTGTGTAGGCTTTCATAAGCATAAGTCAAAACCCTTCCTACTGAAACACAACATAAAGCAATGCAGAAAAAGCTATACGGGAAGCTTTCATAAGCATAAGTCAAAACCCTTCCTACTGAAACAAACTTATCCCAAATATACTGATCAACTCTTCCGGCTTTCATAAGCATAAGTCAAAACCCTTCCTACTGAAACGCGTTTAAGTCTTAGTGCTTTGTTGCCTGTATAAACTTTCATAAGCATAAGTCAAAACCCTTCCTACTGAAACTATAAAAAGGATTTGCCGATGCCCATCCTTTCTTTGCTTTCATAAGCATAAGTCAAAACCCTTCCTACTGAAACCTGTTGTAAGTGTATCTAAATGCATAATATATTCGCTTTCATAAGCATAAGTCAAAACCCTTCCTACTGAAACTTGTAAAGAAGCGACCATCAATATATCCCTTAACAACTTTCATAAGCATAAGTCAAAACCCTTCCTACTGAAACTGTAATTCGTCAATAAATGTTCCCATCCAGCCTCTCTTTCATAAGCATAAGTCAAAACCCTTCCTACTGAAACTCCTCTACCAACAGTTCCTGCAACTAAACCTGGAACTTTCATAAGCATAAGTCAAAACCCTTCCTACTGTTTTCACTAAAAGTAAACTAGCCTCTGTTTCACTCAAAGTGAACTGGCCTCTGGCCACTTTTGGACAATGACCGCAACGGCTTTCGCCGTTGACAAAATGGTCATTGTCTCAAAAGCCTGTTCACTTTGAGTAGGGAGGATCTCTTCATTTTTTTACTGCATGTTAAGGAAACACAATGCTTTCAAAATTATATTAAAAGAGCAATGCCTCAAAAGTCCGTTTACTTTTAGTAGGAAGGATCTCTTTGTCTCTTAACACCATGTTAAGGAAACAAGATATTTATTTCACTTTTTTTGCCATTGGCAAAATGGTCATTGCCTCAAAAGTCCGTTTACTTTTAGTAGGGAGGATCTCTTCCTTTTTTAACATCATGTTAAGGAAAAAATTCCTTCATCACTACTGGCAACCTAGAAAGCCTGACCACTTTTAGTAGAAAGGATCTCCTCGTTTTTTAACACGATGTTAAGGAAAAAGTTCATTTCTAGGACCAGATGCCGGGTTGCTGGATCCCGGATCCCAGATCCCGGATTGACACAATGTTAGGGAAACAAGATGTTCGTCTTTTGGGAATTTTTCTAAAAGATAGGGAAAAGGGTATTTGAAAATTGGAAATCTAGTGATTTCAATAAGTTAATACTGTAACTTTTGTATAAAAGTCACAGTATTAAGTGTTTGTAATTGTTAGACTTTTTTAGGTCGACTTTAGAAATTTCTAATTTTTCGTCTAACACAATTCTTATCGTTTATTATGACATAAAACTTTATATTTTTGTTAAAAAAAATCAAAAAAAGTGACATTTTGTATCAAAAAGAATCACTTTTTAAAATTTTTGTATCATCTTGAAACACTTTACTAATCTTAAAAACATAAGATCAGAAAAATAAGTAATGGTTTTTCATTTGTGTTTTATAACTTTTGCTTTGTTTTATTTTTCAAAACAATTTTCTTGCAAAAATTTGCCTGTTTTTTGCTTTTTCAAATTGTGACTTTTATACAAAAGTCACAGTACTAAGTCATTGAAATCACTAGGTCGTTTAGAATGTTTCACTAAAAGTGACCAGAAGCTGGTTTACTTTGAGTGAAAAGGAAATCAACAGAAGGAACTTTTTCCTTAACATAGTGTTAAGAAACGAAAGTATCCTTCCTACTAAAAGTGGTCAGGCTTTTGAGGCAATGACCATTTTGTCAAAGGCGAAAGCCTTTGCGGTCATTGCCCAAAAGTAGCCAGAGGCTAGACCACTTTTAGTGAATTAAACCGTGGAGGTTATTATGGAACGTTTAATTAAGAATCAAAAAGGTTTTAGTTTAATTGAATTAATGGTCGTCGTGGCTATTATTGGAATTCTGGCCGCTGTGGCTATTCCACAATATGCTCAATTCCAAAGAAGGGCAATGCAAACAGAAGCGAAGACACTTCTTTCTGGTATATATGCAACTGAAATAGCTTTTATTTCTGAATGGGGAGTTGGAACAGCGAGTTTGGTACAGTTAGGCTTTAATACTGACGGAGCTGTAACTTATAATGCTGGATGGGCGGCAGCTCAAAAAACCACTACCAATAATAACGTAAATACAATAACCCGGCCAGCGGGTTTTCGAGGACCACTTCCACAAACAGCTGCTGATGTTGATAAGGTAAGTACACATGAAGCATTCGATACAGCTTATGGTATTACAGCTGGAACGCCTTCAATCGTGGAGGCGTCAGGAAATACATATTGTGGATGGACCGTTGCCACAAACGACTGCACCGGGAGTACTACTTTATGCGATCCGCATGATGGAGCTGGAAATAGGTCAAGTTGTTTAGGGCAGATAGTTACTGCAGCAACACCTGGAGCTAGTGCCATAGATAATTCTGTCCGAGGTGCTGGCAATATTGCTTTTATTATAGGGGCCTCTGGAGATATAGGGGGTGCTGTAACTGATGAGTGGACTATGTCTAGTGGTAAAGTAATGCAAAATGAGGAAGACGGGACACAATAAAGAAACACGATCCTTTAATTTTAAAGTTTAAGCATGATGAGCATAGGGACTATTGCTAAGTCCCTATGTTTTTTTTAACAAAAGGGTCTCACGGCCCTTTTGTTTTATTTATGATGACAATATGAAAAGCTTACATCCTAGTGGCATAAAATCTCTCTCGGCTTATAACGTACTGATTTTACTCAATTTTATTTTTGCAGGCTATCAAACTCAGGCCTTTTAGTAGAGAAGGACCCTCTTGTCTCTTAACACCATGTTAAGGAAAAAATGCCTTGTCTTACAGAAAGTGAAAAAAATAATTGAATCAACCTTGACAACCCTCAATTCACCATCATCTTTCAATTATGAAGGAAAAATATTGCTTAAAATCTCGGTTAGATGATCAAATCCAATGGTACTTTAAATAAAAGTGAATAAATGAATGAACAAGACTAAGAAGCAAAAATTATCTATTGTTTTATTAAAGACAGAGGCAGGACATGATCTTTCCAAATTTTTAAAAGACGATTCCAAATTTAAACCAGAAAAAGTTCCAAAAGAAAAAAAATATGGCAAAAACTGGAAGTTATTTGTTAAAAAAAATATACCTCTTGAACCTTTATGGTCTAAATATCTAGGAATAGAGATTAAAACCTCAAATGCAAGTGCTGTTTTATTCATTCCTTACAATTCACAATATGTATTTGCTATTTGCTTTGGATATGGTAGCACCGCACTAGATAAAAATAAAGTTGTCGGGGATTTTGGTTTAAAGACAGCTTTAAACTCCTTAGATAAAGACAAAATCAAAAGTTCAGATGTGTTTATCCCTTCTGATCACTCAAAGCAAAAAAGAACTCAAACAACTCAAGATTCAAGTCTTACAGGACATGATATAGATAAATTTTCCAATATTTTAAGACGCATTACAGGAAAAACAAAACAGAAATACAAAGATCTATTTTCAAGTATTAGTGGATCGGATTCTATTACAATAGATTCTGATCAACCTCTAGAAGATTTAGATAAATTATGTAAAAAACTTTATGAAATATATGAGAAAAAAGACTGTGAAAAAGAATTTCCAGAAGTTTTTTATACCGAAAGAGTAAAAGATAAAGATATCATTAACCAACTCGATGATCAGCTAATTAGGTTTCTGAAAGATCAATCTGATAATATCTATTTGGATATACCAAAGCCGATTGATTTTCAAATGGTAAATTCTTATCAAATTAATTTTAAAAATCGAAAAAAACATTCAATAACAGAATTAGATATTAGTAAGCTTTATGAACTATTGCAAAAAGATAAATTTCTTGAAAGTTTAAATGTTGAAAATTTAAAGAAATGGGACATTATTTTATTTGATAGCAATGACAGTAAATCAAATAGATTCTCTGTTTATGAGTGTTTGATTTTTGACTGCTCTATATCAGAAAAAAAATATCATTTGTCTAACTCTTATTGGTATAAAATAGATCAAAAATTATCTCAAAAAATACAAAAAATTAATGAAAGCAAATATAAAAAAGAAAATTTGAGTGATAAAAAGTTTATAGACTATCAACACAAAAATGAAGCAGAATACAATCAAGCATTGGCCAATAAATGGGAAAATGCACATTGTTTAGATAAGAAATTAATTCCAATGGGTGGCTATGATAAAATAGAACCTTGTGATGTCCTTTTATGCAGTGCTTCTGATGAAAAAGCTTATTTTGTACATGTCAAAATAAAACATCAAGGTTCATCAGGATTAAGTCATTTGTTCCAGCAAGGAGATGTATCCTTATCTTTATTACTTAGCAAAGATGAAACATTTATAAAAGGTATTGAAAAAACAACAAAATTGTCTAGAAAAAAACTTGAAAAGCCTCATGTACATTATCTAATTATTGCAAAAACAAAAACTCAAAGGTTGCCATTGTTTTCACAAATTAGCTTATTAAAAACTATACAAAATATAGAGAATAAAGGTGTTGATGTGTCTTGGTCCTTTGTTAATGACATCAGTCGAAGTTAGAAGCTAGAAGTTAGAATCTTAAAATTAAAATCTTTGAGAACTGTCTAAATATTTGTAATCCAAAATAAAATATTTTGGGAGGTTCTTGATTCTTAACTCTAGCCTGGTGATCATCCACACTGGAAAAGATTAAGATAAGCTATGATCAGTAAGAAAAGCTATGTTTTAGGAATTTGAAACTTGTAGTTTTTTCTGTATTTCTCGTATTTTGTTCTCTGTGGACTCTGTGATTTTTGCAATAGTCGAAATATCCATGTTATTTTTAAGCATTTTTAAGATAATACTTTGCTTTCCTTCTTCTCTACCTTCTGCCTACCTTCTGCCTACCTTCTTGCCTACCTTCTTCTCTGCCTTTCTCTTGGCCAATCTGAATGCCTTTTTTCATAGTACCTTCTATGGTAAAGTCAAATGCTTCCATAAGATCTTCTCCTCCTAATTGTTGGGTCACTTCTTTTGAAGCTGATTGAACAACTTCTTTGCTTAACTGATTATTGTACTGATAAAAATAAGTCATCGCTTTAGTGATGAGATCCATTATATACTTTTTATCGGTACTTTGCGACACCTTTTTCACAAATGAAAAGAATTTTATGAAAAAATCATGCTGTTCCTTTGTACTTTTTCTACTATCTAAAGACCAAATACCCTGAAATTAAATGGTTCACTAAAAGTGGTCTGACCTCTGGTCACTTTCTGGTTGCCAGCCGAAGGCTGTCGCCTTCTTAAATGCTGGCAACCTAGAAAGCTTGACCACTTTTAGTAGGGAGGATCTCCTCATTTTGTAACACCATGTTAAGGAAAAAGTTCCTTCTTACATTTTCACTAAAAATAAACCAGCCGTCATTTTCACTTGAAATGAACCACACCTCTGGTGTGTTTTTTGGTGTTGCCTGCAAAGGCTTTCGCCTTTGACAAAATAGGCAACACCTAAAAAATCCGTTCATTTCAAGTAAGAAAGGATATCCTTGCCTCTTGACATCATGTTAAGGAAAATATCCTTCTAATAACAGTTAGCCCGACGGCGATAAGCCGTCGGGCTAACTGCCCAAAAACATGCCAGAGGCATGATGCATTTTGAGTGAAATCTTAAGGATGATATTATGGACAGATCAAATCAAAAAGGATTTTCTTTAATTGAGATAATGGTTACTGTGGCTATTATTGGCATATTAGCTGTGATTGCCGTACCACAATATGGTCAATTTAAACGAAAGGCTATTCAAGCCAATGCTAAAACAATACTTAGTGGTATTTATGGGGCCCAAATGACATTTATCACCGAGTGGGATGTTGGAACACCTAACCTACGACAAATGGGATATAGCCAAATAGGAGATGCTTATTATATGGCCGGATGGCATATAAGAGACAAAGTAGCTGTAGGAATAAATGTCAACGTAACGGCCAGATCTCAGGTGTCAGGTGGTGGCTATGATGGTCCTTTAGCTACAGATATAGATGAAGTTAATACACTAGAAATGAACTTTGATTTTGCTCCGGGTGTATTGAGCTTCCATCCAAATGATAGCATGACTCCGAGGATGAAGATTACTGGTACGTGTGCTTGTCCAGACTGTGGCACTGGAGTAACTTGTACTTTTGATAACATGGTTAGAGGACAATGTAATAAAACACCACCAGGAGGTACAGGCAACTGTGGCTATAGTCCTAATGGTGTTAATAATAGAGGAAGTGAAGTCATTTTTAATATTAATGCTACTGGCAATATTGGTGGCAAAAGGATTGATCAATGGCTAATTAATTCAAATAAAAAGCTAACACATTATATAAATGGCGGATAATGGTTTTAAAGACACTTAACTTTCTAAAAATAACGATTAAGAAACTAGATAATCCTATAGGGTTATCGTGTGCTTTTGTTTGCTTGGCAATATCATGGATTGCTCCAATTGCTTTTATTAATGAAAGCCTTAATGTAAAAACAGACAAAAGGATAAATACAGACATTCGCATCACACAGAAAGCATGGGATAGTCTTTATAGTCCAAACACAAATTATATTGAAAAAAACAAATTGAAAGGAACTAAGGCAAATCTTTTAAGTGCTTGTAAGGAAAGCACATGCAATATCTATCGAGGTATTCCGGCCATGACTCAAGCTTGTAAAGAAACACTATCAACATCTAAGAAGTTTCATGATCACAGGGTATATATTTGTGGGCTTGTGGTCTCTTTGGATAATGATAAGCCATTGGATTGCCAACAGCTAAAGTGGCAAGTTTTTGATAGTTTTTGTAAGGAAACAGTTATTTAAAAGGAAACACAATATGAAACAAGCAGGCTTTTCTTTAATTGAGTTATTGGTAGTCGTAGGCATTATCGGTGTTTTAAGTGTTGTGGCTATTCCACAATATCAAAAGTACAAAGCGAAGGCTAGACAGGGAGAGGCTAAACTTTCCTTATCTACACTTTACACAATGGAAAAGGTATTTATCACCAATTATGGATATGGTACGGCCAGCTTTTCACAGCTCGGCTTTGAACCAAAAGGCACGTATCATTATACAGCAGGATGGCATAACCAACGAAAATTTGGAGTGCCTCACAACGTTAACGTGAAGAATACAGATCCTCGGCCTTCATTAAGCCCACCATACACAGGTCCACTAGCAACTAATTACAAGGCAAATATATTTAATGCATGCAGTAGTAAAATAAGGCAAGGTAGAAATCCAAATTGTTTTTTAGTTTTAAGAAATCCCTTTTATCCACCACAACAAGTCTCAAGGGCTGATTCTGGCCTGGCTACAGATAGATACGTAAGGATAGATAACATGGGTTATCGAAATGTAAAGTTTTTAATTGGAGCTAGAAATATGCACAGGGATATATGGATTATAACAGAGAATAAGAAACTTGTTAATATTGATTAATTATGTTCTTTAGAATATCGGGCTATCTTGATAACCTCCTCTTTGCTCACTTATATAACAATCTATAAATATTCTGTAAAGCTTATCTTAAACTCAAAAACTCAAAACTTATTATATATTATCTGTTCTTAGATTTTTATATTTTAAAGGCATTTTTTGTAGACCTCCAGATCAGAAGCTCCCCAACAATCTGGACAATTCAGCAAAGGTAGAACATTTCCACCTGTAGACCATAATATAAATGAAATTTTAATGTATAAGATCAGCAGTTCTATATACAGCTTTAATTTGCTTTGAGATGGAGACGGTGCTATAAGATGGTATGAAAAAGTTAAAGATAGCTTTATTTTTTGGAGGTCGATCTGCGGAACATTTTATTTCTGTTCAGTCAGCACGTAGTGTTTTCCAGAATCTAAGCAAGAATAAATATGAAGTGTTTCTTATAGGGATATCTCAAAAAGGCACTTGGTATCATATTACTGATATAGATGCTTTTTTAGAACCAAAGCGAAAATTGAAATTTCATCAAATGGGAAACCTTGCTACTCTCATCCCTCAGAATCAAACAGCATCACTTATTGATCTTCGTGCCAACATACCATCAGAGCCATTGTCCATAGATATAGCTTTCCCTGTTTTGCATGGTCCTTATGGAGAGGATGGTAGCTTTCAAGGACTTCTTAAATGTTATGGTATTCCCTTTGTAGGTTCAGATATTTTAGCCTCTGCTCTTGCCATGGATAAAATATTTACTAAAAAATTACTTTCAGCTTTTGGTTTTTCTGTAGGTCCGTTTGTGGAGTTATCTGCTCTGCAAGATTCTGCTCATTATTGGCAAAAGCAAGAGGTCTTCAGGCAAATATCTCACTTAAAGTTTCCTCTCTTTGTGAAACCTGCCAATATGGGATCGTCTATTGGCATTCAAAAAGTGCAAGACAAAAACAATTTAACTCAAGCTATACAAAATACTTTTCAATATGACAAAAAAGCCATTGTGGAAGAAGGTATTATAGGACGAGAGTTAGAAGTCGCTGTTTTAGGTAATGAAAATCCAAAAACTTCTTTACCTGGGGAAATTATACCACAGCATGATTTTTATTCATACGAAGCAAAATATTTAGACCCTCAAGGAGCGACACTTAAAACTTCAAACTTAAATCTTTCAAATAAAATAGTAAAAAATATTCAACAGCTTGCAAAAGATGTCTTCTTATTATTGGAATGTAAAGGTATGGCTCGTGTAGATTTTTTTCTTAAAAATAATGAGGAGCTTGTTGTCAATGAAATCAACACTATACCAGGGTTTACTGCCATTAGTATGTATCCTAAGCTATGGGAAATAAGTGGGTTGCCTTATAAGGAATTATTATCTGAACTGATTGATCTTGCTTGTGTTGATACTGTTGACTGTGATTGATCAGAGATTTTCACTAAAGTTGCTAAAATGCAATCATATTGTGCTAAAATATAACTATAGGTTCAATTGATAAGGTCGAAATAGTGATAAAAAACATTAAAAATCCTTTAGTTCAATGGCGTATATTAGCTTTATTAGCAGTGATCAGCTGGGTTTTAGTAGGCATCCTAACCTATGCTATAGCCATATTGAGTGTGAAAGCTTACAGTGTCGGCGGGGCAAGCAATAGCTTTCAAGTATTGAGTATTGCGGTGCTTGCTGCTTTGTTTGTGACAGGTTTTCCTGGATGTGTAGCCCTTATTTATCCACCTTTACGTCAAAAATTATATACCTTGCCAGAGGCAGCTGCCTTAAGTAGTTTTATTTTGTCTTTTTTATTAGCTACCATTTTAGTGATAGCCTTTTGTTTCATTTTATATCAGGTCAGTGATTTTTCTTTCTATAGAGTTAGGGCAGATGATAGTTTTCAGGCTATTATTTTGTCGCCTTTATTTGAGCAGTTTTTAATTGGCGTTGCGATTTTTCCTCTTACAATGGGATTGGTGTTCCCTTTTGGCATTCCTTTTCTCTGTGCATGGTCTATTAGAAGTATTATCAAAAAAGATAAAATCATATCATCAAAATCTTGGTTTCGTTTTGTAGGTATTTCTACACTGGGTTGGATATTAGTGGTTTTCGTTGGTTATGTCCTAGGTAATGCCTAGGTTTGAGACATTATTGTTTAACTTTGTAGATATTTGTCTGTCCGTAATATTTCTTTCAAAGATAAGTATATTCTTCCACTGTGTTTGCAAGTTTATGGTATACTTAAAAGAGGTATCTATTATGGATTGGAAACAAAAATATATAAGGTTATTAGAAAAATTAACTCAAAGATCTGCTTGGCAAAAGATCATCTTATGGATATTAGTTGTCTGGATTTGCTTTTTTGTTTTTGCATTTATTGCTACTGTTCTATTCTGGTCATTATCAGACGACCCACAGTCTTTAGAGATAGCCAGTGGGGTGTTTATGACTATAAGTTTTCTTCTTTTGCTTATGACTGCTATCCCTGGATTTATTGTTTTAACCCATCAAAATGTACGTCAAAAATTATATACTATACCTGAACTTGCTGCAAGCAGCGTCTTTGCTGTATCTCTCCTTTTAGGAGTACTCTCACTCATTGTATTGCAAATAAATGGTTGGGGCTTTGACTTATCATCTGATCAACAAGCACCTCTTAATTTAATTGATGATATTTTAGGACCTATATTTTCAGGACTTCTTATTGGAGTTTTAGCTTTTGCTTTAACATTTGGATTGTTTTTCCCCTTTGGAATACCTCTTGTTTGTACATTTGCTACATGGATGATCATAGAAGAAAATCAACATATTTCACCTCGCACTTGGAGTATTTTTTTAATTGTGTCAACATTAGGGTGGATGCTGACAGCTATTTTTGGCTATGCATTAGGAATGAGCGGCTAAGGCTGATTGTAGCCGCAAACAAGATTCACAATGACGACAAGGGCTTTCATAGCCTTCATAACAAGACCAAATGAGATCAAAGTTTACCTTATTTTTTTTACCTAATTGGACAATTTCTTTTTTATCCATATTGAGCGTATAAGATTTAACTTGTACTTGAGATAATAGAGAAAATTCTAAGCTTTTATTTATCGAATCTACAAATTCTTTGGAATTATCAGGGAAAGTTTGAGCTTCTTCTTTATTAAACCCTACAATGATATCTGTAGGATTGTTTTGAGCAAAAGCTACTGCAATGTGTATAAAAATAGCATTGCGATTAGGGACCCATACCTGTTGAGCTGTTTGTTGCGTTTGTTGGAGATCATCTAATTTGACCATTTGAGGTAAAAGAACAGAAGAAGTAAGTGCAGATTGTCCTAATCCTTTGAGCCAAGGTAAATCCACTGACATAAAAGATATATTGAGTTCCTTAGCAATTTGAGTAGCTCTATGAAGTTCTCTTAGAGTAGCCTTCTGTCCATAGTTAAAATAGAGAGCTTGTGTGGACTGATAATCTTGTCGAGTGAGGTAACAGTTGACTGTGGAATCAAGCCCTGCTGAAAGCAGAACAATAGCATGGGTCTTTTTTTGAGGTGTCATTTATTTTTGTCTTTTCTTTTTAAGTTTAGCAAATTCAATCACCAAAGGAGAAGCAATGTAAACAGAGGAATATGTTCCCACCACTACACCGATTCCTAAAGCAAAGGCAAAGTCGGCTATGACTCCTCCTGCAAAAATATTCAAAGATAAGACAGCTAATAGTGTTGTGACCGTTGTGAGTAATGTACGAGATAAGGCATCATTGATGGAACGATTTAAAATCCAAATTAATTTGTGATTTTTGAAGATGATAAGGTTTTCTCTAATGCGATCAAAAATAACAATGGTGTCGTTGAGAGAGTAGCCAATAATAGTTAAAATAGCTGCCAAAATTTGAACATTGATCTCTTTACCTAAAGCAGCAAAAATCCCCAATGTGATCAAAGAATCATGAAACAAGCACACGACAGCTCCTGGTGCAAAATTGTAGTCAAATCTTAAACCCACATAAATCAATATCAATAGTAAACTATAAAAAACTGCTAAAGCTCCATTGCGTTTTAACTGTTCTCCAATCTGAGGACCTACAGAATCAATTCTACGAATATCTGCATCAGGATAAGTGGATTCCATCTTTTGCCTGACTGATAAAATACGTTCTTGAATCTTTTGATTCACTTCTTGTTCTGTTGAGGCCTGCGGAGATTCAAAGCGAATAAGAAACTCCTGAGTTGTTCCAAATTGTTGTACTTGAACAGACTCTAAGTCAATTTCACTGAGCATGCTTCTTATGGTTGCAACATCTACCCCTCCTGAAAATTGTACCTGTACTTCTGTTCCACCAGCAAAGTCAATGCCATAATTCAGTCCTCGTAGCATTATTATTGTAATAGAAAAAATCACTAGACCTGTAGATACTAAAGCAAAGAATTTATTTTTACCCATAAAATTTATAGTAGGCTTTTCTTTAGCTTTTAAGATAAACTCTGGCTTATTAGAGGTATTATTTTTTTTTTGCTTTTTTTCCATAATGTAACCTTATATTTTGAGTTTGCTATGATGAAATCGTTGAGTGTAAAAATCTAAAATACTTTTTGTAACAAAAATAGCTGTAAAAAGTGAGGTCATAATTCCAATCAAAAGAGTTACAGCAAAACCCCTTACAGGACCTGTTCCAAAATACATTAAAATCACTGAAGTAGCAGCTGTTGTGATATTAGCATCAAAAATAGCAGATAAGCCCTTTGAGTAACCTTCATTTACAGACAAATGAAGACTTCCTCCTTTACGTAGGGCTTCTTTGATTCTTTCAAAAATAATCACATTGGCATCCACAGCCATTCCTATAGTTAGAGCAATGCCTGCAATCCCTGGTAGAGTGAGTGTAGCTTCTAATGCACTGAGAACAGCTAATACTAAGAACATATTAAGGGTTAAGGCAAAGTCAGCAATCATCCCAAAGAATTTATAATAAAAAACCATAAAAATTAAAACCAACAAACCACCAATCATAATGGCCGTTTTACCCTTTGCAATAGAGTCTGCTCCTAGTGTAGGACCAACTGTTCGCTCCTCAATTTGCTCCAAGCTAGCAGGTAAGGCACCAGCTCTCAGGGCCATAGCAATCATACTTGCTTCTTGTCTCATATCTTCGATATTACGACCACCTCCTAGGGTGATCTGTCCTCTCCCTCCTGAAATTTTTGTTTGAATCACAGGAGCTGAATACACAATATCGTCTAATACAATAGCCATTTGTTTATTGACATTTGCTCCTGTAAGATCAGAAAACTTCCTTGCTCCATCAGTGTCAAATTCAAAATCCACAGCAGGATCCATTCTCTGTCCTACACCTACGTCAGCACCTCTTAGGTCATCTCCTCCTAAGTCTGTTATTTCTAAAAGATAAGGGATGCCTGATGTTTCAATGCTTTCAACATTTTCTGCTTTTTGAAAAAGCACTTTTTGATTGTTTTCTAATCTATTTTTAATATCTTCATTGAGCCTATTGATATATTGAGGATAAGTAAGAGATTTCATATCATAAGAGCCTTTTTTCTCAGCCTCTTCAATCCATTGACTTAACTCATTAGCGTCTTTGACTAGCATAAATTCTAATCTAGCTGTTTGATGGATGAGGTCTTTAGCTCTTTGATAATCTTCGTCTTTGACACCAGGAATTTGAATCAAAATGCGATTATTACCTTGAGATGTAATGAAAGGTTCTGCTACTCCAAGGGCGTCAATTCTATTACGTAAAGTTTCGATAGATTGCTCTACAATATTTTCTCTTGATTTTTTGAGCATTAATTCATTTTGCCAGATCATCAAATGAGAAGTATCACTTTCGGCAATATCCTCTGTGATGAAGTAACCTAACTGCCCTGTCCAGCTGTCTGTTAGGTTGTTTTCTAAAAGAGTTCTTACCCGTTGTTTATTTGAGTTGGTGACCTGAATGCGAATAGTGTTCTTATTATCTTGTTTGAGGTTTTGAATGGCTTTGACAGAAATATTTTGTGTTGCGAGATCAGTTTTTAAAGTGGCAGAAAGACGAGCCATTTGTTCTGAGAGGACATCTTCAATGTTAGCTCGCATGACTAAATGCAATCCTCCCTGTATATCCAAACCTAAGACAATCTTTTTTGAAGACATAAAGCTAGGTAGTTGCACAAAATTAGGGGCTACAGATAAAGCAGCAAGTAAGATCACTGCACCTATAATAAGAAACCGCCATTTAAGTGGAATCATTTTTTAGTCTCCTTATTTTCTTTTTGATTTTCTTTTTGTACGGGGCTTGCAATTTGACTTCTTAAAATTTTAACTTTTGTGCCAGAAGCAATTTCTAAAGTGATAAATTGATCTGTCAACCCTTCTACTCGTCCTAAAAAGCCACTCATTGTAATGACTTCATCTCCTTTTTTAAGTTGAGATAGAAACGCTGTATGCTCTTTTCTTTGTTTGACTTGAGGGCGAATGAGAATAAAGTAAAACACTCCAAAGATTAAAATCCACGGTATGAGGCTTTCTAAAAAGCTAGGCCCTGAAACAGCTTGAGCATAAACAAAATGCATTTTGTAAATCCTTTTATTTTTACTAGGTGTTTGAACTGTGTTTGAGGTATAAGTTTTTGATTAGTAAAGAACAAAGCCATACTTTTGTCAAATCTTTTTTTGAGCCACCGCAATTGCATTAATTCTCATAAGACATGTTGCTTCATAAAAGACTAATAGAGTTTAAGAATCTTCAGAATCTAATTTAAGTGAATCTAAGACTTTAAAATTGATATAATGTTTATATTTTCCTGCTTTTTTAGATCTTAATAGCCCTGCCTCAGCCATAGCAGATAAATATTTAGAACATGTTTGCCGATGAATTTCTGTTTTTTCTTCCATGTGTAAAACATGTGTGATAGGATAATAAATAACATGCTTAACAATATCTGAAATATTACTTTTTCTTATACCTAAACTGTCTGTATTATATAAGGTTTTTTTTAATTCTTTCTGTGCATCTTTTAATTTCAAAAGAGATTCTTGTGTTTGTTTAGCTTGTATTGTATATCCTTGCAACATAAATTGAATGAAACTATACCAGTCTCCATCTTTGGTGATCTTCAAAAGCAACTCTTTATATTTTTGATCATATTTATTCAGATACCCACTAATAAATAAGACAGGAATATCTAACATTTTCTCTAATACAAGCTGTAAAACAAGTAGAATCCTTCCTGTTCGACCATTACCATCAACAAAAGGATGTATAGCTTCAAATTGATAATGACAAATAGCTGTTTTAATTAATGGAAAGAAGTCTTGATTTTGGTGTACAAAATTTTCCCAATTACCTAAGAGTCCATCTAAAGCCATTATTTCAGGAGGTGTATAAACAATGATGATTTCATCATTTGTTTTTTTATTAGCAATTTTATTTTGTTGTCGTCTAAATTCTCCTGGGACTCCTTTTTGAATATTTAATTTTTTATGAATTTCTTTAATCGTTCTAGAAGATAAACCATGCTCTTTCATACAATTAGAACCTATCGAAATGGCTTCACGATATCTTATGACTTCTTTATTTATACTACTTCTTTCTTCTTCAGGTTTTATTTCATCTTCTAAGGCAGAATCAATAGTCGTATAGATATTTTCCACTGCTGAACTTTGTATGGATTCATTCAAATAAAAAAAACTCAATAAGAGATCAGGATTTTCTACCTCTCTTAATCTTCCGTTAAGTTCAGAAATATTTTTTTGAGCTTCAAGATAGGCTGTCATAATATCTGCATTATTTTGAACATTGATGATAGGAGGAGGCAACTTTGTAAGTGCAAAGGGAACTTTTGGATCAAATAATTGCTGTGATTGCTTATTCATTTTATACACCTTAATATATGTCGAGAAAACCCGTTTTTTTCACCATATCACCAAGTACATGTCGAGAAAACTCATTTTTTTCACCATATCACCAAGTACATGTCGAGAAAACTCATTTTTTTCACCATATCACCAAGTACATGTCGAGAAAACTCACTTTTTTCACCATGTCACCTAGTATATGTCGAGAAAACTCACTTTTTTCACCATATCACCAAGTACATGTCGAGAAAACTCACTTTTTTCACCATGTCACCTAGTATATGTCGAGAAAACTCACTTTTTTCACCATGTCACCAAGTACATGTCGAGAAAACTCATTTTTTTCACCATGTCACCAAGTACATGTCGAGAAAACTCACTTTTTTCACCATGTCACCAAGTACATGTCGAGAAAACTCATTTTTTTCACCATGTCACCAAGTACATGTCGAGAAAACTCACTTTTTTCACCATGTCACCTAGTATATGTCGAGAAAACTCATTTTTTTCACCATATCACCAAGTACATGTCGAGAAAACTCACTTTTTTCACCATGTCACCTAGTATATGTCGAGAAAACTCACTTTTTTCACCATATCACCAAGTACATGTCGAGAAAACTCATTTTTTTCACACCTAGTATATGTCGAGAAAACTCACTTTTTTCACCATGTCACCAAGTATATGTCGAGAAAACTCACTTTTTTCACCATATCACCTAGTATATGTCGAGAAAACTCACTTTTTTCACCATGTCACCAAGTACATGTCGAGAAAACTCATTTTTTTCACCATATCACCAAGTACATGTCGAGAAAACTCACTTTTTTCACCATGTCACCAAGTACATGTCGAGAAAACCCGTTTTTTTCACCATGTCACCAAGTACATGTCGAGAAAACCCGTTTTTTTCACCATATCACCAAGTACATGTCGAGAAAACTCATTTTTTTCACCATGTCACTTATTTTAGTAACAAATATTGTAAAAATATTCAAGTGTCTATTGCATCTAACAATTCATAAAGTTTAATCTTGACTAACTAAATGGATGGGGAGTGTGAAATTGGATGTTGCATGTTGCCCACAGTTTAATGTGGGCGGTTGACTTTTGATGTTAATAGGGTATAATGATATAAAATGGAGGTTTTGAATATGGAATTATTACAAATAATTGTAACTTTCATAGTTTTTTTTGGTAGCTTAATTGGCATAGTGAGGTTTTATGTTGAACCTTTTAAAGAACAGTTCAAGGAACAATTCAAGGATTTTAAGAAGGATATTAAAGAACAAGTCAGTAATCATATACCCTCACAGATTAAAGAGATGAAGGACGACATTAAGGCACTTGATCAGAAAATTGATAAACTTGATCAGAAAGTTGATAATAATATTAAGGCACTTGATCAGAAGATTGACCACGTCAATCGACGCCTTGATAAGATATTTGAGCTACTATCTAAACGTTCCACTTAATCTTATACTACAAGTCCAAAAAGACTCTGTTTGCTTAAAATGTATAGATTCTTGAGGTAGTTAGTAAATCAACAAAGTTTATATCAAAAAGCTGTTTAATTTTAGCCAGTTAGGATGTTGCATGTTGCCCACAGTTTAATGTGGGCGGTTGACTTTTGATGTTAATAGGGTATAATGATATAAAATGGAGGTTTTGAATATGGAATTATTACAAATAATTGTAACTTTCATAGTTTTTTTTGGTAGCTTGATCGGCATAGTGAGGTTTTATGTTGAACCTTTTAAAGAACAGTTCAAGGAACAATTCAAGGATTTTAAGAAGGATATTAAAGAACAAGTCAGTAATCATATACCCTCACAGATTAAAGAGATGAAGGACGACATTAAGGCACTTGATCAGAAGATTGACCACGTCAATCGACGCCTTGATAAGATATTTGAGCTACTATCCAAACGTTCCACTTAATCTTATACTACAAGTCCAAAAAGACTCTGTTTGCTTAAAATGTATAGATTCTTGAGGTAGTTAGTAAATCAACAAAGTTTATATCAAAAAGCTGTTTAATTTTAGTCAGTTAAGATGAGTTAATTTTTAATCAAGATATACTCTTTTTTTCTTCTGCACTTGTACTGGCCACAATTTCTTTTTCAACCTCTTGAGTTTCTTTTTTTAATTTAAGTTTTTGGTGGAAAGATACTGCTTTTTTCTTAAAATTTAAAATCTTATCTATGATTTGATGCACTTCCTGTCCTGTTGGATCATAAGAGACTTTAAAATGCCAATTGTTTTCTGTATCTTGATTGACAGCTTGAATCCATTGTTTCATATATTCCCATTTGGATTCATCTCTGTCTTTTTTCACACCTTTCACTTCAAGAATCAAATGACTTTTATCTTTAAGCCTTATAATAAAGTCCGGTAAATAACGACACCGATTTCCATTATGAATATACGGCACTTCAAAACCTAAGTGATCGTTTTTGACCCATGCCTCTACATGAGGGTTTTGATCTAGGTTTTCAGCATGAGCTAACTCCCATGAACTATCTACAACACATCTATTGATATGGCTTTTTTCTGGTATGCAAGTGTCCTTTCCTGTCCTCCAATGACAGGCTTCTTTTGTAGACATATACTTTGGATTTTTATAAAGAGGAGTAATTTTTTCTGTATTTTGATAAGTGATAGTATCAAAGACTTTTCTTACGATTTGTTCCATCCCCATCATAGTCGCAATTTTTTTCTTAGTTTCATCTTTTAAAAAAGATTGAGGATTTATTTGAAATTTATTAGAGTTTAAAAACTTCTCTATGATGTGAATCAACTGAGAGAAAATAAACTCTTGATTGACTTTCTTTTTCCAATCATTATAATCCATTTGATTGTACACATTCACTGCGGTTTTAAATATAAGCGTTTGCATGCGAACATTTTTATTATTTGAAAGTAGCCTTTCCATATTTATTGTAGTTATTTTTTCATAATCTGGCTCTCCGTTGTTTATTTTTTGATTGTGTGATTTTTGAGCATTTATAAACGCCGTGAAATAAAAATCGGAAGGTCCATTTGAGTTCTAAAGGCTAGTTTTCAAAGTTGGAAAATTATGATAGAAATTTCATCAATATTTTGACTTGCCTTCATTATCTCTTAAAAAGTTGTGATCTGTTGAAATGGCCGTTGATATGATCAACATATCTTTTTAGGGGCGAAAATCAAACATTAACACCTATAAATAAAGCATTCTCAAAAAAAAGATATCCACATTTGCAAATCAACTGTCAAACTCAGGCCAACTGTCAAACTCAGGAAGTACAAAGTTTTTTAGCTGTCAAAGACAATGAATTTTCTAATAAAAAAGTTTACATTGCTATAGGTTATTTGAAAGCAGACAATGAGAAGCTCCTTATCAAATATGCAGAGGGACAAGGATTATTTGTGATTAAGGCAGTCGGTGACAGTGCTAAACTTGTGAATTCACCTCAAACTTTCAAACCCAAGCAAGTGAACTTAAATTTGTAATTCTTTTCATTTCCTGCTCCATCATCATCAAGCTCGCCTGCCTTCAATTGATATGAGATAAGAGTTTTTTAATCACTTCGTCACTGGTATATTCTTCTGCTTCTGCTTCGTATGTCAATAAGAGCCGGTGACGTAAAACAGGATAAGCCATGCTCTTAACATCATCAATCGTAACATAGTTTCTATTATGAAGGTAGGCATACGCACGACTTGCTCTTGTCAAATGAATGGTTGCCCTTGGTGAGACCCCTATTTGAAGAAATCTTTCTAAGTTCAACCCATATTCTTTAGGCACACGAGTACACATCACTAAATCTACAATATAATCCTTGACCTTTTCATCCATATAAATATGTTGTAGCATTTGAGCAGTGTTTAAAAGGTCTTCCCTTGTCATTATAATATCAGGTTGGATATTTTGGTCGTAGGACATATTTTCTAAAATTTGTCTTTCTTCCTGTTTATTAGGATAGTTGACTAAAACCTTAAACATAAAACGATCCATTTGAGCTTCCGGCAGAGGATAAGTACCTTCTTGTTCTATAGGATTTTGTGTGGCTAAAACTAGAAAAGGGTGAGCAAGGGTATATGAATATTCTCCAATAGTGATTTGCTTTTCAGCCATAGCTTCTAATAGAGCCGATTGAACTTTTGCTGGAGCTCTGTTGATTTCATCTGCTAAAACAAGATTGGTAAAGATAGGGCCTTTTTTTGCTACAAAATCTCCTGTTTTCTGATTAAAGATCATGGTACCAATAAGGTCTGAAGGTAACAAGTCAGGAGTAAATTGAACTCTTTGAAAATCCAATGAAATAATTTTTGAAAAGGTTGAGATAGCTAAAGTTTTTGCTAATCCAGGAACACCTTCTAGCAGGATATGACCTCCCGTAAGCATACCTATCATAATGGATTCAAGCATCTGCCTTTGACCAACAATGATTTTATTTGTTTCATTTAATGCATTCTGTATAAGCTTTGCACTTTGTTTGATTTGTTCTTCAGTAGGTGCCAATGATTACTCCTTTGTTTTTCACTCAAAATGAGTTGTTTCACTAAAAATAAACCAGCCTCTGTTTCCCTAAAATTGAACTAGCCTCTGGCTACTTTTGGACAGTTAGCCCGACGGCTCTCGCCGTCGATCAAAGGCTAACTGTCTCAAAAGCCTGTTCAATTTTAGGAAGGAGGATGTCCTCATTTCTTAACACAATGTTAAGGAAAAAGATTTCCTTCTGACGTTTGCTCTGACAGCTTACGCTGTCTAAAAAGAGCAATGCCGTTGGCTCACTAAAAGTGGTCTAGCCTCTGGCTACTTTCTGGCGATGACCACGTTTGTCTCACTAAAAATAAACCAGCTTCTAGCTGTTTTTGGGCAATCAGCCCGACGGCTGTCGCCGTCGATCAAAGGCTGATTGCCTCAAAAATCCGTTTATTTTTAGTAGGAAGAATCCTCTTGTCTCTTTACACGATGTTAAGGAAACAAGATATTTATTTCCCGTCGATAAAATGGTCATCGCCTAGTGTTGTTACATGGCAAGCTTCAGAGAAGCTTGCTGTCTGACCACTTTTAGTAGGGAGGATCCTCTCGTCTTTTAACACCATGTTAAGGAAACAATTTTTTCTGAGTTCTTTCTTAATTTCCTTCTGGTACCGGGTTGCCAGCTTGCCGGGTTGTTTCCCTTAAATTTATCATTATCTCACTTCGAATTGAAACTGTTGACAAATTCTAAACATTTTTAGATTGAGTTTGAGAAGAACCTGATTCAGACGTGGGTAAAGAACCATGTTCATGGCGAACAATTTTACCATCGGTCAAATAGATCACATCCTCTGCAATGTTGGTTGTGTAGTCAGCAATTCGTTCTAAGTGACGAGATATAGATAAACATTGAATTAAAACTTCTGCTTGTTCTGGTTGTTGTTTAATTTTTTCAATAACACTTTTATAAGTATTTCTGTGAAGTTTATCTACTTCGTTATCGGTTTTGCAAACCTCTTCTGCTAAACTGGCATCTGAGCGGATAAAAGCATCCAGTGAAGCTCTGAGCATAAACTTGATAAGACCAGTTATATTCTGAAAGTCAAAGGGAAGATCATTAACCTGCACAGTTTTTAAAGTGTGCGTTCGCTTTGCAATATTGACGGCAAGGTCTCCTATTCTCTCTAAATCGTTATTGATCTTAAGAACTGCAACAATAAATCTTAGATCAGTGGCTACAGGTTGATAGAGAGCTAATGTTTTGAGGCATTCTTCTTCAAGGCGAACTTCCATCAGGTCAATCTTACGATCTTGTAGTATAACTTGATCGGCAATTTCTAAGCTGTTTTCTTTAATAGCTTTAAGAGCTTTATCTAAACTATCTTCAGTTAAAACACTTAGCTGAATAAGTTGACTTTGGACTTCTTTCATTTCAAGACTTAAGTGACGTGACATGATATCCCCTCCTCATAAACACTACATTTTTTGAAGATACCACTATCTTATGGGTTATGCAAGATACTTAATCATTTAAAGTCTAGTTTTTGAATTCTATATACAAGTATTGAAATAAAATAACCGATAAATTATTAAATATTAAGGATTGATATAATAATGGTTATTCGTCATTTTTTATTACACTATAGTTTTCTTTTTATTTTGATTGCCCTACAGATTGGCTGTGATAAGGATCCTCAACTGCACTTTTTACCTAAAGCTCAACCTCCGAGGATAAATCTTCCAGATATACCTCCAGAGCCTTCACCTGCACCATCATTTGGAGTTTGTGGCAAGGAGGAATGCACACCTCCTTTCTGTGCAGAAAATTGTAAAACAGCAGATACATGTCATGTAAGAGATGTTGATGGTATATGTCGCCCTTCCTGTGGATATGCAGCCCACCTTTTAGGTTATGGAGGCTATGGCGATGATCGTGAGCCTTCTACTTCTGATGATCGTCATACGTATAAATCAGCTACATCTTGTGACGAACTTTCTTTCACTTATCCTGATGGTGTTGTCAGAGATGACTGGATACAAAAAGACTTTTATCTTGATATGACTCCATACGAAGTCATAGAAGGTGGTGGAGTATGTTGCATGCGAGGCCTGCGTGATGAAATATCTCCTGAAGGATTGAATATTAGTAACTTTCAATAATTATCTTATAGTTTTGATTAAGCAATAGCTTTTAGAAAGTTTAACAAGATAGAAATAAATAACCATTAAGGACTTGTATGATGATATTTCGGTTACTTATATTTGCTTGTACTCTTATTGTCATTACTTTATTTATGAACTGTGATAAAGAAACTCAATTGAATTTTGAACCTTATCCTTCGCCCTCATTTCCTTTTGGAGCATGTGGTAGAGGAGAATGTAAATCTCCATTTTGTGCAGAAAATTGTAAAACAGCAGATGCATGTCATGTAAGAGATATTGATGGTATATGTCGCCCTTCCTGTGGATATGCAGCTCTTCTTTTAGGTTATGGAGGCTATGGAGCAGATAATAAGCGAGATACTTCTGATGATTGTCATATTTATAAAATAGCTAACTCTTGTGCTGGGCTTTCTGTTACTTATCCTGATGGTGTTGTGAGAGAAGATTGGATACAAAAAGACTTTCACCTTGATATCACCCCATACGAAGTTGTAGAAAGTGATGGTGATGGAGTATGTTGCGTAAGGGAATGCTCATGATCATATATTCTAATAAAGGGAATATTTAGATTTTATTCTATATTTTAGGACTTATGTTTTATTTTCGCTGTTTTATTAAACCTATTATATAACTAGCTTTCTAGCTTTGAAATCATTGACCATCTAAAACAATATATTCTTCAAGATAAAATACAGGTATCAGAAAATGTTTATTTTTGATTAATTTATAGGGTCACCTAAACGATGAGAGATCACTTTAATAATTTCTGTAGCTGTTTCTTCTAAGGCCTTTTCTGTAATGTCAAAGACAGGCCAACGACGGTGTTTTTTAAAAACCGATGTGACATATTCTATTTCTTTGATAATATAATCCATGCTAGCATATTCTTTACTAGGTTGACCTAGCTTATTTAGTCTAGCTGTGCGAATGGAAGCTAATTTAAAAGGATCAATAATTAAACCAATGATGCGACGCTCATCAACTTTGTTCAGTTCTTTAGGTAGAGGATGATTTAAAATGAGTGGTACATTGGCCACCTTCCAACCTTTATGGCTTAAAAAGATAGAAAGAGGTGTTTTGCTCGTACGACTAATGCCTAAAAGTACAATATCTGCTTCGTGAATATCACTTAAATTTTTACCATCATCATGTTTGACAGTGTATTCCATAGCTTCAATACGTTTAAAATAGCGATCATCTATACTGCGAAGAAGTCCAGCTTGTGGTACAGCATGACTTCCTAAATATTCACCTAATGCACTAAGTAGATCACCTAATAAATCAATAGTAGGTATATTTTGAGCTTTTGCTTCGCTTTCTATTTGTTCCTTGAGAGCAGGGTTGACAATTGTATAAACAATAAAGCCAGAGGTTTCTTGTGCTTCCTTGATTAAATGACTAATTTGATTGGTATTTCTGATATTCTTACACCTGACAATATGTACGTCTATGTTAATATACTGCACAAGAGCAGCTTGGGTCATAATGCTAGCTGTTTCCCCTGTTCCATCAGATACAATAAAAATTGTTTTTTTCATGGGATGTCCTTTTTTGTTGTAATAAATTATATCATAGATTTTTTAATGCTAAAGCTCATCAAGACTTCATTTTCACGATGGTTTGACATACTTTGGTCTACATGATAAGATAAATATAAGTTTATGCAGAGGGTTAAAGTTTTTATTGATTTTTTTAAAGAATATATATATGGTGAGCGTATGAAAAAGAAAATAAGGGTTATTTTAGTATTTTTTCTATCTAATGAGACATTTATTCTATGGTCCTGTCCTCAAGTCACATTCGATGGCACTAAACAATCAATGTTTGATAAGTTAGAGAGGACTCTCATAACTTATTTCTTTCCTTTAATTATTCCATTATTTCTATCTACTAAACTTATCTACCAAACATACCGATAGATATTCTAGCAGTCTAGTCCATGCCTTAAATTCACAGCTCTTTTTGATTCTTATCCAAAGTCATGGGTGCATGAAAATAAAACCAACCTAGGAGGATATTATGACTTTGGAAGATATTCCAAATGGTCAACCTATAGAAAATAATGGAACATCAGAGGATAATGAAACATCAGAAGATAAAAAAAAGACATGGACAGATAAAGTCATGGACCTTATTGCATACATAATGCGATATAGTCAGTTTATAATACCAGTTTATTTACTTATTTTGTTTGTTTTGTTTGTTTTAGGTTTATTGGGATGGCAAACTTTTTATTCTGCTGATAAAGCAGGAGATAGACTGTGGGATATAATAGCTTTATTTTTTGTAGTGGGAACATTAATTTCACCAGTTAAAAAAAAGATGGCTTCTATGAAAGAGCAAATAGATAACCACATCACTACAGCTATTAAAGAGCTTAAAGAGGATAATAAGGAAATCAAAGCAAATAATAAGGAAATTAAAGCAAATAATAAGGAAATTAAAGCAGATAATAAGGAAATCAAAGCAAATAATAAGGAAATTAAAGCAGATAATAAGGAAATTAAAGCAAATAATAAGGAAATTAAAGCAGATAATAAGGAAATCAAAGCAGATAATAAGGAAATTAAAGCAGATAATAAGGAAATTAAAGCAGATAATAAGGAAATTAAAGCAGATAATAAGGAAATTAAAGCAGATAATAAGGAAATCAAAGCAGATATAAAACAGATTGCTGAAGATATTAAGAAAATACGAGAAGACAAAAAGGATTAATTAATAAGAGGATATGAAAAGTAAAGTTTTCCATGATGCTAAGAGAGGCCCTTGTGGCCTCTTTTTTTTACATAAAGTTTTTGCATGCAGGGTGTCAGTTTTTCTTATGGATTCTTAGAGATAAAGGTTGATCTACCTAAAATGGCAGTGGTGCAATCAAGCAATAGTACATTTTAACTATATTTATTAATTCATGGGAGACTTTAATTATGATTGTATTCAGAAAAGTAAGAAAGAGGTTAAAGGAAAGAAAATCTTTAGAGAAAGATATACTTTTTCTGTTTCTTTCACTTTTTATGGGATTGGTTTTGAGTATTCCAATGGCTATTGAGACTGATAATCTTAAATCACCTCTTAATAATAAAGGTAAGACAGAGATTGTAGTCAAAGAGAATATAATAAATATTCAATGCCATGACCCGTCTCTAGGGACTTACTGATTTTCCTTTATAAGTATGGCTTATAAAAAGTGCATGGTGTGTGGCCTGATCACATGCTAAACCCACCAGTTTAAATAAAATCCACTTATATATTTAAGTTTCATAACTTCTTAAGAGTCTTTCCACATTCGAAAATCAACTGTCAAAATTTGTCTACATTGACCATTTTTGTCTCCCATCAGAAAATCTATTTTACTTCACTTTAGTATTTACAAGGCTTTTAGTCTATTAGACGAAAAATTAATTATGGCCTATACTTTGCAGGTATATATTTTAATATTATTTTTTTTATTCTATAAAACTAAAAAACAAGGAGCTAAAATGAGTATTAAATTTTATAAAACCATATTGTTAGTTGTATTTTGTTTATCTTTCATAAGTCCTATAAAATTGCAAGCCTATTGTCAATTTGAAGGATGCGGTGATTCAAGCAAAGATGAAGCACCTCTTACACTTCAACAAGCTCAAGAAATAAAGGAATTCTACACGTCTGTTGAACATAGCTTATCAGAAAACCTTGAAGTTTTATCGGATGGTACATATCAAGTGAGTTTTCCTAAAAACATTTTAAGTGCGGGCCTAGGTGCTGGAATACTAGGAGCGGGACTATCTCCGTATGCCATACAGCAAATAGAATCTGATATTTTTTGGAAAGCTGCTTCAGAAGCTTCAGAAGCAGAGGAGGCATATAGAGACCTCGCCATAAACGAAAAAACAAATAAATTTTTAAGAAATTATTTAAGAAGCGTACCTGATTCGAAGGTAGAATGGTCGTCTGAATACGTAACCGCTTTAATTGGAGATAATTCTAGAGGAACCCATCGTATTAGAATCCATCAAAGAGTAGTGTATAATGATATAGAGGAAACTGCGAGAACTTATGTTGATTATTATCGTAAATCAGGTAGACAATGGATAATGTCGAGCTTGTCCCTGATATCGGTGAAAATAGACGGCTCATAAATTAGTTTTTAATTGTTTTTTCTTTTTGTCAATAATAATTTTTTTTAAACTTTGTTCTAATTGTTCTAAATCTTTAAATCCTTTAATGCTTTTGAAATGTTTTTCTGCTTCCAATAGACTCACAGCAGACCATCTTAAAACTTGATCTGAAGAAGAACTCCAATTCTTTACCCTCCGAACTTTTTCCCTCACAACTGAAAAAACAGACTCAATAGGATTTGTCGATGATAATGACCTCCTTAAAAGTAATGAAACTCCAAGCTTGATCGTTGTCAGTGTCTCCATCTCTGCCTCTTTTAAAGATGTGAATGCTGAATGATTGACCCGCTTTAACCAGCTTAATAAAGACTCATGCTCTAACTTCGATGACAACTCATCTGGCATACCATGTAACTTCTTCCAACGACTCTTAAACTCTATGTGACGACTTGGAGGTAAGCAACTCAGAATATTTCTCTCTTTATGCTGAATACAACGCTGAACTACTGAACGACCTGAAAATACTCTATCTATTCCCTTCCTTAATGCTTTGCTACCATCAATCACAAAAAGATAACCCTTCTCTTTATCAAGACCACGACCTATAAGTCCCTCCAGAAGATCACGGCAAACTTCCCAACTCTCTGTATTGCCTTCTTTAAGACCTAATATAACCTTCTTACCTTGATCTGTGATTCCTAAGGCCACTATAACCAGCGTAGAACCAATACCCACTCCATCTATCATTATCGCTGGAAACCTGTACTTACTTAAATCACGATTGTTAATCGACTCAAGGGCTTGTTTAGATGACTTATTAAAAACTCTACTCACACTACTCCTAGAAAGTTTAAGCCCTCCTGAAATATCATCTAAAAGATGATTGTAATTCCGTGATGAAACTCCACTCATGGCATGTTTTAAAACACGATCACTGAGTATGTCATAGTGTTGAAGGGCTGAATAGATCTTAAGCCTCACTTCACGACCTGACTGCTTAACACGAGGCTTCCTAACCTGCAACTTTTGACCACCTGCAAGTATGCTACCTTTATCACTACCAGCTCTATGATATGGTGTATCTCTATGACGACCATAACGCTCACCGCAAAGCTCTAATAGCTCTGCTTCAAAAAAACCATAGACCGAACAAAGAATAGATGACTTGATCTCATCCTCTACAATCTGACGAATTTCTGACAAAGTATTGGCTGAAACTTGAAATGAATGACTATTTTTGGTACACTTCATAATGGCTCCTTTCTTTTTATTTTTAAAAGTTAATTGTTAATAAAATTTGGTTGGCTGAAATATGCCAACCAGGAGCCTTCTATCTTAACATCTTCTCTAAGAAAAATTCACCGAATTATAGGACATGCTCATAATGTCAGACACGTATTCATGGGTTAATTATGGAAAATATGACTTTAAAGAAGACCTTCCAAAATACGAGACAAAAATAAGAACATTGATACATTCATTACAAGCAAAGAATCCACAGGTTTTTGAAAATTATCTCAAAGCAAGAGGTGTTGCCTTTACTGGTAAAATAATAAAGCACAGGATACGAAGAGCTGGCAGATTTGTGGGACGATGGACCTTTCGAGCTATTTTAGCTGGTGCGAGCATTGTAGGTGGCCAATTGCTTTTTGACTATGCTCAAGAGAATCATCCTGAAGAAACAGGGCTTGTTATAGCTATCACAAAAGAACAATGGGAAATTTTGTCCACTAACGTAAGAGGCATCATCGAAGAGCTTTCTGAAAACGTCCTTAATGAACTTGAATTATAAGCCCTGAGTTTAACAGTTCCTGAGCTTGACATTTGATTTAGGGATGTGGATTATCCTTTTTTCAGTCAGAATGTTTTATTTATAGGTGTTAGAGATTATAAGTTTTGATTTATAAATTTTGATAGAATTCCTAGAAAAGCATAATGTATTCTACATGTACTATAATGAAACTAAAATCGCATAACAGAAGCACCGTATGTCAAACCTCCACCAAATGCAGCCATAAGGATCACTTGTCCTCTTTTGATTCGACCTTGATGGATAGCTTCATCCATAGCCATAGGGATACTTGCTGCTGAAGTATTACCGGTGTGTTGTATATTCACAATGACTTTTTCAAAAGGGAATGCCATTTGTTTAGCAATAGCTTCTATAATCCTTAAATTTGCCTGATGAGGGATAAACCAATCTACACTTTCAATAGATAAATTTGCTTTTTGTAAAACTTTTGTACAAGCTTCAGACATGCTACGGACAGCATGTTTGAAAACATCCCGGCCTTTCATTTGTAAGTGGTGTTGTTTTTGATCAAGTGCATCATGCGTAATAGGTAAACGACTGCCACCTGCGGGTAAAATTAATAGGTCAGATAAATATCCATCAGCAGAAAGATGATGGCTTAAAAGCTTTGATTGATCAGAAGAGCTTCTAGATACTATAACAGCACCTGCTCCATCACCAAATAAGATACAAGTTTGTCTATCCTCAAAATGTAACCATTTAGAGAGTACATCTGTTCCTACAACTAAAATATTTTGATGGAAGCCTGTCTGAATAAACTGATCAGCTACAGCAAGAGTATACAAAAATCCAGAACAAGCTGCTGAGAGATCGCAGGCCATTATTTGCTTTGCTTTGAGGCGTGCTTGGAGTAAACAAGCTGTATTAGGTAAAAGATGGTCAGGGGTTGTTGTGGCTACTAAAATAAGATCTATGTCATCTGAAGATAAATTTGCTACCTCTAAAGCTTTGACAGAAGCTTCAAAGGCCATATCACTTGTTGCTTGATGCTCATTGACAATATGTCTCGACTTGATACCTGTTCGTTCTGTGATCCATTCATCTGTGGTATTCGTGAGGGTTTCAAGGTCTTTGTTTGTTAAAGTTTTTTCAGGTAAATAAGAACCTGTGCCAGAAATATAAGCTTGATATAACATAAATTACTCGGTTTTATCTTGATCTTTTTTCTTCTTTTTAGGTTTTGCTACCTTAATGAACTCATTATAAACACGTCCCTTATAATGCCCACAATGAGAGCAAACATGGTGTGGACGAATAGGTGTCCCACAATGAAGACATGTAGCAAAAAGTGTCTGTTTAATGGCATGGTGTGAACGTCTCATACCTCTTTTAGACCTAGTGGTTTTACTGGTGGGTTCTGCCATAATATATCCCGTGTTTTCATTGTTAATAATCAGATTCCACTAACATAATCTATCGTCTATTAAAAATCAACCCCTTCTGTCATTAATCTTAAATTATTTTACAGAAATATATCATTTTTTTATATAATCACATTTTCAAAAGAGCAGAAAAGGGATTTGATTGCTTGTAAAAACTTTTGGAACAAGTGCATTTTTCATGGTTAAGATTCTTACCGCAGTGGCAACAAAGACCCTTACAATCTTTTTTACATAAGACTTGAAAATCTGTTGCTAGGACTAAAATTTCATGTAAAAAATCACTAAATGAAAACCTCATACTTTTTAAAGGAAAGACAGAAATATCAGAAGATACATCTGACATCTGAAGATTTTGTGCTATTTTAGCTTTGGTTTTTAAATAAATGTCATGGAATTTTTCACAAAAAGGTTGCTTAAATTGACAAAGACAAAAAGAACATTCAAGAGTTCTTTGTCCTGTAATCTTTCCATAAAGTTCATATCCTTGGTCTATAGGTAAAATACAAGCTTCTACCTCAAACGGATGATGCATTAAAAGGTCTTGAAGAGCTTGAGATGTTCTACGATCTTCTTGATTTAACTGAATTAAAAGTCCTTCTGTTGGAATTTCATTGAGTTTTATAACCATTTTGTCACACTTTTTAGTCTAAAAACACGATCAGTTTCTTGAAAACCTTCTTTCTTGAAGGCTTGCTTTCTTGAAAGCTTGCTGGTGATGAGAAACAACAACCACCATCTCCATCACTATTCTGCCTTTCTTACAAGAGCAGAATAGCAATGAGGTAGTTCAGTCATAAAAAGTCTCTAAGAAAAACACGTTTCACAAGAGAGGCTTATAAGGAAATATTTACTTACTCTTGAGCATTATCTTCTTCTGAAGCTTCTGCTTGAGTGTTTTCCTCTGGAGCAGCTTTTTCTTGATCATCAGCTCTGTCTTCATCTTCATCAGCAGGAGCTTCTTGATCTTCAGCTACTTCTTCCTTTTTCTCTTTTCTGTGCTTTTCCCCTTTATGTGCTTTGTGCTTTTTGTACCATTTCTTCATTTTTTTCTTTTTCTTTTTCTTCCATGCTTTCTTCTCTTCTTTAGAGATCATGCCATCCTCATCGGCATCCATCTTTTTAAACTTCTTTTTGTGGAAATCCATAAATTCTTTATGAGAAACTTCACCATTCTCATCAGCATCCATTTTTTTCCACATACGCTTTTTGTAATGTTTTTTATACTTTTTTTTGCCACATTTGTCACAATCAGCATGTTTCTTGTGTTTCTTTGCTTTCCATTTCTTCCATGCCTTTTTCTTTTCTGACTTAGAAATGGCTTTATCTTCATCTTTGTCCATTTTCTTAAACTTCTTTTTATGGAATTGCATAAATTCTTCATGGGATATCTGACGGTCCTTATTAGCATCCATCTTCTTCCACATACGTTTTTCATAGCTTTTATGCTTGCCTTTGTGTTCCTTATTGGCATAAGGTTTTCCTTGACCATGAGTGCAAGACACACAGACAAAAGCTACAAATAGAGATAAAATTAAATAGTTTAAATGTTTAAGGTATTTCACGGGACGCCTCCTTTGTGCATGTTAAAGTTAAAATTATTAATATTAATTTAATAATATGATAAATACAATGATATAATAAAACACATAAGTCATCAAGAATTTATATAAAAATTATCATAATAAGACATATTTGACTTAAAATAGTGTTTTCTGATACTTTTAGAGCATTTCTCTACCTATTACACATTGTAGATCAAATTTATGACAAAAGTCTATATATATGCTATGATTTCATTATCAAAGTGTTTCATTTTCTGATGGTTTTTTAATTGAAGTAGCGTAAGCCATCTGAAAAACACTGAAAAGCAAATAAAAGTATGGTTTATTTTATTATTTATTTTGAGGAAAAATAATGGATGTTGCGTTAAAAAAACAAGATTACAAATATGGCTTTGTCACGCCGATCACATCTGAGTCTCTTAAAAAAGGGTTAAATGAAGAGACTATTCATGCTATTTCTCACAAAAAAAAAGAGCCAGAATTTTTACTCCAATATAGGCTAAAGGCCTTTAAAACCTGGCAAAAGATGAAAGAACCTCGCTGGGCCTACCTTCAATACCCTCCCATTGATTATCAAAATATGAGCTATTTTTCTACTCCTAAAAAACAATCACTCTCTCCTCAATCCTTAAAAGATGTTGACCCTGAACTGATCAAAACCTTTGAAAGATTAGGTATTCCGCTAATGGAGCAGAAAAGGCTTACAGGTGTAGCTATTGATGCTGTTTTTGATAGTGTTTCTATTGGCACAACTCATCAAAAAGAGCTAGAAGCATCAGGTGTGATTTTCTGCTCTTTTTCTGAAGCTGTTACAAAATACCCTGAAATGATTGAAAAATACCTGGGCAAAGTTGTTCCTATAGGAGATAATTTTTTCTCTACCTTGAATGCAGCTGTTTTTAGTGATGGATCTTTTTGTTATATTCCTAAAAATGTCCGTTGCCCCATGGATTTATCAACTTATTTTCGTATTAATGCAAAAGACACAGGGCAGTTTGAAAGAACACTTCTCATCGCTGAGGAGGGTAGCTTTGTCAATTATTTAGAGGGATGCACTGCTCCTATGTATGACAACAATCAATTACATGCTGCTGTCGTGGAACTCATTGCCTTAAAAAATGCTCAGATTAATTATTCTACTGTACAAAATTGGTACTCTGGAGATGAAAAAGGTAAAGGTGGAGTTTACAATTTTGTGACAAAAAGAGGTAAATGTTTAGGGGACAGCTCACGTATTACATGGACACAGGTAGAGGCAGGTTCAGCCATTACTTGGAAGTATCCTAGCTGTGTTTTACAAGGAGATCATTCTTCTGGAGCTTTTTATTCTGTAGCTCTAACAAATGGAAAAATGCAAGCGGATACAGGTACAAAGATGATCCATATTGGAAAAAACACCAAAAGCACAATTATTTCTAAAAGTATTTCAACAGACAAGTCATCTAATGTATATAGAGGGCTTGTTAAGATCCTTCCTTCAGCAAAACAAGCTAGAAATTACTCTCAATGTGATTCTATGTTGATCGAAGATCAAAGCAGTGTCCACACTTATCCTTATATGGAAGTTAAAAATAAATCAGCTATTTTAGAGCATGAAGCCAGTACAACTCGCATTAGCGAAGATCAACTTTTTTATCTACAATCCAGAGGTTTAAGTATAGAAGAAGCCATCTCTGTTTTAGTCAATGGCTTTTGTCATGACATATTTCAAAAGCTACCTTTAGAATTTTCAGTTGAAGCTGTGAAGCTTATTGAGATGAAATTAGAAAACAGCATTGGATAAAATCAATGGCTATATTCAATTAAAGGCATATTTATTTTTTGTAAAACTTACTCATCTTGTCAAAAAGTTGTTCATTTTTCAATATAAGCTCACCTTGTTTTGTTGGATTTTTGCAAGAGCATGTCAAGAGCATGCTTTGATCAAACGACTATATCCAATAACAAATGTGTAAAAAGCTGTTTTTTTACCTCATACAAAGCTTTCATCCTAAAAAAATGACATAATATGCCTTTATTTTGAAAAATTGACAATGATTGTAATAAAAATGCTTCTTATACACAGTTTTTGCATATTAATTGCATAATAAATCACATAAAAATATAGAATTTTATTGGAGTTGTGGTATGAATGATGTACAACAGAAATAAAAGCAAAGTACTTACAACCCTAATCTATCAAGTTGACTGGAGTATCTAAATAAAATGAGGAAGGATTCAAAGCTTATGGTACAATCTACACCCGTTCAAATAGTTTGGGATCGATTTGCAAGCCTAGTTCAAAGGCAGTTTGGATGTCACGTAGAATTAACTGACTTAAATAATGAACAAAACCCACCCTACAAAATACTTAATATTATCTTGAGTCATAAAGAGGCCCAGCTGATTACAATGCAAAACGATCTACTTATACCTATCACTAAGAATGATCATCTCTATGGATACATTAATATAGTCGATGGGATCACTCTTCCACCACATAAAATAAAAAAGGTACAAATGCTAGCAGACCTACTTGTAAGATCTGTGGTTATTGCTGAACATAAAAAGCAAGTGATCCGTGATATTGAAAACCTCTTAAAAGAGCAAATCAAAAAGACAAAGCAAATAAACCATATCAAGCCTCAAGCCTTAGCTGTGCAACCTCTACCGCATGCTTTATTTTCTAGTAAACATCCTGTTTTTATTTTAGCCAATAATCCTGAGAAAGCACTTCAACAAGCTTACAAAATACATGTTCAGTCTCAATCATTGCAATTTATTTCCATTGATAAAAAAAACAAAGATCAATTACATTACCCTGAATTTATTTCTTACTTAGGTAATGTCACTGTTTATGTACCAGAAATCACTCATCTTTCAAAGGTTTTGCAAAAATCCCTTGAAAAATATCTTGCATTTCAATCCCTTTATTCTTATCAAAGCGTCAAACTTTGTTATCCACGTATCATTGCTGCCACAACTCAAAACATTCAATCTTTACAAAAAGCTATTCGTGTTCAAAGATTAAATAAATCGCTCTTGTGTCATCTTTCAAAATCTCGAATTGTAACACCTTCTAATTCTACTCATTTGCAACCTCATAAAGATATCCAAAATTTTATTCGTCATCTTTTTCATAAAGAAAATGCTATGGACAATGTGATTTTCTTTAAATCTAAAGAAGCTATCGTTCATTGATATAGAGTTTAAAATAAAACATATAACCATATTCTAAAAAGGGAGCTATGTTCAATGATTGCACGATATGCCCGAAAAGAAATGTCCAACTTGTGGACACAGAAAGTTCGTTTTGATTTTATCCTTCAGGTTGAAAAAGCTGTAGCTAATGTGCAAGCTCAAATGCAAATGATCCCACAACAAGCTGCACAAGACATTCAAAATAAATCTCATTTTTCCATTGAAGGTATTTTGAAAATGGAAAAAACCACTCAACACGATGTCACAGCTTTTATCAACACAGTTGCTGAAAATATTGGAGACAATGGTAAATATCTGCACTATGGTTTGACAAGTTCTGATGTACTTGATACTGCTTTGAGCCTTCAAATCATTCAGGCATCTCAGGTTTTACAAAAAGGCATCACTCGACTTAAAGAAGCCCTCAAAAGTCAATCTCAAAAACACATTGCTTCTCTGTGTGTGGGAAGGACACATGGCATGCATGCAGGGCCGACCACTTTTGGTTATAAATTAGCTGGACATCTTTGTGAATTTCAAAGACATCAAAAAAGACTTCAGCAAGCGATTCAACAATGCTGTGTTTGTAAGCTTTCAGGAGCCGTTGGCACGTATGCAACCCTTCCTGAAACTATCGAAATACAAGTAGCTAAAAATTTAGGTCTTCCACCAGAAACTATTGCCACACAAGTTGTGCCAAGGGATCGTCATGCAGAAGTCATCCTAGCTATAGCCTTATATGCAGGTGGACTCGAAAGGCTTGCTATTGAGTTACGTCATCTCCAAAGAACAGAGATTAGAGAAATTTCAGAATCCTTTTTGCCAGGACAACAAGGCAGTAGCGTGATGCCCCATAAAAAAAATCCTATCAGTGGAGAGAATTTAACAGGTATAGCTCGTATCCTCAGAAGTTATACTCTCCCTGTTTTAGAAAATATGGCACTCTGGCATGAAAGAGATATCAGTCACTCTAGTGTGGAAAGAGTTATTTTCCCAGATGCTTTCATCCTTCTTGACTATGCTCTCCACCGCATGGCTCACACCATAGAAAATTTAAGTGTTTATCCTCAAAAAATGAAAGAAAATATGGATTTATCTCAAGGGCAAATTTTTAGCTCCCACCTTCTTCTTACTCTTATTCAAAAAGGCCTACCTCGATCACAAGCATATCATTTAATTCAAATGTTAAGTCATCAGATGGGAAAGAATGAAAATCTTAAAGATGTATTTCTTAAGAATCCTCAAACCAAAGATATTCTTTCTCAAAAAGAGCTAGACAAGATATTTTCTCATCAAAAGTTATTAAAAGATATACAAAATCGCACGCAAAAAATATTTGAAGGCTAAAGAGGCACCATAATGAAAATCCAGCAAATCAAAGCAAGGCAAATTTTAGATAGCCGAGGATTTCCTACTATAGAGGTTGATGTTATTATTGAAAATGGCATCTTTGGCAGAGCAGCTGTCCCTTCAGGGGCTTCTAAAGGTTCTTTTGAGGCTTTAGAAATCAGAGATGGAACAGACGCATTCCATGGCAAAGGGGTCACTCAAGCTATAAAGCACATCATGCAAATCATAGCTCCTCAAATAAAAGGCATGGACATCTCTCATCAAAGTCAAATAGATCAGACCCTTTTAAAACTAGACGCTACTGAAAATAAATCAAAGTTAGGAGCCAATGCTATTTTAGGTGTCTCTATGGCTTGCCTCAAAGCGGCTGCTTATAGCAGTTCTACTTATGGCAGTTCTACTGTTCATAACACAACCAGTGGTCAATTGTTTAAATATCTAGGAGGTGAAAAAAAATACTCATTGCCAGTGCCTTTGATTAATATCCTCAATGGAGGTGTGCATGCCCATAATGCTTTAGAAGTGCAAGAGTTTATGATTGTACCTTTAGTTGAAAATTCTTTTTCTCTGTCTTTAAGAGCTGCCAGTGAAATTTTCCACTGTTTAAAATCTATTCTTAAAAATAAAGGTTTTTCAACCGCAGTAGGTGATGAGGGAGGTTTTGCTCCCTCTCTTCAAAATAACCAACAAGCTTTAGATCTTATTTGTTTGGCTATTGAAAAAACAAAATATCGATTAGGAGAAGATATATTTTTAGCTTTAGATGTGGCTGCCACAGAATTTTCTATTTCAAAAAAAAATGAATATTTTTATTTATGGGAAGGTCAAGAAATAACTGGTAGTGAATTGATATCTATTTATGAAACTTGGCAGAGAAAATTTCCGTTAATCAGTATAGAAGACGCACTTGCAGAAAATGACTGGGAGGCTTGGCGTGAGATGACCTCCAAACTCAAAGGCAAATTGCAAATGGTAGGGGATGATCTTTTTGTAACTCATCCTCAAAGACTCAAAATGGGGATAGAAAAATCTGTCGCTGACGCTATTTTAATTAAACCTAATCAAATAGGAACAATCACAGAAACAAAAGAAACCATATCCTTAGCAAAAGCTCATGGATATAATACCATTATGTCTCATAGAAGTGGTGAGACAGAGGATACTATTATTGCAGATTTAGCTGTTGGTTTTTCTTGCTCTCAAATTAAAACAGGTAGCGTTTGCCGGAGTGAAAGACTTGCAAAGTACAATCAATTAATCCGTATAGAAGAAGATCTTAAAGAACAAGGCCAATATGCAGGGTACTCTTTTAAACCGATGAAATAATTCTTCAATTTGAGGTTTCTCAAAAATAAAGAAGGTCATGCCATAAACTCTTTTTAAGATGTGTAACTTATGGAGTTCCTTTAAAAATTCTATTATTATAGCATGTCACGATGAGCTATTTTGATATTTGAGTCAAATCTCACATTAAAAGTGTATTTCTAAAAAATAACCATAGTGCTTAGAGTAATTCTAAAAGAATAGACTTTGTATGAAAACGAAACAAACTCAAACCATCTTAATGAACTGCTTGACAAAAGTTTTAAAATAAATTACCATTTCTTTAACACGATGTTAAAAAGTCTGAACATTTACTGCATTAAAAGTTTTCTCAAAAGATTTAATGGAGGGTACTAAAGAACATGCATTTAAAACAATACTTAAATTTTGTCTTTAAACTTCCATGGAAAAAACCTATCTTTTATTCCCTAGCTATGAGCATATTCTTTATCTGCTTGATCACAATAGCTGCTACCTTATATCTATTTCACCTTTCTACAACACTTCCTCACCTTGTCACAGCAGAAGATTATAAACCTAAATTGGTCTCTGAAGTTTTCGATATAAATGGTGAAAAAATAGGGGAATTTTTTAGGGAAAAACGCAAGCTTGTTAAAATTGAAGATATCCCTGAAAAACTTATGCAAGCCTTTATTGCAGCAGAAGACGCTAGTTTCTATGAACATCAAGGCATTAATTATCTAGCTATTCTAAGAGCTTTATCAGTCAACCTTAAAGAAGGCCGTAAAGTACAAGGTGGTTCCACGATCACACAACAAGTTGCACGCTCTCTCCTTTTAACTCCTGAAAAAACCTACACCCGTAAGATTAAGGAAATCTTACTAGCCTACCGCATGGAAAGACGCCTCAACAAAGAAGAAATTCTCTACCTTTATCTCAATCAAATTTATCTTGGTTCTGGAGTTTATGGCGTAATTGCAGCCTCTGAACTTTATTTTAGAAAAGCACTTCAAGATTTAACATTAGCAGAAATGGCTATCTTAGCGGGTTTACCTCAAGCACCTAGCCGTTACTCCCCTATCATCAATCCTTCTGCTGCAAAAAATCGTCAAAAATATGTTCTCTCACGTATGGAAGCTCAAGGTTTTATCTCAACAGAAGAAAAAAATACAACCCTTCAAAAAGATGTAAAAGTGTATTTTAGAAAAGACTACCAGCACTTTGCTCCTTACTATGTTGAAACAGTTCGCCAACAGTTAGTCAAAGAACTAGGTGAAGATACAGTTCTTGACCAAGGCGTAAGAGTCTACACATCCGTTGATCTAAAGAAACAAATAGTTGCTCAGGAAAGCCTCAAAACAGGACTCAGACTGGTTGATAAAAGGCAAGGTTATCGAGGGGCTAGGGACCACCTCGAAGATCCAAAACAAATCATTGAATTTTTATCTAAAACACGCAAAGACTTGATCACAGATAAAGACCCTTCTCATATTATTGGACCTGATGGTGAAGTTAAACAAAATACAGAAATAGCTTTATCCGATGATCAAAACCTCAATAAAAAAAACACAAACAAAACAGCAAACAAAGCCTCAAACATCCCATACTATATGGACAAAGGGGACATTGTAAAAGGGGTGGTGATGGAAGTGGACGACTTATGGGGTTTAGTGACTATTCATATTTCTGAAACACAAGGGCTTATTGATATAGAGAGTATGAAATGGGCTACGAAACCCAATCCACAAACCCATTGGAGATTCAGAGAAATTAAAAAACCTTCTCAAGCCCTTAAAAAAGGTGATGTGATAGAAGTTAAAGTTGTTGATGAAACTTTCCGATCTCAACGAATTGCACAAATGAATAAAAAAGCCAGACAAACTCTGGCCAAAAAATATAAATTTGAAGAATTTGCCCTTTTAGAGTTAGAACAAGAACCTCTCGTGCAAGGAGCCTTGATCTCTTTTGATCTTCAAACAGAAAATATTATTGCTATGGTGGGCGGACGTAATTTTAATCAATCTAAATTTAATAGAGCTATTCAAGCTTTAAGACAACCAGGTTCTTCCTTTAAACCTATTATTTACTTGAGTGCTTTAGATAAGGGTTTTAAACCCAATAGCATTATCACTGATTCTCCTATTATCTACAAAGAAGAACGAAAAGCAAATGAGGACGAAGATGATGAAGAAATTGAAACTTTTACCTGGAGACCTGGCAATTATGCCTCTCGCTTTGAAGGGGATACTCTTTTAAGAAATGCTCTTAAACAATCTAAAAATATTCCTACTGTGAAGCTTTTAGAAATAGTTGGATTGGATTGGGTCACTCAATATGCGAGGCGTTTGGGCATATTTCACTCTTTGAATATGGATTTGAGTCTTGGCTTAGGCTCTAGCAGTATTACTCTTTATGAAATCACTAAAGTTTTTGCCCATTTTGCAAGACTTGGACAAAAAATATCTCCTTTAATGATACAAAAGGTAGAAAATATGATAGGGGATACCCTGTTGGGACATGTTTCTATGGATCAGAGATTTCAAAATGTTCTTGCACAGTTAGATAGTCAATTTGCTATCGATAGGATGAAGTTTCTTAATGCTAGTTATTTAAGTGATATAAATGATTCTTCATTAGAAGAGGAAAAAACAAATATAGAAGATCCACCAGAAAGAAACACAGCAGAAGAATCTCATGCCAATATAGTAGATAGAGGTACAAAGCCTTTTATATTTTTTGAAGATCCACAACAATTAATCACACCTCAAACAGCTTATTTGATCACAAGTCTTTTAAGGGCTGCTGTAGAAGAACAAGGTGGTACAGCAGCTAGAGCAAGGCAACTAGGGCGAATATCTGCTGGTAAGACAGGTACCACAAGTGGTTATTTTGATGCTTGGTATGTGGGATATACACCTCAAATTGTTACAGGTGTTTGGGTTGGCTTTGACGATGAAAGAACTTTGGGTCGAGGCGAAACAGGTAGTCTTGCAGCATTGCCTATTTGGTTAGAATACATGAAAAAATCCCATGAAGCTCTACCTCAAAAAGATTTTATGGTACCTGATCAAATTGTATTTGCCAATATTGATAATGAAACAGGCTTTTTAGCTTCTGCAAATTCAGAAAAAGTTGTCATGCAAGCTTTTTTAGAGGGGACAGAGCCGACAGCAAATACAGAAGATTCTACTTTGCTTGAAGGAGGACAAACTGTTGATTTTTATAAAAGGGATTTATCAGAATGAAGTCTATAGAACTCATAGGTGTTAAACAAAATAATTTAAAAAATATTAATGTGCGATTCCCTTTAGGCCAAATCTCTGTCATTTGTGGTCCTAGTGGAAGTGGTAAAAGTTCTCTGGCCTTTGAAACTCTCTATGCTAAAGGGCAAAGAGAATATATCAATAGTCTTTCAAGTTATGCTCGGCAATTTTTAGATCGTTCCCCTCAGCCTGATGTCACAGATGTGACAAATATCCCTCCTTCCATTGCTATTGAACAAGTCAATCACGTCACCACAAGTCGTTCCACAGTTGGGACCTTAACTGAAATCAATGATTATTTACGATTGCTTTTCACAAACATAGGCATCCCTACATGTCTTAGACATAAAATCCCTATTGTAGCTGACACTGTGACAAGTGCTACAGATCGAGTGATTGAAGCTTTCAATGGCCAGAGAGGTTATATCTTAATAGGCATTACAGAAGAAGCAAAAAAGCCAGAAGAATTATTGCCTTTTTTGTTAAGGTCAGGATACACGCGTATTTTTCATAATAAAAAGGTTATTGATATTGACTATAATGCTCACTTGCCTCGGCACTATTTTGAGATTGTGATTGATCGCACAAGTTTTGATTTAGAAGATCGAGGTCGCATTGCTGATTCTATTGCACAAGCTTATTCTGCTTTCAATTATATTCACTCATGTCAAAAGGGTAAAGCTAGAGTGATCACAACAGAAGGTCAAAAGATGAAATTAAGTGAGAGTCCTGTGTGTAAAAAATGTGATTTTTCTCTACCGCCTATCACACATCAAATTTTTAATTTTTCTAGTCCTTTAGGAGCATGCCCTGAGTGTAAAGGTGTCGGCCATTTATTGAAGTTTGACAAAGATAAAATCATTCCAAACCCTCATTTATCTATATCAGACAATGCCATACATCCTTTTACACAGCCTTTTTTAAAATATGAACGATCTGATTTTTTTCGTATTTGCAACACCTATTATAATATTGATATAGGTTGTCCTTGGAATCAAATTCCAGAAGAAAAGCGAGAGTTAATATGGAAAGGTAAAGGGCGATATTATGGACTCATAGAATATCTTGAAAGCTGTGCAGAATATAAAACAGTCGAGAAAATACCAGGATTTATTCAATCTTACCAAACCAATATGACTTGTGAGCTATGCCAGGGTACTCGTCTGCGGAGAGAAGCCAATGCTATCAAAATTCAAAATAAGTCTATTTCTGAATTGTGTAGTTGGATGTTAGAAGATTTATTGATCTTTTTTGAAAAGTTTGCTCAGCAAGATACAAAAAAAATAAAAGTGGTTTCTGAGCTTTTACAGCAAATTATATCTCGATTGCAATTTTTATGTGATGTGGGTGTGAATTATCTCACTTTAGATAGGTTGAGCAAGACCCTTTCTGCTGGTGAGTACCAAAGAGTTCATTTAGCTAATCAATTGGGTAAAGCCCTCTCTCAAACCCTTTATGTATTAGATGAACCAACAGTGGGACTGCATCCTCAAGATAATGACCGCTTAATTAAAATTTTACATCAACTAAAAGATTTAGGTAATACTTTAGTGATTGTAGAGCATGATAAAACCATGATTCAAAACTGCCATCATGTTGTTGAGATGGGACCAGGTGCCGGGGAGCATGGTGGAGAGGTTGTTTTTTCAGGTTGCACAAAAGATTTTTTAAAAGCATCTACTGTAACATCTCAAATATTCAAAGAAGATATATCCAAAAAATCAGTTGCTCCTCAAATAGATCACAATCAAGAATTTGTTAAAATAAAAGGCTGTAGTGGTCATAATTTAAAATCTATTGATGTAGCATTTCCTTTAAATCAACTAACAGCTGTAACAGGGGTAAGTGGTTCTGGTAAGTCTTCATTGTTAAAAGGTACATTATATCCTGCTATTTTAAGACAAATAAAAAAAACAAAATGCTATGATCCTTTGCCTTATCAATCTATAGACTTTCCAGATGTTTTGGAAGATATTTTATTTATAGATCAGAGTCCTATTGGAGGGACTTCAAAGAGCTTTCCTGCTACTTACTTGAAAATTTATGATCATATACGTAATTTAATGGCTATGACTCCACTAGCTCTTAAAAGAAATTACTCTGCAAGTTTCTTTAGTTTGATGACAGCAACAGGTGGACGTTGTCCTTATTGCGAAGGAGAAGGCTTTGAAACAATTGATATGGCTTTTGTGGATGATGTGAAATTAATTTGTGAACATTGTAAGGGGCAGAAGTTTCAAAAAGATGTTTTTGATATTATTTATCAAGGTAAACATATCAATGAAATATTAAATTTAACAGTATTAGAAGGTATGTCCTTTTTTAAAGATAAGCCTGCTATTTATAAGCCACTAGCTTTTTTAAAGGAAATTGGTTTAGAGTATTTGAAAATAGGCCAGAGTACACAAACCCTCAGTGGAGGGGAAGCACAAAGATTAAAGCTTGCCAGAAGGTTGATTCATATCAAAAAGGATTCGTCTATTTATATTTTAGATGAACCTACAACAGGATTACATCCTAAGGAAGTAGAAATGTTAGTTTCTATTATGAGAAGGCTGATCAAGCAAGGGGGGAGTGTTCTTGTGATTGAACACAATCTAGATTTAATTAAAGAAGCTGATTATGTGATAGAATTGGGTCCTGGAGGTGGTAAGAAAGGAGGAAAGTTGATGTTTCAAGGGCCAACTCATCTTTTGTGTCAAGAAAGACGTTGTGCCACTGCTCCTTATTTGAAACCTTACTTTTTTCATTAACTATTTCACTAAAAGTGGTCTAGCCTCTGGCTACTTTCTGGTTGCCAGCCGAAGGCTACCGCCTTCTTAAATGCTGGCAACCTAGAAAGCCTGACCACTTTTAGTAGAAAGGATCCTTTCCTCTTTTAACATGATGTTAAGGAAAAAGAGTTTCATTTGCAGAGTGCTTGCTTTTAAGGCAATAAAAGCACTGTTTCCTTAACATGGTGTTAAGGGAGAAGGATATTCTGCCTACTCAAAATGAGCGGATTTTTGAGGCATTGCTCTGACAGCTTACGCTGTCTAAAAAGAGCAATGCCGCAAAAAACTGCTCATTTTGAGTAGAGGAGGATCTTTTCGTTTTTTGACTACATGTTAAGGAAACAAGATATTCGCTTCATCCTTGCCTGTCTACTTGATGGCGGGTTGCCTGATCCCGGAGACCAGATCAACACCATGCTAATAATTTAAATTTTGTTTTTAGGCTTAGGCTCTTTCGAGATAATGTCCTGTTTTAGTATTTATTTTCAAAACATCAGATACATTGATATGTAAGGGTACATTGACGAGAAGACCAGTCTCTAAAGTAGCAGACTTGCTTCCACCTGAAACTGTATTACCTTTAATCCCAGGCTCTGTTTGAACAACCTTAAGAGTGACCTGATTGGGGACATCAATACCAATAACTTTTTCATTAAAAAATAACAAATGCACATCTAGGTTGTCCGTTAAATAAAACTGCACATCAAATACATCATCTTCTGTCAGATCATATTGTTCATAATTTTCTTTATCCATGAAGTGAAAACCCGCTTCATCCTTATACAAAAAAGTAGCTAACTTAGAAACAATATCAGGCACACCAAATTTTTCCCCTGATTTAAAGGTTCTCTCTAAATTAGCACCTGTGATTAAATTTTTCAACTTTGTGCGAGTAAACTGACTGCCCCTCGCTTGCTTTGAGTGTTGAAAATCAATCACAACATAAGGCTCATTATCAATAAGCACTTTTAAACCTTTGCGGAAATTATTTGTTTCATACATATTTACCCCTTTAGAAAAGCTTTTCCATAAACCTTCAAAATAAAACTTACATTGATCATTGACAGCTTTCTTTATTTTTATTAAACCTTGCATTAAACCTTGCTTTGAAACATTTATTATCATTATCTCATTAAATACTGGTCATTCAAGCAAATATTTAATGAATATACATTTTGAAGGAAGTGAATATGTCAAAAGCAAATATTTCACCTGTCAATCAAACAAATTTTCAAAACAGACACATTGGAGTAACCTCTAATGATTTGTCTTCTATGTTAGAAGTGATCGGTGTGAGTTCTCTCTCTGAGCTGATCAGTCAAACAATACCAAAAGATATACTCTCTTATAAAAAAATCAATCTACCTCCTGCTCATACAGAAAGCCAAGCTCTTCAAAAATTATCCCAAATAATCCAAAAAAATCAGGTTTACAAATCATATATAGGCATGGGCTATTATCCTACAGTGACTCCACCTGTTATTCAACGAAACATCTTAGAGAATCCTGGTTGGTATACCCAATACACCCCTTATCAAGCAGAAATTGCTCAAGGGCGATTAGAGGCACTGCTTAATTTTCAGACGATGGTATGTGACCTTACAGGCATGCCCTTAGCTAATGCCTCTCTGTTAGATGAAGCCACAGCAGCATCAGAAGCTATGAGTATGGCATTTCATTTACAAGGCAAATCTTATAAAAAAAACACAAATCCTTTGAAGAAGAAGTTTTTAGTTTCTCACAACTGCCATCCAGCTACAATAAAAGTTCTTAAAACCAGAATCCACTCTCTAGACTTGCAAATGATTTTAAAAGATTTTAATAGCCTTGAAGACTTCTCTGAATATTTTGGTTTGATTTTGCAATATCCTGATACATACGGTGATATATCTGATCACACAGGCCTAGTGCAGAAAGCCAAAGAACAAAAATGCATTGTGGTTTTTGCGACAGATTTGTTGGCATTGACTCTTTTAAAGCCTCCAGGTGAAATGGGAGCTGATATTGTCATAGGCAACACTCAAAGGTTTGGAGTCCATATAGGCTTTGGAGGTCCTCATGCTGCCTTTTTAGCTACTCAAGAAGAATATAAAAGATATGTACCAGGGCGTATTGTAGGAGTCTCTAAAGATCAATCAGGAAAGCCTGCTTATCGGCTGGCTTTGCAAACAAGAGAACAACATATTCGAAGAGAGAAAGCTACAAGCAATATTTGTACAGCACAAACACTTCTAGCTATTATGGCCAGTATGTATGCCTGTTGGCATGGCCCTAAAGGACTTAAACAAATAGCACAAAATATTTTAAAAATGACAAAAGACTTACAGCAAAAGCTTGAAGAAATGGGCTTTTTAGTAAGTCATCGTTTTTTTGATACCCTCAAAATCAAAACACAAAACGCTCAGGATCTTCTAGAACAAGCTTATCAAAAGGGAATAAACTTAAGATATATTGGTCCAAAAGAAGTAGCTATTGCTCTCAATGAAGTGACATCACAAGAGGATATTGAGGACATAATTGAACTTTTTAAAGAACAAACACCTTGTGAAAAATCAAAAAACAAATTTTCTCATCCGTCAATAGAAAGAGGTATTCCCCAAGAGCTAATGAGAACTTCTTGCTTTTTAACCCATCCTGTTTTTAATTCATATCATTCTGAGACAGAAATGCTTCGCTATATTTTCAAACTACAATCTCGTGATTTGTCTTTAGCTTATTCTATGATTCCACTAGGATCCTGTACAATGAAACTAAATGCCACAGCAGAAATGATACCAGTGACCTGGCCTAAGATAGCTCAGATTCATCCTTTTGCACCACCCGAGCAAACACAAGGTTATCTAGAGGTACTCACTCAACTAGAAAACTGGTTGGCACAATGTGTGGGGATGGATGCCACATCGTTACAGCCCAATGCTGGTTCTCAAGGAGAATACACAGGACTTTTAATTATCAAAAAGTATCATCAATCACAAGGGCAAGCTCATCGTAATATTTGTTTAATTCCTCAATCGGCCCATGGAACCAATCCAGCTAGTGCAACTATGGCAGGTTTGCAAGTGGTTACTGTCAACTGTGACAAAAATGGCAATATCCATTTAGAAGACCTTAAAACAAAGATCCATCTGTATAAAAATAAAATAGCCGCTATGATGATCACTTATCCTTCAACACATGGGGTGTTTGAGCTAGCCATCAAAGAAATTTGCCAGAGGATTCATGATGCCGGTGGACAAGTTTATTTAGATGGTGCAAACATGAATGCACAGATAGGTCTTTGTTTCCCTGGTGAATATGGTCCTGATATTTGTCATTTAAATTTGCATAAAACTTTTGCTATCCCTCATGGAGGAGGAGGCCCTGGAGTAGGGCCTGTGATTGTTAAAAAACACCTTAAGCCTTTTTTGCCACAGCACTTTAGAGATTCAGGATTATGCAAAGATTCTATAGGAACTATTTCACAAGCACCTTATGGAAGTGCCTCTGTATGTGTTGTTTCGTGGATGTATATCTTGATGTTAGGATCGGAAGGTTTAAAAGCTTCTTCTCAAGTGGCTATTAGCAATGCCAATTACATAGCTCGACGTCTACAAAAATATTATCCTATACTTTATACAGGTCATAAGGGTTATGTAGCCCATGAATGTATTTTAGATTTAAGGGATTGGAAAAAAAGAGCCGGTATTCAAGTAGAAGATGTAGCTAAAAGATTGATGGATTATGGCTTTCATGCACCTACAATGTCTTGGCCTGTTATGGGGACCCTAATGTTAGAGCCTACAGAAAGTGAATCCAAGCAAGAAATGGATCGTTTTTGTGATGCCATGATTGCTATTTATAAAGAATTTTTAAAAGTAGAATCAGGGGTATTTGATCGAGAGGACAATCCATTAAAACAAGCACCTCATACAGCTTTAGAGGTTTCATCGGATCATTGGGTTCATCCTTATAGCCGGCAACAAGCAGCTTTTCCATTGCCTTATCTTAAAGAAAATAAATTTTGGCCTGCTGTTAGACGGATTGATGGCACTTATGGTGATAAAAATCTTTTCTGCACTTGCTTTATTAAAGATCAATGAACTTAGAAAATCCATCATGTTTCACCCTACAAAGGGAAGGGTAGGTTCTGATCAATGTTATCGTATAATTGATAATCTTTAGGGTTTTGTGTTTGAAATGCTCCAGATAGTATGCCCTCTGTGATGCGATCTAACTTCCTGATTAGCAATTTCCTATCAATTTCATATTGTGGACTTAAGCCTATAAATCTTTTCATCAGAGTTATAACTTTGAAAAAAGTAGTTTCTTCACCTGTTTCTTCTAGCTGAGCAAGTGCTTCCCTACGATCATTTGTATTATCAATGATAGCTTTTAATAATTCATTGATTTCTGATAGCCATAAGTCATTATAGGGACCCTCTTGTCTATCAAGTTCACCAATGATTTCTTTTAATTCATTTTCACTTTGAATGATGATGATTTCTTCTATAGTGTCTTCAAGGGCAAGGAGTTCACTAAGAGTTTGTATTGTTTCATTAAATAAAAAAGATTTTATATTTGTAGGGTCAATGCTTCTAAAGTCTCCAGAAATGACTATATTTACAATCTCATTTAGCTTTGTTTTATTTGTTTGTAGATGATCAACGATTTCTATAAAACGAGGGTTTGTATTAAGAGAGTTTGTATTAAATAATTGTTCCGAATAATTTGAAATCCCTTCTATTGAAACTCCTATGTCATTTAAAGTATCCACAGAAATAATTATTTCTTTAAGTGTTTCGTTGATTTGTTCTAACCATAATGGAGCAAAAGTGTGGTTTTTTTCTTGCTCTAATCTAGTTATAGTGAATATTAAAACATCTGTATCAATGATCTCTTGCTTTATTATATTTTTTAATCGCTGATTTCTTACACTATTTAGAAAAATCGACATTTCATTTAAAGTGTCGATTTTTATGGTAGATGTGATATTTGTATTTGCAATATCTTGATCTTGAAGTCCTAAGTTATTCAAAATCAAAAGTGTTAAGAGTTGATGAAAGGTTTCAATTGTTTCTATAAATAAGGGAGAAGAATAACTCACATCAGAATTATTAGTATCAGTGGCTACACTACCAACATCATTACCGACATCATTACCGACATCATTACCGACATCATTACCGACATTATTACCGACATCATTACCGACACTATTACCGACATCATTACCGACACCATTACCGACATCATTACCGACATCATTACCGACATTATTACCGACATTATTACCGACACTATTACCGACACTATTACCGACACTATTACCGACATTATTACCGACACCATTACCGACATTATTACCGACACTATTACCGACATTATTACCGACACTATTACCGACATCATTAGCAATGATGTCGGTAGTGGTGTCATTTGTCATATCATTAGTCATATCAGCAGTTATTTCAGTCGGTGTTGCAGTTATTGGATTAGTAGTAACTGTATCAGAATTAGAGGGAGGTTCTATTGGTGGGGTGATTGTAACTTTAAGAGGAGGAGAGTCACTTGTAGCATCTGAAGTTTGATTTTCTTCTTGTGATTGTAAATTTCTTAGTGCCTCATTTACATGAATAATATTTTCGCTAAGTTGATCAGATGACTCTGTTTGATCCCCTGTATCATTGTCAGTAGCATTTTCATTAGTGGTATCCAGTGAGTTATCTTTTGGAGTAGAGGGAGCTTGTGGCTTTTGTGAATCATTGCCACAACCTACAATAAAAAAACTCAAGATTAAACTAATGATGAAAATATTACGCATAAAAATATCCTTCTTTTGTCTCACTAAAAGTAAACTGACCTCTGGTCACTTTTGGGTAGCCAGCCCGACGGCTACCGCCGTCGATCAAAGGCTGGCAACCTCAAAAGTCCGTTTACTTTTAGTAGGAAGGATCCTTTCCTCTTTTAACACCATGTTAAGGGTTTGTCTCACTAAAAATAAACCAGCCTCTGGCTGTTTTTGGGCATTGCTCTGACAGCTTACGCTGTCTAAAAAGAGCAATGCCTCAAAAATCCGTTTATTTTTAGTAAGGAGGATCCTCTCGTCTCTTAACATGATGTTAAGGGTTTGTCTCACTAAAAGTAAACTGACCTCTGGTCACTTTTGGGTAGCCAGCCCGACGGCTACCGCCGTCGATCAAAGGCTGGCAACCTCAAAAGTCCGTTTACTTTTAGTAGGAAGGATCCTTTCCTCTTTTAACACCATGTTAAGGGTTTGTCTCACTAAAAATAAACCAGCCTCTGGCTGTTTTTGGGCATTGCTCTGACAGCTTACGCTGTCTAAAAAGAGCAATGCCTCAAAAATCCGTTTATTTTTAGTAAGGAGGATCCTCTCGTCTCTTAACATGATGTTAAGGGTTTGTCTCACTAAAAGTAAACTGACCTCTGGTCACTTTTGGGTAGCCAGCCCGACGGCTACCGCCGTCGATCAAAGGCTGGCAACCTCAAAAGTCCGTTTACTTTTAGTAGGAAGGATCCTTTCCTCTTTTAACACCATGTTAAGGAAAAAGTTCCTTTTCCTTTCGACCTGATGCCGGGTTGCCGGATCCCAGACTGCCATCCCGGATCCCGGAAAAAGGATCTCCTCACTTCTTAACCACATATTAAGGAAAGTGCCTTATATTTGTCAAACTCTTTCAAAAATTCATACTTCTATGGGATAATTCACTCATTACTGCGATCATTATGAATGGTATTTTGTCAAGCAAGAATGTGTACTCAATAACCTAAATATATACTAAGCTATAAGATTGTGACCTGTCATCTGCTCAGGAACTTCATACCCTAAATAACTTAAAATTGTGGGAGCTATATCAGAAAGCTCCCCATCTAACAGCTTGCGAGATTGTGAATCTCGAGAAGGTATCCAAATGAAAGGTACAGGGTTTGTTGTGTGTTGAGTTAAAGGCAGAAGCGTTTTAGAACAAAACATTTCTTCACAATTGCCGTGATCTGATGTAATAAAAATATCATACTGAAAATTTCTGCCATATTTGACAATACGGCCCAAGCATTCATCTATAACTTCTACTGCTTTAATAACCGCCGTTTCATTACCTGTATGGCCAACCATATCCCCATTAGCAAAATTAGCAATGATCACATCATATTTAGACATACAGGCCAACATTTGATCTGTGATCTCATAGGTACTCATTTGAGGCTTTTGATCGTAAGTAGCTACATCTTGTAGAGAAGGAATTAAAATACGATCTTCCCCCTCAAAAGGTCTCTCTCGTCCACCATTGAAAAAATAAGTTACATGGGCATACTTTTCTGTCTCTGCAATTCTTAATTGTTTTAAACCCTTCTTTGATAATATTTCTCCAAGACAATTTTCTGGTACTTCCTTTGAAAATAACACAGGAAATAAAAAATCTTCTCTGTATTTTGTAAAAGTTAAAAGGTTTTGTGGAGACATCACAAAAGGTCTTTTAAAAGCCTCAAAGTGACTATTAGCCAAAGCTTCTGAGATTTGACGCACTCTATCTGCCCTGAAATTAAAAATAATGCATTGATCTTTTTCTTGAATACACTGTCCACCTTGTATTTGAAATGGCTTGATAAACTCATCGCTGATCCCTGCATCGTACCCAGCTTGAATGCCTTCTGAAGCTAGAGAAAAACCTCTATGATGTGATAAACCTGTTATATTTTGATAAGCTACCTGTATGCGGTCCCATCTTTTATCTCTATCCATAGTGTAAAAGCGTCCTGCCACACTTGATATCCTTACATTGTCAAAAGGGGTGATAAAACTTTCTAATTCTAAAGCATATTTCTTCCCACTATAAGGAGATGTATCACGTCCATCAGTGATAATATGAATAGAAACCTTTTTTTGAGGAAAGGCCTTATAAATATCCACAATCAAAGATTTTAAATGATCTAAAGAAGCATGTACGCAACCATCAGACAGCAGTCCTAATAAATGTAAATGCCCATTTAATTGACTTATTCTTTGAACATCAGGCAAATCAGCAAAAGAATGCTTTTGAGTAAATTGAGAAATTCGAAGTAAATCTTGGAGGAGGATTCTTCCACTTCCTATTGTAAGATGCCCTACTTCAGAATTGCCCATCACCTTAGGAGGAAGCCCTACGGCCAATCCAGAGGCTTTTAACCTGCTATGCAAACCTGTTTTAAGGAATGTATTAAAATGAGGGGTCTTTGCTAAAAAAAGAGCATTGTGTTGCTTTTTATTAGAAAGCCCTACCCCATCTAAAATTAATAAAAGTAATCTTTTACTTATACTTTGGCTTTGCATTGACTTTCATATACCATGAATATTCACTAGCGTTGAGGGATAAGGGGATTTAGAAAATCAAAATCATCATCAATATCATCAAAATTATCATTATCATCAGGTTCAATATCTCTTAACAAGGGTCCACGATGACGCATCTCGACATCCAAGAAAAATTGTAAATCAAAAGTAGCTATTTGATAATTGTTTTCTGTCATAAGATCAGAAGGTGTTTGACCTTGATGATTTTTTTGATAAAGAACCTCATGTAAATGATTGAGTACTGATCTTCCTAAAAAGACATTCATTACTATTAAAGATACACCTGCTTGAGCTGCTAGATGTATAGGCATGTTGCCATCTTCACAGGTATTGTAAAGTGTTAAAAAGTCTTGGTCATCTTGTACTAGATATTCCACCAATTGAGATTCATTATATTCCACCGATTGAGATTCATTTTGTATTCTGTTTTCCCACCAGGTCAAATCACAAACTTCTTGCATGAGTGCTTCATTTATAGAAGGAGAAGAATCCATATCAGATGAAGGTATATCATTTAAAGTTATAATCTCTACAGTAACCTCCGAATAGAACCTAACCCATTGATTTTCATTAGCAAGAAAACTTGAAAGGGTGTGACCGTCATTATTTTCTTGAGCAAGGTTAGTAAAAGTATGCAATCGAACTATTTGGTTTAAAAAATAATTTATAGACTTTAAAGGTACATTAGCCATAGCTGCTAAATGGATAGGTTTATTTCCATCAGGGCATGTACTATTTATCATAAAAAAGTGACGGCCAACGTCAGTATATTCTGTTAATTCATCAAATGTTATGCCCTCCCACCATGTAGGGCTACATAAATCTGCTCGAGCTAAAGCTCCTTGCATAAGGATAAATATTATAATAAAGTATTTCATTTGACACCTCCTGTCCTGTTGATTTGATTTTCAAAATAAACTATTTTATTTATTTTATGGCACACTACATCATTAATAAATTGTTGACAAGTGTTATTTGCATTTTTATAACTATATATAATTAATTGATAAGAAATTATTATTTTGTTTTATAATAAGTTTTAATGCCAGCACAGTATATAGGTGCTTATGGATAAGATTATTTTTGCAGACAATAAAATCATCAATCGACTGCCTAAGTATATTTTGATACGGCTTTACTCTTGGGTTACAGCTATGGAGACTATTGGTTGGTCTCAAGTAAAAAAGGTCAAAAAATACAATGACACAGCCCTTAAAGGACAACAAAATGGGCAAAGAGTTGCTTACTTTGGCAAACTTTATCGGGTTATTTATGAAGCTAGCAAGTCAGGTCAAATCAATCATATTGTTATTCTCAAAGTAGAGAGGTCCTCATGACAAAAAAAGATGATAAAACAGCCAGAGAAATATTAGCAAAAAAACTAGGCCCATTAAAATTTGGTGATCTTTTAATGGCTGAGAGAAAGTCCGAACAAATATCTTCATCTGCACTTGCTAAAAAGCTTGGCATTTCAAATGATTTCTTAAGTATGATCGAGCAAGAACAAGCACTCCCTCCACCAGATTTTGCCAAGATGGCTGCTAGTAAGCTAGGTTATCATCCTCTCTATTGGAGAACTGTCTTACAAAAACAACTCCAAAAATATCATTTGGTTCACTAAAAGTGGTCTAGCCTCTGGCTACTTTCTGGCGATGACCACGTTTGTTTCCCTAAAATTGAACCAGCCTCTGTTTCCCTAAAAGTGGTCGATAGCCTCTGGCTACTTTCTGGTTGCCAGCCGAAGGCTATCGCCTTCTCAATTGCTGGCAACCTAGAAAGCCTGACCACTTTTAGTAGAAAGGATCCTTTCCTCTTTTAACATCATGTTAAGGAAACAAAATGCTTTCAAAATTATATTAAAAGAGCAATGCCTCAAAAGTCCGTTTACTTTTAGTAGAAAGGATCCCTTCCTCTCTTGACACCATGTTAAGGAAACAAGATATTCGCTTCACCTTGCTTGTTTTTCGGATGCCTGACTGCCGGGTTGCCGGATCCCGGATGCCAGATCCCGGATCCCGGATTTTTATTCAGTTCGTTTGGCAAAAATACTTATATATTCCTTTGTAGAGCTAACAAAATGTCCCCTTAAAGAAACAAAAAATGGCAAAATAAGACGTTTTTTGTCACCTCTATAACCCTTCAACAGTTATTTTATAGACTTTACAAAGCTTTTAACTTTGGCATTATTCTTGAATGTTCTTTAGAAGTAATATTGAGTGAAATTTTCAATAAATTAGAAAATAAGGAATAAAGATGAAGCTTAAATTTTTGAAATATGTAAAATATATCGGCATAGTCAGCTTAACTTGTATATGGGCTTTATCTACTATATCCTGTATTGCTTCCCATAATGAAAGCTATACTCTTGATGGAACGATAGAAAATGATACACCCCTAGGCACCTTTACAGAAGATGATCGACGTATTTTACAAGCTGACCCTCGACAAATCCAAAGAGAAAACAAAGAAAAACTAGAAGAAAAAAAGAGAGAGCATGAAGAAACTCAAAGAGAACTTGAAGAAATCAATGAAGCTTTAATAGCTCAACAAGCAGAAGCAGAAGATGTAAGGAATACCTTAGAAGCCCTAGATGATACGGCTTTAGAAAATCAAATGCAGACTCTTATAGAAGATATTGAAAATACCAATGCAAGCCTTCAGTTAGACAGTACAACAGAAGAAGAAAAACAAGCATTGAATGCAAGACTTCCTGAATTGCTCAATAAACTTTCAATGATCAATGAAATTTTAGCCGAAAGGAGGAATGCAGATATAGCTCCTGATCATCATGATCAGGTCGATGGAGAAACAGTCGTAGAAGTGATTTCTGATATAACAGAAGATACCTTAGAAACAGAAAATATCTTAGAAACAGAAGAAGGCTTAGAAGAAGAAGACCTGAGAGAAAGACAAGCAGAGCTTGAAGAAAAAATAGAAACTCAAAAAGAAGAAATATCTCAAATAGAAGCTGTGATCCATCATATTGAACATCCTTCTTTGGATGATTATGGGCATATCCGTGTTAAGCTTTTCCCTAATAAAATCACAAACCGTTATGATCTTGATCATTACCCTAGTGTAGAAGGAGAAGACAGAAAATATGCTAAACTCCATAACAAAAATGGCTTTGCTGTACAAAAAATAAATCCTGTGTCAAATCAAGTATTGGAAAATTTAGGACAAGCACATATCGTAGAAATGTTTTTTGATTGTCCTAATAGAACAACATCTTGTTCAACAAATCGCATTGTCTTAGACGAAAATCAAAATAAAACTTTTTATTTACAGTCAGATGCAGTGTCTGTTGTGCCTTTACAAGATATTACTTCTAGTACATCTTCTAACTACTTTGATTTGGGTGCAACAAATGTACAATGGAACAATTATTCAGGATTTTTTAGAGGAAGTTTTCGTATTCAGTTTGCTCAACACTATTGGTCGATTATTAACTCCATAGATTTAGATGTATATCTATTGTCTGTTGTGCCATCAGAATTAAACTCAAATACAGAGGAAGCTGTCAAAGCTCAAATTTTAGTTGCTAGAACATATGCTGTCAATAGAAGCCGTTTGGCACGAAGACGAGGACGTGTTTGGGATGTTCTTCCCACAACAAGTAGTCAGCTCTATTTAGGAATGAAAAGCGAGAGAGCTGATTATTATAATCTAGTTATGGAATCAAGAAAACAAGTTTTATTCACTGGTGCAAAAGTGACTTTAACAGAATATTATAGCTGTGGTAGTCCTAGAACTATTGATCCTGGCTCTCTTCCTAATGTGGATCCATTGACAGAGCAGAAGGTGAGAAATATTCCCTCTCATCGTTGTTCAAATGGACGAAGGAAAGCAAGACCCAATGGAGATGTGGTCGCTTTTGGACATGGTCGTGGCTTACCTCAATTGGCTGCCGTCCAATTAGCTCAACATGGATGGCCTAGCACAGAAACTAGAAGACCTACACCAGAGGCTACTGTTCCAACGCGTCTTGACCAACCATGGACAGCTAATGATATTGTTAAATACTTTTACAATCAAACAAGAGTCGGCTCTATAGAAGAAATAAATATTTAAGGATTGTTTTCACATTAGTTATAAGTCAATTTGTAGAGCCATGTTCTAAGTTGCAAGTTCTTTCAAGATTAAAAGTGCCATGAAACCACAAAAAACACTTTCAGATACTTTACATCGGAAACCTTCTCACTTGAAGCCAATCGATTTGTGAGGGGTTCTCGTTTATTTTAATAGGCTTTTCTTAAAGGTTTCCAATGTGGATGATCATAAGGGCTTTTCTTTATCTTTAGTATGTTCTTTTTTCACCTCTTTATCTTTGTCTTTATTGACTATAAGTCCATACAATGTGTCGAATTTTCGATCAAACTTATCTTCCATAATTTCGAACTTTCGATCAAACTTATCCTCCATGGTTTTCATCTGTGTGGGTATATGATTGTATACTTGCTCCTGAATAGGTTCAATTTTAGCATCTATATATTCCTTTAAGTGCTTTTCTGATTGGTTGATTCGTTCCCTTAAGTTATTTTCTGATTTATTTACCCATTCCTTTAAGTTGTTCTCTGATTGGTTGATCCGTTCATTAAAAGAATTTGTCACTTTAGTATAAAAAAAATATCCTATACCAAACATAGCTAAGATGGTCATTGCATCTAGCTGATTAAGTATTTCAATGAAAGCTTCCATAATGTCCTCCTTGGTGATACCATCACCCGATTAATATAAAAAAACAAAGCATTTAAACAGTACATCATCATACAACATAATCTAAGGCCCGTCTAGCAACAAACACCGGAAACATACTATGAGGGTTAAGGTTTCCAATCAATGTGGATGATCATAAGGGCTTGTCTTTTTTAGTATGTTCTTTTTTCACCTCTTTATCTTTGTCTTTATTGACTATAAGTCCATACAATGTGTCGAATTTTCGATCGAACTTATCTTCCATAATTTCGAATTTTCGATCAAACTTATCCTCCATGGTTTTCATCTGTGTGGGTATATGATTGTTTACTTGCTCTTGAATAGGTTCAATTTTAGCATCTATATATTGTTTTAAGCTATTTTCTGATTTGTTCACCAATTCCCTTAAGCTATTTTCTGATTTGTTCACCAATTCCCTTAAATTATTTTCTGATTGGTTTACCAATTCCCTTAAGTTATTTTCTGATTTGTTCACCAATTCCCTTAAGTTATTTTCTGATTTATTTACCCATTCCTTTAAATTATTTTCTGATTGGTTGATTCGTTCATTAAAAGCATTTGTGATTTTAGTATAAAAAAAATATCCTATACCAAACATAGCTAAGATGGTCATTGCATCTAGCTGATTAAGTATTTCAATGAAAGCTTCCATAATATCCTCCTTGGTTATACATCACCTGATTAATATAAAAAAACAAAGCATTTAAACAGTACATCATCATACAACATAATCTAAGGCCCGTCTAGCAACAAACACCGGAAACATACTATGAGGGTTAAGGTTTCCAATCAATGTGGATGATCATACGGGCTTTTCTTTTTTAGTATGTTCTTTTTTCACCTCTTTATCTTTGTCTTTATTGACTATAAGTCCATACAATGTGTCGAATTTTCGATCGAACTTATCTTCCATAATTTCGAATCTTCGATCAAACTTCTCTTCCATGGTGTCAAACTTTCGATCAAACTTATCTTCCATGGCTTTCATCTGTGTAGGTATATGATTGTATACCTGCTCCTGAATAGGTTCCATTTTAGCATCTATATATTCCTTTAAGTGCTTTTCTGATTGGTTTATTCGTTCATTTAAGCTATTTACCAACTCCTTTAAGTTCTTTTCTGATTGGTTGATCCGTTCATTAAAAGCATTTGTCACTTTAGTATAAAAAAAATATCCTATACCAAACATAGCTAAGATGGTCATTGCATCTAGCTGATTAAGTATTTCAATGAAAGCTTCCATAATGTCCTCCTTGGTGATACCATCACCCGATTAATATAAAAAAACAAAGCATTTAAACAGTACATCATCATACAACATAATCTAAGGCCCGTCTAGCAACAAACACCGGAAACATACTATGAGGATTAAGGTTTCCAATCAATGTGGATGATCATAAGGGCTTTTCTTTTTTAGTATGTTCTTTTTTCACCTCTTTATCTTTGTCTTTATTGACTATAAGTCCATACAATGTGTCGAATTTTCGATCAAACTTATCTTCCATAATTTCGAATCTTCGATCAAACTTATCCTCCATGGTGTCAAACTTTCGATTAAACTTCTCTTCTATGGTGTTGAACTTTCGATCAAACTTATCTTCCATGGCTTTCATCTGTGTAGGTATATGATTGTATACCTGCTCTTGAATAGGTTCCATTTTAGCATCTATATATTCCTTTAAGTGCTTTTCTGATTGGTTTATTCGCTCATTTAAGCTATTTACCAACTCCTTTAAGTTCTTTTCTGATTGGTTGATTCGTTCATTAAAAGCATTTGTGATTTTAGTATAAAAAAAATATCCTATACCAAACATAGCTAAGATGGTCATTGCATCTAGCTGATTAAGTATTTCAATGAAAGCTTCCATAATGTCCTCCTTAGTGATACCATCACCCGATTAATATAAAATAATATAAAAAAACAAAGCATTTAAACAGTACATCATTATACAACATAATCTAAGACCCGTCTAGCAACAAACACCAGAAACATACTATAGGGTTACAGTTTCCAATCAATGTAGATGATCATAAGGGCTTTTCTTTTTTAGTATGTTCTTTTTTCACCTCTTTATCTTTGTCTTTATTGACTATAAGTCCATACAATGTGTCGAATTTTCGATCAAACTTATCTTCCATAATTTCGAATCTTCGATCAAACTTATCCTCCATGGTTTTCATCTGTGTGGGTATATGATTGTTTACTTGCTCTTGAATAGGTTCAATTTTAGCATCTATATATTGTTTCAAGTGCTTTTCTGATTGGTTTATTCGTTCATTTAAGTTCTTTTCTGATTGGTTTACCAATTCCCTTAAGTTATTTTCTGATTTGTTCACCAATTCCCTTAAGTTATTTTCTGATTTATTTACCCATTCCTTTAAGTTATTTTCTGATTGGTTGATCCGTTCATTAAAAGAATTTGTCACTTTAGTATAAAAAAAATATCCTATACCAAACATAGCTAAGATGGTCATTGCATCTAGCTGATTAAGTATTTCAATGAAAGCTTCCATAATATCCTCCTTAGTGATACCATCACCCGATTAATATAAAAAAACAAAGCATTTAAACAGTATATCATTATACAACATAATCTAAGGCCCGTCTAGCAACAAACACCGGAAACATACTATGAGGGTTAAGGTTTCCAATCAATGTGGATGATCATACGGGCTTTTCTTTTTTAGTATGTTCTTTTTTCACCTCTTTATCTTTGTCTTTATTGACTATAAGTCCATACAATGTGTCGAATTTTCGATCGAACTTATCTTCCATAATTTCGAATTTCGAATCAAACTTTCGATCAAACTTATCTTCCATGGCTTTCATCTGTGTAGGTATATGATTGTATACCTGCTCCTGAATAGGTTCCATTTTAGCATCTATATATTCCTTTAAGTGCTTTTCTGATTGGTTTATTCGCTCATTTAAGTTCTTTTCTGATTGGTTGATCCGTTCATTAAAAGCATTTGTGATTTTAGTATAAAAAAAATATCCTATACCAAACATAGCTAAGATGGTCATTGCATCTAGCTGATTAAGTATTTCAATGAAAGCTTCCATAATATCCTCCTTGGTTATACATCACCTGATTAATATAAAAAAACAAAGCATTTAAACAGTACATCATTATACAACATAATCTAAGGCCCGTCTAGCAACAAACACTGGAAACATACTATGAGGGTTAAGGTTTCCAATCAATGTGGATGATCATACGGGCTTTTCTTTTTTAGTATGTTCTTTTTTCACCTCTTTATCTTTGTCTTTATCGACTATGAGTCCATACAATGTATCGAACTTTCGATCGAACTTATCTTCCATAATTTCGAATCTTCGATCAAACTTATCTTCCATGGCTTTCATCTGTGTAGGTATATGATTGTATACCTGCTCTTGAATAGGTTCCATTTTAGCATCTATATATTCCTTTAAGTGCTTTTCTGATTGGTTTACCAATTCCCTTAAGTTATTTTCTGATTTGTTCACCAATTCCCTTAAATTATTTATCTGTTCCTTTAAGTTATTCTCTGATTGGTTGATTCGTTCATTAAAAGCATTTGTGATTTTAGTATAAAAAAAATATCCTATACCAAACATAGCTAAGATGGTCATTGCATCTAGCTGATTAAGTATTTCAATGAAAGCTTCCATAATGTCATCCTTGGTTGGTTATGCCTTTATATATCGTCAGGATTTTAGTCTGACTTTAACACAATTTTTTACTTGAATGTCGATAAAGCTGGCTACGTAATAATTTTAGCATAAAACAACATTAAGGTCAAGTCTTTTATATGGTATCAGCTTTTTTGGTCTTTGTGATGTGCTGTCAGGCTTACCTTATACTATTTTGATGGGTCATCTATTTTATAATACCTTTTAAAAAAGTCAAGAAGGATTAATGATTGTTAAGATGATCTGAAAGTATTGCAGTTTGAAAAAAGGGGGCCACGAAATCTCTTTAAAAAACATGGCCCCCTAGGTATTATGACTTAATATATTTTGAAGTTTAAAGACTGGTTTGTGAAGCATCGTTAGGACAAATAAAAGGTCTTTCTTTTAGGGTGTTGCCATCGTGGAATCCCCAGCAGTTCACTTGATCATTGTCTAAATAAGCACACTGATTTTCACTTCCTGTTGCTATAAATTTAACTTTATTATTATCTAGTTGTTCAGAAAATAAACCAGAAAACTGATGCTTATGAGGGGGTGATTTTTTCCCGAAACAATCAACCTCATCGCTATTTGATAAAATACATATACTACGATAAGTAAGAGAAAGTGCTTTAAATTTTTTAGTAGTGTCGCTTTTAAAAGTGAAAACCCTTCTAGGTGCTCCAGAATCGTCTACGGCTATAGTACTTGAACCTAAATTCGTAGTATTTATATCAAAATCACCGTTGCTTGATAAACAAATAACCTCTGTCTCAGTCTCGTTAATAATACACGTAACACCAGTCCCAGCAACTGCTTGTTTGGCTTTTGTACCATTTGGACGATTAGTAGCTTCTTTATCAAAAATATTGTTTGCATGTGATACATGAGGAGTACCACCACCATAATTGGTAGTTGTTCCAGTACCTAATTGATGATTAGCATTATCTCCCCAACACTTAACCCTTCCATCATCATCACCATCTTTCAGGATTGAACAGGTATGAAGATGACCTGCAGAAATAGCCTTAACTTTATTATCTCCTCCAAGAATAACCAAATCGATATTTGTCCTAACGTCAGTTTTGTCATTATCATTACTATCAGTACTACTATTTAGCCCTAATTGGCCTTTATTATTATGTCCCCAACATCCAACTTTATCTTTATCATCATCTGGTCCATCAAGAATTACACAGGCATGCCCAAACCCTGCAGAAATAGCCTTGACCTTTTTAGTCTTTAATATAGGTTCGAATTCTGAAGGATCATACTTAGCATCTTTATGGCCTAGCCCCAATTGGCCTTTCTCATTTTTTCCCCAGCATTTGACTTTTTGATCGTCTAAGATGGCACAAATATAATGATCATCTCCGTCATAGTAAAAGTTAAAAGAAACAGCAAGTGCTGTATATTTTGGACAATTTGAACCGCTCCCACTTCTACAACCTAAATTGACAGAGCTAGTAAATTTCATAGGATCAAAAGAGGCAATCCATTCTTTTTCTCCTTCAAAATCCCCATCTGGTGGTAAGCACTGATTAAATTCCCATGAATTATCATATAGCCCCACAGTCTCTCCTTTCCAACAACTGATTTCACCTAATTTAGATAAAAAACAACCCCCTCGATCACCACCTAAGTCTAATGGATTATAAGGCCACAGGTTATAAACTACATTTGCTTTTTCTGTTGCCTCTGTGGAACATTTAAATGCTTTAACTCTATCAGGCCCGTCATATTCTTTTTTCACATAGAATTTATAAGTTTCATAATCTACACCTTCGGGATAAGAAAGTTCATCTGCATCTACCTTGATTGTACATGGCTCCGTAGTAGGACAGGTTTTATCAGCAACTTTTTCTACATGACCTCTAGCATTACAGCAGTTGGCATTTTCGCAAGCATCATCACCGGTACCACTATCAGCATAAAGTTCAATTTTATGGCCACTTGCCTTTTCCACTGTAAACGTTGGTCTATCATGTAAATAGTTTTTTGATTCATTTAGCACTGGAGTTGTTAAAACAATTTGAGGGGGTCGGGCAGGGTACGTCAAAATAAGATTACAGGTACTTGCATTCTTAGCTTGATCAATCACCTGTACACAATAATCAGTATAATTGGTAGCACCTATTGGTGCTCGAAATTTTATAAAGGTCTCATCACTGTCAACCGTTGCCGTACCCTTGAGAGAACTTGGTCCGCCATTTCTTATTGTATAAACCTTTACTGTATCACCCATGTCCAGGTCTGAAAATTGAATCATAAGTTTATCAACTCCATCTTCCCTTAGCACATCATACACTATTGAATTTTTAGTCGGTGTAGCCGGTGGAGTTCTATCTATCCTTGCATAAACAGTTCTTACCCTTGATTCTCCACCCTCGGTTGTTTTGGCCTGTACATGGATATACCATCTGCCATCATCACTACGACTTGCACCTTTAGTCGCCTCATGGGTTGTGCTATAAGCATCTCCACTTTCAAAAGTATGGGTTCTATTTCGATTAATTGCATGTCGATAAGTGCAACCACTACAACCCCACGTCCATCTTTTTGTCTGTCGAGGGACGTCATCATTTGTTAGACCTGTGACTACCGGCACAACAGCAGGCACGGAAGGATAAGAAAATATAAACCCACATCCGCCCTTATTGCCTGCTACATCTACAACCTGAGCATAGTATTTTTGACGACTGCTCGTTGCTGTAAACGTGATCACGGCCCTATTGTTATTGGCCATTGGTTCACTTCCTAAAGTACGTCCCCGACAGTCCGACACATTATAAATAGAAATACGTTCCCCTTGTAGAATTCCACTATCACTAAAGGTCACTGTTAGCCTATGATTATCTGAAGACACAAAACTCATAGAATTTGAAGTTGGAGTTTTAGGTGGCGTTCTATCCACTTCAGCGGAGACAGACTTTATGCTTGATTCACCTGCCCTATTTCTAGCCTGAACATGTAAATACCAATCTCCCTCTTCATTAGTACTCGCACTGTTTCCATTAGAGTAAGTCCTCTTATTAAATTCCCGAATGGCATCGCTGTCTAAAATAGCGTCGTCGTTTATTTCATATCTATAGTCACATGGATGGGTGGCTTCTGTAGTACATCCCCACGTCCATCTTTTTATCTGTCGTGGGACGTCATCATTTGTCAGACCTGTCACAGCAGGCAGAACAGGCAACACATTATCAGGATAAGTGAACACCGCACCGCACCCACTGCTATTGTTTGCTTTATCTATAACTTTAGCATAGTATTTTTGACGATTGCCTGTTGCTTTAAATGTGATGACGGCTCGATTATCACTGCCAACAGTTCTTTTACCTAAAGCATTACCCTGACAATTTGATCTATTATATAGTTCAACACGATCATTTAAGAGAAGGTCTTCAAATGTCACTTCCAAAGAATGGAGCCTACTATCGATGACTCTATAAGTGACCGAACCTGAATTTGGAGTTGCCGGTTTTGTTCTGTCAATTCTCACAGAAACTGATTTGACGTTTGATTCTCTCTTTGTATTTTTAGCTTGAACATGTAAATACCACAGGTTGTTGCTCTTGCCTGTTGTGTTGGCTCTATTATTAGCAGAGTAAGTCGCCTTACTATCAAATAAATGAGTCGCTTTATTATTAATTGTATGACGATATTCACAAGGCAAGGTCTTTTCTGTAGTGCAACCCCACTCCCAGCTTTTAAACCTACGGGGGTTTTTGTCAGTTGTAAGCCCTGTCACCTCTAAAATTCCGCCAGTATTTGTATGTTCAAAGACCTGGCTACATGGGCCTCTATTACCTGCTTCATCCACGACTTGAGCGTGATAGCTACTTGTCCCTTCCCTTGCTGTGACCGTTACTACAACAGAAGTGCCACTAGATACTGTCGCTTTACCTACTGCATTACCAGATACACAATTCGAACCTTCTGTATTCCTACGACCTAAGAGAGAGGCTAGAAAGCGTAATCCTAGGAAATTTGAGGGGGGGGGGGGGGGGGGGGGGGTGCATAAATAGTCACTGTGTCGCCCGTTTTAAGACCATTCACAGTCACTCTAAAAGTCTTCCCGGTGCTTCTGCCAGTTGGAGCTTTTACATTAGAAGACTTGAGAGCTTGTGGTGGGGTTGTATCTAATAGAGTATAAACACTTTTGATTTTTGATACTATATTGCTTTTAGCTTTTGCCTGAACATGAATATAATATTTTGTGCGATCATCTTTAGATTCACCTTTTCTTGTGGCTTTTCTTGTATCGTCATATTTTACGTTGCTAGCAAATTTATGAGTGGTCTTTTGATTGATAGCATGTCGATAAGTGCAATCACTTGCTTTTTTCTTTTTGTCTGTTTTATTATATTCCTCACAACCCCATCGCCACTCTTTATTTCTCAAAGCTTTGGTATCATTTGATAAGCCTGTTACGTTGATCTCTATATTATTATTAAAATTATTATTATTGTTATTCTTATCGCTTCCGCAGGATATGAATACAAAAGATAAAATTAAAACACTGATTGAATGTAATTGTGATAAAATTTTTTGATTTGTCATGGATTCACCACCTTTTATGATATTTTCTCAAAGATTCTTTTATGTGTAAACTTTTTGAATGATTACTATACTTTCAGTCTGTGTTGGGCTTTAGGTTAAAAGTCCATGTTTTGATATTAGAGGATAGCAGAAGATATGAAAGGATATTAAAAAAACTAAGGAAGTTAAAGGGTTTTTAACTTTGTTAATAGACTATTGATAAAAATATTTATTACCAGGGCTTTTGGCTTAAGTTAATGGACTGGATGCGTTGGCGTTGGATTGGCATTGGGGCATTGGATGGATGCGTTGGATGATCATTCTTATTTTGAGACAAAAGAGGCTTTCAATTGTGTGGAGCTTCTCTGAATTAAAGAACTCGTGTAAGTGGGTGGTGATGGCTCTGGTTGGCTTTAGAGTGTGCTTTGTTTGCTTTTTGCCAATTTCAGATACTTTCCCTGTCCTGAACAATAACAATCTACTGGATTTTATGGCAATTTGTGGCAATGCATCATAATTTATCACTACCTGTTGATTTTTCCCTTAAATAAGGTATAATAAAATAAAAGTCATATAAATTACGAATAGTTTGAACTTTTCTTCACTTTACAAAAACAGGAGGTTTTAAATGGAGCTTTTACAAATACTTGTAACTATCATGGTTTTTTTTGGTAGCTTAGTTGGAATTGTGAGATTTTATATCAGACCTATTGAACAAAGGATCGAGGATTTTAAAAATGAGATTAAAGAACAAGTCACCAATCATCTACCCTCACAAATTAGAGGACTAGAAGATAAAATTAGAAGACTAGAAGACAACATTAAGGCACTGGATCAGAAAGTTGATGACAACATTAAAAGACTAGAAGATAAAATTCAGGCATTAGATAAGAAAGTTGACGACAATGCAAAGGAGCTCAATCAAAAAATTGATAACAATGCAAAGGAACTCAATCAAAAAATTGACGACAATGCAAAACAAACCAATCAAAAATTTGATCATGTCAATCAACGTCTTGATAAGATATTTGAGTTATTAACTAATCTTCCAAATAAATAATCTCTTTTTAAACCATAAGACTTTTAACAAAATGCGATAAGGTATTACGCTTTATAATAACTTAATCCGTTTCACAACTTTAATTTGCTTTATGGTGGGAGCTTCTCTGGATTAAAGAGCTCGTGTAAGTGGGTGGTGATCGCCCTGGTTGGTAAATGAGCCTTAGAATGTGCTTTTTGCCAATTTCAGATACTTTTCCTGTCCTGAACAATAGCAATCTAATGGATTTTATGGCAATTTGCGACAATGCATCATAATTTATCACTACCTGTTGATTTTTCCCTTAAATAAGGTATAATAAAATAAAAGTCATATAAATACGGATGAACTTTTCTTCACTTTACAAAAACAGGAGATTTTAAAATATGAGTTTTCCAGAATGGTTTGAGTCTTTATTCACTATTTCAAAAGAGAGTATCCATCTTTTCCTTCTTTTTTCAGCTTTTTATTTATGTTATTTAGCTGGAGGTGTTAAGTTACAGCTGTATAATCATCTACCTTCACAAATTAGAGGGCTAGATGATAAAATTAGAGGACTAGAAGATAAAATTAAAAGACTAGAAGACAACATGAAGGCACTTAATCAGAAAATTGATGACAATGCAAAAGAACTTAATCAAAAGATTGATGACAATGCAAAACAAACCAATCAAAGATTTGATCTCGTCAATCAACGTCTTGATAAGATATTTGAGTTATTAACTCATCTATCCAATAAATAATCTCTTTTTAATCCATAAGCCTCTTAACAAAATGCGATAAGGTCTTAACACTCTTTAAGGAGTCAATGGAGGGACCTGCACTTTTAATAACTCTTGTGTCACTTTTTTAAGCTTTTGTTCTGTCTCTTTATAATCTTCTTTATTTTTATCAAAGCTATTTGTTTTTTTCTTTAAATCCTGAGACAAATCAGCAAGGGGAGGTAATTGATCTGCTTGTTGGTCTTGTTCCTCCAGCATGCCTTCAGGTAATAAGCTGTCAATTTCGTTCATAGCTGGTAGTTGTTTGAGGTTTTTTAATCCAAAAACTTCTAAAAATTTCTTTGTGGTTTTATAAAGCATAGGTTTTCCAGGTAGATCACTTTTGCCATAGAAAGCCACAAGCCCTTTATCCATCAAACCTCTGAGTAAATGCCCTGAATCCACAGAGCGAACTTCATCAATCCTTGCTTTAATACAAGGTTGTTCATAAGCAATAATAGCTAACACTTCTAAAGACGAAGCTGTCAATCGAAAGGCTTTTGTCTTTTTAAGCTTTTTCAAAAATTCTACATTATCTTTTTTTGTTCTTAGTTGATAACCACTAGCAATTTGCTCTAAATAAATACCTCTATTTGATTCTAGTAACAAGTTGCTATATTCCTTAAGACTTGCTTTAATTTTTTTAAGATCTACATTTGTTCCCTCAAAAGCATATTGTATAGATTCTAAAGTCACAGGACGATCAGAAAAAAACAAAATGCTCTCTAAGATAGAAAGCACTTTTTGATCATCTAATACTTTGTTGTGTTGTAATGTTTTATCTTTTAATATCTCGTTCATTTTAGATCCTCTTGTTTTTTGTACTCTAATGATATTTTTTAAATTTCTAAATGCTCATTATTGTAAAGCAAGTAGACTAAGGTCTACTTTACAAAAGGTTTTTCTTTTTCACAAGCTTTGATTATTTGTATCAATAACTATTATAACGATACAATCAATTTATGTATAAAAGTGTTTTTTGTCTTTTCTGTTGTTTATTATTGACTGGTTGTGTTTCTTATTATTCTAAAAGAGATCTTAATCGTTCTTTAAATTTTATTCAATCTGCTGTAAAGAGGAATATGCCTGAAGGTGTAAAATGGGTTAGCAAAAACCATCGTGAAATACAATCCCAATACTTTCGCCCAGGTGATTATAAGCCCGAATACAAATCATCTAAATATAGAGTTTATAGAGCTTACGCCCGTGCTTGGATTTTAGGAGATCGCCGTCCTTATCACTTAATCCTCAAGGTATATATAGAAATTCGTCCCCGTGCATCTAAAGATTCCAAAGGATTTTATTCACAAAGAGACTTAACTGCTGGAAAATGGATGTCTATGGGCCGAAGTGGTGAAATAGCTAAAAGGCTAGGGCAGATGATTTATGATTACATAGAAAAGGCAAATGAAAACTGGGATATTATTGACAACTTCCGTGCTTTTTAAATACTTTTAAAGAATATACTTCAAACAAAATATCAACATAAAAGGTAAGGCATGAACCACGTTCAGTATTTTTTAAAAGCTTATGTGCATGAGATATTTTTTCTTTTTATGCCATTTTTTGTTTTTTGGTTTTCCCCATCTTATTTATTAGATGACCAAAATACAAAACATATTAAAAATAGCATAAAGGTTCAAATCAATCGTAACACTCCGCCTTTTATAGCCCTAGAAGATGAAATGATCAATCCCTCTTTTGAAGTTCAAAAAATCCCTTCTCATTCCGCTCCAGTCACTCCAATTGCTCCAGTCGCTCCAAAGCCTTTATCAGTATTGCGTTTAGCATCCCAAAAATTAGACTTTCCAGAACATATTTTACATATTCAAAAACCTCTTTTAATTAACCTGCAAGAAAGTAAAGAAAATTCTCTACAATCAAAACCTCTCAGGACTTTATATCTTAAAGGCATTAATTTATCTTATTCTTCAGAAGAAAGACCTATTTATCAAAAGATACAAAAAAACATAGTCGCTTTAAATAAAGCACAATCTTTGCCATCAACAAATATCTCAACAAAGCCACTTTCTAATTTTGAAAAAAGGTGGTTTGCTTACACACAAGCTATAGATACAACATCTTCAGAGGAAGCATTGGCCTCTCACGTTGATACTTCTATAAACCATCAAAGAAATCTCCTCAATGATCAAAATACACAGGTCGCTATGCCTCCACAAAAATGGGTTGGTAATGTGTGGGTTGGTCTTCCTGATCAAAAACCTATCCCTCAACCTTCACCCTCGCTGATCTCTCAAAACACTCGTATCAATCCTCTAAATCAAGATCAAGATACAAAACAATTAAACAATGATAATTTTCAGAACAAAACATCAAAAAACTTAACTGCTATGGCTAGTATGACGACTATGGCTGGTATGACAACTATGGCTACTTCTTTAGACTCTGCTCCCGATGCATTTATTTCTTCCACTCCAATAAAAGTTTCAGGACATATTACGTTATCTAATGGACTTGGATTATTAGAAGATGATGATTTAAATGTAGCTTATGTCAAAGGTTGCTCCATTGTTCAAACAGCAGATATTGATTTAGGTAAAGGTCATTTTACCATTGATATAGAAGATCCTTCTTTTGGATTATTATTGGCACAGTTAAGAAGTAGAGATGGTATTTTAAGAGGATCTTCGCAAGTATTATTAAGAGATTTTTTTAAAAAGAATGCAAAAGAAGATTTACCATCTCAATTAGAAGATACTACACAGATTAATTTAGAGGTAGAACCTTCAAATCAAGTACCCGCTATAAGAGTTGTCAGCATTGATGGGCAAGGAAATAATATTCCAGATACTTCTATCCTCGCAGAAATAGAAAATATTGGAAAAATCACAAAACTTGATAAAAATGGTTTATTTTCTATCCCTGAAATATTCTCTGATTCTAGTTTTATTACTAGGATGTATACACAAGGTTTGTGGAATGCCCTTGTTTGGTCAACAAATGATCAAGCTCAAGATTGGCAAATACCCAATAAAAAGCTTCTCATATCTCTTCAAGACAGCATACCCAACTTGAGTTTAGATTTGGGTATGATTTGGGGTAGAGTCATCAAAGATGGTCAAGGTCTTGAAGGTGTATCCTTAGAGCTAGCTGATGTAGGAGATATTTATTATTTAACAGAAAATGGTCAATTTGTAAAAGATAGAGCGACTACGAATGCAGGTTATTTTGTTTATGTGAACGTGCCACCAGGAATTCATTTATTGAGAGGACAGGGAGCTGGATATTTTATCCCTTCAAAAGTTCTATGGGTAGATAGGGCTTATATTTCTAGTATACAGATGGAAATAACACCCAAGCAAGAAGCTGATGCCTGTGTTTTTGACAGTCAAACAGGGGATTTTTTAGCTGCACAAGTTAATTATTTAGGATCAGAAGATACAAAGAGTGTGATCACATCCTCAGGACACTTCAAGCTTAATTTTTTCCAAAATGCAGACCCTTTGTATTTTGAGTTAAAACCTGACGATTTAAAAAAATATCATCAGATGATTTTAACTTCTCACCGTAATAAAAAAGCCATTTCATTCCCAGTGATTCAGCGATCATGGCTTCATCAAATAAAAGCTCAACATAAAATGACTCAAAATCCTAATTTGTCAACGATTGTGGGGTATATTGCCAATTCTTTACCTTTTAGAGTTTATATGGAAGATGTTAATACTTCTACAGAGATTATTTATTTTAATGCATTTGAAAGTTCTTATGATGAAAGTTCATTAAACATGCCTGCTGATGGATTTATTTTATTCAATGTAGATCCAGGGCTTAATTCTTTAATTTTAGAAGCTCAAAGCTTACAAGGAGAGCCTCAAAAAAGAGTTGCTGTCAAAACACTCATTTCTGACCCTCAATGGATTTCTGTTTTTTCCCATCAGTTTTAATTTCACTTAATCAGTTTTAAATTTCACTTAAACTTAAGAGATCAAAGTCTTGAACCTCTATATCCTCCCCCCAACCCATAAAGGCAATGGCTTTATAAAGCTTAGCCTAACACACTGTGTTATATTTATTTTAAGAATTTAATAAATAGTATTGACAATATTTTAATTTTAGTATGCAATACACATTCAATTAAGGGGCTTTGTATAAATGTCACTTTATAACTATATAAATGTTAAATGTGACTATTATATAAAGCTAATGTGTGTTTATTTTAACTTATTAATATAAGGATTGATAAAGATTATGATGCAAGCAGAAGAAGTACAAAAAGAAGAAAAAGCCTTTCAAAAAGGTACAGTGAAGTTTTTTAATACTTCAAAGGGTTTTGGTTTCATTAAGCAAGAATCTGGTCAAGATTTATTCTTTCATGTTTCTGAAACCAATGGAGCCGAACCTAAAGATGGGGATCAGGTAGAGTTTGAAGTAGGCCAAGGTCGCAAAGGTCCTTGTGCTATCAAGGTAAAGGTTGTTAATTAGGCAAAGATTAACTCAAACGTCTGATTTTAATAGGCGAAGAGTGTTGTTTATGGCATTGATCATAGATTGATGTTGAGCTTTGTCTTTTGAAAAAATATCTTTAGCTGTTCCATGATCTACACTTGTCCTGATAAAGTTCAATCCCATTGTGACCTGTGTTCCTGTGTAGCTTTTATGTAGGCTTTTGAAAGGGATTAGCCCTTGATCATGATAACTTGCTACAAATACGTTATACCTTTCTCTATGTTTTTCTTGAAAGACCACATCTGAGACCAAAGGTCCTTCTACATTGATTTGTTTTTGGGCTTCTTTTAAAGCAGGTATAAATATACTTTGTTCTTCACACCCTAGAATGTTATTTTCTCCAGCATGTGGGTTTAATCCTAAGAGTCCTATAGGCTTTATGTCTTTAAAAAAAGCTTTTTGCAAGTGGTTAGCAAAAAGCAATCCTTGAACAATGCACTTTTGATTGAGTTTTTGGGATACTTGAGAAAGTGCAATATGATCTGTTAAAAGCAAGACAGCAAAGTATTCACCTATAAAGGACATAAAAAGATTTTTATTTTGACAAACTCTTTTTAAAATATCTGTATGGCCTTTATCTAATGGGTTGTGTAAATGAATGACTTCTTTAGATAGAGGGGCTGTCACTAAAGCATCCACAAGTCCTTTTTGAGCTTCTAAGGCAGACTGTTCAATCCATTCAACTGGTGAAAGCCGGCTTTCAATATCAATTAATGTATATTGAGGGGATGCCTTTAAAGCTTCTTGCCAACAAGAAACTTTTTTATAAGTCCAAGCTGATTGAGATAAACGTTGAATATCTGGCAAAGGACAATGCGGAGATCGCCATACAAAAAACTGAACATCATTTCGTACCTTTAACTCGCTGAGGGCTTTAGCAGTGATTTCACTGCCAATGCCATCACAGTCACCTGTTGTAATAATAATTTTTTTCATTTGGACGTTTGGGCCTTTTATTGTCTAACTTCGTTGATCCTCATCTACCCGTACGTACCTCTTTCAGAGATACGTGCGTTGTTTCCCTAAAAGTAAACCAACCTCTGGTTGCTTTTGGGCGATGACCACGACGACTGTCGTCGTCGATAAAATGGTCATCACCTCAAAAGTCCGTTTACTTTTAGTAGGGAGGATCTCCTCATCTCTTAACACCATGTTAAGGAAACAAAATGCCTTTTCTGCCTGATGCCCTCAAAAGCCTGTTCACTTTGAGTAGGAAGAATCTCTTTGTCTCTTAACTACATGTTAGGGAAAAAGAGTTCTTTCTGATGCCTGTCTGCCGGATCCCGGATCCCAGATCCCAGATTGACAAGTAGCCTGCTTGCTCCTGAGATAATAAAAGAAATTTTCCCTAACATGGTGTCAGAAGCAAGGAGATCCTCCTCTACTCAAAATGCATAGATTTTTGAGGCAATGACCATTTTGTCAAAGGCGAAAGCCTTTGCGGTCATTGCCCAAAAACATGCCAGAGGCATGATGCATTTTGAGTGAAATGTTAAGGAAAAAGTTCCTTCTGTTGCCGGTTTGCCCGACTGCCGGATCCCAGAAAAAGGATCCCTTCATTTCTTTATACCATGTTAAGGAAACAAAGCATTCGTTTTTTTGTTTTTTTATTCTTTTTAGATTCTGCGTAATTTTCAAAAAAGCATGAGTATTATGAGTGGGAGGCGGAGGCAGGCTGGAGATCTTCCGCAGACCCGCTTGCTCTCCAAAAGCAAGCGAAGGTTGAGGACTTCGGAAGCCTGCCTCCGCATTCCACTCATAAAAAACATACAAATGGAAAAGCAGAATCGAAGGGCGGGGGGTGGGGTTAGGGATAGTTTCTTTGTATATACCATTCCCACTCTCTTGTGAGGTTTATATTTTTGAGTTATTAAACTTAAGATTATTTTTAGCCCATTTAATACTTTTTTGAATAGCTGTCCTTGCAACTTGAGGTTTAAAATTCAATTCTGACTTTGCCTTACTTGCATCAAACCAATGGTAAAGCACAGATATTAAGATATTTGAAGATGTGATGGGGAAGTTTTCATTTATTTTTTCTAATTGATTGCCTAGCATTCCAAGTGCTTTTAAAAGTTTTTTAGAAAGAGGGATCCATGGCGGAGTGCAACCAGATTCCTCTGCAATAATACAAAATAAATCTTTAATGAACATATTTTCACCGGATAAAATATATCTTTCACCTTTACGACCTTTAGTGGTAGCAGTGTGGATAGCTTTAACCACACTTTCCACATCTACTACATTCACACCTCCTGGAGGGTAAAAAGGACAGTAACCTTTTGCAACTAGTTGTTGTATTTTACGACTTCCTTTGATCATATCTCCTGCTCCGTAAATGGCAGAGGGATTAAGAATGACAGCATCTATTTTGCCTTTTTTGACTTGTTTTGTGACAAGTTCTTCAGCTTGTTTTTTAGTTTGAAAGTAACCCATATTCAGGTGAGCTATAGTAAAAGGAGAATCTTCATTAAGAGTGACTGGAGTAATTGAAGCACCAATTGCCGACGTAGAGCTTATATGAACAAGTCTTTGAATACGATGATGTGTACAAGCCTCAATCACATTTTGTGTGCCTTGCACATTGACCTGTTGCATAATTTTGTGGTGGTGTTGGCAGTAGCCTATAAAACCTGCTAGATGATAAACTATATCTACACCAGAGGTAGCTTTCATCAGAGTGTCTACCTGACAAATATCTCCTGAATAAGCTTCTGTTTGAGGAGGAGCTTTTGAAGTATCCCGGCAAAAAACCCTAACTTGATAACCTTTCTGCACAAGAAGTTTAGTTAAGTATCGACCTACAAACCCTGTAGCACCTGTGACTAAGCATTTCATTTATTAATACCTTTTATTATTTTCTACTATGATTTTTATAATATGTCCGTTTTATTTCTGCATTGATAAAATTAAGTTAAGAAAAGTCTATTCTTCTGTGGAAATTATTGATAGTCCATAGTTTGTTTTTTATATATTGAGAGAACAATCAAAACATCAAAGAGTCAAATAAATTATTTTTTGTAAAATTTACACTACATTTTAAGCCTTTTAGAGCTTCTTTAATTGCCATCTTGAAAAAACATCTTGTGTTTTCTTAAAATATATCCTGAGTTTGACAGCCTGCAAAAATAAAGTTGAGTAAAATCAGTAGGTTATGAGTCGAAAGAGATTTTGTGCCACTAGGATTTTTTACAAAATCCCAAAAATTCAAGCTTGCAAATCCCTCTAATGCCTATAAATAAAGCATTCTTAAAAAAGAAAATGCCCAAATTTGCAAATCAACTGTCAAACTCAGGAATGAGGTTTATTATGTCGGAAGCCATGAAAAAGCACCCTACTAAAGACGAAAGAGTGTCTATTTGGATTGGAAATAAAAAGGCTAAATTATATCTTATTCCAAAGAAAAAGGCAAAAGCCTTGTCTGATATGTTAGAAGAATATAAAAGTGAAGAAAGTATTCCCTGGAGAGATGCTTTGACTGATTTGATCAGTGAAACCAGTCAACAAGCTATCGTTTTGAGAGCTTCAAGACGTGAAAAAAATCTATCTCAAAAAAAGTTGGCAAAAATTTTAAAGGTTGATCCTTCTTTTATCACTCAAATTGAAAAAGGTGAAAAAAAGATTAACAAGTCTTTTGCGAAAAAGTTAGCAGAAATTTTTAATACAGATTATAGAATTTTCCTATAACCTTATAAGAAGTCAAATATCTTATATCTTAAAAATGAACAATATCTTAATTGAATCATCGCTTTAATAAAAGCATATCACTTCATTCAGAATGAAGATTATAAAGGTTGTACACCTTGACGTTTATATTCGTCGAAATAAGTCCACTGACCTTTTGAACTAAAAACACCTTCTATCATTAGTAGGTCTCTGAATTCTATATCATCTATACCATCAGCCATAGCACCCATTTCGGCTTCTATACAAAATCTAGGAGCAGACATAACATGCTTGATTTGTTTTAAAGCAGAAGGACACCAATCCGGCCCCCAGGCTCTTCTGGATCCAAATCCATATTTTATGTCTTTACCTTGAGATTTAATCACAAATTCACCTCCTAAGGAGGCATTGCCATTATCATAATTTACACATTCTACCTTAATGGAACGATTATTAAAACAATGAGATATAATCAATGCATTGACATTAAATGAACAAAAGAAAACGAACATAAAAACCAATAACTTATTTTGCATTTTTAATCTTCCTAATTTTTTAATTTTTCATACTCTCGGATAAAATTCCTAACTCCGTTGCCATTCATTGTAGGATAGCCTTTATAGAACATAATAGTCTCTATCCAAGAAGCTTCTCCTAATTTTGCATCTGCAATCTCCTTCTTACGAAACAGCCACCTTATGCCAGCAACAATATTTACAGAAGGATCAAAAAGATCTTTTTGATCAATGTGAAATAACTTGTACAATAAACTTTAATTTTATTATTATTTCTTACAATATAATATGCTTAGAAAAAAGTTAAGCCTTTTATTTAATTTAAACTTAAATAAATCAAATGAAAATTGCAATTTGAAATTGCGTAACATACAAGACTATAAGATTAAATTATTGATGAGATTAAAAAGAGTTAAGATTGAGAAGGAAAGGCAATTTGTTGAGTCCAACAAAAAGCTCATTGAATGCTTCAAACAAAAAATAAACACAAGCATCACCTCCATCTACTCCCCCATTGTAGAAGCATAAAAACCTCAAATATCTTGACAAAATTGGATCTAACATTATATTTTTAATCAAAATTAAATTATTAAACTATATTTTAAAATTTTAAAGGAGGTGTAAAGTGCCTAAAAGATATGGAATTACAAATAATCCTGAAAGACGTGAAAAAGAGTTAAAAAATGAATTTTCAGGGATGAAAAATTTTAAAATTGAACAAACGTTTTCAAATCAAAAAGCTGCTCAAAAGTGGGAAAACACAAAGAAAAATCAACATGCCGGAGGTCCAAAAACCAAAGGTCCAATTACTGGCTATTCCCACAATTACACAAGAAGAAAATAAAGAATATTTTTCAATTTCAAAAACAAGCTTCTTTATGGGGATTTATAATGAATATTTAGAAAACAAATGGGATATTCAACAAAAACAACTAAATAGAGATTCATTTTGAAATAAACAGAACATACCCTATATGAAATATAAATATGTTGTTATTTGGTAATTATTAATAATAATTTTCTCTTAGGAGAGAGAGTTTAATGGATTATAAATTTATAGATTTATTTGCTGGTATTGGTGGTTTTAGAATAGGTTTTACAAGATGCGGTTACAAATGTGTTATGTCTTGTGAAATCAATAAATATTGTCAGGAATCATACCTCGAAAATTATGGGGAATGGCCTCAAGGGGATATAGCAAACATTGATCCTTATTTAATCCCAGACCATGACGTTTTAACAGCAGGCTTCCCTTGTCAACCATTTAGTATTTGTGGCAGAAGAGATGGGTTTAATGATACAAGAGGTACAATGTTTTTCTATATTTGCAAGATTATTGCAAAAAAGAAACCCAAAATAGTGTTATTAGAAAACGTTAAATACTTACTCTATCACAACAAAGGACAAACATTTAAAGTTATTTTAGAATCCTTAGAAAATTTAGGATATCATGTTGCTTTTTCTTTACAAAATGCTGTTAATTATGGTGTTCCACAAAATAGAGAAAGAGTCATTATTATTGGTACTAGAAAACATCGTTTTAATTTTTCAAAACTCAAAACCTCACATCATATCAAACCTCTTTTATATTTTTTAGAAGAAGAAAATAATAGAATGAAATATCTTGAAAAAAAAGACTACACGCTTATTAAGAAGCCTATCAAGCAAACCAAATCTCATCTTTATTTTGTAGGTTATAGAAACAAAACTATTCGCAAAAAAGGCGTACGACCAAATACAATACATTTATCAAGAGTACACAAGCAACCTAATCGGATATATTCTGTCTATGGGGTTCATCCTACAATACCTTCTCAAGAAATATCAGGAAGGTTTTTTATTTGTCTACCTGATAAAGATAGAGTAAGAAAGTTGACACTTCGAGAATGTTATAGAATTATGGGGTTTCCAGATAGTTTTAAAATTCATAAATCAAATACAGAAGCTTATAAACAAATAGGAAATTCTGTTTGTGTACCAATGGTTTATGAACTGGCAAGACAGATCAAATTACAAATTTTGGATAAATACAATGAAAAAGCAACTGTCGCAAGACAAAATACTTCTAAAGTGTTATCAAGAGAAAAACAACTCACATTGCAATAACCTTTCTAAAAAGGAAAAAGCTTATTTAGATACAATTGCAAAAGAAAGTTTTAATCAAAAAGGGATATTTAGTGTTCTTATAACATTGCTTGTTCAAAAAATTTATGATTCATCTCAAGATATAAGAAAGCATCAATCTCGTATGGCAGGTGGATTTTCAGGCAGAACTGTAGATACTCAATTCATAACTCCTGTTTTGAAAAAAATAGACTTGCCTTCAATGGCTGAAAGTGGCTGGCTGACAAGGTCTTTAGAGCAACCTTATCCCTATACACTAGATTACAAAGGAAAAATCAACAGAATCAAAAAACAAATAGAAAGAGAAACAGGATGTCAATTGATTTGCAATGGATTAATAAAAACTATGAGATATTATTTAAGATTGGTCGCTAAACCAGATGATTTTATTAAGTTATATTCCATTGAAATAGAGAAAGATAAGGAACTTAAAAAAGTACATAAGCAAGTTTTTAATGACTTATTTAACAAATATTTTCTTGAAAAATAAAATTTCAATTCCATTGGTAAAAGTTTGAAGTTCACATTGTAGTGGCACAAAATCTTATTCCGCTTATAACCTATTGAAATCTCTCAAATTTATTTTTGCTGGCTATCAAACTCAGGATTTAAGGAGGTTTCAAAAACTAATGTTTCAAAAATTAAAATTCCATTACCACCATTGGAGGTCCAAAGAAAGATTGTGAGTAAGATTGAGGAGGAAAGGCAATTTGTCGAGGCCAACAAAAAGCTCATTGAATGCTTCAAACAAAAAATAAACACAACCATCACCTCCATCTACTCCCCACCACTACAAAAACTTAAGGATTTTAAACATAGATGAAGCTTTTGAATTACATGATTACTTATCAATTTTTTAAACAAATATTTGACAAAGCTTAATTTATTACTATAATTATTTAATAATTAAAATTTATTTAGATTATTTAAAATATATTTAAGGAGGTTGTTATGGCAAAGCAATCAAAAAGAACAAGAGATGCTAGGACAGGACAATTTGTTCCTGATGGCACAGAGAAAAAAAGACCTGCGACAACTGTTAGAGAAACATTAAATGATATAAATCAAATGACAATATCTCAATTTTTAGATGTGTGTGAAAAAAAGAATGTAAAAGACTATCATAATTTAAAGATGCTACTAAAAGAACCTTATGGGTTTAACTATTATTTGCACAAAAAAGATCATGTAAGGCTTAATGACTTTATACTAGAGACAAGAAATTTATTTAAAAGCCTTTTCTTATGCATACATCAAATTCAAGAAACTAAAGACTTTGGAGAAATTGAGGACCTTTCTATAAAATACTTGATAAAAGACGCAGAGAATATTCGTACATATTTTGAAAATGCATCAAAAACAGGTCTTAAAGAAATTTTTGAAAATTTGAGTCCGGAATATAAGAGAGAAAAAGACATGAATTCATTATTAAATTTCAAACCAGGGTATTATAAGATTACAAAATTAATAGGTTCAAATGTTTTAGAAGTGGAAGGCACTTGGTTTATTCGTCTTAAAGGCGTTGATGAAAAAACCTCAAAAAAAGAAGAGCTTGAAAAATGGCTAAAAAAAGATTATATCGTAAAAGTGATTCCACATAGCCGTAGTCAAGATGCTCGCATTATCTCTGATGTCTGGTTAGGCAATACACATATTAATAGGCAATTTTCTAACTATAAAAAGTAGCAAGGTAAAACAAAATGAGCATTGACACATACATTGACGAATACAAAAAAACAAAATGGGAAAAGCTTTTAAGACCAGACCTAGGAGAATACCATTTAGGAGAGCTAAAACCTCACTTAGACGTTATTAAAAATGCTATTGACGATGTGATCAAAAACAAGGATGAGATTCCTAATGAACTAATACATCAGCTTGAACAAATACTTAACGATTTTAATAATCACAAGCAAATTATTGAAGACCATAGAGATACAAGTCAAAATGAAAATATAATAAGCCAAATTATTCAGTTTAAAAATATTCTTTTCGAAATGTATCGTCACATATTTTTAGCATTGGAATTTCAAAAAAAATATAGCTCTGATAAAAAATCAGAAATATCTGATAGAGATATTCAGCAATCTAAAGAAGTTGTTCAGCAATATAAAAAAGCTACAAAGGAAATAGAAGAAGAAGTAGAGAAACTAAAAAAAGCACAAAGTGAATTATCAGAAAGAACAGTTAGAGCAGAGGCAAAACGTTATGGGGAGTTCTTTAAAAATGAGGCAAAGTGCAATAAAATACTCTCTCGGCGGTTTGGAATAGCTCTAGTGATTTTTTCCATCGTTGTTTGCTTGATAGCTTGGAATTTCTTGTTGTTTGATCCTGAAATGGTTGTAAATAATATTCCTGAATTAATTATAAAAGGGAACCTCATAAATAAGATTTTTATCTTTTCTGTTATTTTTATAATAATATCTGTATTGAAAAATGAATACCTAGCACAAAGGCATCAATACATACTCAATCAACATAGACATAATGCTTTAGATTCTCATAAGGAAATTTTAAATGCGATAAAAGAAACAGAAAATGAATCTGAGAAGGAAATAGCAAATGCCATCCTGCTAGAATTAACTAAGGCTATGTTTAGCCCACAAGATACAGGATTTATGAAAAATTCAAAAAACCCTTCACAATCTCAGGTTATAGAAGTATCAAAATCTTTGTTGAGTACTCCTAAAAAGTAAAGCTGTTTTGTTGATCAGAGGTTTTATATTTAAAATAACATCTATTGATTTCTGAATTTAAACATCAGTGAAGTTTTTGTAAAAAATAAATTTTTAAGGTAAGAAATAGCTACTATCAACAATATAAGCTCATCACTACAAAAAAATATTGTTATGGAAAAAACAATTGTAGAATTTTCAAATAATGCAAATAAAGAAATAGAAAGACTTTCAAAAAGAGTTTTGAGGTTATTCTTAATTTTTGTCGAAGATGTTGAAAAAAGAGGATATGAAGCTGTCAGAAATATGCCTAGATATAAAGATCATAAATTAAAAGGTCGTTGGAAGGATTACCGATCTCTATCACTTGACTATTCACACAGAGTGATTTATTATTATAATAATGGTATAATAAAAATTATAAGGATATCAAAACATGAATACAGAACAAAGGATTAAATGGTTAAAAAAACAAATAGGACCTCACACTATAGGAGGCACTATAAATGCTGCTAGATGTGGTGATAAAATAAGCTTAAAAGATATGGCAGATCGACTTAATGTGACACCACAGCAATTAAAAGACATTGAACAAAACAAATTTATCCCTTCTTTAACTTTTATCAACAAAGCAGCAAAAATACTTGGTTATGATTTAGCTACTTTCTATTGGATATTTGAAGAGCAAGTCAAAAAATCAAAAAAAGAAATTCTCATAGCAGTACATCCAAAAGAAGCTACAAATCTTTGGCAAGCATTTAAGAATAAAGTTAAGGTCAAGGTGGGCTAATTTACAGTTTCTTCAAAGAAATAATTCTGCCAAACAAAATAAGCAATACAGAGTTTCACACAATAGTCAGTAGATTTAGAAAATAAGAAAAAGCACCACTTCTACACATTACACAAACTGCTAAATATTTCTACAAAGGCGAAGTAATAAGATAAAAAATTAAATGGACAATCTCTTAATTGATCATCATAATAAAATATATTATTGCACTTAATAAGAGTGTATAAGGAACTGCAAAATGCTCAGGATATCAGAGTTTTTTGGTATTATTATCTATATGTATTTTATGGATACTCAAAAGCATGATATGCCTCACTTTCATGCAAGATATAGTGGACAAGAAGCTACATTTACTTTAGAAAGAGACTTGATCTCTGGCCGATTAAGTATAAGAACAGAAAAACTTGTAAAAGAATGGGCTGTAGAAAGACAAATAGAATTAAAATATGCTTGGTCTCAAGCCTTTATAGGAAAAGAGATCCCATGGATAGCACCAATAAAATAATTATAGATAGCACTTCTAAGTATATTGATAAAGTTAAAGGACTTGAATATAAAAAAATTAAAGTAACACTAACTAATCAAACAACTTTTATAGCTGATTTAACTCGATTTGAAAGTGTTTATTGTTTTCCCAATCCAAATGAATGGGATCAAGTTTCTGTGGACTCTTACGGTAGAGGACTTATATGGCCTTCAAGGTTTGAAGTTCACATTGATCAGATTTGTCATTGTGTTGATTCTATTCAACAAAAATCTGCTTCTTAATAGACATGAAACACTTGTAGCATTTTAAATTAATTAAGAGAAAATATAATATGTGTGTTATAATCTAAGTATAACTAGAAAAAGGATATATCAGATGGACAAATCAAAATTAGAAGAGAATATTTTTAAAATAGTAGAGCAGGATCCCAATCAAGCATTTTTACAAGAGTGTAGCAGATTAAGACAAGTGCATGATGAGGTTGAAGACTTAATGGAACAAATCGATAATAGCAATGTTCAGTTTTACACATACTCATCTTTTTAAGGATCATCTACAAGGATAGAAAAATTCATTTTATATTTTCTCAAAATTATTATGTTGATGTATTTACAACCCATCAAATTAAGAGCAACAAATATTAAAAATAATAAAGAAGATATAGAGAAATCCAAAGAGCAAAGGTATGTTAGATTCAACGTAAGTTAATAAAGAATAAAGCTTTGAGTCTTCACCACGTCCTAATAAATCCCACTCTCTATCGTAAGGATGATAATCACCAAGTAGCTTTTCCATCTCAATGATCACCTTAAACTTACCAGTATTAAGATTTTTATAAGACTTAATTAAAGAAAACCAAAGAATAGAAAGTAAAATACCAACCACAGAAATAACAATCATTACAACAATATTTACTTCCATAGAAGTCAAATAAGCTAAAAAAGACAATAAAAACGTATTCACACTTAAACAATAATTATTAGCCGATTGTCTTCTTTGACTGATTCTGTCTGCCATTTCAACGCAAAGCTTATATTGTTCTAATAAAATTTTTGGATCATGTTTTTTTGTTTCATTCATGCTAACTCCTTAACAGCGTCAGCTATACTATTGCCGTTCCATCCTACAATCTGATCGGCATTCTTTCTAACAAATTCAGAAGTCCTCTGACTGCCCCATGGCTTAATAGCTAAGATTTTCTTAGGAGTTTCAAATTCATTTTTTGCAATCTCAATTTCTTTATTAATCCACTTACTATAGGAAGCATAAACTCCAGCTAAAATTAACACTACACTAGCAGAAGTCATTTGCCCTTTTATAGCTTCATAAAGTTTTTGACTTGTAGGTGCATCGTGAATGGGGTCGTCTCTTGGTACAGAATAATCTTTAAATGAAAAATATAAAGCATCCTCTAAAAGTTCAATAAGCTTTTCATATTGATCTTCATGGCTCCAAGAATGACTAATAAATATATGATAATCACGCATAAAACATATCCTCCTTTAAATTTTAATAATAATTTTTAATGGTCTAGAAGGGTCTTGAAGTTCATTAGGGAATAAGGAACAGAGACCCGTGTATTTTCATAATCTTCGCCTAAATAATCTAAAAAGTCAAGAGGATAGACAGAAAAATAAATTTTTAAGGCAAGAAGTAGCTACTATCAACAATATAAGCTCATCACTACAAAAAAATATTTCTTTGTCATATCAAAACAGGCAAGCCCACTTATGCTATGTGTTAAAAAGTATTCAAAGAAAGAGAAATAATTGAGGTCTATTATGTTTCAAACAAAAAATAGACACTACCATAAACTCCAGTTAATTCTTTACTACAACATCTAAAAGCACCTAATATACTTATTGCTACAGCTTCTGTAAAAAATCTAATAAAGGTTTGAGCTTGTCTGAATTAAGATTCCAATAACCTTTTTGAGTAGCTACTCCTAAGGAAGGAGTGTCTTCTTCCATTGTTGCTAAATAAGCATGGAGTTTGGCTTTATCTGAGTTTTTAGGAGGCTTTGATTTTAAGTTTTTACCCATACAATCCATAAAGTCATCAATGCACTTGTTAATATCTTTTGATTCCACTATGGATAAACAAAGGGTTTCTAGCATACCTTTGTTTTTACCATCTGGTAAAATAAACACACCTATTTTGGGGTTTGTTGAAGTAAATGATCCTATTTGAGTGGGAGTGCTTAAATCGCACTTTTTAAGTGTGGAGCAAATGCTCTCAAATCTCCTTTGAGGACCTTCATTATTGGCATCTTGTATAATAGCCAATGAGGTGACTTTATTAAATTCAGAAGTGTTCTTTAAAGTGGGAAAATCTTTTTTAAATTTGTATATACCACCACAATCTATAATTTGAACATTCTGAATGTCTTTTGCTTTGAAAAGAGCTTCAAAAAATCGAACTTCATCTTTACCTTCTACAAGAAGAATTTTTTGCTTTTTTATGATAAATTTTGGTTCATTGATTTGAGTCATTTTTAAAAATTTCAGCGTACAGCCAAACGCATTCTTGAAGCTGATTCCAACATTTCAGCATCGTAAATTTTAGGATCAAATTGATCACCATCTCTGTCTATTCTCATGTATCTAAAGTCATCGATCATATCTTTTGGTATCTCATCGGCAGCCTCCATAATCATTTCCCGACTATGGGTAGTGGCAATAACTTGCACATTGTTAGCTTTTGCATGGGTGGCTATAGTTTTCCATACAGATGGCAAAACAGAGTGATGAAATCCATTTTCAATCTCATCAATTAACACAATGCCATTTTTAATAACTGAAATACTTAATAAAATAGATAAAAAGCGATCCATACCCTGCCCCATAAGAGCCAGAGGTATCTTTATACCCATGCCAATATCACCATGAAGAGTTGGTTGATCAGCTATTGTGATCACACTTAAAGATTTTAATTTTGGCTCTATAATTTGCAGTGCTTTTAAAAGTTTTTCTGTATTATTGACTTTATCAAGTTCACCATATATTTGACTTTTTACAATAGGTAGCATAGGAACAACAGAAGATATAAAAGTTGCATTTATTTCTTGATTGTACTGAAATGCTTGAGCTTTCCTTTCAATAGACATTCCTTTTTGATCAAGAGTTAAAAAATTTTTAATAGTATTTTTTTCTAAATGATAGGAAATTTCTATTGAACCTAAATGAGTTGGTTGATTTGTTTGAGGTGATTGAGGCTTAGGTATTTCAATAGTGCTTTTTCCATTTTTATATTGAGCAGAAACCTGCCCATGAGATGGTATAAACTTGTAAGATAGCTTTCGTTTAAGTGAAGGAGTAAGAACGTAATCAAAAGTCATTAATTGATCTAAAAGAAAATTATGAAAGGAAGGTGCAAGGATGGATTGAGGATCATTAGGGATGGTATTTAACCCTCTCCATGCAAGAGACTTTATAAACATATCTGGATTTTGAGAATCAAAGACAAAAAATATAGCTTCTAAAAAGCTGGTCTTTCCGCAATTGTTCTTACCTCCAACCAGTAAAATACGAGGCAAATCTTTGACAGAAAAAGATTTAAAAAGCTTGTAATTTTTAATAGTTATATCTTTTAACATTTTAACCTCTTTTTTTAGGTTTATTTTGTAAAAATACTTGGTCTGTTTTGTTTTTAAAGATACTTAAAAATACCTTTTAAAATGAAATTTCTTTCTCAGTATTTACATCTATTGTCAATCCCTTTATTTTTATACAAACCACTAACTACTATACTCATATTATAATCACTATTTGCCACATTTGACAACAAATTTATTGGCTTTTTATATATTTTTCTGTTGACCAAGATGCTATAAAATGTAAGATTGTGGCAAAAAAGAGGCGTGCTATGCCAGTGTTGAATTTTAAAGGCAAATCAATTGTCCGTACCCATCATCTGACAGTGCCTTTTTATCCTCTTGAGATCAATGCTAAAAAATCTTTTGTTGCAAGCCAAACTAGTAAGCCATCCTTAGAAGGCAATTTAATGATCCATGGAGACAACCTTCATGCTCTTAAAGCCCTTATCCCTCATTATGGAGGAAAGATCAAATGCATTTATATTGACCCACCTTATAACACAGGGAACGAAAACTGGAAGTACAATGATAACGTCAACAATCCTATGATACAAACATGGCTTACAGAAAGTGGCATCAACAAAGATGATATGGAAAGGCATGATAAATGGCTTTGCATGATGTGGCCTCGGTTAGAGTTACTCAAAGTGCTACTTGCTGAAGATGGTGTGATTTTTATCAGTATAGACGATAATGAACAGCATCGTTTAAGGATGATTTTAGATGAAATTTTTGGAGAAGAAAATTTTGTAGGAGTTATGAAAAGAAGAGCTTCAAGAAAAACAGCCCATCTTTCTAAGAAAATGTCCGATATGTGTGATTACATTATAGCATATTGCAAAAATGAGCTTTCAGCACCACTAGGTGTTCATTCGCTAAGTGCAGAAACTCGTCCTGTATTTAATGCTAATAATTCATTATGTATAAGAAATATACCAAAAGGTGCAGATGCTAACTGTCAAGATGGACTTTATAAAAAAGGAGAGTACAAGGTCTCATCAATGGTGTTTTTACTTTTAGATGATCTTGAAATTAAAGATCATAAAGTATTTCGAGAAGTAAGAATTAAAGGAAAATTTAGAGTTAATCAAGATATTATAAACCAAACAATTTATATTACTAAAAATTTTGGACTACGTCGTTATGTATTACCAGAAGAAAGAGATAAAATAAAAGCTATACATGATCTTATTGATGACCCTAGGTTCTATAATGAAAAAGGGTCTGAAGAATTTGGTAATATATTTTCAGATCAAAAATTTTCACATCCAAAACCAAGTGATTTGATAAAATTTTTAATAAAATCACAACAGCAAAAAGATAATAATAATTATATTATTTTAGATTCTTTTGCAGGCAGTGGTACGACTGCCCATGCAGTCCTTGACCTTAACAAGGAAGATGGAGGGAATCGCAAATTTATCCTTATAGAATGCGAGGACTATGCCAATAACATCACTGCTGAACGTATCCGACGAGTTATTAAAGGTATCCCTACAGCTAAAGACGACAGATTTAAAAAAGGCTTAGGTGGTTCATTTGCTTACTGCACCTTAGGTCAAGAATTCAATGAAGAAAACTTTTTAAAATGCAAGTCTCTACCTACATACAACGTGCTAGCTCCGTATATTTTCTACACAGCAACAGGTGAGGCACTTCAAAAATTTAAAAAGCGTGGTGATTATTATGTAGGTAAGACCAAAAACGACGTTGCTATTTTTGTAGTGTATCAACCAGATAAGGAGTTTTTAAGGAGTGATGCTTCAGCCTTGCATGCTAAAAGAGAGGCTTTAATATTGCAAACGATGAAAGTAGAAAAGTGCAAAAAGGCTTACGTGTTTGCAATGGCTTGTTTTGTCCCACCAGAGGATCTACCACAGAAAGGTCTTGTGTTTTGCCAAATGCCATTTCAAATCCACAAAATGCTCTATTGAAGGAAAGGAATTGAGAATATTCATAGTTAAAAATTTTGAAATTAACTCTTAAGTAATAGATATATCCTGAAAAAGCTGTTTGACCTCTGTTGACTTGTTACTTATTATAAGGACTCTTATTGGCCATTTTGCTCATGTTTGATTTTTATGGCATTAACAAATCTTACATAGAAAATTATAAGAGAGTTTCTACAATGTATGAAAAACATATTGACAGTTTAAAAGACAACCAAAAAGCACTTCTAGCTTTTTTACAGAACCAAAATAATAAGAATGCTATTATCTATGGTTTAGAACGTCTTAAGCAACTTAAGAGTGAATACAGTAAGAAGCCACTACTCAAGTTATTAAATCATCACAATGTAGCTATCAGAATCCTTGTTATAAAAAACCTTGCTAAGATGAGTGATATTTCTTTATTAGATACATTTGCTCACTTTGCCAAAAAAGATCAAAATACTCAAGTGCGACGTGAATCTGTTTCTGCCATTGGAAGGCTAAAAGATAAAAAAGCTATTCCTATTTTGATACAAATGTTATCTGATCAAGATCCAAAAGTTGTTATGCAGGCTATGAGAGGCTTGTTTGTTTTTTCAAAAGATATCCAAGTTAAAAAACAACTTTCAAAATTACTTAGTCACCCTAATGAATTAATCAGAGAAGTCATCCATCAAAAAATAAACGGCAGAGATCATTTAAAAAATACTAATAAACAAGATCAATGTTTAGACTGTCTTAAAAACACAGTTGTACAAGGTGATGTTATAGAAGTATTAAAATACATGCCTGACGAATCTATTCATCTGACCTTTACATCACCACCTTATTACAACGCTAGGGATTATTCCATTTATCAAAGTTATGAGGCATATTTAAAATTTTTAGAAGAAGCTTTTAAAGCCATACATCGAGTGACTAAAGAAGGTCGGTTTTTTATCCTGAACACCTCACCGATTATTATTCCTAGGATGAGCCGGGCCCACGCAAGTAAGAGGTATCCTATTCCTTATGATCTTCATCCTTTGTTAGTTAAAATGGGTTGGGAGTTTATTGATGATATTGTATGGGTTAAACCAGAAGCAAGTGTCAAAAACAGAAATGCAGGATTTCTACAGCATCGTAAACCTTTAGGATATAAACCCAATGCTATTTCAGAAATGCTAATGGTTTATAGGAAAAAAACCAATCAATTGATTGATTGGAATATGCACCAATACAACTTAGAAAGAGTTAATAGAAGTAAAGTTTTAGATGGGTATGAGACCACAAATGTTTGGCATATTGATCCTACTTTTGATAAAGTGCATAGTGCTGTATTCCCCTTAGAATTATGCAATCGGATTATTAAGTATTACTCTTTTGTGGAAGATTTGATTTTTGATCCTTTTGCGGGTAGTGGCACTTTAGGACGTTCAGCCGTAGATTTAGATAGGTACTTTTTCTTAACTGAGAAGGATGCAAAGTATATCAATCGCATAAAAGAAAATCTCAAGCAAAATGCTTCCTTATTTAGTCAAAATAAGCTTTGCACAAAGTTTATAAATATCCAAGATTTTAAAACATTACTTCAAGAGAAAGCATGAAAGCACAAGTAAATATGAAAGCACAAGTAAATATGAAAGCACAGGTAAATATGAAAGCACAGGTTATTAAAAATATTATTACAAAACTACTTAAGGGTGAAGATTATCGCATTGAAGTCATTCATCTTATTAACGTACAATTTTTACAATTTGCTATTGAATTCTTTAAAGATATTGTAAATGCTAAATTAAAAAACAAAAATATTACAATTTAAATCCACAAAATCCTTATAAGAATGCTCACATAACCAACAACCGAAGGAATAAAATAACAACAACCTAAAAAAGGATATAAAGTGTCCTCTAAAGAACCTCCACTAATGCTTTTTAGATTTAGTAATGATATGATTACCCTAATATGAAAGAAAAAGGGAAAGAAGATTCTATTTTTAATTGGTTACAAGATGGCCTTCAATTGCCAATATATGCAGAAATATATAAAGGAGCAGTTGATCTCTTAAATAATGAAAGACCTGGTTATATCAATTTTGTAGCTCATGCAGGTAGAGAATTAATGAATAGTCTTCCTCAAACTGTAAAAGGTATTAAAAGACAACAAGTTCAATATAAAAACCATTTAGATAAGATAGAAAAGCAATGGAAAAATGATTGGGGAAAAAGATCAGAAAAAATAAAGTATGATTTACTTAATAAGGATAAAAAAATAAAAAATGAAGCCGATGGTCATCTTATTCCTTTTGATCTCTGTATTAAAATAAACAAGCTCGTTGAGGAACATAAAGAAGGCTGTACGAGAAGTAAAGAATCTGATGAGCTTTTCTTTACTACTTTTTTAGATTACAAAGATAAAAAGAATATTTCAAAAGAATTTCTTGAAGAATGGAACAAGACAAAGAAATATTTTTTGAAACGTACGCATCTTAGAGAAAAAGCTTTTGATAAAAGTGTATCATTTGAAATTAAAAAACACTTTGAAATACTTAATGAATTCTTATATATTGCAGCAAATGGTGAATATAAAAGAAAAATGGAGGAAATTAATGAAATCTTGGAAGCAACCAACAATTGAAACAATGAATAAAGCTTTAGAATCCCTGAAAAAAGATACTGAACGCCAGTACTTTTTCTCCCGACTTAAAAATCCTCTTTGGCTTAAATATTTGATTGAAAAGGATTATTTTAAATCACCTCCTAAAGTTAAGGATTTACCAAATAGCTATATTCAATCTCCATTTTGGCCTCAAATGTCGTATTTAAAAAATATATCTACAGAAGTACCAGAAGATGTCATTAATTTAATATTAAGTTTTCCAAAGATAGATAACCCTACCATATATAGTGGTATTTTAAATATTGCATTAAAACTGCCAGGAAAACAATCTATAAAACTTTTACCAAAAATATTAGAATTTTGTAAAAATATGAAAAATCAAGATATATTCATGCTTAAACTTTTAACTTTATGGAGAGAAGAAAATCAAATAAACCCAGCATTAAAATTAGCAAAACGAATGATTCAATTTAAACCAGATCCTCAAGATAGAGAAAAAAGAGAAAGTTATAACAAAATAAAAGATAAAAAAGAATCATTCACAACCTATTTAAGATCTCGCCATATATTAGATTGCCCATCATGGATTTTTTTTGAAATATTGAAAAAAGGCATTGAACCATTAGCAGAACAAGAGCCATATCAAGTAGCTTGTATATTGATCGAAACAACAAATCAAATAATTCAATTTCAAACTCATCAAGATATTGCTAGTGAAAATGAGGATGCTTCTCAAATATGGTGTGAAGACTTAACTTGCCCTCGCAATAGCAATGTGCAGTACGATAAGGCACTTGTTCTCACCCTTACTTCTGTTTGTGAAATAGTGTATGAAAAATCGCCCCAATTGACTATTGCACAATTAGATAATATTTTAAAAAAGCAAAATTGGAAGGTATTTGAAAGAATCAGACAACATTTATATGCTTTACATCCTAATGAACAAACAAAACCTTGGATACAAGAAGAAATTTTAAAATATAAAGATTATTCTCAATTTCGATATGGCTATGAAATGCAAAAGATGATCAAAAAAGCTTGTGAACATTTTGGTAAGGAACTACTGACAAAAGAAAAACTTCAGCAAATTTTTGAGCAAATTTTAAGTGGTCCTTCAAAAGAAAATTATAAACAATGGTGTGGCAAAAAATTTACTGAAAATATTTTTAAGGAATATCAATCTGATTTCCATAGAAAGCGGTTACAACCTTTTAAGGTCGTTCTTTTTGATAAATATTTAAAGTATTTTCAAAAATTAGAATCTAACAGTGAGCAGAAAATTTCTGATGAAGATTATAAACCATTTCGTTTTCAAATGGGTGTTATAGATGATCGCAGTCCAAAGTTAGAACAAGACCTCACTGAAATGACAGATCAAAAGTTACTCGATTATATCAATAATTGGGAAGATGAGAGTATCGACTTGGATAAAGGTATAAAAATAATAAATATTGAGGGGTTAGCTAAAAATTTTCAAGATGTTTTTGAAAATTATATTCTTAAAAATCCCAGAAGACTTGAATTTTGGCTTGAAAACTACCATAAAATCAAACGGCCTATCTATATCAAAATGATCATCGAAATTAAACAAAAAATAATTGAAAAAGATTTTGATACTCTATTAAATGAAAAATGGGTTGCTTTTTTAAAGTGGGTTCTCTCTCAGTCAGATCAAATAAATAATAAGCAAAATGGATGGTCTTATGAAAAATCAAAAGACAATCCCAACTGGCAAAGTTCAAAAAGAGCAGTAAGTGACTTTATTGAAGTGTATATCGAAAAAACAAATAATAAGCAAGAAGATACTGATAGGGTATTTGATCTTTTAGATATATTATGTACTCAATTTGATCAAGGATTAGATCAAAATAATCAAACTGATAAAGCTCCTCATAATAGTAAATTTCAACCATTAGAATATTCATCAAAAGCAGATTATCTCTTTGAGGCTTTTAATAATACAAGAAGTCTTGCTTTAAAACATCTAATTAATTTCGGTTGCCGGTTAAAAACAGACAATCCTAAAGCAGATGTTTCAAGAGTGACTGCTATTTTAGATCAACGTTTTAGCCCTAAAGCTCAATATCCACTTACATTGCCAGAATATACTATTTTAGGATTTCATTATGGAATCATTTACAATACAGATAAAAAATGGACTATTGATAATCACTTAAAACTTTTCCCACAAAATGAGTTTAACAAGTGGTTAGTTGCATTTGCTAGCTTGCTACGTCGACATAAAATATCCAAAAAGATATTTGAAATTTTCCATAAGGATTTTATTTTTGCCTTAAAAAATTTAAACCGATTTGTAATGAAGTCAATAAATAGTGAAGACCTTGCTGAAGTTTTTGGCCAACATTTATTTATCTATTATCTCTACGGTGAATATTCTCTTAAAGGGGAAAATAGTCTACTAAAAAAATATTATCAAAATACAAAGCAAGATAAAAAATATTGGATGCTTTTATTTAGATTTGTTGGCTATCAATTAAGAGATAATGGTAAAGTTTTTGATGATCACTCTAAAAAGAAGATCAAGGAATGGTTAGCTTGGCGATTGGAAGAAAAAGAGCCTATTGAACTTCAATTATTCACTGCTTTTTTAAATGCAGATTGCTTTTATGACGTGAAATGGAGGCTTGGTAAATATTCTGAAATTTTAGATATTTGTAGAGAAAACAAAAAGACCAATACTATAGAAGATACCTATGTCTATAAGCAAATAAGAGTATTGTATACCTTTTTAGAGAATTACAAAGAACAGGTTTTAGAGTGCTTTGCTAAACTGACTGAAATAATGCTACTAGGAGATCAAATGGTGTTTATTCCTGAAGAAGAAATAAGAGCTATTCTTAAAGTAGGGCTTGCAAGTCAAAATACAAAAATCCTTAGTCATAGCAAACATGCCTTAGATCGATTGCTTAAGGCAGGTCATCTGGAGTTTTTAGACTTAGAAAAACCTTGACTCTATAGCCATTCAAGGGTTTAATAAATGCTTATTTTACTTGTTGACTAAGAAGCTATAAAGTGTAAGAGTGTGGCAAAAAAGAGGTGTGCTATGCCAGTGTTGAATTTTAAGGGCAAATCAATTGTCCGTACCCATCATTTGACAGTGCCTTTTTATCCTCTTGAGATCAATGCCAAAAAATCTTATGTTTCAAGCCAGACTAGTAAGCCATCTTTAGATGATCATTTGATGATCCATGGGGACAACCTTCATGCTCTTAAAGCCCTTATCCCTCATTATGGAGGAAAGATCAAATGCATTTATATTGACCCACCTTATAACACAGGGAACGAAAACTGGAAATACAATGATAAAGTCAACAATCCTGTGATGTGCAGATGGTTTACAGAAAATGGCATCGGCAAAGACGATATGGAAAGGCATGATAAATGGCTTTGCATGATGTGGCCTCGGTTAGAGTTACTCAAAGTGCTACTTGCTGAAGATGGTGTGATTTTTATCAGTATAGATGATCATGAATGTTATAATCTAAAGAGCATCAGTGAAGAAATTTTTGGAGAAGGAAACTTTTTAGCTGATATTATAGTTCAAACAAATCCAAGAGGAAGATCCCTTAGAAAAGGTATTGCACAAACTCATGAGCATATTTTAATTTTCACTAAAAGCCCTTCTAAAGATGTCATTCAAGAAATACCTAAACCTCAAAAAACAATTGATGAATATAATAAAGAAGATAAAAAAGGAAAGTTTCGTTTACTACGCCTTAGAAATTCAGGGATCCAATTTTTCAATAAAGAAACCAGGCCTAATTTATTTTTTCCTATTTTTGTTCATCCAACAAATGGAAAAATATCTTTAACCCATAACAAAGAATATAATCTGAAGGTTTTACCTAAAGATTCAAAAGGGAAAGAAGGGTGTTGGACATGGAGCAAACAAAAAATCAAACAAAATCCTGATTTGATTGTGGGGGTACAAACAAATGGCCATAGTGACAAAGGTTGGCGTATTTATCGTAAGGATTATTTACCCAAAAATGGTGGGACAACTAAAGCAAAATCCTTATGGATAGAAAAAAGCTTTAACCATGAAATTGGCAAGGAGATATTAAAAGAAATATTTCAAGGAGAAGATTCTTTTGATTTTCCAAAATCACCAGAATTGATTAAAAGATGTATTTCATTAATTGCTGATAAAAACGCTATTATTTTAGATTCTTTTGCGGGCAGTGGTACGACAGCCCATGCAGTCCTTGACCTCAACAAGGAAGATGGAGGGAATCGCAAATTTATCCTTATAGAATGCGAGGACTATGCCAATAACATCACTGCTGAACGTATCCGACGGGTTATTAAAGGTATCCCCACGGCTAAAGACGACAGATTAAAAAAAGGCTTAGGTGGTTCATTTGCTTACTGCACCTTAGGTCAAGAGTTCAATGAAGAAAACTTTTTAAAATGCAAATCTCTACCTACATACAATGTGCTAGCTCCGTATATTTTCTACACAGCAACAGGCCAAGCACTTCAAAAATTTAAAAAGCGTGGTGATTATTATGTAGGTAAGACCAAAAACGACGTTGCTATTTTTGTAGTGTATCAACCAGATAAGGAGTTTTTAAGAAGCGATGCTTCAGCCTTGCATGCTAAAAGAGAGGCTTTAATATTGCAAACGATGAAGGTAGAAAAGTGCAAAAGGGCTTATGTGTTTGCAATGGCTTGTTTTGTCCCACCAGAGGATCTACCACAAAAAGGTCTTGTGTTTTGCCAAATGCCATTTCAAATCCACAAAATGCTTATAAGAATGCTCACATAACCAACAAACAACCTAAAAAAAAGAGGAAACAAATGCAACTTAAAGAATTTCAAATAGCCATCTTAAACAAATTAAAACAATACGTAGAAGCTCTTGAAAAAGCATATAAAGGCTTATGTGTTTGCAATGGCTTGTTTTGTCCCACCAGAGGATCTACCACAAAAAGGTCTTGTGTTTTGCCAAATGCCATTTCAAATCCACAAAATGCTTATAAGAATGCTCACATAACCAACAAATGAAGGAATAAAATAACAACAACCTAAAAAAAGAGAAAACAAATGCAACTTAAAGAATTTCAAATAGCCATCTTAAACAAATTAAAACAATACGTAGAAGCTCTTGAAAAAACATATAAAGATGAAAATATTCTTGTGCAACACCACAAAAAAGAAGGTAAGGCAAGACACTTCCAAGACTTTTGCAAAAAAGCTTGGGAACAACTTATAGAAGAAAATAAAATTCCTATTGCTAAAGATAAACATGGGCATCCATTTCCATATATAAATGTAAAAGATGGAATTGGAAATACTGTGCCGAATGTTTGTCTTAAAGTACCTACAGGTGGAGGCAAGACCCTTATTGCCCTCCATGCTCTTTACGAAATCAATATTGATTATTTTAAAAGAAATACAGGATTTATTTTATGGATTGTCCCCACAGAAGCTATCTATAGACAAACGTTACAAGCGTTCAAGAACATAGATCATCCTTACAAGGATGTATTAGCTATGGCTGCTGGCGGTAGAGGAAACGTTAAAATCCTAGAAAAAACTTCTGCCCTTTCTCTACAAGATGTTCAAGACCACCTTTGTGTGATGCTTCTTATGTTGCCATCTGCAAATAGAGACACAAAAGAATCTTTAAAAGTCTTTAAAAACTCAGGTCAATTTGTTGATTTCTTCCCTCCATCTGACCATCATAAAGCCAATAACCAATTACTAGATCAAATATCTAATTTAGATTATGAGGGTGACCTGAAACAAAATTTTGGAGGTGTAAAAAATATATCCATCAAACATAGCCTGGGTAATGCTCTCCGTATTGTCAGACCCATTGTTATATTAGATGAAGGCCATAGAGCTTATTCCCAACTTGCAAGAAAAACCATATCCACATTAAACCCTCGCTTTATTTTAGAATTATCAGCAACCCCTAACATGAAAGAACATAAAAGTAATGTACTGGTAAGTGTTTCAGGTGTAAGGCTCAAAGAAGAAAACATGATCAAAATCCCTATCAATATTAGTAATTCTGAAAAGAGTGATTGGAAAAAAACACTACATCAAGCATACGAAAAACTCAAAGAACTTAAAACTCAAGCTAAGGAATTTCATTATCATTCTCGTCGCTACATACGTCCTATCATGCTCATTCAAGTAGAAAGAACAGGCAAAGAACAAAAAGGCAGTAAATTTATCCACGCAGAAGACACCCAGCAATATCTAATAAATCACTTAGGTATCAATCCTGCATCTGTCCGTATTAAAACATCTGGCCGTAATGAACTTAAAGACGAAGACCTCCTCAGTGATGCTTCTCCAGTAGAGTACATCATCACCAATAGGGCCCTTCAAGAAGGATGGGACTGCCCCTTTGCTTATGTACTTGCCATACTTGGAAAGTCTGAATCCAAACAGGCTCTTACTCAATTGATTGGTAGAATCTTAAGACAACCCCACACAAGAACCATTAAAGAGTTTCCTGATCTGAATGAAAGTTATGTGTTCTGTTATAACCGAATCGTTAAAGACGTAGTAGAGGATATTAAAAAGGGCCTGCAAAAAGAAGGCATGGACGATGTGATTGATCAAATCAAATATAAAGACCATCAAGTGGAAAGAAAAATCATTCCACGTAGAAAAGCATTTCAAAAAACCACAATATTCTTGCCTCGTGTGCTGTATAAACAAGATAATAAATGGCGAAATATTATTTATGAATCTGATATTTTACAAAATATAAACTACAGTCAAATTTCCTATTCTCAAAAAGAAACTATCACACCGGATTATATTCAATCTCTTAAACTTAAAACAGACATCATCAAAGTAGATATAGAAGAACCACAAGGGCAACTTGAAATGTTAGAAAGCCAAAGGCAATCCCACATAGCCTCATTGATGTCGATGGATTTTTCACTCATGTCTAAAAGACTGTGTCATTTTATCCCTAACCCTATAGAAGCAAGTCGCATACTTGATGAAGTGATCCAAACCCTTCAATCTCAAGGTATATCCCATCAAGATATTTATCTGAATAGAAATTTTCTGCTCAATAAAATAGAAAATGACATTAAAGATCAAGTCAGTCAATTATCAGAGCAATTATTTATTAGCAAGTTAAAAGAAGGCTTGATTTGTTTTAAGATATTTAAAGATAATATTGATCTGAACTGGACAATGGACCAAGAAATGAGTTTTCACAATATATCTGATCAAAATCGAGTCTTGAGCCAGAGAGATGGAAGTCCTTTACAATTAAGCTTATTTGATAGGACTTATGAAAAACATTACAATACACTTGAAAAGCAAGTAGCTTGGTACTTAGACGAACATCAAGCTATCAAATGGTGGCATCGAATGGTTGCAAGACAAAGCTCTACTGATTATCATCTGCAAGGCTGGCAGAAAAGAAAAATCTGGCCAGATTTTTTAGCTTATGCAATTAAAGAAGGTTCAAATGCTAAAGAAAAAAAGTATGTTGTTTTAGAAACCAAAGGAGACCACCTGAAAGGCAATGATGATACACTGTACAAAGAAAAATTATTCAAACTACTAGAACAATATCATAAAGATCAATCCATGGATGTAGGGAGCTTTGAAGTAGCTAATCAACAAGATCAAAAAATGATATTTAAAATTCTTATGGAAAAATCATGGCAACAAAACCTACAAAAAGAACTTTAAAATCATTACAAGTAAAGCTTCTTAAAATGTCTCAAAAATTTGTTTATTTTTAGTGAAACAAACGCGGTCATTGTCCAAAAACATGCCAGAGGCATGATGCATTTTGAGTGAAATGTTAAAGAAAAAGCTCCTTCTAAACCTAGGGTAGCTTGCTTGATTGTCGGTATAAACATTGTGTTTAAGTATTAAAATCTAATTGACAATAAGTAAAAGAACCTTTCATTTTTTTTTGAAGCTTCTTATTTTGAGATTGAGGAATACCTTTGATCACTTTACGTACCCGTTCAGCTGTGATTGTATGAGCATAATCTTCACATTCAACAAGAATAAATTTACGCTGGCCTCCGTCTTCTTGATTCAACTGCAAAACAGCATGAGCTGTTGTACCTGTGCCAGCAAAAGAGTCTAAAACAATGGCATCTTGACAGTTTAAACTCTCTAAAAGAAACTTAATTAAATGAGATGATTTAGGGTAAGGAAATATATATGCATTATGAAATATATCTTTCATTTCACGGCTTCCTTCTATTGTCCCTCCAACTAATTCTCGACTTAACAGGCTAGTTAATTTTTTACCCTTTATATTAAGTCTTTGTTTAAAATGCACACTCCATTTACGATTGATCTTTTCTATTCTAATTTCACCTAATTGGATAGCTTTTTCTACTCGCTTTTTGGACCATATCCAAGACCCTTCAATAGCAGTGCCATCAGGAGCTGTGATACTATAATGAGCATTTCTCAAGCCAGGACGATTAAGTGTATCCCAAAAGAACCTACCTTTTTTATCTCTTTCTCTATATCTTTTAAGATAATCTTTTTGATGTTTGACAAACAGAGGCATTAATTGTGACTTGCTTTGAGCATAAACCAAAATATATTCGTGACTCTTTACTATGTGTTTTGAGTTATTCCCTCCGCCAATCTTTGTAGGCTTGATAAGGGTTGTGATGCAATTTTTTTCTCCAAAAATTTCATTCATCATCATTTGTAACCGGCATTGCTCATGATCATCAATAGAAACAAAAATAACACCATTTTCAGCAAGAAGTTCTTTGAGCAACTGCAACCGAGGCCACATCATGCAAAGCCATTTATCATGCTTTTCAAGATCGTCTAAATCCACAACTTGACCAAGCCATGTCTTCATTAAAGGAGAGTTGACATTGTCATTGTATTTCCATTTTTCATTCCCTGTATTATAAGGTGGGTCAATGTAAATGCATTTGATCCGACCTGCATATTGAGGCAAAAGAGACTTAAGAGCATAAAGATTATCACCATGAATGATCAAATTGTCGTTGAGGGAAGGGGTCCACTGTGATGTACCATTTTGAAAACCAAAAGACTTTTTGCTATCTATTTTTAAAGGATAACAAGGTACTGTCAAATGATGAGAATAAATTTCAGATTTGCCTTTAAAATCTAAAGATGGCATAATGTTTCTCTGAGTTTCCTAGGGTTTCTTAGGCTTTGATATCTTCATCTTAAATTCTGTAATTCAATTCTGTAATTCTGTTTATTTTAATTTTCACAAACTAACATCTATAGCATAGCTTATCAAGTTAAAAATAGCATACCAAATTAAAAAATCCACTTTAATTCCAAGCAATTTTTAATTTGCTATCTTATTCAAAATTAAAAGTCACCAAAATTAGAGATCTATAGGATTGATTTTGTCGACAGTGTGTCCAACCACTTTATCTTCTGGAGTATTGCTAGGAGGGTCACATTGAGCTTGAGCATCTGCCCCTTCTGCAAAATAGCCTTTGCCGTTGCCTAGAGAACATGCATGATTTTGACCTAACTGACCAGAAAAATTATCACCCCAGCATCTTGCTTTGAAATCATCTAAGATAAAACAAGTATTATGACCACCAACAGATATTGTATGATCTACTTGATCAGATGGTACACTAGCAAGAGTACGACTAGCAGCAATAGGGACGCTCATCAATTCATCACCCATTTCATTAGCTTCGTTACCAATGTCATTGGTAGAACCTTGACCTAGCTGACCAAATTTATTTTCTCCCCAGCATTTTAAATGATCATTATCTAACCTTGCACAGGTATGATTTTCCCCTGCAAAAATAGACTTAGCTTTACGATTTGAACCTAAATCAACAAACTGTAAATCTGTAATTTCATCGGCATCATCACCTAGAGTGTCTATATTACCTTGACCTAATTGCCCCTTGTTGTTATTCCCCCAACATTGCACTTTACCTTCTACATCAGTCACTGAACCAAAGTTCTTTCTGATCACACAGGTATGGCTATGTCCTGCTACAATAGCCTTAACTTTAAACTCTTGACCTCCTACAGGGTCTAAGTTAGACCCCATTTCATTTGATGCATCACCCCGACTATCAAGGTCTTCGTAACCTAACTGACCAAAATCATTGCCTCCCCAGCATTTCACACAGTCATTATCGAGCAAAGCACAAGTGTGTTTATGACCAGTAGCAAGAGCTATACTATCATGTCCAAGATCGATATTTTCATGGTCACTTGGAGTCTTAATATTGTTAGTATTGCCTTGACCCAACTGACCATAGTTATTTTCTCCCCAGCATTTGACTGGTCCTGCATTGGTTTGGCCAGACTTTTTCATAATCACACAGGTATGGCTATATCCTGATGCAATCGATCTAACTTTGAAATTCGTACCACCTACAATGGCCAGGTGAGATCCCATTTCATTAGGTTCATCACCTAAATCTTCTGTGTTGTTATAACCTAACTGACCTTTATTATTAAGCCCCCAGCACTTAACATGATCGTTATCTAAAAGGCTACAGCTATATTTATCCCCCAGAGCAAGAGACACACTTTTATGTTTGGAATCTAAATTGATATCATCTAAATCTGTTATGTGATCGCTTGAAGTACCAATATCTGTTATATGACCTTGACCTAACTGACCACTATCATTGAGTCCCCAGCATTTTACCTGCCCTGCATCATCTAAAGAACAGTTATGTTGAATACCTGTATATATTTTTTTAATTTTTGCCGGTGTGGGTGAAGGCGACGCTGTAGGAGTGGATGGATTCTCTGAATCACTCTCTAGAGCGTTATCTCGACCACAATTTTGGAATCCAATAAACAAAAATGTAAGACAAATAAGTAGCAAGTATGTCCTTTGTTGATGTGACATGCTTTTACTTTTTGGTTTTTTAGTCATTATTTTAGTCATTATAATTTCCCCTCTTATTTCATACTACTTGTAAAGGTACATTTAATTGTTCGGTAAAAACTTCAGATAACTTTAATTTTTGTTAAATATGCACCCTACATAAGTCCTGCATATTTACCAATCCTTTTCTAAAGCTTTGTCTTGAGACTGTTGTTCTTTAAACATCTTGTTGGGCAAAGGTCGGGCTTGATTATTTTGACTTTGCTTGCGAATAAGTTCTTGCCAAATCTTCTGCTCTTGTTGTTTGAGTTCTTCTAAAATATCTTGTACATCTCTTTTGCTTAATTTTTGGCTTTGAAATTCTTGTTTTGGCTCTTCTTTTTGACCATTTTTATCGGACTTTTTTTGATGAGAGGTTTCATTTTTTTGACCTTGCTTTTGAGATTTATCTTGTTGTTGCTGTTTATTATTTTCTTGGGAGCTGTCTTGTTGTGAAGATTCAGTTTGTTGTTGTCTAGCTTGTTGTAGAAAGAGCATCTCAATATTTTGTTTTGTTTCTTGAGAGTCTGGTTTTATATCTAAAGCCATCTGATAATATTGAAGGGCTCGATCAAGTCGGCTTTCATCTTCAGTATGCAATTTTTTGTCAAATCCATATAAAGTCCCTATATTAAAAGCAGACATAAACCTCAGCTCATCAAATGTTTTTGATTTTAAAACAAAGTTAAACTGGCTTATGGTTTTCTGCTTATTTATAAAAAACCAAGCAAAATTATAATGTAAAACGATCTGATCAGGATATTTTGCTAACAGTCTTTCAAAAAAATCACGTTCAGATTTTTGAATGTTAAACTCTTGATCTTGTATCTTTGCTTCCAAAGACATCTGCTCTTTATTGCTTGAAGATGGTTGCTGTGTTTTTTGTCTTGCTATGATGTTATCTAAAGTCTGATTGTGTTTAAAAATCTCATATAAACTTAAGGAGCTTGGAGGGGGTAGCAAGCTATCTTCTGCAAAAACCAAACCCTTAAAAAATATTATAGAGAAAAAAAATATATAAATTTTTATCATCTAAGACTCACTTTTTATTAAAAAATTTAAGCCATTGGATATTTTTTATTCTATTTAAAATATTTGTAGCTTCTGGACATTGAAGGTACAGTGCTGTTTTAAAATAACATATCAAGCCTATCAAACAAGTCACACACAAAAGCAAAAAACGCAAACCTATACTCTCAGGAGAAAAATAAAACACAGTTATTTTTAATCCTACGGCCATAACAAAAGCAGCCAGTAATATACGTATCAAATAAAGAAACATTTTTAAGTATTCTAAAGGACCAATGAAAAACTTATACATTAAAAGTAAAAAAAACATATTGAGCATAGCACTAACTATAGATGAAAAAGCAAGTCCTTCAATTTTATAACTTTCTAACAGATAAGATGCTAGTAGAATATGAAAAGCTAAACAGATAGCGGATATCAATGCAGGAATCCATGTGTTTTGAATAGCATAAAAAGCTGGTTGTAATACACGGATGCTTCCATAAGCTACAATACCTATCCCATAAATACGCAACACAGCAGATGTGTACATGACATCTTCAAGTTTGAAATGCCCTCTTTGAAATATGACCTGCACTAAAAGCTCTGAGAGTATAAAAAAGGCTATACTTGCAGGTATCCCTAAAAACAATACATATCTAAGACTTTGATGGATTAAGTCAGATATTTCATTCATTTGTTTTTGAGCAGAGTATTTTGATAATGTAGGCAAGAGAGCTGTCCCCATACTGACAGCTATTAAGGATAATGGGAGTTCTAATAAGCGATCTGCCCAAAATATCCAAGAATTTGCACCTTCTTGTAAATAACTTGCAAATCTTGTATTAACTAAAACAGTTAGCTGTAAGACTCCAACACCTATGACACTAGGTAAAAGTTTTTGAAAGACTTTTCTGACAGGCTTAAAGGTTAAACTTTGTTTCAAACGGAAGCGTGGTAAGTAGCCTAGATGGTATACACCTGGGATCATAACGGCTAACTGCAAAATGCCACCTATAACTACAGCCCAAGCTAAAACTTCACCTGACACATCAAATAAATTAGAAGGTAAAAGAGCTGCGACTACAATAGACAAATTAAAAAATACAGGGGCAAGGGCAGGTATAGCAAATTGTTTGAAGCTGTTTTGAATGGACATAAAAAAGGCATAGAGACAAACCAAAATCAAAAAGACCATCATAATGCGAGTAAAGTAAATAGTCAGAGCTACTTTGTTTTCTATTTGTGCAAAGCCCTCTCCAGCAGTCAGCCAATGGACAATTTGAGGAGCAAATATGAGACCTAGCATAAAAATGGTTAAGAGAGAAATGAGCATGATGCTAAAAACGGCATCAACAAGTTTTTTAGCTTGATCTTTAGAATTATTTTCCAAAAGTTCTACAAAGATAGGAATAAAGGCTACGGATAAAGCTCCTTCGCCAAAGAGGCGACGACAGAGATTGGGAATACGTAGTGCTACAATCCATATATCAGTGACAAAGCGAGGGAAATAAGCAGCCAGAACCATTTCTCTGATAAGAGCTACAGATCGACTTGTTAATGTTCCTGCTGCCATAATAGTAGCAGAATGAAATACATCTGTATGAGTTTCTTTTGAATGTTTAAGGTCTTGGCGAAACAAACAATGTCTCAAAAATCTATGGCTTTGGAGGAGGTAGGTCAAAATTTTATTCATCAATTTTGCAGTTTGCCTTAATTGTTTTTTTATTGCAATCATTTAACCAATTGAAAAATAACTTGACATTCTTACTGGAGTATTGTAAAAGACCGCCAGCAACCACGAGCCTTAATGGCAAATGGCATGCGTCTTGAATATTTTTTTTGGTTTTATTGAATTTTATTGAAAAAGAAGACTTAAATGAAGTTTTTGAAAAATTTAAAGAATCAAAATACCAAGCCTTTCATCGCTACATAAATAGAGAGTCTCATTCTGACAGTCAAAATATATCTGATACAAAAGAGCTTGATTATGAAAATTTCAAAGAAGCATTTCAGTTGGTTTTTAAAGAGAGTGGATATGAAAGACATTATAATCGCATGATGAAACCTGAGTTTGATAGCCTGCAAAAATAAAGTTGTTTGAAAAAAGGCAATAAAGACAAAAGGGATTAAGGAATATTAACCAGCTTTTGATTTTCGGTTATAATCCACTTATCGTCATACATATTTATAGCTCCAATTATAAACTCCACATCCTTATAGCCATTATTATCTACGACCACGTCCCTAGTTCCTGTTCCCTCTCCGATCTGTGATTTATCAACTGTTCTTAATGCCACAATTCTACCATTAGATGGTGTTCTAAGAAAACAAGGCTTGCCTTGCTGTCTATTGACACGATCGCACGCCCCTCTTATGTTTACCGAATTGCAAGTCCAGGTTGGCTGACAAGTCTTTGCTAACGGGCCTTCGTATTCTGGTGACAAATTGGGTAGATTAGACTCGGATGTTTTATTGATATTGTTTTGTCCTCTATATCGATCGTTACCATTCCAGCCGGTGTTATACCAATAAGTACCTTTAGGATAAAATCCAATTTGAGAAAAGTTTGGAGTCCCGTATCCGTGATTTATTATAAAAGATGATTGCATTGTGTAAAGAATAGCTAGAGTAGTTTTAGCCTCTGTTTGCATAGCTTTTCTTTTATACTTTTGATATTGTGGGATTGCCACAACACTTAAAAGACCAATTATGCTTACGACTATTAATAACTCTAACAAAGAAAAGCCTGATTGTTTCATATTTTGTTTCCTTTCTTAAAAGTATACCTAAAGAAAGTATCGGCAGGACTTTTGACTTACTAAATGATTTATTTGATAAAAGATAAAAAAAAATTCTTATTTTGAGACAAATATAGAATTGGTCTTATTTTGTAACCCCGGCCTCTTTTAATAGTCTTACAATATCAGTGTCCTTAGCATGCGTTAAAGCCGTCCAGCCATATTGGTTTTGAAGATTGTGGTGTGTGGGTCAATAAATGATGCGAGCTATCAAAGTTTAACCTTTAAAAGTGGGGTTATTGTGGGTTTTATAAAATTTTTATATTTTTTATTGTCTCTTTTAGACACACTTAAAGACAATGTCTATCTTTGTAGATATGAAAACTAAATCTTTTCTATGTATTTAGACAAAAGGGGGCCTTGTGGTCTCTTTTTTTATTTGAAGTTTTATGAGGTTGCCAGCCTTGATGAAGGAACTTTTTCCTTAACATGGAGTAAAGAAACGAAGGGATCCTCCCTACTAAAAGTAAACGGACTTTTGAGGTGATGACCATTTTATCGACGACGACAGTCGTCGTGGTCATCGCCCAAAAGTGACCAGAGGTCAGTTTACTTTTAGTGAGACAAACCCTTAACATCGTGTTAAGAGACGAGAGGATCCTCCCCTACTAAAAGTAAACGGACTTTTGAGGTGATGACCATTTTATCGATCGCCCAAAAGTGACCAGAGGTCAGTTTACTTTTAGTGAGACAAACCCTTAACATCGTGTTAAGAGACGAGAGGATCCTCCCCTACTAAAAGTAAACGGACTTTTGAGGTGATGACCAAAAGTGACCAGAGGTCAGTTTACTTTTAGTGAGACAAACCCTTAACATCGTGTTAAGAGACGAGAGGATCCTCCCCTACTAAAAGTAAACGGACTTTTGAGGTGATGACCATTTTATCGACGACGACAGTCGTCGTGGTCATCGCCCAAAAGTGACCAGAGGTCAGTTTACTTTTAGTGAGACAAACCCTTAACATTGTGTTAAGAGACGAGAGGATCCTCCCCTACTAAAAGTAAACGGACTTTTGAGGTGATGACCATTTTATCGACGACGACAGTCGTCGTGGTCATCGCCCAAAAGTGACCAGAGGTCAGTTTACTTTTAGTGAGACAAACCCTTAACATTGTGTTAAGAGACGAGAGGATCCTCCCCTACTAAAAGTAAACGGACTTTTGAGGTGATGACCATTTTATCGACGACGACAGTCGTCGTGGTCATCGCCCAAAAGTGACCAGAGGTCAGTTTACTTTTAGTGAAACAGAGGTCAGTTTACTTTTAGGGAAACAGACCACTTTTAGTGAAACAGAGGAAACAAAAGCCTTGACTAAAGTATGACTGATAAATAGACTTATCTCTTAATAACACAAGTAAAATAACAATGTGAGATGACAATATGTCAGTGCATAAACATAAAATTGCTGTGATTTATCGGCCAACAAAAAAGCAAGCTTGGGACATAGCTGTTAAAACAACCGATTGGCTTAACTCCCAAGGTTGTCAATGCTATAGCCATCCTGATCAAGAGCCAATCCCTGGTACAGAAAAAATAACCTCATCGAACATCAATCACTTAAACTTTGCCATTGTGTTAGGTGGTGATGGGACATATCTTAAAACAGTAAAGTTATTTCATAAATCTCTGATCCCTATACTTGGTGTCAATTTAGGATCTCTAGGTTTTCTCACACAAACTCCAGAGGAAGAAATCAAAATAAATATTAAAAGAGCATTAAAAGGACAATTGCAAGTTTCTTACCGCTCCCTTTTAAATGTCACTTTTACACAAAATATTGGATTACCAAAAGCAAAACAAAAAACACATACTTTTTTAGCTTTAAATGATGTTGTTTTAGAGAGAGGTCGGATAGGTCGATTGATCTATATATCCATTGTTGTAGATGGTCACTTAGTCACTCACCTCAAAGCAGATGGTTTGATTGTAGCAACACCTACAGGTTCTACAGCATATAATCTAGCATCTGGTGGACCTATTGTATGTCCAGAACCAGAAGTGCCTGCAACAGTGATCTCTCCTATTTGTTCTCATAGTTTAACCAATAAGCCAATCACTATTTCCAATGAGCAGTCCATTGAACTAAAACTCACCAACCGAACTCAAAAAGCTGTGTTCTTGGTAGACGGCCATAAAGAAACGGATTTTACATCTCAAGATTCTATTGCTATCACAAAAGCTCAGCAAAAACTTAAAATGCTTATGCCTCCATCCAGTCATTATTTTGATACTCTGCGAGAGAAACTACGCTTTGGACAAAGAGATTAAAATGCCTTCTATAGGTTTCGACAACTAATAGCAAAAAGAGCCTTTCTCCATATATCCTTTCTTGTCATATCTTCACTCCCCGGTAGACTATAAAGGATCTTTTCTTGTTCTTGATTCCATCGATCCTCTCCATGGCATGTATTTAAAATTTTTTTCATACGACAAAATAGCAAAAAGTGAGAGCGATCTAACCAACGGGTTTGCTCATAAATATCCTGAGGTGGCACATCTCCCCACCCAATGCGTACTAAAATATCTACTGCATCCCATAACGGTTGATTAAACTCCTTACGAGTACAAAGAGACGTGATGCAATCACTAGGCAAAGATTCTAAACTACCAGTTAATTCTCTGATTCCATTAAATAGCCGAAGACAACCCCCTGGAGTATTGGTTTTTCGACAGGCTTCTAAAGCTTGTTGATGCTCTGTTTTCTCTTGAAACTTCAACGATTTATCTAAAATAAAAAAAGGGGTATGTTGATGGGTCAACTCTGTCATTTGAGAACGACAAGCTGTGTGTAGAGGATTAGATATCAAAAGAAAAGCTAACCCTCCAAATAATCCAAGAAAAACTAAAACTATATTAGGCATTATCCACAATCGCCAGTAAAAACATCAGCCTCATTGGTACAAAGAAAGTCATCGCTCTTGTCAGAAACAGCATACACTTTAAAGCTCCTCCCATTAACTGTTGCAGTTTTATTACTATAATTAGATAATGTTTCTTGCCAGGCATCACGATAACCTGCACCACAATCCACACAATCATTAGTGCCAGTACAATTAGTATGAGTATGATTAGAATCATGCCCAGTTGAAAAACAACAATCGTTATTTGGGTAATAATCAGGTGGGTTTCTGTTACTATCAGCTGCTATAATCCTATAATAAATATTTCCTTCTGGTTGAAATCCCAATGCTACAAAATTCCCTGGATTATATCCAAACTCTCCAATCATCATTTTTGCAGAACGCTGATAAGTTGATAAATGCACCCTAGCAGCTTGTCGATGTCCGTTCTTTTTAAACTCCTGATAGCTAGGCATCAACATTAAAGATAACAAACCTAAAATAGAAGCCACAACCATAATCTCTATGATAGAAAAACCTTTTTTATTAAACACTATGCACCTTCTCATACTTTGCTCCCTAAATAAAATACCTATATCTTTTATTTTAAATAATTTTTTTATCGAATGCAAGATGTCATCAACGATTGTCAAATGTTTCGACAGTCTGATCTGGAATCACAGGCATGTAATTTAAATAAAATGCATTTTTTTGAGGATTGTTTTCCTTGCAGTAAGAAGTTTTTAATGGGTCTTCTTTATTTTCTTCAGCTTGAGATTTTTGAGAAGATTCTTCATCTGTAGAAGATTCCTCATCTGTAGAAGATAACTTCACATTCCAGGCTAAAGCCACCTGATTGCCTTCAGGGACATAAGACCAACCTTCAAGAGCATGTTGAGAAATCAAGTCAGGGCCATAGCATAATTGAGCTGTCTCTATTACAGGTAATCTTGTGAAAGGAATCAAAGCAACACGTTGATAAACAAATTGAGCTGCTTGCAATAAACTCTCTGTGCCAGAATCACAAAGGAAGATTGTAGCACCATCTAACACACCTATAAACTCACTGAGGCTGTTTTCATTAGACCTTCTAAAAGTAGAGCAATTAGTCAGAAGTGGTTGAAGAGATAAAAGGGTAATTTTATTTTTTTGATTGGATTGAAATGCTAAAAGTTTTTCAGAAAAATTATCCATAAGAGATAAATTATTTAAGCTGTCTCCTCCAACAAAAACAATCAACAAATGGCTTTGATCTTTCTGTTGATTGCTATCAAGAAGTCTTACAGTCGCCCCTAAAAAGTCATTATTCAAAGACTCTAAACTTAAAATATTTTGAAGGCTTTCGAGTTGTAGTTGATTTTCTTGAAACATATTATCTAGGTTTTCATGGGTGAAAACATTTGAGCCTACAACATCAGAAGCGACTTCTGGATCAGAGGAAGCAAGTGTCCATTGGATATGAAAATCAATCACCTGTTTTTGTAAGAGCAAAGATTTTAAAAAATACTCTATATACCAAGTCCAAAGCTCTTTATGAGAAGTCATATCTCTGGAACTTTCAACTACAAACCAAATTTTTAAAGGGAACTTAGGATGCTGTTGATGAATAGATAAATCTAAAGAGTGGGAGCTAGAGGGTTTAAGCATCAAAAGATGAGAATCTTGAGTGCATGCTCCTATCACCACAATATTTAAAAAAAAGAAAGTTTTTAATATTCTATTGTACATTTGTTCCTTTCATTCGTTCTGTTTCACTAAAAGTAAACTGACCTCTGGTCACTTTTGGGTAGCCAGCCCGACGGCTACCGCCGTCGATCAAAGGCTGGCTACCTCAAAAGTCCGTTTACTTTTAGTAGGGGAGGATCCTCTCGTCTCTTAACACCATGTTAAGGAAACAAAATGCCTTTTCTGCCTGATGCCCTCAAAAGCCTGTTCAATTTTAGGAAGAAGGATGTCCTCATTTCTTAACACCATGTTAAGGAAACAAGATGTTTATTTTCTCGCCGTCGATAAAATGCTCATCTCCTCAAAAGCCTGACCACTTTGAGTATGGAGGATCCCTTCGTTTCTTTACATCATGTTAAGGAAAAAGTTCTCCTTAACTATCTTATTTTACTTAATTTTTTTATTATTATATTGCTGTTTCTGTTGTTTCTTTAATGTTTGGAATAGGAATAATTTTCCCATCTTCACAATCTGCAACATTAACATGCACACGATAAGAACCTAGTTCATCAAACCATAATTCTCTTTCTTTATCTGTAAATATCCTTGAATAAGACGAATCATGTTTATAAATATTTTCTGCACTTAAGGTAATTTTATTTTGCCTCCTTATATTCATTTGATCAGCAGTTGCAGGAGTTCTATTGGTCATAAGTTGAAGAACTTCTGCTTCTACAACATGTAATTTTTTTATGACATTATGAATATTTACCAAGTCTTTGCTAGCTAGTTTTTGAAGCCTTCTATAAAACTGCTTATTGTATTTCTTAATTTTTTGATCTATTTTTTGCTTTAAACCTGCAAGAATTTTTTGAGAGTAGCTCCTTTTATAGCGACTCAGCTTCGCAAGATTTTTGTCTTTTGCTTTGGCATTGAGTTCTTTAGATAGATCATGTATGACCTTAGCTTCTTTGATTAAAAAATATTGTGTACGTGTAAAGTGAAATAGCTTTTGATCTCGATGAGCTAAAGTAGGTAAGTTCTTAGCTCGCCATCCTAAGTGAAATATACTTAAAGGCATTTTTTTACCTTTTAACAAAAAACGTTGTCTTAAATGCCTTGAGGATTTTGTGTGGCCATGCTTTGCTAAAAATTGTAATGATTTAATTCTAGGTGCAAATTGAATCTTAAACTTTCTAAGAGTTTCCAAAGCTTCCCAATAATCGCAGACTTTTACAGAAGCTAATGCATGGAGATAACTAGGTTCAGGACCCACTTGATTGGCCAAAACAGGATACATAAGAGTATGAGTATAACCTAATGCCCTTTGAGGATCATTTTTCAACATAGATATCCATGCCATTTCTTCATGGGCCAATAACCAATAATCAGAACGTTTAGAAATTCTCTCATAATAAGATAAAGCTTGATCTAAATTTCCAAGTTGGATAAAAATACGACCTGCTGTTAAGTACATTAACTGGCGACTAACAGGTGGTTTTTTAAGTTTCATAAGTATTTGAAGCTGTTTTATTGCTCTTTGAGAATTGCCACGCACAGCAAACATAAGTGTAGCATACCATCGTAGTTTATGAGATATAGAAGCTTCTGGAAGATTTTCAAGTGCTTCTTGTATATTTATTGCGTCTTTAAAAGACAATGCTTGACTTAATGCGAAGGTCTTCTGTGTTTGAGTACCAAGCACTTTTGTCCATTGGCTACTCCATTTGACCTCCACAAAATGCCAAACTTTATGATTGTGAGGCAGAGCTGAACGCAGTAGAACTCTTAACTCATTTAATATTTTCATAGGATTGCGGATAGTAAAAAGAGTTTCAAGCCCCATAATTTTAATATTATTTTTAAACAGCAAATAAGCATAAAGAGCTTGGCCTGTTTCAGATCGAAGAAATGAAGAACTTTTATTGAAACTGCTATCCCATATATAAAAAGCTTCTTGCCATTTATGTTTTCTAAAAGCAGTTAAAAAATGATTTAAGTCTTCATCATTTGACTGTGTCCATAAAGCTTTATTTAAAATATTTAAGAGCTTTTTTTCTGTTTCACGGACTTCTTTTTTTGAAGGTGTTGCTTGAGCATCAGAGAAATAAAAAAAACAAAGTAATAAAGTATAAATGATATTCTTCATAGATCACCTTAAAATATATTATACTTTCTGCACTCTAAAAACTCCGGACCTTGGTGTTAATTTATTTTTGTTGAAGATCACAAAATATAACCTAATGCCACATTTAATGTTGTTAAATGCAATCTTTGCCCAGATGTGATACTTAATCTTTTTGCTTTGTATGTTTCGTATCTTAGCTCAAGTCTTAAAGAAAAATGATTGGCTAACCAAAAGGCTAAACCACCACCACCCGTTAAACCCAATGCCGTCCCTCTCCTTAGCCATAGTCTTCCTCCTCCTATAAGAAAGTAAAGATCATAATGGCCAATACCTATTTCATAAAGATTGAATTTTCCATAGAGAGGATACCAAACAAAGGTTAAATAAGCGGCATATTTTTCATAATCTATATCAGGCACTAGAGGTTTTAAACTTTTAAATTCATTATATAAATTCATGGCCCTATCAATAAAAACTTCACCTTCTTTTGAAATTTGATTAAAAGCCATTGTCCCTTTAAGTCCAAAAGACAAATGGGGTGTGATATGAAATAAATAATTTATTCCAAACCTTGAAGTATTTAAAAAAGCATCCCCACCTAAAAGATAAGCCATTTCAAAATTAAACTCATGTCTGAGTTTTCTATCTACTAATCTTTTCTGTACAATAGTGATTTTTTTTTCTGGAGCTAAGAGCTTTGCTTTTTTAAACAAAACATTATTTCCACCTAAAGCTCGTAAATCTTTAAAAATATCAGCTTGTACAAAAGAAGCATAAAAAATAATCAAAATAAAAAAATAATAAAACCTCATGGATCTATCCTTTTTTCTTTTTGTTATACTCCTTGTTGCGACCCACTATCTTGATTAAGATTCATCTACTGCTTCATCATTTGTTTTTTCCGAATCTGAAAGAGGATCTACTTGTGGATCTGTTAGAGAAGATGGCGAATGATCTATTGCTTCTATGTCAGCAGAAGGTTGTGTACCTGTTGAACTATCCTCTACAGGAGAATTTTTTGGATTATCTTCTAATGTAGGATCTTCTACATCTTCTGTAGTTGCATCATCTGAAGGATTGTCTACATCTGTTATATCTACCTGATCTGAAGGATTGTCTACATCTTCTTCTGTGTTTACATGATCTGAAGGATTGTCTACATCTGCTGTATCTACTTGATCTGAATGATTGTCTACTTGTTCATTCTGTTCTATTAATGGGAAAAGGTTTACCGATGACTCAGGCATATCAGGATTGACATGAGCTGTAATGATATGAAGGAGCGGTTCTCCATTATCGCTGTTTGTGATTTCTATCTTTAAGTTGTACTGATTGGATTCATTACTTTCAATATCAGTATCAGTATCAAGATGAGGTAAAAGTGATTGTTCTGATATTTTCCAAATCACAGTGATATCAAAACCTTCATCTTTTTCTTGAGTATAGTATTCAAAAGAACCTGGTATATTGTGTTGGTCTTGAGGGACTATAATCTGTATAGATAAGGACTCTCTTAGCTGATCTTCTACATGTAATTGAAAATGAGATTGAGTTCCTGTATAAACTGTTATATTTGTTGGCCCTGTTATTTGAGGAATATTGTTTTGGTCTTTTATGATAGTGAAGTGGGATGCTTTGACAAGAGAAGGTACATTAAAGTGTGACCTTGCTTGTACACCTAATTTATAATGAATTGAATCTCTGTTTATTTCGTCTAGCATTTCTGTCTTAAAATGAAACTCAAATTCCCAAAGATATTGGCTTATCATTTTTTTATCTACAAAGGCAATCAAATCAGTTAAGTCATAATCTTCGTCCATATTAATAAACTCAATGATAGGAGGATGATTTTCATTGGAATTAATATCAAAAACTTGAACTTGAATAACACATCCCTCCCCGTCTTCCAGTATTGATGGCATGGTGATAGAAGTCACTTCTGGTCGGACCAATAAGGATGTCCTATAGACAATGACAGGGAAGTTTTCAAGCTTGTTGAGGTTAAGGCGACCGGCGGTTCTGACTTGAAATCTTAAATTGATGGCTTTTTTTAAATGATCTCCTGTAAATGATCTGCTAGGCGTCCATTTAAAAAGATATCTTTTTTCTTTTGAACTGACTTGTTGTATTTCTCTAAAAGAATAAACCTCACCGATGAGAGGAGGTGAGACTATCTCTACAATAAAATCATCAAAATCTTCTTCATCTAAAAAGATACGGCTAGTGATCACCATAGAAAATTCATTACCAACAGAAGCTCTCCATAGATCATTATGACTTGCTGTTATTTGAGCAAAATCTTCTGATACCATGCGATGAGGGATTACAAGAGGTGGGTTGATTTCTTCATGTGGTGTAGCATTTCTTATGCTTTCAGGGTATGAACCAAAAGGATCTTGCATACAACCAATGCAAAATAAAAAGCTAACTATTAAAATAAAAATTTTAATTATAGGCATATTTCCCTTATGATTTTTTATTGTTTCTTGAAATATTATCTTATGGCAGAATATTTTGATCATCTTATTTTAACTGCTGTATTGAATAACTATACTTTTTGGACTATTTTATACAGACTAGACTTCTTGACTTAGATCACTTTCAACAAATTTATTGATAAAAAAAATCATTCAAAATGCATTATACTTTTAAAGATTGTTAGATAGGCAACCCTACACCCTTGTAGACAGATGATGGATTTAAAAGCCTTTTTATTTTTAGGGAAATAAACTAATCCAATGAATATCAGAATATTTATTACGGAACCATGTCATTTGTTTTTTAGCAAGTTTCATACTTGCTCGGAGAATACCTTCTATTAACTCCTCTTGTTTCATACGTCCTTCTAAAAGTTCTATCACCTGTTTATAGCCTACACTTTGCAAAACAGGCCAATCTCTTAAACCTTTTTTCAATAAAGCTTCCACTTCCTCTATGAGACCTGCTTGCAACATTTGATTTGTGCGTATTTGAAGGTTTTTCTTTAGTTGCTTTCTTTCACATTTCAAACCAATGAGAGTTTTAGGGTATGGAAAAACATCAGGTTGAAATGCACTTTCTATTTGAGTGATCGTCTTAGGTTGTATACGTAAGATTTCTACCCCTCTTACAATCCTGTAATGATCTTGTGGATGCACTTTTTTAGCATAAAGAGGATCTTTGCTTTGTAGCTCCTGATAGAGAAAATTTAAACCATAAGTTTTTAAGTCCTTCATAATATTTTGCCTTTCTTGAGTTGAGGCTTTAGGGAATTGTGGCATGCCTTTAAGTAAGGCTTGTAAATAAAAACCACTACCTCCTACAACAAACACATGAGAAACTTTTTGTATTGTAAGTTTTTTTAGCTGTTTAAGTGCAGTCCTTCTGAAATCTCCGGCAGTAAAAGACTGCCCTTCTTCTACAATATCAAATAAATGATGTGGAACTTCTGCTTGCAATAAGCTTGAAGGTTTATTAGCACCAATATTAAGAGATTTAAAGCATTGAACACTATCAGCATTTAAGATGTGACCATTGACAGACTTAGCCCAATGAGTCGCAAAATCTGATTTGCCTACCCCTGTAGGTCCTACAATAAAGATCACCCGCATCATTAAAAGTCCTTTCTCTTATACGTTACGTCATTGATGTTCGATGCCACTTGCCTCTAAACGTGTTTGAAACCCGTGCAGGTTAAATTCGTAGGCAATCCTTTTCCATGAATGTTTGTTTCGTCTCAATATTTGTAATGCTTGAATATGTTTTTGATCAGCTTGCTCGATCTTTGATGGTTCATTTATTTGAGAGTTTGCTTTAACTTTTTGAGGCTTTACCTTGTTATCTTGTTCTTTTTTTTGTCTTTCACGATATTTCTCAAGACCTGCCCTTACCTTAGGATTATTTGCTCCAAGTTCTACCCCACGACTTTTTAACTCTTCCAAAGCCCGCTTTGTCCTCTTAGATATAGTTTCTCTTTCATATTGAGCTATTGCTCCCATCAAGTTTATTGTCAATGGTGTTGCATCCGGCATATCACAACATACAAAATCTATCTTAGATTTGGATAGAGACGTTATAAAATGCAAATCCCGACTTAATCGACTCAATGTAGCCACTATCAAAGTAGCCTTGTGCTGTTGGCAATACTCCAAAGCCAATTGCAATTGCGGTCGATTCTTATCACACTTGCCACTTTCCTTTTCTGTGAATGACTTGATAGGGGGCCATTGATCTTTAAGATAGGCTTTGACCATTGTCTCTTGAGCTTGCAAGCCAATAGTTTGCCTTGATGTTGATACTCTATAATAAGCTACATATTGTTTGATATTCAAGCTGTGTCTCCCACTCTAGCTTACTTTAAAGTGCAACACAGCTTTAAGAAAGTCAAAAGATACATGGCTTTATAGAATTGGTATTATTCTGTAGCTCCGGACTCTTTTAATAGCCTTACAATATCCTCTTGATCTTCTGATCTAGCATAATATAAAGCCGTCTTGCCAGTGTTGTCTTGAAGATTGACATCCGCTCCGGCCTCTAGCAATAACTTTGCAATATTAAGACGTTCCACGTTTTGTTCATTTTCTCTTATTGGTCCCTGAGTATCATTGCAAGGAAGACCAGTACAAAGATTCATTTTCGTTATAGCTGGCCAATATGTTAAATAATAAGTAAAGGCTATTGAAGATGTCCACATTAAAGCCGTCTTGCCATTAATGTCTTGAGCATTGACGTTGGCTCCGGCCTCTAGCAATAGCTCTACAATCTCTATATCACCCATTCTAACAGCAACCATTAAAGCCGTACTGGCATAGCCATCATTGCAACGAAAATTAATGTTCGCTCCATTATTTAAGGCATCTCTTACTTTACTGATATTCCCTTCCCATACGGCTTCGATTAGCGATTGATTTGCTTCGGGATTTGGTGATGGGTTTATGGTCGGTGTTGAACTTTGAATTGGTGATGGGTTTGTGTGTGTCATCTTAGAGCTAGATGTCTGGCTTTCGACCTTGTCTAACTTATCTTTATAACAATTGTTAAACCCGAATGCCAAACAAGATAAAACAAACAATAATAACGATAAATAAGCTTTCTGTTTTCTAGGAATTTTGTACCGACCTTTAGATAGTAAATGGCTATCTAAATACTCTATCGGCAGGGCTTTTGACTTACTTAAGGATAAATATAATTGGTCTTAATCTGTAAGCCTCGGCGGGTTTATTTTGTACTTTAATAGCCTTACAATACCGGTATAATCTCCACCTAAACTAACTCTCGATTTAGCCATTGATAAAGCTGTCCGGCCAGAGTTATTTTGAATATGGAGATCGGCACCGGCCTCTAGCAATAGCTCTACAATCTCTATATCACCTCTTTGAATAGCATACATTAAGGCCGTATAGCCTACGTTAGCCGATTTAAAGTCTGTATTGGCATCGGCCTCTAGCAACAGCCTGACAATTTCAAGCTTTTCTTTATCACTAGCCATTATTAAAGCCGTATAGCCAAAGGTATCTTGAACATCGACGTCCGCTCCGGCCGCTAGCAATAACTTTACAGCTTCAATGTTTGCCTTTAGTCCACTAGCCCATATTAAAGCCGTACTGCCTTGATGATCTTTTTTATCAACATCAATACAAGTTTTTAGCAATAACTTGAAAATATTTATATGTTTAATAGAGGCCGTTAAAACCTGATCATGTCCTTTGTTAGGATCGGCTCCGGTCTCTAGCAAATCCTTTACAGTCTCTATATCACCATTTGAAACAGCTCTATATAAACTCATACCATAATCTTGATTGCAAGCGTATGTTGGAGCTGGAAATAATGGTATTGGATCCGAGGCTGGTGTTGGAGTTGGTGATGGGCTTGTGTGTGTCATTGTGGAGCTTGATGTCTGATTTGCTACTTTACTTTTCTTACAGTTGTTAAACCCGAAGGCCACACAAGACAAACCAAATAATACTAACGATAAATAAACTTTCTTTTTTCTATGCATTTTATACCTACCTTTATAAAGATTAAATTGCTATCTAAATACTTTATCGGCAGGTCTTTGGATTTACTTAAGGATAAATAGAATTGGTCTTCCTGAGTTTGATAGCCTGCAAAAATAAAGTTGAGCAGTAGGTTATGAGTCGAAAGAGATTTTGTGTCACTAGGATTTTTTACAAAATCCCAAAAATTCAAGCTTATAAATCCCTCTAACACCTATAAATAAAGTATTCTTTAAAAAAAAGATATCCACATCTGCAAATCAACTGTCAAACTCAGGACATCTATATAGAATTTTAGCTCCATCACTGGAGTTTTGATTATTTAGAAGGTGATCATTTGTCACTTAAAGTGCTTTTGATGGACAAAATATGTCAGTCTTTGACAAAAAATGTCTCTAATTTATACTTCTTTGTGGGATGATATGCAAATGATCATACTTTGATGGTGTTAAATCGAGTATTTTTTGTTGGCAAGAAATTTGCTACTTAAATAGTAGAATTTATAAAGTGATTTACAGAACGTATAAGGAGTATTAATTATGAATAAGAATGTATATATTACAGAAAAGATTTTTAGGTCTATTTCTTTGATTTTTGTTGGTGCAGTTTTTAGTTTAGCTGTTGCTTATGTTTCTTCAGAGTTACCTCAAAACACTGTAGACTCTTCTATGCAAGCCTCTTTAATGCAGGTCCCTTTAGCTATAACCACAGAAGAAGCTCAGCCTGTTTTTGAGAATTTTTCTATGACAGTAGCAACAGATGACTTAGCTATAAATCTCAGACGCGATTAGTAAGCTTTTCTCTGAATTTATTCTGAAACCTCAGGGAAAAGCTCAGGAAGCCAAGATAGAATGAGAGATGGAGTATCTGGTAACATGATTGTCCTAGATAACTCCCAAATAGTGTTGCCATCCTCGGCAATGAGATCATACTGAAGAAAGACACCTCTTTGTGGATGTTCAGCTTCTTCATCCTGCCAAACATCAACAAGGATTTCTAAGATCATACTGCCATCAGGTCGATCTACAAAAGGAGAATTTCCTTTATTCATCAAATCTGTAGCCTCTTGATTGATAGTTTGTATAGAAACCTCACGCACATTTTGCAAAGTATCAGGTAGTTTTCCTTCCTGTTGCAATTGTCTAAGATCTTCTGCCCAAAGTTTAAAAAATAAATCTGATTGGCTCGGCACGAACCATATATCCCACACCAAAAGACCAATAATAACTAAAAAAAATAAACCAAAAGCTTTTTTGACTTTTTTCATGTATTTTCCCTTTCTGTTCTCTCTTTTTATTTATTTGGTTTTAAATTCCTTTCATTAAACCTATTATTTAAGTTTTTTACAAGCTTTGTTTATTGGATTCATGCTCTCTGTTTCATGCTCTTTTTTTGCCATCATTGACAATATGTAATAGCTGTAGCAATAGAAAGTAATAGGTATCTTTTATAAAATATATTTTATTCAAAGCTTATCTAAAATTTATTCAAATTTTATCAAAAAAGCATAAATAATCCCCATAATAACAAGCCATTAATGACAGGAATAACAAAATTATCGTCTAAATATAAGGGGACAGCTTCAGCAAAAGCTCCAATAGAACCAGACAGTAAGCTTACCAACACCCATCTATCTAACATAATATCCATCAGCATAAAATAAACGGCAGAGACAATAGTGCAAGCTACAAAACCAGCTAAGGTGCCTTGCAAGCTTTTATTTCCTATTAGTTTATCTGTACCATATTTAATGCCTATGATATTGCATACGGGGTCTCCTATACCTAACATCAAAAGAGATAGGGTGACCACTTCTATAGGGAAAAGATAAACAATAATAAAAATACCAATAAAAAGCCAAGAAATGCCTGAAAATCCATTGATTTCTTCTTTTCGCATAACGTGACTAAAAGCATGTAAAACCATATTTTGAATAAAAGGCACTTTTTTTCTTAACAGTTCAACAGTAAAGAGAAATACTGTCGTCAGCATTAAAAAAAATAAAGAGTCATTTCTGGATAGATAGAGATAAAAACCTAGAATAATACCCACACCTATAATATGAAGTAATTTTCTAGCAATATGAATTTCATTGCGATCTTTTAAAATAAATTTACTCATTTTTGTTGCCCGAGTTGTCATTTTGATTTTGATAGGCTTTGTCTCCTTCATCTTCCCCCGTCACTCCTTTTTTAAAACCTCTCAGGGCTTGCCCTAAGGAACGGCCTATACCGGGGATCCTTTTAGGACCAAAAATCAATAACACAATTGCTAATATAATGAGAATTTGAGGTAAGCTTGGACTCATAAATAGCCTCCTGGTTTTCATGGTTTTAGTTTACATGGTTTTATTTTACATGGTTTTATTTTATTGATGCTTTAATATATAAGCTTTTTTCCTTGAATGCAAAGATTAATCTCATGTTTCCTTAAAAGAGTCAAGCCTGCTTATCTTTTTCACTCAAAATGCATCATGCCTCTTTTTCACTCAAAGTGAACTGGCCTCTGGCCACTTTTGGACAATGACCGCAAAGGCTTTCGCCTTTGACAAAATGGTCATTGTCTCAAAAGCCTGTTCACTTTGAGTAGGGAGGATCTCTTCGTTTCTTAACACCATGTTAAGGAAAAAGTTCCTTCATCAAGGTTCACTAAAAATAAACCAGCCTCTTTTTCACTCAAAGTGAACTGGCCTCTGGCCACTTTTGGACAATGACCGCAAAGGCTTTCGCCTTTGACAAAATGGTCATTGTCTCAAAAGCCTGTTCACTTTGAGTAGGGAGGATCTTTCGTTTCTTAACACCATGTTAAGGACAAAATGGTCATTGTCTCAAAAGCCTGTTCACTTTGAGTAGGGAGGATCTCTTCGTTTCTTAACACCATGTTAAGGAAAAAGTTCCTTCATCAAGGTTCACTAAAAATAAACCAGCCTCTTTTTCACTCAAAGTGAACTGGCCTCTGGCCACTTTTGGACAATGACCGCAAAGGCTTTCGCCTTTGACAAAATGGTCATTGTCTCAAAAGCCTGTTCACTTTGAGTAGGGAGGATCTCTTCGTTTTTTGACTACATGTTAAGGAAAACATCCTTCTAATGGTTAGCCCGACGGCTTTCGCCGTCGATCAAAGGCTAACTGCCTAGAAAATTCATTTATTTTGAGTAAAAGAGGATCCTTTTATTCCTTTACACCATGTTAGGGAAAATTTCTTTTATTACCTCAGGAGCAAGCGACTTTACAAATGAAACTCTTTTTCCTTAACATCGTGTAAAGAGACGAGTGGATCCTCCCTACTCAAAATGAACAGATTTTTTAGGTGTTGCCTATTTTGTCAAAGGCGTAAGCCTTTGCAGGCAACACCAAAAAACACACCAGAGGTGTGGTTCATTTTGAGTGAAATGTTAAGGAAAAAGTTCCTTCATCAAGGCTGGCTACCTAAAAAGTCCGTTCACTTTGAGTGAAACAACTCCCTAACCCCACCCACCGCCCTTCGATTCTGCTTTTCCATTTTATTTTTACTTGAGGATGGGGCAACGGGAGCCTTCCGAAGTCCTCAATTGAGCTTGCTTTTAAGGAGCAAGCTCAATTTGCGGAAGATCTTCAGTCTCCCGTTGCCCCATCCTCTACCTAATTACTTTTTGTTTGAGAGTTAAGCAGAATCTAAAAGAGAATAAAAAAAAAAAAATACTTCCTCCGGGATCCAGCAACCCGGCATCAGGTCCTAGAACCCGGGATGCCGGGTTGCCAGATCCCAGATCCCGGATCCTAGAAGAGAGTACTCTCGTTTCTCATCGCTTCATTGACCACCTTCGGCTACTCTGACAAATCTCTTTTAAAAACACACTAGCTGTTCCCTTCCATGCTTTTTTTTAACAATGTCATGGACTCTAAAACAGCTTGCGAGATCACCTGATCTCTTGTGCCATTAAAATATTTTTGTGATGTTTCGATAAAGTTTTTAGGTCCCACCACAGCAAAATACACAAGACCTGTATTTTGTTCTTGGCCAGGGATAGGACTTGCAATACCTGTAGTCGCTACAGACCAATCAGATTGTATTTGCTTTTTAAGACCTTCTGCCATTTGTTTTGCAGTTTCTTGATTGTAAGGACCTTGCTTTTTAAGATGTGTTGCATCTACTTTAAGAAGTTTTGTTTTAACTTCATCACAATAAGCTATTACAGATCCCTTAAAAACAGCCGATATGCCTTCCACCTCAGTGAACGCAGAAGACAGCATCCCACCTGTACAGCTTTCGGCAAAGCCCACAGTTTGCTGATGCTTTTTTAAAAGTTCAAAAACTTGTAAGTCTTTCATAAATTTTATTCCCTATAAACTATAAAAACTTGTAAGGAATGTACCAAAATACTCCCTACCTGTCAATAAAAAATCATCTTTCACTGAGAATAGCCTACCAAAGATTTAAAAAACATTTATATTTTTTATCACTTCAGGTACAGAGCAGTATTTAAAGATAATATTCTTCGTTACAAATATTGTTTGTTAAATCTATATGATTTTGATATAAAAAAACGAAATGTGGAAGGTCACAAATGATTTTATGTCTTGATGTAGGAAATTCTCAAATTTTTGGTGGGGTTTTTCAAGATGGAAATCTTAAATTGAGATTTCGTAAAAACACTTTAAATAATAGCTCTTCTGATGATATGGGTTTATTTTTAAAGGGTGTTTTAAGGGAAAATGACATAAACCCTGATCATATTCAAGATGTTGCTTTTTGTTGTGTTGTACCAGATTTGTTGCATTCTCTCAACAACTGCTGTAAAAAATATTTTACAAAACCAGCCTTTATTCTGCAACCAGGAGTTAAAAGTGGTATCAAAATCAAATACCATAATCCCATTGAGGTAGGTTCTGACAGAATTGCCAACAGCATTGCAGCAATGCACCTTCATCCTCACAAAAATATTATTGTGATTGATTTTGGTACAGCCATTACTTTTTGTATCTTATCTAAAAAGCAAGAATATTTAGGAGGGGTGATCTCACCTGGTCTAAAAATTTCTATGAAAGCCTTAGAAGAAAACACAGCAAAATTGCCAAAGGTAGAAATTATCCGTCCTCAAACAGTGATTGGACGATCTACTGTAGAAAGTATTCAATCAGGACTTTATTATGGCACATTAGGCATAGTTAAAGAGATTGTTAAAGCTATTACAAGAGAGGCCTTTGATAATGAGTCTCCCTTTGTCATAGGGACAGGAGGCTTTTCTAGTTTATTTTATAATCAAGATGTTTTTCACAGTATTGACCCTGACTTAGTATTAAAGGGTTTGTTTTTAAGTTTAAATCAAAATAAAATATAATCTTTTGGTGCAGGGTGTAGAAAATGCAAGCAAAGTCTTTTCGAGCATGGTCTTATCAAAACAAGCAATGGGTGGGGCTTTCAAAATATACACGTCATTTACCCTTAGTGACAAATTATTTTGATCTTTCAAGTTTTTTATTGAGAATTGTATGGTTGCAAATTTTGAAAATATTTTTTAAATTTTATCTTCGGTTAGATGTAAAAGGTGAAGATTTAAAGACTCTCACTGCTAAATATCCAAAATTATTGATCGTATCTAACCATGCCAGTCATTTAGATGCTATTGCTATTGCATCTGTCATTCCTTTGTCTGGTTGGATATATTTTTATACCTCAGTTGCAAAGGATTATTTTTTTTCAGATATTTGGATGACTTTTTTTTCTAAACATTGCATTCAAGCTGTACCTGTTGAAAGGTCTGGTTATATAAGACAATCTTTGAAATTGTGTATTGATTTGATAAGCAGATTAAACAAAATTTGGCTTTTAATTTTTCCAGAAGGGACTCGATCTTTAGATGGCAAAGTGCAGCCTTTTAAAAGGGGGGTCAATCTAATTGCCAAAAAGACACAAACCCCTGTGTTATTTTTATTTTTAAAGGGATCTTTTGATCTGTGGCCCAAAGGAGTAAGGTTTTTACCTCCTGGAGGAAAGTTGACTATTTATATAGGACCTGTGTGGACCTTTGACTCACCTGAAGAACTCTATGACAGCTATAAGGAATGGATCCATACCCTTTAAGTAAGAACCTTTTATTGTTTATATAAAAGAATTTCACCATGGTCTTTATGGAGAATGCCACTGACAGATTCTATAAAATCAACAAGATTCTGGATGGCTTTTTTATTGCGATGATTGGGCAAAAGCTTTGCACCATATCGATACACACCTTCTTCTTGTATATATCTAATATTTTCTGTGATCAAAATATTAAAATGGAAGAAATCTTCTGGATTTAAGTAAACTCTCATAGCCAGCTTTTGTCCATTAAAACTCCTACTATAGGGTAGATCAAAGCTAACCCCTGATTCTGAAATATCATGAAGCTCTATTTGATTGATGAGGCCTTTTCCTGGAACAACAATGGCAGCATGCATTAGTCCAGATATGACAATACGGCGTTTTTTTCGCCTACCCTCATTAATTTTAGGAGAAAGATTAATGATATTAGGCATTTCTTGTGTATTGTGATTTTCTGTTATAGGCCATGTCTTTGATGTTGACTTTTTCTCTTTAGGTATGAGATCAGCCGACATATTTTTTTTTATGGCTTGCTTTTGAAAATCCACCCAAACAACATTTGTAGCCTTCTTTTGATGATTAAGAGTTCTTTTTTTGACCATTTTCCCCTCTAGGGTATGTTGTATAAATTGTTTTCACTGTTATCTAAATACAGTTTCACTTCAGAATCACTTATTAGCCTTTCTTAGTGTCTTTATATTCTTATCGGAGAAAATGGTTAAAGCTTTAGCTTTTTTTTTAAAATAAAAAATATAGCCATTTTAAAGGCATATAATGTTATGATAAATACTTAGGGAGAGGTGGGAGAGTGGTCTAATCCGCACGTTTGGAATGCGTGTGTGCTGTCAAAGGCACCGTGAGTTCGAATCTCACCCTCTCCGCCATAAGATTATTTCCGTCAAATGACAGAGTTATATCAAAATCAATATCAACAAGAATATCGACAAGATATAACTCTATGACCTTACAAAGTCGGGCGGTGATTTGACTTTGAGTTTTCTTTGGCTACTTCAAGGTGCCACACTGCAAAAAGTTCTTTAATCCAGGTAGCTTCTTGTTTAAACTGAACACCTATCTGATCATTCGACATCCAAACAATGCGTCCAGATATTTGGACATTTTCATTGTGAGATGATAAGAGTACATCAATATGTGAGCCTTTCTTTAGCTGAGTTTGCAATGCTTTACTTACAGAGATACCAGCACCACCCTGAGAGATAGAGAATAAATGGGCAGGAACAAAATGGCCTTCAATAGATAAATGCATTGGCATATCCACTTCATATCTTTCGTACTTTCTCTTATTTGAATGAAGAGCTTTTTGCTTTAAAAATGTCCATACCATCAAAGGAAGAACTAACATCAGTCCAAAGAGAGCTTTTGGCAAATGGCCTCCTCTGCCCTTTTGCTGTTGATTTTTACCTGATTGTATTTTGTTAAGATCAGAATACATTTTATATACTAAGCCGCACCCACCAGATGTTTTTGAAGAAAAAGTCTGACTTGCATATTCTGGCATATAAGAGCTTGGTTCTCTCATATTTTGAGCTGCTAAAATTGATCTGAGTGCATTTAATCGTCTTCCTTGATCTACAATATCACTTAAAACACTCAACTCATCTGCTGCATCAAGTAAAAGCTGCTTGGCTTGGTATCCATTTAATAAAGGCTGTTGCCAAAACATCAATCCTAACACAGCAGATACAAATGGAGTTGATTGGCTTGTTCCAGAAAGCCGTACATTATCTTGATTATTTGGGTAAGCACTTTGCACAGCTACACCTGGAGCTGTTAGTGCAACAGATCGAAGACCATAATTAGAAAAAGCCACTGCAAAGTTATCATTAAAATCAGTGGCAGCTACAGAAATGACATGAGGAATAGAGAAGCTTGCTGGATAAAAAGGAGTCACATCATTATTGGATCCGTTATTCCCTGCTGCTGCAACAAAAACAGTTTCAGCATTGTAGCTTCTGATGACAGCTTCATGGAGAGCATTACTATAAGAATCATTTCCCCAAGAATTATTTAAAACTTTAGCCCCATGGTCTATAGCATAATCAATAGCACTAATAGCATGAGCTGTAGAACCAATACCATCACATCCTAAAAACTTTAATCCCATAATACGAATAGGAGATGAGGTATCCGTCGAAGTTGAATCATCTATAGTTGTTGTTTGTTCAATAATGCCAGAAACATGTGTACCATGACCATCACAATCACTTAAATCTCCGTTACGATCTACAAAGTTCCAACCATGAATATCATCTATAAAACCATTGCCGTCATTATCTATACCATCATTAGGAATTTCATTTCTGTTTTCCCATACGACATTGCTTAAATCTCGATGTGTCACTTCAATGCCTGTGTCTAAAACAGCAATAGTGATGGGTGTGGCATTGCTTTTTTGGAGAGCACTCCAAGCTTTTCTAGCAAAAATACGATCAGGATTGTTAAAAGATTGACTGCTTATGTCTGTTTTGCTGATCAGATAGTTGGGTTCTATATATTCCACAGCAGGATGATCTTGGATTTGTTCAATGATCTCTTGAGTTGTTTGTGTTCCTCCAACCCCTTGATAATGTTGAACATCAAAATTATTAAATGCACTTGATAGGCTTAACTGTACAGACTTTGAAACACCTTGAAGGGTTAAAACATCTAAATCACCACTTAAGCTTTGTCTAATAGCAGGATCATCTGTCTCTTTGAACCTAATAATAACGTCACCTTCTACATATCCTAAAGATGATTGCCCTTTTGCCTCATAAAGGCTTAACATAATCAATAAAATAAAAATATATTTTAAATGTCTTAATTTCACGAAATATCCTCCACTTTTTATATTTTTTAGTCAAATCTCAGATGCTTTGTTGTTTATGTTTTAGTCAGGTGTCTCATTCTTCGTCGCTGATATGCAAATTGACTATTCTTATCCCCTAATTATGATTAATGCAAAAAATGCACACATAATTAGAGAACTTTTGTATTAAAATGAGACATGGTAAAAAAGCAAAAAGGTTAAAATAATTTTTGATTGAAATGGGGCCTTATGATGCTCCTATAATTATCATTATTTTTTCATTATGACCTTGATAATATGTTGCCATAAGGTTATACACTTTAGATGTCAATTTTTTAAACATAAGAGGAACTGTCTATGAAACTCTTTTTGCTGTGTGGTAGTCACAATACAAATTCTCAATCCATGAAAGTCACTCAATTTGTGGCTTTGAGAGCAGAAGATCAAGGGTTTAAGTCTACTTTTATTCTTGATCTTGCAACAAACCCTCTGCCTTTTTGGACAGCTCATCTTAATAAAACAGATGAAGGGACTATTTTATCGCTATCTCAAGAAATAAACCAATCAGAAGCTTTGGTGATCATCACACCTGAATGGAGTGGCATGACCACCCCTGCTATTAAAAATTTCTTTTTGCATTTTTCAAGTTCTGTGCTATTTCATAAACCAGCTTTGATTGTAGCTGTTTCAGCAGGTCAAGGAGGGGCCTATCCAGTTGCAGAACTGCGATCTAGTAGCTACAAAAACACAAAATTATGTTATATCCCAGATCATATCATTATCAGAAATGTAGAAAATATCTTAAATGATTCAAAACCTTCTTCGCCAGAAGACAAACTTATACATAAGAGAATAGATTTTTCTTTACTCGTATTAAAAGAATACGCTCTAGCCCTTGCAAAAGTGAGGTCTTCTGGTATAGACTTTGAAGAATTTCCTTATGGTATGTAGCCATTCACAATAGCTATGTCGCCGTTTACAATGGCTATGAAGTGTAAGTATTTTACGAGATAAAAGTCTAGTCATCTTCAATCGGTGAGAACTCCTGAGTTTGACAGTTGATTGATCTGTGAGGGACCTATTAAGTATCTCTAAAATAAAAACTTGCCATCCCATAAAAGACCCCTATTTGTTTTTATAGCTTTTGTCTAAATTCAAATAAAGTCCTAAACATTGTGTTGATCTGGGATCCGGGATCTGGGATCTGGTCAGAAGGAACTTCCCTAACCTCACCCACCACCCTTCGATTCTGCTTTTCCATTTTATTTTTATTTGAGGATAGGGCAGTGTGAGCCTTCCGAAGTCCTCAATTTTTTTCACTCAAAATGAACTGGCCTCTGGCCACTTTTGAGCTGGATCTTCAATTTATTTCTTAAATTTCAAAATCATTGCCCTGAGACCAGACTCTTTCCCATTTATATCATTAGCTTTTACAACCCTTCATCTTATTTGGCTTTGAAATTCTGTGCTTACAAATAAAAAATCTGGATGCGAATGGTAATGGGCAATCAGCCCGACGGCTACCGCCGTCGTAAAAGGCTGGCTACCTCAAAAGCTTGTTCATTTTGAGTAGAGGAGGATCCTTTTATTCCTCTACACCATGTTAGGGAAACAAGATATACCTCTAAAATGTTTTTGGAAAGCAAGCTCAATGCAATAAAGGAACTTTTTCCTTAACATGGTGTTAAAAAGCAAGGAGATCCTTCCTACTAAAAGTGGTCAGGCTTTCTAGGCGATGACCATTTTGCCAATGGCGAAAGCCATTGCGGTCATTGCCAGAAAGTAGCCAGAGGCTAGACCACTTTTAGTGAAACAGCTTAGCCTTTGATCGACGGCGACAGCCGTCGGGCTAACTGCCCAAAAGTGGCTAGAGGCCAGTTCAATTTTAGGGAAATAGACTATGTAAAAATTACAAAGTACCCTATAACCTTTACAATGTGGGTTGTTTTTGTTTGCAATCTTTTGTAATCTGTGCATAATAAGGCATTGGAAGGATTTATTCCGGGATCCGGGATCTGGCAATCCGGGAGCCGGCATCAAAAGGAATTGTTTAACAATTAAAAAACTTAAAGAAGGAGAGATATTATGAGAAAATTCAGCATTAAAATTAGTAAGAAAGTAGCAAGTTTAGGAAAAATGGTAAGTTTAAGTACAAAGGTAACAGGTTTCAGTATGAAGATAGTAGGGGTGTTTTTAGTGGCTTTGCTTTTAAGCTCGGTGGATGCCTTAGCTCAAACAACTAACCTTTGTGATTCTGATTGGTATAGTTCTGCCAGTAGCAACGATATATCAAATGCTATCAGAGGTGGCTCTAATGTCAATCAATCTTGCTCAAGTGGGTCGTCCCCTCTACTGCTTGCATTAGATTATGGCAGAGCCGATGCGGTCCTGGCATTGATACGGGCAGGTGCTAATTTAGATCATCAAGACCCTTACACTCAAAAAACACCCAATCAAGTGATCACCGACCAATGTGATAGAGGCCGGATCGATCGCAGTGTGTGCAATGAAGTCAGACGTGGATTTGAAGCAAGGGCCGAAGCTCATAATAACCTGTGTGACCCTCGTTGGTGGCAGTCGTTTTATCGGCAGGGTCAACCTCAAATCACAAGCCGTATGCAGGCTGTGATGCGTACGCCAGGTTTGGATGTCAATTATGACTGCGGTAGAGGTGATCGCCCTTTACATATTGCCCTACAAGATTCCTTAACCCCACTAACAGAAGGAGTTGCCCGGGCTATAGCGACGTTTATATATGAAGGTAAAAGTGTGGATAGTCTTGTAAGGAATAGATCTGGCAGATCCATTATGGACCTGGCAGAGGTGAGATATGACCATCAAATAAGAGGTAATTATCGTCGTCTTTTATCAAGATATTGTAATAATCAGATAAAAGGACAAGAATATGATCAACAATATAATCAAATTTATAGAAATGAAGCAAATATGTACGTATATATAAAAGGATATGGAAGTAATCAAACGCGTCAAGAGGCTAGAGTTAATTTTAATCAAGAAATTTTTGGTACCACTCAAATTGGTCCAAAAACCATTGAGCAACTCTGTTTAAAATATAGATAAAATGATTTTATATTTGAGCATATTAATTATCTAAAATATTGACAGTTTGATAAAAAGTAGACACTAAAAAGCAAATAAATGCCTTAAAACTTGGCATCCCCCTTGCATGTTTTAAAGTAGGTGAGGTTTTATTTCATTCAAATCAAAGGGGGATTGATTTGTGATCAACAAAAAGTATTTTAAAAAAGATCTATTTTGTTTTTCTAGTTTAATTATTTATATTGGCCTTATATTTGTCTTTATTCCTATACCAAGCTTAGCTTGTGATGAGAATCCTCTTCTATGTGATGCAGGAGATGGAGTAACACTAAATAGCACACCAAATCAATCTACACCACCTGGTGCGGAAGATGCAACAAAAAAGGGCAATAGATTTGGTATATATTCAATGGCTTGCACTACTATTCAAAGCACAGTCCTAGATTTAGCATGCAATCAGAAGGCTTATGCATCGGCGACCAAACCCGTTACAGATCGCTTCGAACAGATGATGGCCAATAATAGCAATGGAAGTCAAAAGGACCAGTGCCAGTTGGTACAACAGATGAATGAAGTAACTAAAAAAATCAATCAATCCATCACAGGCAAATGCCATACGGCCATCCTCTCATGTAAAACCACTTGTGGTATGGCCCTTAAAAATGCAAAAGTAGCCCACGCTGCTGCTATTGAACCTACGGCCAAAGCTATGTTCTGGGCAGAGATGACCGCTATTAGCAAGAGTATGGCAAGCTGTGCTAGCAAATGGGCCAGTGTTAAGAAAACCAGCGATCTTCAGATAGCTCGTAATACAGATGCCATTAAGCAAGCTAAAGACTGCGTAGATGGTTTGGGTGGATCTAGTGATCTAAGCGATTCTTCTAATTGCGATCAACTTCCGCTAGCTAAAAAAAACCTCTGTCAACAACTAGGTGAGGTGGCCTTTTGCAAACAACATCCAAAGATAGATTTTTGCCATAGTGTAGATAGCCTCTTTGCCGGCAAGACAGATACCCCCGGTCCTGGTCATACGAATGCCAATGCCATCACTTCAAACCCCTTAAAACAAAGGCTTCCCAGGGGGGGGGGGGGGACAAACGTCCAGGAGATCAATCACAACAAGACTTAGCCACGTCTGAAATATGTCAACAAGATCCAGATAGTCCGGAGTGTAAGAGAGATGAGTGTAATTCTTTACCAACTTCAACGACTCGTGGTTTATGCCATTCAGAAGGTATAGAAGTTATTTGTAAACATCTCTCTCAATTGCCTCAATGTAAAAAAAGAGCGGCCGATTTAGCTAAGAATAAGGTCGACCCTTTAAGTGGTCATACAAGTTTAGGATTAAAAGGTGTAAGCTTTGCTGGTGGCGGAAGTGCTGGTGGTTCTGCTGGTGGAGGTTCTGGCAGTGGAGGAGGCTCTGGCAGTGGTGGCTTAGGCTCTGATTTTGCAAGCGGAGATGGTGCAGAAGGATTAAAGCCACTGGCAGGATCATCTGTGATAAAGGTGGATAAGGATGGGAATGTCCATGCTCTTGTGAATGGTCGATATACAAATTTAGGTAGTGGCAGGCGAGCAAGGAATCTCCACAAAAAAATATCAGGTTTAAGTTATAGTGATTATCTATTGCGGAAGCCTCAAAAGAAGCGAGGACCTGCAAGTGTCCAGCAGGCTAAAAACGAAGAGGTCACACCCGCAAATGGTTTAACCAACTTCCAAAAAGTCTCCCGCACCATAAAGCTACTGTTCCCCACATTAGTTTACTCAAAGTAATCCGGATTCGGCATCCGGGATCCGGGATCCGGGATCCGGGATCTGGGATCTGGGATCCGGGATCTGGGATCCGGGATCCGGGATCTGGGATCCGGGATCCGGCAACCGGCAATCAGGCAACCCGGCATCAAAAAAAACTTTTTCCTTAACATGTTGTCAAGAAACGAAGGGATCCTCCTTCCTAAAATTGAACAAGCTTTTGAGGTAGCCAGCCTTTGATCGACGACGAAAGTCGTCGGGCTGGCTACCCAAAAGTAGCCAGAGGCTAGTTCAATTTTAGGGAAACAATCAGGCAACCCGGCATCAGGTCCTAAAACTGAACTTTTTCCTTAACATGGTGTTAAGAAATGAGGAGATCCTTCCCTACTAAAAGTAAACGGACTTTTGAGACAATGACCATTTTGCCAATGGCGAAATATCAAAGTGAAATAAACATCTTGTTTCCTTAACATTGTGTTAAGAAATGAGGAGATCCTCCCTACTAAAAGTAAACGGACTTTTGAGACAATGACCATTTTGCCAATGGCGAAATATCAAAGTGAAATAAACATCTTGTTTCCTTAACATTGTGTTAAGAAATGAGGAGATCCTTCCCTACTAAAAGTAAACGGACTTTTGAGACAATGACCATTTTGCCAATGGCGAAAGCCATTGCGGTCATTGTCCAAAAGTAGCCAGAGGCTAGTTTACTTTTAGTGAACCAGAGGTGTGGCTCATTTTGAGTGAAAAACCAATTGACTTGTTTCCTTAACATCATGTAAAAAGACAAAAGGATCCAGGATCAGGCAACCGGGCATCAGAAGGAAATTTGTCTTTAACAGTCTTTAACAGGATGTTAAGAAATAAATGAAAGGTACAATAATGGTAGAACCTATTAAAATGAAATTAGCAGTTATGGGTGCTTCGGGACGTATGGGACAAGAGCTTTTTCATCTTATTCAAAAAGATCCTCATCTCATACAAGTGGCAGGCATTGCTACAAAACCAGCACATCTTCAAGGAGTTAAGCTATTTTCTCATATTGATCAAGTGGATCCTCAATCTATTGATATGATGATTGATTTTTCTTCACAAGATTGCTTTGCCTCATTGATCAGCTGGTGCAAGAAGCATCAAGTGAAATTTGTTAGTGGCACAACAGGCCTTTCTGATAAAGATTTTGTATCTTTGAAGGAAGCTTCTCAAAAAATAGCCTGTCTTTGGGCCCCAAATATGAGTCTTGGGATCAATCTTATTGCAGAGATCATTCCATTTTTAAAAGTTCTTTCAGACTATGACTTTCAAATTGTAGAAGCACACCATCGTCATAAAAAAGACAAACCAAGTGGCACAGCACATTTACTACAAAATCAAATGAAAACAAAACTTTCATCAAGAATGCCAGATATTCTTTCTCTAAGAGGAGGCGGTATTTTTGGAATCCACGAAATATGGTGTATGGGAGAAGAAGAACAAATAAAAATTTCACACACGGCACTCAATAGCAAAGTTTTTGCCAGAGGAGCTATTGTAGCTGCTCGTTGGTTAGTACATCAAAAAGTAGGACTTTATTCTATGAAAGATGTACTATCTTCACTTCAAACTTTAAACCCTTGACCTTAATCACTATGCAGTTATGTCATAGCTTGATCAATATGCAATCAGTCCACTATATCTAAAACACATTTTTTCAAATCAAACCAATCAAAAGAACAACATGAATTTTTGTTTAAAATCCGGCAATGCCGGGTTTTAGGCAACAAAAAAGACAAAATCCAAGCTAAAAGTGCCTTTATTTAAAGAATATTTTGGCATGTCATTTGCTATATATCTTCATAGTACAACAATTCAGAAATTAAAAAAGCACTTAAGGAAAATTTGAAGGAAGATAAAAATATTTTGAATGAAGAAAGCTTATTAAAATTTTGAAAGTAATCTTTACAAACTCATATTAATCAACAACAGCAAAACATTAGGAGGTTCATTATGTTTCATCAAGAAAAAAGGCAGAAAAACAATCATCCTACATTAAGTAAAAGGCAAAGAGGTCAAAGTTTAATAGAATATCTTATTTTAGTTGCCTTAATGGCAATAGCTTCCATAGGTATTGTCAAGGTATTAGGTCAAAATTTACAAGGACAATTTGCAAGGGTAGCTCATGCTTTAAAAGGTGAAAGTAAAAAACCTCGCTTGCAAAGCATTAATAAAAGTTATTACAAACAAAAAGACTTAAGTAATTTTTTCAATAATGCAACCACAAAATCTAAGGATGAAAATTGAATTTATATTGGATATTTTTTGTTTTTTTAGATTGTTTTTTTAAATGGAGGGTTCAAACCAATCCATTAACTGTACTCTACTTAAAAAGGCAACACAAGTATCAAGACTCCTTCAAGGATACAAAGGGGCAGGTACTTTTAGAAAGTTTAATCACCTTAAGTGTTTTTTTAATTTTTGTATTGGGCATTTTATATTTGACACTGATTTATCAAGCCAAGCTCTATCTTCATCATATTGCTTATGAAAATTCTGTTTGCTTACATTATACAATAAGTTCTGATTATTGTATAAGACAATCTAAAAAGTGGATTTCCCAAGCTTTACCTTATTTGAATCAAGTGCAAGTGACTTTTCAATCTTATTCTCAACATCAAGAGTCTTTTATCAAAGCTTATTTTCCTCCACACACAGCCATTACAGCAAAGGAGTCTTTTTATGCAAAGTATTAAAAGAAAAGCAGACAATAGGTTGATGATCAAATGCAAAAAAGGTTATATATTGATGAGTTTTTTGATTTTTTTGCCTATCTTGCTTGCAGGTATTTCGAGTTTATCTTTATCTGCTTTATATTTAAAAGAGAAAACCAAAATTTTATCTTTATGTCGTCAACATCTTTTAGAAATTCAAAACCAAATGTCGAGTTCTTTAGCAAATTTGCAAAAGCTTAATCCTTTAGCTAAAAAATTAAGAATAGAAGCTAAGAGATTACAATATCTTTTAAAGATTTCACCTCCTATTGCTAAGCCGGCTATAATAGCTAAGCTAGCTTATGTTAAAGCTAGGCAAGTCAAGCTAGCTTTGAAACAAAAGTTTTTAATCAAAAAGGCAGAGGCTTATGCAACAAAACATTTAAGAGTATTAAAATACAAAATAAATGGACCTTTATTAGTGTCTTCTAGTCAGGTTCCATCGACAGCAAGATTAGCGGTTGTAGCATCTCCGCCGACTGCTTTGGCACCTTCTTATCACACAGTTTGGAATTTTACTCAAAAGCAATCCATTCAAGTTCAATGGGTTGAACAACCTGCTCATATTATACCTTCTTTTTTAAAAGTTTTTTTAGGAAGTTTGCCGTCTGTTCACGGGGAATGTCGATCTAGCCTGCGGGCTTCTAGGTCTATAACAGGAGATGTATTTCAAGTACTCAATAAAGAAGGAGATAAAAAATGGCAATCTATTCTTCTATAGGGCAAAGTATAATTGAACTTTTGATGGTTTTATTTGTGTTATGTGCTTTATTTTTTGCCTCTGTAGAAATTTATAATAAAGGATCAAAGGCTATTGCACAATGGAGGTGGGTGACTTAAAAGACTATGTTATTTTGGGTATTCTAAGGATCTCTGGGATCTGGGGTCCGGGATCCGGGATCCGGCATCCGGGAACTGGGATCCGGCAATCAGGCAGGTAGGTGTAAGAAGGAATTTTTCCTTAACATGGTGTTAAGAGACGAAGAGATCCTCCCTACTCAAAGTGAACAGGCTTTTGAGGCGATGACCATTTTGTCAAAGGCGAAAGCCTTTGCAGGCAACACTCAAGGTGTAAGAAGGAACTTTTTCCTTAACATCGTGTCAAAAGAGGAAAGGATCCTTCCTACTCAAAGTGAACAGGCTTTTGAGACGATGACCATTTTGTCAAAGGCGAAAGCCTTTGCGGTCATCGTCCAAAAGTGGCCAGAGGCCAGTTCACTTTGAGTGAACCAAATGACCATTTTATCGATGGCGAAAGCCATCGTGGTCATCGCCAGAAAGTGACCAGAGGTCAGACCACTTTTAGTGAAACAAAGGCTGGTTTACTTTTAGTGAAATAGTGAACCAGTGAAATAGACCGAATGAAGGGCCAAATGAAGTTAAAAGAATTGCAATTTTTATCTTCTCATAAGATAGGTTATATTTTAGTTGTGATCACAGCTATCACAGCTTTGGCTTTATTTTTAAGTAGAACCTCTTATCAAGATGATACAAAAGAACCTCAAAAAAAAGATGGCATTCAAGCATCTCCTGATACTTTTATCCCTAACGGTTACGTGCTTATTCCTATTATGGTCTCTAATTTTGAATCTTTAAATGCCTTAGTGAGCGGACATGCCATTGTTAATTTGTATGCAGGACTACACCCTCAAGTTGCTATGCAAGGTGTTGGTATGAGAAGACAAATTAAAACTGTAGCAGAAAGGATCAAATTGATTCGATCGCCACTCAATCCAGAAAAATTTGCAGTCCTTGCACCAGAATCTCAAGCAGAGGCTTTAATCCGTTATAATGGAGAGTTTTTTGTCACTATACAAAATCCATCTATTCAAGAGCAGGTTTCTGTCAGAAAAGAGACTCGAAAAAGAAATCTCATTGAATATTTAGAAGAAGAATCAGAAGAAAAGGCAAGCGATCAGGAAGACAAATATGAAGACCTTTAAAACAAATATTGTGGTTTTTTTATCAATTATAGGGATGACTTTTCCTCCTCAGAGATGTTTATCTATTCAAAATATTCAAAATATTCAAAATATTCAAAATACTCAAAATAGTGCTTATTTTGCAGAGATTAAAATGGCATTGAGTCAGGAACATTTGCATTCTCAAAAATTAAAGGCTTTATTTGTAAAGTTTCAAAAGCAATATTTGAATTTTGAATTTCAAAAAGCTCAATATTCTTTAAAGCAAATTGTAGAATTAAGCTTTTTAAGAGATTGGAATACAATGGAGAGAAAGATATTATCGACTGCTTATTTAAGACTTGCACAGATGGATGAGCTTTATCGCTATAAATGGGTTAATGAGTTTTTAGCATTTAATGAGGAGGTTTTTATCGATGAAAAATTATTTCCCCCTCAATTTGTAAAATGGGTTAAAAATAAACATAAAGAATATCAAGCAAAAACTTCTTCATGGTATGGGGAAAACTTACCAGAAGATGTCAAATATATTGTGATCAACGGAGAGATATTTGATAGATTGGGTTTTTCTCGCAAAATTCATCCTCAATTAAAATATCGGGTGAGTTTAATAGAAGACAATCCTCAACAAAATAATCCTCTGACTTCTTATCAAGAGCCTTTTTTATCAATGGTTTTAAATGGTCAAAATTTAATCATTTATCCTTTTAAGCCTTCTCAGATCTTAGCAGAAGCAAATCCTTTACCACAAAAAATCCTTTTAAAAGGTTCTTCTGTTGATCATAGAGAGCTTTATCCTTTTGAAGATCATCAAAAAGATCATCAAAACAATACGGGTGCTTTAGATAAAAGTTATGTAGATAAAAGCATACATGTAATAGATAAGAAAACAAATAAAAACAATAAGAACATTCAAGAACAAAATAGAGATCAGAAGGTATCTACTTCTGATCCTTCTGATATGATTGCATTTGCAGATTCTGATAAGAAACTCTCTTTTAATTTAACCAGTTTAGCTAGTGGCAGTGGTTTTTCTGATACAAATAATAAGGCTGATCTGACAAAAGGCATGATGAAAAAAGGCCTTTTGACAAAAAATCAGGACAGATCTTCTAAGAGTTTTTTTAAACAGCATATTTGGTTATGGATAATATTAGGTGGTATAGGGACAGGGTTGTTAGTTTCTCAAATTGGAAGCTCTAAGAAAAAGCCTCCTCCTAAAAAAGTTCATGCCACTGACACATTTGCCCTCCATGATTGAAACTATCAAGGTCAAAAGAAAGCAAAATCAATTGGTCCATAAGTCGTAAGCCTTAAAGAGAGTTTACGACATCAAATGCTTTATTTATTTGAGAATAAAGCCATTTTATAAGTTAATAAATGATTAGGGAAATGCAAAAAAGGAGTTTCTTATGAGATCACTTGACCTGTTAAATTTATTCAATAATATTGCTGAAAAATTCCATCAAGGTGGGTTTTGGATGTGGTTTATTTTTTTCATTCAAATCATATCTGTGATCATTATTATAGATCGTCTTTGGGTCCTCTATATCAAACGTAACCTCACTCAGAAAAACATAGCCCTTATATTTGAAAAAGATATCCGCAAAGGCCACTTAGACAAAGTTTTAGAAAAAGCTAAAAAATTAGGATTTGAAAATCCTATTGCTAGAGCTATTGTTGCTGGAACAACAGTTGCAAGAGATTCTGGTGGCCAAAATGAAATCCAAGGTAAAATGGACGAAGTTCTATTAGAAGAACAAGCTCATATTGAAAAAAGAACAGGTTATTTATCTATGCTAGGTAATGTAGGAACATTAGCAGGACTTTTAGGTACTATTGTAGGTATGATCAAAGCCTTTTCTGCTGTCAGCATATCTAACCCTGAAGAAAAAGCCACACTACTTTCACAAGGCATTTCAGAAGCTATGAACACCACAGCTTATGGCTTGATTATGGCTATCCCGGCACTGATTATGTTCGCTATTTTACAAAATCGCACCAATACTCTCTCCGAAGATCTTAACCAAGGTGCATTGAAAATTTTTAACTGGCTTAGTTATACTTACGAACCTGCTTCCACAGATGAAAATTTACCTACAAGTGTCAAAAGAGGTTTCTCTTGAAAACAAAAAAATCATTAGACTTTGACCTCAATATTATTTCATTTATCGGCATGCTCGCTGTGTGTATTTGTTTTTTACTTCTTACAGCCTTTCAGGCACAAATGGCCTCTATAAAAGTTCAACCATCTATAGAAACACAATCTTCTCAGAACACAACAGATCAAGCAACAAATACAACCCTTTTAGCTAAAATGTCTACCCATGGACAAGTGACTCTTTCATTACAAAGCCCTCCACCGGATATTGATATAAAATGGCACGATTTTTTGATCCCAGGGTGGACAAATCAAAATGGTATTCCACAAATCGATAATCAAAATATTGCAATGCATTTAGAAGCGTTGATGGAGCAAATACCCTATTTATCCCGGGCTATTGTCATTCCATATCCTCAAGCTCCATATCAAGATGTCATAGATCTTATGGACTGTATTAAAAAAGCAGGGCTTTACTCACTAGGAGTTCTTCCTATTTAAAAAGGAGAAAAAATGATTAAAAACAGCATCTTACAAAATACATCCTCTCAAAGCTCTCTTCAAAATATGACCTTTATCAAAAATAATAATTTATGTAAAAAAAATAAAACATTCACAGCACCTCTTATATTGACCTCCTTGATTGATGTTTTTTCTATCCTTGTAGTTTATCTTTTAATGAATGTTTCAGGGGATATTCCTACTCAAGGTATCCAACTGCCTTCTGCACAAAATGGAACAAAGCTAAACCCTCACCACATATCGGTCCAATTTAAAAATGGTCAATATTTTATTGAAAAACAGCAAGTACTTTCAAACAATCTTATTGAAAAATTATTAGAGCATAAAAAAAATAATAACCTAAATGAAGAGGAATCGACTCTTATTTTAGAAGCAGACAAAAAAACGCAATACAAATACCTTAATCATATTGTTTTAGCAGGCCATCAAGCAGGATATCATCTCATGCAATTTGTTGTTTTAACAGACCAGCTATCCCCTCAATAGGAGAAAGTTAAAGTGCAAATTTTTATTAAATATTTTCTTGTATTTTTGATTTACTGTTACTGTATTGTGGGATGGGCTTCTCTTGATGATGTGAATCAATTAATTACCCGCTTTAATAATATTTTAAAAACTTTATCACCTCAAGACCCTCTCAGAATACCTTCTACATTGAGATTAGCTGATGCTCTTGTGGACAGAGCTAAAATAAAAGAATCTCGTCAAATAAATAATGGTTGTAAAAGCCAGTGTCATGCAGGGCATGGGGATTTTAAAAGAGCTTTGTCTTTATACCACTCTGTTAAAAATCAGGTTGACCCTTCAATAAAAGATCATATTTTCTTTCAAATAGGATATATCAATACTCTCTTAGGCCATGAAAGACAAGGCATCCATGCCTATAATCAAGTGATTCGTAATGCACAAAATACAAAAACATCAAAAGCTATTAAAGCAAAGGTCTATGCAGCCCTTGGAGAGATTTTTTATAAACAAGGTCAGTTTCAAAAATCTAAAGATTATTTTTTAGAAGCTATCAATGCCCATTTTGAAGATCAAAATTTAGCAAAATATAAAATAGCTTGGTGTAATTACCGTCTTGGCAAAATAGACCTTGCCGTAAGTGATCTTTTTAAACTATTAGTCCATCAAAGTAAAAACAATCAAGCCAGCTTATTTCATGAACAAATATCTTACGACCTAGCGACTTTTTTAGCTAAAAAAAGCCCACAAGGTCAAGAGATCAAGCAACTTTATAGCTTAAGTCCCCAAAATAAAAGAACAAATAATTTGATCTATTTAGCCAATGAGCTTGTAAGATTAGGTCATAAAAAGAAAGCCATTTTGGTATGGAAAGAACTACAATCAAAAGGATTAGATAAAACTATACAATTAGAATCTCATGCTCAACTCTTTCAGCTTTTTTTTGAAACAAATCAATTTCAAGCTACTATTTATGAAATAAAATCTATGACCCAGATTTGGAATAACACCTGCAACCTTAAAGGGTCAAAGTGTCAAGATTTTAAAAATAATACACGTCAAACTCTTACTCGTTGGTATAAAGAAAGCCAACCCAACAAATTCTCAGAGCATCTTCTAAAAGCTCACCTCTATTATTTAAAATTGTTTATCAATGATATAGAAATCACATATCAAGCTGCTCAGCTTGCCCATAACTTGAAATCATGGAAGGCTGCTCTCAAACTCTACGACTTGACCTTTCAAATACAAGCAAAAAAAATAGCATCTTTAAAAAGTAACTCAAAAGCACAACAACAAAAGGAAGCTCTTTTCTTAGAAGATATTTTAATTAATTATATCACAGCTGCAGATCTTTCTAAAAATAAAGTAGCTTTAAAAAAAGCTTACAAAACTTATATGACAGCAAGTCTTCAAAAAACCCAATGGCTTAAAGTCTCTTACCTCGATGCTAAACTATTTTATGATGAAAAAGATTATAAAAAAGCAGCTCAAGCTTTAAAAAATGTGGCTCTTCTTAAAACAAAAGGTTCTACCAAAGATAAAAAGATTCAAATGCAAGCAGCCTTGCTGACTTTAGACTCATTTGCAAAACTTCAAAATAATCAAGAGCTAGAAAAAACATCTCTTGAATTCATAAAAGCTTTTCCAAAAGACTCTCAAAACTTTATTAAAGCTAATAGAGTATCTCTTATGAATCAAATGGCATCTGAAAATGCTCAGCAAGCATGGCAAACTCTTGATCGTATAAATTTATCAGGTGCTAGTGATGATGAAAAAATTAAATATTATAAAAATAGAATTATTTTAGCAGGTAAACTTCGCCTCATATCTGATGAGTTTCAATTTATAGAGCATCTATTGAAAATAAAAACTTTATCCCCAGCAGATAAAAGCTTTGCTCTTTCCAGAAAGCTTTATTTGTCAGAGTTGATATTAGACTTTCCTACAATGTATGAGCTAGCCCAACAAGTCAAACCTCAAAAGATCACCCCTGCTCAACAAGCTCTTAAATTAGCTGTTTTTGCTCAGTTGGCTCGAAGAGATTATACAAAACATTCTTTAGATTTTTTAAAACTCTCTGAAAACACACAAAAGAAGTTTGAAGTCGCTTTAAAATTATTTCAAGAGGCTTCTAACCCTCATCGTTTTGCACAACAACATCGAAGTGTGTTACTCCATAACCCAAATCTATTTGCTGATGCTTTATTAGAACATTATCTTAATGATCAACAAAAAAACATTATGAGTCAGTTATTAAAACAAAAGCAGTTCAGTAAAACACCTGCTTATCAAACTTTTTTAAGAGATAAACTCTTAAAAGATTTAAGCTTATTTGAAAAAAAAATAGCTCAACATCAAATAAGAACAAACTCTCAACAAGTAGGAAATGATTTAAAACAAAGATTTAATTTATTTACTACTTTAGAAAAAAAAGCTATAGCTGTCATACAATTAAAGGATTTTATCAGTCAAGTGATTGCTCTTTCTTTGACTAAAAGAGAAGCTCAAAGGCTCCATAGTGATTTGATGTTCATGGCTATACCTAATGAATTAAATACAGATACAGAACAACAGCATTTGGCTCTTTTAGAAAAACAAGCAGCTATATATAAAACAAAGTCATCTCATATTGATTCTCAAATGCAAAAACTTTTTAGCAGTCCTGATCATCTTGCCCAAAAATTAAGAGATTATTTTACACAGATGAATAGAGCTACAAAAAGAATGGCTCAATCTCATTTATCTTCACTTATGAATTATTTATCAAAAAATAATTCATCTCTTGTAAAAAAATTTTTAGAGAGCTTTAATAATAAAAATCTTAACAGACAAATTGCATCAGACTATCATCCAGCTATTAAAACTATTTTACAGGATATACGCAAAGATCCTTTTGATATAGAAAAAATAAATCAGCTTATTAAACTAGCTGACACGCATGGTTATGAGACAATGGCTATTTATCTAAAAGAAAGACGACTAGTTATGTTAGAGAAAAACTAGAAATATAATAAAACTTTTGTTAAAATAAAAGGAGTTTTATTAGATATACCAGACTTCATAAAAACACAAAAAATGAATAAAGTAAATTTGTAGGTTTTGTATCTTTGAGGCCGTTTATAAAAAAAAGAGGATATGAGTTATGAGTAACCAAATTTTATTTATAGGTTTTGTTGTATGTTGTTTAACTTGTTTTTTAAACACTCTACAAGCCCAAGAAGTTACAGAAGGAGGTTTAGTAGAAGTTACAGAAGGAGTCCCGGTAGAAACTACAGAAGGAGGCTCAGTAGAAGTTACAGAAGGATTTCCAGTAGAAGCTACAGAAGGAGTCCCGGTAGAAACTACAGAAGAAGGCTCAGTAGAAGTTACAGATGAAGTCCTGGTAGAAGTTACAGATGAAGACTTGGAAAAATCAATAGAAAATGAAATCCCAGAAAACCCTCCTCCTAAAAGGCTTTCTCAAAAGAGAAGTATTTATGGGAGGTATGATGACTTTGACAAAACTCCTTTTAAAGTTGAAAGTAGACTATCTAATACAATTTTAGTTCCTAGAAAAGACTTTAGAGATCGTATCAAAGATTCTTTTGAAAAATATTAATTAAGGCAAATGAAACATTTATTTCTTGAAAATAAACATGGTCGAGTTATTAGAATTTTTTGTTGGAATTCTTATCCCAGCTTTATTATAAAATGTCTCAAAACAGGTCGTGTTCATTTATGGGCAGAATCAAAACTTTACGCACAAAAGCAAACCTCCTATAAAGTGTTAGGGTCTATATCTGGTCAAATGCCTTCTCAAGGAATACCTATTCCTCAAGTAGGTCAATTAAAACAAGGAGATATCTCATCTCAACAATTGCAATGTGATCTGCAATATCCATTAAGAAAAGATTATTTTTCTTATATACAAGCTTGTTTGATAGCTTTTTGTATTTGTTGGTATTTCATTTTAAAAGATTATTCTCCTACTCTGATAGAGGTGACTACAGAAACAAAAAAAGAAATCACAGCCCAGATCATTCAACCTGCACTCAGTCACTACCCTGTATTAGAAGTCCATAAAAAGCCAGTCATTGAAAATCACAAAGCAACCTCTATCAATCATCTTAGTATTTTAGATGTACTTAAATCCACAAAACCAGATTCTCAAAATTTAAATTTAAATGTAGAACCTGACGTATTGTTGCCAGAGAGTCAAAATAAGTCTTTTCCAGAAGGTGAGAGCAAAAATGTATACACTCAAGAGATATTTTCATCGTCTCTACCTCAGGCACAGCTTGAAGGCGGTGGAGACTATCATCCAGATATAAAAATGCGTGATCAAGATGTGAGTATAGCTTCTTTAGGAAAAAATAAAGGGAGTTCAGATCAAAAGCAATTATTTCAAAAAAATGATAAAAATTGGACTTTAGATCAACAGCAAGCTTTGGCACTAATTATTTCTAAAGAGGAAGGTTCTTTGAGAAGATGTTATGAAAATGGTCTTCAGTTTTTCCCTGAATTTAAGGGAAGTATTTCACTTTCATGGATTGTTGATGATAAAAGTCAAGCTCAAAATATTCAAGTGGCTCAATTGCAAATGAATCAAAATGAAACAGTTAATTTAAAGAGTTTTCAGAAATGCATTACAGATTATTTAAAAACATGGCTTTTCCCTTCAATACTTAAAGGAAAAAGCATTTATTATACTTTTGACTTTAATAAAAACTAGCATTCGAAGCAGATTTGTACAAATAGATGAAAGACAGACATACCAAGTTAATTACCCACGCCTTGTCTGCTATTTGAACGAGGTGCTGGAACATTCACAATTTCTCCTCCAGGATTTGTGTTGTCATTCAAAGCAATATCACCCACACTATGACAATCTGTTTCATGGGTGGCAGAAAGTCTATCAGGACTGGATGTACTTTCATGTCCTCCATTAGGTTGCTCTTGAGCTAAGCTCTGTGGACCTTGAAGAAAGAAAAAAGCTAAAACAAAACTTAATAAAATAAATAATCTCATGTTGACCTACCTTTTTTTTAATTTATCCTATTTTCTTATACAGACTACCTAAATATCACAAAAGGTTAATCTGTTAATTATTATTTATAAATTTAATTCAATCCCTGCGGGTGAGACCACATCTAATAAATTATTGAATGTAGAAGCCACTTGCCTAGCTACTGTAGGACCTCCTGTATTCTTCACTGTTCTGATATCTCCATTAGGTTTATAGGCTATGTGCAGAGTTCCTACACCGGGACGCTCTATTCTTTTAGGCTTGCCAAAACGCTCATCATACATAATCTTAACATGTCGCTTTGCCTGATCAGATAAGGCTAAAATACGTCCCATACGATCATAAGTTAATTGTACCCTTTGACCGTTAGTGCTAGCTGCTTGTACCATATTACCTTTACCATCATATCTAAAGGATGTTTTCACATTACCTACCACAACCTCTGAAGGCTTACTGAATTTATTGTATTTAAATGCCACAACTTCTCCAGCAGACTTACGTGTTTTAAGTAGTCCATTGGGGTAATAAGCAAAAGTTATTGTTTGACCATTGGTGACAGTTTTAATAGGTCTGGAAAATTTTTCAGAAAAGAACACATCATTTGTATTGTTGTTGATCTTTGCACGTGTTCTAGCTAAAAATTTACCTGTTGTCAATTTACGTGGTTGATACCAGTATTCAAATCGGGCTTTTGTGACTACTTTCTTTTCACATCTTTTTATGACATCTGTCCAATAGTGGTTTTGAGGATTCTTAGGCGAAAAGTTGTATTTATAATTTTCTAAACAGCCTGTTCGACTTTTAAAACTTGTCACCCAATCTTTATTTGTATTATAAGCAATGATCTTTGTACTTTTATCAGGATATGTGACACGAGTGAGGTTATGTAATTTATCATATCCATAAGCATAAGCGTTGCCCCATGCGGATACAACATGGATTAAATCACTGCCAGAATATCGATAGGAAACCTTAAGTCGTCCTGGCCCTTGAATTAATCTGACTTTTTTATTTGAATAATAACTCAAAACCAGCTGTCGATTGTTGTTATCTTTGATAATAGAAATAAGGTCTTTTTTGTAAACAAGCTGTACATAATTGCCATTTTTATCATAAAGGTACATTAATCTTCCTCGAGCATCAAATCGTTGTTTTGTACCATCTGGTAAGAGGCGTTCATAATAAGTACCTTTTTTCACAAGGGTTTCCACTGAATTACCTAAGGCACGGTAGGCTTGGCCTTGCAAGATACGAGACTTAATACCATATTGTCTAGCATATCTTTGACGTAACTGAGAGTTAGATACCAGCTGTGACTTTAAATTTTGTATTTGTCTTTGAGTGAGATTTCTTCTCTTTCGAGATTGATTGATAATTTGTTGAACGACTCTATCGGTATTGCGGTTAGAGAAATTTTGTGGAACATACACTGTTGTTCGTCCATCTCCGCATTCTTTGAGTTTAATGCTACCATCGGCTTGGAGTTCAAAACGAGTTTCAAAAGTAGAACACCAGCCAAAGCCAAACATGCCATTGAAAAGTGATCGACTATTGTATGTTCTTGTGATTTTTAGATTATAACCAGTTCCTGGAAATTCTAGATCTGTCCACGAATCAAAATAGTTAGCAAGCCTTGTATCCATAGCTGCATAAGCTATTGAAGAAATCAAGAACATAAAAAACATTGTAAAGCTGAGAATGTATTTTTTCATAGTTATAACCTCTTATTTATCTTTTTCGTCATATTTAAAAAAAATATTAATTTTTTCTTAAAAATTTAAAAATAATCAAAATACTTACACTTTTATAGTGACTACTTTTTTAATAACCAATCCTCCAATCACTTGAAGAGTGAGCATCATAAAAAGCATAATAATACCTAACGTTGTTGAAAACATAGGCGTTATATAATCAGGATCAAAAAGCAAAAACATCACCATTAAGAAAAATGGCACAAGGCTCATAATAATCCCTTGCATCATGCCTTGTGCTGTAAGGGCTTCGACTTTTTTCTGCACTTTTTGTCTCTCACGAATAGTTTCTACAATGATGGAGAAGGTTTCTGACATATCCCCACCTGTTTCTTTGAGAATGTTGACTGTTGTGACAAACATTTGCACATCTGGCATAGGTATTCTCTCTCCTAAGTTATTCAATGCTTCTTCTAAGCTGAGTCCCAATCGCATTTGTGATAAAACTAGCCCAAACTCTTGACTGATTGGAGCAGGTAAATTTTCTACAACGCGTTCCATAGATTGTGGTACTGTCAATCCACTTCTAACACCATTTGATAAAAGGGTTAATCCATCAATCATTTGATTCACAAACAGAGCTGATCTTTTCTTAAGCAAGTAATCTACAGCTAATTTAGGAACTTGCCATCCCACAATAGTGATGATACTGCCAAGAATAATCCCTAAAATAAGGTTCGGTAATAAGGCGAAAAATATTAAGAAACCTGGACCAAAGCTAAGGGCAATCATTGCCGCAGTGACTTTTTTTGTGTTGGTTTCAACAAACATAGTTTCTAGTTTGTCAAGGACATGTTCTCTACTACCTAATGATTTTTCATGTAGCCATGCTAAGATACGATCTATGTAAAAATAAACAGTTAGGGTGAATAGGCCAGTGATTAAGGGATAAAAAATAATAGGCTCTCGAAGTAAAAACATTTTAAGCGACTCCTCTCTTAAGTGGCCCTTGAGGCTTTATTTTAGATTGTACTTTAGTTAGAGGTTTTTGAGGTGGAGCATTTGAACCTGTAAAGAGAGTTCGTGGTATTTTAATACCCCGCCTTTCAAACTCTTCAATAAAGGTTGGAATACGTCCAAGAGCTTGAAAGCTACCGACTATTTTTCTATTTTTATCAAAGCCTTCTTCTTTAAACTTAAATATTTCTGTGAGTGTGACATTTTCTCCTGACATACCAACAACTTCTGTAATGCTTTTGACTTTTCGACTGCCATCTGAAAGGCGAGAAATTTGCACGATTAAATTAACTGCACTGGCTATTTGTTTACGTAAAGCGGGTGCTGGCAGATCCATGCCAGCCATCATACATAGGGTTTCCACCCTACCTACAGCCTCTGTTGGGTTGTTGGCATGAACAGTCGTCATGGAGCCATCGTGTCCTGTATTCATAGCTTGCAACATATCAAGGGCTTCACCTCCCCGGCATTCCCCTACAATAATGCGATCAGGACGCATACGGAGGCTATTGCGAACGAGGTCTCTGATTGTAACAGCACCAGTACCTTCCAGATTGGATGGCCTTGTTTCAAGACGAACGACATGTTCTTGCTTTAATTGTAGCTCGGCTGCATCTTCTACTGTGACAATTCTTTCTGTGGCAGGAATAAAACTAGACAGAGAATTAAGGAGAGTTGTTTTACCAGAACCAGTTCCTCCGGATATCAGTACATTCATTCCGTTTTCTACACAGATTTTTAAAAAGTCAATCATAGATTGTGTGAGAGATTTGTATTCCAAGTAATTTTTAATGGTAAAAGGCGATTTAGAAAATTTACGGATAGTGATAGAAGGGCCATCAATGGCAATAGGTTCAATGACAGCATTGACCCGGCTACCATCCTTGAGTCTAGCATCTACGTAGGGAGATGTTTCATCAATACGACGGCCTAGTGGTGTGACAATTCTCTCTATGACTTTCCTGAGGTGAAAATTAGAAGTAAATGTGACCTTGCTTAGAGAGATTTTGCCTTTATTTTCTACAAAGATTTGATCGTGGCCATTGACCATAATTTCACTGATGTCATCATTGGCAAGAAGTTCCTCTAAAGCTCCTAAGCCAAGGGCTTCATCAAGGACTTCTTTGATCAAAGGATTTCGTTCTGTGCGAGAAAGACCCTTATGTTCTTGATCTATAATTTGTGAGATCATAGCTTGAGTTTTTTTTCTGAGGGCTTTTTCTTTTTCGGGGTCACCTTTGGTGTCAGTCTCGCCCTTTCTCAAATCCATTGCTTGTATAAGTTGCCTGTGGATACTTAATTTAATAATGTTTCTACGGCTTTGAGGTTTATTATGGCCATCTCTTGATACATTAGAGGAAGCAGCTCCTTTTACTTCAATATCTGCTGAAGTAGCTCTTGCATTCAGAGATATTTGGCTAGGTTTTGCTATGGCTTTAAGTTTATCTAGTAGACCGCTAGAGGTGATTCGACGGACAAGATCGTGAAAGGATGAGGCTATTTTAGATGCAGGTTGCAACCCTACAAGTGGGACACCTCTTTGGAGAGCTGCAAAAGCGAGTTTATCATCTTGAACAAGGTTTGCCATGATAGGAGTTTTAAGTATTTTTTGTATAGATTGAGGGGGAAGGAACCCTGTAGGGGAAATTTTATTTACAACGACATGAATCAGATCTCCAGGGATGGAAGCTGTTGTAAAGTCACTGATCAATCTGGATGTTTGGTTGACAGCAAGCATTTCAGGAGATGTGACCACAAGAATTATACTAGCAAGTTGGATGATCTCTTGTTGAAGATTGGTCATTGTAGAGCCTAAATCTGCTACCATGTAAGGGAAGATTTGGCTTAAGGAGTTGAGTGGTCTTTCAATAAGTCCGGGGTCAACTTTAAGTGTTTCCTCAGGAAATCTTACAGCTCCAATATAGCCTATACCTAGAGCGTGTTTTGTTACAAGAGAGGCTACTGTCTGGGCATTGATTTGTCCTGTGAAATTAGCAATTTCAGAGAGAGTTTTATTAGGACGAAGTCCTAGAATGACATTTTGATCGCCACAAGAAAGGGCATCAGCATCAATAAGTAAAGCTTTTTGACGTAGTTCTTTTGTGATGGCTACAGCAAGGTTAGCAGCAATAATGCTTTTACCCACTCCTCCCTTACCTCCAACTATAGCAATCAAGTGACTTTTAGGCTGAAATGCCATGATGTTCTCCTCTTTGTATTCTCATCGGATGATCAATAATTTTTATTTAGTTTGAATCTTTTATTGTCTAATTCACTCAAAATAAATCATGCCGTCTTTTGCACTCAAAATGCATCATGCCTCTGTTTCCCTAAAATTGAACTAGCCTCTGGCTACTTTTGGGCAGTTAGCCCGACGGCTACCGCCGTCGATCAAAGGCTAACCGCCTCAAAAGCTTGTTCAATTTTAGGAAGAAGAATCTCTTCGTCTCTTGACCACATGTTAAGGAAAAAGTTCCTTCTTACACCTTGGGCAATGACCGCGTTTGTCTCACTAAAAATAAACTAGCCTCTGGCTACTTTTGGGCAGTTAGCCCGACGGCTACCGCCGTCGATCAAAGGCTAACCGCCTCAAAAGCTTGTTCAATTTTAGGAAGAAGAATCTCTTCGTCTCTTGACCACATGTTAAGGAAAAAGTTCCTTCTTACACCTTGGGCAATGACCGCGTTTGTCTCACTAAAAATAAACTAGCCTCTGGCTACTTTTGGGCAGTTAGCCCGACGGCTACCGCCGTCGATCAAAGGCTAACCGCTCTCTTCGTCTCTTGACCACATGCCTTCTTACACCTTGGGCAATGACCGCGTTTGTCTCACTAAAAATAAACCAGCCTCTGGCTGTTTTTGGGCATTGCTCTGACAGCTTACGCTGTCTAAAAAGAGCAATGCCTCAAAAATCCGTTTATTTTTAGTAGGAAGAATCCTCTTCTCTCTTTACACAATGTTAAGGAAACAAGAGTTCGTTTTTTTGTTTTTTTATTCTTTTTAGATTCTGCGTAAATCTCAAAAAAGCGTGAATATTATGAGTGGGAGGCGAGGGCAGGCTGGAGGAGCTGTTTCACTTGGTCTAGCCTCTGGCTACTTTCTGGCGATGACCACGACGGCTACCGCCGTCGATAAAATGGTCATCACCTAGTGTTGTTACATGGCAAGCTTCAGAGAAGCTTGCTGTCGACCACTTTTAGTAAGGAGGATCTCCTTGTCTCTTAACACCATGTTAAGGAAACAAAATGCCTTTTCTGCCTGATGCCCTCAAAAGCTTGTTCAATTTTAGGAAGGAGGATCTCCTCGTTTTTTTACATAATGTTAAGGAAAAATTTCCTTTATCGCACCCCGCTTTTTGAGATATTTGTAAGCACAGAATTTCAAAGCCAAATAAGATGAAGGTTTTTAAAAGCTAATGATATGAATGGGAAAGAGTCTGGTCTCAGGGCAATGATTTTGAAATTTAAGAAATAAATTGAAGATCCAGCTCAAAAGTGGCCAGAGGCCAGTTCATTTTGAGTGAAATGTTAAGGAGAAAAAGGAGCATGTCCTATAATTCGGTGAATTTTTCTTAGAGAGGATGTAAGATAGAAGGCTCCTGGTTGGCATATTTCAGCCAACCAAATTTCATTAACCATTAATTTTAAAAATAAAAAGAAAGGAGCCATTATGAATGTGTACCAAAGATAGTCATTCATTTCAAGTTTCAGACAATACTTTGTCAGAAATTCGTCAGATTGTAGAGGATAAGCTCAAGTCATCTGTTCTTTATTCGATCTATATTAATTGATTAAATTAAATACCTAAAGAAACTATCGGTCTGGCTTTGGTCTGACTTAATGATTTATTTGATAAAAAAGATTCTTATTTTGAGACAAATATAGATTGGTCTTATTCTGTAGCTCCGGCCTCTTTTAATAGTCTTTCAATTTCAATATGACGATTCAAACTAGCATACATTAAAGCCGTCCAGCCATCATTTTCTTGAAGATTGACGTTAGCTCTAAACTCTAGCAATAATCTTACAATTTCAGTATGGCCAAAACGGCTAGCAAATATTAAAGCTGTCCTGCCTTTTTTGTCTTGAAGATTGACGTCCGCACTATATTCTAGCAATAATCTTACAATTTCAGTATGGCCAAAACGGCTAGCAAATATTAAAGCCGTCCTGCCTTTTTTGTCTTGAAGATTGACGTTAGCTCCATTTTCTAGCAATAATCTTACAATTTCAGTAAGGCCAAAACGGCTAGCAAATATTAAAGCTGTCTTGCCTTTTTTGTCTTGAAGATTGACGTTAGCTCCATTTTCTAGCAATAATCTTACAATTTCAGTAAGGCCAAAACGGATAGCAAATATTAAAGCTGTCCTGCCTTTTTTGTCTTGAAGATTGACGTCCGCATTATATTCTAGCAATAACCTTACAATTTCAGTATGGCCTTCACGGCTAGCCCACATTAAAGCTGTCCTGCCTTTTTTGTCTTGAAGATTGACGTCCGCACTATATTCTAGCAATAACCTTACAATTTCAGTATGGCCTTCACGGCTAGCCCACATTAAAGCCGTCCTGCCTTTTTTGTCTTGAAGATTGACGTCCGCACTATATTCTAGCAATAACCTTACAATTTCAGTATGGCCTTCACGGCTAGCAAATATTAAAGCCGTCCTGCCTTTTTTGTCTTGAAGATTGACGTTAGCTCCATTTTCTAGCAATACCCTTACAACCTCTATATGGCCATTCTCAATAGCCAACATTAAAGCCGTCCTGCCATAGCCGTTTTGATAATTGACGTTAGCTCCAGCCTCTAGCAATTTCTTTATCAATCTAATACGGCCGACATAAACACCGGCATAAACAAGATTTAATAACCTATTATTTAGCTTCAATAATTCACTCTCACTTAAGGACTCTTTAATAACTTTTTGTTTTGAATTTGGCATAAGGAATTTAGCACAAGTCCTCCTCCGTAGGTCCATAGATAGAGAATCACTAGAAACAAGCAAAGCAATAAATAGGATAAAAATATATTTTTTCATTTGTACCTTCCTTTTGAATTTTTAATCTTATAACAACCTTATAACAACAAAGTCAAGCCGTTATTTTCACTAAAAGTAACTCAGTCGTTTGTTTCACTCAAAGTGAAGCAATTTGACAATTGTGAAAGCTTTTAATATACTACTTCAACTGATGACTGTGCTAGAACCTTTCCGCACTTGTAAATCTTTTTCTCAAAAAGTTCCTTATTTTCAAGGAGAGAATTTTTCTATATACAATCAAGATATTTTAAAAGTCACAGATATTCCTAACACTTCTGTTGATCTTATGATCACATCCCCTCCTTACAATATAGATGTTCACTATAATACACACAAAGACTGTTTATCTTACAAAGATTATTTGGAATTTACTCAAAAGTGGCTTTTGAAATGTTACCTATTGGCAAAAGATGATGGTCGATTGTGTCTTAATATACCCTTAGATAAAAACAAAGGAGGACAACAGTCTATTTGTGCTGATATAACAGCAATTGCTAAAAAAGTGGGATGGCATTATCATTCTACAATTATTTGGAATGAAGGGAATATTTCTCGTAGGACTGCTTGGGGGTCTTGGTTATCAGCATCTGCTCCTTATGTCATTGCTCCTGTTGAAGTCATCTTAGTTTTGTATAAAAAATATTGGAAAAAGAAAACCATCAAAGAAAATGACATTACAAAAAAAGAATTTATAGATTGGACTAATGGTCTATGGACATTTTCAGGACAAAGCAAAAAAGGAGCAGGTGGTCATCCAGCAGCCTTTCCTATAGAACTCCCTAAAAGATGTATTAAGTTATTTAGTTTTGTAGGTGATATTGTATTAGATCCTTTTTTAGGAAGTGGTTCAACTTTAATTGCAACCTATATGCTCCGCCGGAAAAGCCTTGGAGTAGAAATTGATACAGAGTATTGTAAAACAGCCCTCCACCGACTCCAAAGTGAAATCAAAAAACATAACACTGCTAAAAGTCGTTATTTTTGATTTTTTTTAGTTTTAGCAGAAGTTTTTGTGGCAGAAGCTTTTTTGTTTTTTGAAGTTGCTTGAGAATATGATTCTTTAATCCAATCTTCTAAAGTAATTCTTGGGAATAAAACTACATTTTGAGTTAATTCAAATTCAGACTTTCCTGTGTTTTGTCTGATCAGATTAAATCCATGTTCATAAGAAGCAAGAACTTCTTCGCAAATCTCTGTTGGAGAGACAGCACGATCTTGAGCTTTCGATAATATCTCATTGCAAGCATTGGTATCAAAAGTGATTTTAATACCATGCTTTTTATAAAAATCATCTTCAAATTTTGAAATTTCTTTATGAAAAGTAGAATATTTGTTCTTTTTAGATCTAGAGATTAAATTTTTAAGGTAATGTGGTGGATTATTAACTAAGTGACGACTTAAGGTAAACTTTTGTACAGCAGTCGATGGCAATTCAAATTTGTAATCTCTCAAAAGAGTCTCTAAAACAGTCACAAGACCTCTTGCTCCAGTTTTTTCTTTATAAGCTTTTTCAGCAATTGCTTTCAATCCTGAATCTTCAAAACAAAACTGAATATCATAGCTTTTAAAAGCTTGCCGGTATTGTTTTAAAATAGACCCTTCAGAGTATTTCAAAATATCAAAAAGATCCTTCTCAGAAAGTTCATGGCAGGTGACACGCACAGGCAATCGACCTACAAATTCTGGTTCAAAACCAAATTCAATTAAATCTTCCGTAGCCACTTGTCGTAAATATTCAGAGTCACTTTTTTCATCCTTAAGCTCTCCTCCTAAACCCAGACTTCCCTTACTGACTCTTGCCTCAATAATATCTCTTAAACCTGTAAAAGCTCCACTGACAATAAATAGAATATGTTTTGTGTTAATGACTTCTCTGTCCACTTTGCCTTTGTTTTGCATATCTGAAAATGCTTTGATCTGAGACATCAAATCATGTGAACCTCTTAAATCGACTTCTGTCTCCTCCATAAGCTTTAATAATCCAAATTGTACACCTCGGCCTGTGATGTCCTTCCCTCTCGTTTGATTAGATGCTAGTTTATCAGCTTCATCTAAATAGACAATGCCATATTGAGCTAAATCCACATATCCATCAGCTTGAGAGACTAAATCTCTGATCAAATCATCTACATTAGCACCCACATAGCCAGTTTCACTAAATCGAGTCGAATCGGCCTTTACAAAAGGCACACCAATAAGTTTAGCCAGTTCTCGAACAAGATAAGTTTTACCTACACCTGTAGGTCCTAACATAAGTACATTTTGTTTCGCATAGTTTATTTCTTTATAGTCGTTGTCTTTTTTGTTGTGAATACATTCTAAAGCATGATTGTAATGATCACAGATAGCAATAGCTAAAGCTTTTTTAGCTTCTGTCTGGTGAACAATATTTTTATCTAAATGAGCTTTGACTTCTTTAGGGGTGTGTTCAAATTTGATTTTTTTAAGAAGATCATCATCGTCATCATCTGATCCTCTACGTGCTTTTGATGTACCTACGCTCCGAGGAACAGCCACTTCTGTATGAAACTGCACAGAAGCTCCAAACTTGTCTCGGATGACTCTCTCAAACTCTCTACGTATCTCCTCAGGGGATGGAACTTTATTATTAGAGGGCTTAGAGTTTTCTTTTTCTCCTAGCTTTTCTTTAAGAATATTTTTAATTTTATTTATCACTGGCTTATCTCCTTTTGGTTGACTTGTTTTGCTGTTGGTTTGCTTCTTTTAATTAATTATCTTTTAATTATATTATAATGATCAAGTTATTCAAAAATCAAGCAATTAAAATATTATCTTGTTTTTTACCTCTTATTTCTTAAATTTCTGTATTTTTTTCATTTTGTCAAGGCTTACTACTAAGTAATATATACTTTATTTTGTTGAAACTTCTGATGAGGTGGCAGATGGAGTAGAAGTTGGAGTTGCCAGCTCAAAATCAATACGAGCAGCTTTACCTTTGAGCTTACGAATGTAATATAAGCGAGAGCGACGTACACGACCATGTGCAATTAGCTTAATTTTATTGATAGCAGGACTTGCAAAAGGAAATGTACGCTCTACGCCAACTCCGCTGGCAATCTTTCTGACAGTAAATGAGCGTCCAGCACCAGAACCCTGCATTTTAAGGACTAAGCCTTTAAAAACTTGCAGTCTTTCTTTCTCCCCCTCTTTTACTTGAGCATAGACCTCAACTGTGTCACCTGTCTTAAATGGAATATGATTTGTTTTTTTCGCAATGTCCTGTATTAAATGATGCATAGTCTATCCTTTCTTTATTATAGTTATAGGTTATGTTTGCTTAGAGTTTAATAAAAAGTTTAATAAAACTTGACTTAAAATATTACAATATCATAACACAAAAAATAAGTAAAACCCTTCTTTTCATATAAGAATATGGCACATCTCAATATGGCACACCTCAATATGGCACACCTCATAGAAAGACTCTGCCTGATTTGACAATCTGTTTTAGCTAAATGTTAGCTAAAAGATAAGAGAAAAAGCATAAAAGTACCTCCTCCTCACAAAATAACAAAGGATACTCACCCATTTTATTTGATTTAAAAGCCAAATAAATGATAACTTAAGTGACTTTATACTCAAAATAATCATTTGTCAATACCCAAACAATAAAGCAAAGAGTTTACATGAGGTTTGGATTTTTTATATAGTTTTTTACATAAGTTATGATTATTTGGAATCAAAATAATGGATTAAAATGGATTACAATGGATTTAATCAAAATACAAAATAAATTTAAAACACTCAATCAAGCAAATAACTCTATTTATTGTTATTTCCAATCATGGAGTCGTCCTTCTAGTCCCACGTGGCAACAACGTCTATATCTTAGAAAAGTTCTTGTGAACTATTTAGAAAAACATATTTCAATAAAAAATAAACAAGAGCTTTTAACTCCTGGGGGGAAACCATATCATCCATCAGCGTCTATTTCTATCTCTCACTGCAAAATCTTAGGAGGATTTATTGTTTCCTTTGACCCTCAAACTCTTATAGGACTTGATGTTGAAGAAGTCTTGCGAGTTAAACTTACTTTAGCAAATCGCATCTCTCAAAAGGAAGAAATTACAGAGGCTCCACAAGTTGCTCTTTTATGGGTTGCTAAAGAATCTGCTTTAAAGTGTATTCCTCAAAAAGAACATAAGAGTTTTTTAATAAGCCAAATATTTATTTCCAATTGGAATCTCATAGCTCCAAAAGCTTATAGCTTTTGTTTCCAAGCAGAAGATTATTTAGGAACAGGCATTGCTTTTATAGAAAAAGCAGTAGCCATAGCTAGTAGTTATTTACATTTTGCAGAAGAAAGTTTATAAGAAGAGATATTTTAATAAAAGAATATATAACTTTCGTTTCCCTAAAAGTGGGCCTTTTCACTAAAAGCGGTCTTTTTCACTCAAAATGCATCATGCCGTCTGTTTCACTCAAAGTGAACAAAATGCATCATGCCGTCTGTTTCACTCAAAGTGAACTGGCCTCTGGCCACTTTTGGACAATGACCGCATTTGTCTCACTAAAAATAAACCAGCTTCTAGCTGTTTTTGGACAATCAGCCCGACGGCTTATCACCGTCGATCAAAGGCTGATTGCCTCAAAAATCCGTTTATTTTTAGTAGGAAAAATCCTCTTGTCTCTTTACACGATGTTAAGGAAACAAGATATTTATTTCACTTTTTACGCCATTGGCAAAATGGTCATTGCCTCAAAAGTCCGTTTACTTTTAGTAGGGAGGATCCTTTTGTTTCTTAACAAGATGTTAAGGAAAAAGATTTCTTTCTGATGCCGGGTTGCCCGACTGCCGGATCCCAGATCCCGGATAAAATCAAATCTAACTTTAAGTATTTTTACACAGTTTATATAAAAAAGCTCCTAATTTATCTGCTTGTTTTGCTAATTCCATGTAGCCACTAAATTCCAAGTCTAGTATTGCCTGAACTTCTCTTAGAGAACCAAGGCTAATATAGTAAAATTTCCTACGATCTTTTGCTGTAGGTTTAGCAGATCCTTCAGCTAAGTTAAGTACAATACTTGAGACAGCCCTTCGAAATTGACTTCTATGAGGCTCTTTCAGATGTAATTTTTTAGAATTACGATAAAATTGAGTAGCTAATTGGTAAGTTTTGAATTTTTGCATCGTCATAAAAATTTCCTCCTTTCTGAAAACCCGCCAGGGCTTGGGAGGAAATTTTTTAGATGCAAAAATTCATTACAATCAATGCTTTAAAACCAGATCCCAGGTTGCCGGTTCCCAGCTCTCAGTTGCCTGATCCCGGATCCCGGATGAACACCATGTTAAGGAAACAAGAAGTTCGTTTTTTAGGAATTTTTTCTAAAAGATGGGAAAAGGGTATTTAAAAGGTATTTGAAAATTGGAAATCAAGTGATTTTAGCTACTTAATACTGTGACTTTTGTATAAAAGTTACAGTATTAAGTATTTGTAATTGTTAGACTTTTTTAGGTCGACTTTAGAAATTTCTAATTTTTCGTCTAACACAATTCTTATCGTTTATTATGACATAAAACTTTATATTTTTGTTAAAAAAAATCAAAAAAAGTGACATTTTGTATCAAAAAGAATCACTTTTTTAAATTTTTGTATCATCTTGAAACACTTTACTAATCTTAAAAACATAAGATTAGCAAAACAAACAATAAATTTTCATTTATGTTTGATAACTTTTGCTTTGTTTTATTTTTCAAAACAATTTTCTTGCAAAAATTTGCCTGTTTTTTGCTCTTTCAAATTGTGACTTTTATACAAAAGTTACAGTGCTAAGTCCTTGAAATCACTAGAGTCATTTTTTTGTACTCTCTAAAGGTATAGAGACAAAATACAAAATAAATGCACTAAGGTGGTTTCATTGGGTTTCACTCAAAGTGACCAGGACTCAGGCCACTTTGAGTGAAAAAAAGAAGGAACTTTTTCCTTAACATGGTGTTAAGAGACAAGGAGATCCTTTCTACTAAAAGTAAACGGACTTTTGAGGTAGCCAGCCTTTGATCGACGGCGAAAGCCGTCGGGCTAACTATTAGAAGGATGTTTTCCTTAACATGGTGTTAAGAAACGAAGAGATCCTCCCTACTCAAAGTGAACAGGCTTTTGAGACAATGACCATTTTGTCAAAGGCGAAAGCCTTTGCGGTCATTGTCCAAAAGTGGCCAGAGGCCAGTTCACTTTGAGTGAAACAGAGGCTAGTTTACTTTTAGTGAAACAAACTCCTTAACATGGTGTTAAGAGAGAAGGAGATCCTTCCTACTCAAAATGAACAGGCTTTTGAGACATTGCTCTTTTTGGACAGCGATAGCTGTCAGAGCAAACGTCAGAAGGAGATCTTTTTCCTTAACATCGTGTCAAAAGAGGAAAGGATCCTTCCTACTAAAAGTGGTCAGGCTTTTGAGGCAATGACCATTTTGTCAAAGGCGAAAGCCTTTGCGGTCATTGCCCAAAAGTAGCCAGAGGCTAGACCACTTTTAGTGAAACAGAGGTCAGTTCATTTTGAGTGAAAAAGGTTAGGTTTGAGCATTTAAGGGATACAAACAAGCCTGACTAAAAGGTAAAGAAGGATAGTATAAGAAGCTATCCATAATTTAATAAATTTAAAAAAGGAGTTTGAAAATGAGAAAATCAATTTTTAAAAACCAAAGAGGCTTTAGCTTAATCGAGCTAATGGTCGTAGTAGCAATTATTGGTATATTGGCAGTTATTGCAATACCAAACTATCAACAGTTTCAAAGACGAGCACAGCAAACAGAAGCAAAAAACTTGATGTCAGGTATTTACACGTCACAAGTGACTTTTGCTTCACAGTATGGATTTGCAACTCCAAATATATATCAAGCGGGCTTTAATCCAAATGGGAATCTTCAGTATCGTGCAGGTTTTTCTCATGATACTCCGTCAGGCGGGACTAATCTAAATTTAACGACTGGACTTCCTACAGGGTATAATGGACCCGTGCCAGTCAATACCACTGATATTGACACATTTGCTTTATGTGTTTCTGGTGGTAGTGGAAAAGGGTGTGGCTTACAGTTAGGTGTTTCAAATACTGCCTTTGACTTAACCGCTTCCACAAAAATTGGTCGGTGCAATTGTGGAAGTGGAAAAACTCCTCAAACTGCCGGATCTACTAAGTCAGGATGTCAAACTGGAACTGTTGGTTGTAAGGATGATAATACAAATGCTTTAAGCAATGGAACCTGGGTTGGTGAAGCAAGAGTAAATGCATCAAATAGAGATCGACCAGAGTTTACTGTTGGAGCTATTGGAAATCTTGGAGGTGGTCAGAATGATGAATGGACAATGAATCAGACTAAGACAATTGTAAATGTGCAAGACGGAGTGAGATAAACCCATTAATTCAATTATAAGGCTATGGGTTTAGGTAGGCCCATAGCTCTTATTTTATCTTTGGAGAGTATAGTCATGCTTAACACAATAAGAAAACCCATCAAATATTTAGCAACACCGAGAAAACTTCTATATCTTTATGGAATATGTGCATTAACCTGGTTATGGGCAGGTTATATTATATTTGAGGATAAATACATTGAGGCTAGAGATAAGTATCGACAAATAGAAAGAGAGCAATTCTTTAAAGCTGATCCGGACGTAATTAGAGATACAAGATTAACACAAAACTTTTTTGATGTAGTTTTTGAGATTCAAACAGATAGTATCGTTAAAAACAAATCAGAGGGAGAGGAAGCCCTTTTTGTGAGTGTATGTGCTACCGAGTGTCGAGTTAAAAAAGGAAAGGATGTTTGTAAAGATAGATGCAAGATGCCTCTTGACATGCCAGAGTTAAAGAATCTTTGTTTAAAAGATTTGTCGACTTCAAGCGAGTTTCATAAACATAGGGTTTATGATTGTCGAGTGAAGGTAAGTTTAGATGGTGATCAACCATTGCTTTGTACACCATACACGTGGAGAGGGTTTAGGGCTATTTGTACAGAGTTAAATAATACATAACTTTGGTTTAAATTTTAGTTATTCATTTTAAAGAGGGCTTGCGACGGCCCTCTTTTTTTTTAGTTATTCTGCCGACTCTCTTAAAAGTCTTATCACATCTTCTGAAAAATATCTCTCATACCTAGGGTCTAAGAGATTGCCATCTTTGTTCGGATGATTGACGTCCGCACCATATTCTAGCAATAACCTTACAATTTCTATATGGTCTCTCATACTAGCAATCATTAAAGCCGTCCAAACATCTTCGTCTTGAATATCACCATATTCTAGCAATGACCTTACAAATTCTATATGGCCATTCTGACTAGCCACTATTAAAGCCGGAAAGCCATACATGTCTTTATGATTGACTGTAGCTCCGGACTCTATAAGTGCCTTATGCTCTTTATAACGAGCATCTACTAAAGCATCTACTACGCTACTTCTACTTTGAGTGGCTTCTGAAATTTGACATACAACCATGGACAAAATTAAAGATAAAAATATATTTCTCATAATTTAGTTCTCCTTTTTAATGAGTTTAAATTTTTAAGTTAAATAACAATAAAGTACATACAAGGTTAAAGCCTTGATTAAAGGGGCTATTTCTATGTTTTAGAAATAAACCTTGATAATTTTTGTAAATATATCTTATTTAGTGGCCAAAGTCAAGCACTTTTTTAGAATTAAGTAAAAAAAGCGGATTTGTCTTAAAAATTGTCTTATGATAACAATATGAAAAGTCCTTATAATCATCCATTTATAGGTTTTATCCTTAAGTCTGGCTAAAGCCCTGCCGATAGAGTATTTAGATAGCCATTTACTATCTAAAGGTCGGTACAAAATTCCTAGAAAAAAGAAAGCTTATTTATCATTATTATTGTTTGCTTTGTCTTGTGTGGCATTCGGGTTTAACAACTGTAAGGTAGACAAAGTCGAAAGCCAGACATCTAGCTCTAAGACTTATGCTCCACTTCGAAAATCAACACCGACTATAAACCCATCACCAAATCCCGAAATAAATCAATCTCTATTCAAAGCCGTAAAGGAAGGCAATAGCAATAAAGTAAGAGAAGTCTTAAATAATGGTGCAAACATCAATTATCAAGACAAACATAGCAATACGGCTTTAATGTACGCTATTTCTAAAGGCCATATAGAGATTGTAAGGTTATTGCTAGAAAATGGTGCTAACGTCAACTATCAAACTTATAATGGCTATACAGCTTTAAGGATTGCTAGTGTTGATGACTATATTGAGATTGTAAGATTATTGCTAGAGGCCGGAGCTACAGAATAAGACCAATTCTATATTTGCCTCAAAATAAGAATCTTTTTTTATCTTTTATCAAATAAATCATTAAGTCAGACCAAAGTCATACCGATACATTCTTTAGGTATTTAATTTAATCAATTAACAAAGAAAGGACGTGGAATATGAATATAGAGAATATAGATTTTAAAGATCAAAAAGGTAAATCAAAAATTGTTTTGATAGACACCAATATAATCTCTGAGAAATTTAAAGATAACCAAATAATAGATGCCTTTTGTAAGAAAGTAAAAGAAAAAGGTGGAATAGTCTTTATAGCCCCTCAAGTGTTAAAAGAAGTAGGAATGCAGAAAAAAAATGAGGACGAAAACATAAAAAGGGTAGAAGTCATCAAGTATTTGGTGAGAGAAAAACAAGCAAGGGTTTTGTCAGATCTACCTTTTGTTATAAAAAAAGAGATAGAAGATGTGGCTTTAAAAAAAATTCCAGTCTTTTCAGATAAATACTTGAAAGAAGTTTTAAAAGATGTAAAGGGCTTTATAGAAAAACTAAAAGTGGATGATAAAAAACTCAATGAAAAAGCGGACCCCCCCGGGGATTCTGATAAGGAAAAGGAAGAAGTTATAAAAAATCAAATTTCTGGAACAAAAGAACAAATAAAAAAAGACGAGGAAATATGCAAGGATTTTAAAGAAAATGGATATAATTTTTACAAAGCAGAATACTTTTCCTGCCATTCTATTTTTTTAGAAAAGATTATATATGAAAAATTAATATGTTCAACTCTTACGGAAAAGCTAGAAGCAACACTTACATACAAAAACTTAGAAGATATAAAAGAAAAGACAAGTTGCATAAAAGAAAAAATCATATTGCAAGATTGTGTATTTCGGGAACTTTCCAATAAGGTACTTCTCAAAAAACAGGTTGACGATCTAATAAAACGCTATAGCGAGGATTTTTTCAAAGAAGTTAAATATCCATTCTTAAAAACGTATGTATCTATAGGCTATTATAACCAACTCATGCATGAAGATATAAAAAAAATACGTGGTGAAAAATTTGTTCGCTGTAGAAAGAATCAATGGAATGACGACTTATTCTTGCCATTTTGTTTTTATTCAAAATTCTTTATTACGAATGATGAAAAACTCGAAGAAAGAAGCAAGAAATTAAAGACAATATTAGAAATACCAATGCAAAAAAAAGAAATACCAATACAAACATTTGAAAAATTTATGGCCTCTTAAGAACTAAACCTTGATAGTCACTTGTTAAAAGTCAAAAATATACTTGATGGAAAATATCAAACAATATGTAGCTTATTATAGAGTATCAACATCAAGGCAAACTATTGGATTGCAAGCTCAAGTCCCAGGATCTGATGCCGGGATCCCGGATCCCAGATGCCGGGTGCCGGATCCCAGATCCCAGACTGCATGTCAATTGGTTTGTGACCATTCTTCAGAGAGCTTCTCTGCCTGTTGAATTACTAATTTAATCGCACCTTCTCTCTGATCTGGTGGGTATTTGTACTTTTTCAAAAGCCGTCTAACTTTTAATCGAAGCTTTGCACGGACACTTTCTTTTTTCATCCAATCTATAGTCACACTTCCTTTTAAACTCCGCGTAAGTTCATCAGCCATCTTCCTCAAAACTTCATCTTTTAACTCTCTTACAGCCGATTCATTACTAGATAAAACATCATAAAAAGCTAACTCATCTTCATTTAAACCCAGTTGCTCTCCTCGCCCTTGAACTCTCTTAAAATCTTTAGCCATAGCGATCAGCTCTTCAATGACTTGAGCTGTTTGAATAGCCCGGTTATGATATTTCCTAAGAGCTTCAATAAGCATGTCAGAGTATTTTTGAGCTTGAATGATATTTTTTGCAGTCCTTGATTTGATCTCCCGATCTAAAAGCCTAGCTAATATTTCTACAGCTAGATTTTTGTATTCCATATTTTGCACTTCTTCTAAGAATTGATCTGAAAAAATAGAAATATCAGGACTTTTTAAACCAGCCACTTGAAAAATATCCACAACCTTATCTGAAGCAATAGCCCTAGAAATCAATTGCTTTAAAGCTTTTTGCATTTGGCTATCAGAAACCCTTGCATTGGCTTTTTTAACAAAAACTGCACGAATAGCTTGAAAAAAAGCAATCTCATCTCGATGTTTCAAAGCTTCTGGCATCGTACCACATAATGCATAAGCCTTTATAATCTTTAAAACAATATCACAAAATTGCTTTTGACCATGAACTTGACTTAATATACACTCGCAAACCTCTTTTATAAGAGAAAAAACTTTTTTAGGATTTTTATACTCTGAATAATCTACCTTCTTCAACATACTTCTTGCTTCATTTAACTTGTCTTCTAACATAGAAAGAGCTTCATAAACATCAATAGTTGGTTGACCCTTACCTTGACTTTGAGTGTAAGTTTTCAATGTTTCTTTTAACTCAGTGGCAATGCCTAAGTAATCCACAACTAAACCACCTGGCTTATCTTTAAAAACTCTATTCACCCTTGCAATGGCTTGCATTAAATTAGCACCAGACATAGGTTTGTCAATATACATAGTGTGTAGTATAGGAGCATCAAATCCAGTCAGCCACATATCTCTTACAATCACAATTTTAAGAGTATCATCTGATCTTTTAAATCGAGTTTCTAAATTTTTGCGTCCTTCCTTACCATAATCATGATTTCGTAAAGGTTTCCTGTCACTGGCACTTCCTGTCATTACAATTCTGACAACACCATCATCAACATTTGGTTTGCCATGACTATCCTGAGACCCTGCCCATTCTGGTTTGAGAGCTATCAGCTCATTGTATAACTGAACACAAGCTCGCCTTGATATACAAACAATCAAAGCCTTGCCATCTATAACATGAAGCCTGTTATCCCAATGTTGCACAATATCTTGAGCAACTTGTTTCATCCTTGATGTTGTTGTGACTAGTTTCTCCAAACTAGCCCATTTTCTTTTTTGTTCATTTATATAAGAATCAGAAGTGCTTTGAGATTCCATAATTTCATCTACTTCAGTATCTAGGTCATTGGCATCTTCAGTCAGATGAAGATTAACAAGTCGTGACTCATAATAGATAGGAACAGTGGCTTGATCTTTGATAGATTGTTCTATGTCATAAATAGAGACATAATCTCCAAAAACTTCTCTCGTATCTCGATCCTGTTTGGAAATAGGTGTGCCTGTAAAGCCAATAAAACCAGCATTGGGCAAAGCATCTCTTAAGTGTTTAGCATAACCATAAGTGATCCTTCCATGCTTTGTTTGCAGTTGACCTTTAAAACCATACTGACTTCTATGGGCTTCGTCAGAGATCACCACTACATTGCTTCTATCACTTAATTTTGGAAATTGACTTTCGCCCTCCATTAAAGAAAACTTTTGAATGGTTGTAAAAATAATACCTCCAGAAGGTCGATGAAGAAGTTTTCTTAATTCATTGCGAGTATTAGCTTGTTGAGGTTGCTCTTTAAGTAGATCTTTGGCTCTACAAAAGGAATCATAAAGCTGACGATCTAAGTCATTGCGATCTGTCACTATGACCAATGTAGGATTATTCATCTTTTGATGTTGCATTAATTGAGCTACATAACAGCACATTGTCATAGATTTGCCACTGCCCTGCGTATGCCAAACCACACCACACTTACCATCCTTGATCTCACAGGTAGCTATAATGGTGCTACGAATTGCTTGGCGGACAGCATGAAACTGATGATAGCTTGCAATTTTCTTAATGGTTTTATGAGAATCTGTGTCATCTTCAAAAATAGTAAAATAGCGAATATAATCTAACAAAAGTTCTTTATCAAAAAATCCTTTGATCATGGTTTCTAGTTCAAACTCAAAATGAGGTTGGTCTTTTTCTGTTTTAAGAGTTCTCCAACATGCATATCTTTCTTTTTCTGCGGTGAGAGAGCCAATTCTTGCATTAAAACCATCAGAAATGATACAGGCTACATTGTAAGCAAAAAGGTCAGGGATGTCTTCTTTGTATGTGTTCATTTGTTGATATGCTTTCTCAATATTTGTTTGTTCATCTGTAGGATTTTTAAGTTCTATGACGGCTATAGGCAAACCATTGATGAAGGCAATAAGGTCTGGTCTTCTGTTATTATGTGTACCAAAAATAGTCATTTGATTAACGAGTAAAAAATAATTATTCTCAATATTATTAAAATCTATAATTTTAACAAAATCACCTTTTGTTTCACCTTTGTCTTTTTTGTCTTTTAATTCAACAGGAATACCTTCAATGAGATATTTGTGGAATTGCTTGTTATTTAATATAAGGTGAGGATCGCTTAAGCAGGTTAATTGATTGATTGCATCTTGAAGTTTTTCTTGAGGTATCAGAGGATTGATTTTTGCAAGGGCTTTCTTAAGATGTTGGATGAGAATAACTTCTGTGTAGTCTTTACGAATTTGAGGATTATTAGAATCAGGAGCTACATCATAGCTATAGATATGATCCCATCCTGTACTTTTAAACCACTCAATACACTGTTGCTCTAATATTTCTTCTGTCATCATGTTTTATCTTTCGTTAGTTACTCTATTTATCTATAAGCTAAAGGAAAAGGATTAAATGAACAACATGGCTGTAAGAATCCTTAATTTTTTAAAGTTTAAGCATGATGAGCATAAAGGCCGATTGCTACGGCCTGTATATTCTTATTAGATAGTTATTCTACAGCATCTCCACCTGGACTTGCAGAACCTATTCTCGGATATTTCCATCTAGCATGCATATATATGATGCTTTGCCGATATTAGACTTCTCACATCATTTGAAAAATCTAGCGTAAAGCATAAGATAGAAAATCCACGATTGTTTGTAATATTGGCGTTGGCTCCGGCCTCTAGTAATGTCTTTACAACCTCTATACGGTCTAGAAAACTGGCATGCATTAAAGCCGTATTGCCAACTTCGTCTTGAATATCTAGATTAGCTCCAGCCGCTAACAATAACTTTACAATCTCAATATGGCCATTACGACTAGCCTGTATTAAAGACATCTCGTCCACGTTGGCTCCGGCTGCTAGCAATGCCCTTACAACTTCTATATGGTTTCTAAAAGTAGCATGTCTTAAAGCCGTCCAGGTACCTCTTTTGACTTGAAGATCAACGTTCGCACCATTTTCTAACAATAGATTTACAATCTCTATATGGCCTTCAAAACTAGCCCATATTAAAGCCGTACTGCCATATCTATTTTGATGATTAACGTCCACACCGGCCTCTAGCAATGCCCTTACAGTCTCTATATCACCATTACGACTAGCATACATTAAAGCTGTAGTGCCTCTGACGTCCGCACCGGCTTCTAGCAATAGCTTTACAGTCTCAAGACGGGCATCACGACTAGCTGGTGTTGAAGCTACTCCTTTAGTGACTACTGGACTTTGAGTAGCTTCTGAATTTTGACATGCAATCATGGATAAAAATAAAAAATAAATAAAAAATATATTTCTCATTGTTTGGTCCTCCTTTTTAATGAGTTTAAATTTAATGGGTTTAAATTTTTAAGTTAAATAATAAGTTAAATAGCAGTAAGGTATACGCAAGATCAAGTTAAGGCCATGATTAAATGGGCTTTTTCTTTATGATCTCTTAATGATATCTAGAATGATATCTAGAAGCAAAACCTGACAATTTTTATCATTATATCTATTTTAGGACCGAAAGTCAAACATTTTTTAAGAATTAAGTAAAAAAAGCGAATAGAAACATCCTTAAGTAAATCTTGAGTTTGAGAGCTCCTGAGTTTGACAGTTGAAAAAATAAAGTTGAGTAAAATCAGTAGGTTATGAGTCGAAAGAGATTTTGTGCCACTAGGATGTAAGCTTTTTTTACTGTAAGTTTTTTAAACTAGGAGATCATTGATTTATTCATCTGAAATTTCGTTTTTCTTCTTATTTTTAAGCTTTTCATATTGTCATCATAAAATAAAACAGAAGGGCCGTCGTGAGGCCCTTCTGTAATGAAACGTTAATTAAGATTGTATAAAAAGAACATAAGGGCCGTAGCAAACGGCCTTTATGCTCATCATGCTTAAACTTTAAAATTAAAGGATTATGTTTATTTATCTAAACCATCCTGTGAATTACTTACAGACTTCTCGTGAGTTATTATCCATGCATCATGTTGATCATCAGCAGGACTTGAGTCTAATCCAAGATAACCCACAGCTCCCCCGGTGAATGTTATTTCTGTATCTGTACTGCCTATATCTAACCCACCACTTCGGTAAGTACCAGTACAGGCACCCGAAGCCCAAGTACAGCCAGCGGCTCTTCCTGAATGGACAGGGGTAGTCCCCAAACAAATGGGTTGAGTTGTCCCTCCAGTCGCACATGACAAAGTTCCCTTAAAGGCATCATTATCATTCGCAGTGATTACACTTGGCCAGTCTTCACCTACACTATGTTCACCTGTAGCCCCCCTTACAGGTCCTCTATATCCATCCAAGGGTAAAACAGCCTTACCAACATCTTTAGCCCCCGTTGTAGCAGTAGCATAACCTATTGAATAAACAGAATTATCACCATCCATCGCAAAACCTAATTGTACCATATCTGATGAAGCAAATCTCCACTCTGTTATAAATGACTTTTGTGCAACATAAAAGCCACTTAATCCAGTTTTTGCTTCTGTTTGTGTAGCTCTCTTTTGAAACCGACCATACTGTGGTATGGCAATTGCCGCAAGCAAACCAATAATAGCCACGACGACCATTAATTCAATTAAACTAAAACCTTTTTGATTCTTAAAAAATATTGAGTTTTTCATTTTAAACCTCCACGTTTTAAATTCACTAAAAGTAAACCAGCCTCTGGCTGTTTTTGGGCAATCAGCCCGACGGCTACCGCCGTCGATCAAAGGCTGATTGCCTCAAAAATCCGTTTACTTTTAGTAGGAAGGATATCCTTCTCTCTTAACACCATGTTAAGGAAAAAGTTCCTTCTATTGATTTCCTTTTCACTAAAAGTAAACCAGCTTCTGGCCACTTTTAGTGAACCAACTCTAAACGACCTAGTGATTTCAATGACTTAGCACTGTAACTTTTGTATAAAAGTCACAATTTGAAAGAGCAAAAAACAGGCAAATTTTTGCAAGAAAATTGTTTTGAAAAATAAAACAAAGCAAAAGTTATCAAACATAAATGAAAATTTATTGTTTGTTTTGCTAATCTTATGTTTTTAAGATTAGTAAAGTGTTTCAAGATGATACAAAAATTTAAAAAAGTGATTCTTTTTGATACAAAATGTCACTTTTTTTGATTTTTTTTAACAAAAATATAAAGTTTTATGTCATAATAAACGATAAGAATTGTGTTAGACGAAAAATTAGAAATTTCTAAAGTCGACCTAAAAAAGTCTAACAATTACAAACACTTAATACTGTAACTTTTATACAAAAGTCACAGTACTAAGTTACTAGAATCACTGGATTTCCAATTTTCAAACCCAAATTCTCTACCTTTTCAAAGAAATCCAGAGAAACGAATTCTTGTTCCCTTAACATTGTGTCAAAAGAGGAAAGGATCCTTCTTACTAAAAATAAACGGATTTTTGAGGTATTGCTCTTTTTGGACAGCGTAAGCTGTCAGAGCAATGCCCAAAAACAGCCAGAGGCTGGTTTATTTTTAGTGAACCAAACTAGCTGAAATCACTGGAATTCCAATTTTTAAACCTAAATTCTTTACCTTTTCAAAGAAATCCATAAAGACGAACATCTTATTTCCCTAACATGATCTTCATCCGGGATCCGGGATCTGGCAACCCGGCAACAAAAGGAACTTTTTCCTTAACATGTAGTCAAAAAACGAAGGGGTCCTCCTACTAAAAGTAAACGGACTTTTGAGGTGATGACCATTTTATCGACGACGACAGTCGTCGTGGTCATCGCCCAAAAGCAACCAGAGGTTGGTTTACTTTTAGTGAAACAAACTCCTTAACATGGTGTTAAGAGAAAAAAGGATCCTCTCTACTCAAAATAAATGGATTTTCTAGGCAGTTAGCCTTTGATCGACGGCGAAAGCCGTCGGGCTAACTGCCAGAAAACATGCCAGAGGCATGATGCATTTTGAGTGCAAAAGATAAGAAGGCGAATAGCCTTCGGCTGGCAACCCAAAAGCAACCAGAGGTTGGTTTACTTTTAGTGAACCAAACGGCTAGTTTACTTTTAGTGAACCAACAGCGAATATTTTATATAGAAGTATTGTAAAGTTTTAGGTGTGATCAGGCTTAAGAGTCAAGCTTAGGGGTTGAAATCAACTGGTTTTGGTTTAAAGGATTATACATTTAGATTGAGTTGTTTAGGTTTGAAAGTTTGAGGTGAATTCACAAGCTTAGCACTGTCACCAACTGCCTTAATCACAAATAATCCTTGTCCCTCTGCATATTTGATAAGGAGCTTCTCATTGTCTGCTTTCAGATAACCTATAGCAATGTAAACCTTCTTATTGGAAAACTCATTGTCTTTGATCGATAAAAACTTTTGTACTTTTTTAACAAAGTCATTTATTTTTGGTTTTGTCATTTTGTTTTTAGCTTCTGTTATAATAACTTTGTCACCATTGATGGTGATAGAGTCAAACTCAAACTGAGCTATGCCATCAATAGAACGATAAATTCTTTTATTGACGGTCTCTACTTCGCCTTTGATGATGCCATAATCTTCAAAGAGCCTTTCTACATTGTCAGCAATAAGAGTTTCTACAAAACCTCCCCATCGATTGTCCCAATCACCTCTTGATTTGTTAATATTGTTTGCTGTCTGTCTAGTCACTTTGTCTATATTTTGCTGTGTCTCTTTACTTACTCTGTCTATCTCTTTACTCACCTTGTCTATATTTTGACGTGTCTCTTTATTTGCTTTGCCTGTCTCTTTACTCACTTTGTCTATATTTTGCCGTGTCTCTTTACTCACCTTGTCTATCTCTCCACTCACTTTGTCTATATTTTGCTGTGTCTGTTTACTTACTTTGTCTATATTTTGACGTGTCTCGTCTATTTTTTGAGCTAGATTTTTCTGCACAGCAATAAGTTCCTTCAGTGCCTTCCACACTGCTTCAGGTGTATGATCAGATTCTTTTTTCTTTTTGTTGCTTTGATGAATCACATTTACTCCTTGCTCTTATCCATAATATGTTTTTATTTATTATTTTATAATCAATCAATCACCATGTCAAGTTGATCATCCATTCAATAACAAAGAGTATATATATAGCAAGAGCATAATAACCATTAAGATCGCAAGTAGACCGAAAATTTGAAGGGGAACTAAGTAAAAAGGACCATACAATCAATAAACCAACTATACAAACCCTATTTTATTTTCACTAATTTTTAAAAAAGAGATAATAAGGCTTATAATCCCATAACTTCTTATAAATACTTTATTTATTCTCTCTCTGTATTCTTTTGTTAGTTGATACAATGGATGTGTTTTTGCATCAAAAAAATCTATTGCTATTTTGGAGTCAAATTTTTCTTTTACTGAAGGCAGGTCTTCATTTTCAAATTGAGAAATTATTAGCTTAAAATCATTATTTTTGCGATGGGCCTCTTTAATAGCGTCTAGTATATGCTGATCATATTTTGGATTTAAAGCATGACCAAATATGACAAGAGTTCCGCTTATTTCTTTTAGTTTGTTTAAACAGAAGAATAGATAATTAGTCCTTCTTTTAATTTGTTAAATTAATAAAAACACAGCAAGCTAAGTGATTCTTAGAGTCCAAACAAATTTGTAGTATCTTTCAAGAGGTGCTTAGAATCCTAACATCCTATCAGTAGATAATATATTTTTCAAAATTTTGAGTGACATTAACAAAAAATAACTCTCTAACACAATGCATTAAGGCTTTGTTTTACTGAAAATTCTGACAAAGTTAAAAGATTAAAAACTACAGATGTCTTTAGCACCTATAAATAAAATATTCTGAAAAAAGATATCCCTATCCGCAAATCAACTGTCAAACTCAGGAACCATACCTCATAAATACTGGTTATTATAAATTAAGTCCCCTCTTTAAATCCTGAGTTTGACAGTTTGTTTATATTATGTTTTATCTTTGTGTAGCTTATTTAAAGTTGCATGAAAGATAATATTAAACTAAAAGATAAAAGTTGGTGGATATTGTGTTTTGGTTTCATTTAGGATATTTGTATTATGTTTAAAGATATAAAGGGAGGTTCAAAGTTATGACTCAAGCAGAGAGAGTTTTATTACAATTAACAATAGATGCTATTTTCAAAGCTTTTTTTGAAAAGAGAGAAGACCTTTTAATTTCACTGGTAGAGAATTTTGTGCCTTTGCCTAAGGGTTCTGTGATAGAGGGTGTTTCATTATTAAACACAGAGCTTCTTCCCGATAAAGTTCCAGACGAATACAAATCCTTTACTTTAGATTTGCGTGTGAAATTAAGAAGACGGATCAGAGGCGTTCTTCAAAATACAGAGATTGTCCATGTAGAAGTTCAGACGACAAGTCAAAAGTTTTTTACAGATCGGATATTAGTTTATGCTTCTAGGGCTTATTCTGGTCAGATAAAGAAAGGCGAAGATTTTAATAAATTACTTCCTGTGTATTCACTTGTTTTTACAACAGCTAATTTAAAAGAATTTGCAGGGATAAAGGATTACTATCATATCTGCAATATCCGTCGGACAAAACCACCAGAAGTGATTATGTCTCGTGGATTGTGTTTTGTCATTGTAGAATTAGGCAAGTTTCAGTCAAGTTTGCATGAATTATTTGACAAAAAGGCAGATTGGTGTTATCTTTTAAAGAACTCTGGTAATATGAATTTAAAGGAGTATACCAATTTTCAAAATAAAGGAGGTATTATGGCAGAGGCAGCAAAGCATTTATGGATATTATCAAAAGATGAGACATTACAGGAACTTGCAATGGTGAAAGAGAGAGACAGGAAAGATCAAGCAGCCAGAGAAGATGATGCTTATGAGGAAGGGATGAAGAAAGGAATAGAAAAAGGTCGTAAGGAAGGAATGGAGAAAGTGGCACAAAATATGTTGAAAGAAAATCTCAATATTTCATTGATCTCTACAATGACAGGTTTGTCCAAAGATGACATTCTCAAACTGAAAAAATAAATTGCCTTTTAGGGTTCCTCCTTACTCAAAATGAACAGGCTTTTGAGACAATGACCATTTTGTCAAAGGCGAAAGCCTTTGCGGTCATTGTCCAAAAGTAGCCAGAGGCCAGTTCACTTTGAGTGAAAAAGACCACTTTTAGTGAAAAAAAGATGTACTTGACTATTTCAATATAGGACTCATCTTCTTAATATAAAGAAGTTTTTTTTATTTAAGTAATAATTGAAACAAAAAGGTAAATTCTTCATGCAACAAGATTATTATGATATTTTAGGGATTAGCCGTCAGGCTAACTGCCATTAGAAGGAAATCTTTTTCCTTAACATGGTGTTAATCTGGGATCTGGGATCCGGGATATGGCAACCCGGCATCAGGCAGAAAAGGCATTTTGTTTCCTTAACATGTGGTAAAGAGACGAGGATATCCTTCCCTACTCAAAGTGAACAGGCTTTCTAGGCGATGACCATTTTATCGATGGCGAAAGCCATCGTGGTCATCGCCAGAAAGTGGCCAGAGGCCAGTTCACTTTGAGTGAACAATATAAAGAAGTTTTTTTTATTTAAGTAGTAATTGAAACAAAAAGGTAAATTCTCCATGCAACAAGATTATTATGATATTTTAGGGATTAGCCGTCAGGCTAACTGCCATTAGAAGGAAATCTTTTTCCTTAACATGGTGTTAATCTGGGATCTGGGATCCGGGATATGGCAACCCGGCATCAGGCAGAAAAGGCATTTTGTTTCCTTAACATGTGGTAAAGAGACGAGGATATCCTTCCCTACTCAAAGTGAACAGGCTTTCTAGGCGATGACCATTTTATCGATGGCGAAAGCCATCGTGGTCATCGCCAGAAAGTGGCCAGAGGCCAGTTCACTTTGAGTGAACAATATAAAGAAGTTTTTTTTATTTAAGTAATAATTGAAACAAAAAGGTAAATTCTCCATGCAACAAGATTATTATGATATTTTAGGGATTAGCCGTCAGGCTAATCAGTCAGATATTAAAAAAGCTTACAAAAAGATTGCACTTAAATATCATCCTGACAGGAATCCTAATAACAAAGAAGCTGAGGAACGATTTAAAAAGGCTGCTGAAGCATACGATGTGCTAGGTAACCCTGACAAGCGTACCCAGTACGATCAATTTGGACATGCTGCCTTTCAACAATCAGGTGGACATGCTGGATTTTCTAATATACATGAGATTTTTTCAAGTTTTGGGGATATTCTTGGGGGTTTAGGTTTAGAGGATTTTTTCACAAGTGGAACAGGAGGTATGGGGGGAACGAGATATCGTAGTCGCTCTAGCTCTCGCCTGCGACATGGCAGTGATCTTCGTTATATATTAAATATCACTATAGAAGATGTCATGAAGGGACTTACAAAAAATATTAAATTTGATTGTGAGGAAAATTGTTCTACCTGTGATGGAGTAGGAGCTGATTCTAAAGATTTAGAAACTTGCCCAAAATGTGGAGGATCAGGGCAGACAGTGCGTTCTCATGGTTTTTTTTCTATGGCATCCACTTGCACTGCCTGCCGAGGGCAAGGACAGAAAATTAAACAACCCTGTCATTCTTGTGGAGGTCAGGGGCGAATACTTAAGTCCAAAGAGGTAGAAGTTCAGATACCTAAAGGTATTGAATCTGGAGTACGTTTGAGAATGTACGGAAAAGGAGAGGGAGGTTACTATGGTGGTTCACCAGGCGATCTTTACATAGAGGTCAATATACTACCTCATAAGGATTTTCAAAGGGAAAATCACCATCTTTATGGGCAGGTACATATTTCTTATCTTCAAGCTATTTTAGGAGCAAACATTCAAGTCGACACGTTAGATGGTAAAAAGCAGTTACGTATTCCTTCAGGGACACAACCTGGACAATCGTTAAGGCTTTCAGGTTTAGGTGTTCCTTATATGAAGAGCAGGACTTTTAAAACAGAAAGCCGAGGAGACTTATTTTTTGAGGTCTGTGTGGACTTACCTAAAAAACCAAAAAAGCAAGAAGAATCCCTTTTAAGAGATATTGCAAAAATAAAAAAAGAAAATGTAAACAAACCATCAGGTTTATTAGGTTGATTTTGATGCTTTAAATAATTTAAATATTAAGATATTTCTTTGTAGTAAATAAAATAATTAAAAGGTTAAAGTAAAATATCATTTATGCTATAAATGACAAAAATTAACAAAATAACAACTATAACTATTAATTAGGAGGTTTAAAAAATATGGGCAAGGTTATTGGAATTGACTTAGGAACAACAAATTCTTGTGTAGCTATTGTAGAAAATGGCCAGCCAACAGTGCTTGCCAATCAGGAAGGAGCTAGAACGACTCCTTCTATTGTAGCTTTTACAAAAGACAACGCCAATCTTGTGGGTCAAATTGCTAAAAGGCAAGCGGTGACCAATCCTGAAAATACCATTTATTCTGCAAAGCGGTTTATAGGTAAAAATTTCGGTGAGGTTAAGAATGAACACATGCCCTATAAGGTCGTTAAAAAAGGTGATGGCTGTGCTTTTCAGATAAAAGACGAAGTTTATACTCCTGAACAGATATCGTCTATTATTTTGCAAAAACTCAAAACTGCCGCAGAAGATTATTTGTCTGCTAAAGTGACAGAAGCTGTGATCACTGTTCCTGCTTATTTTAATGATTCTCAAAGGCAAGCTACAAAAGATGCAGGTAAAATTGCAGGACTTGAGGTTAAAAGGATCATCAACGAACCTACAGCAGCAGCTCTTACTTACGGTTATGGTGGTACTGAAAACAAAAACGAAGATATTAAAAAAGTAGTTGTTTTTGACTTTGGTGGTGGGACTTTTGATGTTTCTATCATTGAAATTGATAGCGGTCTTGTAGAAGTGAAAGCTACCAATGGAGATACCCACCTGGGCGGGGATGATTTTGATAAGGCTATTTTGGATTGGCTTTTTGCTGAATTTAAAAAAGATAACGGCATTGATCTTTCAACAGATAAAATGGCTTTACAAAGACTAAAAGAAGCTGCTGAAAAGGCAAAGATTGAGCTAACTGCTGCTGTAGAGACAGAAGTGAATTTACCATTCATCACAGCAGACGCTTCTGGTCCAAAGCATTTGAATAACAAACTGACTCGATCAAAGTTTGAAAGTCTTTCAGAACATCTTGTGCAGAAATCAATTGATTGTTGTAAGCGTGCTTTGAAAGATTCAGGGTTTGAAATTTCTGAAATAGATGAGATTTTATTAGTAGGTGGTTCAACCCGTATACCTGCCATTCAAAAAGCTGTGAAAGATTTTTTCCAAAAAGAGCCTAACAAATCGGTTAATCCAGATGAAGTCGTCGCCTTAGGTGCAGCTTTGCAAGGAGCTATCTTGTCCAGCGATGCTGATGTGAAAAATATTTTGCTATTAGATGTTACCCCTTTATCTTTAGGTATAGAGACTCTAGGGGGTGTTTGTACTAGGTTAATTGAACGTAACACGACTATCCCTACTAAAAAGTCTCAAGTATTTTCTACTTCTACAGATAATCAACCTTCAGTGAATGTCCATGTACTGCAAGGTGAGCGTAATATGGCAGCAGATAACAAATCACTAGGGCAATTTGAGCTTTCTGGTATTGCTCCTGCACCTAGGGGTGTACCACAAATTGAAGTCAACTTTGATATTGATGCCAGTGGTATTTTAAATGTTACAGCTAAGGATTTGCAATCAGGTAAAGAACAGTCTATTCAAATCACATCTCGCTCCAACTTATCAGAGGATGATATTAAAAAAATGATTAATGATGCAGAATCTAACGCAGAGGCAGATAAGGTTCGTAAAGAAGTCATTGAAATTCGTAACAATTTAGATCATATTATTTACAGAACAGAAAAGCTCATCAAAGAAAACCCTGATAAAATTCCATCAGATCTTAAATCTCAGGTAGAAAAAGAATGCCAATCAGCTAAAAATTTGGTAGCCTCCTCTAATGATAAAGATCAGCTAGCTTCTACTTATGAAAACATCACACAGCTTTCACATAAAGTCACAGAAGAGGTTTACAAAAAATCTTCTAAAAAAGAGAGTGAAGCAACAGGTGAAGATCCATCACAGACTCAAGATCAAGCAAAGCAAGACAAAGACGATCAAGTGATCGATGCAGATTTTAAGGATGTTGATGTCAAGGATGTCAATTAATTGCTTTGCATTTATAATAATATGCAAAATTTGTGAAGATCAAACTATCAAAATTAAAGTAAATGCGGAGCGTTACATATATTTCTCCAATGACATGTATCACATAATTTAAAATCTCTAGGGTTAGCTTGAAAATCCCCTTTTATTATAGAAGATATAATTTTTAAAATCTCTTTTTTAATATCTTTAAAAAATTCTTCTTTATCTGCTTTGCTTATTTTATGGTGAGAATTTTCAATAAAATAAGCTTTCTCTTGATAATCTTTTAATAAAAAACCTTTATTTCTTTTCATTTCTTTGATTCCAAAGTAGACAGCTGCAACCACTTCTCCAGAAAGACTGTCAAGACAACCTGCCTGAATCATTAAAGCATAAAGACCTAGCTGGAAGTCTCCTTTCTTTAGCCATGTTTTATAATTGGTTTTATTGGTAAGAGAGGTTTTATAATCAATAAGACAAAAAATATTATCTCCAACTTGATCTAGGCGATCCAATCGTCCTTTAATCAAAATACATTTTTCTTTTTCTTGAGAGGATAGAACTCCAGTGGCAGGATCTATATAAGCAGAAATTTTAGCTTCTCTTAAAATAGTTTTAGTTTGTGGGAATTTTTCTCGCCATTTCTCTTCAAATTGCAAAAATTCTTTTAGTTTTTTTATCTGTGTGGTTTTAAAAAAATCTTTAAACCGATCTTCAGCAAAAAGAATTCTCTCTTTTTCTAAAAGCGATTCTATTAAATGATCTAACTGTTGATCTGTCCATTCAGAATGAAAAGGCTCTTGCATTAAATGAGATAAGAGAGCATGCATCAAAGACCCTTTATCTAAAGGGTCTACATCTATATCCAAAGCTGGCCGGCTTGATAATTTTAAAACATCTTCTGCATAAAAAATAAATGGACACTTATGGTATCGCTCTAAACTACTCACTGACAAGATATTAGGTGTATAAGAGGTTATCTCTTGAGATTGTTGAGGTTTTAATTCGTTGTGTATATTTTTGAGTATAGTGTTTTGATCTTGAGACCATGATGATGAAGATAAATGATCGTGCAAGTGCTGATGAACTGCCCTGTTTTGGTATGTATCCCACAAGGTCATAGCAGGTTCTTGAGATAATTTTATTTCTTTTTGGTTTTGAAGCCATAATAAAGAAGGTGTTAAAATTTCTGCCATAAAATCAGACTCAGGATAAGTGATGACTTTATGAATATAAGGATTTGCAAGGATTCTATCTGTATAAAACTCTAAAGGAGCTTTTTCTGTAGATTCTAGAGAGAATCCCAACTGATTATTTATTAAATCAATGTCCACATTAGTTAAGATAGAAGATCTCACTTTACTTTGAAGACCTTGTTCTGATAGTCCCATTATATAAACATTTTCAACAAACAAATGATCTAGTGACGTTATATCAGAGATATAAACACCAAAAAGATTAGCTTTTTGTAAAGGCCACGTTGCCTTAGATATGATATCTTCTAAAATTTCTAACCAATAAGAAGCTTTCAGTAAAGGGAGTCCTTGAGTATTTTCTACAAAAGATTTTAAAATTTTTGTCAGTCCTTCTATAGATTGACTTGAAGATTCAAAAGACCAAAGTGTTAAAATATATTCTAAAAAAGAATGTCTATCTATCAGCTCATCTTTTGAAATACCTTTTTTGTTGATTTTTACGAATTGATTGTAAATAGTTTGTGATCTTTTATAATCTGAAGGATCTAAAATTGTGCTATAGATACGATGAAAGTTCGCATAACTGATTGAGTGATGAGACTTTCTAAAGACAGCTAATTCTAAAGCATGAGGTTGTACCTGAGATTTGAGATGTACTTGTATCTGAGAGAGCCATTTTGTTATTTCAGGCAGGCTATAAAAACCCATCACAGACGTTCGGTTGTAGGGTATACCTTCAAATGCCAAATATTCTTTAAGTGCAGGCCAATACAGCTTTAAAGATGGAGCAACTATGGCTATACAGTGTGGTTTTATGCCTTTTTCAAGCCATTTCCTCACAGTGTGTGTGGCATCTTTGACTTCGGCAAGCATAGAGACAAACCTTTTGCTCTCCAAATTGTGAGATGGATTTAAAAATTGAGATGGACTTTCAGAGGTTATATTTGGGGTATGATAAGCTTTAAGCTCTTTTGAGTATTTTGAAACCCATGAAATTTCAGGAGCTATAATTATAATGTGATTTTTTTTTGCGAGCTGTTGAAAAACAAACATTTGAGTAGAAGATAATTCGCAACCCATATCTACAATGATCACTTTTTTATTTAGAGCAAGATGAGATTGATCGGGGAGTAAGCTTGGAATCCAAGAGGTTGTAATAAAGCTTTCTTGTACTTTTCTCCAAATTTTAAGGGCTTCTAATAAATACATCCCCCATTTTTTTTTCATGGATGAGTTATTTTGAAGTAGGGTAGCAAGTAACTCTGGTCCTTCAATATGAGATAAAAGAGGCAATAGGTGAGATAAAAGTTTAAAAACAATAATAGAAGAGCTAGGGAATTGACACCATTTTTCTTCCCTAAGGTGTAATTGACTTTTGATAAATGTTTGGATGGATTGTTCTGAAATAACTGGAATTTTGGGATATTCACAAAGCCATCTTTCTGTCCAAAACTCAGTGCTTGTTTTAAAGGGATTGCCTATTAAGTTTTTTTGAGATCGAATATAAAAATCCTCCAGATAACTTTTTGCTTGCCAGTCAGAGACAATCCAAAGGCTGTTTTCTGTATCTAATTTTTCTAGGAGATTTTTTTTCTCTTTATGTGTTTTGATCCATTGATATTCTAGCATACTGTTTCTCTCAAAATTTCCCTTCCTTGAATCTATCATCATCTAATTTCATACATTTACCAGGTTAAACCTTTTTCAGAGAGTTGTAAGGTCAATTTGTTTCCCTAACATGGTGTCAGAAGCAAGGAGATCCGCCCTACTCAAAATGAGCAGTTTTTTGAGGCAATGAGCCTTTGATCGACGGTAAATGAACTTCTTGTTTCCTTAACATGGTGTTAAGAGACAATGAGTTCCTCCTCTACTCAAAATGAGCGGATTTTTTAGGTGTTGCCTATTTTGTCAAAGGCGAAAGCCTTTGCAGGCAACATCAAAAAACACACCAGAGGTGTGGCTCATTTTGAGTGAAAATCAAATGAGGCAATGACTATTTTGTCAACAGCGAAAGCCGTTGTAGTCATTGCCCAAAAACATGCCAGAAGCATGATGCATTTTGAGTGAAATGTTAAGGAAACAAGCATTCATTTCACTGATGCCGGGTTGCTCGATCCCGGGTCCCGGCAAGCAGGCAGTCCGGGTTCCGGAACCTGATGCTAGATCCCAGATCCCGGATTGAAACAATGTTAAGAAAGAGGTTAAATATAAGGCTTATAACTTTTGAAGGTTTAGTATTTCTTGTTTAGAAAGCCCTGTAGCTTTGCAAATAGTTTGGATATCTATATTAGCCTTTAAAAGCTTAGATAAAATCTCCATCCGACCTTCTTGCAAGCCTTTTTGCAAGCCTTCTTGCAAGCCTTTTTGCAAGCCTTTTTGTAAGCCTTTTTGTAAACCTCTAAACTCAGCTTCTTCTGAGAAACTTCTTATTCTGTGCATAAAACGAACTCCTTCTGGTAAAGTATTTCCTTCTATATCCTTTAACTTCTCTAAAGTCAAGCCAGGATCATATCGTTGCAAATAATATGTCAATATATCGACTTCCACACTGTGATTATTAGGTATCACAGAAACTTCTTTAAAAAATACATCCAAAAAACTTGACCTCTTATCTTGACCTTTCTTTAAAGACCATATCTGTTGAAAGGTCCATAATGAAGGTCGAATTACATGATCTTTTACATCTTTAAGAATATCACAGTCCTTCAAATTATACAAGATATACTCAAAATTCGATACGTTTTTTCCAAAAATATCTGCAAATTCCTTTGGAAAACAGCCAGTAGCTCTCAAATGGTCATGGAAAGTCAAGGCTGGCTTCCAGTCCTTCTCGCCATGATAAAATATAATCGGTATAATTGGACAGCGATAAATATTATAGAGAATAGAAATATAAGAGAGTTGCTGTGCAAAAATATCTGGATTGTCATATTGAGATTTATGTTCTACCATCAAGACCACTTTGGCTTTGTGCGGGCTACCTATAAGAGGTACTTCAGCAATGATATCCATAATTTGAGCTTCTAAGTGTGGCTTGATATGAACTGTCCTTTGAATGGTTAATTGTGATAAGTTTAAAACACAAGACTTCTCTTTTAAGATCAAATCAAGTAGTCGTTTTAGTCTGTCTTCATCATCAAAAACACCTTGGAAAGCATCGTTGTGGATAGAACCAGCTTTTTTTGGTAATAAAATATCTTGCTTTTCTTTTGCTGTCTGTATGCCTTTTTGAGTATTGGTTGCAGACATAAAACCTCCTTATTATTGCCCTCTGAGTTGTTGGAAGTACTAGCTAAGCACTTATGTTTAAGCTTGTCAAGCGTTGTTTCACTAAAAGTGGTCTGGCCTCTGTTTCCCTAAAATTGAACTAGCCTCTGGCTACTTTTGGGCAGTTAGCCCGACGGCTACCGCCGTCGATCAAAGGCTAACTGCCTCAAAAGCCTGTTCAATTTTAGGAAGGAGGATGTCTTCGTTTCTTAAAACCATGTTAAGGAAAATATCCTTCTGTTTCACTAAAAGTGGTCTAGCCTCTGGCTACTTTCTGGTTGCCAGCCGAAGGCTATCGCCTTCTCAAATGCTGGCAACCTAGAAAGCCTGACCACTTTTAGTAGGAGAATCTCTTCGTTTTTTTACTACATGTTAAGGAAAAAGTTCATTCTCAAAAGCCTGTTCACTTTGAGTAAGAAGGATCTCCTCGTTTTTTAACACAATGTTAAGGAAAATATCCTTCTATTTCACTAAAAGTGGTCTGGCCTCTGGCCACTTTCTGGCGATGACCACGACGGCTCACGCCGTCGATAAAATGGTCATCACCTAGAAAGCTTGACCACTTTTAGTAGGAGGATCCTTTCGTTTTTTAACACGATGTTAAGGAAACAAGATTTCCTTTTGTTGCCGGGATCCCGGATCCCATTTTAAGGAAAAAGTTCCTTCTGTTTCACTAAAAGTGGTCTGAGCTCTGGCTACTGTTGACTGGATCTTCAATTTATTTCTTAAATTTCAAAATCATTGCCCTGAGACCAGACTCTTTCCCATTCATATCATTAGCTTTTACAAACCTTCATCCTAATATTATTTAACGCATAAAGCTAAAAAAAGATTGACAAACAAAAGTTTATTGACCTATTCTAATATAGGTATAGTATAAGTTATTAGAATAAAATGTAAACTTTAAGGAGGTTACGATGATTCAATCAAGCAATCAATCAAGCAATCAAGCAATCAAGCAATCAAGCAATCAAGCAATCAAGCATAAAAGCATATTAAGCCTAATTTTATTTTCTTTACTTCTTTTCTATTTAACAGGTTGTGCTAGTATTGTGAGAGGTTCTAAGCAACCACTTACAGTCTATTCAAATGTTCAAGGAGCTGATGTCTATGTTGATGGGCATAAGGTAGGAGAAACTCCTTTCTCTGATGAAATAGACAGAAAAAAGAGCATACTTCTTGAAGTTCGTAAGGAAGGCTACACGACAGTACCTATCAGGCTAAACACATCTATGGAATCAGCATTTTGGGGAAACATTATACTAGGCGGTCCTCTTGGATCAACCGTAGATTTTGCTACTGGTAGCATGTGGAAGATCAGTCCAAATACCTACAATGTGGATTTAAAAAAAAACTAGTACACACTCAAGTCAAAAAGGTATTAGCTGACTGCCAGGCAGGGGCTTTTACCTTTTTACTTAAAAACTATCCACAATTAATCAATGAGATTTTTTCTAATGAAGAAAGACTAACAAAGTCTATCCTTCGTCAAAGTGGTTCATATATGTCTGTTTCTCATTTGAAATCTCTCTTACATCAAATATTGGAGTCTTCAGTCAATGAAAGGGATTTTTGCTGTAGAACAAGTCTGCTTCTTTTTTAGAAATCAATGTCTTTGTATCTTTTTGATAATCAATAGCTTAGAGAGTGCTTATGGATGGAATCTTTTAAAGAATAAAGATACTTTTTCTGATCGATTAGAGCAAATGGATCGTGTCTCTTTGATTCTTGCTGATCAAAATTTAGATGCCCCTGTTTCTTCTTTTGGACATATTCTTTTAGTTTTTCATAACGAGATCATCCCTGAACCAGATAGCCTTACTGTTGAGTATTATGGAAATCTTCGCACTCCATTTTTTTTAATAAGGTCCCTTTTTGGATATGTACCAGGTGTTTTTCATATCCACTCATGGAATCAAAGATTTTGGGAGTATGAACGAGAAGATAGAGATATATGGGTCATTCCTCTTAAATTAAAAGAGCATGAAAAACAAAATCTTATAGGACAAGTCAGAGAATCTCTTGATCAACCAAAACCTTATAATTTTTTCTTTCACAATTGTGCTTCTTACCTTTTAAAAATATTAAGAAAGGCTATAGATGTAAAATGCCCTGGAAAATTTTATACTTCTCCCATTGGAGTCTTGCAATCTCTTTATAAATGTCAAAAAATAGATAAACCTATTTATTTACCATCAGGAGTCACTCGCTTAATTCAATCTATAAAAATTTTGAATAAAAAAGAGAGAGCTATTTTTAAAAAATCTCTTTTGAGTAAGTCGAATATTCCTTACGTTCATCTCAAGAATATTTTTGGAGATGCTTCAAAAGATTTCAAGGTAGCTGTTACAGAATGGATTGATTATAGGATTCCTCGAATAGACAAAAAAGAAGACCAAGATCAGTTATTCAAACTTAAAAAACAATACCATAAACCTCTTCAATTTCCTAATAAGGATTTAACTCAAATGTACACCCCCAGAGCATCTCGCATGACTTTACAGTATTGGCCACAATACAAAACATTGAAATGGACTCTATCTTTATCGCAAATGCGATTTTTAAGTGCATTAGATAATCACTTTTGGGCAGATCGATTTGAAATTCTCACTCTTGGGATAGGCTTTAACTTTTATTCCAAAAAACTTTTTCTTGCAAAATTAAATATCTTAGATATTAGTACAAACACTTCTACAAATATTATGAAAATCCCTTTTGCAAAAGATGTGTATTTAGGTTATCAAAAATATTCTATAAATTCTGATTCCTATTGGGAAAAATTTCAAGCTAGCATGGCAGGAGGCCTAATTTATAATCTAACAGATCATTGGAAGCTTTCTTTTTTAGGGTTTCTTCAAACAGGTCTCACAGGAGATCAAGAAAAGAAATTACTTTTTCTTGGAGCAGGATTAACCGGTAGAATGTTTATACGCTTTGCAAGCTGGATGCGTTTAAAAGCTGAATTTCGTCAAACCATAGTTGAAAAAAATGCTTTCATTGATGGGATAGGGTATATACAATTTATTTTTTATGATTACAAACCTTTGGTTGGTAGCCTAGATTACTCTATCTTTCATGCTGATAAAGAAGATAAGTGGTTTAGTTCTCTTGGTTTATCCTTAAGCTATTTATTTTAGAGTTATAATATGTTTTTTCTTACAAAGTGTTCCTTCTTTTACCTTGCAATAGAGGGAAAAATATAATATAACTCACTTATGATTAAAAAGTATCTTTTATGCTTATTTTTTACTATTTTGCTTGCCAGTGGTTCTCTATGGGCTTGTGCCGAAAGCCTTATGATGGACAAACAACAACTTGACGAGAGAACTTTAAGAGAGCTTGCTCCCAACTCTCGATATATGTTATCTCGAGCTTCATTAATAGCTTATGTTTCTGGGTCTCAAACAGTGAATACAAAACATATTCTTCTGGCAGCTTTGACAAGAGTGGAGTCTTCAAACGAAAAACTCAATTACTTGAATGATACAGATATTATAGATGACACTCCTACTTTGAATGCTTTAGGTCTTATTTTGAAAGAACTAAAAGTTTTAAGAGAAGTTCAAGAATTTCTTTTAAATCAGTTAGATATTCAAGTCCGTGATTCATCCTTATTTGAATTGAAGTATAATGATCTGCTCATCCTTCATTTAGGGGATATATCTTCTGTACCTAACCTTATGTATGATGAAAGTGCAATTGCATTCATTGAAAGAGCTGTTCAAGAGAAAGAGGAAGAGATTAGATATATGCGGAATAATTCAGGTAATAAAACTTTTTTTATCCCTATATTTCCAGAGCATTTCTTTTTAGCAACTTTTAGTTTGGATACTGGTATGAGCTATTTTTTATCAGAGCTTTTAAATAAGCCTCCCATAAAAATAAAAGAAGATTTTTTTCATAAGATTGAACAAGCCAGACAAACTTTATTAAGCATATCAAAGAGAAGCTATTACCTTCAATCTCAAGAAGAAAAAGCAATAATTACTCTTAAGCTAGAAGCTCTCTTTGCAGATCATCCGGAAGGTTTAACTTTCAAGCAGATAAAGGACGCTGGAATAACAGAGTTTGCTAATATATCAGATATAACAATTCGCAGAAGACTAAAGGAAAATGGATATGAAGCTCAAGGACGTACTCGAGGGGCCTTATGGAATCAGCAAGGCCATCAAGCAAGACAAGATGAAGAAATAGCAATAATTAGTCGCAAACTAGAAGCTCTCTTTGCAGATCATCCGGAAGGTTTAACTTTCAAGCAGATAAAGGACGCTGGAATACCAGAGTTTGCTAATATATCAGATATAACAATTCGCAGAAGACTAAAGGAAAATGGATATGAAGCTCAAGGACTCGGTCCGGGGGCTTTATGGAATCATCAGCAAGGCTATCAAACAAGACAAGATGAAGAAAAGGAAATAATTAGTCACAAGCTAGAAGATCTCTTTGCAGATCATCCGGGAGGTTTAACTCTTAAGCAGATCAAGGCTGAAATACCAGAGTTTGCTAACATGTCAAAGAATACAATTCGCAGAAGACTAAAGGAAAATGGATATGAAGCTCAAGGACTTGGTCCGGGACCTTTATGGAATCATCAGCAAGGCTATCAAACAAGACAAGATAAAGAAAAGGCAATAATTACTCGCAAGCTAGAAGATCTCTTTGCAGATCATCCGGGAGGTTTAACTCTTAAGCAGATCAAGGCTGAAATACCAGAGTTTGCTAACATGTCAAAGAATACAATTCACAGAAGACTAAAGGAAAATGGATATGAATCTCAAGGACTTGGTCCGGGACCTTTATGGAATCATCAGCAAGGCTATCAAACAAGACAAGATAAAGAAAAGGCAATAATTACTCGCAAGCTAGAAGATCTCTTTGCAGATCATCCGGAAAGTTTAACTTTCAAGCAAATAAAGGACGCTGGAATAACAGAGTTTAATAACATTTCAGATGTGACAATTCGCAACAGACTAAAGGAAAATGGATATGAAGTTCAAGGAAGTTTTCCGGGGGCTTTATGGAATCATCAAACAAGACAAGATGAAGAAAAGGCAAGACTTCGTCGCAAGCTAGAAGATCTCTTTGAAGATCATCCGGAAGGTTTAACTTTCAAGCAGATAAAGGCTGAAATACCAGAGTTTGCTAACATGTCATATTGGACAATTTGGAGAAGACTAAAGGAAAATGGGTATGAAGCTCAAGGACTCGGTCCGGGGGCTTTATGGAAAAAAAGAAAATAAACATTTTGTTTCCTTAACATTTCACTCAAAATGTATCATGCCTTCTTTTTCACTAAAAGTAAACCAACCTCTGGTTGCTTTTGGGCGATGACCACGACGACTGTCGTCGTCGATAAAATGGTCATCACCTCAAAAGTCCGTTTACTTTTAGTAGAAAGGATCCTCTCGTCTCTTAACACCATGTTAAGGAAATAAGCTATTGATTTCACTTTTTTCGCCATTGGCAAAATGGTCATTGCCTCAAAAATTTATGCATTTTGAGTAGAGGAGGATATCTTCGTTTTTTTACTACATGTTAAGGAAAACATCCTTCTATTTCACTAAAAGTGGTCTGGCCTCTGGCCACTTTCTGGCGATGACCACGACAGCTCACGCCGTCGATAAAATGGTCATCACCTAGAAAGCCTGACCACTTTTAGTAGGAGAATCTCTTCGTTTTTTTACTACATGTTAAGGAAAAAGTTCATTCTCAAAAGCTTGTTCAATTTTAGGAAGAAGGATGTCCTCATTTTTTAACACAATGTTAAGGAAACAAGATGCCTTTAAAATTATATTAAAAGAGCAATGTCTCAAAAGTCTGTTTACTTTTAGTAAGAAGGATCTCCTCATTTTTTAACACGATGTTAAGGAAAAAGTCCCTTTTTACACCCTATCCTTCTGTTGCCTGATTGCCGGGTTGCCGGATCCCAGATCCCAGATCCCGGATGAATTCCATGTTAGAGAAACAAGCCATTCATTTCTTGTTTTTTAGATTCTGCGTAATTCTTAAAAATATGAGTATGTAATGTATGAGCAAGAAATGGGCTTGACAATGGGTTAGAATTATGTCATCATATATATATAACAAATAACAAAGGAGGTTTGAAATGGGTACAAAAGATTTCTCTATAAGTTATAAAGTTAATTATGGAGATGGTACAAAAAGAAAGATTAAAGTGAAGTGTGATAAAAAAGTTATTCTTGGCCTTGCATTGATAGGCATGGTAGGTGTGTGTGTGGTGGCAAACCCCGCCTTGGTAGCTCCAGTTGCAAGGGGATGCTTGAGTCTCGCAGGCAGGGTTGCTTTGATAGCATAGCAACTCAGGTAAAACAACAAAAAAGCTTTGAAAGAGGAATCCCATCGAAGAGGAAAATGAGGAGGAAAATCAATCTGTATGTGAGAAGTCAATAAGTGGAAAAAAGAAATTTGTAATTTAGAAAGTATCGTGTTAAAATAAAAGGTAAGAAGGTATAAAATAAAGTACCAAAACCAAAAAAAGTAAGAAAATAACATGCACAATAAAAGCTTACAGCTCATTTATATAAATTTTGTAAAAATACTTAAGTTATGTAATATAGCTAGGGCTATGGCCTTGATGATTTGTTTATTATCGTTGATGCTTTTATCTTGTACATCTTTAAGTCGATTCAACAGAATAGACGTGGGTATGACAAAAGCAGATGTGCTGGCAAGGGTTGGCTCACCCGTTCAATCTCAATACAAGGATCTTGTTGAATATTGGATATATGGCTTTTATCGCAATGGAAGATGGATACGTAAAGAAATACAATTTAAAGATCATCAAGTGATTTATGTAGGAGACTTTATGGACTCGATCGAACGAGAAAGATATGAATACCGATCTCCTATAGAAAATATGCAGAATTTAAAAGGGCATCTACATAGGCCAACTCCACAACCTAAAAAGAAATAACCTTTTGGTATTAAAACCTCATTCACTTTTACTGAACCAACCCCTCAACATTGTGTTCATCTGGGATCCGGGATCGGATAACCCGGCATCAGATCCTAGAAATGACCTTTTTCCTTAACATCGTGTTCATCCCGGGATCCGGGATCTGGCAAGCCGGCAGTCAGGCCCTAAAGCATTGATTGTAATGAATTTTTTCATCTAAAAAATTTCCTCCCAAGCCCTGGCGGGTTTTTAGAAAGGATGAAATTTTTATGACGATGAAAAAATTCAAAACTTACCAATTAGCTACTCAATTTTATCGTAATTCTAAAAAATTACATCTGAAAGAGCCTCATAGAAGTCAATTTCGAAGGGCTGTTTCAAGTATTGTGCTTAACTTAGCTGAAGGGTCTGCTAAACCTACAGCAAAAGATCGTAGGAAATTTTATTATATTAGTCTTGGCTCTCTAAGAGAAGTTCAAGCAATATTAGATTTAGAATTTGTTGGCTGTATGGAATTAGCAAAACAAGCTGACAAATTAGGTGCTTTTTTATACAAACTGTGTAAAAATACTTAAAGTTAAATTTGATTTTATCCAGGATCCGGGATCTGGCAACCCGGCAAACTGGCAAAAGTGAAACGAATGTCTTGTTTCCTTAACATTGTGTTAAGAAATGAGGACATCCTCCTTCCTAAAATTGAACAAGCTTTTGAGGGCATCAGGCAGAAAAGGCATTTTGTTTCCTTAACATGGTGTTAAATGAGAAATGGATCCTCATTACTAAAAGTGGTCAGGCTTTCTAGGCGATGACCATTTTACCAACGGCGAAAGCCATCGTGGTCATCGCCCAGGGTGTAAGAAGGAATTTTTTCCTTAACATTGTGTAAAAAAACGAAGGGATCCTCCTTACTCAAAGTGAACAGGCTTTTGAGACGATGACCATTTTGCCAACGTGAAGTAAACATCTTGTTTCCTTAACATCGTGTAAAGAGACAAGAGGATTCTTCCTACTAAAAATAAACGGATTTTTGAGGCAGTTAGCCTTTGATCGACGGCGAGAGCCGTCGGGCTAACTATTAGAAGGATGTTTTCCTTAACATGGTGTTAAGAAACGAAGAGATCCTCCCTACTCAAAGTGAACAGGCTTTTGAGACAATGACCATTTTGTCAAAGGCGAAAGCCTTTGCGGTCATTGTCCAAAAGTGGCCAGAGGCCAGTTCACTTTGAGTGAAACAGAGGCTGGTTTATTTTTAGTGAGACAAACGTGGTCATCGTCCAAAAGTGGCTAGAGGCCAGTTCACTTTGAGTGAAACAGAGGTCAGACCACTTTTAGTGAAAAAAAACCTAGGACTTTTTATAACTCACTAAGAAAGTTGATTGATCTGTAACATCATCAATATATTTAAGTAAACGATAAATAGGATAACCTAAAATCAAAGCCCATAAGACTTGACATAGAATAGCTAAAATTTCAAATGGATATGAGACTTGGAGATTTAATGATAAAGAAAGCACATAAATACTAATATGCAACAAAATAATAGAGCTACTGTAAAATACTGAAAAATGTTTACCTTGTCTACCAAATAAACTCATCCGTCTCACATAAAATAAAATAATGATCTGACAGATGAGAAAAAAACTCAAAGGAGCGTATGAAAAAATAGTTCCTATAAAACTGCTTAAATAAATCCAGATAAGACTTTCAAAGAGATTTCTAAAAAGAGCTATATAGACTATAAAACAAATCCATAAATTAGGACTATAAGATACTTTTATAAAGTATGGTAAAAGGGCAGTTTGCAGGCAACAAAAAAAAACAAATAACAAAAAAATAGAAAGAGCATTGGTATAAAGACTCCATTTATTGATCATAATATACACTCTTTCCTGCTAGTAGTTTTGTTTCTTGGTTAGACTTTTCAGTAGTGGAAGGGGAGTTAAATACAATCAATACTTCTTCTAAACGATAAGGGTCTACAAGAGGTTTGACTTCTACATACTGAGTGATACTGTAGCTTTCTTTTTCCACATTAATGACATGGCCTATAGGCGTGCCTTTAGGGAAAATATTATCTAAGCCTGTTGCAATAATAAGATCACCTTTTTGAATATCGTCTGTTCTCTTAAGATATTGCAAAGAACAAAGTCCTTTTTGTCCACCAGAGATCACCCCACGCACACGAGATCTCTGCACAATAGCATCTATAGTAGAAAGACTATCTATCAATACAAGAATATCTGAAAAAGAATCTTCCACATAGAGTATAACCCCTACAGCCCCTAATGGTGTAATAACAGCTTGGTTTATAGCCACTCCATCTTGCTTACCTCGATTGACACGAATAGTTGAGTGTGTTCCAAAAAGCAAATCATGGGCTATGACCCTAGCAGCAAGAGTTGGCTGTTCTACAGTGTTTTTAAAATTTAAAATCTGTTCTAGCCGTTCATTTTCTATTTGTACTTCTTTTAATTGGAGTTGCAATGTATTCATTTTAAGTAAGTCTTTTTTTAGCTGGATGTTTTCTTTTTGAGTGTGAATTAAGCTAGAATAAAAAGATATTGTATGTTGCATATTCTGTGTCATACCAGAGTAAAAATCTTGGACATAAGAAGCTAGTATGACAAAAGGTTGTGCATACCAATCTAAAGACTTATGCTGTAAATTAAGAGAGAGTAGCGGTAAAACAACTACAAACAATATAAGAAAAGTTTTACGAAAATCAAACCATTTCATCTGTTGACAATCCTATACTTTTTAAGTAAGTTTATTTTATACTTGCTGTTAAGAAGATACAACAAATATAATTTAACAATCAATCATATTTCAAGATAAAATAGCTTAAAATAGAGGTCAAAATGTTCAAAAAAGCAATGGCATTTATTCTCTTTGCTGGAATTTGTTTTGTTTTTGTGTTTATGGGGGATTATTCTTTTGGACCAAGCACATCAGGCTATGCTGCAAGAGTTAATAACTCTATTATTTCTATCACAGAGTATAACAGTAATGTGAATAATATGATGAATTATTATTCTCAGATGTTTGGAGATCAATTTCAAATCACACCTGAAATGAATCAGCAAATCCGTGCAGGAGCTTTAGAACAAATGATCTCTCAAGAATTGATTTATCAAATAACACAAACAGAAAATTTATTTGTTTCATCGGCCTTTTTGAGAGATTCTATTGTAACTGCACCTGTTTTCCAAGAAGATGGTCGATTTCAAAGATCTAGATACAATAGTTTTTTACAATATCAAAGGATTTCCTCTGCTCAATTTGAAAAGCGAATGGAGAGAGACTTAAGTGCAGATATTGTTCGTCGACTTTTTGAAGTTCATTTGTCTCCTACCTCTATGGAGATTGAGAAAAAATGGCAACTACAAAACACCAAATTAAATCTTGAATTTATTAAAATAGATCAAGAGAAATTTATAGAGTATTTGAATATTCCATCATCCCAAGTAACAGCTTATCTTCAACAAGAAGAAAACATAAAAAAGCTACAAGAGGTTTATAATAAAAACGAACTCTCTTACACATTACCAGCTGAAGTGCGAACGCAACATATCTTAATTAAAGGTGAAGAGTTTGATCCTCTCGCTGACCTCAAAGATAATAAACAGAACACACTTGAATCACAAAAATCAAACAACAACAGTGAAGCCTTATCTCGCATTCAAGCCATTGCAGAAAAAGCTAAAACAGAAGACTTTGGTCAACTCGCATCAGAGTTTTCAGAAGACCCAGGTTCTAAGAATAAAGGCGGTGACTTAGGCTATCAAAAAAGAGGGGAGTTAGTACCTGCATTTGAAAATATGGCTTTTTCTTTGAAGATAGGTGAAATTAGTCCACCTGTTAAGACTCAGTTTGGTTATCACTTAATTAAAGTGTTAGATCGTCAAGAAGCTCAAACCAAATCTTTTGATGATGTCAAAGCACAAGTAGCAAGAGAAGTACTTGTAGAGCAGGAGAAAGCAAGCATTATAGATCGTCTAAGATCTGTATTAGCAGAGGGTGATGAAAATGCACTTGCAGATATTATAGGTCGTTTTGAAGGTGTTGATTGGGAGGAGACTGGTTTTTATGCTTTAGATAGTCAAAGTATATCAAAAGTGGGTGAATCTTCTCAAGTGGTTGAAGCTGCTCTATCTTTAGTTAATTCAGATTCTTCTTTTTATCCTCAGCTGATCTCAGAAGGGAAAATATTTTATATCTTACGTTTAAAAGAAAAGCAAACACCCTCTGCACCTTTACCAGAAGAGCTTATGGCTCTAAAAGAGACTATGCAAAAGACATACGCTCAAGATACCTTTAATGAATGGAGGGATTATGTGAGGAAAGGTGCTTCTGTAGAAATTAACCCAGATATAAACCCCACGGGCATAAATCCATAGAAGCTTACTTTAAAAAACATCTGTAATCATCTGAGTTTTTGTTCCATAGTGTTTTATAGTTATGTTTTTTAATCCTTACTTTCTTCATTCTCTTTTTCTTCTTCTTCAATTTCTTCTTCTGTATTTTCTTCTGCACTTTCTTTTTCTGGAAGTTCCTCTAAATCCTCAATGCCATCTATAAGCTTTTCTACAGAAGACTTTAAAACCTTAGCGGTGAGTTTTCTAGGCGAAACAAAAATATAAGCATCCTCCCCTTTAAAAGGGGCTAACTTTAAATTATGAAACTGCTCTAAACTATCACCTTCCTCTTGCAAAACAATATTTAGTATCCAATCATCATAAGAAACAGCATCTTGAGCAACAAACTCTTGCACCCGTAGGTCTCTAATCTTTTGTAAATAATCTTCTACATTTTCAGTTTCAACTAGCTGGCCATCTAACATCCAAATATCTTCTGTTTTAATAAATTGCATTTCTTTAAGATTTTTTTTGGTGTTATCTTTTTGAGTGATAATTATTTTTTGAAGATGATCAAAAAGAACAACTTGCTTATCTCTAAAGTCATTGACTTTTTTATTTAATTGATCTCTCCACCAGGGATCACCTATTAAAATATCCTCTAAGCCTTCTTTTATAAGATAGGTTTTTTTATTCAAACCTTCTACACTACCAACCTTTACTGACAATGAAGTGCTATCTTGCAAAAGTATTTGAAAAGACCCTGCAGGCTGGTCTAAGCCATACTTTGTCATCCATTCGTCTTCATCAAAATCTTTTAAATCTTCTGAAGATATAGAAACATCTGACTTTTGCTCCGTCAAATCCATCAACAAACTAGAAAGTATATCCTCATCTGCTAAGTCAGCTAAAGGACTGACCACAGTCCATCTCTCTTGTTCTAAGCTGTCTTCTGTAGGAGAAACTTCCTTTTGTAGAATAATATCTTGTTGACCATTTTTTGAGATGGTAATTTTTTGAATAGCAGAAGATTCAACAGGTAAAATACGACTTTGTTCTATCTTACGCTCTTCACCTTTAAATTCGACAAGGAATGCATAAGCTGCAATCATTAAAACTACGCAAGCAAAGGCAATTAAGGGCAATTGCTTTTTCATTAAGCGTTTTTTCTCCTATAATATAAAATAATACCTAGAATAAAGCAGAGTAGAGGAATGACAATCGCAGAAATAAAGAAAATTCTATAAGCTGTTCGACCAATCCCTTTAAAATCTGTTTGATTAGGGGACTTAGGTCGAATGCTGATGAGGTCTGCATCTGCTGCTAAAGCAGCTACTGTATTTAAAACCAAATCTCTGTTTAATTGTTGAAAAATGCGAGAGTTTGTAAAAATATCACTGTCTCCATACAAAACGGCATGAAATTCATTGCTTTCTTCATCTTCAGTTATATCTGCTTTTGTGTTTTCTTCCTCTGATGGATTTTTCCCTTCTGCATCGTCCGTTGTAGATGCCACATTGTCTTCTTCTGCAAAAGACCCTTTAATTGATTTGACTAAAGTAAAAGGTCCTTTAGCAGTGACTGTTGCCTCTCTTTCAAGTTTTTCCGTTGCAACACTCACACCACTTGTCTTGACAATATCTTCTTGCTTCATTGATTCACTGGTTGTATCCAGTCTATCCCATCCAGAAGACATAAAAAACAGAGTCATAGCTGAAGGAAACTTTTCAGTAATAGGACTTATAGTAGAATATGATACACCCAATGCAGTGAGAGGAACCTCTCTTAACAAAACAGAGGTTTGATCAATCACATAATCACCTCGAAACTTCACACCCATTTGAGTTAAAAGACTTTCAAAATTATGCTCAAAACCTGGATCTAAAGCTAACAAAAGTCTTCCTCCTTGTTTGAGATATTCCTCTATCATTTGCACTTCAAAATCTAAAAAAGGTGTTTTAGGCCCTAAAATAAAAAGCACATCGGCATTTTCAGGTATCTTGCCTTGATGAGATAGAGCGTCTAATGCATGCACATTATAACTTGCTGAGGTTAATTCCTGTCTTAAGGAACTTCCTCCACGTTCTTCGCTTGTATTGAGATCAATCTCTCCATGATTTTTTAAAAAGTATAAGTTTTTTTGCTGACGACGAGTTACTTTAATGATGGCATTAGTGATATCTTCTTCTAAAGGAGCGTTTATTTTTGTTCTTTGCCCTTGGTATTCCACAACAAGCCCACCCGTCTCATCTATGTTGTATTCTTGAGCTTGAGCAGGTTCAAGGTGAGGGTTTATATAAGACTCCTCCACATTACTAGAGGCTTGACGGTATCTACGTAGTATATCCCTAAAACGATTTTTTTGCATATCATGGTTTTGATTTCCTTGTACAAAAAAGCCTTTAAAGATCAAAGGACCTTCTAAATGAGATAAAACTTCAGTTGTTTGATCTGATAAAGTAAATAGTTTTTCTTCTGTTAAATCCCATTGCAGATTCCATCTTTTACCCATTTTAAAAGTAATATAATTGACTGAGACCATTAGAACTAAACATAACAAAATGACAGTTCCCATATTAAAACCATATCGAGTGGTCTTTAGAAACAAAAATTCTTTATAAAACTGAAAATCTAAAACCAGAGTACCTATTAAACACAGTACTGTGATCAATAGTGGTGTATAATAAACAGGTGTTAGTATATAGAAAAGGAATCGTATCAATAAGAATACAATCAAAGAAATAATTGCTAATACTAAAAGAAATTTACTTATTTTGGTCATCTAAAACTCACTTTTTTTGTTTAAGTTTTTACTTTGAGTTTGAACCTTCACCTTGAATCTTTACTTTGAGTCGGAAGGCTCTGCATTTTTAACAATATCATAATGGCTTTATTCTTTTGTTTGTAAGTCATTGTCATCCTCTCCATCTCGAAGATTCTATGATCCGTTCGCTTAAAAAGCAAAAGAACAATATCATAGAAACACAAAAAACAACACTTGATAATTCTAGGTTACCCTCTGTGAATCGACTGATATGTCCGCTAAGAGAAATGTACTCTAACACTTCAACTAAATTTTGATTTTCTGTATAAAATGTAGAGAGGGCTGAGATAATTAAGAAACTAATATTAAGAATAAAGCCTGATATAATCGCTACGGCAAAAGAATCTGTAAAGCTAGAACAGAAGAAAGCTGCCGATGTGTAAATAGCTGCAATTAAGAATAGTCCAAAAAAGGCAGAAGCAAACTTACCCCACTGAATATCAAAAAAGAAACTAGCACTTAAGGGGTATAACATGGCAATAAACACAATAAGCCAAATAGCAGAAAGACCACCTAGAAATTTACCAGAGATAATTGTTACAGAATTAAGAGGACTTGTCATTAAAAGATCAAAAGAATAAAGTTTTTTGTCTTCTGATATGATACGAGCAATAATGACAGGGGTTAAAAATATCAACAAAAGATTAATGAAGTTAATATAAGAAAAAACCACTGCATTGTGAAAGTTCATAGGTCCACCACCAAAAGGATTCATTGGTGATCGCTGTAAAGCATCTATAAAACCATGGAAAGAAACCAAATAAACAAAGCAAGCAACCACTAGAAACACGCACATTGTGATAAAATAACCTGGGCTAAAAAGGAATCCTTTGAATTCTTTTTGGCAAATCACACAAGCAGAACGAAACACCTTACCAACCTCCAAAATCAATGCTCTTTTGTTAATTGAATAAATATATCTTCTAACGACTTAGAAATTGTATGGCATGCCATCAATCCTACATCAAGTTTAGCTATTTGAGCAATGACAGCTTCTTGTGTATCATCGTCATCTAAAGCCAAATTTAAAATATATGTTCCTTTTATAGAACCTGTTGTTATGGGGCTTGTAACAGATTTGACTTCTTTTAATTTGCGTAGTTTTGTTTCTAAGGTGTCACCTGGTCGCCTGACTTGAATATGCAACTGTCTATGACCTTGACCAGATACTTTAGCGTTGAGAGCTTCTAATGTGTCTTTGGCAATAATTTGACCCTCATTGATAATAATAATTTTTTGGCATATTGCTTGAGCTTCAGACAAGATATGGGTTGAGAGCAATACTGTGTGTTTTGATTTTTTAAGAGAAAGAATCAAAGATCGAATTTCAAAAACTTGATTAGGGTCTAATCCTACAGTAGGTTCATCTAACACAAGAAGCTCCGGGTCTGAAACAAGAGCTTGTGCTAAGCCTACCCTTTGCTTAAAACCCTTGGATAAGTTATTAATGAGTCTTTTTTGTTGATCTTTAATATTGACCTTTTCAAGGACATCATCTACACGCTCTTTGATTTGCTTTTTGGGTACTTGCTTAAGCTGTGCAACATAGTTGAGATAATCTCTCACATACATATCTTTATAGAGAGGAGGGTTTTCAGGTAAATAGCCAATTTTTTTTTTAACTTTAATAGGACATTCAAAAACATCGTCCCCGCCTACCTTTACAGAACCTTCTGTAGGGGACATGAGGCCTGTAATGATCTTCATGGTTGTAGACTTACCAGCTCCATTGGGACCTAAAAAGCCTACAATAGCTCCTTTCTCTACAGAAAAGTTGAGATGATCAATCGCTGTATTATGCCCATATTTTTTGGTTAGATTTTGAACTTCAATCATAGCTTAGATTAAGTATGTGTAAGTTGTAGTTTAGTACGCTCATTTTTTTTAAGATAAGCTATCATAACTGGTAAGAAAAGAGCAATCAAGTGTCTTAACAAAAGAAATAATGCACTGAGTCACTGTGTAATGTGTTTTTGTGAAAGAGCCTAACAAAAATTGGTTGCTCTTTCATTAAATATATGTTAGTAGGTTATGTATGAGAAAGTATCTCTTAATCTTATTTTTTACTGTGTTTTTTCTGACTGATGGTTCTCTATGGGCTTGTGCTGATAGTCTTATGATGCGACAACCTATACTCAGAGATCTTACTTCTAGTTCTCGTGATATGCTATCTAGAGCTTCATTAATAGCTTATGCTTCTCAGTCTCAAACAGTGAGTGCAAAACATATTATTCTGGCAACTTTGACAACTGTTTCGTCTTCAGACAAAGGGATCAATCGCTTGAATGTGACAGATCATGAGTCTCCTCTTAATACTTTAAGTATTATTTTGAAAAAACTGAAAATTTTAAAACCAATCCAGGAATTTCTTTTAAGTCAGTTAGATGTTCAACTCCGTGATTCTGTTTCATTTGAGTTGAAAAATGATTTGCTTATTCTCTATTTAGGAGATCTAGATTTTATACCTACCCTTCCTTATGATGAAGTTGCAATTGCTTTATTTGAGCTAGTTGCTAATGAGACTGAGAAAGAGGTCATATATAGATGGACTGATAAGTATAGATTTCCTACAGATCAAATAACTTTTAATCCCATTCCTATATCTGAAGAGCATTTCTTTTTAGCTCATTTAAGTCATTCGCCTAATATTCGTCATTTTATATCAGAGCTTTTTTTGGATATGAGAGGTAGAGATTTGGCAAATATTTTCATGCATTCCACAATAATAAAGGTAATAAAGGAACTTTCTCTTGAAATGACAGATGGTGAAGATGAACTGCATTTTGTTAGATTAAGAATAATAAATGATCTTGCTCATAAGATTAGACTCTATCGTCGTGGTAGGGAGGAAATGAAAAAAACAAAGATAAGACATTAAAAAATCCCGAGCTTGATAGCCTGCAAAAATAAAGTTAAAAAATTTCAGTATTTCTTTAACATAGTTTAACAAAGAAAGATACAAATGATGAAAAAATGTATTTTTACCTTATTTATTGTTTTGTTTGTTGCCAATGATTTTCTATGGGCTTGTGCTGATAGCCTTACGCAAAATCAACATGGAGGAGGGAAAACTGGAGGAGGGAAATTAAGTGATAAAATTGTCTTTTTCCCTGGCTCTAAAAATATGTTATCTATAGCTTCATTAATAGCTCATGCTTCTGGGTCTCAAAAAGTGACTGCGTATCATGTTATTCTGGCAAATTTAACAAGAGTTTTATCTCCATACAAAGAGATCAAGGACTTGAATCATATAGATCTTATAGACAATACTCTTGTTTTCAATGTTAATACTTTATTTATTACTTTCGAAAAATTAGATATTTTAAATGAACTCATTACATTCCTTTTAGCTCAGTCAAATGTTCCGTTTTTTAATATGAGTTGCATGGAGAGCTGTCGCATTCAAACATTCTTGTCAGATCAGCTAAATGTTTGGAATAGTTCCACCGTCCCATTTGTTGAGTGGGAGTGGAGGCTTAATGGTTTCCTTACTCTTGATTTAGGAGGGGATATGCATTCTGTACCTAAAATTCCGTATGATGTAAGTGTAAATGCTTTATGGAAAAAAGCTATTGCAGAGAAAGAAAAAGAAATTGGTATGAAGATGCATGATTTAGATGATGAAACTTTTTTCGTTACAGAAGAGCATTTCTTTTTAGCAGTTTTAGATATGATGACTGTTGATCCTAATGAGTCTAGCTACTTTTTTTTAGATATTGTCAATAGTGGTTCTCCACTAAGGAAGGATTTTTTTCATAAGCTGAACAAGGCAAGACAAACTTTATTACGCATATCAAGAAAATAAGATATTAAAGCAAAAAACTTAAGATATCTTTAGTCGCTCCAGTTAATTTATTAATTCACTAAACCATTTGTTTTTTAACAAAATATCACTTTGTTACTGGAATAAACAAACATCAAAAAGCCTTAAAAAGTGTGGCATTCTGAAAATAAAAACCAATGTGGAATATAGGTCTTATGGGATTGACCTATAAGTAGACTTTCTTAAAAGTATAAGTAGATTTTATTAGATGTATATTGACAGGGAATATTAATAGGTATATGCTCTATAAATTATTTTATGGTTTTATGCATAAACCTTATGAAAATTATGAGAAAGAAACGAGAAGGAGGATTTATGAAATTTATAAATGTAATAATGGTATTTTTATTGAGTATGTCATTGAATGTATTTGCTTTAGCAAACACACCTTGCGGTGAAGGTGTTGAAGGCTATATACATCGTGGTGGTGGGTTTGTAGCAAATACAGCTTTTGTAGAAAGTACAGCTTTCATAGGACCGAATGCCGCTGTTTGCGATTATGCTCAGGTCTCTGACAATGCTGAGATCGGTGACTTTGCTATAGTCTCTGGTGAGGCTATGGTCGCTGACTATGCTCAAGTCTATGGCGAGGCTATGGTTTTTGAAAATGCTACTGTTCGTGGCGAAGCTAGGATATTTAGCAGGGCTATGGTCTCTGGTAATTCTAGGGTCGATGGTGATGCTGTGGTCGCTGGCAAGGCTCGAGTCCGTGGCAATGCTAGGGTCGGTGGCAATGTTACTGTCGCTGGCAAGGCTCGGATCGATGGCAATACTGTACTCTCTGATAATGGTCAATACTTTGGCACTTATCGCACCTTTCAAGAGATCAGGTACTTGATTAGAAAGGAGAATTTTGGAAGTTTTTATCGTTATAATCAAGCAAGATGTTTTAGCATAGGTTACTGCTAGTCCCTATGGTTAAAAAGGTTTCTAGCAATAGTGTTCTATGGCAATAGGTCAATGGTAATACTGTTGTCATTTCAGTAAATAAATTATATTTTGGAGCGGTGAAAAGTGGGTTTCAGGCTACTTTTTATGATTGCAATCCTCCTCTTTTGACAAAAACCTGATAAATGGTATAATGATATAGAAGGAAGGAACTACAATGGGAAATTTAGAATGGCTATATACTATTTTCTTAGCATATAACCCTGCATTAACCTTTATTTTAATTTGTTATTTGCTTTATCAAGTATGCAATCATATACCTTCGCAAATTAAAGAAATAAAAGACGACATCAAGGCACTAGATCAGAAGGTTGATAACAACATTAAGGCATTAGATAGGAAGATTGATGACAATGTAAACAGAATCAATCAACGTCTTGATAAGATATTTGAACTATTATCAAAACAACCTTCCGGTTAATGCCTAACCTAATCTTATTTCTTAACCCTGCTATTCTGATTGGCTATTCTTTTATTGATTCTCCATACCACTTGCCCATGATGCGAGTTTCAATTAACTAAGTGCATTGATTTCTTTAGTTATAGTTTTCTAAGATAGCTTCTTTGTCTAATGATTTTAAGACAGAGGCGAATTTTTGATCAACTTGTGCTGTTTTTGATTTAACAGGCATTTACCTTAACATAACAATTGTTAAGGAGGTCTGAAAAGTGTTGCACTTTTTTAAAAAATCTCTTTCTACATTACAGCCGGCAGGATTGTTTGAGTTAAGCTTTACAGGATTTATATAATTTAAGACCATTATATAAGTGAGGATGATCAATGATCAAGCGACCGTCAAGGCATCCTATACTCTAAGGAATATAATTCATTTTTTATTCTCTATTATAATCCAAGTATCTTGCTTCATTGGTCTTATCCTGTAGCACCAGCCCCTTTTAATAGTCCTACAATCTCAGTATGGTCACAATCTCTAGCCATATTTAAAGCTGTCCATCCAAGATGATTTTGAAGGTTGACGTTAGCTCCAGCCGTTAGCAATAATCTTACAATCTCAGTATGGCCATTACTACTGGCCGACATTAAAGCCGTCATTCCAAGATGATTTTGAAAGTTAGGGTTAGCTCCTTTTGCTAGCAATAGCTTTATAATATCTGCCATAATATATGAGGAAGTACGCCTGCATAGATAGTTCCAAAACTCATCACCACTAGCCATTATTAAAGCCGTATCGCCATCTTTGTTTTGATGATTGACATTAGCCCCGGCATCTAGCAATAGCTTTACAAGCTCAATATTCTCATACTTAACAGCAAATATTAAAGGTGTTGTGCCATATTTGTCTTGAATATTTGGATTCGCTCTGGCTGCTAGCAACATCCTTACAATATTTAACATAACAGGGGAATATACACCACTAACTGCCCCTATTAGACCACTAGTTGCCTTTGTTAAAGCCGTCTGGCCATCTTTGTCTTGATGATTGACATTAGCCCCGGCATCTAGCAATAGCTTTACAAGTGTAGGGTAGCCATCTTTAGCAGCATTCAGTAATGCATTATTAAGCTCCAATAATTCACTCTCACTGAAGGCCACTTTAATAATTTTTTGATTTTGTGGCATAAGGCTTTTAGCACAAGCCCATAGAGAATCACTTGCAGTAAGTAAAATAATAAAAAATAAGCATAAAAGATATTTTTTAATCATAAGGAAAGCCATATTATAGGATTTACTTCTTTATAGCAAGTAAAAAGAACATGTTTGTAAAAAAGATATGCTTCTTTTGTCTCACTAAAAGTGGTCTAGCCTCTGGCTACTTTCTGGTTGCCAGCCGAAGGCTATCGCCTTCTTATCTTTTTCACTAAAAATAAACCAGCCTCTGGCTGTTTTTGGGCAATCAGCCCGACGGCTCTCGCCGTCGATCAAAGGCTGATTGCCTCAAAAATCCGTTTATTTTTAGTAGGAAGAATCCTCTTGTCTCTTTACACGATGTTAAGGAAACAGAGTTTCATTTGTAAGCCCGCTTGCTCCCCAAAAATATTTTAGAGGCATATCTTGTTTCCTTAACATGGTGTAAAGAAGCAAGAAGATCCGCCCTACTCAAAATGCATAGATTTTTGAGGCAATGACCATTTTGTCAATGGCGAAAGCCTTTGCGGTCATTGCCCAAAAACATGCCAGAGGCATGATGCATTTTGAGTGAAACAAACCCTTAACATGGTGTTAAAAGACAAGGAGATCCTTCTTCTGGGATCCGGGATCCGGGATCTGGGATCCGGGATCCGGGATCCGGGATATGGCAACCCGGCATCAGGTCCTAGAAATGACTTTTTCCTTAACATGGTGTAAAGAAGCAAGAAGATCCGCCCTACTCAAAATGCATAGATTTTTGAGGCAATGACCATTTTGTCAAAGGCGAAAGCCTTTGCGGTCATTGCCCAAAAACATGCCAGAGGCATGATGCATTTTGAGTGAAACAAACCCTTAACATGGTGTTATAAGACAAGGAGATCCTTCTTCTGGGATCCGGGATCTGGCAACCCAGCATCAGGTCCTAGAATTGACTTTTTCCTTAACATGGTGTTAAAAGACAAGGAGATCCTTCTTCTGGGATCTGGGATCCGGGATCCGGGATCCGAGATCTGGCAACCCGGCATCAGAAGGAACTGTTTCCTTAACATCTTGTTAAGAAACGATGAGATCCTCCCTACTCAAAGTGAACAGGCTTTCTAGGTTGCCAGCATTTGAGAAGGCGGTAGCCTTCGGCTGGCAACCAGAAAGTGACCAGAGGTCAGTTCACTTTGAGTGAAACAAACTGAAAGGAGTTTTTGTGTCTTATCAAGTTATTGCTCTCAAATGGCGACCTCAAGTGTTCCAACAAATTATTGGACAGGAACACATCACACAAACTTTGCTCAATGCTTTGGAAAATAAACAAGTACCTCATGCTATTTTGTTTACTGGTTGTCGAGGTGTAGGGAAAACCTCTGCTGCTCGTATCTTAGCAAAGAGTCTCAAATGTTCTCAAACTCCCCATCCTTGCAATAAATGTTCTGTCTGCAAAGAAATTACTAAAGGTTCACACATTGATGTTATGGAAATTGATGGGGCAAGCCATAACGGAGTTGATGCTATGAGAGAGATTATTGACAAAGTGCATTATATGCCATTTCAAGGTCAATATAAAATTTGCATTATTGATGAAGTTCACATGCTTTCTAGTAGTGCCTTCAACGCCCTTTTAAAAACTTTAGAGGAGCCTCCTTCACATCAGAAGTTTATTTTTGCCACTACAGAAGTACAAAAAATCCCTCATACTATTTTATCTCGTTGCCAAAAATTTTATTTTCGACCTATTCCAACAACTATAATATCCAAACATCTTGAAAAAATTTGCCATGAAGAAAAAATAAATTACAAATCTGACGCTTTATGGCTAATAGCTCGTCAAGGAGAAGGTTCTATGAGAGACGCCCAAAGCTTACTTGATCAAATCGCTACATTTGTTGGAAGAGATCAAACAATCACTTCTGAAAAAGTTATAGAAATACTCTCTTTAGCTGATCGCAAATTAATTTTAGAAACCTTAGAAGCTATTTTAGAACAAAACTCTTTAGAAATTTTAAATATTATCTCACGGCTTTACAATGCTAGTTATGATCTCAAGACATTTATTAATGACTTAATGGAGTCTCTCAAACATTTACTTTTTATCAAAGAATGTTCTGCAAAGGATATATCCTCGCTTGTTGATATACCAGATGTAGAGAGAGACACATTACAGCAACTAGCTAAAAAAGCTACAAAATCTAATATACATTTACTTTTTGATATGGCTTTAACATCTAGTTTAGATATTATAAAAGCACGAGATGGTAAAATTGTTTTAGAAATGCTTTTGTTGCGTATGGTTCATACCTTAAAAGACACATCAGATCTAACTTTATCTCAAAAAGATAAAAAATCATTAACTAAAACTTTGAACACTCCACAAATAAAACAATCCAGTGAGAACGCAAATATTCAAAAAGGACCTTCTCCACAAATGCTTCATATTCAACCCCTCCCTCAACCTTCTGTTCAAACCCATCAAACCCATCAAACGCATCAAGCCCATCAAGTATTAAAGGAAACAAATTTATCTCCTTTACCTCCACGCCCTCAAAAAGCAGATCATATCAAAGATAAACAAACTGTAAAAGAAGAAAACATACCCTCTACTCAACCATTAGAAGGAGTAGCTATTACTTCAAAGCATCTTAAAAATTTTATTTTATATATCAAACAAAAATCTCCTTTGTTAGGAGCTCAATTAGAGCATGTTTCTTTGAACAAAGTTGAGGGAGGACAAAATCATCATATTTCTTTATTTATTCCTCCTGATAGAGAATTTCTTTTATCACAATTAAATTCTAATCAAACCCTTAAAAAGATCCAAGAACATGCTTTGATTTTTTGGAAAAAAAATGTAAAATTTGATTTTAAGGTAGCTCAAAAAAATGCTTCTTATCAGAGTTTCGTTGTAAAGTCAGCTAATAAACAAAAAGAGCTTTTAGAGAAAGCAGAAAAGCTACCTATAACACAAAAACTTAAAAGCACTTTAGGTGCAGAAGTTCAAAGTGTTGTAGAGATTAGCACTCAACAAAAAACATAATAAAGGAGTATGTTTATGATGTCCTCAACCCCTTCCCTTGAACAGCTTGTAGGACAATTGTGTAAATTTCCAGGCATAGGAGAAAAAACGGCACAGAGGCTAGCTTATTTTGTTTTAAAATCTAAGACCTTCAACAGCGAACTCACAGAAGCTCTTAAATTGGTTCAAGACAAAATACAAACCTGTTTAGAGTGTTTTGCTTACACAGAAGAAACTTCTCTTTGTTCTATCTGTAAAGATCCTGCTCGTTTATCTCACACCTTGTGTGTTGTAGAAGATGCTTCTGATATTTTTAGAGTAGAAGCCTCTGGTGTCTTTCATGGGAAATATCATGTTTTACAAGGGTGCCTTTCACCTTTAGAAGGCATAGGAGCCAATGACCTTACCATTGATGCCCTAGTGGGGAAAGTAGCCCAAGCAGAGAAAAACTTTTTCAAAGAGATTATATTGGCTTTAGATGCCGATTTAGAAGGGGATACAACAGCTCTTTATATTTCTCAAATGTTGCAATCTTATAATATTAAGATGACAAGGTTAGCTTCTGGAGTTCCTTTAGGTACAGACATAGATTACATTGACAATAGAACATTAGGGCGTGCATTAGAAAATAGAGTGCAAATGTAAGCATTAAGCATTTGAGAAGAAATATTTTTAGAAAATTTAGATAAACTGAATGAAAAAAATGAACTCATGAATGAAATAGAGAAAGCAAGAGGTATTTCAAATGAAGCTTTTTGGTACAGATGGTATTCGAGGAAAGTCCAATCAATGCCCTATCCTTCCTAACACTCTTATATGTGTAGGACAAGCTCTTGGTCAAATTCTCAATCGGCAACAAGAGTCTCATCACAATCACAACAACCATAAAAACTCTCATTACAAAAAAAAACAACATGTTCTCATTGGCAAAGACACAAGACTTTCTGGTTATATGATTGAAATGGCCCTTGCAAGTGGCCTTAACTCTGTAGGGGTTAATGTGTTATTAGTAGGTCCTTTGCCCACACCTGGTATTGGTTTTTTAGCTAAAAACATGAGAGCTCAAGCTGGCATTGTGATATCTGCATCTCATAATCCCCACTATGACAATGGCATCAAAATATTTGACGAGAGCGGTTTTAAAATTTCTAGACAATGGGAGCAACAAATAGAAGAAATGCTTGAAAAAACATCTCCTCAAGATATGCTTGTATCTTCAGAAAAAATTGGCCGTAGCAAAAGAATAGATGATGCAACAGGCCGATATATTGTCCATGTTAAAAGTCATTTCCCTTATAATAAAACATTAGATGGTATGCGTATCGTCCTTGATTGTGCAAATGGTGCTTGTTACAAGGTAGCCCCTCAAATTTTAGAAGAATTAGGAGCAGAAGTCATTGTGTTGCATAATCAACCTGATGGCTTTAATATCAACGATAAGTGTGGAGCTTGTTATCCAGAAAAAATAGCTCATGCAGTAAGGCAATATCGAGCTGATTTGGGCATCAGTTTAGATGGAGATGGTGATCGTGTTGTTCTAGCAGATCACTTAGGTCAAGTGTTGAATGGGGATCACATTTTAGCTATATCTGCACTTTATGCAAAAGAAACAAATACTTTAGCTCACAATACAGTCGTCCTCACAGAAATGAGCAATAAGGGTTTAGAGGAGTTTTTTGAAAAAAATAACATTCAAGTCATTAAAACAGATGTAGGAGATCGTTACGTGGTAGAGCAAATGCGTAAGTCAGGTTGTTACTTAGGAGGAGAACCTTCTGGCCATATTATCCTTTCAAAGACTGCTACAACAGGAGATGGACTTATTGCAGCTTTAAATATACTGAAAATAATGAAAATAAAAAACAAAAAACTTGCTGATCTCAAATGCTTTCAAGATAAACCCCACATCCTACATAACTTACGGTTTCCTCAAAAAATAGATTTAGAAACAGTGACAGGATACCCTGAATTAATAGCATCTATAAAAAACCAAATAAAACCACAGGGAAAGATATTTATCAGGTTTTCAGGCACAGAACCTATTTTGAGAATATCTTTACAGGGAGAATCTCAAACACAACTTAAAGGGTATGCACAAAAAATCACAACTTTACTTAAAAAAGAACTGGCATGAACATGAAAAATAAAGGATCGCAAATGAAAAAGCACAAAATTAAACTAGGTGTCAACCTAGACCATGTAGCTACCTTGAGACAGGTAAGAGGTGGGACTACACCCTATCCTAATTTAGTAGAACAAATGAAAGTGGCTGTGAAAGGGGGAGCCGATCAAATCACTATACACTTACGTGAAGATCGTAGGCATATTCAAGATAAAGACGTAGCTGTCATTTTAAAAGCCTGCAAAAAACATAACGTGCTTTTAAACTTAGAAATAGCACCTACTTCAGAAATGATCGCTATAGCCTTAAAAAAAAAGCCTCACTGTGTTTGCCTTGTCCCTGAAAAACGCAAGGAACTCACAACCGAGGGAGGTCTCAACGTGTTGGCTATGCAAAACAAGCTAAAAAAATATATCCATCAATTGAAAGGCAAAAATATTTTAGTTTCTTTATTTATAGACCCTGATTTAGAACAAGTCGAAGCATCTGCTGTTTGTGGGGCGGATGCTATAGAACTACACACAGGTTCATTTGTGATTTCAAAAGGAAGTAAAGCTAAAAAAGAATGGAAAGCTTTAGAAGTTGCTGCTTGCCTAGCTCATCAGCTCCAATTGAGAGTTCATGCAGGTCATGGTTTAGATGATCGCACCACACCATTGATATGCCATTTGTCTTATTTACAGGAACTGAATATTGGTCATTTTATAGTATGCGAGGCCCTCAATGTGGGTCTGCAAGCATCTGTCCGAAAGATAAAAAAGCTTATCTTTTTGTCAAAGTGATTTAAGCAAACCTCTATTTGTGTTCCTTAACAAGAAAATAACGGGATCAGTATCTGTCTAATAAAATAACTATTGTCTAATTCATTATCACTCTGCATGTCTCATTATGTTACAAAAGATGATTTTCATACTTTAAATACTTAATAAATACACAGATGGACTGCTGTAAGATTTGGCATAGTTTTTGATGTATTTTAATTAAGGCATAAAAAATATACGCATTTTTCATTTAAGAAAGGGGTTTTAATAATGAAGTTTATTCAACAGCTCAACGATCTAACTATCTGTAGATTGTTTACATGCTCTATCTGTTTATTTGTGATCGGTTGTTCCTTTATTGCTTGCGGAGAAGCTCCTATGCAAGAACATGGAGCTTTAGACCCTGAAGCCCAAAGGCGACTTGCTAACCCAGAAGAAAATCGGGAAATATTACGCAGAGAACTTGAAGAAATACAAAAGAGAATGCAAGAGGCTGCTCAGGAGGCTCAGGAAGCTCAAGAGGCTGAAAGCCAAGACTCGTCTACCCCCCCCCCCCCCCCCCCCCCTCCAAATTCTTTAACCTCACAAGCTATTGAAACTATTGAGTTATCTAGTAGTCAACCTGAAAAAAGTGGATGGTTTTCGTCATCTTGGAACTATCTTGTAGATAAAGGGTTTAGTGCAACACAAGCTGTAAAAGACTACGTCAATGACTTAGAAGATCAAAAGTTAAAAGAGGAATATCAAGAATTAAAAGCGGAAATAGAAAAGTGGGAATCAAGAAGTTTTAGAAATCGGGAACTCATGAGAAAAGACAAAGGTATATTCAGCAGAGTTATAGATTTATTTTCAAATAACGATAACGAAGTGTTGATTGAAGATACAATGTATGATTTAGATGAAATGCCAGATGATCTACGCACGGCTATACAAAAAATAGAATCTGAAGATGATACCTTAAAAGAAGAAATTGCTCAAGCGTTAAAGCCTTTCAGGATTCCTTTTTATTTCCAAGCTTCGCATCCTGATGGTGTAGATGTAACCAATGTCAATGTTGCGTTTAAATTTCGTGATACAAGTGGGGAGCGAAGAATGGTACCGTCTGCATTATATGCAGTGATATTGAGAACTCTTGAGGATGATTATACTCAACAAGAACTTGTAAAGGCCATACAAGCATTAATCACATTGGGAGCCGATGTAAATTTATACAAAATAAACCGCCAAAGAAAGAGAATTTTACATTTTGCAATACATTTGATAGAAGATGAGATGCTAGCATTAGAAGTGGCTAAAGTATTGATTGATGCTGGAGCTAGGGTTAATGCTGTCGATAACACCGGGGGTTGGACTGGAGAAATAGCTTTGCACTGTGCTGCTGAGAAAGGATTTTTAGAAGTAGTTAAGTTATTACTAGATCGTGGAACTAATGTAAGTATACAAAAACTAAGAGGAAGTACTGCTCTCTATCACACAAGAAGGAGAGCAAGAAATCCAGAAACGAGAAAGCCACAACATCAAGAGATTATAGAGTTATTAATTGCTGCTGAACAAAGAAAGAAGGCAAAAAGAAAACATAACATTGAACAACTTATCCAAAGCTGGACTTCTATGACTCCTGAAGACAGAAGGTCAAGTGATTTGACGAATTTTTCTCTTAGCCTTACTAGCTCACGTCGATGTAGAAGAGAATTTCCTGCAAGCAGACAATGCCTTCAAATAAAATCTTTTAGAAACGGTGATCAACGGACTGTTATTTATCCTTTGTCTGTATTAACTGAAGATGAATTAACTGCACTTCAAGCCGTTCAAGAAGAATACAATGCACAAAGAGAAGCAAGAGAGCGAAGGGCAAGAGCAGAGCAAAGAGAGAGAGCAACAGCAGAAAGAAGAGAAAGGCGAAGGAGAGAGAATAACATCGAGCAACTTGTCCAACGTTGGATTTCTATGACTCCTGAACAAAGATACAATAATATCATAACTCTTAATACTTCTGAAAGACGTGAAGCTTTTGTTCTTAGTATCTATAACTGTTGGGGAGGTCAATGCCTTCGAGTAAAGAGAAGAGGGCAAGAGAGTAGTTCTGATTCAAATACTACATTCCTTTTGGATGTATTAACTGAAGATGAAAGAAATGCACTTCAAACTATTGAACAAGAGCAAAGAGAATACAATGCACAAAGAGAAGCAAGGGAAGCAGCAGAGCAAAGAGAAAGGGCAGAACAGAGAAGAGAAAGAGATGCAACAGAAAGAAGAGAAAGGGCAGAACAGAGAGAAAGAGATGCAACAACAAGTAGAGATCGACGAAGGATAGAGAATAACATTTCGAAACTTGTCCAACACTGGATATCTCTGTCTCCTATGGTAAGAGAAAATTTTATCAGAAATGTTAATAACTCTGAAATAAAATGTGAAGGTTTTTTTCTTAATATAGTTTCTAACTGTAGAAATGGACAACAATGCCTTGATGTAAAGCAAAAAAACCATATTAGAGGTAATCGTAATGAGATTTATTCTTTCCCTTCTGTTAGGCTTCCTTGGTCTGTATTAACTGAAGATGAAAAAACTGCACTTCAATTAGCTCAAGAGGAGCAAAGGGAATACAATGCACAAAGAGAAGAAAGAATAGCAAGACAGAGAAGAGAGCATAATATTGAGGCACATGTCCAACGCTGGACTTCTATGACTCCTGAACAAAGAGAAGATAATATCAAAATCGTTGATAACTATGAAAGACGTGAAGCTTTGGTTATTAATACGTCTTCCCGTTGTAGAGAAGGACAATTGGTATCGATTCAAACGAGATATAATTGTAATAATGTGAGTTGTTCTTCGACTTCTGTTAGGCTTCCTTTGTCTGTATTAACTGAAGATGAAATAACTGCACTTCAAGCAACAGGAGGAAGTGAAAAGCAAAGGATAGAGGATAATATTTCGCAACTTGTCCAACAATGGGTTTCTATGACTCCTGAACAAAGAGACAATAATTTCAGCATTACTAATACTTTTGAAAAACAAGAACATGAAATTTTTGTGCTTGAGATCAGTAGCTGTGGTTTTAAAAGCTTAGGTACATGGGTAGAGGCATGCATTCTTCGAGTAACAAAAAAAAAATCTGGGTATACTGTTAATTCGTATTTTACATACCCTGCATCCATATTAACAGAAGATGAGATAACTACACTCCAAGCAGTTCGAGAGGAGCAAAGAGAATACAATGCACAAGCAAGGGCGAGAGAAAGAAGGGAACGAGAAGAAAGAAGAGAACGAGAAGCAAGAGAGCGAAGGGCAAGAGCAGAGCAGCCAAATCAAGGGCAACGAACAAGCACCCAGTCTGATCCAAGGAGTCAATGGGCTGCTGATAGAGTCCGTTTAACTCAAGTCAGAGCAGCTTTAGAAGCTCCTCATGTCAATGCTTATGCTATCACACATGTTAAGCTTTTCCCTATTGCTAAACCACGCTTAGACCCCTACCCATTTACAAGAGACGAAGATATGGCACATCTGTCTTTGAAAAACAGAAATGACGGATTTACCTTAGAAGTATTTAACCCTGAGCAACCAGAGCAGAGCAAAGTTGTTCTAGCTCAAAAAGTACATGATATTGAAATGAGTATCAGGTGTCATAATCAACTCAATTGTAATGAAAATATTCTTCGTTATAGATCTAATGATCATCAAGATAGCCAGTGGCAAACATATCCTCTTTCTAACTTAATCGGATATGAGAATGGCAACAATGTTTATCAGATGAGAATTATTTCAGATCGAGAGCATGGAGATACTCAAGTGAGATGGGGTACTGGTCGCCGTCGAGTGAATAGATATTATAGAGGTCACTTTCGTATAGCTATTACTAAAAGAAAAAGCAATGACATGATGGAATGGAGCTTGATCAATGATGTTCCTGTAGAACAATATCTCCGTTCAGTTGTTCCGGGTGAGATGCCATTGACAGATGATCAAAGTGCTTCAAGGACTGCCTTTGCTGCTTTAAAGGCTCAAGTGATAGCAGCCAGGTCATATCTTTTCAGTAAGATCAAAGAGAATAGACATGTCAAAGCAATGGGATGGGATGTAGACCCTACAACATGGTTTCAGTCTTATCCAGGTTCTAAAGAAGTAAGAAGTGGCAGAGTAAGAAACAGAGAATTTTTAAGAAGCGATGAAGCAGTGGAAGCCACAGTGGGTGTGATCCTCACATATCGAGGGCAGTTAGCTATGACAGAATATCATGCTTGCCGAAGAGATAGCACAAGAACAAGTAGCAGTCTACCTATATTTAGAGCAAAGAAGATGCCAAGCGGAGAGAGATGTGGTCGTTACAGAGGTGAAGGAGGTCATGGTCGTGGTTTATCTCAGAGAGGTGCTATGTGGCTAGCCCGTGTAGGATGGGATGATGAAGAACCACCTACAGAAAATGCCGCAAAGCCTGAAGATGTTACAGAGCCATGGAGTCATGTTGATATTCTTCGCTACTTTTATCACGGAGTCAATGTCCAAAATCACCACGAGCTTTAGGTTTCACTAAAAGTAAAGTGACCTCTGGTCACTTTTGGACATTGCTCTGACAGCTATCGCTGTCCAAAAAGAGCAATGTCTCAAAAGTCCGTTTACTTTTAGTAGGGGAGGATCTCTTCGTTTTTTGACCACATGTTAAGGAAAAAGTTCCTTTTTTTGTTTTTTTATTTTTTTTAGATTCTGCGTAACTCTCAAAAAATAAAGAATATTATGAGTGAGATGCGAAGGCAGGCTGTAGATCTTCCGCAGACCCGCTTGCTCCTTTGAAAGCAAGCGAAGGTTGAGGACTTCGGAAGCCTGCCTTCGCATTCTACTCATACAGACAAAATGGAGAAGCAGAATCAAAGGGTGGTAGGTGGGGTTAGGGAGTTAATTGCTCCACTCAAAGTGAACTGACCTCTGGTCACTTTCTGGTTGCCAGCCGAAGGCTATTCGCCTTCTTATCTTTTTCACTAAAAATTCTAACAAAATTCAAAGAATTAAGGCTTACAAATTTCTCTAACACCTATAAATAAAGCATTCTTAAAAAAGAAGATGCCCAAATTTGCAAATCAACTGTCAAACTCAGGATTTAATCTTTGCCAGTTTGAATGGTTTTGCGTACAAGTTCCTTGACATACGTTTGTCTTTGCGAACCTGATAAAAAATGATCTATACGATCATACAAACTTGAATCATTGATCAAGGCACCTAGTGTTCCTTGACCATCATCAATTTTCTTCAGCACAGAAGATAGATGATCTAAAGATTGTACAAGTTTCTCTTGTCCTTTTGTATTGTCAACCCACTGTCTTAAAGATACAATCAATGTTTTTAACTCCTGACTGCTCTCATTAAGGTTATACATAATTTGAGCTACTTTGTTATTAGCATTTAAATCTTTTACTAAAATGGACATTTCTTTTAAGATGACAAAAAGGTCTTCTATTTTATCACCTTCAGAAGATAATACAGAAAACATAGTTGTCTTAGGTTGGAAAAGTAAAAAATCACCATCTTGTAAAATTTCTCTTTTACTATTTTCTTCAATAGGATGAGGATTTATAGATATAAACTTATCTCCTAGCATCCCTTGTGTTGTGGTGTTGATTGTTGAATTTTTGGTAATCATATTTTGATAGTTTCTATCTAAACTCAAGTTAATCAATACTTTATTTTCAGAAGGCAAAGGGGTCACAGTCCCTACATTACCAATAGGTACACCAAGCATCTGCACGAGGCTCCCTGGCCCTAGTCCTTCTACAGTGTCCATTTTAACTTTTAATGTATACCTTGTGCTGAAAATAAAAGACCCTTCTCTTAAAAAAAGTAGAGTTAAAATCGCTAAAAGCACCCCTACACCTAAAAGAATCCCCACTTTAATCTCTATATTTGTACCATATTCTTTATTAAACATAATTTTGTACCTCACTTAATACTTTAATTCATTCTTTGTTATACATTATTCATGCCATCAACGTCTTTATAAATTGTCAATAGAAATTAACTTTAAGAGTCAATGTTATATTTCTTCTCCCTTAATAAATTTGTGAATAGAATGTTCTGAATCAGATTCCAGTTCTTCTATTGTTCGGACTTTCCCTATTTGGCGATTGGCAATCATTGCCACACGATCACAGACAGAAAAAACAGAGGACATCTCATGGGTGACCAAAATAGAAGTCACACCTGTTTGTTTTAAATCTACAATCATATCAGTAATTCTCCTAGCATTAAAAGGATCCAAGCCTGCTGTTGGTTCGTCATAAAGTATAATTTCTGGATTAAGAATAATAGCCCTAGCAAGACCGACACGTTTTTGCATGCCTCCAGATAAACTCGATGGGAAAAGCTTTGCATTACCTTCTAAATTAAAAGCTTCGAGTTTTTCATAAATTGCTTTTGATATTTCTTGTTCAGAAAGTCGAGTGTGTTCTCTTAAAGGATAGGCTAAGTTTTCATAGACAGTCATAGAGTCAAACAAAGCTCCTCCTTGAAAAACATAAGCTACCTTTTTCCTTAATTCAATAAGTTTATTTTCTTTTAATCTGGTGATATTACAATTTTTTATTTCAATACTGCCTTGATCCGGCACTTCAAGTCCAATAAGACTTCTTAAAAGTACGCTTTTACCTGTACCAGATCCACCAATTAAGCCAAGGCATTCCCCTTCAATGACTTTAAAATGAATATTTTCTAAAACTTTTTTATTACCAAAAGATTTGTAAAAGCCTTTTACTTCAATGATAGCCATATTTGAATCTCCCAAAAAATCTTACTTAAGACAAAATCGCCTACGAGAACCAAAACAGATGAAGTCACAACAGCTTTTGTAGTAGCTATACCTACGCCTTTCGTACCGCCCTTAAAACTTAATCCATAATAACAAGACGTAAATGCAACAAGCAGAGCAAAGACAAAAGTTTTCAAAAATCCACTTAAGAAATCAACTAAACTAATAGTTGTAGAAATTTTCCTCATAAAAAAAGAAGGATCTAATCCTAACTCATAGTATCCAATGGCTACAGCTCCTAACATGCTAAAAGTGTTAGCAATCAAGGTGAGTAAAGGTAAAGCAATAAAGCAAGCTACCACACGAGGAATAACAAGCTTTTTAATAGGTGATGTGCCAAGGGCTCTGATAGCATCCACTTGTTGTGTGATCAGCATTGAGTTTAATTCTGAAGAAATTCCTGCACCCACACGAGCTGCAAACATGAGACTTGTAAAAACTGGCCCCATTTCTTTGACAATAGATAAACCTACAAGATGTGGCACATAGAGCTTAGCTCCAAATTTCTCAAGTCCTAAACCAAACTGCAAGGACATCACCATACCTGTACTCACTGTAGATACAATGATCAATGTGAGAGAGCGTGAACCAATATGATAGAGCTGATCTATGATTAACCTAGGATAATAAGGAGGTATGAAAAATTCCTTTATAGTAGATATAACTAAAAGAATGGTTCCACCTAGAAACCGCAATTTATCTAAACAAAAAAAACCTAGCGGAGCAAAAAAAGAAACTATCACTGGACTTTAAACCCTTCAATAAAGTTATTAAAAACTTCTATGCCTTTGTCAAAGTGTTCTGGTAGAGCCACAAAATTTAAAGTGTAGTTACAGGCATTCTTTTTAAAAAACAAAAAGTCTAAATGCACAGTCACACCATCTAATTCACCTGATACCAGAAATCTTTCAGACTTTCGGCCATTGTATTCTTGTTGTGATTCTTTGAGGATTTTTTTATCTATAAGCTCTGATGTTGATTTTTGTAAGATGGTTCCTATATCAGGGTCTATGGATTCATTACAAATAGATTGAAAAGATATAATATTGCCGGTCTGAGAATCAATCCATGCTTTGTCTGCACTGTGGGATGACATAACTATAAAAGGCACTGAAGGAGGTTGATAATAGATAGTTTTAGACCTTTGTGTTTCCGGAGCAAGCCTAAATGAAATACAAGCCGAACACATAATAAAAGGCCACAATAGTAAGGCACTTCTTATCCAAAGTCTCATAGTTTTGTCCTTTTTTTGATTTTTTTCAATCCCTCTGGCTTTTTTCAATCCCTTTGGTTCAATCCCTCTGGCTTTTTTAGTTCTTCAATGAAAAATCGGATATTTTTGAAATGTACTTGATGACTAATGGTCTAAAAATTCAGACTTAAATGTGCATATTACTTTATATCTCTTCTTATGACAAGTAAGTTTATTTGTGGATGGCAAAAATAAATTGAGTTATTTTGATAAGTTATAGGTTGTTTTGAAAAAATATATATTATTTTGTGACACACTGTTTAGAAAAAAGACATTTTTTGCTAAGTTACAAAAAATAAATTTGCCATTCACAAAAAAAAATTATAGGTTCTTTACATTATAAAGTCTTGCTTAATTCTTAATCAAACAAAAAAGAAAGTAACACAATGCAATCAAGTAACTTCCCTCCTCAGGCCTATACCAAAGAGACTATTTCTGAAGCTTTTACATGGCTTCAGTCACAGCCAGAGGATGTAAAAAAAAGAGCAACAGGAACAACACAGCTGGTCTCACTGTATTTAAGGGCTAAGAGCCAACAATATTGGACCTCTGAAGCCAATTCACCTGTTCAAAAAAGTCATTCCGATAGCCAGTTTAAAGACCAGCTACAAAAAATGGCTTTGGATTCTTTGTCTTCTCCCTTACCTTCATCTCCTCCTCCTCAAGACAAAAACCTTCATTCGTTGACAGTTTCTAGTGTAGATCCAGCAGAGAATTATTTGAATGGTCACAATTCTAGTCATAATGGACATGAAATCTATAAAGAGCATCACAATGGAATCAATAGAGTCCATAAACCTTTAGATCATTCTGCAACAACAAAAGCCAAAGAGTCTTCTTATACATCTGAGGTGACTTCTGATCAAAACACATCTTCTTTAAATAGCAATGATTACTTAAATAATAAGAATGACCATGTAAACAGACAGCAAAGTATCAATGAACAAAACCCGTCATCATCAAGTTTAGAAAAAACTTTAGACGAAAAAAGCTTAAAATGGCTTCAAGAGACAAAAACCAAGTTTAATTTAAGTTCTTATAAAGAAACACTCCGTCTTTTGATTGCCTTAGGTTTTGAAAGAGTCAGACATCTGTGTCATCCAAAATACACTATCGTTCAAAGTGAACCAAAAGACTAACTTTAGTCCTAAGTTTTTAAATAGCCTTCCTTTACCTCAAAAAATGCAATCAAGCTTTTGTTATTGCATAAAGCTATTTAAACATGCATAATTTTTGACATATTCAGTGAAATGAAAAAGGGGTTATATGTCAGAATATATTTTAAAGGTTCAAAATTTAACGCTCTCTTTTCAAACAGAAGCAGGCCGTGTGACAGCTGTAGATTCTATAAGTTTTTCTCTTAAAAAAGGAGAAACTTTAGGACTAGTAGGAGAATCTGGCTGTGGCAAAACAGTCACAGCCCTTGCTCTAATGAGGCTTTTACCTCAACCTGCTGGCTCCATAGATAGCGGTGAAGTTTATTTTTATCACAAAGATATTCTTACTTTACCTATTTACGAAATGTTTCAAATCCGAGGACGTAAAATAGCTATGATTTTCCAAGAACCTATGACGGCCCTCAACCCAGTTAAAACTATTGGCAAACAATTAGCAGAAGTATATCAATTGCATTTTCCTAAAATGTCTTATTCTCAAATAACTCAATCGAGTACAGAAATGCTTGAAAAAGTTGGAATACCTCTACCTGACTTGCGACTCAAGGAATATCCTCATCAGCTTTCAGGAGGGATGAGACAAAGGGTTATGATTGCCATGGCCTTGGCCCTCAAACCTGAAGTTTTGATTGCTGATGAACCTACAACAGCTTTGGATGTGACCATTCAATCTCAAATTTTAGACTTGATTGAAGATTTGAAAAAAGAAATAAACATGAGTGTCATTTTAATTACACATAATTTGGGGATTGTAGCTCAAGTATGTGAAAGGGTTTTAGTAATGTATGCAGGTCGCATTGCTGAAAAAGCCCCAGTGATAGACCTTTTTAAATATCCTAGCCATCCTTACACAAAAGGACTTTTGCATTCTATACCCCAGCTGAATCAACCTAGTAAAATACCTTTAGAAACTATTCCAGGGATGGTCTCTAGTTTGATGGATATGCCTTCAGGTTGTCGTTTTCAAGATAGATGTGCTTATGTACAGGAGCCATGTCGACTTAAATCACCACCATTAGAATCTCGCAAGAAAGAACATCAGGTGGCTTGTTATAGGTGGAGGGAGGTCAACCATGAATAACCCTCTTTTAAAAGTTCAGAATCTTTCAAAACACTATCCTATTTATGGAGGAGTGTTTATGCAACAAAAGGCCACAGTATTTGCTGTCACAGATGTGTCTCTTTCTGTTCAAAAGGGAGAGACCTTAGGTTTAGTAGGAGAATCAGGTTGTGGAAAAAGCACCTTGGGTCGAACGATTGCAAAACTTTATCAACCTACTTTTGGGAAAATATTTTTTCAAGGTTTAGATATTACACACTGGTCAGAAAGACAAATACGTCCTGTCAGAAAAGACATACAAATGATCTTTCAAGACCCTTATGAATCTTTAAACAGCCGACATACTGTAGGTCATATTTTAGAAGAACCTTTCATTATTCACAATATAGGAACACCTCAACAAAGACGTTTATGGGCAGTTAATTTACTTGAACGTGTGGGGTTGCCAGAAAATAGCAAATTGAAATATCCACATGAATTTTCAGGAGGGCAAAGGCAAAGGATTGGTATTGCAAGGGCTATTGCCTTAAAGCCTCATTTGATTATTTGTGATGAACCTGTTTCTGCTTTAGATGTTTCTATGCAATCTCAAATTCTTAATCTCTTAATGGAGTTACAAGAAGAAATGAATTTAAGTTATATTTTTATCTCCCATGATTTAGCTGCTGTAAAACATGTTTCTGATAGGTTAGCTGTGATGTATTTAGGAAGTATCGTAGAGGTGGCTAGCTCTAATGATATTTACCAAAAGCCTTTGCATCCTTACACACAAAGTTTGCTTTCATCTATACCTATAGCTGATCCTACAAAGCGTCTTCAAAGACAAACTTTAAAAGGGGAAGTGCCATCGCCACGTAATCTTCCTAGTGGTTGCAAATTTCATACACGTTGCCAGTATGCTCAAGATATCTGTAAGACTCAAAATCCTGTGTTAGAGTATGCTCATGTTAAAGACACATCTCCATCACATCTAACAGCTTGTCACTTTCCTGCTTTGGTAAAAGATAGAAAGCCATTATCATAACAGCATAAAAAATGCATTTTATTGCAAATCATATCCTTGAGTAGATATTCTAAAAGGCCTTTTATAAGCTATTTAAAATGGAGGAATTTTTCTATCCTAAGATTGACGAAATCGGGCATATCTAAATGTGTGCAGTGGGAACCCATTGGAATTAATAAAATTTCACTCCCTCGTATTTTTTGATTGAGAGTTTCTTGGTAATGGAAAGGAGTAACAGTGTCTTCAGAGCCACCTATAATTAATGTGGGTATAATGATTCGCTCTAGAACAGATGTGCCATCATAACTCATCATCCATCCAAAAAGTTCGAGAAAAACATCCAGGTCTACATTGGCAACTCCTCGTGCATAAATTTCGATGTCTTTAAAACTTGTGAGGTTCAAATTAAACCCTCCAGCTAAGGCACTGAGTTTAATTAAAATAGGATTGGAGACAGCCTTCTTCCAAAGATAAGATAAGGTTTCTGGAAGTTGATCATACCCTTGCTTCATCAATTTAAAAGCAGAATCTGTGATATCTATGCCAAAGATCCCTCGAAGAGGGTTGCTTGCAAAACCATTAATAAAAATAAGGCTTTTAAATAAATGAGGGAACATATCATAAGTCCTAATTAAAACTTGAACTCCAAAACTGTGTCCCCCAAAATGTGCCTTTTTTATTTCAAGATGATTCATAAGAGCTTTTATATCCTGTGCTAAATCATCCATAGAAAATTGTTTATTGACAGGTACAGCTGAACGATGACAACCCCTATAATCAAATACCACTGTTTTATAATGGTGAGAAAAGTATTTAAGTTGTGGTCTCCAGTGATTAATGGTGCAGGCAATTCCATAAGCGAGGATCACAGGCACTCCTTCACCCCTGACTTCATAATAAATAGGAGTATCATCAAAACTTTTGAAATAACCTGTTTGTTTTTTGTAGCTCATTTTATATTCTCTATATGCACTTTAAGACATGTGCTGGCAATTTGTATGACATCGTCATGTTGTAATATTTTGCTTTCTATTGCTTTTCCATTGATCTGTACAATAGATCTGTATTTTGTAAAAAAAACAACACCACTTTTATTATGATTCTCTGGTGTATCAGACTCTTTTAAAGCGTCCAGATGAAAGCCACAAGGTCCTAGTGTAGGTTCATAGATAGGGAAGTCTACGGAATTTGTTCCAACATACCTTGGACCATATCCAATAGGCCACTGAAGTCCTACTTGCTGTCCTTCAATAATAGTGAGTTTTAATCGACAATAAAAAGGCTGTAATTTCTTAGGGGGGAATTCTATAATGTACGGTCTTTTAGATAACTCGTTAAGTGCAAGTAATATGAGGCTTTTCCAAGGGCATAGACCTTCTACTGAATTTCTAATAGAGAAATTCACATTTCCTATAGAAAAGCACATTTCTGGTTGAAGTTTTAACTGCTCTATAGTTTCATTGTTAAAGAAAATACCTTTTGTAGAAAGACTATTAAGATAAGTGTGACCTTGGTTTTTTTCAACTTGTACATGTTTTGCAGAAATAGTAGGGCTATTAATACATATCTCTGCATCTTTTTTGCGACCAAGAATCGCCTTATTTTTAAGGTAAAAATATGCCCCTTGTTGAGGTCCTGAATCTACAAATAAATATAAAGCCATAATTTATAATAACATATTCACACTTAAGATAATAACTATTTAGGTCTTGATTTTTCATAATAATTGAAGCAAAGGTGGAATCGTTGTTTTCATAAAACAGATCTTTTGCAAAGCTTACTTGTGTTTTGTCAACAAAATAATCCTTTAGATGTGATGGTTACTACTAAAACAAAAAATGGTCGAAAAAACAAGAATGGTATTTTGATAAAGTTCAAAGAAGCTACCATTGTTTGCTAGGGAAGGAACAAATGAATCCCTTATTGACAACATGAATCTATCTCAAGGTATAAATTCTCAAGGTATAAATTAAAGGATAAGTTTTTTAAGCTCTTCTTGAGAATAAATATAATCAGCATAAATCATAGTATTTGTTATACTCTTATGTCCTAGAGCCACCTGCACCAATCTAAGGTCCTTTGTCTTTTTATATAAGTTAATGGCAAAGGTATGTCTGAGAGCATGGAGCTTTTTGTAAACTGGTCGGTATTCTCCCCATATTTGTCGAAATCGGTTATAAGAAATATCAAATATTATTTTTTGTTTTCTTTTTCTAGCGTAACTCATCAAGCTTCTGAAAAGAAAAGGAGGGAGCGGTAGCTCCCTATCTTTAGCATTTTTAATACCTTTAAAAAAAATAGTCTGATTAAATTCATTGAGATCTGAAATTTTAAGATTAAGCATTTCCTGGGCCCTGGCACCTGTTTTAAGTGCCACCAAGAGTAAAAGACTATCTCTGGTCCGAATTTTCATAGATGCTTTTAAAGTTTTTTCTAAATACTGCATCTCGTAATTTGAGAGGTATTTATTTTTATTGAGTCCACGTTTTTTGTGGACAGTTACTTGATCTCGGACTTGTTCTACTATATTCATTTTACACTGATCAACGTTCTTGATTTTCTAAAGCAGTTAAAAAATTACGGATATAAACAGCTACCAATTGCTCTCTGCGAGCTTGATTATATCTTTGCTCTGCTGCTAATGCTACTTCACGGGCTTCATTACGTACAGATTGAAGTGTCGTTGATCTTTGAGTGAGATAAAAACTCATTGCTTGATTCAATGCCAACTGGGCTTGATCAACTGTAGCATGAGCTTGTTGATTCCTTCTATCAATGAGAGTAAGAGGTGTTTCATCTAAAAGATTCTTTGTTGTTAAAACCTCAAGAGGTATCACATCAGACAAAAGATCTATTAATAAAGGATCTTGAGCAACCATAACCCCTATATGAAGAGGTGTGTTATTAAGTTCATCACATGTTTGTAGCCAGTCCACTCTTTGATAATAAGAATCACATTCTATACTATTATCACTCAGTACATTACATTTAGCTTGTAAACTTTCTGGTTCTGGTAGAGACATACTTGCTTCTGTTGTGCTATTTTGCCACCACTCTTGACTACATACATTAGCCATAACTTGTAAATGGACAAATGGACTTATTAAAAAAATCATTAAAATTAAATATTTCATAAATGACCTCCTTATAGACTTTGGTTTTTGCTACAATGATTTGCAATGAAAGTACCCTTAGCTTACTATAAAGTCAAGGAAAAAATATTTCTCTTGATTATTCTTTATTTTCATTCAATTAATAGGTAATCTTTTTATTATTTGTATTTTTAAAATTTACACTAATAATAGACTATTGCATAATAATTTCAATAGCCTACCCCATAATGAAGTTATAACCATTTACAAGGAGTATCATAATGCGAGAAGTCAAATTGCCTGAAATCGGTGAAGGAGTTCATGAAGGAGAACTGCTAAAATGGCTCGTCAAAGAAGGTGACATTATTGAGATAGATCAAGTACTTGCAGAAATCTTAACAGATAAAGCCTCTGTAGAGATTCCAAGCACTCTCAGTGGTACAGTGCAGTCTCTGAAGGCAAAGGAAGGCGATACTATCAAAGTAGGAGAAGTGATCATGACTGTGACACAAGCCATGCCTTTAACTTCTACCCCCTCTAAAGATGCAACAGCTCAAAAAGAAGCTCCTCAAGCAACCTCTTTACCCGATAAACAGACAGGTGTGACCCATCAAGGTGAAACAGCTATTCCTCCTACTCCCTCTCATATACTTGCCACACCTTCTACAAGGAGACTGGCACTTAAGCTCAATGTACCCATTGAACAAGTGTCAGGAACAGGTAATTTAGGTCGTGTGACAAAAGCCGATGTAGAAAACTTTGCAAAGTCTACTGCAAAGCCTACTATAGAAGAACCTGCTGTTGATTATAAATTAAAAAAAACTCAGGTATTACAAGATGAAGTTGTACCCCTCAGAGGCATCCGAAGAAAGATTGCTCAAAAAATGCAATTATCTAAACAAACCATACCTCACTTTTCCATTATGGATGAAGCCAATGTCACAGAGCTTGTAAAGATTAGAACAAGCTGTAAGGAACACTTTAAAAACATCAAAGTCACTTATTTGCCTTTTATTATGAAAGCTTTGATTGCTACTTGTAGAGAGTTCCCTGCACTCAATGCTTCTATTGATGAAGAAAAAATCATTTATAAAAAGAATTTTCATATTGGTTTTGCAGCTGATACTCCAGAGGGGCTTTTGGTGCCGGTCATTCAAAATGCAGACCAAAAAGGTATTTTACAGATGAGTCAAGAAATACAACATCTTGCAGAAAAAGCAAAGAATGGACAATTAACGTTAGAAGAGATGACAGGAAGTACAATTACCCTCACTAACATTGGCAGTATTGGAGGTTCTTATGCGACACCTATTATTAATCCATCTGAGGTAGCTATTATTGGCTTATATCGTATCCAAAAGAAACCTCTTTTTTGCAAAGCGACAGGTCGCTTTCAAGTTGCTGATATAATGAATTTGTCATGCACAGCCGATCACCGGCTTATTGATGGGGCCTTAGCAGCTCGTTTTTTAAGAACACTTATTAAGAAAATAGAAACTCCTTATTTATTGATGAATTTTACTTTTTAGAAATAGACAGGTGAAGAGTCTATAAGTATTTAAAATTAGGAGTTAAAATACCTTTCACGCCCGCTCAATCCAAATTGTGTCTATAAGTATTTAAAATTAGGAGTTAAAATACCTTTCACGCCCGCTCAATCCAAATTGTGTCTATAAGTATTTAAAATTAGGAGTTAAAATACCTGCAAATTAAAGGTAAGGCTTTATCTTGTTTTCTTTTTTATATTATGTTAAAATTGAGCTTTTTATAATATTAAGAATTATAAGGATGCATAACATGAAATTTAAGATTTTATTACTTCTGTGTTTTATTTACTTTAAGATACCTTTTGTTAAAGCCCAAGATTCTACAGAAAAAATAAGCGAGCATTTGATTGCAACAACATACATTGAAGCAACTTCTTATAGAATAGGTCGTCAACTTTGCTACGCATACACATACCACAGTCCAAATGGAAATGGACAAGTTCCTTTAAGTGGTGCTTTAAGCGGTGTAAGCGGTGATGGTGATTTAGAGTCATATTATTTACAGTATCTATTGTCCAGTGAAGAATACAGAATAGGTGTTAGCCAATGGCTATCTATAGAATTAGAAGCTTTGCAAGATGCTCTTTTTAGCTTGAGTCGTCCTGATAGCAGTGCAATTCAAAGTCTTATAAAAGCCGATGGATTTGAAGATGCTATTAGGATTTGTGCAGAGGAAAGTCACTTAAACTATGAGGACCTATACCAACGCATACAAAGTGATATATTAGCTGTGAATCGATGGGGTCAAATAGAAGGATTTTTATTACAAAGTATAGCACTTGTTTCTGGCACAACAATAATTTTAAAAGGGCTGATTAAAGGGGTCAATATAACTGTGACTCGAGGGTCAGCTTTTTTACAGAACTTTATACAAAAAAGATGGCCTGAAGTTTATCAAAGCATTTTAGACTCAAGAATAATCAGAGCTTTACAATATCGTCATGATTTTTTTCAGAGGCTTAGAGAAGTCAGATGGCTTTCTATAGCTTTAGGTACTACTGCTGTATCAGTGACACTTATTAACAAAGGTGACAGTGCTTATTATCAAATATTTCAGGAATATCAAGCTACTATTCAAAGAGGAGAACAAGTGACAGAAGAAATAAAAGTAGCTATGGAAAAAGTGCGTTCTGATTTTGAACTTGTTTTTTGGCTACGTAGATGGTCAGCATATAATTTGATGATCGATTCATTACAAAGCGAAACTATTTCAACAGATGAATACGATGCAATAGCCAAGGAGTTTTTGGATAAATCCTTAGATTCAAATATAGAAGAAAATATAGAGCCGGTTCATATAAATAAGGATGAGTTAGCTAGCTATCTTGCCAGGTGTGATCAGCGGATCACTATTTTAAATGCTTTTTGTTCGATGCTCAATTTATATGTTGTAGATTATGCATTTGTAAAAGCAAGAGTTCTTGAGTTTGAAAAGCCTAAATTAAATCTGGTACTAGAACTATTTAACTTTAGAAAGAGAATATTAGAACAAGAATATGCCAATGGGGATATACGCAAAGGTATTCCTTTAAGATTGATAGAAATGTCTGAAAATGACCACAATTTTAGATGTAACTTCCAAGATCAGCCATATTATCCTTTATGTCGATTGCATTACTTGCTTGTACTCAAAGATAGTAGAAATCTAACCTCATCAGAAGATACAGAATTAAAACAATTAGAAGCTGAGCTTTTGTTTCTTTAACATTTCACTAAAAGTGGTCTAGCCTCTGGCTACTTTCTGGTTGCCAGCCGAAGGCTTTCGCCTTCTCAGTTGCTGGCAACCTAGAAAGCCTGACCACTTTTAGTAGAAAGGATCCTTCCGTTTTTTAACAGGATGTTAGGGAAAAAGAGTTTCATTTTTTTGTTTTTTTTTATTCTCTTTTAGATTCTGCGTAAATCTCAAATAAACATGAATATTATGAGTGGGAGGCGGGGGCAGGCTGAAGATCTTCCGCAGACCCGCTTGCTCCCCAAAAAATTTTAGAAGCATATCTTGTTTCCTTAACATGGTGTAAGAAGCAAGGAGATTCGCCCTACTCAAAATGAACAAGCTTTTGAGGTAGCCAGCCTTTTACGACGGCGAGAGCCGTCGGGCTGGCTACCCAAAAGTGGCCAGAGGCCAGTTCATTTTGAGTGAAAAAAATTGAGGACTTCGGAAGCCTGACTCCGCATTCCACTCATAAAAAATATACAAATGGAAAAGCAGAATCGAAGGGCGGGGGGTGGGGTTAGGGAGCTAGCTGTTTCACTAAAAGTAAACTGACCGTCATTTTCACTCAAAATGCATCATGCCTTTGTTTCCCTAAAATTGAACTAGCCCCTGGCTACTTTTGAGCTGGATCTTCAATTTATTTCTTAAATTTCAAAATCATTGCCCTGAGACCAGACTCTTTCCCATTTATATCATTAGTTTTTATCACTTTTTACTCATTTGGCTTTGAAATTCTGTGCTTACAAATAAAAAATCTGGATGCGAATGGTAATGGGCAGTTAGCCCGACGGCTTATCGCCGTCGATCAAAGGCTAACTCCCTCAAAAGTCCGTTTACTTTTAGTAGAGGAGGATCCTCTTATTCCTTTACACCATGTTAAGGAAACAAGAGTTCGTTTTTTTGTTTTTTTTATTCTTTTTTAGATTCTGCGTAATTTTCAAAAAAACATAAATATTATTATGAGTGGGAGGCGGGGGCAGGCTGAAGATCTTCCGCAGACCCGCTTGCTCCCCAAAAAATTTTAGAAGCATATCTTGTTTCCTTAACATGGTGTAAGAAGCAAGGAGATTCGCCCTACTCAAAATGAACAAGCTTTTGAGGTAGCCAGCCTTTTACGACGGCGAGAGCCGTCGGGCTGGCTACCCAAAAGTGGCCAGAGGCCAGTTCATTTTGAGTGAAAAAAATTGAGGACTTCGGAAGCCTGACTCCGCATTCCACTCATAAAAAATATACAAATGGAAAAGCAGAATCGAAGGGCGGGGGGTGGGGTTAGGGAGCTAGCTGTTTCACTAAAAGTAAACCAGCCTCTGGTTGCTTTTGGGTAGCCAGCCCGACGGCTTATCGCCGTCGATCAAAGGCTAACTCCCTCAAAAGTCCGTTTACTTTTAGTAGAGGAGGATCCTCTCGTCTCTTGACCACATGTTAAGGAAAAATTCCTTCATCAAGGCTGGCTACCTCAAAAGTCCGTCTTTTTTACTTACATCAATTATAATATTGTTATTGACTATTGATTTTTGTATGAATAAATTAGACCCTTGGTCAATAAATTAATAAAGAACTATCTGAAAGCTCATTGAATGATCATAGATAAGTCATCCTAAAGAAGGGTAGACATTGTAAGTGAAAAAAGAATCTGCAGATCTTATGCTTAGTGCTTCGTGGACCATTCCAGTTGAACCTACTGAGTGTGTTCTTGAAGACCATGCTATTGCAGTGCATAAAGGGAACATTATCACCCTGGGAAATCCTCAAGAACTGGATCTAAAATTTACTTTTAAAGAAAAAGTACACCTTGATGGCCATGCTCTAGTACCTGGGTTTGTTAATGCTCATACCCATGCTGCAATGACTTTGTTCCGTGGACTTGCCGATGATATACCGCTTCAGAAATGGTTGACCGAACACATCTGGCCATTAGAAACCCAGTTTGTTAGAGAAAACTTTGTGCGTACCGGAACATGTCTTGCTGTTGCTGAGATGTTAAAAAGTGGCACAACTTGCTTTAACGACATGTATCTTTTTCCGGACATAGTGGGAGAAGTCGCTAGTGCAGCTGGAATTCGGGCCATACTTGGCATTATTATTATAGAAATGCCTACAGCTTGGGCAAAAGATTCGGCATCATACTTTTCACGAGGACTTGAAGTACAAAGTGCATTTAAAGATAGTCCTCTGATCACATCTGCACTTGCACCCCATGCACCTCATACAGTCAGTGAACAATCTTTAGAGAAAGTCAGAGAAATCTCTAGTCAACTTGACCTTCCAGTACATATTCATGTACACGAGACGCAACAAGAGATTGCACAAGCAATGCATGAAACTAAAGAGCGTCCCCTCGCACGTCTTGCCAAACTTGGTCTTGTCAACAAACAGCTTATTGCAGTTCATGCAACTCAACTTCTTCCAGAAGAAATTGAGATGTTAGCCCGTAGTGGTGCATCAGTTGTGCATTGTCCAGAGTCAAACCTCAAGTTAGCAAGTGGAGTTTGTCCAGTTCCTCAATTAAGATCATCTGGTGTGAATACTGCACTTGGAACAGATGGAGCAGCAAGTAATAATGACTTAGATATGTTAGGAGAGATGCGTACGGCAGCATTTCTTGGCAAGCTTAAGGCTGGAAAAGCAGTAGCTAACACAGCTATGGAGGTATTGTATATGGCAACCCTTGGTGGAGCCTGTAGCCTTGGACTTGATGATCAACTCGGATCACTTAAGCCTGGTAAAGCAGCAGATATTGTGGCTATTGATCTTCGTGGAGTAGACACACAACCAGTCTACAATCCCATCTCTCAAATCGTATATACTGCAAACAGTGGTCACGTTCGCGATGTGTGGATAGCAGGACGTCGCGTGTTGCAAGAAGGAAATCTTAAGACAATAGATATTGCAGAAGTTAAATGGGAAACCAAAATATGGCAAGAACGTATCCAAAACTTTTCATTACAAAAGTAGATAGCAATTGACCAATTTTTTGATATTTTTTTGACTCATACCCAGTTCAAGGTTCTATTTGTTATCAAACTTTGTGAAAAATTTGAGCAAAATAGAATTGAACTGTCAAACTCAGGAGCTATTTCTAGCCGTTTTTGCTATTTCTTTTTCTCAACATTTTCAATTTCTTTCCGCCTAATATCCACTCCTCGTTAGTTGCTCTTTACCATTTTAAAGAATACCTTAATAATTTCTTAGGTTAAAAAACTCACATCCTAGTGGCACAAAATCTTACTCAAGTTTAAGGGCAAGCGAGCTTGATGATGATGGAGCAGGAAATGAAAAGAATTACAAATTTAAGTTCACTTGCTTGGGTTTGAAAGTTTGAGGTGAGTTCACAAGTTTAGCACTGTCACCAACTGCCTTAATCACAAATAATCCTTGTCCCTCTGCATATTCAATAAGTAGCTTCTCATTGTCTGCTTTCAAATAACCTATAGCAATGTAAACTTTTTTATTAGAAAACTCATTGTCTTTGATAGCTAGAAAACTTTGTACTTTTTTAATAAAGTTTTTTACTTTTGTTTTTGTCATTTTCTTTTTAGCTTCTGTTATAATGACTTTGTCACCATTGATGGTGATAGAATCAAACTCAAACTGAGTGGCACCATTCGCAGAGCAGTAGACTTTTTTATTGACAGTTTCTACCTTGCCTTTGATAATCCCATAATCTTCAAATAGCCTTTCTACATTTTCAGAAATAAGAATCTCTACAAAATCACCCCATCGATTGTCCCAATCACCTCTTAATTTATTAATATTATTTGCTGTCTGTCTTGTCACTTTGTCTATATTTTGCTGTGTCTGTTTACTCGCTTTGTCTATATTCTGACGCGTCTCTTTACTCACCTTGTCTATCTCTCCACTTAATTTGTCTACATTTTGACGTGTCTCTTCCATTTTTTGAGCTAGATTTTTCTGCACAGCAATAACTTCTTTCAGTGCCTTCCACACTGATTCAGGTGTATGATCAGATTCTTTTTTCTTTTTGTTGTTTTGATTAGCCATATTTTTCCTTCACTAAAAGTAAACTAGCCTCTGTTTCCCTAAAATTGAACTAGCCTCTGGCTATTTTTGGGCAGTTAGCCTTTGATGACGGCGGTAGCCGTCGGGCTAACTGCCAGAAAACATGCCAGAGGCATGATGCATTTTGAGTGAAATGTTAAGGAAAATGTCTTTATTATAATAATTTACAATGTACTTTTTATTATTTTATAATCGATTAATTACCATGTCAAGCTTTTTAAAAGCAAGCAGAATTTAAAAAAATAGAAACTACATAAATCAACTCAATGAAATCATCTATCTATCAAACTTAAGTTTAAGGGCAAGCGAGCTTGATGGTGATGGAGCAGAAAATGAAAAGAATTACAAATTTAAGTTCACTTGTTTGGGTTTGAAAGTTTGAGGTGAATTCACAAGTTTAGCACTGTCACCAACTGCCTTAATCACAAATAATCCCTGTCCCTCTGCATATTCAATAAGTAGCTTCTCATTGTCTGCTTTCAAATAACCTATAGCAATGTAAACTTTTTTATTAGAAAACTCATTGTCTTTGATAGCTAGAAAACTTTGTACTTTTTTAATAAAGTTTTTTACTTTTGTTTTTGTCATTTTCTTTTTAGCTTCTGTTATAATGACTTTGTCACCATTGATGGTGATAGAATCAAACTCAAACTGAGTGGCACCATTCGCAGAGCAGTAGACTTTTTTATTGACAGTTTCTACCTTGCCTTTGATAATCCCATAATCTTCAAATAGCCTTTCTACATTTTCAGAAATAAGAATCTCTACAAAATCACCCCATCGATTGTCCCAATCACCTCTTAATTTATTAATATTATTTGCTGTCTGTCTTGTCACTTTGTCTATATTTTGCTGTGTCTGTTTACTCGCTTTGTCTATATTCTGACGCGTCTCTTTACTCACCTTGTCTATATTTTGCCGTGTCTCTTTACTCACCTTGTCTATCTCTCCACTTAATTTGTCTACATTTTGACGTGTCTCTTCCATTTTTTGAGCTAGATTTTTCTGCACAGCAATAACTTCTTTCAGTGCCTTCCACACTGCTTCAGGTGTATGATCAGATTCTTTTTTCTTTTTTTGATTAGCCATATTTGCCCCCATATTTGCCTTTTGCTTCTAATCTATTTTATTATAATAATCTACAAGTGTTTTTATTATTTTATAATCGATTGATTACCATGTCAAGCCTTTTAAAAGCAAGCAGAATTTAAAAAAATAGAAACTACATAAATCAACTCAATGAAATCATCTATCTATCAAACTTAAGTTTAAGGGCAAGCGAGCTTGATGATGATGGAACAGGAAATGAAAAGAATTACAAATTTAAGTTCACTTGCTTGGGTTTGAAAGTTTGAGGTGAGTTCACAAGCTTAGCACTGTCACCAACTGCCTTAATCACAAATAATCCTTGTCCCTCTGCATATTTGATCAGGAGCTTCTCATTGTCTGCCTTTAAATAACCTATAGCAATGTAAACTTTTTTATTGGAAAATCCATTGTCTTTGATAGCTAGAAAACTTTGTACTTTTTTAATAAAGTTTTTTACTTTTGTTTTTGTCATTTTCTTTTTAGCTTCTGTTATAATGACTTTATCACCATTGATGGTGATAGAATCAAACTCAAACTCAAGCTGAGTGGCACCATCCTTAAAACAGTAGGTTTTTTTGTTGATAGTTTCTACCTCACCTTTGATGATGCCATAATCTTCAAATAGCCTTTCTACATTTTCAGAAATAAGAATCTCTACAAAATCACCCCATCGATTGTCCCAATCACCTCTTAATTTATTAATATTATTTGCTGTCTGTCTTGTTATCTTGTCTATATTTTGCTGTGTCTTTTTACTCACCTTGTCTATCTCTCCACTTACTTTGTCTATATTTTGTTGTGTCTCTTTACTCACCTTGTCTATCTCTCCACTTACTTTGTCTATATTTTGTTGTGTCTCTTTACTCACCTTGTCTATCTCTCCACTTAATTTGTCTATATTTTGCTGTGTCTCTTTGCTCGCTTTGTCTATATTCTGACGCGTCTCTTTACTTACTTTGTCTATACTTTGCCGTGTCTCGTCTATTTGTTGAGCTAGATTTTTCTGCACAGCAATAACTTCTTTCAGTGCCTTCCACACTGCTTCAGGTGTATTATCAGATTCTTTTTTCTTTTTGTTGTTTTGATTAGCCATATTTGCCTTTTGCTCCTATCTATTTTATTATAATAATCTACAATGTATTTTTATTATTTTATAATCGATTAATTACCATGTCAAGCTTTTTAAAAGCAAGCAGAATTTAAAAAAATAGAAACTACATAAATCAACTCAATGAACTCATCTATCAAACTCAAAAGTTTAAGATGCTTGAGCGAGCTTGTCAAAGTTAATGGCAGGCAAGGTATCTATAAGCTTTTGAGTTTTAAGGGAAACAGTGATCACACTTAAAAGCAATTTAAGAATATAAGCTGGATCCTCTGAATAATCATTTGGATTGTTTGTGATTTGAGAGTCTTTGTCTGTCTTCACTTGGTATCTATCTGTAACATACTTAATGGCAGATTGTCCATTGATTTCATAATTCCACGCTTCTTGTGGGATATTCTCAATGGTGATGCTATCATTAAATATAATCTTTGATTGATCTTTTTTGTTAGGTTTCATTTTCTTAACCTTTAAGTCTTCTGTTTTGAGAGAGCTTAAAAGGACAGTTTGATTGTCTTTTTTAATATGTACCTTTGGATTTTGTCTTTGGTCTTCGTAGTTTAAATGCAAATTGGCAAGCTGTTGACCTATCTTTGAGAAGTCTTTAAATTGTGGGACAAAAGGAATGCGTGGTAACTCCTTAGTTAAGTTGTTTTTATACCTTTGTTGATAATCTTTAGAATGTAGCAATCCATAAATATAATAAAATATATCTTCTTTGATGATGGATTGATCTTTATAGTGCTTTTGGAATTGTTGTAAGGCAAAGTCTGTAATGCTATCTCTTTTAGTAGCTTTTTGATCTGAGATGTCGTAATAATAAAGTGGGAAGCATTGAGTTTTGTTGATATAGTCAACACTTGAAATTTGATCTGTTATTAGGACAGAAAAATTATTTGCACCTACTCCACTAACACAAATTATTTTATTTTCTGTAGTAGGTTCAGGGAAAATTTTCGGGTTTTGATAGATGGCATTATTAAACATTTTATCAAAATAAAGATAAGATTTTGTAAAAGGGCGATAACTTGATGGCCTAATTTGTTCTTTATCAAATGCTCCTCTTTTTTGTCTTATAAAATCTTGTGTGAGACGATTACACCACTTTACTTTTTCTTTATCTAGGTTGGCAATGGCATCAAAGTTTTTCTTAGTGATCTTTTGATCTTTTAACCTCTCAAGCTCTTGATTATAAAAGTCAATCATCCTCTGCATATTATCTTTAACCTTTTTTGTACTAAAGTTATAAGCCCAGTTATCTCTACATGTACAAACTCCTCTACTATGTAAAGTAAAAATACTTTCTTTTGACTTTTTATCACCTAAAGGCAGGAAGCTATCAAAAGATGGATCTCTCTGATGAATCCAATCCCCATAAGGACCTGGTGTGATATTTTGCCAATTTATCTTTTGGATAGAAGTAAAATCATCAATAATTTTAAGTTTTTGCTCTCGCTTTAAATAATCACCAATATCATAGTATTTAATCACAGCATCTTTCTTTTGCTTCTGCTCTACTTGATTATGCTTAATCAGAAAAGTTATGGCTATGGAACACATGGATTTTTGACCAAAGATATTTTCACCTTCTTTTTTGTCAAACTTCTTAATATGACCTCTTAAATTAAAACAATAAATAGCATCAAATTCTTTAACTAGGCACTTTCTAAGCCCGATAGTAGCTCTACCATCTATTAACGAACCATTGTGGACAAAACCAATAATACCTTGTTTTTCAATCCGATCTGAAGCCCACCGAATAGCCTTTATATAAGAGTCATATAGAGCATTTTTATTCTGCACATTGCTTTCTTTAACATAAGTTTCTTTTATTCTCTCTTCTAGTTCTGGATGAGAAGTATTTTTATTGCCGTCGTTTTCAGACTGTTGCCCACCTGAATAAGGGGGATTGCCTACAATCACTTGAATAGGTGCTTGCTTTTGTCTTTCTATCCTATCCTTGTTTTGCTTAAAGTGATCTTCAAAATGCCCTTGTGTCAGTCCACTGACCAAGTTAAACGTATCTGTCAAAACAATACCAGGGAAGGGTTGATAATTACCACTTATGCGGTTATGATAAGCCTCCTCAATATTGATAGAGGCTACATAATACGGCAATAACAATATTTCATTGGCATGGAGTTCTTTTTCAAATTTCCTCGCTAAGTCCTTATCTAAAATCAAGTTTTTATTATTAATCAATCGGTTAATAAAAATACCTGTGCCAGCAAATGCATCAATAATATGCACACCCTCACTGGTTAGCCCTCTGCCATTAAATTCCTGCTTCAAAAGGATATCTGCTGACTTTAAAATAAAGTCCACAATTTCAATCGGTGTATAAGCTATGCCTAATTTTTCTGCTGTTTTAGGGAAGGCTGTTTTGATAAAGTCCTCGTAAAGTTCCTTGATAATCTTTTGACGACCGGCACTGTTATCGATCCCTTCAACTCTCTTACTGATTGCATTATAGAAGGTTTCAAGTTCTTTGATTTCATTTTCTATGGCATAGCCTTGTAGTCTTCTAATTGTTTTATCCATGGCGACAGAAATAGGATTATTCTTTGAAAACTCATACCCTTCAAAGATTTTATCAAAAGCTCTTTTAGTCAGCAGATGCTCTGCTAACATAGAGACAGAATCTTCTTGGCTGATCTCAGCATGAATAATAGACTTTAAACTTTTATGATATTTTGTAAATTCTGTTTTTACTTTTATATCTTTTTCTAAGAGGCTATTTATTCGAGTTGTGATAGTTTCATAAAAAGTTTTAACTTTAGCAATCCACTTATCTTGATAAAGTCGATCACCGCACTTTTCTACAATCTTGGCATATATTTTTTCATGCCCTGATGGTAATAAACTTAATTGAGTTGATGTAGCTTGAGTAATACTTTCTTTGTCTACATCACTTATGCCATCGCTAGGGCTACCTACACCTACGATATTGATTTTTTCTGGGGCTTTTTTATTTAAGTTAATATCATTGATCATGGCATTAAATTTATCATCATGTGAACGCAAGGCATTTAAAACTTGCCAAACCACTTTATAAGTCTCATTATTATCAAGTGCCTTCACTGCGTCGCTCCCGGCAGGTATCACCACAGGAAGGATCACATAGCCATATTTTTTATCTTTTGACTTCCTCATAGCTCGACCCACAGCTTGCACAACGTCTACTTGAGATTTCCTAGGTTGTAAAAACAAAATAGCATCTAAGCTGGGGACATCAATGCCCTCTGTGAGGCATTTTGAGTTAAACAATATACGGCATATATGTTCTTGAGCTTCTGTTTGTCCTGCATCTTCTTTCAACCATTCTAGTTTTTTATTTCTTTCAATTGTATTGTCAGTGCCGTCTATGTGTTTTGTTCGACATGTAAACCCGTCGTTTTGATTTTCCTTTAAACTATCCACTACTTGCGAAAAGCACTTAGCACATTCTTTAGAATCTTTAATTGTATTTAGAAAAGCAACTGCTTTTTTAAGCATAACTCCTTTAGCTCCTTCCCCTTGATCTTTCAATGCTCTATAACAACCCACTAACTTAGAGGCATCATTAAGTACTGTATCCTTTAATGAACCTTGAATATGATCACTGATATACTTTTGATCAATTGTAAGGATAATCACTTTATAATCGGATAAAAGCTTTCTTTCTATAGCTTTTGAAAAGTCCAATCTATAAAACTCTTTACCATAAATGCTTTCGTCATCCATAGAACAAAGCTCTACTTGATCTTTCTGTGCTTTTGTTTGAGCTGTATCGCTGTATATACGAGGAGTTGCTGTCATATAAAGCCTCTTATAAGCTTTGATATAATCATCCTTATTAATCAAAGTAAAAAAGTTGCCTTGAGTTTTTCCATTTTCTTTTGAAGTAGCCTCTATACCTGTGGTGCGATGGGCTTCGTCACAGATCACAAGATCAAACTTTGGACTGCCCTTACTTTGAGCTTCTTTGATTTTATCCAATGATTGATATGTTGAGAAAACAACTGTTCTTGTATTGGATGTTTTTCTAAGCATCTTTGCTATTTTGAAGGCATCTGTCGTAGGAGATATTTGCAAATCATCTACATCCACTCCATCAGAATCTTTGCCTGCCTTGTTATCAGAGCAAACCACTAAGTAGTTTTGAGTGTGTTGCCTTTGATATGCATAGACCCTTAATGCTTGAGATACCAAAGAAATAGAAGGGGCTAAAAATAATATAATGCCATTTTTAGAGGTAACTTTTTCAGCAATGTGGAGGGATGTTAAGGTTTTGCCAGTCCCGCAAGCCATAATTAGCTTACCTCTGTTATGATTCTGAAAGTGTTCTTTGGCTTTACGGAGTGCATCTTCTTGATGGTCTTTTGGAGTTAGTTTTTCTTTTTGTTGCACATCACCTTTTAAAGTCCAGTCAAACTCTAACTCTTCTAGATCACTTGAGGTTAAAATCTTACATCTCTTATCAAGATTTTTAGTTGCTTTGATAGCATCCTGATTCCATTGGTCAGTTGTAGTGACGATCAACCTTGAGGTAAAAGGCTTCTTACCTGAATGAGCTAAAAAGCTATCAATATGTTTTTTAGTGATTTGGGTGTCTTCATTAAAACATTTGCATTGAATAGCAATGTAGTTTCCAGTTTCTTTTTCTTTAGCGACAAGGTCGATGCCCATATCTTGTTTTTGGATATCATACTTTTTATGGTCTGGCCAATCGCTCCACATCCAAACATTTTCAAAATTATGTTCAGGTGATTTTTTTAGAAAGTTTTTAATAGCTCTTTCAAATAAATCGCCTTTTTCCCGTAAGTGTTTCGCCTTGTCTCTAATATATTGGAGTAGTTGATTGAAGGTCATCTCTTAGGCCTTCTTTTGAGGTTTATAAGTTTGAGGTTTTTAAAATGCTGTAAAGAAAATAGGAAAAAATAAGTCATACAAACAGATCGGTCAAAGAGGTTCAATAGATGAGGATTTTTTAGTTGGTTTTTAAAATACCTTTAAAAGTCCAGCAGGTTCAAGGAGTCAATGACCTTATAGTTGGTCATACCTTTGTCCTGAGTTTGACAGTTGATTTGCAGATGTGGATATTCTTTTTAAAGAATACTTCAATAAAAATTCAAAAATAGAAACTACATAAATCAACTCAATGAAATCATCTATCTATCAAACTTACAAGTTTAAAAGCAGGCGAGCTTGATGGTGATGGAGCAGGAAATGAAAAGAATTACAAATTTAAGTTCACTTGTTTGGGTTTGAAAGTTTGAGGTGAATTCACAAGCTTAGCACTGTCACCGACTGCCTTAATCACAAATAATCCCTGTCCCTCTGCATATTTGATAAGGAGCTTCTCATTATCTGCCTTTAAATAACCTATAGCAATGTAAACTTTTTTATTGGAAAATCCATTGTCTTTGATAGCTAGAAAATTTTGTACTTTTTTAATAAAGTTTTTTACTTTTGTTTTTGTCATTTTCTTTTTGGCTTCTGTTATAATGACTTTATCACCATTGATGGTAATAGAATCAAACTCAAACTCAAGCGGAGTGGCACCATCCTTAAAACAGTAGGTTCTTTTGTTGATAGTTTCTACTTCACCTTTGATGATCCCATAATTTTCAAATAGCCTTTCTACATTTTCAGAAATAAGAATCTCTACAAAATCTCCCCATCGATTGTCCCAATCACCTCTTAATTTATTAATATTATTTGCTGTCTGTCTTGTCACTTTGTCTATATTTTGCTGTGTCTGTTTACTTACTTTGTCTATATCTTCACTCACTTTGTCTATCTTTTTACTTAATTTGTCTATATTTTGACGTGTCTCTTTATTTGCTTTGCCTGTCTCTTTACTCACTTTGTCTATACTTTGACGTGTCTCGTCTATTTTTTGAGCTAGATTTTTCTGCACAGCAATAACTTCTTTCAGTGCCTTCCACACTGCTTCAGGTGTATGATCAGATTCTTTTTTCTTTTTGTTGTTTTGATTAGCCATATTTTTCCTTCACTAAAAGTAAACTAGCCTCTGTTTCCCTAAAATTGAACTAGCCTCTGGCTATTTTTGGGCAGTTAGCCCGACGGCTTGTCGCCGTCGATCAAAGGCTAACTGCCTCAAAAGCCTGTTCAATTTTAGGAAGGAGGATGTCCTCATTTCTTAACACAATGTTAAGGAAAAAGATTTCCTTCTGATGTTTGCTCTGACAGCTATCGCTGTCCAAAAAGAGCAATGCCGTTGGTTCACTAAAAGTGGTCTGACCTCTGGTCACTTTCTGGCGATGACCACGATGGCTTTCGCCATCGGTAAAATGGTCATCGCCTAGAAAGCCTAACCACTTTTAGTAGGAAGGATCCTTTCCTCTTTTGACACGATGTTAAGGAAAAAGTTCCTCTATTGCATTGAGCTTGCTCCTAAGACAATAAAAACACTTTTTCCTTAACATAGTGTAAAGAAATAAAAGGATCCTCCCCTACTCAAAATAAATGGATTTTCTAGGCAGTTAGCCTTTGATGACGGCGGTAGCCGTCGGGCTAACTGCCAGAAAACATGCCAGAGGCATGATGCATTTTGAGTGAAATGTTAAGGAAAATGTCTTTATTATAATAATTTACAATGTACTTTTTATTATTTTATAATCGATTGATTACCATGTCAAGCTTTTTAAAAAAGCTATATATTATTAAGTAAAAATGATAATGAAAAATGATGTAAAAATAAAAAGGGTATTTTTTATCGACTTATCAAAATATCCCTTTTAAATTGTTATTGATGATCAATATAATCTCTTAGCTCTTTATCTTGTCAATTTTTTTCACTCAAAATGAACTGGCCTCTGGCTACTTTTAGTAAGTTCAAGACAAATAAATGCTTTGTTGCTTTCATGTTTCTTCCGTGATCATGTTTATCTTTCATCTATTACTCTATTGGTAAGCTTATAGGCCAATTTATTTTAGCAAAGATTTTATTGTGTGTTTGTATAATTAAATTCTAGAATTTACAAGTTATCCCATTATTTGATAATATAATCACCATAAAAGATGTCGTCGGTATGTCGTCGCCCTTTTTGAGGGTTAAAAGCTTGAAGTTTGGATTTGTAACTATTTAAAATTACTTAATTATTAAAGGGGATGTCGTCGGTATGTCGTCGCCCTTTTTGAGGGTTAAAAGCTTGAAGTTTGGATTTGTAACTATTTAAAATTACTTAATTATTAAAGGGGATGTCGTCGGTATGTCGTCGCCCTTTTTGAGGGTTAAAAGCTTGAAGTTTGGATTTATAACTATTTAAAATTACTTAATTATTAAAGAGGATGTCGTCGGTATGTCGTCGCCCTTTTTGAGGGTTAAAAGCTTGAAGTTTGGATTTGTAACTATTTAAAATTACTTAATTATTAAAGGGGATGTCGTCGGTATGTCGTCGGATTATAAAATCACTAAAAAACCCAGTTTAAAAAAGCTACTGTCTCGTATGAAAGCAAGTCGTTTACATGAGATCGACTATCCTTATCTTGAGTTAAAATCTACATGGAATCAAAAGTATGGCAAAGATATTTCAGCTATTGCTAACCATGAATCTCTACAGGGGGGCTGGTTAGTTATTGGCATTGATGATAAAGGAAACTTGCTTCATCATCATAAAAAATGGGCTAAAAAAACTGAGGAGGAAATAAGCCAGCAAATCAATCAATTTTTATCACCATATCAAGCAGTCAAAAGCGTCATTGTTAAAAAGATTCAAAGTTCATATTGTATTTTTTTGGACATTCAAAATCCTGGTGATGTGACAGAATGGAGAGGTGAAGCTTATAGACGTTCTGGCACTTCAAGCACTCAAATGAAATCTGATGAACGTATTGCTCTTGCTATGAAACTTCCAGGAGAGGATTTTTCCAACCAACCATGGAATGGTCCCATTGACACCCTACTGATCTCAAGCTTTGCACAAAAAATGGCAATGGCTGACCCTAGTGAGTTTCCTGAGGATCTTTCGACTTTGAGTTCTTCTGACATTCTTGCAAGACTTGGTTTAAAGGACAAAATGGTAGCAGGCATTTTATTTGGCAATTTTCCAGTTCGTATTGCAAGGTACGATTCCAATGATGACATTATAGAGAACACTGAAAAAAAGGGAGTTTATCATATTTTAACTGATGATTTTATTGCCCAAATTCAAACGTGGACAAAAAAACAAGGGACAATTCTTAAGGGACATACTGCTTCTGTGACAGAAGAATACCCTTATCCACCAAAGATTATTCGAGAAATTCTTGCCAATGCTGTAGCTCATGCCCTCTATCAACGTGAACAAGGAGCTATCATCGTGGACATAAGTCCCGATCATTTAACTGTGCGTAACAATGCATCATTAGAAGCTAAAGTTTTTGCAAAACAATGGTTTGCTAAAAACACTTATGTCAAAAACAAACTTCTTATGACTATACTGAGGGCTGCAAGAATCACTGATGAGTTAGGAACAGGAAAAAATCGCATTTTCAGACTCAGTATAGAATCGGGACGACGTGAACCTACAATTGATTTTTCAGAACATCGTTACTTTGGTAAATGGAAAATCACAATTTACAACAACCACAAAAATAAAAATCTCAAATCTCTTATGGATCAATTTTATCAATATTTCCCTACTGAACATCATGCACGTATTGCAATGGCATTGGTTCGTTTAACAGTACAAGGGCATAAATGGTCATCTATTTTAGAACATTTAGATGATTACTATGCGGATATAGCCCTTGAGGTAATTCAACATCAAAATGCTCCTATTATTATTATCGATAATGAAATATTTCTTCGTAGATGGGTTGGTGTGGCTTTAACAGGTCAAGCTAGCCAATCTTTTACTCCAGCAGAAGAAAAACAAATTAAAGATGCATTAAGAGCCTTTGCTTTTCAACATAGCACAAAAGGCTTTATTACTACTTCAGAGGCACGAGAACTTATTGGTTTAGGCGATAGTCATTCTGAAGCCACACAACTGTCTAACCTCTTTCGAAGGTGGAGAGATAAAAAAATAGTGAAATATATTAAACGAGGCCATTGGCAATTTATTTCAGGTAAAGGTCGAAAAAAGGTCATGATGCCAAGTCGCCTTCAAAACTGAAAAAATAAAAAATGAAACTCTATTCCCTTAACATTGTGTTTATTCCGGGATCTGGGATCCGGCAACCCGGCATCAGATTCCGGAACCCGGGTTGCCAGGTTGCCGGATCCGGGAATGAATATAAAAAATGAAGGGATCTTCCTCTAGTGGCATAAAATCTCTTTCAGCGCATAACCTACTGAAATCTCACAACTTTATTTTTGCTGGCTATCAAGCTCAGGATGAGTCAAAAAACTTTATCAAATATCCTTGACAAAAGTTAAAGGCTCGTTTGCCTTGTCAGGTAAAATATACTGAAGTTAAATAATAATAGGTAGATTCCCATGTTTTTCAAAAAATCACTTTTCCCCTTTATATTCTTTATTTTAGTTCATGTGTTGATGGCCATTGTCATATCAACTCTCCTCTCTCTTCTAAATGGTCATTTAACTTTTTTAGTAGCTACGATCAGTTTACTACTTTCTTTGCTAATGGCTAAAATATGTGTTGAAAAAATATCTTTTGTGACCCCACCTTCACCTCTTTACAACAGATATAAAACACAAAACAAATGGTTAAATGGATGTTTATTTTTGATCTATTATGGCACTTTGCTTTTTCTTATTTTTACATTAGGATTTTATAGTTTTTTTATTTTATATGAAGATGAAGGGAGTATCCGCACACTTTTATTAAACAATTATGGTGATCTACCTTTACATATTCACTTTATCCGGTACATTGCAGAAGGAGCATCTTTTTATCCTAATAGCCCTATATTAGCAGGTCAACCCTTACTCTATCCATTGGGTATGGATATGTATGCTGCTTTGTGGGAGGCCGTAGGGGTTCCCTTGGCATGGCATCTTAGAATAGTCTCTTTTATTTTAGGGCTTTGTTTAATTTATATGTTGAATTGTTGGGGAGGATGGTTACTGGTTATAGCGTTTTTTTTCAACAACCCTTATTTAGGCTTTCCTATAGAACCTCCTGTAGAGCCTCGTCTTGATTGGTGGAAAAGTTTTTTATTATCTCTGTTTATTCCTCAAAGAGGTTTTCAATTAGCTTTTTCATTAGGTGTTTTAATGTTATGGCAATGGAAAAGTTTTTTTATGACCTCTCAGTGGAATGCGACTAGAGCTTTTGGTATTTTTTTATTAGGTGTTCTCCCGTTTATTCACTTTCATACCTTTCTTTTTATTCTAGGATTTTTAGGCATTCAATGGATTTATCAAAGTAAACATGTTATTTATAGTCACATTGTGAATTATCGTATGATGGATTTGCCTTTGTCAGTTTTTATAGCTTCTATTATTTTTGTACCCTTAGTATTTTTTTTAACAGGATCTGGAGATAAAGTGTCTGCTCTTAGATTTTTAAAGGGTTGGATGAACTGGGGATTAGAAACCCCTATTTATTACTTCTACAATGCTGCTCCCTGGGCCATTTTTTTAATAATAGGACTGATTTATAAATTATATCAATGGGAGCTTTTTAAAGCACCTCATTTGATTTATGCTATTTTGAGTTTTTTATTGATGAATTTTGTGTCTGTTGCTTATTGGGAATGGGATAATATTAAGATTTTATCTTGGTGTTTTTTACTTTCAATATGGTCCCTTCAAATAATGGTCAAACGCTTTCAATTATATCGTCCTTGGCTGGCTTCTTTTAATATAGTTATTTTTTTAGTGATCATAGGAGCTGGTGTTTTTCATTTGAATACTTATTTTTATGAAGGTAGACACGAGATTTTCAATAGAAGTGAATTAGATCCTATTGAAGCTTTTGTCAAAAAACAACCTATTGATGCTATCTTTGCTACTTCTGCTGATCACAATCATCCACTTGCTTTTTATGGTCGACCTCTTTTGATAGGGCATATTGGACAATTGTACAGTCATGGAGCTAATTATCAAGATGTACAGAGTGTCTATGATCGATTGTTTATTAAAGATGATTCCTCTCAAAATGAATACGAATTAAGTTTAGGAGAGTTACTAAAACAAAAAGGGGTTTCTTATATTTTTTATGGCAAAAGAGAAAGAAATCACGGTATCCTGCCAGTAGACAAATCAATGGAGCTTGTCTTTGAAACAGACGACATTTTAATTTATGCCCTTAAATAGAATGACCTTCAAAATAATAAAGTAAAAATACACATTTTCCTCAATATCGTGTAAAAAACGAAGAGATCCTCCTACTAAAAGTGGTCAGACAGCAAGCTTCTCTGAAGCTTGCCATGTAACAACACTAGGCGATGACCATTTTACCGATGGCGAAAGCCATCGTGGTCATCGCCAGAAAGTAGCCAGAGGCTAGACCACTTTTAGTGAAATATTAAGGAAACAAGAAGTTCGATTCAACTTGCCTGATTGCCGCCTCCCTTATTTTGAAAGTTGGTATACTCTTTTAAATCCATAACAGCAAATCTTATAATTAAAAAAGGCAAATTATTTTTTCAGCTTGAGAATGTCATCTTTGGATAAACCTGTCATTGTAGAGATCAATGAAATATTGAGATTTTCTTTCAACATATTTTGTGCTACTTTCTCCATCCCTTCCTTACGACCTTTCTCCATCCCTTTTTCCATCCCTTTTTCCATTCCTTTCTCCATCCCTTTTTCCATCCCTTTTTCCATCCCTTTTTCCATTCCTTTCTCCATCCCTTTCTCCATCCCTTTTTCTATTCCTTTCTCCATCCCTTTTTCCATCCCTTTCTCCATCCCTTCCTTACGACCTTTCTCCATCCCTTCCTTACGACCTTTCTTCATCCCTTCCTCATAAGCATCATCTTCTCTGGCTGCTTGATCTTTTCTGTCTCTCTCTTTCACCATTGCAAGTTCCTGTAATGTCTCATCTTTTGATAATATCCATAAATGCTTTGCTGCCTCTGCCATAACGCCTCCTTTTATTCTCACTAAAAATAAACCAGCCTCTGGCTGTTTTTGGGCATTGCTCTGACAGCTTACGCTGTCCAAAAAGAGCAATACCTCAAAAATCCGTTTATTTTTAGTAGGAAGGATCCTTTCCTTTTTTAACACAATGTTAAGGAAAAAGTTCAGTTTTAGGACCTGATGCCGGGTTGCCAGATCCCAGAAGAAGGATCCCTTTTATTCTGAAAATTGGTATACTCCTTTAAATCCATATTACCAGAGTTCTTTAAAAGATAACACCAATCTGCCTTTTTGTCAAATAATTCATGCAAACTTGACTGAAACTTGCCTAATTCCACAATGACAAAACACAATCCACGAGACATAATCACTTCTGGTGGTTTTGTCCGACGGATATTGCAGATATGATAGTAATCCTTTATCCCTGCAAATTCTTTTAAATTAGCTGTTGTAAAAACAAGTGAATACACAGGAAGTAATTGATTAAAATCTTCGCCTTTCTTTATCTGACCAGAATAAGCCCTAGAAGCATAAACTAATATCCGATCTGTAAAAAATTTTTGACTTGTTGTTTGAACTTCTACATGGACAATATCTGTATCTTGAAGAACGCCTCTGACCTGTCTTCTTAATTTCACACGCAAATCTAAAGTAAAGGATTTGTATTCGTCTGGAACCTTATCGGGAAGAAGCTCTGTGTTTAATAATGAAACATCCTCTATCACAGAACCCTTAGGCAAAGGTACAAAATTCTCTACCAGTGAAATTAAAAGATCTTTTCTATTTTCAAAAAAAGCTTTGAAAATAGCATCTATTGTTAATTGTAATAAAATTCTCTCTGTCATAACTTTGAACCTCCCTTTATATCTTCAAACATAATACAAATATCCTAAATGAAACCAAAACACAATATCCACAAATAGCAACTTTTAGCTTAATATTATCTCTAGCATTGATTTATTTATCTGAAATTTCGTTTTTCCCCTTATTTTTAGGTTTTTTATATTGTCATCATACAAAAAAACAAAAATTAAGACAAATATAGAATTGGTATTATTCTGTGGCTCCGGCCTCTTTTAATAGTCTTACAATCTCAGTATGGTCGTTATCGCTTGCCAACATTAAAGCCGTTTTTCCTTTATTAGTTCGAATATTGACGTTAGCTCCGGCCGCTAGCAATACCCTTACAATCTCAATATGGCCTTTAATACTAGCATACATTAAAGCCGTCCAGTCATCCTCGTCTTGAAGGTCAAAGCTCGCACCTTTTTCTAGCAATAACCTTACAATCTTTATATGGCCTTCATAACTGGCCCACATTAAAGCCGTCCAGCCATCTTCGTCTTGATGATTGATGTCCGCACCTTTTTCTAGCAATAATCTTACAACCCCAATACGGCCATGTTTGCTTGCTTGCATTAAAGCCGTCTGGCCATATTTGCCTGTATGATTGACGTTAGCTCCGGCCGCTAGCAATAACCTTACAATCTCAATATGGCCAGCATTCATTAAAACTGTTTTGCCATCATAGTCTTGAAGGTCAAAGCTCGCACCTTTTTCTAGCAATAACCTTACAATATCTATATGGTCTTCAGAACTAGCATGCATTAAAGCCGACATTTGAAGGCTGTCTTGATGATTGATGTCCGCACCATTTTCTAGCAATACCCTTACAACTTCAACATGGTCTTCAGAACTAGCATGTATTAAAGCCGTCTTGCTATATTCGCAATGATGATTGACGTCCGCTCCGGCCTCGAGTAATAATCTTACAATCTCTGTATGGCCTTCATGACTAGCTAGTGTTAAAGCGGTCCAGGCATCATTTTCGCCGTCTTCAATATTAACGTCCGCTTCATATTCTATCAATAACCTTACAGCTTCAATATGGCCTTCATAACTGGCCCACATTAAAGCCGTCCAGCCATCAGAGTCTTGAAAGTTAATGTTCGCACCATTTTCTAGCAATGCCCTTACAGCCTCTATATCGCCTTTCCTAGTAGCATCTATTAAAGCATAGTGGTCTTCTTGATGTGGCATAAGGCTTTCAGCACAAGCCCATAGAGAATCACTAGAAACAAGCAAAGCAATAAATAGGATAAAAACATATCTTTTCATTTGTACCTTCCTTTTGAATTTTTGATTTTATAACATCATATATCTAAGAAGTCAAGCCGTTATTTTCACTAAAAATAAACCAGCCTCTGTTTCACTCAAAGTGAACTGGCCTCTGGCCACTTTTGGACAATGACCGCATTTGTCTCACTAAAAATAAACCAGCTTCTAGCTGTTTTTGGGCAATCAGCCCGACGGCTTATCACCGTCGATCAAAGGCTGATTGCCTCAAAAATCCGTTTATTTTTAGTAGGAAAAATCCTCTTGTCTCTTTACACGATGTTAAGGAAACAAGATATTTATTTCACTTTTTACGCCTTTGACAAAATGGTCATTGTCTCAAAAGCCTGTTCACTTTGAGTAGGGAGGATCTCTTCGTTTCTTAACACCATGTTAAGGAAAATGTCCTTCTAATAGTTAGCTCGACGGCTTATCGTCGTCGATCAAAGGCTGATTGCCTCAAAAATCCGTTTACTTTTAGTAGTAAGGATACTTTCCTCTTTTGACGCGATGTTAAGGAAAAAGTTCCTTCTTACGCCTTGAGTGTTGCCTGCAAAGGCTTTCGCCTTTGACAAAATAGGCAATACCTCAAAAATCCGTTTATTTTTAGTAAGAAGAATCCTTTCCTTTTTTAACACAATGTTAAGGAGTTTGTTTCACTAAAAGTAAACTAGCCTCTGGCTACTTTTGGATAGCCAGCCCGACGGCTTTCGCCGTCGATCAAAGGCTGGCTACCTCAAAAGTCCGTTTACTTTTAGTAGAAAGGATCTCCTTGTCTCTTAACACCATGTTAAGGAAAAAGTTCCTTTTGTTTCACTAAAAGTGGTCTGACCTCTGGTCACTTTCTGCTTGCCAGCCGAAGGCTTTCGCCTTCTCAAAAGCTGGCAACCTAGAAAGCCTGACCACTTTTAGTAGGAAAAGGATCCTCTCGTTTTTTAACACGATGTTAAGGAAAAATTTCCTTATAAAAAACTATGGCCTATGGAAAATATAGGGTTTTAGAAAATTTGGGCAGGACTTAACTATTATTTGAGAATTTTTTAAGAAATATCAGCAATTTGTATCAAAATGATAAAAAAAGAGGGCCTGTCGTGGGGGCCCTCTTTAAAATGAAAACGTTAAAATACTTTTAAGTTCTCAAAAAGGTTTTATGTATCATTTAACTTTTCACAAAAGCCTTTTATATCACTCCAATTTACCCTCGTACAATCCATAGGTTCGTCATTTTCCACTGTGATTTTTAAACTACATGAATACACTCTATACTTATGAAACTCCCTGGATGTTGACAGCTCTTTATTGCAAACTTTTTTTGTGGGTTCTAAACCACCGATCAATCGACAAGAGGCACTATTGCATATATTAAGAAACCTCTCTAAAGTATCTATTTTATTATTCTTAATAGCCTCATCCGGATCAAAGATGCTATCGTATGACCTACGTGCAGTGTTAATATCTATTTGGAATGTTTTATCAAGTATTTTCTCTTGATTTGCTATCTTTTGATCAGACTTGAATTTAGCTTTTAGATAATTATTCTCATATATCAAATAAAAGGCATGTAGCCAGACCACGACTAAAACAGCCAATAAATACATAAATTGTCTCGGATTTGCTAAATACTTGATGGCTTTTCTTATTTTAAACATGGCTATAGTCTCCAAAGATAAAATAAAAGCTATGGGCCTGATAAACCCATAGCCTTATATTTGAATTAATGGATTATTTATCCGTGCCGTCGTTAGTGACACCAAGATTTCGACCTTCGTCAATTGTCCATGCATCAAAATCACGACCAGTTGGGCTTCCTTTTGTTCCTAGATAACCAATTGCTCCTATGTTGTACTGTATTCCGGTACTGCTACTGATATAAACTCCATTTTGTGTTGGTAGATCACACGTATCATCTGCATAGTTCGCAGAAGTACCATTGTCATTACCTACACACCCTGGCTTTGATGCTGCTGTGCATTCTCCGGCAGCAGAAGTTGTCTCATCTACACAATCTGCCGCCTGTAAAGCCCAAGCACTATGGGTGTTAGCCGTTACATCACTCGGTTTAGCTTTACCGACACTATGTACGTTTGTGGCCGGAGCTTTAGGGCCTTTATAACCCGTTGGATTATTTTCAGCATCCCTAGCATCTCCAGTTTGAAGAGCAAAGCCTATGGTATATCTAGGATCATTGCCTTCAATGGAATAACCTAACTGTTCCATGTCTGATGTTGCATAATTCCATTCTGTGACAAAAGTTTTCATTGCAACATAAGCACCACTTAAATTGCTTTTAGCTTCTGTTTGCATTGCTCGCTTTTGAAACCTTCCATACTGTGGAATAGCCACAGCGGCCAATAATCCAATAATTGCTACGACGACCATTAGCTCGATTAAGCTAAAGCCTCTTTGATTTCTTTTTTGGTTAGTAAATAAATATGTCATTTTAAACCCCCTTATATTGTTAAAATGATTTAATGGACAAGTATCTTCACTCATCCTTTACGTTCTACATCAAAATCATCATCAGGCTTATTGATGTTATGTTTTTGGAGTTTATCTTAAACCCGACTCACGCTTTTTTCACTCAAAATGAACTGACCTCTGTTTCACTAAAAGTGGTCTAGCCTCTGGCTACTTTTGGGCAATGACCGCAAAGGCTTTCGCCTTTGACAAAATGGTCATTGCCTCAAAAGCCTGACCACTTTTAGTAGGAAGGATCCTTTCCTCTTTTGACACGATGTTAAGGAAAAAGATCTCCTTCTGACGTTTGCTCTGACAGCTATCGCTGTCCAAAAAGAGCAATGTCTCAAAAGCCTGTTCATTTTGAGTAGGAAGGATCTCCTTCTCTCTTAACACCATGTTAAGGAAACAGTGCTTTCATTGCCTTAAAAGCAAGCATTCTGCAAATGAAACTCTTTTTCCCTAACATCCTGTCAAAAAATGAGGAGATCCTCCCCCTACTCAAAATAAATGGATTTTCTAGGCAGTTAGCCTTTGATCGACGGCGAAAGCCGTCGGGCTAACTGCCAGAAAACATGCCAGAGGCATGATTTATTTTGAGTGAAACTAGTTCATTTATTTGTCTCTATACCTTTAGAGAGTACAAAAAAATGACTTAAGTGATTTCAAGGACTTAGCACTGTAACTTTTGTATAAAAGTTACAATTTGAAAGAGTAAAAAACAGGCAAATTTTTGCAAGAAAATTGCTTTGAAAAATCAAACAAAGCAAAAGTTATAAAACACAAATGAAAATTTATTGTTTGTTTTGCTGATCTTATGTCTTTAAGATTGGTAAAGTGTTTCAAGATGATACAAAAATTCAAAAAAGTGATTCTTTTTGATACAAAATGTCACTTTTTTTGATTTTTTTTAACAAAAATATAAAGTTTTATGTCATAATAAACGATAAGAATTGTGTTAGACGAAAAATTAGAAATTTTTAAAGTCGACCTAAAAAAGTCTAACAATTACAAACACTTAATACTGTAACTTTTATACAAAAGTTACAATACTAACTTATTGGAATCACTGAAATTCTAATTTTCAAACCCAAATTCTCTACCTTTTCAAAGAAATCCAGAGAAACGAACTTCTTGTTTCCTTAACATGGTATTAAAAAAAGAAGGGATCCTCCCTACTAAAAGTAAACGGACTTTTGAGACAATGACCATTTTGTCAATGGCGAAAGCCATTGCGGTCATTGTCCAAAAGTAGCCAGAGGCTAGTTTACTTTTAGTGAAACAAACTTATTGAAATCACTGAAATTCTAATTTTCAAATCCAAATTCTTTACCTTTTCAAAGAAATCCATAGAAACGAACACCTTGTTTCCCTAACATGGTGTTAAGAGACGAAAGGATCCTCCCCTACTCAAAATGAGCAGTTTTTTGCGGCATTGCTCTTTTTGGACAGCGATAGCTGTCAGAGCAATGCCCAAAAACACACCAGAGGTGTGGCTCATTTTGAGTGAAACAACTAACTTTCTACTAAAAGTAAACGGACTTTTGAGGTAGCCAGCCTTTGATCGACGACGTGAGCTAAAAGGTGTAAGAATGAACTTTTTCCTTAACATCGTGTTTATCCGGGATCTGGGATCCGGCAACCCGGCATCAAAAAAAACTTTTTCCCTAACATGTAGTTAAAAAACGAGGAGATCCTCATTACTCAAAGTGAACAGGCTTTTGAGGCAGTTAGCCTTTGATCGACGGCGAGAGCCGTCGGGCTGAAAGGTGTAAGAATGAACTTTTTCCTTAACATCGTGTTTATCCGGGATCTGGGATCCGGCAACCCGGCATCAAAAAAAACTTTTTCCCTAACATGTAGTTAAAAAACGAGGAGATCCTCATTACTAAAAGTGGTCAGACAGCAAGCTTCTCTGAAGCTTGCCATGTAACAACACTAGGCGATGAGCATTTTATCGACGGCGTGAGCCGTCGTGGTCATCGCCAGAAAGTGACCAGAGGTCAGACCACTTTTAGTGAAACAGAGGCCAGTTCACTTTGAGTGCAAAAGACGGCTGATGCATTTTGAGTGAACCTAAAACGGAGTCCCTTGGCTTGTTTTTTTAGCTCTTGAGATATTCTCTGCTCGTTCTGCATGTAAAATAGCTTGTTCAAAGAGTTTAAGTGATTGCCCATACTTTCTTCTTTTATAATAATTTTGACCTGTTTGATAAAGTTGTAATGCTTTAATCCAATGACCATGGGCTAACTGCTCTGCTCTAGCTTTTTTAGCAGATTCAAGGGCTGTGCGAGCTATAGCATATTCTGCAAGTGGAGGCCTAGCTCCTTGGCATGCAATTAAAAATAACAAGAACCATAAACAAAGAATATATTTCATAGCTTATCGATTAATTTATCTTAATAATTTATCTTAATGGTACAAAATTAGCTCTTCTATTTTGGCGGTGGTCTGACTCTGAATCCCCTTCAGCAAGAGGCTTCTCTTCACCAAAGCTAATAGTGTTGAGTCTTTCAGCAGGTAGTCCCATATCTGTTAAATAATCTTTCACGACTCTGGCTCGTCTTTCGCCAAGAGCTAGATTATATTCTAAAGATCCTCTCTGGTCACAATGTCCTTCAATTTGTAGGGTGACCTCATCATTTTGACGTATCCACTCGGCATTTTGATTGAGCCTTTGCTTAGCCTCATCTGTCAATGTAGCCTGATCATAGTCAAAATGAACAGAGTGAAGTCCTGTTATACTCCCACTGTCACTGCCACTAGGATCAAAATTAATTTGAGCAGCTTCAGGAAGGTCATCTCCTACAGAAGAATCTTGAGACTCATCGGATGGAGGAGTAGAACTACAAGATATGAATAGGTTCATCATTAATATAAACAAAAAACACTTAATGTATTTAATATAATCTTTTTGTATTGCTTTATACATTTTAAGCTCCCCTTTCTTTTGTTTTGATATTTTGTATGATCAACTATACACTTCATAAAAATATCTTTTTTTGATTCTTTTTGCAATGTATTTATGATAAGTATTATTTAAAATAATCTTTCTTGTATTATAACAAAGTTTATACTATAAAACAAAGCTTAAGATAAATACAATAAAACTGGTGTTATTTTAATGTCAATACTCCTTATATCATCATATCGGTCATACGTAGCTTTTTTATTAAGGAATATTTTTGTATTTCTTTTGATTTTGTCTTTTAATGAGACAACTTTTGCAAAATTATCTCACCGTAAGTGGCAAAAATTAGAAACTCCTCATTTTGATATTCTATTTGATGCAGAGCAAAAAGATATGGCATTAGAATATGCTGTAGAAGCAGAAATGATTCATGAAATCTTACAACCTTATTTCTCAGAGCGACCTTCTAAGACCATCATTATACTCAATGACGATACAGATAACATAGATGCTAAAGCCACCGTAGCCCCAAGATACAAATTATGGGTTACTCCTAAACAACCACTTAATTTTTTAAATTATAACTTTTTATATTATGACTCTTGGAGATATACAGTATTACTTCACGAATATACCCATGTATTGCAGATGAGTCCTGGTGGAAATTGGAGGCCTTTTAGATGGCTTTTTGGCAGTTTCTTTCATCCTGCTGCATTCTTACCGCGTTGGTATATAGAAGGTATCGGTACAGATATAGAATCATGGTTTTCTCAAGCTGGTCGACTCAACTCCCCTATTTTTTATGCCAATGTGCGTGCTATGGTCACAGAGGGTACTTGGGGGAGCGAAGACATTTCACGACTCAATGAGAGACTTATACCCACTTATCCATTTCAAAACCGTCGTTATTTTTATGGCAGTCTTTTGATGAATGAGATTAGCACATATAGAGGGTTGGATAAATTTAATCTTTTAAATTTAAGTCATGCTCGTAGCGGTAAACTATTTATCAATAAAGTCCCTCGGAAGATTTTAAAAGCTGATTATCCAACACTACTTCAAACCGCATACAACCGATGGAAACTTTATGCAAAAAAAGAGATCGACTATATCCAACAAAAACCTCTCAAGGATAGCCATAAGCTTCCTCTTTTTAATACCTCACATAATATTACAAGTCGCCATAGTCCCCATATAAGCCCTGATGGTAAAAATCTTTTATTCATTCAACAATCTATAGAAAAAGGCCACCATATTGTGCTTTTACAAAGACCGCATCTCGATCAGTCTTTTTTAGAATCCAAAGGTAAGATTGTAGCTTTTGGCATAAGGATTAAGTCTGTGCATTGGATCAACAATGAAGAGTTTGTTTTTGATAGAATCCATGAAGTACGTAGAAACAATATCACTCGCACTTACAATGATGTGTATAAAGGGCATATTTCTGGCCGGAGACCTCGCCGATTGACCTTTGGTCAAAGATTACAATTTCCTGCTCTTTCTTGGAATCAAAAACATCTTTTGGCCATACAAACAGACAGTGACAAAAACACATTGGTTCAAATAAATATGGATACCAAAGAGATCACTCCTCTTTATCCAGCAGATCGGGCTTTGCTTTCTTATCCTTTTGCTTTGACAGAAGATGAAATTGTTTTCCTTTCTAAAGAACCTTATCAAGCTAGTCAAATCAAGGTTTGGAATCAAAAGACCAAGCAGGTCACGTTATTACCTGGGCAAATAACTTCTGATCAGCCTTTTGATCCGCAACATAAACATATTGTATTTTTATCCCCTGTGAGAGGGGATCCATCTAATAATAACTCTCAAAAAAGAGGCTTATTATATACTTCCACTGCTTCAGGAATAGCCAATCTTTATTTTTGGGATGCTCAAACACAAACTTCTTACCCTGTCACCCATACCTTAACAGCTATTCAAGATGGTGCATTTGATCCTTATGCTCAAGAGCTATGGGTTTCACAGATGCATGCAGATGGTCACAGGTTAGAAGTTCAAAAAAGTCACTTAGAATCTATAGGAGATCTTCCTCAAATAAGGATTCCTCATTCTAGTGAAAAAAAGCTTGATCCTGCCGATGGGAGGATGCGAGAAGCTCCTTTTTGTCATCCTAGTGATGTTTATTTAGCCTGGCAAATATCAGAACCTATAGAGAATTTTGAAGAATCTGCTCGTCAAAAGGCACAGACTCACCAGGATGGTACAAAACAGCAAGTGGATTATTTACGTCAAAAATGGCAAAAGCATTTTCAAGATTCGCCTCCTCCTATAAAGAAATATCAAGGCATGTCTTATCTTTTCCCATATTTTTGGTTCCCTTGGATTTCTTATTCTCGGTCTTCTGGATTAGAATCTCTTGTTACGTTGAGGGGTTCTGATCCTTTAGAGCATCATCAATATAGGGTAGGACTTGAGTATACTTTTTTTCGAAACAACCAAAGATATGAAGGAGAAAGATTTCGAGGCATCTCTAATATAACCTTTAATTATGACCACTATAGACAATGGCATTTTGAGGTCAACTACACAAGACAAAATATCACTTTAGAAACCAGTAACACAAATACGACGACGGAAACCAATAACACAAATACGACCACACCATCGAAAAATCCTATCATTGCTGATTCTATCGTTACAAGATCAATGCGATCAATGCGACATAAAACAGATTTTACTCTTTATAGAAGGTATTTTTTTAATACTTACTGGGATATTGACTTAGGATGGAGGTTGACAATAGCTGCTTATGCTCACCCTGAAGTAGACACCCAATATGTGCATGGACCTTATTTAGGTCTTTATTATCATGCTACACATCCTGATACTTCTTTTTTGTCTTCTAAATCAGAGAATTTTTATATTGAATATACAAAACCCTTTTATTTTAGTCAAGTTATTAACTCAAAGTCCCCCTCATTAAAAAAGTCCCCCTCATTAAATGAGGTCGGAACAGGTTTTTCGCTCGTTTGGTCTTTTCCAAGTCCCTTAAGATGGATGTTAAAAAAGAAGCAACCCCTAAAACAAAACTCTTCCCTGAGATATCATGAGTTCTCTTTGCGAACAGATCATACCTTCACACAATATCCATTAAACTATGTCGTCACAACTTCTATTCCATTGAGGAGAAGAAATCCTAAACATCTTATAAGAGGCTATCCTGAAGACACTTTTGGTGGTTGGCAATTGCATTCATTAAATTTAGAGTATGCTTTCCCTTTCTTGAATATATATAGAGGGATGGGAACAATGCCTTTATTTTTTAGAAATACTGATATGGTTTTTGTTTTGGATAGCTTGATACTTAAAGGAGACTATCGAAAAAATCCAGATGACAGAGGGACAAAAACTCATTTGGATCGCTTGTTTACTTCTATAGGTATGGAACTTAAGTGGAATATAACCTTAGGTTATGATTTACCTATAAGCCTTCGCACGGGGATTTATTATGGTTTAAATAAAGATATAGCTAAGAAATTAAATTTTGGTTTAAGTTTTGAAACTCGTCTCTAGCTTACTAGAGCTAGCTTACTAGAAACTATTGAACTTCAAGATTATTTTTCAAAAAGAAATATCATCATCTAAGTGTACATCCTTATGAGATTCATCCTTATGATCATGATGTTCTTGTTCTGTACTTTTACCTTCAATAATATCTAATTCTTGCAGACTCATTGTAAATTCTCTTTCAGTACTTAAGTTACGTCGGATCATTTCTAAAAATTTATCAGGATATCTTTCAGTTATTTGTTTGATAAACTGCTTAAGCTTGCCGTCCTTTAAAATATCCTCCTTACGTTTAATCATATCCCATAATTCAATATAATGTTTGCGACAATAAATATCTACAGTTGCTGGCTGATCACACTTCCTTTCATGGCAAAATCTTTGTCCTTCTGCATTGGTTAAAACCACCTGTTCATTGTAAAACGCTACCTCAATAGGGTCAGAACTCTTTGATGGTTTTTGAAGAGAATGCAATGATTTAAGCTGTGTATTTCTGTGGGATGCAGGTTTTACTGAAGATTTAGGTTGTGTATTTCTGTGGGATGCAAGCTTTACTGAAGATTTATCTGTGCCTTTCTTCACAGTATTTTGAGTTGTAGCCTTTAAAAGGACTTTCTTTTTTGATTGAGATGTGGGAGTTTTTTTCCGAATGTCTTTTGCTGAAGGCTTTGATTTTTGTAGAAGCTTCTTTTTTTTCAAAGATGAGGTGGCTTTTTGAGTTATCTTTTTAGACTTTACCTTATGTGATGTATGAGATTTTTGCCCGAGAGATTTAGGTGGTGATTTCTTTTTCTTTTTTTGAACAATCTTTGTTGGAGCTTTTTTTGAGGCTTTTTTCTTAAGTGGAGGCTTTACACCCTTAGATTTTTTCTTTGCAGTAGAAGATGTATTTGATTTATGAACTCTTTTTTTGGCCATTTGAGTGGTTTTTTTAGACTTGTTAGACTTATTAGACTTAGACTTATTAAACTTAGACTTATTAGATTTAGATTTAGATTTAGATGAGGAAGCTTTTTTGACAGAGGATTTTTTGTGAGGTTTTGTTGTTTTAGCTTTTTGAGGCTTTTTAGGCCTCTTTTTTTCAACGGCAGATTTTTTAGATATTTTTTTTGCTTTAGATTTTTTAGTAGCCATATTTGTCTCCTTAAATAGTCTCCTTAAATATTCCCTTTAGAAGATGCACTGTAAATTATGTAATTTTTTCAAAAAGAATCTTAAAAAACAAGAACTTTTTACAATTAAACTACCTAATTGAATAAAGTCAAGTCGAATTCTCTTGATTATAATAATAAAAAAGGTTATATACGAGGTTATGTCAAAAAAAAGCTTATTTTTAAAATATTTTTCTGCACCTGCATCAAATGAACCTCATCAGAAGTGTCAATCCTCCTCTGACTCTGATCAAAGTACTGTTGTGTCTTCGTCCTATAAAAATAACTCATCTCTGAAAAATCCTCATACATTTCACAATGCACATACCTCCAAAAAATCAAAAGCAAAGCCAGCTTATGAAAATGGCAACAATAGCACTCAAAAACAAACATTTTCACAAGATTGGAGCATTCAACAAGCCAATCATCTCTATGGAATTAAAGACTGGGGAGGAGGCTATTTTAGTATTAACTCCCAAGGGCAAGTGGTTGTGCATCCTAAAAAATCTCACCGAGAACAGCAAGTAGCTCTTTATGACTTAATGGCAGACCTTAAGGAAAGAGGCATTCGGACTCCTATATTGATACGTTTTATGGATATTGTGGATGAGAGGATTCGCCTGATCAATAGATGCTTTCAAGAGGCTATTGAAAAATATGAATACAAAAATAAGTACCAAGGAGTTTATCCTATAAAAGTCAATCAACAAAGGCATGTTGTAGAGCAGGTTCTGAAATCAGGGAAGTCCTACAAGTTAGGACTTGAGTGTGGGAGTAAGCCAGAACTTTTAGTTGCACTAGCTATGATGAATCCTTCTAATGGATTGCTGATCTGTAATGGCTTTAAAGACTTAAAATACGTAGAAACAGCTCTTTTATCTCAAAAACTAGGACACAATACCATTGTTGTTGTAGAAAAAATAGAAGACCTAGAATTAATCTTTGAGGTTTCTAAAAACTTAAATATTACTCCTCAAATAGGGATCAGAGTAAGAATGGATTCTATTGCCTCTGGGAGATGGAAACAATCATCAGGACATAGGTCTAAATTTGGCCTCACATCAGCAGAAATTGTTAAGTGCATTCAAACCTTAAAAGATCAAAACTTACTGACTAGTTTAAAGCTATTGCATTTTCATATTGGCTCACAAATACCTTCTATTTTCTCTATCAAAAAAGCCCTTACAGAGGGTGCTAGGTATTATACAGAACTGCACCGTATAGGCGTACCTATTAAATATTTAGATGTAGGTGGAGGACTTGGAGTCAATTATGGAGATCATGATAGCTCTGAATCTTCTATCAATTACAGCGAGCAAGAATATGCCAATGATGTTGTATTTATTATTCAAAGCATTTGTGATGAAATGAAAGTCCCTCATCCTGTCATTGTTTCTGAGTCAGGACGCATGATGACAGCTCATCATTCTGTATTGATTTGTGATGTATTAAGTACATCTGATAAAAAACTTGAGACAACAGAAGACGTTAAAAAAGACGAACCCTTAATTATACAAGACCTCTATGAAACTTATGAAACGCTATCTTCTGAAAACCTTATTGAGTCTTTTAATGATCTTCAACAATACAAGATGGATATACCTCAGCTGTTTACTTATGGTATGTTGAATTTAAAACAAAAAGCACTTGCAGAAAAAATCATTTACCTTTTAAATAAAAAAATTGTTCAGCTTGCAAAAGAACAGAACAAATCAGACATTATAGAGATTTTAAAGCAAGACTTGATGACTTTATATTTTACTAATTTTAGTGTATTTCAATCTGTGCCTGATTCTTGGGCAACAAAGCATGTTTTCCCTGTGATCCCTGTACAGAGATTAAATGAAAAGCCTGATGTATTTGCTGTCCTTGCTGATTTGACCTGTGACTGTGATGGCAAAATTGATCGCTTTATACAAAAAGGGAAATTTAGCCACAGCTTGAAGCTACACAAACTCACACAAAAGCAACCTTATTATATTGGGGTGTTTTTGGTAGGAGCTTATCAAGAAATCTTAGGTGACTTGCATAATCTTTTTGGTGATACAGATGCTGTGTCTGTATTGATTAGCAAAAATGGCTATCATCTCAAAGAAGTTGAAGAAGGTGATACTGTCATGGAAATATTAAATTTCATTCAATATAATAGGACAGAACTTATTCAAAAAATGAGAAGATCTATAGAAGGGAGTATTGAAAAAGCCAAAATGAACAAATCAGATGCCTACTTACTGATGAGAAATTATGAAGATGGACTTTCTGGATATTCTTACCTAGAAAGTTCACAGAAATAAAAAAGTCTAGCTTATATTTGATATTTTTGATTCTTTAGGTTAGGGTATAATGGAGTTGAAAAGGGGATTTTTGTTTTTTTATATTTATTACAAAGGGAGTTATTACAAAGAAGAAAGGTGTGTTTATGTCTGATCAACGTATGACATTTATGATGGTGAGTGACCGCAAAGGAATTACTAGAAAGTTTGTGATTTCCACAGCTTACTTGAAGGCTATTTGTATTTTTGCTGTTATAGGAACTGTATTTTTTTCAGCTATCATCTTAGATTATTTAAGTCTTCTTATGCAAACTTCAGAAAATCAAAGACTACGTGTTAAAAACACACAGATGGTAGAGCAGGTAGCTTCTTTAAAGGGCAAAATGGATATTTTAGAAGGTGAGATGAAGTATTTCCGTACTTTCATGACAAAACTGAAAATCATTATGATGCCCTCTGCTCAAGATGACAATAACTTAGTTATAGGTCCCTTAGGTCCAGGTACTCTGCATGATGGAATAGATGCAGTGGAAAATGAAATTTCATCTATGATGTTTAGTTCTGATTCTGATATACCTGATATACAAGAGGATTTAGATCCTTCTCTAAAAGATACCTCTACTGAAGACCCTGATGCTTTGTTTTTTAAGTCACCTCCATTGAATTTAGAAAATGGACAACTCACAGTAGAAGATAAAAAAGACTATGCTTTATTGAATATCCGTTTAGATAGGGCTATTGATTATTCTAAGTTACAAAGGCAGGATGGACTGAAGCTATGGGAAGCTCTTTCACAAAGATATAGCCTCTTACAGGCAACACCTACTATTGCACCTATCACACATAACGGGTGGATTAGCTCTCGTTTTGGTTATCGTATTTCACCTTATACTCAAAGACCCTCTCTGCATCAAGGATTAGACATTGCAGCTAGACCAGGGACACCTGTTAAAGCAACAGGCCATGGTGTTGTTACTTATTCAGGTTATGATGGTGGGTATGGAAAGCTTGTTTCTATTGACCATGGATATGGTATTGTGACTCGATATGGTCATAATTCTGAGGTTTTTGTTAAAATAGGGCAAAAGGTCACTAGAGGTGAGGTGATTGCCACTGTTGGCAATACAGGCCGAACCACAGGCCCTCATTTACATTATGAAGTGCGGTTAAATGATTTGCCTGTCAATCCAGAAAATTATATCTTATCTGATGAAAATCTTTTTTAAAGATGAGGATTTTTACAGGGTCGTCAACAATTCTGTGGCAATAAGTTCTGTGGCAATAAGTTCTGTGGCAATAAGTGTCGTGGCACAAAATAGACTCACAATTTTCAAATATTGAAATGATTCAGTCTTATTTTTTTAGGCTGTCAAATTCAAGGTTTATAAACTAAAATAGATAAAAGATAAAAAATGCAGGAAGGCCCATAGCTTAGTTGGTTAAAGCATCCGGCTCATAACCGGAGGATCCGAGGTTCGAATCCTCGTGGGCCTACCATTACTTGTTTTTCACTCAAAATGCACCATGCCGTCTGTTTCACTAAAAGTGGGCTGTTTCCCTAAAATTGAACTAGCCTCTGGCTGTTTTTGGGCAATCAGCCCGACGGCTACCGCCGTCGATCAAAGGCTAAGCTGTTTCACTAAAAGTAAACTGACCTCTGGTCACTTTTGGACATTGCTCTGACAGCTATACGCTGTCTAAAAAGAGCAATGCCTCAAAAGTCCGTTTACTTTTAGTAGGGAGGATCCTTTCGTCTCTTTACACAATGTTAAGGAAAAAGTTCCTTCTTACACCTGATTGCCTGACTGCCGGATCCCGGTTCCCGGATCCCGGATAAACATGATGTTAAGGAGTTGGTTCACTAAAAGTAAACCAACCTCTGGTTGCTTTTGGACATTGCTCTGACAGCTCTCGCTGTCTAAAAAGAGCAATGTCTCAAAAGTCCGTTTACTTTTAGTAGGGGAGGATCCCCTCGTCTCTTTACACCATGTTAAGGGAACAAGATATTTATTCCCGGGATCAGGCAAGCAGGCATCCCGGGAACTGATGTCTGATCCCGGATCCCAGATCCCGGATCCCGGATCCCGGGAAAATTAAATTTGAATTTAAGTATTTTTACATAACTTGTATAAAAAAGCTCCTAATTTATCAGCTTGTTTTGTTTCACTAAAAGTGGTCTGACCTCTGGTCACTTTCTGGCGATGACCACGACGGCTCACGCCGTCGATAAAATGCTCATCGCCTAGAAAGCTTGACCACTTTTAGTAAGGAGGATCCCTTCGTCTCTTGACAACATGTTAAGGAAAAAGAGTTTTTTTGTTTTTTTTATTTTCTTTTAGATTCTGCGTAAATCTCAAATAAACATGAATATTATGAGTGGGATGCGGAGGCAGGCTGGAGATCTTCCGCAGACCCGCTTGCTCCCCAAAGCAAGCGAAGGTTGAGGACTTCGGAAGCCTGACTCCGCATTCCACTCATAAAAAACATACAAATGAAAAAGCAGATCGAAGGGCGGGGGGTGGGGTTAGGGAGTTAGTTCACTAAAAGTAGCCCAAGGATCAAGATAGCAATTTATTTTGAGTAAAGTAATGTAGGGAACAATAGCTTTATTGTTCGGGAGACTTTTTGGAAGTTGGTTAAACCATTTGCAGATGTGACCTCTTCGCTTTTACCTTGCTGGATACTTGCAGGTCCTCGCTTTTGAGGCTTCCGCAATAGATAATCACTATAACTTAAACCTGATATTTTTTTGTGGAGATTCCTTGCTCGCCTGCCACTACCTAAATTTGTATATCGACCATTCACAAGAGCATGGACATTCCCATCCTTATCCACCTTTATCACAGATGATCCTGCCAGTGGCTTTAATCCTTCTGCACCATCTCCGCTTGCAAAATCACTGCCACCTAAGCCACCACTGCCAGAGCCTCCTCCACTGCCAGAACCTCCACCAGCAGAACCACCAGCACTTCCGCCACCAGCAAAACCACCTTTTAATCCTAAACTTGTATGACCACTTAAAGGGTCGACCTTATTCTTAGCTAAATCGGCTGCTCTTTTTTTACATCGAGGTAATTGAGGGACATATTTGCAAGTTTTTTCTATACCCTCTGCATGGCATAAACTACGAGTGTCTGAAGTTGGTAAAGAATTACACTCATCTCTCTTACACTCCGGACTATCTGGACGTTGTTGACATATTTCAGACGTGGCTAAGTCTTGTTGCGATTGATCTCCTGGACGTTTGTCCCCCCCCCCCCTGGGAAGCCTTTGTTTTAGGGGATTTGAGTCGATGGCATTGGCATTCGTATGACCAGGACCGGGGGCATCTTTTTTGCCGGCAAAGAGGCTATCTACACTATGGCAAAAATCTATCTTTGGATGTTGTTTGCAAAAGGCCACCTCACCTAGTTGTTGACAGAGGTTTTTTTTAGTTAGCGGAAGTTGATCGCAATTAGAAGAATCGCTCAACTCACCGGATCCACCCAAACCATCTACGCAGTCTTTAGCCTGCTTAATGGCATCTGTATTACGAGCTATCTGAAGATCGCTGGTTTTCTTAACACTGGCCCATTTGCTAGCACAGCTTGCCATACTCTTGCTAATAGCGGTCATCTCTGCCCAGAACATAGCTTTGGCCGTAGGTTCAATAGCAGCAGCGTGGGCTACCTTAGCATTTTTAAGGGCCATACCACAAGTGCCTTTGCATGAGAGGATGGCCGTATGGCATTTGCCTGTGATGGATTGATTGATTTTTTTAGTTGCTTCATTCATCTGTTGTACCAACTGGCACTGGTCCTTCTGACTTCCATTGCTATTATTGGCCATCATCTGTTCGAAGCGATCTGTGACAGGTTTGGTCGCCGATGCATAAGCCTTCTGATTGCATGCTAAATCTAGGACTGTGCTTTGAATAGTAGTGCAAGCCATTGAATATATACCAAATCTACTACCCTTTTTTGTTGCATCTTCCGCACCACTAGCTACTTGTGTTTCATCTGCTGTTCCACCTACGACTACGACCTCTCCTGGTCCTGGTATTCTTCTGATATCACCATCTTGCTCTTGTGCTAAACTTGATATAGGAATAAAGACAAATATTAGGCCAATATAAATAATTAAACTAGAATAACAAAATGGATTTTTTAAGAAATACTTTTTGTTGATCACAAATCAATCCCCCTTTGATCTGAAAGTACATGAAATAAAACCTCACCTACTTTAAAACATGCAAGGGGGATGCCAAGTTTAATGGCATTTATTTGCTTCTCAGTGTCTACTTTTTATCAAACTGTCAATACTTTAGATAAATTAATATGCTCAACTATAAAATTATTTTATCTATATTTTAAACAAAGCTGCTCTTGGGTTCTTTGAGTAGTTTGATTGGTACCAAAAAGTTCTTGATTAAAATTAACCTCAGCTACTTGATACGCTTGCTCACTCTCATATCCTTTCATATATATATATATGGCTACTTCATTGATATAAATTTGATAGTATTGTTGATTATATTCTTGTAAGGATATCTGATTATTACAACGTCTTGATAAAAGACGAAGATAATTACCTCTTATTTGATGGTCATATCTAACTTCTGCCAGGTCCATAATGGATCTACCAGATCCATTCCTTACAAAACGATCTACATTTTTACCTTCATACATCAAAGTCCATATAGCCTGTCCAGCACCTTCTGTTAGTGGAGTTAAGGAATCTTGTAGGGCAATATGTAAAGGGCGATCACCCCTACCACAATCATAATTAACATCTAATCCTGGCGTACGCATCACAGCCTGCATACGGCTTTTAGCTTGAGCTTGACTCTGCCGATAGAACGACTGCCACCAACGGGGGTCACACAGGTTATTTTGAGCTTCGGCTCTTGCTTCAAAGCCACGTCTGACTTCATTGCACACACTGCGATCGATCCGCCCCCTATCACATTGGTCAGTGATCACCTGATTGGGTGTTTGACGAGTGTAAATGTCTTGATAATCCAAATTAGCACCTGCCCGTATCAATGCCAGGACCGCATCGGCTCTGCCATATTCCAAGGCAAGCAATAGTGGCGATGACCCACTTGAACAAGATTGATTAACATTAGCACCATTTCTAATAGCATTTGATATATCGTTGCTACTGGCAGAACTATACCAATCAGAATCACAAAGGTTAGTTGTTTGAGCTAAAACAGCCGTTGAACTGAAAAATAAAGTTGTTATAGTTATTATTATAATGCTTAATGGTTTCATAATTTTTCTCCTTTCTTTAAGTCTTTTAATCATTAAAAAATCTTCAATGTAATACTAATGTAATACCTTTTGCCTTATTATGCATGGATTACAACAGATTGCAAACGAAAACAACCCACATTGTAAAGGTTATAGGGCATTTTGTAAATTTTACATAGTTTGGGCCTTTTATTATCTAATTTCGTGTGTTTTCGTCTACCCGTACGTACCTTTTTCAGAGATACGTGAGTTGTCCACCCTCAAAATTTCCCTTCCTTGAATGTATCTCTCTAATTTCGTAAATCCACCAAATCAAGAACTTTTCAGAGAATAGGAAGGTCAATTTTGAGGTGATCGGCTAGAAATTCATTGCATAACACCATAAATATATACTCTTTGTTGTATATATCATTCTCAATCCTTTCTTTGGGCCTTTTATTATCTAATTTCGGTGATCCTCATCTACCCGTACGTACCTCTTTTAGAAATACGTGTGTTGGCTCACTCAAAGTGAACTGGCCTCTGGCCACTTTTGGACGATGACCGCAAAGGCTTCCGCCTTTGACAAAATGGTCATCGCCTCAAAAGCCTGTTCACTTTGAGTAAGAAGGATCCTTTCGTTTTTTAACTACATGTTAAGGAAAAAGTCCTTTCTTACACCCATGTTTTTGGACAATGACCGCAAAGGCTTTCGCCATTGGCAAAATGGTCATTGCCTCAAAAGCCTGACCACTTTGAATAAGGAGGATCCCCTCGTCTCTTTACTCCATGTTAAGGAAACAAGAAGTTCACTCCCGGGATCAGGCAATCAGGCATCCCGGGAACTGATGCCGGCTTGCCGGATCCCAGATCCCGGGATCCCGGATAAACTCGATGTTAAAGAAAAAGTCCTATTTTACGCCTTTTGGCTGTTGCCGTCGATCAAAGGCTGATGACCTCAAAAATCTGTGTGATCCGTGAGTTCAAAGGTCAGCCTAACTAAGATGAATTCTTTAAAGATAAATGAATACGCTCTGCTAGTATTTGATTAAAACCCTTTAATTGACTAATTTCTTGAGTAGTGGCTTTTTTGATATTTTCTACACTTTGAAAATGTTCTAAAAGTAAAATCTTTTTTTGCTGACCAAGCCCCTTAATGTGATCCAGTTGGCTTTCAATAGTACTTTTAGAGCGAAGTTTTCTGTGATGGGTGATAGCAAAGCGATGGGCTTCGTTCCTTAAACTGACCAGAATTTGAAAAGGCTGTGATTGAGATTTAAATACTATAGGATTTTTACGGCCTGGTAAAAAAAATCTTTCCTCACTATGATCATTTTGTGTAGCAGTGATAGCCTTACTACCAGAGACTTCTTTACTTTGAGCCTTTTTTTTAAGTTTGATTTTTTTTTGTTTTTGAGAGAACAAACTTCTTGCCTTAGCTAATGCCACCACAGGAATATCATCACGTCCTAACTCTTTAAGAACTTCCACAACAACACCTAGCTGTCCCTTGCCTCCATCTATTAAAATGAGTTGAGGGTCTTCATGTTCTGTATGATGAAGTCTTCTAGATAAGACTTCTTTCATAGAAGCAAAGTCATCTGTCTTACTGACCTTTTTGATTTTATAACGTCTGTAATATTCCTTTGCTGGAAGACCATTTTCAAAAACTACTTGAGAAGCCACTGTTTGTTTACCTTGAAGAGTTGATATGTCAAAACATTCTATACGTTTAGGGAATTCCTTTAGAGCAAATCGCTTTTGTATCTCTAATAGCCCTTGACTTTTTTGATCTGATTTTTGTATTTGTTCTTTAAAAAGATCATGAGCTAAAAGATCTGCTTTTTGAAGTAACTGGCTACCTTGATCATCAATAGGAAATCTCACATTGATTTGTTTGTGACCCCTTTTAGCAAGAGCTTCTTGAATTAAACATTCAAGTTTTTTAGATATTTGAATAGGTATAATGAGCTGATCAGGGACAATATTATCTACATAGTACTGATTGATAAAGGATATAAGGGTATTTTTAAGATCAGTTATATGACTGCGAGCATTGATAGAAAAAAGCTGTGTATGTTGCCCAATGTGACGGCCATTGCGAATATGTAGTATAACGAGTAAAGTTCCTCGTTCATTACCAAAATAACCAATCACATCTTGATCTACTTTGGAGTTTTTATTCATCAAAGGCAGTTTGTCTAAAGCTTTTTGCATAGACACAAGAATATCTCTAATGCGAGCGGCCACTTCAAATTGTTCTAGACTGGCTGCTTTTTGCATTTGTTGGTTTAAACTATTGAAGAGTTTTTGATTTTGACCTCTTAAAAATTCTAAAGCTTGATTGATGCGAGAAGTGTATTTTTTTTGTGAGATCAATCCCACACAAGGGGCAGAACAGTGACCTATTTGATGGGTGAGGCATGGACGAGTACGATTTTTAAAAAAACTATCACTACAATCTCGGATTTGAAAAGTTTGGTTGAGGATATGCATAATGTCTTTAACAAAAGAGCTTTGTGTATAAGGACCAAAGTAAACACTGCCATCTTGTTTGACCCTACGACTGACATAAAATCGAGGAAAAGGATCCTGAAGAGTTAATCGAATATACGGGTAAGCTTTGTCATCTTTTAAGCGTACATTGTATTTAGGATGATGTTTCTTCACAAGAGAGGCTTCTAAGAGAAAGGCTTCTACTTCTGTTTTGGTTTGAATATAGTCAATCTTGTGTATTTGACGGATTAAAAAATATGTTTTGTAAAAGATTCTATCTGAAGGATTTTTGATGAAATAACTAGAAATACGGTCTTTGAGATTTTTAGCTTTGCCTATGTAGATGATTTGGTTAAGGTTGTTTTTCATAAGATAAACACCGGGAGTTTTTGGAAAGCTTTTCAATTGACCTTTCCATTTATTGAGCATTTCTTTGTCAATATCTATATTTGCTTTCATTTGAATTTAAAGACACCCTTTCTTGAGTTTTAGTAAGACTTTATGTTTTTGATTATTATTATATGCCATTTTTAGGTTCTATTTACAGCCCTTTTATCTAAATTATTGGGATTTTATTCTATTTTATTTAGAAACTACTTATAATTGTATAAAATGGCTACAAATTTTTGATGATCCAATAAGAGCTTATTTGTAAAGTATAAGGATAAAAATTGCAAAATTTTAAGATGATTTCATTTATAGTTATTTGTTGTCTTCATTGTCTTGCTTGTCAATACAAGGATCCAAATGAAATAAGAGGGCCAGAGGCAGTCATAGAAACTTTATTGTATGCAAGAGATGTTTTTTCTACAAGTACTTCTTATCAAGATTATAAGAATGCTCAGATCAGTCTCTATGAGCTAGCACAAGAAACTACTAGGTTGCCAGACAATTCTCAAGTTACTATTTGTCACCAGCTTATGTCTTTTCCCGATGAAGTGCTTTTAGATTTTCATAGGTTCTTGCAATTATCTGGACTTATTTGTCAGGCCCAATTAATAACTCGCATTCGTGCTTTTTGGCAACAAAACCAAGATATACAAACACAAACAGTCTATTTGCCACCTTACCAGAGTTCAAATCGTTGTGTTGTGAATCAACGTTTTAGAGTAAGGAATCAATATGTGACTCCAGGGAGTTATGTAGATGGTTTCAATCTACCTTATGGGCATCTTGCTTTAACGTTTGATGATGGGCCTCATCCAGATTGGACACCTCGGCTTTTAAATATTTTAGATCAAAGATCTGCAAAGGCGACTTTTTTTATGACAGGTCAAGATGTTGAAAGATACCCTAGAGCAGCACAGCAAGTAGCACTAAGAGGGCATAGTGTGGGGTCTCATTCTTATGATCATAAGAGACTTAATCGACTTTCTCGTAATGAAGCTTTATCTAATATATCTAGAGGTCATAATATTTTACAAAGTATTCTTTCTTCATACGCTAAGCCGTTTTTTCGTTTCCCTTTTGGAGCTTCTAGTGATGATCTTAAAAGATCTATCAGACGCAGGCTTTCTGTACTTTCTTGGAATATAGATACAAGAGACTGGGCTACAAAAAACCCAAGTCGACTTAGAAACTATACATTACAACAAATCAAAAAACAAAACTATAGAGGTATTTTACTTTTTCATGACGTACATGAACAAACAATTATTATGATGCCCTATTTACTAACAGATTTAGCACGTCATGGATTTTGTTTAGTTGTTTTTATTCACTCAAAATGAGCCACACCTTTGGCTCACTAAAAGTAAACTGACCTCTGGTCACTTTTGGGTAGCCAGCCCGACGGCTACCGCCGTCGATCAAAGGCTGGCAACCTCAAAAGTCCGTTTACTTTTAGTAGGGGAGGATCCTCTCGTCTCTTTACACCATGTTAAGGAAAAAGTTCTTTCTTACACCTTTTGGCTGTCGTCGTCGATCAAAGGCTAACCGCCTCAAAAGCTTGACCACTTTTAGTGAAACAAACCCTTAACATGAAGTAAAAAAAGTTAAAAATTTAACTATTGTAGATATGGTTAAAGCTTCACTCTCTAATGTATTTAAAGATATGAATTGATTCATAAGTGGATATGAAAACTAAAGTTTCCATGATTCCATATTAAAAGAGGCCTTATGGTCTCTTTTTTTTATAAGCACGGCTTATAGTGAGTGCCTTCCAGGGGGTCTGATCGCATCCCCAACTTGCCAATTTTGATAAAAACTGCTTATATTATTAAGTTTTATTGTTTTTCTAACCGATAACGGTGGCTGGACGGCTTTAATATTTGCTAGTAAGCATGGCCATACTGAAATTGAAAGACTATTAAGAGAGGCCGGAGCTACAGAATAAGACCAATTCTATTTATCCTTAAGTAAGTCCAAAGACCTGCCGATAGAGTATTTAGATAGCAATTTAATATCTAAAGGTAGGTACAAAATTCCTAGAAAACAGAAGGCTTATTTATCGTTATTATTGTTTGTTTTGTCTTGTTTAGCATTTGGCTTTAACAATTGTTATAAAGATAAGTTGGACAAGGTCGAAAGCCAGACATCAAGTTCCACAATGACACAAGCAAGACCATCACCAAATACAACATCAACACCGACTCAAAGATCAACACCGACGATAAACCCATCACCAAATCCTGATATAAATCAATCTCTATTCGATGCCGTAAAGGAAGGCAACATCATTAAGGTATTCGAAGCCTTAAATAACGGAGCGGACGTAAATCATATTGATAACCGTGGTTCTGTTTTTTCTTATGCAGTCGCTTCGTTTATGATAGCTTTAGAAAAAATGAAAGAAACGACCAGTAAGACTCTAAATGAATTGATTGAAAAAGAAGTCATTGATAGGGATAAAATTCAAGAAAAGTTTACCAGTTATATACTTATGGGCTTTGGGTTTGTAAACTATAGCAATCTTGAGATTATAAAGCTATTGCTAGCGGCCGGAGCGGACGTCAATCTTCAAGACAATGAAGGCAAGACAGCTCTAATGTATGCAGCGGAACTAGGATTATTATTATCAGTGGACTTTTTTCTAACGAATGGAGCTGATCCCGACCTTCAAGACAATAATGGACGGACGGCTTTAATGTATGCAATCCGCAGGTATGAGAATATAGATACTGTAAGGTTATTGCTAGTGGCCAGAGCCAACGTCAATCTTCAAGACAATGAAGGCAAGACAGCTCTATGGCTTGCTAGAAATAAAGGATATACTGATATTGAAAGACTATTAAGAGAGGCCGGAGCTACAGAATAATACCAATTCTATTTATCCTTAAGTAAGCCTAAAACCCGTCTTTAATTTTCTAAAGCCCTATATTTCCATAGGCCATAGTTTTTTATAAGGAAATTTTTCCTTAACATTGTGTTAAAAAACGAAGGGATCCTTCCTACTCAAAATGCATAGATTTTTGAGGCAATGACTATTTTGCCAACGTGAAGCAAACATCTTGTTTCCTTAACATCGTGTTTTTCCGGGATCTGGGATCCGGTAGCCGGCATCCAAATGAACTTTTTCCTTAACATTGTGTTAAAAAACGAAGGGATCCTCTCTACTAAAAGTAAACGGACTTTTGAGGTAGCCAGCCTTGATGAAGGAACTTTTTCCTTAACATTGTGTTAAAAAAGGAAAGGATCCTTCCTACTAAAAATAAACGGATTTTTGAGGTATTGCTCTTTTTGGACAGCGTAAGCTGTCAGAGCAATGCCCAAAAACAGCCAGAGGCTGGTTTATTTTTAGTGAAAAAGATAAGAAGGCGAATAGCCTTCGGCTGGCTACCCAAAAGTGACCAGAGGTCAGTTTACTTTTAGTGAAAAAGAGGCTGGTTTACTTTTAGTGAAACAAAGCAATGGCTTCTGCTTTATATTCATAATACCACGCACTTAGAGTGTCGACAGGAATTCCTGTTTGCTTTGATACTTCTGCAATGGCTTTGGTAACTCCTATCTCTTTCTCTCTTTCAATAACTAGAGCAATAGTCTTTCCGTAATGTTCATAATAAAACCAACGTGTTAGAATGCCGGCAGGAATCCCTGTTTGCTCTGATACTTCTAAAATAGCTTTTTCAATTCCTATCTCTTTCTCTCTTTCAATAACTAGAGCAATAACCTCTTTTTTATATTTATAATACCAATGTTTCAAAGTGCCGACAGGAATCCCTGTTTGCCCTGACACTTCTGCATTGGCTTTGGTAACTCCTATCTTTTTCGCTCTTTCAATAAATAGATCAATGACCTCTGCTTTATATTCATAATAAAACCAATAGGTCAGAGTGTCGACAGGAATACCTGTTTGCTTTGATACTTCTGCAATGGCTTTTAGAAGTCCCATTTCTTTCTCTTTTTTAATAACTAAAGCAATGGCCTCTCTTTTATATTCACCAAACCAAATCAGCAAACTAGCATAATGAATCTTTATTTGCTTTGCTACTTCTATAATGACTTTATTAAATGATCCTCCTATCTCTTTCTTTTTCTTAATAACTAGAGCAATAGCCTCTTTGTGATGTTTATAATAAAACCAACGTGTCAGAGTGTCGACAGGAATACCTGTTTGCTCTGCTACTTCTGCAATGGCTTTGGTAACTCCTATCTTTTTCGCTCTTTCAATAACTAGATCAATGACCTCTGCTTTATATTCATAATAAAACCAATAGGTCAGAGTGTCGACAGGAATCCCTGTTTGCTCTGATACTTCTAAAATAGCTTTTTCAATTCCTATCTCTTTCTCTCTTTTAATAACTAGAGCAATAACCTCTTCTTTATATTTATAATACCAAAACTCCAGAGTGGTGGCAGGAATCTTTATTTGCTCTGATACTTCTGCAATGGCTTTGATAACTTCTACCTCTTTCGCTCTTTCAATAACTAGAGCGATAGCATCTTCGTGATTTCCATAATAAAACCAACGTGTCAGAGTGCCGGCAGAAATTCCTGTTTGCTTTGATACTTTTGCAATGGCTTTTAGAAGTCCCATTTCTTTCTTTTTTTTAATAACTAGAGCAATGGCCTCTCTTTTATATTTATAATACCAACGTGTCAAATTGCCGACAGGAATACCTGTTTGCTCTGATACTTCTGCAATGGCTTTGGTAACTTCTATCTCTTTCTCTCTTTCAATAACTAAATGAATGACCACTTCTTTTTCTTCTTTAGAATAAGAATTACGTCTCTTTTTTTTTGAAAAACTCCAATGAAATCGCCTAGCTTGATCTATCAATGGATAGAGTGTATCTTTGATCTGAGCTGGTGTCTTACCATTAAAATACTCTAATAGAAAATGAGAAAGGGACGAATCAACACTTAAGGACGCTAAAAAGAAATGTTCTGGAAAAGTGTAAATCCGAAAAGTCTTATTATATCGACTTTTTTTATTCTTACTATTTATGTACCTGATCTCTTCTTCTTTCTCACGAATGGCTAAATTCCATAAGCGATCAACTTCTTTATCATAGTTAATTTTTGTCGATGTCAATACAGCTTCATTCAGATTGAGAAGAAGCGATCTATCTAACTGGAATTCAAAAGGCTCTGGGTTGCTACTATTTAAACCTATTTCTTCTAAAAGAAATTTTTGAAAATCTCTTAAAATCCCTAAATTCTTTAAAACAACAAATAATGCACTTTTACTTTCATCACCACCAGCTATATCCACTAAATTTAAACGATAGATGGCCTCATTGGCTGATTGGATTTTTGTTAAAGTTGCAAGTAGGACATGATAAATATTCACTTTTACTGGTATAGAGTCATTGCTATGTGTCACTTGAGCAATGATCGAAGCTATCTGGAGCATGTTTTGAGCTTCTGGTGAAAGCTCTCTGAACCTTTGATGATCTTTATCCAAAGTGGTAAGTAAAACGCCAGGGCAGTCTTCTTGTGGGAAGGCAAATGCCTTACAAACATTAACTACACTGACTACAAAAAATAAACATAAAAAATATTTTTTCATCATAAGGGAAGTCATATTATAGGATTTACTCCTCTATAGCAAGCGATTCTTTTTCACTAAAAGTAAACTAGCCGTTTGGTTCACTCAAAATAAATCATGCCTCTGGCATGTTTTCTGGCAGTTAGCCCGACGGCTACCGCCGTCGATCAAAGGCTAACTGCCTAGAAAATCTATTTATTTTGAGTAGGGAGGATCTCCTCATTTTTTAACACCATGTTAAGGAAACAAGATATTCGCTTCATCCCTGCCTGTCTGCCTGATGCCGGTTGCCGGATCCCATATCCCAGATCCCGGAACCCGGATAAACACCATGTTAAGGAAACAGTTCCTTCTTACACCTTTTGACTGCAACATGTTTTTGGGCAATGACCAAAAAGTTAGCTGGAAATGAGCTCCTGAGTTTGACAGTTGATTTGAAGATGTAGATATTTTTTTTTAAAGAATGCTTTATTTATAGGCATTAAAGTTTATGAGTTTTAATTTTTTTGTGGGTTTTAATTTTTTAATTTTGGTAGAATGCCCAGCAAAAAATATTTTTGTAAGATTTTATCAATAAAGCCTTTAAATTTGTAATAAATTTTATGCTTGATCCTTTTTCTGGCTTTTTAGCACATGCAAGATCAAGATATTTATTTCAAAATGGGAAGGGACACAGAGAGTGAGCATTAAAATAGATCCATTTATATATATGGCTTAAATAAAGTCAAAACAAGAGATAGACTTACATAAAGCCTCTCTCAAAGTATAATTCGAATGTGATACTGTATTGGAAAAGTTAGAAAAAAATGATATTCGTAAATTTATTTCCTTCTATTACCTCCTGTACCTGTTCCTGTTCCAGTGCATATAACTTAAAGAATCACGAAGTCTATCTATTTTCCTTTCGACTCCTTCCATTTGAGCCCTTTGATACTCATAAAGTCTATCTATTTTCCTTTCAACCCTTTCAATTTGATCCTCACATTTAAGGTTGGCCTCTCCCTGTGTAGTGCCGTTGGCATAACTAGAAGCAAAAACTATGGTTATTAAAATAAACAATCTTAACATATTATCCTCCTTTTAAGTTAAATTTAATTTAAATTAAGTTAAAAATATCAAAATCTGTATGTTTCAATAAAGCGAGTATATCACATAATTTTCTAAAGTCAAGGGATTTAGATAAAAAAATAAGGGCTACTAAGCCCTTATTTTAATTATGTTTGGAAACGGGGAAATTGAATTCTGCTCATTGGGGATACTGTAAAACAAGCAGAAACATTTTCTGCATTTGAAATGTCCGGATGATCTTCAAAAAAGGAAGAAATATCTATACACTTTTTCCCCATTTGTTCACGATCATAAGAAGCTATATTAGACTGCTCTTGATTGTTATCCTGAAAGCTACCATACAATATTTTATGAAGTATGAATTGACTAGCTAAACGTTGAATCAATAATTCATTTTGATCTTTAAAATATTGAAGAGAATACCCATAGAATTGAGAAGAGTTATGATCAAGAGAATGGATCACTGGATTAACTTCCCCGTCACTATATACATGTACCTCGGCTGAAACCCATAAACAAAACTGCTCATAAGAATCTTTTGGATTGAGTTTGTTTAAGTCTCCGACACGATCATCATAGCAAACCGCGTAAGGAAGATGCTTCCACTCTACCCCAGCAATTTGAGCTTCAACATTGGTACTTAGTACTTAAAGTATTCATTAAAATAATTGCAAAAAATATTTTTAAAAAATTCATAATTACCTCCATGTTTAAAATCTAACTTAATGCGTTAGTGCCTTTTATAGATCACATTTCTTACTATGTCAAGTAAAAATATCTTATCTTAAAATTAAATTTCTCTGATGAATCTGATACATCTGATGCAAAAGACAGGCACTTTTTATTTAGTTCTAAATTTAAGAGCTATTAAAATAAAAATTAAGAGATTTCAATAGATTACAAAATAACAAAGGTTTTTATGTCGGCCAAATAACAGGGTACGTTAGCATCTTAAAGAGAAATAGGGTATTTGTTTAGATGTGAGCTTTTTAACCTCAAAAACTATTGATTGAAAAAGATATCTATAAAACTTACATTCACTGGAAAAGCATCACCAAAATTTTCTATGAAAAGTGAAAAAACATCCACTGACGAGGTGGTTCCGGTTGACTCTCAAATCCTGATATGATTAACTGCAAATCAAACCATAGTTGATGAGGTTTTAGTTCCGGTTGACTCTCAAATCCTGATATGATTAACTAAAATAATTAAAAAAGTTATTTTAGAGGGAGTTCCGGTTGACTCTCAAATCCTGATATGATTAACTCTTTTATTGGTAGATGAGCTTATGAGTTTTGTTCCGGTTGACTCTCAAATCCTGATATGATTAACTGTTAAGGCTGACGAGAAGGATTTAAAGGTCGTTCCGGTTGACTCTCAAATCCTGATATGATTAACTAGCATTGCCTAACTTACTTAATGGAATTTGGTTCCGGTTGACTCTCAAATCCTGATATGATTAACTTATAACGCCGCCGGGGTTAAGAGGTCGACTGTTCCGGTTGACTCTCAAATCCTGATATGATTAACTATCAAGAGCGATGGTCTCACTCCATGTGTTGTTCCGGTTGACTCTCAAATCCTGATATGATTAACTATAACGAAGCGTTAGGTGCTAGTTTCAAGCGTTCCGGTTGACTCTCAAATCCTGATATGATTAACTAGCTTCTTTGTAAGTACCTAACAGTACACAAGAAGCTAGTTTATTTTTGCTAAAAAAACTCATATTCAAGATGTCTTTTTGATAGGTTTTGACGTTTTTTTCCATAAAAAACTCGCATATTTGCATATTGCTTATCTGTAAAAACTAATAAAGCCACCTTACCTTTTTCTGGCATTTGCCTTTCAATCTTCCTAATATATTTATCTGCAATATCTCGATTAGCACAATGCCTAAGATATACAGAAAATTGAGCCATGTCAAAGCCCATATCAAGAAGAAAATGCCTAAAAAGGCTTGCTGTTTGTCTTTCCTTCTTAGTATTTGTAGGAAGATCAAACATCACTTGAAGCCACAAAATTCTATATCCACTAAGTGACACAAATTTACTATCCTCAATTTAATTAGCTATAACCAATAAAGAGTTTGGAAATTCCAATTTCACTTTTTTGTCTTCAATAGAGCGAATATAAGAATGTATAAGACAAGCTATGGCATCGCTTATGGTTCTTAACTCGCCTCCATATTGAATACGTCGATTTAATATTCCTATAAGTTCTTTTTTAATCATGGGTGTCAAATTTTCATAATTATTTGTTTTAGATGTCTTTTTCACATAGAGGTCAATAGCAGGTCTAAACGGCTCCATAAAATCATCAACCAAACAATAAGTGTTTTGCAAATTAGAATGATGAACTCCAAGAGTCGGGTTAAGACCTAAAGAACATATCCAACGTGCTACACAAGCTCTTAAAATAGCATAACCATAGTTTAAAACTCCATTTCTTATATCTGCCTCATCACCTCTTTTAAAATTGTCTTTGAAAAGTTTTTTCCAATAACGTCCAGCAGCTTGAGCTTCAAGATTTTCTGGATCACCTGATCGGACCATTTCAGAAAGCTTTTTCAATCCTTCATCATTCTGATTAAAATAATATAAAACTTCTGCTTGAAATTTAATCTTTGCCTTTACAATATTTTGCCATACACTTTTCTTAAAAGGCAATGTTTGATTTATTTGAAATAATAATCTTTGATGAGATTGATGATGAGGAGCTATCGGCAAAAGCAAAGATTTTGGTTGATGATTATTCCCACAAAAGACAACCATAATCCCTTGATCTATTAAAGTCTCTAATAGTTTTGTAGAAATACTCTGACCATAACCAGAAAACAAAAGCACAGAAATATCAGATAGTGCTAATCTCCTTTCACTATCACGACTCTTGATGACTAAGAAGCCCCTATACAAAGACAATTTTAAACCAGCAGATTGAACCTCTATTACCTTTTCAATCATTGGAGCAGATCAAGCTTATAGCCAAGTATATTGGATTTAACTTTTTGAAGATTATGTTCTTTAAAGCGAGAAAATGATAAACAAAAATAATGTGGTTTAGTTTTGCTCTTTTTCTCACTTAAATTTATACTTCTTAAAATAATCTGTTTACTACTCGGTTTAAGACTTTCAACAATCCATATTTTCTTTTTTGCATGATCATTAAAAGTAAGAACAGTATCTCTTTTGTAAAGTTTCATAATATGACGAGCTGCTGGATGAAGGCATTTTTTGCGATCCTCATTGTATTTTGTTCTTAAAAAGTGAGTGAGTGCTTTCTCATCAGTTTTGTTTTCTTTAGTCTTATGTTTATTCACATCAAAAACACTTACTCCAAAAAACTGCCATTCTCCATTAGGATACTCCCAAACACTTAAATGATGTATTTCAGAACTGACATAACCTTTTAAAAACTTCTTTGTTGATTGAGGGTGTTCTATTGGTATTATAGGGCTTTTCTTATCATAAACTTTAAGTTTATAAATACCTCTTTTTTCAAATTCTTCTTTCATTAAGTTAGAAAATTTTCCCTGATCATCTTGAGCTTGAGTTTTTAAATCTTCTGCTATGTTTCTTAAATTATTGTCTTTGATTGAAGATATTGTTTTGAGAGCAATGTTCTCAATTGGTTTACGAATTGTTACATTATAGTAATTGTCTTTTTTGTTATCTTTGACTTTTTCTTTTAAAATCCCGTAGGCTGTTTCTTCAAAAAAAGCTCTTTGAATGGAATGATCTGGACGAACAGAAACAGCAACATTTTTAATTTTACTATCTAATTCTGTTTTAAAGCCTCTCCAAGGTTCAGAAATATTTGCAAAGCTTTTTAGATATTCTCTAGAAGCTCTTAATAATTTCTGTAAAAATGATTGAGAACATACGGCAATCACTATGGCATCTAAAGCATGATGGCGGTGATCATCTCTATTTTTTGTATTATCATTGCTGTTACTTAAAAGAGAGTTTAATCCCAAACCATAACGCACCTTACCTGTATATATGCCTTTGGAAACAGAAATTTTAGAACCCAGGCATTCTAAATACTGTTTGGCCACTTTTGACATATATCGCATATCATTGAGTTGTCTACTTAACCACTCATTTTCATTTTCAAAGCGTTTCATAGCATCTTCATTAAACCTCCAACGTTTATTGGCAGGAAGTTTTTTTATCCTTGCAAACATTTGTTTATCAGATCCGAAGGCTTCAAAAGGAGATCTGTCACCTTTTTTCTGATTGGCTTTACTGCAAGCTAAAATTTTATTAGCAAAAGAATCATCAAGAGTTTTGGAAAAAGGCAAAATATGTTCAACTTCAAATTCCCCTGAGAAGGCTTTTGTTAAACTAATTATCTTTCCTGTATAGGGGCATTGAGCATTGCCATCCATACAATTTGTTAGTTCTTTCAATAGTTTATAGCGGATAATATTCTCTCGATTAGATTGCAATCCAAGGTTTTTAAGTTCTTTTTCTGCTTCCTCATTGGCTTTTTGATTTTCTTTTTGTGATTTCTCATAGTTTGCTTTTTGTTTTTTGTTCATCTTTAAGTCTCTACCTAGCTCTACTACAATTTCTGTTGGTTTGCCATAGCGTTTAATCAAAGCATTTATTATTTGCCGAAGTTGGTTTAGAACAATATGCACAGTCGGATTTGAAATACGTCCTATTTTATCTTGATTATTTTTTTGTAACCTATCAGGACGAGGGATAGCATAACGTTTTAAAACTTCACCATAATAAGGTAGATGATCTTTAATATCTTTAGTAGATGAGTTGCCTAATTTATGTCCTAGGATTTCCATAGCTTCATCATAGCGACAAAAGTCATTTTCAATAAATGTTTTACAAAGCTCTTGAGCTGCTTTTTGTGAAAAAGTACTATAGCCTTTTGGAAGTTTTTCCAATAAATGATCATCAAAAATCTTCTCTTGTGGCTTTAAACTCCAGTCTTTAGATTTTTTTCTCAACATGTCTTTGTCTTCAGCTTGAACTATATCCAAAACAATTTTATCTTGTTCTTCTAAAGATAAACTCAACCAATCCTTTCCAAAATAATCTTTACCTTTAAATTTGGCATTAATAGCATGACCTTTTAAGTCTTTTCTTATTTCACTTTCTAAGTTAAATTCAACATCTGAATCCAATTGTAAAATTTTAATACGTAAATCTTTGAATGTTTTTTTAGATACTTTGTGAAGCTCATTATAAATGCGTTTTTTCTGATCGAGCTTAAGCTCAATTGTTCGACCATCTTGAATAAGCTTTAATTGTCCAATTGTTTGTAAGATTTTAAACTCTTGAATGCTAGGCAGATAATTTGCTCCTCTTTTTTCAGTATCAGTATACATTTCACAAGGACCAATGAGTTCTTCTGTTGACTTGAGAGGCCGTTGATGAAAAATACTTGATCGTATTTTTTCAATAAGCTTGTCAGTGAGATTTTTATGATGTTGTTTTTGTGTTGTGATGATGTGATTAAATTCATCTTCAATCATTTTGCGAGTAGGGTGCAGAGATTCTTCTAGGCAAGGTTTATTACGTTTTGTTTCCTTTGAATTAGCTTTTTTGAGTAAATATTCACCAAAAGTTCTTGATTTTTCCTCCCTTATACGTTTTTCCAAATCTTCAAGAAGCGGAAGGAGCTTTTTATTTTCTTGTTTTTGACTTTCATCTTCCTGATATTTACGTCCAGATTTAAACCCTCTCCTTTGAGCTAAATGATAGAATATACGTCCAAGTTCATAAGCTTTAACCTCTCTATCTAAAGCAACCACTCTTAAAGCATAAACATCTAAATTTTTTAATTCCTCACACTTTTGAGAATTTTTTGGAAAAAAGCCGTTCTTTATCAAGATAGCCAGAAGTTTCTTTTGTCTTTGTAATTTGCGGTTTCTATTCCTTCTAGCTTGCCGTGCTAAACGTCTTTGTACAGCAGAAGATTCACCACTCTTAGGATCACGGCCGTCATGGAAAATACGACTGCCAAGGTCTACAATCCCTGTAGGTTGACCCTTAGAATCTAAGGATAAAATAGCCCATCCAATGGAATTTGTTCCTAAATCTAGGCCTATTCGGTATTTCATAACTACTCCTGTATACATCAGTGCGTCATAAAATTAGAATTTTGTTGAAACTCAAAGTTAAGATAAGTACACTCTATGATCACTTAAAGTCAATTAAAAATTGTCTCTTTTTTCTTATCAGGATTTGAGGGTCAATCGGTAACAAGGCCCTTTGGGCCATCAAATGAACATCCAAGCTACGGCTTGGATGTTTTTTATTCATGGATTTGATAGATCCTGAGTTTGACAGTTGAAAAAATAAAGTTGAGTAAAATCAGTGGGTTATGAGTCGAAAGAGATTTTGTGCCACTAGGATGTGGGCTTTTTAACCTCAAAAACTATGGAATGAAAAGATCTCTATAAAACTTACATTCACTGGAAAAGCATCACCAAAATTTTCTGTAAAGCATATCGCCACAAATTACTGCCCACAAGTATCTAATCATTGAGACGAACACTATTGTGTATCTGTGGATGTTCTTCTCGCCAGACTTTGACTCTATCTATTACATTTTGGATCAGTCTAATCTTCCAAGTGATCAAGTCTTGATGATCGGAATTGTCAGGGTGCTTTTTACTATCTTCAAGAATGGAGATAGCATGTTCAAGGGGAGTTAAGCAACCTTCACGTATCTCTTGATAATACTCTTGATATATATGTGAGAGTGCTGCATCTATCCTCAGTCCAGCAAATCCACTTCTAATGCTACCAGGTTTATACACATTATACGGATCGCTTCCATATAACTCAAGTGTACCATAAACACGACTTAAGCATCGATACAAATAATATCCCCCTCTATTGTTCTGTTGCATACGACGTGTGAAACGTTCCTCATCACGAGAGTCACACTTACGGCTAATACCAGAATGGTCATATTCATACCCTCGAAACGTGTCTTTTGGTCTAATATCAAAAAAGTCATCATCCTTCGATGCTGTATGCCTTTGCTTTTGATTATTTGCTCTATCATCCTCACTGGTGATCACTTTCTTTTCATCCTTTCCATGCATAGAGGTACATCCACTAGAAAAAGCTATGACCAATGCAAATAAAGAAAATAGCTTTAAATAATGTTTCATATATCTCTCCTTTTTTAATCTACTGTTTAAAACCTCAAATTAATTAAAACTTCAAATTAAAACCTCAAAACACATCCTACTTATATATAATAATAGCATGAATAAAAAGAAAACCCTCTAAATATATGAGGATTTTACTGACTAATGTATGGTGGAGGTGACAGGGATCGAACCTGCGACCTTCTGAATGCAAATCAGATGCTCTCCCAGCTGAGCTACACCCCCTTAGATACTCATTTTTAATATCTTAATTAAAAATATAGAAGTCCTATCTACTCAAAACTCATCAAAGCTCATTAAAACTTAAATATAGTTTATCTCTTATGTTAATATGATCAACCACCAAAGTCAACATCAAGTTTTATTTGTCAAGGCCCCTATTGACTAAAAATTATTTAAGACTTATTATAGCACAACACTGCATAATACTTTTTGAAAGACTTAAACTAAAAAACAATCTAAGGAAAGTAAAAGCCATTTCTCTAATAACAATATTTTTGATTTTAATGCTCTTAATAAAGGTATCTTCTTGATTTTTAGCAAAACTCAACATCTAACACAAAATGACACTAAAATCAGAAAAACTGACAATACAATATCTCTTTACATAATAAAATAACTCATTAAAAGTTTTGAATTCATAGACCTTCATAGACATAAGTCAAAATTTAGAAAGTCCTTATAATATTTTATTTTATGAAGATGAAGATGAAGATGGAAATGAAAATAAAAATGGAGATGAAGACTTGAACAAACCAAACAAACCAAACAATGAAAAAACTATGATTGATTTGCAATCCAGTGTTCTTATTATAACTGATACGAAAGCATCTGATCTCTCCATAGGTGCAAGGGTCACATCTAACTTAAAGCAAATTTTCCCATTTACTTTTAATTCATTTGAAACAATTATTATTGATACAGATCTTTTTGATTTTTCAGAGCTACAAACATTACTTAATAATATAGAAACACAATCTCCTCATACACAAAAAATCATTTCTGCATCTTCCCTTAACTCCAAGCAACTCTTACATTTAATCAATCAATTTAAAATTTTTAAAATTTTGCAATCATGGAAAGTTTCTGAATTAGAAATATTAATTATAGAGTCTAGAGAAGAATTTTATAGACTTCAACAAAATGAAGAACTAGTCGATCTACACAGAGAACAAAATAGCAAACTCCAATCCTTAAAAAAAACACTTCAAGAACGCATCACAACAAGACAAATATCCCTAGAGCAAGCTAAACAAAGAGCCTTAGAAAGTAGCAAACAACTTAATATTTTACTTAAAACTATTATACAAGTACAGGTAGCTGAATCTCTTGAAGATATAGAAAGAAATATCACACAAGTATTATCTTATTTTATACGTCAAACACGTATTATATTCAATTCAAAAGCTCTTACTCAAACTAAGCTTTATAAAGATCAATATATTTTTAAACTAGAACTAGAATTAGAACCTAATTTATCAGGTCATATTTTATATGACAGACAGGAAGGGAAGTTTACTTTACCAGAAAAAAAGCTTTTAAGACAAATCAGTGAAGCTGTCACTTTAACCATCAATAAAATACTTATAAGACAAAAAACAGAAAACCTTAAAAAACAATGGGAAAGTACTTTTCATTCTATCGTTTATCCCATTGCTATTATAGATGATGATTTTAATGTTTTGCAGTTTAATAAAAAAGTTCTTGATGTAGATAAAGAGAAGAAAAAATGCTTTCAAATTTTATTCAATCGCAAAAAGCCTTGTCGTAACTGTCAAATGAAACAAAATAAGCAAGGAGGACATTTTCAAATTTCACAATCTCAAAAACATATCGAAGTTTTAAGTCGTAAATTTTCAAATACACCTTTATCTTATGTTAATATTTATAAAGATATCACAGAAGAAATCTTTTTAGAAAAGCAAATCTTAGTAAAGGCACAAGCTTCAGAGCTGGGCCTTATTGGCAGTAGCATTGCCCATGAACTTAACAATCCTTTATCTGGAGTCATCACGCTTTTGCAAATCGTTTTAGAACAGCTCCCTTCAAAGAGCCAATACAAAAATGATATTTTACAAATGCAAGAGGCAGCAGAAAATTGCCGAAAAATTATTCAGAATTTATTAAACTTTTCTCGCATGGCTCCTGTAGTTCAAAACATATCTATCAATATCAAAGACCTAACTCAAGAGCTAATACATTTAACAGAATTAAAAACAAAATCACGTGGTGTTCATATTTCAATGATCAGTCAAGGTGAAAATCATCAGCTTTACTTACAACCAGAAGTGATCAAGCAAGTTTTAACAAAGTTTCTCAATGCAATAGCAGAAACAGCTATAAAAGACGCTGAGATGAAGATGCATGTCAGTTTAAAGACAAAAGTCACTCGACATAAAGACCATCAAATCCTTATTTTACTTGTTCAAGAAGCAACAGTTTATCAAATTATAGCCAGTGTTTTTTTGAATAAAAAAGCTTCTATCCTTTCAAACACTGATCAGCACGCTATTTCTCGTCTTATAGCCTCACTTAACGGAGAGCTTATTTTAATTCCATACAATGGGGAAAAAGCCCAGGCGAAGCTAGTCATCCCCTTTACTAAAGAACCTAAAAGCCCTAAATAGAAGTCTAAATCTTAAAATAAAACCTGCATCCAAATTGACAAAAAAGGCTATAACCCTTTACTCTGTTTATAAGTACAGGATCAAAAAACAGAATAAGAAGGTGTGATCATTAAAAATGCAATCAATAAAAAAAGAAACATCTTATTGTGAAAAAACATTAGCTACGACCCCTTCTCTATCTTCGTTACTGCCATCTCATCAGAATACATCCTCTATTCTTCAAAATCATATTATTGGACAGAGCAAAGAAATCAAACAAGTTTTAAAACTTATTGAGCGTGTTGCTTCTGTCAATTCTACCATTTTGATTACAGGTCAAACTGGAACAGGCAAAGAGCTTGTAGCTCGTAGAATTCATTATCTTTCAGCTCGGTCAAACAAGCCCTTGGTATGTGTCAATTGCGGGGCTATCCCTAGTGATGTGCTAGAAAGCGAACTCTTTGGTCATGTCAAAGGAGCTTTTACAGGTGCTATTACAAATCGCAAAGGGCGATTTGAAATGGCTCATGGAGGTAGTATTTTCTTAGACGAAATAGGAGATATGAGTTGCCATCTTCAAGTTAAATTACTGCGCGTTCTTCAAGAGAAAGCATTTGAACCTGTTGGATCTGATAAAACAATGCAGGTGGATGTGAGGATTATCACTGCCACTAATAGAAATTTAGAAAAGGCTGTAGCTGAAGGTCGCTTTAGAGAAGATCTTTTTTATCGATTGCACGTAATCCCTGTACATATACCTGCCCTAAAAGAAAGACGATATGATATTCCCTGTTTGATTTATCATTTTATAGAAAAATTTAATCAATCCAAACAGAACAAAATAGAAGATGTCAGTAAAGAAGCTATGCAGTTACTTTATTGGCATTCTTGGCCAGGTAATGTCAGAGAGTTAGAAAATCTCATAGAAAGATTAGTTTTATTAAAAGATGGCGGTGGGATCATTGAAGTAAACGACTTACCAGCACAGTATCAAGGAACATATCCTACTAAAAAAAATATACCTCCTCATGTTTATGATTTATCTCAAGGAATTGATCTTAATTCTGTGATGAACGAATATGAAAATAGTTTGATTTTAAAAGCATTGGAAAAAACAGGCTGGAATCGCAATCAAGCTGCTTTATTGCTTAATATCAATCGCACAACCCTTGTTGAGAAAATGAAGAAAAAAGGACTTAAAGCTTAAGTAGTGATAGTTATTCTAAATTATTTTGTAAAAGCAAGTTGTCATCAATCGGTGAAGTTCAGTGCGGTTAAGTGCAGATTAGTGCAGATTAGTGAAGTTAAAAAAGAAATGAAATACCTACAAAGAGATATAAAGAGCTTGTAGGGGGACTTAAAATATCAAAGGGATTTTTCCATCTCATTTCTAAAAACACATTCAAAAAACTCGTCATCTTTAAAAAATGTATTCCTGCTAAAATTTGCCAATTGATAGCAAAGTTTTGATTTTGGCTTTTATGAGAGAGAAATTCTAATCCTGGAAGACCAATCCCTATATAAATGGGGATAGGATACCCACTCCACAAAAAAGACGGCAAAAAAGATACAGTAAAATCTTTATTTTGAAATTTATCTAAGAATAAATGTCCTCGCATAAATAAATGGGGTGAAGATAAAAGCTTATGTAAGTAAGTCAAGCCAAATGAGAAGCCATCCTCTTGAGAAGAGAACAAAGAGTTATTTTTTGTAGAGGCAGAGGAAATAAAGGAACTCAAATACATACCTATAAAGATATTTTTTTCATATTGCTGTGTGGCATTGATATAAGTGTCAGCAACTTTTTTGCCGATAGGAGGTTTATGTTTTGATTGCAATGATGGTAAGTAAGTGGCCTCATCGCTAGCAGGGTTAGGGTAGACCTCTGTCCAGTGGTTACATATACAGGAGATAAAAATGCAGTACATTGCCCAACGATTTTTCATATTTCCATATTACTTTATTTCTTGGGATCCGGCAAGCCGGCAGTCAGGCAACAGAAGGTGCAAATGACAAAAAAATATATTTTTATTTTATTTTTTATTATTTTACTTATTGCAAGTGATTCTCTATCTATGGGCTTATGGAGGACTTGTGCTAAATTCCTTATGCCAAATCAAAATCCAAAAGTTATTAAAGAACCCTTAAGTGAGAGTGAATTATTGAAGCTCAATAATGGCTTATTATAGGGTATCGACAATCAAACAAACCATTGGCCTGAGTTTGATAGTTGATTTGCAAATGTGGACATCTTTTTTCAGAATACTTTATTTATAGGCGTTAGAGAGGGTTGTAAGTTTTAGTTTTTAAATTTTGGTAGAATTCCTCGTGAAGCATATTTTTGTAAATTTTTATCAATAAAGCCTTGACATGGAAGGCTATACATTATAAAAACGATGATGAAAATTGAACAAACATCAAAAATCTTCGAGTATTCTTGCAGGATTTTATTTTAAACATCAGGAGGTCTCAAATGATTCATCAACTCATATCTAAAAACCTTTTACCTTCTCGTACTCCCTATTTTCTTATTGATAAAGAAAAACTTAAAAACAAAGCATCTTTTCATAAAAAAATAGCAGAGGAATCTAAAGTAAAGGTCATCTACTCTCTTAAAACATTTTCTCATATAGAACCCCTTAAGGAAATTGCAAAATGTATCACAGGGTTTTCTACTAGTTCACTCTTTGAAGCTAAATTAGCAAAGCAATTGAGTAATAACAAATACACTATTCATTTTGTTAGTCCAGGCATCCAATATAGTCAATGGAATGATATATCTGAATTAATTCACTTTATGACCTTTAACTCTTTAGAGCAATTGACAAGACTTCAAAATGATCTGCACTCTCAAGTAAGCTATGGCATTCGTATTAACCCAGAAATATCCTTTACTAAAAATAATCGCTATAATCCTTGTGGGCTATCTTCTAAGCAATTAGGTGTTCCCCTCTCAGATATGTTGGAATTTTTAAAAAGCTCCAAACTTAAAAATAAACTGACAGGGCTACATTTTCATAATAACCATTATAGTTTTGATATATCTGAAATGAAAAAAACATTTCATCAAATAGAATCTTCTTTGGGAGAGTATCTTAATCATTTCCATTGGATTAACTTAGGAGGTGGTTATACTTACAATCAAGAAAATATATCTGATTTTTATAAATTAATAGAACACATCAAGCAAAAATACAATTTTAAACAAATTATTATAGAACCTGGAGCTTCTTTTGTTAAAGAGTGTGTTTCTTTAGTGTCTTCTGTTATTGATATTTTTCAAAGAGATGGACAAAGTGTTGCTATTTTAGATACCACTATAAATCACTTACCAGAAATTCTTGAACACCAATTCCCTCTTGTTTCAAATACAGATACATCAGGTGTTTATAAATATTTACTTTCTGGTCGTAGTTGCTTTGCAGGAGATCTTTTCGGTAGTCATTCCTTTAAAAACCCACTTGAAATAGGATCAAAGATCATATTTAAGGAAGTGGGTAGTTATTCTTTGGTTAAATCTCATTTTTTCAATGGTATTAACTTACCTGATATTTATTATTTAGAAGACAACAAAAATATAAGGGAGATAAAAGTTCATGTTTTTGAAGATTATATAAAACGTTGCGGAGGATAAGGTAAATTGACTTAACTTTATTTTTGCAGGTTGTCAAACTCAGGGAGTTGGCTCACTAAAAGTGGTCTGACCTCTGTTTCCCTAAAATTGAACTAGCCGTTTGGTTCACTCAAAATAAATCATGCCTCTGGCATGTTTTCTGACAGTTAGCCCAACGGCTTATCGCCGTCGATTAAAGGCTGAGCTGTTTCACTAAAAGTGGTCTGACCTCTGGCCACTTTCTGGCGATGACCACGACGGCTCACGCCATCGATAAAATGGTCATCGCCTAGAAAGCCTGACCACTTTTAGTAGGAAGGATCCTCTCGTTTTTTAACACTAAGTTAAGGAAACAAGCTATTCATTTTTTGTTTTTTTATTCTCTTTTAGATTCTGCGTAACTCTCAAATAAAAAGTAATTAGAAGGAGGATGGGGCAGTGGGATACTGGAGATCTTCCGCAAATTGAGCTTGCTTCTTAAAAGCAAGCTCAATTGAGGACTTCGGAAGGCTCACACTGCCCTCATCCTCAAGTAAAAACAAAATGGAAAAGCAGAATCGAAGGGCGGGGGGTGGGGTTAGGGATAATCCTTTTACCTCTTGACACGATGTTAAGGAAAAAGTTCCTTCTTACACCTTGAGTGTTGCCTGCAAAGGCTTTCGCCTTTGACAAAATAGGCAACATCTAAAAAATCCACTCATTTTGAGTAGAGGAGGATCTCTTCGTCTTTTTACTACATGTTAAGGGTTTGTTTCACTCAAAATAAATCATGCCTCTGGCATGTTTTCTGACAGTTAGCCCAACGGCTTATCGCCGTTGATCAAAGGCTAACTGCCTAGAAAATCCATTTATTTTGAGTAGGGAGGATCCTTTTTTCTCTTTACCACATGTTAAGGAGTTTGTTTCACTAAAAGTAAACCAACCTCTGGTTGCTTTTGGGCGATGACCACGACGACTGTCGTCGTCGATAAAATGGTCATCACCTCAAAAGTCCGTTTACTTTTAGTAAAGAGGATATCTTCGTTTTTTGACTACATGTTAAGGAAAAAGTTCTTTCTCATGCCAGTTTGCCGGGGTGCCAGGTCCCGGGTTCCCAGATCCCGGATGCCAGATCCCGGATAAACTGCATGTTAGGGAAATAAGATGTTTGTTTTTGGGAATTTTTCTAAAAGGTAGGAAAAAGGTATTTGAAAATTGGAAATCCAGTGATTCTAGTAACTTAATACTGTGACTTTTGTATAAAAGTTACAGTATTAAGTGTTTGTAATTGTTAGACTTTTTTAGTTTGACTTTAGCAATTTCTCATCTTTTAGTTTTTTATAATCCATACTTGACTTTTCAGAAATATGATGTTATAAAATCAAAAAATCAAATGAAGGTACAAATGAAAAAATATATTTTTATCTTATTTATTGCTTTGCTTGTTTCTAGTGATTCTCTATCTAAGGACCTATTGAGGACTTGTTCTGAATTGCTTATGCCAAATTCAAAACAAAAAGGTTTAAGTGAGAGTGAATTATTGAAGCTAAATAATAGGTTATTTAATCTTGTTCGTGACGGCGGCCGTACTAGATTGATAAAGAAATTGCTAAAGGCTGGTGCTAACGTCAATCATCAAGACGAATATGGCAATACGGCTTTAAGGTATGCAAGCAGATATAATAATATAGAGATTGTAAGGTTATTGCTAAAGTTTAGAGCTAACGTCAATCTTCAAAACAATGATGGCTGGACGGCTTTAATAACAGCTAGTATGAGAGGCGATGTTGAAATTGTAAGGTTATTGCTAAAGTTTAGAGCTAACGTCGATCTTCAAAGCAACTTAACAGGCAATACGGCTTTAATTTTTGCTAGTGATCTTCATTATTTTGCTAGTGGGGGTAATTATATTGAAATTGTAAGGCTATTGCTAGAAAATGGTGCTAATGTCAATCATCAAAACAAATTTGGCAAGACAGCTCTATGGTTTGCTAGAGATAGAGGCCATACTGGTATTGAAAGACTATTAAAAGAGGCCGGAGCTACAGAATAAAACCATTCTATTTATCCTTAAGTAAATCCAAAGCCCGACTTGATTTTTCTAAAGCCCTATATTTCCATAGGTTTTTATAAGGAAAAAGATTTCCTTCTGATGCCGGGTTGCCGGATCACAGATCCCGGATGCCCGACTGCCAGATCCCAGATATAATGTCTTAATGCGTTTAAATGTCTAAGAAAAGTAAACTAAATTTAGATGTCTAAGAAAACTAAACTAATGTTGTTTTTATTTAATACTCTTAAAACATTTTGACCTCTTTTTAACTTTTGAAAAACAGAACTTGCTGTGGATGTGACAGGCTGTCTGTTGACATCCAAAATCATATCTCCTTCTCGCAAGCCACTTTGCCAAGCTGCACTGTTTGACACAACATGATTCACAATAGGCCTTTGAAAGGGTGGATTATTTAAGCCATATTTTTGAGCTAATTCAGAATTAAAATTTGAAAGCTGAAATCCTAACCGATGTGGTGCTTGAAAACCTTGCTTTCTCTTTTGTTCTGTTTTTTTAGAAAGTATCCTTTGCTGTGATTGCTCTGTTGTGCCTATTTTTACTTTCAAGGCTTGAAGCTTACCCTGTCGAATAATTTGGATAGTAGCCATTTTACCCACTTCATAGCTTTTAACTGTATTGATTAAGTCTGTAGCATTTTCAATTTTTTTATTGTTAAAAGATTTAATGATATCATAGTTTTGAATGCCTGCCTTATCCGCAGGACTGCCCTTTTCCACTTGTAAAACCAAAGCCCCTTCTTGATCTGAAAGCCCTAGAACCTCTCTCACCTTGAAATTAATATTATCAATACCTACACCTAAATAACCTCGCACGACGTAACCTAATTTTTGAAGTTGAGGCTTAATCTGTTTAACAATATTGATAGGGATAGCAAATCCAATGCCTTGGGCTCTAGCATCAATAGCTGCATTCACACCAATCACCTCTCCTTTCATATTCACTAAAGGCCCTCCGGAATTACCTGGATTAATACTTGCATCTGTTTGGAGGAAAGGTACAGGGCTGAGTTCATTAAGATGCCTTTGCTTAGCAGAAATAATCCCTTTACTCACACTAAAACTATGACCAAAAGGATTACCAAACGCAGCAACCCATTCACCCACTTGCACCCGATCACTGTCTCCAAATTGTACATAAGGTAGATTATTAGGCACTTTGCCCTTGATTTTAATAAGGGCAATATCAAATCGAGGGTCGTTTCCTATAATTTCTGTAGGGTAATATTTTTTATCATCACCCATTAATTGTATTTCTGCCGTTTGAGCTTGTTTGATCACGTGGCTATTCGTCACAATTAAACCCGAGCTGTCAATAATAAAACCTGTACCTATAATATGACGTTGAGAAGATCGCTGTTTTTTAGGTTGCTTCTTGTAACGGAAACCATAAAATCTTTCAAAAAACTCAAGAAAAAAAGGATCAATTTCTTTTGGTCGAATAGTTGTTGAAATACTTACCACTGTAGGATTAATTTTTTTAGCAAGCTCTATGAACTGATTAGCAGGCAAAGGAGGGCCTAATTGCATTTGATAATTTCTGCTTTTTGTTTGTGTAAGGGCCTGAGTGGATATTAAAGACACTACCCCTATCAAAAGAAATTTTGTTACTGTGTATTTCATAAAAAACCTCCTATATATATTCATTTATTAACCTTATATACTCTATCGTCTGATAAAAGTCAAGTTAATTGTCAAGTTAATTTTCTATATATTTAAGCTGTAGATCAGAGATGAAAGCGTCTAAGATTTTTTGTTCATCTTGGGTTAAATTCCCTTTTGTTTTTTCTTTGAGCATGATCAACATATCAATATTAAATTTAGCCATCATTTTGTCTTTTTTAGGTTGTGCTTTGGTTGAAGGGTCCATAGCTAAGCCTAATGCCATCAAAGCAGCAGAACTTAAAGATAAAATCAATGTAGAAAATGAAGCTTCTAAGTGCTTTAAATGATCTTCTTGTGTTTGCTGTTTGGTTTGGCTTTCATCAAGAGGGACTTTTGCAACATCTTCTGCTGGTTCTGCTGGTTTTGCTGGTTTTTGAACCTGTGCTTGAGAAGCCTCTTTGGGAGCTTGAGCAGAAGCCTTCTGGTTTAACTCTTGAGTTTGAGCGTTTTTCTTTAGACGTTCTTTTAAATGAGTCCCCATATCTAAGTTATCAGTAGGAATATCAGCTTTATCTTTATTCATTATTAATATTTTACTCCTTATGGCGTGTTAAGATTTTATTTTATATTTTCTTCTATACTTCCTTGCCTCAGGTGGTTGCCCTTGTTGCTCTTTTTGTTAAGATGTGTTTATTTATTTCAAATTTAAAACACGCCTTTTTACAACGTAAACTTAGGTATAACATAAAACCCTGGCAGAGTAAATACACCTTTTAAATTATTTCAATAAAAGTTTATTCTTGAAAAATTTACATTGTAAAAATTTCTTACTGCCTTTCTGGGCTTTTTACTCAGTATCCTAAGAAGTGATTTATTAGGTATCAGTAGATTTTTCTTTAAAAAATATCAAAAATATAAATATATATATTGACAGAAAGTATTAAAGGGTGTAAAACCAATACATTAATTATGTACGAAACAAACAATTATAAATAAAGTATCAAGGAGAAAAGTTTATGAATTTTATAAATGTAATAAATGTAAATGTGATGATTATGGCATTAAGTATGTCGTTAAGTGTATTTGCTTTAGCAGACACACCTTGTGGTGAAGGCGTTGAAGGCCGTTACCACGCTAATGGTGGTGGATTTGTAGCAAATACAGCTCATGTAGCCGATTCAGCTTATGTAGGGCCGTATGCTGCTGTTTGTGGTCGTGCTGAGGTCTTAAACAATGCTAGGGTTTCTGTCAATGCTAGAGTCTCTGGCCTTGCTGTAGTCGCAGGCAATGCTAGAGTCTCTTACAATGCTGTAGTCTCTGGCTTTGCTAAAGTCCATGAAAATGCTAAAATCTCTGGCAATGCTCAAGTCTCTGGTGGTGTCTTTGGTCATGCTCGGGTCTCTGGCAATGCTCAAGTTTCTGGTGATGCTATGGTCTATGGCAATGCTTGGATCTCTGGCAATGCTAGAGTCGTTTTCAATGCTAGGGTTTCTAACAATGCTCGGGTTACTGACGATGCTATAGTCTATGGCTTTGCTCGTGTCTCTGGTGATGCTATAGTCTCTGGCAATGCTCAAGTCTCTGGTGATGCTCGGGTTACTGACAATGCTAGAGTTTCTGACAGTGCTCATGTCTTGGATTATGCTAGAGTCTATGGCGAGGCTCTAATTAATGACCATGCTCAAGTCTATGACGAGGCTAGAGTTTTTAGCAATGCTTGGGTTTTTGACCATGCTCAGGTCTCTGGCCACGCTATGGTCTCTGACCATGCTATGGTCTCTGGCAATACTCGGGTCCATAATGACATAGTCTCTCACAAGGATTTTGTCCCGACAGGTGTTGCTTTTTGATTTTTAATGGCATAGTCTTTCGTCATGAAGTTGTCCGTGGCAGAAACTTATAGGTCACTGTCTATCGCTATGGCGAAAACTGATCCGATACATGCTAATCTCTGGCATTGCTAAAGTCTTCTTTGGTGATGCTAGGACTGGATTTTAAACTTAAAAAATATATTGAAAGGGAATATTTATTTTTATGATTTAAAATTTAAGCAAATTTTTACAAGTTTTATATTTAGTTTATCAACAATTAGATTTTACTTTTTTGTAAAAAACGACTTATTTTGTGTCTGTTTTTTGCGATTTTGAGATAAATCCAATGTACAAGCCATCTTAATGGAGGCAAATGACATATCCACCCTATTGTAGCTGTCAGTGGTAATCCAGAACAAATCTTTATTACTGCATCACCTCCACTATAGACTTGTTGATTTTTAGAAATAAGTTTCATCTCCTCACGGCATTTTTCAGGACAAAGAAATAAAAACTCTTTATAAAGTGTATTGTCTTGAAGCGGTCTGCAATTAAAATTATTTAACCAGTCAAGTTTTTGCAAAAGTTGTTGGGATTTTTTGCAAAAGGCACAACTGTCATCATAGATCACAATGGATCGCTGTTTTAGTTTTTGGTTTATAATAACATCGCTTCCATCAATTGCATCTTGCCATTTTCCCAAAGTTTTGCCATCCCAAGTTATATATGGCAGGGATACGTCTTTGGATCTAGTCAATACTAATACGTCATGTTTCTTAGTTTGAAAATACTCAAAGAGTATATTACCAAGGTGACCACTTCCTCCAGCGATAACTATTTTCATAAAATTGCCTCTATAACCATTTGTTATAAACCCTAATTGTTATGAACTTTAAAATGATCATTATTTACCTCAAATCTCATAGCAGATGTGATTTTCAAATACAAGCCATTTTAAACAAACAATAAAATTATTAATTAGAATTTTAACTCAAAATAGAAACAGTCGATCTCATGTAAACGACTTGCTTTTATACGAGACAATAGCTTTTTTTAATTGGAGTTTTAGTGATTTTATAATCCGACGACATACCGACGACATCCAGTTAAATAATTAAGTAATTCTAAACAGTTACAATCTTGAGCCTTAAGCTTTTACCCCTTAAAAAGGGCGACGACATACCGACGACATCTTCACAGTAATTATATTATCAAAATAACAGGCAGAAAACCCTAATTTTATAGTAGTCTTATGGTATAAATAGATTTTTCTTTAAAAAATATTTAAAAATATATTGACAAGAAATATTAATAGGTGTAAAAGCAATACACTAATTATGTACGAAAACAATTATGAATAAATTATAAGGAGGAAAACTTATGAATTTTATAAATGTAAATGTAATAAATGTAAATGTGATGATCATGGCATTAAGTATGTCGTTAAGTGTATTTGCTTTAGCAGACGCACCTTGTGGTGAAGGCGTTGAAGGCCGTTACCATCATGTTAATGGTGGTGGCTTTGTAGCAAATACAGCTTATGTAGCCGATACAGCTTATGTAGGGCCGAATGCTACAGTTTGCGATTATGCTCAGGTCTATGACAATGCTCAAGTCTCTGACCATGCTAAGGTCTCTGACCATGCTCAAGTCTATAACAATGCTAAGGTCTCTGGCCATGCTAAGGTCTCTGGCAATGCTCAGGTCTATGACCATGCTCAGGTCTATGACCATGCTCAGGTCTATGACCATGCCCAGGTTTATGACCATGCTAAGGTCTCTGGCAATGCTAGAATCTCTGTCTATGCTACAATTTATAACTATGCTCAGGTCTCTGGCTATGCTGTGATCGCCGCTCATGCCAGGGTCTATAACCGTGCTTTCCTCTCTGATGCTGTTAGAGTCATGGGTGATGCTGAGGTCTTTGGCGAGGCTGAGGTCATTGGCCATATTTGGATCATTGGCTCTGCTAAGGTCTATGACAATGCTAGAATCTCTGGTAATAGTACTACTAGAATCTCTGGCTATGCTCAGGTCTATGAAAATGCTCATATCTATGGCCAATATGACATTAATTGGATCTCTGGCAATGCTAGAGTCTCTGGCTATGCTAAAGTCCATGACGGTGCTAGAGTCTTTGAAAATGGTTGGGTCTTTGGCAATGCTGAGCTTTCTGGCAATGTTTGGGTCTCTGGTGATGCTAGAGTCTCTGGTGATGCTCATATCCATGGCGATGATGGGGTCGATAACGTTGTTAAGGTCTATGAAAATGCTTGGATCTCTGACAATGTTAGGATTTCTAACAATGTTTCGGTCTATGGTGATGCTAGGCTTTCTGGTGGTGCTCAGATCCATGGCAGGGAAGGGCGTCGTAACACTGTTAAGATCTCTAATAATGATTGGATCTACCTACGGCGATACTAAATTTGATAGCAATAGTAGATGGTGAAGGTTTTGGTAGAGGATCTTTGGCAATAAAGAGACATTAACTTTTTAATAACTCAAGGGTGAATTAGTCTCAGAGTGGAGAAAAATCCAGTTTCAAGCCACTCTGAGTGACCAACCCCTTACTTTTTGACAAAAAGCTGATTAATGGTATAATGATATAAAATAGAGGTATTAAAATATGGATGAATCTCCACAAAGTGATGAAATTTCCCAAAATAACAACCTTTTAAGAAAGTACAGCTCAGCTACCTTAACTATCTTAGGTGTTTTCTTAGGTACTATAGCCAGCCTTATTATTATTTTGCAGTTTTTAATTGCTCCAATTCAAAGACAAGTAGACGATATTAAAGAACAAGTATATAATCATATACCTACACAGATCAGGGAACTTAAGACAGATATTAAAGAACTTAGGACAGATCTTAAAAAAGATATTGATAAACTTGACAAAGATATTGATAGGCTTGATATGAAGTTTGATCAAATTAATCAACGGCTCGACAAGCTATTTGAATTACAAAGTAACCGTTCCAGTTAATCTTACTTATACAACCTTATACGATAATTTCATTTAATTGAATTCCCATACCATTTTTCACTGATCTGTGTTTTTGCACTGGCAGTCTAAATATGTTAATGATCACAAAAATGCTACTAAATAAAACAAAAGAACATCTTGAGTGAAATAAATTTCCATTGGGAAGAAAAACTAAAAAGTCAAGATATAATGCACCGCACTATTTATTTTACTTAAAATAAAAAATTAAATAGTGACTATCCTCAATAACTTTATTTAAAGTGCTTTTAGAAATATCTCAAAAAATAAATCTTTTTTAAATAAAAATTTCTTTTTTATTCCATCTATTCATGTTATAGCAAGGTAACTAAATAAAAAATTAAGTTAGAACAAAAGCTTAAAAAAAGCTTAAGAAGTCATCTAACTAAAAACCAAGAAATAAGAACAACTAAAAAGAACATCTATCGAGGGGTTGAAGACCAATGTAGAAATATTTTTTTTCATTTGATTTGGATTTATTTATGAAGAAGGCAGTAAAGGGCAAATTATACAGTCAATGGGTGACTACTTCTTATAGAAGACGGGTTTTAGCTTATTGTTTGGCTTTCTTGCTTTCTCTTCAAAGTGCAACTGTATTTTCTCAGCAAAACACTATATTTAATCATCCTTATTTATCAACTAAAAAAGAAACATCTCAGCATTCTTTTACTCATCGCAAAAACATATCAGAAGAAATAGCTACAAATGCTCAAACCTCCTTAGAACGATTACAAATTTTAGAAAAATACAATGAAAATGCCCCATTGCTTATTGCTCCAGGGTCTTTTTTTTTAGCTCCTGGAATTTATTCATATCCCAATCATTTGCCTATTGCAGGTCAAGATTATATTCCTAAAACAAAGTTAGGTAACACTATTGAATATTTATTAGATCCTCAGCGGATGCATGGAGAAATTTATTTTCTTCATAATGAGCTAATCCAAGAAATTGAAACAATCAAGAATCGAGAAGGATCAAATACTTCAAATTTTCTCATAGAAGAGCTTAAAAAACGCAATATTCCATCTATTGAAATAGAAGGTATAGGAGTTGCAGAAATTTCACAAGTAGATGGACGTTTTTTAGTAAGAGTTGCTCATCAATTCACAGGAACAGCATTTTATATTTTGCATGAATCCATAGAATCAAATTCTGATCACTTTTTAAGACTTATAGGACGACAACACTATTCAGCAGGTAGACACCGTCTAGACCATACAAGTACATTTGATCAAAGGAAAGAAAGAGGTCGGGATATTGTTTTTTTATGGCTTGATGATTCACAAAATATTACCAAAAAAGTCGTCATTCCTCGCATTGAAAAAAAGCCCCTCATCACAAATCAACAAATTCTTCCTATGTATCAACAGAATCCTGCATTATTAAAAGAAACTCAAAAAGAACATGGGAGATTACATCGCAGAAATTATTGGAATGCTCTTAGAAATCCTATCACTATGGATGATATTAGCTTTGGTGCATCTAAAATGCTATGGCAAGCTGGAATAGGAGGTGCAGTTGCCCTCTTAAGAGAAATTTTTACAGGGCAAGATGTGAATGTACTAGCTGCTATGGGGGTCACAGCTTGTGTCACTGCAACTTGCTTTTTCCCTTCTAGTTATCGCTATTGGCTTAATAATGGACCTATTGGTTTCATTCAAAAAAAAGCAACTGCCAAAGGATATATAGATTTAGAAGGAATAATTAACGATATTGATTGGAAAGAGAGCTTGCGTTCAAAAGAAGCTCGCGTCTCTGTATCCAATGTTTTGACAGCATGGGCTATGCTTTGGGTATTAGCACCTGAACCCACACTTTGGTATTTTCTTTGGATGCAGATTATAGCTATTCCTAATATTCTCTTAAATAACGCTTCAAGGATAGCATGGACAGAACAGGCTATTGCTAACGCACATGCAGGTACTAATCAAAAAGAACTATCTGTGGGACCTTTTAAATGGAGTGGTCAAAATTTTGACCATCTTTTCAAGTATTATTTTTTTTATGATTTAACTCGTCTCTTTCATTTAGCCGGTTTAGGAATGCTACCTGTTACTGTAGCTGATGCTTTCCTTGATGTTGGTGTTGACCTGAATACCCTTGGTATTAATTATGGTTTGCTTTCCATGTACTTTTCACTTTTACTTGGTAAGTTTATGCTTTTAAAAAAAGTATTTAAATTCCAACAAGAAAATCTTCTCACTGATAAACAAGTTTGGTATTACTTTGATACTATTCTTCATAATTGGACAGGAAGGAAGTTATTATCTGTTGAACAGTTTTATAGTAGAGGCTTTTTATGGTGGCATAAAAATCATCTTCAACCAGAAAATAAACAGCAACTTGAAAGTATGGCTTTGTTTAATTCTCATCACTCTAATAATGTCATAAACAATGCATCAACAAAAGAAGCTAGGCATTTTCAAAAATGGCTTCAACATGCACAAAGAAACTTTCGAGTCAAACAAGAAGCCAGTCTCTACGATATCAGAAAAGAAATAAATAAACTTATGCTACAATTAGAAGAAAAAATTATTGCCTCTGTAGATCATCCATCAGAAGTTGACACAAGCCATGAATCACAAGCCAGCTTTTTTCAAGCATGGATCGTCCAATTAGAATCATTATTTGATCAAATAAGTCATCAGCTCGTTCGCCTACCAGATACACAAATTTGGGCTGAAACGGAACTTACATATAGTGCTTATGATACAAATGAAAAATTTCATACAGAAAAAAGGCTATTAAGACAATCAGAAAAGCTATTAAACAGGCAATATTATTCCAGAAAAACTGAATTAATAACAAAAGCTTTCAGAAACCAAGCTAGAACATCTTTTAATAACCTCACAAAGGTAGTGCAAGCACTTTTTGAAACACTTAAAATATATTATGCTTCCAAAGCTCCTAAAGCATATAGAAAAGAACAAAACCATACAACTCTTTATTCAGAAATTTGGAAAAGAAATAATAATATTGAAAGTAAAAATTTGCTCATAGTTTTAGAAGAAAATGTGACCTCAGAATTTCCACATTTGAAAACAGCATTGGACATTATAACAGGGAAGACAGAGAATTTACAGCAACAAACTTCTCAAAATATCACAATAAATTCTGAGGTGCTTTTACAAGAACTGATGAATGAAATAAACACTTTTTTCAATAAAGAGTTTCATAATGAAAGAGGAGAAATAGAAAAGAAAAATTTATTAGCTCTTAGTAGCTATATTGACGATCTGGCGGACAGTACGCTACGGCAAGAAATCCTTAATTCTAATAAGCCAACTATGCCAACACAACAAAAAATCAATAGTCATTTTAACTTTAACTTAAACCCTTATTTAGAGAAGTTTCATGCCTCTTGTCCAGAAGCTCTCTCCCGTTGAGTTTGTTTCACTAATTCCCTAAAATTGAACTAGCCTCTGGCTACTTTTGGGCAGTTAGCCCGACAGCTCACGCCGTCGATCAAAGGCTAACTGCCTCAAAAGCTTGTTCAATTTTAGGAAGGAGGATGTCCTCATTTCTTAATACAATGTTAAGGAAAAAGATTTTGTTTTTTTATTCTCTTTTAGATTCTGCGTAACTCTCAAAAAATAAAGAATATTATGAGTGAGGTTAATAGGTAGTTTCTGAATTTGACTGACGAGGAAGCTAAAACTTATATGGTTTTAACTTTTTCATAAGTTTTATAAGTTTATTAAGTCTTTATCTTTTAATAAATTAAGGTGGTTTTGGATTTCTTTTAATGTCATGGTTTCTCACAAATGATAATAAATTCATTTTTCATTGTTGTTTCTGTTTGACCTGAGATATTTGAAGGTGAGTTTTTAGATGGCATCCTTTTATGAGGTATGTTTCTTGTGATGGTTTCTATGTGCCTCAATCCATTGTTTTCAAAAAAATCCTTTGTGATCAAATCAGTAGGGATAGTGATCCCTTTAACTGTCCTGTTACCAACCACATAACATACAATGCCTTTTTTCTTTAAAACCTGTGAAATATTATTGATAGAATTTCTATAATCAATAAAAAATGACTCTACTTCTAATCTTCTTTTAGAATCTTTCTGATCAATTTTTTCTAATGTTACTTTTAAGTGATCAGAGTCAAAAACTCCATGAGTATTATATTTCATTCCGCCCATTAAATTTTTATCAATACTTGAAGCACTTTGAATGCCCATCCATTGACAAGCAAGACGGCTATACTGTCCATAAGCTACAGTGGTTCTGGAATCACCATAAGGTGGCGATGTGATCACTACGTCAATAGACCCCCTAGGTATGATATTTTGTGGTATATGATCTACAGTATTAAAATCATATATTTGAGCAGAAGCACTATTTTGTTTTTGCCTCATATAATTTAAAAGACCTATTTTGTTTCTTAATAATTTAGTTTTGATGATTTTAAAACTATCTGGCTGAAAGCTTTCATGTTGCGGAATACGAATAAGTTTAAATTCACTCTTTTTGGTTAAAGATGATTCTCTGATTGTTTCACTCAAGGCAATTAAAAAGAATTTTTTAACATTTATTCTGTCAATGCTTTCAATATATTGTTTTATCAAGGTAAGTTTTGTTTTGGTTTTGGGGTTAAACCAAAAGTCAATATTATGAAATTGCGGTATTTTGATAGAAAGGCTAGGTTGACTATGAATGTAATCATTAAATTCGTTAAGATAAAAATTCAATACTTGAAAATCAATAGAGGTTGTCTTAGCCTTAGCAATCAACCTTGCTAAGGGGTTAAGGTCTGTCCCTATAGCATTGATATTTTGTAGGTTGGCTTCTACAAATGATGTGCCTGTGCCACAATAAGGATCTAAAAGGGTTTTTGCTAAAGCTCCATATTTATATAGCAGTCTTCTAGGGATTTGAGGAATCATCATCGCTGGATAGTTGTGGAAGCAATGTGTAAATTCTTTTGTATCAGAATCTTTAAAATCCCAATCTTCCTGTTGAAAATATTGAGGGTTTATTTGATTTACTCTTTCTCTTTGTTTTATCATGGTCATCTCTATAAAGTGCTGTGTTAAGGGATATGTTAGGCTTAAATGTTGGGACTTAATGAAAAACGCTTTTAAAATATAATAGTGTATTTTTTATATCAAGAAGAAATTTAAAAAAGTAACTAAGAGCAATGTATGTAGTTTATCCAGGTGGATTGTGGTGGATGGTGGCTCTGATGCGGTTTTTCAAGGCTTTCTTTAACTCCTCTGGTTTTTCTTTTTTCCAAATGATGTGATTGAACTGACGAGTGTCAAAGTGCAGTTTGTCTTGATTGCTTGCACGGCAAGTGAAGATCACTGGAATACCTAAGCCATGAGCAAAACCTGCTTCATAATACACACTGCCTCTGATGCCATCTTCACCATAAGAAAAATCTGCAATGAGGAATTTTGATCTTCTAATTTCTGCAATGATCTCATCATCAATTTTGTTGTTATGTGGTTTTTTGTCAATTCTCATAGATTTATAGCCTGTTTCTTCAATAGCGGGCTTAATGGCTTGCTCATAAATATCATTCATACTGTCATCAAACCACATTGCTACAAAAACTTGTCTGCTATCTTTATTGGTTTCAAGAGCTTCTAGTCTTTCTAAACCTTCAGCATTTAAAGTGATTTTTAATGTTTGGCTTCCTATATATTCTCCTTCTATATTGACATACTGTTTAAGTTTATCATATATTGTACCATGCCACTCATCGTCATCGGCACATTCAGAATAAGCTTTTAAAATATGTCTAGGAAATTCTTTTGTGTTATCCTCTTCTTGGATATATTTCAAGACATTATCAACTCTGTCTTTTATAGGAAGTCTTCCTCTTTCTTTCACTTTTTCTAAAACCTCATCAGTGATTAAAGGGATTTTTTCACCTTGTTTTCTTTGCTTAATAAGCCAAGTTGTAAGCTTAGCCCTAAAGATATCATTAAACGAGGATTTTTTCTCAATTGTATTTATTAACTTCTTAGCAGTTTCATATTTTATGCGATATGTGCCTCCTGCTCTTGGTGAAAATACTTTGTAACATCCTTCATCCTTGTTGTATTCACATTTAAATTGAGAATCAAAATCTGAAGATGCTCCCCATATTGGACAACTATAATATATTTCATTATCAGGTATAAAAACCATTTTATCTCCTTTAGTTTTAGTTGAACTGCTCCAGTCACAAAAGCTTTTATCTTCCTTTGTTTAAGTAGAAGATAAGGATGAGGGTTTTTGACTGTCTTGTTTTGTTTTTTGAGTTTTGCTGGAAGATTTGCTTTTTCTTTTTTTTATCTCTGATAGCCTTACTTTTCTCTTATGACTGTCAATATACCATTCTTGAAATAACATTTCTAAAAGTTCAATCAACAAATCAGAATCTTCTTTGCTTATATCGTTTATTAATTCGTTTGTTGGTTGTTTTATATGGGCTGCTATATTACCTTGCTTTCTAATATGATCAATTGCTTCTATTGATCCTTCTGTAACTCTTGAATTTGTATTAGTTTTTTTTATTTCTTCAATCATTGTAGCAAGATTTTTTGAACCTTTAATTTTGCAGAAGTCTTTAATCATAGCTTCTAAACACTTTCTAGCAAGTATAGCAGAAGCTTTAGGACTCAAATCAGCTACTTTACAAGCTTCTTCATATCCTTCTCTAATATTTTTGGGAATATACTCAGGTTGAGGTTTAGCTCTAGAATCAGGCATCAAAGACCATGATTTGATAGGGTCTTTTAAGTAATATTCTGATTTTAAATATCCTGAATGTTCTGGATGTTTATGCTTATCACAACCAGCCTTGGCCAGATCTATTTTAAGAGTTAATTCTTTACATTTTAAACAGGCAATGCTGTGCAATCGAAGTCCAATTTCACCATACTTGCTTATAGAGACCAAATCATAATATTCTTCTTTGTCTTTTATAAATTTTTTTATAACTTCATTTTGACTTTTTTGAAGAACCTGCAAGGATCCACAGTAAGGGCATTTCCATCCGTCTTCTTCCATAATTCTTTTTCTCCTTTGTACATTTATATAACATTCTTTGACAGATCATTAAGTTTTTCTAAAAATCTTGAGATTTTTCTTTCTTTAATATCTCCCCATTTCATTGTCCTCTTTTTTGGCCAAGTCACATATAAAAACCGCTTTGCACGAGTAAAAGCAACATATAAGTTATTCTTCTCTTGTGTCATTTCATTTCCTTCATTTTGAATAGCCCGATAATCTGGAAATGTTCCATCATCCATACCAATTAAAAACACTATATCAAATTCTTGTCCCTTCATTGTATGAACTGTGCTGAGTGTAACACCTTGTTGCCTCATTAAAGGATGGGTTTTCCCCATAGCCATTTCATTTCTGAAGTGATATAATGATTTGTGATCAGTTCTTTGGGCATAATTATTCCAATGTTTTAATAGCTCATCAACATCATTGAAAATCATGTTTTTTTCATCTTCCTTATCACTGCTTATATTTTGTTGAAATTCTTTGTTTATATTTTCTTGAAGTTCTATTAGATTTTTTTTTAAGTTACTTCCATTATCTTCTAAATCTTTAACTAAATTTAAAAGCTTATAATATAATTTATCTTCTACAGAAGAAATAATATCGTTCAATGTTTTTAATGTTTTATCTTTTGTATCTGCATCTTGTATTCCCATTAAGCCAAGTAGTTTTTGCTTATGTAAAATATCCTCTGGATTAAGCTTTATTCTTAAAGCAAGATAAAATAACTTCATCAAATGAGATTCAAATTGAATAGGGCCAGGAGTTACTCTATAATAATAAGGCAAACCAGCCTCTTTTAATTTACATTCTATTTGATGAAATAAATATTTGTTACGAGCAAGGATGGCCATCTTTTCATAAGTTATTTCACCTTCGATATCTTCAGAACTTTTCTCTAAGCAAAGTTTTTGTATTTTATCAACCACCCATTGAGCTTCAGATTTTTCATTTTCCCGACAATGCATTTCAAATATCCCTTCTTTCACTGTATTAGGAATATCCTGAGCATCAGGCATAATCTTTTGAGTTGCCTTTAAAATCTCTTTTGAAGATCTATAATTTTCTTTTAGTTCAAAAGTCTTTGGTTTAAAATCTTTGACGAATAATTTCATATATTTATGATCTGAGCCAGCAAAATGAAAAACAGACTGGTTGGGATCACCTACCATCAGTATATTTTTACTGTCATTTGCTAATACCGATAAAAATTTATATTGAGCATTGTTAAGGTCTTGAGCTTCATCGACACATATTGCAAAAAAGATTTTGCTATAAAGATCTGTTACAGCAGTATGAGTCACTAAGAGTTCATAAGCTAATAAAAGAAGATCATCAAAGTCGATAGCATTTTGAGACCTTAGTATACCTTGATAATTTTTATACAGAGAGACTATATTTTCGTTAAAATGTTCTTTAAGTTTACTTTCCGGAAGTAACTCTCTTTTAACTTTAGATATTATACACATCAAAGCTTTTTCAAAATATTCTTGTAATTTTTCATTTTGAATTTTGCCATTATTGAGAAATGGAGTAACTCCAAGTGCTTTTTCAATGATCTCCAACTTGTCATTTTCATGCTCAAAAAATGAAGGGACTTCAAGGGCTTGTTTAATGATCTCTAACCTGTCATTTTCATGTTCAAAAATATGTGGCATTTTGTTCAGACCAATCAAATATCCGTGATTTTCTAACATCTTTTGACAAAAGGCATGAAATGTACCAATAAAAGTTCTCTGCTCTAACACCGGAATATCAGATAGTCTCTCCTTCAACTCCTTACTTGCCTTGTTTGTAAATGTAAGAGCAAGTATTTTCCCTTTTGTGTCCTTTAAAAGATATCGAACCCTTTCTGTTAAAGCCATTGTCTTTCCGCTACCTGCACTTGCTTTCACATATATAGGGCCATTTTCAGCAAAGGCAATTTCTTTTTGTTCTTTAGATAGTTCAACTGAAGTTTCCATTGTTAATATCCTTGATTTTTAAATCATCGTTTATTTTCTGAAATAGCTCTTTTATTTTAGGTGGGAGATCTTTTTTGCTTTTAAATATTTCCTTTGCTACAGCATGTCCTATTTTTACCTTATCTTTAACCATATTATCATATAATTGTTTTGAATTGTAATTTTTAATTTCTTGCTCTTTACTCATTTTATGTTGCTCATTTTTATAATCTATTAAAGAAATAAGAGCCTTTTTTATTTCATCAGTAAACCCATCATTAATCAGTTGCTTTTCAAAGTCATTCCCTTCATCTAAAAAGATCACCTTATCCTCTTTATTTTTTGTGTCAATTTGAGATATTTGCTTTTCAACATTTTCTCTAACGTCACCATCACTTAAAATTATCCAAGGGATATGAAATGCCTCAGCAAATTGTAAAAAAGGGAGGTAATTACCCTTTCCACCTACATCTATAAAATCTAAGCCTATTTCAAAAGGTTTTTTGTTAAAATACTTTTCTGCAAGTATAGGAAGGGCTTGCCTTTCAGTCTCACCTTCACAAAAAACAATAAATTGAGAAAAGAATATCTCCCCCCTTGTGTTGGTTATTTTACGTTTTATGTTCATTATATCATCATTTGATAATTCGTCTATTGCAAGTTTGCCACAACGAATAATTTGATTTGTTTTATATAAACCTCTAATTTGTTCTATAGGAGCAATAGTAGGTATATAGGTAGAATGAGTAGAAATAATTTTCTGCCCTTTAATAGTATTTATTTGTTGGTAGAGTTGTTTTTGAGCATTAGGATGTAAATGAGCTTCAGGTTCTTCTATTGTGAGGATAGGGAAAAAGACTGTTTTTTCCTCTTTTGCACGTTGTGCGAGAAGTGCAATAAATGCTTTTAGTGTTAAAAGTGAGGACCAGCTTCTAGTACCCATTCCATGATATTCCATAGAAAAACTCTCTTCTTGATCAGAATAGTAAATTGAAAGCCCTTTATTTAAATCATGTATTTTTTTAGTAAAAGGTGTTATTTCAACCTTGCTTTTTGAGCTACCTATAGCAGATCCAAGCTCTTTGAGTGTAGTGGTGATTTCCTTTAAAATATGACTACTATTAACAGCTTTCTTATTAAGTGATTTGATTTGCTCCTCAATAGTTTGAATATCTTTTGGAGAATAATCTATTTTAGATAGCATTCTCCCTAAATAAGATTTTTTTTCCTTGATATCGTTTAAAATATCTCTTTGTACACCTATATCGAAAAATGGTATCTCATTAAAGTAAAAATTACGTTTTAGGCCATTATTCCCTTCATCAAACCAATGCAAGCCATTTGATTGAAAGTCTGGCCAACCCTTCATAGAAAATTGCTCTCTTTTAAAATTATTAATACTGGGATCAAAAGTAATAGTTATCCTAAGAGGAACAATGCTTTTACCTGATTTATCAATTTTGATTCTATCTTCTGTAAATACGTTCTTCCAATCATCGGAAAAGGTATCACAACGTCGACCTTGTTGATCAACAGGGATTATTAAAGTATCCACGGTGATCTTTTTTGCTTGGCTATTCTTTCTCATAAAAAAATCATCTTGAGAAAGAAACCGATAATCTCTAAAGACCAGTTTAAAGGCAAGCAATAAAGAGGTCTTACCTGTATTATTAAGTCCAGTTAAAACTGTGGTTGACTCCAAATCGACCTCAATATTTTCAAGGCCTCTAAAATTAGCAACCCTAATAGTTTTAATCAATATGCTCTCTGCATGATTTGCTTTGTTTTTTGATTTGACTTTTTCAAGAGCTTCTAGCTGTTCTAAACCTGAAGAAGCTATTTTTCTTGATTCGACTTGATTAGCTTTAAGAGCTTCTAGATGTTCTAAGCCTTTAGCATTTAAAGTGATATCTAACTTTCCTCCTACATATCCAGTTATTTCAGCATATTTTTCCAACTCTTTATATATTAAGAAAAATTCGCTATCATTGGCACATTCAGAGTATGTTTTTACTATGCTTTTAGAAAAAGAAACTTCTCCTGCTTCATTTTTTTCTTGGATATATTTTAAGATATTATCGATTCTTTCTTTTATAGGAAGTCTTCCTCTCTTATTAACGTGTTCTAAAACTTCGTCAGTGATTAAAGGGATTTCTTCACCTTGTTTTCTTTGCTTAATAAGCCAAGTTGTAAGCTTGGCCCTAAAAACATTATTAAACGAGGATTTTTTCTCACTTGTATTTATTAACTTCTTAGCAGTTTCATGTTTTATGCGATATGTACCTCCTGCTCTTGGTGAAAATACTTTGTAACATCCCTCATCTTTGTTGTACTCACATTTAGGTTGAGAATCAAAATCTGGAGATGATGCTCCCCATATTGGACATTCATATATTATTTGTGGAATAGCATTAATGCTCATAGAAACTCCTTTATTGAAATGTTTGAGGTATTTATATCACCGGATAAAAGCTTTGGCAATAGTGTATCTCTTATTTTTTCAAGATTTTGAATTTGTAATTGATTGATAAATATTTTTTCAAAAAATGGTGTGATGAAATCATGAAATTCAGATATTAAATCTTCACTCACCATTTTAACCGTAATATTGGAAAAATCTTTAGTATTAAGATTCATTGTAGCCGTTCCACCACTTGCCATTGTTCTTAATAAAGTAAAAGTATAAGGTGATTTCATAAAAAGGTAAATGAAATATATATACTGCACTTTTTTAGGAATTATAGAATTTATTTGTTGATTTGTCTGACTTTCAGTAGCATTCATAGAAACCAGCCCTACTGTTGCAATACAACTTACACAGATGGACTTTGGTGGAATTGTTTTAGCATCTTGAGAAATTTTTCCTTCTTCTGTTAAAGAATCTTCCGTATTAAATACAAACGTTTTATTATACATATCTGGTATTTTGATAAATGGAATTTTTCCAGAAAAATATGTTTTTATTTTTTTAGAAGGAGTTTTTCCACAAACAACGTTTGCTATTTCTTTTATACTCTTACAAGACCAACTGGTGGGGAGAGGGCCGAGGGGGCTGTCTTTTAACTCACTTGGGAAGAGTGAGGCTGTGTGAGTTAAATGTTTCACTTGCTCTTTGCTCATCTTTGCTAACTTTTCATCTAGCTTGGCATTCATCTCTTTGAATTGAGTAGCAGATTCTTTGGGTGTGCAGACTCCTGCAATCACAGCCATTGCGGCTTGCTCTGCTTGTTGCTGTGATCGCCCGGCCTCTAAAGCAAACTTCTTAGCATACACAGGGTCAAAATCCACAAACCAAGACTTAAAAATCGCCTGTGCCATCCTCTCCAACGTTTTATTGATTTGCCTGTTCAACTCTATTTTATCATCCAACGAAGATAAAATTCGAGCAATTTTGTTTCTATCTGTTACTGAAATAGGCATAGCAATCTTCAAAGCATGAGCATTTTCTCTATTTAAACCAGGGACAGCAGAATCACTATTCATATCTGGCAATGGTAATGATTTTAATAAATAATAGGTAAAATATAGTTCTAATTTATTTTTTTTAGATATGTAATACACTGTATCAATTGGCCAAAAAGGCTTCTTAGATAAGTAAATAGATCCAACAGTACCTTTCCGACCAATAATTATCCCATGACTTTGAACATAAGCAGTAGAATGCCATCCAATAATTCCACCTGATCCATATATAGGTACTTTGCCAATGACTCGATCTTTTTTAGATAATCCTTTGCCATATATAAAAGGACAATAATCACCAAGCCTGACTTCTTTCCAACCTTTAGGCAAAGCCCTGCTGTTCCCTGCCTTCCTCTGTAAAACCACGTGATCCTTCTTAATCTCCTGATGGAATCTTTCAGGTATCTGACTCCAAACAAACAAATCTACACAAAAAGGCAAATCACTATCTTTAAAGGCTTGTCTTAATTCATCAACCTTACTCTGATCCTGATCCTCATCATCCTGATCCTCATCCTTAGCAAAGACCACCATATCTAAATCAGACGATGGTTTTGCACTTCACTTCACACGAGAGCCATAAACCCACACCTCCCATTCAGGTACATATTTTTTTAATAACTTTAAAATCAATATTTTTTGCAAAGAAGTGATATCAATAAAGGCATCTTTTAAGGGAGAAAAACGATCGAGCAGAATTTTGTCTTTATTGATAATATTTTTAAAAAAAGGTTGCACTGTAGCCATGTCTCTTAGATCAACCTCATAAGGCAAATCAGAATTTTTAAAATCAATATTTAAACGGCTCATCACATTATAAGCCACTGGCCCTTTGCCTTCTAAGGCCAAATCCAAGTCAGAAGAATCAAGGGTCGTCCACTTAGCCCGACTACCATAAACCCACACCTTCACATCACTTGCAAGGTGCTGATTCAAAATATCTTGAACAATCTTAAAATGATCAGGACGAATATCAGGCTTATTCAAGATACTTTACCCTCTCTTGGAGTTGCTTAAATAAATACCTTGCCTCACCTAAAAAATGAGAGATCATCTTTGTTGTATCAGTTGCTTGTAAAGAATTAGAATTGATTTTATCTCTTAAATTTATAAATTGTTTCCAAACCTCAAGTTCTTCACTAATAATAGAAACACGATAAGCTTTTCTGATAATTTGTTCAGAGTCTAAATGCTCTATTTCAGAAGGGCTACCTGAACTCTCCTCTAAATATTTTATAATGAATTGCATACAAATTTCATAAGTTAAGACAAACTGTTGTACACATTGATCGTTTAATAATCTGTCTAAGTTTTGACCAGAGAGCTTTAGCCTTGATTCTAAAATGTTTATTTCTTTTTTTAACTTTGATAAATTAAGCACACTTACTCCCAAGTTTGACCTGTCATAGTTTGATAAAGTGCAATAGCATCATCAATAAAATCATCTATGATTTTTATTGCCTGTCAAGCTTTTTGCAGTTTATCATATTGATTCATTGTTGCTCCTTTGCTAGCTTTTTATTAAGATAACCCATAAAATATTTTACTTCTTTTAAAAAAAATGGAATTTCTTTTAAAATTTCATTTACTATTTTCTTTTGATAACTCTCAGCATATTTTATACGGCAATCTCTAAACCTTTTCCATTCTTTTAACTCTGATTTAAGGATAGATTCTTCAAATGCTTTTTCAATCATTTGATTAAAAGTCATTTTTTCAATTTCCAAAGGATTACTTGAAGTTTCTTTCAAATATCTTTTGATCATTTTCAAAGTGATCTCATAAGTGTTTTTAAAATTATAAAGACAAGCTTCTTTAAAAATATTTCTCAATTGAGTATCTTCTATATTTACTTGACTATCTTTTATATTCTTATGGCACATTTCTAAAGCGTCTTCTAAATCTTGAACTGATCTTTCTAAAGATAGTATGTTCATTTTAACCTTTCAGATGATTATGGGAATTATAAAATCGAGATGAAACTTTAGCAGTGAAATATTTAATCTTTAAAATCTTGTGTTGTGGTAATAAAAATTTTGATAGCTTTAACAAATCAAGCCATTTATAGGTAGTTCCCTTCAAACAACCATAATAAAGATTAAAACCATCCACATAAACAATTGTTTTCAAACCTCAAAACCTTTTATAAAAAGCAGAGGTTATAGCTAAGTTAGCCATAACCTCGCACCCTACCCGAGTAAGTAGGGGTCGTCTATTTGATAGAATAGCATCTTTATAAGAAAAGTCAAGAAATTTTATAAAAAAGTCAAGAAATTTTATAAAAAAGTCAAGAAAAGAGATAATCAAATACTTCTTAATCAAAGCTTTTAGCTATATTTTAAAGCCAATGGCTGATAAACTGCTCTTAATTTCTTTTTCTAATTTATCAGACTCCTTAAAATAACCACTTAACTCCTTGGTCAAATCTCTCATCTTTTGATGAAAGGGAATACCATCACCTTTGACCTCTGCTGTCCCTACATATCTTCCCGGGGTTAAAATATAATCATGCGATGCTATACCTTATAAAATCAATTATTTTGAAATAATAGCATGGTTAGCTTTTCATAATGTTTATATTGTGTTGTATGCGTTATGAGAAAAGATAACAATTAGAAATATTGACCAAATATGACATTGTGTTTATGGTACATTAAACTGTAAAATCAGTATTCTTGAATAATTAACCATAATTAAGAGGGTGGACATTGCAAGAGCATCAAAACAATCAGAAAGATATAATTTTAAAACAAAGACAAACAAAAAGGAATCAAAGAGGCTGTTGAAGCTTTAAGAAAACAAAGCAAATAAAAAGCTATGTTGCCATATATTAAAAAAGATGATTATAATAACACTATTTTGAATTTAACCTAAAATTGACAACCGGTTGACATACCGGTTGACATGTAACCCCAACAAGTATCAAGGATTTGTTATGGCAAGAAGTCAAATGAGAAGTTTTGGAGTGGGAGAACGTGTTGGACACCATTCAAATAAATTTTATAATCGTAAAATCTACAACAGAATGAACAAATCTCTAAACCATTATTCAACAGAAAATATATTACCAAAATCTTACTTAAATAAAATCTATGTTCACTCTAGCGAAAGTATGTCAGAAATCCCTGACAATAGTATTCATCTCATAGTCACCTCACCTCCCTATAACGTAGGAAAGGATTATGATGAAGACCTTACAATCAATGAATATCAAGCTATGCTCTATCGTGTATGGAAAGAAGCTTATCGCGTTTTAGTTGATGGTGGTAGAATATGTATCAATATTGCTAATATTGGTCGTAAACCCTATATTCCTCTTAACACAGTCATTACTTCAGACATGCTGAGCATAGGTTTTTTGATGAGGGGTGAAATTATTTGGAATAAATCAGCAAGTGCTGGAACATCTTGTGCATGGGGCAGTTGGATGTCGCCATCTAATCCTGTTCTACGTGACGTCCATGAATATATTATGATCTATTGTAAAGGGAATTTTATGAGAAAAAAGCCAGACTACAACAGTAATAAGAGTCCCACAATTAATAAAGAAGATTTCCTTGAATGGACAAAAAGTGTGTGGAATTTTCCATCTGAATCTGCCAAAAAAATTGGACATCCTGCCCCTTACCCCATAGAGTTACCCACCCGCTTTATTAATTTATATACTTTTTCAGGAGATGTGATTCTCGATCCTTTTATGGGAAGCGGGACCACGGCTCTTGCTGCACAGCAAAGCAAAAGGTATTGGATTGGCTATGAAATATCACAAAAATATGTTGATCTAACATATCAAAGGCTAAAACAAAAGTAAGGGAAAGTTTCATGAACCAATGTATTATAGATATTTTAAATGATCGTACAAAGCTTAATAAGTTTGTTAAATTATCCTTATCTATAATCAATCACTATATTTTATTTTTTTTGACTTTCTTAGAAAATAATCCTATAAAGTTTTTATTATGAATGATAAGAAAAAATTGGATAAGCTTGATACTTATAAAGATATGCTTGAATCCTTGTGTTGTATGATGCATAAGGATGGCATCAATCCCGAACTTTTTATTAAAAGGTTTTGTAATGAATCGCTGAAAGAAACCAATGATCAAGAGGAAGAAGAGAAAGAAATTCAGAATTATTTAAACACATTGAATGAAAAGGAAACATTGTATTGGCAAGTTATAACAGACATTGCTTATTTGATGTCTTTAGATGATCTTGGTTTTATTGTGATGGCTTCGGATTCTATAAATAATATAAAGAAAAGCTAGTCTATTTCACTCAAAATGCATCATGCCGTCATTTTCACTCAAAGTGGTCTGACCTCTGTTTCACTCAAAGTGAACTGGCCTCTGGCTACTTTTGGACAATGACCGCAAAGGCTTTCGCCATTGCAGGCAACACTCAAGGCGTAAGAAGGAGCTTTTTCCTTAACATCCTGTCAAGAGACGAGAGGATCCTTTTCCTACTAAAAGTGGTCAGACAGCAAGCTTCTCTGAAGCTTGCCATGTAACAAACACTAGGTGATGACCATTTTATCGACGGCGAGAGCCGTCGTGGTCATCGCCAAAAACAGCCAGAGGCTGGTTTATTTTTAGTGAGACAAACGCCCAAAAACATGCCAGAGGCATGATGCATTTTGAGTGAAAATAACGGCTTGACTTCTTATTAGAGATATGTTGTTATAAAATCAAAAATTCAAATGAAGGTACAAATGAAAAAATATATTTTTATCCTATTTATTGCTTTGCTTGTTTCTAGTGATTCTCTATGGGCTTATTCTGAAAGCCTTATGCCAAATCAAAGTGAGAGGGAATTACTCAATAATGACTTATTAAATCGCGTTGTTTCCGGTAGCCGTAGATCGGTAAGGGAATTGCTAGAAAAAGGTGCGGACGTCAATTATCAAGACATATTTAAAATGTCGGTTTTAATGTTGGCTAGTTCTGCAGGCCATACAGAGATTGTAAAGTTATTGCTAGCGGCCGGAGCTAACGTCAATCATCAAGACATATTTAAACTGTCGGCTTTAATGTTGGCTAGTTTTGCAGGCCATATAGAGATTGTAAAGCTATTGCTAGCGGCCGGAGCTAACGTCAATCATAAAAACAGATTAGGTTGGACGGCTTTAATGTCTGCTAGTGAGAATAATCATATTGATATTGTAAGGCTATTAAAAGAGGCCGGAGCTGACCTCAGTCATCAAAACAAAAGCGGTTGGACGGCTTTAAAGTTGGCTAGTGAGAATAATCATATTGAGATTGTAAGACTATTAAAAGAGGCCGGAGCTACAGAATAAGACCAATTCTATATTTGTCTCAAAAAAAGAATCTTTTTTTATCTTTTATCAAATAAATCATCAAATCAGACCAAAGTCATACCGATACTTTCTTTAGGTATTTATTTAAAATTAATTTAACAAAGAAAAGAAAGGATGTGGAATATGAATATAGATTTTAGAGATAAAGAAGGTAAATCAAAAATGGTTTTGATAGACACTAATATAATCTCTGAGAAATTTAAAGATAACCAAATAATAGATGCCTTTTGTAAGAAAGTAAAAGAAAGAGGTGGCATAATCTTTATAGCTCCTCAAGTGTTAAGAGAAGTAGGAATGCAGAAAAATAATAAGGACGAAAACATAAAAAGGGTAGAAGTTATCAAATATTTGGTGATAGAAAAACAGGCAAAGGTTTTATCAGATCTACCTTTTATTATAAAAAAAGAGATAGAAGATGTGGTTTTAAAAGAAATTCCAGTCTTTTCAGATAAATATTTGAAAGAAGGTTTAAAAGATGTAAATGGCTTTATAGAAAAACTAAAAGTGGATAATAAAAAACTCAATGAAAAAACAGACCCCCCTGGTGATTCTGATAAGGAAAAGGAAGAACGTATAAACGATCAACTTTTTGGAACAAAAGAACACAGAAAATTTGACGAGGAAATATGCAAGGATTTTAAAGAAAATGGATATAATCCTTATAAAGCGAATTACTTTTCCTGCCATTCTATTTTTTTAGAAAAGATCATATATAAATCTTTAATATATTCAACTCTTACGGGAAAGCTAGAGACAACACTTACGCACCAAAAATTAAAAGAGATAAACCAAAAGGCAATCTACATAAAAAATACAATCATATCGCAAGATTTTGTACATCGGGAAATTTCCAATCAGATACTTCTCAAAAAAGATGTTGACGATCTAATAAAAAACTATGGCAAAGACTTTTTCACAGAAAAAAAATATCCATTTTTAAAAACATACGCATCTATAGGTTATTATAGCTATCTCATGCATGAAGATATAAAAAAAATACGTGGTGAAAAATTTGTTCGCTGTAGAAAGAATCAATGGAATGACGACTTATTTTTACCATTTTTTGTTTATTCAAAAGCTTTCATTACGGAGGATGGACCCCTCAAAGAAAGAGGGGATAAATTAAAGACAATAGTAAAACTACCAATACAAAATTTTGAGGATTTTATGAAATCTAAACCTTGATATTCAATTGTTAAAAATCAAAAATATATTTGATGGAAAATATCAAAAAACATGTAGCTTATTATAGAGTATCAACATCAAGGCAAACTATTTATTTCACTTTTTACGCCGTTGACAAAATGGTCATTGCTTCATTTGATTTTCACTAAAAGTAAACTGACCTCTGGTCACTTTCTGGTTGCCAGCCGAAGGCTTTCGCCTTCTCAATTGCTGGCAACCTAGAAAGCCTGTTCACTTTGAGTATGGAGGATCCCTTCATTTCTTTACTACATGTTAAGGAAAAAGTTCCTTCATCAATGCTGGCAACCTAGTGTTGTTACATGGCAAGCTTCAGAGAAGCTTGCTGTCTGACCACTTTTAGTAGGGAGGATCCCTTCGTTTTTTAACACAATGTTAAGGAAACAAAATGCCTTTCCTGCCTGATGCCGGGTTGCCCGATCCCAGATCCCGGAAAGAGAATCCTCTCATACCTTTATACCATGTTAAGGAAACAAGACTTTCACTTCATCCCTGCCGGGTTGCCCGATCCCAGATCCCGGACCCCCAGATCCCCAGATAACAGCATGTTGAGGGAACAATCCCTTCATACTATAAAATGACCTTCCTGGAATTTATTACCTCTAATTTCGTATATCTACTAAATCAAGAATGTTTCAGAGAAATAGAATGTCAGTTTTGAGAAGATTTAGATATGACACTCTCACTATATTAAACTGTCGTCCTCCTCATCATCATCATGGAAATCATCATGCATATCATCGTCACCCTCATTGTCCATGTCAATTTCCCTTAAATGGTCATCCGATCCATCAAAATCATCATCATCGTCCTCATCATCATCAAAATCATCATGCCTTAAACCACCCATTCCTAAATCATCATCATCGTCCTCATCCATTTGATCATCATTTATATTATCTACATCATCAGATAAGAGATCATCATCATCATGATGATGTGTGAGATGATCATCCACAGCTAAAGGATTTTTAGATATTAAAGGAACTTGAGAGTCTTCTTGAATCTCTTGCAAAGAAGGCACTACAGGCTTTTGAGGTTTTTTAGGCCTTTGAGTTTTTTTGGTCTTTTTGGCCTTTGCTTTTTTAATAGAAGACACTTTAGTTTTTTTAGCTGTTTTTTTAGTCTTCTTAGAAACTACCTGCTTCTTCTTCTGTTGAGTCTTCTTCTTTTGAATTTTCTTTTTTTGAGTCTTCTTTTTTACCTTTTGAGATTTTTTTTTAGAAGTGGCTTTGGGTTTAGATTTTTTTGCAACTTTCTTCTTTTGTACCTTTTTCTTCAAACGTTTTGCTTTTACAGATGTTTTCTTTAGTGTCTTTTTCTTTTTTGGAGACACTTTTTTTGCTTTAGACTTCTTTTTAACAGCCTTTTTAGCCTTTTTCTTTTTATTTGCTTTTACAGGCTTCTTTTTTGCTGTTGATCTCTTGGTTGCCTTTTTAGAAGAACGAGATACTTTACGAGTTGCGGTTTGCTTCTTTTTAGATTGCTTCTTTTTAGCTTTAGCCATAATGAAATCCTCCTTAACTTGGTTTAAAAATATTGCAATTACATTTTACTATTTAATTCTATCCTACGATAAAACGATAAAAAAACACTTAACCTTTCTTTTAAACACTAATTTAAACACTAAATTTAGACTTTAGACAACATTTATTTCATTTGTCTTATGTCTTTTATATTATATGTCTTTTATATTATATGTCTTTTATATTATATGTCTTTTATATTATATGTCTTTTATATTATATGTCTTTTATATTATATATCTTTTATATTATGTGTCTTAATTATAATTATATGTCTTAATTATATGTGTTTCTTAATTATATATGTCTTATTATAATACATTTTTTAAAAAAATACATAAAAACCGATGATATTTTATAAATCTCAAAATATGACCGATAAATATATAAATGGATATTTTAAGGTCATAACCTTAAAGTCTATAAAATGGAAGTAAAAATATACAAAAAAAACAAAAAGTGTAAAATATATAAGTAAGGTCATAAAAAAGGGTAGGGTGTTTATTATGGCACAAGGTTTTAAGCAAGGATTACATCTTTCTCAATCACAGACTCTGAAGATTACCCCACAACTTCAACAAGCTATTAAATTATTACAAATGTCCAGACTAGAGCTTGAAAACACCATCCAAAAGGAAATCATAGAAAATCCCATACTTGAAGAAATCCAAGAAAATACAGAAGATACTGCCGTTAAAACAGAAGGAGATCGGCAAGAAATTAAAGAAAGCGATATAGCTCCCAAAGACGATGATCCTCGTAAACAAGAGCATGATGACTTTAACTTAGAGCATTATTACGATAATACCTACCATCATCAAAGAGAGTATAGAAAGGCAGGCCGTAAAGATGAAATTATGAATTATGAGAACTTAATCCCTGTCAAAACCACTCTTTTTGACCATCTTCTCTGGCAGGTTAAAACATCAGGACTGAATAATGAAAAAAATGATGTAGATATCATTACTGTCCTTATCGATTATGTCAACGATAATGGCTATATTGAAAAGCCTTTAGAAACAATCGCACAAGAAACAAATATAGCACTGCATGATCTTGAAAGGCTCCTGCCATTTTTGCAAGAATTCGATCCTCCAGGTGTGGGAGCAAGAAATCTTAAAGAATGTCTTTTAATTCAAGCAAGGCATTTGCAAGAAAACACTTGTGATGTCATTGAACTGATCAGCAACCACTTGAAACACCTTGAACAGAAAAATTATATGGCTATTGCTAAGGCCATGAAAAAAGATGTAGAGCATATCAGAGATATTTGTAAGATATTAGAGGAAATGGACCCTAAACCAGGGCGGATTTTTTCTTCAACAGAGACGCAGCATGTCATCCCTGATATTTATGTTTACAAGGTGGGTCATAAATATGAAATTGTCTTAAATGATGATGGTATACCCAAACTGAAAATTTCTGACCGCTATGCCAAAGAACTCAACAACAAAAATAACAATGATGGTACAAAAGACTATCTTAAGCAAAAAATCAAATCTGCAAATTTCTTAATGCAATCTATTTATCGCAGGCAAGATACTATTCGTAAGGTGACAGAAAGTATTGTGAAACATCAAAAAGAGTTTTTAGAAAAAGGCGTCACTCATATTACCCCAATGAATCTCAAAGATATTGCTCAAGATATTGGCATGCATGAATCTACAGTGAGTCGAGTCACTAACAATAAATATGTCCATACACCTAAAGGTATTTTTGAGCTAAAATATTTCTTTAGCTCTAGTATCAAGACCAATGGCAAAGATTTAGCCAGTAAAGCTGTCAAAATAAAAATCCAAGAAATGATTAAAAAGGAAGACCCCAGAAAGCCATTTTCAGATCAAAAAATTATTGATGCATTAGAACAAGAAGATGGTATTAAAATTGCTCGAAGGACAGTGGCAAAATATAGAGAAAGCTTAGGAATCTTGCCTTCCTCTAAACGTAAAAAGTTTTTTTAGTATCATTTTTACTTAAAATCACAGAAAACAAACAATATCCTAAAACAATAAAATGATCACTCTTTTACAACAAGCTCAAACCTCTTATAAAGACTTGTCTCATTTACTGACAGAGATAGATCGGTTAGGGGTATCTGTTTTACAATATGAACAGCTACTGAATCCTCCTCACTTGGCTTTTCGAGTGGGCATTACAGGTGCAATGGGTGTTGGTAAATCTGTACTGATCAACTGCCTGATAGAACAAGCACATCAAAAAAAAATGAAAATAGGGGTGTTGGCTATAGACCCCACCAGTCCTTTAAGTGGTGGAGCTATTTTAGGTGATCGCATTCGCTTATCATCACCTTCTTCTGTAGATATTTTTTTTCGTTCTATTGGATCACGCAAGGGCATTGGAGGGCTATGTGCTAAAGCTTATTTGATGTTACGAGCTTTTGATTTGGCTGGCTTTGATATAGTATTCGTAGAGACTGTAGGGGTTGGTCAAACAGAATGTGAAATTATGAACGTGACAGATATGGTGAGTTTGGTTTTAACTCCAGACAGTGGTGATGGCATGCAAATCATGAAATCTGGTTTGATGGAGATTGCAGATATTTTTATTATCAACAAGACAGACAAATCAAGTGGCTATCAAATACAAAACGAACTTCTAAGGATGACAGAACCAAAAAATCAACAAAAGTATGTCTTTTCATCTATTGCTATAGAAGGCAAAGGTATAAAAGCTATTTTGGATTGTATGATTAAATTTAAGCAACAAGGCCTATTTCAAAAACAACGTTATTGCCAAGAAAGACTACAAAAAGAAGCAAAAGCCCTACTCCGTTTAAAATATGAAGATGCATTTTCTGAAAATATTTTAAAAATTAAAACCTCTCAGGACTTAGCTGATCTTTTGTTAAGTAAGTGATCATTAAAATATTCTTTTAAACTAAAAACAGCCTATCTATTTATCCTAGATGATTTGATAGGAGGTGAGTTTATAGGAGCATGTATGGCTTCATAGTCTTCAAGCCAATTCCTCAAAGTACCTTCGGGAATATTTAATCTTCTAGCTACTGCTGCAAGGTTTCTGTTTTCTTTCAATAATAAAATAGCCTGCTGAATGATGTTATTCTTCTCTTCTGGGGGAGTATAAATAGAGTGGCTATATTGTTTATGCATTTTTTCTCTATTGATGGGTCCATGTCTTCTTTCATGTTGTTGAATCCATGTATGAAAAGTTCTTCTTTTGACACGAAACCTTCTAGCGACGTTTGCCATATCCATACCTTCTTCAATTAAAGGAATGGCTTGTTGTAATATATTTGTTTTTTCCTCTGAAGAGTGATAATGATATCTTCTTGTGGGTCGACGGATAGGACCATTGATTTTCTCATGTTCACGAATTAATTTTCTTAATCTTCCTCGACTGATATTTAATTGTCTGGCAACCCCTAAAATGTTACCTCCGTTTTCAATTAATGGGATAGCTTGTTGGAGTATTGTGCTGTCTTCTATTTCAGCAAAATTTATATCCAACCTAAGTCGAGAAATAGGCCCATGCACTGCTTCATATTCTTGCAGATATTTTTGCAAAGTATCATTACTGATATTTAACATCCTTGCACTTTCTACAACACTTATGCCCCCTTTAATAAGTGAGATAGCTTCTTGCAAAAGCTGATCTCTTGATAAAAGTTGAAGTCTTTTTGGTGATCTTTTTATACTTTTTCTCACATCATCTATTATAGGATACAAACTAGATCGGATTTCTAAAGCATGCCTTACATTGAAGATATTGAACAGAAATGTACGAATAGGATGATCGAAGTCCAAGGTAGCTAAAAGAAAATGTTCTGTAGAAATAAAAAAACTAGGCTTTTGCTGTTGTATATTTTGTATATAGTTTATTTCACCTTGTTTTGATTTGCCTATTTCATCTAGTAAAATATTTGTTGCTGTTTGATAGGTGAAAGCTGTAATTGAAGAAAGAGCAGGAGACTCATTGAGATAGAGTGTTAAACTTCCATCAGGGTTTTTTGAAAAAAAATCTGAATAGTCGTTGTTAAAACCTAATTGTTCTAAAAGAAAATTCTGAAAGCTTTTTAATATATTTAACTGTTTCAAAAGAGAAAATAATACTCTATCAACCAAACTAAATTGATGGAAAATCCCTTTATTTTCATCTACAACCTTTGTAGTTGCAGCAAGAAAAATATGATAAGGATTAAGCTCTAGAGGGTGTAGAGATTGTGTGGATGTTGTGTGAGATTTTAAGGCATAAGCAATTAACCCAGCCATCAATATCAAATCTTGACCTTCATGAGAAAGATTTTTAATTCTTTTATCCAGTCGATAAGAGTTAGAGACACAAATATCTGCCTTAACTGGTAACCCTACCAACATAATCCATATCCATAATAATAAAGCCCTGCTTTTCATAAGAGAATAATTATACATGCTTATAGATTTATTGCAAGCCATAAAATATCTTAAATAATATGAAATTTTTACATAGCATGAAGGGGGTCAAAGCTTTAGGGTGAAATAATCATAGATGTCAAGCAAATACAAATATCAACAATTGATATGTATTTGCATCAAATGCATTTTTTTATTGTTTTATATTGCTGAGTCTTTCTTATTGATCAAAGCTTTAAAGTAAGTTTCAAGCTGTTCTAAAGAAATAGCCTTTTGTTCCCCAGAGAGCATATTTTTAACTATGACTTGCCCTTGAGCTATCTCTTGCTGGCCAAAAATAACCACATAAGGGACACTCATATTATTAGCTTGCTTCATTTGATTTTTAAATTTACGTTCTTCTAAATGGACCTGTGTTTTGATACCAGCTTGTCTTAATTGACGGCTCCATTTTAAAGCTAAAGAAGTTAAGCTAGGATCTTGGATCACAAAATAAAGAGGTGCTTTTTTATCTGAAAGCCATTGCTGTCCATTAATTAATAACATAAGCCGTTCTAAGCCCATAGCTAATCCCACAGCAGGTGTAGGGTGGCCTCCTAATTGTTCCACAAGTCCGTCGTAGCGTCCTCCTCCCCCTACAGCATTTTGACTTGGACCTAGCTCTGATGAGATATATTCAAAAGCTGTGTGTCCGTAATAATCAAGACCTCTGACAATATGTGGGTCAATGGTGTAAGGAATATCCATTTGAGATAAACATTCTTGCACTTGTTCAAAATGCTTTTGGCTCTCTAGGTCCAAGTGATCTAAAATCAGTGGCAATTGAGGGATTAATTGAGAAACTTTGGGATCTTTATGGTCAAAAATGCGTTGAGGGTTTGAATCGATGCGAGGGATAAAATCTTTAGGGATTAGTGCTAAGTTTTTTTTGAGGACTTGCTTTAATTTTTCTTGATAAGCTTTACGGCAAGCTAGAGTTCCAAGTGTGGAAATTTTGATTTGAATATTTTGAAGACCAAGAGATTGTAAAAAATCCCATCCCAGTGAGATGACTTCAGCATCTCCTGCTGGAGCATGGACACCTAAAAGTTCTAATCCAAATTGATGAAATTGCCTGTAACGACCTTTTTGAGGTCTTTCCCTGCGATACATAGAACCTAAATAAGAAAGCCTCAATGCTGTGTGAGGAGAGATCATCCAGCGATTTTCAATCACTGCTCGAATCACGCCAGCTGTACCCTCTGGTCTTAAGGTGAGGTGATCATTATTTTTGTCTTTAAATGTGTACATTTCTTTTTCGACAATATCGGTGTGTGTTCCAATGCTTCTTTTGAAGAGGTCTGTCATTTCTAAAAGAGGAGTGCGAACAAGTTGATATCCTGACAGAGAAGATATATGAATAGCTTGCTTTTCTACCTCAAGCCATAGATGGCTTTGTGTAGGACTTAGGTCTTTCATCCCTCTTACAGATTGCATCTTCATATAATTATCTTGTATGAAAGAAATGCAACCCGCAAGAAAATAATATTTTATGTAATCAAGTTCACACTTTTACCAAAAAATACGGTAAGTACAGAAACCTAAAGGCTGACCAAGATGGCCTCTACCTGGTGCTGTTTGACAGAACATGCCTTGAGGACATGAACTCAACCCATCATATCTTACATCACATAAAAGTCCGTGATATTCTTGCCAAGGATCTATTTGAAAGCCAAAATCAAATCCAGCTTCAAAGCAAAAGCCTCGTTGTTGTGTATGATGGAAAGCAGTATTCCACCCAGAACCACAGCTACTTTGACCATGGGGTAGGCGACGAAGATGACGTCCATACTGACCCTGATTATAAACATTACGGCCATTATATGGATCATAGCCATAGCCATATCTGTCATAATTATTGTTTTTGCCACAAGCTACTAAAGTCATACCAACAGTAGCCACTATCATAAATAATATAGATACTTTTTTTGCCATTATTTTTCTCCTATCTTTTATTTCTATTTTAAACTTATATATTTATATGGTTCACAAATTGTGCCAAAATAAAAAGCCTATTATTAAAGCGTTTGAAGGATTTGTTGTATGACATCAGTGACAAAAATGGTCCTTTAGAATGAACAAGTGACATTTTTTTCACTTGAAATAGTCTGGCCTCTTAGCTTATATGATCCATCAAAGGCTATTAAGGAGCCTTTCTAATTGTAGTCCTCTGGAAGCTTTGATAATTAAAGTATCTTTAGGCTTGAGAGCTTTTTGAAAATAAGACGCTAAATCAGACTTATATTTATTCAATAAAATAGCCTTTTTTTCAATCCGACTAGATTGTCCAGATTGCAAGCCATCTTGGAATGCTTGCCCAAATTGCCCTACAAAAGCAACTTTCCCTATATTAATAGAAGACATAAGCTGAGCGACTTGCTTTCCTAACTCTTGGTGAAAAAACTCTGATGAGGGACCCATTTCTAACATATCCCCTAAACAAATATGCAACTGACCAGAAATTTTACACCTTGCCATTTGAGCTAAAAGAGCTTGCATGCTATCAGGATTGGCATTGTAGGCATCAAAAATAACTCTTGCTTGATTAGGAAGTGTTATGATTTGACTTCGTCCCCAGGTAGCTTTGCATTTATGTAAGTTTTGCCAAATTTTTGCAGGCTGTAATCCCACTGCTAAAGCTCCACAAGTAGCTGCCATTAAATTATTGATATGGTGTTGGCCAAAAATAGAAACCCTTACCCTTCCCTTTACTCCACAAATGCTACCTGAAAATATTAAATAATCAATACCTGAGTCTTCTATCATAAAGCAAATATCTGCCTTTTTATGATTTGCTTGACTAAAAGTAAAAGTAGAACAACTTGATTGATAGCGATGGTACATTGCTGTCGTCCAAGTATTATCTAAATTAAAAATCTTTATGACATCCTTGCGAGCATATTTATAAATTTCTTCTTTTGCTTTGGCAATGCCTTCTATACTTTGAAGACCTTCTAAATGAGCTTTCCCTACAGTGGTGATCAAAGTGATATCAGGATCAGCTAGTTGTACAAGTTCTTTGATTTCACCAAAGTGATTCATGCCCATTTCTAACACAACAACTTGAGTATCTGGTTTAATGTTCAAAAGTGTATGTGGCACACCAATGCTATTATTAAAACTTGCAGGTGAGGCTAGGGTTGTATAAGAGTCTTGCAAAAGCGTTGCAAGAAACTCTTTGGTTGTGGTTTTACCATTAGAACCTGTGAGGGCTATGACTTTAGGTTTGAAGGTACAGCGAACATATTGAGCTAGATTTTGGTAGGCTATCAGAGTGTCTTCTACACAGAAGACACCTAGAAAAGGAGGTAAATTTGAGGGTAGCTTATGTTTTTGTTGATTTTGACACACAAGCCCACTGGCTCCAGCATTTATAGCTTGTTGAAAAAAATTATGTCCATCAAAGGTTTCCCCTTTGAGTGGGAAAAATAATTTTTGCTGACAATTTTGCCTTGTATCTGTAGTGACTCCTAAAACTTTCTTTTGAAGAGGTGCTTGCAGATCAGCCAGCATGGCTTTGAGTAGCTGAGAAGTTTGAAAAATTTCCATGTCTTTACCTCTTTACGCCTTGGTCTCTGAATATTTATCTTCTGTTTTAAGTCTATTGTAAAATTTCTTTCTTTTTTCAACAAACTTATTTGAAAAAACTATGAATAAACTTAAATCCCAAACTAATTACTTTCACTAAAAGTAAACTGACCTCTGGTCACTTTTAGGTTGCCAGCCGAAGGCTATTCGCCTTCTTATCTTTTTCACTAAAAATAAACCAGCCTCTGGCTGTTTTTGGGCAATCAGCCCGACGGCTCTCGCCGTCGATCAAAGGCTGATTGCCTCAAAAATCCGTTTATTTTTAGTAGGAAGAATCCTCTCGTCTCTTTACATGATGTTAGGGAAAAAGTTCCTTTATCGCAACTCGCATGCTCCCTAAAAACATTTTAGAAACATATCTTGTTTCCTTAACATTGTGTTAAAAAATGAAGGGATCCTCCTTACTAAAAGTAAACGGACTTTTGAGGTGATGACCATTTTATCGACGACGACAGTCGTCGTGGTCATCGCCCAAAAGCAACCAGAGGTTGGTTTACTTTTAGTGAAACAACTCATTTTGAGTGAAAGTGAAAAGGTTTGATTAAATACAGAAATAGTCTAAAAAACAAGATAAATAGCCAACAAATGACCCTGATTAACTTTCTTTTTGGCCTGTCAGAGCCTGTATAATCCAGTTTTTTTTTATGGCCAACACTAGCTCATGGGTTTGTTGAGTGGCTTTTTTCTGAGTTATTTGGTCTTCAGATAATTGGTGAATCAATTCATTAGTTTGTTGAGTAGCTTGTTGAGTGGCTTTTTTCTGAGTTATTTGGTCTTCAGATAATTGATGAATCAATTCATTAGTTTGTTGAGTAGCTTTTTTCTGAGTTATTTGATCTTCAGATAATTGGTGAATTAATTCGTTAGTTTTTTGGGTGGTACTCTCTTGAATGGTAAGTCTTGTTTCCATTTCAGTTTGTTTTTTTTGAATTTCTTTTTGATTCTCTAAACTTTGAGTAATCTTTTGATTGATCTCTGTGAGTATTTTATTGACATCCATTTTTTAAAAACCCCTTTTTTATTTAGATTAAATTGTTTATATATTTTTATAAATAACACTATAAGTATACTTATCAAAATATTATAACATATCAAGTCTTTTTTGCAATATTTTTTTAAGAGGCTTTAAATGTAACACAACCTATTGAAATTTAAAGAAAAACCCTACAAATGTGATGGCAAAGGGAAAAAGTTCCTTTAAAAACTTAAAATTTACCAAATTTGAGTCTATTAATATAGCTACATTTAAGAAAAGCTTTTGATAGAACATTCTCATTGATTTTCTATTCTAGGTGTTTTATTTTAGAAATGATACGGAAAATAACCAAATAAGTGAGGGGTTCATTTATGGAGATATTTACAAAATTAGGTATTGATCATACACTTTTCCTTCAAATGGCTATCTTTTTAGCCTTGTATGTCATCCTGCATCCTCTTTTGTTCAAACCTCTTTTTGATGCTTATAGACAAAGGGAACATTTGACTTTAGGAGATGAGGAAGACAAAGCTCAAAAACTAGCTACTATTGCAAAATTAAAAAATGACTATGAAACCAAACTCCGCAATCTTCACACACAAATTCATGATATTTTTACAAAAATCAAAAGTGAAACTAGCCAAGAGTATCATAGAAAAATCTTAAATGCTCAGAAAGAAGCTCAAAGAACAATAGACCAAACAAGAAAGCGAAAAAATCAAGAACAAATAATTGCCCAAAAAGAATTAGAAAAACACACACCTGAATTAGTTGAAATGGCTACTAATAAAATATTAGGACGAGTGTGACTTTAAGTTAAATAAAGTGATGGAATCAAGTCAAAATAGATAAGACTTGCTGTGACGACACTGCAAAATAAGCTAGCAAATGAATCCACTAGCTTTTAAAATTTGAAGTTTTTGAAACCATTGTGTTAAAAAATATAATAAGGCTTCAAAAGGGGTAGCTTTAAAAGGGATAGATGTAGTAGATACATTTTCATTTTTCAACAAAAGATTAAGGGAAAGTAAAAATGCAAAGAATAAAATTTCTTACAAAATATATTTTATTTATGAGTTTTTTAGGAATCAGTCAGGCATTAGGGGCCACAGATAGTCATGAAGGAGTACCAAAAGTTGTTTTTTACCAATTTTTAAATTTTTCTTTATTTGTTGGATTATTATTTTATCTTCTGAAAGATAAAATCAGGGCTTTTTATAAAAGCCGATTTGATCGTTTCCAAGAGCAGTTTCAAGCTGCTCAGAAAGAACGAGAGGATATGGAAGTTGCCCACAAGGACTATACCCAAAAGTTGCAAGAGATCACCACAACATCTCAGGAACAAATTGCTAAAGCCCAAAAAGAAGCCCTTGCCACAAAAGATCAAATGCTTAAAGAAGCTGATATAGAAGCTACTCGCATCCAAAACGAAGCTTTATCTTTACTAGATTTAGAACATAAAAAAGCTAAAAGGCAATTAATTGCAGAATTTGCAGAAAAAATCATACTTCAGGTGCAAACTAAAATTTCAAAAACTATGACCTCTGAAGACAGACACCACTTTATCAAAACTCTAGAGGTTTCTTTAAAATGATTTATCCTTCAGAAGTTGCTCAAAGATATGCAGATGCTTTTTATGATTTACTTGCAAGTCAAAATCAAATAGATGTTATTTTAAAAGATTTTGAGATGCTTTCTGAAGTTTTAAAGCAACCCATACAAGATTCTCCTTCCCCACAAAATATGCTCTCTCTTTTATCTGGCCCCTTATTAAATACTGAGCAAAAAATAAATTTACTTCAAAGTATACTCTATCCCAATAGTTCTTCAGAAAAAATATCTCAAAAAAATCATAGGTTGCTTTCTTTTTTAAAATTTTTAATTTATAAAAACAGAATACACTTAATTTTAGAAATTATTATGGCTTTTCAATATAGACATAATGAAGATCGGGGTGTTATAAAGGGGGAGGTGTTTTCTGATCAACATTTGACACCAGAGGAAAAGCAAATTATTGAAAGATTTGCAACACAAAAATTAAACAAAACTGTGCATTTTGAATATTGCGAACGTCCATCAGTTTTAGGTGGTGTTTTAGTGAAAGTAGGAGGCTTTTTATTTGACGGAACAGCTGCTGGCCAGTTACATTTACTCAAAGATCAGCTTATAAATAACATTGACGTTGTAACATAAGTGTGGCAGGAGATGGTGTTAAGAGGCGAAGGGATCTTCCCTAGCCCCACCCCCTGCCCTTTGATTCTGCTTTTTCTATTTTGTTTTTATGAATGAAATGCGAAGGCAGGCTTCCGAAGTCCTCAACCTTCGCTTGCTTTTTGGGAGCAAGCGGGTCTGCGGAAGATCTCCAGCCTGCCTTCGCATTTCACTCATAATATTCATGCTTTTTTGAAAATTATGCAGAATCTAAAAGAGAATAAAAAAAACAAAAAAAGGAACTTTTTTCCTTAACATGCTGTTTATCCGGGATCCGGGATCCGGCAACCCGGCATCAGACAGGCAGGGATAAAGTGAAAGTCTTGTTTCCTTAACATGATGTTAGAAAACGAAGATATCCTCCTTACTAAAAGTAAACGGACTTTTGAGGTGATGACCATTTTATCGACGACGACAGTCGTCGTGGTCATCGCCCAAAAGTGACCAGAGGTCAGTTTACTTTTAGTGAAACAGAGGCTAGTTTACTTTTAGTGAAACAAACGAAGATCAACGAAATTAGACAATAAGAGGCCCAAACTATGAAAATTCAAGCAGATGAAATCACTCAAATTTTAAAAAAACAAATTGAAAATTATTCCACTCAATTGGAGGTAACTGAGACAGGTGTTGTCTTATCTGTAGGTGATGGAGTTGCCAGAGTTTATGGATTAGATGGTGTTATGGCAGGGGAAATCATTGAATTTCCAGGTGATGTGCCTGGGATGGCATTGAACTTAGAGACTAACTCTGTTGGGGTTGTGATCTTTGGTGATGACTTTCATATTAAAGAGGGTGACCTTGTAAAACGCACAGGGAAAATTGTGCAAATCCCTGTAGGGGAAGCTCTTTGTGGCCGTGTAGTGGATGCCCTTGGAAAGCCATTAGATAACTTAGGAGTTATACATTCTGACCAAACACGTTTAGTTGAGTTAAAAGCTCCTGGTATTGTCAAAAGGCAACCAGTAAGCCAACCTCTCCAGACAGGGATTAAAGCTATTGATGCTATGATTCCTATTGGCCGAGGACAAAGGGAGCTTATTATTGGTGATCGGCAGACAGGTAAAACAGCTGTGGCTATAGATACGATCATTAATCAAAAAGGACAGGATGTTTTTTGTGTTTATGTTGCCATAGGGCAGAAACAATCTACAGTAGCTCAAGTGGTTGAAAAACTTAAAGCAGCAGGAGCTTTAGAATATACAGTAGTGGTTTCTGCTAATGCTTCTCAGCCTGCTCCTTTGCAGTTTTTGTCTGCTTACTCTGGCTGTGCTATAGGTGAGTGGTTTAGAGATCATGGCATGCATGCTCTCATTATTTATGATGATCTGACAAAACAAGCACAAGCTTATAGGCAAATGTCCTTGCTTTTAAGGAGGCCTCCTGGACGGGAAGCTTATCCTGGGGATGTATTTTATTTGCATTCACGACTTTTAGAGAGAGCTGCAAAAATGAGTGATGAAGAAGGTGGAGGTTCATTGACAGCCTTACCTATTATAGAAACACAAGCCAATGATATTTCTGCTTATATCCCTACTAATGTGATATCTATCACAGATGGGCAAATCTTTTTAGAATCTGATTTGTTTTATAAAGGTGTGAGACCTGCTGTCAATGTAGGTGTCTCTGTCTCTCGTGTGGGAGGTAATGCACAGATTAAAGCCATGAAACAAGTGGCAGGGACTCTTAAATTAGGTCTTGCTCAATTTAGGGAGTTAGAGGCTTTTGCCACATTTGGTTCTGATTTAGATAAGGCGACACAAGCACAACTGAATCGAGGTCAAAAGTTAGTAGAAATGCTCAAACAAGGGCAGTATACGCCTTGGAAAGTGGAAGATCAAATAGCTATCATTTTTGCCGGCACCAATGGTTATATGGACGATATTTCTAATGATCAAATTTCAAAATACCAAACAGAAGTTTTAGATTTTTTGAAACAAAAGCATTCAGATATTTTACCTGCTATCCGAGAGGGGAAAAAGCTGACGGATGAAATCACAGATCAACTGAAAAAAGCACTCGATGAATTCAAAGCTATTTTCAACAAAGATTCTCACTAAAAGTGGCCAGACAGCAAGCTTCTCTGAAGCTTGCCATGTAACAACACTAGATTACCAGCATTGATGAAGAAACTTTTTCTTTTACAAACCAAAAAGCCCTCATCGTCACGAGGGCTTTTTTTGTTAGAGTTATTAATACTCGTAAGCATTATTGGTCTTTTAAGTGTTGTGGTTATAAGGATGTGAAGTTTTTAATTGGAGGTAGAAACATGTATGACGATCAGTGGATTATGACTAAGAATCAAAAACTGGTTAATATTCCTTTACTATACAAAAAACTTGACTTTAAAGTTGTTTTATAATAAAGTAATACGTAGTCGACTTTATGATACTGATGTTCAAGACTGCTTGAATAGAATAAGAGTTAGTGAAAAAGACATACAGAGATTGTAAATCTATTGCTAAAGGACGGAGCTACAGAATAAAACTAACCCTATAAAATTTTGATTAAAGTCAGACTAAACCTTAACGATACATAATATGTTCCCGGTGTTTTTTGCTAGACAGGCTTTAGATCATGTTGTAGTATTATGTACTTTTTAAATGTTTTTTAAATTGACTAAGATAAGGCGATGGTATAACTCCTAACTAAGGAGAACATTATGGGTTTCTATGAATTTGTTTTAAAGATAGTTGAAGCTTTAGACCTACCAACAATCATAGCTATATCTATTATTGGCTTTTTTCTTTATGATAGGGCGGTGAAAAGGATAATTCGATCAGAAAATAAATTAAATGAACGGATAAACCAATCAGAAAATAGATTAAATGAACGGATAAACCAACTGGAAAATAACTTGAAGGATCTACTGACTGCTACAATTAAGCCTATTCAAGAACAAGTATACAATCATATACCCACACAGATCAAAGCCCTGGAAGAGAAATTTGATCGGAAGTTCGACACATTATACGAGCTTTTACTCAATAAAGGCAAAGACGTGAAAAAAGAACATACTAAAAATAAAGAAAGGCCCTGACGATACATAATATGTTCCCGGTGTTTTTTGCTAGACAGGCTTTAGATCATGTTGTAGTATTACGTACTTTTTAAATGTTTTTTAAATTGACTAAGATAAGGCAATGGTATAACTTATAACTAAGGAGAACATTATGGGTTTCTATGAATTTGTTTTAAAGATAGTTGAAGCTTTAGACCTACCAACAATCATAGCTATATCTATTATTGGCTTTTTTCTTTATGATAGGGCGGTGAAAAAGACAGTTCAATCAGAAAACAGATTAAATGAGCGAATAAACCAACTAGAAAATAACTTAAGAGATCTACTGACTGCTACAATTAAGCCTATTCAAGAGCAAGTATACAATCATATACCCACACAGATCAAAGCCATGGACGAGAAGTTTGATCGAAAGTTCAAAGCCATAGAAGACAAGTTTGATAGGAAGTTCGACACATTATACGAGCTTTTAATCAATAAAGGCAAAGACGTGAAAAAAGAACATACTAAAAATAAAAAAAGGCCCTGACGATACATAATATGTTCCCGGTGTTTTTTTGCTAGACAGGCTTTAGATCATGTTGTATGATTATGTACTTTTAAACTATATTTTTTATAAATAATATATAAGGTGTAAACAAGGAGTCTTTTATGGGATGGCAGGTATTTGTTTTAGAGATACTTAAAACTACAGACTTAATGACAATTATAGGTCTATCTATTATTGGCTTTTTTCTTTATGACAGGGCGGTGAAAAAGACAGTTCAATCAGAAAACAGATTAAATGAGCGAATAAACCAACTAGAAAATAACTTAAGAGATCTACTGACTGCTACAATTAAGCCTATTCAAGAGCAAGTATACAATCATATACCCACACAGATCAAAGCCATGGACGAGAAGTTTGATCGGAAGTTCAAAGCCATAGAAGACAAGTTTGATCGAAGGTTCAAAGCCATAGAAGACAAGTTTGATCGGAAGTTCGATACATTATACGAGCTTTTAATCAATAAAGGCAAAGACGTGAAAAAAGAACATACTAAAGATAAAGAAAGGCCCTGACGATACATAGTATGTTCCCGGTGTTTTTTGCTAGACAGGCTTTAGATCATGTTGTATGATTATGTACTTTTAAACTATATTTTTTATAAATAATATATAAGGTGTAAACAAGGAGTCTTTTATGGGATGGCAGGAATTTGTTTTAAAGATAGCTGAAGCTTTAGACCTACCAACAATCATAGCTATATCTATTATTGGCTTTTTTCTTTATGATAGGGCGGTGAAAAAGACAGTTCAATCAGAAAACAGATTAAATGAGCGAATAAACCAACTAGAAAATAACTTAAGAGATCTACTGACTGCTACAATTAAGCCTATTCAAGAGCAAGTATACAATCATATACCCACACAGATCAAAGCCATGGACGAGAAGTTTGATCGGAAGTTCAAAGCCATAGAAGACAAGTTTGATCGAAGGTTCAAAGCCATAGAAGACAAGTTTGATCGGAAGTTCGATACATTATACGAGCTTTTAATCAATAAAGGCAAAGACGTGAAAAAAGAACATACTAAAGATAAAGAAAGGCCCTGACGATAAAATTGTCATTTACAATGATAGATTATACCAAATCATCTCTTTAAATATCATCTCAAAAACTTAAATAAAAGGGCTTATTAAGTCATATTTAAAGTAAAGTCCAAAAACAGAGCTTTGTTTTCTAAATACTTTCAATTATTTAAGCTATATCTTGCTTGTATCATTGATATTTTTCATTAAACACGAATAAAATTCAAACCCGCATCAATCAAAGTTTATTTTCAGAAATACCTTTGTTAAGACCACCCTCTCGCTAGATGTTGTTTCCTCCGGTGGGACTCTGCCCCTTAGTATATCTAAAAAAAACTTTAAGCTTAGAGCAATAGATTCACTTTGAATTGATAAATTAAATTAAATTGTAAAATTTTGCTTAAGTTAAAATTTTTATTGTCCGATGTCGTTTTATGGATATTGAAAAAATCAGAGATTATATTAAAGATTTTGAGTTTAAAAAGTTATTTGTGGATGGCTTAGGATGGGAACACTCGCCTCAAATGACTTTCAGTCTTGACTTTCCAAAGACTACCATTCGATACTCTTGCATTGCTCAGATCAATAATGTGCCTGTTTTGAAAATTAATAGCCAACAGCTTCATAATTTCAATGATCGTTCCAAAAGTTCCAAAATGGAACAACTCCATCGAGAACTCAAAAAGAAACACCAAGAACATTTGCTTTTGTTTCAAAATGAGACATCTTTTACACTTTCATACTTTTCCAAAGGAGGTCATGTTAGAGAGCATAGCTATTTTAAAGACCAAAGTACAGACTCTCTTACTACTAAACTAGCGAGCATTCACATTGATTTTGAAGATGAGCCAAAAATAATAGAAATAGGCAAAAAATTAGACAAAGCTTTTAATACAGAAAAAGTCACAAAAAGGTTTTATCAAGACTTTAAAAATAATCATTTTGATTTTCAAAAACACATTACAGGCATACCAGATGAAGAAGAAAAAAAATGGTATGCTTCTGTGATCCTCAATCGTTTGATGTTTATTTGGTTCTTACAAAAAAAGCTATTTTGCAATGATGATGCTCAATATTTACAAACTAAACTTGAAGAAAGCAAACAAAGAAGAAAAGATAAATACTATTTAGAATTTTTAACAGTATTGTTTTTTGAAGGCTTTGCTAAAAAACCAAAAGAAAGAAGTGAAAAGGCTAAGGAGCTACTTGGTGAGATTGACTATTTGAATGGTGGACTTTTTGTCCCACATACCATTGAAGAAAAATACAAGGGTAAAATTCAGATCGAAGATCAAGCCTTTGAAAAGACTTATCAGATTTTCCAACAATATGAATGGCATGTTGAAGATGAAAAATCTGGAAAAGCCACAGATAAAGACATTGACCCTGATGTGTTAGGTTATATTTTTGAAAAATACATCAATCAACTACAACAAAAAAGCATGGGAGCTTATTACACTAAAGATGAAATAACAAATTACTTAAGTCGCAACACCATTCGAAATTGCATTTTAGATAAAGTCAATCAAAAACAAAATAAACAATTTAAGAGCATAGAAGAGCTTTTGCATCAGCTAGATGCTCCTTTATGCAAACTGCTTTTGACAAACAATGATAGCATTTTGAATACATTAACTGTTTTAGATCCAGCAGTAGGGTCAGGGGCTTTTTTAATGGCTACTATGAAAGAGCTTATAAATATTTACAGTCCAATCATTGGTAAAATAGAAACACTCGGTGATAGAGACCTTAAAACATGGTTAGATGATTTTGAAAGCAAACATAAAAGTATAGCTTATGGAATTAAGAAAAATATTATTTTAAAAAACCTATATGGTGTGGATTTGATGAAGGAGGCTACAGAAGTTTGTAAGTTGAGGTTGTTTTTATCTCTGGTAGCTACGGCCTTAGATCGCCAGGAGCTTGAACCCTTACCTAACATTGACTTTAATATTATGCATGGTAATTCTTTGATTGGCTTTTTAAAAGAAGATGGAAAAGAGCAGTTATCTCTTGATGGAAGTTCTTACACACAAATCAAAGAGAGATATAATCAATTGATTAAAAAATACAAAACCAAATCTTTATCTTTTGAAAAACTTAAAAGTTTAAAAAATAAAGTTAATGAATTTCTTGAAACAGAAAGTTCAAAACTCAATGAGGTACTTGCTAATAAATGCAAAGCAAAAGACCTTAAATATACAGAAATTATAGATATTCAAAGTAAGAAGAAAATCACTAAAAAGCGTGCTGTATCTGCTGATGACTTTCAAGATTTACAGCCTTTCCATTGGGACCTTGCCTTTAATGAAATTATTGATAGAGGTGGCTTTGATGTGATTATCACTAATCCTCCCTGGGATAAAGTAGAAAACGAAGATAAAGAGTTTTTCTATAAGTATGATAGCAGTATTAATAAAAAGAAAATTTCAAAGTATATATTTAAGCAAAAGAAAGAAAAGTTACTGCAAAACCCAAGTATAAACATGGATTATTTGAATAAAGAAAACTTTTATCTTTTTCAGAGAGATTATTTTTTAACATTTTATAGCTATCAACGAGGAAATATTCTTAATCAAATTATTCCAGTAAAAAATATGGACACTTATAGATTGTTTTTAGAAAGATGTTTTGATTTGTTATCTTCTAAAGGAGTTTTAGGTATTGTGTTACCTAGCGGCCTTTGTAGAGATGATGGAGCTATTGGTTTGAGAAGATTTATTTTTGACAATATCAAAATAGAAGGACTGATTGACTTTCAAAATCAAATGGGTCAAAAAAAAGGGAAGATATTTGAAGGAGTCCATCCTCAATTTAAATTTCTTCTTTTGAATGTGAAGAAAGACAAACCAAAAGATCAATTCCCTTGTCAGTTTCATACAAGAGACTTAAAAGTACTTGAAAACTTCCCGGAAAAAAGCTCCATGCAACAATCTATTACAGAGATCAAACAGCTTTCACCAAGAAGAGACTATCCTATTATTGAATTTAAAGATCCAAAGGACCGAGAGATATTAAAAAAAGCCAGACACTTCCCTTCGCTTGAAAAAAAAGTAAATAATTCATGGAATTGTGATATTTACACAGCAGAAATGAATGAAACTCACGAATCTTATTTATTTAAAAACCAAAAGCAATCCAAAAATGACTTACCACTTTATGTAGGAAAGGCTATTTACCAATATGAATTTAATTATGATTTATCCCATGTTAATCGTTATATAAGCACAAAAGAAGTTATTGCAAAGCAAGGGTTTCCTTTTTTACAAAAGTGTTTTCAAGACTACAGGTTAGTAATCAGAACAATTGCTGGTAATACAAATGAAAGAAGCCTTATATCAGCAATTATTCCTAAAAAGCATTTTATTACAAATAGTATCTATGGAGTTCATATAGAATCAAACAGCAACAAAACAAGGTTTTCATACAAATATATGCTATTATTACAAGCATTTTTAAATAGCTTTGTTATTGACTATTGCATTAGACAAAAAGTTTCTGCTAATATCAACAAAAAGTATATTACTCCCTTACGTATCCCCAGACTTACAGAAAAAGATCCTTGCTTTCAAGAGCTTGTGGAAAAGTCAGCCATGCTCACCTGTATAGATCCCCAGTTTGATGAGCTAGCAGATGAGGCAGGTATCCGACGAGGTGGCATCACAGATAAGGCTCAACGCTTGCAAATCCAAGGGGAAATCGATGCTATTATAGCTCATATTTATAAGCTCACTTTAGAAGAATTTAAATATATCCTAAGTACTTTCAATACAGGTAGAAATCAACAACGACTACAAACCTTAAAAAAGCATGCCTTAGAAGCCTTCAAACAAAATAACCTTTGTAAAAAGGTAGCTTAAAAACAAGCTTTTTAAGACAAGATAGATAAGCTTGCAAAAAGGCATCTTAAGTGCTAAGATAAATAAACGCCATAAAAAAGTAATATAAAAAGAGGTAATGATGCCCACAGTTAAGAAAAAGATTTATCTTACAATAGATCATACCCTTTATGATCAGCTTAAAAAAAGACAGCAAAGTAAAGGTCTATCTTCGCTATCTTCTACAATTGTCGAACTAGCAAAGGAAGCCTTAGAGCTTGAAGAAGATATATATTTTAGTAAAATAGCATCTCAAAGAGAGCATGAAAATACAATTCCTCATAGTTCTTTTTGGAAAAACAATTAGTTACAAATGTGGAAAGTTATTTATAAACACTCTGTTAAAAAAGACCTTAAAGGAATTTCGAAGGATATGAGAAATATTTTAAAAAAAGCCATTGAAACAAAACTTATGATTGATCCTATTTATTTTGGTGTGCCACTTAAAAAAAGTTTAAAAGGATTGATGAAATTACGTGTTAGTGATTATCGCATTATCTATTCTGTTCAAAAAGCAAAAGTTACAATTTTTGTTATAAAGATAGGACATAGAAAAGACATTTATAAAACAATCTAAGGTGAAACCAAACAAGTCATACATTTTAAAACAATCATTGAAATTAGGAGGCAAATTATGGGGTTAAGTAAAACAAACCTAGATGAAAGTGAAGAATCCCAAAATGCGAGAAAAGATAAACAAGGTTGCTTCAGTTCTTTTAAACGTTGGTTAGTCAAAGGGACAGTGGCAGAGCCATGGACCACACCAGAAGAATTTATGGAAAACAAAGAATTTCAAAGGAAAATGAAAGAAGTTAGAAAAGTGATTGATAAAGCCAAGACAAATAGCAAATAATTTAATATGTTAAACTTAAACGATATTCTATGGGTTGTCCCTGGAGTTATTTTTAATATAGATTTTAAAAAGCAGGAGGAATAAGTTATGAAACCAAGTAAAACAAACCTAGCAAAGAAAAAAGAAGGAAAATCTGATGAAGACTGGTTACCATTTGAAGGTAATTGGTTACCTTGGACAAAAGGAACAATCGCAGAGCCATGGACCACACCAAAAGAATTTATGGAAAACAAAGAATTTCAAAGGAAAATGAAAGAAGTTAGAAAAGTGATTGATAAAGCTAAGACAAATAGCAAATAATTTAATATGTTAAACTTAAACGATATTCTCTGGGATCCCTGGAGTTATTTTTAATATAGATTTTAAAAAGCAGGAGGAATAAGTTATGAAACCAAGTAAAACAAACCTAGCAAAGAGTGAAGAATTCCAAAATGCAAGAAAAGATAAACAAGGTTGCTTCAGTTCTTTTAAACGTTGGTTAGTCAAAGGGACAGTGGCAGAGCCATGGCCGACAGCAGAAGAGCTTTGGGAAGATCCAGAGGTACAAAAAGAAATTAAGAAATTTGAAGAGGCTATCAAATACCTTAAAAATAATCAGAATCAACAAGGATGATTGACTAATATGCTCAATTTAAACGATATTCTATGGGTTGTCCCTGGAGTTATTTTTATTCATTTTTTCAATAGGCGAATACCCGCACAAGCCATTGATTTATCTGGCTGGCCTTATGTTTTCTTCATAGTTGTCATAGCTACTATAACATGGCTTCCAGCGGAATTGATACTTTCTCTTTTCAACTTCAACATAGAGAATATTGTTATTGAATTGTTTATTAAATTGATCGCTAGTACCTTTTTTGCATTAATATTACTTCCATTATCTCGATGGAAGCCTATTGCAAAACAGATATTTTCACAAATACAAGATAATTTCTGTAAAAAATGTATTAAATGGGAAAATGAATTTGTTATATTGACTCTTAAAAATGAAAAAGCTTATATTGGTGTTTTATGGAAATATCCTGAGAATCCAAGGGCAAGACATGAATCTCAAACCATATCTATCATACCTTTTCAAAGTGGATATAGAGATCGGATAACCAAAAAAGTTATTTGGAATACATTTTATCCTGAATATAAAAAAGAAGCTCACTATCTTAATATGGAGGTCATGATTCCAAGATCAGAAATTAGTACTTTTGGTAAATTTAGTCTTGAAACTTTTAAATTCTTTAAAGAGCAAGAACAAAAAAGTAATCAACAATCAGAAAAAGATTAAAAACCCACAAATACCACAAATACAAATATATAAAATATCAAAAACAAAAATTATCTCAACCTCAGTTAAGACCTAAGTCAAACCCGTGCAAACCTAAAAAATAATGCTATCTTCCTAAGCAACTCAATTTATTCTCATTTTGAGACACTATGCCTTAAAAAATATTTGATTTTTATTTTTTTCTTGATTTTTCTTGAGGGTTATATTAACTTAAAGATAACTTCCCTACTAATTTCGATTGGTAGGTGCGAGCCACTACTAAGTAGTGGCTTTTGCTTTTTACAAATAGATACTGGTGAAAGTGTGCAATCTAGAAAATATGTACTTTATGTTGATGGTTTTAATCTCTACTACCGCATGGTGAAAGAAAAACCACAATACAAATGGCTTAATATAAAATCTCTTTTTGAGTCTTTTAATTTTAAACCTCATCCAATTACAAAGATCAGATATTTCACAGCTAAAGTAGCTTCTCAAGATTCTTCCAAACATATAAGACAAAATCTTTATATTAGAGACAATTCCTGAAGTAGTGATACATTATGGCCAATTTAAGGAGCAAACGATCAAAGGAAGATTAAAAGAAGAAAATAATCTACTATCTGGTAAAATAGTTGAGGTTTCAAAATTTGAAGAAAAAGGTTCAGATGTCAATCTGGCTTCATATATGCTTTTAGATTGTTTTCAGGATAAACATAATATTCCTATTTTACTTTCAAATGATTCAGATATTTCAACACCACTCAAATTGATCAAAATATCTTTTAAAAGACCTATTGGACTTATTACACCTTACAAAGACAAAAATGATGCTGTTAATGATTTAAAGAAATATGCTTCTTTTCATAAAGGTATTTCAGAAGATCAACTTAAGCAAAATCAATTTCCAAAGGAAATGAAAGATCATCAAGGAGCTTTTCATTGCCCTAAAGAATGGATATAATAAAATATCAAAACAAAACTATCAAGAAAGTAAAAAATAAGAAAATTACCTTTTCTGAATGGAATAAATGTGATGAATTAAAGAATGAAGTTTAATTAAGTGAAACTGTAAGTTCTGAAACCTTTAAATTTTTTAAAGAGCAAGAACAAAATCAATAGAAGATGATTAAATAAAAATAAGGATAAATATAATGCAAAAACAATTTTCACCAAAATTTACAATCACCCCCAATATACTTAACCATTTAATGGAAATTGAAAAAACTAGAGGATTTTTACTAGCAGCAAAGCTTTCCAATCAATGGATTAAAAAAATGAGCAACAACGCTCTATTTGTAGAGACTCATCACACAACTCACATAGAAGGAACTCAACTGACATTTGATCAATCTAAAAAGATTTTACAAGGCCAACAAATCAACGGTGCCAATAAAGAAGATATAAAAGAAGTTAAGAACTACAGAGATGCCTTTCAATTGGTATCGAATTTTTTAAAAACAAATACTATAGTGACAGAACCACTTATAAAAAACATTCATAAAGAGCTAGTCAAAGGAGTACGAGGAGGTAGTGCTAAACCTGGACTATACAGAGACCGGCAAAATTATGTAGTTAATGCTACAACCAGACAAATTATTTATACACCTCCAAAACCAAAAGAAGTTCCTATTCTTATGAAGGAGTTTGTAAAATGGATTAATGAAAAATCAAATATTCATCCTGTATTGAAAAGTGGTATTATTCAGTTTCAGTTGGTGCATATTCATCCTTTTATCGATGGCAATGGACGAACGTCTCGTCTGCTTTGTGCTTTATATCTTTATAAATCAGATTATGATTTTAAAAAGCTGTTTTCTATTAGTGAATATTATGACAAAAATAGAGCCAGTTTCTATAAAGCTATTCAATCAGTAAGGAACAACAATATGGATATGACAGAATGGCTTGAATTTTTTGTGAAAGCATTCTTATCTCAAATGAATGAAATGATGGCTATAGGGAAAAAAGTTATTCGTAAAGATGTCCTTATACAGAGTTATAACTTATCTAAAAGACAGGCAGTGATCATTGAATACATGATAGAAAACCAAGTATTGATTCCAAAAGATTTTGAAAAGCTTCGCGTAAAAATAGGGCGAGCAATGAAAATACCAAAATCAAGCATAACTAGAAGGACATTGCAAAGGGACCTAAAAACCATGATCAATAAAAAAATACTTAAAAAGAAAGGAGCAACTAATCAACAATTTTATGCTCTAAGAAACAGCCTTTAAACTTGCGACAAAACTTGCGACAAAACTTGCGACAAACTTGCGACAAACTTGCGACAAAACTTGCGACAAACTTGCGACAAAACTTGCGACAAACTTGCGACAAAACTTGCGACAAACTTGCGACAAACTTGCGACAAAACTTGCGACAAACTTGCGACAAAACTTGCGACAAACTTGCGACAAAACTTGCGACAAACTTGCGACAAAACTTGCGACAAACTTGCGACAAACTTGCGACAAACTTGCGACAAAACTTGCGACAAACTTGCGACAAAACTTGCGACAAACTTGCGACAAAACTTGCGACAAACTTGCGACAAACTTGCGACAAACTTGCGACAAACTTGCGACAAAACTTGCGACAAACTTGCGACAAACTTGCGACAAAACTTGCGACAAACTTGCGACAAAACTTGCGACAAACTTGCGACAAACTTGCGACAAAACTTGCGACAAACTTGCGACAAAACTTGCGACAAACTTGCGACAAACTTGCGACAAACTTGCGACAAAACTTGATGTAAATAATTGAAAATACAAAGTAAATAAAGAATAACATGTGCAGTAATTTAAGAAGGTTAAACGACTTAAGAAGGTTAAACTTTTCTAATGCCAACAATCTATGACAACCAAAAAATATCTTTTTTATCTGGCTTGACTGATGCTCTTAAAAGATCTCACAAATCCGATATTTGTACAGCTTATTTCAATCTAAGAGGTTGGAAAAAGCTAGCTGTCTTTATTGATCAATACAAAGGAAATACAAATAACCAATGTCGATTGCTCTTAGGTATGTACAATCCTTCATATCAATTAAAACAAGAATTATTAAAAGAAGAATCATCTATTGATAATAAACAAGCTAAAAAATTCAGAGAAGAAACTCTTAAAAAATTTGAAAAGCAACTGACTACAGGCAATCCTTCCAATGAAGATGAAACAGCTTTAAGAAAGCTAGCACAACAGATCAAAGAAAAAAAGCTCACCATTAAACTTTTTACTCGTTATCCCCTTCATGCCAAGCTTTACCTGACCTTTAATAAAAAAGAATTTGCCGGGAAAATTGGTTTTTTAGGTAGTAGTAACTTAACTTATGCAGGGTTAGAAAAAAATGGTGAACTGAACATAGACGTATTAGATCAATCCTCTTGTCAAAAATTAAATCAATGGTTTGAAGATAAATGGCAGGATCAATATAGTATTGACATTTCAGAACAAGTTATTGATTTGATTTCAGAGAGTTGGGCAAGTGAAAAACTTCTGCCCCCTTATGATATTTATATGAAAATGGCCTATCATCTTTCAGAAGATGCTAGACAAGGGTTGACTGATTTTTTCATACCTAAAAATTTGCAAAATACTTTATTTGATTTTCAGTCAGCTGCGGTTCGCATTGCTACTCACTATGTATATCGCAGAAATGGTGTATTGATTGGAGATGTTGTAGGACTAGGTAAAACTCTTATGGCTATTTCTGTAGCTAAAATCCTTGAGGAAGAACATGGTTGGCAAACTTTGATTTTATGCCCTAAAAACTTGGAAAATATGTGGGAAGATCAAAGACAGAAATGGCAAATCAGAGCAACAACTATCCCTATTAGCCAAGTGCAAAAAAAGTTACCAGATCTTAGAAGACATCAAATTGTTATTATTGATGAAAGTCATAATCTTAGAAACCCACTTGGTAAAAGATACCAAGTTGTCAAAGACTATATCACTCAAAATGATAGCAAGTGTATTTTACTATCAGCCACTCCTTACAATAAAACTTATGTTGATCTTTCTAGTCAGTTAGGGCTTTTTATTGATCCAGATGTTGATTTAGGTATTCGTCCTCACAAATTTTTAAAAGAAAATTCTTATGAAGGTTTAAGTTCATCACTAAAAGCTTTTGAACAATCTACACATTCTGAAGATTGGCAACAGCTAATGGCTCAATTTTTAGTCCGTAGAACCAGAAGTTTTATTAAGCAAAATTATGGCAAAAAAGATAGTAGTGGCAGAGATTATATAGAAACTTCAACAAAAGATAAAAAGTTTTTTCCAAAAAGAATAGCTAAAACCATTAAATATAAAGTGGACCAACAGTATAAAAGACTTTTTTCACAAGACGTAGTCAACATGATCAATAACCTAAGATTGCCTAGGTATGACCTTTATAACTATAAAAAACAAAATTTAAAAAATTTATCACACAAAGAAGCAAATATTTTTAAAGATTTAAAGCAATCAAGGAGTCAACCTAAAGGCTTTTGTCGTATCAATTTATTTAAAAGGTTAGAGAGTAGTGGTTTTGCTTTTCTGCAATCCATCCAGAGGCATGTTTTAAGAAATTGTATTTTTATTTATGCCATTGACCATCATCAAGATTTGATCGTAAGAGAAAAAAGTAGCGAATTGATCTCTGATGCCTTTGACGATAGGGAAGGTGGTATGACTGGTTTTGCTGGTGAACAAGAAGAAACAGACACAGGTTATTTCTTCACAGATTTCGAAAAGTTCTATCAAAAAGCTTTAGAGGTTTATAAACAGTATAAAGAGCAAAACACTCAAACTTTGCGATGGATTTCTTCTGATTATTTTACAGACAAGCTCAAAGAAGACTTAAAAAAAGACACCAATCAAATGATTTCTCTTCTTAAAAAATCTCAAGATTGGCAACCTGAAAAAGATCTTAAATTGCAAAAACTTGAAACCATGTTAAGAGAGAGCCAAAACAAAGTTTTAATTTTTACTCAATCAAGAGAAACAGCTACTTATCTTAACAAACAGTTAGAACAAAGAGGGATTAAAAAAGCAGGGCTTATTACTGGAGGAATGGACAATATCCAGCCTCTGATCAAAAGATTTAGTCCTGTCAGCAATGAATTTAACATTAAAGAAGATAATAATTCTGAGATTGATATTTTGATCACAACAGATGTTTTAAGTGAAGGGCAGAATTTGCAAGATTGTCATACCGTCATCAATTATGATTTGCCTTGGGCTATTATAAAACTTATTCAAAGAGTAGGAAGGGTGGATCGTATTGGACAAAAATCAGATAAAATTTTTTGTTACTCTTTTATGCCTGATGAAGATTTAGAGAAACATATCCACTTAAAAGATCGGATTCAAAACAGACTCAAAGAAAATGCAGAAGTGATTGGAACAGATGAGCAGTTTTTTGAAAATGAAAAACAAATTTTGATAGATCTCTACAATGAAAATTCAAATGTATTAGAAAAAGAAATATTAGAAGATGTGGATTTGTCTTCATACGCTTTAGAAATATGGAACAAAGGCATTAAACAAAATCCTTCATTAGCTAATCGAATTAAAACCCTGCCTAATGTAGTCCATGCTTCAAAAAGTATTGCAAAGAGCCAGCATGAAGGTGTTTTGTTATTCGCAAAATCTCACATCAATAATTATTTGCTACACTTAAATAAAAAGGGGGAGAGTCTTACAGAAGATCAAAGGGCTATTCTTCAAATAGCAAAATGTTCACCTGACACAAAAGCTTGGAAAAGGTCAGAAGACCATTATAAAATTGTAGAATCAGGGTTAAAGCTTGTTGAAAAACAACTCAACATTTTATCTTTATCTGGTCATCTAGGTAATTCTCGCAATCCTAGAAGAAAGATTTATGACAAACTCATATTCATCTCAAATCCAGATGACACTATCTCACAAATTATAGAAGATATTTACCATTACCCTTTATCTCACGAAGTTCAACATACCTTAAATAGAATGTTTAGAAGGAAAATACCTGATAAAGACATCCAAGATTTTCTCTTAGAAAGATATAAAAATGAAACCCTTGTTAATAAAAAAGAAGCTCAAAGAATGGATGAAAAGCCACATATTGTTTGCTCTATGGGACTTAGATATGAACCTAAATAAAAGTAAATAAAAGTTAAAATGCTTTGACTTTCTTTTTTAAAAAGATATCCACAGATTGTAAGACAACTGTCAAACTCGGGATTGAACAACAATAAAATGTTCAATTTTTCATAATCTTCTCATCATTTTTTATTGACAAAGACAAGTTTTATCGATATTATAGCTTAATAAATTTAAATGCAAGGGATATCCCCACAGAAAAATTATATCCAAAATACTAACTATAAGAAGAAAACAAAAAATAATTTTTATATAAACTATTATTATTTCTATAAGTGTCAAGGTGACTTTATCAAAATCAAAAGGTAAAGCTTATGGAACCATCAACATCTATACAGTATTTAAAAGGCGTAGGGCCTAGGCTAGCTAAGGTCCTAGAGAGAAGAGACATCAATACCCTAGAAGACTTATTGCATACATATCCTCGCTCTTATCGTGATTATAGAGCTTGTCAATCTATACAACAGCTCCAACCAGGAGAAAATGTCAGCCTTGTAGCTACTGTTGTCAGTGTGCGTTTTTCTCATCATATAAGAATATGGGAAGTGGTGCTTAAAGATCATTCAGGGTATATTCATTGCAAATATTTTAAACAACCTTATAAAGGTTACTTTGACCGCTTTCAAGCTGATATGAAGGTACGTGTTGAAGGGAAGGTGAGCTTTTATCGTGGTCAAAAAGAATTTCATCATCCTGATATTTTAGATTATACAGAGCAAGAAAATCCTCACCAGATCATTCCTCTCTACACAGATATGGATCCTATTAGCCACAAAAAATTACTGCGTATGATAGAGACCTCTCTTGAAATACTTAAAGGGAAAATTCAAGACCCACTCCCTGAGTGGTTGAGACAAAAATACCAGTTAATATTTAAAGAAACTGCTTTGCGAGATCTCCACACACCTCATATACGTATGGCTCAAGACCTTATGAATGGAGTCTCTCCTGCTCACAAAAGAATTAAATTTGAAGAGTTTTTTTGGATGCAACTGGTGGCCTTAGCCAGAAAATCACTTACCTCACATAAAAAATCTTTTGTCATTGACCAAGACAGTCAAGCTTTACAAGACCAAGCTCTCAAATTATTGAAGATCACTTTGACTCCAGCTCAAGTTCGAGTCCTTTCAGAAATCAAACAAGACCTCAAACTGCCAAGACCTATGCATCGGCTCATCCAAGGAGATGTAGGCTGTGGGAAAACCATAGTGGCTTTTTTAGCTACTCTACACACTATTCAAAGCGGTTATCAGGTAGCATTTATGGTTCCTACAGAAGTTTTAGCTGAACAACATTATCAGAATGCCGTTTCTTTATTTGCTAGCATGAACGTTGAGGTCACACTGCTAACAGGAGGACTTAAAAAATCAGAGAGAACCAAAAGACTAGAAAAAATCAAAACTGGAGCAAGCCAATTATGTATTGGAACTCATGCTTTAATTCAAGAGGATGTACAATTTAAAAATTTAGCCCTGTCTATTATAGATGAACAGCACCGCTTTGGTGTACATCAAAGAAGACAGCTTAAGGTGAAAGGCTCTCATTTATTGGTGATGACAGCAACGCCTATCCCTCGATCACTCTCTATGACTCTCTATGGCGATCTAGATATTTCTATTATTGATCAAATGCCTTCTGGCCGACAGCCTGTGATCACTAGAATGGTTAGGCAACATCAAAGACCTAAGGTTATAGAATTCATAAGACAGCAGCTCCGACAAGGTCGGCAAGCTTATGTGATCTATCCACTTGTAGAAGAAAGTGAAAAAAAGGAATTTTTAAAAGATGCTATGTCAGAGTTTGAAGTTTTAAAAGAAGATTTTAAAGAATTTTCTTTAGGTCTGATACATGGCAAACTCAAATCATCAGAGAAAGAAATAATTATGGATGATTTTCGAAAGGGGGAAATTTCTATGTTAGTTTCTACCACAGTGATTGAAGTAGGTATGGATGTTCCTAATGCTAATTTGATATGGATAGAACATGCAGAATGTTTTGGACTTTCACAGCTTCATCAGCTAAGAGGCCGTGTGGGCAGAGGCTCTCATAAGAGTTATTGTATCTTGATGCTAGGACAAAGGGTTTCTGGTGAAGCTATAAAAAGAATATATGTTTTAGAGCAGACAAATGATGGATTTCAAATAGCAGATAAAGATTTAGAAGTAAGAGGACCTGGTGATTTTTTAGGTACTCGTCAATCAGGGATTGAAGGGTTTAAAATGGCTAATCTTCTCAGAGATAAACATTTGCTTTTAGAAGCACATCAAGCTGCTAAGGAGCTTTTTCAAAAGGACCCCCATCTCACACAAAAAGAACATCAAGCATTGAAAGCACAACTTTCTAAAAAAGATGGACTTTTTGCACTTGCCACTAGCGGATAAATTACGATATTTTTGCACTTATGTCCTAAGTAAATAAATATAAAAAAATATGCATTTTATTTTGATTTCTATAAAAAATATTTGTTATAATAGTGTGTTTATAAATATTTAGTTGAGGTTTTCAAAATGCAACATTACAAGTTTACAAGCGAATCAGTATCCAGAGGACACGCTGATAAAATAGCCGATCAATTAAGTGATGCTATTTTAGACAAAGTTTTAACTTGCGACCCTCAAGGGCGTGTGGCTTGTGAGGTTCTTGTCACAACAGGTCTAATCGTTGTTGCTGGAGAAATTTCTACTCAAGCCCCATTGGATGTTCCTAAAATAGCTCGTCATCTTGTTAAAGACATTGGATATACAGATGCTCAAATGGGTTTTGATTATAAAACCTGTGCTGTTATTTCATCTATTGATGAACAAAGTCAGGATATTGCTCATGGGATTCAAGCTACAGAGGATACAGAATTAGGGGCAGGAGATCAAGGGCTTGTATTTGGATATGCTGTGGATGAAACACCAGAAATGATGCCTTTGTCTATACATTATGCCCATCGTTTAATGCAAGAGCTAGATAAAGCTAGGACAGAAAAACGCATTGATTTTATTTGGCCTGATAGCAAAAGTCAGGTCACTGTAGAATATCAAAATGGCATTCCTCAAAGAATAGATCGTGTGGTGATCAGCACACAACATATACCAGATAAATGTCCTCGCCGTGATAAAAATTTATTTGAATCGGCTATTAGGGATGAAGTGATTGATAAGGTTTTACCTCAAAAATTGATAGATCAAAAAACACAGTATGATATCAATCCTAGTGGTCGGTTTGTGATTGGAGGGCCTATGGGGGATTGTGGACTGACAGGCCGAAAGATCATTGTAGATACATACGGAGGGCATGGAGCCCATGGTGGAGGAGCTTTTAGTGGAAAAGATCCCTCCAAAGTAGATCGCTCTGCTGCTTATGCAGCAAGGCATATTGCCAAAAATATTGTCAAAGCAAAGATCGCTCAAAAATGTTTAGTCCAGCTGTCTTATGTGATTGGTCATCCTCTTCCTATCAGCATTATGGTCAATACTTTTGGCACTTCTCAACAAGAGGAAGAAAAACTTGTTAAAGCTATTGAAAAGCTATGGAATTTAAGCCCTTCTGGTATGATCAAGGAGTTTGATCTTCTAACGCCTAAATATTTAAAGACAGCTGCTTATGGTCATTTTGGTCGTATTGAAGAAGGGTTTACTTGGGAAAAAACCAATAAAGTAGAAGCCTTACTTGATCTTTTGTAGCCTCTTGCTTTTTATTGATGTGATGAGTAAAGTGGCTTTGCTATAAAACATCATAGTCAATCACAAAATAGGACACTTATATATGATAAAAACAAAAGAAAAATCTCATCAACAAACAGAAGTAAAAGACAATAAAAGTCATCAGATATTGCTTAAGCAACTACAGGACAAGCAACAATTAGCACTTCAAGCAGGTGGTCCAGAAAAGCTCAAAAAGCAAACGGCAGGTGGACGTTTAACTGCAAGGCAAAGGCTAGATATTCTCCTTGATCCAGAGAGCTTTGTTGAAATAGATCAATTTGTAGTACACAGGTGTCATTATTTTGGCATGCAAGATAAACGCATTTTAGGGGATGGAGTGATCACAGGTCATGGACTTATTAAAGGTCGACCTGTTTATATTTATAGCCAAGATTTTACAGTTTTTGGTGGAAGTCTCTCAGGATCGCATGCTAAAAAGATCTGCAAGGTTTTAGATCTTGCCATGAAAAATGGAGTACCTATTATTGGTTTAAATGATTCTGGGGGAGCTAGGATTCAAGAAGGTGTAGAAGCTTTAGGAGGTTTTGCAGATATTTTTTTAAGGAATACTCTTGCATCAGGTACTATTCCACAAATCAGTGCTATTATGGGACCTTGTGCTGGAGGAGCTGTTTATAGTCCTAGCATTACAGACTTTATATTTATGGTCAAAAATACCAGCTATATGTTTGTCACAGGGCCTGATGTGATTAAAACAGTCACCCATGAAGAAGTAACAAAAGAAAATCTTGGTGGAGCCTTAACTCATGCTCAAAAATCAGGAGTAGCTCACTTTGCTACAGAGGATGATAAACACTGCTTGCTTTTAATTAGAGAGCTTATGAGTTTTTTGCCTAGCAATAACTTAGATGACTCACCTATCCTCCCCACCACAGATGATCCTCATCGTTATATTCAACTACTCAATGATTTGATTCCTTCTAATCCTAAGAAACCTTATAATATGAAAGAAATCATTAAACACATTGTAGATGATAATTATTTCTTTGAAGTTCAAAAAGACTATGCTCAAAATATTATTGTAGGTTTTGCAAGGTTTAATGGTCAAAGTGTTGGTATTGTAGCTAACCAACCAGAGGTTTTAGCAGGTTGTCTGAATATTGCAGCCTCGATCAAAGCAGCTCGATTTGTGCGTTTTTGTGATGCGTTTCATATTCCCTTGATCACCTTAGCTGATGTGCCTGGCTTCTTGCCAGGAACAGATCAAGAATGGAATGGAATCATCACCCATGGAGCAAAACTCCTCTATGCTTATGCTGAAGCCACTGTTCCTAAAATCACTGTTATTACTAGAAAGGCATACGGAGGAGCTTATGATGTTATGGCTTCTAAGCATTTACGTAGTGATGTTAATTTAGCTTATCCCACAGCTGAAATTGCAGTGATGGGACCTGAAGGAGCAGTGAATATTATTTTTAGAGAACAAATCAAAAAGGCTCAAGACCCTCAAAAAGAAAAGCAAAAACTAACAGAAGATTATCAAAAAGTATTTGCCAGTCCTTATCTTGCAGCACAGCTAGGTTATATTGATGAAGTCATTGAACCTGCATGGACAAGAAAGCGAATCATTCAATCTTTAACTATGTTACAAAATAAAAAAGATCACACACCACCTAAACGTCATGGCAATATTCCTCTCTAATGAACAAGTACATGCCGAGATTAAGAAGATTCAAGACGATAACGTCCAAATGAAATGAGAAAAATTGTAGAATCACTTGCGAAAGATGTTCATGTCTTATTAAATCCTGTAACTAATGAGATGGTTAATAAAAAAAATAGACAAAATAAATAATTAATTTCTATTATTGTAGATAAATTCATAATTGTTTGAAAAGGGGCTTGACAGCCTCTTTGTTTATGGGCTACGCCGAGCATGTCCTATAATTCGGTGAATTTTTCTTAGAGAAGATGTTAAGATAGAAGGCTCCCGGTTGGCATATTTCAGCCAACCAATTTTTATTAACAATTAACTTTTAAAAATAAAAAGAAAGGAGCCATTATGAAGTGTACCAAAAATAGTCATTCATTTCAATTTTCAGACAATACTTTGTCAGAAATTCGTCAGGTTGTAGAGGATAAGATCAAGTCATCTATTCTTTGTTCGGTCTATGGTTTTTTTGAAGCTGAGCTATTAGAGCTTTGCGGTGAGCGTTATGGTCGTCATCGAGATACATCATATCGTAGAGCTGGTAGTGATAAAGGTAGCATACTTGCAGGTGGTCAAAGGTTGCAGGTCAGGAAGCCTCGTGTTAAGGAGTCAGATCGTGAAGTGAGGCTTAAGATCTATTCAGCCCTTCAACACTATGACATACTCAGTGATCGTGTTTTAAAACATGTAATGACTGGAGTTTCATCACGGAATTACAATCATCTTTTAGATGATATTTCAGGAGGCCTTGGACTTTCTAGGAGTAGTGTAAGTAAAGTTTTTAATAAGTCATCTAAACAAGCCCTTGAGTCGATTAACAATCGTATTTAAGTAAGTACAAGTTTCCAGCGATAATGATAGATGGTGTGGGTTTTGGTTCTAGGCTGGTTATAGTGGCCTTAGGTATCACAGATGAAGGTAAAAAGGTTATATTAGGTCTTAGAGAAGGCAATACAGAGAGTTGGGAAGTTTGCCGAGACCTTCTGGAGGCACTTATAGGTCGTGGTCTTGATAAAGAGAAGGGTTATCTTTTTGTGATTGATGGTAGCAAAGCATTAAGGAAGGGAATAGATAGAGTATTTTCAGGTCGTTCAGTTGTTCAGCGTTGTATTCAGCATAAAGAGAGAAATATTCTGAGTTGCTTACCTCCAAGTCATCACATAGAGTTTAAGAGTCGTTGGAAGAAGTTACATGGTATGCCAGATGAGAAGTCTTCTAAGCTAGAGCATGAGTCTTTATTAAGCTGGTTAAAGCGTGTCAATCATTCAGCATTCACTTCTTTAAAAGAAGCAGAGATGGAGACACTGACAACGATCAAGCTTGGAGTTTCGTTACTTTTAAGGAAGTCATTATCATCGACAAATCCTATTGAGTCTGTTTTTTCAGTTGTGAGGGAAAAAGTTCGTAGGGTAAAGAACTGGGGGTCTTCTTCAGATCAAGTTTTAAGATGGTCTGCTGTGAGTCTATTGGAAGCAGAAAAACATTTCAAAAGTATTAAAGGATTTAAAGACTTAAAACAATTAGAAAAAAGTTTGACAAAAGTTATTATTGACAAAAAGAAAAAACAATTAAAAACTAAATTATGAGCCGTCTATTTTCACCGATGCTAGGGACAAGCTCGCTACGCCCGTATGTGGGCGGTTTATAAGCACATCTTATAGTGAGTCCCACTGAGGGGCCTGATCGCATCACCAACTTGCCAATTTTGATAAAATCTACTTATATAATTAAGTTTCATAGACCTATATCCGATAAATAAATTGATAAATTCCTTATACCATGTTTTTTATCCTTAAGTAAGTCAAAAGTCCTGCAAATATCTCTAATACCTATAAATAAAGCATTCTCAAAAATTGAAATAAAAGCTAAAGGATTTAATAAATAGAGCCGAACTATTAGTTAAGTTAGAACTTAAAAAATTTTTAAGTTGTTAAATGAGTAAAATATTCAATTTTTCAAATTTTAAAAAAGAGAGGTGTATCATGACTAATTTTATTATTAATTTTATTAAATTTTTATCAACCCCCCCCCCCCAACACGTCGCGTCATAGCTATTTTTTAGCACGTAAATCTTTAAGACAGTTTATTTTATCATTTTATAATCTCAAGCTGATCAAAGTATTATTTTATTTACCTTACAAAATCATAAGTTTAAAACAACTCATGTATTTGTTTTGTGTTCCAAACAAAAAAATAATCTGCCAAGGATGTCTAATCATCTTTATATTAATTGGCTTTGTATCTAATACAGCATTTTCACAAGGTTTTTTAGATGGTCTCAAACACTTCCTGGTGGGTGGTAGTGGGACAGGGACAACCAGAGCACCAAATAGAAGTAGTACAGCTCCCCTTACTGATGGGGCAACCGTTGAAGCCGAAGTAAATGCTATCAATACAAGGAGAGTAAACCAATGGAGATCTATAATGGACGCGGAAGACGAGATAGACAAATTACGACAGGAACTGATCCCTATTGCACGAGGAATGCAAAGACCATGTCCAGAGGGGACTATACAGACCCAAAATGACCAACATTTCTGTGTTAAGAGACAGCAACATACTGCACAGCATGGTGGCGGAGTTTTCTATACGAGGACAAGAATTTCACAAAGACTAGCTGATCTATACAATACATCAAGACAAAAGTATTTTGAAATAGGGGGAAGGCTTAGACTAAAGAGAGCGGAGTTGGAGAGACTACAAAGTGATCTAGATGGAATGGAAGATCGAATTACAGGAGCTGTGCCACCAGAGGACAGGAGGGTAAGAGAACGTCAAGATGCAACGATTGAAACCCTACGCTTACGAGTAAAACTTTCTGATTTGGATGACAGTCTAGGAAATATAGATGAAGTTTTAGACCAGGTTGAAAGAATTTATGACAACACAGTATTAGGGGCCTACATGCAAGATAAAATAGGTCAGTTATTAAACTCTCAAGTTATTTGTACAGCTCGCAAAAGATGTGCCGTAGGAGATCCTCGAAAAATACCCCCTAGTCAGATTCGGGATGAGCTTTTTCCTAGTACTCAAACTAGAGAGAGTTATTATAACCATAGGCGACTCCGAAGGATAAGAGGACGTGGTAATGCAGACTAAATTATTATATTCAATTTTTTTAAAAAAAAGAGGTGAACCATGAGTAATTTTATTAAATTTTATCATTTTATAATTTCAAGCTTAATCATCTTTATAATGATTGGCTTTGTATCTAATACAGCATTGACACAAAGGAATGTAGGACTGGGTGAACGTATGAAGAATGCCTTCCTGTTCCCATTTAGAGTAGTCAGTATCCCCATTGGAGGAGCTATTAGTTTAGCTGGAGGTGCTACCAGAGAACTTAAAAGTCTATTATCTAGTACTCCCATTACTACTAAGGAAGAATTTGAAGCCATATTGAATGATGCCGATAAAAGTATAGATCATCGAAACAGAGCGATAGAGGCTACGGAAAATAGGATAGAGGCTTTAGAAAAGCAACTGATTCCTATTGCGGAAGAAATCAAAGAAGTATGTCCTCCAGGGAATGTAACTCATGTAAGGGGGGGCAGAAGTGGAAGCGGGATGTTCTGTGTTCACAGAGAGGAAGGTCCTCGGCCAGGAGACCTTCTATATGCTTCGGCAGGATTATCAGAAGAACAGCTAGAACGATACAATAAAGCAAGAAATGAGCAAATTGCAATAGAGAGAAATCTCAGAGAACATAGAGTGGTATTGGATGCACTAAGCAGTGGTATAGAAGGAATAGACGATCGAGTTGCAGGCGAGATTCCACAAGTACATGCAGAGGTGACTAATGCACAGGCAATTCAAGATGCAACGATTGATGCTCTGAGGTTACAAGTAAAAGTTTCTGATTTGGATGCCAGTCTAGGAAACATAGATCAAGTTTTAGACCAGGTTGAAAGAATTTATGATCGCACAGTATTAGGGGCCTACATGCAAGATAAAATAGGTCAGTTATTAAACTCTCAAGTTATTTGTGCGGCTCGCAAAAGGTGTGCCGTAGGAGATCCTCGAAAAATACCCCCTAGTCAGATTCGGGATGAGCTTTTTCCTAGTACTCAAACTAGACGCAGTTATTATGACCATGAGCGACTCCGAAAGATAAGAGATGGCGTTCAATAAAATATGATGTTCTGATATTAATTTCTACTATTTGTAGATAAAACTCATAATTGTTTGAAAAGGGGCTTGACAGCCTCTTTGTTTATGGGCTACGCCCGTATGTGGGCGGTTTATAAGCACATCTTATAGTGAGTCCCACTGAGGGGGCCTGATCGCATCACCAACTTGCCAATTTTGATAAAATCTACTTATATAATTAAATTTCATAGACCTATATCCGATAAATAAATTGATAAACTCCTTATACCATGTTTTTTATCCTTAAGTAAGTCAAAAGTCCTGCAAATCTCTCTAATACCTATAAATAAAGCATTCTCAAAAATTGAAATAAAAGGTAAAGGATTTAATAAATAGAGCCGAACTATTAGTTAAGTTAGAACTTAAAAAATTTTTTAAGTTGTTAAATGAGTAAAATATTCAATTTTTCAAATTTTAAAAAAGAGAGGTGTACCATGACTAATTTTATTAAATTTTTATCAATCAAATCCCCCCCCCCCCAACACGTCGCGTCATAGCTATTTTTTAGCACGTAAATCTTTAAGACAGTTTATTTTATCATTTTATAATCTCAAGCTGATCAAAGTATTATTTTATTTACTTTACAAAATCATAAGTTTAAAACAACTCATGTATTTGTTTTGTGTTCCAAACAAAAAAATAATCTGCCAAGGATGTCTCATCATCTTTTTATTGATTGGCTTTGTATCTAATACAGCGACATCATATACCTCTCGTACAATTACCGATCTTATCGATCTTGTCTCACCCAGCAGGGGTGCAACCCAAAGAAGTCTAGCGAGAAGAAGAGCGGCAGATGAAAGAAGAAGAACTCCCATTGCTGATCTGGTAGCCCTTGAAACCAACGTGGGAAATATCAGGAGAAATATAGGACATCGAAACAGGGCGATAATGAACACGCGAAGAAAGATAAGGAGTTTAGAAAGGGACCTGCCACCTATGGTACAAAAGGCCCGAGAAATATGTCCTTCAGAGAATGTAACTATTACCCCCCCTGCTGGGTATGGGTATAACTTCCAGTACTGTGTTCACAATGGAGAACGTATACCATTAACAAGACAACAGCTGAAACAATACGATGAAGCAAGAAATAGGCAAGTTGAATTAAGGGCAGAGCTCAGAAGAGAGAGAGAGTATTTGAGTAGACTAACCGGAGATATAGAAGGATTAGACGATCGACTTACAGACACCGTGCCAAAAGATGCGATGGAAACTGAACGTCAAGAAGCAATGATTGAAGCTCTGGCCTTACAAGCAAAGGTTTCTGAATTAGATGCCGATCTAGGAGACATAGATAAAGTTTTAGACGAAGTTGAAAGGCTTTATGATCGCACAGTATTAGGGGCCTACATGCAAGATAAAATAGGTCAGTTATTAAACTCTCAAGTTATTTGTGCGGCTCGCAAAAGATGTGCCACAGGAGACTCTGAAAGAATAGACCCTAAAAAGATTCAGGATGAGCTTTTTCCAACCAGTACTCGAACTAGAGGCAGTTATTATGACCATGAGCGACTCCGAAAGATAAGAGAAGGTGGTACTGCAAACTAAAATATGATATTCTGATATTAAATTCTACTATTGTAGATAAAACTTATGATGCACACTATAAGAGGCCCTTGTGGTCTCTTTTTTTTGTCAAATTATATTAAGGTTATAGGAATGTGGAATTTTTAATTGGAGCTATAAATATGTATGACGATAAGTGGGTTATGACCGACAAAAAGAGACTTGTTAATATCCCTTAATCATATTTGACTTTCTTAAAGCTGTGTTGCACTTTGAAGTAAACCAAAGTGGGAGAGACACAGCTTGAATATCAAACAATATGTAGCTTATTATCGAGTATCAACATCAAGGCAAACTATTGGCTTACAAGCTCAAGAGACAATGGTCAAAGCCTATCTTTTTCACTAAAAGTGGTCTAGCCTCTGGCTACTTTCTGGTTGCCAGCCGAAGGCTATTCGCCTTCTCAAATGCTGGCAACCTAGAAAGCTTGACCACTTTTAGTAAGGAGTTAGTTGTTTCACTCAAAATGAGCCACACCTCTGGTGTGTTTTTTGATGTTGCCTGCAAAGGCTTTCGCCTTTGACAAAATAGGCAACACCTAAAAAATCCGCTCATTTTGAGTAGGGGAGGATCTTCTCGTCTCTTAACTCCATGTTAAGGAAAAAGAGTTTCTTTTTGTTTTTTTATTTTCTTTTAGATTCTGCGTAACTCTCAAAAAAAAGTAATTAAGAGGAGGATGGGGGCAGAGGGAGACTGGAGATCTTCCGCAAATTGAGCTTGCTCCTTAAAAGCAAGCTCAATTGAGGACTTCGGAAGGCTCCCTCTGCCCTCATCCTCAAGTAAAAACAAAATGGAAAAGCAGAATCGAAGGGTGGCGGGTGGGGTTAGGGATCATCCTTTTGTCTTTTAACACCAGGTTTTTATTTCACCTCCTGTCTGCCGGGTTGCCGGATCCCAGATCCTTGAAAAAATCAAATTTAGCTTTAAGTGAAAGATTTTGCAGATTGTTCAACAAATAATAATATTTAGCTTAAGCTGTTTAGTTTTTTCTGTATTTCTCGTATTTTGTTCTCTGTGGACTCTGTGATTTTTGCAATAGTCGAAATATCCATCTTATTTTTAAGCATTTTTAAGATGATACTTTGTTCTCCTTCCTGTCGCCCTTCCTGTCGCCCTTCCTGTCGCCCTTTTTGTAACCCTTCTTGCAAACCTTTTTGCAACCCTTCTTGTAATAGTCTTTCTCTTGTGATCTGTAATGGTGGCATGGTTCTTTCCTCCTTTGATATGTGTTTTTCTTCTATTTTTTGCAATACTTCCAAGGTAAAACTAGGATCATAAATCTTGTCTCTTTCACTAAAAGTGGTCTAGCCTCTGGCTACTTTCTGGTTGCCAGCCGAAGGCTTTCGCCTTCTCAAATGCTGGCAACCTAGAAAGATTGACCACTTTTAGTAGGAAGGATCCCTTCGTCTCTTAACATGATGTTAAGGCAAAAATGTTTCATTTGCAAGCTACTTGCTCTTAAGGCAATAAAAGGACTTTTTCCTTAACATGGTGTAAAGGAATAAAAGGATCCTTCTCTACTCAAAATAAACAAGCTTTTGAGGTAGCCAGCCTTTGATCGACGGCGGTAGCCGTCGGGCTGGCTACCCAAAAGTGGCTAGAAGCCAGTTTATTTTGAGTGAAACAAAAATCAAGCTCTTAGATTTTAATATCTCTATACCTAAATCATGTAGATTGAGCAAGCGATATTTGTAATTGAGAATATTCTCTTTAAAAGCTGCCTGCACTTTTAGTGATGGAAAATTCAAATATCCATGGAAACTCAATGGCATCTTCCAAGGCTCCTTACCAGAATAAACCAATACAGGAATTACCAAAGAAGGCACTTTATTTTTACCCTGCCTGCTGTCCTTCTCATAAATATTAGCTTGGTAATTGAGCATCTGAATAAAAACACTAGGATCGTTATAAGACTTATGCTCAAAAAGGAAGATAATCTCAACCATCTGCCCTGTTTTCAGTTTAACAGAAAAAATCACATCAGCCCGACGCTCTCTAAAAGCCTTATCTATAAAAACAGTCACTCTGGATTGCAAGGTACTCCAATCAAAAAGTTCAAATTCCTCTGAAGTTAAAACTAAACGAAACAAATCTAAAATATATTGTTCTTTGCTGTAAACTTCATAAAATAGATGGTCAAATAAATGCAAGACATCACGCTTAAAACCTTTTTTGTTCTTTTTAAGATGTTTGAATTTTTTAGACATAATTGCTCCTTATGTGTTTTTGTTTCATTCATCGGACCTTCTATTATCTAATTTTGTTTATCTTCATCTATTTGTACATTTTTTTCAGAGATACGTGCATTGTTTTGCTCAAATTTTCCTTTTCTTGAATGCTCTATCTCTAACTTCGCAAATCCACTAGGTCAAGCCTTTGTTTCACTAAAAGTGGGCTGTTTCACTAAAAGTGGTCAAGCTTTCTAGGTTGCCAGCACAGCAGATGAAAGAATTTTTTCCTTAACATGGTGTTAAGAAAAGAGGAGATCCTCCTTACTAAAAATAAACGGATTTTTGAGGCAATCAGCCTTTGATCGACGGCGAGAGCCGTCGGGCTGATTGTCCAAAAACATGCCAGAGGCTGGTTTATTTTTAGTGAAAAAGACGGCTTGACTTTTTAGATATATGTTGTTATAAAATCAAAAATTCAAATGAAGGTACAAATGAAAAAATATATATTTATCTTATTTATTGCTTTGCTTGTTTCTAGTGATTCTCTATGGGCTTGTACTGAAAGTCTTATGCCAAAGCAAAAAGTTATTAAAATAGACTTAAGTGAGAAAGAAATATTGGGGTTTAATAATGCATTACTAATTTCTGCTAAAGAAGGCAACTATCCTCTTGTAAAGTTATTGCTAAAGGCCGGTGTAAATCCAAATATTCAAAACGATTTTGGCATGACAGCTTTAACGATGGCCAGTGGAGCTTCTTCTTATGGTGATACCAATAAACATCATAATAAGGTTGAATTTGTAAGGCTATTGATAGGGGCCGGAGCTAACATCAATCATCAAGACAGTGGGGGCTATACGGCTTTAATAAATTCTAGTCATAGAGGGGATATTGATATTGTTAAGTTATTGCTAGCGGCCGGTGCGGACGTCAATCTTCAAACAGAAGATGGGGAGACGGCTTTAATGCTGGCTAGTCGTGAAGGCTATATAGAAATTGTAAAGTTATTGCTAAAGGCCGGAGCTAACGTCAATCTTCAAGACAAAAATGACAATACGGCTTTAATGTTGGCTGATTCTCAAGGCCATATTGAGATTGTAAGGCTATTAAGAGAGGCCGGTGCTACAGAATAATACCAATTCTATAAAGCTACGTATTTTTTTGACTTTCTTAAAGCTGTGTTGCACTTTGAAGTAAACCAAAGTGGGAGAGACACAGCTTGAATATCATCCCATAATAAACTTAAGGTTTTGTTTCCTAGATGGTCACACTTTAAAACGTGGTCTTAATGAAGATTGTAAGAAAAGACACTTTTATAACTACAAACAAAATTTTTGCCCTTTTTTAGAATGAAGCTTTTTAAAAAAATACATCCATTTGAAAATGAATATCAAAATTAGCCTTGACCTGTATGTCATAAGTGATTGTTGTTAGATGACCTTGACTGGACTTGTAAAAATGAGTATTGAAAACTAAAAATGAGGTGTGTTGATTATGGAACAAAACTTTCATAAAAAGCTTGTAGATTTGCTTAAAACGGATCCCCGTTTATTAGATAGAAATGGTCACCTACTTCCAAGCTCTGCTATAGATAAGGCTTGGAAAATGGACTCTCGACTTATTGGACTTTTATTGCAAGATGATCAGATCAAAATTAAGTTTTTTGATCAAGTGTCTGATGCTTTAGTTTTTAATACCAATGCTTTTATTGATTATATCTCTAATAAGAATTTTTTATCTAGCTCTTATACTCGATTTAGAAATAAAATTGGTCTCTATCTAGGCGATAAACCTTTTAAAGAAACAAAAGATATATCTCTTGTCTGGCCTTACAAAGACTGCATTTTAGAAGGGGGACAGACAAAAGAAGAAGAAACTCGAAAAGAAGTATTTTTCAATGAAGTTTTAGCAGAAGATGAAATCAATAGATTTTTTGATCCTAAGGTTTTAACTCACTGGAAAAGACATACACCTTCCGGCACTGAAAAAGTAAAAGAAATCAAGAGAGCTATTGATGGGATGATTAAAGAAAATTTGATCATCAAAGGTAATAATCTTTCGGTTCTTCATACACTTAAAAGCCAGTTTTTAGGTAAAATTAAGCTTATTTACATTGACCCACCTTACAACACAGGTAGTGATGCGTTTAACTATAATGATGCTTTCAATCATTCTAGTTGGCTGACTTTTATGAAAAACAGACTAGAGGTAGCTAAAGAATTACTCAAAGATGATGGTGTGATTTTTGTACAATGTGATGACAAGGAACAAGCTTATTTGAAAATCCTTATGGATGAAGTGTTAGGTATCGAAAATAATGAAGTCACTTTATATATTCAAGTCAGGTATAAAGATAAATCTTTAGCAGAAAAAAGCAATTACCAAAAACTAATAGAGCATATTTTTGTTTATTCTAAAGGCCATTTTACACCATATAAAGAGCAAGAGAAGTATTCTACAGATCGGTTTATCTGGAAGATCATAGAGCTTGCTGAGGATAGGCAAATCACACTTGGAGGACGAAAAGTCACAATCTTTAAAAAAGGAGGCTATAAAATAGAAAGAGTTCCCAAAGGGAAGATAGGCTTAAAGGAGACATGGGCAAGTGGGACAGTTTTAAAAACAACAGGAAAGTTTTTTGCCGATCACCTTGCTGATAGAAAAGAGCAAGATGGATTAGGAGTTTTATATAAAGTGGAGGGTATAGGTGAAGATGGTCTTGGATATAGGTACTTTACTGGCCCTCAAAGAGAAAGTGCTACAAAAGGGAAGTTTTATTCTGCGATTCCCTTAAACAGACAAAAAGAAATAAAAAATGGTCAACCCATAAAATTTAAAAGCATTGCAAATTTTTATGATTTGTCTGCTGCTTTTGGAAATTGTCGCCATGAAGGTCAAGTTGAAATGAGAGGTGGTAAAAAGCCAGAACAATTACTTCAACATATTATTGAAATGAGTACACGACCAGGCGATTTGGTTTTAGATTATCACTTAGGCAGTGGCACCACAGTAGCTGTAGCTCATAAGATGGGACGGCAATACATTGGCATTGAGCAGTTAGATTATGGGCAGAATGACAGTATTGTTCGATTACAAAATGTGATGAAAGGTGATGGCTCTGGCGTTTCAAGAGCTTTGAAATGGAAGGGTGGTGGTGATTTTATTTCTTGCCAGTTAATGAAATATAACGCAACTTATATAGACAAGATTCAAGAAATGAAATCTTCTGATGAGCTTGTGGAGCTTTGGAAAGATATCTGTCAACAATCTTTTTTAAATTGGTATGTCAATCATAAGAGGCCAGAAAAGGCTATTAATGATTTTATCCAAGTAGGCAAGGAAAAGGGCTTAGAAGCACAAAAGACACTATTAACGGAATTATTAAATAAAAATCAACTCTATGTTCATCTTTCAGAGATAGACGATGAAGATTTTCAAGTCTGCAAAGAAGATAAGAGCCTCAATAAAGCTTTTTTTCAAATAAAAGATGTAAAAACTACATGTTGATAAGATAAATAGCTTGAATACAATGATTTTCACCTCTGGCCATAACAATATAAAAAAAAGACTTTCATAAAATGACAAAGTGAGGTAGAATTAAAAATAAAGGTTGATTTTTAAACAAAAATAGTGGATAAAATATTTATTTACCACATTCACCATTCCAACAAAGAAAGGAACTATAATCATGACAAAACATTTTATTATGGATAAAAAAGAACAGCTTATTTTCTATAAAAAAGAGCTAATGATTGTCACTTGGATGCAGGCAAAGCTTGATTGGAGAACACTAATGGATCGTTGGCAACAAGATATGGACCTGCTCAATCGACTGCATAACAAGTGGGATCACCTCATGGATTTAAGAGAAAAAATAGAAGAAAAAGAGGAACTCTTCAAGCTACAATCTCAATTAAGTAGGTGGTTAGAGGCAGAAACCCAGTTAAAAAATATGGTCTTTCACTGGAAAATGGCCAATTACAAATGGAAAAAAACAACAGATGCAAGGAAAAATGCTTTTTCAAGATGGGATGAAATAATAGATAAAAGAGGCATGGTTATACAAAAACCAGGTCAAACAATTGTTGATTTAGAAAAAAATATAGATAAATTAGAAGAAATGACTAAACTATGGAAAAGGCTTAGAAGGGAAGAAGAAAGGGCATTGACATCATTAGAAGATGCTATAGAGCAATGGGAAACAGCTCTTGAATCCTTAGAAGATATTTTAGGCATTGAAAATAAAAGAGCCAAAAGCCTGGCAGCAATAGAAGCAGAGGAAGCAGAAGAAGCAGAGGAAGCAAAAAAGGCAGAGGAAGCAGAAGAAGAAGCTAAAAAGAACAAAGCCATCAAATCATGATTTTGTAGCCTATTTGATTTTGTGATACTTTAATTAAGATGTTATGACATGAATGATATTGACAACAGGGTATAAGAATAAGTATTTGTGATTTGTTAAATGATAAGCCTCTAGCCTATCTTTTACAGAAGATTTTTTAACTTTTGTTATATTTTAAGCTTTTTAGGTCATTTAAAGGTATCCCGTTGGAATAAAAATTTGGAATAGAAAAATCAAATGAAAAATAAAACATTTCATATCACACTCAAAGGTTCAAATCTTAAAAAAAGTTGGTATCTCCCCGGTATTCTCAAGGGGATGGCTTTGACTTTTTCCAAAATGATTCAAAATATTTTCAAACGTAATGAAGATATGCTCACTGTAAATTATCCTGAGGAAAAATACACATACGGCCCTCGGTTTAAGGGTAATCATGTTCTCACAGTGAAAAAAGATGGCTCTTTACGTTGCACAGCTTGTATGTTATGTGCAACAAACTGTCCAGCAGATTGCATTACTATTGTAGCTTCACAACATGAAGACCCTTCTGTAGAAAAATATCCTATTAATTATGAAATTGACATGCTTCGGTGTGTCTTTTGTGGTTTTTGTGAAGAAGCGTGTCCTGTAGATGCTGTAAGAATGGGGCCTGAGTGGCAAAGCCCTGGTGTGAATGGTTCAAGTTTTATCAATGGCATTGAGGAGTTAGCTTATCGCCCATCTTTAAAAGGCGGGATTCAAAGTGTTTTAGATGATAAAGATCGTATCAAAAGTGGAATATAAATAAGAGGATTTACATGTCTATTAAAATATTTGAAACTTCAGATGCTCCTTCACCTATTGGTCCTTATAGTCAATCTATAGAGTGTGATGGTTTGGTGTTCTGTTCAGGGCAAATACCTATAGACCCTAAAACAAAGGCCATCACAGCTAAAGATATTAAAGGACAAACTAAACAAGTGATGGAAAATATCAGAGCAGTTCTTATATCTGCGGGCTTAGACTTTCAAAATATTATTAAAACAACTGTATTTTTAACATCTATAGAAGATGCTGAAACAATGAACAAAATTTATGCAGAGTATTTTTCTGCTCCTCTTTGGCCCGTCAGGTCTTGTGTACAAGTTGCTAAATTACCTCAAGGTGCTAAGATAGAAATAGAAGTGCTAGCCAGTCGATATCCAGTTCAAAATAAATAAAAGACTTCAAATTTAGTCAAAATATAGAATAATTTGCTATTTCTAAGTGTTTCAAAACAATAATATAATACTGTGCATCAAAAGGATTTTTGTTTTCTTTCTTGTCTTTTAATGGTATAGTAAAAGAAAAGAGGTAGATTATGAAAGACTTTTTTCAAAAGAATATAGGTTTAATAATAGGTGTTTTAGGTGGTCTTGCTAGCTTAATCGTTATACTTCAATTTTTAGTTAGCCCTATCTATAACCGGCTAAACCATATTGAAAATCAAGTAAATAACCATATCCCTACTCAAATAAGAAGACTTGAACAAAAGATTGATCAGACCAATCAAAGACTTGGAGAAAAGATTGATCAGACCAACCAAAGACTTGGACAAAAGATTGATCAGATCAACCAAGGATTTGGAGAAAAAATTGATCAAACCAACCAAAGACTTGATCAGACCAACCAGAGGCTTGATCGATTATTTGAGATGTTAGCTAAAAACCAACAAGAAAAATAAAACCCACTTCATAGTGGCATATACAAAATCTTATTAAGCCCATAACCTACTGAATTTACTAAGCTTTATTTTTGCAGGCTGTCAAACTCAGGGTTTAATGGTGTAGTAAAAGAAAAGAGGTAAATTATGAAAGACTTTTTTCAAAAGAATGTAGGTTTAATAATAGGTGTTTTAGGTGGTCTTGCTAGCTTGATCGTTATACTTCAATTTTTAGTTAGCCCTATCTATAACCGGCTAGACCATATTGAAACTCAAGTAAATAACCATATCCCTACTCAAATAAGAAGACTTGAACAAAAGATTGATCAGACCAACCAAAGACTTGATCAAATGAACCAAAGACTTGGACAAAAGATTGATCAAACTAACCAAAGACTTGATCGATTATTTGAGATGTTAGCTAAAAATCAACAAGAAAAATAAAACCCACTTTTTTAGCTTATTCTCTCACAATGATAAAAAATAATGTAAAATATAAAAGCCTAAAAATAAGGGGAAAAATGAAATTTCAGATGAATAAATTAATAATTTCCCCTAAATTAAAAAGCTTACAATAAAAAAAGCTCACATCCTAGTGGCACAAAATCTTATTACGCTTATAACCTATTGAAATCCCACAACTTTATTTTTTCAGGCTGTCAAACTCAGGTTTTACTTTTTAGCTTTAAAATATGATCTTGAGATAAACCTGTCACCTGAGAGATTAAAGCAATATTCATATTCTCTTTTAACATATTGTGTGCAACTAATTCCATACCCTTTTCCATACCCTTTTCCATACCTTCTTGCCGACCCTCAGCGATACCTTCCTGCCGACCTTTTGCTAAACCTTCTAATAAACCTCTTTTAACCATTGGTATATATGCACCCATCTTACCTCCTTCTACTTTGACTAATTTACTATCCTTATCTGAAGCTAATTTCAAACATCTATTGAAAAACCCCAAATCTATCTTTGGATTTCTACAAGATAAATGATATTGAACTGCTGATAATATTATATCTTGATTATTCACTCCTTGCAACCCCTGAAACAATTTCACTAAAAGTAAACCAACCTCTGGTTGCTTTTGGGCATTGCTCTGACAGCTATCGCTGTCTAAAAAGAGCAATGTCTCAAAAGTCCGTTTACTTTTAGTAGGAAGGATCTCATCGTCTCTTAACTCCATGTTAAGGAAACAAGATATTCGCTTCATTCTTGCCTGTCTGCCGGGTTGCCCGATCCCAGATCCCGGGAAAAGTCAAATTTGACTTCAAGTATTTTTACATAATTTGTATAAATAAGCTCCTAATTTATCCGCTTGTTTTGCTAATTCCATACAACCAACAAATTCTAGATCCAATATTGCCTGAACCTCTCTTAGAGAGCCAAGGCTAATATAGTAAAATTTCCTACGATCTTTTGCTGTAGGTTTAGCGGACCCTTCAGCTAAGTTAAGCACGATACTTGAAACAGCCCTTCGAAATTGACTTCTATGAGGTTCTTTCAGATGTAATTTTTTAGAATTACAATAAAATTCAGTAGCTAATTGATAAGTTTTGAATTTTTGCATCGTCATAAAAATTTCCTCCTTTCTGAAAACCCGCCAGGGCTTGGGAGGAAATTTTTTAGATGCAAAAATTCATTACAACCAATACTCTGATCCCGGATAAACACGATGTTAAGGAAAAATTTCTTTTTGATGCCGGGTTGCCCGACTGCCGGATCCCAGATCCCGGATAAAATATTCGTAATTTCTGTATTTTTTCTAAAAGATGGGGAAAAAGGTATTTGAAAATTAGAAATCCAGTGATTTCAGCTAGTTTGTTTCACTAAAAGTAAACTAGCCTCTGGCTACTTTTGGATAGCCAGCCCGACGGCTCACGCCGTCGATCAAAGGCTGGCTATCTCAAAAGTCCGTTTACTTTTAGTAGAAAGGATCTCTTCGTCTCTTAACACCATGTTAAGGAAACAAGGTATTTGTTTCTCTGTATATTTTTCTAAAAAATGAGAGGAATTAGGTTTAAAAATTGGAATTCCAGTGATTTCAGTCACTTAATATTGTGACTTTTGTATAAAAGTTACATTGCTAAGTGTTTGTAATTGTTGGACTTTTTTAGGTCGACTTTAGAAATTTCTCATTTTTTAGTTTTTTATAACCTAGGCTTGACTTTTCAGAAATATGCTGTTATAAAATCAAAAACAAAAATTAGAGGTACAAATGAAAAAATATATTTTTATCCTGTTTATTGCTTTGCTTGTTTCTAGTGATTCTCTATGGGCTTGTGCCAAAAGCCTTATGCCAAATCAAGTGGATATTAGTAATAAATTACTAGAGGAAGTTAAACGCGGTCGTCTTAAATTTGTAAGGTTATTGCTAGAGGGCGGTGCGGACGTCAATCTTCAAGCTTATAATGGCTATACAGCTTTAATGTTGGCTAGTGCGAATGGCCATATTGAGATTGTAAGGGCATTGCTAGTGGCCGGTGCGGACGTCAATGCTCAAAAAGTAGATCACCCTAACAAAGGTCAGACAGCTTTAATATTGGCTGTTGAGAATGGCCATATTGAGGTTGGAAGGTTATTGCTAGAGTTTAGAGCTAACGTTAATCTTCAAGAAGTTTATAATGGCTATACAGCTTTAATATTGGCTGTTGAGAATGGCCATATTGAGTTTATAAGGGCATTGCTAGCGGCCGGAGCGGACGTCAATCATCAAATGTATAATGGCTATACAGCTTTAATTTTGGCTAGTAAGAATGGCCATATTGAGATTGTAAGGGCATTGCTAGAGTTTAGAGCTAACGTCAATCTTAAAATTTATAATGGCTATACAGCTTTAATGTTGGCTAGTGCGAATGGCCATATTGAGGTTGTAAGGGCATTGCTAGCGGCCGGTGCGGACGTCAATATTGAAAGAAACTTTGGAGAGACAGCTTTATCTATGGCTAGAACTGCAAGACATACAGAGATTGTAAGACTATTGCTAGCGGCCGGAGCTACAGAATAAGATCAATTCTATATTTGTCTCAAAGTGAGAATCTTTTTTTATCTTTTATCAAATAAATCATTAAGTCTGGCTAAAGCCCGGCTTAAATTTTCTAAAGTCCTATATTTCCATAGTTTTTTATAATCTATATTAGACTTGACTTTTTATTTAATAGGGTTTATACTTTGCTAAGTCTATTAATTAAACCAATTATGATAAAGGAGATTATTATTGTGAATAATTTTTTAAAAATAGCAATAGTATGTTTATGTTTTTCTACTAAACCCTTATTTGCTCAAGACGAGACAAACGTCAATCTTCAAGATAATTATGGCAATAAGACTTTAATAGATGCTAGTTCTAGTGGAGATATAGAGATTGTAAAGTCATCGCTAGCGGCCGGTGCTGATGTCAATCATCAAGACCTTAATGGCTGGACGGCTTTAATGCATGCAAGCTCTAAAGGTTATATTGAGATTGTAAGATTATTGCTAGCGGCCGGAGCTAACGTCAATCAAGACAATAAGGATGTCTGGAATACTAATATATGGACGGCTTTAATGCATGCTAGCTATGGAGGTTATGTTGAGATTGTAAGGTTATTGCTAGAAAATGGAGCTAACGTCGATATTCAATACAAGTATACCTGGACGGCTTTTATGTTGGCTAGTTATGAAGGCCATATAGAAATTTTAAGGTTATTGCTAGCGGCCGGAGCCAAACGTCAATTAAACCTATGAGGAAGGCTGGACGGCTTTAATGTATGCTATTTATAAAGACTTTACAGAGATTGAAAAACTATTAAGAGAAGCCGGAGCTACAGAATAATACCAATGCTATTTATCCTTAAGTAAATCAAAAGACCGGCTTAATTTTCTAAAGCCCTATATTTCCATAGTTTTTTATAATCTATATTAGACTTGACTTTTTATTTAATAGGGTTTATACTTCGTTTAAGTCTATTAAATAAACCAATTATGATAAAGGAGATTATTATGGTGATAAAATTTTTAAAAATAGCAATAGTATGTTTATGTTTTTCTACTAAACCCTTATTTGCTCAAGACGGGACAAACGTCAACCTTCAAGATAATTATGTCAATAAGACTTTAATAGATGTCAATAAGACTTTAATATATGCCAGTGCTAGTGGAGAGATAGAGGTTGTAAAGCTATTGCTAGAGGCCGGAGCGGACGTCAATCATCAAAGCAAAAAAGGCAATACGGCTTTAATGTATGCTAGTCATAATGGACATATTGAGGTTGTAAAGCTATTGCTAGAGGCCGGGGCCGTGGCCGACATTCAAAACAACTCTGGCCAGACAGCTTTATCAATGGCTAGATCGAGGGTTAGTTTAGGCAGAGATTATAGAGATTATACCGATATTGTAAGACTATTAAGAGAGGCCGGAGCTACAGAATAATACCAATTCTATAAAGTCATATATCCTTTTGACTTTCTTAAAGCTGTGTTGCACTTTAAAGTAAACTAGAGTGGGAGACACAGCTTGAATATCAAACAATATGTAGCTTATTATAGAGTATCAACATCAAGGCAAACTATTGGCTTACAAACTCAAGAGACAATGGTTAAAGCCTATCTTAAGGATAAATGGCCTCCCGTCAAGTCATTCACAGAAAAGGAAAGTGGCAAGTCTGATAAGAATCGACCACAATTGCAATTGGCTTTGGAATATTGCAAACAACACAAGGCTACTTTGATCGTGGCTACATTAAGTCGATTAAGTCGGGATTTGCATTTTATAACGTCCCTATCCAAATCTAAGATAGATTTTGTATGTTGTGATATGCCGGATGCAACACCACTGACAATACACTTGCTAGGAGCGATTGTTCAATATGAAAGAGAGACCATATCTAAGAGGACAAAGCGGGCTTTGGCAGAGTTAAAAGGTCGTGGAGTGGAGCTTGGAGCAAATAATCCTAAGGTTAAAGCTGGTCTTGAGAAATACCGAGACAAACAAAAAAAGGATAAAGATAACAAGGTAAAGCCTCAAAAAGTTAAAGCAATCCCTAAAGTGGATAAACCCACAAAGATAAGCCAAGCCGATCAAAAGCATGTTGAGGCTTTAAAGACATTAAGGAATAATAAATTTTCATGGGAAAATATAGCTTGTGAATTTAACAGGCTAGGATTTGAAACACGTGTTCGTGGAATATGGCATCGAACATCAATCAAGAGGCTTGCTGATCGTCATAATATACATTGAGTTTTTTAATTAAAGAAATCTTAAATAATCATCTAAAAGAACATCATAGTTTTCATTGGATTTTTCTAACCGATCATGAAGTATGGAATTTTCTGTTTCTAAAAGCCTACAAAACTCCTTATCAAAATGTCTATCCTCAATATTGTCAGTTTTTTGAAGTAGCTGACCATGCTCTTGACGAATAGCCTCAAAATTGTCAATTTTTTGAATTATTTGACTATGATCTTGATGGGTAACTTTAAAATATTCTTTGTTAATTGAAATAGCATAAATGGCAAGGCAGATGGCTACTATAGAAAGAGCAATTGCTATCAAAGAACTATATTTTTTTATAAACTCTAACATTCTTTTTTTCCCTCCTATATTGATAAGAAAGTCTCTTACACTTTTCTTTATTATGCAAACGCTTTTAAAATCTTAGAGTGATGTTGTGACACATGTTGTTAGCTTTCTCTATCTTTGTATCCTTAGATCACAAAACCCATCATCCCATAATATTTTTAAGGTTTTGTTTTGTGGATGGTCACACTTTAAAACGTGGTCTTAACGAACTTGAAAAAGCATTTAAATGAGCGTTTTGACAATGATAAGTCGGCTTAAGTTTTTTAAATAAGCATATCTTATAGTGGGGGCCTGCCAGGGGCCAGATAACGATGTCAAGCCCACTAAAATTGATAAAAATTGCTTATATTAAAGTTTCAATTATAACCTCCGCGGGTTATATTGAGAGTTGTTTGTCATTCATTTTTAATCCTCTAATACCTATAAATAAAGCATTCTCAAAAAAAAGATGTCCACATCCGCAGATCAACTGTCAAACTCAGGATTTATTGGTTATTGTATTTTGATTTTGTGACTTTAATTATTTCAATTTAATCAAAATATAGAATAATTTGCTATTTCTAAGTGTTTCAAAACAATAATATAATATTGTGCATCAAAAGGATTTTTGTTTTCTTTCTTGTCTTTTAGTGGTATAGTAAGAGAAAAGAGGTAAATTATGAAAGATTTTTTTCAAAAGAATATAGGTTTAATAATAGGTGTTTTAGGTGGTCTTGCTAGTTTGATCGTTATACTTCAATTTTTAGTTAGCCCTATCTATAATCGGCTAGATCATATTGAAAATCAAGTAAATAACCATATCCCTACTCAAATAAGAGAACTTGGAGAAAAGATTGATCGAACTAACCAAAGACTCGATCAAACTAACCAAAGACTTGATCGATTATTTGAGATGTTAGCTAAAAACCAACAAGAAAAATAAAACCCACTTCATAATGGCACGCACAAAATCTTATAAGGTCAGCACTGTTCTAAACACTCTTTACTCTTTTTAATCTTAATTATTCTTTGACTTCATTATTATGACGCTCCTCTACGATGCATGAGATTTCTAAATAAAAATATTGGTAAAAAAAGACAAAGCCTATAAAATATGGATTTTAAATTTACATATTAGAGATTGCAAAATGGAAAATAGCAAACTTATGTCAAATTCAAACAATTTAAAAGATATATTTCAAGATTGTCATATCAACTTTCTTATAGGTGCTGGTCTATCAACCCCGTCTATTTCACTGCTTGGTAATATTGAAAAACTTTTAACTGAGCTTTCAGAAAAAAGAGAAAAATATGACAAATAAAAACAAAATTCTAAATCACTTCATTTTATTATTGATGAAGCTCATAATATTTTGTCTTATGCTTCTGTATAAAAGTTACAGTGCTAAGCATTTGTAATTGTTAGACTTTTTCAGGTCGACTTTAGAAATCTCTCATTTTTTAGTTTTTTATAACCTAGGCTTGACTTTTTAGATATATGCTGTTATAAAATCCAAAAATCAAAAGGAAGGTACAAATAAAAAAATATATATTTATCCTATTTATTGCTTTGCTTGTTTCTAGTGATTCTCTATCTATGGACCCATTGAAGACTTGTGCTGAATTCCTTACGTCAAACAAAGGGTTATTTAAAACATCAATTATCAAGATGAAGGAAGGTAGAGGCAGAGCTTTAATATTTGCTAGTTATTATGGCCATATAAAGAGTGTAAGGGTATTGCTAGAAGATGGTGCGGACGTCAATTATCAAGACCCATATAACCTTACGGCTTTAATACATGCTAGTAAGAGAGGAAATGCAGATATTGTAAGGGCATTGCTAGCGGCCAGAGCTAACGTCAATCATCAAAACATATTAGGCTGGACGGCCTTAATGTTGGCTAGCCGTGAAGGCCATACAGAGATTGTAAGGTTATTGCTAGAGGCTGGAGCGGACGTCAATCTTCAAGACAATGAAGGCAAGACAGCTCTATGGTTTGCTAGAAATAAAGGACATACTGATATTGAAAGACTATTAAAAGAGGCCGGAGCTACAGAATAAGACCAATTCTATATTTGTCTCACATATCAATCTTTACTCTTATATTGATTGCCATGCCTTCTTTGAAGTCTCAAATATCGAAATCTTACAAAGCATTCTATTAAACCTAATGGATGATACTCGATTGTCTTTCTTTTAGACTTTTGAGTTTTATCCATAACCAAATCCTGAGTTTGATAGCCTGCAAAAATAAAGTTGAGTAAAATCAGTAGGTTATGAGTCGAAAAGGATTTTGTGCCACTAGGTTTTTGTTTTTGTGGCAGAATTTTGGACAATCTATTAAGATTAAAATTAAGATTGTGATGATTCTACTTTTACTTTTAAGCTTTGATGGGTTTTGCTGGTATTTTGACTGCTTTAAATACATCTGTTGCATGACCTGTGATATCTGTTCTCATCCACAAGGTCTTATCCTTTAATGTCACTGGCACTGCTCTGACTTCTTTTAACTTTAACATTGCTTCTGAAACACTCAGTTGCCTTGCTTGTTTATTCTGACCTGTCATTAATTCTTCTCTACATTTAATACCTTTTTCATAAAGCTTCTTGCTTAAATAAGCTTCACAAAGATATGATATAAAACATAATACCAAGTGACCTAATATCCTCTTGTCTGTCCAATGAAACATCGGACGAGTCTTGAGAAAACCTTTTATATCTCTAAATGCTTTCTCTACCTTCCAAAGATGTTTATAATTTAATATAAGCTCTTTAGATGATAAATTTTTTGCATTTGTAATAATTCCAAAAAATCCATCTTGTTGTTCTGATGCTTTTATTGCATCTTCATTTAATTGAGGCTTGTCTTTTGAAGTAGGATGACTTATGTATTTTTTGTAATTCATATTAGATATAAAGTCTATATCTTCCTTATGTTCTGCTAGAATATCTAAAGAACGATAAATATCCTGAAGATGAAGTTCTTTTTCTAAAAAGTCCGGATAAAATAACTTCTGCCAGTGTGAAAAAACTTGCAGTTTAGAACATGGCTCTACAAATCGACTTATAACCAATGTGAAAATAATCTTAACAAAATCAAATCGCAGTTTAGGATGTTTTTTCTTCAAATCTGCTAATAATTCATAGAGGTTTAACTGTTTAAAAATGGCATCTATAATAAGCAGAGGACCTAAGATAAATGTATTTTTTATATCAATTTTTTTAGCTAATTGATTCGCAGAGATGATATCTAAATGACGACTGATCAGTTCGGATAAGTCTTCTAATCGATCATCTTTAGACTTTCCTAAAGACATAAGTGTTCTATGGTGACTTTTACCATCTTTCCTTTCAGCTATTTGATAGTAAGTTTGTCCTCTAGTGTTTTTTGTTTTCTTTATGAACATAAGAATATACTAGAACAAAAAAACAAAAAATCAAGAAAAAAATGACTTTTTAACGCACTGCATTCGAATTTTGTGCCACTAGGATTTTTTACAAAATCCCAAAAATTCAAGCTTGCAAATCCCTCTAACACCTATAAATAAAGCATTCTCAAAAAAAAGATGTCCACATCTGCAGATCAACTGTCAAACTCAGGTACAAAATTCCGCGGTGAAATGATCATGGCAGACCTAGAAGTGCATGGTGTCGACTTGTTAGAAGGTGAAAGTCTTTATACAAAGGTGATTTTAAAGGATGGTAGAAGTTATTTAGTCAACTTAACCTCTCAATCAAATTACTATAAAGGGAGTATTCGCTTAGCATATCAAGAAAATGTAAGCTTTCAACATTTCATTATGAGAGGGGAGCAAACTGTAGCTAAAACTCAGGAAGAAAAACTTGCTGTCAATTATATCAATAAGTTTAGCCCTAAAGAGTTAGCCTTTCATCATAGATAGTTTCTTATAACATCAATCACTTTACACTTGACGTGTCGTTAAGAGATAACGAGTCGAATCAGAGTCAATGATCATAGAAGACATTGTCAAATATTGGTGATCAGCAAAGATGACCCCTTCTAACAAAGGACCATGAGTCACACCTGTTGCCACAAACATCACATCTCCTGATGCTAGGTCATCTAATTTTAAAATTTGATCAGGGTCTTTCAAACCCATAGCGATTGTACGTTCTCTTTCTTGAGCATTGCGATATTTCAATTGCCCTTGAAAATTACCACCTAGGCATTTTAAAGCAGTAGCAGCTAAAACTCCTTCAGGAGCTCCCCCAATACCTAAAAGCAAGTCTACTCCACAGCTCTGTGCTGTCATAATAGCAGCAGACACATCCCCATCACCAATTAACTGTACAGTAGCACCTGTTTTCCTGACTTCTGCTATAAGGTCCTTATGACGAGGTCGATCTAAAATAACCACCCTTATATGATCAACAGATTTTCCTTGGACTTCTGCCACAGCCTGAATATTTTCTGTCGGAGATTTTGTAATATCAATCACATCAGTAGCTATGGGACCCACAGCAATCTTATCCATATAAGTATCTGGTGCATGTAAGAGATGTCCTCTTAGAGCTACAGCTAATACAGACAAGGCTCCATAACCTGCGTTAGCACAAATGGATGTTCCCTCAAGCGGGTCTACGGCAATGTCCAGCTGAGGACTGCCCTTTTTCCTCTGGCCTACTTTTTCACCAATAAAGAGCATGGGAGCTTGATCACGCTCTCCTTCACCTATGACAATCACCCCATCTATATCTACAGAATTAAAAGCTTCTCGCATAGCATTTACAGCTACCTGATCTGCTTGCACAGAATCTCCTCGACCTATAAATTGGGCAGAAGCAGAGGCTGCTGCTTCTGTAACTTTGACAAATTCCAAAGCGAGGTTTTTCATACATCCCCATCACTACTAGCACTTTGTGTAGCTTTTTTGTCCTCTGCTTTTGTTGTCTTTTGATTTTGAGAAGATTTTAGCTGTCGAGATTGACGATCAACTTTCACATTTGAGTAATCAATAAAGCCTTCTTGAGATTTTATTCCTCCTTGTTTATGATGCCTTTTTTGTAAACAGACACCCTGAACCTTTACCTTAATTTGCTGATGTTTGTATTGAATATCTAAGATACGTCCACTTTTGCCTTTATCACTGCCTGTGATCACTGTAGCCATCATACCTTTTCGAATATGAAGGTGACGATTCAATGTATTTTTGTCTATATTCAATGTACTCATGTTCTGTGACTCCTTTTAAATTTGTTTATGTTTTAAAGCCCTAGTTTTTTTTTAATTTTTTTTTGAATAAATGTAGCCCTCTGAGAGAGCAAAGAAGGGGATTGCTTTAAAATAAAAGCATCAAGTCCTCCCTTATGCTCTATAGTGCGGAGCGTACTCATAGCAATACGGAAAGTAAAGCTCTTTTTCAATGCATGGCTATAAAGCCTTTTGTTTTGGATATTGGGTTTGCTCCGTGATTTGGTTTTGATATTAGAATGACTTACCAGATTGGTCACTGCTGGTTTTTTATTTGTGAGTTCACATATAGACATAAAAAACCTCCTTTTTAAGATATTACTATATCAGTTTTACAAAAATGATTTGATATTTTTTTATAAAAAAACAGTCTTATAAGCAATGATTTTTTTGTTTATTTTTGATTTTTTTTATGATAAGCCATAAAATAAACAATAAAATCAAAAAAAGGAGCTATTATGTTAAAAAAGAATATTCGTTCAAAATATCGATTAGATTATCCTTCTTCTCATATTTTTGACTATAAAGACCCTCTATCATTAAGTAAGTTTCTGTCTGAAGGAGCTAAGATCACACCTGCTCGGATCACCAAATTAAGTCACTTTCAACAAAGACACTTGAAAAAAGCTATTAAAAAAGCACGCATCTTAGGACTTTTGCCTATCGGTACTACAGCTTACTCTACTTTTGGAAGGCCAACATCCATCTCACCCCAACCCTTTCATTGGGAATAGTTATTTTGGACCTTTTATTATCTAACTTCGATGATCTTCGGTTACCCATACGTACCTTCTTCAGAGATACGTGCATTGATTCCCTCAAAGTTTCCCTTCCTTGAATCTATTATTATCTCACTTCGTAAATCCACCAGATCAAACCTATTTCAGAGAAATGGAAGGTCAACTTTGAGGAGATCGGCTAGAGATTCACTACATAACACCATATATATACTCTTTGTTGTATATATCATTATGGACCTTTTATTATCTAATTTTTTTCACTAAAAGTGGTCTGACCTCTGGTCACTTTCTGGTTGCCAGCCGAAGGCTACCGCCTTCTCAAATGCTGGCAACCTAGAAAGCTTGACCACTTTTAGTAGAGAGGATCCCTTCGTTTTTTTACACAATGTTAAGGAAACAGTTCCTTCTTACACCTTTTCCTTTTGATGCCGGGTTGCCAGATCCCAGATCCCAGATAAATATGATGTTAAGGAAACAAGACATTCGCTCCCGGGATCCAGCAAGCAGGCATCCCGGGATCTGATGCCGGGTTGCCGGATCTAAGATCCCGGAGAAACACCCTGTAAAGGAAGAAAAAGAAGGTAGACCACCATTAACAACTATTATCGACGAATAGGCTGTCCCACTGGCTGTAATGTCAGACAAATAGAAATACTTTCTATATCTGAAGAAGTATCTGGATTGATTTCAAAATGGTCAGAAATATCTCTACACTCTCTGCCAAGTTCCTTTGGATCATGATCATAATAAAACTCTTTGGATTGCTCTTGAGCAACATGTTGAAAAGAACCGTACCATAATTTATGAACTATAAGCTGAGTAGCTAATTCTTCAATCCATTTTTTATTGTTATCTTTAAAATCTCTAAAAGAATACCCATAGAATTGAGAATTGCTATTAAGAGCATCGACCTTTGGATTATCTCCTTGAGTTTTTATATAAAAGCTATCCGCCTTATAATATGTAAGTACTTGGCCTGAAGTCCAAAAACAAGACTCCCTATCAAAACTATATGAATAAAAAGTTGTGTTTAGGACTCCAATGGGGTTGGGGTCACTAAGGCAAATCAAAGAAGTATAATGATTCCACTCCATCGGACTTTGGGCATAAATTTTGTTTTTTATAGGGATCAACAAAGCTCTTAGTCTCTTAGTTGCTTCCATTCCACTTAGACTTTGTCCCTTAGCATGAATACTCAAAAAAGCATTCATCAAACAAATGATAAAAATTATTTTAAAAAATTTCATAAACACCTCCAAACATTATAATTACTGGCCTGTCAGCAATCTCCGCATATAGAGCAGGTCGTAAATAGCTGACTCTAATAGAGATTTTTGATATTCAAAATCAACATCATCTATATAAGTATAATAATCAAACAAATAGATCTGAATCAGATCTAACAAAGTTAAATGTGCAGGATAGGATAAATAACGAGCTAATGAAGATCCTATTTCATAATTTTGTATATCAATATTTGTTTCTATAAGAGCTTCAACAAGTATTTTAGCTATCTCGTATTCTTTATATTCAAGTGCTATCACCAGCAATTCAAGGGTGTCATTTTTAAAGATAAGTCTTCCATTTTCTATAGCTGTCTTTAACTTGCCTTGATCTTCTGTTGAAATAAAGTTCTTTCTAAATACATGAATTTTTTCTTCGGTATCACCTCTGTTTAAAATTTCTACAAAGATATAAGTCAAAGGTATAAGGCCATTGGCCACAACTTGTTGACGACGATAGTCTCTAAATAAGCCCATCCAATCTCCTAAATCCCCATTGACATTTTGAGGAAGATCAGAACAGTTATCTAATGATATTTCTAAATAATCTGTTTGTTCATTATTATAGGTATGTAAGTCACAAACGTGGTTTAAAGCTCTGGGTATATGCTTGGGTACATCCCACCCCTTCTTATGAACCAAAGTATAATGCAAAGCAACATTGCGATTGTTTAGTGATGCTTGTATGCCCTGGTGAGTTAAGCCCTGGTGAATATCTTTTGAACTATTTATAAGAAATAATTTAGATAATCTATATTGACCTCTATAACGACTTTGCACAATAGGGTCTAATATCCTGTAAAAAAAATCGTCAAAAGATTCCTCAGCTTGCATAACATGAGAGGTTTGCATTTGAGATATGCCTATTTGAGGAATACATAAAAAAACAAAAACTAAACTGTACTTTATAATAATATGCATATATAGCTCCTTTTATCTTTAGGCTTTGGCCTTAGCAGTAAACAATTATGTTATTAATATTTTATTAAAAGTTGCAACAAGAATGCCATTTTTTAAAATATTGTGTTTATTTTTACAGGAGTATCTTTAAAGAAGGCTTTTGAAGAAGAACTTTTTTAGAAAATCAATTATGTTTTTCTTATTCAACTATGAAAATATTACAATTTTTTTGAAATTTTTACCATTCGTGTTGCCATCACATACAAATATCAGGTACTATTAATCATAATAGGATTAAATATAAAATGAAAAGCATAATTGAAGGTCCTCTTTATAAAAATATCACCAAAGTTTTACGTGGTGTTGCTGGTCAAATAGACATTGACGAGAATATTTTGGTTCGCATTTTAAAACCCAAAAGGTCTATTATTGTTAGTGTCCCTGTACGCATGGATAATGACCAAGTGGTTGTTTTTGATGGTTACCGTGTGCAGCATAACTACACCCTAGGACCTTGTAAGGGAGGTATTCGTTTTCATCCTTCTGTGACTCTCAGTGAAGTGGCAGCTCTTGCAATGTTGATGTCATTAAAGAATGCTCTTTTATGCCTTCCACTAGGTGGATCTAAGGGAGGTATTGCTGTAGACCCCAATAAGCTTTCTCCTGTTGAACTGCAAACTTTGACAAGAAGATACGCCACAGAGCTACATAGGTTCATAGGACCTGAGAGAGATATCCCTGCACCTGATGTGGGAACAAACGAACAGATCATGGCTTGGATTATGGATACATACTCTCAACGTGAGGGATTTTCTATCCCTGGAGTAGTGACTGGCAAACCTATTGAGATTGGCGGTTCACTTGGAAGAACAAGTGCTACAGGCTTAGGAACAATTTACTGCTTGAAAGAAATGTACCAAAAGCTACAAATAAATCCTAGCGGTTGTCAACTGGCTATTCAAGGATTTGGAAATGTTGGTAGCCATGCAGCTCTATCAGCTTTTGAAAGAGAAATGCAAGTGATTGCAGTCAGTGATGTCTATGGAGGTGTTTACAATAAAGGTGGTTTAAATGTTCCTCAACTGATAGAATACTACCAAAAAAATAAAACCTTATCAGGCTTTACTCATGGAGAATCTATTTCAAATGAGGAGCTTTTAAAACTGAAATGTGATGCTCTATTGTTAGCTGCATTGGACAGAGTCATTCATAAAGACAATGCTACAGGAGTGCAAGCTAAGATTATTATTGAAGGAGCCAATGGACCTATCACTCAAGATGCTGATATGATATTAAAAGAGAAAGGGATTGAGGTTATACCTGATATTTTAGCTAATGGAGGGGGTGTGATTGTGTCTTACTTTGAGTGGGTTCAAGGCATTGCTTCTTATTTTTGGACTATCAGACAAATTAATGAAAGACTTAAGTTTATTATCTCATCTGCTTTTAACAGAACATGGGTACATGCTCAAGAAAGGCAATATTCCTTAAGAGAGGCTGCCATAGCCCTTGCTCTTGAACGCTTTCAAAAAGCTATGTCACAAAGAGGGCTTTTTCCTAAGTAAGTACCTTTTATTATCTAACTTCGATGATCTTCGGTTACCCATACGTACCTTTTTTAGAAATACGTGAGTTGTTTCCCTCAAAATTTCCTTTCCTTGAATCTATCATTACTTCACTTTGTAAATCCACCAGGTCAAGCTTTTTTCAGAGAAAGGGAAGGTCAATTTTGAGGCGATCGGTCAGAAATGCACTGCATAACACTCTATATATATTCTTTGTTGTAGATATTATTACATTTGGGCCTTCTATTTTCGGACCTTTTATTATCTAATTTCGATGATCTTCGTCATTTTCACTAAAAGTAAACCAACCTCTGGTTGCTTTTGGACATTGCTCTGACAGCTTACGCTGTCTAAAAAGAGCAATGTCTCAAAAGTCCGTTTACTTTTAGTAGGGAGGATCTCCTCATCTCTTAACTACATGTTAAGGGTTTGTCTCACTAAAAGTAAACTGACCTCTGGTCACTTTTGGACATTGCTCTGACAGCTTACGCTGTCTAAAAAGAGCAATGTCTCAAAAGTCCGTTTACTTTTAGTAAGGAGGATATCTTCGTCTTTTAACTCCATGTTAAGGGTTTGTCTCACTAAAAGTAAACTGACCTCTGGTCACTTTTGGACATTGCTCTGACAGCTTACGCTGTCTAAAAAGAGCAATGTCTCAAAAGTCCGTTTACTTTTAGTAGGGAGGATATCTTCGTCTTTTAACCCCATGTTAAGGGTTTGTCTCACTAAAAGTAAACTGACCTCTGGTCACTTTTGGACATTGCTCTGACAGCTTACGCTGTCTAAAAAGAGCAATGTCTCAAAAGTCCGTTTACTTTTAGTAAGGAGGATATCTTCGTCTTTTAACCCCATGTTAAGGAAAAAGTTCCCTTCTGATCCCGGATCCCGGATCCCGGATCCCGGATGAAATTGATCTAACTGAAAGTCAAAATAACCCAAAATAGCCTTTTTAAAGCATTATAAATGCATTATAACCATAAATTATTAGAATTTAGAGTATTATTTATTAAAACATCCTAAATCAAATATAAAGTCATTACACTTTCAAGCCGATAAAGAATTATGGTTTACAGATATTTTACATGTGCTTTATTATTGTTTTGTTTATTAATTCTAGGACAGAACTGTATCACAATGAAATCTCCAGAGGAACTTGCATCACTCAACGATTCATCTTCATCTAATCCTGTAGATTGCATTGCCTTAGATGTCTCTTTTATCACTTATTTTTGCCAAGAATATGTTGAAAGAGGGCTAGAAGCCACAGAAGAATTTACTTTCGCTTTATCTGATGGACAAGAAGCGAGCTATGACGCAGATTTTCTAATTAAAATGTGTTCTAAAAACCCTTCAAATTGTGATCCAGAAGAATTTAATAAACAAGATTTATTTAATTATTGTTCCTCTGAAGATGCCATACAAAATGATATGAATGCAAATCGTTTTCCTATTCTGCTTTGCTTTAACAATCCAGAAGCTGTCTCTTGAATATTAAAATGACTTTTATTTTAAGGTGATTTTCAAGTAGCATTCATTAAGAAAGCCCCATTGTACTCATTGGCTACCTTTTCAAATCCTTTATCAAAAAGCCCTTCAATACCTTCTCTCATCCAATCCATCAGAGCGGTTAAGTGCTTTTGTTCTTCCTGAGAAAAATGACTTAAGACATGTCCTTTCCCCATAGTAGCTTGTACTTTGCCAATCCCAACCCTTACTCTCATATAATTTTTACTTCCTAACTGATTGTGTATATGTTGAACTCCATTGTGAGAGGCAGATCCTCTATTCTTATGAAATTTAAGGCTCCCAAAAGGCAAATCCATCTCATCATGGATGACCAATAAATGTGTTAAAGGAATTTTATAAAATTGCATAAGAGGTTGAACTGCAAACCCTGAAAGGTTCATATAAGTTAAAGGTTGGCATAAAATAACAGATTGTCCTTTAATTTTGACATGATATGTTTGAGATTGTGCTTCTTTTTTACTAACCTGTTGCCCTTGAGGTAGAAGTTTGTCTTTCCAATGATCAAGGAACATAAACCCTATGTTATGTCTGGTTCTTTGATACTTTTGACCTGGATTGCCTAAACCTACAATAAGCCACATGAGATTTCTCCTAATCTATGCTGAGTTTAATTTATGTGTTTATTTTGCGTAAAAAAAATATTTGACTTATTTTGATTATATATTTATTTTAAAAGTTTAAAGAAGGAATTTTATAATGCCAACTGAAGTTTCTCAAAAACCTCTTATAAAAGCAATCATCCAATCTGGTGGTAAGCAGTACCATGTCAGTCCTGGTCAACATTTGCGGGTTGCTAAAATCGACAAAACTCCTGGGAGTCAATTTGAAATCACAGAAGTTCTAGCTATTGGAGGCGATAATCCTCTTTTTGGAGATCCTTTTGTGCAACATGCAAAGGTAGAGGTCACAGTAAGGAGGCATGGTAAGGATAAAAAGATTTTAGTCTTCAAAAAACAACGTAGGAAAAGACATAGAAGACTCAAAGGCCACAGACAAGCATTTACAGAGCTTGAGATCAATCAAATTATCACACCTTAAAAAGGATATAATATGGCATCAAAAAAAGCAGGTGGAAGTACCAAAAACGGACGAGATAGCCATAGTCAGAGGCTAGGTGTTAAGATATTTGGCGGGCAGAAGGTTAAACCAGGGATGATTATTGTTCGTCAAAGAGGGACTCAATTTCACCCTGGAAGAAATGTCGGACTTGGCAGGGATCACACCATTTTTGCAAAATCACCTGGTATTGTCTTATTTGAACGAATGAATAAAAAACATCTTCGTATTTCTGTAGCTAACTGAATCGGTTACTTCTGTTACTGTTACTGGAAAAAATGATGACATGGCAAAACAGATAGATATTCTGAGGCTATAACATTTCACTCAAAATAAATCATGCCGTCTTTTGCACTTGAAATGAACCACACCTCTCTTTCACTAAAAGTGGTCTAGCCTCTGGCTACTTTTAGTGAGCCAACTCTTTCAGCCTGCCCCCGCCTCCCACTCATAAATTTTATGTTTTATTGATGTCACACCACAATATTAAGGACTTCTTTTCTAGCTCGTCAAGTCTTCTGTCGTTCCTATTCGATTAGAAAATGCCTCAATACTATGGGAAGTTGATTGTATTTGTTTAAGAAATCTTCTTTCGATTCACAGCGTTGTAGTTGATCATCAGTAGAAACACGCCTCTTAATTTCTGCTAAGCTATAAGCATCAAACATTTCAAAATTACCTTCGTGACATATTATTATGGTGGAAGCGTTTGTATCTTTCATTGAAAAAAATTCTTCATAAAGTGGATCCCAATCTATTGTCTCTCTAATTACGGCAGGTTTATCAAGATTGCTTTTATAAGTGTCCATAATGTGATTAGAATTATGACCTTGATCTAAGTCGCAGTGTCCTAATTCATGGAATAATATAAATTGTCTGACTTCATCTTGGTAGTGTTCCCAAGTATCTCGATCTACTATAATTATATCAAGTGGTAACACACAAAATGCAGACTTTTTTAATGATGACTCATAATCTTTAACAGGCAATGGTGATGCACTTAAGAAGACTTTAGTGCTTATAGATGTATGAATGCCTGTATATTGAGCTTTTAGAGCTTCATATCTTTTAATATAAGGTTCAAATTCAGGATCAGTTTGCATCTGTGGGATAGTATTGAACAGCAAATCTGAATGTGGTCGCAGTATATTTTCCATATCAGTCACTAAACCAGGGACTTTTTTAATGATGACTCATAATCTTTAACAGGCAATGGTGATGCACTTAAGAAGACTTTAGTGCTTATAGATGTATGAATGCCTGTATATTGAGCTTTTAGAGCTTCATATCTTTTAATATAAGGTTCAAATTCAGGATCAGTTTGCATCTGTGGGATAGTATTGAACAGCAAATCTGAATGTGGTCGCAGTATATTTTCCATATCAGTCACTAAACCAGGGACTTCTTCTATATTTTCAATGTTGCTAGTTATTTTTTGAACAAGTCTTTGCCAGCCTAACTCTATTTGTTGAGCTTCTTGAAGTGTAAGAGGTGCTTCATCTAAATTGCTTGAAGCACTGCATCCTTCAAATTGACAATAGGCTTGCAATTTTATAGGACTTATGAAAGATAAACAAAATACAACTAAAAGCATGATTTGATAAAACCTAATATTCATTTTGACTCCTTCTTTGTTTAGGGTTTAGGTTTTACAATTTACTTAATTTAAAGCAAATATATCACATAACCTTTCTAAAGTCAAGCCTAGATTATAAATCCTGTCCTGAGTTTGATAGCCTGAAAAAATAAAGTTGAGTAAATTAAGTAAGTTATAAGCCAATGGAGGGTTTGTGCCACTACAAAGTCAGCTTTTGTACGCACAGTGCGTCACAATTGATCGTTACCTGTTGACAAAATCCCTTTATATAGTATACTGATCAAGTAGAGGTATTAAAGTATGGAAACATATAGCACTTTAGAAGTAATATTCGGCTTTGGAATTGGGCTATTAAGTATTTTAGCTAGCTTAATTATAATTATGAGATTTTTAAATGGTCCTCTTAAAAAGCAAATAGATGATATAGAGAAATATTTAAACAACCATCTATCTTCACAAATCAAAGAAATAGAAGACAATATTAAGGCACTTAATCATATTAAGGCACTTAATCAGAAGATTGATGACAATATTAAGGCACTTAATCAGAAGATTGATGACAATATAAAGGCACTTAATCAGAAAATTGATGACAATGCAAAACAAACTAATCAAAAATTTGATCATGTTAATCAACGTCTTGATAAGATATTCGAACTATTAACTAATCTTTCTAATAAGTCTTGAGTTTGACAGCCTATAAAAATAAATTTGAGAGATTTCAATAGGTTATAAGCCGAGAGGGATTTTATGCCACTAAGATGTAAGCTTTTCATGTTTTACATCCTTTTTCATTATTATTTTTACTCAATAAATATTTAAAGTTGTGTCATCCTCTACGTGCCTGCTAAACCGGATGATTGATATTTTTGTAAAACCCGATAAAGAATTTTCATAACATAGATTGTTATCTGTTTACTTTTTTGTTTTAAATAATCAGACTCAAAGATATGGGAGTATTTGGTTATGGATAAAGCTCAAAAGTCTAAAAAAAAGACAATCAAGTATCATCCAGTAGTTTTAATAGAATGGTTTGTAAGGTTTCGATGTTTGAGACTTCAAAAAAGGCATGGCAATCAATACAAGACTAAAGATTGATATGTAAGACAAATATAGAATTGGTATTATTCTGTAGCTCTGGCCGCTAGCAATTCTCTTAAAAGTCAGGACTTATAATTCAAGTTCATTAAGGACGTTATTTTCAGAAAGCTCTTCGATGATGCCTCTTACGTTAGTGACCAATTTTTCCCATTGTTCTTTTGTGATAGCTATAACAAGCTTTGTTTCTTCCGGGTGATTCTCTTGAGCATATTCAAAGAGCATTTGACCGCCCACAATACTTGCACCAGCTAAAACAGCTCGAAAGGTCCATCGTCCTACAAATCTACCAGCTTTTATCATTTTTCTTGCGAACACCTCACCGGTCCATTTAATTCTCCTTGCTCTAAGGTAGTTTTCAAAATCTTGTGGATCATCTGACTGTAATGAGTTGACCAAGTTATTTAAGTAATTTCTACCAGCTCTTCTATCCTTCTCCCAATAACCCAGGTCAAAAGTCCAATATGTAGGGGATGCTACCCAATTTCTATCAAATTTACGATAGAAAAATACTTTATTATATTCCCAACCATCACTTCTTGTACGCTTAATAAGAAGGGCATATTTTCCTCTGGGATCATCAATATTAATTGTCATTTCGGTCATTCCTAAAAAACCACCCCTTAAAAACCCATCCCCTTTTATAGATGTATGAGGTCTATTTCTAAAAAAATCCCTTAAAACTCTATTATTCGTCTCCCATCTTTCATTGCTAATTCGAATGTCCGAGTCCGATCTAGATGGCGTCTTAACTTTATTAGGCCAACCACCATGATCTCCAGCTACCACGGCCATTCCCGTACCCAATAAAACATTTATATTTTGAGGAAAGGTCACTTGATATGTACCATCTGATAGGACCTCAAGGTTTTCTGATAAGGCACGTTCAACAGACGTGTAGAATTCCTTTATTTCCTGAGCTTCTTGAAGTGTAAGAGGGGCTTCATCTAAATTGCTTGAACCACCGCATCCTTCAAATTGACAATAGGCTTGTAAATTTATAGGACTTATGAAAGATAAACAAAATACAACTAACAATATGGTTTTATAAAATTTAATACTCACTTTAACTCCGTGTTTTTTAGTTTTATGGAATAAAGAAATAATATTAAAGTATATACCTGCAAAGTATAGGCCATAATTGTTTTTTTGTCTAATAGACTAAAAACCCTGCAAATACTAAAGTGAAGTAACCCAGGTCTTCTGATGGGAGACAAAAATGGTCAATGTAGACAAAATACGTCAAGATACTCTATCGGCAGGGCTTTCAGACTTACTTTAGGATAAAAAACATGGTATGGAGTCCCTTGTGGGGACTCAGCCTCTAACGATTGCGAGGTCTTAACAAAAAAAATATGAGTTTTTTGTGATGGTTATTGGCTTACAGGCAGTTGAGCTTAGAAGTTGAAAATCGACCATTTAATAATCAAAATATTCTATAACTCCGAGTTTGGCCTTTCGTCGACGAAACCAGTCGTCGCCCCCGGCCGCATGGGTTTTACTTGAATGGCAAGGCAAACATAAAGCTTGAAGATTATCTCTATCAAAGAACTCATCCTCATTATTAAAGCCGTTAATATGATCAATATGGGTCGCTTTGGTAAAAATACGTTTCTTTAAGCACATTCTACAATAAGGTTGCTCTCTTAAGATTTCTAATCTTAAAACCTTCCATGCTTTCCGGTGATAATATGTCTTTTTTTTATCTGAATTTGAATTTTGAGATTTCTTAGTCATGCCTTAATTTAACTCTATGGTCTTTTTTTGTCATGCCGATTTGCTTTTCCGGAAAACAAGGGTTTTTTCCACTTTTTTTTAATTCAAAATAACTCCAAATAGTCTTTTTTATGGGATTCTTTGATTTTTTTGTCCAAAGAGCAAACCCCACCCACTCGCCCCGCCCGATGCTTAATTTGAAGAGACTCAAAGAATAGAATTTCTTTTTTAGAGATGGTATTTTTTTCAAGTGTTTATTGATCTGTATTCTATCTTTGATCTATTGGTTTTTTGTGTACATGATAAGCTCTATTGATCATATCAACACCATTTATCTTATCAAAAGATGCCAAAGATAAAAGAAGAGAAAGTATTCGACAATAAAACTGCTCTTCAGGATTCATTCTTTTATACTGCTCATCTATGTAAATATCTGCCTTCTCTTTATTTTCTTTCATTATCATCGATGCCTCGTTACTTGCCTTTATGAAATAATCTACAAACTTAAAAACATCTATCCCTTTATCTTTCATTTTATCAAACAAAGTCAGTAAAAGATTGCCATACAATACTTTCTTATTATTCTCAGTTTCTTTCTTATCCATATAAGCAATCCTTATCAAAATTAGCGGTTTGGTGTTGTGTCAGTTGCCCTCGGAGGGCCTTACGATAATCAATCTTAATATATACAAAAAAAAAGAGGTTATCAAGCCTCTTTTGATATGGAATCATGAATTTTATCTACAATAGTAGAAATTATTTTATATCACCCTCTTTGGATAATGTTAATTATTTGAGGCTTTAATAAATGTTCTCACTTCCTTTTGAAACTCTTCATTTTGTTTAGCCATATCATCAATCTTATCTTCAACATCATCAATTCTTTGTTCAATATGACTTATTTGTGTTCGTATAGGATCATTCAATATATCACCTATATAAAATAAACTTGCCACAACACCAAAGATACCAAATATAAATGTTCCTAAAAAAATTGCACTTTCTTTTAATTTCATTTTGACCTTCCTTATTTTATTATAAGCCTTTTAAGTTAAAAGTAAAGAAAAGTCAATAGATGCCGATAAAAATAATACAACACTTTTATCTAAATATTGGCCGCATTTATAAAATACGGTCTTTTTTTGTGCGGATCATAGCTATATTTGCCACGAAACCGACTAAAAAGTAGGTTTCACGATTCTTAATTCCAATTTAATAATCCTGATATGCAAATAAACCCACTTTCAGCTATAAATCCCGGCATCAATTTTAGGATTGACGTTTTAAAATTGAAAATTCATTTAAAATTGATGTTTTTTTGTGAAAAAGCCGTGAAACTCAAAAAAAATGGGTTTCAACATAGGATTGTTAGGATTGACGTTTTTCGGTGTGTGTGTCAATCCTAAAATGTCAATCCTAAGATTAATGCTTATTTTTGACTAGATAATATATTCTATCCGGAGGCTTGCCTTCGGCTATGAGCTTATAATCTAAGATAAGATATATCTCTCTTAGGTTATATCTAAGGAATGATGGTGTTAAACCTCTTTGGATTGCCATTGATTTGACTTCTTTTAGTTGTATTTTATCCTTACCATCAAGTATTTTCCTTATTATTGTATTTTTTTCGTCTTTTTTGACTTGATTTGGCAAATCATCGACACATAACTTTTTTAAGTCATTATAACTCAAATCTAAATATGTTAAGTTCTCAATCGCTCCAAATTGCTTATCCTCGTCTGATAATTCAACACCAGTAGCTATAAACTTATTTGGTATTTCCTTACCGACAATATTATACTCAAATCCACCATGTCTCTTATTTTTATGCCAGTTGGACTTCTCTAAAGATAGGATATAGCCTGAATCGTCTTTTTTTTCTCTAACTTTCCACACTGCCGTTGCCACTTGACTTTGGACCCCACTTCCATATAAGGAATGTAAAGAGTCCACTGTAGCCCTTTCTTTTCTCATATAAGCAACACAAATAATGCCTATATTCAGCTTTAAAATTTCAATATCATTTAAAAGTCTTTTCATTCGCTCTTTGAAGGCATGGCAATCAATACAAGACTAAAGATTGATATGTGAGACAAATATAGAAGTGGTCTTATTCTGTAGCACCGGCCGCTATCAATAGCCCTACAATATTAGGGCCTCTTTCAAGAGCATACAGTAAAGCACCTTTGACATCTATTCCAGACTCTATTAATAGCTTTAAAACCGTATTGCCATTATTGTCTTGAAGATTGACGTCTGCACCGGCCGCTATCAATAGCCTTACAAGCTCAGTATGGCCTTTAAGAGCGGCTATCATTAAAGCCGTATGGCCATCATTGTCCTGATAATCGACGTCTGCACCGGCCGCTAGCAATTCCCTTACCGATTTAGGGTCACCGACACGAACAAACTTTAGTAAGTCATTATTGAGCATCAATAATTCACTCTCACTTAAGGCCCATAAGCCATCTTTAATAGCTTTTTGAGATTTGGGCATAAGGACCTCAGAACAGATCTTAGATAATTGAGAATCGCTAGAAACAAGCAACATGAGTTGATAGGGATTTGGATAGTCTATATGCCCTAGAGAATCGCTAGAAACAAGCAAGGTTATAAATAGAATAAAAATATATTTTTTCATTTGGAAAGCCTCTTTGAAAGACTTGGACTAATAATTAAAAGTTCTGCTGATTTTTTGCTGTTAGACATACCGTATGCCCATCGAGGTTTGAATATGCGTGCATATTTATAGAACTTTCTGATTTTTAGGCAATCATTATAAGAAAGTATCCAGCGATCATGCATCTTAAGTATAGAAGCTAATTCTTCATGGTTAAATCCTTTATGAGTATCCCCTCTAGCTCCATAAAGATTATCACTTTCAATAAGATAGGGTGGATCAAGGTAAGCTAGTATGTCTGCATTTTCTCTAAGAGCTACTTTGTAATCGGCTTGTTTGACTGTCAATCCAACTGAATGGAAATTTCTTAGTCTATCTATGGCTGATGGAGTAAATCGAGGATGACCTGGAGACATGCCCCCTGAAAGAGTCGTTCCGGAGAAAGAACATCTATTAAGTACAAAGAAAACTGCTGCTCTCTGAAGTTGATCTGGCAAACTGGTGTAATTTTTCTGAAGAGTGTAAAATTTATTCTTTAAAAGTGGAAAATATTTTTGAACCTGCTTGGAAAGCTTTATAGGATTTTTAATTGTTTCTTGCCAAAAATCTACAAGTGGAGGAAAAATATCAGAACCTAATATTGTCATGCCACGATTCATCAAAGCAAGTTCTAAAGAACCTCCACCAAAAAAAGGAGAACAGATTTTTTTTGTACCTGCTGGTATATAAGGAAGGATAGCCGACACAGCTCGGCTCTTTCCTCCTGGATAACGTAAGGGCGATCGAGTTGTCAACTGAGGTTGTAGATCAAAAAAGCTATCGTTTGCTTTGTTAAAAGAATATCCTTTTTTATCAATGATTTTATCTGATAGCATTTGCAAGCTTCCTTATTGAGTTTTTTATTTCTGTCTTGCTCCATTTTGTCCTTAGGATGATCTCTTCGTTTAATTTTTATCATTTTTTATAAGGTTAATTTTTAAGTGTGTTGAGTGGACGCCTGACAGAAGATGATGAAATACCACTTTTAATAGCATTTAAAACACCAGTAGCTTCTAAGTAATTATCTACTTGAATAAATTGCCCTTTAGCCCACGGAAGATCTGATAAATCATTTTGCATAAGATTTTTGTTTTCTTTGACAGCAATGACTTTAATTCCTTGTTCTAGTGCAGCTAAAGTCGGTATTCCTAAACAACCTGCTGGTATAATTAAGCAAGATATATCTTTAACTGAGAAAATATCATTTGTGTAAAATATATCTTTATTCGTTATAATCTTAGGGCTTTTATAAAGTCCTTTCAGCACACTGTAGAAAAAAGAAGTTGAAATAGCCTCCGCAGACATTCTAGCGTCTACAATTCCAGGATCCATGTTTGCTATTTCAGGAGCTTCACACATAGGGGCATGAGCAGAAGGTATGTTGAGCTTATAAGAAAGAGCATGAGTTAGCATCGCTTCTATCCCTCCCCATGGATTGATCATACTACCTTGAAAATAATCTGCGTGATAATTTTGAGGTACTTTAATTATTGAAGAAATAGCAAGAGCATCATAAGTACTTTTGTATTCTTTTAAGGTGGAAAATAAAATATCTAAGTTTTCAATATGGCCAACAGCCCTCTTTGAAGATGAATAATTTGATGTCATAGAGAGAGGATGAGAAAGTTCTATAATATCTAAACAATCAATACCTAATGTGGCTCTTGCTGCATTGATAGCATTGATTGCAATGTTTTTGATATAAGTATGCTTATTCTTATCTATAATGGCTAAAATTCTATTTGACCTAGTAGGTTGCAATCCAATAGTACCCATCATAAGACGGCTGATCACACCTCCTTCCACATAGAGACTATTTTCAGGCATCTCATTAATATCTGATGCATTGCAAACATTAGGGTGAAGAATTAAATGATCACAAGAAGTCGCTAAAAGCCTTGCTACTGGAGTGGCATCTCCAGCATGGCCTCCAATTTCACAGTCGATGCCTGTAGGGATGAGTAAAACAACATTGAAATTTTTTGTATTTTCATATAATCTTTTTTCAAACTTAAATAAATTTTCTATCTCTGTAAAATCGTTATCTTCTTTTGTGTCTACAACACTTACTTCACATTTATATGTTGAACCTAAGCTGTTTGTAACAATTAATCTTATTGGGAGTAATCTTTCTTTGTTTAATGAACTAAGAGTTTCCTTTTTAAAATGATCAAGCAATCCTTGATTTTTTTGATGCTTTGGAATTAAGACTTCCTTTTCAAAACATTGCATGTTATCTCATCCTCCGCAACATGTTACCTTATCCTCCGCAACGTCTTATATAATCTTCAAATGTGTGAATTTTTATCTCCCTTATATTTTTGTTGTCTTCTAAATAATAAATATCAGGTAAGTTAATACCATTGAAAAAATGAGATTTAACTAAGGAGTAACTACCCACTTCCTTAAATATGATCTTTGATCCTATTTCAAGTGGACTTTTAAAGGAATGACTACCAAAAAGATCTCCTGCAAGACAACTACAACCAGAAAGTAAATATTTATAAACACCTGATGTATCTGTATTTGAGATAAGAGGTATAAATTGGTATTCAAGAATTTCTGGTAAGTGATTTGTAGTGGTATCCAAAATAGCAACATCTTGCCCATCTCTTTGAAAAATATCAATAACAGAAGAAACTAAATAAACACAATCTTTAACAAAAGAAGTCCCAGGCTCTATAATCATTTGTTTAAAATCATATTTTTGCTTGATGTATTCTATTAATTTATAAAAATCAGATATATTTTCTTGAGTGTAACTATAACCGCCTCCTAAGTTAATCCAATGGAAATGCTTAAGATGCTCTCCTAAAGAAGATTCTATTTGATGAAATGTTTTTTTCAGTTCAGATATATCAAAACTATCATGATTATTATGAAAATGTAGCCCTGTCAGTTTATTTTTAAGTTTAGAGTTTTTTAAAAATTCCAAAATATTTGAGAGAGGAACACCTAGCTTAGAAGATCGCCTACAAGGATTATAACGATCATCTTTAATAAAAGATATTTCTGGATTAATGCGAATGCCATAGCTTACTTGAGAGTGCAGATCGTTTTGAAATCTTGTCAATTGTTCTAAAGAGTTAAAGGTCATAAACTGAATTAATTCAGATAGGTCATTCCATTGGCTATATTGGATACCTGGACTAACAAAATGAATAGTGTATTTATTATTGCTCAATTGCTTTGCTAGTTTGGCTTCAAAGAGTGAACTAGCAGAAAACCCTGTGACATATTTTGCAATTTCCTTAAGAGGTTCTATATGAGAAAATGTTTTGAGAGAGTAGATGATTTTTATTTTAGATTCCTCTGCTATTTTTTTATGGAAAGATGCTTTGTTTTTAAGTTTTTCTTTATCAATAAGAAAATAGGGAGTGCGAGAAGGTAAAAGGTTTTTAGATATGAGCTGATGAATCATTTGAGACCTCCCTGAGAGTTAAAACAATGCCTAAAATAAAACCTTGCAAACCCTGCAAGAGCATTTGAAGATTTTTGATATTCTTTAATTGCATCTTTTATTGATATATCCTTTTGTTGAGATGCCTGAGATAAAACAATTAACCTTAGCATGTAAAACTTTTTTGCTCGTTCTTCAAGTAGTGCTTGATCATTGATGCCAGTTAATGGATTGACTGTCTGTTGGCCCCTTTTGTTTTTCCCAATGGCTTTAATCATCAATGGTTTATTTTGAGAAAGATCATACTCTATAAAATCTTCTGGATTTTCCGTTAGAGGATTGATTAAAATTGGCTTTTCTTTTGTTAAATCGTCTTTTTCATTATATGCTCTTTGACTTTCATCCTCTAATGGGAATTTATCTTTTTTATATTCCTGGTTACATTTTTTACAAGAGATCAACAAATTATCCAAATCATAAGCTTTCCACCAATAACCTTTATGTTCTTGGCAACCTTTTAATCGGGCTTTTGGTCTAAAATGTTCCACATCAAGCTCCCTTTGGTCTCTTTTTCTTTCACAATAACAACATTTACCATGTTGAGATTGAAAAAGAAACTCTTTAACGCCAGAACCTGATCCCCAATACTTTGATTCAAACTTCAGTTTTTGATTTTTATCATTTTGCTCTCTGAGTTTATTGATCTCTTTATCTCTGTTTTTGTCCATTTTGGTCTCAGGAGGATTTTTTCGTTTAATTTTTATCATTATTGGATACCTAACTTTTTTTGAATAGATTCCATCATTTTTCTGTTCTGCACTGTATCCCAAACAGGTAAATTTTTTAATTCTTCTTCTATCTCTTTAAGTTCTTGCTTTTCTTTAGGTGTTCTTTGGTCTTCTTCTTTTAAATAAATTTCTCTGTATTTTTAAAGCTTTTTTTCAATCGTAAGACTTCTTGTATCTTCAAGGTCAAAAATCTCAGAAGTAAGAATTTGATCTACTCTGTAACCTTTATATTCTTCTTTCATATCATAAGATGTTATTTCACTGTGGTGGTTTGTATAAGATGCTTTGAGGAGCTGTGAAGATTCTAAGTCGTTTAAGCCCAAAGCACAAATAGATGAATGTGTACTGGCTATAAATTGCATGTTAGGAAACTGCTCTGCAAGTAACTTAATAATTCTTCTTTGCCACCTAGGATGAAGATGTTGCTCTAGCTCATCAATAATAAAAATGCCTGAAGTATTTTTAAAGTCAAATTGTTTATTGTTGTACAGCAATCTCCAACTTAAAAAATCTACAATCACAGTAGTTAATGACCGATAGCCATCACCTAAAGAGTTAAAAGATTTATCTCCCCATTGAGGATGTTTGACATATATACCTTTTTCCGATAAATAAATTTTAGTCTCTGGATCAAACATAAGTATTTCTTTTAATGATTCTTGTAATTTTTCTTGCTTTTTTTGTGAGTTAAGTCTTCTCATGCCTAATTCTACATTTTGTAGATAATATTCATAATTAAATAAGGTATATAGAGCATCTACAACAGCATATTCTTCATAAGATTTGTTTCCTGTGATAGATCTGCCAGGACCATAGCCAACGGTAAATATCTGTTCTCTAATTCGACTTTCATCTTCTTTATTTAATTTATCTGATGTGCCGTTAGATTTGAGTTTGAATATTTCTTGAAATATATTTTCAGTATTTCCATTGAATGTTATTTGAGTTTTAATTTTGTATTTTTGATTTTTTTTATCTTTCAAAATGATTTCAATAGAGCCTTCACTTTCATCATTTCTTAAAATGCCTCCGTGCAGTTCAAGAATCAAAGCAGCAACTTCAGAAGCATCGCATAGACCTAGGGCAATACATCTTAGCAAAGTCGTTTTACCTTGTCCATTGTCCCCGACAATCAGAGACCAATTCTTAGATTTTGGAGTTTCTGTTTCTGAAGCTTCTGTTTCAAATGAAACTTCAACTTCTTTAAAACATTTTATATTTTGGGCTTTAAATTTGGAAATCTTCATTTTGCCTCTCTCTAATATATAACAAGCTTAATTGGTCAAGATGTTTGACCCCATTCATTTTTAATGTTATTTTTTATAACGACTGTCTTACAAGAGATGATGTTAGACTTTATGATAACTGTTATACTAAGTCAATAAAGATGTTGTTTCCAATTGAACTAGCTGTCATTGTGTTTACCCGGGATCTGGGATCCGGCAACCCGGCATCAGGTCCTAAAACTGAACTTTTTCCTTAACATTTCACTCAAAATGAGCCACACCTCTGGTGTGTTTTTTGGTGTTGCCTGCAAAGGCTTTCGCCTTTGACAAAATAGGCAACACCTAAAAAATCCACTCATTTTGAGTAGGGGAGGATCCTTTTATTCTTTTACATCATGTTAAGGAAAATTTCTTTTATTACCTCAAGAGCAAGCAGTTTGCGATAAAGGAACTTTTTCCTTAACATGATGTTTATCCGGGATCTGGGATCCGGCAACCCGGCATCAGGTCCTAAAACTGAACTTTTTCCCTAACATCGTGTTAAAAAAACGAAGGGATCCTCTTTACTAAAAGTAAACGGACTTTTGAGGTTGCCAGCCTTTGATCGACGGCGGTAGCCGTCGGGCTGGCTACCCAAAAGTGACCAGAGGTCAGTTTACTTTTAGTGAGACAAACCCTTAACATCGTGTAAAGAGACGAGAGGATCCTCCCTACTAAAAGTAAACGGACTTTTGAGGTAGCCAGCCTTTGATCGACGACGAAAGTCGTCGGGCTGGCTATCCAAAAGCAACCAGAGGTTGGTTTACTTTTAGTGAACCAGAGGCATGATGCATTTTGAGTGAAAAAAAATACTTGCTATAAAGAAGTAAATCCTATAATATGGCTTTCCTTATGATGAAAAAATATCTTTTATGCTTATTTTTTACTATTTTGCTGACTGCCAGCGGTTCTCTATGGGCTTGTGCCGAAAGCCTTATGATGGACAAACAACAACTTGACGAGAGAACTTTAAGAGAGCTTGCTCCCAACTCTCGATATATGTTATCTCGAGCTTCGTTAATAGCTTATGTTTCTGGGTCTCAAACAGTGAATACAAAACATATTCTTCTGGCAACTTTGACAAGAGTAGAGTCTTCAAACGAAAAACTCAATTACTTGAATGATACAGATATTATAGATGACACTCCTACTTTTAATGCCTTAGGTCTTATTTTGAAAGAACTAAATATTTTAAGAGAAGTTCAAGAATTTCTTTTAAGTCAGTTAGATATTCAGCCTCGTGACTCCCTCTTATTTAAGTATAATGATCTGCTCATCCTTCATTTAGGGGATATATCTTCTGTACCTAACCTTATGTATGATGAAAGTGCAATTGCATTCTTTGAAAGAGCTGTTCAAGAGAAAGAGGAAGAGATTAGATATATGCGGAATAATTCAGATAATAAAACTTTTTTTATCTCTATATTTCCAGAACATTTCTTTTTAGCAACTTTTAGTGTGGATACTGGTATGAGCTATTTTTTATCAGAGCTTTTAAATAAACCTCCCATAAAAATAAAAGAAGATTTGTTTCATAAGATTGAACAAGCCAGACAAACTTTATTAAGCATATCAAAGAGAAACCATTACCTTCAATCTCAAGAAGAAAAAGAAATAATTACTCTTAAACTAGAAACTCTCTTTGCAGATCATCCGGAAGGTTTAACTTTCAAGCAAATAAAGGACGCTGGAATAACAGAGTTTGATAACATTTCGGATGGGACAATTCGCAACAGACTAAAGGAAAATGGATATGAAGCTCAAGGACTCGGTCCGGGTGCTTTATGGAATCATCAAACAAGACAAGATGAAAAAAAGGCAATAATTACTCGTAAGCTAGAAGATCTCTTTGCAAATCATCCGGAAGGTTTAACTTTCAAGCAGATAAAGGCTGGAATACCAGAGTTTGCTAACATTTCAGATTATATAATTTACAACAGACTAAAGGAAAATGGATATGAAGCTCAAGGACTCGGTCCGGGTGCTTTATGGAATCATCAAACAAGACAAGATGAAAAAAAGGCAATAATTACTCGTAAGCTAGAAGATCTCTTTGCAAATCATCCGGAAGGTTTAACTTTCAAGCAGATAAAGGACGCTGGAATATCAGAGTTTGCTAACATTTCAGATATGACAATTAATAGAAGACTAAAGGAAAATGGATATGAAGCTCAAGGACGTGCAGGTGCTTTATGGAATCATCAGCAAGGCCATCAAACAAAAAAAGATGAAGAAAAAGCAATAATTAGTCGCAAGTTAGAAGATCTCTTTGCAAATCATCCGGAAGGTTTAACTTTCAAGCAAATAAAGGACGCTGGAATAACAGAGTTTAGTAACATTTCAGATATGACAATTAAAAGAAGACTAAAGGAAAATGGATATGAAGTCCAAGGACACGGTCCGTGGGCTTTATGGCATCAGCAAGGCCATCAAACAAAAAAAGATGAAGAAAAGACAATAATTAGTCGCAAGTTAGAAGCTCTCTTTGCAGATCATCCGGAAGGTTTAACTTTCAAGCAAATAAAGGACGCTGGAATAACAGAGTTTGATAACATTTCGGATATGACAATTCGCAACAGACTAAAGGAAAATGGATATGAAGCTCAAGGACGCGGTAGTGGTGCTTTATGGAAAAAAGAAAATAAACATCTTGTTTCCCTAACATTTTGTTTATCCGGGATCTGGAATCTGGCAACCCGCCATCAGATCCCGGATCCCGGGATCTGGAATCTGGCAACCCGCCATCAGATCCCGGATCCCGGGATCTGGAATCTGGCAACCCGCCATCAGATCCCGGATCCCGGGATCCGTGATCCGGGAACCCGGCATCAGAAAGAACTTTTTTTTCCTTAACATGTAGTTAAGAGACGAGGAGATTCTCTCTACTAAAAGTGACCAGAGGTCAGTTCACTTTGAGTGAACCAACGAACTCCCTAACCCCACCCGCCACCCTTCGATTCTGCTTCTTCATTTGTATGTTTTTTATGAGTGGAATGCGGGTGCAGGCTTCCGAAGTCCTCAACCTTCGCTTGCTTTGGGGAGCAAGCGGGCTTACAAATGAAACTCTTTTTCCTTAACATGTGGTCAAGAGACGAAGGGATCCTCCCTACTAAAAGTAAACGGATTTTTGAGGTGATGACCATTTTATCGACGACGACAGTCGTCGTGGTCATCATCCAAAAGTGGCCAGAGGCTAGTTTACTTTTAGTGAAAAACAGTTCAGGCAATACTAGACTTGGAATTTAGTGGCTACATGGAATTAGCAAAACAAGCAGATAAATTAGGAGCTTTTTTATATAAACTGTGTAAAAATACTTAAAGTCAAATTTGATCTTTTCCGGGATCCGGGATCTGGGATCCGGCAGTCAGGCAGGGATGAAGCGGATAGCTTGTTTCCTTAACATGTAGTGAAGAGACGAGAGGATCCTCCCTACTCAAAATGAGCGGATTTTTTAGGTGATGACCATTTTGCCAATGGCGAAAGCCATTGCAGGCAACATTCAAGGCGTAAGAAGGAACTTTTTCCTTAACATGGAGTAAAGAAATGAAGAGATCCTTCTTACTCAAAGTGAACAGGCTTTCTAGGTTGCCAGCATTTGAGAAGGCGGTAGCCTTCGGCTGGCAACCAGAAAGTGACCAGAGGTCAGTTCACTTTGAGTGAAATAGACCACTTTTAGTGAAACAACACTTGTTTTAGTTTGTTGAGGTCTTTGTGAATTTGCTGTTGATCTATTTGTTTGATAGCATCTTCAGAAGCAAATGCAAGGGCTTCAAAATGAATCAGTAATTCAATTAAAGGTTTTTTGAGTTTCTTTTGAATACGCAAAGGGGTATTATCTAAAAGTTCCTCGATGGTGACATCTTTTTTTGTAGAGATTTGAGTTAATCTATCACTCACAAGCTGTAATACATTACGCCCCAGTTGACGAAATTGTTTTTGAGATTCTAATTCATAGATGACCTTCCAACGTTCTTCAAATGTAACCTGTGGTTGCTTTTTATTCATTAAGCCAAAACTCCACAGAGCTTTAACTATTAAAATAAAAAAGAGTCCTATATAAACAATAATCCATAATATTTTTTTTGTTTCTTGAGAGAGCAAAGGCATAGATATCACAACTTCTGGTTGATTGAGTATATCTTCTATATTTGTAGTTTTGATTTCTTGCTTAAATGTGTGAGAAGTTTTTGTAGAAGTTAGGCTTGGTAAAACATTAATTTGCCAAGAAGGAATTTCTTTTTGAATATAGGTTTCCTGTTGGGGATCAAAATAACTAAACCTGATAGGAGGAATAGAAATTTCACCAGGCTTGCGAGGGATTAATAACATTTCAAATTCTTTATAACCATGACCGTTTTGAAGGTATTTAGATGTGGTTTTTGTGTCATAGCTTTCAAGTCCTTCTGGTAAATTAAATGCAGGTAACTGAATACGTTTTGCATTACCTTTTCCTTCAAACTTGAGGGTGTAACTAAAAGGCTCATTGACTTTCATTTCTGTTGTTTTAGGTTTTTGAAGTATTAAGTTATACTGTCCTACTGCTCCAGAAAATCCTTCAGGTTGATTTTCAATAGGTAAGGGCTTTATTTGAATTGCTATTTCATTACTTTTATTTTGATATGTTTTGCCTCTAGAAAAGGAAAACCTATTAAAACCAAAAGCAGGGACAACTTCACATTGCACTTCATAAGAATCTATATATGATCTGCCTGCATTGATAGGGAATAGAGCGTATCTTGCAAGGAGTGCTTTTTTATATATCACACCCTCATGTATCTCTTGCGTGAAGGCCAGGCGATTAGCTGTGTGGATATCCTCCTTCCAAAACCCTTGAAGTAAGGGGTATTTGAGAGTATTGATATCAGCAATATGATGTTTTGTATATAAGTACCAAGAAACCATAATTTGTTCCCCTACATAAACTTCTTTTTTATCAGTTTCTACTTGTATAAAAAAGGCATCCGTAAGATCTTCGTTAGGCGTTGTATTTCGTGGTGTTCCAAAAAATTGTGAGAATAAATCGTCAGCTTCATCAAAGTCAAAAAGAGATCTTCTTTTATTTTGTGGTTGCTGTGTGACAGGCTCTTCCTGCACTGTAATTGTAACAGGATTGGTTTCATAAGGTGTATTGTCTATATATACTTCTGTGGAAGGGATCGTCAGCTGGCCTACTTTTGTAACTTTGAATCTATAGGTGAGTATTTGACGACGGGTGCTTTGCATTGTTCCATTCATCAAAGATGTAAAAAATTGACTGCTCTGACTACGCGAAAAGAATTCTAATCCTTCAACAGCTGGCAGTCTTGGCTCAGATACATTGACTGAATCTTGAGATTCAACAGTGATTAAGTAAGACAGGTATTGATTCAACTGGACCTTATCTTTATCTACAGAGGCAGATACACTAGGGTTATTAGCATAGGTGGGGTGGGTATATAAGGCACATAGCCATCCTATGAAAAATATAATGTATAAATTTTTATAAAATGTTTGCATTTTTATTTCCTTTTGAGGTTATGTTGGTCGGCACGACTGGATTTGAACCAGCGACCTCATGCACCCCAAGCATGTACGCTACCCGGCTGCGCCACGTGCCGTATATTTTTTATTTTATAAAAAGTTTTATTTATTTTCTTCTTAAAAAGAAATCATATCAACTGATCACTCTTTTTGTAATGTATTTAAAGCGTGTTGTGTCGATTCTGACTTTGATGCGGTATTGTTAATTTTCAACAGACTTATGAAATATATTATACCTTTAAAAAGTCAGGCATAAGTTTTATATTAAGAGCATCAAAGTCAATGGGGCCTCATGCACCCCAAGCATGTACGCTACCCGGCTGCGCCACGTGCCGTATATTTTTTATTTTATAAAAAGTTTTATTTATTTTCTTCTTAAAAAGAAATCATATCAACTGATCACTCTTTTTGTAATGTATTTAAAGCGTGTTGTGTCGATTCTGACTTTGATGCGGTATTGTTAATTTTCAACAGACTTATGAAATATATTATACCTTTAAAAAGTCAGGCATAAGTTTTATATTAAGAGCATCAAAGTCAATGGGGCCTCATGCACCCCAAGCATGTACGCTACCCGGCTGTGCCACGTGCCGTATATTTTTTATTTTTTCCTAAAGTTTTAATTTATTTTTTTCTTAAAAAGCAATTATACCAATTGATCCACTCTTTTTGTAATGTATTCGAAGCGTGTTTTGTCGATTCTGACTTTGATGCGGTATTATTAAATTTTAACAGACTTATGAAATATATTATACCTTTAAATTCAATAAATTGTTTTCCAGTTTGTTTTTTTTATCTTCTAAATCATTAAGCTTTTTTTTGCTTTGCTCTACGACCTTTTGAGGAGCTTTATCTACAAAGCTAGAATTTTCAAGTAATGCTTTGAGTTTTTGTATCTCCATTTGAATTTTATTTATATTCTTTTTTAATCTCTTAGATTCTTCTTTAAAGTCAACTACTCCTACTAAAAACACAATGACTTGAATCTTACTCTGACCATGTTGTACAAGAGCCACAGCTGTCTCTGATAAATCAAGAGCATCAGAAGTGATCTTACAATCTTCAACTCCAGCAAGATTTAAAATAAAAGACTTATGCATTTCAAGCATATCCTTGTTTTGAATATTTTTTGTCACAAGCTCTACTTTTAGTTTCTTATGATGAGGGATATTATTTTCTCCTCGAATATTTCTAATCGCAGTGATTATTTTTTTGATGAAGTCCATCTTAAAAGCATCCTCCTTTGAACCTAAACTTAAGAATTTTCTATCACTGGTCACCTGAGGGAAGCTATCAATAATACAAGCTTGATTTTTAATAGGAAGTTTTTGGTAGATTTCTTCTGTGACAAAGGGAATCAATGGATGTAATAATCTACAAATACGATTCAAAACTGTCAAAAGCACACACAACACATCAGCTTTTTGAGCATTGTCTTTCTGATAAACAATAGGTTTTATTAATTCTAAATACCAATCACAAAAATCATGCCACACAAAATCATAAAGCAATAAGGTCACTTCTGAAAATTTAAAGTGTTCTAATTTTGTATTAACAGCACTTTCTAATAAACCTAGTTTATAAATAATCCACCGATCAGGGAGCGTTGTGGTGTGAGGCCTATCAGGCAAATCTTTTTGAGAGCTATTTGTTAAAAGAGAAAGAGTAAAACGGGCTGCATTCCAAAGCTTATTTAGAAAATTTCTATAACTTTCTAAGTTTTTTGTAGAGAATTTTAAATCTCTTCCACCAGCAACCTGTGACATAAGTGTTAAACGTAAAGCATCCGCCCCATATTTTTCAATGAGTTCAATAGGGTCTAAAGTATTTCCAAGTGACTTAGACATTTTTTTACCTTTGTTATCCCTCACAATACCGTGGATATAAACCTTTCTAAAAGGTATTTCTTGAACATGATGGAGGCCAGCCATAACCATACGGCTCACCCAAAAGAAAATAATATCATGCCCTGTGACCAACACATCTGTAGGGTAAAAAGTTTTGAAAGCAGGTGTTTGTTCTGGCCATCCAAGTGTGCCAAAAGGCCAAAGGGCAGAGCTAAACCACGTATCTAAAACATCCTCCTCTTGGTTAATGTTTTCTGATAAACAGTGCTGGCATTTATTGATATGGGTTTCAGAGACAGAAATTTGATCACAATCTTTGCAAAACCATGCAGGGATTTGATGTCCCCACCATAGTTGACGCGAAATACACCAATCCTGAAGATGGTTCATCCAATGTAGGTAAGTGCTTGTCCAAAGCTCTGGTTCAAAACAAATAGCTTTTGTTTCAATCACTTCTTTGGCTTTATCTGCCATTAAAGAGCTTTTTACAAACCATTGTTGAGAAAGAAGAGGTTCGATAATTTCACCTGAACGTTGGCTCACAGGAACAGTGACTTGATAAGACTCTTGTTTTATAAGCATTTTTTTTTCAGTTAAATCGTTGAGTATTTTTTCCCTGGCCTGAGGTAGGGTAAGTCCTTGATAAAGACCTGCATTGGCATTCAATAAGCCATTGGTTTCAAGTATATTAATAAAGTCTAGGTTATGTCTTTTACCTACATCATAATCTTTAAAATCATGGGCTGGTGTGATTTTGACAACACCCGATCCAAATTCTGGATCGACAAACTCATCTCCTAAGATGATGATCTTCCTGTCAAGGATAGGGTGTAGGGCTTTTTGACCTATATACTTTTTATACCTTTCATCTTGAGGATGTACAGCAAGAGCTGTGTCACCTAATAGAGTCTCTGGTCTTGTAGTAGCAATAGTTAGGTATTCCTTTTGATCTTCGAGTACATATTTGATATACCATAAAAATCCATTTTGTTGTTGATGTTCTACCTCTAAATCAGAAACAGCTGACTTTAGTTTTAAGTCCCAATTAACTAACCTTTGCCCCCGATAAATAAACCCTTCATTGTACAGATGAACAAATGCTTTTTTAACAGCTTGTGAAAAACCTTTATCTAAGGTAAAACGATTTCTTTTCCAATCACAAGAATCTCCAAGCTTTTTCATTTGATGGATGATTCTTTGGCTATATTTTTCTTTCCAAGACCATGCATGCTTGAGAAAATCTTCACGACTGATATCTTTTTTAATACCTTGTTTTTGTAGATGTTTTTCTACAACACTTTGAGTGGCAATACCTGCATGATCTAAACCTGGTTGCCAAAGGGTGTTGATACCATTCATTCTTTTCCATCGGATCAGAACATCTTGAATAGTATGATCAAGGGCATGACCTAAGTGGAGAGAGCCTGTGACATTAGGAGGAGGGAGCATAATGCAAAACGAAGGACTTTCATTATCATTACAGCTAAAAAAATCTTGAGCTTCCCAAAAGTGATATATTTTTTCTTCAATAGCTTGAGCGTTGTATTGAGAAGATAAATTGTTATTTGAAGAAGGCATTATTTATAATCCTTTGTATGCATTTTTATATAACTTATTGGATTACTGGATCATCGACACAATTCATTTTAACTTGATATTAAAATATTTTCAACATAGGCAAAAAAATAATGTATAATAAATAAACTGAATATGTTAAGAAATATTGAAGATAACTATTTTACCGATAGTACAATTTATGATCTATAAATAAAAAGATATTTTTTATTCACAACGAACAGAAACTTATTCATTTATAGCAGTTTAAGTAAAAAGGGTAGTAGCTCAGTTGGTAGAGCGACGGACTCCAAATCCGTAGGCCGTGGGTTCGAATCCTGCCTGCCCTGCCAGGTTGTTTCACTAAAAGTAAACTGACCTCTGGTCACTTTTGGGTAGCCAGCCCGACGGCTTTCGCCGTCGATCAAAGGCTGGCTACCTCAAAAGTCCGTTTACTTTTAGTAGGAGGATCCCTTCGTTTCTTAACATCATGTTAAGGAAAAAGAGTTTCATTTGTAAACCCGCTTGCTCTTGAGGTAATAAAAGAAATTTTCCTTAACATGGTGTTAAAAGAGGAAAGGATCCTTTCTACTAAAAGTGGTCAGGCTTTCTAGGTTGCCAGCATTTGAGAAGGCGAATAGCCTTCGGCTGGCAACCAGAAAGTGGCCAGAGGCCAGACCACTTTTAGTGAAGCAGACGGCATGATGCATTTTGAGTGAAATATGTAAGGGAAAAATTTCATTTTAAACTCGCCAGGGCTTAGGAGGAAATTTATATATTTTATGTTTTCTTTATTTAAAAAGCTATGATATAGTAATTAAAAAGGGAGTTTTTTATTATGACAACAACAATAAAAGATGTATTAAAAAGCATTAAAAGCCTTGCAGAGACTCAAGAAAAAGGCAGTAGAGAAGTCAACCAAAAGATTAAAAAGATAGCAGATGCTCAGGATAGAAATGAGGAGATTCGAAAAAAGAGCATGGCAGAGCTAGATCAAAAGATTAAAAAGGTAACAGATGGAGTTAAAAAGGTAACAGATGCTCAAGATAGAAATGAGGAGATTCGAAAAAAGAGCATGGCAGATCTAGATCAGAGGATTAAAAAGGTAGCAGATGCTCAAGACAGGAATGAGGAGATTCGAAAAAAGAGCATGGCAGAGCTAGATCAGAAGATTAAAAAGGTAACAGATGCTCAGGATAGGAATGAGGAGATTCGAAAAAAGAACATGGAAGAGCTAGATCAGAAGATTAAAAAGGTAGCAGATGGGGTTAAAAAGGTAACAGATGCTCAGGATAGAAATGAGGAGATTCGAAAAAAGAACATGGCAAAAGCAGAGCAGGCGATTAAGGAGGCAGAAGAGTCTCAAAAACAATTACAAAAATCCTTAAATAAGTTTATAGGAGATTCAGGTCTTCAATGGGGTAAGTTTGTTGAGGCTTTAGCTAATACAGGGACAGTGAGGCTTCTTAAAGAGCAAGGCATTGAAGTAGAGACAACCTCCATTCATGTTAAAGATGAGAGTCCTCATCGCAGATATGAGATAGATATATTAGCTATCAATGGGAAAGAGATGGTAGCTGTAGAAGCCAAGAAATACTTAAAAAAGAAAGATATAGATGAAGCATTCAAAAGGTTTAATATATTTAAACAATATAACAAAGAGGCTAATCGCAAAATTTTGTATGGAGCAGTTGCCTATTTAAATTGTGAAAAGAATGCTAATCTTTATGCAGAGAAAAAGGGGTTGTTTGTTATTCAGGTGACAGGTAACAGTGCTACCATGAATGTTGCAAAGGACTTTAAACCACAGCCCTTATCATCTCACTCAAAATAAACGAGTGTAAGAAGGAACTTTTTCCTTAACATCATGTCAATCTGGGATCCGGGATCTGGGATCTGGGATCTGGGATCCGGCAGACAGGCAGGGATGAAGCGAATAGCTTGTTTCCTTAACATGGTGTTAAAAAATGAGGAGATCCTCCCTACTCAAAATAAATGGATTTTCTAGGCAGTTAGCCTTTGATCGACGGCGGTAGCCGTCGGGCTAACTGCCAGAAAACATGCCAGAGGCATGATTTATTTTGAGTGAAACAAAGGCATTGCTCTTTTTAGATAGCGTAAGCTGTCAGAGCAAACATCAGAAGGAGCTTTTTCCTTAACATGTAGTTAAGAGACGAGAGGATCCTTTCTACTAAAAATAAACAGATTTTTGAGGCAATCAGCCTTTGATCGACGGCGAGAGCCGTCGGGCTGATTGCCCAAAAACAGCCAGAGGCTGGTTTATTTTTTAGTGAAACGACGAAGATCAACGAATTTAGATAATAATTAGGACCAAATAAGGAAGTGAAAATAATATGTACAAAGAAATTGAGGTAAACATAAATTTTAGTAGTGAATTTCTAGCCGATCACCTCAAAATTGACCTTCCTATTCTCTGAAATGAGCTTGACCTGGTGAATATACGAAATTAGATTAGAATATTCAAGGAAGGGAAATTTTGAGGGAAACAAAATATGTACAAAGAAATTGAGGTAAACACAAATTTTAGTAGTGAATCTCTAGCCGATCACCTCAAAATTGACCTTCCTATTCTCTGAAATGAGCTTGACCTGGTGAATATACGAAATTAAATTAGAATATTCAAGGAAGGGAAATTTTGAGGGAAACAAAATATGTACAAAGAAATTGAGGTAAACACAAATTTTAGTAGTGAATCTCTAGCCGATCACCTCAAAATTGACCTTCCTATTCTCTGAAATGAGCTTGACCTGGTGAATATACGAAATTAAATTAGAATATTCAAGGAAGGGAAATTTTGAGGGAAACAAAATATGTACAAAGAAATTGAGGTAAACACAAATTTTAGTAGTGAATCTCTAGCCGATCACCTCAAAATTGACCTTCCTATTCTCTGAAATGAGCTTGACCTGGTGAATATACGAAATTAGATTAGAATATTCAAGGAAGGGAAAAATTGATAGAAGGAACTTTTTCCTTAACATGGTGTTAAGAGACGAAGAGATCCTCTCTACTAAAAGTAAACGGACTTTTGAGGTAGCCAGCCTTTGATCGACGGCGGTAGCCGTCGGGCTGGCTACCCAAAAGTAGCCAGAGGCTGGTTTATTTTTTAGTGAAACGACGAAGATCAACGAATTTAGATAATAATTAGGACCAAATAAGGAAGTGAAAATAATATGTACAAAGAAATTGAGGTAAACATAAATTTTAGTAGTGAATTTCTAGCCGATCACCTCAAAATTGACCTTCCTATTCTCTGAAATGAGCTTGACCTGGTGAATATACGAAATTAGATTAGAATATTCAAGGAAGGGAAATTTTGAGGGACACAACTCACGTATTTCTAAAAGAGGTACGTACGGGTAGACGAAGATCAACGAATTTAGATAATAAAAGGCCCAAATTGAGATAATAAAAGGACCAAATAAAGGAAATGATATGGATTTGTTATTTAACTTTGTTCAACAAGGGTTATCTTTTCTTGTTCCTATGACTATTCTCTTGGGCATTTTGATTTTTGTCCATGAAGCAGGACATTTTCTCGTAGCTAAATTTTATAATGTAAGGGTCGAAACTTTCAGTCTTGGTTTTGGAAAGAAAATCTTTCAATTCAAGCGGGGCGAGACAACTTATTGTATTTCTATCATTCCACTTGGTGGTTATGTAAAAATGTTCGGAGACGATCCTTCTATGGAAGTACCTCTTGATCAAAGGGAAGGTGCTTTTTTGCATAAGCCAGTCGGTCAGAGGATTGCTGTTGTACTTGCTGGACCTTTAATGAATTTCTTTTTTGCTATTTTTGTATTCTTTATTATAGCTCTCATTGGCGAACAAATGATCAAACCCATTGTAGGTGATATCAAGACACAGTCAATAGCATGGCAGGAAGGTTTCCGATCTGGTGATATTATTACATCCATTAATGGTACCCCTGTCAAAACATGGCAAGAAGTGAAAACGCACATAGAACTTCCTCAAACGCAACAGATCACCTTTGGTATTGATCGCCATGCTGAAAATATTTCGTTACAGACCACAACGGCTCTGATAGCTAATCCTAATATTTTAAGTACAGAAGAAAAAATAGGTTCTATTGAAGGTTTAGGAATTATGGCAAGAAGCTCTCAAGTAGGTATTTCAAGACCATACTCATTAGCAGCTAAGGAGGGGATGATGACTTTTGATGAAATCAACTCCATAAATAACACCCCTGTTAAAAAATGGTATGAGGTCGTAGCTCTTCTACAAAACGATTTTGCTCAAGAAAAACTTTTAGAGATTAAATACACAAGGTACCCTACGAAGTTATCCCAAAATACAGAATCTTCTCAACATACAGCTTCCATTGAAATTCCAGATGATCTTGTGGGAGAACTCACTCCTGAAACATTAGGATTTGAAATACCGGATTTGTTTATATCTCATTTTACTGAAGATAGCCCTGCGGAACAGGCTGGACTTTTATCTGGCGATAAGATTCAAGCCATTGATGGTGAGAGATTAACCGATCGAGCAAGCTTATTGAACAAAATATACAGCTATACCCCTGAACAACAACACTTAAATATAGAGGTTGTAAGAAAAGGAGAGATTCAAAACGTGCAACTCACTCCTATATTAGTAGAGCAAACAAATAATCAAGGAGGTAGGGAATCCAAATACGCCATTGGCATTTATAATCACATAGTAGAAACACCGACAGACTTTACAATTATACGTACTTTAAATCCTATTTTAGCGTTGCAAGATGGTGTGACAAAGGCTGTTTTTTGGACGAAATTAACTTGTCTTGGGTTTTTAAGGCTTTTGCAAGCTCGTGTATCACACCGGTCTATTGGTGGACCTATTATGATTGGTCAAGTAGCTAGCCGAACCTTTCAAATGGGTTTAAGCTATTTTCTTAAGATTATGGCTATTATCTCTATTAATCTTTTCATTATTAATATGTTGCCCATTCCTATTTTAGATGGTGGGCATTTGGTTTTCTTCACCATTGAGGCTCTTAGAGGAGCTCCTTTGAGTATGAGAAAGATGGAAATTGCTCAAATGATTGGCTTGATTGTGATTTTAGGTTTAATGGCGTTGGCTTTTTTCAATGATATTTCTCGCATATTTGAAAACTAGATACTTTGCAAGTTCATACTTTTTTATCCTTCAGAAATTTTATAATATAAGATTCAAGTTTCAATGTGAACTTAGTCTGTCGTCATACTTCATATCAACATTATAGCACAACAACATTATTTTTATTCAAATTAAACAAGTTACATCTTAATTTTTTATTTGATATATTATAAAAACTTTCTTAAAATACATCTCTAATAAACAAGGTCTTATAAAATGAGTTATTTTCAATACCAATCTTTTTTAAGGTTTTTATTTGTTGGCCTTTTGAGCTTGACAATTTTAATTTTCTCTACGGAAAGCTTAGCTGATGATATGGCTTCTACACTTAATCGCTTGCCTATTCAATCTGGTGGACGGGTGAAGCCTTTTGGTACTTTTGCCAGAGAATCTTTACAGCTTATTTACGGCAGATCTCATTATACTGCAAAGGCAGCTTCTGAGGTTGTTTTTACATGGATTTTAATGCCTTCACACTGGTCTGGAGTAGATATTATTGAAATTCCTAGATTAGATTTAAAGCAAAATCTTAAATTAAATGAGACTCAAAAATATTTTTCTGTCAATGTGATCTCTGCTAGTCCAAGATTAAGTTTGATTCTTCAAGAACTACAAAATAAAAAAGACAATAAAATCAAACTCAATAATTATTTTCAAGCAGTCGAAAGATTAGAAGCTCAATTGCGTACTTTTGTAGCTATTACTTCAGGTCAAGCATTGGCTTTACTCCCTCAAAAAGATACAGAAACATGGAAAAACTTTTCTCAATTTAATCAAAATGAAAAAGCAAAATTTCAAGTATTGGCAAAAACCTTTATTCAAAGTATTGACAGTCAGGATGTATCTTCTTTGCAAGAGGCTGTCGATGATTTTATTGTTTTTGCAAAGGCACAAAATCCTTCTCACTACCCTAGCCTAACTCCAATAGATGTAGAGCTACATTATAACTCTTTATCTCCTTTTAAATGGGCTTGGGTGCTTTATCTAATAGGAGCTATATTTTTTTTGACAGTGCTTTTAGGTTGGCAATGGGGAAGGTATCCAGGCTTTTTAACTTTAATGTTAGCCTTTTTATTACACACTTACGGATTTATTTTGAGAATTTATTTAATGGAGAGACCTCCTGTTTCTAATATGTACGAATCTGTTATTTGGGTGGCATGGGGAGCTGTCTTTTTTGCTTTGCTTTTTGAGCTATGGCAAAGACGTATTTATTATGTTTTCTCTGCTTGTGTTGTAGCTTGTCTTTGTTTGATTACAGCAGATATGGCTCCCACTGTTCTAGATCCTTCTCTGCAACCGCTCATGTCTGTTTTAAATAGCAATCTTTGGCTTATTGTACATGTGATGACTATTACACTTGGGTATTCTGCTTTTTTCCTTTCTTTTGTTTTGTCGAATATTGGGCTTGGATATTTTTTTAAAGATCCCCAAAAAAATCCTAAATTGTTTCAAACGAATGTACTCTCTTTAACAAATGCGACTTATTATGCCATGCAAGTTGGAGTGGTCTTATTGGCTGCTGGTACTGTTTTAGGTGGAATATGGGCTGATTATTCTTGGGGACGCTTTTGGGACTGGGACCCTAAAGAGGTATGGGCATTGGTTGCTCTGTTAGGATATATTGCCGTGGTGCATGGGCGACTGGCTGGATGGCTTGGTCCTTTTGGATTTTTAGCGTGGGGTTCTATTTGTTTTTCACTGATATTGATGGCTTGGTATGGAGTTAATTTTGTTTTAGGGGCAGGGTTGCATTCTTATGGATTTGGTGGTGGAGGTTTAGAATATGTTTCAAGTTTTGTGATTCTGCATTTGATTTACGTTGTCACTATCACCGCTACACGTCATAGTTACCAAAGAGGATATTCTTCTCACTCCAAGTGAACAGACCTCTGGTCACTTCAATTCTAGGGAAACAAATGTGTGGTTCATTTCAAGTGAAATGTTAAGGAAACAAGATATTTATTCCCGGGATCTGGCAAGCAGGCATCCCGGGAACTGATGCCTGATCCCGGATCCCAGATCCCAGATCCCGGATAAATACGATGTTCTTTTTTTGTTTTTTTATTTTTTTTAGATTCTGCGTAACTCTCAAACAAAAAATAATTAGGTGGAGGATGGGGCAGTGGGAGACTGAAGATCTTCCGCAAATTGAGCTTGCTCTTGAGGTAATAAAGGAAATTTTCCTTAACATGATGTAGAGGAATAAAAGGATCCTCCTCTACTCAAAATGAACAAGCTTTTGAGGTAGTCAGCCTTTTACGACGGCGTGAGCCGTCGGGCTGGCTACCCAAAAGTGGCCAGAGGCCAGTTCATTTTGAGTGAAACAACAATCGAAGGGCGGTGGGTGGGGTTAGGGATAATCCGTTTACTTTTAGTAAGAAGGATCCATTCGTTCTCTGACATGATGTTAAGGGAACAAGATATTTATTCCCGGGATCAGGCAAGCAGGCATCCCGGGAACTGATGCCGGGTTGCCTGATTGCCAGATCCCGGGAATGATAATCAAATTTGACTTTAAGTATTTTTACATAACTTGTATAAAAAAGCTCCTAATTTATCAGCTTGTTTTGTTTCACTAAAAGTGGTCTGACCTCTGGTCACTTTCTGGCGATGACCACGACGGCTCACGCCGTCGATAAAATGCTCATCGCCTAGAAAGCTTGACCACTTTTAGTAAGGAGGATCCCTTCGTCTCTTGACAACATGTTAAGGAAAAAGAGTTTTTTTGTTTTTTTTATTTTCTTTTAGATTCTGCGTAAATCTCAAATAAACATGAATATTATGAGTGGGATGCGGAGGCAGGCTGGAGATCTTCCGCAGACCCGCTTGCTCCCCAAAGCAAGCGAAGGTTGAGGACTTCGGAAGCCTGACTCCGCATTCCACTCATAAAAAACATACAAATGAAAAAGCAGATCGAAGGGCGGGGGGTGGGGTTAGGGAGTTAGTTCACTAAAAGTAGCCCAAGGATCAAGATAGCAATTTATTTTGAGTAAAGTAATGTAGGGAACAATAGCTTTATTGTTCGGGAGACTTTTTGGAAGTTGCTTAAACCATTTGCAGGTGTGACATTTGGTTCACTAAAAGTGGTCTGACCTCTGGTCACTTTCTGGCGATGACCACGACGGCTTTCGCCGTCGATAAAATGGTCATCACCTAGAAAGCCTGACCACTTTTAGTAGGAAGGATCTCTTCGTTTTTTAACACCATGTTAAGGAAAAAGTTCTGCCGGATCCCGGGTCCCAGATCCCGGATAAACTTAATGATTACTTTGAAGGAACTAACGGAACCAAATTAGGGAAAAGCAATTTTATTGTTCGGGAGACTTTTTGGAAGTTGGTTAAACCATTTGCAGGTGTGACATTTGGTTCACTAAAAGTAAACTGACCTCTGGTCACTTTTGGGTGATGACCACGACGGCTCACGCCGTCGATAAAATGGTCATCACCTCAAAAGTCCGTTTACTTTTAGTAAGGAGGATCTCTTCGTTTTTTAACTCCATGTTAAGGAAAAATTTCATTTTTAGGATCTGATGCCGGGTTGCGGATCCCGGATCCGGGCTAGATTATTTTGAGTAAAGTAATGTAGGGAACAATAGCTTTATTGTTCGGGAGACTTTTTGGAAGTTGCTTAAACCATTTGCAGGTGTGACATTTGGTTCACTAAAAGTAAACTGACCTCTGGTCACTTTTGGGTGATGACCACGACGGCTCACGCCGTCGATAAAATGGTCATCACCTCAAAAGTCCGTTTACTTTTAGTAAGGAGGATCTCTTCGTTTTTTAACTCCATGTTAAGGAAAAATTTCATTTTTAGGATCTGATGCCGGGTTGCGGATCCCGGATCCCGGCTAGATTATTTTGAGTAAAGTAATGTAGGGAACAATAGCTTTATTGTTCGGGAGACTTTTTGGAAGTTGCTTAAACCATTTGCAGGTGTAACATCTTCACTTTTAACTGCTTGGACACTTGCAGGTCCTCGCTTTTGAGGCTTCCGCAATAGATAATCACTATAACTTAAACCTGATATTTTTTTGTGAAGATTCCTTGCTCGCCTGCCACTACCTAAATTTGTATATCGTCCATTCACAAGAGCATGGACATTCCCGTCCTTATCCATTTTTATCACAGATGATCCTGTCAGTGGCTTTAATCCTTCTGCACCATCTCCACTTGCAAAGTCACTGCCACCTAAGCCACCACTGCCAGAGCCTCCTCCACTGCTAGAACCTCCACCAGCAGAACCACCAGCACTTCCACCACCAGCAAAACCACCTTTTAATCCTAAACTTGTATGACCACTTAAAGGGTCGACCTTATTCTTAGCTAAATCGGCTGCTCTTTTTTTACATCGAGGCAATTGAGGGACATATTTGCAAGTTTTTTCTATACCCTCTGAATGGCATAAACCACGAGTCGTTGAAGTTGGTAGAGAATTACACTCATCTCTCTTACACTGCGGGCTATCTGGATGTTGTTGACATATTTCAGATGTGGCTAAGTCTTGTTGCGATGAATTGCCTAGACTTTCGTCCCCCCCCCCTGTTAGGGTTTGTTTTAGGGGATTTGAGGCGATGGCATTGGCATTCGTGTGACCAGGTCCGGGGGTATCTGTTTTGCCGGCAAAGAGGCTATCTGACAAACTACGGCAAAAATCTATCTTTGGATGTTGTTTGCAGAAGGCCACCTCACCTAGTTCTTGACAGAGGTTTTTTTGAGCTAGTGGAAGTTGATTGCAATTAGAAGAATCGCTCAACTCACCGGATCCACCCAAACCATCTACGCAGTCTTTAGCTTGCTTAATGGCATCTGTATTACGAGCTATCTGAAGATCGCTGTTTTTTTTAACACTGGCCCATTTGCTAGCACAGCTTGTCATACTCTTGCTAATAGCGGTCATCTCTGCCCAGAACATAGCTTTGGCCGTAGGTTCAATAGCAGCAGCGTGGGCTACTTTTGCATTTTTCAGGGCCATACCACAAGTAGTTTTACATGAGAGGATGGCCGTATGGCATTTGCCTGTGATGGATTGATTGATTTTTTTAGTTACTTCATTCATCTGTTGCGTCAATTGACATTGGTCCTTCTGACTGCCATTGCTATTATTGGCCATCATCTGTTCGAAGCGATCTGTAACGGGTTTGGTCGCATCTTTATAAGCCTTCTGATTGCAGGCTAAATTCAGGACTGTGCCTGAGTTTGACAGTTGATTTGCAAATGTGGATATCTTTTTTTTTAAGAATGCTTTATTTATAGGTGTTAGAGGGATTTGCAAGCTTGAATTTTTGGGATTTTGTAAAAAATCCTAGTGGCACAAAATTCGAATGCAGTGCGTTAAAAAGTCGTTTTTTTCTTGATTTTTTGTATTTTTGTTCTAGTATATTCTTATGTTCATAAAGAAAACAAAAAACTCTAGAGGACAAACTTACTATCAAATAGCTGAAAGCTATTGGAAAAATGGTAAAAGTCACCATAGAACACTTATGTCTTTAGGAAAGTCTAAAGATGATCGATTAGAAGACTTATCTGAACTGATCAGCCGTCATTTAGATATCATCTCTGCGAATCAATTAGCTAAAAAAATTGATATAAAAAATACATTTATCTTAGGTCCTCTGCTTATTATAGATGCTATTTTTAAACAGTTAAACCTCTATGAGTTATTAGCAGATTTGAAGAAAAAACATCCTAAACTGCGATTTGATTTTGTTAAGATTGTTTTCACATTGGTTATAAGTCGATTTGTAGAGCCATGTTCTAAACTGCAAGTTTTTTCACACTGGCAGAAGTTATTTTATCCGGACTTTTTAGAAAAAGAACTTCATCTTCAGGATATTTATCGTTCTTTAGATATTCTAGCAGAACATAAGGAAGATATAGAAAAGAAACTCTACAATAAAAATAAAGCTCAGATGAATCTTTTTAATCAATGTGATGTTGTTTTATATGATCTAACCACCTTGAGATTTGAAAGTACAAGAGAAGATTTAGACGATCTTCGAAGATTTGGTTACAGTAAAGAAAAAAGAAGTGATTGCACACAAGTTGTATTTGGCTTGTTAGTAGATACGGAAGGTATGCCGTTAGGCTTTGATGTTTATCCTGGTAATACTTATGAAGGTAAAACAATGCCAGAAGCGATCTCAAAGTTAAAAGAGAAGTTTAACATAAGAAGATTTATATTAGTAGGAGATCGTGGATTATTTTCTAATGAAAATCTAAATTTATTTAAGGAAGAAGGTCATGAGTTTATAGTAGGATTAAAGTTAGGTTTATTAAAAGATCGTTTTAAGGAGATATATAATCTAAAGAATTTTAAATGGGTTAATGATGACTTAGCTATCTATGAGACAGAGCATAAAGGTCGTCGTTGTATCATCGGTTGGTCAAGAAAGCGAGCAGAAAGAGATAAAAAATTAAGAGAAGATATTTTATCTAAACTGCAAACAAAATTATCTAAAAAGACAATTAATCCCAAAGACTTTATATCTAATATGAATTACAAAAAATACATAAGTCATCCTACTTCAAAAGACAAGCCTCAATTAAATGAAGATGCAATAAAAGCATCAGAACAACAAGATGGATTTTTTGGAATTATTACAAATGCAAAAAATTTATCATCTAAAGAGCTTATATTAAATTATAAACATCTTTGGAAGGTAGAGAAAGCATTTAGAGATATAAAAGGTTTTCTCAAGACTCGTCCGATGTTTCATTGGACAGACAAGAGGATATTAGGTCACTTAGTATTATGTTTTATATCATATCTTTGTGAAGCTTATTTAAGCAAGAAGCTTTATGAAAAAGGTATTAAATGTAGAGAAGAATTAATGACAGGTCAGAATAAACAAGCAAGGCAACTGAGTGTTTCAGAAGCAATGTTAAAGTTAAAAGAAGTCAGAGCAGTGCCTGTCACATTAAAAGATAAGACCCTGTGGATGAGAACAGATATCACAGGTCATGCAACAGATGTATTTAAAGCAATAGGAGTCAAAATACCAGCAAAACAATTAAAAGTAGAATCATCACAATCACAATCTTAATAGATTGTTCAAAATTCTGCCACAAAAACAAAAACCTAGTGGCACAAAATCCCTTTCGACTCATAACCTACTGATTTTACTCAACTTTATTTTTCCAACTGTCAAACTCAGGAATTACACTCATCTCTCTTACACTGCGGGCTATCTGGATGTTGTTGACATATTTCAGATGTGGCTAAGTCTTGTTGCGATGAATTGCCTAGACCTTCGTCCCCCCCCCCCTGTTAGGGTTTGTTTTAGGGGATTTGAGGCGATGGCATTGGCATTCGTGTGACCAGGGCCGGGGGTATCTGTTTTGCCGGCAAAGAGGCTATCTGACAAACTACGGCAAAAATCTATCTTTGGATGTTGTTTGCAGAAGGCCACCTCACCTAGTTCTTGACAGAGGTTTTTTTGAGCTAGTGGAAGTTGATTGCAATTAGAAGAATCGCTCAACTCACCGGATCCACCCAAACCATCTACGCAGTCTTTAGCTTGCTTAATGGCATCTGTATTACGAGCTACCTGAAGATCGCTGGTTTTCTTTACGCTGGCCCATTTGCTAGCACAGCTTGTCATACTCTTGCTAATAGCGGTCATCTCTGCCCAGAACATAGCTTTGGCCGTAGGTTCAATAGCAGCAGCGTGGGCTACTTTTGCATTTTTAAGGGCCAGACCACAAGTGGTTTTACATGAGAGAATGGCCGTATGGCATTTGCCTGTGATGGATTGATTGATTTTTTTAGTTACTTCATTCATCTGTTGCGTCAATTGACATTGGTCCTTCTGACTGCCATTGCTATTATTGGCCATCATCTGTTCGAAGCGATCTGTGACGGGTTTGGTCGCCGATGCATAAGCCTTCTGATTGCAGGCTAAATTCAGGACTGTGCTTTGAATAGTGGTGCAAGCCATTGAATATATACCAAATCTACTGCCCTTTTTTGTTGCAGGTTCTGCACCAGTCTCTGGCGTTGCATTTGTGGCACTCGCTCCTGCACCCTGAGGTTTTAAACCATCAGGGAGACAAAGAGGATCATCATCACAAGCAGCTAAGCTTGGTATAGGAATAAAGACAAATATAAGGCCGATATAAATAATTAAACTAGAATAACAAAATGAATATCTTAAAAAACAGCTTTTGTTGATCACAAATCAATCCCCCTTTGATTTGAAAGTACATAAAATAAAACCTCACCTATTTTTAAACCTGCAAGGGGGATGCCAAGTTTAAATGGCATTTATTTGCTTCTTAGTGTCTACTTTTTATCAAACTGTCAATATTTTAGATAATTAATATGCTCAAATATAAAATCATTTTACCTATATTTTAAACAAAGTTGCTCATCAGTTTTTGGACCAGTTTGAGTGGTACCAAAAAGTTCTTGATTAAAATTGGCTCTAGCTTCTTGATACGCTTGATCACTTCCATATCCTTTTATGTATATATATATGCCTGCTTCATTTCTATAAATTTGATTGTATTGTCGATTATATTCTTGTACTGTTATCTGATTACTGCAATGTCTTGATAAAAGACGACGATAATTACCTCTTATTTGATGGTCATATCTCACTTCTGCCAGGTCCATAATGGATCTGCCAGATCTATTCTTTACAAAACGATCTAAATTTTTAGCTTCCTGCATAAAGATCACTATAGCCCGAGCAACTCCGATTGTTAGTGGAGTTAAGGAATCCTGTAAGGCAATATGTAAAGGGCGATCACCTCTACCACAATCATAATTAACATCCAAGCCTGGCGTACGCATCACAGCCTGCATACGGCTTTTAGCTTGAGAGTCACTCTGTCGATAGAATGACTGCCACCAACGCGGGTCACACAGGTTATTTTGAGCTTCGGCTCTTGCCTCAAATCCACGTCTGACTTCATTGCACACACTGCGATCGATCCGGCCCCTATCACATTGGTCAGTGATCACTTGATTGGGTGTTTGACGAGTGTAAGGGTCTTGATAATCCAAATTAGCACCTGCCCGTATCAATGCAAGGACCACATCAGCTCTGCCATATTCTAAGGCAAGCAACAATGGCGATGAGCTACTTGAGCAAGATTGATTAACATTAGCACCATTTCTAATAGCATTTGATATATCGTTACTACTGGCAGAACTATACCAATCAATATTACAAAGGTTAGTTGTTTGAGCTAAAACAGCCGTTGAACTGAAAAATAAAGTTGTTATAGTTATTATTATAATGCTTAATGGTTTCATAATTTTTCTCCTTTCTTTAAGTCTTTTAATCATTAAAAAATCTTCAATGTAATACCTTTTGCCTTATTATGCACAGATTACAAACGATTGCAAACGAAAACAATCCATGTTGTAAAGGTTATATAGTGTTTTGTAAACTTTACATAGTTTGTTTCACTCAAAGTGAACTGACCTCTGGTCACTTTTGGATAGCCAGCCCGACGGCTACCGCCGTCGATCAAAGGCTAAGCTGTTTCACTAAAAGTGGTCTAGCCTCTGGCTACTTTCTGGCAATGACCGCAATGGCTTTCGCCATTGGCAAAATGGTCATCGCCTAGAAAGCCTGACCACTTTTAGTAGGAAGGATCTCCTTGCTTTTTAACACCATGTTAAGGAAAAAGTTCCTTTATTGCATTGAGCTTGCTTTCCAAAAACATTTTAGAGGTATATCTTGTTTCCCTAACATGGTGTAGAGGAATAAAAGGATCCTCCTCTACTCAAAATGAACAAGCTTTTGAGGTAGCCAGCCTTTGATCGACGACGAAAGTCGTCGGGCTGGCTACCCAAAAGTGGCCAGAGGCCAGTTCATTTTGAGTGAAACAACAATCGAAGGGTGGCGGGTGGGGTTTGGGATGAGGAACATCTTCTCTCTCCCACTAAAACCAAAACAACGTCAAGAAAGCAAATATCTTCTGCTTATTTATTTTTACTTTTTACTTAAAATCTTATAAAAAATATAAGATGGCATTTATGATAAAAACATTTTTCTTTCGATATTTATTCTCTAAAGCTGCTGGTTCTCTTATTCGAACTATTTCTTGGATTGGATTCCTAGGTGTCACATTAGGCATTACATCCATGGTAGTCGTTTTAAGTATAATGAACGGCTTAGGCGAGAATACCAAGCAAAGATTACTTGCCGTAGAACCTCATTTAATCTTCCAAAGCCCTAAACAAAACCACACTCGAAACCCCACACAAAACAACACACAAACCCAACAAGAAAAGCTATTAAAAGCTCTGCCACCTGATGCAGAAGGCTACATTTTTGAACAACAAGATGTCTTAATCAGAACAGCTGATGGATTCTATGAAGGAGCAATAGCTAAGGGCATGGACTCAGCCCCTCTAAAGAAGCTACTACAGAGAATTGAAAACCAAGGTATGACTTCACAAGAACCACAAGAGCTACAAGAACCACAAGAAGAAGATATTGAAATTCGTGATGATGAAGTTTTTATGGGAATGGATTTAGCTAGAAGTCTAGGTATTTTTCAAGAAGATCAAGTGGTGGTGATCGCTCCAGAGTCTTTATTGTTGCCACCTGGAGAAATACCCCCTTTTGATCAAGTCAAGGTGATTGGCATAATCAACACTCCTATGACAGACTCAAAAACTATCTCTCAAAGTATCTTTTACAAAAAAGGCAAGACATTGGCAGCTCTAGGTCAAACAGCTTCTTTGCAAAAAGGAATAGAAGTTTGGCTAGACGATCCAGATGACTATAAAAAGTATTTAGACATAACAGATTCAAACTTTGTTGTAGAAAGCTGGGCTAGCCGTAACTCTCATCTTTTTTATTCTTTAAAGATGGAGAAGTTCTTAATTGTAATATTTTTAAGCTTAAGTCTTTTAATTAGTAACTTTGCTATTATCACTGTTTTGATCTTACTTGGTACACAAAAAAGACAAGATATGGGCTTGTTAATGGCTTTAGGATTATCCCCTCAAAAAACACATCGTTTAATGATGAGTATCAGTTGTGGATTAGCAGGATTAGGGATTTGTAGTGGTTTAAGTATTGGTATTGGTTTAAGCCTTCTTTTAGATCATTTTACACTCTTGCGGTTGCCTGATATTTATTATGATACAAGCCTTCCTGTTAAGCTAGACTTTATCGGGATTACTTTGATTATGATATTGTCTGTTGTGATCTCTTTGCTGTCAGCTTGGCTACCTGCCTTCCTCACTGTGGAAAAAACACCATCTCAAGCCTTGAGGTCTAAACCTTCATAAAAGCCCATATTGCCAATATTGAAAATAGCAAATAACACCTTGACAAATGCACAGTGATTTATATAAACTAATAAATAATAAGAAAAGTAAGAGTCATCCCTGACAAACAAATTGTAAACAAATTACATACAAAGCAAGCAAAACAAGCACATAAGCAAGAACAATAAGTGAGAGGTCATAATGAATAATAAACCTCAAGTTAAAATTGGCTCCGTGAAGACACAAGGTCTTTTAGAGACAGCAGCTTTTACAACCCGTTTTGATAAATTAATGGCTTGGGGACGTAAGAACTCTCTATGGCCCCTACCTTATGGTACAGCCTGCTGTGGAATTGAACTCATGTCTGTTCTAGGCCCTAAATATGACATGGCCCGTTTTGGTGCAGAGGTGGTGCGGTTTTCTCCTCGACAATCAGATTTACTCTTAGTAGCAGGTACCATCACAGAGAAAATGGCTCCCGTACTCATCCATATCTATCAACAAATGTTAGAACCTAAATACGTTCTCTCTATGGGTGCTTGTGCTAGTTCTGGCGGTTTTTACAGAGCTTACCATGTTCTCCAAGGAATAGACAAAGTCATCCCTGTTGATGTGTATGTTCCTGGTTGTCCACCAACACCTGAAGCTGTACTAGATGGCTTAATGGTTTTGCAAAAAATGATTGCCTCAGGCCAGCCTCGTCCATGGAAGGATCACTGGAAAAACAACTGGAACAAATCTCCATCTACAAAGTCACCTCCAGCAGCTTAGATAGGAATATTAAATGAAGCACTTAGAGCAAATAAAACAAAAGTTAGCCACTTCATTTGATGTTTCTCTATTTCAATTTTACACAGAATATGGCGATGATGTTATAAATATCCCATCAGATCAAGTCTATAACTTCGTCAAATATTTAAAGCAAACACAAATATATGACTTTTTAATGGATGTCTGTGGAATAGATTATTTAACCTACCCTTTAAAAGATCTATCTCCTCAAAATAAACTTGTTGATACAAATGCTAAAGACTTTACTAAAGAAAATCGTTTATGGGTAGCCTATCATTTTTTCTCATCTAAAACCTTCCAACGCTTAAGGCTTAAAACAAAATTACCACCTTCTTTAAAGATTAAATCTATCACTCCTTTATGGAAAGGAGCTAATTGGTTCGAGAGAGAAGCTTATGATATGTTTGGCATCATATTTGAAGGGCATCCTTACTTGCAAAGATTACTGACACACCATGAATTCCAAGGGCATCCTTTACGTAAGGATTATAGATCAGATCAGCAACAACATTGTTATTCTGTTAAAGATTTGCATTTTGAAAACGACATGACTTATGAGAAGGATCCTAATAAAAATCTTGTATCTTTAAATATTGGACCTTCTCATCCTGCCACTCATGGAACACTCAGAATTATGGCTGAGTTAGATGGTGAAACCATTCATCGAGCTAATGTAGAGATTGGCTTTCTGCATCGTTGCTTTGAAAAAATGGCAGAAACACATCATTACAATCAAGTCATTCCTTATACAGATAGATTAAATTACTGCTCTGCTCCTATGAACAATGTAGGTTATTGTAAAACTGTAGAACGATTACTGGACATAGAAATTCCTCCAAAAGCTCAAGCTATTCGTATTGTTTTATGTGAGTTAAGTCGTATTATTGATCATTGTGTCTGCATTGGTGCAAATGCTGTGGACTTAGGAGCTATGACAAGCTTCTTTTACTTATTTAATATGAGAGAGATGGTGTATAGCCTTTTTGAAAAGCTCTGCGGTGCAAGATTGACTGTTTCTATGACTCGTGTGGGTGGCATGGCCAATGACCCTCCTCCAGGATGGTTCGACGATGTGTTAGAAACTCTTAATAAAATTGAAAAGGGAGTTAATGAGATCGACAAGCTTTTAACTCATAACAAAATCTGGGTTGAAAGAACCAAAAATGTAGGCTGTATCTCCGCAGAAGAAGCCATTGCTTATGGATACACAGGACCTTGCTTGCGTGCAACAGGTGTGGGTTTAGACCTTAGAAAAGCTACTAGTTATTATGGTTATGACCAACTAAACTTTGATGTACCAGTAGGAACTTCGGGCGATGTGTATGATCGCTATTTAGTAAGATTAGAAGAAATGAGACAATCTATGAAGATCATCAGACAAGTCGTCGAAAATATCCCTGAAGGTGATTTTACCATTCGTGATAAACAAATTGTTTTACCTGATAAAAAAGATGTATATGGTAATATTGAAGGTTTAATGAATCATTTTATGCTAGTGATCAAAGGCTTAAAGCCTCCTCAAGGAGAAATTTATGATGCAACAGAAGCTGCCAATGGAGAGTTAGGTTTTTATCTTATAAGTAACGGAGAGCCAAAACCTTATCGGTTAAAGGTTCGCCCTCCCTGCTTTGCTATTTATCAGTCTTTTGCTAAAGCTATTGAAAATCGGCTTTTATCTGATGTGGTTGCTATTCTCGGAAGCATGAATGTCATTGCAGGAGAGCTAGATCGGTAATCTTGAATATGACTTATAATATAGTAAAGATATTTTTGTTTTTATTGTGTGTTTCTGCTGTCATCTTGTTGCTTGGCTATATCATCTATGATCGCCAAGGATTACTTGTTGCCTTTGCTGTGGTTGTGACATGGAATGTGTACATATATTTATATAGCGATCAAAAATTACGGCATTTATTCTCAACTCAAAAGATGGAAGGGTTCGACCCTTGGAAGATCCATCAAACAGTCAGAGAGCTTGCTGATCAAGCATCTATTCCCTCACCAGATATACTTATTACTTCTTTATCTACCCCTACGGCCTTTTCTGTTGGTCAATTTAAGAGTTATATTGTGATCTCTAAAAGTCTGGCTCAAATTCTAACGCCCCATCAACTCAAAGCTGTGCTAGCCCATGAAATATTTCATATTAAAAAGCTAGACACTCTGGCTTTTGGAGTTGGCAGTGTTATAATGAATGCTTTTCTTTTTTTAGGACATTATTTAGATCAGTGCATAGCCTTTATTTTAAGGAAAAAACAACCCTTTCAGCAAGGAATGTGTACTTATCTTTTGATGCCTTTAGCTACAATGTGTTTAAAGAAGATGATCAATATACAAAGTGACTATGAAGCAGATCAATTTGCTCAGCAAGTTTGTGGAGATCCTCAGCATTTAGCACAAGCTCTTTGGAAATTGCATTCTTATGCTCAAACAAAACCTATCGTAGTTCCTCCTTCTACAGCACATCTTTTTATCGTCAATCCTTTAGATCAAGATACAGTTCAACGTTATTTTCATTACTTGCCCAGTGTAGAAAACCGCATACGTCGATTAATTAATAGATATCCTATCTAAATACATTGACCATTTTATTTTATCGTGCCATTAGTATCGTGCCATTAGTATTATAACTTTATGATCTTGCGACAAATGAAAAAGAAATCTCATGTTTAAAATATCAAAGTCAAATTTATCTCAAAACACATATTTTCGTTATGCTCAAGGACTTTGGGTTTATACCCTTGTTGTTATCTTGTGGGGAGCTTGGGTCCGCATCTCAAAGTCAGGCGATGGATGTGGTCAAAGCTGGCCACTATGTCAAGGGACAATTTTACCACAGCAAGCAGATATAGCCACCTGGATAGAGCTTGCTCATCGTACCTCAACAGGCATTTTTAGCTTAGCTGTGCTATTGTTAGTCATCATGGCCTTTCGGATTTTCCCTCCCGGTCACAAAATAAGAAAAGCCAGCCTGTGGACTCTTTTCTTTACCTTTACAGAAGCTCTCATTGGTGCAAAATTAGTTCTCTCAGGATTGGTGGGTGAAGTCACAAGCTTCCAAAGATTAACTGTGATGTCTATTCATCAAATCAATAGTCTGCTTTTAACAGGAAGTTTAGCTTTATCTTTCAAATCATCTCAACCTTTTATAAACAAAACAGCATATACAAATATTAAAATTCTGATTTTACAAATAGGTTTCTTAGTATTAGCTATCACAGGTGCAATAGCAGCACTTTCTTCAACGCTTTTCCCCTCTACCTCATTAATAGAAGGCCTTGCATTGGATTTTCAAAAAGGAACTCACTGGCTATTGCAATTGCGAATAATCCATCCTATTTTTGCAATAATCTATGTAAGTACAAGTTTATTTCTACTTGCTTTATTTAAAAGTGAAACAAAAATTCATTACTTAATGTTATTTTATGTTTTGGGCTTTGTCATAGGATGGGTCAATCTGTTAATGCTTTCCCCTCCTTTTATGAAATTAATCCATCTGACATGGACTCATACTCTTTGGACTCTTTTAATTTATTGGACTATACCATCCTTAAAAAGCAAAACTTTTAACAAGTGAATAATTTATAGACACTGAAATGGGATAAAAACAGCATTTCACTTGGCATGATATTAGCAAGAAGAATAAATATAAGGGTAAAAAAATAACATTGAGGAGGTTTTCTGTGCAAAGACAATATAAAAAGAAAGATATTTTAATACTAAGTAGCTTGGTTCTTATCTTATTAGCAGTGCCATTGATTAATTCAATCCTTCAACCTTTGATTTCTACAAAGCAGGTAGATGATCGTTTTATTGCTTCTATTCAACCCTTAGAAATATCTGCAAAGAAATCTCAGAAGAATGATTATATGCTTTTGAAAAGATTAGCAAGTCATGAGCGTTTATCTCAAATTGGAAGAAAGCCTTCACAGATAGAACAGTTCCAATTTGGAGTCCTCAATGGACAATACAAAATCACTCATAATAAAAATGGTATTTACCAGTTAAAAGTACAATCTGGTGATTATCCAACACAATTAAAGAAAGTTAAAAATAAAGTGGAGTTTTTAAAAGAACATCGGTCTCTTTGGTCTATTCCTTTTCAACATGCAGAAAAAAGCGTAGAAGTGAAAATAGGCGATAGAAACTCTGAAATTTTTGTTTTAAAAAACGCTCAAAAGCAATCTGTTGGTAAGGCTATTATGCTTTTAAGTGAAGATGATGGTATAGTTTCTTTGGATTTTAAAGGGTTTTCTTATAATTAATTTAAGATAAAACAAGAAATCATCAAAGAATGACTTTGAAAATATAAAAATTAAATGAGGTGGAAAAGCTGGTCTCCCCCAAAATTGTCCTAACCTAGATTGGCTTTTCCACCTTCTGTTTTCACTCAAATATGTGTATCCTTCTAAACAGTAGAGGTTTCTTTAGTTCTCTTTGATTCATTATACACATACAATCTGTTGTAGAGAGTTTTGATGGTAATACCTAAGGCAGTGGCTGTTTTAGTTTTATTACCTTCAAAATATTCAAGAGCCTTTAAAGTGTATCGCTTTTCAAGCTCATGGATTGTCACAGTAGGGTCATAGTCCTTCACAATCATCTGTCTATCAGGGTTTAAAATATAATCTGGTAAGTCTTTGGGTTTAATTATATGAGACTCCGATAAAATTTGTAATCTCTTACAAATATTTTGTAGCTCTCTTACATTACCTGGCCAATCATACTTTACCAAAATATCCATACCTTCCTTACTCATATTTCTTCTCAGTGTTGGGGTACTTCTCTCTTGATCTCTATTTGTAGGAGTATTCTCTTGAGATAAAAAGTGATTAACTAAAAGAGGAATATCTTCTCGTCGTCTTCTAAGAGGCGGAACATCCATCATAATAGTATTGATCCGATAAAAAAGGTCTTCTCTAAAATGACCTTTAAGAACTTCTTTTTCTAAATCTTTATTGGTAGCACTTACTAACCTAATATTAACTTTAATGGGTTTTTTACCGCCTACTCTGTAAATTTCGCCTTCTTGAATAAATCTTAAAAGTTTAGCTTGAATATTTAAAGACAGCTCACCAATTTCATCTAGAAACAAAGTTCCACCATTAGCAACTTCTGCCAAACCAATCTTTTGAAAATAAGCACCTGTAAAAGCACCTTTTTCATGGCCAAAAAGTTCACTTTCTAAAAGTGACTCTCTTAAAGCACTACAGTTAATAGCCACAAAAGGTTTATTTGCTCTTGGAGATGTTTCATGTATGTGCTTTGCAATAAGCTCCTTACCTGTTCCACTTTCTCCTAAAACTAAAATACTAGCATTAGAAGAAGCTATTCTCCGAGTCATTTTTAATAAAGATTTCATTATATTGGATTTATACAAAATCTTTGGTGATGGGATCTTTCTCATTCCTAAAGCAGTAAGGGCAACATTTGGTGAAATAAAATGATTAACATTTGACATAATTTACCTCCTTTGTTTGTTCATTATTCCTTGTGATTCTTAATTTTATAAATTAAATTATAAATACACTTTACTTTAAAACTTTTTCTTAAAACAAAAGACAATTCAAGGTTAAGCTTTCTAATTTATTTTCTTTAGAAAGTATAAAAAACAATTCTAATGATAGTTTATTGACAAAATCAGCGACTTTATAATTGAGGGCTACTTGGAAGCAGCAGGCTATAGAAACCTTTCAAAAAGTGCCATTTTGTATTAACCTATGTTGTACTTTTATAAAATCTTTAAAACTTCAAAATGACTTCAACTTAAGTTATCAGTTATGTTGATATAATGGATAATACACCATATAAATAAATTATGCAAGTAAAAAATAATATTTTTTGTATTTTTTTATGTATGTTATTTTTACATAAAACCCTCAAGTGAAAATAAACGCTGTTTCACTGTAAACAAAATAAACAATTTATTTTTGACAGTCTTCTATGAAGGTATTTCATTGTGAAATTACATTTAAAAAATCCCATTATTGTAGCGCTGGATGTTGATGATCCTCAAAAAGCCATGGATATTGTTCATCTTTTAAAAGATTCTGTGGGAGCTTACAAATTAGGACCTAGGTTATTACTCAAAACAGGAGGCTCACTCATTCAAAAGATAGCTCAGGTAGCACCTGTTTTTGTAGATCAAAAATTTTACGACATACCTTCTACAATGATCTCTGCTGTACAAGCCTGCTTTGATCAAAAAGCAACTTTTGTAACTGTGCATGCATCTAGTGGATTGCCTGCTCTCACGCAGCTAGCTTTATTAGAGAAAAAGCTACAACAAAAACGTCGTTTCCATATTTTAAGTGTCACTATTCTCACAAGTTTTTCTTCTGAAAGCTTACCTGGCACTATGAAAGATCTACCTATCCTAGATCATGTCGGGATACTTGTTGATTTAAGTGTCCAAGCTGGACTTGACAGTATTGTTTGTTCTCCAAATGAAGTGGCCCTTATTAGAAAAACTTATAAGAATATCAATATTGTTACGCCCGGAGTAAGATTACAAGATTCCCTTCAACAAAAAGAAGATCAAATAAGAATTACAACACCTCAAAAAGCAATGGGATACGGTGCATCAGCTTTAGTGATTGGCCGTCCTATTATTATGGCTAAAAATCCTCGAGATATTCTTGAACAAATTTTAAAGGATATCACTTATTGATGTGAAGGGGGTTGGACTTGTTTTTGTGAGGCGACCTTCCTTAAAAAAGACGGCAATTTGTAAACCTGAGCTTTATTAGCAGCTTGCCTTCTTAGGACTTTCTGTCTTTCTTTACGCTTTTGTTCCATATATTGCTTGTAATCTCTTTCCTGTTGCTTCTCTCTTTGAAGAACCTCTTTTTGATAAGCATCCTCTTGTTTGAGCTGATCTAAGAAGCGTTTTTGTTCTGCACGCCTAAGCCTCCTTTGTTCTTTTCTTGCTTTTTCCTGGGCCTTTTGCTGTTGTTGTCTTATACGAGCTTGTTCTCTACGAGCCTTATCTCTAACAGCTTTCTTCTTTTGCTGTTGTTTAAGATACTGTGCATAATCTCTATCTTCTAAAATACGGATTTGTTCATCTATATCGTATGTATAGACTACAAGATCATTATCAGTATATTGATAACCATCATAAGTGTATGTATCTGCTAAGATATTTTCTTGAGCAAAGGTAAGAAGAATAATTAAAAAAAGAAAAACCTTAAAAATATATCCCATAAACCCCTAGAAATATATCGGGTTATAAAATGAGAAACTTAAAAAATCAAGAAACCCTTATTTTTTTGTTTCAGGATGGAAGAAAAGTGTTTATACTGTAAACAATATGAGTGATCTTTTTTTAAAATGTACTTTTATTATAGGATTGCTATTGATTTTGTTCCATTCTCTGATTTTGGATCAGATCAATCCAAGGTCTATTCCACAAGCCACTCATATAGTTACTCAAAACCCACAAGAAATTCAACAAAAGACTCTTTCTAATGTGAGCCAAGCCTCAGAGATCATACAACAAGGTCGGAGTAGAAAAAGTAATTTATCTCAAAAGAACCCCTCAAAGCAATCTTCTGCTGATTATGTAGAAAGAGTTTTAAGCAGGCAAAAAAGACTATTTAAAAATTGTTATGTGCGTTATCTCAAAAATCATTTAAAAGCAGAAACAAATGTAGCTTCTATTACCCTTTCTTTTAACATTAAACCACCTGGAAAAGTTTCTGATGTATCTGTACTAGGAGGGTCTTCACAAAATACCACTCTTCATAAATGTATGAAAGCTGTAGTGGAAAGAGTAGCTTTTCGTCATTTCTCAGGACCTCCTACTCAGGTTTTCTACCCTATTGAATTTCATTAAACATAATAGTGTATCATAATGAGACGACAGAAAAAACAACATCTACCTACACTTGACCTGCATGGCAAAACCACAGATCAGGTTTTTGATCTCATAGAGGACTTTTTGAGAAAACATGGCCACAAACAAAAAATCAAAATAATGACAGGTAAGGGGTCAGGTCGTTTACTTAATAAAACAAAGCAATATTTAAAGCTAGGTTCCTATCCTTGGGAATATGAAAAATCTTTCCATGGTCAAAGTAATCCCGGTGTTTTAGTCGTCTTTTTAAATTGTTCTCCTTAAAAATAACAAACTTCTTTTCCCTTAAAAGTGTATCCTATAGACCACAGTCTAGGATTTTGAACTTAAAAGAAGATTTTTTAAGCATTACAACTATTTTGCCGAAAACAAAATAAGAAGACTATAAACTCTTCTTTCAATAAGTAATAATTTTTAAAATAAAATAGATGGATGGGTGAATGTTTTGAAATTTTTGATTGTATTTTCATTTACTTCTTTTTTATCTTTATTTATTTATTTGGCTATGAGCTTTACTGGGTGGACTGCCAATGCAGCAAGATCCCCGGTCGTTGCAAAAATCAATGATAAAAAAATTACCTTAAAAAAATTTCAACGAAGATATAATGAAATTGTCGAGGAAGCTATCAATCCTCCGACTAAAAGACAATTTTTAGAGGACCTCATACGTTTCGAAGTGGGTGTACAAGAAGCTCAAAGACAAAAGGCTGTTCATCGACCAGAGGTAAAACTTGAAACTGATAAATTACTTTATAGATGGCTACTAGAAAATAAAATTGGCACTCAAGTCCAAAGTATTACTGTTTCAGAAAGAGATATGCGAGCATATTATAGAACCCGTCCAGAGATTAAAGTCTCTCACATCTTTCTTGAAACACGTCGCAACATAACAACTAAGCAAAAAGTAGCTTACCGCAAAAGAGCAAGACAAATCTATGCAAGAGTTAAGAATTCTAAACGTCCTTTTGATCAATTAGTCAGGCTTTATACTGATGATATCTCTACTAAAAATACAGGTGGCAATTTAGGATGGCAAGCTAGCAATACTATGATTCCTAATTATTATAATAGTGCTGTTAAACTACGTGTAGGTCAAATAGCCCCTTTAATTGAAACTCCTTATGGGTTTCACATTGTAAAATTAACTGGTAAAAATACTTACGCTAAGGCAAATAAAGAAACCCTACAAAATGCTGTTTTTGAATATAAAAAACAAAGATTATTTACAACTTATTTTGCAAAGTTGAAAAGAAATTATAAAATTAGAAAAAATCCAACACTTATGAGAAATCTTTTAAAAAGCCGTCAAAGTGCTGCAAATAAAAACAGATCCATTGCATCAGTGAATGGACAAAATATTACTTTTGGTGATTTTCAACAAAGGTACAAGCAGGTTCTCAGTGAAACAATTAATCCTCCTAATCAAAATAAATTTTTAGAAGATCTTATTCAATTTGAAATGGGTGTGCAAGAAGCTGAAAAACAACGTATTGTGATGGGTTCTCAAGTACAAAGGGAACTACGTAAGTTAATTTATAGGTGGTTGGTAGAAAAAGACTTAGGTCAAAAAGTTCAAAACATTAAAATATCAGAAAATGAAATGAGAAACTATTATAGAAATAACCCTGAAATGAAAACTTCTCATATACTTATTGAGTTAGGACCTAATGCTACACAACAACAGAAAGTAGCAGCACGGCAAAGAGCAATGCAGATCCATGCAGAAGTGAGAAAATCAAAACGTCCTTTTGCAGAACTTGTCAAGCTCTATACAGACGATACTATGACCAGAGAAACAGGCGGTGATTTAGGATGGCAAACACGCAAAACAATGCTTCCTTCTTATTACAGTAGTGTGGTTAGATTACGTGTAGGTCAAGTAGCCCGCTTAGTTGAAACAAAATTTGGGTTTCATATTGTGAAACTTATTGACAGGCACAATTATAAAGATGCAAGTAAATCTTCTATTCGATTGGCTATCTTTGAGAGAAAAAGAAAAGCTATCTTTGATGTTTATTTTGATAACCTAAAAAAACGTTATAAAATTACTCGAAACCCAGCCATGCTCAAATAATTTTTTTGGGTTTAATATTTATTTTGGGCTTTGATGATAGATGTAAAAGCAATAAACTTCTTTTTGAGTAAAACACAAATCCGTTCATTGGAAGAATGTCTTTTTCTTAATTACATGATAAGGGAAAAAGTGAATTTAAGTTGTTTTATTTGTATTACCATTTGTAATGGGCAAAAACTTTGTTAGCTTCTGCCATTTTATGGACATCATCTCTCTTTTTGAAAGCATTGCCACGATTGTTATAAGCATCCGCTAATTCTGCTGCAAGTCTTTTAGACATGGTTTTCTCATTACGTTTTCTAGCAAATGCAACCAACCATCTCATTGCTAATGTCAGCTGTCTGCGAGGACGGATATCTACAGGAACTTGATAAGTAGCACCGCCTATTCGTCTAGATCGTACTTCAAATGCAGGTTTGATATTTTCAACTGCTTTTTTAAAAACAGGCATAGGGTCTTCTTTAAAAGATTGCTTAAGTTCAATAAGAGCATTATAAAAAATCCTCTGTGCAATGGACTTTTTCCCATTCCTCATAATTTGATTCACAAACCTAGCTACAACTTCATCGTTATGAATAGGATCAGGTGTGATCTCTCTTTTATAATTACCTTTTCTACGAGACATAATTTTTATCCATATTTATATTCACAAATTTACTTTTTAATGACTAGAGCATGCTTAAGTTTTATTAAGTTATATAACTATTTCACATAAACAAGCAAACATTTTCAAGATAGCACCCTTAGGATTTTTTGGGTTTTTTGCTACCATACTTAGACCGAGCATGGTGTCGATTTTGTACACCCTGTGTATCTAAAATTCCACGCACAATATGATATCTAACACCTGGAATATCTTTAACACGACCACCTCGAATCAAGACCACACTATGCTCTTGTAAATTATGACCTATTCCAGGGATATAGGCTGTCACCTCATGGCCATTTGAAAGCCTCACTCTGGCCACTTTTCTCAAAGCAGAATTAGGCTTTTTAGGTGTTTGTGTATAAACACGAGTACATACACCTCTCTTTTGAGGACATCTAGCTAACGCAGGTGACTTTGTCCTTGCCTTAGGCATAACTCTAGGCTTTCTAATTAATTGATTAACTGTTGGCATCCTTCGTTTGGTCCTTTCATTATCTAAGTTTGTTTGTTTCACTCAAAGTGAACTGACCTCTGTTTCACTAAAAGTGGTCTAGCGTTTGTTTCACTAAAAATAAACCAGCCTCTGTTTCACTAAAAGTGGTCTAGCCTCTGGCTACTTTCTGGCAATGACCGCAATGGCTTTCGCCATTGGCAAAATGGTCATTGCCTAGAAAGCTTGACCACTTTTAGTAGGGAGGATCCCTTCGTCCCTTAACTCCATGTTAAGGAAAAAGAGTTCTTTCTGATGCCGGATCCCGGATAAACACCATGTTAAGGAGTTGTTTCACTCAAAGTGAACTGACCTCTGGTCACTTTTGGACAATGACCGCAATGGCTTTCGCCATTGGCAAAATGGTCATTGCCTCAAAAGCCTGTTCACTTTGAGTAAAGAGGATCCTCTCGTCCCTTAACTCCATGTTAAGGAAACAAGATATTCACTCCCGGGATCCGGGACCTGGGGATCTGGCATCCCGGGTTCCAGGACCTGTTGCCGGATCCCAGAAAAAGTCAAATTTGACTTTAAGTATTCTTACATAGTTTGTATAAAAAAGCACCTAGTTTATCAGCTTGTTTTGCTAATTCCATACAACCAATAATTTCTAGATCCAATATTGCTTGAACCTCTCTTAGAGAGCCAAGGCTAATATAATAAAATTTCCTACGATCTTTCGCTGTAGGTTTAGCAGATCCTTCAGCTAAGTTAAGTACAATACTTGAAACAGCCCTTCGAAATTGACTTCTATGAGGCTCTTTCAGATATAATTTTTTAGAATTACGATAAAACTCAGTAGCCAATTGATAAGTTTTGAATTTTTTCATCGTCATAAAAATTTCCTCCTTTCTAAAAACCCGCCAGGGCTTGGGAGGAAATTTTTTAGATGAAAAAATTCATTACGACCAATACTTTAGTGCCTGATGCCAGCTTGCCGGATCCCGGATCCCGGATCCCGGATCCCAGAGAAGAACACCCAACAATCTTTCTTTACAAATAGTTTTTATAGCTACCATATTACCTGTAAAGCAAACTCTAAACATGCCAGAGGCATGATGCATTTTGAGTGAAATAAATGCATATCTTGTTTCCCTAACATGGTGTCAGAAGCAAGAAGATCCGCCCTACTCAAAATGAGCGGATTTTTGAGGCATTGCTCTTTTTGGACAGCGATAGCTGTCAGAGCAATGCCCAAAAACACACCAGAGGTGTGGCTCATTTTGAGTGAAACAAAGTCTAATACATCGCACCCATAGATTCTCCTATACCTCCTTCACGACCAAAAGATAAAGTATCTGGAGGAGATTCTTCTTCTACTCTACGACGCACTTGAATTTTCCAATTCTTATAACAAGGTAGCCCTGTCCCAGCTGGAATCAACCGGCCCATAATAATATTTTCTTTTAATCCTCTCAATATATCCTTAGAGCCAGAAATCACTGCCTCTGTCAGAATCTTAGTTGTCTCTTGGAAAGAAGCTGCTGAAATCCAACTGTCCGTACTTAAACTTGCCTTTGTGATGCCTAATAATAAAGGCTCACAAGTAGCTACCTGAGTACCCTCTTTTACAGCCTTCTCATTAGCTTTATCAAAATCTATTTTTTCTACTTGCTCCCCTGCTAAGAACAAAGTACTACCAGGATCTATAATCCTCACCTTTTTGAGCATCTGCCTGACAATGACTTCAATATGCTTATCATTAATAGGTACACCTTGCAATCTATATACTTCTTGAATCTCATTGACCATATAAGAAGATAATTGCTTACTACCTAATACTGCCAAAATATCATGGGGATTTGTAGAACCATCCATCAATGGCTCTCCTGCTTTCACAAACTCACCTTCATGCACAGCAATATGCTTACCTTTAGGAATTAAATATTCTTTCTCTTCTCCTTCATGTGGTGTAATAACAACTCTCTGCTTTCCTTTCAAATCTTTACCAAAACTCACATAACCATCAATTTCTGCCACAATAGCTGCTTCCTTAGGCTTTCTGGCTTCAAATAACTCTGCCACACGTGGCAAACCACCTGTAATATCTTTTGTTTTTGTGGTTTCTCTATGAATCTTTGCGATCACATCTCCTGCTATTACCTCTGCATCATCTGTCACTAAAAGCTGAGCTCCTATAGGTAAGCGATATTGAACTCCTAAAGCTCTATTGGGTAACTTAATTTGTTTGCCATTTTTATCCACAATCATAATAGTAGGTTTTAATTTAGCTTCCTTACCTCCAATAATCATCTTTGTAGAAAAACCTGTCACAGGATCCACCTGATCTGACATTGTAACACCTTCCTCAATATCCATATATTTAACTCGACCTGCTACTTCTGTTACAATAGGTGTGATGTAAGGATCCCATTCTACTAATAATTGACCTTTTTTAAGTTTATCCCCATCCTTCACATTCAAAACAGATCCATAATTTAAAGAAAATCTCTCTCTCTCTCGACCTGTTTTATCTATGACAATCAAATAACCATTTCGATTCATTACAGTTAATTTTTTATCTCTATTTTCCACATAAATGACATCTTCAAATTGAGCCTTCCCATCATAACGTGATTCACAAACAGACTGTTCGACTGTTCTAGTAGCTGTTCCCCCTAAATGGAATGTCCGCATTGTCAGCTGTGTGCCAGGCTCACCAATAGATTGAGCAGAGATGATTCCTACAGCTTCTCCTAAGTTGACTAAGTTTCCACGTGCTAAATCTCTACCATAACACATCACACAAACACCTCGCTTGGTTCTACAGGTCAATACAGAGCGAATTTGAACAGACTCAATACCTCTTTCATCCATTTTAGCTACGACGTCTTCTGTGATCTCTTGGTTCTTAGGAAGTAAGACTTCATTAGAGTAGAGGTCCACAATGTCTTCAAAAGCCACACGCCCTAAAACCCTTTCACCCAGTGACTCAATGACTTCACCTCCATCTGTTAAAGCTCGCACTGTGATCCCATCTTTTGTTTGGCAATCCCATTCTAAAACAGTACAATCTTGTGCTGCATCCACAAGTCTTCTAGTCAAATATCCTGAGTTAGCTGTTTTCAAGGCTGTATCAGCTAAACCTTTTCTCGCACCATGTGTGGAAATAAAATATTGCAAGACAGAAAGCCCTTCTCTAAAGTTAGCAGTAATAGGAGATTCAATGATCTCACCAGAAGGTTTGGCCATCAAGCCTCTCATACCTGCTAGCTGGCGAATCTGTGCAGCAGAACCTCTTGCACCAGAATCTGCCATAACAAATATACTATTGAAACTAGGACTTCTGACATTTTTACCATCTACAATAAATTCTTCTGTTTCTATCTCTTGCATTAATTTTTTAGCGACCATGTCCGAAGTTTGGGCCCAAAGGTCAACCACTTTGTTATAACGTTCCCCTTCTGTGATCAACCCCTCATCATATTGCATTTGGATCTCTTGAATCTGAACATTAGCATCTTCAATGAGTTTAGACTTTGCACCTGGTATGATCATATCATCTAAACATATAGAAATTCCTGCGGTGGTTGAATACTTAAATCCTGTTTGCATTAAGCGGTCTGCAAGCAGAACAGTGGCTTTACCTCCATTGGCTCTAAAACAAGCATCTACAAGATTAGCAATTTGTTTTTTGGTCATCACTTGATTAACAAGCTCAAAAGGAATCTCTCTTGGTACAATATCTGATAAAATAACCCGACCAACTGTCGTATTATACATTTTCCCATCAATTCGAATTTTAACTCCAGATTGTAACTCAAGCTGTTTGTCTGTGTAAGCGTACATGACCTCTTCTCTATTGCCAAAAAGACGACCTGAACCTTTCGCTCCTACCTTTTCCCTTGTCATCCAATACAAACCCAACACCACATCTTGAGAAGGGTTGATAATAGGACGGCCATTTGCAGGTGATAAAATATTGTTTGTAGACATCATTAACACTCTGGCTTCTACTTGAGCTTCAATAGATAAAGGTACATGGACGGCCATTTGATCACCATCAAAGTCTGCATTGAAAGCAGTACAAACTAAAGGATGCAATTGAATAGCTTTTGTATCATTTAAGACAGGTTCAAAAGCCTGAATACCAAGCCTGTGTAAAGTAGGGGCTCTATTAAGTAAGACAGGGTGTTCTTTCACCACTTCTGCTAACACATCCCAGACTTGTTTTTTCTCTTGTTCCACCATTTTTTTTGCCTGTTTAATTGTAGAAGTAATGCCTTTTTCCTCTAACCGGTTGTAAATGAAAGGCTTAAATAATTCCAATGCCATTTTTTTAGGTAGCCCGCATTGATGAAGTTTGAGGTGAGAACCTACCACAATCACAGATCGCCCAGAATAATCAACCCTTTTACCTAAAAGATTCTGACGGAAACGGCCTTGCTTCCCTTTGAGCATATCACTTAAAGATCGCAAAGGACGTTTGTTCTGCCCTGTAAAGACCTTGCCTCGACGACCATTATCAAACAAAGCATCCACAGCCTCTTGGAGCATTCTCTTTTCGTTGCGGATAATAATCTCAGGTGCAGATAACTCTTGCAATCTTCGCAGCCGATTGTTTCTATTAATGACTCGACGATAAAGATCATTTAAGTCAGATGTAGCAAATCTTCCTCCATCTAAAGGAACCAATGGCCGCAAGTCAGGTGGGATAACAGGAACGACATCCATCATCATCCACTCAGGCTTGTTAGATGAACCTTTAAAAGCATCCACAACCTTAAGTCTTTTAACTAATTTTTTAATATTGGCTTCTGATTTGCTTTTTTTGATTTCTTCTCTTAGTTGATGTGAAAGGGTTTTAATGTCTATTCTCCTTAAAAGCTCTCGAACAGCAGCACCACCCATTGATGTTTTAAAAGCACCACCATATTTTTCTATTGCCTTTTTATACTGCTCTTCTGATAAAATTTCTCCAGCTTGTAGAGAGGTTTCTAAAGGATCTATAACAACATGAGCCTCACAATAAAGTACTCTCTCTACATCTTTTAAGGTCATATCTAAAAGATTGCCAATACGACTCGGTAGAGATCTTAAAAACCAAATATGAGCTACAGGAGTTGCCAATTCAATATGTCCCATACGCTCTCGACGCACTTTACTCTGTGAAACTTCCACACCACACTTTTCGCAGATCACACCTCTATATTTCATTCTTTTGTATTTTCCACAAAGACATTCATAGTCTTTAATTGGCCCAAAGATTTTAGCACAAAAAAGCCCATCTCTTTCTGGCTTAAAGGTTCTGTAATTAATGGTTTCAGGTTTTTTAACCTCTCCATAAGACCAATTGCGAATCATTTCTGAAGATGCAATGGAAATCTTCACCGCATTAAATGCTAAAGGATCTTTTGGTTTATCAAAAAAGTTCAATAAATCTCTCACGCTTTCTCCTTTCTATTGCAACATCTTTTTATTTTTATTGACATTTGACTTGGGCTTATCTGTTAAATAGTCAGATTCCATGAGTTCTACGTTTAATGCTAAGCTTTGAAGTTCTTTAACAAGAACGTTGAAAGATTCAGGAAGTCCTGGCTCCAACACATTATCCCCCTTTACTAAACTTTCATACATTCTAGTTCGTCCAGCTACGTCGTCTGATTTAACAGTTAAAAATTCTTGCAATAAGTAAGCTGCACCATAAGCTTCTATAGCCCAAACTTCCATTTCACCTAATCTTTGACCTCCAAACTGAGCCTTCCCTCCTAAGGGTTGCTGACTGACTAAAGAATAAGGACCTATAGAGCGAGCATGGATTTTTTCATCTGCTAAGTGGTGCAGTTTTAACATATACATCACTCCCACTGTGACTGGATTTTCAAAAGGTTCACCTGTCCGTCCATCAAATAATACAGTCTGACCCCTTGTAGGTAGCATAGCTTGTTTAAGTAATTGTTTGATTTCTTTTTCTTCTGCTCCATCAAATACAGGGGTTGCAACATGAATACCTTTTTTCATGTAACTTAATATATTTTTTAAAGATTCACTATCTGCGTTTTTAATTTTTTTCTCTAAATCTTTCTGCCCTTTAAATATTTCTAGCAAGGTAGATCGAGCGATACTTTCTTGATAATCTTGCACAACTTTTTCTAATTTATGACCTAAGTCCTTGGCTGCCCACCCTAGGTGTGTTTCTAAAATTTGACCAATATTCATACGAGAAGGTACACCTAAAGGATTCAATACCATATCTACAGGTGTTCCATCTGCCATATAGGGCATATCTTCTTCTGGTAAAATACGAGAGATCACTCCCTTATTTCCATGCCGGCCTGCAAATTTATCCCCTACCTGAAGCTTTCTTTTAATGGCTACATAAACTTTCACAGTCTTGATAATGCCAGGAGGCAATTCATCTCCCTTGTGCAAGCGATCAATTTTTTCGTCAAAAACCATCTTAATAGCTTCTAATTGCCGACGTCCTCTATCTGTCACTCGAAATACTGGCTCTTCTAATTCAGGTGCTAAAGGAATATAACTAAGTAGTTTGAAAGGTATTGTTTCAAGGTCTTTTTCTTTAATCACTTGACCACGTGATAAAAGCTCTTGAGAACCATCTTCATTTAACAAAATATCAGTTGTTTTTTTCCCGACAAGAATTTTCTTAAGTTGATCAATGGTATTATTTTTAATCACATTTTGTTCAATTTCTAAATCTTTTTGTAGTTTAGCTGTTTTCCCTTCAATGATATATTGCAATCTAGTGTCTTTATCATTAAATTCACGGCTATAAACTTGTGCATCAATGATTGTACCAACCACCCCTGAAGGCACTCGCAATGATGTATCTTTTACATCTCCTGCTTTTTCACCAAAGATAGCTCTTAAAAGCTTTTCCTCTGGTGATAATTGGGTTTCCCCTTTAGGAGTCACTTTACCTACAAGAATATCCCCTGGTCTAACTTCTGCACCGATACGGATAATGCCACTCATGTCGAGGTCTTTCATAGCCTCCTCGCCCACATTGGCAATATCACGGGTAATCTCTTCTTTCCCTAGTTTGGTATCCCTAGCAATACACTCAAACTCTTCTATATGAATAGAAGTAAAAGTATCCTCTTTGACAAGATGTTCAGAAATCAAAATAGAATCTTCAAAATTAAAACCTTGCCAAGGTGCAAATGCAATAAAGATATTACGGCCCAAAGCTAATTCCCCTAGTTCTGTGGAAGGACCATCTGCAATCACGTCTCCTCTCTTAACTTTATCACCATGCTTCACAATAGGCCTTTGATTAAAACAAGTGTTTTGATTTGTACGTTGATATTTCATTAAGTTATAGATATCTACATTAGCCCCTAAACTACCTGTTTTAGCTAGTTTTCTGACCACGATACGTGCAGCATCCACTTCTTCCACAATACCATCATTTTTGCAACTCACAGATGTTCCTGAGTCTTTGGCTACAACACTTTCCATCCCTGTACCCACTAAGGGTGCTTCTGTACGGAGGAGTGGTACTGCTTGACGTTGCATATTTGAACCCATCAAGGCTCTATTGGCATCATCATGCTCTAAAAATGGAATCAAAGAGGCAGCAATAGAAACCAACTGATTAGAAGAGACATCTACTAATGAAACTTTGTCTTTCTCTACAGTTTTATATTCACCATTATAACGAACATTGACATGACCTTGTTTATCTGGCTCTAACTGAGCTTGAGGTTGAGCTTGGGCAATACAGTGTCCTTTTTCTTCTAAGGCTGAAAGGTAGTTCACATCAGAGTTAATCTTCCCATTTTGAACTGTGTGATAAGGTGTTTCAATAAAGCCATACTTGTTAATGCGGGCAAAACTTGCAAGCGAAGCAATCAAGCCAATATTAGGACCTTCTGGTGTTTCAATAGGACAAATGCGTCCGTAGTGTGTAGGATGTACATCACGAACCTCAAATCCAGCACGGTCTCTGGTCAAACCACCTGGACCTAAAGCTGAAAGTCTACGTTTATGCGTAATTTCAGAAAGAGGATTTGTTTGATCCATAAACTGTGAAAGCTGTGAAGAACCAAAAAACTCTTTGACCATAGCATTGACAGGTTTAGCATTAATGAGATCATGTGGCATCATGGTTTCAATATCTTGGATACTCATACGCTCTTTGATGGCCCTCTCCATACGTACTAAGCCAATCCGGTATTGATTTTCCAACAGTTCACCTACAGAGCGAATCCTTCGATTGCCTAAATGATCAATATCATCAATATGACCACGTCCATTTTTAAGATCAATGAGAGTCTTTATAATATGGATCACATCTTGTTTATTTAAAGTTTTATGGTCTAAAGGCACATCATCAAAACTAAAACCAAATTTATAATTGATTTTCAAACGACCTACTTCAGATAAATCATAAGTTTCTGATTCAAAAAATAGCTTATTTAAATAAGCTTCAGCAGCTTCTAAAATAGGAGGCTCACTTGGTCTCATCCTTTTGTAAATATCAAGTAAGGCTTCTTCTCTTGTAGATACCTTATCAATCAAAAGAGTATTTCTTAAGTAAGGCCCAACAGCTAAACCATCAAAAAATATCACTTGAAAATCTTTGATTTTAGCTTTCTGAAACTGACTGATCATATTATTTGTGATTTCTAAGTTAGCTTCTGCTAAAACCTCACCGGTTGTCTTGTTGACCACTGGTTTGGCAATAATTTTACCCACAAGATCTTCTGGATGAATAACACAAGCTTTGAGTTTTAACTTTTGGATATTTTTTGCAATAGCCTTAGAGATTCTACGCCCTTGTTTCACTAAAGTCCGGCCTGTTTTAGGATCTGTAATGTCAGTGATAGATCTCTGGCCGATCATTCTTTCAATCTCTAATGTACGCGTCATTTTGCCTGATTTTTCTAACGTGACAGTATCTAAATGATAAAACTCTTCTAAAAGTTCTTCTGTACTGTAACCTAATGCTTTAAGAAAAATAGTAGCAGGAAACTTTCGACCTCTATCAATACGTACATACAATAAATCTTTTTGATCAAAATCTACATCTAACCAAGAACCTCTGTAAGGGATAACCCTTGCATTATAAAGTAACTTACCACTTGATGCATTTTTGCCTTGATCATGATCAAAAAAGACACCAGGAGACCGATGCAACTGGGATACCACCACCCGCTCTGTACCATTAATGACAAAAGAACCATCCACAGTCATTAAAGGAATTTCACCTAAGTAGATCTCTTGCTCTTTGACATCACGAATGGATTTAATTTCTGATTGAGCGTCGGTTTCAAAGACAACCAACCTCAAAGTCACTTTGATAGGAGCAGCATAAGTCATACCTCTTTGACGGCATTCATCTACGTCATACTTTGAAGGTTCAAGAGTATAACTGACAAATTCAAGACTGCATGTTTGGTTGAAATTTGTTATAGGGAAGACAGACTTAAATACACCATTGAGTCCTAAGTCTGTTCTTCTATCGCTATCTACATCTTTTTGAAGAAACTCCTCATAAGAACTTCTTTGAAGCTCAATGAGATTAGGAGTTTCAATAGACTTTTTAGCTTTTCCATACGATCGTCTTAAACGTAAATGAGATGCTGTGATCTGTGTAGCCATCTTTGATACCTCTTTTAGAGTGTTTTTTTTAAATTTACAAAAAATTTAACCTAGAACCTTTTAAAAGTTCAAAAAGTTAATATTCGATTAAAAATATCAAATAGTACCAGAGGCTACTTTAGCTCAACAGATGCTCCGGCTTTTTCTAAAGCTTCTTTTATTTTATTTGCTTCTTCTTTATTAACACCTTGCTTCACCGGCTTAGGAGCAGATTCTACAAGAGTTTTGGCTTCTTTCAAACCCAACCCTGTGAGCGTTCTGACCTCTTTGATCACTGCAATTTTTGTATTACCAGCCGATGTTAAAACCACATCAAATTCTGTTTTTTCTTCCTCTTTTGCAGATGCTTTGCCATCCGCTACAGGAGCAGGAGCAGCAACAGTAGCAGCACTAACTCCCCATTTATCTTCTAAGGTTTTAACCAGCTCAGCTAACTCAATAACAGGAAGCTGAGATAAATATTCAACCACTTGTTCTCTATCTAAAGACATGGATTAATCCTCCTTAAGGGTTAGAAATTACTTATTTTAATTTTTAGCTTTTTTATTATATTCTGTCATCACTTGCAATATTTGAGACATAGGCGATACCAATTGCCTGACAAACTTACTGGCAGGAGCTTGTAAAACCCCTAACAATTTTGCTTGAAGCTCTGGCTTGTTAGGCAAATTAGCTAAATAAAGTATTTTAGAGTGATCTAGTAATTTGTTTTCTAGCACTCCTGCTTTAAATTCTAAAAACTGAATATCTTCGCTTAAGTTTTTTAAAAGTTTTGCAAGAGGTCCTACCTCACCATGAGCAAAGACCAAAGCATTATCATTTTTAAACTGCTGTTTGAAATCCTGTGATATTTTTTCAGGGAGCTTTTCAGATGCCAGGCGAGCTAAGGTGTTTCTTACAACTTTCATTTTAGCATTGAGAGGATGTAATTTCTTTCTAAGAGAGGTCACCTGTGCTACGTTCATCCCTTTAAAACAAATGACAAATACAGCTTTAGCAAGAGAAAGTTGATCAGATAAAAAAGCTATCTCTTGATCTTTTTGGGATCTGTTCAAGTTTCCCTCCGTTTAGGAATTGGGTTTTAATTGGGTTTAATTTTATTTAATTATTATTAATGACTAAAGTTAAATTTTATTTATTCATGCATGTTTTATTATTTTGTTTATACTAAACTAGTTAGTTATAGAAATAAACCTTATTTTACAAATATTTACCATTAAAAGCTAAAAAAATAACAAAAAGGCAAGCCTTTTTGTTATTTTATAATGCACCATGTCAAATATAGCCTGTAGTCCAGTATTTTAACCCTTTGTTTTTAAGGTTTGAATTATTTGTTTATTCGGGGTAAACGAAGGTTGAGTTTATTGTCTCAAAATGGAATGATTTTTCATAAATTTTGGGAATTTTTGAGGAAATTGAGAAAATTTGAGAAAAAAATAGGCAAAACAAACAAAAATATAAATTTTATTGACAATTATTTGCATGTTTTTTATTTTAAGACTGTTTTTTTAATTTTTTTGCGTTAGAATTTATTTTAAGTGTTTACTTGAGGTAAAAACTTACTTATTTATTTAAACATTATTCATTATTATATTTTGATATTTTGACTTTTTTGACTTTGGATTAAAGACAAAGTTTTAACACTATCAACAAATAAGGGGGTACTTATTATGTTAAGTCTCAATTTAAAACAAATAAAAAGTTTAATGTACGTAGCTGTTTTTCTGGGCAGTTTTAGCTTAGCTGATACGGCTTTAGGGAATGCTGAGATTTCTGCTCATTTTGGTATGAATTTTGGGCAGGAATTGAACCTTCAAGATGTCACTCAACCTACTACTTGGCGCGACCAAAAAAATCGTCCTTTTCATTTAGGGGCAGATGTTCTGTATCGTCAAATGATGGATGCAGCTAGTTTAGGTTTAGGTGTTCGCTATCGTTTGGCCTTTACAGGTGAAAAAGACTATGTAACTGAAATCGAAACTGTTACGGATAAATATAAATTCACTCATCATCGGGTGGCCCTTTTACTTAATTATAGATTTCATTTGGATCAGTTTTTTGTAGGGGTTGCCTTAGGTTTGGATATTTGGAAGTCTTTGAATTTTTCTCAGGATAATAATACTACTAAATTAAAAAGCAGTCAATTTTTATGGCAGTCCATTGGCGGTCAGGCAGGTTTAGAGCTAGGTTATAAGATCAATCAAAATCTTTTAGCTAAAGTCGAAGCAGGTTATGATCTACTTTCATTTGGTGATTTAAAATGTACTACCTCTAATTGGACAGAGGAAACCCAATGTGCAGAAGAAGTGTTTGTACCTGCCGAAGATTCAGGTGAAGGTGAAGATTTCAAAACTAAAAAGCTTAAGTTCAATGGTTTATATGTAACATTAGGTGTTGGTTGGTTCTTTGGCTAGCATGTTTCACTAAAAGTAAACCAACCTCTGGTTGCTTTTGGGCATTGCTCTGACAGCTATCGCTGTCTAAAAAGAGCAATGCCTCAAAAGTCCGTTTACTTTTAGTAGGAAGGATCTCCTTGTTTTTTAACACGATGTTAAGGAAAAAGTTCTTCTATCAACAACCACACTCAAACAAAAAACCATTTTCATAATTTTCTTCTTCTTTTATAAATTAAAAAGCCCTCATCACCACGAGGGCTTTTCTTTCATTTGATTTGTTTCACTAAAAGTGACCAAGGTCTGTTCACTTTGAGGAAAACAAAGGAAAACAACAGCAAGTAAAATGACTATGCGACAGCAGTGGTGATTTTATTTGCAGCATCAGCAAGATCATCGGCTGCAATAATATTAAGGCTACTTGACTCAAGTAACTTTTTACCTTGTTCTACATTTGTGCCTTCTAACCTGACCACGAGTGGTACATGAAGCTTTAACTCCTCAGTAGCTGCAATAATACCTTCTGCAATAATATTGCATTTCATAATTCCACCAAAAATATTTACCAAAATACCTTTAACCCGTTTGTCTTTTAAAATAATTTTAAAAGCTTGAGTGACATTTTCCTTACTGGCTGTCCCTCCTACATCTAAAAAGTTAGCAGGCTCTCCACCATGCAGTTTAATAATATCCATAGTGGCCATAGCTAAACCTGCTCCATTGACAAGGCAACCAATTTGACCATCTAATTTTATAAAAGCTAAATTGTATTTACTAGCTTCTAGCTCAGCAGGGTCTTCTTCAGTGATATCTCTTAGCTGGACAATATCAGGATGTAGGGCATTGTCATCAAAGCTCATTTTAGCATCTAAAGCAATGATCTGCTGGTCAGCAGTGGTCACAAAAGGGTTGAGTTCTAAAAGTGAAGTATCAAGACGAATAAAGGCATCATAAAGATTCAGTAGTAATTTTGTAAACTGTTGAGTAGGCAGGCCCAATTTAAAAGCGAGTTGTCTTGCTTGAAAAGGCATTAAACCAAAACATTTATTTATGTAAACATTGTATATTTGATCGGGCATTTGAGCAGCCACTTGTTCAATATCTACACCCCCATGACGGCTAGCTATTACATTAATTTTATTTTTGCTATGGTTGATCACCATACTTAAGTAGTATTCTTTTTGAATTTGACAACTAGCTTCTATGTAGACTTTTTGGACAATTTTACCTTGTGGGCCAGTTTGAGGTGTGACGAGGTTCATACCTATTATTTGCTTTGAGAGATTTTCTACCTCATCTAAACTATGAGCTACTTTGACACCGCCTCCTTTGCCTCTCCCCCCTGCGTGGATTTGAGCCTTAACGATCCAATGTTTTCCACCAATTATTTGGGCTGCTTGACGAGCCTCATAAGGGTTATGAGCAACTCCTCCTTGAAGTAAAGGGATGTTAAATTTTTTTAAAAGTTGCTTGGCTTGGTATTCGTGTATATTCATTTTGACCTCTTTTATTTTTACGAAGATTAAAAACTCATGCTACAAAATACTACAAAAGAAAATAACTTATATCAAGAAAAAAATTGACGGTGAAAAAAAGACATCAAAACACGGTAGGTTAAAAAAGCCACAATAAAACCAGGGATACCTGCATAAAGATACTGATCAAATCCTAAATAAGACCATAAAACTGTTGTCATACCACCCACGAAAGCTACAAGAATAACACCCTGTTGAGAAATATTTGCATTTAAAAAGCGTAAAACTAAAATGCTACCAATAGAAGCCCCTAGTCCAGCATAAGCAAAAGTGACTAGAGAAAATACATTGCCTGGAGCAAAGAGTGCAATCAAAGTAGCTAATAAGGCAAAACTTATGGTTCCCATCTTAGCATACCTAAGAGAATGGTAAGGCTTCTGAGATAGATCACGCATCAAGGCTGCTGAGCAACATAAAATTTGAGAGTCTGCTGTGGATAAAGTAGCAGACAAAATGCCAGCTAAAATAACACCTACAGCTATTGGAGGTAATAGTTCTTGAGCAGATAAAAAGAGGGCTAATTCTTGATCAGGTATATCCATATTTTTTAAGATCACTCTAGTACTTAATCCCACACAAAGACAAAGCAGTAAAAACAACCCTTCAAATAAATAGTTTAAAATAATAAATGCTTTCAAGTGATGATATTTACAAATCATACCTCTTACTAAAACATGAGGTTGACCTATAGCAGACAGGCCAAAGCCAATAGAACCCACACAGAACAATAACCAACCTTCATAGCCACCTACAGAAAGCGTCTGTGGGATCCACATAACCTCATCTGTACCTGTAGCTAAAAAGCTATTAAAAAGCCTTTCAAAGCCACCTGCTTTTATAACAGCAAAGATTAAAATTAACAGAAGACTTAAAGTCATTACAATAAATTGAATAACATCTGTCCAAATAGAGGCTCGTATACCGCCTGTCCAACAATAAAATAAAATAACAAGTGTACTTAATAAAATACCTACATAAGTAGGCTGTTGAAGTGCTACTTCTAGGACTTTTCCACCAGCTCTCAGCTGAGCAGCTCCATAAATACTTAAAAAAACAATGATCAATAAACCAATCATTTTTTTTAAAAAAATATAATCTTTACCATGCCAAGAAGTTGCAATAAGTTCCCCTAAGCTTAAAGCCTGCCCATTAGAATTCATACGTCCTAAGTGCCAAAGAATATAAGCCATTGAGAGGAGAGAACCTACAAAAAGTCCTAAACTAAACCAAAGAGCTTTTGTCCCATGCAAATAAGCCATTCCCATAAAGCCAGCAAACATAAAACCACTAAATTTAGAAGCATTGCTAGATAAAGCTAACATGAGAGGAGATATATTTTGATTTGCTAAAAAATAATCTGTTTTGGTTTTTTGGGATTTACGTATAGCTAAAAAGCCTATGAGGCTTATCATTATTAAGAAAAAAACAGTAAAGCTAGCTAGTTCCATAGTACATATTTACTTTATTTTTAAGTGATTGCTGTGTATTTAGACTTTTATGGGTTTTATGGGGCCACTTATTCAAGTCCATATTTAACCATTTATTTCACCTAAAATAAATCTTCTTTTAAAAAATATATTGACAGCTTTTTTATAATCAATATAACTTGAGTTTTTAAAAAACAATAAAAAAGGGAAAAGAGATGAAAACTATCTTAGATGCTATAGGTTGTACACCACTTGTGAAGTTACATAAAATCACAGCTCATCTTGAGTGCAATGTATATGCTAAATGTGAGTTTATGAATCCAGGTGGTTCTATTAAAGATCGTATTGCTCTTTCTATGATCCAACAAGCTGAAAAAGAATGCAAAATTACCCCAGGTAAAACGACTCTTATAGAGCCTACTAGTGGTAATACTGGTTTAGGTTTAGCCCTTGTAGGCATTCTCAAGGGCTATCATGTCATTGTCACTATGCCTCAAAAAATGAGCCATGAAAAGCAAGTCATTTTAGAAGCCCTAGGGGCAGAGATCATTCTTACACCTACAGAAGCTGCTTTTGATGATCCTGAAAGTCATATTTCTGTAGCTAAAAAGCTTGAAAAAGAAATTCCAAATGCTTTTATCTTAGATCAATACTCTAATCCAGAAAATCCCAAAGCCCATTATGAAGGCACAGCCATAGAAATTTTACAAGAATTACATTCAGTAGATATGATTGTAGCAGGTGCAGGGACAGGAGGGACGATTACAGGATTAGGACGTAAATTTAAAAAAATTAATCCTCAATGTCAGGTCATAGCAGCTGATCCTGTGGGGTCTATTCTTGCAGGTGGAAGCCGTAAAAATGTAGCTTCTTATCAAGTAGAAGGCATTGGATATGACTTTATCCCTTCAGTCCTCGACCGCAGTGTTGTCGATCAATGGGTGAAAACAACAGACTCACAGTCTTTTCTTTTAGCAAGACGACTCATTAAGGAGGAGGGATTGCTTTGTGGAGGATCTTCAGGTGCTGCCATTTTTGCTGTCCTACAAGAGGCTACAAAGTTAAGCAAAAATCAAAATTGTGTTTGTGTTCTCCCTGATGGCGTTTGTAACTATTTAACTAAGTTTTTAGATTCTCAATGGCTTAAAAAACAAGGATATATCAAATGAGTTTAGACAGAACACTTGGATTTGAAACAAAAGCTATTCATGCAGGTCAAGCACCAGACCCATCCACAGGAGCTGTGATGACTCCTATCACTCTATCTACAACTTTTGTGCAAGAATCTCCTGGCCATCATAAGGGCTATGAGTACATACGTACCAGTAACCCTACACGCAAAGCTTATGAGGATTGTTTAGCTTCTTTAGAGTCAGGTGCTTACGGCATGGCTTTTGCTTCAGGATGTGCTGCTTTAACCACACTGCTACACTTATTTAAACAAGGTGATCATATTATTTCTATGGATGGCATTTATGGTGGTTCTATTCGTGTGATGCGAGATTTCCAAAATCAAGGTCTTCAACTCACCCTTATTGATATGACTCATAGAGAACAACTTGAAAAAGCTTTACGTAAAAACACAAAACTTATCTGGATAGAAACTCCTACAAATCCACTCTTAAAAATTGTAGATGTAGTTTTGGTTTCAAAAATAGCTCAGGAGCAGAATATTTTAGTTGCTGTGGATAATACTTTTATGACACCATTTTTTCAAAAACCACTATTGCAAGGTGCTGATATTATTTGCCATTCTACTTCAAAATACATTGGTGGACATAGTGATCTACTTGGAGGTGCTTTAGTAGTAAATAACAAAGAGCTTGCGGATCGTTTATACTTTTTACAAAATGCCTTAGGAGCTGTTGCTTCACCTTTTGATAGTTTTTTATGTTTGAGAAGTCTTAAAACATTAGCTGTGCGAATGAAAGCTCACGATGTCAATGCAACGCAAGTTGCTACATTTTTAGAAAGTCATCCTCAAGTAGAGCAAGTGCTTTATCCAGGGTTGAAAAACCATCCACAACATACTTTAGCTAAACAACAAATGGATGGCTTTGGTGGGATGATAAGCTTTTATATCAAAGGAGGATTATCAGAAACTCAAACTTTCTTAAAACGCTTGAAAATTATTACTTTAGCAGAGAGTTTAGGAGGAGTTGAGTCACTTATAGATCATCCTGCTATTATGACACATGCTTATTTATCAAAAAAAGAGCGTTTAAATATGGGGATCTCTGATAATCTTTTGCGTTTGAGTGTAGGTATTGAAAGTGCAGAAGACTTAATTACTGATCTTAAAGAGGCTTTAAAGCCTCCTTTGTAAAAGGCTGATATTGGCAATGATAAAGAGTTAATCTTTGTTTTGCTTTTTGAAAATAATTAGAGTCAATTTCAAATCCTATAAAACTTCTCTCCATTCCAAGACTAGCTTCCCCTGTACTCCCCACACCCATAAAGGGATCCAACACGATGTCTTTTTCACGAGAAGCTATGTCAATAATATGCTTTAATAATTTGACTGGTTTTTGAGTGGGATGATTGAGTCTTTCTTTCCCCATACAAATAGGGCTTTCAAAAAAATTATGCATTTGTTTTTGTGATAAGAAGTTCCAAGTATGCCCTTTGTTCCATATACAACATATTAACTCACAAGAATTAAGGAAGCTTGTTTTCCTAAGTTTAGGTGGAGGATTGGTTTTGTGCCACACCATGATTTGAAATACATCAAATACTGGATCAAATGTTTTATGAAAGTCACCTAGTAAATTATAAGTTGTGAAAATAAAAATATTACCTGTAGGCTTAAGAATCCTTTTAAACTCCTTTTGAAGTAGATGAATTTTAAGCTGATCTGCATCCCATGAAGCAATATCATTATTAAAATCCGATCGCCATTTGCACTTAATATTGCCTGTAGAATAAGGGTTTAAATTATAAGGAGGGTCTGTTAAGATAAGGTCCACTGACTGATTTGGTATTTCTGCTAGTAACTTATAACAATTACCATTTTTTAATGCCAAAGATTTCATACTGAACACCCCTTTACTTTATATGTGAATTTTAATATCAAGTGTCCATTTTTTATGTTTTATAAATATTATTGACAAAAATATCAAAATTGTGTATATTAATATATATAATCAAAGGTTTGTTAATACAAGATTTTTTGTTTAGGCATGTATGGCATATATGGAGTAAAAAAATATGAGACAACCAACAATAGATTTTAACTTAATCCAACATCTGCAAGATAACGGCTTTACAGAGCAACAAGCTACTGTTTTAATTGACCTACACAAAGAAAAAGATAATAGATTTCAACATCTAGCTGATAAAAAAGACATCTTGCTTATTCAGAAAGATATAGAGCAAGTGCATTTAAGCATAGAACAACTAAGGAGAGATACAAAGAAAGATATAGAACAACTAAGGAGAGATACAAAGAAAGATATAGAACAACTAAGAGCCGATACAAAGAAAGATATAGAACAACTAAAAGCTGATACAAAGAAAGAAATAGAACTTCTCAAATATTCTTTGATCATTAGAATAACCATCATCTTATTTGCTTTAAGTACACTTGCTGTGACTGCATTGACTTTTTGGGTAAAACTTGTTTTAGTTGGACTCAACGTATAAAAATTATAGTTCAATAGAAACTACATAAATCAACTCAATGAAATCATCTATCAAACTCAAGTTTAAAGGTAGGCGAGTTTGATGTGATGGAGCAGGAAATTACAAATTCAAAGAATTACAAATTTAAGTTCACTTGCTTGGGTTTGAAAGTTTGAGGTGAATTCACAAGTTTAGCACTGTCACCAACTGCCTTAATCACAAATAATCCCTGTCTCTCTGCATATTTGATAAGGAGCTTCTCATTGTCTGCTTTTAAATAACCTATAGCAATGTAAACTTTTTTATTGGAAAATTCATTGTCTTTGATAGCCAGAAAACTTTGTACTTTTTTAATAAATTTTTTTACTTTTGTTTTTGTCATTGTCCTTTTAGCTTCTGTTATAATGACTTTGTCACCATTGATGGTGATAGAATCAAACTCAAACAGAGTGATACCATTCGCAGAGCGATAAACTCTTTTATTGACAGTTTCTACCTTGCCTTTGATGATCCCATAATCTTCAAATAGCCTTTCTACATTGTCAGAAATAAGAATCTCTACAAAATCACCCCATCTATGATCCCAATCACCTCTTAATTTATTAATATTATTTGCTGTCTGTCTTGTCACTTTGTCTATATTTTGCTGTGTCTGTTTACTTACTTTGTCTATACTTTGCCGTGTCTCTTTACTCACCTTGTCTATATTTTGACGTGTCTCGTCTATTTTTTGAGCTAGATTTTTCTGCACAGCAATAACTTCTTTCAGTGCCTTCCACACTGCTTCAGGTGTATGATCAGATTCTTTTTTCTTTTTGTTGTTTTGATTAGCCATATCTGCCCCCATAGCCTCTTGCCCTCAATCTATTCTATTATAATAATCCACAAGTGTTTTTATTATTTTATAATCGATTGATTACCATGTCAAGCTTTTTAAAAGCAAGCAGAATTTACAGGGTTAGAAGGTAAAATTTACTATTTCTATCAAGCCCTTTTTTCCTTAACATGGTGTAAATCCGGGATCTGGGATCTGGGACCCGGCATCAGATTCCGGAATCCGGGATGCCTGATTGCCGGATCCCAGATCCCGGGAGTGAACATCTTGTTTCCTTAACATGTGGTTAAGAAACGAAGATATCCTCCCTACTAAAAGTGGTCATCGCCAGAAAGTGGCCAGAAGTCAGTTTACTTTTAGTGAAAAAGATGGCATAATGTATTTTGAGTAAAAAAATGAAACAGAAAAAATTATTTATTTTAACCTTAAGTTTAATAATATCCACACAGAGCTTCAGTCAAGAACTCAATAGTGTAGAGCTTTACCAAATAGCAGAAGCTCAATGCCCAGGAGATCAACTCTACTGTCAATCCAACATTACTCCTGAGTTTGCTGTCTATTTAGAAGCCGTCGCCTATAGAAAGGCTCAGGCTCTTTGTCACTCCTTGATGACCAATACTAAAAACTTTATGTCTATCGATGGATGGGTCAAAGCTATACTCAATGATACACCTGTTCATCCAGAAATGACAAATAGCCATAAAGCAAAATTGATCACAGAAGGTAGCCAAGAATGGGCTTTGATTCAAGCTCGTGCTTTTTTCAGTGCAGGTAACCATTTACTTTTTTTCCCGCCACTTTTAAACATAGGACCTCTCTATCATGGTGATACATTTTGGCCCCGCTTGACACAATATCTCATTTATTTAGTCAATAGACCTACATTTAAGGAAGGGCTTATAGATTGTGCTAAGTACTATCAATACAATGACACAGAGCAATTTGCTCATACCATGAAAGATATTATTTTAGATTTAGACAGAAATATAACTCAAGCAGGAGCTTTTACAGGGATCAGTATATCATTCTTGACAGGAGGGATGTTATTCAAATCTTTAAGGCTTGCTTTAAATGCACTTTCTCGAAGGTCATTTTATCAAGTTTTATCTAACACAAGAGTATCTAAAATTTTAAAAAGCCGTTATGACTTCTTAGCTGACAACGTTAAAAGACACAAGTGGATATGGGCAGGTGGCACAGCTGGAATAGCTCTCCCTACAGGGCTTTATTTCTACAGTCGTATTCGAGAAGAACATAAAACCCAACAAGCTACAATTCAGGCTGCTAATAACTCTACTTTAGTTGACTTAACAGGAACAATGTTTAATAATATACAGCAAAGCTTTTGGCCTACTCGCTTACACAATTATCGCTCAAGAATCATTAATAAATTAGATGCAATATCTCGTTTGACTCCTGGAAGTATTGAGCATAATTTATTAGAACAGGAATTTAATATTTATTTAGAACATCATCTCAATGAGTATTGGAGCGTCAAACAAAGAGTTGACGAAATACGAGAGGTATTTTCTACAGGCATAGAGGATAAAAATTTAAGAAATCAATATCATATTTTAAATGAAGTTCTTGAACATTTTACAATGAAAAAAAATGAACTAGAAGCAGAAATAGCAAAAAAACATGCCAGAGCCTTTGTAGAAGATTATGATCGTTATGAGTTTTTAAACGTATTATTTGAACTTATAGAGATAAGAAAAACTATCAACGACTTTGAAGTATGTTCTCAGTGTTATGAGCTACAAAAAAGACTTTTAGATTATAGAAATATGCGTCTACAAAACTTAAGAAATTAAAAAATGCTTTTTACTTTTAAGGGAATAAACAAAATGAATATGTTTTTTAAAAAAAACAAAACAACCCAACAATTATCAGAAACACTTACATCAAAGATGTCCAGCTCTAAGAGACCAGCCTTTTCCAATGAGTTTTTAAAACAAGTTAAATTATTAGAGATCAATGTCAAAAAGCTAGTGAGTTCTCTATTTGCAGGAGAGTACAAAACAAGCTTTAAAGGGCAGGGGATGACTTTTGCTGATTTCAGACAATATATCCCTGGCGATGATATTCGCCATATTAGCTGGAACCTCACAGCTAAAGCAGGTAAACCTTATATAAAAAAATATGACGAAGAGAGAGAACTCACTATGATACTTGTCGTAGATGTAAGTGGTTCATCTGATTATGGAGCTGGCCCCCACTTAAAAAAAGACATTATGACTCAGCTATCTGCAATGCTTGCTTTGACCGCTATTAAAAACAAAGATTGCGTAGGGTTGCTTTTATTTTCAAATCAAGTAGAGCATTTTTTACCTCCTAAAAAAAGCCGACAACATATATATCAAATTTTGCATGATATTTTATACTTTATCCCTCAACAAAAAGGCACTCATTTAAGTGAAGTTTTTGAATACCTGATGAATGTTCTTAAAAAAAGATCATCACTATTTATTTTTTCTGATTTTTTAGATCAAAATTTTGAAAAAAGCTTATCTATACTAGCTCAAAAGCATGACGTTGTTGCTGTACAAGTCACAGACCCTACAGAAATAAACCTACCTTTAATAGGCTTAACTCATATCCAAGATCCAGAAACAAATCAAATAATGATAGTAGATACATCAGACCCCATTGTGAGAAAACAATACCAAAATAAAGCCATAGATAGACACAAAAAGTGCCTGTATAATTTAAAAAAAGCTAATGTTGATATTATTGAAATTAAATCAAATCAAGACTTAGTTGCTCCACTAGTGAATTATTTTAGAAGACGTAAAAGAAAATAATAAAACCTCAAATGACGACTAAAAGATTTTATGGACTGCCAAGTATCTCATACACCTCAAGGGCCTTTTGGCCCTTCCCTTGAAGGTCTCACTGTAGGTGAAAAATTTTACCTACAATGTTCTAATAAAAACTCTATGGAAAACATTATTTCTAATAATATAACAATAGAAGATATATCTATTATTTTAAAAGACCATCCTTGGTCACAGTATATTTTAAAACCTCTTAAGGTTATATCTTCTTCAGATTCAGATCAAGTGTTTCTGATAGAAGTGACCTCTTATATTCCAGGAAATTATAATCAAGGGTTGTTTCTACAAAAAGACCAAACTCTTATTGAACTCAAAGGCATTTCATGGCAAGTTAAATCCTCCTTACCCCAAAAAGCAAGCCATGATACATCTCAAATACAAATCAATCCTTTGTATGGTTTTGTCAAAATGCCTTTACCTTATTGGGAAATAGCTCTTTGGATTGGTAGTTTGTTATTGCTTTTAGGTAGCTTCATTTGGATTGCCAGAAAAATGCACAAAAGAAAAAAAGAATTTAACGATATTGCAAATCTTAAAACACTGCGTAGCCCTATTTATGAGTTTCATCATAAAGCAAAGCAGTTAGAAAAAAAATATTTGAATATGCCCACAACCCTCAACAGTGGAATAAAAAACTCTTTGTTAAATGATATTCAGTCTTCTAGCGAGCAAGAGCAAAAGCAAGAGCAAGAAAGCCAACAGGTAGATCAAGATAACAGGTATACTTTTTGTATAAAACTCAATGATATTTTTCGTAGGTTTTTAGCTGTGGAAATGCACTTTCCAGCACATATTTGGTCTTTGCAAAAATCTTCAAAATATCTTAAAAAGGCCAAACTCCATTCAGAGCTTTTAAATCGTATAAAGAATATGCTTTACGAGCTTGATCGTAGCAGTCAATCCACAAAAGACATTCCATCTCAAGAAGAATGCTATCAAAATTTATCTTTATCTAAAAGCCTTGCTAATGAAATTGCATCTCAGAAAAAAAAGGACAATATATGATTGAATGGTTTTCCCCTTTGTGGTTTATAGCTTTTATTCCTTTGACTCTGCTTGTGTTGTTTTTATTTTACAAAAGACACACAAGAATTTCAACTTTACAATATAGTTATGTTAGAGTTTTTAAGGATGTTCCTAAGGGTTTCCGTTCTTATTTATCAGAATGTCCTTTAATTTTAAAAATACTTGTTATGATTTTGATCATCATAGCATTAGCTCGTCCTCGCATCTCTCAAACTCATATTTCTCAAGATGTGGAAGGCATTGATATTGTCATTGCTCTGGATATTTCTGATTCTATGTTAATTGAAGACATGAATCCTCATAGCCGTTTAGAATCTGCTAAAAGAATCATTGAAGAATTTATTCAAAATAGAATTTCTGATCGTATGGGGTTAGTGCTTTTTTCAGGGGAGGCTTTTACACAAGTGCCTTTGACCTTAGATTATGTTGTACTTTTAGAAAGACTAAAAAGTGTCCAAACTATTTCATCTGTTAAAATGGGGACAGCTATTGGTGTAGCTTTGGCTAACAGTGTAGGACGATTAAAAGATTCAAAGGCAGAAAGTCGTGTGGTGATTTTACTGACTGATGGAGAGAATAACAGTGGAACGATTGACCCTGAAACAGCATTGGATATGGCAAAGGGTTATGGTTTACGTATTTATACGATTGGTGTTGGGAAGGACGGCATGGCTAAAATCCCTGTTTATTATCAAGACATATTTGGCAATAAGCGAAAGGCTTACCAGAGCATTCACAGTAAAGTTAATGATGAGCTTTTAACTCGGTTAGCAACTCAAACAGGCGGTAAGTATTTTAGGGCAACAAATCATCAAGCTCTTGGAGAAATTTTTTCTGCGATCGATCAATTAGAAAAATCCGAGATCGAAACTCAAAGCTTTATGTTTTACCAAGAGAGCTTTCAACCTTATTTGCACTGGGCTTTATGGCTTCTAGGTTTGTCGCTTCTTTTAAGGCATATTTTTGTGAGGATAGGACCATGAACTTTCGATTTGAATCTTTTCAGGCCTTGCATTTACTTTGGTTACTTGTTGCTTTTATCCCTCTTGTGATTTTTTTTAGTCAGAGGCAACAAAAAAGAATAAAGCTTTTATTTGGTAAGAGCTTGCCTTCTTTAATCAAGACACTTTCTGTGAGGAAGCAAAACATTAAGTGGATTTTAGAGTGTTTAGTTTTTACTTTATTGGTGATGGCTTATGCAAGGCCTCAGTTTGAAGGAACTGCGGAAAAAATTCAAAGATCAGGCATTGAAATCATCTTTGCTATTGATGTGTCTTTGAGTATGTTAGCAGAGGATATTAAACCCAACCGATTGGACTTAGCTCAAAAAACTCTTAAGAGGATTTTAGATAAATTAGCAGGTCATAGGGCAGGGCTTGTGGCATTTGCTGGTTCGGCTGTTTTGATATCACCTTTGACTTCTGATTATTCCACACTGGCTATGTATATTGATGCTATTTCAACCTCTTTGATGAGTACACAGGGGACACAATTTGCACCAGCATTAAATATTGCTGCTAGCAGTTTTGAGCAGGAGGATACAGGTCCTAAAACAAAGCATACAAGTCGGGTGATTATTATTATTTCCGATGGAGAGGATAATGAAGAAGGAGCTTTAGAGACAGCCAGAACCCTTGCAGATATGGGATTACATATTTATACAATAGCTGTAGGGATGGACAAACCTGTACCTATACCTATGAAAGATCAGTTTGGTCAGTTTATAGGTTATAAAAAAGACAAAGCTACAAATATTGTTTTATCTCAGGTGCAAGATAAGTTATTACAGCAGTTAGCTTCTGTAGGGCAGGGGCATTTTACTTATGCTAGCTTTCAAGGGGATGAGGTGGAGTTATTGGTTGACGCTCTTAATCAACTAGAGCAAAGAGAATTTGAAGAAGAGCAAATTGTTAATTATCAAGAGCAGTTTCAAATCTTATTAGCCATAGCTTTATTGTTGATGTTTATAGAGCTTTTACTTTCTGAAAAAAGTCAATCAAAAAACAAGGCAAAATAATTCAAAATGTGCCATTATTTTCAATTTTCAATAATTTTTAATGTTTTAATAAAAAAAATGATTTTTTCACTTGATATTATATAAAAATCATGTTTTTTAATTAAAGTCAGCTTGACAAAGAAGGAACTTTTCTCACTCAAAATGAGCCACACCTCTGGTGTGTTTTTGGGCATTGCTCTGACAGCTATCGCTGTCTAAAAAGAGCAATACCTCAAAAATCTGCTCATTTTGAGTAGAGCGGATCTCCTTGCTTCTGACACCATGTTAGGGAAACAAGATATGCTTCTAAAATGTTTTTAGGGAGCATGCGAGTTGCGATAAAGGAACTTTGTGTTAATCTGGGACTTGGCATCAGATTCCGGGACCCGGGATGCCTGATTGCCTGATCCCGGGAATGGATATCTTGTTTCCTTAACATCGTGTTAAAAAATGAGGATATCCTCTCTACTAAAAGTAAACGGACTTTTGAGGTAGCCAGCATTTAAGAAGGCGAATAGCCTTCGGCTGGCTACCCAAAAGTAGCCAGAGGCTGGTTTACTTTTAGTGAACCAGATGACCATTTTGTCAAAGGCGAAAGCCTTTGCGGTCATTGCCCAAAAGTGACCAGAGGTCAGACCACTTTTAGTGAAAAATGAACGAAATGTATCAAAAAGAGACACTTATGTAGTATTTTTTGTGATATGATGATATAAAAAGCTGTTTTAAAATGAATTAATTTTAAAATTGCTTGTACAATGAATATAAATATGTTTATATAAGGTTATGACTGAAAGTTTTTAAAGGTTAAGGTAGTAAATATATAAGTGATTAAAATAAAATCTATAAATCAAATTTAATAAAACCTTGCTTAAAAGCAAGGTTTTAAGCTAAAAAGAGATATTGTGAAGGTGTAATAAGGATAGAGTATTTATTGTTTAGTTTGTGGATTATTTGATTTTAAAGAGAAAATATCAAGTTTATTAGAATATAACAACAAATGAGAAGTTATCTTGTATAAATAAAAAATATAAATAAAAAAGTGTTGCAAAATGATACAAAATGAATTAATTAATAATGTAAAGGATAATCCTTTAATTTTAAGGATTTAAAGAATAAACCGAAAATCAAAGCAAAGGAGTGTTATATGCGTGAAAAAACATAAAATAAATTTTAATTAATTTAGGTCCATGTCGATAAAGTAATAAGGTATTTGTAATTAAACATAAGGTGCAGTTATTATTGACATGGAGGTCGGTAATTGTTTATTATGTATAAATTAAAAATTTAACTAACATTATTAGGGGGTACTTATTATGTTAAGTCTCAATTTAAAACAAATAAAAAGTTTAATGTATGTAGCTGTTTTTCTGGGCAGTTTTAGCTTAGCTGATACAGCTTTAGGAAATGCTGAGTTTTCTGCTCATTTTGGTATGAATTTTGGGGAATTGAATCTTGATGAAGTAAGAGGTGAAGGATCAGGCATCCCTAATGCCAAACAGAAAAATCGTCCTTTTCATTTAGGGGCAGATGTTTTATATCGTCAAATGATGGATGCAGCTAGCTTAGGATTAGGTGTCCGTTATCGTTTGGCCTTTACAGGCGAAAAAGACCCTGTAGATGCAGGTGGAAATGATACTCCTTCTGCTGATGATAAATATAAATTCACTCATCATCGTGTCGCTCTCTTATTGAATTACAGATTTCATTTGGATCAGTTTTTTGTAGGGGCCGTTGTAGGTTTAGATATTTGGAAGTCTCTAGTCTATTCACATAGTGGTATTGCTCCTACTAATGTTAATTACGAAATTAAGAGTAGGCAATTTTTATGGCAATCTATTGGCGGTCAAGCAGGCTTGGAGCTAGGTTATAAGATCAATCAAAATCTTTTAGCTAAAGTCGAAGCAGGTTATGATCTGCTTTCATTTGGTGATTTAAAATGCCAAACAGCCACCGGTGATGTTGCTCTAGCCGATTGTAGTGCTACTTCCTTAGCTAGAGAAGGTACAGGTGAAGATGCTAAAACTAAAAAGCTTAAGTTCAATGGTTTATATGTAACATTAGGTGTTGGTTGGTTCTTTGGCTAGCAAACAACCACATTCAAACAAAAAACCATTTTCATAATTTTCTTCTTCTTTTACAAATTAAAAAGCCCTCATCACCACGAGGGCTTTTTGCGTTTTTTATTCTCTTTTAGATTCTGCGTAATTTTCAAAAAAAATATAAATATTATGAGTGGGAGGCGGAGGCAGGCTGGAGATCTTCCGCAGACCCGCTTGCTCTTAAGGCAATAAAAGCACTTTTTCCTTAACATGGTGTCAAGAAGAAAGGAGATTCGCCCTACTCAAAATGAGCAGTTTTTTGAGGCATTGCTCTTTTTAGACAGCGATAGCTGTCAGAGCAATGCCCAAAAACACACCAGAGGTGTGGCTCATTTTGAGTGAAATGTTAAGGAAAAAGTTCTTTTTTGTTTTTTTTTATTCTCTTTTAGATTCTGCGTAATTTTCAAAAAAGCATGAGTATTATGAGTGGGAGGCGGGGGCAGGCTGGAGATCTTCCGCAGACCCGCTTGCTCCTCAAAAGCAAGCGAAGGTTGAGGACTTCGGAAGCCTGCACCCGCATTCCACTCATACATAAATAAGATAAAAAAGCAGAATTAGAGGGCGGGGGGTGGGGTTAGGGAGTTGTTTCACTCAAAATGAGCCACACCTCTGTTTCACTAAAAGTGCTCTGACCTCTGGTCACTTTCTGGTTGGTTTTTTGACTAAGTTATAATATAATGTTTCTTGGAGGACAGATTATTGGAAATTAAGTTATTATTAAGTATTATGTTTAAAGATATAAAGGGAGGTTCAAAGTTATGACTTTATTTTCACTCAAAATGCATCATGCCTCTGGCATGTTTTTGGGCAATGACCGCAAAGGCTTTCGCCTTTGACAAAATGGTCATTGCCTCAAAAATCTATGCATTTTGAGTAGGGGAGGATCTCCTCGTCTCTTAACTACATGTTAAGGAAAAAGTTCTTTTTGATAGCTGTCTGCCCGATGGCGGGTTGCCGGATCCCAGATCCCGGATAAAGACAATGTTAGGGAAAAAGAGTTTCATTTGTAAACTTGTTTGCTCTTAAGACAATAAAAGAAAAATTTCCTTAACATGGTGTAAAGGAATAAAAGGATCCTCCCTACTCAAAATAAATGGATTTTCTAGGCAGTTAGCCTTTGATCGACGGCGGTAGCCGTCGGGCTAACTGCCAGAAAACATGCCAGAGGCATGATGCATTTTGAGTGAAATGTTAGGGAAAGAAGACGTTCGTCTTTTTAGATTTTTTTCTAAAAGGTTAAGAAAAGGGTATTTAAAAGGTATTTAAAAATTGGAAATCCAGTGATTCTAGTAACTTAATATTGTGACTTTTGTATAAAAGTCACAATTCGAAAGAGTAAAAAACAGACAAACTTTTAACCTACTGAAATCTCACAACTTTATTTTTGCAGGCTATCAACCTCAGGAGCAACCTACTGAAAAATTTAATATTTTTTCTTATTTTTGTTAAAGATTTTTTGCAAACATCCGAAAACGTTTAAATGGATTATCTCTTGTCTTGTAGACGATGGAATAGACCCCCTTGACTTTCTTGTAGAATATAATGAACACATTTTGAATGAAACAAGAGAGAACATGAAAGAAGTAGCATAATGAAAAATTTTTTGGGGTTATTGCAGGAATAGCTTTAAAGATAAAGGAGTTTATAGTCAAGTTTAATAAAATAGATAAGGAATTGGAAAGGGTAAACGATAGAATAGACAGGCACGACAGGAAGTTTGACAAAATCGATGACAAGCTAGAAAAACACGGCGAGAGGCTTAATGCTCTAGATAAATAAGATACACTATGGGTTTTGTGTTCCCTGTCCAACTCTCACTGGCTTAAGGCTTTCACTTCCACCGTCCGGTGGAACTACTAATCCGTTAGCACCAGAATCACCTTCAACCTGATCAACATCTTGGGGAGCTTGTTTTTTAGCATCAGTAGGAGTTTTCAATTGATCTTTCAAAAGTTCAGGGTTTATTTTTCCATTCTTAGTTAGAACAATAATAAATAAATTTCTTAGGCTGTCAATTTTGTTGTCTATATTCTCAATTCTGTTTTCTATGCTTCCAATTCTGTTTTCCATGCTTCCAATTCTGGTTTCTATGCTCTCAATTCTAGCATTTTGAACAGCAATATCTTCTTTTATATCATCAATCATATAACCTTGAACTGAGAAAAACAAAATAGCAAAGGCTATGAGTATGCCTATGGTCCATTTGATTTGAGTAATGTTGTTGCCTTCTATTTTATTGCTTAGCTTGGCCTCTAGGTTATCTAAGTCAGTTTTAGTCACATAATCATTGTTTTTTTCCATATCATTATTTTTTTTCATACGTAGCCTCCATATTATAGAATATCACAGGGATTTTAAGAAAGATAGTGGAGCAGAACAAAAAAGCTATGATTTGAGCTAATATTGGCAAAAAACAAGGTTTCACAACTCCACACTGCATCATAGCTCTGATTTGAAGGTTTATTTTTTTAATAAATCCTGAGTTTGACAGTTGATTTGCAAATTTAGACATTTTCTTTTTTAAGAATGCTTTATTTATAGGTGTTAGAGAGATTTGTAAGCTTGAATTTTGGGGATTTTGTAAAAAATCCTAGCAAAACAAAATTCGAATGTGGTGCGTTAAAAAGTCATTTTTTTGTTGATTTTTTGTATTTTTATAGTAGTATGCTCTTATGTTTATAAAGAAAACCACAAACGCCCAAGGGCAGACTTATTATCATATTGTAGAAAGCTATCGCACAAGAGACCATCAAGGGAAGAGTGTGAGCCGTCATCGGACTCTTATGTCTTTAGGTCGTTGTAAAGATAAAGATAAGACATTAAAAAGTCTTGCAAGTTTATTAAAGAAACATTCAAAACTTTTAACAGCCTCTAAGATCACAAACAAGTGAATGTAAAAGAGGCATTTATCTTAGGTCTTTTGCTTATTATAGATGCTATTTTAAAACAGTTAAACCTCTATAATTATTAGCAGATTTGAAGAAAAACATCCTAAAATGCGATCTGATTTTGTAGTGAATCCTGCATTTGATATTCAACTTTTATTTTCTTCATGCTTTTCATACACATACAGCACATACAGGTTGACATTTTAAAGGAATAGTGTTAATTCCTCAAAGCATTATGAGACCTTTAAGTATTTTAATATTTTTATGTTTATGCTTTTTAAAAGTAGAACAAAATCCATATCTCTTAGCAATAGCAAACGATCATCAAACACAATCAAATGATCTATCTTCTCTCTTACAAATCACAAAGCACCCATCATCACAACAAACACCCAGGGATGACCTACAGAGAAATCACAATATAAATATCGACAGCCGTGCAGGCATTCTGGCACGATTGATGCTTTTAGGACATAAGCGAACCTTATATCGTAAAATTGAAGAAATCATTAAGGCACTTTCTCTACCAAATGAATCTGCTGATTACATATTTAAGGTTTCTGCTAAACTCACACCTAATGCTCATATACATCTTGATGAAGATATATCTCATATAGTGATCTATTTAGGGGTATTGTCCTTTATTCTTTCTAATGAAGATTTTTTAGCCGCTGTCATTGCCCATGAGATCACTCATGCCCGTATAAAACATTTTAAAGCTCAAGAAGATGCTCCTTATATGGATGAAGCTTTAAATACCATTGGAGTTTATAAGGAGCTTAACACTTCTCAAAGAGAAGAAATTCGTGCAGATTTAGGAGCTACTGATAGATTGATTAAAGCAGGATATAATCCATGGGCTTCATATAATCTCATGAAAACTCTGGGAAAATTTAATAATAAAATGATTATGAACAAGTTTATTAGATTAATTAGACGGCTTTTTCAAATGAATAGTGATTATTATAGCACTCATCCTTCTTTTGAAATTCGTGCTTCAGCTATAAAAACATATATTCTTCACAGGAGCCTCAACGAGGATCTATCAAAACAAGTACAGGACTATAAAAAACCTAATCTCTCTTTGTCTTTGTTGCACAGAAGATCTCAAATACTAAGTTTACCTTTCAGCAATATACTAGTTGAAAAGTTATCTCTAGCTTATCTATTGATTCGACCTTTCGTTGATTTATCCAGTCTGACTTCTATTATTGCCACTCTATTTTCTCCTGTTGATGGGCTTACCACTTCCATTAGTATACCATTACCATTACCATTACTAGAAAAACTGACGTTCACAACACTGATTATTTCTCTTATTTTGTTTAGTGACGGTGCCATAAAAAATGCAGAATATCAATCTGCATATAATGTAATAAACAAACTAGAAGGTCTTAAAAAAGAAAGAAAGAATCTTGAATTAGAATACTCTCAAATTTATCAAAATATTCAAAGAGGAATATATGAATATCCTAATATTGTAAGGGCTTTATCTAAAGGCATTTATTCTTTAAGTGCGTTATCTATTATTTACTATAACAAATCATATATAAAAATCCCGTATACTCGATTACGCATAGGAATAGATCGCTTAAAAGATTTTTATTTTAAAAATGTAAACCAACTATTAAAGTATATTTTAAATAATTATTCTCATTTAGATGATCAACTTTTAAGTGATATCCACAAATCACTTGACAATTTACCTAATTTTGCTCTCTTAAATCAAAACTTAAGACAAACTGTTGAATCTTTTGTGGGGGTCCCTCATCAAAATATACTTCATTACAATCCTGAGCAAATTTCTTCACCACTTCAAAAAAAGCTAAACGCATTGCATTTTTTAGAACGTTTAAATCCTGATGATCCTTTAGAAAAAAAATTATTAACTATGAAATATGCTGTTGATGAAGGCTTTTTTACAGAGGCTTATGAAATTTTCAAAGATATTCCAATGAATTCTTTCGTAAATTATGTTTTATATCCATCGGTTCCATCTCAATATGTAGATGATTTTGCTTTTATTTTAAACCAAATAAAAATGAAAGGTACATTTTACAGACCAAGTCTTAAACAATCTTTTATTGCAGATCAACAACTTTTATCAATCGCTAAAGCTCAACAAAATACACCTCCTTATATAGCCATCCACTCTCTAAGGAAAAGTGTATCTGATGACTTATTTACTGATAAGTACTATCCAAATTTCCATGCATTGGAAAGAAAGTACTGGGATAAAAAAGACAAAGCTACTATTCAAAAATTCTTTTCTACAAAGTTTCACAGTCTTGCAGAGTTAGTCAGTTATGTTGATTCGGAACTCAAACCACGTCATGTATTACTCAATCAGTTAGCCTCTTATTTTCAGCTTGCTATTTTAAATAACCCTCATTGGCTTGCGAAGCCTCAGGATTTTGATCTTTTACTTCAAAACGAATATTTTTGGGTTCAATACCGTAATAAAGATCATATTAACACAAGAAGCTTGGAAGGGATGATCTTAGAAACCTTCAAAAAAATGGTTAAAGAATATCCTACAATATGGAAATATGAACCAGGATCAAGTGAAGAACTTCATAAAATATATATACAAAGGCTTAAAGACTTAGATTTGTTTCCACAAGACCTTAAAGGGAAATTTAAGCTATGGAAAAAGCTTGTATTGCGTGGAGTGACTTCCATTACAGATGCATTGTTTTCTGAGATTTATTCAGAAGCTTTATCTTTATCAGAGCAAGAGCTTTCATCTCTAGGTGGTTTAGTAAATATTGAAGCATTAGCTTTAGATGGACGAGTTTGGGAGCCTAAAATTAAAGCCCTTATACTAGAGAACACCATCAAACAATCTTCTGTGTATGAAACACTAAAAGAAACATCCGATAAAGACATGCGTTTAAATAGTTTAAAATTACTGATGGGATCTACACATCATTCCTTCCCTGAACAAGGGGCTACTTATATTGATTTTTTAGAGAGACTATCTAATGAAATAAGATCCACACCTGAAGAAAGTAGTTTGATCCACAAAGCAAAGTATCCAGATGGGGGAGAAAGACAAGAAGACTTTGGATTGCGATTCTTTTCTCAACTAATAGCAAAGATTACTTCTTGGAGATTAAAACATCAATGGCATTTTATACTTTTTTTAAGAGGTGAAGTTCCTGCTGGACCTAAAATCAAAAAATTATTTAAAACTATTGGAACAGAAAGAATAAAAAGAATATTTAGTTTATTCCCTCAGGTTGTTAAAACAAGCCTTTTAGATACTTTATTAGATGCTCCTCATGGTCTAACTCCAACAGTTCATTTAAACAAAGGTTATACCAATATTATTGTAGATTATTTATTAAAACATCTTTCACCTGAAAACCAAGTCGTCACTCGACAAATATTAGAAGCCTTTTTATATTCACTTGAAAAAACAGGCAACACTGGTCTTAAAAGTTATGTTCTAGCTTACTTATTAGCGATGCCATCTAGTGAAATACAAAGCTCTGGTCAAGTTTTGAAAAATATCTTAGAGGTTTTTGGAACAACAGGCATCAAAATAGGGCAGTTTATATTGGCAGCTCATTTGCTACCTGAATCTGAAACAAAGCACCTAAGAGCTTTACAAGATAAAGCTCTTATTCCTGAACGTCAAAGTATTTATAATGACTTAAGACAAATTAATCACAACCAGAATTTACCAGTAGAAGTACAAGATTTACTTGGTGCTGCATCACTTAAATATGCTGTTTCTGCTAAGCAAAATCATTTACAACATGTAGATAAAAAAATTGTTTTAAAAGTTTTAAGATTAGAGGCTATTGCCAATACACCTATGCAATTCCGTCAATTAGATGCTATGGCAGATTATTTAACACAGAAATTTGGTTCTCGTTATGGAATCTTTCGATCCATTGTTTATGCTGCTCAACATGCTGTAAAGCGAGAACTCAGCTTAAAAAATGAAGCTACCAAATCTAAAATGGCACAACAAAATATTTATCAAGGTTATTCTCATCCTTCAACCACAATTACTGTACCCAAAAGCTTTTTCTTAAATGACCGTTTGATTGCCGAAGAATTTGTGGAAGGAGTTTCTATTTTTGACATAGAAAAAGCAGAACATAGAAGTTTCATTGCTCAAAGGTTATTAGAAGTAGAAGGGTATAATTTGTTTCAAGAAATCAATGATCCAAAAGCTGTTATTGTTTTTGACCCTGATAGGCACCCTGGCAATTATAGAATACGAATAGAAGATCATCATGTTTATATTCATCCTATTGATTGGGGACAAATGGTCAGCATTACAGTTCAACAAAGAGATCAAATATTTACCTTGTTTGCCTTAGCTCAAATTATGAAAATGACAGGACCAGTAAACTGGATTGTAAATAAAATTATTGATGAAATGCATTTATCTGTAAATGTAAAATCTTTAACAAGTGCTTTGAAAAGATACTTCCCTTCAAAAGAAATAGCAGAGGTGACAGCTTATTATTCTATTCTTGCTACTTTAAGCGATCTTAAGATGCATCCTGACATTGTTTATTTTGATTTTGTAAAAGGGATTATTCAGTTAAATCAATATGAAGCTTTTTTATTACAACCGACCAAAACTCCTGTAGCTAGATTAAAAGAAGCTGTAAGCTTAAAAGTAGAAAAGTTACTTCCTGAAATGACTTTGTCTTTAAAAGAAAAAGTACAAATAGGCGTACCTCGCAAAATTTCAGAATGGTTTAAAGATTCCTGTGCTACTTCTCTTATTTTTTAAAGCCATGAAGACATGTTTTAAAATATGAGATCATAAAATGACGCAGTGATTTTAAACAATGACAGAGGTAGAGTTTATCTTTTTATTTGCTTTCTTATTGACTTTAATATTATATTCGACTTTAATGTTATATTTTAAAATAGTGACTTGTGCTATAATGATATTTAATTTTCAAACCTTCAAATCCAATGAACCTCCATTAGGAGACTGAAAATTATAAAATGTTTAAAAAAAGTATTTATTTTCTACAAGAGTTTTCTATCCCTTTAATTGTAGGCGTCATCCTGGCCCTCATTTGGGCTAACACGAACATAGAAAGCTATCACGCCTTTTTTAATACTCAGCTAACTGCTTTTAAACTTCTGGGCCATGAGATCACTTTACATTTTTTAATCAATGATATTTTTATGGTTTTCTTTTTTGGTATTGCTGCTGTAGAGATCACACGAGCTATTATCCCAGGAGGATCACTTTATCCTATATCCAAAGCTATCAACCCTCTCTACGGAACAGCAGGTGGCGTCATTGGGCCTGTGGCTGTATTTTTCTTCCTTTGCTATAGCTGGCCAATGACTGATCTGCTTGAAAGATCCAGTTTTTCAGAAGTGATGAATGGATGGGGAATCCCTGCAGCAACTGATATTGCTTTAGCTTGGCTTGTAGCCCGTGTTGTCTTTGGCAAGCATCCTGCGGTCAGTTATCTTTTATTACTAGCTGTAGCTGATGACGCGATTGGACTGGCCATTATTGCTATTTTTTATCCTGCTCCTAACTATTCTGTTGAGGCAGGTTATCTTATTCTGAATTTATTGGCTATGTTAATAGCCTTCCTTTTAAGAAAATACCATGTTCAGAATTTTATCCCTTACATAGCTATAGCAGGGTTGCTCTCTTGGTGTGGATTGATTTTAGCTCATTTGCATCCTGCTCTTGCCTTAGTCTTTATTGTGCCTTTCATGCCAACTCACAAGCAATCTCATAGTGAAGTTTCTAAAAATAAAAAAGAACAATCTGCTTTGATTGATTTTGAACATACTTTTAAACTATTTGTAGATTTAGGTTTATTTGCCTTTGGATTAGGCAATGCAGGTGTGTTATTCTCTCAAACTAATTCTCTTACTTGGATTATTTTATTCTCTTTAGCGATAGGAAAGACCTTAGGCATTACTTTATTTGGAATACTAGGAGATAAAATGGGATTCAAACTACCACAAGGTATGAATTACATATCCTTAATGATTGCTGGATTAATAGCTGGTTTGGGTTTAACTGTCGCCTTATTTATTGCAGGGGAGGCTTATAATGAACCATTTTTACAAAATGGAGCTAAGATGGGTGCCTTACTCTCTGTGCTAGTAGCCCCTATAGCTTTACTTCTAGGATATATTTTAAAAGTTAAAAATTCTAAAAATCATTAGAAAGACTTATATGGTAGTGGCACAAACTCTCTTTTGACTCATAACTTACTTATTTTGCTCAATTTTATTTTTGCAGGCTGTCAAACTCAGGACTTACTGAAATAACTTAAACTTCATTTTTGTAAGCTTCTAACTCAGATACCCTTGTATAACAACAACTTAATCTTTTCTACTTAAAATGATTAATTTTTCAATAAAAAACCTTGTCAGGTGTTATTAGCCCATCGTATAAGTAAATAGTTCCACAGAATGTGGATATATCAAAATTAAATCCAACCAGTGAGATAGAAAAAATGAAAAATATGGTTAATACCTTATTTTATAGGGTTTTTATTTTGATTCTATCCATATCCTTAATATCGTCCTCTATTCCACTGCAAGCTCAAACACAAACCCCTTTGTCTCCATCCTCTAACTCAACCATGACTTTTTCTCTCCCTCATCAAAGTACAGCAAATACTTGGAACTTTTTATCTACAATAGGTGAAGATGATCTGCTATTAGACGAAACAAAGCCTACAACTATATCCTATCGTCAAATAGATACATGGACTCTTTTACCACAAGAAATCAAAAAACACCCCAGTGCAGGCAGAATGCAAATTGAAAATATTACAGTTCGGATTAAACATATCTACGATGATGATAGACAATCCGTCCACTATATGAACAACCTTTCTGCAAAAACTTTGAATCCTTCTCATCCTCAATCTCCCTTCTATACAGGAGAGGAGGATTTTATCCCTCAATTTGAAATGCTTTATCAAGGAGAAGATTTTTTCTCATTCAATAAAGAAATTGCTACCATTAACAGATATGGTCAATATATTGTCTTTGTCACACAAGATCATATTTATAAAGATCATTTACAGCTTTCTTTTATTGATTTAAGTTACTTTCGATCCACTCTGGGCCGGGCAGACGGCTATCCTGCTATTTTCCAAATGCCTGTTCCATTAGATCAGCCTTTCTCATCTATGACTATTCAAAATGGACTTCTCAAGATCAATGATTATGAAATATCCAGTAAAATGTTAGATCATTTCGGTTATTTGCAAGCCATCACTTGGAATGTTCAAGCTAACCTTTTAAAAAGCCAAAGTTATGAAGACATGGTTCCATTGATTGACGGGTTTTTAAGTTCTATTGAATCTTCCAGAGAGTTTGTTATAGATATGTTATCTCATGCATTCACTACAGAAGGTCAAGTTCGTAGCTTTCAGCGACAACTTATTGAAAGTATAGGAGCTGCTAAAAATGCTATTCAAAAAACAAAAAGTGAAAAGAAAAAAGAAGATATTACTTGGAAATTAACAAAAGATATCAGCACACAGTACTTTATTGAAAATGCCAATGCTCAATTGCGAATCAATAGCACACTTAAATTACAAGTAGAAGCCAGAAAGCTACTAGGCAGAGTGACCTTAATGTTTGAAAGGTTAAAGCTACCTCAGCCTACTGGAGGAAGTATAATCCGTCAAGCCTTAGCTTTTACTTTAGGCTCTTTAAAAGGGCCTGAAGGACAAAAGGCATGGTATATCCAAGAAGGTATTGTAAAACTTATCCATAATCCTCGAATACAATTAGGAGCAACAGCTAGCACAGCTCTTTTACTAGGAGCTGTGTACCCCAAAGAAGCTTATCAATTTGTTGATCAGGTAGTAAGTTTTGGTGGCATTGTTGTAGATACTATTTTTGAAAAGTTTATGAACTTTTACAGTCTTGCTCAATCGGCTATACAAGTCAATGACTTTTTTAATCCTAAACAAGTTTGGAAGGCTTATATTGGAGAGGGCAATACTTATGCTTTTGTCGTAGCCAATACTGTTTTAATACTTAAAATACTCAGCTTTTTTGCCATCAGCCATTTGACTGTCAACGCTTTTCATCTTTTAAGTGATTTAGGGAAAGGCCAAAACTTAAAAAATACTTCACTTTATAATAGATATGTCTCTTTGAGACAGCAACATGCTCCACCTGTAGCAGCCTTCAGATCTCTAACAGGTCTTAACAAGAACAACATCTCTGCTACTGCTGGTGCAGTAAAAGGAGACTTCATTCACCGACAGGATAGTAGTCGACACACTTATCTTATAGATCAAACGCAAAGTCTTTTAGATTCTGAAAAAAGGGACTTTACTCAAGAAGAAACCAATACAGTTTTAAATATTTTGAAAGAGAGAAAACAGGCCGAAAAAAGTTTGATTAGTGTATTTTTAGAAAAAGTCCAAACACCATTAAGGCACTTAAAATTCTTTCAAAATAAAGAAATAACAGACATTAAAATCAACACTTTAAGGGCTTCCATTATGAATTTTATTTTCAGTTGGAAGTCCTTAGAAAATACTTTTATTGCATTGACTCATGTTTGGTGGAAGCATGTTTTCTTCACAACAAGTTATTTAATCAGAATAGACAAACCATTGTTTTTAATAGGGTTAGCTTATTATCCCAATGCTTTTAAAACTATCACACAAGGTGGGCTGAATGCCAAAAATAATGTACATCCTTTGACCACAGCTAATGGAGGAACTCGTCCTTTTTGGAGACAATATCCTCTTTTCCTTACAAAATTCTTTACAAAAAGTACTGCTCATCAAGCTTATAAAGAATGGGAATCTCTTATTATACCTATTGAAGTGCAAATTATGAGACAGGTTCAAGAAAGAGCTTTCCGAGTTACTTTATTGAGAATTAGAGATAAACATTTACACCATAGAGTATTTAGATCTTCAAACTTACATGAGGGTGTTGCAGCATTTGATAAAGAGCAAACCCAATTTTACGAAGCTGTCAAAGGGCAACTTTTTGAAAGAGTTTTTGCAAAGCTTATTTCACCTACTTTTGAAAAAAAAGGATGTTATGTTGGTGATTGTTTAGAATATATTGATCAATATAAGCAAGAAACTCTTGAGGATGTTAAAAATTTAAGCTTATCTAATGCAGATATTGAAAATGCTATGAACGAAGTCGAAGCAGATGGCTTTTATCAGGCTATAGAAGTCAACCTCAATCGACAGCGAACCACAAATCCCATCCAAAATCTTATCTATAAAACTCTTTATAAAGTTTTAGATCACCGCAATAACCTTGTAAAAAGGTGGCTTGTGATAGAAGCACAAATGCAAGATGCAGGGGCTAAGGCAAGAGCTACCAGAAAAAGCTTTTATGATTTTATTGCTAAAATTCCTCAGCTTTATATTATGTGGGCAGCTGTATCAGGTATCATGCTTCAAGCTATTCATGGAGATATTGCCTCTACAGATATTATGGTTCCTTTAACTGATCAATATCCTTATTATTCTCAATATCTTTTTGGAGCAGGCTTTTTTATTATAGTTGTTCTTGATTTGATGAGAAATTTTGGAGCTTATCTTGAAAGAGAGTACAAATTAAAAAAAGAAGGTATTTTTAATTATATTCCAGAAGGAGCAAATGTTCATTTAGGTTTTATAAGGTGGTTTTTAAGGCAAATGAGAGATAAAAAAAACACATTTCTTGCAAATACAAAAACTATATTTCGTATGGCATGGTTTAATACTCCTTCATATTTTGTAAAATTTACTTTGATTTATGGACTTACATTAGGACGATTTCCATTGGATGTTTATCTTACAGGATATTTATTGTATTATCTTTTCCCTGTTAAGGGATTCGATTCAAAAGTAGACCATGCTATGGAAGCAGCCATGTCAGGCTATTGGATGAAGTATTTTCCAAACCATTTAAGAGGTCATTACCTTGCTCAAGATTATGCTCTTAAAAAGAAGGGCCAATATAGAGCTGTCTTTCAATTTTTCTTTACTTTTCTTTATGGCAATATATTGTACGCTACAATAGAAAACTTTCAAATGATGGGGGTCAATACTTCACGTCAATTTTCAAGGATGTTATTTGGAGGGCATCCTCCAACTGTTTGGGCTGTCAGAGCTTTTGATATGGTGAGAGAAAGTTTAGGCGGGTTACCCCTTGTAGGGGCTATCACAAATTCTGTAATAGATGCCTGTGAAACAGCTTTAACCAATGGCTATGATGGATGGGATCCTCGAGTTGATGGACAACCTCCAGATCATATCAAGCCATGGATTCCTGGTAATAAATAAGGTATGATAAAAGGATTATTGATACTTTTAAAAAATAAATAGCTTTTGAGGATTTTTATCTCAATAAAGAAACATCTTTAATAACAGACTCAAGAATATGCATAGCTACTTTGTTATCTTCCATCAATCCCACAGTCATTCTCAACTGTGTTTCAAATCCATAAGGCTTTAGGGGTCTTAAAATAAGGCCTTTTTTTAAAAGCTCTTGAAAGAGTACAGTGGAATCTCTTAATGAATCAAAAAAAATAAAATTACCTTGGCTTTGGCAAAAAGGTAATTTCATTTTTGATAAACACTTTTCAAAATATTGCAATCCTTCTGCATTGAGTGTGCGTGACCTATCAAGATATTCCTGATCTTCTAAAGCTGCAACAGCTGCTACTTGTGCCAAATAATTGACATTGAAAGGCGTACGTATTCTATTGATCACATCTACAATGCATGGATCAGCTAATAAAAAGCCTAAACGTAGGCCTGCTAGTCCATGATCTTTTGAAAGTGTCCTTAAAACAACTAATCTAGGAAACTCCTTAAGCATTTTTATTGATTGAGGATAATCACTCCTTGTGACAAAAACACTATAAGCTTCATCTACCACAATCAACACATCTTGTTTTTGATGAAAAAAATGAACAAACTCTCTCAGGTCTTGATCTGAAACACAGCTTCCTGTAGGATTGTTTGGATTAGGTAAAAAAACTATTTTATGCTCTGGCCTCCAAGCCGTCATTAAGCCTTTTAAGTCAATAGAATAATCTTTTTTCAAAGGAACTTCTGTCTTTTTCAACAGACAGCCTTGGGCAAAAATACTATAGAGTAAAAAAGACCCTTTTGATAAAAGGACTTTATCACCAGGTCGACAAAAAGAACGCATTAAAAGCACAATGAGTTCATCAGACCCATTGCCTAAAGCTATTTTATCCTCTGCAACAGAATAATATTTGCTGAGAGCTTTTTTTAAAAGATAACAACTTCCGTCAGGGTAGCGATGTATTTGATCAACGGCTTTTAAGATAGCTTCTTTAACACGTTGGCTTGTGCCTAGTAAATTTTCATTACTGGCTAATTTATAAACCTTTTGTAAGCCATATTCTCTTTGAGTCTCCTCAATTGGCTTGCCAGGCTTGTAAGGGCTAATTTCTAGAATTTCCTTTATTGGATTTATCATTATTAAACCTTTTTCACTTTTAATTCACAATGAGCAGATTTTCTAGACTTCGCTTTTTTAAGACAGCCACCTATTTTAAAAAGTATTGTTTCCTTTGTTTCACTAAAAGTGGTCTGACCTCTGTTTCCTGTTTCCCTAAAATTGAACTAGCCGTCTTTTGCACTAAAAGTAAACTGACCTCTGGTCACTTTTGGGTTGCCAGCCGAAGGCTATTCGCCTTCTTAAATGCTGGCAACCTCAAAAGTCCGTTTACTTTTAGTAAGAAGGATCTCCTCATCTCTTAACTACATGTTAAGGAAAAAGTCCTTTCTGATGCCGGGTTGCCAGATCCCGGATCCCAGATCCCGGATTGACATGATGTTAAGGAAAAAGTTCCTTCTTACACCTTGAGTGTTGCCTGCAATGGCTTTCGCCTTTGACAAAATAGGCAACATCTAAAAAATCCGCTCATTTTGAGTGAACTAGTTCAATTTTAGTGAGCCAACTCATCAAGAGTAGCATGCTCAGAAAGTTCTGTAGTCATTCCTCTTACATCATCAATTAAATTTTCCCATTGATTTTTTGTGATAGATATAACTAACTTTGTTTCTTGTAGACGCTCCTCAGAGAGCATTTGACTTCCTACAATAATCCCTGCTCCAGCTAAAATCGCCCCGAATGTCCTTCGACTTATGTGACGACCTAAGAGTTTACCAGCTCTTATTAATCTGTTCCTGACTATTGCACTAGTCCAGCTAATTTTTCTGGCTTTTAGGTAGTTTTCAAAAATTTGTGGATCATCTGACTGTAAGGCGTCTGTCAATGTAGTCAAGGTTCTTATGATTTCTTGTTTTCTATTCCTATCGTAAAATGTATCAAAATTCAAAAACAAATGTCTATTGGATCGAATCCACTGTCCATCAATTTTATGATCAAAATACACTCTAGTAGTATCAGGGCGAGTATTAGAGTGGATAAGGTTATTCCAAAGACCTACACGATTAACTAGAATTTGATATTTTCCACTTGGATTCTGCATATAAATCCTCATACCCAATGTATCAGATTTATGCCAAGAAATAGTTGAGTCTAGACTTTCATAATTTCTCCAACCCTGTATTTCCATATATGTACGAGGTTTATCGTGAAAAAAATCCCATAAAAAGTTATTGCTTCCTTGTCTCATTCTATAATATTCCGATGGTATTATTTCTCTTTTTAACGGCTGAGGTGTAAAACGCCTATAATTATATGCCATTCGTGTAGCTACGCCCATTCCCAATAAAACATTTACATTTTCTGAAAAAGTGACTTTATATGTGCCATCTGGTAAAATTTCAAGGTTTTCTAATAAATCACGCTCAACAGATGTATAGAAATTATGAAGTTCACTGACTTCTTGCATGGTAATAGGTACATGATCTAAATTACTTAGAATATATCCTTTACATCTTTCAAAATTACAATAAGCCTGCAATGTGATAGGACTTAAAAACATACATAAAATCATAGTTTGATATAATCTAAGGCTCATTTTTACTCCATCATGTTATTATTCTGTTTAAATACCTTACAATACTTTAGATTCATCGAATGATAACACAAGTTTTAATAATGGTCAAGTTTTTTCGGTTTGTTTCATAAAGGTGGTCTATTTCCCTTAAAATGAGCCACACCTCTGTTTCCCTAAAAATAAACCAGGGGCCTCTGGCTACTTTACTTTTATTGGAACAACATAGATTTTCTAAAATTCTGCCACAAAGACAAAAACCTAGTGGCACAAAATCTCTTTCGACTTATAACTAACTGCTCAACTTTATTGTTGCAGGCTATCAAACTTAGGATTTAGCGTGTTTAGAACAAATAACTAATCCTTAATAACAAACATAAAGATCATTCTTGCATAAAAGTATTACTTATATCTTTGGATATGCATCAAATTCATTATTGTTTAATTTTTTAAAATAATTATCTGTAGCTTTTTTTAGTTTAGGAAACAAGAACCAAACAGTAATTAAGTTAGGAAACACTGTTAAGCCCATCATGGTATCAGAAAAGTCAATAACTGCATTTGAAGACCAAACAGAACCTAAAATAATGATCAAGCAAAATAATATTTTGTAACCAGTGACATAAAGTGCTTTGTACTTTTTGCTGTCAAATAAAAATTTGATAGCTATCTCACCATAATAGGCAAAAGTCAAAGTGGTAGAGTAAGCAAACAAAGTAATAATAATAGGTATAGCAAAAGTTCCAAAACCAGGAAGACTAGAGTTAAAAGCAATAGAGATCAGCTCTGCTTCTCCAACATTTGATTCCAAAGTCCAGGATCCAGAAATTAAAATCACAAGTGCTGTCATTGTACAAATCACAATCGTGTCGATAAAAGGTTCTAAGAGAGCCACTAACCCTTCTCTCACTGGCTCCTTTGTGGAAGCTGTTGCATGGGCTATAGCTGCTGTTCCAAGTCCAGCTTCGTTAGAAAAACAAGCTCGTCTTGCTCCCAATTCTATCACTTTAGCAACCGATACTCCTGCAAACCCTCCTGTAGCTGCTGTCCCTGTAAAGGCACCTGATATAATCTGTGAAAATATCTGAGGAAGTTCAAAGATATTTATAAAAATAACCACTAAACAAGCACTTACATAAACAATCCCCATAAAAGGGACTAGATAGCTAGCAATCAAGGCAATTCTTTTAATACCACCTAGAATAATAGCTCCAACTGTTATAGATAGTGCTATTCCTGTTAATATTTGTGGTATCGAAAAAGAATCATTTAAAGACTGGGCCATATAATGGACTTGAAATAAATTACCAGTTCCAAAGACAGTGATCACATAAGCTATAGCAAAAAAGATAGACATGAACTTCCATGATGGTCCTAAACCACTGGTAATATAGTACATAGGGCCACCTAAAACTTTTTCATTCTTGTCAATCTTTCTATACATAACACCCAAGGTACACTCAGCATACTTTGTGGCCATTCCTAAAAAGCCAATCATCATCATCCAAAACACAGTCCCTGGCCCTCCTGCCTTAATAGCAATAGCTACACCTACAATATTGCCAAGTCCTACTGTTCCAGATAACGCTGCTGAAAGTGCTTGAAAATGTATGACCTCCCCAGGATCTTCCTTATGATCATAATGACCAAATACAACTCTTATAGCATGAAAAAATCCTTTAAACTGAATGCCCTTAAGTAAAACAGAAAATAAAAATCCTGAACCTGCTAAAAGGATCACTAAAGGCAAACCCCAAACATAACCTACTGTTACTCCTAAAAATTCGTTTATTGTTGCTATGATCTGTTCCATTTTATACCTCCCTTGTTTTTTAAGCTTTTATTCTTGTCCTTTTTATTCATTGATACATAAAATGCTTTGAATGCTTCAAACCATTTACAGACAAGTGCTTTAGCATTAAAAATAAGGCAAAGGTTGCAAGAATCCACAGACATACCCTTAGCTTGCTAAGAGAATAAATTAATACGTATTGATAAGAATTTTTAGTGAGAGGTAATATCTCATTGACAAGATAAAGAGCGACGACGAAGTTTCACCAGGTTCCTCTTTATCGTAAGATTGCTGTTTGCAGAAAAAATCAGAAAGTGGTTAAGAAATAATACTTTCATAATTTTCATAATTAGCCTCCTAATCCTAAATTTGTAAATACTAAAATGGTGAACTTCTTAAAAAGATAATTACTTTAACATAAGGAAAATATAAAAGTCAATAGGCAAAATGAATTTTTTCACTAAAAGTGGTCTGACCTCTGTTTCACTCAAAATGAGCCACATCTCTGTTTCACTAAAAGTGGTCTGACCTCTGGTCACTTTCTGGTTGCCAGCCGAAGGCTATTCGCCTTCTTAAATGCTGGCAACCTAGAAAGCCTGACCACTTTTAGTAAGGAGGATCTCTTCGTTTCTTAACACCATGTTAAGGAAACAAGATATTCGCTTCATTCTTGCCTGTCTGCCGGGATCCCGGATGCCGGATCCCGGAAAAAATCAATTTTGACTTTAAGTGTTTTTACACAACTTGTATAAATAAGCTCCTAATTTATCAGCTTGTTTTGCTAATTCCATACAACCAACAAATTCCAAATCTAATATTGCCTGAACTGTTTCACTAAAAGTAAACTGACCTCTGGTCACTTTTGGGTTGCCAGCCGAAGGCTATTCGCCTTCTTAAATGCTGGCAACCTCAAAAGTCCGTTTACTTTTAGTAGAGGAGGATCTCTTCGTTTTTTGACTACATGTTAAGGAAAAAGTTCAGTTTTAGGACCTGATGCCGGGTTGCCTGATCCCGGATCCCAGATCCCGGAAAAACACGATGTTAAGGAAAAAGTTCCTTTATCGCAACCTGCTTGCTTTTGAGGTAATAAAAGAAATTTTTCCTTAACATGGTGTAAAGGAATAAAAAGATCCTTCTCTACTCAAAATGAGCGGATTTTTGAGGCATTGCTCTTTTTGGACAGCGATAGCTGTCAGAGCAATGCCCAAAAACACACCAGCGGTGTGGCTCATTTTGAGTGAAATGTTAAAGAAACAAGACGTTCGTTTCTCTGTATTTTTTCTAAAAGATGGAAAAGAGGTATTTGGAAATTAGAAATCAAGTGATTTCAGCTATTTAGTACTGTGACTTTTGTATAAAAGTTACAATTTGAAAGTGTAAAAAACAGACAAATTTTTGAGAGAAAATTGTTTTGAAAAATAAAACAAATCAAAAGTTATAAAACGCAAATTAAAAATTATTTTTTGTTTTGCTGATCTTATGTTTTTAAGATTAGTAAAGTCTTTCAAGATGATACAAAAATCCAAAAAAGTGATTATTTTTAATACAAAATGTCACTTTTTTGATTTTTTTTAAAAAAAATATATAGTTTTATGTCATAATAACCGATAAAAATTATGTGAAACGAAAAGTTAGAAAATTTTAAAGTCGACCTAAAAAAGTCTAACAATTACAAACACTTAATACTGTAACTTTTATACAAAAGTTACAGTATTAAGTAGCTGAAATCACTAGGTTCATTTTTTCGTACTCTCTAAAGGTACTGATGAATCACTTAGAGAGAATTTGAGAAATTAATAATAAAGATACGAATAAGGATGAAGATAATGAATAAGAAAATTTCTTTTATTGCTACTATTGCATTTTTAGCCCTATTGAGCTTACAATTTAACAATTGTAAATCAGTAGATAGTCCTATTCACATTACTTCTACCACCCCACCTAAGACTACTCCAAATAATGGAGATACCTACTATCCAACACCACCAGAACCCAATCACACTCCACGTGAAATTGACCCTGATCCTGAAGAAAATCCTAACGATCCCCCACCACCACCTGGTGAGAATGCTTGTGATAATTATAATTTTGTAGATGATAAAATAAATAGATTAAGAGAGAATGGTGATCCTAATGAGTCTTGGCGTTGGGGATATTACTGCCCAATAGGTGAGGATTGCATTAATGAACCAGATCAAATCTCAACAGTTCATATTGCTTGGTATAAAGGGACGAATGGTGTAGGACGTCAAAGAAGCAGTGACATAAATGTTTATGAAATTCTTAACAATTGTGACAGCAATCCTCAATTCACTTGGAATCTACAATCTAATATTCAAGGGGCTTGGATTTATAATAGATATGGATCATCTCCTCCCCCTCTACCACCTCCTCCTTCTACTAAAAATGATGATACGACAAAAACAGGGGGCGGTTCTGGTGGAAGTAGCTCAGGAGGTGGTAGCTCAGGAAGCAGTGGTTCAGGAGGCGGTGGCTCAGGCGGAGGGCCTATCACCCGTGATCCTACTTGTAGTAGCCATTTTCAGCCCAATAGTCATTTTCAACCCAACAGCCATTTTAATCCCAGTAGTTTTTCTTGGAATAATGTGGTTTTTATCAACGGAGGTGCATGGCGTACTCAAAATATTAGTAATTGGTCAGAAACATCTAGAGTTCTAACTGCTTCTATATCTACAAGAGGTGTTTGTGTCAATCATACAAAAAGAAATGTCTGGGATGCCAGAATAGATCCAGGCTATAGTAAGTGCATAAATAGTGATGGTTCTAGGACTCCTTGGTATAATCAAGGAAGTGCATGGATATTTATTCCTCGCCCAGATGGGAAAATTTATGCCACAATTTATGAAGGTTTACGTTCCAGAAATAATGAGATGTGTGGCAATCAATCACAAGCCTCAGCATCAGGTACAGAATGTACCCTAGGGCATAAAGGGTACGATTTAGCAGGAGTCATTGCTTACTTAGTCAGAAAAACAAACGCTAGTCATTTAAAAGATTCAGCCACCCGAGCTGCATTTGCTCCCATTGCCAATTGGTATCCACAACCTGGGGATACATTAGGATTTGCAGCCTCTACCTGGGGATTACATCCAGCAGATTATCGGAGTGGTTCTCGTAATGAAAGAAGTAATATTGCTTGGATTACAGTTCCTAATTATGGAGGTGGTGCCACCGGTGGTTCAGGATGTGGCACAGGAGGGACTGCGACTCTTAGTAGTAGTGGCTCTAGTGGCAATACAGGTGGCAGTTCTAGAGGTTACACCACTTGCAACTCTCCATCTAAAAACAAGCCAGCTAGGATGCAACATGTGGTAAAAAGACTTGCCGATGAAAATCCAGTAGCTTATGAGGCTGTATGGGATGGTTCAAAGTATACTAATGACCATAGATTTTTGGATTTAGTTGTAAATGAATTACATCGCATAGACCCGCGATTTGGCTATAAAAACTGTGTCAGATCAAACTGTAGTCGCATTTCTGCAGATACTGTGGCTTATTATCGTGGTGAAGGAAGTCCTAATAACAGTGAAGATGTTCAAATTATTGACTTCTTAGCAGGAGCAGGAGCCAATACTCCAACGCCTGCATGGACTGATGTCACACATGAGACATGTCGAGTGAATAAGAGCATCGAATATATTCATGCTAGATGGAAATATCCGAGAATAGGTTCTGCAAGCCCAGGTGGAGGTGCCGTCTCTGGATGTGGACAATGTAGTTCTGATACACAAGATCCTTGTTCTTCTGGAACATATCACCAACACCCACCTGACAGTGCAACTGAGTATCTTTGGACTTGCCGTAATAAACCACACGAAAGACTTGCTAAATGCAATAATAAAAGAGAAGTCCCTTGCAGAGCATCAAAAAGTGGCAATTTACCACCAAAAGCAGTTATATGTGGGAAGTGTGGTGACACTAAACATTCATGTGCCACTGGAGATAAACACCCGCATCCAGGTGATACTTATACTCACCATCGCTGGACCTGCCGTAATAAACCACATAGAGAATTTTCTAGCTGTAATGGTAGAAAAGAAGTTGGTTGTTCTAAAAGAAAAGAAGGTGATCCCGGCCCTGTTCGTGGAAGGTGTAACAATGCCATAATTAATGGATGTCATGATGGTGTACAAAATGATGCAGCTTATCCTGATAACGCTATGTTTTATCGATGGCGGTGTGATGGGATTGAAGGCGGTGCGAATTCAGGAGAGTGTTTAAAAGCAAAACCATCTACAAGATCAGCACATCCAAGACAAAGACACAATGGTTGCGAATCTACCTCAGATTGCGATGGTATGATGGAATGTATAGGTGGTACATGTGGTGTGAGGTAGGAGTAAATCCTGAGTTTGATAGCCTGCAAAAATAAAGTTGTGAGATTTCAATAGGTTATAGGCGTAATAAGATTTTGTGCCACTAGGATGTGAGCTTTTTTTACTGTAAGCGTTTTAATTTAGGGGAAATCATTAATTTATTCATCTGAAACTTCATATTTCCCCCTTATTTTTAGGATTTTCATATTTTCATCATCATCTTTACTCAATAATACATAGCTTTCTATGTCAATGCTTTATTTATCAAAATTTACAAAAATTTGTTTCACTACAAATTCTGACGAAATTTAAAAATTAAAACTTACAACCCTCTAACACCTATAAATAAAGCATTCTTAAAAAAGAAGATGCCCATATTTGCAAATCAACTGTCAAACTCAGGATTTAATGCTTCAAATTCAAAAAATGATTGCGAATGGTAATGGGCATTGCTCTGACAGGGTCATAAGTCATGTAGTATTTCTGCAATTTGCACTGCGTTGAGAGCTGCTCCCTTTCTAATATTATCTGCTACAACCCACATCAGCCAAGTGCGATCATCATCAGGGTCTTGATGAATACGTCCTACAAATACATGATCCTGACCTGATGCCATCCTTGCTAAAGGATATTGGTTTTGACTAGGATGATCTATCACTTGAATCCCTGGAGCAGACTTTAAACAAGATAAAATGTCAGCTAAATTAGTTTTTTGCTTAAATGTGACCCATATTGCCTCACTATGAGCATTTAAGGTAGGAGTTCGAACACAAAAAGCTGTGATTTTCAAAGATGGGTTGTTAAAAATTTTTCGCATTTCATTTCTCATTTTTATCTCTTCAGTGCAGAAGCCTTCATTATTAAAAGAACCAATATGAGGCAAATTATTGAAAGCAATATTATGTGGATAAACTTGTGACTTGGTATTTTGAGATGGGCTTTTGAGATCAGCTAATGTATTATGCTTAAGCTCTTCAATAGCAGCCTTTCCAGATCCACTCACTGATTGATAAGTGGCTACTTTAATGGTTTCAATACCAAACTTTTGGTCAAGAGGCCAAAGTGCCACAGCCATTTGTATAGTCGAACAATTCGGGTTAGCAATCAAGTGAGGTTTTGATGACAACAAATGACCATTGACCTCAGGCACAATCAAGACAGCTTGAGGATCCATACGAAAAGTAGCAGCATTATCTATCACAGTCACACCTGCCTTAAGAGCTATAGGAACCCATTTACGACTTATTGGATCATCAGCTACAAAAAAAGCTAAATTTAAATTTTGAAGTTTATCTTCAGAAAGAACATCTAACACAATACGCTCTTGACCAAAGGATATGCTCTGTCCTTGAGAAGCTCTGCTTGCAAATAAGGCCAAATGAGAGGAAGGAAACTTACGCTCCCTAAGTATTTGAAGCAAAGTAGAACCTACCAATCCTGTTGCTCCTATAACTGCTACGTTGATCATAATTTGTACCTCATTGTTATCTGTTTGTTATCGTGCATTTTTCTTCTCATTTGAAATTGTTTTTGGATTTTTGCTATACCTTTAGATTGTCTCATTTTAATACAATCATCATCATATCATTAAAAGTTAATATTGTTTCATAATGATACAATATTTTTAAATTTTCAAAAAAATTAAATAATTTTTATCAAGTGCCGATTATATTGAAAGAAAATAATAAAAACTTTAAGAGCAAAAGAGGTTCTAATGGCAAAATTAGATGATTTATTGGTTAAATTAAAGCAGGCAAATGGTTCAGATTTGCACATTAGTAGTGGTTGCCCACCTTTTATGCGTATTCACGGAGATATGTGTCCTGTCAAATATAGAGATTTAACTGCTTCAGAATGTCAAGGGTTGCTTTTTGAGTTACTTACAGAGAGGCAAAAAAAACAATTTACAGAAAATTTAGAGTTAGATTGTGCTTATAGTGTGAAGGGGGAAGGTCGTTTCCGTTTAAGTTTGTTCATGCAATTAAGAGGGATTAGTGGTGTCTTCCGATATGTACCTGATATAGTACAATCTTCTCGAAGTCTTTTGGTTCCAGATTCTATTATCAACTTAACTTCTAATCATAATGGATTAGTGCTTGTCACTGGTTATACAGGTTCTGGTAAATCTACTACCATATCTTCTTTGATTGATCACTTAAACGAAAATTATAATCTACATATCATTACCATTGAAGACCCTATTGAATTTGTACACAAAAACAAAAAATCTCTTATCAATCAAAGAGAGATTTATACACATAGTAAATCCTTTGCAGCAGCACTCAGGGTTACTTTGAGGGAAGACCCTGATGTGATTCTTGTGGGTGAAATGCGAGATTTAGAAACTATACAGTTAGCCTTGACGGCTGCGGAGACAGGCCATCTTGTTTTTGGAACACTTCACACCAACAGTGCTGTTCAAACAGTTAATAGGATCATTGATGTGTTTCCCGCTGAAAAGCAAGGGCAAATTAGAACTATGCTTGCTGAATCTTTAAGAGGAGTTGTAGCACAAACTTTAGTTAAAAAAGCAGATAAAAAAGGTCGAGTGGCTATTTTTGAAGTGCTTATAACGAACACTGCTGTATCTAATTGTATTCGTGAAAGTAAAATATCTCAAATACCTTCTATTATGCAAACAAGCCGGTCACAAGGCATGGTGACATTTGAACAATCTATACAAGAACGTGAAGCTCAAGGCCTTATTAATTCTCGAAAGATTTTAGAATAAAATACTACGGAAAAAGATCATAGCGATCATAATAGCATCATAGCAAAAATAAATTATTTTAGGCTTTAGAGGTTATAAAAAGACTCTTTTTATTATATGAGTTAAGTATTTTAAAGAAGTTATTTAATGCTAAGTTCTTTTAGGAATATCTTTTACTAAAAGGTTAAGTTTTTCTGTTGCTGTTTTGATGGTCAAGAAATGCACTTAGATACTTATGGCTTATGTAAATTGTTGGAGATTTGGAGATAAAAAATATTTCATTGACAAAAGTTAATAGAAAGCACACTATAATTATAGACGAAAAATCAAATGCAACAAAAAGGAGTATAGAATGAAACATTTAAAATTATTTACAGTTTTATTTGCAGTATTATTCATAAGTGGATGTGCCACTCAACGTGATGATAGCCAACAGCTTACAGTTGGAGCAGTACAAAAAGAAATCAAAAGAGGCATGAGTGGGGCAGAAGTTGCCACTGTTTTAGGCTCTCCGAATATTGTGAGTACAGATGACGATGGTAACGAAGTGTGGATTTACGATAAAATCAGCAGTTCAGTATCGACTTCTCAAGCTTATGGTACATTGATTTTAATAGGTGGGAGTAGCGGAAAACGTACATCCCGACAAAAAACCTTAACTGTTATTATCAACTTTGATGAAAGCAAAAGGGTGAAAGACTTTAAGTACCATACATCTCGGTTTTAATTCACTAAAAGTAAACCAACCTCTGGTTGCTTTTGGATAGCCAGCCCGACGGCTGTCGCCGTCGATCAAAGGCTGGCTATCTCAAAAGTCCGTTTACTTTTAGTAGGGGAGGATATCCTCGTCTCATAACTACATGTTAAGGAAAAAGTTCCTTTATCGTAAGTCGCTTGCTCCTAAGAAAATAAAAGAATTTTTCCTTAACATGGTGTAAAGGAATAAAAGGATCCTTCTCTACTCAAAATGCATAGATTTTTGAGACAATGACCATTTTGTCAACAGCGTAAGCCGTCGGGCTAACTGCCATTAGAAGGACATTTTCCTTAACATGATGTCAAGAGGCAAGGATATCCTTTCTTACTTGAAATGAACGGATTTTTTAGGTGTTGCCTATTTTGTCAAAGGCGAAAGCCTTTGCAGGCAAAAGATGTAAGAAGGAACTTTTCCCTTAACATCGTGTAAAGAGACGAGAGGATCCTCCCAACTAAAAGTGGTCAGGCTTTTGAGGCAATGACCATTTATCGACGTGAAATAAACATCTTGTTTCCTTAACATCGTATTTTTCTGGGATCCGGGATCCAGGATCCGGCAACCCGGCAAGAACGAAGGAAATCTTGTTTCCTTAACATGTAGTTAAGAGACGATGAGATCCTTCTTACTCAAAGTGAACAGGCTTTTGAGGCAATGACCATTTTGTCAAAGGCGAAAGCCTTTGCGGTCATTGTCCAAAAGTGGCCAGAGGCCAGTTCACTTTGAGTGAAACAAAGGCTAGTTTACTTTTAGTGAACCAACGACATTGCTCTTTTTGGACAGCGATAGCTGTCAGAGCAAACATCAGAAGGAAATCTTTTTCCTTAATATGAAGTAAAAAAATGAGGACATCCTTCTTCCTAAAATTGAACAAGCTTTTGAGGGAGTTAGCCTTTGATCGACGACGACAGTCGTCGGGCTAACTGCCCAAAAGTAGCCAGAGGCTAGTTCAATTTTAGGGAAACAGAGGTGTGGTTCATTTCAAGTGCAAAAGACGGCATGATGCATTTTGAGTGAAATGTTAAGGAAACAAGACGTTCATTTCTCTGTATTTTTCTATGTGTTTTATTATACATTATTTTCTTAAGCAAGTTTCTAGTTTTCGTTTTTCATAAAATAATCTTAGATATTCATACAAAACGTTTCAAAATAATAAAATTGTCGTGCAAATCACGAATTTGTCGTGCAAACTATTTGTGCGACAAATTCTGTGATATAATGTTTAAAGATCAATTCACAGAAATTTAAAAACCAATAAAAGGATTCTCTACATGCCTACAAAAAAAATAACTCAGAAGCAAGAATTAGACAATGTTAGAGATATTTTAAAGGGCTTTCCAAACGGAGCTTCTATAGAAGAAATAGAAAGTGAAGTCATCCAATTAGGCTTAAAGTGGACTCGAAGAACCTTACAGAGAAAGCTTTCCTTACTGGCAGAGCAGAAAAAAATCTACGTGACAGGTCAATCTCGTGCAACAAGGTATTATTTGACTTCTTTAAAGGACACATCTCAACAAGAAAACCACTTAAATCATTCTGTTATCCCACTTTCAAAAGCTGGTCAACATATTTTAACTTTTGTGAAGCTCCCCAAGCAAAAGAGAGAACCTGTAAGTTATTCTCGTGATTTCTTAGAATCCTATCAACCCAATAGTAAAAATAGCTATTTGACACCTGCTCAAATTAAAAAATTGACTCAAATAGGCAGTATAAAAAACCTTATTCAACCTGTTGAAACTTATTCTAAAGACATCTTAAATCGTTTATTAATTGATCTCTCATGGAATTCTAGCCGTCTTGAAGGAAATACTTATTCTTTATTAGAAACACAAAGGCTACTTGAGTTTAGTGAGCTAGCAGATGACAAAAAAGCTACTGAAGCTCAAATGATTTTAAACCATAAAGAAGCTATTAGATTTCTGGTCGAATCAAAAAAGCATGGTAATGATATCGGATTTAACAAACCAACAATCCTTAATCTACATGCATTGCTATCCCACAACCTCTTAGAACCGCAATATTCAGGCTCTTTGCGTCAAAAAATTGTAGGAATTAAAGGTTCTACTTATGAGCCATTAGATATTCCACAAATGATAGAGGAATTATTTGATCTTATTCTGAAAAAAGCACGGCAAATTCAAAATCCATATGAGCAGGCTTTTTTTATCATGGTTCATCTTCCCTATTTGCAACCATTTACAGATGTTAATAAACGTGTTTCTCGCTTAGCTACTAACATTCCTTTGATTAAGAATCAACTTTCACCTTTATCTTTTCTTGATGTACCTAAAGATATTTATACACAAGGTGTGTTAGGAGTGTATGAAAAAAGAAGTATTTTTTTATTGAGAGATGTCTTCTTATGGGCTTATGAACGCTCTGCTAAACAATATAATGTTTTAAGTCATATAGAACATGCAAAACCAGATCTTTTCCGTTTAAAATATCATAAAGAAATCAGCTTATTGATCCATTCACTGATCAGTAAACCATTACCAGTGAAAAATACTTTAAAGAGAATAAAGCAAGAATCTAAAAAATTTCCTATAAGAGAACAATCACAGTTTATTGAAGTGATTGAGTCGGAACTTATCTCTTTACATGAAGGAAATTTTGCACGCTATAAGGTTAATAAACAGCAGTTTGAAAATTGGCAAAAAGCTCAAAAACTTAGGAAAAATAGAATCTTATGAAAGATTATTTAGAAATTATCCAACAAAGAAATGAAAGAGAAATAAAGCAATCTAAAAAAGAAATAGATGATTTTATTTCCAAATATGATCCTATTGAAACACTTTTTTATATTTCTAAATATTATTACATGTCGCAATCATTATCTGTTGAAGAAAAAATACAACAACCCATAGTTAATTTTTTATTCAACATGTACTTAAAACAAAAAAAAATCTCAACAAAAAAACCATCCCAAAAAGATATTCATCGATTAAAAGAAACTCTAATCAACTACTGCCGTGCTTTTCATTGGCCAATTAGGCATAAGGAAAACAACAATAACTCTTGGCATGATTTTTTATACCTTTCTCAAAGTCAATACCTTTTAAGCCTAATCAATCCTGAAATATACCCTAACCAATTAGAAAAAAAGTTTTGTAGTCTATTTGGTGAGATAAACTCTGATCATATAGAAGACTTAATTAAAAGAAAAAAAATGAGTTCTCTAAGTCATAATTTTTTAGAAAAATTTGGACTTAAGCCTTTAAGTTACTCTTTTTTTAAAGAGTTTGGATTTAAGCCTTTAATTGCCCGTGCATTTTCAAGAGCAGTAGCAAATATTTATGACAAAAAATTCAAAAATCACGACACAAATTTTTTATTTACTGAAGATGATATAGAAGATGATATAGAAACTTTGCTGAAAGAGAAACTTCCAAAAAATGAAAGGGATGCATTTAGAGAAGAAATTTGCACTTATCTTGAAAACTGCTCTATTCAAATAGGGGAAGGAAATCCTAATTATAACTCATTATTAGATGAAGATATATCTTGGAAAAAGCCTATTATAAAAACGCAAAATGGCTATTTAGGAATAAATATTGAGCAAATCCAATACGGTATCATTCATCAACTAGAATGCTTGATCAAAGATAAAAAAGAGAGCCATAAAACTCTGTGGAAACAATACAACAATGCAAAAAGTAAATATGCAGAAGAATTAGCTTATACAAGCTTTCAAAAAGTTTTTAAGGATCGAGTCTATAAAAATTTAAAGTATCAATATAAAGGTAAAGACTATGAAGTTGATATTTTAATAGAGTATGACAACAAGATCATTATAGCTGAAGTCAAATCTGGCTCTCTAAGATATAAAGCCAAAGCTGGTGGTTATAAACAACAGCTTGAATATGGCTTAAAAGAAATTATTGGAAAGGCTTATGAGCAAACTCAAAGAACTTCTGATTATATTTTAAGTGAAGATAAACCTATTTTTTATCAAGGTAGCAAGCCTATACATATAGAAAAATCAAGTCACTTAGAGGTTTTTTCTATTTGTATTGGTTTAGAAAATTTAATGATGATCACACAAAATTTAAAAACAACCAAACTACAAAATTTATTTAAAGAAAATCAATATCCTTGGGCTGTTAATCTTTTAGAATTAGAAATTATTTTAAACCATATAGAATATCCCTCCTTATTTATACATTATATCAAGTCTCGATTAGAGGTACAGGTACAGGATGAACAAACTATTTGTGCATTAGATGAGCTGAGTTATTTTGGACTGTATCTTACAAATAGTCCCTGTGGTGGATTTAATTTTAAAGGCAATGATCAGCTTGTATTTATTCCTTCAGAATGGATTGCTCCTTTTGATGATTATTACTGTAGTCATAATCCTGACCCTCAAAAAAAGCCAAAGTTAAATTTAGACCCTCGATTAAGAAGGTTTATTAAAGAGTGGGATAACCTCTATACTCAAAATGCTATTTCTTCTATTCATTTGAATGATTTAAAAAAAATAACACAAACACAAGGTTTAACAATAGATCAATTTAAGAAGCTATTAAAATATTCTTCAGGTCATTCTGATGCGATCTATTGGTTATTGTATTTTGATTTTGTGACTTTTAAAAAAATATTTGATTTAATAGAGGGCTATATAAAAGACACAGAAAAAAACAAAAGACCTCATAGCTTGTGTTTAGGTGCAGAACCTTTTTGTTTAACATTTCACTCTCAATATCAACAAGAAGGTCTTGAGAAACAAATGCTATCCTACGGACTTATTAAAAAATATGAATCAAAAAAGAGCTTATTAATTAGCTTAGGAACATACATAAAACCTTCAAGCCCACAAATGATTAATGAGTTTATGATTCTTGATTTTCCTCACAAAAAGAATTTGCAAATGGAAGAGTTTCTTAAGCTTTTGAAGAAAAAATAAAAAGGTGAGTAGCAGAAAAGGAAGTCAAAAATATATGCCAGAAATACTCCCTAAAGCTATAGTAGATTTTATATATGCTTATTACTTATATATCTTTAGAATAGTCAACATCAAATCTTCTAAATTATTGAAATTATTTAGAATTTCAAAATATTAATTGTTTCAAATTTAATCAAAATATAGAATAATTTGCTATTTCTAAGTGTTTCAAAACAATAATATAATACTGTGCATCAAAAGGATTTTTGTTTTATTTCTTGTCTTTTAATGGTATAGTAAAAGAAAAGAGGTAAATTATGAAAGATTTTTTTCAAAAGAATATAGGTTTAATAATAGGTGTTTTAGGTGGTCTTGCTAGCTTGATCGTTATACTTCAATTTTTAGTTAGCCCTATCTATAACCGGCTAAACCATATTGAAAATCAAGTAAATAACCATATCCCTACTCAAATAAGAGAACTTGGACAAAAGATTGATCAGACCAATCAAAGACTTGGAGAAAAGATTGATCAGACCAACCAGAGACTTGAACAAAAGATTGATCAGACCAATCAAAGACTTGATCGATTATTTGAGATGTTAGCTAAAAACCAACAAGAAAAATAAAACCCACTTCATAGTGGCATATACAAAATCTTATTACGCTTATAACCTGCTGAATTTACTAAGCTTTGTTTTTGCAGGCTGTCAAACTCAGGTTTTAATGGTATAGTAAAAGAAAAGAGGTAAATTATGAAAGACTTTTTTCAAAAGAATGCAGGTTTAATAATAGGTGTTTTATGTGGTCTTGCTAGCTTGATCGTTATACTTCAATTTTTAGTTAGCCCTATCCATAACCGGCTAAACCATATTGAAAATCAAGTAAATAACCATATTCCTACTCAAATAAGAAGACTTGAAGAAAAGATTGATCAAACCAATCAAAGACTTGGACAAAAGATTGATCAAACCAATCAAAGGCTTGATCGATTATTTGAGATGTTAGCTAAAAACCAACAAGAAAAATAAAACCCACTTCATAAAGGAAAAAATTCTGCATTGCCAGCTCCCAGATCCCGGATCCCGGATCCCAGATCCCGGATCCCGGATCCCAGATCCCGGATCCCAGCTCCCGGATCCCAGATCCCAGCTCCCGGGATCCCGGATCAACACTATACTTCCAAAAACAAAACAATATTTTACTCAATTAATGATTTGACAGGCTTGCTTTTTAAATTGAAAATATATAAGAAAATCACTTTAATCATGTTAATCATGTTAAATGTTAAATAAAGAAAATAAACCATGAGATTAAAATATTTATTCATAGTATCCATAGCAGTATCCACAGCAACGATGTTGACAGGTTGTGTAGCTCATCTACATCCAAATGCCTTTGTACCTGATGCAGAGGCTCTTAAAAAGAGAGCTATGCAAACGCAACGTATTCGTAGTGTTAAAAAGCAACAATTAATGTCTGCTATTGTAGGTGTTGTGCAAGACTTAGGGTTTAATTTAGATGAAACAGATAGTGACTTAGGTGTGTTTGTGGCTTCTAAATCACGCACAGCAGTTGATAGCAAACAAGTGGCTAGTGCTATATTTCAAGGTCTTTTTTCTAATAACAATCAAATTGTCATTGATAAGCATCAAAGGTTTCGTATATCTGTGATTGCTTATCCTGTATCTAATCAAAGAAAGAGAAATTCTTCAGGAGATTATCTCGTCAGGGCTAATTTTCAGAGAATTGTATGGAATAACTTAAATAAGGTGAGTCGAGCAGAAAGTCTGAACGACCCTGAGTTTTTTAAAGATTTTTTTGCTAGACTATCAAAATCATTATTTTTAGATAAGGCGGACTTATGAAAACATTAAACCAAAAAATAAATACCATGGCTTTACTATTTACGTTGTATGGAACTCTGCTTGGTTGTGCAGCCACTTCTCAAAACCAATTACTTTCTGCTGATGAAAGCCAAGTGCAGTTAAGGAGCATACAGTCCAGAGCTTATGACACACAGGATATAGATAAGGTGATCAGAGCTATTTTGGCTTCTTTACAGGACTTAGATTTTGTGATTGATAAAGCAGACAAATCTATTGGAACTGTCACAGCAACTAAGCTGTTTTCTGGCACACGTTTGACGGTGACAGTAACTTCAAGAGTAAGAGGTAAGAGAGTGCTTGTACGTATGAATGCCGAGTATCGAAGACGGGCCGTGACTGATCCACAACATTATCAAAACTTTTTTTCAGTTTTAAGTAAGGCTCTCTTTTTAGAATCTCATCCTGTCAAATAATGTCTTCCTGTGCATTTCAAAGCAAAAATATCCTACTTAAATTTTTGAATGGGAATTTTTGACTTTTTTTATTTGAATTTACTTTTGAATGAAAGAAAAAGCTTGTCGGAGTTTGATTTTTATATTACAGTGTACATCATTTGAATCATTAATTAACTTAAACAATTTCACTTAACTAAAAGGAGGAATAATCAATGGAAAATGTAAATCATAATAATAAGACATCTTTAGTTCAACATCCTGCCCCTGCTTTTAAAGTAGATGCTGTTGTGAACTCTCAATTCAAGAAAATATCTTTAGCAGATTATAAGCAAAAATGGGTTTGTTTATTCTTTTACCCTTTAGACTTTACTTTTGTTTGTCCTACAGAGATCATCGCATTTTCAGAGCATATAGATCAGTTTAAAGCTCTTAACTGCGAGGTCTTAGGTGCTTCTGTTGATAGCCAATTTTCACATTTAAAGTGGTTGAATACACCTCGCAATGAAGGTGGTTTAGGAGCTATTCAATTTCCACTTCTAGCAGATATAAACAAACACCTATCCAGAGACTATGGGGTATTGACTGATGAGGGCATAGCTTTAAGAGGGTTGTTCTTAATTAATCCTAAAGGTATAGTCACTTATCAAGTGGTCCATGACCTAGCTGTAGGGAGAAGTGTTTCAGAAACTTTAAGAGTTTTAGAAGCTTTTCAAACATACGAGAAAACAGGTGAGGTATGCCCTGCTAACTGGAGTAAGGATAAAAATCCACACAGGATTAAACCTGATCCTGAAGGTTCTAAAGAGTTTTTTAAACAAGTCAAGTAAGGTTTAGGCAATCCGCCCTGAGCGGATTGCCATAAATAAATGCTAAAGATTCAAAAGACAAAGTTATGAAGAAAGAATAAAAAACCTCATCTCTCATCTCTCAAAGGACTTTAAAGGTTTCCTCTAACAGCCTTATAAGCGAGGTTCCCTACTATTGTAAACCTCCATTGTATTGGCATAAATTATAGATTGATTTATATTCTCTAAAACTTTTGTTGTCACTTCCCGTACATATAGGTTGTGAATATCTTCTGAAGTTTGTCTTTGTTGCAAATACATATTGATCTTTTGTTGGATGTTTTGAATAACAGATTGCATAAATAAAATATTTTGCATATATCTGTTTTCTTCCATAATAAAATTAGCAAGAGGATTGTCTGCCTGAGAAGCAACATTAGAAGCTACCTCTGCCCAATAAGGATCTCTCTCGTCGAATGGACGTCCTGGATATAAACTTAAAGTACGCAACCTTTGTAGCAATGGATAAATTTCTTTATCAAGAAAAGCTTTATCCTGTTGAGTCGGCAATACACTGATCAGCAGTTGAAGATGGTAACGAGTAAAGTCTTTTTCAAATTGATGAATACCTTGAGCATAAGGTTTATGATCTATTCGATGATGAACTCGAAACACATTTGCAGGAGATGAAAAATCAAAATGATCTTTATAATCTGTCCTATTATAAATTTGCCTTAGTTCTTCTGAATAGATCTTCCATTGAGTGTTTTTATAGTCATCAAAGACCACTTGTTGGACTGATGTAATATGCCTTTTCCAAAATCTATCAAAAACTTCTACATTTTGAACAAAAGAGGCCTGAGAGTTTATATTGCGAGAGACATAATCAAGTAAATGGTGGTAATGAACTCTTTGACCATTTTCCCAAACAGTAAATGGGTGATGTATGTTTTGGATTTGATTAAGTCCACTACAAAAAGACGGTCTTTCAGCCCACAAACGAGGAGCATTGAAGTTTAAAGCCCCTTCACCAACTAAAAGGTTATTTCTTTCAAAAAGTTGAACATCAAAAATAGAAGGTCCACACACCAGATCAATCAGTAGCTTTTCTACAGTTGAAAAATAATCAATCCCATGTTCTCGCTTCTCACTTCTTAAATTGCTACTAGGACTAGGAAAATTTGAATTTGCACCAGGGTAATACCCTTTATCAAAATAGATAGAGCCATTTTCTACAATATTAGGGAGTTCCTTAGTTATGTCTTTGCTTTCTTCTTGTGCTATGCCTTCATCTGCTTCTTGTATTCTATCATTGATTTCAGCCATGAGCTTTTCTGGATTATGTTTGTTATTCAAAATATAACTTCGTGAAAAATATTCAGTAGCTAAAATCAAAATATCTCTATTAGGGCTTTCGTCTACCTCTTGAATAAAGTCATAAATTTGATCTGTGCTTGTAAAGTAATTAGAGTTTTCTAAAAATTTCTGAGCAATCCCTCTGGATAGAGCTTCAAGCCTTACTTGAAAATCAAATTTTTCAAATGCATAAATTTTGCTTATATCAAAACCCTCATTTAAATATGTTGCTAAAAGCCTGTCTTCTTCATCAGTACCATAAGCCACAAATCTACGTAAAATCCACTGAAGAACTTCATCAGTTTGATCAGAAAGTACATGTATGAATGAAGGTGATAAACCATATTGTAAAAGTTGAGATTCTAAATATAATCTTTCGAAAGATATATCCTTAGAAATATTCAGTGGTCTTGAATTAAAATAAAGAGCATCTAACATGCCTTTACTTTGACTTCCACTAAAAGGACGATGCAAATAATATTCTTCTTCTTGAAAAGAAAGTTGCTCTGCAAACTCTATAATATGCTTATAAAAACGATATGTACTCCTATAATAAGCTTCTGCGGGCTGTAAAAAAGCTGTCCAGCTTGCTTGTGTCATGTTAAATTTATTTAAGAAATTTCTATAATCATTGGCTGCTACGTTTAAATTTGTTATATGTTCTAAAAGAAAGTCACCTCTTCTTTTCTGTTCCTGACCTTCTCTAAAAGGATCATCTGTCAAAGTCGTTAAAACAGGAAAAGAATTTATATTATTTTGATAAGAAGCAACATTTGTTAAAACAGATGCATGGCTTATTGAAGTATTTAATCCCTCTGTTTGTTGTGGGTTTAAAAAATCAAATAAAATATCTTGACCATTTTGAAAATGATTATTGTTTTCTCTTATTGCTTCTAAGCGGTCTTTTGTTCTATTGAAATTAAACAGATCAGAAAATGTGTCTAAGAGGCTTGCAAAAAATGGTTTATTATTTGCAAGATTTTCAGTAGGAGGTATTTCAACTGGAGCAGTTTGGTATCCAGACGTTAAATGATGGAGAATAGCTGACTCTTGATATCTTATTTGATGAATGATTCTTCCTGAATCCCAAGCTCTTTTTACATGAGGTTGTATATAATCATTCCAAGAAAAAAAAAGAATCATGTGTGCAATACCCGTTATCCAATTCATACGAGATATATTACCTACAAAACTAAGGCTATACTTTTTCGCTCCAATACCAAACATATAGTGTTTAGGATTAGTTATAACGCCAAATCCTCCACCATTCCATCCCATTATTGTAGCACTGCTAGGCCCTACTCGCCCTATATCTACAACACCTTTTTTCTGTAATAATTGCATAACAGAAGATAAACCCCCTCGCATAAAACCAGTTGTTGCAGAAGATGCAGTCACTGCAAGTAAAACAGAGATGACATCAGGTGCATATCCCTTCCATCTTAAAAAACCATCTTCTTGAAACCATCTTTGTCCAGTAGCATTCCATGCATTTTCAAATAGATCTTTCTCATAATTGTTTCTTTTCAAAGAAAATAAATGTCTAGCTAAATATTGAATATTGGGATCTGTTAAAAAGTCTATAGCAATATGAGAAACAATCATCCCTGCTGCTAGCCCAGCATACCCTGGAACGGACTGCTTAAAAAGCTGACGCAAGCGTCCCTGACGTGTAGGGTGAACCACTCCATTAGCTACTTGAAAGAAATCCATCTGTTGTAAAAAATGTGCCGTACTATGATGAGATACCATAAACAAAAAGAAAGACAAAAAAGACAAAGGGTCTGTTAAAGAGTGTTCAAATTCCTCACAGGCCATAGGATTGTCTTTCATTCGAATAGAACAATCCCATACAGCCATAGCTCCTAAAGCTATATGAAATTGTAAATAAACAGAAGGAAAATGAGATATGGTGTGTTGGAAACCATGCTTCACACTATCTCTAACATGATTAAAACTATCTCCAAATGGGGAACGTGTTTTACTAGCATCAGAACCATCTTTTTGTTGTTCAAGATTAATTATCGGTAGAGAAGATGTCGATGGAAGATCACGGAATGGCAATAATTCTTCTGGGGAAACTCGAGAATGTTGCTGACTCCACCCTTTTGTGATGGGCCAGATTAAGGTAAGTCCCATTGTGGCCAAGCATATAAAAGAAATCATCAAAATTAAAAGTATTTTTTTTTGCATTTTCAAATCGCCTCTTTTGTTTTGTTTGATTTTTTAAAGGTGAAGTCATCTTTTTGCTTCTATGGAAACAAATGAAAGAAATTATCAAATATAATAACTTCAAGAATTATGCCAAAGAGAATCCATGAAAATACCATATAAGGTGACAGAGGAGCCTGTAATAAATACCTATAGGTTATAGAAAGTGTGTAAAATTTACTTAAAGATGAATACAGGCAGTTTGATGCTTTGCATCTTGATGCCTAGCATCTTGGTGCTTTGCATCTTGTTGATTATTTGTCACGATCAGTGGAGGGATTTGTTTTTGACATGCTTGAGTAGCTATTGGGCATCGAGGGTGAAAGGAGCAACCTTGAGGAGGATGAATAGGACTTGGCACGTCACCTTTTAAAACGATACTTTTACGTTTTATTTGAGGATTAGGTATAGGAATGGACGTCATCAAAGCCTTTGTATAAGGGTGTTGAGGATTTTTATATAACTCAAAACTACTTGCCATTTCTACAATTCTTCCTAGGTACATGACAGCAACCCTATGAGAAATATGCTTTACAACTTTAAGGTCATGGGCAATAAACAAATATGTCAAACCTAATTTTTGCTGAATATCCATCAACAAATTAATCACTTGAGCTTGAATAGACACATCTAATGCAGACACAGGCTCATCACAAATAATAAATTCAGGATCAACGGCTAAAGCCCTTGCAATACCGATCCTTTGTCTTTGTCCTCCTGAAAATTCATACGGATAACGGTGCATCATATCTGACCTTAGGCCTACTGTTTCTAAAAGTTGTTTAACTCTATCATGGCGATCTTGACGAGAATCATAAAGCCGATGGATCACCAAAGGCTCTGCAATAATATGGCCAATTTTCATTTTAGGATTTAAACTAGCATAAGGGTCCTGAAAAATAATTTGCATTTTCTTTCTAAGAGGTTTGAGTTTTTTAAGATGAGTGATATCTTCTCCTTGGTAATAAATTTCCCCTTGTGTACAATCGAGAAGTCTAAGAATACATCGCCCTAAGGTAGACTTTCCACACCCTGACTCACCAACTAAGCCAAGAGTTTCACCTTTATAGATTTCAAGGTTTACATCTGATACAGCTTTTACACTACCGATGGGTTTTGAAAACAAGCCCGCTGTGATTGGGAAGTGCTTATAAAGATTTTTTACTTTGACAAGAATATCTTTCATAAAGGGTCCTTCCTAGGGAAAAAACATGCAACTTTATGGCGTTCTTTTTGATGAGATTTAAGAGGAGGTTGGTTTTCTAAACAAGTTGGTTGTTGAGATGGACATCGATCTTGAAATCGACAACCACTAGGTAAGTCAGTTAATTGAGGTACAATGCCTGGGATAGTGTTGAGCCTTTCTGTCTTTTGATGAGTTTCAAGTGATGGGATAGAAGAAAGCAGTCCTCTTGTGTAATGGTGTTGAGGATGTTGAAAAACGTCTTCCACAGGAGCATATTCAATGATTTTACCTGCATACATTACAGCTACATAGTCGCAAGTTTCTGCCACAATACCTAAGTCATGTGTGATGAGAATAATTGCTGTTCCAAGCTTTTTTTGGAGATTTTTGATTAGTTTTAAAATTTGAGATTGAATAGTCACATCTAGAGCTGTTGTAGGTTCATCAGCAATAAGAACTTCTGGGTCACAGCTTAAAGCTATGGCAATCATAACTCTTTGTCTCATCCCCCCAGATAATTGATGTGGATATTCTTTGCTACGTTTTTCAGGTTCGGCAATGCCTACTAATTTGAGCATCTCAATTGTTTTTTCTCTTACTTGTTTGAACGAAAGATGCTTTTGATGTAAATGAATAGCTTCAGCAATTTGATGACCAATAGTAAAGACAGGATTCAGTGAAGTCATAGGTTCTTGAAAGATCATAGAAATAGCATTGCCACGAAATTTACGAAGATGCTTTTCTTTCAATTCTAAAAGGTTTTGACCTTTGAACAAAATTTTGCCTGCTATAATTTGACCAGGAGGAGAGGCAATTAATCGCATAATAGAAAGAGCTGTCACGGATTTTCCACATCCTGACTCACCTACTATTCCAAGGGTTTGCCTTTGTTTGAGTGAAAAGCTGACATCATCTACAGCTGTGACAAAACCATTTTCTGTATGAAATCCTGTTTTTAAGTGACAAACTTCTAACATAAACTTATTATTATTTGATTTGTATATCCCTGTCTACTATGACAACAATATGTTAAGGTCATTACATATTTGAAATGTGTTTGATTACAGTCAAATTTTTAAGGCAATATTTAAGGCAATAGAGGAAAATATTTGGTTTTTTATATTTTGCTGATCAGGGAACCCTACTTAGAATGTATATATCTTTAATGACATTTGTGAATAAAACAGGTCATATTATGACCATAGTTATAACAAACTTAATTTTTAAAGCATCAAAGTCAAAGCTAAATCTAAAAGATAGGACAATGCGTCAAGGCTTTATTTTAAGACATGTAACTGATAGCATGCGGTTGTTTTATGGTTAAAGAACAACCTTATAATAAACAACAAAAAGTGCAGTAAAATAAACAAAATGACACAAGCCCGAAAGTCTTCACAACAGACGCCTCTTATGAGGCAGTATTGGAGCATCAAGTCTGTTCATCCAGATAAAATCTTGTTTTTTCGTATGGGAGATTTTTATGAGATGTTCCATGAGGATGCTATCAAAGCTGCCCCTCTCTTAGGTATCACCCTCACAGCTCGCAATAAAAACAGCGATGACTATATTCCTATGTGTGGAGTGCCATATCATAGCATTGCAAAGCCTATCAATACACTTTTATCTTTAGGACATCGTGTGGCCTTATGTGATCAACTTGAAGACCCTCAATTTGCTAAAGGGCTTGTCAAAAGAGGAATCACTCAAGTATTTAGTCCTGGTATTGTCTATGACCCTGATACCTTAGAGCAACAAGCCCCTCATTTTCTGACAGCTTATTGCCAACAGATTGTGTCCTTTTTAGATATCACCACAGGAGATGCCTTCTATTATGAGACTTCAAAGCCTTCTTTGAGAGAATATTTAATATCTTTATTGAAACCAGTGGAGTTTATTCTCACTTCTCAACAAAAATCCGAACAACACCCTCGTGCTAAAGAAAGCCAAAACCGAACCTACACTGTTTATGATACAATTTCCAACGACATAAATACAGGGATTGAGTCGAATGATCGGTTGCTTTCTTATGTGGTGAGTCTGCGTGGTCAAAAAGCACTATCGACTATTCGCCCTTTTGAAAAAAGACTTTTTGAACAAAAAATGAAGTTTTCTTCTTTAGCAAGAGAACACTTAGAGATATTTTCCACCTACAAGGGCGAGAAAAAAGGTTCTCTGTTTGCTTGCATTAATAAAACAAAATCTCCTTTAGGGGCTAGAAAGCTTCGCAGTTGGATGACCTTTCCTCTGACATCCAAAGAGCAAATCATGGCAAGACAAGACAAAATACAGCAATGGCAAGCTTCTCCTCATTTACAAGCTGTAAGAAAAATGCTAGGATCCATAGGTGACCTAGAACGTAGAATAGGTAAAGTTTCTATATCAAGTTGTCACCCTAGGGATTTGCTTCAGTTATCAGATGCTTTATTCTATGGATTAAATGTGTTTGACTACCTGAATACACAGGGTTCAAATAAGATCAAATCATTTGAAACTCTCATAGCAACAGCCCGATCTATAAGTACAAAAATTCAACGTACAATTAAAAGAGATGCTCCTTTGCATATTAAAGATGGAGATTTTATTCAAAAAGGAGTGTCTAGTCAGCTAGATAGTTTGATAGATTTTATGAACGGGATCAATACACAGCTTTTGGCAATAGAAGCAGAGGAAAAAAAGCGTTTAGATATTCCTTCCTTAAAAATAAGACATAATCATGTCTTTGGATATTATATTGAAGTGAGCCATACACATAAAAACAAAATTCCACCAGATTATATACGCAAACAAACCTTAGTTAATGCTGAAAGATTTGTGACAGAACATCTAAAAAATTTAGAAGCTAAAGTGTTATCTACTAAAGTGAAAAAACTTCAAATTGAAAAAGAAATTTTCAATCAGTTGCGTATAGAAGTTTTGAATGTATCTTGTGATTTACTTTTTCTATCAGATCAAATAGCTTTAATAGATGTATTTTCATCTTTAGCTTGGTTAGCTTTAGAGTGCAATTATGTACGTCCTGAAATTTCTCAGAATGAAATTGTTTTGATGGCCTGCCGTCATCCCGTTGTAGAAAAGCAAACAGCTCTTCAGAGTGGACGACTTGAATTTGTCCCGAATGATATTATTTTAAAAAGATCAGAATGTTTCCTTATTACAGGGCCAAATATGGCAGGTAAGAGTACACTGATGAGACAGGTTGCTTTAAATGCTATCTTAATGCAAATAGGTTCTTTTGTCCCTGCAAGTCAAGCTAGGCTACCTATTTTTGATCAAATCCAAACACGGATTGGAGCAAGTGATATGTTATCGGAAGGACTTTCAACCTTTATGTTAGAGATGACAGAAACCTCTGAAATGTTAAAAGAGTCAACTAGCCAGACTTTGGTCATTTTAGATGAAGTGGGTCGAGGGACTTCAACATTCGATGGTATGAGTTTAGCTCAAGCTATTTTAGAACATTTGGTTTCTCGCATTCAAGCCACTGTTTTGTTTGCAACACATTACCATGAACTGACTCAAATGGCTACTTTACGCCCTCAGATTATCAATAAACATATCAAAATTCTAGAGGATAAGGATCATAAGCAAATCACTTTTTTGTATCAACTAGCAGATGGCTTTGCCAGTAAGTCTTATGGTGTTCATGTTGCTAAAATGGCAGGACTGCCAGATATTGTTATTGAAAGGGCCACACAACTTTTGAACATGCATACTTTAAGCTCATCTTTAAAGAATAAATCTTTTAAAAAGAAATCTTCAAATGATTCACCTCAAAAGCAAAGAAGTTTTTATGAAGCCACTATATAGCATAGATAGCATAGATAGCATAGATAGCATAGATAAGAAAAATAAAATAACTAGAATAGGACAGATCAAATGAATAAAAAACCCAGACCTCGAAAGCAAACTAAGCTTTTATCTGCAACCGATGTGTTAGAAAAGCTTATGGAAGGTCAGAAAATGCCTTTCTCTCACGCTTATCAAGTGTGGAAGTTACGTCGTTGTTGGAAAAGTATTGTAGGTGAAGTGATCAGTAAACATTCTTTGCCTTTATTTTATCTTAGAGGGACGTTGTTTATATGGTCAGAAAATTCTACATGGACACAAGAGTTTGTGTTCTTATCAGAAAGTATCAAAGAGAATATCAATAATTATATAGGTCATACTTGGATCAAGCAAATTAGATTTCAATTGCAAAAAGATATTTAGTTACCAATTGAAAGTCCTCTTTTCTTTCATACGGCAGAAGCTTCCTGGTGCGTGACCTTCTCTACAAGAATTAAAAGCTAGTTGACGAGAAGGCTCTATCAATGGTCTGTATTCACCTTGGATTTGCTGTTGACAAGGTGGTAGACTTTGAGTAGGAGAGGATAAATCATCTGTTAAACCTTCAACAGTGTCTACATGAAATCCTGTACCATGTTGAATTTCATGGGGTTGAATAACATGTTCTTGCTGTGGTTGGGGTGTAGAAATATTAATATCATTAAATGGAACAACTGCTTGACTAAATGATGGAACAACTGCTGCTTGTGGTAGTTGTTGATGACATGGTGTCACAGCAGGTTGAACAATTGGTGCAGGTGCCACTTGTTGTGAACAAGGTGTATTATAATGACCACCACCGATAGTGGGTAATTCAAAAAAGTCACCCTGAACTATTTTAGCCATATTCTTCAAAACAGATTTAACATCTCGATCAGGATAAATAGGCCCAGTTCTACTTGTGTAACGATGTCGACTAGCAGTATCTACATCAGCTCCATAATAAACTGTGGAAAAACGAATTTTCCCTGGTCTTAAATTTACAATTTCTCTGACTTTTCTAAAAATTCTATCTTCATATCTATGTTCTAAGTCTCCTCTAGGTCTAGCTCCAGCAATGAAGTACACATAATAATTAGAGTTATGTTGTATATCGTTTTCCAGGTCGTGTTTGATGGTATCCTTTACTAAATTCAATGCTTTTGAATAACCATATTGTGTACCCACACGCTGAGGATCTCTTGTTGCATCTTCAGGATCTTCATCAGGGATGTTAGCTAATACATTAAGTGCTTGACGGAAGGTATTGTTATTAGCAGTGAATACAGGTTGATTTCCCTTTCTAGGATGGCGGATAAGAGGGTATGCTCTATTTATACTATGGAAGGCAATAAGTCCCCATGACCAACCACTATTTTCTCTTTCTTGATAATAATTACGTATATAATGAAGACGTGTTTGTCCAACAGGATCGTATTTATAATTTTGCCATCGTGATTTATCCACAACAAATAAGATTTTTGCAGAAGCAGACACATTATTGTTGTTATGACAATCAGATGTGGGTTGTTGTGAAGTGACAGGAAGAGGTCCTGGTACACTTGGAATTACATGTTCTTGTACATCTTCTTCAACTTCAGGAGTTAATGGGACTCCTTCATCATTGGCTGGTCCATCAAGGGTTAAAGGAGGCTGAGAAGCTTCTGTAGGGTCTGAAGACATGTTTGGTATATCACCCATATTTTCTAGTGTCAACGGAACATCTTCATCAAAACCTTCTAAGTTATTTGGTGACTTATTGCTGTCTAACTTTGATCCAGAGCAAGCTATTGAAGTGAAACAAAAAAGCAAAGCAAATAAAAAGTTCCTTAGTAAAATATTTTTCATGGTAACACCTCATCATTATTAATTATTATTTATTATCAATTTTTTTACTCAAAAATGAGTCTCAATAAAAAACTCCTTGTAAATAGAAAAGGCAAGATCAAGGCCACATTAAGCTCTCTATGAAAAAAAATGACTCATCTTATGTGTTTTTACATCATAAGGTCGACAAAATCCTATCTATAAGTGAATATCTCTTGATATAGAAGTCTGTAATTTTTATGAGTAAAACAAGACAAAAGCATCATCTGTTTTAAAGAATTTTTGTGTTGATAAATAAAACAAAGGTCAGATCAAAAGACAATTTTTTTGTCAAAAAAATAACTGTGTTTAATAAATAATCACTTTAAGGATACTTTCTGATAAGTTGAAGACTACTTTTTGTTTTGATGAGATCGGGGATAGATTAAAAACAAAACATGTAAGAGCCAAATAATAAAGCCGGCGAAGCAACCAATGGCTGCACCTAAATCCTGATGTCCTAGAAGTTGACCAATGCTTTGACCTAAAAAGAAACCTGCTAAGACCATCCCTGTTATCTCAAAGCCTAGTCCTATAAATAATGATTTTCGAGAATGTAGTGTTTTTTTTAAATTTTTCATTCGTTGGCTTTAACAGTTGATGATCATCTTAAGTGATCATTTAGAATAACTATCACTCTATAAACAAAATTTTACACAAGGATCACTTTATCAACACACTTTAGTATTTATAGCTATCTGATTTGAAAGGACCATGAGGAGATAGGCCTAAGTATTTTGCCTGTTGAGGTGTGAGCTGTGTCAGATAGACACCTAATTTTTTAAGATGTAGCCGGGCAATCTTTTCATCAGTGGACTTAGGTAAGGTGTAAATATTTACTTTTTTATATTTGTCTTGGTTTCCAAAAAGCTCGATCTGTGCCATCACTTGATTGCAAAAAGAGTGACTCATCACAAAAGAAGGATGACCTGTCCCACAACCTAAATTCACAAGCCGACCTTCTGCTAGTACAATAATTTTCTGTCCACTTTTAAGAGTATGATGATCGACTTGATCTTTAATAACTTCTTTTTGAGAATTTTCATTCAGCCACTTCATGTCAATTTCTGTATCAAAGTGTCCAATATTACAAACAATGGCATTTTGTTTCATTTTTTCAAAATGTTGACCTGTAATGATATCACAACAACCGGTAGCTGTGACAAAAATATCTACTTGATGGACAACTGCATTCATATCCACTACTTCAAAACCTTCCATACTAGCTTGCAAGGCACAAATAGGATCACATTCTGTGATGAGAACTCTAGCACCTAGCGATCTCATACTAGAGGCACACCCTTTACCTACAGCCCCATAACCTGCAACAAGGACGACCTTACCTGCAATCATCACATCTGTAGCCCGTTTAATGCCATCAGCTAAAGATTCTCGACAACCATAAAGATTATCAAACTTAGACTTTGTGACAGAAGTGTTGACATCAATGACAGGTAATTTGAAATGACCCTCTTTTATTTTTTTTAAAGCTTGTTGAACACCTGTAGTGGTTTCTTCTGAAATACCAATAATTTGAGAAATGAGATGCTTGTATGTGTCTTGATGAACAAAAGATGTAAGATCACCTCCATCGTCTAGTATGAGATTAAAACCTTCATTACCCCATCCTTCAACAGTTTGTTGGATACACCAATGATATTCCTCCTCTGTCTCACCCTTCCATGCAAAGACAGGAATACCTGTAGCAGCCAAAGCTACAGCTGCATGGTCTTGGGTTGAGAATATATTACAAGACGACCACCTCACTTGAGCCCCTAATGCTGTTAAGGTTTCAATAAGGACGGCTGTTTGAATGGTTGTGTGAAGGCATCCAGTTATTCTAGCACCTTTAAGAGGTTGTGTTTGTTCTAGCTCTTTTCTAAGAGCCATTAGGCCAGGCATTTCTGTTTCAGCAATAGATATTTCTTTACGCCCCCAAACAGCTAGTTTCTGAAATTCAGCAGGATCTTCCATAGCTTTTTTGCAGACTTGAAAGTCTAAATGACCTACTTGAATATGGGTATGCTTTTCTTTTATATGATCAGCTTGATTCAAATGTGTGGGTGTAGCTTTTTTTTGCAAGTCTATTGTATTTTTTTCAGTTTTTTCAGATGATGGTGATGACAACAAAATAACCTCCTTGTACCTAATAATATAAAATGATCACATTGTGAAAACATTGTCAATATTGTATTGTAAAGACAATGCAAAGCAAACATTCAACTGTTTTGAATGAAGCCAATTACAAAGTCTCAAATTCTAACAAGCACATCTTGCCATAAAGATTATAAACAGACTTTTGAAAAGGCAACATATTTCTTTGATTTTTCTCAAACTTGGTAGGGTAAAGAGTATGCTTCAGTCGGCTAAAACTTCTTATACAAGTTGTAGAATTTGTTTTATCTATATCGTCATAAAACTCTTTGAGAATATTCACATGAAAGCTCATTAAAACATCTGCGTCGTTTTTTTTATCTTTTTTAAGAATTTTTTTACGTTCATCGGATGCCTTTTTTACAAGACGGTCCACAAGTCCTACACGATTTTTTATTTGCTTTTTTTGCAAAAGAGCTTGATAAGTATTTGTAATATCAGTAGTTAGCGACTTGTTGTTGTAAGCACTTGCGTAAGTTGTTAAGCTACTTATAAGACTTATAAATAAAAGAAGAGACAATAAAGATATTCTTTCCATTATTTTATTGAAGTTTATCTTTACAGGATTGTCAATTTTAAATTTAAAAAATTAAGTATCATAATAAGGTCGACAGCTAATTTTTTCTCTGAATAAATCTTCGTTAGCCTCTTCTACCTTATTCATTTTTTCTTTCATCATTCCAGAAGAACCAGACCTTGCATTGGGCCGATATATATATTGTATGACTTGGTTTTGTATCGCCTCCTGAGAAGATATACGATCTCTACGTGTTTTTAAAAAAGAAACCCATCCTCCTTGAGTACCAGTAAAATCCTTAAATCTCTGAGGAAGCCCTTCATTATTAATGTATTCAGAAAACATGTAACGAGTAACAGGCATAATATGTGAGTACAATGAAGCTTCTATAATGATATTGCGATCATTAACATCTATTGCTTGAAATTTAGCTAAGTTTTCTATGGTTTTGCGAGAATCTTCACCCAATAATCCAGACCCAAGAGCATGTCGAAAGGAGCTGTTCTCTGGTATAGGCATATTTCTTTTTCCTCTACTTCTTAAGACTTTAGGGATAATGAAATCCATTGAACGAATCAAATGAATAGCTGAATAATACACATTCATATAGTGATTTGTTCTTTGACAGGCAGCAGGGATGGTTTTTACTTTCCCAAAGCTACTCACCTTGTTTAAAACAGACTGACAGGCACTGCCTGTGAGTGGATTTTTACTGAGAGCTGGCAATGTTTCATTTATATATTCATCAAACAAACTGGGTTTTGTGTCAACACATTGATTATTTACTCTTCTGCTACATCGGATACTACCAATATCTTCAATAAAAACACTTGTCATCTGTCCTGCCCCCACTGCATTTGTGTGACTTCTTCTTAAAGGATGTACCCCACTTTCATTAAGGAAAAGGGAAAACAAAATTTTAGGGTCTAATTGAAGACAAGAAGATATCTCTGTAATGGTATTGTGTACATAATTATGAAAGCGTCTTGATACACAGGGGGGTGTAGATGTGTATTCTGGTCTAGTGTCATTTTCTGGTGGTCTGCCATCACATTTGACATAGCATTGCCGTTTTGTATCACACCTTGTATAGTCCTTTAAAATACGATAGGTACACCTACGATCAAGGCTTTGATCAAAATCTGCCTCATCGTGAGAGGCAGGAATTTGTGCCTGAAACCATGAGTTTCCTGCATGACATTGGGATGGACCTTCGTTATAATCAATTTCTTGGTTGATTTTCATTTCTTCTGCATTGAGAATTGCTTGAATATTTGCAAGTTCTTGTTGTCTTTGACGGCATTGAACGAGTCGCTGATGAGTCCTCAGCTGAACTTCTAATGTGTTCTTTTGATCTTGAAATTGTGCGAGATCTTCTCTGGCTTTTTTAAGAGATTCTTCTAATTGAGTTATTTGTTCACGTCTTTCTTTTCGACAATTATTTTTACAACTTGAACCTCTTCTTCTCAATCGATTCCAAAAGCTATCAGTATGACTATCACAACGTCTCATACAACTAGTAAACAGGATAGAAGTTCCATCTCTTGCTTTCATAAGTGATTCTGCCTGACGGCCTATATCTTCGTTGAGTCGATCTATCTGTACTTGGTTGGTGTTGATTTGTCTTTGTATCCTATCAACTGAAACATCTTGTGCTTGGATATCTGTAAATAAAAAGCAAATTCCTATACATATAGCTCCTGCATTTGAAAATTTCATTATAAGAATCCTATTAATAATATTAAATATTAATAAATGGTTTGATTGATAGAGTGTATACACTTCATATCTCTATCGTCTTATTGGGTATAAAAGCTTAGGTTTTTTTATGTATTTCGCATTTTTTAGAAAAAAACCATACTTTCGTTTGTATTTAAAAATGCTTATAAGGTATGTTTTTTATTATGTTGAAGACTGGATCAGCTTGAACTATATGAATTTATTTAAGATATTGGTAAAAAATCTTTATTTTTTAGATGATTTGCGTTTAGAGCGAAAGGATTGAACCAAAATGATACAGAAAACCTTGCTTTTAGATTGGTATTGGCAGAACAAACGCGAGCTTCCTTGGAGAAAGCTCCCTTATAACAAATCTTTACACCCTTATAGAATATGGATTGCTGAAGTGATGTTGCAACAAACGACTTCTGTTGCTGTCATACCTTATTATAAAGCTTTTTTAAAAAGATTTCCCTCTTTAAAATACCTGGCCTTAGCTCAAGAAGGCGAGATATTAGAATCTTGGAGTGGCTTGGGTTATTATCAAAGGGCTAAAAATATACATAAAACAGCTCAAATCATTTACCAAAAATACAATGGAAAATTTCCTCAAACTTGGCAGAAACTTATTACTCTACCAGGAATTGGCCCATATACAGCTAGAGCCATTGCCAGCTTTGCCTTTGGTCAAAAGACAGGTGTTTTAGATGGCAATGTGATTCGTTTTTTATCTCGATGCCATTTGATCAAAGAAAAATGGTGGACCAGCCAAGGACGTAAGGTTTTCCAAGTTATTGCTGATCAGTATGCTAATGATGGCCATGTTGCCGACATCAACCAAGCCTTGATAGAAATAGGAGCTACTGTCTGTTTACCTCAATCCCCTATTTGTCCATCCTGCCCTGTAAGGAAAAAATGCAAAGCCTATCAATCAGGTCAAGCACAAAAACTGCCGTTGGTTCGGCTAAGGCGAAAACTTGAGCCATGGCTTTGGAGGCCATCAATTTGTATGCAAAAAGGCAAAGTATTATTAGTGAAAAATCATCAAAAGAGCTTCTTAAAAAATCAATGGATATGGCCTGGTCCCATGAAAAAAGTAAAAACAGCTCCTGAAAAATTTGATTTTAAACATACCATTACTCATCATAATATTTATGTGCGAATACATCCTTTACCTTCAAAAAATTTTCAAGAAAAACTAAATAAAACAGATGCCCCAAAATGGGTACCCCTTTCAGATGTGAAAAAACATAGCCCCACAAGCTTGATTGCAAAGACCATTTCACATAGCGGATTATCTTTTAGACAAAAGTAGACAAAAGAACACCTTAAAAACAATCAGAAGCTAATATCTTAAAAGAAATTTGCACAGCACCTAAATAGCCCTCTTTTAAACCGTGGAAGTTTATACTTATATGTGGTATGGATGTTATGAAACTTTAAAAAAAAAGAGACCACAAGTGGCCTCTTTTAATATGGAATCATGGAAACTTTAGTTTTCATATCCACTTATAAAGTCAATTATTTGAAGCTTCAATAATTGCCATTGCATCCTCTTGAAATTTTTTGTTTTGTTCAGCCATATTATCAATCTTTGTTTCAATTCCATTTATTTGCACTTTAATTTCAGTTATTTCCTCTTTAATAGGAGCAGTAAACATGTTGCCGATAAAAAACAAACTTCCTGCAACGCTAACTACACCAACTACAAGAAGAAGAAGAAGATTGCTTAAAATTCCATAAGAAAAATTTAAGACTTCTTTTTGTGAAAAAATTTTTTCATCCGTATTTTTTTGTGATATTTGTCTATGTCCTGCCGAATCTCCATTCTTTGGAGTATCCTCTATATGCATTGATTGATTGTCACTCATAATATCCTCCTAGGTTTTATTTTTCATGCATCCATGTTCTTATTTATCAGGCAAGCTGTGAATTTAAGGCATGGACTGGACTGCTAGAATCTATATCGGTATATTGAATAAATAGGTTTAGTGGAATTTTCCACAATTAAAGAAAAAGAGGTTATGTCTTAATAAAAGGAAAGAAAAAAGTTATGAGAGTCTTCTCTAACTTATCAAATATTGATTGATTTATGTCATCGAATATGACCTTAAGAAAAGACCAAAGAAAAAAGGTCTTATCTAATAAAATAGGCCTTAAATATTTTCTAATATATTTTTTCATAATACTCACCTCATATAGTTTTTTGATTTAAAATCTCATTTACTATTTTTCCAATTTTTTTTTGCATATCTTTATTGTCAACTTTACCAGCTAAAAATAACTCTATTATCTCTTGCCCTAAAAATCTCACGTTATTATCATCCGTTATATCTCTCACTCCTTTTAAGGCCTGAAGTTCTTTTATTTTGACTAAAAGATAAAAGAAGTCCCCTAACGCACTCACCAATTACTTTTTGCAGTTCCTCACCACTTACTTTATCATCACCATCTAAAAAAAGCTTTATTGAATCGAAACCTAAGTTTTTTACAGACACTTCGTCGGAATAGTTAGCTCTTCATTATCAGCGATCATAAACCATCCTGGTTAAATTAGTTAATCCTATATAAACATACATTAATTATACCAAATAGACTAAGGTATGTCAAACGCCTCGACACAATGCAACACATGGCACTTTGGTACTGATAGGCCGGAATAAATAGGAATACCTTACATACCTTGACGTAAAACGTCACTTTTCTCTAACCTATTGCAGTTATTCATATTAATATATATTAGAGAATCATATATTTTGATCATTTTCCCAGGTCCGGCAGGTCTGGCATATCATATTTGGATATTAGCTAATTAGCTCTTTTTTGAGTATTAATCTGAATTGATCACCAAATCCCACTCTCTCCTCATAATAGCCTAAACTTTTCCAGTCTAATTTATATCTTAGATGATAAGTAGAAACTCCACGAGCTATTGCCAGTTTCTTGATAACAGAAGTGTTTAATTCTTTGTTTTCGGCTTCTCTTTCTAGGATTATTTGAATTCCTTACGATTAAGTTAATAACAAAAGTCGATTTGCCACGACCTTTCTCTCCACCGATTAAAGACAAACATCCCTTTTGAAACCAGTGAGGCACGGCCCATCGTGGCCCGATTATTTTATCGTCTGTTAAGAAAATAACGTCGCTTTCCTCTAGTCTGCTTTAACATAAAGCCAGCAGGGTTTGATAGTCTTTTTTACTGACAGGTTGTATTGATAACCTCATGCCTTTTTTAATAACCCAAAGATTTTTTAATCCTTTATGAGATTTCATGTCAGAGAGTAAAATAGGTTTTTGCAGTTTTTTTTGAAATTGCACTCGAACACAGTACCAAATAGGTTTTTCTTCTGTAGCCTTTGCATCAAAATATTGGCTTTGAGGGTCGAACTGTGTGGGATCAGGGATAGCATGCTTTGAAACTATTTGAGCTAATCCAACAATGGCAGGGGGCTTAGTATTAGAGTGGTAAAATAAAACACGATCTCCTTTCTGCATGTCTTTCATCATAAAGTTGCGTGCTTGATAATTGCGAACCCCATCCCATAAGCAAGTTTTATCCTTTTTGAGATCATCAATGGAATAATTGCCGGGTTCTGACTTCATCAGCCAACATTGAGGTAAATATTGAGGAGGTATCTGACGTGCTTTCATGCTTTTTAATGTTTATCAACTCCTTATCATATCTCTTAACCCATCATCAGGTTGTTTCAGCTCAGTGAAAAAACAACCATAACTGACACATTTCATTTGAAATGGCTATTCATTCTACAAAATGAATAATATATTTATCTGAACAAAACAGCTTTGTGAATACAAAAATAACACACTGCAATAAAAATAAGCCCTGAAACTATATTTTCTTTTTTCTGTGAAGTTTTCATATAAATAGGCTTATTGTGTGGTTATTTAGCATTTATATCTATAAAACTTCAATAATTAAATTTCAATAACAAATTTTAATTTTAAATATATGAATTTTTATTTTGTTTTCAATATATAAGTCTATATCATTATTTTAATCAAGAAAGATTTTTAGTTTAAAATAAACATTCATGTCAAAGAAGGTACTCAAATATGAAATGCTTTTTAAGAATTTTCTTTATTTTACAAATATTTCTATTAACTCAAGGGCATGCACAAGGGCAAAATATAGCCCCTGAGCAAGCTACACTTTTAGGTGACCAGCAAATGCCATTCATGTTATTTAGTCGAGAGATTTTATCTACTTCTCAAGATATACTAGAGTGTGTTCCACAAGACGATCTCCAGCCAGTTTTCAAGGATGCTCAAGAAAACCGTCAATTCACACTTGATGAAGTTCTTAGTCGTCCATCTGCTACAGTCCAAACAGAACTGCCATCTTTTTCTTCAAGAAGATCTTCAAATATAGAGTCAGAAAATAATCTCTTGCTAGGATTTCCTCTTGTAGCATTGAACCAGTCTTTGGCTATTGGAGGTACTATTATTGACTTTTCAGATAGTGGCAATGAATTCTATCAACATCGAAGTTACCAATCTATGTTTTCAGCATATAAGCATGCTATACTGGGGGTAAAAGAGGTTCAAATAAAGCTTGTTGGCTTGCAAAATGGAGGATGTAGTTTAAGATTTGCTATTTGTTTCCATCCAGGCCTGAGGGAGCGTGGCTGTATTGAAAATATAGGAAACTTCACACCTGTACAAATACCTGTTTTAGGTATTTCTCCAAGGCATCAATCTGTTATCGTGGATTTGAATACACTGGGGAAGAGCTTAAATTCAAGAAAACATATATCTTCTTTTAAACCTCATGAACCTATAAGATTTACCGGATATAATCAAAATCATCTCTCTTTGGGATTTCCCAACTTGCCAAACCCTAAAACATCTATAGTTGACTTTTCTGATTCTACTTTAATTTTTGATGTCAGTTCACAAATGCATTGGAGGTCAGAACCCTTCCCTCAAATGAAGGTGCGTTGGTTTATGAAGTTCAATATACTCAACGAGGAGGAAACATTTATCAAAAGACCTCCTGTCAATGGACTTATTTACAATATGACACAAGAAGGTCTAATCCAATTATATGAAGATATCTTTATCTTGGAACCTTCTGTACTGCACTGGAGAATAGTTAAAAATAATCAAATCAACACTAAGCATTTTTATATTAAGAAAATGCCTCCACAATATCACGAGCCAGTTGCTCAAGCTTTTGAATATTGGAACTCCCTGTTTGTTTCTCAGGCAAATAAGTTTGATCCAGCTCTTGCTTCTATGCTGGAGGCAACACCTTTGCTCTCTTATACTTTTATTCCAGATGATTATGATGGAGAACAAGAGATTGTGACAAGTGACATAAGATTTAATGTCTTAGAATGGATTCCTACAACTGATTTTTATGCACATACAGGAATCGCTTCGAAGTTTTTTAATGAATACACAGGAGAAATATGGTCATCGACAATTCTACTCAAAGCTCAAAGCATGATAGAATCTTTAAAAATGTGGTTTCAAATAGGCCAAACTATTCGAAATGGTAATATGGATAAAAATACTCCTTTTATTTCAAGAATGCCTCCTGCTAATATCTCCTTTGATCAGTTTGCTTTCAATATTCTTAAATTTATCACTGCACATGAAATAGGTCATGCATTGGGATTTGAACATAATTATAGAGGAAGTGTCTTTGCACAGAATAATTATGGTAACTCTGTTATGGACTCAACACACTCTGTTATATATTCTAAAAGCAATTACGAGCAAATTTCATCTAGTGTTTATGATGAAATGTTAGTAGCTTATAGTTATTTTGGAGCATCACCTCACAGAACAGACATATTCTGTTTAGCATCCAATATAGTAAGAATACCTACTCAAAGTCATCATGTAGAATTGATAGAGAGAAATCCTCCACATCCAGAATGTAATGCAATGGACGTTGGAAGAAATCCATTGGAGTATTTCTTCTTAACGCTTTATGAAGAAATTGATTTGCTCACAACTCTAAGGCCAGTGGATTCCCGCCCTTATAAGAAATGGAACAGACCTGCAGCATCTGCAATAGAAAATCATATCTTTGGTATTTTAGCTTATTATGTTTCAGCAGATCGTTATTATGATCAGTTGGAAAGTGTTTTAATAAATGGCCGAAAACCTCAAAGCCCTCAAGAGCTTAAAGATTTTGTTCTCAATAATTATATCAAGCCTTTACTCTGCCATCCTAAAATAGAAACTATGACACAACGATACCATCATCATACTAGTAACGGTACTTTTGATCAGCAACCTCTAGGAGATAGAAGTATGCAAGAGTATGCTTTTGCCTTTAAAAGTCTTATAAGTAGATTTGTCTATGATTTTGTAGATGCCCCTGTGATTTGTGATATGTGATTTTGTATTTGCTTTTTAAGAATTAATACTTTCTAGCTTTTACAGATGGGCAACAGAAAGATGAACGTACACACAGTATAAAGAACACAGCAGTTAATGAAGCTTCTTCCCTATAATGATACGATCTTCTCCTAGATCGTCCTTAATAATCTTTATATCTACAAAGCCATTTTTTCTAAAAATATCTATACTGCCAGTAGCTTGTTGAAAGCCTATTTCAAAATAAGCCATCCCTTGGTTAATTAAAATCTGATAGGCTAGATGAGACCACATTTGAATACATTCAAAACCTGTAGTGCCTGAAAATAAAGCATCTTTAGGTTCATACTTCTTCACAAAAAAATCTATATTTTGATCAGTATAACCAATATAAGGAGGATTAGATAACACTGTATGGTAAGCACCATAATCACTGTCTTTGATATGACTGGAGCCAATATCAAAAAGTTCAAAGCTATAATTAGATGGTTGATTGTGGTATTTAAAATTTTGCTTTAGGACTTTTAAAGCTTGAGGAGATTTTTCCCAAGCAAGCACTTTTACATCAGGTCTCTTTAGGGCTACTGTCAGTCCAATGCAACCAGAACCTGCTCCCATGTCTAAAACCTTCTCACCTGGTTTAAGATCGGTCAGTGCGGTTTTTATAAGTTTTTCTGTTTCTGGTCTGGGGATGAAGACAGATTCTCTGATATAAAAGCTCAATCCATAAAATTCTGTCTTTTGAGTGATATAATCGATAGGGTAACCTTTTTGTCTCTTAGAAATAAGGTCTTTTAATAAAGCTTGTTCCGCAGGTGTGAGTGTGCGATTTAAAGATAAGAGTTGATTTCTTTTAACTTGCAAGGTGTGTGCTAAAAGGATTTCAGCATCTATACGCGGTGAATGGGTACAAGATGGCTTTGTGTCTCTTAGTTGATCTGTAAGTTTTCTAAGTATCTCTATCATAGATACTTTTATACATTAAAAAATCAACTTACAAAAGAGGATTTTTATAATAACTCACTATCACAAAGGCAAAAAATGTAACCACTGCAAAAAGAGTTAATTTGTGATTTGTCAATAAACTTATCATGAATTGCTCCTTATTTTCCATCTCTCATATTAAATATAGCAAAAGGTGTGCCGGCTTGATTATGAGTATATATTTACACAAAATAAGCTCCCATTAGAGTAAAAGTGGTTTTTTTACAACATCACAAGAAAGCCTACATGATCAAAAAATAGACAGTGTTCATTTTTTGTCAAACAGGTGTTCTTTCTTGTCACTTTTTATTGATTTTGCTGTTGTGGACTTTTTGCCTTTTTGTCTCAAAACAAAACATTACCTGACGAGAAATATATAAAAAATAGACAATATATAAATTTTACAATTTGATAAAAACTTCTTGATTTTGACAGTTAATGTGCGGATATGGCTTTTTAAAAGAATGTTTTATTTATAGGTATTAGAGGATTAAAAATGATTGATATTTGTGTTTAATTGGATATAGAATTTTCATAACGATAGATTGTTATATGTTTACTTTTTTGTTTTGGATAATCAGACTCAAAGGTATGGGAGCTATTTGGTTATGGATAAAACTCAAAAGTCTAAAAGAAAGACAATCAAGTGTCATCCAGTGGGTTTAATAGAATGGCTTGTAAAGTTTCGGTGTTTGAGACTTCAAAGAAGGCATGGCAATCAATACAAGAGTAAAGATTGATATATGAGACAAATATAGAATTGGTATTATTCTGTAGCTCCGGCCTCTTTTAATAGCCTTACAATCTCAGTATGGTTGTTATCTCTTGCATACATTAAAACCGTCCGGCCCCATTGGTCTTGATGATTGACGTTAGCTCCGGCCGCTAGCAATGCCCTTACAACCTCTATATGGCCTTCAGAACTAGCATATATTAAAGCCGTCCAGCCACCCACGTTTTGAATATCGACGTTAGCTCCATTTTCTATCAATAACCTTACAATCTCAATATGATTCTTCGCAGCAGCAAACATTAAAGCCGTCCTGCCACCCGCGTTTTGAATATCGACTTTAGCTCCATTTTCTATCAATAACCTTACAATCTCAATATGGCCGTTCCTGCTAGCCCATATTAAAGCCGTATCGCCACCTCTATTGTCACGATGATTGACGTTAGCCCGCTAGCAATAACTTTACAAGAGGATAGTTGCCCTCTTCAGCAGAATTTAGTAATGCATTATTAAACCCCAATAATTCTTTCTCACTTAAGTCCACTTTAATAACTATTTGCTTTGTCATAAGACTTTCAGCACAAGCCCATAGAGAATCACTAGAAACAAGCAAAGCAATAAATAGGATAAAATATGTTGTTTTCATTTGTACCTTCATTTGCATTTTTGATTTTATAATATCATATATCTAAAAAGTCAAGCCTAGCTTATAAAAAAACTAAAAAATGAGAAATTTCTAAAGTCAACCTAAAAAAGTCTAACAATTACAACCACTTAATACTGTAACTTTTATACAAAAGTCACAGTATTAAGTTACTAGAATCACTGGATTTCCAATTTTCAAATACCTTTTTCTCCATCTTTTAGAAAAATTTCCAAAAGACAAACATCTTGTTTCCCTAACATGGTATTAAAAAAAGAAGGGATCCTCCTTACTAAAAGTAAACGGACTTTTGAGGTAGCCAGCCTTTGATCGACGGCGTGAGCCAAAAGGTGTAAGAAAGAGCTTTTTCCTTAACATGGAGTTAAGGGACGAAGGGATCCTTCCTACTAAAAGTGGTCAGGCTTTTGAGGCAATGACCATTCTGTCAAAGGCGAAAGCCTTTGCGGTCATTGCCCAAAAGTAGCCAGAGGCTAGACCACTTTTAGTGAAACAAAATTTAGTCAAAGATAGTTTTACAAAGGGCTTAACGGCAGATTTGCTTTATAGCATCCCTTTTAAGGCCTATCCTCATGTACGTATTCCTCTGTTAATTTTATTTGAGCATAAGTCAAGTTATAAGCCCCAAGTATTAATTCAAGTATTAGGTTATATGTGTGAGGTGATCAAGCGTTACAATGTGAAAGGTCAAGTGGTATTCCCTCCGTTGCTGGCTATTTTATTTTCTCATGGTCATCGTCAAGTTAAGGGTCCATTATCTTTACAAGATTTGCTTCCTAAAGAGTGGTTAGAATTGCAGTTACAGGAACAAAAACAGGGAATACAAGGTCCTTTGAGCAGTTTATCTCAAGATATGTTAAATTATAGATTGCGGATTTATGATGTACATGACCCTCATTTGCAGAGTCAGTGGGGTTGTTTACATTCTCGCATAGCATTATATTTGTTTAAGGATAAAAAGTTGCTAACTTCTTCGGATGAGCGTGTTCTTGAAAGTGAGTTGGTTCATTTGTTTAAAGGGTTGCATGGAGTGAATAATCAAGATATAATATTATCAGCAGTTCAATATCATTTATATCGTAGAAATCCAAAAATAGATTTGGATTTTTTCAATAGATGTTTGAAATTAGCTTCAGATAAGGATAGTAAATTAGTCAAAGTAGAAGGAGGTAAGATGGGTGCATATATACCAATGGTTAAAAGAGGCTTATTAGAAGGTTTAGCTAAAGGTCGGCAAGAAGGTATCGCCGAGGGTCGACAAGAAGGTATCGCTGAGGGTCGACAAGAAGGTATGGAAAAGGGTATGGAATTAGTTGCACACAATATGTTAAAAGAGAATATGAATATTGCTTTAATCTCTCAGGTGACAGGTTTATCTCAAGATCATATTTTAAAGCTAAAAAGTAAAACTTGAGTTTGACAGCCTGCAAAAATAAAATTGTGTGATTTCAATAGGTTATAAGCGTAACAAGGTTTTATGCCACTAGGATGTGAGCTTTTTTTTACTGTAAGCTTTTTAATTTAGGGGAAATCATTAATTTATTTATCTGAAACTTCATCTTTCCCCCTTATTTTTAGGATTTTCATATTTTCATTATCATTTTTACTCAATAATGTATAGCTTTCTATATCAAGACTTTATTGATAAAATTAAAAAAAAATGTTTCACTAGGAATTCTACCAAAATTTAAAAATTAAAACTTACAAATCTCTCTAACACCTATAAATAAAACATTCTCAAAAAAAGATATCCACATTCGCAAATCAACTGTCAAACTCAGGTTTCATTATGCGATCATAGTGCTTTTTATATCCACTCTCTTTAAAAACTAACTGAAATGCTTCTCGGAAATTTTCATAATCAAGCTCTTTTGTATCAGATATATTTTGACTGTCAAAATGAGACTCTCGATTCATGTAGCGATGAAACGCTTGGTATTTTAGTTCTTTAAATATGTCTTTTTTAAAAACCTCATTTAAGGATTCTTTTTCAATAAAACCAAAAAAATATTCAAGAATTTGACGCATGCAATTTGCCATTAAGGCTGGTGGTTGCTGACGGTCTTTTACAATACTCCAGTAAGATTGATAATCATTTTGGATTTCTTTATCTTCCATCTTTAAAATTTGACTACCTTCAGAATTCTTGATCATTCTAAAAAGTTTTGGATTGTTTTGTTTTTTAGATAACCTCTTAGATAACTTAGATAATTCATGGAAAAAATAAAGACTATGTGTTAAGAGAATGATCTGCTCATAATTATTAGATTCTAAAAAGGTTTCCTTAATAAGCATACCTACATTAAAAATATAAATATGAGATAGGCTGGAAATAGGATCATCAATGACTATAATTTTTTTCTTTAAAGGACTTGATGCTGTCTTTTTCCCTTTACAAAGCTCACAGAAATAAAGAAAACTTATTATCATTTTCTCACCCTCACTAAGAGTTTGAAATGTATCACTAGATTGTCCTTCTCTGATGATTTTATAAAAATTTTTATCGTGTTTTTTTATCTCAAAATTACTTATACCTAGATCTTTAAGCTGATGATTAATATGATCAATAGCTTCTTGAATATTGCTAGTTTGACCTTGATGCTCTTTTATAGTTTTTTCTTGAATAGATATTTTATTTTGAATATTTTTTATTTTTTCTTGAATGTCGTTTATTTTTTCTCCAATTTTATGCTTCTCACTTTCATAAAAAGACAAAGTTTGATCATAATCCCAACGCATAATATCCCAAAACTGATTTTTGATTTCTCCAAGAGTTTTCTCTTTATTGTCCATCTTGTGGTTATGAGCTGTGATTTTTTCATTGATAGTTTGAATAAAGTTATTAAAATCATCGATAGCTTTTTTTGAGTTTTTCATAAGAGATTGTTGACTTGGTGTTTGTATTTTGTTTTTTATTTTTTCTTTATTATTGTTTAATACTGCTGATAAGGTATTGTATAAATTTTCAAATTCATGTTTTTTATTTTCAATAAATGGATAATTTTGAAAAATATTTTTTTTAGGAATATGTTTATTAACACTATCTTCATATTTTGAAAGTAGTTTTTTAACTTTATCAAGTTTATCACTATAACTTTTATCAAAGTAATCTTGAATGGACTGTTTTAACTCATTTGTAATAGTTGGTTGCTGACAAAAAGGGCAAGGCTCTTGTGCATTTATTTTTTCTGGTAAATAAACCAATCCTTTTTGGACCCAATCAGAATTATTGAGGCTTTTAATCAAATCTGAGACTGTGCTATTTTCATTCCCTATAATGACTTTTTTAAAAATGGGATCTAATTCTACTTCTTGAAAAAATTCGGAGTTAATAGAAGGCAATGGATTATACTTTTGTGCTTTATCCCCTTTTATAGCTGAAACTTCGCTCTTGAGTTGATTGGTTTCTTTCTTTGGTTTTTGTGCAGGTTTTTCTATCTGGGATAAATGATCAAATAATCTATCTTTTTTACCTTTTAGACTATCAAAACAATATTCTAACACACGATCACCACCAGTATATTTTTTTTTAATTTCCCATACTTTGTTTTCCGCATCTTCTTTTTTCTCTTTTAAATCTTCATTAAAACGATCTTTTTCCTTATTTTTATCTTCTTTTTCTTTTTCAAGCTTACTTTTCTCTTGTTCTGCTTTATTAATTTTTTCTAAGGCTTCTTTATTGTCTTTTGATATAGTGAAGATACCTTTTAAGCTCTCTTTTTGATAAAAATGATCTTGAATAAATTTTTGATTGTAAACAAGAATGTCTTTGTCATTGAGTCCTTCAATAGAGCAATCTGAATATTCTGAATTTAGTTGATCATTTGAATTTGATTGATTATATAGATATTCTGAAAAAATGCTTTTACCTGTCCCATTGAGTCCATAGATCAGATTGATCTTCTTATCAGTTTCAAAAAATGTAGGTTTTTTATAGCTTGCAATATTATCCATTGTGATTTTTGTAATCATAATTCACTTATCGAAGTTTTTAGACTTTCTCTTTTTTACATATCTATAAAAATTGAGTATCTGTCAGCTTATTTATATTGATGAAGATCTTTTAGTTATGGCTACCCTACCTACTAGTTGAGGGTCCACTCCAGTTCTGAATAATTTGCTGACCTACTATCTACATACAATAGCATAATATAAGACCAATGTCAAATTATTTTTCAATTGGTTAAATGATTATTAAATCAATGGGATGAACTCCCTCCCTTACTAAAAGTGAACGGACTTTTGAGGCATTGCTCTTTTAATATAATTTTAAAGGCATTTTGTTTCCTTAACATTGTGTTTATCCGGGATCCGGGATCTGGCAACCCGGCATCAGAATTCCACATAAAGCCTCTATGATTCTGGCTGTCAAACTCAGGATTTACACAAAATAAGCTCCTATTAGAGTAAAAGTGGTTTTTTTACAACATCGCAAGAAAGTCTACATGATCAAAAAATAGACAGTGTTCATTTTTTGTCAAACAGGTGTTCTTTCTTGTCACTTTTTATTGATTTTGCTGTTGTGGACTTTTTGCCTTTTTGTCTCAAAACAAAACATTACCTGACGAGAAATATATAAAAAATAGACAATATATAAATTTTACAATTTGATAAAAACTTCTTGATTTATTTTGGTTTCAGGTGTATTTTTCTTAAACTTTTTCTTGATTCCATAAGGATAGAAAGGATAGACGAGGATGGATAGACGATAGACAAAAAAAGTATTTTTTGTAGCAAAGTCTAATAAAAATATAGAGAGAGGTATAAATAATGAAGAGATCATGTATTTTGTTTTTTATTATAATGATTGTAGGTTACCTTCACGCTATGGCTATGCCGCACTCTAAGGATGAATGTGTCAATAGCTTACAAAAGGCAAAAACCTTTACTGAAAAGACAACTCATACTATAAGCAACTCAATAGATATAGCTTATTCATTCTTGTTTGAACCTTTAATTTCCAGAATAAGCTCTCACAGTAGACAAAATCATTTCTTAGTAGCTATGAGAGCAGGAGATATAACTGTTGCTCGTATTCTTTTAGAAAGAGGGATGAATGCGTACACTATGGATCAACAGAGGAGAGGATATCATCATCACAGACCTTCACGACTCATCTCTCGTCCTCATCTCTATATTGATTTATTTGTTGAAGATGAAATGGAGATGACCCCTTTGATATATGGAGCCATAACTGGTGAAGTGCATTTTATATTAAAGGCAGCACATAATATGCTAGCCCTTCAATTTCCTGAAAATACAGATGCAGAAAGACTAAAGCTTTTGTTTTATGAATATGTTAATAAAGCTGATAAGACAGGTATGACAGCTTTGATGTATGCAGCTCAAAATGGTCATGCAAAAGCTGTTCATGATTTAGTTAGCTATCAATTAAATTCTAAGGCATCTACTTCTATAGGTATAGAATCTCATTTTGATGCCATGACTTCTATTGATGTCAATGCAGTAGATCACAATGGTATGACAGCTTTAGCTTATGCTTTGAATCGAATGCCTCCTTCTCTTGAAAATCTATTTTTTTGGTTTGCTCATCCTTTAGAAGAATATCAGTCTTATCAGACTATTTTAATGCGTGTGGATAATTTATATGCATTAGATTATAGAAATAATGAGACCAAAATTTTAAGAGACCTTATAAAAAGTGGCAGTCATTTAATACAAGCTACAGAAACATTAATAGCACAACAGGTACATCAACCGCAGTATATAGATTTATTAAGAATAAGAAAGAACTTAGAAATATTAGGAAAGTACTGGTCATTGCAATTTGATATTGAAGTACCTGAAGAATTAATGAATATACTTGACGCACAATCGCGACAACAAGACCAAATTTTAGAAGATATAAGACAGCTAGCTGAGATTATACACTCACACTTTATTGAACCATGGGTGACTTCATCAGATCATTTCAATTTATATCTCCAGACAATAGGAGCTTTTTAGCACCTTCCATTCCTTTCACTCCTTTCACTAAAAGTGGTCTGACCTCTGGTCACTTTCTGGCGATGACCACGACGGCTTTCGCCGTCGATAAAATGGTCATCACCTAGAAAGCCTGACCACTTTTAGTAAGAAGAATCCTCTTGTCTCTTAACATGATGTTAAGGAAACAAAATGCCTTTAAAATTATATTAAAAGAGCAATGCCGCAAAAAACTGCTCATTTTGAGTAGGGGAGGATATCTTCGTTTTTTGACTACATGTTAGGGAAAAAGTTTCTTTATTGCAGGCAGACCCGCTTGCTCCCCCAAAAACTCTAGAAGCATATCTTGTTTCCCTAACATGGTGTAGAGGAATAAAAGGATCCTCCTCTACTCAAAATGAACAAGCTTTTGAGGTAGCCAGCTTTTTACGACGGCGTGAGCCGTCGGGCTAACTACCATTAGAAGGACATTTTCCTTAACATGATGTCAAGTGGCAAGGATATCCTTTCTTACTTGAAATGAATGGATTTTTTAGGTGTTGCCTATTTTGTCAAAGGCGAAAGCCTTTGCAGGCAACACCAAAAAACACACCAGAGGTGTGGTTCATTTCAAGTGCAAAAGACGGCATGATGCATTTTGAGTGAGATGTTAAGGAAAAAGTTCCTTTATCGCAACCCGGTTGCTCCTTAAGAGCAAGCTCAATTGAGGACTTCGGAAGGCTCCCAGTTTTTTAAATTCCCTCTAACAAAGAAATGATAGCCACCATTTTGTGTTATTTGGTAAACCTTGCATTCGGCTTTTAATATTTCAAATATTCTTTTAGCCTTATTGCTCGTTAAGACTATGAGCTAAAATGTGACCATACCCATAACAAAAGACCGATTCTATTATACTTCAATGGATATTTAGACGATCTGCAAGCCTCTTAATTGACGTTCGATGCCACTTGCCTCTAAAACGAGTCGGAAAACCGAGCAGGTTAAATTGAAAAGCAATCTCTTTCCATGAATTTTTGTTATTTCTTAATACCTTTAGTGCTTGAATATGCCTTTGATCAGCTTGCTCTACTTTTGAGGGGTTACTCAATTGAGATGATGCTTTAATTTTTTGAGGCTTTAACTTGTTATTTTGTTCTTTTTTTTGTCTTTCACGATATTTCTCAAGACCGGCCTTTACCTTAGGATTATTTGCTCCAAGTTCCACCCCACGATTTTTTAACTCTGCTAAAGCTCTTTTTGTTCTTTTAGATACAGTCTCTCTTTCATATTGAGCAATCGCTCCCATCAAGTTTATTGTCAGAGGTGTTGCATCAGGCATATCACAACATACAAAATCTATCTTAAGATTTGGATAGGGACGTTATAAAATGCAAATCCCTACTTAAACGACTCAATGTAGCCACGACCAAAGTTGCCTTGTGCTGTTGGCAATACTCCAAAGCCAATTGCAATTGCGGTCGATTCTTATCACACTTACCACTTTCCTTCTCTGTGAATGATTTAATAGGAGGCCATTGATCTTTAAGATAGGCTTTGACCATTGTCTCTTGAGTTTGTAAGCCAATAGTTTGCTTTGACGTTGATACTCGATAATAAGCTACATGTTGTTTGATATTCAAGCTGTGTCTCCCACCCTAGTTTACTTTAAAGTGCAACACAGCTTTAAGAAAGTCAAAAAAATACGTAGATTTATAGAATTGGTCTTATTCTGTAGCTCCGGCCTCTCTTAATAGTCTTTCAATTTCAGTATGGCCTTGCTTACTAGCAAACCTTAAAGCCGTCCAGCCATCTTTGTCTTGCAGATCGACTTTAGCTCCGGCCGCTAGCAAAGCCCTTACAATCTCTGTATGGCCTTCACGACTAGCAAACATTAAAGCCGACATTTTAATCATGTCTTGATGATTGACGTTAGCACCATATTCTATCAATAACCTTACAATCTCTATATGGTCTTCAGAACTAGCATGTATTAAAGCCGTCCGGCTATAATCGCGTGTATGATTGACGTTAGCTCCGGCCGCTAGCAAAGCCCTTACAATCTCTGTATGGCCTTCATCACTGGCAAGCATTAAAGCCGTCCAGCCATAGTCGTCTTGAAGGTCAAAGTTAGCACCATTTTCTAGCAATAACCTTACAATCTCTATATGGACTCTGGCAAACATTAAAGCCGTCGTGCCAAATAGGTTTTGAAGATCGACGTCCGCACCTTTTTCTATCAATAACCTTACAATCTCTATCTTATTATATATGCTTGCGTACATTAAAGCCGTATTGCCATCTTTGTTTTGAAGATTGACATTAGCACCATTTTCTAGCAATAATCTTACAATTTTTATATTATCTCTGCTTGCGTACATTAAAACCGTATTGCCATAATTGTCTTGATGATTGACGTTAGAACCAGCTATTAGCCTACGGCGACCGCCGGCACGAACAAGATTTAATAAAGCTTTGATTCGCTTCAATAATTCACTCTCACTTAAGGACTTTTTAATAACTTTTTGTTTTGAACTTGGCATAAGGCTTTTTGCACAAGTCTTCCATGGGACCCGGCCCATAGATAGAGAATCACTAGAAACAAGCAAAGCAATAAATAGGATAAAAATATATTTTTTCATTTGTACCTTCCTTTGAATTTTTGATTTTATAACATCATATATCTAAGAAGTCAAGCCGTATTTATTTTCACTAAAAATAAACCAGCCTCTGTTTCACTCAAAGTGAACTGGCCTCTGGCCACTTTTGGACAATGACCGCAAAGGCTTTCGCCTTTGACAAAATGGTCATTGTCTCAAAAGCCTGTTCACTTTGAGTAGGGAGGATCTCTTCGTTTCTTAACACCATGTTAAGGAAAACATCCTTCTAATAGTTAGCCCGACGGCTGTCGCCGTCGATAAAAGGCTGATTGCCTCAAAAATCCGTTTATTTTTAGTAGGAAGAATCCTCTCGTTTTTTAACTCCATGTTAAGGAAAATTTTCCTTATAAAAAACTATGGAAATATAGGGCTTCAGACTTACTTAAGGATGTTCCTATTCACTTTTTTTACTTAATTCTTAAAAAGTGCTTGACTTTGGCCACTAAATAAGATATATTTACAAAAATTATCAAGGTTTATTTCTAAAACATAGAAAAAGCCCTTTTAATCAAGGCTTTAACCTTGTATGTACTTTATGTATGTACTTTATTGTTATTTAACTTAAAAATTTTAACCAATTTAAAAGGAGTATCAAATAATGAGAAATATATTTTTATCTATATTTTTATTTTTGTCCATGGTTGTATGTCAAATTTCAGAAGCTACTCAAAGTACCTTAGTGGATGCTCGTTATAAAGACCATAGAGTCAAAGTCAATCATCAAGACACACATAGCCATCCGCTTTTAATATATGCTAGTCGTGAAGGCCATATTGAGGTTGTAAGGTCATCGCTAGAAAAGTATGATCATACTCTGGAAGAGCTTTGGACGGCTTTAATGATTGCTAGTATGAGAGGCCATATAGCAGTTGTAAGGTTATTGCTAGAATATGGTGCGGACGTCAATCATCCGAATAAAGCTGGAGAGAGTCTCTTAGACCCTGAGAGAGATTTTTCAGAAGATGTGAAAAGACTCTTAAGAGAGTCGGTAGAATAACTATTTAATTAAGAATATACGGGCCGTAGCAAGCGGCCTTTATGCTCTTTTCAAGCCGGTCTTTGGACTTACTTAAGGATAAAAAACATGGTATGGAGTCCCTTGTGGGGGTTCAGCCTCTAACGATTGCGAGGTCTTAACAAAAAAAAATATAAGTTTTTTTGTGATGGTTATTGGCTTACAAGCAGTTGAGCTTAGAAGTTGAAAATCGACCATTTAATAATCAAAATATTCTATAACTCCGAGTTTGGCCTTTCGTCGACGAAGCCAGTCGTCGCCCCCGGCCGCATGGGTTTTACTGGAATGGCAAGGCAAACATAAAGCCTGAAGGTTATCTCTATCAAAGAACTCATCCTCATTATTAAAGCCGTTAATATGATCAATATGAGTAGCTTTGGTAAAAATACGTTTCTTTAAGCACATTCTACAATAAGGATGCTCTCTTAAGATTTCTAATCTTAAAACCTTCCATGCTTTCCGGTGATAATATGTCTTCTTTTTATCTGAATTTGAATTTTGAGATTTCTTAGTCATACCTTAAGCTAACTCTATAGTCTTTTTTTGTCATGCCGATTTGCTTTTCCGGAAAACAAGGTCAAAATCGACTTTTTTTGATCTCAAAATGACACCAAATAGGCAATTTTATAGGATTCTTTTAAATTTTTGTCAAGAGAGCAAACCCCACCCCCTCGCCCCGCCCGAGGCTTATTTTGAAGGGACTCAAAAATAGAATTTCAATTTGTTAAGATTTCAAAACAATGTCGTATATCTCAAGTGGGTTTAGATCATCTAAGGATATTAATCTTGTTAGCAAGGTAAGATTTGTATAATGTTTGAGCTTCTTCTCGGATAATCCCTTAACATATTGTAAGTGTTGATGGTCTTTGGAATGATCACCATCAAACGTTATATTATCAACATAGTTTTTTATGAATCTCTGAATACCTATATTGTCATTCATTAATTGAGAACAAAACATCTTAAACATATCTTTGTATATGTCCTCTCTCTCTTTCATTCTTTTCATAGCATCCATATAAGCTTTCCTTATCAGTTTTTGTGGGTTTGGCATACGATCATACGCCCTCGGAGGGCCTTACGATAATCAATCTTTATATATACAAAAAAAAAGAGGCTATCAAGCCTCTTTTGATATGGAATCATGAATTTTATCTACAATAGTAGAAATTATTTTATATCATCCTCTTTGGATAATGTTAATTATTTGAAGCTTTAATAAGTGCCTTTACTTCTCTTTGAAATTCTTTATTTTGTTCAGCCATATTATCAATCTTATTTTCAACAGCTTTCATTTGTATCTTTATATCGGTTACTTGTGTTTCCATAAATTTATTTTGAGTCTTTATATCACTTATTTGCATTTTCATAGATCGATGCACCATATCATCTATAAAAAATATACTTGCTACAACACCGACAACGCCAAATATAAATGTTGCTATAACTATAAGATTTTCTTTCATATCTTTATTAAATTTCATTTTGACCTTCCTTATTTTATTATAAGCCTTTTAAATTAAAAGTAAAGAAAAGTCAATAGATGCCGATAAAATATACAACACTTTCTAATATCCATAAGGCCGGCTTTATGTACTACCAGAAGTCGGTCTTTTTTATCCAAATCCCACGATCATTGATGTTTTGAAAGCTAAAAATAGCCTTAAAACCGCTTTAATTTGCATATTAGCCCTCCGGCCGGCCGAGTTAATACCACCCTCACGCAAATAGCTTAAAAACTCGTCTTTATCATTGTGACTTATCATAAAAGGCCATTTATATAAAACACCTAGCCCACCTGGACCTTTTGTATCGATTCCGGGAGCTATCTTTGAATTGCTGTTTTTTACCCTATCCTCAAATAAAAACAAAATAGGAAAGCAGAATCAAGGGTGGGGGGTGGGGTTAGGGATCATCCTTCTATTGCTAACAAACTCTGATTTAATTGAACCCTTATAGATGGGATAAGAGCATTATTCCTGTTAGGATCAAAAAGAAGAATAGTCATTTGATTTTGGATAATATCAACTAATTGATGTTTAATGCGTCTACAAAATGCAGGAGGCTGTTGAGGTTTATGGTTAGAAAACCTTAAAATATCTTGATTGTTCTCATTATAGCCTATTCTCAAATACTTACTAAGACGTGTATCTCCTCTCAATAGTGGAATTTGCTCATATATGGAATTGCCTTCGTTGGTGTTGGGTGTGCCGAAAATACCCAGCTCTTCATGATACATATTTTGACTGGCATGAACATATAAATATTGTTTTTCATATTTTTTAAGAAAATCAGAAATAAAATTAAGATCACTATAAGTCAAAGGTGCTATTTCCCCTTGGTCTATGGACTCTAAATCATTTGGTAGCTTTCCTTGAAAAATATGCTCTAAAACCTTCGAGGCATCTTGATCTAATCTTTCGCAAAAATCTTCAAAGCGTTCTCCTCCCCGACATATTATTTGATTATTTCTATTTTGTTCTATAAAAATCCTGTCGTCTTTGATGCAGGTTCGATTTTGGGCTGGAGTTGGTCGCTTTTTAGGCCCGTAGAAAGTTTCTAAGTTGTATTGGCATTGATGTTTCATTCGAAGAAGTTTTTGTATATAAAAAGGTGCTATGATTTCTTTCCATTGAGGTACAGGACTATCGAACATCGCATCAGAAGAACACAAGTACTCTCTTTGCAACATAGATTGAGCTACCAGTAGAGAGGCCAGTCCATCAGGATCAGAGATCACTGTTTTACAATCAGCTTCAGAGCATTCAAAATCAAATAATAAATAAGTATCTGTTTTGTTTTGATGATGATGTTCAAAACTGTTTTGATGATAGTGTTCAAAATTTTCAATACGATCTAAACCTCCAATGCCATAAAATGGAATAGCATCTATCTGTGTATTTTGAGCTAATACCATATAACTGGTTGAATTTATCAATAGAGTAGCTATAAATATAAATTCCCTCATAATTTGATATATCCTTTTGTTTGATTTATATTATAATTTCTTTAAAAAGTGCTTTGTAATATATAAATTTTGTTGCAAATGTTGCAAATGAACATATTTATCATAAATAAATCCAATATGCAAAGGAATAAAAACTCACCTTGTAAAAATTACAAGGAACAATACACTTTTTACAAATAATAACTTGATAGGAATTTCTAATTTTTCTGTTACATAAATTTTTTGATATGTCTGCTGTACCGACTTGAACATATATTTAAAGTGAAATAATATCTAATGTCTATGATGATTCAAGTGTTATAACTTTGCTAAAACGAACGATTTATGTTACAACATCATTTTTACCTACAACATTGATAAAAACATCTTCAAGGTTGCCTTCATGAACTTCTATATCAAAAACATATTTTGCAATTTGCATTTGATCTATCACTTCCCCTACACCTAAATCATAAGGTAATTTAAGGGTCACTTGATGGGGTCCCTGCTTAATTAAATAAGGGGATTGTAGAGGCTTATTGATTTCTCGACTTAATTTTAAAACAACATGTCTTAATGTGAGTTCTTTAATGAGCTGTTTTTTATGACCTGATTTTTTCAATAAACCCTGATCTAAAATGCCAATCGTATCACATAGCTGTTGGGCTTCCTCTAAATAATGAGTAGTCAACAACAAACTTAAGCCTTCTGTTTGATTAAGAGATTTGACAAACTCTAAAAGAGAAGCTCGCAATTCAATATCTAAACCTGCTGTAGGTTCATCTAATAATAAAAGCTTAGGAGCATGCACTAAGGCTTTGGCAATCATAAACCGACGCTTGAGGCCGCCACTGAGATGAGGGATTTTTTTATTTTTATGCTCCCACAACCGTAAATGCTTTAAAAGAGCATGAATGCGTTGGGTGTTATTTTGCAATCCATAATAACCAGAAACAAAATGCAAAACTTCTTCAACAGTAAAAAATCCATGACTGATCACTTCTTGAGGAACACACCCTACAAGGCTTTTTGTCATTCTGTCTCCTGAACTAATATCCCTACCAAAGATACGTACAGTACCTGATTGAGGTTTTTCTAAAGAAGTGATGATTGAGATTAAAGAGGTTTTACCTGCTCCATTCGGACCTAAAAGGCCATAAATCTCACCAGGTTTTATGTGAAAAGATACACCTCTGATGGCTTGTACATCTCCGTATGATTTTTTCAAATTGTCTATTTCAAGTGCATACTGCATTTGGACCTTTTACTGTCTAACTTTGTTGTTAATTTCCCTAAAATTGAACTAGCCGTTTGGTTCACTAAAAGTAAACTGACCTCTGGTCACTTTTGGGTAGCCAGCCCGACGGCTACCGCCGTCGATCAAAGGCTGGCTACCTCAAAAGTCCGTTTACTTTTAGTAGAGGAGGATCTCTTCGTTTTTTGACTACATGTTAAGGAAAATATCCTTCTGTTGCCGGGTTGCCAGATCCCGGATCCCGGATCTTAGATCCCGGATAAATTCAAATTTGCTTTTAAGTATTTTTACATAATTTGTATAAAAAAGCACCTAATTTATCAGCTTGTTTTGCTAATTCCATACAACCAACAAATTCCAAATCTAATATTGCCTGAGTTGTTTCACTCAAAGTAAACTAGCCTCTGGCTACTTTTGGGTAGCCAGCCCGACGGCTACCGCCGTCGATCAAAGGCTGGCTACCTCAAAAGTCCGTTTACTTTTAGTAAGGGAGGATCTCTTCGTTTTTTGACTACATGTTAAGGAAAAAGTTCCTTCATTGTAACCCGCTTGCTCTTAAGACAATAAAAGAAAAATTTCCTTAACATGGTGTAAAAGAATAAAAGGATCCTCCTCTACTCAAAATGAGCGGATTTTTTAGGTGTTGCCTATTTTGTCAAAGGCGAAAGCCTTTGCAGGCAACACCAAAAAACACACCAGCGGTGTGGCTCATTTTGAGTGAAATGTTAAGGAAACAAGGTTTTCGCTTCGCTCCTGCCCGTTTGCCTGATGCCGGGTTGCCAGATCCCGGATCCCAGGTAAATTCAAAGTTCAGTAGTGAATTTTTAGCCGATCTCCTCAAAATTGACCTTCCATTTCTCTGAAAGGAGCTTAATCTGGTGAATATACGAAATTAAAGATAAAAGATTCAAGGAAGGGAAATTTTGAGGGAAACAACGCACGTATCTCTGAAAGAGGTACGTACGGGTAGACGAAGATCACCGAAATTAGATAATAATAGGCCCAACCAAATATACAAAAAAATCAAGGTAAATTCAAAGTTCAGCAGTGAATTTTTAGCCGATCTCCTCAAAATTGACCTTCCATTTCTCTGAAAGGAGCTTAATCTGGTGAATATACGAAATTAAAGATAAAAGATTCAAGGAAGGGAAATTTTGAGGGAAACAACCCACGTATCTCTGAAAGAGGTACGTACGGGTAGACGAAGATCACCGAAATTAGATAATAATAGGCCCAACCAAATATACAAAAAAATCAAGGTAAATTCAAAGTTCAGCAGTGAATTTTTAGCCGATCTCCTCAAAATTGACCTTCCATTTCTCTGAAAGGAGCTTAATCTGGTGAATATACGAAATTAAAGATAAAAGATTCAAGGAAGGGAAATTTTGAGGGAAACAACCCACGTATCTCTGAAAGAGGTACGTACGGGTAGACGAAGATCACCGAAATTAGATAATAATAGGCCCAACCAAATATACAAAAAAATCAAGGTAAATTCAAAGTTCAGCAGTGAATTTTTAGCCGATCTCCTCAAAATTGACCTTCCATTTCTCTGAAAGGAGCTTAATCTGGTGAATATACGAAATTAAAGATAAAAGATTCAAGGAAGGGAAATTTTGAGGGAAACAACGCACGTATCTCTGAAAGAGGTACGTACGGGTAGACGAAGATCACCGAAATTAGATAATAATAGGCCCAACTAAAGTTTTTTGATTATTTAACCGATATAAAGTTGTGTATAAGACATAAAATTAAATTAAAAGGCCGTTTTAGCTAAAATAGGGTTTGAATGAAATATCTTCATTTTATCTCTCTTTTTATTTTAAGTACTTTCATCTTAAGTTGTCGTTACAGTTTTGATCCTACAAGTGGCGGTGGAGGTACCATTCCTGATCGTCTCACCATACCTGGTGGGAGGATTATAAATAACTGCAATCAAACTCAAGATAGCAACTCAAATGCTTGTATTTATGACAAAAATCCAGTGGCACAAAAAGGTCAAGGTCTCAGTGAGAAAGATCTCGGTTCACAGCTGACTCAACTACAGACGTATGCTGTAAATATTGTAGGTACTGTGGGAGGATTACTTAAAAATAGCACTTATGATGTGAATTTGGCCTTACTGCTGATTCCTGGTCAAAGAGCAAAACTTTCTTCTAATGGTAAGTGGACAACACCCTATAGCGAATTGGATTTTTCAACTGAACAAGCTATGACTTACTACTGGCTTATGTATCAAAAGTATTTTATGGAAACCAATGCCAGTGGGTGGTATGCGACAGATAAGGCTATCAATGTAGAAGTCGCAGCGGATTCCCCTTTTTGTGCTTATTGGTCTCCTTTAGAAAATAAAATTAAACTCTGCACTGCAGCAGGATTAAGTGCAGAAATTATCACACATGAAGCAGGTCATGCAAACTTTGAACATTCAGTGGAGGGGGGTGCAGAAGGCAGGCCTGGTGCTACAGGGACAGCTGCATGCCGAACGCATCAAAGCTGTAAATACCGTAAATCAGTATGTGATCTAACCGATACAGAAAGAAGAGACCCTGGTGGAAGTGCTATCTGTTGTCTGAATGAAAAAGGCTGTTTATTTGCTATCAATGAAGGGCAAGCAGACTTTCATGCTGCTGTGCTTTTCCCTGATCGACCGGCGGTAGGTGAACTGATCAGCAATAGTTTAAGAGGGGTGACAGGTTGTGGTCTAACAAGTGGCCCCAGTCGCAATCCAGATGAAGCCAACAATGAAACAGCTTACTCTATATTTAACGAATGTGAAAGGAGTTATGGTAATAAAGGTGAAATTCATCTAGTGGGTATACTTTATAATAGTATCTGGTGGGAGATCTATCGAAAGCCTGAAACAGATCAAAAAGAAATCCTTAAAATTTTTACAGAACATTTACCTATTTTGGATTGGGGAGATACTTTTGAAACAGCAGGCATAAAAATTGTCAACTTAGCCAGACAGATGTTTGAAGGTGAAAAGGGCATTCAGTATGCGAATATAATCCGAGAAGAATTTGAAAGAAGAAACTTAAATGTTTCTGTTCAGTCTAATTTTGTACCTTCAGTCGATGACACACCATCTAAGCATCGCAATACTGATTGGCTTAAGACTTACAAACCTACTTTTGAGTCACCTTAATACAGCCTTTAATACAGCTTTTGTAAAAAACATAAATAATCAGTTAGTTTATGGCTATGAAAATGGTATTTTTGAAAATGTTTTGTTCATGTATGGTTTTTGGCCCTTCTTTTTTATATCCGTTATTATCTCATTTTGAAACATTTGAAATTGAAACATGAGACATAGCTCTAAATCTTTAAAATAGAAACTTTCAACCTTTTTTAACTGTTTGTAAAATAGTGCCGAAAAGATTTTGGCCATGAACCCCATGCATTTCTATCTGTAAAGTATCACCTTCCTTCATAAAGGCTGTTTTGATTTGACCTGTTTGAATTTTCTCTCTCATTCTCTTTTCTGCTAGACAGCTACTTCCTTTTTGAGGATCCTTATTTGAAAAGGTCCCACTGCCTACAATAGTACCTGCCCTTAAATTACGAGTTGTAGTAGCTCGAGAGATCAGCTCTCCAAAATGAAAGAACATTTCATCACCAGAAGGATGACCAAAGGGTTGACCATTAAATGTTGTTTTTAAAGGTAAATGCACACGGCCTTCTTTCCAAGCTCCATCTAACTCATCAGGAGTAATTGCAAAAGGAGAAAAAGCTGAAGAAGGTTTACTGACAAAAAAACCAAACCCCATAGATAGCTCTTGTGGAATCAATCCTCGCAGAGACACATCATTGCACAACATAAACAGTTTAATATGATTGAGAGCGTCAGCAGAACTGACACCTATAGGGACAAAATCTGTGATCACAGCTACTTCGCTTTCAAAGTCCATTCCATGGGCTTCATCCAATAAAGTAATATCTTGTCGAGGGTCTAAAAAAGTATCACTGCCACCTTGATATAAAAGAGGGATCTTTGTGAGGGTATCTGGTAAATCGGCACCTCTGGCTTTTCTGACTAATTTAATATGTTCAATAAAGGCAGAGCCATCTATCCACTGATAGGCTCTTGGCAAGGGCGAATGAAATTGATTTTCGTCTACATCAAACTCCCCTTCTATAGGACCTGCATTTAAGGCTTGATATGTTTCTTCTAACTGGGGATAAGCTTCTTGCCAGTGGTCAAGGGCTTTTTGCAGGTAGGGTGCAATCTTTGGCACTTTAATGGCCCTTTTGTTATCTTGAGAAATAACCACAAGATGACCATCGTTTGTTTTGGTTTTTAATGTACCTAATTTCATATATCACATCCTTGCTATTTTGATACTGTAAAGCTTAAAACTCTTCCTATTGAAACAGAATATTATAACAATATAAAATATATGTGCAGTTATTTTTACATCCAGCAACTCCTCATGCATTTATTCATAGCCCTGTTGCGATACCTATAGTACCTGCGTTTTTCTACAGGTTTAAGGTTAGGCTTCTCGTGGTAACTATGCAAATCCCTACACGTAGTCCTACAGACATGAAATGCTTCACGTTGCCTATCACGTCTTTCTATTCTGTCGTAATTCTTCTGACCAAAGTTTTTAACCTTCCTACCTAAGTGTCTAAAAAGGCTTTCATTTTTAAGATGCGGTCTTTCATCAGCCTTTAGCACAACTGGTGCAGGGACTACTAAAAATAAAAATACAAAAACTATGAACATATTTTCCTCCTTAGAAGAATATTATAATACTCTAATATTAGGATATTATAATAATATAAATATATGTGCAATCTCTTAAATTCAATGTTGTAAAAACAAAAGAATAACCTAAAATAACGCCCATAAAAAGTCATTGCTAATAAAGCTATCGATATATATTATGAGAATATTTCAATCAATCATTTTAAGGAGGTATAAATATGAAGCTTTTTTTATTTATTTGTTTATTCATAATTCAAATTTCAACTCCAGTTTATGGATTAGAAATCATCAATATGGGTAAAGATTTTGAGATTTTTCTTTTGAACATTCAGAACACATCTGAAAAATCAGAGATAGAAAGGCATTGGCAAGAGTTTGAAACAAAATATCAAGATATTTATGATAGTATAATCTATAGAGATTATTCAAAAAGAAAACTTACAGAAGCTTTCTTTCATTCACTTCCTGAAATTAAAGAAACAATGCTTATTGTTTTTGATCATATTGAATCTTTAGCATTAGAACAAAAAGCAATATTTGAACAATATTTCCCAAATTTACCGGAAGATATAATTTTTGTTTTTATGCCCTTATCAACTTTTCAGGGAAAGATTGACTTTGATGAGACAGAAAGAAAGCCTTATTTATTTATTGGTGTGGATCGTATTGTTTGGAATGTAACTCCAGAAATGGCTTTACAAAAATTGAAGCTTATTTTATTGCATGAGTTATTTCATGTTTATCATTCTTCTTTGCATAGAGATTCCATAGACGGCTATCAAACTTCTAATATGGCCACTATGTTATGGTCAGAAGGATTTGCCACTTATATAACAGGGCTTTTAAGCTCTCAAGAAAAAACTGATCAGCAACTTTTAATTAATCCAGAGACACATATTGCTTGTCATCAAGAAAATGTAGCTCTTATGGCTCATGATTTTTTACATATATTTTATGATGCACCTCATCTTTATCTTTACTCTGAATGGTTTTTCCCTCCGGTAGATCAAAATAATGATCCTATTCCTATACGTGCTTATTGTTTAGGCTTACATGTAGCCAGAAAGATTGCAGAAACCCATGTGTTAGATGAAATGTTTTTATGGAATAACTCTCAAATAACTATAAAAGTAGAAGAAGCTCTTAAAATATTAAGATAATGGGCCTGAGTTTGAATACAGAGTTAATCCGTTAGTATTAAAACGGTGGGTAGATGGTGGGTTGTTGAATAGATTTTGATTGATGTTTTTCACAAAGAACAGCACATTTTGATTCTATATTTTGTATTGTTGTAAATAAGTTCATTTGTGAAAACAATGGTTGTCTTTTATTTTTTACCTTTGCAACGCAAGCTGATTGATTTTTTTAACAACAAAGCTCAAGATGAAGATGACCTTAGTAGACTTTAGTAGACCTATGCGAAGAAAAGGCTTATCAAAGTCAACACAAAGAAGGATTTATGAGATTAAGTTTTATTGATTTTTGTTCTGGCATTGGTGGAGGGCGATTGGCATTAGAAAGCCTAGGGATGAAGTGTGTCGGCTTTTCAGAAATTGATCCCAAAGCAGAAAAAACATATAAGCATTTTTTTAATCATACTTCTGATTATACAGAGACAAATTATGGAGATTTAATGCACATCAATCCTTCTGCTATACCCAATTTTGACCTCATGTTATCAGGATTTCCTTGTCAAACTTTTTCTATTGTAGGGCAAAGATCAGGCTTTAAAGATCCTAAAGGGCAAATTATTTTTGGCTTGATTGAAATTTTAAAAGCAAAACAAATAAAATATTTTATTTTAGAAAATGTCAAGGGATTACTCAATCATCAACAAGGGCAAACATTTAAAACTATATTTAATCTTTTGAAAGTAGCAGGTTATCAAATTATTGCTAAGCTGATGGATAGCTCCCATTATGGCTTACCTCATAAAAGACAGAGAATTTATTTTATAGGTATTAAGGATGACTTAAAATATTCTTATCGCTCTTTTTATGATTATTTTAGTCAATATCCTCAAAAAACAAAGATGAATAATATAAGAAAATATCTTATTGACCAAGACAACATAGCATTTAAGAACTGCTTGAAATCTTATCAAACTTTTTTAAATTATTTACAGAATAAATATAATAAAGGATGTATTTCTATTAAGCGACTTATGTCAGAAGAATTTTTAATCATTGATACTCGTCAATCAGATTTGCGTTTATATAGAGAGGCAGTTCCTACTTTAAGGACAGGACGACATGGATTACTTTATGTAAGAGAAGGTCAATTAAGAAGGCTGACAGGATATGAAGCTTTACTTTTGCAAGGATTTCCTCAAGATATAGCTTGCAAGGTCAAAGGTAGAGTGCCGGAAAATCAAATTTTAAGTCAAGCAGGCAATGCCATGACAGTCAATGTAGCGAAGGCTTGTAGCCAGGCTCTTCTTGACTTCATTCACAACAATCAACAAATCTCTACTTTACCCAAAAGGTCATTATCTATAAAACAAGAACAACCTTTGATATTATAAAAATTATGAAATATGAAAAAAGCTAACCTAAAAAAAATTGGATCACAAACTGCTAAACGAGGTTTTAGAAATGAAATTTATGTACTGGAAAAATTTAATAATTGGCAAAAAGACCAGCTAGCTCAAAAATGGCTCAAGGCAATGGGTTATGTAATCGATGAGATAGAAAATGTTAAAGCTATCAAATTGTCTAATAAATATAAGGCTGACATTCAAGTGAAGCTCACAATTTACACAGAACAAAATATCTCAATAGAAAATTTATCTATTAAATTAGTGAGTAATCCTAAAGGATACAATCAAGTAGATAAAAGATGGGTAGATAAATACAAAGAGATTTGGAATATTCCTGATGATATTGCAAGGCTTTTAAAAATGTTTACTGGAGAGATATCTCCGGATTGTTGCCATCAATTAAAGGATAAGAGAAGAATGTTTTTTAATGAAATGGACCCAAAAGATCAACAAAAAATTTTAAAATTTTTCTCAAAAAATAAAAAAATAATTATTTCTGATATATTAAAAGGGCAAGGGGAATTTTCTGCTGATTGGATGTTGGTTATCTTAAAAATCAAAGATAGAAATCAATGGGTTTTAAAATCCATCCATTACATTATGCAATTATTTTCTAAGGATGAAGTAGTAATAACTCCAAGAGGAAATTTAAAAATAGGAAAGATTACAGTGCAAAGGAAAGGAGGAGATGGAGGGCGAAAAACAGCAAAAATGCTCCAATTTAAAATCAATCCTGTTCAATTATTTTTTTCATTTTTGTAGGATTTTTGATGTGATTTCCTTATGAGAGAGGGTTTATGGAGTTTGTGAAGGAGGGTGTGGCCGGTGCCTTCAGACTTTCTCTGTTCTACTAATCGTCCTTTAAATGCTTTCTTTAAAATCGACTCTCTGAGTTGCTTGAGCAGAAGTTTTTTTGCTTTGATATTGGCTAAAATTCTATCTGCTTTTTCAAAGCATGATTCAATCTTTTCAACAATCCGCCTCTGCTCCTTTAAAGGCGGTAATGGAATTAAGATATTTTCCAAAGTTAGTTTATCAATCTGAATAAAAGTTGATCCTGTGGCTTCTTTAGTTAATTCTTTTTCTGTATTTTTAAGATAATAAAGAATAAAAATTGAATTTATCTTCGGTGTTATTCCAGCAACTCCACGTCCAAGACAATATTTTTTATCAGCAATACTTAAATTTCCAATAGTAGCCCTGACACAATAAATAAGATCACCTTTCTGACATAATTTTGTTGGTGAGTCTGTAGATTTATTCGTTAAAATAATACCATTTTTAATATTTGATGCTCCGCTAATTAAAGGTATACCAGAGAGATCATTTTTGACTATTGAACCTCTCGGTGATTGTCCCATATTAATTTTAGAGATATCGCCAAGTTTTGCGGTGGTCCAGGTTTTTGGAATTTCAAAAGGTTGTTTGGTCTTAGAGATCAGTTCAGGTTTTGGCCTTTCTTTTTTTGTATTTGAATCTTTATGTATCTTTTCCAGTAAAATGCTAGCTGGCTCATCCTGAGAATCCTGAGGTACTAACTGACCACGAAAGGCTTTACTTAAAATAGCTTCACGGAATTTTTTAAGCAGTGCCTCAGTACGATTAAGGTTTTCTTCAATGGCGTTGATTTTTGTAAAACATGATTCAATTTTCTTAACAATCCGCCTCTGCTCCTTCAAAGGCGGTAATGGAATTAAGATATTTTCCAAAGTTAGTTTATCAATCTGAATAAACGTTGATCCTGTAGCTTCTTTAGTTAATTCTTTTTCTGTATTTTTAAGATAATAAAGAATAAAAATTGAATTTATCTTCGGTGTTATTCCAGCAACTCCACGTCCAAGACAATATTTTTTATCAGCAATACTTAAATTTCCAATAGTAGCCCTGACACAATAAATAAGATCACCTTTCTGACATAATTTTGTTGGTGAGTCTGTAGATTTATTCGTTAAAATAATACCATTTTTAATATTTGATGCTCCACCAATTAAAGGTATACCAGAGAGATCATTTTTGACTATTGAACCTTTAGGTGATTGTCCCATATTAATTTTACAAATATCGCCAAGCTTTGCGGTGGCCCAGGTTTTGGGAACATTCAAAGAATTCATACCTCTAACCTATAAAACTCACTTAAAAATTGATCAAATGCAACATCCAACGTTTGATCTTCTGCCATCCCTTGCAAATCTTTGCTCTCTGATATGGCTTGTGTTGTGAGTTTTAAAAAATCAAAATGGCTTACCTCATAATTTTCTAAAATAGGCTTGAAAATTAAAGCCATATCACATTTTTTATAACACATTCGAACTCTCTTTTGCTTATCTACCAATTGAGCATCAAATAAAAAGAACCTGAAAAAATCCATTTGATCTACATTGGTTTCACAAGACTTCAAATAGGCATAATCAGTAAGGAGCTTACGATCAACCCCTTCATACCCTATCTCTCTTTGAGTGGACTGAATATTTTTAACAGAAGAAAAGCATTTTTTTAACTCCTCTAAACTCCTAAAAACTCTCTTGAGCTTCTCCTTTTCACGTCGCAATATCTTTTGATCTTTCACAGGTGGTGAATCTTTGTTGATAAGATTTGCTCTTTGAAGCCTCTCTTTCATAGAAGCAATAATGACAGGGTCTACATCTAAAATGCTTTGAGTACAATCTAAAGGAATCATCTCTATTTTATTTTTCTTCATTTTTCACCGCCTATCGTTTTTTATTCTACCTTAATTCTTTCATCATAAAGAGCTTTTTGCAAGCTACCTATCAAAGTTTGCATTGGAGCAAGTCCATCTAAAGTATTTTTTATCCCTTGAAATCCTCTATGCCTTTTCATCAAAGCAGTTTGCCAAAACTCATTTTCAAAACTTAAACTACTATATTCTGTATTAGCATACACTTTTAAAATATCTTTTACAATCTTATTTTTGAATTGAGAGCTAAGATCAAAAGCCTTTGGATTAAGCTTTTGAGCCTTTGCAATTCTTTCATCCTTTGTAAGATACTTCTCATTAAATAATAAAGATGCTAAAACATCAAATAGATCTACATGACAAATCTTATGCTTATCAAAAAAGATACTTTTTAAAGCATCTAATCTCAACTCTGTATTTTCTATAAATTCTTTCCTTTCACTGACATCTCTCCATATTTTATTTAGTTTTTCGATATTTGAAGCATGTTTTTGCATAATATTTGATTGAAAAGCAAGAAATGTTTCTGTGGTTATAGGCTTGCCATCAGGACCTGTCAAAGAGATAGATTCAGCAACCATCTTCACTCGCCCTGATAAAAACTCTTCGCTCATGCGGTAACGAATATTTTGAAGCCTTTCTTCATTGGTTTCTTTAAAAATCTCAAGAGGTGGCTTTTTATTCAAACCCTTTAAGTTTGATTCTTTTTTGCTCTCATCCACTAAAATAGGTTGTTCTTCTTTAAAGTCTTCTGGACCTTTATCCCATTCAGGGTCATTAAAAAGCTGTGTAGAATAATTTGCATATTCTAAAATAAAAAAGCCTAACTTTTGTCTATCCTTATCCATTGATTCATAAATTCTCGTTCCACGGCCAATGATTTGCTTAAATTCTACCAATGAGCTAATATTTCTGAAGATCACAATGTTTTTCACATTCTTCACGTCCACACCTGTTGTGAGTAGTTTTGAAGTAGTTACAATAATAGGTTGATAAGATTCTAAGTCTTGAAACTTTTCAAGCTCTGGATACTTGCCTCTAGAATCCTTATCATTGCTTGTAATGCGAACAGCATAATCACCATTGTAGTCTTTTAGATTGTACTCACTTTTATAATAAGCAAAAGCTTCCTTGCAATAATCAGCCATGTCTAAAGCATGATTTTGGTTTAAACAAAAAACAATTGTTTTGCCTAACGGATCTGTTGCAAATAAATGCCTTAACAAGTGATAAGCAAAAGCTCTCGTCCTTGTAGGAATAGACAGTTGCCTTTCAAAATCCTCCGTAAGATAATCCTTCACTTCAAGCACCTGTCCCTTGACATCCTCAATATTTCCACTATCTGGTCTATATCCTAAGGCATCAATATTAGAGGTCACCCTCTTAATAATATAAGGAGCAAGAAAGCCATCTTGAATGCCATCTTTAAGAGAATAACTCACCACAGGCTGGCCAAAATGAGCATACGTATCATTGGATTCTTCACGCTTAGGGGTCGCTGTTAAACCCACTTGAATAGCCGAATCAAAGTACTCTAATAATCGAAACCATGAGCTTAACTCCTGACCATCTTGACTTCTTTTAGCACCTCTATGAGCCTCATCAATCACAATCAAATCAAAATAATCTGGTGGAAACTCTTTAAATCGATCTGGTCTACCAATGAATTTTGACTCATCCTCATCATCCACCCCTACAAGGCTTTGATAAATTCCAAAATAAAGGTCTCTACCTAATGGAAATTGATCGTCCTGAGGTGATAACCTATAACAAGCACCAGTGTCCATAGCACTATCAAAATCTCTAAAAGCTTGATCTGCCAGAATATTACGATCCACTATAAATAAAACTTTTTGGACAATATTTGCTTTCCATAATTTATAAACTAACTGAATGGCTGTAAAAGTTTTGCCAGTCCCTGTAGCCATAGTTAAGAGAATACGTTTGTTACCATGAAGAATAGCCTCAATAGCATTATTGACAGCTTTTTCTTGATAATAACGCATTTGACGCTTTTGACCGATCCCTGATTCATCATAATAATCATAGGTCAGTGCTAAAGATTTTTTAGGAGCTATACGAGACTCTTTAAGATACATTTGCCATAACTCATCCGGAGTATGAAACCGATCCATCTTTTGTTGAGTACCTGACCTAAGATTGAAAAATTCAATCTCATGTCCATTTGTGCAGTAAGCAAAGGGAAGCCCTAACTTCTTCGCATAATTCTTAGCTTGATTTTCACCTTCAAGATGATGCTTGTCTTCTGCCTTGGCTTCAATCACAGCAATGGGCTTGCTTGGTGCATAACGTAGGAGATAGTCTGTGTAACAAGGCCTAGATCTTTTTGCTGTTTGACCATCAAATTGAATCGAACCAGCTGTGATCTTGTATTCTGGATCTATTTGCCAATCATGTCGAAACCAACCTGCTGTTTTCAGTTGAGGATCTATTAAGTCTTTACGGGTTTTTGATTCATTACGGCTCATACAGTGTTTCTCATATTTTGTTAAAATATTTTGTTCAAAATTAATTTAACTGACCAACCAGTTGATTAATGTGATCTAAAGAGTCTTGAAGTGAGGTTTTGACTTTCTTAGCATATTCTGTCGGGTCAAGCAAATCTTCTTTTTCAAGGCTGTTGGGATTATAGCGGTCTATTGAAAGATCTGTGTTATTTTCAAGGATTCTCTGCACTGGAATCAGCCAGCTATTTTGACTTTCACTTCGTTTTTTATAAAGCTGTAATAACTCTTTAAAGTGTTCACTAGCAATACCGTTTTGCTTAGTAAGCTTTTTCTCATTAATTAAAGAAACCTTATAAAACCAAATATCCTTTGTCCTCTTTGTTTTATCAAAAATAATCACTGCTGTTTTGTTATTTGAATATGGTAGAAATACTCCTTGAGGTAAACTAATAACTGTATGAAGATTGCATTTTTTGATAAGGTTTTCTTTGAGTGTTTTATAAGCTTTTGAAGTTTGGAATAAAACGCCTTCTGGCACAACTACAGCAGCCTTCCCATTTATTTTAAGTTTCTTTTCTATATGTTGAAGGAAAAGATGCTCCGTTGCACTGGATTCAATGGGGAAGTTTTTTTGAATCATTTTCCGCTCTTTTCCTCCAAAAGGAGGATTAGCTAGAATAACATCGTATTTTTCATGATCTTCCATCCCTCGAATATCTTGATCGAGTGTATTGGTCTTAATAATTTGTGGGTAATCCATGCCGTGAAGGGTCAAATTCATAAGGCATAATACAAAAGGAAGAGGCGTTTTTTCTTGCCCGTAAAAGGTTTCATAATTTAGTATTTTGCTTTCACCGGGAGTTTTTGTTGGAGTTAAATGCAAGTGGGCTTCTGCTAAAAAACCTCCTGTTCCACAAGCAGGATCATAAATCTTCTGCCTGATATACGGATCAAGGAGTTTAACCATTAACCTCACAAGCGGTCTAGGTGTGTAAAATTCACCAGACTTTCCACCTCCTTGTCCCATATTTTTAAGGAGATCTTCATAAATATGAGACAAAGTAAAAGCATCATCATCAAGATCAAAGTTGATTTTTTTAATTTGTTCAATCACATCTGAAAGAATATAACCATTATGCACCTTATTGATAGAGTTCTGAAAGATAGCACGGATGACATTTCTAGGATCCCCTTCACTTTGCCCTCTCAAGCCTTTTAAGTAGGGGAATAAATCATTGTCAATGAATTGAATCAAATTTTTACCAGAGAGTTTTTTATCAGAAGTCCAAGAATCCCATTGATATTTTGGAGGTAAGATAAAAGTATACTCCTCGTTATTGATCGTAGCCATCTCTTGCCTTCTTTTTTCCTTATCTTGAAAAAACTTTAAGTAAAGAAGCCATGAAAGTGCCTCTGTGTATTCAACTGGCCCGCTAATTCCATCATCTCTTCTCAATGAGTCGCAACATCTTTTGATGATATTCCTCAGTTCATTTGTTCCCATAAAAACCTTTATCATTTATTATCTTTGATGCGTTTTATTTTTTCTCAGATCATAGATTTGAGATTTGAACCCCATACTTTAAATAAGTCTTTTTACTTTTTCAACCATTATTTTATTTCAAAATCAGGATCACCTTATTAAGATCGCCTTATTAAAAGGTCAGTGGTAGATTTTGTCTTTGCAAAATCACAGGATAACTTCAAATAAGAAATAAAATCTTTAAGGCACAAAAAGCTAAGAGCAATGAATTTTAAGGTAAATAAAAAGCTAAGGTGAGTAAAGTATTTTTTTCAAGACGGATTATGAACTCAGGATTTATTTAAAATTTGTTGAGATTCTGTGTCGCTCATTTTATGGGTATACATTTTTTCAACTTCTTTTTTAAATGTAGGTAAGGAATTTTTATGGTTTTGTAGAAATTGTTTTTGATGAAAGTTTAAGTAATTTTGTCTTATTTGAGGGCTATTCAAGTCTTTTGGTATTCTCTGAGTTCTAGGGTCTATGCTATCAAAACCATGAAATGGGGTTTTGAGACGTTGTTTTATTATATTAAAATATTCAGGATTGATTTCAAAATTTATAGATATCCTGTTTAATTGTTGGCAAACTCTTAAGGTTGTTCCACTCCCTGCAAAAGGATCTAAGATGGTATCTCCTTCATTTGAAGAAGCAAGAACCATACGTTAATAATTCTTTCTCGCTTTTTGTGGTATAAACTTTGTGCTTCTACGTTAATAATTCTTTCTCGCTTTTTGTGGTATAAACTTTGTGCTTCTACGTTAATAATTCTTTCTCGCTTTTTGTGGTATAAACTTTGTGCTTCAATGACAAAATCTCCATTAAACTTATTAAAAAAAATAAACCTTCAAATCAGGGCTATGATGCAGTGTGGAGTTGTGAAACCTTGTTTTTTGCCAATATTAGCTCAAATCATAGCTTTTTTGTTCTGCTCCACTATCTTTCTTAAAATCTCTGTGATATTCTATAATATGGAGGCTACGTATGAAAAAAAATAATGATATGGAAAAAAACAATGATTATGTGACTAAAACTGACTTAGATAACCTAGAGGCCAAGCTAAGCAATAAAATAGAAGGCAACAACATTACTCAAATCAAATGGACCATAGGCATACTCATAGGCATACTCATAGCCTTTGCTATTTTGTTTTTCTCAGTTCAAGGTTATATGATTGATGATATAAAAGAAGATATTGCTGTTCAAAATACTAGAATTGAGAGCATGGAAAACAGAATTGAGAATATAGACAACAAAATTGACAGCCTAAGAAATTTATTTATTATTGTTCTAGCTAAGAATGGAAAAATAAACCCTGAACTTTTGAAAGATCAATTGAAAACTCCTACTGATGCTAAAAAACAAGCTCCCCAAGATGTTGATCAGGTTGAAGGTGATTCTGGTGCTAACGGATTAGTAGTTCCACCGGACGGTGGAAGTGAAAGCCTTAAGCCAGTGAGAGTTGAACAGGGAACACAAAACCCATAGTGTATCTTATTTATCTAGAGCATTAAGCCTCTCGCCGTGTTTTTCTAGCTTGTCATCGATTTTGTCAAACTTCCTGTCGTGCCTGTCTATTCTATCGTTTACCCTTTCCAATTCCTTATCTATTTTTTAAACTTGACTATAAACTCCTTTATCTTTAAAGCTATTCCTGCAATAACTCCAAAAACATTTTTCATTATGCTACTTCTTTCATCTTCTCTCTTGTTTCATTCAAAATGTGTTCATTATATTCTGCAAGAAAGTCAAGGGGGATCTATTCCATCTAAAGATAGCAAAAAAAACACTTCGTTAAGTATCATATAATATTTTGCTTCTTGGCTTTTAAAAAGTTTTGGAGGTTCTTTTTTCTGTTTAAACTACATGATATTGCTCCTTTCTTTTAATTGGTTAAATTAATAAACCCTTATGGCATCCACTTGGCTTTTTGCCAAAGTGGATGATTATAAGGTCGTCTCACAGAAGCTTTATTGATTATGAAAAATAATGTTGCCTATTTGTGTTGAGCCTCATAAAAAACTATGGAAATATAGGGGTTTAGAAAGATTAAGCCGGGCTTTCAGACTTACTTAAAGATGTTCCTATCCGCTTTTTTTACTTAATTCTTAAAAAATGCTTGACTTCGGCCCTAAATAAGATATAATTACAAATCTTATCAAGGTTTATTTCTAAAACATAGAAAAAGCCCTTTTAATTAAGACTTTAACCTTGTATGTACTTTATTGTTATTTAACTTAAAAATTTAAACCAATTTAAAAGGAGGACCAAACAATGAGAAATATAATTTTTTCTTTATCTTTAATTTTGTCCATGGTTGTATGTCAAATTTCAGAAGCCACTCAAGCTAGAGTCAACCTTAAAGACAGAAATGACAGTGTGGGTTTAATAATGGCTAGTAAGTATGGCGATATAACATTTGTAAGGTCATTGCTAGAAAATAGTGCTAATATTCAAGACATAGCTCTTTATAGGGCTTTAATGGTGTCTAGTATGAGAGACCATATAGCAGTTGTAAGGTTATTGCTAGAATATGGTGCGGACGTCAATCATCCGAACAAAGACGCTAGTATCTTAGACTATGAGAGTTTTTTTTCAGAAGATGTGAAAAGACTTTTAAAAGAGTCGATAGAAATATACGGGCCCGGTCTTTAAACTTACTTAAAAAAAAGAGGGCCCGTCGTAAAGCCCTCTCTAATCATGCTTAAACTTTAAAATTAATCGGCTTTTGAGGTAATCAGCCTTTGATCGATGGCGAAAGCCTTTGCAGTCATTGCCCAAGGTGTAAGAAGGAACTTTTTCCTTAACATGTGGTCAAGAGACGAAGATATCCTTCTTACTCAAAGTGAACAGGCTTTTGAGACGATGACCATTTTGTCAAAGGCGGAAGCCTTTGCGGTCATTGCCCAAGGTGTAAGAAGGAACTTTTTCCTTAACATGTGGTCAAGAGACGAAGAGATCCTTCTTACTCAAAGTGAACAGGCTTTTGAGACGATGACCATTTTGTCAAAGGCGAAAGCCTTTGCGGTCATCGCCCAAAAGTGGCCAGAGGCCAGTTCACTTTGAGTGAAACAGAGGTCAGTTTACTTTTAGTGAACCAAAGGCATGATGCATTTTGAGTGAAAGTGAAAAATATGATTAAGGAACATTAATCAGCTTTTTATTCTCTGTTATAATCCACTGATCTCTATATCCACCTGCTCCAATTATAAACTTTACATTCCTATAACCCATGTTATCTATTCTTACATATCTATCTTCAGCTAAGCCGGATGATTCCTTAGGAACTCGAAAAGGTGGGGCCGCCCTGCCTATCAAAAAACAATTAGGATTTCTAGTTGGATTGCGTTTATTGCTACACTTCTGCAATATGTTTATTGCATGATGTGTGCTTATAGGTCCTGTGTAAGGTGATGCCGTTATGGACGCTTTTGCTGTTGCATTGACGTTAAAAGGTGTTCCATTTATCCCATTCCCTGGCCATCCTGCCAAATAGCGATAAGTACCCTTTGGTTCAAAACCAAGTTGTGAAAAGTTAGACGTACCCCATCCATAATTGGTGATAAATACCTTTTCCATTGTGTAAAGTATAGATAAAGAGAGCTTAGCCTCTCCCTGTCTAGCCTTCGCTTTGTACTTTTGATATTGTGGAATAGCTATAACACTTAAAACACCAATAATAGTCACAGCGATCATTAATTCAATTAAAGAAAATCCTGCTTGTTTCATATTCTGTTTCCTTTATGGTTAAGGGACATTATTAAGAACATTAATCAACTTCTTATTCTCTGTTATAATCCAATTATCTCTATGTCTATTGCCTGCTCCAATTATAAACTTCACATTCCTATAACCCATGTTATCTATCCTTACATATCTGTCTTCAGCTAAGCCGGATCTTTCCTTAGGAACTTGAAAACGTGGGGCCGGATTGCCTATCAAAAGACAATTAGGATTTCTATTTGGATTTGCATTACTACTACATCTATTGTACATGTTTATCCCACCACGTGTCCTTAGAGGTCCTGTGTAAGGTGATGCTGTTATAGACGCTCTTGTTCTCGCATTGACATTGAAGGGTACTCCATCTCTCCCTAGCCATGGCCATCCTGCTGAATAGTGATAAGTACCCTTTGGTTCAAAACCAAGTTGTGAAAAGCTAGACGTACCCCATCCATAGTTGGTGATAAAAAGTCTTTCTAATGAGTAAAGTGTAGATAAGGAAGTTTTAGCCTCAGCTTGTATGGCTTTCATTTTATATTTTTGATATTGTGGAATAGCTATAACACTTAAAACACCAATAATGCCTACGACGATTAATAACTCAATTAGAGAAACTCCGGATTGTTTCATAGTATGTTTCCTTTTAAATAACTGTTTCTTTACAAAAACTATCAAAAGGTTGCCACTTTAGCTGTTGGCAATCCAATGGCTTATCATTATCCAAAGAGACCACAAGCCCACAAATATATACCCTGTGATCATGAAACTTCTTAGATGTTGATAGTGTTTCTTTACAAGCTTGAGTCATGGCCGGAATACCTCGATAGATATTGCATGTGTTTTTCTTACAAGCACTTAAAAGATTTTCTTTACTTCCTTCTAAATTGTTTTTTTCAATATAATTTGTGTTTGGACTAAAAAGGCTATCCCATGCTTCCTGTGTGATACGAATGTCTGTTTTTATTCTTTCATTTGTTTTAATGTTAAAGCTCTCATAGATAAAGCCTATTGGAACAATCCACGATATTGCCAAACAAACAAAAGCACACGATAAACCTATTGGATTATTCAGTTTCTTAATCATTATTCTTAGAAAGTTAAGAATCTTTAAGATCATTTAGTTTGTTCCATTTTCTGTATTTTCTAAACGTTTTGATTCCCTGATGGACCATTTATCGTATGTACTTCCACCAATATTGCCAACAGCTTCAATTACAAAAGAAGGAGGCATGTTACTATTATTAACACCTTCTGGAACATACTCACATTGAGTTGCACCATTAGGGGGGGATGATTTCACAGTGCAATTTGAATCATTCATGTTACAGTCAGTGGTAGGGTTACAGGTATTAGGGGTACAACTACATGAACCTCTTTTAGCCACCCTGGGATAGCTCATTTGAGGGGAGATCTTACTTGTAACACCCGGAGCAAAATCAAAACTCATCTCTAGCGTATTGGTTTTTTGTATATCAGCACTATCGACTAAAGGACCATTATATATGCCAGAAGTGGGACGTGTACTTACATTGACGTTTACTCCTCTAGCTTTATAGTCTGCTGTATGCCATCCAGCAATATAATAAGCCTCTCCTATTTGTTCATATCCCATCTGTTTTAAGTTTGACGTTCCATAATCCCACTCGGTGATAAACGTCATCTGTGTAGCATAAATGCCACTAAGAATTGTTTTAGCATTGGACTGAATGGCTTTTCTTTTGAAGCTACTATATTCCGGTATGGCAATCACAGCTAAAATGCCCACAATAGCCACAGTGACCATTATCTCAATTAAAGAAAAGCCTTTTTGATTTGATCTGTCCATAACACCATTATGTCCATATACCTACGTCATTTATGACGAAAGTAGAGTTTATTCTAAGCGACCTAGTGATTTCAGCTACTTAATACTGTAACTTTTGTATAAAAGTCACAGTATTAAGTGTTTGTAATTGTTAGACTTTTTTAGGTCGACTTTAGAAATTTCTAATTTTTCGTCTAACACAACTCTTATCGTTTATTATGACATAAAACTTTATATTTTTGTTAAAAAAATCAAAAAAAGTGACATTTTGTATCAAAAAGAATCACTTTTTTAAATTTTTGTATCATCTTGAAAGACTTTACCAATCTTAAAGACATAAGATCAGTGAAATAAGTAGTCATTTTTAATTCGCGTTTTATAACATTTGATTTGTTTTATTTTTCAAAACAATTTTCTTGCAAAAATTTGCCTGTTTTTTACTCTTTCAAATTGTGACTTTTATACAAAAGTCACAGTGCTAACTTATTGAAATCACTTAAATTCTAATTTTCAAATACTTTTTTTCACTATCTTTTAGAAAATACAGAAAAATGAACGTCTTGTTTCCCTAACATGGAGTTAAGAGACGAGAGGATCCTCCCTACTAAAAGTAAACGGACTTTTGAGATAGCCAGCCTTTGATCGACGGCGACAGCCGTCGGGCTGGCTATCCAAAAGTGACCAGAGGTCAGTTTACTTTTAGTGAAACAAACTTATTGAAATCACTGGATTTCTAATTTCCAAATGCCTTTTAAATACCCTTTTCCTAACCTTTTAGAAAAAAAATCTAAAAAGACGAACATCTTCTTTCCTTAACATGGTGTTCATCCGGGATCTGGGATCTGGGATCTGGGATCCGGTATCCGGGATCCGGGATCCCGGGATCCGGGATCCGGGATCCCGGGATCCGGGATCCCGGGATCTGGGATCTGGGATCCGGGATCCCGGGATCTGGGATCCGGGATCCCGGGATCTGGGATCTGGGATCCGGGATCCCGGGATCTGGGATCCGGGATCCCGGGATCTGGGATCCGGGATCCCGGGATCTGGGATCTGGGATCCGGGATCCCGGGATCGGGCAAACCGGCATCAGGTCCCAGATCCCGGGATGCCAGATTGCCTGATCCCGGATCCCGGGAGTGAAATAAATATAAATATAAATATCTTGTTTCCTTAACATGATGTTAAGAGACAATGAGATCCTCCTCTACTCAAAATGAGCAGTTTTTTGCGGCATTGCTCTTTTTAGACAGCGTAAGCTGTCAGAGCAAATATCAGAAGGAAATCTTTTTCCTTAACATTGCGTCAAAAAACGAGGAGATCCTTCCCTACTAAAAGTAAACGGACTTTTGAGGTAGCCAGCCTTTGATCGACGACGAAAGTCGTCGGGCTGGCTACCCAAAAGTGACCAGAGGTCAGTTTACTTTTAGTGAACCAGAGGCATGATGCATTTTGAGTGAAATGTTAAGGAAAAATTTATTCTTTCACCATTTCGTTTTGCCATTGACAAAATGTATAAATAAAAAGAGATCATTGTAGCCTATTCAAGATATTTTGGTGTAGGCCACTATTGACTGATCAAGCCTAGTTCTCAAAAATTTTTTACATATTATTGACTGTCAAGATACAGGATCTATTTGCATCTCTTGACTAAAGTAAGATTGAGTCTTTCACTTAAAATGCCGATAATCTTATATGCCATCACTCTCATCACATTTTTACATCTATACAATATTGTTTATCTTTATCTGGACTTTCCTGATCAGCTTTTCTGAAGAAAGCTTTGCTCAAAATAGTATTTCTTATACTTTTTTTCGAGATGTGCGAGGAATCTCTCAGGAAGAAAAAGAGAAAAGGTATACAATATCACTTCGTAATGGAAAGGTAGATTTATCTGATTTTCTTAATAATGCAAAACGGATTCTTCAATCTTCTAACTATGAGAATGGAGATTTTATCCACAGAATATTGAATATAATCAAAGAGAGTTCTTCTGATTTGTGTCAACTCACAACAAATGAACAAATAAAAACAACTTGTGTAGAAGATGTAGAAAACTCTATTTTAGAAGCTCAAAATCAATTTTTAGATCAACAATCTCGTCGTATTTTATATCCTGAAAATTATACTCGTATAGGTGTTGGATATCAAGAATTTGAGCGAATTAAAGAAAGATTATCATCTCATTGCCCATCCCAAAACATATCTAACTTTCGTGCTATTCTAATTTTACGTGATGGATCTCCAGCACAATATGAAGAGATGCTCAACATGATCTGTAAAAATCAAAGAGATTGCCTTCAGGAAGTATTTGATAGATTAGTCAGATTGATAGCTAATTTAAAAATTCCAAGTGATTGTTATAGGAGATCTGATCATCCTATCTGTCAAAAAATAATCTCAGACTATGCAATTAGGGAGAGAAGACTCATAGCCTTAGCTACTCAAATCAATCCTTCAAATGATGCCATCTTTGATGTATGTTCTATCAGATCTGGTGGATTTAGTAGATTACAGGATTATATAGATAGTTTAGAAAATGATATTATGTGTAGTGACTACACAATAGGAGAAACAAGAAATGTCAGAGTCCGAGGGAACGATTATGTTGTCACAAAAGAAAGTGATAAAAATTATACAATCCCCTTATCTCTTTCTTTTCATCCCGCTGATGACTACGATGGTCAAGTAACAGAAAATCAAGTCCATAGCCATTATTTTAATAGAGTGAAAGGATGTATTGATAGAATAAATCCTAGATTGTTTCACCCCCACGATGGGAGTAGACTTCATCTTGAAATACTTGATGCAAATGCTCAAAACAGTCGGTGCATGCGTAATATACGTATCAGTATTCAGTCTTCAGAAGGTCGTTCTAATAGCATAAGTTATGCAGCAAATGTTGACTGCCCTGTAATAGTGCATGAAGTACTTCACCTTCTAGGTTTAGAGGATGAGTATAGAGAAAGGACAAGAGGACAGTATGTTGATGTTAATGGAAATGTGATATCTAGAGAAAGTCCTACAGTAAATAATATTACCTATGCTCTTAAATATGACTGTAGAGTGGTACAAGAAAATTCCATTATGGCATCTCACAGAGAAAGATATCATAATACTAACAGTGAAAGCTCCATTTTAGATCCTGCCCACTTTAATGCTATCCTTTATGGTCAATGCCATCATCGAGAAGATGTGAAGCTTTATAGAGAATGCTCTCAGTTAGCTTATCAAACATCAATCCAAAATGGAGGAGAGCATGACTGTTCAGATCAAAAAGAACGCTGTGAAAGATCCAATGTATTAGGCAGAAATAAATCGGAGATTTTATCCATAGAAAGAGAGAATCTACAATACTTTAAAGAGGAATTGAGAATATTCAAAAGTATGTTAGAAGAAGATCCAAACTCTGACCCAAAGCTTCGCTTTCATATATCAAGAACAGAGAGAGCTATAGCAGATCAAGAGGAACGTATACGTCATATAGAGGCTTGGCCATAATATTGCATTGTTTCACTTAAAATGCATCATGCCGTCTTTTGCACTTGAAATAGACCACACAGTTTTAGTGAAATGGATCACTCTACCCTTCTAAAGCATTCTCAGTTTCTTCAGGTTTAGGGACCAAAATAACAGCAAAGTTTATTTCTTTAGCACCTGCTTCTGTGACAGTGTACATAATCTTTTTGATAGTTAAAAAATCAATATCTTTATCTGCTTGGATAGTGATTTTTCTGAGTCTTTCTTTTTCTTTATCTATTTTTTTTGTATCTGCTATAGTAGCTTGTCTTAACCTCACACCTAAGCGTGACTGATATTCTAGTTCATCTTGACGAAACATTTCAACAAGTCTGTTTCTCAATGCAATCACCATCCAATCTTTTTGTGTTTGTACTTCTCTAAAAGAAGCTACCACTTCTCTATCTATCAAAATTTCTCTTGAAGAAATAGTCACTACATGAGCTGGCTTGAGTTCTTTTGTTTCAGAAGCTTTTGGTAACTCGACTTCTTTTGGTATATAAAGAACTGTCTCTGTGGTTCTATAATTCATTAAAAGAAAAACCACCAAAACAGTAAACATATCGACCATTGCTGTTAAAGACAGCTGGGCTACAATCTTTCGACCTGCCTTAGCAAGCCGTTTACTTCCTCTCATTCTATGACCTGGTGGATATATAGCCATTATTGTATACTCCCTGTTTTAATTGCTACTTCAGGAAAGCCAGATAACAAAAGACTGTCCATTCCTTGAATTAAATTTTCATAAACAAGATCCTCTTCGACAGCAATCATGGCATCCTTCTTATCTGGATATCTATCTTTAACACTCTTCAATGTTAAAATAAGATTCCTTTGATCATATTCTATTCCCTCTTCACCTTGAATGCGAGGTATAGGAATGCTATCCTGTCCTATAATCACAGTGTACCCACTCTGATTGACAATTAGCTCTAGGTTGATCTCTGGTCTAGGAGGCGGTTGGCTTTCTTGATCGTCTGTTCTCTTGCCATAAATAGAGCTACCAATTTGAATCATAGAAACTTGTGTCCAAACAGCCGTCAGTAATAAAAAAATGATACAAACAGACATCAAGTCAATAAAAGGTACAATATTTAATTCGTAATTGACTGTCCTTTTGCCTGTATTCTCTTCTATTGCTGCCATAATTTCCGCCTCTCTAGTTAGCTTTGTTTATTTTATCTCTATTAGATACAACAAGGTTCATAAGACTCATAGAGCTTTCAACCATATCATTGATCACATGACCTACCCTTACTTGAAAATATCCGTAAAAAATTAAAGCTGGTATAGCCACAATCAATCCAAAGGCTGTGCAGTTAAGTGCATGAGAGATCGCCTGTGAAAGGATATTTGCCTTTTCCGCAGGATCAACTTCTGATAAAGCACCAAAACCCTTGATCAATCCAATAATTGTACCTAACAACCCTGCCAAAGTGGCCACGTTGCCAAAGACTGCTAAGAAGCCTGTCCAACCCTCAATTCTAGGGGTGGCTCTTAAAACAGCTGCATCCATAGCAACCTGTACTTCTTCATCAGCACGGCGATTAAGTACTTGGACTAACCCTGCCTTAAGAGTTTCTGTCAAAGGAGTGACTCTGGAATCACAAAAAGTCACCGCCTGTTTAACATCTCCTCTTAAGATCATACCAAAAACCTTTTCGTTAAAATCCTCTTTATCTACTCCTAAGTTTCTAAGAGTAAATAATCTTTCAAATATGAGTAACAGTGTGAGAATTCCAATACAAGCAATTGCTGACATGGTGGGAATTCCACCATCAATAAAAGCTTGTACGATCCAATTATTCTGTGCCACTGTTTCTTGAAAAATTTGTTCTTCCATAATTAACTCCTTTCTGTTTTCATTTTGTTGTTCACTAAAAGTGGTCTGACCTCTGGTCACTTTCTGGCGATAACCACGATGGCTTTCGCCATCGATAAAATGGTCATTGCCTAGAACTGTTCACTTTGAGTAGGAAGGATCTCCTCATTTCTTAACACCATGTTAAGGAAAAAGTTCCTTCTAATTTTTCTCATACCATTTTAAGTAACTGAAAGGAAACAAGGTGTTCATTTCCCTCCGGTTACTGTTTTCTTCAAAATGTATTCTTTTTATGTTCCTTCTTTTGAGGCAACAGGTCTCAATAGTGTAAGCTATTTTATATTTCTCACCCCACTACTAACATCTATCGTTATTTAACCTCAAAACCTTTAATAAAAAATTTCTATTGTCTAGACGTTATAAACACAAATGGATAATTTATATCTCCAATCACCCCTTCAGGAGGATCAGGGAATCTCCACGACGATAAACGCCTTTTCATACAATCAAGTGTTCGAGCATCATTAATTTGTGTTTTTGTAACTTTCACTTCCCCAACTCGACCATTCGATATAATAGTCCAATTAAAATCAATTCGACCTGAGATATTGGAATTTCTCTGAGCAAGTCTTTCATAACAAGTTCTTAATTGGCGTAAGTTTCTTCTAACTACTTTACGTATAGCTTCTTTATCCATCATACCTGTGATAGTTTCTCCGACACCTCCTGGTAAATCAACCCGTACATTTGATTTTCCACCAAGAGAACCAAAGCCATAACCTTTTGTACCGCCTCCACGTCCTCTTGTTTTGACTCCACCTGGAATGCCATAAGTGCTTTCTCCTTTTCCTCCTCGACCAATAGCTGCAAGACCTCCACCTGCACCAACACCTCCTCGACCACTGGCAGAACCACCTGCACCTCTAGCTTTGCGAGCTGCACCTCCTACAACTCCTGCCCCATCAGAAGCAGTCCTAAGAGTATCTTCTAAACCTCCTTTTGAAAAAGTTCCCAATAAACCAATTTGATTGATGTCTTTTTTCTTTCTGCCTTCAGCCTTTGCTCCACTACCTCCGCCTTTGCCAGCTCCTCTTTTAGCTTGAAGTGCTTCTCTACCATTTTTACTCGTTCCTGCTGCAAACTGTTTACTCTTGGTCTTTTTAGAGACAGGTTTAAGGTCTTTTGGTCTTGCTCCTTCTTTTGCTCTTCTTACCACTCTCCTTTTGACAGGTTGTTTAGGTTTTGTCTTAGCAACTTGTTGTGGTTGAGGTCTTTTCTTAGGCTTTTCTTTTGGTTTGACCTTTCGAGGTTTAATTTTAATAGGCTTTGGTGGTTCCTTTTTCACAACAGGGATAGGTTCAATACGAGGTGGTGGAGGTTTTTTATAAACAAAAGTAGCTGTTCTCTCTTCCAATTCATCTTCTGGTTCTATAGCAATAGGTTCGTGGACCATTAAAAAAAAAATAGCCATGACTATAGTCGAACCAATAGCCATGATGAGACCATTAAGTTGTCCTGATGTAAGAGCTAGAAAAGGCCCCAATAAGGGCTTTGGAGTAGGTGCTGTGTATTTGACAAAAATAGACAAACCATTTTCAAAATCAACTCTTGCCATTTCCCCTCTTTGTAAGTCAATGTTAAATCCAGATTTTGATCGATTTGCTGCTCCACTATTAATCAGATCGTCAAAGGGGATATGCTCAGAGTTTTTGACTAAAACACCCTTCATTTTGTGTGTGATCGACAAGGAAGCTAGGTTGCTAATTTTAATTAATTTATGTAAATATTGAGAGCTACCAAACACTGGTAAAAGAATATCACTTTTAGGGTGAGAGCCAACAGTGACAGTAGAGTTAGAGTCAAAATAAAGTGTGTTGAGTATTTTCTCATTCCAAGTCACAAGTACTTTAATAACACTTCCTTCTTCTGGTTTAATCCTTTCATTAATATCTTTGAGATCACTAGAAGATGCAAAAGTGGCTTTTTTACGGTAGCTCTTTCGTGGTTTGTGGAGTGAAACTGTGTCTTCCTCTGTCTCCTCTGTGATAGGTGTTGGTGAGGAAGAAGATACCATCTCTGCTTTTTGAGTCATCTGAGATGCTCCATATAAATCTACCTGATCATGAATCTCTTCAGATGGCTGCCTCTTCGCTTCTTCAGTGAGTAAATCTTTTGAAGATTTTGTTGCTGATACAGAAATATCTGGAGATGGAGGTATCTGTTGTTGTGTGACTTGAGGTTGCACTTGCACTGCTTGTTGAGGAATCACAGGTTGTGTTGGTTGTGGAGCAACAGATTGTGTTGGTTGCGGAGTAACTGGTTGTGTTGGTTGTGGAGCAACAGGTTGCGTTGGTTGTGGAGCAACAGGTTGCGTTGGTTGTGGAGCAACAGATTGTGTTGGTTGCGGAGTAACTGGTTGCGTTGATTGCGGAATAGGAGCAGTTTGTGGAATCGTACCAGGAGGTGGAACAACAGGTTGTGTTTGTTGTGATAGCTCAGGTGATATTTGTGGATCAGGATATTGAGATGGCACTTGTGTACTCGTGACTTCTGTTTGTTCCTCTGCCATCAATTCAGATAAGAGCTGTGCTGATTCAGTTTGTGTAAGTGATATAGTAGATGTCTTCTGTTCAGATGACTCCTGTGACTCTTGTTGCTGAAGTGGTACTTGTGGAGGTGGTGGTGCGGGTGGCATTGGATGTGATAAATAGGGTGTTATTGCTGGAGGATATTGTTCTGCTTGTGATGGTGTTACAGGTGTTTGAGATGGAGGTTGCAGAGGCATTGCTTGTGGAGGTGTGCCGGGAGGTGGAGTAACAGGTTGTGTTTGTTGCGGAGGAGGAGCAGTTTGCGGAGGTGTACCGGGAGGTGGAGTAACTGGTTGTGTTTGTTGCGGAGGAGGAGCAGTTTGCGGAGGTGTACCGGGAGGTGGAGTAACAGGTTGTGTTTGTTGCGGAGGAGGAGCAGTTTGCGGAGGTGTACCGGGAGGTGGAGTAACTGGTTGTGTTTGTTGCGGAGGAGGAGCAATTTGTGGAGGCGTACCGGAAGGTGGAGCAATAGGTTGTATTTGTTGTGGAGGAGGAGCAGTTTGCGGAGGTGTACCGGAAGGTGGAGTAACAGGTTGTATTTGTTGTGGAGGAGGAGCAGTGTGTGGAGGCGTGCCGGAAGGTGGAGCAATAGGTTGTATTTGTTGTGGATGAAGTGCAGGTGTATGTTGATGAGGTTGCATATTTGAAGCAGGAGGAGGTATAGGTTGTGATTGGACTCCTCCACTAGAAGCTTGTGGTATAGGCTGTATCGGTGGTAAGGATACTGCTTCTGGGAAACCTAAATAAACTTCTATCTGATAAGGACCTATTTGAAAAAACTCATGTGTTGAAAGAAGATATTCTTTAACCCACTGCCCTTTAATAAAGACAAACTCAGGTCCAGTCACTATATAATAATGGCCATCTTTTCTTTTGATAATCTCTGCATGGGCCAGTAAAAGACCCTCGAGACGAATATCTACATTGCCACTACCTAAAACAACGCGGTCTGTACGGAATTGTTTAACTCCTATAAGCTGTTGGTTATAATAAATTTTAAGAAAAATATCTTTCATTTTCTGTCACTTATTTTTGCGTTGCAATTACTGCTTTCTGTTGTTGTTTATGATGTTTTACTTTTTTCATTATGACCTAAAATTTATTTGATCTTTTGCCTTCCACGTCGCATTTCTGGCAAAAAATCTTCTCTAAGTTGAATTAAACGTCCTAAATTATATCGCTTTTTTTGCAATAAAAATAAAAGTTCAGATCTGTTGACTTCGCCTTCCACTAGCTGATCTTCAAAATCAAGAACTTGTTTTTTTGATTTTCTGTTATTTTTTTGAGCAAAGGCATCAAAACTAAAAAGTAAAGAAACCAAAAACACCAATGAAATAAATAAAGACCAAAATTTCATCATTTTTTACTCTCCTTATAATTATTGAACTTCTTTTAATAAATCTTCTGCTGCATTAATTGTTGTGACATCACTTCCTATAAATTTTACTTTATTTAAAAGTTCTATAGCTTCTCTTTTATTATCTCCTTTAAACTTTTCGACTAAAAGTCTTCCATAGTTAAGTTGTATATGAGGATGTGATGAATCTTTTTCAAGAGATCGTTTATATAGACTTTTAGACTGGTCAAATTCTCCTCTATATTTAAGGACGATAGCATAGTTATTAAGAATAGCTGGATCTTCTGGGAAGGCTTTTGCTGCAACTCTTAAATATCTAGTAGCATTTACCATGTCTTGGTGATCTAGTAAAATATAGCCTAGATTAGCTGCAGCAGGACCTGATATTTTTTCTTTTATGACCTGGATGAGATCATCTACTGCTACTTTAGTTTCACCCTCCATAAGACTGGCAACAGCTCTATTATTTTGTAAAACACTTTTAGGAATATCTGACTTAAGAGCTTTACCTAAGTAAATTTTAGCTATACCTGGTCTTTTAGTTCTTAAATAGAAGACAGCTAATCCATTGAGAACCACTCCATCCTGTGGATTTTTAGCAAGAATTTTCGTGGCAGCTCGAATCACCTGAGATTCTTGTTCATTTCCATTTTGAATAGCAGAGGCTAATTGAGTATATTTTGATCTTACTTTTCTTGCTTTGACATTTGCACCTTCCTCAATATCTTCTTCTTCCTCCTCATCATTATTTTCCTCTATAGGATCACTGTTTAGGCGATAAAGGTCCAGCTTGACTGTTCTAATGGGAATATCTTTCATTTCTTTATAAGAATTAGGTTGCATGACACTTAAACGTTTGAAAGCTTTTTTGAGTGCTTTATTGTAGGCTTTTAGTTCAAAGGCTTTATGAATAGCAAGCTTATAATTTTCTATAGCTGTACGTCGAGGGAGGGCTGCTAATTTTTGATCGACAGCTTTTCTATATTCCTCTTCTTGTGCTTTATTAAGACCTGGAGGAAGCGGAGCTGTCATCACTGCTTGAGCAAAATGTTCATTCGCTTCACCAATAAGAGTGACAGAACGAATCACATAATTGGGATCATCATAAGCAACAACCTCAGCTAGCTTTGCACTGAGTGTCTTCAACAAAGCTAACTTCTTATTAATAACTCCTGCTTGACGAGCTTGATTAACAGGTATGCGAAGCGATCGAAATTCTGTATATGTTTCTTGTAAGAGATAAAATTTTGCTTCAGCAGCTTCTGACTTTCCTATATTAGAGTAAGCTTTTTGAACAGCCACAGTTTTGGTATACCATTCACTTGCTCTTTTCTTCCACTTTAAATCAGCTGCAATACGAGCTAATCTTACGTGAGCAAGAATAGTCTCTGCAGGATCTGATGGGTTTTCTCTGATATATCTTTCATAATAAGCATAAGCTCTCTTTTTTCTATTTGTTTGCTCATGAATTTCTGCAATAGAAATGAGAGCAGATAGACGTTTTGATCTATCCGCCTTGGAGTTTTGGGATGCATGGTAATAAGAATTAAAATTTTGAACAGCTTTGTCATATTGTTTGAAGCCTCTAAAAATAATAGCTGCATTATGATAAGATTCATTTGTGTATTGATCATTAGGATAAGCTTTTGCATACGCTTCAAAATGAAACGCTGCCTTCTTGAGTTGCCCTGTCTTTTCATAAAGGGTTGCTAAAATACGTCTTGACTTTTGGTGGTGATCTCTTTTGGAAACTGCATTTTTAGTATTGACAACTTGTCTATGATATTTGATAGCTCTTAGAATATCATTGCCTCTTTCATAGTTAATTGCAGCATTAAAAATAGCAAGAGCATATAATTTAGACTTTCGATTTTTGTCTGCAAAAGCTCCATAAGCTTTTGCACTGTCTTTGTATTTCTTTTGCTTCTCTAAGTTTTGAGCAATTTGAAATTGAGAACCCTCTACAATAGCCTTGATTTCGGCTTTCATTTTAGGATTTAAAGAAGGTGACTGAATGAGCCGTGTTCCCGCAGTGATCAGACCTACATAATCTTTTTTCAAATTATAAATATCTAAAATTAAATGAGCAGAAGATTCTGTAAATTCAGTATTAGGATAGACTTTAATGATATCCCAAAAGGACTTTAAAGCTTGATCAAAATGGTTATGTGTATACATGATATGGGCTATTTTAAATGCAATATTGGCTACTTTGTCGGGATTGGTTTGTTTGAGTCTAGGTAGATATTTTTGAGCTGTTGCTAAGAATTGCTTTTCTGCGGGAGGATAAGGAACTCTTTTAGTATTTTTATTGATGCGTTTTTTGTTTTGTTTTAATCCTTGATCTAATGCTAAAAAGGCATTCATTAGAGCTTCATTGGAATATTTATTTTTAGATTTTGCATCAGCTACCTTAAGATATTGGACAGATGCTTGTGGAAATCTTTTAAGATCATAGAGAAGCTCTGCAAAATAAAATCTCATCTCTATTGCTTCTTTATGATTGGCAAAATAATTAAGATAAATGTTATATCCTTCCATAGCTTCTTTTTTGCTACGAAGGGCATTGGATTTTTGAGCTGTTTGATGAATGCCTAATATATATCTTCGAAGAGTATCTTCACGGGTGTTTTCGGCTTTTTGTAAAACATCTGTATTTTCTCTATTAGCAGTCGCCCATCGACTTTTTTTAGAATATTTAGAGACCCAGTCAAAAAGCTCTGATTTGAAAATAGGTGATTCCAAGCCGTGGTAAACAGACACAATTTCTCTTTGATATTCAAAAGCTTTTGGAGATGTGGAATTTTCTTGAATTAAAATTTTAAATACATGACGAGCTGCCTGATGGTTTTTATCATCAGCATAAATATACGCTAGTTCTTCAAGATGTTTACTAACAGTTTCTCTATTAAAAAATCTCCGGAAGTAAGCTTTAGCACCTTTATAATTTTTCACTTTAGAATAAAACACAATGAGGTCTCTTGTAGCCTCTCTAGCTAAATGGATGTGACTTATGCCTTTATTATTCAAATTATTGGATGCCGATAATTTTTTTGTCTCAGTTAGCACTCTTTCTAAATACCTAATACCTTTTGGCCCATTACCTAAGTTGTATTCACACCATGCAAGTTTATAGATTGCAAGGTGATAAAATCTGTCTTTTGGTTTTTTGCGAGCTACTTTTAAAAATTCTTTTTTAGCTCTGTTCCAGTTTTTCTTTTCAAAATAATAATCTCCTAGTTCAAAATAAACCTCTTTAACATAAGGGCTTCTTTTATGTTCTACAATAAGACGATTATAATATTTAACACCTTCATCTGCTTGATTTAAGTTAAAGTAATTCCAGCCGAGGAAAAACAATGCTTGGTCTATTTTGCTATCTTTTGGAAAGTTTTTTAGAAAAAGCCTATAAAGCTCAATAGCTTTTCTATTGAAAACATAAACTGGCTTTAAGTTGAGCCTAGGAGGATTGCTTTGGCGACCTGTATTTTCCCATTTTTGTAATCTTTTATCAAACTTTCGTTGAATGTTTATCTCTAAAAGTTTAGATTTTTCTATATATCTTTCTGCAAGACGCAACCAAATTTCTCCTCGGTCATTGCTTTTTTGATAACGTTGCATGAGTTTAAAAAGTTGTTTAATTTCTTCATCAAGGAGTTTTCCTAATTGGGCTTCGTCTCCACTTTGACCTAAAAAGGACGTTGATGATCTCTTTGTGGGAGCTACCCGTCTTAATTGAGATCTTTTAATTCTTTTAGGTTTTGGATCTTGTAATGTAGGTACTGCTGTTTGTCTCTTTTTGACACGCTTTTTAGAAATCTTATTTAAGAGGTCACTTACAGTGCGACTTTGAGCGTGTACATTTGTATCTATTGTATCTATAGCAAAGCAAAAGACCAATATAAACAAGGTTATCAATACTTTACTTTTCATTGTTATTCACTCCTTAAGTCATTTATTTTTTACTTTCCTTAAGTCTGTTTGATAATGACAGTTATTTATAGAATCTCTATTTATTCGGATGTTTTGTTTTTATTTTTTAATTTTTTTTTAAAAATTATTTCTTATTTATCATAAAGTCCTAAATTTATGAGAAAAGTGTTTCATTTTGAGACATTCACTTAGTTTTATTGACCTTGTTATTCTATTATAAATTTTTATTTGATTTACATTGAGGGAAATGTTAAGGAAAAAGAGTTTCATTTTTTTGTTTTTTTTATTCTCTTTTAGATTCTGCGTAACTTTCAAAAAAATGAATATATATATATATGAGTTGGAGGTGGGGGCAGGCTGAAGATCTTCCGCAGACCCGCTTGCTCTCCAAAAGCAAGCGAAGGTTGAGGACTTCGGAAGCCTGACCCCGCATCCCACTCATATTCATACAAACAAAATAGAAAAGCAGAATCGAAGGGTGGCGGGTGGGGTTAGGGATAATGTTTCACTTAAAATGAGCTACAGCAGAAGCTGGTTCACTTTTAGTGACAATTGATTTCAAAATGGAATGCTATTACAACTGATTGATTATTTGCTCATTTTTTGAACCTCTGCCTCCGATAAGCCAGTGATCTCACAAATTTCTTGTAATTTCATTTTTCTCTCAATTAACTTAAGAACAAATTCTTTTTGTTTCTGTTTCATCCCTTGTTCCATCCCTTGCTCTACTGCTTGCTTAACTGCTTTTTCCCTAGCCTCTTTCTCCTCTGCTTGTCGCTTCTTCTCCTCTGCTTGTCGCTTCTTCTCCTCTGCTTGTTGTCGTTCTTTCTCTGCTTGTTGTCGTTCTTTCTCTGCTTCTTGTCGTTCCTTCTCTATTGCCTGTCGCTCCATCTCATTTAATCTCTCCTTAAATGCAATTTCTTGCAAAATTTCGTCCTGCGATAAGTCCCATAGATGATCCGCTGCCTTTGCCATAATACCTCCTTTTATTCTCACTAAAAATAAACCAGCCTCTGGCTGTTTTTGGGCAATCAGCCCGACGGCTCTCGCCGTCGATCAAAGGCTGATTGCCTCAAAAATCCGTTTATTTTTAGTAGGAAGGATCCTTTCCTTTTTTAACACAATGTTAAGGAAAAAGTTCAGTTTTAGGACCTGATGCCGGGTTGCCAGATCCCAGAAGAAGGATCCCTTTTATTCTGAAAATTGGTATACTCCTTTAAATTCATATTACTTGCATTCTTTAAAAGATAACACCAAGCATCTCTTTTGTCAAGCAAATGGTTTAATTCTGAACGAAACTTATCTAACTCTACTATCACAAAACACATACCCTTAGACATCACAGCATAAGGATACTCTGTTCTACGGAGATTACAAATATGGCAATAATCTTGTACATCTTTAAACTCTCTCAAATTAACTGTTGTGAAAACAAGTGTGTATATAGGAAGTAACTGATCAAAACCTTCACCCTCCCTCAATTGATTACCATAAAGACGACTAGAATAAGCTAATACCCTATCTGTAAAATGCTTATAAGATGTGGTCTGAACCTCCACATTCACTTTCTCCGGCCTTGCAAGAACACCATTTAACATTCGCCTTATTTTGACACATAAATCTAATACGAATAACTTATGAATCTTGTCCTGATGAAGTTCAGGATCCAATATGGAAACACTCTCTATCACAGAACCTTTTGGCAAAGGTAAAAAACTCTCTAAGAGTGATTTGACTAAATCTTCTCGGCCCTTAAAAAAAATCTTGAAAATGCGATCTTTTGTTAAACTTAAAAATAGGTTATTTTCATCATTTTTCATATTTTCAAACCCTTTTCATTATTTCACTCAAAATGCATAGATTTTTGAGGCAATGACCATTTTATCAAAGGCGAAAGCCTTTGCGATAAACATCTTGTTTCCTTAACATGGTGTCAAGAAACGAAGAGATCCTCCCTACTCAAAATGAGCAGTTTTTTGTGGCATTGCTCTTTTTAGACAGCGTAAGCTGTCAGAGCAAACATCAGAAGGAAATCTTTTTCCTTAACATGGTGTCAAGAAACGAAGAGATCCTCCTTACTCAAAATAAATGGATTTTCTAGGCAGTTAGCCTTTGATCAACGGCGATAAGCCGTTGGGCTAACTGCCAGAAAACATGCCAGAGGCATGATGCATTTTGAGTGAACCAAACGCCTCTATCTTCTAACATTATACGCATATAACTTGTTTATAACTCTTCTGTTATTCTTTTGACGTGCTAGGCTTAGGGCTGTATAACCATCGATATCTACAATATCAAGTTTAGCACCTGCTTCTATCAGTAAAAGAGCTACTGTGGTTTTACCCTTATCAATAGCCTCCATTAGAGCTGTTCTGCCATAACGATTTTGTGAATCAATTCTAGCACCTACTGCTAACAGCATGGCCATAACTTCCGTATAACCTTTTCGAGCTGCATGAATCAAAGCTGTATTTCCATAATCACCATAGCGATTGGGGTTCGCACCTGCCTCTAAAAGCATGCTGACTATTTTTGTATCTCCTATATTAGTAGCTCTGATTAAAGGAGGTACAGTGTCGAAAATCGATTCAAGGGTAAGAGGTAGTTCTCCATTAGCATCTCTTTTGTAGGTTGCAACAGGCGAAGTGTTTGCACTGCCACGTCCTACATTAATACCAGAATTTATTAATAGCTCTATTATATCTATATAGCGATGGGAAATAGCTTCTGCTAGAACTGACTTAGGTGATGATATCTTAGTATTTACATCAAAACCACCAGCTACCATTAATCGGACAATTTCTATATGTCCATGTTTGACAGCCCAAAGAAAAGCATAATCATCAGAAAATTGAGGATTCCTTTCAAGCATAAAACTTATGAGTATCCTAGATATTTCTACATGACCCTCTATTGCAGCAAAACTTAAGGCTGTTACAGATCCTCTTTTTAAAAAAGGATCTGCCCCTGCCTCCACTAATAACTTAACTGCTTCTATATGACCTCCTCGAACAGCTTGCATCAATCCACTGTATCCTATATTGTTGTATCCCTCATTGTTTTGAATATCGAGGTCTACTTCTTTTTCTATAAGTATCTTAAGAATATCTGTATGACCATAATAGGCAGACTTTATCAATAAAGTATTACCATCTCCATCTTTCACATTGAGATCTATGTTTGTTTCCATGAAAGGTTTAACGATTGCTGTTGTATTTTTTCTGATAGCTGTGAGCAAAGGAATCCTGTCACGCTGATCCCTTACGTTAGGATCTTCACCATCTTTAAGAAGTAATGAAATTTTTGAGCTATAACCTTTAAGAGCCGCCCATGTAAGAGGTGTATAAGTATTTAGATAGCTAGGGACAGGATCTGCCCCTGCCTCTAAAAGCATTTCAGCTATTTCTATATGATCTCTTAAAGTAGCCCACATCAAAGGAGTTGTGTGTGCATGATCATCTGCTAAGTTGAGATCTATGCGATTAGCTATAAGCATCTTAGCTATCTCTATGTGATTATAAAAAGCTGCCCACATTAGTGCTGTGTTGTCAGAATTATCTTGTGCATTTACATTAGCTTTAGCATCTATCAATAAACGAGCTACCTTTGTATGGCCATTTCTGGCAGCCCATATTAAGGCTGTATAATGATATTTATCTTGAATATTCAAATTAAGATTTAATTCAATCAGCAATGATACAGCCCTTTCATAGCCCATGCGAGCAGCCCATATCAAGATGCTTTCACCTCTTTCATTGACTTCTAGGTTGAGGTTTTCTGTATGCTCTAAAAGCATTCGGGCTACATTAATATAATCCTTAGAAATAGCACACATCACAGCTGAATGATCTAACTGATCTTTTAAGTAGAGATCAGCACCTACATTTAAAAGCATCTGTGTAGCTTCTATATAACCCTGACAAGCAGCTATGATCAAAGCTGTTTGCCCTTTGCTGTTTCTTGCATCAGGGTCTGTTGCCATTTCAAGCCATTTTTGTATAGTATCTACTTTGTTCTGCTCTACAGCCTGAATAAAGGAAATATCAGGTTTTTGAGGCTCTAAATTTGTATTTTGTTCTGTACTAGTATCTTCGAACTCTTTGATCACCACTTCTTCAAATGGAACTTCTTCAAATGGAGATTCTTTTGACATATCCATAATTTCTGTAGGTACTTCTGATACTATCTCTGTATTATTGGGTGTTTCGTGGATTTCATAAACATCTTGAATATCTTGAACCTCTGGACTTTGTTGACTTGGAAGATGTGGTTTTTCAGGCTTTGTACTAGAATCACATCCAGACGTTATCATCCCTAAAAAAATAAAAATTATAATAAGTTTTAATGTTACTTGATCACAAATTTGACTTTTCATAATGACCTCCGAATAAAATTGTTTATATATATATTTATGTCACGACATATTAATATCTCGTTAAAAATATCTCGTTGAAGGTTATCCACTTTAAAATACTTACAGCTTTTAGGAAGCAATATATATGCCAAGTTAATATGCGATATAGACTGATTTTATTTTCAGAATCTAAACAAAGGCCGGATATTAAACAAAATATACATCTTTTCATTAGATAGCGGACGGCCATCTATCAAAAATACTCTAAATATTCTTAAGAAGAATAATTTAATTGCCATTTACTATGTCTTATTTTGAGTCAAATTATTTTGAGCTAAAGATTTCTTAAGGATTTATTTATCTTTTTAAAGAGATCATCCGATAAATCTAATAAAGTATGCATTTATTCCATTATTGAAATTATTGAAAAATTGAGGCCATCCACGATGTTTCTTAAGAGTTTTAAATATCATCTAACTCAACAAAGAGGAGTATCCTTAGTAGGAGTACTTGTAGGTGCGAGTCTTTTAGCCACTATTGCTGTAAGTAGCACTTATTTCTTTACTCAATCAAAGATAACTTTGAGTTCAACTGCTCAAGATTCTCAGTGTAGCATGATAGCTAAAAAGGCTATTGATAGAGTTGTATCATTAGGAACGCGTCTTTATGGTTATAAAATTTCTTCGACAAATTCTGCTTCGGGATATAATCCTCTCTTTATTAAGTCGAAATCTGGTACAAGTTATGGTGATGATGGAAATTGGGAAGATGTGAAGCTAGGTCAAAGTATCCCTGCTTCTGATCACTATAAAAAACTATACAAAAGTTTAATGAATGAAAATATGCCTACACTTTCCTGGGTCAATACAGGTATACCTCTTGTAAATGTGGTCAGTAATACAAATCAAGTGGTTTTAGAAAGCTCATCTTCTGTTTTATTAATTAATTCTGTTAATTTTTTACAATATCTTTATAATAAGGATCCTCAATTTTTTAAAGGCAATAATGGATTGGGTAAAAAGTTTGTTATTGATGATAGTTTATCTACACTCACCGATGATAGGATGCATAGCTTGTGGTATAAGTATCGTCGACAATATAATTTACAAAATATGAGTTATTATATTAAAATCACTCCAGTGAGATTGCCCAGAAATGAGCTTCTAGAAAATTATAACGATATAACTTGTTATAAAATATATTATGAAGGTGGAGTATTTAAAACAGCTACGTATAATTGTCCAAGACATCCAAGTGATTCCAGTCATAAGTTGATTTTAACAAGTCCAAGATTGTCTACGCCTGCTAGTACTCAACGAATGATATCATCTAATAATCATTTTCGTTCTTATTATTTAGGTAACAATGATTTAGGATTTCAATTTAAGGTCAAGCTCAAGTATGAAAAAAATGGTCAAGAGATGTCTTGTGAGTCAATGCGAATATTTTCTCATCAGACAAAGACTTTAACAGGGAATTTAGGTCATCGTCAGATCACAGTGGAATCACTTGTAAATGGTCACAACAAGAATTTATTACCCAATACAGCTCGCAAGCAAACCTCCTGTGATACAGATGGGAATGATTACAATGATATCACAGCAATTTTGAATTTTGGCAATTTTGCAGTCACTGGCGGTCAAGAGGAGGCAGCAACCTTGCTTTTATGTAGGGCTTCAATGGCATGTGTGAGTGGCACTAATAGAAACAAAGCACATACGGCTACAGGGTGTACACCTCAGATGGAACAATGGAGACGATGTCATAATTTTAAGTTTCCCCAGCAGTCTGGTAGTACAACTGCTAGTTTACTTGCCAACAATAAGTTAAGATTGACCTTCAATGATTTGCAGGAGAATAGAAGATACGACCTAGAAATGATAGAGGTGTCTACATTGGAAAGATCTGCTAGTAAGCATATTTTTTCATTTTACATAGACGCTAAAAGGCCTACTATTGATTCTAACTCACGAGATATTACAAATGATGCTGTAGGCAGGCCCAGTGATGGTAGAAAGGGTAGGCGTTATCATGCAAACAGGTCTACAAACTGGCAACTACCCACAAATTCTCTTTCGAATAAATGGATTCAATGCAATCAAGAAAATGTCCAATTCAAATCTTTACAAGAGGATCAATTCACTCATAATCTTGAAAAATGCAATATCACAGGTAAGCATAGGGATGGAAGTGGGCAAGTTCCTCTAAGTGGTATTGTGAACACATCTAATGATCAGGACCTTGGCATCTGTCAGGGTGAGTTACAAAGCATCACCCATGGCCGTCAAACAGTCATATTTGAACCTGAGGATATTTGTGATGTGGGTGTAAAGCAAGATCTTGTATGGGATACAGATTTGCCAAATACATTTAAGTCAAAAGATTTTAACAATCTGTATTGGTTTACTAACCAGGAGGCTCCTTATGAGATTGATTCAAAAGTACCTGCAAAGACAACAGAAGGAAAGTTTCCTAAACATTATACAATGGATTGTTTTGAAAAGGAATATGGTAACAAGACCAGAACAGATGGCAATGGTGGGATCATTAGGTGTCAGTTTGTCAATAGCGTTGGCAGTGACTCTAATGGATGCAATCCTCAAAAGATGGGAGCTCGCTATTACCATGTCTGCGGAGGCAATGAGTGTCAAGATACGAATAGAGGCTGGGGAATATATGTTGCAGAGCCAAGCAAGGATGGAGGCTCTTGTCAATATGTGGAGTGCCAGCCAGGTTTAATATGTTGCGATGGTTATAAGGATGATTGCGGTGGTGTGGACAAATATCGATGTGTTGATGAAAATCGTCATTCAAATGTGTGTATTCGCCCTAGAGGTGGAGGTAACGATCAACAAGACTCACAATCTGGTTGCCCTCCTTTAGGTCTTTATAATTGTCGTTACACTCTTCCTTGTAATGCAACAAAACCTTTTAGTGGCGTTACAGGGCCAACGAGTAAATGCCATGGCAAAAAACAAAATGATTCATGTCAGTTTTCTAAAGGAGGTTATACTTGTCAATTGACAGAAAGTGGGTCACGTAAAAAATATAAAGGTTTATGTGCTGGTCAAGCAGGTCAACCTTGTTCTGTAAAAGGTAACCAAGTAGGTGAAAGAAATTGTAAGCAATGTCCTGTTAAAGATAAAGATGGTAATCCAACCGGAGCAATGAAGAAATGTAATTGTGATCCCATCTATGCACCAGGTAGCAAGAGGAGCTGTACAATAAACTTTAATGGAATTTGTGGCACTCCTAATGGAGGATGTGGAACTAAGGGTGTTGGGGGTAGGCATTTCTCACAAGACAAATGTAGCGAAAGAAAACCTATATGTAGTAAGTCATCACCTCCTAAACCTCCTAAGCCTAAGCCTGACCCTACTGCTTCACCTATTGATCCTGATAATCCTCATGGAGCCTGCGGTGATGGATGCTCAGGTGATTATTGTGCATCAAAAACCTGTGGTACTCCATTGCAATGCCATGTTAGAGATGTGGGTGGAGTGTGTTATCCATCTTGTGGACATGCTTGTAATCTAATGATGAAAAAATTAAAGCATCCTCTTTGGATGCAACACAAAACTTGCCGTGCAGCAGAGGACAAACCACCACCTGTTGGAAATGGAAATAAAGAATTCTTTATGGTTACAAATACATCAAAGAATACACCTTGTGCATTGTTAAAAAAATATGGAACTGGACCTGGCGGTTGGAAAGATGTCGTGCCTCCTGGCCTAACATCAAGAGATATATGGGAGATCAAAGACAAGACGCATCCTATGAAATATTGTTGTTATAGAGATTCTATACCTTCTTCTTCATCTAATCCTGTATCTGACCCTATAACTGTACCAGAATCAACATGTGAATATAACAATGCAAGTGCTTGTAATGATAAACTGCCACCGGGAACAAGATGCCACCAGCATCCAGACTCTGGATGCTTTAATCGCAGGTGCCAGGATGGATATATTAAGAATGCCGATGGTATCGGTTGTATCGCTGTCGACACACCAGGGCCTTCTAAACCAAAATGCACTTGTAATACTCCACATCTTGGATGTGGTTATCCCTGCTCAGCTGTTAATAGAAACACTCGGGAAATAAGAAAAGAATGTCATGGAGGTGTGTATAGTAAGAGGCGTAATAGACATAAAAAAAATATCAGTTGTGATATTGAGGATGATCTCATTAGGCATACGATCACACAGACGACATGGACTTGTAGTAAAGCAGGATATACTGATAGTGAACTCTGTTCTCGTACAACTAGAAGATGCGAAGCACCTACAGATGGTTGTCGAGCTAGAAATGTCTGTACTGTAAGTAGTGATGGACCCAGAACTTGTACATATACAGAAAAGGATAAGAGGATGGGTGTGTGTAGAGGTACTCATAATCATACATGTGGTCCAGACAGTTATTAAGTTGATCTCACTAGCTAAAATATAACTCTATACTGCAATGCTTTTCCCCTTTGCTAGCTATTATTTACACCATAATACTAAAAATGTATGTAATTTTTACAAAGCTTCAAAAAACCTCTTGACTTGATCATTATCTGAATGATATACACACAAAATAGTATTAAAGATGCAAAATCATAATTAATTAATGAATATGTAAATAAGGAGGGAAGGTAATGAAAACATATAGATTATTATATTTTCTTTTGATTATATTTTACACTACTGTTGCTGATTCTCAACAAAGATCCTCCTCCACAAAGGTAGATTCTAGTGTAGAAAATAACCAGAAGAGTGTCACCATTCATCACTTCAATGATGAAAGCCAATCATTTATTATTCATTTTGATAATAATAGAAGAATGATCAACAGATCATCTTTTTTAGAACGGGCTAAGCAATGGCTAAATCAGTCAGATCGTGAAAATAAAGAGTGGATAAATGACTTAAACTATACAATGGAACTCTTATGTATTATGGATATGGAGCTATATCTATATGATTCTAATCATGATCATGATGAAGATGAATATGAATCTTGTTTACAAGAAATAGAACCTATAAGTATAAATATACAACAGCAACTATTACAGCATCAAGCCAGTCGTATTTTATATCCTGATAATTATAAACCTGTGGACTCTCTTGATCAAAGCCTGGTAAATGAGGTCGAAACTCTCTTTGATGCAGGATGTGATATATGTCGCCATCCTGATGTGGCTCAAATGTTAATCTATGGTTCTCCACAGCAATCTAATCAGGCATTGGATCAATTAAAAAGAATGGGAGATGCTTGTTTAAGAGCTATGATAGTTTTTCTCCAAGAAGGTGTAAGTGGTCATCGTCGTTATGATGAGAGTTATAATAGGTTTCTTTTAAAATTATCATCTATACCAAATCGTTGTCAGCAGGAAAGTAATCATCCTATATGCCAAAACATATTGACGAACAATCGGATGATCCAAAGACGTCTGTCTTTACTGACAGCACAGATACAACATAACCCTCAAACAGTTGAAAGTTATCTAAGCCAGGAAACCATTTTAAGTGATACTCAAAGTTTTCTAAATGAAATCAATGATCATCTTTTGTGTAGTGAGTATTCAATTGGTGAAGAAAGAGAAAAAGTAGGTGACATTGCCAATTACATTGTTAAAAAAGAAAATAATAATCACTATAAAATATCTGTATCTATAAAATTTACCTCTATAGCTCCTGCTGATCCTTTCAATACCGATCATGGATTTTCAGGCTCAGACGGCCAAGAGGTATCAGAAGCTTATGATCACCATATCCATACACATTTTTTAAATAAAGCAAGGCAGTGTATGAATCAAGTAAATCCTAAGATGTTAGGACCACGTGGTGAAAAGCTAGAGATTGTTCTTGAAGACGCTTATGAAAAGAAAGATATTTGCACCCCAGCACACACAATAACTATAACTCTTCCTAATTTTATGATGACAAGATTTGATGAATATTCAAGCAATATAGATTGCCCTATTATACTTCATGAACTACTTCATATCTTTGGATTAGAAGATGAATATGACAAGTCTTGGTCTACTGACGAAATTTGGGATGATGAATTTGAAAATCCTGGATACCCTGAATACTCTAGTATAATTCCTTCAACAAATAACAATGATAGTCCTTATATTGAACAATATAATAGCATTATGGCCAATGTATTGGATAGATGGAATAATGTTTTTAAATCAGGTCAAGATGTCTCTCTTTTAGATCCCATTCATTTTAATGTTATTCTTTATAACAACTGCCCTACGAGAAATGATGTTAAGCTTTATAATGACTGCTATAATTTTAACTATAGCGATATAACATTAATAAGCCAATGCAAAAGACAGAATCTATTAGGGCGGAGCAAACAAAGAGAGCTTGAAATCCTAGAAAGTGAGATATCATCTAATAATTCCCTACGCCTTAAACTAGAATATGCTCAAGAAAACAGTAGGGATACCAAAATAAATATCCAAGAACAATTCTATTATGAATACATAAATCGTGTCATTGAAAGAAAACGGGCAGTCGAAGCCTGGCCTGATGATTGACATCATCACTGACTGTAACATGGTATTTATCCGGGATCCGGCATCCGGGATCTGGGATCCGGGATCCGGGATCTGGGATCCGGCAACAGGCCCTAAAACTGAACTTTTTCCTTAACATTTCACTCAAAATGAACTGGCCTCTGGCCACTTTTGGGTAGCCAGCCCGACGGCTCACGCCGTCGATCAAAGGCTGGCTACCTCAAAAGCTTGTTCATTTTAAGTAGAGAGGATCCTTTTATTCCTTTACAGCATGTTAAGGAAACAAGATATGCTTCTAAAATGTTTTTAAGGAGCAGGCGGGTCTACAAATGAAACTCTGTTTCCTTAACATTTCACTCAAAATGAGCCACACCTCTGTTTTTCACTAAAAGTAAACTGACCTCTGGTCACTTTTGGGTAGCCAGCCCGACGGCTACCGCCGTCGATCAAAGGCTGGCTACCTCAAAAGTCCGTTTACTTTTAGTAGGGGAGGATCCTCTCGTCTCTTGACCACATGTTAAGGAAAAAGATTTCCTTCTGATGTTTGCTCTGACAGCTATCGCTGTCTAAAAAGAGCAATGCCTCAAAAATCTGCTCATTTTGAGTAGAGCGGATCTCCTTGCTTCTGACACCATGTTAAGGAAACAAGATATGCCTCTAAAATCTTTTTGGGAAGCAAGCTCAATTTGCGGAAGATCTTCAGTCTCCCACTGCCCCATCCTCCACCTAATTACTTTTTGTTTGAGAGTTACGCAGAATCTAAAAAAATAAAAAAACAAAAAAAGGAACTCTTGTTTCCTTAACATGATGTTTATATGGAATCCGAGATCCCGGATAAACTTAATGATTACTTTGAAGGAACTAACGGAACCAATGTAGGGAACAACGTCTTTGTGGTGCAGGAGACTTTTTGGAAGTTGGTTAAGCCATTTGCAGGTGTAATATCTTCGCTTTTAGCTTGTTGAACACTCGCAGGTCTCGCAGGTCCTTGCTTCTTTTGAGGCTTCCGCAATAGCTTTTTCAGATCCTATCTCTTACTCTCTGTTAATAACTAGAGCAATGCCTCTCTTTTATATTTATAAACCCATCTCTCCAAAGTAGGAACAGGAATATTTTTTTGCTCTGATATTTTTGCAAAGGATTTGTTAACTCCTATTGTTTTACTCATTTCAATAACTGCATCAATAGCCTCTGCTTTTTCTTCTTCAGAATAAACTTTCTTACTCTTAGATAATTTATGATCTTTTTTATGTTTAGAAACCCAACCACTTAGAGTGTTAGGATTGATATTTTCCTTCTCTGCTATTTCTAAGGTAGCTTCTTTAAATCCTATATCTTCACTTCTTTTAATAACTAGATCGATAGCCTTTGCTTTTTCTTCTTCAGAATAAGTTTTGTGGCTCTTAGGTAAATTATAATGTCTTTTATATTTATAAACCAACCTTTCCAGAACTCCGCGATTGATCTTTTTCTGCTTTGCTACTTTTGCAGAGGCTTTTTTAACTCCTATCTTTTTACTCATTTCAATAGCTAAATCAATAGCCTCTGCTTTTTGTTCTTTTGTGTAAGTCAATTATATGCGTTTCTTCTTTTTTGAAAAATTCCAAAAAGATTGCTTAGCTTGATCTATCAATGGATAGAGTGTATCCTTAATCTGAGCTGGTGTCTTACCATCAAAATACTCTGATAGAAAATGAAAAATAGGCAAATCAACATGTAAGGATGCTAAAAAGAAATGTTCTGGAAAAGTGGGAATACGAAAAGTCTTATCATATCGTTTTGTCTTATCTCTAATATTTATGTACCTGACTGCATCTTCTGTATTACTAAGTTGTAAAATCCGACCATTTTGACGATCTATGTATCTGATCTCTTCTTCTTTTTCACGAATAGCTAAATTCCATAAGCGATCAACTTCTTTGTCATAGTTAATTTTTGTCGATGTCAATACAGCTTCATTCAGATTGAGAAGAAGCAATCCATCTGATTGGAATTCAAAAGGCTCTGGATCGCTTCTACTTAAACCTATTTCTTCTAAAAGAAATCCTTGAAAATCTCTTAAAATCCCTAGATTCTCTAAAACAACAAATAATGCACTTTTATTTTCACCATCACCATCTATATCCACTAAATTTAAACGATAGATGGACTCATTGGCTGATTGGATTTTTGTCAAAGCTGCAAGTAGGATATGATAAATATTTATTTTTGCAGGTATAGAGTTATTGCTATGTGTCACTTGAGCAATGATTGAAGCTATCTGGAGCATGTTTTGAGCTTCTGGTGAAAGTTCTCTGAACCTTTGATGATCTTTATCCAAAGTAGTAAATAAAACTTCAGGGCAGTCTTCTTGAGGGAAGGCAAACACCCCACAAACATTATTACATTGAAAGCCACAAAATTTAATAAACATAAAAATGTATGCCTTCTTAACCATACCGGATCAAGCCATATTTATAGGATTTCACTTCTTTATTCAGCAAGCGATTTTTTAGTGAAAAAATTCATTACCTGCTTTAGGAAATTGAACTGTTAAGCCTCTGGCCACTTTTGTAAACTAGCCTCTGGCTACTTTTGGACAGTTAGCCCGACGGCTCTCGCCGTCGATCAAAGGCTAACTGTCTCAAAAGCTTGTTCAATTTTAGGAAGGAGGATGTCCTCATTTCTTAACACAATGTTAAGGAAAAAGATTTCCTTCTGATGTTTGCTCTGACAGCTATCGCTGTCTAAAAAGAGCAATGTCTCAAAAGTCCGTTTACTTTTAGTAGGGAGGATCTCCTCATTTTTTAACACCATGTTAAGGAAAAAGTTCATTTTAAACCCGCCAAGGGCTCAGGAGGAAATTTTTTAGATGAAAAAATTCATTACAATCAATGCTTTAGGACCTGATGCCGGGTTCCCGGATCCCAGATCCCGGATAAACACCATGTTAAGGGTTTGGTTCACTCAAAATGAGCCACACCTCTCTTTTTCACTAAAAGTAAACTAGCCTCTGGCTACTTTTGGCTTGCCAGCCGAAGGCTATCGCCTTCTTAAATGCTGGCAACCTCAAAAGTCCGTTTACTTTTAGTAGGAAGGATCCTCTCGTCTCTTGACCACATGTTAAGGAAAAAGTTCCTTCTTACGCCTTGAGTGTTGCCTGCAAAGGCTTTTGCCTTTGACAAAATGGTCATTGTCTCAAAAGCCTGTTCACTTTGAGTAGAGAGGATCCTTTTTTCTCTTAACACCATGTTAAGGAAAGAGTTCATTTAGATGCCGGTTGCCGGATCCCAGATCCCGGATTGACACGATGTTAAGGAAAAATTTCCTTATAAAAAACTATGGCCTATGGAAATATAGGATTTTAGAAAATTCAAGCCGGGCTTTGGACTTACATAAGGATAAATAGAATTGGTCTTATTCTGTAGCTCCGGCCTCTTTTAATAGTCTTTCAATATCAGTACGTCCTTTATTTCTAGCAAACCATAGAGCTGTCTTGCCTTCTTTATCTTGAAGATTGACGTTGGCTCCGGCCTTTAGCAATAACTTTACAATTTCTATATAGCCTTCACGACTAGCCACCATTAAAGCCGTCCAGCCACCAGAGTTTTGAAGATTGACGCTAGCTCTAAACTCTAGCAATAACCTTACAATTTCTATATGGCCTTTAGAACTAGCATACATTAAAGCCGTATTGCCATCTTTGTTTTGAAGATTGACGTTAGCTCCGGCCGCTAGCAATGCCCTTACAACTTCAATATGGCCTTCAAGACTAGCCACCATTAAAGCCGTATTGTCATTTTTGTCTTGATGATTGACGTTAGCTCCGGCCGCTAGCAATGCCCTTACAACTTCAATATGGTCTTCATGACTAGCATACATTAAAGCCGTATCGCCATCTTTGTTTTGAAGATTGACGTTAGCTCCGGCCGCTAGCAATGCCCTTACAACTTCAATATGGTCTTCATGACTAGCATACATTAAAGCCGTATCGCCATCTTCGTCTTGATGATTGACGTTAGCTCTGGCCGCTAGCAATGCCCTTACAACTTCAATATGGTCTTCATGACTAGCATACATTAAAGCCGTATTGCCATTTTTGTTTTGAAGATTGACGTTAGCTCCGGCCTCTAGCAATGCCCTTACAATTTCTATATGGCCTTTAGAACTAGCCAACATTAAAGCCGTCATGCCATCTTCGTCTTGATGATTGACGTTAGCTCTAAACTCTATCAATAACCTTACAATTTCAGGATGATTAACACTAGCTCTAACCTCTAGCAATAACCTTACAATTTCTATATGGCCTTTAGAACTAGCGTACATTAAAGCCGTCATGCCATATTTGTTTTGAAGATTGACGTTAGCTCCCTTTTTTAGCAATAACTTTACAATCTCTATATCTCCTTCATAACTAGCCACCATTAAAGCCGTATTGCCATTTTCGTTTTGATAATTGACGTTAGCACCATTTTCTAGCACTTTCTTTATCAATCTAGTACGGCCGCTGGCACGAACAAGATTTAATAACCTATTATTTAGATTCAATAATTCACTCTCACTTAAGGGCTTTTTAATAACTTTTTGTTTTAAATTTGACATAAGGACTCCAACACAAGTCTTCCCTAGGTCCATAGATAGAGAATCACTAGAAACAAGCAAAGCAATAAATAGGATAAAAATATATTTTTTCATTTGTACTTCTCCTTCTTTTTCTTCTTTGAATTAATTAATTTTTGATTTTATAACAACATATATCTAAAAAGTCAAGCCTAGGTTATAAAAAACACTAAAAAATGAGAAATTTCTAAAGTCGACCTAAAAAAGTCTAACAATTACAAACACTTAATACTGTAACTTTTATACAAAAGTCACAGTATTAACTTATTGAAATCACTGAATTTCTAATTTTCAAACCCTAATTTCCCCATCTTTTAGAAAAAAATCTAAAAAGACGAATATCTTGTTTCCCTAACATGGTGTTAAAAAGCAAGGAGATCCTTTCTACTAAAAGTGGTCAGGCTTTCTAGGTGATGACCATTTTATCGACGGCGAAAGCCGTCGTGGTCATCGCCAGAAAGTGACCAGAGGTCAGACCACTTTTAGTGAAACAGCTAACTCCCTAACCCCACCCCCCGCCCTTCGATTCTGCTTTTCTATTTGTATGTTTTTTATGAGTGGAATGCGGAGGCAGGCTTCCGAAGTCCTCAACCTTCGCTTGCTTTTGGAGAGCAAGCGAGTCTGCGGAAGATCTTCAGCCTACCACCGCCTCCCACTCATAATATTCTTCATTTTTTGATGGTTACGCAGAATCTAAAAAGAATAAAAAAATAAAAAAAGGAACTTTTTCCTTAACATTGTGTAAAAAAACGAAGGGATCCTCCTTACTCAAAGTGAACAGGCTTTCTAGGCGATGACCATTTTATCGATGGCGAAAGCCATCGTGGTCATCGCCAGAAAGTGACCAGAGGTCAGTTCACTTTGAGTGAGCCAACCACTTTTAGTGAAACAACTCAGGCAATATTGGATCTAGAATTTGTTGGTTGTATGGAATTAGCAAAACAAGCTGATAAATTAGGAGCTTTTTTATATAAACTGTGTAAAAATACTTAAAGCTAAATTTGATTTTTTCCGAGATCCGGGATCTGGGATCCGGCAGTCAGGCAACCCGGCATCAAAAAAAACTTTTTCCTTAACATCATGTGAAGAGACAAGGCGATCCTCCTCCTAAAATTGAACAAGCTTTTGAGGTAGCCAGCCTTTGATCGACGACGAAAGTCGTCGGGCTAACTGCCAATTACCATTCGCAATCATTTTTTGAATTTGAAGCATTAAATAACGAAGCCAAATGAGTAAAAAGTGATAAAAGCTAATGATATGAATGGGAAAGAATCTGGTCTCAGGGCAATGATTTTGAAATTTAAGAAATAAATTGAAGATCCAGCTCAAAAGTAGCCAGAGGCTAGTTCAATTTTAGGGAAACAAATGACCATTTTGCGTGAACCAAGGTTAAAAAGGCTAATATATTCTCTACACTATCAAAAAACCTTTTGAAAGACAGGTCATAGACATAAGCTTGAGAAATAGCTTGTTGCTTTTCTTTTTGAGTAAATTTCATAAGTTGTCAAAATTGATTCCTCCAATATTTTCGAATACTGAAACTCCTAAATGGAAGCTTATTTTTTATTAACCAATGGCAAGAAGTTTATAACATACAGCTAAGAGAAAAACCACTTTTCTATTCTAATAACTAAAAAATATAAACTGGAAAATCAACTTAAAATGAGGGGATATAAGCTGTTTTAGGATTTCTAAAGTATGAAATAATCATAAGTAAAAACCTATTCTTTACTCCTTATCATTAAGGGATTCTATCCATCTTAATATATGTTCTGATTTAAGAGTATCTATTTCAGAAATAGGCAAAGAGTTTTTTAAGTCTTTAATAATTGTTTCTAAACTAGCATTTTGGATGTATTTTTTTTCCTTAACTTTACATAATAAATAGTGATAACGTGTGCATTCTGTAGCTGCTACTGTTAGTTGTTTTTTTGTATTTGGATCTGAAGAATATTGATTACCAAAGTTTCTAAAATTAGAAATATCCTGATCAATAACCCCTTTACAGATGACACAATCACAAATATGCTCAAAAAAAGTTTCTGGAGAATTAACTCCGATATCACTAAAGGCTCTTTCTATATCTGGAACTCCAAAAGTATTATATAATTTTGGAAAATAGTAATTAACAGGTGGAGTGCCTTGTCCTGAGACTGGCATTATGCCCTTTTTCTCTCCATATCCAACTCCATTTGATATTCCATTCATTCCAAACTTAGATAACATCATTGAATATCCACTTCCATGTCTATTAAATATTTCTTTTTCTTTTTTAGAAATAGATTCAATAAGATTTTTGAATGCTATAAGATATTTAGAGTTTACTTTTTTCTCATCAAAGTTATTTATCCATAACCAAATACCTTTAAATTCTCTATCACAAATACTTAATATTTTTTGAATAGCTTTTGAATTTAAAAGCATTTCTTTATTAAAACAAAATTTTATATACAGAGATGACTTTTCATAAGATATGGAATCTATAGCTATCTTATCAATTATATCCAAGCATTCTAATTCTTTACCTGGGTGAATAAAAAAATAAGGAGTAATAATCATACCTGGTTCAGGTATATCTTCTTTAAAATCGTCAACAAAATCTTCCCGATCTTTACTCAAAATATTTGAAATTTGTTTTTTTTGATATTCAATAGTTGTTTTGCATATATCTTTCCTTCTATTGTCATTTTGTAAATCTTGAATTGATATTGCTTTTCTTTTTTCTATACATTGCTGGAAAGTATGACCTAATGAATGGGCTAATTTTTTATAGGAGTTCTTTATTTTTGATCCTTTTCCGTCTGAAGTAATCCAATTTAAGTCTGTCCTCTTTTTTTTTCCATAATATAATTCTCCAAAGACATAGGTCATTGGATCTATAATATAAGGCTGTTTATTCTTTTTTCCAGCAAACTTTATGATCAGGCTACTTGTAGCTGAAGGAGTGATCTCCAATAGGTTAGCTGAAAAAATAATACCATCAAAAAATCGAAACATTTTTTCAAAATATTTTTTTTCTGAATGACTGCTATATCTCAAAAAATTTTGCACGTTATTTTACCTCAAACATCTATTAATTGAGTTAATTAAGTCTTTTTTATAATAAGATCGCATATTTTTATTAGAACGACGTGGTTTAATAAGCTCACGACAGCGATTTGATGAATAAATAGCAAGAAATCCAATACCTTCTTTTTTCATTTTTTTTTGATCGATACATTTTAATTTACCTTCTGGCATAGCAATATATACCCAATCAGAACAAAGTTGATATATTAATGCTTGCTGAAATGCCTTATACCAATTAGATAACTTAGCTTCAACAGAAATAATTTTTTTTTTAGGGGCAGAATAAGCCACTATGTCAATTCTCCTATCATAAAATTTCAACTCTTCATAAGGTTTAAAAGATTTATTGATAAAATATCTCCTAATGTATAAATGTAAATTCTTTTCGTATTTATAATCCATGATATTCATCTCTCATATTTATTATTTTGTTCTTGAAAGTATCTTTATAAAAAATCATAAGTATACCTACAACTAAAAAAATTACAGCCGGTAATCCAGAGCAAATCAAAATTTTCCATTCATTAAGATCAATTGTATTAAAATAAAGTAAATAAAAACATATTAAAAGGTTCAAAATCTGAAATATTGCAACAAAGATAGAATATCCTTTTAAAAAAGCCGACCATTTTTTCCACGCTATATGTGTTTTTTTAAACTCGTAATACAGAATAAAAAAGTTCATTTCTTTAATCAGATAATTACCTAACCAATTTTTAAATTTTTCTCCTTTAGGAGGATTTATATTCCTCTTATCATAAGTTATTTTTCCTTCTTGTAGATGTAGTTCAATAACATTTAGAGGGGTAACTAATTGAGATATTTCCTTGGTCAGTTCATCTGTTATATTGTTTTTAATATTGCTAATAAATTGACGATTTTCTTTAAAATATGCAGATCCATTTTGACTAAATTTAAAATAATACATTAAAGCTGCAATAACTGATGTGCTATGAAATGTAAATAATACTTCAATCATTACACTAACCAGCCCTTGCTTTTAGAGCTTAAGACTTTGTTTTTAATTTCAGACTCTGTTGTCATTTCAGGATATTTTGAATAAACGTAATAAAGTAAATCTGAAAGAGAATATTTTCCGTATTTAGATTTAACTTTTTTAATACCCTCTACTAGAGGCCTATAATCAGGTTTGTTCAATAACTCCTTAACTTTTGACTTCCCTCTTTCTGTAAGCTGAAAGCTTCTTTCAAGATAGGCATCTGCAGATCCTATCCTTTCATCACTATTCGAAGAAACAAAATCTTCAAAATTGAGAGCATCAATTTCAAGGGCTTCTTCGTGTGTCATTTCTCCTACAATTTCACTTTTAAGATATCCAAGATTTTCAAGAAATTCTAAGTCATCATATAATTTTGCAGAATATGGTCCTGCTTTGTAAGGGACAAACTCTTGATCTTCACTTGCTTGAATGCCGTATTCTCTTTCAAGTAAAAAAACAAGTTTTTGCAATCTTGTAATCCCACCTAATTCACCTGAAAGATCACTTTCTGGAAGCCCAATTATGGAAAGTAGTAAAGATTTACTATTGATAGGTAGTTTTGTATTCATTTTATTTCCTATTCTTATTCTTTAAACTTTTCCCATTTTAGTCACTTTAATCTTTTATCCTCTTTCTGGCAAGCTATTTTTATAGCTTTCTTTTTGAAAATTTGTCAAGAATTAGGAGTTTAGGATGAAATTTTTTAGATGCAAAAACTCATTACAGTCAATGCTTTAGAACCTAAAGTACATACTCAAGTTATATTTTTTTCGGTTGGAGTTTTTATTTATGCTCTGTAGGGGTATGCTCTTTAGAGGTATGCTCTAAAAATGTACTTACCATCTCTAAAGGAAGGGGGAAAACAATAGTGTTTGTTTTATCACTAGCAATTTCATTCAAAGCTTGCAGATAAGCTAGCTGAAGAGCAGATGGTGATTGTGCTAACTTATTAGATGCAAGCATGAGCTTTTCTGATCTTTGTAATTCACCATCAGCACTGATCACTTTTGCTCGACGTTCTCTTTCTGCTTCTGCTTCTTTAGCCATAGCTCTTTGCATTTCTTGTGGAAGGTCAATGTGTTTGACTTCTACCATTTCTACTTTAATACCCCAAGGATTTGTCTGCACATCTAAGATGTCTTGTAGCTTTATGTTGATAGCTTCTCTTTTTGTGAGAAGATGATCAAGAGAACATTGTCCAACAACAGAACGAAGAGTTGTTTGAGATAACTGACTAGTAGCAAAAAAGTAATCTTCAACAACCAGTACAGCTTTTTCAGGGTCCATAACCTTAAAGTAAACCACAGCATTGACTTTGATGGACACATTATCACTTGTGATCACATCTTGTGTAGGAATATCCATCGTCACAGTTCGCATACCTATTTTCATCATACGGTCAATGCCAAAAGGTATTAAAAAACGCAAACCAGGACCTTTCACTTGAAGGAGTCGACCAAGACGAAAAACCACGCCTCTTTCATATTCTGTAATAATTCGGATACCTGACATAATCAGGTAGAGTATAAAAACAGCAAAAATAACTGTACCCATTCCAAAGCCACCCATTGTAAGCCTCCATTATTTGTTTGTTATGTTTATAAGTGAATACTTATTGTGCTGTGATGCTCAACAAGCATTTTGCGAATATATATAATGATGCTTTATAATAAGTCAAGAGATATCTCGAACTTAAACGCCCTGTGTTATCTTTTCTTTCAACAAGAATAACGATAGGCATAAAATCTTGACTAGATAGCCTCAGAATAAAGTTGAATTACTTGAATAGTTTAGGGGTAAAAGAAGATTTTATGCCACTATCCACTATAATGTCAGGATTTATGGCAAGACTTTAGGAAATTTATTAAAATTGTGATATTTCTATAAATACAGCTCAGATGACTCTAAACCTGTATAAGCAAAAATGTGGCTAAGATGACAGATGTGCTTTTATGTTTAATGGTATCCTAGCTGGATATTCATAATTTCTTCAAGTTCTCGTAAAGCTTCTTGAGATTCTTCAAATAACTTAAAATCTGCTAAATCCTGTAATTTCAATTCATCTCGATAATGGCGATGAACCCATTTGACTAGCTCCTCATACTTAGCATTAGAAAGCAAACAACCTTGATTTATTTTCTCTAATTGCTTTTGAGTTAAAGGAACCCTTAATCTGAGACAAGCTGGCCCTCCACCATTTTTCATGCTTTGTAAAAGATCAAAATATATAACTTCATCAATAGGATTATTATGATCATTTAACATTTTATGAATAAAAGCATTGACACTTTTGTCTTCTTTGCAGTGTTGTGGAGCAATCAAGGCCATATAACCTTTAGGCATAGTTACAATTTGTGAATTAAATAAATATGTTTTGACTGCTTTCTGTAAATTAACTTGATCATTTAACACTTTTATTTTAATTAAACTCCCTTTAGACATTTCATCAAGTTGAGCAATGACCTTCTCTGTTTCTAAAAAAGCCATCTCATGGTAAAGTAGTATGTTTTGATGTCCTACACTGATCACATCATTGTGAAAAACACCTGCATCAATAGCCTTGGGATTTTGTTGAACAAAAAAACACTTCTCGGGATGAATACAGTTAATTCTAGCTACAGCTTGAGAAGCTTCAAGAGTTTGCCTTGCTGGAAATATTTTAGGGATGTTCTCTTGGTTATGAAAGGCTTTACAACCATACACAAAAAAATGATACCCTTGATTATGAAATTCAAATCGGGTGTGATTAGCAGCCCCCTCATCACAAAAAGTATTACCCATTCTGATAGGATCGTGTACAACAAATATAGATTCATCACTAAATATATTTTTAAAAATATGTTGGGTTTGAGATGTTTCAATAGCTCGATGAGGCTTAGTTCTCAAATTAGCTGGAGTAAAATGCACTCTACCATCAGTAGAGTCAGAGGATGGACAAACACTTACAGCGTTGGCTGTCCACATAAAAGAGCTTGAAGAAACCGAGAACAGCAACCTAGGATGTTGATGATACGCCTGAGATATAACTTCTTGATCAGAACCATGAAATCCTATATTACGAAGTGCTTCCACATTTGGACGTAAATGTGGTGGTAGAATACCTTGAACTAAACCATGATCTGCTAAAACTCTTGCCTTGTGTAATCCTTGAAGAGCAGCCCTTTTAGGAGAAGATATTTGCTGAGCAAAGTTAAGTGAAGCAGTGTTTCCATAACTTAAACCACCATAGTTATGAGTAGGGCCTACTAAACCGTCAAAATTAACTTCTATCATTTCAACTCCAATAAGTGACAATCATTTGTGTACTTTGTGTATTTTTAGGAGGGATCATTTGTCATTAACTCATTAACTATTTTTTAATAATGTGATTTTCAAAAAAATCAAATTTCTTTTAATTTTTTTTTAAACGTTTATATTTTTTTGTGGTCTTGTATCTTGCAGATTTTGTTTTCCCTTCAATGGAAATGAACCCTCTATCTTTTAAAAACTTTATATCTCTTTCTATTGTGCGTTTATTTATTCCTTGCTGTTTTGCAAATAAAGCAACAGAAAAATTATTATTATCTATAAGCTTTAATATTTTCAATAACTTAAGAATTCTCCTAGACTCTGTCTTCAATTCATTACCGACATCATTACCGACGTCATTACCGACATCATTACCGACATCTTTACCGACGTCATTACCGACGTCATTACCGACGTCATTACCGACATCATTACCGACGTCATTACCGACGTCATTACCGACGTCATTACCGACATCATTACCGACGTCATTACCGACATCATTACCGACATCTTTACCGACGTCATTACCGACGTCATTACCGACATCATTACCGACGTCATTACCGACGTCTTTACCGACATCATTACCGACATCATTACCGACATCTTTACCGACATCATTACCGACGTCATTACCGACATCATTACCGACGTCATTACCGACATCTTTACCGACATCATTACCGACATCATTACCGACGTCATTACCGACATCATTACCGACGTCATTACCGACGTCATTACCGACATCTTTACCGACATCATTACCGACATCATTACCGACGTCTTTACTCGCAAGTCTCCATGTTCCTCTACCTCCTAGTTGTTCAACTATTTTCATGTCTTTTAGCTGTTTTAAAGCCTGATATGAAGTCCCAGCTTTGTATTTTGTTTGATCTTGATCAGTGTGTTTGGATATGTCATACCTTTCTTCAAGTTCTTTGTTAATTTCTGCATTTGTTAGAGCTTTTGGATAGACTTTGGATAGAATTTGACGAATAAAAAATAATAATAAAGGATGACGATAGAAGACAACTGTTGTGAAAGAATTGAATTCAAATTTAATGGGATCTAAACCTGCTTTTTTGACTAAACTTTTCATTCTTTCAATACCTGTTCCCATTTGTTCAATATATCCTGTCCTGAGCATAAGATTAGCAATAATAGGATTTCTTAGGATGCTTTTTCTGCCGAAATTTTCTGAGCTGATCCCCTTAGGCAAACTACCAAAACTGGAAATTTCTACTCTATCATCATATATCTCTATGCTTATATTAGCTCCTTGATTAAGATAATCTCTGTGAGTAACAGCATTAATAATGGCTTCTCTTAAAGCAACCTTTGGAATTTCTAATACTTCTGTTCTTTGTAAGCTTTTAGAAGTAATTCTGTACTCTAATTGAAGATGATTTTCTAAAAATAAAAGAGCATTATTGATGTTGCTAAGCATATCATTGTTAAATATTTTCCGATCTAAAATATGAACTCTTTCTATTCCCTTAAAACGAACACATGAGATTTTTGTATGATGATAAATATCATCTAAATTCTTAGCAAAAAAAAGAACACCTGTATTATTGAAAATAATTTTAGAACCCTTTTTTTTTGCAACATCTAGGTTCTCTAGTAATGGTATTATATCTTTTCTATTGTAAGTAATTTTTGCTTTATCTAAAAATGAAAATAATTTCTCTTTATCAAAATGCTTACTATAAACAAATTTTTTACAAAATACACTATCAAAGCTAATGACATTTTCATTTTCCATAAATGCTCGTATTTCTTTTGTTGTAAGCTTTTGAGAGGATGCCCCTGAGCGAATATAAAAACCAGAAGAGCATTTATGAGGTTTTGATTTACTTTCTTTAACAGTAATTACTAATATCTTTTCTTTTTTTATTTCTCGAATAGAAATAGCCACTCTGGGATCACAGCTTTTTGCAATATTTTCTATTTGAGCTTTGAGCCTATTTGTAATAGAAAGCCCTTTAATCCTTCCTTGATCAGTAATACCAATATAGATTTTACCTCCAGAGGAGTTAGCAAAAGCCACTATGGTTTTATCTAATCCTGAACTTAAGCTCTCTTTAAATTCAGTTTTATGGCCTTCTCCTTTCTCTAAAATAAGTTGAAGACCTAGTATAGAATTTGTCATTTTTGACCTCTGTAATTTGTTAAAATCTAACCATGGCTTGTATTTATACAAAAATAAGTTTATAAATTTTTATTTCTTGACAGTCCTCAAAGTTTATTGTATAGTAAAAAATCAATTTTAACAAGCTCAAGGAGGATTTTAAAATGAATTTATTTAAAAATGTATTTTTAATGATTAGCATATACTTAATAGGTTTGACTAATATTTATTCACAGCCACAACCACAAGGATTTGGATTTGAGTTCCAAAAGGATACCTTGCAAGAAAGACCAGGACTCAATTTGAAGGCTATAGAAGCTCCTTTATTGGATGCCATTACCAACGATTTTGGCTGGCCAACAAGCTTTTCTCACTTAAGTTTTTATGATGAAAATGCATTACCTCGCCCTGTCAATTGTCCAAGAGGTCATCAAGGTTTTGAATGTATCACTTCTATTGGTTCTGAATGGATAGCTCGAGTGCATTATACCATTGCTAACTTTGTAGGTAGTACACCTGAAACTTGTTCTTTATCTTTTTTTGTTCTGTACGATTCAGAAAGAGGTATTGCTAAATCACTTCTTATATATGATATAACTTGTGGACATGAATTTATAGAAGATAAAGAGGGTTTTATATGGCTTACAGAAGATCATTTTATTCAATAATGTATTAATAAGGAGTGCTATGAGAAAATACGACGTTGTGATCATAGGTGCAGGACCTGGTGGCTATGTAGCTGCCATTCGATCAGCACAGTTAGGATTTAAAACAGCGATTATTGAAAAAGAATATATGGGTGGAGTTTGTCTCAATATAGGATGTGTTCCTTCTAAAGCTTTGATTTCTGCTGCTCATTTTTTTCATAAATTGACGGGTTCTGATGCTCAAGCTATGGGTATCCAAGTTAAAGGAACAACTTCTATTGATATGAAAAAGCTACAATTATGGAAGACATCTATTTGTCAAAGAATGTCTAAAGGTGTTTTATCTTTATTAAAAGGCAACGGCGTAGAAGTCATTCATGGTGAAGCTTCTTTTACTTCACCTCAACAAATACAAGTAACCCTCTCCACCGATAGCACCAAACAAATAGAAGCAAAATATTTTATTGTAGCTACTGGCTCTCGTTCTACCCCACTTTCAGGTTTTGCTTTTGATGAAAAAAACATTTTATCTTCTACAGGAGCATTGGCATTACAAGAAATTCCTAAAAAAGTGATTGTCGTTGGAGGTGGGTATATTGGTTTAGAGATTGCTGGTTATTTCTGCCACTTAGGCAGTCAAGTTACTGTGTTAGAGGCCAGCTCACAAATTTTAAGTGGAATGGCAGACGACGATATTTTGCAAGTGATAGAAAAGCATTTAAAGAAAATAGGCATTACTATCCTAAAAAATACAAAAGCTCACTCATGGGATGATCAAGGGAAGACATTAAGTGTCACTATTGAGAGTACAGAAAAAAAACAAAATTTGCTAGCAGATAAAGTCATGGTAGCTATTGGCAGAAAGCCTAATTCTGATCAAATGAACTTAAAGGATATTGGTTTGTTATTAGATCAAAATGGTTTTATTCAAGTCAATGCACAAAGACGCACAAATATACCTCATATTTTTGCTATTGGTGATATAGCAGGTCAACCTATGCTGGCACATAAGGCAAGTTATGAGGGTATACTTGTGGCAGAGGTTCTGGCAGGTCAAAATCGCACCTTTGATGTTAAGGTTATTCCATCTGTGGTCTTTACTCATCCTGAGTTTTCCTCTGTGGGACTCAATGAAGCAGAATGTAAAGCACAAGGATTGCCTTTTAAAGTAAGTCGGTTTCCTTTTACTGCTAATGCAAGAGCTTTTTGTTTTCAAGAGCCAGAAGGTTTTGTGAAGGTCATCTTTCATGCAGACAATCAGTTAGTGTTGGGAGTTCATATTGTTGGTCCTGATGCCAGTCATTTGATCAGTGAAGCTGCTCTTGCTATAGAAATGGGAGCTACTCTTGAAGATATTGCTTACACAATTCATCCTCATCCTACTTTGAGTGAGACCTTAGCGGAATCTTGTGCAACTGCATTAGGTCATCCTATCCATGTATTGTAGCAATACCATAGAATAATCTGTCTAATTTGTAACTTACTTGATAGAAATAGGCAATTTAGCCAAAGAACCAACCCACTCCCGCTATAGCATAAAAAGAATTCAGGTGTATTTTATTATCCTGTGTTTGGGTAGCATTCTCGCAACTTGCACTGTTAGTGCATTCAAAATCTCCACTAAAGGAAGATATATCATACCCTACTTCCCCTCGAATAAATAAGCCTGTAAACATTTTCAATCCAGCCTCTACCGCTATTTGACCGCTTGCTCTAATCCATTGCTTATGTTTGATTTCTATTTCATTGGGTCCCTCCTCGTTGAGCATCGTTTTAATATTTAAGGACCGCCACAGGTCAATAGCCAATAAAGCTCCTACAAAAAATAATTTGGTGTCAAAAAATCTATAATTAGTTAAAAGAGCTATGCGATGTGTATTCAGTTTAAACGTATTATTTTCCGCAGTTGTTGTAGTGCTACTGTCTGCACCTCTACTTAATACATTGCTTATATAATCTTGTTCTGGCAACCAAAGGTATTGGTATCTTAATCCTATTCCTAAATTACTTAAACCAAATGGTAATTTAAAAAGAGCATCCCCACCTAACACCCAAGGACGACCTTTTTGATCTTGCCATATATTGTTGCTTGGGCTGTTAGCTAATTTTTGAAAATTCAAGTTACTGCTAAATTTAAGTCCGAAATGGGCTGAAACTTCTACGCCACCATAAGCTGATGGTGTTAAAATATAAGTTCCTAAAAGTAAACCCCAAGTTAAACTAAGTAGTAAAAATATACGATGAAACATAAGCGTTCCTCCTTTTGCTTTTCTAATGTTTTGTCATAAAATGACTTTAGCATTTTTTTCAATACAGACTAAGAGATTTTTCAAAAATTTTACTTTTTTTAAGACATCTAGTGTGGCTGGTACTGGCTGTTCTTCTATAATATCCATATCTAAAGGACGAGAAGTCGCTCTTGCTGATAAAAAACGTATACGTTTTGTGATTTGTGGATGTCGTCCTAAGTTATTTTCTGCTTCTTTCAAGGTTTTAAGTGCGGTTTGTGTTTCATTTCTTTGTATATAAGCGTCTACTAAAGAAAGTGTCCTTTCTAAAAAATCAGGTATTTCTTCTGATTGAACTGAAAGAGGAGGTGAAGGTTTGATTTCTTGGAGAGATTTCATTTCAAATGTGTCAGTGTTAGCTTGAAAGATAAGCTTCTCTAGTTTTTGTATTTGTTCTAGGACTTCATTATTGCGAGGGGTTAAAAAGCTCAACATTTTAAATGATCGCAGAGCTGATTTGTATTTTTTTTGTTTTAAAAAAACTTCGGCAAGTAGTTTGTGAGCTAGGAGGTTTTCTGGAGCTAGTTCTATAACTTTTTTAAGTTCAGGGATAGCTTTGTCTGTTTCGCTATTTAAAAGATAAACTTTTGCTAATGCAATATGCCCACTTGGAAAGTGAGGGTGCATTTTAACTCCTTTGAGGCATATTTCTAAGGCAGGTTGCAATAAGCCTATTTTAAGGTAGGATTCAGCTAAGGGTGCAAAAATCTTACTGCGATTATTTTTTTGATAGAGTGCTTGATAATGCTCTATGATTTCATAATGTTTTTGGTTTTCCATACAGAATGCCTTTTAATGTACTTTTAAATTTATTATGTTAAAATGATTTTAAAAAGTCTTGTTTATTTTAGCAAGTTTTTTGTAAAGAAAATATATAGGAGGTGAAAAGTGTCAGGACACAGTAAATGGTCAACAATTAAACGTGATAAAGAGAAAGAAGATGCTAAGAGAGGGGTGCTTTTTTCTAAACATACAAAGGAGATCATTGTAGCAGCAAAGATAGGAGGAGGCGATCCAAATAACAATGTCAGGTTACGTAGAGCTATTAAGGCAGCTAAAGATATTTCTATGCCTAAAGATAAAATCAACAGTGCTATTAAAAGGGGGACAGGTGAGATATCAGGTCAATCTTATGAAGATATAGTGTATGAAGGTTACGGGCCAGGAGGAGTAGCTATTTTAGTGGAATCTCTAACAGATAATAAAATACGTACTGTAGCAAAGGTGCGATTAATGTTTCAAAAAGCTGGCGGAAGTTTAGGAGAGAAAGGATCTGTGATATGGATTTTCTCTAATCAATATCAGTTGATCTTTAATAAAACAGAACTCAAACAAAAAAATATAGATGCAACACAGCTTGAAGAGATGGCTATTGAAGCAGGAGCAGAAGATATTCAAGAGACAGATGAGTATATTTCTATCTTAGCACCATCTAAAAATCCTTTATTAGAGCATTTGCAAAAAGCTGGCTATACACCTACAGATCAGTTACTGATAAAAAAAGCCAATAACAAAGTGACCCTAGACTTTCACAAAGCTCAAAAGGTTTTACAGCTTATGAAAAACTTAGAGAATTTAGAAGATGTTCAAAAGGTCTACTCTAATCTCAAAACAAATTCAGGAGAATAACCAAAACAATACACTTTGAAATCTTTGGCCACCCCTAAATTATATTTGACCTACTTATCTACGATTATTGTTTGTATTTGCTTCTCTGACACCTGTACCTGCTTTACGAGACTTTCTCTTATTATTGCGGCTATAAGATTTTGGAACTGGTAAATCATTGATAGCAACATCACTATTTGCTCCAAGTCTGTCGGAACATGTAGGACCTGCAAAAGCAGAAGATGCAAAGCCAAAAACACAAATATTCAAAGCTAAAAAAAGTTTTCTCATTTTGTAATCCCTCCTTATTTTACTTATCTATAATTTATATAAGCTAAAAATATGCCAAAAGTATCAAAGTGTGGGATAAAATTAATTCCTCTTTAATATCAAGCACTTAGATATTAGGGCTTGTCAAAGATATAAAATATTTTGAGAGGATAAGTGTTTGAACTTTAGTGGGATGTCTAAGAGTTAGACAATGAAACAATCGAAGGGTGGTGGGGGTTAGGGATGTAAGACATATTGACAATCTGCAAATTTTTACACCAACAGCTACTTGGTTATTGATCTTGATGCTCTTAAATATGTATATCTCCTGTTGCTAGTCTGCCTTCATTAGCATTTCTTAGCGTTTCATATATAAATGTTTGAATATCTTCATTCTGATCCACTGTTGTTTTTATTTCATCTTGATATCGTGAGATATCTCTTGGACTTGTAAATAAACTTTTGTTGTTTGCCTCTAATAAAACATGTTCTAACATATTTTCTAAGTTATTTGCTAAATCATCAGAAAGAGCTAAATTTGTTGTTTCGTCTTGATCTAAAGCATCAATTTCTTCTTGAAGCTTTTGATTAAGAGCATAAGCATAATATCGAGAGTGAAAATACAAGGCTGTCACAAAGTATTGTTCTGTCATGCTCATCTGGTTGTGGTGAGTGTTTTCTCTTTCTTCATTGTAAAGGATTTCTTGAATGAAAGACAATGAAATAGGAGATGCCTGTGGATAACTTTCTATATATTCTTTTATAGCTATGGCTCGTCTGAGTCTTTCAATGCCATGAGCAACAAGATGTAATTGATCTGCTTCATTTGCTTGAGGGTTAAGAGTGATAGTCACTTTATAGCTATTATCTGCTTCGATAGTAATTTTTGAGCTATTTATAAAATCAACATTTTGTATGGAGCCATTATGAGTTATTTCTATTTTGTTTCTATGCTCATTGTAAAAATTTCTAATTTCTTGACCGGCTGAATATTGACCTATTTTGTTGACTATATTGATTGTTCCTCCTAAATCATTATTTGTATTTGTCATACCTCTTAATGTAGGACCATCAATAAACTGCTTTCCATTTTCAAAATTACAAGCTACAAAGCTAAGATGTAGACTCAAAAGTATTCCACTCATAATAAATGTATAATATTTTTTAAAAATCATTTTTTATTCCTTATTTGGTATTTGTTTTCATTACATCAATTGATTTAATCCTTAATTATATGTATGCAAATAGAGTTCCAAAAGTAAAATTCAAACTATCTTAAAAAATAGCTTATTTTGTGTTTTAAAAAGCAAAAGCTAAGACAAAATTTGTCATTTTTGTTTACTTGAGGTCAAAAAACGTCTCTTGAGTCTTTTGAGTCTTTTGAATCTCTTGAGTATATAATAACAATCTTTTTTATATTTAAAGATTAATTTATTAAAATAGTCAAGTAAAGGCTTGAGGGCTTATAGTGAAATGGTATTTTGAACTCTGTGGAAATGTTATGTTTTTAATGGGCATTAATTTTTTATGTTTATATTTTGCTATGACATGACTTTTATTTGACTTGATAAATTCTGTTGCTTATATAGTTGTTTATATACAAGTATAAACAAGAGGTTTTTATTATCATGCCACACTTTGTGGAAGCTTTATAGAAAGCACTTAAAATAAAACAAATCAATCTTAACCTGTTCAAACTCAATGGAAAAGTATCAAAAATTTGCTTGGGAAGACTTGCCTTCCCCTGTGATAGGGGTAGATGAAGCAGGCAGAGGTTGCCTTGCTGGCTCTGTTTATGCAGCAGCTGTGATCTTAAAAGATTTATCTCAAATCAATAATTATATTGACTCAAAGTTATTATCTCCAGAACAAAGGCAACACTTAGCTAAAAATATTATGACCTATCAGCAATATGCTGTAGCCTTTGCAACTCAATTAGAGATTGACAATCTCAATATTTTACAGGCATCTTTATTAGCAATGAAAAGAGCTATTTTAAAGCTTGGTGTTGTATCAGGAACAGCTCTCATAGATGGAAAGTTTCCTATTCCTCATCTGCAAGGCTTTGATCAAATCCCCTTAATTAAAGGAGATATGAGAGCTAAGCCTATTGCAGCAGCTTCCATTCTAGCAAAGGTTATAAGAGATCAAAAAATGCGAGAACTAGCAAAGGAGTATCCTTACTATGGTTTTGAAATTCATAAAGGCTATGCTACAAAAAGGCATAAAGAAGCCATCGCTCAATTTGGACCCTGTTTTGAACATCGCAAAACCTTTAAAGGAGTTAAGCAGTACTGGCAAACGTCCTCAATGGCAAATTGTTGAAGATTATGTGCAGTCATATCTTGAGAAGCAAGGGTTTAAGCTTATAGAGAAACATTATCAGACGTCATTTGCTGAAATAGATCTTTTTATGAGGCATGCTATGGGATTTTTCATTGTGGAAGTCAAGTCTGTAAGTCATTTTGAAATGCTAGACAGAGTTTACCGAAGTGGACAATTAGAAAGGCTTAGGAAAGCTCATCAGTATATTTCAATCCATTATGGTGAAAAAGTTTATACTTTATTGGCTGTGGTGGAAAATTATAAAACACTTTATTTCTTTGAAGATTTTTTATCGTGAAGGTATCCCTACCTTTTCTTTTCACTCAAAATGAACTGGCCTCTGGCCACTTTTGAGTGAAACAACCACTTTTAGTGAAAAAACTCATTTTTTCTATTGACTTTTATATTTTCCTTATGTTAGAGTAAGTTTTTAAGAAGTTTCACCATTTTGAATATTTACAAATTTAGGATTAGGAGGCTAATTATGAAAGAATTATTTCTTAACCACTTTCTGCTTTTTTCTGCAAACAGTAATCTTACACTAAAGAGGAACCTGGTGAAACTTCGTCGTCGCTCTTTATCTTGTCAATGAGATATTACCTCTCACTAAAAATTCTTATCAATACGTATTAATTTATTTTCTTAGCAAGCTAAGGGTATGTCTGTGGATTCTTGCAACCTTTGCCTTATTTTTTGATGCTAAGGCAATGGTTATTATCTATAAAATGGTTTGGAATGATTGGAGTACTCAAACAAAAATCTCTATATATCATCAAATAAATGTAGAAGATTTCAGAAAAAAGATAGACCTATTCCAGAAAAATTGGCCTGAGTTGCGTTGAAAGAATGAACATTTCAAAAAGTTTTTACATTTTATTAATATATTAATATTTGATAAGGAGAACAAACAATGAAATCACTAATTTTATTATTAACTATATTTTTATGTACTTTATCTTTAAACACAGCTGTTTTAGGGCAGGAACAAGAAGATGATTCTAATTGTTCTTTCTTTGACCTACAATGTTGGCTGGAATCATTGTGGCAAGAAGAACAAGGTGATTGTCCTTTTGTATTATTCCATATTATTAAAGAAGCAGGAGGTTGGCATAGTTCTAAAGCAGTGGCAGACCTTAGCTTCTGGCTACAATATGGTGCAGATGTGAATCCTAATTTAGAAGATGAATGTTTTGATCCCTATTACACTAGTCTTCCTAAGGGTTCAACATTACTTCATGTTCTTATGACTTCTTCGATCAGTGATGAGTCTAAGATATCTCTTTACTGGGACTTTTTAGCAGATGGAGCTGATCGATTTGCTACTGATGAAAATGGATACAGAGCTTCAGATTTATTCTGTTGGCCTATGCCGCCAATATATAGAGAAGGTTATAATAGGCCAAACGTCTATACGCGGTGCAAGTATGGTATGTATCATGGTAATAGACCGAGGATAAAATGGGGCGTCGCAGGCCCACCACCACCAAGACCAAAACGAAGATTTCCATATCGAGCAGGATGAGATAGACTAAGTTAAAGAGTAAGTAAGGTGCTACTAGAACAAAGTAGATGTTTTTTTGAACTCTAGTAGCATCTTTTATCTATCTCTTTTTAAAGAACCCTTAAACTCAAAACATAGAGTTTATCTGGGATCCGGGATCCGGGATCTGGCATCTGGCATCCGGTAGCCCGGCATCAGATCCCGGGATGCCTGCTTGCCGGATCCCGGGAATAAATAGCTTGTTTCCTTAACATTTCACTCAAAATGCATCATGCCTCTGGCATGTTTTTGGGCAATCAGCCCGACGGCGACCGCCGTCGATCAAAGGCTGATTGCCTCAAAAATCTATGCATTTTGAGTAGGGAGGATCTTTTTATTCCTTTACACCATGTTAAGGAAAATTTCTTTTATTATCTCAGGAGCAAACAGTTTGCGAATAAAACTCTGTTTCCTTAACATCGTGTTAAAAAACGAAGAGATCCTCCTACTAAAAGTGGTCAGGCTTTCTAGGCGATGACTATTTTGTCAAAGGCGTAAGCCTTTGCGGTCATCGCCAGAAAGTAGCCAGAGGCTAGACCGCTTTTAGGGAAACAGCTCAGCCTTTGATCGACGGCGGTAGCCGTCGGGCTAACTGGTATTAAAAGGATATTTTCCTTAACATGTGGTCAAGAGACGAGGAGATCCTTCTTCCTAAAATTGAACAAGCTTTTGAGGGAGTTAGCCTTTGATCGACGACGACAGTCGTCGGGCTAACTGCCCAAAAGTAGCCAGAGGCTAGTTCAATTTTAGGGAAACAGAGGCATGATTTATTTTGAGTGAAACAAACCGGCAACCCGCCATCAGTTCCCGGATCCCGGGATGCCAGATTACCGGATCCCGGATCCCGGGATGCCAGATTACCGGATCCCGGATCCCGGGAGTGAAATAAATATAAATATCTTGTTTCCTTAACATCGTATTTATCTGGGATCCGGGATCTGGGATCCGGGATCCGGGGCCTGGGATCCGGGATCAGAAAGAACTCTTTTTCCTTAACATGGTGTCAAAAAGCAAGAGGATCCTTTCTACTAAAAGTAAACGGACTTTTGAGGTTGCCAGCATTTAAGAAGGCGAATAGCCTTCGGCTGGCAACCCAAAAGTGACCAGAGGTCAGTTTACTTTTAGTGAGCCTAAAGCTCGTGGTGATTTTGGACATTGACTCCGTGATAAAAGTAGCGAAGAATATCAACATGACTCCATGGCTCTGTAACATCTTCAGGCTTGGTGGCATTTTCTGTAGGTGATTCTTCATCATCCCATCCTACACGGGCTAGCCACATAGCACCTCTCTGAGATAAACCACGACCATGACCTCCTTCACCTCTGTAACGACCACATCTCTCTCCACTTGGAATCTTCTTTGCTCTAAATATAGGTAGACTGCTACTTGATCTTGTGCTATCTCTTCGGCAAGCATGATATTCTGTCATAGCTAACTGTCCTCGATATGTGAGGATCACACCCACTGTGGCTTCCACTGCTTCATCGCTTCTTAAAAATTCTCTGTTTCTTACTCTGCCACTTCTTACTTCTTTAGAACCTGGATAAGACTGAAACCATGTTGTAGGGTCTACATCCCATCCCATTGCTTTGACATGTCTATTCTCTTTGATCTTACTGAAAAGATATGACCTGGCTGCTATCACTTGAGCCTTTAAAGCAGCAAAGGCAGTCCTTGAAGCACTTTGATCATCTGTCAATGGCATCTCACCCGGAACAACTGAACGAAGATATTGTTCTACGGGAACATCATTGATCAAGCTCCATTCCATCATGTCATTGCTTTTTCTCTTAGTAATAGCTATACGAAAGTGACCTCTATAATATCTATTCACTCGACGGCGACCAGTACCCCATCTCACTTGAGTATCTCCATGCTCTTTATCTGAGATTATTCTCATTTGATAAACATTGTTGCCACTCTCATATCCGATCAAGTTAGAAAGAGGATACGTTTGCCACTGGCTATCTTGATGATCATTAGATCTATAACGAAGAATATTTTCATTACAATTGAGTTGATCATGACACCTGATACTCATTTCAATATCATGTATTTTTTGAGCTAGAACAACTTTGCTCTGCTCTGGTTGCTCAGGGTTAAATACTTCTAAGGTAAATCCGTCATTTCTGTTTTTCAAAGACAGATGTGCCATATCTTCGTCTCTTGTAAATGGGTAGGGGTCTAAGCGTGGTTTAGCAATAGGGAAAAGCTTAACATGTGTGATAGCATAAGCATTGACATGAGGAGCTTCTAAAGCTGCTCTGACTTGAGTTAAACGGACTCTATCAGCAGCCCATTGACTCCTTGGATCAGACTGGGTGCTTGTTCGTTGCCCTTGATTTGGCTGCTCTGCTCTTGCCCTTCGCTCTCTTGCTTCTCGTTCTCTTCTTTCTTCTCGTTCCCTTCTTTCTCTCGCCCTTGCTTGTGCATTGTATTCTCTTTGCTCCTCTCGAACTGCTTGGAGTGTAGTTATCTCATCTTCTGTTAATATGGATGCAGGGTATGTAAAATACGAATTAACAGTATACCCAGATTTTTTTTTTGTTACTCGAAGAATGCATGCCTCTACCCATGTACCTAAGCTTTTAAAACCACAGCTACTGATCTCAAGCACAAAAATTTCATGTTCTTGTTTTTCAAAAGTATTAGTAATGCTGAAATTATTGTCTCTTTGTTCAGGAGTCATAGAAACCCATTGTTGGACAAGTTGCGAAATATTATCCTCTATCCTTTGCTTTTCACTTCCTCCTGTTGCTTGAAGTGCAGTTATTTCATCTTCAGTTAATACAGACAAAGGAAGCCTAACAGAAGTCGAAGAACAACTCACATTATTACAATTATATCTCGTTTGAATCGATACCAATTGTCCTTCTCTACAACGGGAAGACGTATTAATAACCAAAGCTTCACGTCTTTCATAGTTATCAACGATTTTGATATTATCTTCTCTTTGTTCAGGAGTCATAGAAGTCCAGCGTTGGACATGTGCCTCAATATTATGCTCTCTTCTCTGTCTTGCTATTCTTTCTTCTCTTTGTGCATTGTATTCCCTTTGCTCCTCTTGAGCTAATTGAAGTGCAGTTTTTTCATCTTCAGTTAATACAGACCAAGGAAGCCTAACAGAAGGGAAAGAATAAATCTCATTACGATTACCTCTAATATGGTTTTTTTGCTTTACATCAAGGCATTGTTGTCCATTTCTACAGTTAGAAACTATATTAAGAAAAAAACCTTCACATTTTATTTCAGAGTTATTAACATTTCTGATAAAATTTTCTCTTACCATAGGAGACAGAGATATCCAGTGTTGGACAAGTTTCGAAATGTTATTCTCTATCCTTCGTCGATCTCTACTTGTTGTTGCATCTCTTTCTCTCTGTTCTGCCCTTTCTCTTCTTTCTGTTGCATCTCTTTCTCTTCTCTGTTCTGCCCTTTCTCTTTGCTCTGCTGCTTCCCTTGCTTCTCTTTGTGCATTGTATTCTCTTTGCTCTTGTTCAATAGTTTGAAGTGCATTTCTTTCATCTTCAGTTAATACATCCAAAAGGAATGTAGTATTTGAATCAGAACTACTCTCTTGCCCTCTTCTCTTTACTCGAAGGCATTGACCTCCCCAACAGTTATAGATACTAAGAACAAAAGCTTCACGTCTTTCAGAAGTATTAAGAGTTATGATATTATTGTATCTTTGTTCAGGAGTCATAGAAATCCAACGTTGGACAAGTTGCTCGATGTTATTCTCTCTCCTTCGCCTTTCTCTTCTTTCTGCTGTTGCTCTCTCTCTTTGCTCTGCTCTTGCCCTTCGCTCTCTTGCTTCTCTTTGTGCATTGTATTCTTCTTGAACGGCTTGAAGTGCAGTTAATTCATCTTCAGTTAATACAGACAAAGGATAAATAACAGTCCGTTGATCACCGTTTCTAAAAGATTTTATTTGAAGGCATTGTCTGCTTGCAGGAAATTCTCTTCTACATCGACGTGAGCTAGTAAGGCTAAGAGAAAAATTCGTCAAATCACTTGACCTTCTGTCTTCAGGAGTCATAGAAGTCCAGCTTTGGATAAGTTGTTCAATGTTATGTTTTCTTTTTGCCTTCTTTCTTTGTTCAGCAGCAATTAATAACTCTATAATCTCTTGATGTTGTGGCTTTCTCGTTTCTGGATTTCTTGCTCTCCTTCTTGTGTGATAGAGAGCAGTACTTCCTCTTAGTTTTTGTATACTTACATTAGTTCCACGATCTAGTAATAACTTAACTACTTCTAAAAATCCTTTCTCAGCAGCACAGTGCAAAGCTATTTCTCCAGTCCAACCCCCGGTGTTATCGACAGCATTAACCCTAGCTCCAGCATCAATCAATACTTTAGCCACTTCTAATGCTAGCATCTCATCTTCTATCAAATGTATTGCAAAATGTAAAATTCTCTTTCTTTGGCGGTTTATTTTGTATAAATTTACATCGGCTCCCAATGTGATTAATGCTTGTATGGCCTTTACAAGTTCTTGTTGAGTATAATCATCCTCAAGAGTTCTCAATATCACTGCATATAATGCAGACGGTACCATTCTTCGCTCCCCACTTGTATCACGAAATTTAAACGCAACATTGACATTGGTTACATCTACACCATCAGGATGCGAAGCTTGGAAATAAAAAGGAATCCTGAAAGGCTTTAACGCTTGAGCAATTTCTTCTTTTAAGGTATCATCTTCAGATTCTATTTTTTGTATAGCCGTGCGTAGATCATCTGGCATTTCATCTAAATCATACATTGTATCTTCAATCAACACTTCGTTATCGTTATTTGAAAATAAATCTATAACTCTGCTGAATATACCTTTGTCTTTTCTCATGAGTTCCCGATTTCTAAAACTTCTTGATTCCCACTTTTCTATTTCCGCTTTTAATTCTTGATATTCCTCTTTTAACTTTTGATCTTCTAAGTCATTGACGTAGTCTTTTACAGCTTGTGTTGCACTAAACCCTTTATCTACAAGATAGTTCCAAGATGACGAAAACCATCCACTTTTTTCAGGTTGACTACTAGATAACTCAATAGTTTCAATAGCTTGTGAGGTTAAAGAATTTGGAGGGGGGGGGGGGGGGTAGACGAGTCTTGGCTTTCAGCCTCTTGAGCTTCCTGAGCCTCCTGAGCAGCCTCTTGCATTCTCTTTTGTATTTCTTCAAGTTCTCTGCGTAATATTTCCCGATTTTCTTCTGGGTTAGCAAGTCGCCTTTGGGCTTCAGGGTCTAAAGCTCCATGTTCTTGCATAGGAGCTTCTCCGCAAGCAATAAAGGAACAACCGATCACAAATAAACAGATAGAGCATGTAAACAATCTACAGATAGTTAGATCGTTGAGCTGTTGAATAAACTTCATTATTAAAACCCCTTTCTTAAATGAAAAATGCGTATATTTTTTATGCCTTAATTAAAATACATCAAAAACTATGCCAAATCTTACAGCAGTCCATCTGTGTATTTATTAAGTATTTAAAGTATGAAAATCATCTTTTGTAACATAATGAGACATGCAGAGTGATAATGAATTAGACAATAGTTATTTTATTAGACAGATACTGATCCCGTTATTTTCTTTTTAAGAAACAAAAAAGATTATCCCTAACCTTCTTTTTTCACTCAAAATGAGCCACACATCTGGTGTGTTTTTGGGCATTGCTCTGACAGCTATCGCTGTCCAAAAAGAGCAATGCCTCAAAAATCCGCTCATTTTGAGTAGGGCGAATCTCCTTGCTTCTGACACCATGTTAGGGAAACAAGATATGCTTCTAAAATGTTTTTGAGGAGCAAGCGGGTTTACAAATGAAACTCTGTTTCCTTAACATCGTGTTAAAAAACGAAGAGATCCTCCTTACTAAAAGTGGTCAAGCTTTCTAGGCAATGACCATTTTATCGATGGCGAAAGCCATCGTGGTCATTGTCAGAAAGTAGCCAGAGGCTAGACCACTTTTAGGGAAACAGCTCCTTTAGCCTGCCCCCGCCTCCCACTCATAAAATATTTATTTTGTGTTTTTTTGAAAATTACGCAGAATCTAAAAGAGAATAAAAAAACAAAAAAAGAACTTTTTTTCCTTAACATTTCACTCAAAATGCATCATGCCTTTCTTTCACTAAAAGTGGTCAGGCTTTTGAGGTGATGACCATTTTATCGACGTGAAATAAACATCTTGTTTCCTTAACATGGTATTTATCCGGGATCCGGGATCCGGCATCAGAAAGAACTCTCTTTCCTTAACATGGTGTTAAAAAACGAGGAGATCCTCCCCTACTAAAAGTAAACGGACTTTTGAGGTTGCCAGCATTTAAGAAGGCGAATAGCCTTCGGCTGGCAACCCAAAAGTGACCAGAGGTCAGTTTACTTTTAGTGCAAAAGACGGCTAGTTCAATTTTAGGGAAACAGAGGCATGATGCATTTTGAGTGAAAATGACGGCTGGTTTATTTTTAGTGAAACAGACCACTTTTAGTGAAAGAAAGACGAACCTAGCACAAAGACGTGGGAAGAATTTTTCGAAAAAGCCGATAAAGCATATATGCCTCTAAAGGAAATGGCAGAAATCAGGCTTCTTTTGGCTAAAAACTTCTTATAGGTGTTTGGATGTTTATCTGGGATCCGGGATCTGGCAACCCGGTATCAGGTTCCGGAACACGGGATGCCTGCTTGCCGGACTGCCTGATCCCGGGAGTGAATATCTTGTTTCCTTAACATCGTATTTATCCGGGATCCGGCATCCGGCAAATGGGTATCGGAAGGAGCTTTTTCCTTAACATCGTGTCAAAAGAGGAAAGGATCCTTCCTACTAAAAGTGGTCAGGCTTTCTAGGCGATGACCATTTTATCGATGGCGAAAGCCATCGTGGTCATCGCCAGAAAGTAGCCAGAGGCTAGACCACTTTTAGTGAAACAGCTCAGCCTTTGATCGACGGCGGTAGCCGTCGGGCTAACTGCCCAAAAGTAGCCAGAGGCTAGTTCAATTTTAGGGAAACAGACCACTTTTAGTGAAACGAACGAACGAATGAATGAAAAAAAAATTAACCTTTTGAACACTTAAGGAAGTCTTAAGGTGTGTTATGAAACATTTATATGCAATAAAAACAGAAAGTAATGAGGTTGTAAAGTCAGACAGAGAGCTTGTAGATATGCTTAAAGAGGGGAATACAGAAGTTTTCTCACAATTAGTAAGGAGGCATCAACAAAGCTTACTTAATTTATGTTTTCGACTTTTAAAGGATCAAGGCTTAGCCGAAGATGTGGTACAAGAGAGTTTTGTGAAAGCCTATCAAAAGATTCATTTGTTTGAAGGACGTAGCTCTTTTAAAAGTTGGCTTTATACCATTGCACTTAATACAGGGAAAAACAAACTAAAAACTTTAAAGAAAAGCTTTTTAGATATAGAAAAAACAAATTTATCAGTGGCAGCAAAAGCAGAAACTTATATATCTGAAAATGACACAAAAAAGAGGCTTCGAACAGAAATTGACAAGTTGCCAAGCAAACAAAAAAAGGCTCTAATTTTAAGGATTTATGAAGATTTGAGCTTTAAAGAGATCGCTCATATTATGCAATGCCCTTATGATACAGCAAAGGCTAATTATAGGCATGGATTAATGAAACTAAGAAAGATCTTTCAAAAAGATCTTTTGCTAGGTAGTGTTACCTAATGCCTTTAAAATACTTGTTTTTAAACAATAGCCGCATGGATGTACTGGTCATTGCCTTAAAGGATTTTGAGTGCGAAGAAGGGGGGTTCTTCATTTTTAACACAATTTAAGGGAAGAAATTTAAAGAAAAAGCAAAGAAATTATAAATAAATAGACATAAGGAGTCAATAATGAAAGGAACAATAAAAGATGAACAATTATGGATTGATTATTTAGAAGGAGATATAGAGCCTTCTTTAAAAGAAGATATGGATATTCATTTACAAAACTCTCCAGAGATTCAAAAGATTGTATCTGATTATCGGCAACTTAAATCCAATATCAGCAAAGCAGATCATCTGCCTCATTCAAATCAAGGCAATCAAGATCGCATCCATGATCAGATTATGAATAAAATCTCTCGCACTTCTAAACGATCGTCTTTTTTCCCTTTATCTTATCAAACCCATAAGCTATTAATGATAGCTGCTGCTTTTTTAATTGTTTTAGGGAGTCTTTTCGCATGGAATCTCCATCAGATGGGTCAAACAGACAGCCTTCTAGGGGGACAAGATGACATGGCAGTCAACCCTACAGGTGATTGGTCATTAGAGCAACCTCTAGTTATAGAAGAAGACACTTCTGCTACTTTACATGACGAAAGTGAAAAAAATAATGACAAAGATGAGGACGAAGATGAAAAAGCCCTTAAGAAATGAAAAACATCATCACAGCCAGCAAGCACAGGTAAACAGAAAAGTATTTAAGATATCCCTTTAATGCGACTTTTAAAAGCAACCACAAGCTCAAACATCCCATCAAATAAGCCGATAAAAATCCTATAAAAAGAATATTTAAGGGAAGGTGTGAGCCTTCCAGAGAAAGCTGTAAAATAGTAGCACCTAAAATAGCAGGAACAGCTAAAAAGAAACTAAAATAAACGGCTGTGACTGTATTGAGACGTAAGAAAAGCCCTCCAGCAATAGTAGAACCAGATCTGCTAATCCCTGGAACAATAGCTAAAGCTTGAAAAAATCCAATAAACACTGCTTGTTTATAGGATATTCTACTTAAAGCAGAAATCATTTTGTCTACGGACATCATCCTTTGAGAAGAGTAAAAAAAATGGGTGATCAATAATAAAAAAGCTGTGAACAAAAAACCATAACTCACAGTTATTGGAGATGTAAAAAAATACATAAGTTTATTTTTAAAAAACACTCCTATAAAACCTGCTGGCAGGCTACCTATAACAACTTTAAAGAAAATATTCATGCCAGGGCCATATTTTCTATTTTTGACATCTGATATAAATAGTTTTATAAGTTGTAGGATGGTTTTTCTCATTACAGTTAGAATAGAAAATAAAGTAGCAAGATGAACTAAAAGAACAAAGGTCAGATCATGGAAAGTATTAAAAATAAGCTCAAAAAGAACCAAATGACCAGAGCTTGAAACAGGTAAAAATTCACAGATGCCTTGAATTAACCCTAAGAAAAATGCTTGCCAGTGTTCTTGCATATTTTGACCTTTGAAATATTTTTAACTTAATTATTTGCTTTATTTTTTATACAAAGTACAGTATGACACTAAAGGGCAAATAAAAAAACCCCTTTCCAAAGGAAAGGGGACAAGGAGTAATAAAATATTGAGTATAATAAGAGGGGAGAAAAATACTCAATATTCAAAATCTCAAAAATGAGGAGTTACAACTTAAGACTAAATCACTCCATGTACCTAATCAATAAGCAATTTGAATGCCATGTTTTAACCAATAAAAAGAGGGTTTCATAACACAAACCATGAATTTTTTACAACTTACCATTTACTTTTTTCTTAAAATGTACTATATCTCCGTCATGCATGACTCTAATATGTAAAGGATTAATGATCTCACTAAAAGTGTTTATATTATTAAAAATGCAAAAATATGAAAAAAATATACACCAAATCCTATAAAAGCATTCTTATTAGCCTTTCATAAGGAAAGCATCTCCAACATAATTAACTTCTAATTGATTTTTCTAAAAGAAAATCATACTTAATGTAGATAATTTATGCTTAAAATCCCTTCAGTTAGATGAATAGGCTTGCATGATCATTTATTTTGTTATATAACCTTTCAAGTTTAAAGGGCTTAAAGGTTTAAACCTAAGAAGATTTGAAATAAACCTTGAACTTAGCTTAAGATTCAAGACAGTGATGATTTTTATGGATTATATTAAGTTATTTTAATGAAGTTAAAATGAAATTATTTTTAAAAAATTTTCTGTTGATCTGTTGTTTTTTGAGACCTGACCTATCTCATGCACAAAATGATACTGTATGTGCAGAGGTTCTCATAGCACATACAGGTTTGTCTTTATCACCCCAAAATGATCACTTGCATCATGTTATTTCTGTTTTAATGGAAGATTCACCTATAGAAGGACGTCAATTGATTGATTTTGCTCAAGAGCCTTCTTCTTATGATTTTATCAATGAACATTTTCAAGATGTTTATGAGTTAGAAACTGAACTGGCTTTTGTTTTAACAACATTCATCTTAAAGTCTTCACAAAGTATTGTACATAATAAAATGCTTAAAGAAGAATGGAACCATTTGATCCATGAGCTTAAAGAATCAAAAGAAAGTTCAGATTATATAATCAATAACTTTTTTCAAAAGAAAAGTCTAAAGCAAATTTTTCATAATCCATATCTGGCAGCTCTTTTTGTGCGTACTTTTTTAACTGATTTATCAGATCCCAACTACAATAGTTATTTCACCCTACAAAATGACCAAAAAAGGCTTAGTGGATTACTTTTTTATAAAGGAGGAGATATTTTAATAAAAACTCATAGTCCTCAAAATCATTTTCAACTCCAAAGTGTTTATATATTTTTTGAAACATCAAAACGCTTGTATGTATTTCAAATCCAGCCAGCACACAACATATCAAGTGCTGTTCTTGTCTTTCACAAAAAGACTCAAAACCAAATACTAGCTGATAGCATGTATAATATTTATTTAAAGGAGTTAAATTCTTATTTTCATCAAACGTTTAAAACTCATCTAAAACAAGATGAGCCTACTATGATAGCACTTTTAGAAGATCAAGTGAAAATGTCTCTAGTTATCGAAAACAAAAACAGATTTATGATTCAAATACTCTATCGTATTCAAGAAGCTCTTAAAAATCTTAATATAACTATCCACCCTCTTATAAGAAGTGCTATCCGTCGATCAAAAATGTCACAGAATGATATACATCTGTTGACTTTATTTAAAATAGCTTATACTTTAGGGATCAATATCAAATTATTATTAACCAATATAGATTTGAAGTCCCATATCCAGCCTTATCAAACACCACTTTCACAAAATCAAATCTCTCAACTCAAGATATCTTTAAGTCGAACCCTACGTGACCTCATCACAAAATCTCATCTTAATATCAAAGAAATTTCTATTAAAAGTGGGGTTCCTACATCTACATTACAAGATATTTTTTATAAGTATGATATACCAATATATTCAACATTAAATAAGATATTACAGGTATTTAATATTGATCCTATTGAGTTTTTAGAAAATATTTCAATTGTTGAAGATGTACCTTCTATTTCTCAAGAAGTTCCTTTAGATCCACCAGTTGAACAAGACGTAGAATCTCTAAGAACTCGCATACATGATATCTTTGAATCACTTCAAAATCAAGGGTTTTCTATTAGAAAATCCATACGCAAAGTCATTCCATCTTATCGTGCCAATCATGGTTTGAGTTTAAATGTTTCATTGACAGTACTTCTAAAAATTGCACACGCTTTAGATATAAAATTGTGGCAACTTATTGGTCAAAGTGATATCGAAAGCTTAGTTCATGCCAATCGTTTTAAAACAAAGCAATTATCAAATGACTATATAGAAAAAGCTAAAAGACTTTTTGTTTATTATTTGAAACAACAAATGATTTCATCTGATTTATCTGTGAAACAATTATCTAGGGCCATTGGTATCAGACATGCTGAATTAAAAGACCTGCTTGAGACAGGCACAATAAATTCCTATTATCTTTTTTTCAAACTAACTAAGGCGTTACACGTAGATGTATCTAGCCTCTTAAAGAATTTAGAAAATGACATAGAACAATTTGAGAAAATTAATTTTGATATTTTTGAAAATGTTAAAGAGTCTACTATAGAAAAAGAAACTTTATTAAAAAACAAAGTAGAAGCCCTCACTAAAAATCGTATACCTCAAATTCTAAATACAGCACAATTGCACAGCAAATTTGTAAAAAAGATAATTGGCTGGCAAAATACACCGGATATTTTCCTTGTGACCCTTTTTAAATTATCTGTTATTGTGGGAGTACCTATTTCACAAATAGTTGGCAATGAAGATATCACATCTCTCATAAATCCTCTTCAAATAAAAAGAGAGAAGGTACATCCTGACAGCATTAAGAAGTTTTTAAATCGACTGAGACGTCGCATTAAGAGAAAAATGCAAAAAGCTTATGGTAACCCTTTGCCTATTTATATTGAAAAAAGCTTTAATCGCCAATATCAGAGTCCATTTATTAAATATAGCACTTTAATACGCACAGCACGGTCTTTGAAAACCACACCAGAAGACCTTTTACACTAACTCACTAAAAGTGGTCTAGCCTCGGTTTCCCTAAAATTGAACTAGCCTCTGGCTACTTTTGGGTAGCCAGCCCGACGACTTTCGTCGTCGATCAAAGGCTAGCTACCTCAAAAGCTTGTTCAATTTTAGGAAGAAGGATCTCCTCGTCTCTTGACCACATGTTAAGGAAAAAGTTCCTTCTTACACCCTGAGCGATGCCCACGACGGCTCTCGCCGTCGATAAAATGGTCATTGCCTAGAAAGCCTGACCACTTTTAGTAATGAGGATCCATTTCTCATTTAACACCATGTTAAGGAAAAAGTTCTTTCTTACACCTTTTGGCTCACGCCGTCGATCAAAGGCTAACTGCCAGAAAACATGCCAGAGGCATGATTTATTTTGAGTGAAACAGAGGCTAGACCACTTTTAGTGAACCAAAAGTTTGACCTGGTGGATATACAAAGTTATCTTAAAAAAGATTTAAGAAGTGGAAATTTTAAAAAGAATAAAATAAGGTATCCTAATGGAGCAAAATTTTCACAATAGGCTTGTAGGTTTACTCAAAAGAGATTCTCGTTTATTAGACAAAAATAACCATTTACTTCAAAAAGCTATTATAGATAAAGCTTGGAAAATGGACCATCAACTTATTGCACTTTTACTGCAAGATCATCAAGTTAAGTCTAAGTTCTTCAACAAAGTATCTGATAGCTTGGTTTTTAATACCAATGCTTTTATTGATTATATGTCTGATAAAAACTTTTTATCTAACTCTTATACTCGATTTAGAAACAAAATCGGACTCAAATTAGGTGATAGACCTTTTAAAGCAACAAAAGATATATCACTTGTCTGGCCCTATAAAGACTGTGTTTTAGAAGGAGGGCAGACCAAAGAAGACACAAAAAATCAAAGAGAAATATTTTTTAATGAAACTTTAGCAGAAGACGAGATCAATAGATTTTTTGATCCTAAGGTTTTAACTTATTGGAAAAGACATACACCTTCCGCTACTAAAAAAGTAAAAGAAATACAAAGAGATGACAATGAGATCATCACAGAAAACTTGATAATCAAAGGTAATAATCTTTCTACACTTCATACACTTAAAAGTCAGTTTCACAACAAGATAAAACTTATTTATATCGATCCACCTTTTAATACAAAAGGAGATGCTAACACATTTTTATATAATAATGAATTTAATCATTCCCACTGGCTAACTTTTATGAAAAACAGATTAGATATTGCAAAGGAACTGCTCTCTGATAATGGGATTATAGTCATTGCAATAGATCATGAAGAACTCTTATATCTTGGTGTCCTTGCAGATGAAATTTTTTCAAGAGAAAATAGAATTGGTATTATTTCTGTACAAACCAATCCGGGTGGGAGGAGTGATTCAAAGTTTTTTGCTACATCTTCTGAGTTTTTTCTTGTATATGCTAAAGAAAAAGAACTAGCTTCCATACATTCCTTACCTTTAACAGAAGATCAAAAAAACTCTTTTAAGGAAAAAGACGAAGTTTCTAGTTATAGGTGGTCTCCCTTTAGAAGGGGTGGCTCAAATTCCACACCTGATGATCGACCGAATTTATTTTATTCTATTTTTTATAATGAAAATACAGGTGATATTAGTTTGAAAAAAAGCAAAGGAGCAACAGAAATTATTCCATTAGATTCAGATGGAAATAAAAGGGTCTGGCGACAATCACAGGAAAGGTTTAAAGAAGCTGTTAAAAACAATGAAATCAAAATTAAAAAAAACAAATCTCATAATTTTATTGTTCAATTAAAAGATAGAATAAAAGAAGGTCAGAGGCCCAAGACAATCTGGATGGATTCACGTTACGATGCTTCATCTCATGGAACAAAGATTTTAAAAGAAATATTTAATAAAAATAATATTTTCAGCTATCCAAAATCAAAACATTTAATAAAAGATATTATTCGAATCACAACAACTCATAATGATATAATTTTGGATTTTTTTGCAGGTTCTGGTACAACAGCAGAAGCTGTTTTAGAACTTAATTTAGAAGATCAAGGGGATAGAAAGTTTATTCTTTGTGAACAAATGGATTACATCAACACTGTCACTATTCCACGAGTATTACACACAATTAAAAAAAGCCAAAAAGGTGATTTTATTTCTTGCCAGTTGATGAAGTACAACGCAACTTATATCGATAAAATTCAAGACGCAAAGTCTACTGATGAACTTTTAGGTTTATGGAAAGACATCTCTAAAAACTCTTTTTTAAACTGGTATGTCAATCATAAAAGGCCAGAAGAAGCTATAAAGGATTTTATTCAAGTAGGGAAGGGGCAAGGCATAAAAGAACAAAAAAAGTTATTAATGGAACTGCTTAACAAAAATCAACTTTATGTTCATCTTTCAGAAATAGAAGATGAGGACTTTCAAGTCAGTGAAGAAGATAAAACACTTAACAAAAGCTTCTTTCAAATACAAGATGACACAGAAGACGATGATGACGAAAATAATGAAAACTAAAGATTATTTCAAGTTAAAATCACAATAGATATCAAACACACTTAAGCATATTAAACAAAAATCAAATGGAGATAATAATGAATGAACAGTTTTTATATGAAGAACTTGATACACTTAAGAAACACAAACATCTAAATATAAACGTTCCATCTTATATAAAAAATAACCTAAACCCTCGCTTCCCTTTACGTCCTTATCAAGAAGAAGCTTTTGCTTATTTTATCCATCATTTAGAAAGCCATCAAAAAAACAAATCATTACATTTGCTTTTTAATATGGCCACAGGTAGCGGAAAAACACTTATAATGGCTGGACTTATTCTTAAGCTCTATAAAAACGGCTATAGGAATTTTTTATTTTTTGTAGACTCCACCACTATTTTAGAAAAAACAAAAAGCAACTTTTTGAATCCATCATCTTCTAAGTACCTTTTTAAAGAAGATATCTCTATAGGTGATCAGAGAATTCACACCTCATTGGTAAATAACTTTGAGGGAGTCAATGACAAAAATATCAATATTTGTTTTACCACTATTCAAAAGTTACACACTGACCTCAAAGAAGAAAAAGAAAATGCCCTGACCTTTCAAGACTTTAAAAATAAAAAGATAGTGCTTTTAGCTGATGAAGCCCATCACTTCAGCACTAAAACCACTCATACCCCGTCTCAAATGGACCTTGAAGATCAGAGAAAACCTTCATGGGAAAACACTATAGAAAAAATTTTCAACCAAAATGCAGAAAATTTATTATTAGAGTTTACGGCCACGTTAAATTATAATGATGAAAATATTATCAATAAATATCGCAATAAAATTTTATATAGATATGATCTCAAAAATTTTTATGAAGATGGCTACTCTAAAGATGTGTGTATTGTACAAACAGACTTAGAACAAAAGGACCGCATACTGCAAGCTATTATTTTAAGTCAATACAAGCAAAATATAGCTCAAGAACACCGCATCCATCTTAAACCAGTGATTCTCTTTAAAGCAGAAAAAACTATCGCCCAATCTAAAGAAAATAAAATGAACTTTCATAAAATGATAGATGAATTAGAACCGAAAGATATAGAAAGGATCCAAAGAAAGTCCAAAATTCATTTGATTCAAAAAGCTTTTGATTTTTTCAAGAATTATCAAATCAATCACTATCAATTAGCAAAAAGATTACGTAAAGAGTTTCAAGAAAAACACTGTTTATCTGTTAATAAAGATTTAGAAAAAGAACATCTACAAATATTGCTTAATACATTAGAAGATAAAAATAATGTCATAAGAGCTATTTTTGCAGTGGAAAAACTCAACGAGGGATGGGATGTTCTTAATTTATTTGATATTGTACGTTGCTATGAAAGCATAAAAAAAATGAATAAAACCACCATGAGAGAAGCCCAGCTGATTGGTCGAGGGGCTAGGTATTTCCCTTTTTCTATAACTCCAATAGACAATCTCTATATGAGAAAATTTGACGACGACCAACAATGTGATCTAAGGGTTTTAGAACAACTACATTATCATAGTATTAACGAAGCTTCATATATTAAAGAGATTCAAGATGCACTTAGAGAGTCAGGTATTATTCCGCAGTCAAGAAAGCCTGTTCAACTTCAATTAAAAGATAGTTTTAAAAAAACAAGTTTTTACAAACATGGTTTAATCTACATAAATAAAAGAGTGAGAAATAAATATCGTTATGTCCAATCTCTATCTGATATGGGAGTGTCTGCTAAGAATTATCAACACAACATTGTGACTGGTGAAGGTTCTATCTCTCAAGTGATGAGCAATCAAAAAAACTCTATGCAAAATACAAAAGAAAAAAGCAAGCAGGAAGTCAAAGATATACCTTTGCACATTGTCTATAATGCAATCTCTCATAATGTGTTTTTTCAATTTTCTTCTCTCAAAAAATATTTTCCTCATCTCAGATCTATCAGACAATTTATTCAGGATAAAAGCTACCTAGGAGGCCTTGCCATCACATTGCAAGGAGGTACTATTTCTAACCGAGATTTATTAGATGCAGTTAAAGGGCTTTTAAGGTCTATTGAAGGTGAAATACAAAAAAATATAGTAGAGTATAAATAATTGAAAGAGTATTTTTTTTGTATAAGTTCTCAACCTCACAAACTAGTGATGATTTCTTAGTTATTTTTTTTGATAGCAAGTTTGCGATTGCGTCTCACAAACAATAAAATAACACCTAACACCAAAATGGCAGAACCAAAATACTTTAAAAACCTTCCAGGATCTTTATTCACAGATAAAATAGATAAAAAAGGCTGACCACTTTCGTCCTCTTGAAAGCTTGCCTGATAAAAAGTAAAACCATTTTTCTTAAAAGGATTATTCATAGAAATAGTATGTTTTTGTCCATCCACTAAAATATCACTCTCATAAGAAGCAGCCTGAAGACTGCCTGGATAATGCTGTATTTTAAACTCTAACAGCTCCATATCAAAGCCAATACCTAATTTATTTTCTGCATAAGAGACTATATATGTTTTATCTCCCACAATAAATCTTTCAAAAGAATTCAATCCAATCCAAGCTTCTTGCCCTGCAAAACGAGCGTGAATAGCTGACGTACTCAAATCTGTTGGATATTCTTGGGATGTGTATTTTGTGACCTTCAAGGCTTTTGGTAAATGCTTTAAAAGACGTATTTTAACGCTATCTGTGGTGTTGTTTTTTAAATTTGTGTGTGCTGGATTTATATTTTGCTTCATCCAAGGTGTATCAATCACTCTACCAGAGTTTATAATCCCTTCTTGAATAATTTGTTTTTGAGCAATCAAAGCATAGTTGAGTTCTTTTGAATTTTGAGTAGGATAAAACCAAACAGTATGACCTTGAGTTGGAGGCATTTCTCTTTGAGAAGAAAGAATAACCCTTAAAGGACCAAAGTCTTTATGCACTGTAGGGCTTTGCTCTAATATCAACCAATCAGAGAGTACAGCAAAGGCATTTTGAATGACAAACCGAATGGCCGTCTTTGCAAAAGGCTTTTGAGAAACTTGTACTTTGCTTTCTGCAAGAGCATAAGGATAAAAATCGTCTATGAACAAAAGCTGATCTCGAACCTCAAACTTTAAGTTTTGAGGAGGATTACGTAAAAAATGCACTTGTTGGCTTAAAATTCTCTGAGGTAAAAAAATATTATTATCTTGTGACATGTATACATAAATAAAAGTATCTGAAGTGGACATCCAATTACGTTTCTGGCCTGTCATAAAAGCCATAGAGCCATCTATGCCCCATTTTTGAGTAACATAAGAACCTAAAATCACAACAAGAATTCCTATGTGTGCTAGTAAAAAGGGTATATGCTTTTTCTGCCAAGGGAACTTTTTGATCATAGCAAAAAGCAAATTTATCACGAGTAAAGCTAAAACAAAATACATCCAAGGGGAATGGTAGACAAACTCTTGTGCTGTTTGAGCATTGTATCTTGACTCTACAAGAGTCCCCCATACACTCAGAACAATCAATGAAGTGAGAATCACTACAGCTAATTTAAGAGAAGCACAAAATAGAAATATTTTTTTCATTGGTATTTTGGAATATTCTTGGTATTTTAAACATTAATTATGTTGTATTTCTAAAAAACAAACGTTCAATAAGTTTAAGATAGAATCAAAAAATACTATAAAAATATAAACATGACTAGATTTTTTGTCAAAGAAACAATACACATATCTTAAAAAAAATATATACTAAGAAAACTTTTTTACACAACAGGGTTAATTTTACCACTAGTTAAGAGTCTGCTCATTAAAAAAAGGAAGAACATATTATGAAAATATCTTCTCCTAATATATTTCATAGAAAAAACAAAGAGCTTATGGCTAAGGGTGTGATCATTCAGGACCCTCAAAATACCTACATTGAGGAGGACGTAGAAATTCAACCTTCAGTGATCATTCATCCTCACAACCATATTACAGGGGGTTCTAAAATATCCCAAGGATGTGAAATAGAACCCTATTGTATCATTCGTAGCTGTGTGATAGGCCAACAAACTCTCATTAAATCTGGTAGTTACTTAGAAGATTCTACTATTGGCCATCACACATCTATTGGACCTTATGCACGGCTACGTTTACAAACTCAAATAGGAGATCATTGCAAGATAGGTAATTTTGTTGAGATTAAAAAATCTACTATTGCAAATCATGTCAAGGCTGCCCATTTAACTTATTTAGGGGACGCTCAAATAGGTTCAAATGTGAATATAGGTTGTGGAGTCATTACTTGTAATTACAGAGAGGACGGCAAGAAATACAAAACATATATAGAAGATCATGTATTTATAGGTAGTGATGTACAACTCATAGCTCCTATTAAAATAGGTCAAAAGTCTATAGTAGGAAGTGGCTCTACTATTACAGAAAACATCCCTTCAAAATCTTTAGCTATTGCCAGAGCAAGGCAGGTTATTAAACCTTTGAAAAAAAAATTATAACAAAATAAGTAGATTGTTTGTTTTACAACTCAAAATATATTAACCTAAAGAAGTCCATAAATTATAAGGGTGGCAAGTTATGAGATGTTTTTTCACTATCATAATAGTTTTATGTGTTCTACCTTTTTGGGTTAAGGCAAATGAAGATATTATTGTGATCCATGGGAAAAGTCAGCTTCCTGATATAACACAAGCCAGAAAAGAAATTCATCAACAAGCCATAGAGACAACAGCTTTGAACGCTATTGAAAGTATCTTAGGACACACCCCATTTGAAGAAAATCTAAAACAAATTAAAAAAAATATTATGCCTAAAAAAGATCGTTTTATTTTATTTTCAAAAAACTCAAATTTAACAGTGAAAAATGGCGTGACCTCCATGTCTGTTACGCTTAGACTCTCATTATCTGATCTTAAAGCCATATTACTGAGTGAAGGATTTTTGAAATTTCAAACAGAGCCTGTGACTGTTTTGCCTTTATTTGTTGCTTTAGATGAAGTTCAAGGTATAGCCTATAGGTGGTGGTTGCCTTCATCTCATGCTCCATCAAAAGAAGTGCAACCCATTAAAGCAAGATCCTTAGAATTAATAAAAGCCCTTCAAAAAAGTTTTTCAAAAAATAGCTTTTTATTTATTGATCCTATTCAAAAACAATCTATTAAATGGATTCCTCAGGCACTTCAAAAGGTGCATTATAAAAAAGACGAGTTAATGCTTTTAGCTGCTCATGTAGGAGCTCAAATATTGCTTATAGGTCACATTCGTTTTAAACCTTCATCAAAGCAAAACAAATTGAACACTTCACAAAATATATTAGATATTAAGTTGTCTGCTTTGCATTCAGCAAGCGGTAAAATTATTAGCGAATCTAGTCAACAGGAAGTGGTCCATCATATCCCTAAAACACTTAATGCCTATGATGAAATGATAGGCAATGTATCTGCACAAACTTTAAAGGCCTGGCAAATAGGTCGATTCCGCTTAGATGTTAAACGATTAATTCTTTTAGGAAGTTTAACTTTCCAGCAATTAAATGCTTTTAAACAAACCATTCAAACAAAAATGCCTTCTATTAGAAATTTAAGGGAGCGTTTATTTAAAAAAAATCAAATTGTGTTTGAAGTAGAAACCGACATGGAACAAAAACGACTTATAAAAGAAATTTCTCAAATGCAATTTAATACTTTGCATTTAACAAACCCTCAAATAGATAGCAACGATATAATCTTTCAAGTTAATTAACCTCTTGCATATAAATTTTTTGCATATAAATATAATTTTAGATGATTTATAGCACTTCTTATATTGTCCTCTCCTAACATGTCTAATGAATCATTACATCCCATATCAAAGCTAATAAAACCGCAAGGATCTCCAGGAGTATCTTCTGCACCTGCATTCCTTAATAAACGATAAATAGGAGCTCGCCCCATCTCTCTTGCGAGAGTTAACGCTGTATTATATTTGTATTTATAAAGCCCCCATCGGGCCATAAATGCACTAATAGCTAATGTCGTATTATATTCGTGTGTTCTTGGGATACGACGATCAGTAGTGCTTCTGTATCCAACATGTATATCTACTCCTGACTGGATTAAAGTATCTACAACATTTATATGATTTCCAATAACTGCTAACATCAAAGGTGTAAAAACCTCATTCATGCCTTGATGGAATTATGAAACAATTATTGAAAATAATTAATTTTTTCATTTATTTTCAATAGGTTATAAATAAATCTTTAAAGAACATGCAGATTTTTCTTGACACATTTTGTCTAAAATCTTATTTAAGAGAATAACGTTTTTAAAAACAATGGAAGGAATAATGTTTAAAAAAATTCTTATTGCTAATCGAGGAGAAATTGCCCTTAGGGTGATCAGAGCTTGCCGTGAAATCGGTATAACTTCTGCTGTTGTGTATAGCACAGCCGACAGAAAAAGCTTACCTGTTTTGTTAGCTGATGAAGCTTATTTTATAGGGGAAGCTCCTAGTCGAGACTCCTATTTAAACATATCTGCTATTCTCCAAGCTTTAAAAGATTCAAAAGCAGATGCTCTCCACCCTGGCTATGGTTTTTTAAGTGAAAATGTAGAATTGGCAAAAGCCCTTGAAAAAAATAGAGTGACTCTTATTGGTCCTTCTGCTCATTCTATTGAAGTCATGGGTGACAAGATCAAAGCCAAACAGATCATGGAAAAAAATGGAGTCCCTACTGTCCCTGGGAGTAATGCTCCTATCAAAGACTTAAAACATCTTAAAGCTGTGTGCAAGGATATAGGGCTTCCTATTATGTTAAAAGCAGCTTTAGGAGGTGGAGGAAAAGGGATGCGAGTTGTGCATCACCCTAATGACCTAGAGTTAAGCTATCAATCGGCTAAATCAGAAGCCACTAACTATTTTGCTGATGAGACTCTCTATGTAGAGAAGTTTATACAAAATCCCAAACACATTGAAATACAAGTTATTGCAGATAAACATCAAAATGTTATTTGCCTTTATGAAAGAGAGTGTTCTGTACAGCGTCGCCATCAAAAACTTATAGAAGAAGCTCCTAGTATAGCTTTACCTCAAGAAGTTCGTGAAAAAATGAGACAAATTGTCACCCAAACCACACAATCTATAAAATACTTAGGAGTAGGTACATTTGAATTTATATTTGATAATAAGACAAAAGAATTTTTCTTTATGGAAATGAATACTAGATTGCAAGTAGAACATCCTGTGACAGAAATGGTCACAGGCTTTGATCTTGTTAAAGAACAAATTTCAGTTGCAGAGGGTCACCCATTGAGTTTTCAACAAAAAGATGTGCAAATGAAAGGCCATGCTATTGAAGTGCGGATATGCGGAGAAGATTCTCAAACTTGTTTACCAAGTCCTGGGCATATTAAGGCTTGTCATTTGCCACAGGGGCCTTTTATTAGGGTAGATTCTTATATTGATTCTGATTATACACTTCCTATTGATTACGATCCTTTAATTGCCAAACTCATTGCTTGGGGGAGAAATCGTAGAGAGGCTATAGCTCGTCTGCAAAGGGCTTTAGCAGAAGTGCATATTGCTGGTATCAAAACCAATGTGCAGTTTTTAAGTTCCATTTTAAAAACAAAATCATTTGAAGATGGATCTTATACCACTCAACTTTTAAATCAAAATGTAAATACAGAAACTATTGAATCGATAGATGATCGGGTTGTTTTAATCACAGCAGCCATTGAAGCTTATCAAAATGCAAAACACAAATATCTTAAAAAACCAGAAGACAGTCAATGGAAGTTTAAAGGTCGGTTAGAATCCTTTAGGTGGGAACATCATGTTTTTTAAAGCCAAGTTAGATAATAGTATTTTTAAAGTTTATATTAAGGAGTCAGAAGACTCATGGGATATTTCTATTTCAAAAGGTTCACAAATAGAAAAACATTGCATCATAAAGCAAGATTATCAAAAGATAAACAACATGATTCATCTTCTTTTTAAAAATAAATCTCATATAATGCATTTAAAGAAGAATACCACTCATTTTTCTGTTAGTACACAAGGTATTCATAAAGATGTTGTTATTTACAATGAAGAAATGCTTTTACAAAAAAGAATCAAAGGCGGTAATTCTTCTGAAGAAAGTCAAAAGCTGACTGCAAGCATGCCTGGCAAGATTGTAAAGGTTTTAGTTAAACCTAAGGATCAAGTGAAAGTCGGTCAACCTATTCTTATTATGGAGGCTATGAAAATGGAAAATGAAATACGCTCTCACATCAATGCAACCATTAAATCCGTTAAAATTAAAAAAAGTCAAAGTGTAGAAGCAGGGGAAACACTAGTCGTCTTTAAAAATTAAAAATAATATTGTTTATCCGGGTGGGATCTGGGATCTGGGATCTGGCAACCCGGCATCAAAAAGAACTTTTTCCTTAACATTTCACTCAAAATGCATCATGCCTCTGTTTCACTAAAAGTAAACTAGCCTCTGGCTACTTTTGGGCATTGCTCTGACAGCTATACGCTGTCTAAAAAGAGCAATGCCTCAAAAGTCCGTTTACTTTTAGTAAAGAGGATATCTTCGTTTTTTGACTACATGTTAAGGAAAACATCCTTCTAATAGTTAGCCCGACGGCTACCGCCGTCGATCAAAGGCTAACCGCCTCAAAAGCTTGACCATTTTGAGTGAAATAGATTGAGGGAAACAGTTCACTTTTAGTGCAAATAAAGTACGTACGGGTAGATGCAAAGCAACGAAATTAGACAATAATAGGTCCATACTACGAAATCTTCTGTCTTGCCCTAGAATAAGACTGACGGCGAGCATAATATACTGCCATACCTCGCTTTTTTGCAATCTGCTTACATATTTTGTTGATGGCTTGCTTTATAGCTTGATAAACATTCTTGTGATGAGATTGTGCTAAGCAATTAACACGCAACCCTTTTAAATGAATCTGTACATAATATGATTTGTTTTCAAAACGGATGTTGATAATTGGTTGGCATTTTCTCCTTTCTATGGTCTGAATTCTGGCAAGATGACTTTCAATAAACTTTAAAATTTTTAATTTCTGTTTCTGACCCCTTACATAACAAACATAATTCATAAATCACCTTTCTGTCTTAATAATTTCTTATACTTATATAATATTCCTATCTATAACTATTACCATACTATCTTTTTATCGGATAAAAAATAATAAGAGTTAAGGTTTTTACAGCATATTTTCTTAAGTTATGCATAAATTTTAATTATATAAATGGTGACAGAAAACTTTAAATATTTGATTTTATTAAAAAATTACTTATCTTTATAGGATTCATAAGGAACATAAGAAGCTTCATGGTTCCATATAGATGGTTGTGATTCAAGGATCGATCGGAATAAAAAGCGAATATCTGTCCAGTTTTCATTTACAATAAGTGATAAAGGGATATGCACCACTCTACGATCTTGAATAAAATACATTTCTTGATTTTTAACTATGACCTTGAGATTGTCTAATTTTAAAACATCTAAAACTTTACATGCCATAGTTTTTTGTTCTTCTGTCAGGGTTTTATCTAAAATATTCATTTAAAATCCTTTTTCATATTATTTTATAGCTTTTAAAAATGACCACTAGACCACTAAATAGCTATATGAAAAATAAATTAAAGTATTCTAAGACTTTTGCCGAGAAAGATATATCAGTAAAAACCAAGAAAAACCAAGTTTTTATTCTAAATGAGAGGATATAATGAAATCAAACCAAGATCAAAGAAAAAGAATTATTGTTTTATCTGTTAGTGTGATTTTTTTAATCGTTGGTTTTCAAAACTGTGAAACAAAGCGACCTGACTTAGTACATACAATTGATGATGGAAAGGTAAAAAAGCAAAGGATTCATAGCACTTCTACTGCAAAAACCTTCCTGCAACCGCAACAAGATGAAGGCATTGATGTAAGCAATCCTGATGCTGCAAGGATGATAGCTGTAGGCTTAAATCATACCTGTGTTATTTTAGGCAATGGTCAGGTAAAGTGTTGGGGAGATAATGATTTTGGTCAGTTAGGCTTAGGGGATATAGAACCTCGTAATGACCCACCTTTAGAATTTGTAGATTTAGGCTTAGGCCGCACTGCTAGAGCTATTGCAGCAGGGCAAAAGCATACCTGTGCTATTTTAGATACATATAATGTGAAATGTTGGGGAGGTAATGATTTTGGTCAATTAGGTTTAGGAGACGTGGAGCATCGAGGGGATGAGAGCGATGACCTAAGTACTGATGATGAAATCGAAGAGGAAATGGGAGATCATCTCTCAACTGTAGATTTAGGGGAGGGACGGATAGCTAGGGCCATTGTTGCAAGCTATAATTATACGTGTGTTCTTTTAGATGATGGTGGTATCAAATGCTGGGGTGATAATTATTATGGTCAACTTGGTTTAGGAGATATTAACACAAGAGGAGACGATCCTTATGAAATGGGGGACCAACTTCCTTATGTTGATTTAGGTCAGAATCGTTTAGCTAAAGCCATTACAGCAGGTAAGAATCATACCTGTGCTATCTTAGATAATGATCATCTTAAATGTTGGGGCATTAACAATTTAGGTCAATTAGGATTAGGCAACAAAAGGTCTTATGGAGATAGTCCTGATGAAATGGGGGATCATCTTTTAGCTGTGAACTTAGGAGAGGGTCGGACAGTGAAGAGTGTTGTAGCAGGGGACGGCTATACTTGTGCTACTTTGGATAATGATCAAGTGAAATGCTGGGGTATCAATCATTTATTAAGTGAGTCCAATTTAATTTATCATGGGGATGATCCTTATGAGATGGGAGAACATCTTTTAGCCATTCCATTAGGTGAGGGAAGAAGTGTAAAAAAATTAGCAGCAGGGCCTTACCATGCCTGCGTTGCTTTAGATAATCATATTTTAAAGTGTTGGGGTAAAAACAATCAAGGTCAACTTGGACTAGGTCATACAAATTATTGGGGAGATCAAAGTGATGAAAGTGTAGTAGCTTTGTCAGCTATTGATTTAGGAGCAGGTTTCATCACACGATCCATAGCTATAGGGGAAGAACACACTTGTGTCACTTTAGAACATGTTGCACAGGGCAAGGGTCAAGTCAAATGTTGGGGAAGCAATGCTACTGGACAGTTAGGCTTAGATTTAGGAGCTACAGATCATCGTGGGGATCAAGCTAATGAAATGGGAGATAATCTCCCTTTGATTGCTTTGTAAAATTTTTGTAGGATTTATTTTGTTTTCGTATTTGATTTAAGTTATATTATCTTTATAAACATTGCAGAAAGCTTTTAAAAACACCAAAAACACAAACTGAGGTGTGCAATGCAAAATTTACCACCTCATCTCAAGCAATATATTGTAGATCAAAACTACAACAAATATACATATAGAGACCATGCTGTCTGGCGATGCACTCTCAGACAACTCAAATCCTTTTTATTTCAAAATGCTCACTCTTGTTATGCTAGTGGACTTGAAAAAACAGGCATTTCCACAGATTGCATCCCTCGTATTTCAGATATAAGTGAGCATCTCAAAAATTATGGCTGGCAAGCAGTGCCGGTGAGTGGCTTTATTCCACCTGCTGCTTTTATGGAACTGCAAGCATTGGGCTTTCTCCCTATTGCTTCTGAGATACGAAGCCTTGATCAAATCACTTACACTCCCGCTCCTGATATTATACATGAAGCTGCAGGTCATGCTCCTATTCTCATTGACCCTCACTTTAGCGAATACCTTCAAAACTATGCTCAAGTTGCCAGCAAAGCTATTATCAATAAGGAAGATATAAAGCTCTATCAAGCCATTCGCATTCTCTCTGATCTTAAAGAATCTGCTACTTCTTCTCCAAAAAACATCAACCAAGCAGAAAAAAATCTCAAACAAGCAACTGACCAAATGAAACAACCATCAGAGGCAGCTCTTTTAGCTCGCATGAATTGGTGGACTGCTGAGTATGGTTTGATTGGTGATTTAAAATCACCAAAAATTTACGGAGCGGGGTTATTGTCTTCTCTTTTTGAAAGCCAACATGCTTTGACACCTCAAGTAAAGAAAATATCTTTTAGTCTTGAATGTCTTAACTACTCTTATGATATCACCAAACCTCAACAACAGCTCTTTGTGGTGGAGTCTTTTCCATCTCTCTCTCAAGCATTAAAGGATATGGAAAAGACAATGGCTTTTTATCAAGGAGGGACTTATGGACTTAAACTTGCTAAAAGATCACAAACTGTGAATACTTTGGAATACAATTCTGGGTTACAAGTAGCAGGTATATTATCTGATTACAAAGAACAAAAAGCTCAACCTATCTATATTAACCTTCAAGGGCCAGTACAGCTTTGTTATCAAGGAAAGGTGATCCCTGGACACGACAAAAAGCGACATCCTCAGGGATTTGGTTCACCTATAGGTCAAGTTAAAAATTTTAATAAATGCTTATCACAAGCCAGTCAAACAGAGCTTGAAAGGCTTGGTTTTAAAGTTAAAGACGAGGGTCCATTATTACAAGGGTTACAGATCAAATACCTAACAGGCCATCGAGTTCATTTAAGTTTTCAATCAGGGGTTGAAGTCAAGGGCCGTGCTATTTCTATGCATTGCAAGGATTATACTCCTTTGATTATAACTTTTAAAGATTGTCAGGTAAGTTACAAAGAGGAAGTGCTGTTTCATCTAGATTGGGGGGAATTTGATATGGCTGTAGGTGATAGCATTGTGTCTGTATTTTCTGGGCCTTCTGATAGAAAAGCTTATGGTCCCATAGACAGTTTTGTTAGCTCTAAAAAGCCTTCTTTTATACAAGCTGTTGATCATAGCAAAGCAAAAACATTAGAAAATCTTTATGCAAAGGTCAGACATTTAAGACAAGAAAATCCAACAAAGCTTCATTTATTTAAGAATGTGTTAGATGCTTTAGAGGATTTCCCGGATGAGTGGTTATTAAGGCTTGAAATTTTAGAAGCTTCTTATCGCAAAGATTTGCCAGAAGTTTCTTGTTCTTGGCAAGAAGATTTGAAAATGAAACTAAAAGAACTTATACAAACCAATGAACAACATGCTAAGATGATTCGCAACGGTTGTCGTATGGCCTTAAATAAATGACTTTAAACTTAGATTTTAATTGTGGATTTTATTTTTTAAGTTTGAAAATCAACTCATTAAGTATGTTTTATTGCGAGGTAAAAATGTCTTATGTACAGTTTTCATCAGTCATTCCTCAAAAGCCTTCTGTGATTTTTAATTACATTACAGATATGAACAAGTATATTACTCTATTGCCAGGTGATCTTTCTCTGACTTTGGATACGCCTGCTGAAAAGATGAAATGTGGATCCGAATACAACTTTCAAATGAAACGATTTGGAATATCTCGTCCTTGGCTCATCAAAATAGATGATTATAAAAAAAATGAATATTTTGCAGAATATGAAACATCTCATGTTTTTTCAAATTGGAGACACGAATGCCGTTTGCAAAAGCATGGCCAACAAAATACACTTATGGCCAATCATATAGAATATACTTTTGGCTTTGGATTAGTTGGCAAAATTGCCGATGATATTTGGATTAGAAAAGACTTTAAACGTATCCTTCAATGCGTCCATCAAAAACTCATTGTCTCTCTTTAAACCTTCAGCTTAACAGTGGAAAAATAAAAAGATGTCTTTTATCTAAGTAAAAATCAAAAAAGATAACTCAAAGAAGCTCCAAGAGAATGATGCCATTGATCTTCTTTTTTAACATGAAAGATTTCATAGTCAAGACTAGCTACAAATGACTTATAATCATAAAAAACAAACTGTGCTTGCCCTATTTGAGGGATTAATGTGTTGTAACCTATTAGCACTTGATGAAATTGAGTTTTTAAACGCATCCAACTTGAAAAACGCAAAAACATTCTTCCTGTTACGCCTCCACCTATAGAAAAATATTTTCTTTCTTTATCTCCTACAATACCTGTTTGTCCAAAAGCTAAAAACACAAACTTCCAATAATCTGTTAAGGCATAAGCAAGCCCTCCTCCTAACCGGGCTTGAAAATGCTCCCAAAAATTCACAGAGCCTTTTGTACCTATAGAATATTTTTGATAACCTAAATAAACATCCTTTGCAAATGGGATTTTCATTATATGTGCGGTTGTATTTGTACTGATATCCAAAAGTTTTATATGAGAGAGAAATAACTTTTTAGAAGAGAAATTAAAACCCAGTCCAAAAGTTAAAACCTCAAATTGATCTGCCCAAAGGGAATTATTTAATGCACTTAAAAACCTCATTTGAGTAGGCGAAAAAGTCAACAGAAGTGTTCTATACCTTTGCCAATATTGCAAAGTTAAACGAGAGCTACGAGGAGAATATATCTCTGTTAAATCTTTATGTTGGCTTGGCAATGGATGATGATAGTGTTTTTTAAGTTGGATGAGTTGATCTTTATCTTGTGTTTGATTTGTTCGAGGGATTTTATAATCAATCCATTCTGTGATAGATGTTTTAAGTGAAATAGAGGCTTCTTGAGAGAGAGATTTGAGATAATTGTAGTGGGTGGATTTTTTCTGTGAGATAAGTTTTTTAAACAAAATTTTATCTTGGGCATTTAAGTTTTTGACAGATTCCATTAAGCGTGTCATTCCTGATGGCATATAGATAGTGCCATTTATTCTTTGGCATTTATAAAGAGATTGCAACACTCCCATAGGGGAAGTGTAGAGCTTTCCGGGGCATGTTGCATTGACAGATTTCCTGAGTATTTTAAGAAGGTAAGAAGCACAATTATGTAAGAAAAAATTATAAGGCCTTACATGATCAAGAGAAGCTTTGATCTCCATGATGAGCTGTTGTTTTTCTTTATATTCTAATCTTAAGGGGATCACCCATATATCTCTATCTTCTTTTTCATATTCCCAAAAACGTTTGTTCCATGAACGCATACGAAAAACACCTGGCACTGACCAAAACAGTGATCTTATCAAGAAAAAAGGAGCTTGAAAATCGCCATGATATTCCACAGTGAGAGCTTCCGGCTCAATGAGTACTTCACGATGAAAGGCTAAAAGAATATGACCAAAAGACGAAACAGGTGAGCTTAAATCTTGTCCTACAAAAATAAGAGAAACATAATTCATCTGATCTATTTGTTTGAGAAAGTCATCTCTATCTTGCGGGGATCCATAAGCTGTGCTACTCAGGCTGTGAACAATGCCTAAAATGCATATATATTTTTTACAAAAAAGGCAAGCTTGTCTTACAACAAAAGTCTTGTTCATTAGTAGAAGACTCCAAATATTCAACACATAAGAAATTTTAACTTAGAAACAAACAAAGACGAACCACTTTGACGAATTATAGACCTTTTGTCTCACTCAAAATGCATCATGCCTCTGGCATGTTTTTGGGCAATGACCGCAATGGCTTTCGCCATTGGCAAAATGGTCATTGCCTCAAAAAATTATGCATTTTGAGTAGGGGAGGATCCCTTCGTTTTTTGACTACATGTTAAGGAAAAAGTTCCTTTAGATGCCGGTTTGCCTGACTGCCAGATCCCGGATCCCAGATCCCGGATAAACATGATGTTAAGGAAAAAAGAGTTTCATTTGTAAGCTTGTTTGCTCTTGAGGTAATAAAAGAATTTTTCCCTAATATGCTGTAAAGGAATAAAAGGATCCTCCCTTTATATGGCTTTCCTTAAAGACTTCTAATGTGTGATCATACAGGCTTTTCTTTATCTTTAGCATGTTCTTTTTTCACGTCTTTGCCTTTATTGATTAAAAGTCCATATAATTCATCGAATTTTCGGTCAAAATTATCGAACTTTCGGTCAAATTTATCTTCCATGGCTCTCATCTGTGTAGGTATATGATTGTATACTTGCTCTCTGATAGGCTTAATTGTAACATCTATATATTGCTTTAAGTTATTTTCTGATTTGTTGATCTGTTCCCTAAAACCTCTAGTTGCTCTGTCATAAAAAATAAAGCCAATAATAGACATACCCATAATTGTCATTAGGTCTGTCGTTTTCAGTATCTCTAAAATAAAAACTTGCCATCCCATAAAAGACCCCCTATTTGTTGTATCTTAACATATATAATAAAAAAATAAATAATCATACATTATTATCTAAAGCTTGTCTAGCAAAAAATATCAGGAACATACTATGTATCGTCAGGGCTTAGTCTGACTTTAATCAAAATTTTATTTCGGAGTTAGTTTTATTCTGTAACTCCGTTCTTTAGCAATAGCTTTAAAATCTCTGTATGTCCTTCCTCACTGACTCTTATTTAAACAGTTTTGAACCTTGAATATCAATCATCAATATTGATAAGGCCGGCTACGTAATTATCTTACTATGAAACAACATTAAAGTCAAGTATTTTGCATGGTATAAGTTTTTTGATCTTCGTGCTGTGCTATGCTGTCAGAATTTATCATAATGTGATTAAGATTGGCTACTTTTAGTGGATGGTTATATGGATTTTTCATACTGCCATCTTACAAAAAAACAAAAATTAAGACAAATATAGAATTGGTCTAAAAATATTGAGCTCCGTTCTTTCGCAAGAACAATACAGCAGGGCTATCTTCATAGAAATATTCCTTCTCCATAAGATACCGTAAAACCGTATACCCTTCGTTGTTTCGATGATTGACGTCAGCTCCGGCATCTAGCAATATCTTTGCAATCCTTACAATATAATCATAATTACGTGAATTAGATGCCAGCATTATTAAAGCCGTCCGGCCATATTTGTCTTGATCATTGACGTTAGCTCCGGCATCTAGCAATAACTTTACAATATTAACAAACCCGTTATAGCTAGCACTCATTAAAGCAGTATAGCCATTGACTGAAAGACTGACGTCAGCTTTGTTCTCTAGCAATGTCTTTGCCATCTCACTATTTTCAATGAAGCCTCTACCAGCACCTGTAACAGCTAGCATTAAAGGCGTCCAGCCATCCTGGTAGCCACCTTTCTTTCGAAGATCGACGTCAGCTCCGGCTGCTAGCAATAGCTTTACAGTCTCAATATAACCTGTTGTAGAACGTTCCCTAATTGCTTTAATTAAAGCCGTCTCGCCTTTTTTAGTTTGATGATCGACGTTAGCTCCGGCATCTAGCAATAGCTTTACAATTTCAATATAATCTTTACGACTTGCTATTGTTAAAGCTGTATTGCCATATTTGTCTGGATAATTGACGTCAGCTCCGGCATCTAGCAATGTTTTTACAATCTCAGCATGGCCTCCATAACTAGCTTCTGATAAAGCCGTCTCGCCTTTTTTGTTTGGATGATTGACTTTAGCACCCTTTTCTAGCAATAGCTTTACAACCTCTATCTTACCTTTACGACTTGCTATTATTAAAGCTGTCTCGCCATCTTTTTTTTGATGATTGACGTTAGCTCTGGCCGCTAGCAAAAGCTTTACAATCTTGGTCTTACCTTCACGACTTGCTATTATTAAAGCTGTCTCGCTATCTTTGTTTTGATGATCGACGTTAGCTCCGGCCGCTAGCAAAAGCTTTACAATAAGCTTGGTCTTACCACGACTAGCATTTATTAAAGCCGTCTCGCCTTTTTTGTTTTGAAGATTGACGAAAGCTCCAAACTCTAGCAATAACTTTACAATCTCGGTCTTACCTTCATGACTAGCTAATATTAAAGGCGTATTGCCATTGTGGTAGCTTTGATAATTAACTTCAGCTCCGTTTTCTAGCAATAGCTTTACAATCTCAACATGGCCTCCATAAATAGCTTCTGATAAAATAGTATTGTCCTTTAGGCCTTCATAATTGACGTCAGCTCCGGCCTCTAGAAATTTCTTTACAGTCTCGGTAGGGCCTCCGACACGAACAAACTTCATTAAGTCATTATTGAGTCTCCATAATTCATCCTTTCTTTTTTCCTCTCTTCTAAAAGACTCTTCATTTGGATCTATTGGATCTATAAGTCCAGCAAGTCCCAGGGACATCCACCATAGAACACTGCTAATAAATCTTAAACCTGTATCTTTATTAACTAGCTTTGTTAATTTAAGATTTAAAGACTTCCTAATAACTTTTTGATTTTGCTTTGGAGTTGGTGGCATAAGGCTTTCAGCACAAGCCCATAGAGAATCACTAGAAACAAGCAAGATTATAAATAGAATAAAAATATATTTTTTCATTTAACTAAAACCTAATAAGTAACTAAGCAAAAAGGCTTGTTGTGAGTCACAACAAGCCTTATAAGTCTATTCATTTGTAAGAGTTAAAACACTCATCACCCCATAATGATCTGATAAATGTCTTCTGTCATCAAGATCAAATTCATCTGCGTAAAGCTGTACTTCTCTTGTAAAAATGAGATTAGATTCAGCAGATTCCAATCCATCACCAATATACCAAATATAATCCAACAGAGTAGAAGGTCGAGATACAATACCTTCAGTAAACGAATCTTGAATATTTGCAAAAGAACGAGTACCTAGATTTTCCTCAGCACCAGTATAAACATTATTCAACGTATCAACAGTGTAAACACCTGTCAGTGTTTCTGGATTGTAATTATTAGCCAACATAAAAGTATCTATTACATTGAGGTTAGAGACAATATGTTGATAGTGCTGACTTACTGCAGATTCTTCTCTGTTACGATTCCATGTTCTAAAATGTTGATTGATATCTATAGCTATAACCTGATGGGCATGAGACTGTGTATACAATACAAAGTCAATGAACTCATTTGCCTGAAGACGACTTACAGTCTTACTGTCTTCTTTATAATCAACAACCTCCTCATCAAAATCTAAAGCATCAAAATGAGAATTGTATACATCTATAGAACCTAAAGTAGGATGATGTATCACAATATGAATAGCACCTTTATGGACAGCTTGTTCATCCCATCGAGGTGTATTTTGAGAAAACTTTAATGTATGAGCAGGGGTAATGCAACCTAGCTCATCTTTCTCTTGAGAGGCATTCTCTATAGGATATTTAGAAAAAATCATAAGACCACTAATAATACCAGCAGAAGCAGTACTATTGGAAGCCACTGTAGCTAGAGGATTACGCCTAGAGTGTTCAGCAGGCATTGAATCATAAGTACAATAAGGATATTTTTCTGAAAGATTATCGACTAAAAATTGACGGTGCTTGTGAGGCCACACTTCTCGAAGTGCTAAAACATCAGCCTCCATCTCATTGAATGCGTTAACCATAATCTGCCTTCTAGGGGATATATCAGAGGCAGCATCGAGACCAAAAAGCTCTAAAAGCCATGTATTGAATGTAACGACTTTCAATTCATGGGATGGTTGACTCACTGCGTTAGATGGGGGGGGGGGGGGGGGGCAACCACAGCAAAGCCCGGAGTTAAGAAGTTAAAAGCTAAAACTGCATTACAAATAATAAAATTACGTAAAATTTTCATAACAAACCTCCTTTTGTTTGTTGGTTTTTAAATATTAATAAATATATAAATCATTATCCTTTGCGAAGGATAACACCACTGGAATCTATTGTCAACTATTTTCGGGCCTTTTATTATCTAATTTCGTCGATGTCCGTCTACCCGTACGTACTTTTTTCAGAGATACGTGCATTGTCCCCCTCAAAATTTCCCCTCCTTGAATTTTCTTCTCTAATCTCGTACATTCACCAAATCAAGAACTTTTCAGAGAGTTGAAAGGTCAATTTTGAGGAGATCGGTCAGAAGCCCATTACATAATATCCTATATATATACTTTTTGTTGTATGTATTATTTTCAATCCTTTCTTCTCGGGCCTTTTATTATCTAATTTCGTTTATTTTCATCTACCCGTACGTATTTGACTTTCACTAAAAGTGGTCAAGCTTTCTAGGTTGCCAGCATTGATGAAAGAATTTTTTCCTTAACATCGTGTAAAGAGACGAAGAGATCCTCCTTACTAAAAGTAAACGGACTTTTGAGATAGCCAGCCTTTGATCGACGGCGGTAGCCGTCGGGCTGGCTATCCAAAAGTGACCAGAGGTCAGTTTACTTTTAGTGAAAAAGATAAGAAGGCGAAAGCCTTCGGCTAGCAATCAGCTACTTACCGGGGAAATAGCTGTTTTATGATCTGGCTTTTCTAATCTTTGAAGTTGTCCTTTAGAAGGTTGTCCTATAGGTCTGTTATTTGATTCATTAAATTCAGATGTTTCATCACCAATAAAAGTTTGTGGCATGCTGTCTACATGAGTTGCGACCTCTGGTAGGGCTGTAATTTGTTCATTAAGTAATTGCAAATGAGCTTGCAGAAGGGCTCTTAAGTTAGCTTCAATTTGAACCTTTGTTCTTTTAAGCTCGCTAATTTCATGGTAGATGCGTTTAAGAGATTCTTTAGCATCACGAATAATAAAACCTGCTTTCTGTTGGGCATCGTTGATAATCAGTTTGCCTTCTCTGTCAGATTCTTCTCTGATCTTTTGGCTCATTTTTTGAGCTGTTTCTATTGTGTCCTTGAGGGCTTTGTCTCTTTCTTTGTGTTTTAAAATTTGCATTTCTTTATCTCTTAAAGAGGCTTTGAAATTGTTATTTTCTTTGATGAGATATTCCATTTCATGTGCAACTGCTTGCAAAAAGTCCAAGACCTCTTTGGTATCATAGCCAAAGACTTTCTTATTAAAAGTTTTGTGGGCTACATCTGATGGGATGATTTTCATATTTTGCCTCCTTTTTTATATTATTTATTTTACAAAATCTTTTTTTTAAAGTAGGTTTATTTCACTCAAAGTGAACTGACCTCTGGTCACTTTTGGACAATGACCGCAATGGCTTTCGCCATTGGCAAAATGGTCATTGTCTCAAAAGCCTGTTCACTTTGAGTAAGGAGGATCTCCTCGTCTCTTAACACCATGTTAAGGAAAAAGATTTCCTTTTGGTTCACTCAAAGTGAACTGACCTCTGGCTACTTTTGGTCAGTTAGCCCGACGGCTACCGCCGTCGATCAAAGGCTAACTGCCTCAAAAATCCGTTTATTTTTAGTAGAGAGAATATCCTCATTTCTTAACATATTGACACATTGACTTAAGGTTAGGATATAAAATTTAAAAGAACAAGCAAAATATTCTTACATAAAAGAGCTTTAAAATGACAATTATTCAAAAAAACATCAATTTATCGATTTATTCTACGTGGCGTGTGGGAGGTTGTGCTGATTTTTTTGCTCAACCTCGCAATATAGAAGAACTTAAACATATAGAAAACAAGGCCAAAGACCATAAATGGCCAATAACCATATTGGCAGGTGGAACAAATTGCTTGATTTCAGATAGAGGGGTGAGAGGGCTTGTTATTTCTCTCAGAAAGTTTACAAAGCTTTCTTCTTTTAAAGAAGATGGTTTTTTGAAGATTGAATGTCTTGCGGGGACGTCTAAGCTACTTTTAATGAAGGAATTTTTAAAGCACAAACTAGCACCTGCTATTTTTTTATCAGGTATTCCTGGGACTGTCTCAGGAGGGGTTGTGATGAATGCTGGTATCAGTGAAAAAATATCCCCACGTAATTTTTCTGAAATTGTCGATTGGGTTGAAGTTGTTCACAATCAAAAGCTACTGAGAAAAAAGGCTTCTCAAATAAAATGGTCTTATAGAAACTCTGAAAGGTGGGGTCCTGGTATCATTGCTCGAGTAGGTTTTCGGTGGCCGCTTAAACCCCAAGTTAGAAATTTATCTCAAAGAGTTCAAAAAGCTAGACAACAACGTATTGCAAAGCAACCCTTAAAAGATCATAGCTGTGGTTCTACATTTGTGAATCCTCAAGATACCAATTTGACAGCAGGACAGTGGATTGAAAAAAGTGAGATGAAAGGTTTTCAAATAGGTCAAGCTCAAGTTTCTGAAAAACATGCTAATTTTATTGTAAATCTTGGAGGGGCTAAGGCCATAGATATTCATTATGTGATCAATGGTGTGCAGAAAATAGTCTATGACAAGATGGGTGTACAGCTAAAAACAGAAGTAAAATATTTAGGAGAGTGGTAACAATCCCAGCCCTTTTGATGCCGGGTTGCCCGTCTGCCGGGATCTTGGATCCCGGCTATTGTAAGCATTATCTTTGTAATTGTTGAATTAAAGCTTTGATTTCTTTAAATCCTTCATCCATCTTGGAATTAAGTGCCTTTACATCAGCTTTAAGATCATCAATTTTTTTATCAGTATCAGTGATATGATTATTTAATTTTTCATTAATAGGAGAAATTTTTGACTCTAATAATTCCTTAAAAAAATATTTAAAATCATCAAACTTTTTATCCGATGCGTTTCTAAACTCATCAAGTTTTTTATCCGATGCGTTTCTAAACTCATCAAGTTTTTTATCCGATGCGTTTCTAAACTCATCAAACTTTTTATCCGATGCATTCCTAAACTCATCAAACTTTTTATTAGAATCATCTCTTAAAAGATCGAATCTTTTGTCCATATAAGCAAAAGATCTATTTAAATACCAAGCTGTCACAGTAAAAAAGATTGTTATAACGGCAATTTCCATAAAATACCTCCATAAATTATAAGTTTTTTAAGATATTACATGACTTTTAATTAATATGATACCTTGCATTTTTATGAAAGTCAAACGCCATCATTTCCCAGCCTCTGTTTCCCTAAAATTGAACTAGCCATCATTTTCACTCAAAATGAGCCACACCTCTGTTTCACTAAAAGTAAACCAACCTCTGGTTGCTTTTGGACAGTTAGCCTTTGATCGACGGCGAAAGCCTTTGCGGTCATTGTCCATTACCATTCGCATCCAGATTTTTTATTTGTAAGTACAGAAATTCAAAGCCCAATAAGATGAAGTTTTTTAAAAGCTAATGATATGAATGGGAAAGAGTCTGGTCTCAGGGCAATGATTTTGAAATTTAAGAAATAAATTGAAGATCCAGCTCAAAAGTGGCCAGAGGCCAGTTTACTTTTAGTGAGACAACTCCTCCAGCCTGCCTCCGCCTCCCACTCATAATATTTATATTTTTTTTGAGAATTACGCAGAATCTAAAAAAATAAAAAAACAAAAATACGAACTTTTTCCTTAACATGTAGTCAAGAGACGAGGAGATCCTCCCTACTAAAAGTGGTCAAGCTTTCTAGGTTGCCAGCAAGTGATGAAGGAACTTTTTCCTTAACATGGTGTTAAGAAACGAAGGGATCCTCCCTACTAAAAATAAACGGATTTTTGAGGCATTGCTCTTTTTAGACAGCGTAAGCTGTCAGAGCAATGCCCAAAAACAGCCAGAGGCTGGTTTATTTTTAGTGAAAAAGATAAGAAGGCGATAGCCTTCGGCTGGCAACCAGAAAGTGACCAGAGGTCAGACCACTTTTAGTGAGACAAACGATGCATGTCGTCACAAATAATTAGTGAAATTTGACAATATCTCATATTTGAAATACGATTATAAGTGAGGTATTAATATATGAATTTTTTATCAGATTTTTTTAGCGTATTATCTAATGTTTCAGATGAAGGCACTCTTTTAATTGCCATTTATATTGCTTATTTGGCTGGTAACTTTAAGGATCAGTTATGTAATCATATCCCTACACAGATCAGAAAATTGGAAGAAAAGCAGAACATTCAGATCAAAGAGTTAAAAGAAAATCAAAAGGAAATAAGAAATAATATAAATGATATAAAAGAACAAATCCCTAAACAGATCAAAGAATTGGAAGAAAGGCAGAACATACAGATCGAAGAATTAAAAGAAAATCAAAAAGAAATAAAAAATGATATAAAAGAACAAAACCAGAAGATTGATCAAAACTTCAAAGAGCTAATTAGGCTCATATCTAAGTAAAGCACCAGCTGATCTTATGCTAGAAATAGCTCTTTTATAACTGTCAAACTCAGGTCGTGAGGGAGATCCCATAAAAAAGGAGACTATAATGAATGAAATATTTAAAGAAGAAAAATAAAGAGAATAAAAATGAATATTGAGGGTTTAAATATTAAAAATTGGTTGTTGGTTGTTATACAAGCTATTATAGCTGTTTTTATGTGTTATCAGTGTATGATAATAAAAGAACAAAATGGGATAATAAAAGAACAAAACGATCGTATAAAATGTCAGAGATTGAGTGATCGGTATTTTAATATTTACAAACATTATAAAAAAGATTTAGAAGATTTAAAACCTTCATCCCATCCAGATGAAAACCCATACAAAGTCGAAGAAGAATTGATAAGGATAGCAAATAATACAATACGGCATTTTTCTTTTGAATCTGAAAATGCATATCTTGTTTTTAAAGCTCTAGAAAATGTATTATCTTACAAATACCCTGAAAATAAAACAGATCTTGAAAATAAGAAAGAGCATAAAAATAAGAAAGATCCTGAAAATCAGAAAAATCATATTCTAGCCAACTTAAAAGAAGAAAAACCTCAATTAAGTGAAATTATTGAAGCACTTAAAGAAGATAATGAAAAATGGCCCAATGAAAAAGATTATAACTTATGGAATAAAGAAACAGAATGTTTCTAAAAACAAAATATTTCTAAGATCAGCAACCTTCTTATGTTTAACATATATACAAACCTAACTCTTTTCTGAAGTGACTGCGGAGTGATTGCTATGAAGGAGTTGAGAAATTGCTTTTTTCCGATAATCAAATAATTTTTTGATTTCAGATGCAACCAAACGACCACCTATTAAATCTAACCTGTAGGGAAGCTGATAGTTGACTTGATCTTTAATCCAAGTTCCACCAGCAAGCGATATAAATTGATGTGTATGTTGCCATTTGTGAAAGAAGCCTTTGCTCTGTTCATCTGTAAAGGAATCAGGAGGATGATAAGAAGTGATTTTGGTTTGAGATTGAACATTCATACCATAAATATAAACCCGATAGTTTATTTCTGTGTTTTCTTTTATGCTTTGAGGGAGCGGATCTATAAAATGGAATTTAAAATGAGGAGGTGTGATTTTTTTCAAATTTTCTACTGAAGAAAAAAAATCAAAAACAGACTTTTTATCTTTAGATATCCATTGTGAGCATTCGAACCGCAAAGGCAATAAAAAATTCTTATAAAGGTTGTGAATAGAATCTTCTATTTTAGGGAAATGAAATTCAAAATTTTGGTCTAGAAGTTTCTGAGGTAAAATTTGATAACTTTTTGTCAGCTCATCCATAACCTCTCCACGTAAGAGAGATAAAAGCAACTTTGGAGGAGCTATAAAAGTTTTCTTCTGAAATGTTTGATTAAGTACTTCGATAAAATGAGAATAAAGGCAAGGCATAGGTGATGTGAAGTTGACCGCACCTTGTATTTTAGAATTGTCAATGCAAAATAAAAAACCTCTGATAATATCTTCTATATCTATCCAGCTTAAATAAAAATCTTCTGGCATGTTGCCTAAGAGACCAGCTCTTGCAATATGTTCAATTTGATCAAGCATGCCACCATCCCTAGCTAGCACAGGTCCTATGCGTGCATGAATAATTCTAGGAGTGAGGTGATGGCCTTTTTCTTGGATAGATTTTTCCCATGCATGACAAAGGCGAGATAAAAAAGAAGTGCCTTGATCTATAGGCATTTGTTCATCACATTTTTTATCCGCAGGTTTATAAATGTTAATACCTGATGCACTGATGATCAGTGAAATATTGTGTTTTTTAAGGCAAGTAAAAGAATCTAAAAGATTATTGGCAGTGTTTATTCTGGATTCGTAGAGCTTTTGTTTGAACTTTGTGGACCATCTAGCCTGATTGATATTTTCTCCTGCTAAATGGACAATCACTTCTATGGATTCTAAAATAGATGAAGATGGAAGAGGTGCTTTTGTCAGATCATGTTCTATAATAAAAGCAGGTAAGCCAACCTGTGTGGTGTATTTATCTTTAGAACGAGTGACAACAGTAACTTGATGTCCAGCGTAAAGAAGGGCTTCACAAAGACGACGACCTATAAGACCTGTTGCACCTGTCACTAAAACTCTCATAATGCCTTATAATGTCAAATTATTTTAACAAAGTCAAGAGTCGTCTTTTTTTGTGACATTTATAACTTCTTCTATTGTTGTGAGTCCTTCTTTGAGCTTGTTGAGAGCTGAACGTCTTAGGGACTGCATACCCGATTTGATAGCAAGTTTCTTTAACTCCTCACTAGAAAGTTCTTGTATACAACCATGTTTGATGTCATCGTTCACATTTAAAACTTCAAAAATAGCAATACGCCCTTTATAGCCAATATGATTGCATTTATCACAACCATCCCCTTTAACAATTTTTATATTTTCCTCAAGTTCTTTTTCTGTAAACCCTAAGTTGTCAAGAATTTTCTTTTCCACTTTAATAAATCGAGAGCAATGATAACAGACCTTTCTTACCAATCTCTGTGCTACAATCATATTAATAGAAGCTGCAATCATAAAAGGCTTTGCTCCCATATCAATCATACGATTGAGCGTGGAAGGAGCATCATTTGTGTGCAGTGTACTTAAGACAAGATGGCCTGTCAGGGAAGCCTTGATAGCAATTTCAAGAGTTTCACAGTCTCGAATCTCCCCTACCATAATAACATCTGGGTCTTGTCTTAAAAAGCTCCTTAAAACAGAAGCAAAATTCACATTATAAGCAGGGTTGACTTGTACTTGATTGATACCAAAAAGATTAAACTCCACAGGGTCTTCCACTGTAGATAAATTAATATGAGGTTTATTCAACTCAGAAAGTGCTGAGTACAATGTAGTGGTTTTCCCACTACCAGTAGGACCTGTCACTAAAAGCATTCCATAAGGTTTTTTAATATTTTCTTGAAAAATTTCCAATTCTCCTGGTTCAAAACCCAGCTTGGTCATATCTACTTGTAAGTTAGAATTATCCAAAAGCCTTAGAACACATTTTTCTCCAAACATTGTGGGCAGAACGCTAACACGGAAGTCAAGCTTTTCTATATCTCTTGTAGCTACTTTAAATCTTCCATCCTGTGGCTTACGTTTTTCAGAAATATCCATTTGACACAAAACCTTTACACGGCTAACAAATTGATTAACAACAAAATTAGGAAGGGTTAATTCTTCATGTAAAGTACCATCTATACGAAATCTTACACGTAGTTTTTTCTCATAAGGTTCGATATGAATATCAGAAACCCTATTTTTAATAGCCTTCAAGATCAACATATTCAAAAGGCGAATAACAGGTGTGTTGTTCTCTTCAGAGACTTGATCTAATAGCTGTATCTTTTCTTCTTTAACAACTTTTTTGTCTTTTTGAGTGAAAAATTGATTTTCAATTTCTGTTAAAATATCTATATATGAAAACTCTTCTTTTTTATCTTTGTGAAAGTGTCTTTGAATAGCATCTTCAATGTCATGCCTGGAAGATTTTACAAATTTAATTCTGTATTTGATAATTCGGCTCAAGTTATCTTTAATACTCATATTATGAAAATCATAAATAGCCAATACAACAGTATGACCTACTTTTGAAATAGGAATTACGCAATACCTTGAACACATTTCTTGAGATAAAATATTCAGAACTTCATTGGGGATATTAAAGGTAGAAAGATCAGCAAATTCAACACCTTGTTCTTTATTTATTAAACTATGAAATTGTTGATTTGTTAAATATCCCAACTCCACAAGAGCATCAGAAAAGGAAGTATTATGAGTTCTCTGATATTCTTTGGCTTTTGCTAATTGGGTTTGAGAAAGTAAAGACTTAGATGTAACAGCATCCATTAAATGAGCATCTTGTTCCGCAGGAGTTAGTGTTTCTTTTCCAGGTATTTTTTGTAAACTTGAATCGATCTTAGGTTTAAAGATAATAAGATTATTAGATGGTTTTTCAATCTTTAAGTTTTTAAGTTGTGCTTTGGATTTAACAATCTTTTTCATTATTCTGACCTTTTTATATTCTCTTATAGACTTATGTTTGTTTTTATTATAGCATGGTTTTAAGTAAATGTGTGAAATAAGAATATTTATTTGACTTTTAACCTAACTTTGTATTTTCTAAATGATTAAAATTATTCTTCCGGACCAATCCATTAAAACATTTACATCAAGGCCGACTGTCTTAGATGTGGCTCAAGCCTTAGGCCCTCGTCTTGCTAAAGACACTTTAGGAGGGCTTGTATCTCAGCAGGATGAGGAAAAGCTCTTAGATTTAAGGGACTTACTATCTGACGGAGATCACTTAACAATTCTTACTGACAAACATACCAGGTCATCTGCCATTTATTTACATTCTGCTGCACATATTTTAGCACAGGCAACACAAGAGCTTTTCCCTGATGTGCAAATCACTATTGGTCCAGTCATTAAGGATGGTTTTTATTATGACTTTTATACTCCTAAGCCATTCACAACAGATGATCTTCCAAAAATTGAAAAGAAAATGCATGATATTATTCAAAAAGATCTTTTGATCACAAAAGAGATCATGTCTATTCAAGAGGCTATTGCTTTTTTCAAAGGCATAGGAGAAGACTTTAAAGTAGAAATCATTCAAGACCTAGAAGCTCAAGAGGGCATTAAAGAAGTGAGCATTTACCGGCAGGGGGATTGGCTAGATCTTTGTAGAGGTCCTCATATACAACGGACTGGTCAATTAAAGGCATTTAAGTTGCTTTCTGTTGCAGCAGCTTATTTTAGAGGAGATGAAAAAAGGCAACCTCTACAGAGAATTTATGGTACAGCTTGGCCAACAGCCCAGCAACTCAAAAACTATCTTCAAAAAAGGGAGGATGCTCAAAAACGAGATCACAGAAAGCTTGGCAAGCAGATAGGATTATTTTATTTTCACCCACTGGCTCCTGGGAGTCCTTTTTTTACTCCTAAAGGGTGTGTTATTTATAAACAACTTGTGGAATATATCCAACAGCTTTATAAAAAATACGATTACCAAGAGGTCATTACTCCTGAGATTTTTAATATAGAGCTTTACAAAACATCTGGTCATTATGAGCATTTTTTAGAAAATATGTTTTTTGCAAAAAATAAAACAAAAGAAGACATTTTAAATCATGCTGTCAAACCTATGAATTGCCCAGGTCATTGTCTTTTATTTCAAATGCAACAGCATTCTTATAGAGACCTACCTTTGAGGATTGCAGATTTTGGAAGGCTTCACCGATGGGAACGCAGTGGTGTTTTAAATGGTCTTTTAAGAGTACGTACAATGTGTCAAGATGACGCTCATATCTTCTGCACAGAAGATCAAATTAAATCAGAAGTCACTTTATTTATTCACTTTTTAAATGAAGTTTACAAAGTATTAGGACTCAACCAAAAAATGATCGTCAGATTAGCTACTCGCCCTACAGAACGTGCTGGTTCGGATATGTTATGGGATAGAAGTGAAATAGACTTAGAAGGTGCTTTAAAAGATATGAATTTATCTTATGAAAAAGCAATTGGAGAGGGAGCTTTTTATGGCCCTAAGGTAGAATTTCATATTACAGATGCCCTTGATAGGTCTTGGCAATTAGGTACTATTCAGTTAGACTACGTAATGCCTGAACGTTTTGGATTAAAATATACAGGACCAGATAACCATCCTCATACTCCTGTCATGCTTCACAGAGCCATTTTAGGAACTTTTGAACGTTTTATAGGGGTTTATTTAGAACATTTAGCAGGGCAAATGCCTCCCTGGCTAGCTCCTTGTCAAGTTCGTATTTTAAACATCACTGACCAACAGGATGGTTATTGCCAAAGATTGGTAACAGAATTTAAAGAGGCTGGGGTGAGAGTCGAGTATGATAGTAGAAGTGAAAAATTAGGATATAAAATGCGGGATGCTCACTTGAATAAAATCCCTTATATTGTTATTATAGGACAGAAAGAAATGGAAAATACTCAGGTTTCTATACGCTCTTATGGAGGAATTCAAAAAAATGCTATAAATAAAGATGATTTTTTAAGCAAAGTGGTAGATGATATTCGGAGTAAGTCATTAAATCCTTTTCTTTTAGAAAAAAGTAAGATGAAATAAAAAAGTAAGATGAAATAAAAAAGTAAGATGAAATAAAAAAGTAAGATGAAATAAAAAGTAAGATGAAATAAAAAAATAAGATGAAATAAAAAAGTTATAACAAAAAGTTTATGTTTCATGTATAAATGAGTTTTTGCCTTCAATACCAGAAATTAACTATGTATTGAGGTTATTTTGAATAACTATTTTAGATAAATTTAGATCAAAACAAAAAGACAAAGGAGGCATTTATTAGACATAAAAAAGATAAAACAAATAAAGATCGTTTCCGTATGAATGAGCAGATCAAAGCTCCACAAATACGGGTTGTGGATAGTACAGGCAAAATGTTAGGCATTATGAAGTCTTCTCAGGCTTTAGAAATTGCATTTGATCAAGGACTTGATCTTATAGAAATTGCACCGAATGCAAATCCACCAACATGTAAGATTATGGATTATGGGAAGTACAAGTATGAGCAGAAGAAAAAGGCTCAAGAATCCAAAAAAAAGCAAACTATTGTTTCCATCAAAGAAATTCAAATTCGTCCACGTACAGATTCACATGATTTAGCTATTAAATTAAACCATGCCAGGCGGTTTTTAGAAAATGGTGATAAGACTAAAATTACTATGCGTTTTAGAGGTCGTGAAATGGCCCATCAAAATATAGGCCAACAACAAATTCAAAAAGTCATTCAAACTTTAGCAGATGTAAGTGTTGTGGAGCATCTACCTAAAATGGAAGGCCGTCAAATGTTTGTGATGCTAGCCCCTACTCCAGCAATTTTGAGAAAAATTATCCAAAAGAAAAAAGAGACTCTTACACAAAAAAACACCTCAGAGTCTTCTAAAGATTCTGTATCTTCAGAATTAGAACAAAATGATCCTGAGAAAAAAGCTTGTGGCTAAAGTGTGTTGTATTTTATAGAAGGTATTGACTGAAACAAAGGTTACGTTATAGGTTAAAAGTCTTATGACTAAATCAAAAGGTAAATCAAAAGGAAATTTTTTAAGTGGTATATCTTCTATACTTATAGCTATAGTGGCTGCATTAACAGTCCGGTGGTTGTTGTTAGAAGCTTATGTTATTCCAACAGGCAGTATGTTGCCTTCTCTTTTGATCCACGATCATATTTTTGTCAATAAAATTGTATATGGGGTGCGAGTGCCTTGGAGTAAAAAATGGCTTGTGCATTTTTCACAGCTTAAACGTAATGAAGTAGTTGTTTTTCTTGCTCCGCTAAGTGCTAATATGACTAATAAAAAAACTTTTTTTATTAAAAGGGTGATAGGTCTTCCTGGAGATGAAATATCTTATCGAGGTGGTCATCTTTATATCAATAGCAATCAAATTGAGAGAAACCCTCTTACCAATTCAAAAGACTTTGAATGGGTGAGAAATTCTGATTTGCCTGGGGTAAAAAATGATTATGATTTATTTAATGAACATTTAATATCTCAAACAGGGCATCCTATTTTGTTGTACAAAACTTCTTTTAGACAGAACTGGGGACCAACTGTTGTACCAGAAAATCACTTTTTTGTGATGGGGGATAATAGAGACAATTCAAATGATGGACGACATTGGGGATTTGTACCTTATGAAAATATTATAGGAAGAGCAATGTTTGTGTGGTTGAGCTGTGATGAGATGTTGCCTTTGTTAGAGTTTTTATGTCATCCAGGAACTATTCGCTGGTCTCGCCTTTTTCATTCTATTAATTGATTTGTGAATTGATTTTGAAAAAAACATAAAATTTAAAAAAATGTAATCTATTAAGGAGCTTTATGAAAGACATTGGATTATTGATATTAAGGGTAGGAAGCGGAAGCCTTATGTTGTTTTTACATGGGTGGGGGAAGTTAGTGTCTTTTACAGATAGGATGGATACATTTCCTGACCCTATTGGTATTGGATCAATGGCAACCCTTGCTTTTGCTATTTTTGCAGAGTTTTTTTGTGCTTGTGCTGTGATTTTGGGTCTATGTACAAGATGGGCCGTTGTCCCTCTTATGACCACAATGGGTGTGGCAGCTTTTATATTCCATGCAAGTGATCCCTGGTCACAAAAAGAAAAAGCTTTGTTATTTTTTGTTGTGTTTTTGGCTTTATTCTTTTTAGATGGTGGTAAGTATTCTTTGGATCAACTTATAAAAAAGTATTTGTAAAATGTTCAATTAGCTATGATGCCTTGAATTTCAGGAAGGGCTTGCTTAAGTAATCTTTCTACACCATCTTTCAAAGTGGCTTGAGAGCTTGGACATCCACTGCAAGCTCCCCTCATATCAACGTATACCATACCATTTTCATATTTATTAAACACAATATCCCCTCCATCCATAGCCACAAAAGGTCGAATATCTCTATTGATAACAGTTTTGATTTTTTTGACTTCTTCTGTATCTGTATCTAAAATATCCTGTGGATTTGGATTTTGAGATATATTTGTACCATTCTGTAACAAGATGGGTTCTTTTGATTGGATATGGTCTAAAAGAATTTGACAGAGAGGTTCTTGTAGAAGCTCCCAATCGACCCATTCTTGCTTTGTGACAGATACAAAGTCAATACCAATGTAAACAGAGCTTGCCCAAGGAAAACCAAATATTTTAGAGGCAAGGGGGGATTTTTCTGCACTTAGGCTGTCTGTAAACTCTATGGGGCTTGTCACTAACTGTGCATTGAAAACAAATTTTTTAGTTTGAGGATTGGGGGTATTGTGAACCTCAATGGCAAGGTCTGAGTGGATATTCATTGTTATTTCCTTTATTTTAAGGGATTATAAGCGTTCTTGTGTTATCTTTGCTTGGTAGGCAAGACAACACATAATAACTTTATAACACAAAAAGGGATTGATTTTCATTTATTTTTATTTTTTAATATTTTTGTAAATTTAGCTTGTTTTTTAGTTTCTATAGCTTATTATAGCATAATAGGGATAGCCTGTGAAGATGTTTGTTGGATCGGAAACGGGGAGTTCAAGGGCTATTTCATTAGGTCAACTTTATAAATTATTATAAAATTATTATAAAAAGCTTTAAAATGCATGTTTTTTGTATTTTTTATTTGACGAAAGGTATATGATCATTTTGAAGTAAAACTTAATTAATAGAACGGTGTTTGAATACATCACTAAACAGTCAGCTTAATTTTTTAAACGTTTAAAAAATTCTAACTATTCTAACTATGGAGGATTATTTTATGAATAAAGCAGAATTAGTTGAAAAAGTTGCTAAAGAATGTGATACACCTAAAGCTCATGTTGAGCGAGTGCTTGACACAACTTTAGGAGTCGTTAGAAAGTCTGTAAAGCGAGGCAATGAAGTTAAGCTTATTGGATTTGGCACTTTTGCTAAGTCTAAGCGTAAGGCTCGTACAGGCCGTAACCCACAAACAGGTCAAGCTATTAAGATACCAGCATCTTGGTATCCTAAGTTCCGTCCTGGAAGTGAGTTTAAAAATTTGTTGAACTAAAACCCAATTGATTTATTATTTTTGAATTTTAAAAATGAGGGCTTTTTCAGTCCTCATTTTATTTTCGCTATTTTCTTTATTTTTTTATTTTCTTTATTTTCGTTTTATACAAGAAGCATTTATGATGCTTAGTTATTATGTTGCTATGCGATTACGATGTGTGGGTTTGTTTTTGTTGTGAGCTTCTTGTTGGCCTCTTATAGATGAAAGTCCAGAGTCAAAAGAGAAAGTGTCTCATTATGGATCACAAAATGGATCACAAAAAGATTTTTTATCTGATTTTTAGATAAAAAATTTTATTATTTTAAAATTTCTGACGATAACAATTATAGGTTATAGGTTTAAATCACTTAGTAAATAGAATTTATAAAAAATAATCAATATTTTAAACAAGAAGGAAGTCATAATGTACACTGTCAACTCAGCGTTTCGCCAAAAAATGAGGGGGGGGGCAGTGCGTCAAAATATATTAATAGCTTTCATTCTGTCTTGTTTGCAGGTGTTTTTAGAGCCTGTGGATGTCTTTGCCAGGTCTGATACCTCTCGTGTAAAACCATCTAAAGTTACAAATACCAGAGTTAGTAATTCCAGATCTAGTAGATCAAGGGTTCAACGTTCAAGAGCTTCAAATGCTAGAGTTAAAAAACGCACTTCTTCTAGAGCAAGAAAAGAAAACAGAGCAAGAAGACAAAACACAAAATTATCTCTTGAGGCTCGCTGGAAGCGATTGCCTGTCAAACAAAAAATCAAATTATATCATTCTATGGTGAGGACTATGGCCGTCTTAGAGTTATCTCGTCGTCAACGTTCTACCAAAACATCCTCCCTTTATCTATTTTGGCAATTATTTATAGCACAAGCTTATGCTCAGGCACGCGGGACGTGCTTTTTTGGAGGGCATGTTTTAAGTAGTTGTAAATGGCAGGAAGCAACAAGGGATGATAATCGTAAGAGATGTAATTTAAATGGTGTTGGTGATGGTATTCAATGTAATCGTGAAATATTCCCTACAGCCCCTTGTGTTTATCGTGTAGGAATTTATGATGCAGGAAGAAACTATAGCACCACTCAAGCTTGTGCTTATGCTGATGCTCAATTGATAGCAGAGCAATTAAGAGATTCTAATTCCTCTCTTGATAATATCACTTTACATCAGAAAAGAAGAGTCGTTAAAAATCAAATTAGAGAGACTACTTTATGGAACTCAGATGTTTCTGAAGAATGGATTAAAAAAAGAGATAAACTCATCGAGGAAGCTTTAGACGGAGCAGATGATGCAGTAACTCGATACAATGTAGCTCTTTTAGATGCGACGGATGGTAATATTTTAGAGAAGCTTCAAGATGTGAATGCAACGTGTAGTGATGTAAGCAACTCCATTGAAAAGAAACACTGTGATGTATTTCGACATGACTTAGAGGCATTAAACAATGTACCTGTAGCAGATGTGGGTGCAGATGTATCTGAAGTAGCAAATGATTGTGTTAAATTTCATCAATTACCTGGGAAACATTTCTGTCAAGTCAAAACTGGGGATGATCAATATCTTGTTGTACGACTGGAAGAAGTTGAAGGTAATCAATATCATGGAGGAAAAGTATTAAAAGCTGTTGTTTATCAAAGTGATCGTTCAGACGGAGACTATTGTTTAAGTTCTAATTTCGATACTGAAAAAGTAACCTACAAGGGTCCAACAGTGACCCTAGATAATTTTAATAATTTTGTTTATTTAGCTGGTAGTGTAGCATGCTTCTATAAAGGAGATAGTCACAAGGCAGTTTTTACCCATCAAGGTCAAACAATTGAAATAAAAAAAGAACATGGTGTAAGTAATCGTTGTTTATTCGATGGATTAAATGAAGATCTTAGACATTTAGAAAATGATCGAACTGAGCTTTTTTTCCCAGGAATAGCAGATGATGGCAGATCTAATGGAATTTATCAGACAGCATTGCGAGATTATAATAGGATAAAAAATCAAGGAGACAATAAGGATAAATGTATAGAAACACATCGTGTCGCTCTTCATGAAGCAGGACTTCTCTTTAACAAAGCATGTGGGAGCAATATTTCTCTTGATGTAATGCCTCGTCGTCAAACAAGTACAGATGTAGTACCTCTCTCTTCATGGCTAAGCCAAAGTAAGTATTACTCTAACATATATTTTAACAAATTATCCATTCGTCAAGGAAATGAAAATATAAGTTCTAAACTAATGCCAATATTTAATCTTGAGAAATGTGATGAAAGAAATGATCCTTTATGTCTTAAACGTCTAACTATCACAGATTATTTGTGTGGTAATGGAAATGCCCCTAGCTCTAATGGAATTGGATGTGACAGTAGGCCGAATTCAACAACAACAGGTGAGGCAGAAAGTGATTGGACAACAGGACTAGTCGAACATTGTTCTACAGCTACTTCTGCCTCTGCCAGAGGTAGAGGAAGTGGAGGAAGTCCTCGGCCTGCTACCGGAGGTGCTAGATAGAGTACCGGCATAGTAAAGCTTTTTTACAAACAGCTAAGCTTCTTTTTTTTCACTAAAAGTGGCCTATTTCCCTAAAATTGAACTAGCCTCTGGTTCACTCAAGATAAACTGGCCTCTTTTAGTGAAACAAAATCTGGGCTGTCATGGTTGCTTCTGCCTTCTTAATATCATCAACAACAACACAACACTTAAAAAGATAAACTGTGTTGTTCTGCTTAGCTTTGAGTAATTCTACATGAAGATGCAGTGTATCTCCAGGAAGCACAGGTTTATAAAATCTAGCCTTTTGCACTCCACCTAAGAAAAAGTTCCATTTTCCCCCTTCTGGATGCGGACGCTCTAACAATAAAGCTGCTGCTTGAGCCATAGCCTCTAAAATCATCACCCCAGGCATGATAGGATTATTTGGAAAATGCCCTACAAAAAAAGGTTCATTGATAGTCACGTTTTTAATAGCTAATAATTTAGCACCCTTCCAATTGCCGTTTTCTAAATCATCAGGTCTTTGACGATCTAAAACCCGATCTATCAATAAAAAAGGATAGCGATGAGGTAAAATAGAAATAACATCATGGATATTCATTTGTGTTTTCATTGCATCTCTCCATATTGCATCTCTCCATATTGCATCTCTCCATATTGCATCTCTTCATTATGATTGCAGACCTATGGGTATACATATTTTATTCGCTTTATCTAAAATAAAATTAGCCAAAAGTGCCAAGAGAGCAGCAGGCAAAGCTCCTTCTAAAATAATGGACGTATCACTCAAAGCTAATCCTGTCATAATAGGAACACCATAACCACCAGCTCCAATTAAAGCTGATAAAGTGGCTGTCCCAATACTGATAATTACAGAAGTTTTTATGCCTGCTAAAATTGTTGGAGAAGCAATAGGCACTTTAATATGAACAAGAGCCTCCCACCAAGACAATCCTAATGCACAACAAACTTCATTGTATTTTTTGTCTATACTTGTAATGCCAGTACATGTATTGATCACAATAGGTAATAAACCATAGAGAATCAAAGCAATTAAAGCAGACACCTCCCCAATACCAAAAAAAGGAATTAAAAAACACAAAAGAGCTAAGGAAGGAATCGTCTGCACAAGACCTGTAATATTCAATATAATACGTTCTAAAATAGAGTTTTCTGTTGCAAGGATCCCTAATGGAAACCCTATCAATAAAGAAATTAATAAAGTGACAATCACAAGTAAAATATGTTCTTTTGTTCTATGCATAATACGAGTCGTCAGAGGGTCACCTTGAAAAGCCACAAGCGGAGTGACAAAGTCAGAAATAACTTTTTTATAAGAAACTTGAGCAATATCTACTTGTGAATTCATCTCAATCATACTTGATTCATCTATTTGCCCTTCAAGATTTTCAATGACGGCCCATGCTCCTGGAAACTTCTCCTTAAAGCTCTTTTTCACAAATGCCACCGGCAAATACTCTGTAAAAAAAGACCTATCATCCTCTAATACCCTTAAGCCTAAAGATTTTACCTTCGCATCAGTAGAATAAATATCTGTAAGATCAATTTGATCTGTTTCAAGAGCTTCATAAGCTAACGCATGTTGAACACCTCTGACATTTAAAAAGCTCAATTGATAAGATCGTTGTAAACCAGGGTAACCATCAGGCCTGTTGAGAAATTCATGGCTAAAAGCTACTTTTAGTTCTTTGTGATTCTGCAAATCAGATACTCTGCTAATTTGTAATTTTTCTGCTACATGTTCTCTCATAGCTAAAGCATACGTATTATTAAAACCAAAACTTCGACTGATCTCATAACCCATAGAAGATACTCTTCGATAAAGAGCATCATGGTCTTTGATCACTTCAGGTGTATCTAACAAAGATTGAACAATTGTACCCGTGTACTCAGGATAAATGTCAACCATCCCAGAAGACAGTGCTTCAAATAAAATACCTGTGCCTCCTAAACCAAAACGCCTCTCCACAAGAAAGCCTTTTTGCTCTAACTTCTGAGCAAGAAGCTCCGCTAAAAGATAACCTTCTGTAAAAGCTTTAGAACCAATAATAATTTTTTTATCCTTTGGTGGAGTTTGAGCTTGAGAAATAGCCAACATCACAAAAATAGTTATAAAAAATAACGAAAGATTTGACTTAAACATGCAGATCACCTATGGTTGTAGCTTTCCTCTGAACTTGAATAAAACGAGAAACAAATTGATTCTTAGGGTAATTCATTAATTTCTTAAAAGGGCCATCCTGAACAATAGAACCCTTTGACATAAGAATCACATTTTGACTTAAATAAGAAGCTTCAAATATATCATGGGTTACAAAAATGACTGTTTTTTTCAAGGTATTAAAAATATACCTTAGATGCTCTTGTAAGTCGTGACGCTTAATAGGGTCTAATGAAGCTAATGGTTCATCCATTAACAAAATATCTGGATCACAGATCAAAGCACGCATCAAAGAAACCCTTTGCTTTTCCCCTCCACTCAACAAAGACGGATAAAGATCTAAAGTTTTTTCTTCCACTTGCACAAGCTGACAAAGCCAAGCAAGTCTTTTTTTTGTTTCTGATGGGTCTTTACGTCTCAAGTGAGCAGTTAAAAGAATGTTCTCTCTTGCTGTCAAAGAAGGAAACAAACCTCCATCTTGAACACAATAACCCATCTTTTGAACAATTTGCCTTTGATTTTTATTGGTTAGATGTACGCCATTTATAAAAACCTTTCCTGTTGTGGGAGAATAAAGACCCAAAATGATCTTAAGAAGAGTGGACTTACCACATCCACTTGGCCCTAAAAGGGCATGTGTTCTTTGAGATTCCAGCTCTAAAGAAAAATCACAAATAATTTGAGCTTCATTCAAAGAAAGAGATACATTTGCTAGCTTAATCATAAATAAATATATACAAGTAACATAGAATAAGGTCAAGTTTCTGATAGTTTTTTAATCCATAAGGGACACCATTCCACTTTTAAAGAAGAACTCTATAACAGCCAGAGACATTCTTATCTGCACCTGTTTGGACTCGGTGAACCTTATTTTTTCTCTTTTGAAGCTTTTGATGGTGAATATCATATCGATATATTTTGGGCAAAGATACATCTGTTTTTCTCTCTATCATACTAAGCAAATGATCAGGATTTGCAACAAATGGAATCTCCTTAGGGATATTTATTAAAGCTAACTCTTTGGATTTCTCTCGCATGAGATACTTTAGATGATCCATAATCACTTTAGGTTTTTGTATATCATCTCTTAACTGCATATCTCTAACTAAAAATCCACTATCTTTTTTTGGAATTTTTTCAAGTGATACATTCTTATAAGGAGGTTCTTTTAATTTTACTCCTTTATAAAAATTTTTGATCTGAGTAGCATTTAACTTACCTTTTGTAGCCAGCCTCTCACCTAAAGCTAACAATATATCAAAGTGAGATATCAAGGCTTGTTGAGCTAAAGTATAAGCTTGATTGATCCATTGATTAACTTCATCAATGACCCTTTGCCTTTTCTCCTCTGGAAAAGTTTTCATCCAATCTACAAAACTCGTATCTTCAGGACAAGACATATTACCAAATAGAGAAGACAAACCTACACACAAAATGCCTTCATAAGCTAAATGAGTAATTCTTTGTATATCATTGCCCTTTCCTGCTGCACTCCGACGACCTTTAGTGGTCAGCTCCTCTGCTACATAACCACCAGATAGAACAGCCATTCTTGCAATAAAAGCCTCTTTTGTAGGGGCAAAGTTACGTATCTTTGTGGCCTTACTCACTCCTAATATTCTCTTCCATTTATTATCTACCTTAGCAACACCTGCAATGATACCTAACTCATCCGGTTGATAAATATCTCTAAATAATATCTGACTCATAAGGCTATGACCAGCTTCATGAAGTGCTGTTAAAAAAGTTTCTGTAGGGGAGGTTTGTATTTGTTGTATATCTTTGAAGTCTTTTCTTCTCTGTATATTAAAACTTAAATCCCTACCATCATTTGTTAAAACGCCTAGAGTAACTTGCTTTTCTGAAATATTTTTTAAATAGAGAACAACAGTAGAAGCAATAGCAACTCCATTTTGTCCAAGTAAAATATTTAAGGGTCTAAAAATATCATCTTCAATAAAGTGAATTAAAGAAGCTCCTTGTTCAAAAAGTTCAAAACCCTCTACCTCCACAACCTTGACAATATTTTTAAAATCTTGTTGGCTTAAAAACTCTATATGCCAACCTATAGGATAATCACGGCTTTGAGGTGCCAGGCGAGCAATCCCTTTTAAAATATGTCTATGCACAATATGACGTATGCTTTGATAACTTAAAGGTGGAAAGAAAAATATATTCTTCAATCCCACCCTATTAATCAAAGCATTTTTAAAATGCTTTTCCAGAGAATGTCTCAAAAATCCTGTATCTTCCATAGCTTCTTTGTAAATGCTGTAAAAAGCTGCTTGTTGTTCCACCATAGAAACATCACGTTGCATTTGAGCATACCATTCTTGTGTCGCATTATCAGACACGATAATGATTAGGTTTTCTGTAGGGCGAGGCTCTCTATCTACAAAGTTAGAGTAAATATTTTCTCTGAAAAGATCATAAAGGCTTTCTTGTATTGCCTCAGGAGCGTTTGTGATCTCATCTAAAACTAAAATAAATTGTCCATTGGTGCGATCCCAAATTTCCATCAACTTAGATCTTTTTACTTTGCCATTGTAAATGCCTCCTAAAAGCCATTCTTCCAATGCAGATGTTGTTTTAATATCTCCAAAAGGTATAACAAGTAACTGGGTTTCGTCTCCATAAACCTCTTTTGCTAAAGTTTTTGCAAGCTCTGTCTTGCCTATAGAAGAAAGCCCTAAAAAAACATACGTTTGAGCATTCCTTCTAGCAGTGCGAGCAGTGACATTTTTATTTCTATTAGGAAGTTCTGACGCCACAAGCCCTCCTAATCTTTGAGCAATGGCTTCCACCCCAAAAACATGTTGAGAGAGTCTATGACCTAAGCTATACAAATGTTGCATTTTTTGCGTGGAGAGAATCTCTTTGTGTTTATTGATTTGAGTTTCTTTTATAAAAACTTCATAAGATAATCCGTTAGATTGTAAAAAACTTAAACTAGATGTACCATCTTTATTTTCTTTTATATCAAGAGAAATTGTAATAGGTTCTTCTTTTGCTACTAGATGGCCTTGACTTACAGCTTCTACTATACTCGCCCGAAGAAAGCTCTCTTTTTTTGCTTTCAAAAATCTTGCACTTTTATCAGCTTCTTGTTGCCAATTTTGTATAAAAGTGATGAGGTCTTCTGAAAATTGCCACTCAATATTAGCAAATTTTGTTTTGCTGGCTTTGAGTTCATCAACTAAAAAGTGTATTTCTTGTAAGAGTATCTCCCTGACAGTTTTAGATGTAAGTGGACGGAACAAAAGCAAGTCTGCATCATTGAAACGATCAAGATATTCTTGAGATACACCAAAAGCAAGATGCTCACCTGCACCTACAGAAGAACGGGCAACACCTTCATCTAATAAGGATTTTCTCAGTAGTGTATAATCTTTGTGAACCCTTTGCCAGTTATCCATAAGAGCTTTTTCTGATAAAGGACTTCCAGTATAAGTGCCATCTACTCGTCGATTGCTAGCAATAAGATAGGATAGCTCATTGCTGGCTTCAATTCTTATAATAGGAACTATAATTTCATTGACAAAAATAGCAGGGAGATTTTTATAGCCAGCACCTGGCAGAGTCCCTGAATTGGCTATGCGAATACGGCCTTCTTCTAAAAAAGTTTTTATAAAGTTACGTCCATTTTTGCTCCAGTCATGTACATCATTAAGAAACACAATTCCTTGATCTGGAGTGTAATGACCTGGTAAATTTTGACCTTGCCATTCAGGATTGAGGATGACATACCATGGTTTTTCAGTAGAGGATGATGAATTATGTGAAGCTGTTCTATCAACAGAAAGATCCTTGCTACTTACAATTAAATACTTTCCACCTGAATGTTGTACCAAAAAGTTAATCAAAATAGGCAAGTCATTGGAATCTATATAACCTGGACTAGAACCAATATACTCTCTCATATCCATTGAATTTCTGATAGGAGGTACACTTAATAAATGTTGTTGTTCTTGCCAAGCTCCCTTCTTATTATGAATCCCATCAATCCATGCCTTTGCTGCTGTGTCCTTACCCACACCTGGAAGTCCCATAAACTTTAAAGTAAGCCCTTGAGAACCTAAGTGACCAAAAATAGATCTTTGAGTTTCAATTTGTAGGATTCTTTGAATAACTTCAGGTTGTCCTTTAAGATGATCCTTAAGATGTTTTTCAACAGTTTGTATTCTATCACCTGAGTCGTTTTCTATAGAGGGAGATACTGTAGATTTTTGATTTGTTCTTTGTTCCAAAGAATCTAAATAGATATTTACGGGGGATTTTGGGTTCGTCTTTTCCCACTTATCCCTCAACGAAGTGAAATAGGATATTATGCTTTGTTGAACCTGAATATTGTCTTGTTGTTCGGTGCTTAAGCGACCGATCATTTGAAATATTAAAAAATGAGCATATTTAAGTGGTCGTCTATCAAGTGGACTAAAAGATAGTGGGTTAATATTTAATTTTTTATCCACTTGTATAAGATAAAAGGCTATCTTTTTCAGATCATCAGGAGTGGCTTTTAACTCAATGGTTTCTAAAATCTCTTTCACTCGATGAATATTTATTTTCTGTAAAGGTTGGGTTTCTAATTCCATAGATAAAAACAAAGCTGCTTCTAAAACAGGTAACTCAGATATATTTATCTTTTCTATTCCCATTAGATCTAATTTTTTCTGTAAGTTAAAAAGATGATAAAGAGACTCTTCTAAAGGCAAACTATCTATTAAAAAATCATCATTTGCAGTATGTGCTAGGATTATTTGTTGATTTTCTTGCAACGGTTGTCTAACTACATGTTCTAATAATGGAGAGTTAGAAATAGTCATTTGGGGTAGTGGACTTCCCCAGGCTATTTTTTGAGTATTTAATTTTTTTACAGCAGACATTATGGTCTGAGTATAAACATGACTTTCTGGAGTTATAAGAGATAAAAGATTTAAGAGATAAGGTATTTCAAATCTTGTGGCCATTTTTTTTATAGTATAGAGACTTGTAGAAATAATTTGATGAGATTCTGGAGAAAAGGACTCATTAGGAGAAGATATTTTAATTTCTACATAAATTTGTAAAAATAAAACAAGAAGAGACGTACGAGTAGGCTGCAAGTTCTCTATATGCCTTGTTTCATTTTTTTGAGTCAGCATTATGATATTGAAAAAAGATTGTATAAGGTAATGAAAAGTATTGCCCAATATAAAGTCTGACTCAAAAGGAAAAATAAACCCTTTTTGTATTGCAACATCTTCGCTATAGAAAAAAGGAAGAGCATCAGTCTTTTGCATGTAGCGAGGATCGTTTATATAGGCTTCAATCCTGCTTTGACTGTCAAGGCTTAAATGATTTTTAAAGTTTACAAAAGCATGTTGTAGCTCTTTTTTTACCCAAAATGCCTCCTGAGGTGTGGTCATCCTTATAATAGCTAAAAAAAGCCTAGGAATAAATTTATCAAGTTCTTGTGTTTGAAACTGTGATTGTCCTGGTTGATCTTGAGTTATAATTGCATTCATTTGATAGTGTACAAGCAGGGACAAAAGGGCATGCAACGAGAGAAGAGATGGCCTATTTGAAATATATGTTATATTTTCAACATCTCTGGCTGTATTATTTACAGATACTGCACGGCTTGTTATATTGATTGTTTCATCTAAAAAAGCCTTTGTGACATGATTGTGATCAGATATATTTTTGTTTTGCATTTGAGCATAAACAGGCGTGCCATTAAGAGTCAAAATGAAACTCCCATAACATAAAAATACAAAAAGTGATTTCTTTATATTACAGCTAGAACTAGAAAACCTCATAATGAAGTTTTCTATAGTCCAAATTTTCTTTAAAGTCTAGGATTTTTAGGTTTTGTTATAAGATATTGAATTTATTAAGAAAGTCAATGGTTGTTCTTGCTGTCTCTTAAATAGAATGAATTTGACAGGGCAAGATGTCCATATAACCGATTCTACGATGATCATTTTGATTATAAGGAACAAGCCTATTACCTCTTACAAGCTTCACTACTTGATTAGCTTGTCCAAAAGCTACCACAGGAATAGACAAATGTCTTATATTACTTATATCGTTAAAAGACTTTCCAAAACCAAAAGATTGGCATACAAAGTTACGCTCAGCATAGTCATCTTGTATATAATAACGATCTCCTTCTTTATCAACAAACTGAACAGAATAAAGAAGGGCAAGGTTTTCGTGACGTCTGCGTTGAATTTTTTGAACAGAGAACTTCTTTTCATCATTAGGGAAATCTAACTCTTTTAAAAGTTTTTGAGGTGTAACATTTTGTCGAGGTAAACGCCGTCTAGGGATAGCAAATAGGCTATCTAAACAATAAGTTGAAATAACAATCATTACAATTAATAAGGATAAAACTAAATTAAATTTCTTCATTTCTATTTATTCCTTCTATACAGGTTTTTGTTTATAAAAATATCTATTACTTATATAGTAGCAAAAGGCATGCCAGTAAATTACAGCCTCAAAACCAATAAAAATAAGGTTTTTAAACACAAAAATTCAATAATATGCCAAAAATGGTCATCTTCTTAGACAAAAATGGTCCTTTTAAAGCTGTTTTACTAATGATTATGTAGACTTTACTTGTATTGATAGTTTAATTCCAGTCACTTTAAAGTAGCATAAAGGCAACATGACCTTATAATCAGGCTATCTAACCTAATACTTTTCGACATTAGTCAGTCATAATGTTTATTTTTTGACTTTTTTGGCTTTTTTGACTGCCTTGTGTCTAAAAATGGGGTGCGGTTTATTTTCTTAATAATAACAGTGTGTTATCTATATGCCCTTATGTCTAAGTGTCTTACAATTATCATTTTGAAACATTTTTTTTAAAATATCCTTAAGTAAAAAGTATTTCATACCGATACATTTTATGAAGATAGATGGAGGAATATATATGTATATTACGATCAAAAGATTATCAGAAAAACCTGTTTTAATCTTAGCTTTTGTTTTTTCTTCAGTATTGATTGTTGCCTTTCAAAATTGTGGGAAAAGTGGAAGTGATATTGTTAATAACTTTCAAAGTACTCTCTCACAACAACGGGGGACATGTACGGCTACTTTAGATTTTAGAGACCCATCTGTATGTATTGAAATTACTGGTTGTGATCTTCCTTTTTGTTCTACATTAGGAAGCAGCTTACAAATTCAAGCACAAGGCAATAGTCCAAGTGATTTGCAGTGTAATAATGCATTGGCTAACTTATCCTTACATGGATGTTCATTTGGAACAAACAATGCTGATACCCGCATTAGCATTTGTTCGGCCATTTTGCCGTTGATGAAACCCTTAACACCATTAATCTTGCAGTCAACGAAGCCACAATAGAAGTTATTGAAAATGATGATGTGGATGATGAAGAAAATCCAAAAGAAGAAAACGTAGATGAAGATACAGAAATAGATGTCCGTTTAGTGAGCTTCTATTCCCTTGTTTGCGGGTCTGAAAGAAAAAACTCTATTGATGAAAATGGTGGATTATACAAAGTCAACATAGACAACAGTGGCAATGTCATTTTATCAGATTCCAGTCAAGTCTTTGGATGCGGAACTTTTGATGGAACAACATTAGCTTGCTCTTATAATGTCAACTCAGGTTGTGTCTTTCAGTTGACATTATGGAGTTATGATTCTCAAAATCGATTTTCACCAGGTCATACTATTCGAATCGCCGGAAAATAATCGAACCTTGATGTGATGTGTTCTATAAAGCAAATCTATTATGAACGCCGTTTTGTACCAATAAAAGCCTGAAATTAAAAACTCTGAGGTCAAAGCCCACCTGAGGATGTTTTATTTCCTGATAAAATGGCTAGAGATGCCTTGATTTTATCTTGCAAAGAACCTGCTTGAGTCATTTGCAAAAGAGCTTTCTCTATGTCTTGAATTCTAAATCCTAAATTCAATAGTGTTGAAACAATCATTTGATTCTGAGAGGTTATTTCAGTTTGTAGCCCTTCAGACATAACAAGTTGATCTTTTAATTTAAAGACGATTTGTTCGGCCATTTTTTTGCCTACTTTGGGCAAAACACTTAAACCTCTTATATCTTTTGACTGAATCATAGCAATGATCTGATCTGTCGAAAAATTTGATGACAAAATGCCTAGAGCCATCTTAGGCCCAATGCGATCGACTTTAAGTAAAGAGACAAAAAAATGCCTTTGTTGCTTTGTTGAAAAACCATACAAAGCCAAAGCATCTTCTCTTACAATAGTGTGAGTCCAAAAGCTAACAGAAACCTCTAATTTTAGCTCGTGTAGGGTTGATCGACTTTAAGTAAAGAGACTGTTGAGGTAAAAAAACCTCATAACCAACACCTTGTGTTAAAAGAGTGATAGATTCTTTGCCAATATGAATAAGTTGCCCTTGTAAAAAAGCAATCAGTTTTCACCCCCATCCTTACAACTTAACTAATTATGATTCTTTTTATTGTCTTTCTCATAAACTTCCACAAAGTAAGAAAGTATTGAACAGGGAATTATTAAGAAAAGTATAAAAAAGATTGTCATTATTATACTACTAAGTATACCAAGTAATGGATCATCATATAAATTGACTATAGTGCCTATATTCATACCAAGCACAATACCTAAAAGACAAACTAGCAAACTGTAAGCTAGTATTTTAGGATGATAAATATTGCGTTTTAAGCGAATACGACAATGATTGCAATTTATGTAATTGTCCTCTGCCTGCAACGATTCTTTTAAAAGACGACACCGTCGACGCAATGATTCTTTCCAAAGATAAATCCATTTAAATAAAGAAATTGGTTTCTTCCCACAGCCAGGACATGAATTCAAGTTGACCTCCTAAACTACTCAAAAAAGAGAGCCTCTTTTAAAAGAATTTATATACAAGAGTAAAGATGACCAAAGATTCAATAAAGGCTAACCCTAAAATCATAGGTGTAAAAATCTTATCCTGTGCTGAAGGATTTCGAGCAATCCCCTCAAGAGCTGCACTAATAGCTTTGCCTTGACCTAAAGCTCCTCCAATGGCAGCTAGCCCAAGGGCAATAGCCATAGCTGCCCCTTTCCAGTCTGGCCCAGTAGCATCCATGGTATATTCCATATCTTGAGCTAAAGCCAATGTGCTTGATAAAAACACAATAAAAGAACCTATTAAGATATATCCTCTATTTAAAAAGATTGTTTTTGCTTTTTTCATTTATATCTCCTTTCATTAAATGATTGTTAATTTTAATGATCATGAGCTACTGCCATAGCCACATACACCATAGATAGTAGCGTAAAAACTAATGCTTGAACAGCACACACAAAAAGCCCTAATCCATAGAAAATAACTGGTACCCCAACAGGTACAAGCTCTAAAAATGCTCCTAGTACAGTGTGATCCCCCGTCATATTACCCATCAGACGTAACCCTAATGTAAATGGACGGAATAAATGCGAAATCACCTCAATAGCAAATAACAAAGGAGCAATCCACCAGATAGGACCCATAAAGTGCTTTATATATTCAATAATCCCTTGTTGCTTAACGCCCACTACATTATAGATGGCAAAAGAAACAAGCCCTATAGCAAAAGTGGTATTTAAGTTATCTGTAGCAGGTGTAAACCCTGGAAGCAACCCTAAAAAATTATTAAAAAAGATAAATAAAAATAAAAAAGTGAAAAATGGTACAAATTTACGATGGGACTTACCTACAATAGCATCAAATTGACGGCAAATAAACTCTAAAATGACCTCATAAAATCCAAGAAGAGAAAAATGAGAACAAGGAGCTTTGTAAGCAGTATTGTCTGTGGATGCTTGTATCATTTGCCTTTTAGCAAACCATGCTGTGACAAGCATGACAATAGATACCAATAACACTGAAGCTATGTGCAGGTAATGATGATCTACAATGAATTGTAACCAATTGAAATGTACCATTTATGTTTAATTTGCTTCACCCTGTGTTACATTGTTATGTAATTGTTTTTTGAGTTTTCTTTTTTGATCGCTATCACTTCGGATACCTCTACTCTAACACATTTAATGTTATCATTTTAAATGAGCTTGCCATTGTAACTACTTCTTTAAACAAACTCACTGCATTTATAGATTTCTTGAAGTATCTTTAAAGTGTGACCTATTATGCACTATCAATCAACAATTTTTTTGATTTATTCAAAGAGTACAGACTACTCTGTTGTCAACTGACGTAGCAAATCTAACTCGTCTAATGTTTTTCCAGACCCCATTACAACACAAGTGAGTGGGTTTTCTGCAATGGACACAGGTAAGTCGGTCTTTTCTCTTAACAATACATCTAAATGAGAAAGCAAAGCCCCTCCTCCTGTCAAAACAATGCCATTATCAACAATATCAGCAGAGAGTTCTGGTGGAGTTTTTTCAAGAGCTGTTTTAACAGCATCCACAACCTCTGTGACAGGATCTACAAGGGCGTCATGCACTTGATTGCTTGTAATTTCAATGGTTTTAGGGGCTCCTATGACAAGATCCCTGCCTTTAATTTCCATTGTACGCTCTTTTTCAAAAGGAAAAGCATTACCAATGTCGATTTTTATAAGTTCAGCTGTTCTCTCACCAATCAACAAATTAAACTTACGTCTTATGTAATTGACTATCGCCTCATCAAATTTATCACCAGCCACCTTAATAGACTTACAATAAACAATACCTCCAAGCGAGATCACAGCAACTCCTGTTGTGCCTCCTCCAATATCCACAATCATATTTCCACTGGGTTCAGTAATAGGCAAACCAGCACCAATCGCAGCTGCCATAGGTTCTTCTATTAAATAAACCTCTCTTGCCCCTGCAGAATGAGCAGATTCTTTGACGGCTCTTTTTTCTACTTGAGTGATCCCGTAAGGCACACAAATAATAATACGAGGACGAATTAAGCTCTTTTTATTCTGTGTAGACTTTGAAATAAAATATTTTAGCATGGATTGAGTGACCTCAAAATCTGCAATAACTCCATCTTTGATCGGTCGAATAGCTACAATGCTACCAGGTGTCCGGCCAAGCATATCTTTAGCTTCTGTCCCAACAGCTAAGACACGATTGTGTACACCCCTTTGATAGTTTTGCTGTACAGCCACCACTGAAGGTTCATCTAAGATAATACCCCGACCCTTAACATACACCAATGTATTAGCCGTCCCTAAATCAATGGCAATATCGTTTGAAAAATAATCTGATAGTTGTTCCCAAAAACTCATAGCACCCATCCTTAAACAAAAAGTATTATGATCATGCTTTTTCTTTTATTGACTTAAGTTAGTATAAACTAAAATCATCCCTACAGAAACTTAACAAACTTTTAAGTCCCTAGACAAGAAATATTTCAAGAAATATTTAATTAAATAATTAAAGGAGCAATGATCAAAGCGACAATAGACATTAACTTAATTAAAATATTCATGGCAGGGCCTGTGGTATCCTTAAAGGGATCACCAACTGTATCACCAGTTACAGCTGCTTTATGAGCATCTCCGCCCTTAGCTTCCCCCTTTAAACTGCCTTTTTCAATATATTTTTTAGCATTGTCCCAAGCACCCCCTGCATTGGACATTAAAAGAGCAATCACCACACCCACCAACAAAGCACCTGCTAACATGCCACCTAAAGCATCAGGACCTAATCCAAAACCAACAGCTACAGGGGCTATCACAGCCACCAGCCCTGGTGCTATCATTTCTTTAAGGGCTGCTTTGGTAGAAATATCTACACATCTTTTAGTATCAGGCTTAGCATCGCCCTTTAAAAGCCCTGGAATCTCTTTAAACTGCCTGCGTATTTCAGCAACCATTTGAGAAGCTGCTTTTCCTACAGAGGTCATTGTCATAGCTCCTGCTAATAAGGGTACAATAGCTCCTAAAAATAATCCTACAACTACTTTAGGATCAGAAATATCCATAGATAAAGCACTCAAGCCTTGCTCTGCAAGAGAAACATTAACTGACTGAGCATAAGCCACAAAGAGAGCTAGGGCTGTCAAAGCAGCAGACCCTATCGCAAAGCCCTTACCAATTGCCGCTGTTGTATTACCCAAGGCATCCAATCCATCTGTGATCTTTCTCACCTCAGGGCCTAGCCCTGACATTTCTGAAATGCCTCCTGCATTATCAGCAATAGGTCCATAAGCATCCACTGTCATTGTCACACCTACAGTAGCTAACATCCCCACAGCCGACATAGCAATGCCGTACAATCCTGCAAGGTTATAAGAGATTAAAATAGAACCAGAGATCAAGGCTAATGGCAAAGCACACGACTCTAAACCCACAGCCATTCCTGTAATAATATTTGTAGCAGGTCCTGTTCTGGAAGCTTCCATAATTCTATAAACAGGGCGAGAAGCTGTATAATATTCTGTCACCTTGCCAATCAAAATACCTGCAACAGTCCCTGTCATAATAGCTAAATAAATATAAGAACTCAGGCCTGATGTTTGCACATAAAGCCAAGTAAGGACTAAAAACACTACTCCTGCTACCACTGAAGAAAGAGTCAATGCCATCTGAGGTTGAAGGAATTTAAAAACTTTCATCCCAAAAATGCCAAACAAAGAAGCAAACAGTCCTATAATAGCTAAAATTAAAGGAAATGAAAGCAAAAGACCTTGAGCTACTGTGCTGTCTGAAATAGACACCAAATGATGAATCTTGTCTACACTCATTGTTGCTGCAATGGCAATAGATGCCACCATAGCACCCACATAAGATTCAAAAATATCAGCTCCCATACCAGCTACATCTCCTACATTATCCCCTACATTGTCAGCAATAACACCAGGGTTACGGGGATCGTCTTCAGGAATGCCTGCTTCAACCTTACCAACAAGGTCAGAGCCTACATCAGCAGCTTTGGTAAAAATGCCTCCCCCTACACGAGAAAACAAAGCAATAGAAGATGCTCCAATAGAAAAGCCAGAGATAACATTAGCCGTAGCAGGGTCCCTACCAAAAAAATAAAACAAAATGCCAAGTCCTAGAAGTCCTAAGCTAGCAACAGAAAGCCCCATGACTCCTCCTCCTTGAAATGCCATATTAAGACTTGCTGCCTGCCCTTGCTCTTTTGCAGCATTGGCCGTACGTACATTTGCTTGAGTCGCAGCCTTCATGCCTAGCCAACCAGCTAGGCCAGAAGCCACAGCCCCAGAAATAAAAGCTAAAGATGTTGATAAGTTAAAATTAAAACCTAAAAGAATTGCCACTAAAAGAACAAAAAAAGCTAAAATAGTATATTCTGCTTTCAAAAAGGCCATAGCTCCAGCATGAATTTCATCCCCTATAGCCTTCATTTTATCTGTTCCAGGTGAGGCTTTTATAATCATCTGATACAGTATACCAGCAACTAAAAGTCCAATAATTCCAGCTAAAGGTGCTAAAACACCCACTCCAAAAATACCTGCTTGTTCCATAATGTATCTCCTGTAGTTTTTTCACTCAAAGTGACTGACCTCTGGTCACTCTTTGTTGAGAGTTATTGTTTTTCTGTTATTTACTCAATGATTTTATTGGCTTCATTGTCAGAATGTTTGCTTTTTAAATTCTGACTTTATATATAATAAAAATAAACTTTAATGATTTAACCTTAACTTTACATGTAAAGCAATACTTTATTTGCATTTTTCAAGGTCTAAAAATTAAAACAAAACTTCAGCATAAAAAGTTATCCAAATATTTACAATAGCTCACTTACTTCCAAGTCAATAAAAAGCCCAATTATTTAAGAGCCGATACAAAAGGATTGTCCTTAATGTAAAACCTTAAGGGCCATAAAGCTACTTCTCCATAGCTTTGAATACCAATACGAGGAACTTTGCTTATTTGTCGAAGGGAAAGTGTCGATGCATCTAGCACATAAATAGCAGGATATGGTTTGTTTTGAGTTAATTTTAATTTATTATGTGTAAGATCAAAGCCAAATGCTTGACAAAGCTTGCCTGGACCTGATGTCAAGTAAGTCTCAGGCTTTTTGTTCTTTGGAGATTTCTTAAAAGAATGTTTCCGGTTTTGCCTCATATAAGCAAGTCCCTTTTGAGGTTCAATAGCCCTTATGAGAACAGCTTCAGGTTCTTTGTTACTTTTAGTCACAAAGTTCATGCAGTAATACATGCCGTAGATAAAATAAACATAAGTGTATCCTCCCTCTTGATATAAATATTTATTTCTTGAGGTGATTTTACCTCTAAATGAGTGACAAGCAGGATCCTTAAGCCCTAAATAAGCTTCTGTCTCTACAATAATGCCAGAGAAGACTTGTTTTGCTATATTTTGGTAAACTAAGGTTTTGCCAAGTAACTGACGAGCTACTTCTTCAGTGGATTGATAGTAAAAGTCTTTAGCTAGAATAATATGACCATTATCCAACTTTGTTGATCTTTGTTTATTCGTATGGACCTCTCTTTTTTTAACTATTGAAGTTCTGGTAGAACAATTTTGTTATCCACACCTAAGATCATAGTCATAAGAGCTGCTCTTGTCCATAAGCCGTTTCTTTCTTGTCGCCAATACATAGCACGAGGATCACTATCCACAGCTGTATCTAACTCTTGACAACGTGGCAAGGGATGCATAATCACACATTCATCACTGATTAACTTGAGATGTTCTGCCTTAAAGAAGAATTTTTCAATAGGCGGATCACACTTTTCATCCTCTCCATATTCTGACTGAATGCGTGTTATGTAAATAGCATCTGCTTGGGAAACAGCATCTTCAAAACATTGAGTTTGAGTAAACTCTAATCCTTTCGAAGTTAATAACTGACACATATCATCTTGAATTTGATAGGCTTGAGGTGATACGAAAATAAATTTTACATCTTTAAATAAACATAACATCTGAACCAAAGAACGAACTGTTCGGCTTCTTTTGAGATCTCCTACAAAACAAATGCTCTTGCCATTGATGTTGTTGCTACCTTTAAAACTTCTCATCAAAGTGTAAACATCTAAAACAGCTTGTGTTGGATGTTCATCAGGACCACTGCCTGCATTGATGATAGGGACACGTCTAGGAGTTTGATCAAGATGTTTAGCAATATCTTCGCTCAATTTAGGGATAACAGATCGAATGATCATAAGGTCTGCATAACTTGAAAAGGTCCTCAAAGAGTCTAATGTACTCTCACCTTTCATTTCAGAGCTTGTCGTAGGGTCTCTAATCTCTAAAGTTTGTATACCTAACACGTGACATGCCGACTGAAAAGACAAAAATGTACGTGTAGACACCTGCGTAAAATATAACATAGCACGCTTTTCTCTCAATAATCCTCTCAAATACATTAAGCCTTCTTTACATTTATCAAATCGACGAATATGATTTGTCAGTCTATAAATGTATTTCAAAGTAGGAAGATCAAATTGACTAGCACTTAAAATATGATACAAGGTGGGTCCTTTTGTGCTTTTGCTTTTCTTTATATTTGTTTTTTTATTACACTACCCTTTTAAAAAGTTTATAAGATTCATTAAAACCAAGCCACTGCTAACTCATGTGCCAATTGAGTACCACGTAATTGAATGTGTAACATGTCAATAGGTGTTATTCCTCTATTGTTCCACTGCATTACAGCACCAGCGTTTAATAGATCATAAATAATATCCTGGTAATTGATCAAGTCTTGATCTCCTAAGGAAGCCTTGTAGCCACCAGAGGCAGCAAGATGTAAGGGAGTATTTCCATCTCTGTTTCTCAGCATAAAATTAGCAGATACACTCAATAATAAACGGACGATTAAAGAGTGACCATGATAAGTAGCTATATGCAAAGCTGTATTATCATTCACATTTTGTATATCTAATGATGTTTTTATATTTATTAAATAACTTGCAATTTTTACAGCATTCTCAGTAGCTGTATGTATCAAAAGAGTCTCCCTGTGATTGTTGACATAATTAGGATCAACGCCATTCTCAATAAAAAGTTTTGTCAACTCAACACAATCATTTATTGCTGTATGATGAATAGCTATATTGCCCATATTATCCGGTACATACATATCTGCACCTGATGCTATTAATATTTTAGCAACGTCAACCTGACAGTTAGTAGCAACATAGTGGAGTGGTACATTGTTATTATTATTAGGTGCATTGATATCAAAGCCTTTGTCTATAAGCATATTGACAATATTACCGCAACCTCTATCAACAGCAAAGAAAAGAACTGTGTTTCCAAGAAAGTCTTTTGCATACATATCTGCACCAGCACGGATCAGTGCTTCAAAAGTATTGATATGACAACTTTGAGCGGCAAGATGTAAGGGGGTAACACGACTTCTAGAGTTATTGAGTGTATCCAGATGAAGACCTGCCTCTATCAATATATTAACAACATCAACACAATTTCTGCCAGCGGCTACATGCAAAGCTGTGCCAACATTTCGATTATTAACCACAAGATCTGTTTTATAAATATCTGCATCATATTCTATAAGTGTCTTAACTGTATCTACATGACAACCATAAGCAGCATAATGCAAGGCCGTACGATAAAATTGCTGATCATTGATTATATCAACATCAACACCCGCATCTATGAACATCTTAACCACCGCAGTACAACCTCTAGCAGCAGCCACATGAAAAGGTGTACTACCTACATGATCTGTTTGATTCAAATCAGCATGAGATTGAATAAGCTTTGCAACAGCTGTCGGGTAGCAATTTCCAGCAACATAATGAAGGGCTGTATTGCCTCTGATCTCAGAAAGGTTAATATCCGCTCCAGCATCTAAAAGAATTTCTAAAATATGAGTATGCCCTCTATAAGCAGCTATATGTAAAGGGGTTTGATTTTTAATATTTAAATCATTTGGATTAAAGCCTTGGGCAAGCAGTTGCCTTACTTGATCAATATCACCTCTATCAGCAGCAATATGCATAACAATATCTCGATGTGTGTCACTCGTTATTGTTTCTTGGTCGACTGATATTTGATGTTCCTGCACTTGTGGAGTAATAAATGCAATGGCATGATTTTTAAGACTACCCCCTAAAAATACAAGCATTAAAAATGTTAATGGCATTAATAAATAAATCTTTTGATTTTGTTGTTGATAGATATTTAGAACAGAAAATAACCGAGAGATTTTATAATAGAGTGATTTTGTTTTAAGTAAGGTCAGTATAACTTCTTTATGGCTATAAGTGCTACAGGGGCTACAGGCTAAGATTGTATATATTTTGTTTTCATTCATAATGGTCATGTCCTCTCTATTCTTTTACTCTAAATTTTGTATGTCTATCAAGTCAATTATTTTATTTGTATTTCTTATTTAGCGTATGGATATTTCATTTTCTGTTTTCCCAGTTGGTTTTTTCAAAATATGCCCTAACTTAATAATAGATAGCTTAGAAATTTAGCAAAGTTTGTGATGGCTCTTTCTATTTTAAGGCCACTAATAATCTCTATTAGTGTTCAAAGGATTGGATGCGATGTACTTTCTGTCCAGGAGGAGCATCTCTACGAGAATGGCTACTCTCAAAAAAAATCACATTGATATGAGGGGTCTCTTTGATCACAGGGTTAATAATAAAAGGTTCGTTATCAAAAAACCAAATAGGGTGATAATATTTATCAAAGTTTAAAATGACATTCTTTTTAAAAAGGGCATCGTCCATAGCTTTATGAGGTTTTAAAATTAACTGGATTTGTTTCCCATCCATGAAGCCCTTATCTAAAAGATACTTGCGTGTTCCTTCTCCCATTCTTTTTTCATCGCGTCCTGTTAAATACACAATCTTAACATGATAACTTTTGAGCTTTGCTAAAAAATCTAAGGCTCCAGGAAAAGGCACGTCATATTTTAAGTAGTCATTGCTAAAAAAGCATTTCTTCCAAAACTTTAATAAACTAGCATGAAAACTTTCATCTAAATGCCCTAGTTTTAAGTCTTCAAAGTAATCTTCGATATAATATTTACGAGACGGCAAAACAGATGTATTTAAAATCACTGAAGGAACTTGAGGAAATTGCTTTGCCACACTAGGCAAGCGAGCAAAGTCTTTAAAGATTTCTAACATGCGATTTTGTACATCTATCAAAGTGCCATCTAAATCAAAAATAGCCAAAGGTTGTGAATTCTGATGAGGGTTTTTCACCTTATCTAAAATATCATTTAAAATTTGCTTTTGTGGATGACTCATTTAAAATCCTATAAAAGAGCTGATGGATATGTTTTGTCATGTAAGCACGATTGTTTTGTTAAATGTGAATGATTCACTGTGTGTATATGCTTTGCTTTCTCATAAATAGGAATTCTTTCTATATCTGACCGAAGTCCTGTTAAAATTTCATAAGGGGCTAATTTTGACCTGCGAGCTAATTGTTCAACTGTGAGATGTTTTCCATAACTTTCACCAAAAATCACTACCCTTGTCCCTACGCTCACTTCTCTTTGCATATCTGTTAAATCCACAAGACAACAGTTCATGCGAATGACTCCAATTTGAGGAACCTTTTGACCTTCTATCAAAAAATAAATTTTCTCTTTGGTTAAGTTTCTTCTTAAGCCATCTGCATAACCTATGGGAATCAAGCCAATCACAGAATCTCTCTTAGCTGTCCATTGGTGTTCATAAGAAACAGCAACTCCTTTTTTAATCTTTCTGATATTGATCAAATGCGTTTGAAAACTCATCACAGGTCTTAAGTCTACAGAAACAGGTTTGTGAGTATAAGGCAAAACTCCATAAAGGGCAATGCCAGGTCGCCCTCCACAAGTAATATCTTTTTGAAGTAAAATACATGCACTGTTCTGATAATGATAATTTTGAGGTCCAAATAATTTTTGTATTTGGATAAATTGTTTTTGCTGTATAAAGCTATATCCATCCTTAAGTCCTGCATCGTATGCCTTTGCTAAATGAGTGGCCACACCTGTTAAATTAAGGTAAGGGCTTTGAGCAAGTTGTTCTTTTATTGTACTCATTTCATCAATGGAAAAACCATGACAATGCAAGCCTGTATCAAACTTTAAGTGGATATTTAATTTAAAAGAGGCAGATTGAAATCTAATCAAATCAGTCATTTGACCAATCACCGGGGTGAGATTGTAATCTAAGCAAGCTTGTATCTCATAAGAGGTGTAGTCAGCAGTAAAAATAATGATGGGGATAGGTTTTGTGAGAAAAGACCTGCATTGTACAGCTTCATCCACAGAGGCGACACAAAAAGCATCTATGTTTTCATTTTGAAGTGCTTGTACAATAAGAGAAAGTCCATGTCCATAAGCATTAACCTTAACAACAGGACAAAAAAACACATTGCCAAGCCGTTTTTTCAGTAGTCTGGCATTATGAATCAAATGAGAAATATTGATCTTAATGTGAGCTTTTTTAAGCTGTTTTAAACTAATGTTTTGCATTATTTTAACTAAATATACCAATTAAATGCCTATAGCAAGATTCTTTTACCCTAAGAGGTCTTTATTTGAGTCAATAACGTAAGTAGAGGATTCTCAAACTGTCTAACCATTAAGTAAATTTTAAGTTATAATAGTGTGAAGGCTTTCTTTTAGGCGACATAGTTATACATATATACACAGTGCGAATAGATGGATTTTTGTTTTTACACAATAGCTCCATCTATATTTTTAGCTCCAAAGACAGCAGGGTTATTTTATGTTCAACAGGTATTTTACATTATGGGCAAATTTAATGTTTTTTTGTGTCTTAGGACTTTGGACAGAATCCAAAGCTGCACAAGATGCAACTGTAGCGACAGATGGGGCTATCGTCTATAGCAGTGCTAACTTTGATAGCCGTGTTTTAGGTTATTTCAGAAGTGGACAAAAGATAAGAATTTCTGATAAAACCATTGGGCCTTTTTATCGTGTGATTTTTCAAAAACGTATCGGATATATCTCCGATATAGATGTAAAAGTTCAAGGAGCAAATCCTTCTTCACCGCTTAATAGGTCTTTATCTAGCAATAATGGCCAAGAGAAAGAAAACACACAAGAAGATCAAAAAAAGCCACCTAAAAAAGGCGAGAGGCCTTCTGTCGACAAAAGTCTAGCGAGCAGATCGAGAGCTGGCATTATGGCAAGCTATGTTTTCAATCAAAACTATATTAAAAATCGCAAAGAAATAAGCTTTGAAGATTCTAACAGTATTACAGGTGGTTTTTTGACCTATGGTTTGAAGTTTAATTTTTCTTCTCAAATGTTTTTAAAGCGTCAGATATGGGATGTTACAACCCACTTTACTCTTACAGCTCCTAACGGGTACCAAAACAACATTGCTGTTTTTGTAGAACCTCAACTTTTGATCTTTTTAGATGCTCTGATGAAAAATAACGGCTTTCTATTTATTGGCCTAGGGCCTACTGTGAATTACTTAAGGTTATCAAAGGAGGACGGCTCTCAACCATTATCTAAAATAGGTTTTGGTGCTATTGTGTCTTTTCACTTTGGAATACATTTTAACTCTCTAATTCTGAATATAGAGCCTAGGTATTATATTGGTTTAAGCAATGCCCCTGCCGTTTTGTTTTCTGTCCAAAAAACTCTTTAAGTCTATATTTGTTCTACTCTCAATAGGTCTTTTAAAACCAGCATGATTTATTCAAGAGAAAAACGTTTTATTTCAAAAACAATTTTGTTATAATTAAATAGAAAAGGAGCTTAATGAATACACTAAAGCCTGATTGGCTAGATCATCCTGATATTTTACCTTATATTTGCATCCGACCGGAAAACCATAAAAGCATTGAAGGCAATTTTTCACAGCAAAGTTTTGATTGGTTTCATCGCAAGCCTAAGGTGATCAATCCTTTGCTTTTAAAAAATGCAGGTTTTATAGAGTTGCAAATGAAAGTAGATTCTATTATGTTTGGAAGGCTTTCTACGCCTCGATGGGCTTTTTATGATTGTGGAATTATGCCAGGAATAATCACTGGATTTGTAATGAAAAGAGACAAATTGCCTAAAGAAATCCACAATCTCTATAAAAATGAACACTCCCATGAAAAATGGGTTCCTTTATCTCTTTTTATTGTCATTCCATCTATGGATACAGGGCAATGGGTTGCCCATAATCTTTGCTCACTCAATGGTCTTTTACCTTCGGATAAACGTTTTAAAGGTCTTGGATTTTTAAGTAAGGCTTTTGGTTTATGGTATGCTAATATTCAATCACTTTATGGAGTTACTCAATGGCATTCTAACGCCCTTAAACTTCATACTAATTTTGGAGATTTTGAATTAATTGCTACATATAATGCTTCACATGATCACTCTCATTCTGTCACTTACAAATGCTTAATTGATCACGTGGCATGGAGGAGATTCTTTGATAAACAAGAACACAACGAATCTTTTGACTTACGTTATCAAAAAACACAATTTTTATTACATCCTAAAGATGAAGACAATCTCAAATCCATACAAAGCCGTATAGAAAAAGATGAAGGTCCATTTTTTCTCTCTGGTGATGAAGTTTTATTTAAGCCACTAGGAGAGCCTTTGACGCTTTTCACTCCAAGATATTAACCTGAGTTTGATAGCCTGCAAAAATAAAGTTGAGCAGTAGGTTATGAGTCGAAAGAGATTTTGTGCCACTAGGTTTTTTGTTTTGTGGCAGAATTTTGGACAATCTATGTTGTTTCACTCAAAGTGAACTGACCTCTGGTCACTTTCTGGCGATGACCACGTTTGTCTCACTAAAAATAAACCAGCCTCTGTTTCCCTAAAATTGAACTAGCTGTCTTTTTCACTCAAAATGCATCATGCCTCTGGCATGTTTTTGGGCAATGACCGCAATGGCTTTCACCATTGGCAAAATGGTCATTGCCTCAAAAAATTATGCATTTTGAGTAGGGGAGGATATCTTCGTTTCTTAACACCATGTTAAGGAAAATATCCTTCTAATGGCAGTTAGCCCGACGGCTTATCGCCGTCGATCAAAGGCTGATTGCCTCAAAAATCCGTTTATTTTTAGTAAGGAGGATCTCCTCTTTTCTTAACACCATGTTAAGGAAACAAGATGTTTACTTCACGTCGATAAAATGGTCATCGCCTAGAAAGCCTGTTCACTTTGAGTAGGGAGGATCTCTTCATTCCTCTGTAGCATGTTAAGGAAAAAGTGTTTTTATTACCTTAGGAGCAAGCGGTTTGTGCAATAAAGAAACTCTTTTATATAAATTGACATTTTTGCTATAGGGCTTTGTTGGTAGTTTAACTCCTATAGCTTTAAATACAATATACTAGGATTAACAGTAAAGTTTATCTACAACAGTAGAAATTAATTATAGTATATCATTCTTGATTAGACTTTTCAAGAAGACGTTTAATATCTCTATTAACTTCTGTAAACCCATCTTTCATATCTCTATTAACTTCTCTTATATCTCTATTAACTTCTGTAAACCCATCTTTCATATCTTCTTTCAATTCTTTCATATCGTCCTTAATCTCTGTGATCTGTGTAGGTAAATGATTAGATAGCTGTCGATACAAAGACCAAGAACAAAACCATATCATCACTACAATAATGAATATAATAACGGAAAATATAGGATGTTTTATAAAAAAATCCTTTATCAACTTAATATCTACTGATATGTCCATAATAACCTCCGTTTTCATAAGTATTAGTATAGCTTTTTTTTAAAAAAAAAACAATAAAAACTTTTAACAGGCCGCATCATCCCTTGACCAAACACCACATTTTCAGTAAAATGAATTTTTTAATCAAACAAATGGATATATTAACCATGTTTCAAGTACTTAATGATGCGACTAGTTTAATGGATTCAATAGAAGGTAAAGATAAGAAAAAGACAGCCTTAATGTATGCTTGTGAGAGAGGCCATATTAACACTATAAAAAAGTTAATAGAATATGAGAATATTAATGATCAAGATAGCCATGGACTTATGACTTTTAAATAGACCTTTAAAAAGAGGTTTTTTAAAAGATATATAAGCGACGGAAGGCTTAAATATTGCACTTTTTCCTTAATTTATTAAAAAAAAGAGGCCACCAAGGAAAGGCCTCTTTTTATAGCTTACCATTATCTAATCTACAACAGTAGAAATTAATTATAGTATCTCATCCTCTTTGGATAAACTCAATTATTTAGAATTAGATTAATTTAGACTTCTTATTTCCCTCTATTTTCTCGTTTCCAGTCAGGATGACCATAAGGACTTTTCATATTTATTTCTTTAATTTTTTTATTTTATTCTCAACTTTTTTTATAAAAGCTATAAACTCTTTTTTTAAAAAAAGAGCTAGGGAGTCTGCTCTTTTATTTTTATAACTCTTAATTAATTTAGACTCTTTCTTAAAAGTTTCATTTAAATTTTTTTTAGCATCCTTTAGATCTCTTATTATTTCAGAATCTTTCAAAAACTTATTAAAACCTTTTATCTCTTTTTTCTTATCCATAACGTCCTCTCTTTGTTAAATTAATATTTCTAAAATCAATTGGCTTTAGTATAGGATTAATTTCTAAGAAAGTCAAATAAAAAAAGAGGGCCTGTCGTGAGGGCCCTCTTTACCATGAAAACGCTAAATACTTTTAAGTTCTCAAAAAGGTTTTATGTATCATTTAATCTTTCACAAAGTCCCTTTACCGAACTCCAAATTACCCTCGTACAATCCATAGGCTCGTTGTTCTCTACTGTGATCTTTAATTTACACGAATACACCCTATACTTATGAAAATTCCGGGATGTTGACAGCTCATTATTGCAAACATCACGTGTCGGCTCTAACCCACTGATCACTCGACAAGAGGCACTATCGCATATATTAAGAAACCTCTCTAAAGTATCTATTTTCTTATCTCTGATAGCCTCGTCCGGATCAAAGATGCCATCATAAGCTTTACGTGCAGTGTTAATATCGATTTGCATTGTTTTATTAAGAGATAATTCCTGATTTGCTATCTCTTGATCAGACTTAAATTTAGCTTTTAGATAATTATCTTCATAGATTAAATAAAAGGCATGTAGCCAGAACACTGCCAATAAAGCATATAAATACATAAATTGTCGTGGTCTTGATAGATATTTAATGGCCTTTCTTATTTTTTGAAACATGATCTCACTCTCCAAAGATTAAAATAAAGCTATGGGACTCATAAACCCATAGCCTTATAATTGAATTAACGGAATTAAAGTCCTGATAATGGATTCCTCATAGCTTTGCTATGATCAATCTCCCATTCATCATTGTCCGAACCGCCAATATCAGCTCTGGCCCTTATTGTAAAACCAACATTATCAAGACCAGCAGTGGTGTTTATCACTCCATGCGATTCATAACCACAACTTGCTGCAGCTAATGCTGCAGTATTACACGTTGAACTTACAGCTCCGATCGCTTGACAGTTTGCCCCGGAAACCTCACAACATGTATTATTCGAAGTTGCAGCACTGTTTACACACGTCCTGCTTCTTGAAAGTTGCACTCCCGAATCTGCGTCTATATGGAATCCATTTGGATTTGTTTCAGCAGTGTTTACATGATCAGTAGTACCTGCCAGTGGTACAGGACCACGATAACGGGTTGGTTGCCCACTTGTTGCGTTGATAGTATTGTCCTTTTCTGTAGCATCTCCAGTATGCCATCCCACAACATAAAAAAGCTCTCCAGTTGAATCGTAACCAATTAAGTCTAAGTTAGTTGTTCCATAAGACCACTCTGAAATAAAAGTTCGCTCAGCAGTGTACATCGCTGCCAAGTTTGTCTTAGCCTCAGTTTGCCTTGCCTTTCTTTGGAATCTTTGATAATTTGGAACTGCCACAGCAGCCAAGACTCCAATAATTAAAACAACTGCCATTAGCTCAATTAAGCTAAAGCCCCTTTGGTTTAGTTTTAATTTGTTCATTTTAAAACTCCTCTATTTATTAAAATTAATTAAAATTTGGATAGCATCTTTTACCATCCTTCTTTACCTTTTAGTTAGGCTTATTTGTATCTCTGTAGATGCTTAAGATTCTCAACTTCACCTAACTTGTTTCACTCAAAATAAATCATGCCTCTGGCATGTTTTCTGGCAGTTAGCCCGACGGCTACCGCCGTCGATCAAAGGCTAACTGCCTAGAAAATTCATTTATTTTGAGTAGAGAAGGATCCTTTTATTCTTTTACATAATGTTAAGGAAAAAGTTCCTTCTTTATTCACTCAAAGTGAACTAGCCACTTTTAGTGATTCTAAATGACCCCTAGTGATTTCAGCTACTTAATACTGTGACTTTTGTATAAAAGTCACAATTCGAAAGAGTAAAAAATAGACAAATTTTTGCAAGAAAATTGTTTTGAAAAATCAAATAAAACAAAAGTTATAAAACGCAAATGAAAATTTATTGTTTATTTCACTGATCTTATGTTTTTAAGATTAGTAAAGTGTTTCAAGATGATACAAAAATTTAAAAAAGTGATTCTTTTTGATACAAAATGTAACTTTTTTTAATTTTTTTTAACAAAAATATAAAGTTTTATGTCATAATAAACGATAAGAATTATGTTAGACGAAAAATTAGAAATTTCTAAAGTCGACCTAAAAAAGTCTAACAATTACAAACACTTAATACTGTAACTTTTATACAAAAGTCACAGTATTAACTTATTGAAATCACTGAAATTCCAATTTTCAAATACCTTTTCCCTACCTTTTAGAAAAATTCCTAAAAGACGAACAGCTTGTTTCCTTAACATCCTGTTAAGAAACGAAGGGTTCCTTCTTACTCAAAGTGAACAGGCTTTTGAGACAATGACCATTTTGTCAAAGGCGAAAGCCTTTGCGGTCATTGTCCAAAAGTAGCCAGAGGCTAGACCACTTTTAGTGAAACAGAGGCTAGTTTACTTTTAGTGAACCAACCCACTTTTAGGAAAACAAAGACTATGAATATAATAGAAATGACAGATGACTTAGTAGGGTATTTCTGCACATAAAACAATCAATGAACAATTCGCAGTCTATTTTTGGAGGGAAGTTTTCTTTTATATTTTTGATAGTTTGTCCATACTATAAGGAATATCCATCCAGAAGCAAGTCCTCCTAAATGGGCTAAATGAGAAACACGACCTCCATTAATGCCATCTTGCATTAAACTTATAAATTGAATGCTCCCTAAAATAATAACCATCCATTTTACCTTCATAGGAAAAATAAACATAAACAACACGATGCGATTACCAAAAAAGATAGCATAAGCTAACATTAACCCATAAATAGATCCAGATGCTCCAATAAGAATAGCAGGACTTACTGGTGCAATAAACCAACCATAAAGGCCGTTAGCTATAAGATAGATTAATCCAGCCCCTATGCCACAAGTCATATAATATTTCAAAAAGAATTTGCTACCCCAGTAATGCTCAAGCTCTGCACCCATCCACCATAAAAGCAACATATTAAATAAAATATGAAAAGGACTTTGAGAGTGCAGGAACATATAAGTAATGGGTTCCCATATAAAAAAATGGTTTAAAACTGAAGTAGTAGAAAGCCCTAAAATAGAAGTAAAAAAAGGCGTACGTAAAATTAAACCATCTATAATCACCTGTAAAACAATCCAGATAACTACATTAGCTATCACTATTTTTTTCACCATACCGGTAAAAGGAAGGTAAAAGTTATTCGCATACATTTGATTTTGATTCCTTTAATTTTTCACTTAATTCGACTAAAACCCCGTTTGTAGCACGAGGATGGATAAAAGCAACTAAACAACCTCCAGCTCCTTTACGTGGTTTTTGATCAATAAGTGTAATGCCATTTTTTTTAAGTATTTCAAGGGTTGTTTTAAGACTCTCAACACGAAAGCAAATATGATGCAACCCCGGACCTTGTTTATTTAAAAATTTATCAATAACACTAGTAGGGCTAGCAGGTTCTAAAAGCTCTACACTGACACCATTTTCTAAAATTAAACAAGCTACTTTAACTTTTTCTGAAGGGATATATTCAAAAGAAGGCAAAAGTCCTAAAGTCTTATAAAAAGGTAAGGCTTCTTGAATAGACCTAACAGCAATACCTACATGATCCATTTTAATTTTATTATTCATCGAAAACACCTAGGATTGATTTATTGAAACTTGTGTTTTTATTCCTTCTTTTTGAAACATGGACATATAACATGATCACATAAAAGTTACTTAATCTCTTTATGGAGAGTATGCCTTCTTAAAAAAGGATTATATTTTTTCTTCTCTAAGCGTTCAGGATGAGTTTGTGTGTTCTTTTTAGTGGTGTAACGTGAAGGGGATGCACCTATCTTTCTGGCTTCTGTACATTCTAATGTAATGATTTTAACTTTGCCTTTTTTTGCCATTGTTTATTGCTCCTATTATTATTTCATTTTATACACTTTATTTACTGCGTTATTAAATCTCTAAGTTAAAACACCTTGTGTAACATAAGATGCCTCTATACTCAAGTCTATGCTAACTTTTTATAAAAGGACCTCTATCTCACTTCTAAAGTCTATCTCAACACAACATAATATAAAGAACTTTTTTTATCTTGTCGATAGATAATATTATGAAATACAAAACCCCAATATTCTTTATTTTACTAGCTTTTAATATGGGTTGTCAAGAGGCAAAAAATAACTCTTATCCCAATATTGATCAAAATGCTATCTATAATAATCCTGCTCTCAATATTGTTTTAGGAGAAAGAACAGCCACTTCTTGTTTAAGCGATCCTGCTGTAGATGCCTGTATTTTTTGGAAAAATCCTGTGGCTCAGAGCCAAGAGCCTCTACCAGAAGATGAAGATTCTTTGCTTTTAACCTTACAAGACCTTCAAATTTATGGGGTATCCATTAGTGATACTCTAGGTTATGTCCAAGTCAATGCTCCTTTAGTAAATCATTCAAATGTTCCTCCTCCTCATTCTTCAATAGCCAATACTATTAAAAAATTTCAACAACAACAAAACAGTAATGTTCTTGTAGAACTTAAACCTCAAAATATATTTTCTTTTAATCAAAAAAGAGGTTTTTCACTGCGAAATATTTTTAGCAATGATCTTAATAGATTTGCTGATCATACATCTGAACTTTTACGAAATGCTAATTCTTTAAAAAACACTATGCCTACAAACAGAATGCCTTTGAATGATCCTCTTAGATGGAATCAAGAAACAGGTGTTCTTTTACAAAATAATAACTATCGTGTGGTGATAGATGTTCCAGGGGTAGAAAGATTACGTCCTCAAGCTGATGGTAGTTGGAAGTTTCGCTATGGAGATGAGGGTCATTCTATTGCACAGTTAATGACTTATCATTATCTCATGTATCAAATGAATTGGATGCAAAACAATGCTGGTGGCTGGTATGCCTCTAACAAAAGTATTGTAGCAGTCGCTGTGGAGGAAGGTCTTAAAAACAATGCTTATTGGAGTTCTGCTGAAAATAAACTAGCTTTAGGTATTGTGTGTGAAGAAGGCTTCCTGAATTCTTGTAACAAGAGGTTTGAGATGGCATTGAATGCAGAAAGCATTTTACATGAAGCAGGTCATGCTAATTTTAATTATGCTAATAAAAAACTAACTTCTGGTGGCTATTGTGAGAATCACACAAATTGTAAAGGTTCATCAATATGTGATGTGGATCCTTCTTCTTCACCTATTTGTTGTACAAATGAGACAGGTTGCTTTCGTGCTATCGAGGAGGGGATAGCAGATTTTCACTCAGCATTGATTTTCCCAGATGCTCCTCAAATAGGTGAAAGCATTGCCAATAATTTAGAAGGATTAAGGTGTGAAGCTAATAGTGGTGTCTATAGAAACCCACAAGTTAATTTACAAGTTACAGCAACAGATGTATTTAATGAATGCCACAATAAATCTTATGGTATAGGTATACTATATTCAAGTATTTGGTGGGCTATCTATACACATCCAGAAGTCATTCCATTTGAGATAGCTAAACTTTTCACAGATCATCTTCCCTTGATCACATTAGATGATACACTCACAACAATTGTACAAAAAATATTAAACTTAGATCGCAACCTTTATCAAGGGAAGCATGCTAATATTATTGAAAGTGAATTTATAAAAAGAGGACTTTCCGTTATAGCCGGCGGATAATCAATTAAAAACTTATTATGTTTGACATACACTTTTGTTTGACTGATTATAAATAAAAATAATTCTAAGAGGAGGAATTTATGGCATTATGGCGTAAATGGTTTGCTTGCTTTTTTAAAAGCTTCTGGAAAGTGTCATTTCTTTTGGTCTTTCTTAGCATAGCTGTAAGTATTTTTTTGTCTTATGGTCTTATGCAATCTTTATTTTCAGATAGAAGCTCGCAAAAACCTCCAGGGACTCATTCTGTTTTAGTTTTGGATATAGAAGGGATCATCTTAGAATCTCAGAAATTTTTGAAAACTCTAAGAAAGCACATCGATCAAGATAGTGTCAAGGCTGCGATCATTCGGGTCAACTCTCCTGGAGGGGCTGTGGGACCTAGTCAGGCTATTTACAGTGATCTCATAAAAATTCGTAAAGAATTTAAGAAACCTATTATTATGTCATTAGGAGCTGTTGCAGCTAGTGGAGCTTATTATATTGCTGCAGGAGGCGATCAAATTGTCACTCATCCAGGAACAATTATGGGTTCTATCGGTGTGATTATGGATTTTGCTAATCTTGAAGATTTATATAAATGGGCAAAAATCAAACGTTTTTCAGTTAAAACCGGTAAGTATAAAGACACAGGTGCAGACTATAGACAAATGTCCTCTGAGGAGAGAGAATACATACAAAATCTTTTAGATGAAGTGTTAGGTCAGTTTAAAACAGCAATTGTGGAGGGACGAAAGCTAGATGCTAATTTGGTAGATCAAAATGCAGATGGTCGTATTTTTACGGGAGCTAAAGGGGTTGAGTTGGGATTTGCTGATCAACTAGGAGGTTTTTCTGATGCTATTGATTTAGCTGAAGAGCTTACAGGGCAAGAGAGATTAAAAATATTTATCCCAGAAGAAGGCCCTACTATTTTAAGATGGTTTAACCAGTTAGAAGGTTTATTAACTCAAAAACACGCTCTTTCTTTTTTATTTTACCCTTCAACTCCTATGTATTTAATGCCCTCTTTTTAAATGTTTTTATTAAAAAGTAAAAGAGATAAAAGATGTCGAGATTAAGTCTTTGGTTTCGCCCTGATCGCTTAAAATACATTATGAAGGCTAGGTCTAAAGTTCATAAGCCTTGTCCTTTTTGTCAAGCACTTCCTAAGGGTGTGTGTTTTGAATCTTTGATTGTATATGCCGATCAAGAAAGTCTTGTGTTTTTAAATAAATATCCCTATAACAGTGGTCATTTACTTGTTCTACCTAGAAAACATGAATCTGATTTATTAAAGTTATCTCAAGAAAGCTACATGCATCTACAAGAGACAGTCAAGATGACTGTAGGTATTTTGCAAAAGGTTTTAAACCCAGAAGCTATGAATATAGGGATTAATCTTGGAGTTCATGCAGGAGCAGGTGTTCCAGGGCATTTGCATTATCATGTTATTCCTCGATGGGCAGGAGATACAAATTTTTTACCTGTCATTGCAGAAACAAAAGTCATCTCAATAAGCTTAGAAGATTTTTACCAACAAATTCATCCTCATTTCCTACAAAAAACACTTTAATACTTATATAATGATCTGAGGTCTATATATTTTTATTAAGAAACTTTTTGATTTTTTTAAATTATATTACTTTTACTTTTTAAAACATTTAATTTTAAACTTTGACATATTGATCTTTTAAAAAGAGCCTTATGTTGAAAGTATTGAGAGTATCAAAACAAGTTATCAAGGTCAACTAAATACTTTATGTGGATAGCATTTTTTAAACTTTTATTTGCTTGTAGCTTAATTTATTGGCTCTTAGAAAGAGGTAGCTTGGATTTGTCTATCTTAAAGCAGGTAGCCCATCCCACTGAAATTATATTGCTTTTAGGTTTTTATTTTGCCCTCATGCTTAACAACAATGTAAGGTGGAGATATTTTTTAAAAATTTTTGAAGTCGACACTTCTTTTAAAGAAGCTTTTAAGTTAAGTTTTATAGGGCTTTTTTTTAATTTTGCTATGCTTGGAGGTGTTGGGGGTGACTTAGTCAAGGGATATTACATTACTAAACAGCACAGTGATCAAAAGGTGCAAGCAGCCATGAGTATTCTTTTTGATCGCATTTCAGGTGTATATACCATGCTTTTAGTAGGATTGACTATGATGTTCTTCAAGTTTGATTTTTTTTGGAATCACCCTCAATTAAAAATGCTATTTTTATTTACGAGTATTTTATTTGCACTCTTCTCTTTTTTATTAATAGTATGTTTTCATCATTGTTTTCGTGAGATGTATAAAGAAATTATTTTTGATTTACCGTACTTATCAAAAAATTTACCTCATAATGCTGTTATTTTTGAATCATTTAAGCCATCCCATTTTATAATAGGTATGTGTTTTAGTCTTCTGACTGTGGGGCTTTGTATTGCATTTTTTATAACATCTGCTCTCTTAATGGACTTTAACATACCTCTTTGGATTTATGTCTATGCAGTTCCTTTATCTTTTATTTTTATGGCTATACCTATTGCTCCAGGGGGCATTGGAACAGGACAGGTTGCTGCCTTAGGTTTATTTTCCTGGGGGTTAGGTCAAGAGACACAAGTTGGTCCTGCTGTGGTATCAGCCTTTCAAGTGATAGGCATTTTATGGGGTTTGTTAGGTGTTATTTTTTATTTGCAGATAAAAACAGATTTCAAAAATTCATTGAGTAACAGAGATAAGTCCTGATATGCTTTCTTTATAATTATTCTAAAGGACTCTAATGACTTTAATTGAAGGGCTTAAGGGATAAATGTGGTTATTGATCAAAAGAATAAAATTTTAGTTAGTAGTCTTAAAAAGTTGATTAGCATTCAGGCTATTAGCAATATTAAAAACTTACTTCAGAAGACACACTCTGCTGATATAGCAGAAGTTCTTGATGAACTCGACAAAGATGAACAGAGTGTTGTTTTTAATTCATTAGAATCAGATCAAATCAAATCAGAGGTTTTCAGTCACTTAAACGAAGACTTGCAAAAAGTATTTGTTAATTGGTTACCTAAAAAATCTCTTATTAATATTATTTCATGCATGGATGTAGATGATAGAACAGATCTCTTAGGGCATCTGGATATAGAAGTTTCCACTGAAATTCTCTCATCTATGGAAAAAAAAGAAAAAGAAGCCGCAGAAGACTTATTACAATATCCTAAAGATTCTGCTGGTGGCCTAATGACTACACAGATTTTAAAGCTCAATGAAAGTTTTACAGTTAAAACAGCTATTGAGTCACTTCAAAAAATTGTAGAAGATGCAGAGGCAACATTTTATGTTTATATTGTAGATGAGGATGATCGATTGGTAGGCGTTTTAAGTCTTAAACAAATTCTTCTTTCTAAACCTACAGATAAATTAAAAGACATTATGACAAAAGAAACTATTGATGTTTCTGTGACAACAAGTAGTCAAGAAGTTGCAAAATTGGTTGAAAGGTATGATTTTTTATCTTTACCTGTAACAGATCATAACAATATTCTCTTAGGAGCTATTACAGTTGATGATGTTATTGACGTCATCAGAGAGGAAGCCAAAGAAGAGTTATTGGCTATGGGTCAAATAGGGCATGCAAGGCGAGGTGGATTTAAAAGTCAAATAGGGTTATATTCTTGGATTGCTCTTGCTTTTGTCATAGGATTATTTTGTTCTTTTTGGCTTTTATATCTTACAGAAAAGCATATCATAGGTGTATTTTCTGATACACTACTTGCTCTTAATAACACAATATCAGATCTACCTTCGCTTAAAGCACATCCATCACTTCATGGAATGCTTTCATCTTTATCTTACCATTTGAAACATAATGTAGAGCAGGCTAAAGTGATAGTTTTTGCTATACCTCTCTTATTAATTATGGGAATGACTTTAAGTAATCAAGTGGTTACCTTAACTGTTCACGATTTAAGAGAGGGAAAACTTGATTCCATAGGATTTTTTTCTTATATTTTTAATGAATTTAAAATGGGAGTCTTAGTATCTTTAGTAGCTTCTGCTTTAATTACTATTACTTTTTATCTTTTGCAAATGGGATATTTAACACATATTGTGATTGTAACAGGATCTTTAACTGTGCATCTTTTAATCTCGGTGATTTTAGGTGTCTTTATCCCTTGGTTTATTCGTCGCTTACAGTTAGATCCTGCGGTTGGAAGTTTATCCATTACAACATCAGCAAGTTATATTTTAACATTTTTGTTTATATCCTGTATATTTTGGTATTGGATTTATTGATGGAGAAAGTATTTTGAAAACAGAGCGTTTATTTATTCTCAAGGTAGTCAAGTATGGTGAGGCTGATTTGCTTGTTTTTGGCTTAAACTCTATGGGAGCTAAAGTACCTTTATTTGCAAAGGCTGCTCTTAAAAGTAAAAAACGCTTTGGAGGAGGTGTTTTAGAATCGACTCATTATATTGAAGCTACTTACAACAACACTTCAAGAAGTTTCCGAGGAAAAAGCTTATCAAAACAAAACCTATCTATGCAAAGTCATACGTTCTATTTTCTTAAAGAGGCATCTCTTCAAAATGATTTTCATAAAATTCGCAAAGATTATAATAGATTGCAACTAGGTCTTTATATGATTCATTTGGTATATCATTTTTGCCATGAAGGTTTGTGTGATAACTCTCAAGTTTTCCATCTTTTAGGTAACTCATTGAGGAGTTTAGAAACCTCTCAAAATCTAAGTAATCTTCAAGTTATTTTTGAATTAAGATTACTAAAAATACAAGGGTTTTTAAAAGAAAGCTCTTGTATGAGAATACCTTTAGCTCACTCTATTTTAGAACATGAGCAGTTTAATTTAGACCCTACTGTTATCTCTTATATTAAAAAATCCACACAAAATATGTTATTGCCTCATTTTCAACATATTGCTATAAAATAATTTTTGGCTTTAGATTTTCACTCAAAATAAACTGGCCTCTGGCCACTTTTTGGTTGGTTTTTTGACTAAGTTATAATATAATGTTTCATTAGACAGATGATTAGAAATTAAGTTATTATTAAGTATTATGTTTAAAGATATAAAGGGATGTTCAAAGGAGGTTCAAAGTTATGACTCAAGCAGAGAGAATTTTATTACAATTAACAATAGATGCTATTTTCAAAGCTTTTTTTGAAAAGAGAGAAGACCTTTTAATTTCACTGGTAGAGAATTTTGTGCCTTTGCCTAAGGGTTCTGTGATAGAGGGTGTTTCATTATTAAACACAGAGCTTCTTCCCGATAAGGTTCCAGACGAATACAAATCCTTTACTTTAGATTTGCGTGTAAAATTAAGAAGACGGATCAGAGGCGTTCTTCAAAATACAGAGATTGTCCATGTAGAAATTCAGACGACAAGTCAAAAGTTTTTTACAGATCGGATATTAGTTTATGCTTCTAGGGCTTATTCTGGTCAGATAAAGAAAGGCGAAGATTTTAATAAATTACTTCCTGTGTATTCACTTGTTTTTACAACAGCTAATTTAAAAGAATTTGCAGGGATAAAGGATTACTATCATATCTGCAATATCCGTCGGACAAAACCACCAGAAGTGATTATGTCTCGTGGATTGTGTTTTGTCATTGTAGAATTAGGCAAGTTTCAGTCAAGTTTGCATGAATTATTTGACAAAAAGGCAGATTGGTGTTATCTTTTAAAGAACTCTGGTAATATGGATTTAAAGGAGTATACCAATTTTCAGAATAAAGGGATCTGGCAACCCGGCATCAGGTACTAAAACTGAACTTTTTCCTTAACATGAAATTTATCCGGGATCCGGCAGACTGGCATACGGCAACAAAAGGAAATCTTGTTTCCTTAACATCGTGTTAAAAAACGAAGATATTCTCTTTACTAAAAGTAAACGGACTTTTGAGGCATTGCTCTTTTTGGACAACGACAGCTGTCAGAGCAAACGTCAGAAGGAAATCTTTTTCCTTAACATGATGTTAAAAGAGGAAAGGATCCTCCCTACTAAAAGTGGTCAGGCTTTCTAGGTTGCCAGCATTTGAGAAGGCGGTAGCCTTCGGCTGGCAACCAGAAAGTAGCCAGAGGCTAGACCACTTTTAGTGAACCATAATTTCAGGGTATTTGGTCTTTAGATAGTAGAAAAAGCACAAAGGAACAGCATGATTTTTTCATAAAATTCTTTTCATTTGTGAAAAAAGTGTCGCAAAGTACCGATAAAGAGTATATAATAGAACTCATCACTAAAGCGATGACTTATTTTTATCAGTACAATAATCAGTTAAACAAAGAAGTTGTTCAATCAGCTTCAAAAGAGGTGACTCAACAATTAGGAGGAGAAGATATTATGGAAGCATTTGATTTTACCATAGAAGGAACTATGAAAAAAGGCATTCAGATTGGCCGAGAAGAAGGTAGGCAAGAAGGACGACAGGAAGGAGAACAAAAAGGCTTGCAAAAAGGGCGACAGGAAGGAGAACAAAGCATCATCTTAAAAATGCTTAAAAATAACATGGATATTTCAACCATTGCAAAAATCACAGAGTCCACAGAGAACAAAATACGAGAAATACAGAAAAAACTAAATAACTTAGATTAAATATTATTGTCCATATTTCAATCTTTATGTTTATCATCAGTTGCGATAATTTTTTGCATTTTATCTTATGGGTTTTCAAGTGTGAAACAGCCATTTTTTACAGAATACAGCTGAATATCTAGATCATAAAATTCTTTGAGAAGCTCTGTGCTTGTGATAAATGTTTGCATTTTATGACTTTTTAAAAAATCTAATAAATACATACTTTTTTCTTTATCTAATTCTGAAAAAACATCATCTAAAAGAAATAAAGGCCACGAACCTTTGCAAGAATGATAATATAAGACTTGGCTGATCTTAAAAGCTAGTGCAAGAGCTTTTTGTTGCCCTTGTGAGCAATAAAACCGGGCATTCTGCCCATTATAAATAAAGTTTATATCATGCCTGTGAGGCCCTACCAAACAACTGGCAACTTTTATTTCAATATCCCTAAGTTCTTTCATTCTTTGGCTTAAAATATCCTTTATATTATCAGATTCTTTTAATACTCTACCATTCATTATATATTCTATGTAAATATCCGTATGATCAGTTTGAAGAATATTATTTAGTGTAGATTTAACCAAAGGAATTAATGTTTTAATAGTTTGAAATCGCATCTTAGTCAAAAGAAAAGACACCTCTAAAAAGGAAGCCTCTAAACTATCTAATAATCTTATGCCTTCTTTATAAGAAATTATTTCTTCTTTGATGTTTTTTAAGATTTTATTTTTTGTTTTAAGTACTTTAGTAAATTTAAGCAAAATATCAAAATTTTGTGGATTTAAAAACAACATAACTTGATCTAAAAACTTCCTTCTCACATCAGGACCTTCTTTAATAACAAAAATACTCTCTGGACTTAAAATAACAACTGGGAACATCTTATTTAATGCATTTGGATAACTTTTTTTGCCATTTAATTTCATTAACTTAAAAGTATTCATTTGAAATTCTAATGAGTGATTGATTTGCTTGTTAGAAACAACGCCTTTAATTGACAAATAAGGATTATTTTTTTGCTTTAAATGTTCTATTTGAGAAGAGCGAAAAGAATGACCTGTCAATAAAACATAAATACTTTCTAAAAGATTTGTTTTGCCTTGCCCATTCTGCCCGATTAAATAAATAATGGCATGATCACCAAAAGATAGACAAGCTTGATGAATATTTCTAAATCCTAAAATAGATATTTGTTTAAGTTTCATTCTTAAACATTATAGTCCTTTGTCGATTTTGAAACATAATCTATAAAACTTTTCTATTATTCATTGAGTTATTTTTATACTTTTTCTCTCGTGACCTTCGAAGTTAAAACTATTTTCTCATAGGCATAACAATACAAGTATAATTACTATCAGATGAAGGACGAAAAACTCCACTACTTCCAGGAGTATTAAATCCTATATCTACACTTTCATCTTCAAATGAAGTTAAAATATCTAATAAATATCCTACATTAAACTCAATCATTAAATCTTCACCACTATAATCAATATCTAAATCCTCTTGAATATCCCCTAAATCAGGACTTTGTAGGCTAATAGAAAGTTTATTACGCGTTAAAAATAGAGTTACACTTTTTGATTTTTCAGTTGTTAAAATAGCAGCACGTCTTAAACAGGAAACCAGTTGATTTTTTGATATTTGAAATTGTTTAGAAATTTTTTTAGGAATAAACATTTTATAATTGGGAAACCGAGCCTCAATTAATCGAATAAAGAGCAAGGTATTTTTTTGTTTGACAATTAACTGTACACCTTCTATGGTTATTTCTATTAAATCCTCGCTACTTTTATCTAAAAGTGTTTTTATTTCAGCTAAACCTTTACGAGGAATAACAATCCCATTTTGTTGCTCATCTTTTAAGGGGTCATCTTCACTTGCACTACTTGCATTGGATTGACGTTCTTTCTTAAATATTTTAGCTTTTTGCTCTAGTATTTTCTGAAATGATTCTTTATTCTGATCATTGACTTTGGCATTTGAAACCAGTCTTGTAATAAGGCTTAACCTATGTCCATCAGTAGAAACTAATTTATAGACCATGCCCTTTTCTTCCTCTAATTGCTCAAAATAGACTCCTCTATAACCTTCGTTAGCTGGGTTTTGTAATTCACTTATATGTACACTGTGAGTTATTTTCTCAATCATCTCTTTTAAAATACAAGATTGAACATAAAAAGTATTATTTGTATAAGTAACAGGAAAAGTAGGATACTCCATCACATTTGCACTCATTATATTCATACAGCTTTTACCTTGAGAAATCTCTAAACATTCATTTTCATTGTTTTTAGAAAGCGATATAAGTCCATCATTGAGTTCTTTAATAATTTGATAAAATTTCTTTGTGTCAATGACAACTTTACCATTTTCAATAACTTCTACTTTAATCTGATCTGTAAGGCTAACTTCCATATCTGTAGCATAAACCTTTAAATAATCGTCCTCGCATTCTAAAAGTATATGACTTAAAACTTTCATATTTGTTTTTTTAACTGCAATATTTTGTGTCTTACCTATAAGCTCAATTAAAGCATCTTTTTGAACATTAACTCTCAAAACAAACCTCCTATAAAATATAAAAGTATATATAAATATATAGTAATAATAATAGGTACATGTTATTTTGTGTAAAAGTTAATTAAAATATTGTAATTATTAATATTATTATATTAATTTATATATTTATAACTTAAAAACTAATCCTATTTTATCCACATTTTACAAAATCCACTTTTTAATCACACAGCATATTGTTGTCAAGTTTTAATATTTATTTATATTGTGGTTAATTTGTGGATACGATCATCTATCTCATTGAAAATATTATTTATTTCTTTATTTTTTATTAAGTGACTTTCTATTTTTTTAATACCACTTAGAACAGTGGTGTGGTCTTTTCCACCAAAAGCTACACCAATTTCTTTTAATGTCTTACTTAAATATTTTTGTACAAATTTCATACCCATTTGCCTTGCAATGACTATATTTTTTTGTCTACTTTTAGATTTTAATGCATTTACTTTAATATTAAAGGCATCACTAATTAATTTTTGAATAGTTTCTATAGATAAAGTGTTTGAAGATGTTTGATGATTGTTTAAAACACGTTTAACTAAATCTTTAGAAATATTAACACCTTGTAGCTGAGAGAACATACGTACTTTATTTAAATTGCCTTCTAATTCACGAATAGACCTTCTAGATATACTAGCTAAATATTGAATAATTTCAGAGGATATATTCAAGGACATAGATTCTGCTTTATATCTTAAAATAGCCATTCTTGTTTCTAAATCAGGCATAGCAATATCTGCGATCAATCCCCCTTCTAAGCGTGTTTGTATACGATCTTCTAAGCCATTAAGATCCTTTGGCATACGATCGCATGCAACCACAACCTGTTTTTTAAGTTCAAATAAAGAGTTTAATACATGGAAAAACTCCTCTTGAGCTACATTTCCTCGACCTAAAATATGAATATCATCCACAAGGAGTAAATCAGCATTTTCACGATATTTTTTCTGAAAATTGTCCATTTTTTTATAACGCAATGCTAAAACACATTCTTTTAAAAATCTTTCAGCAGATATGTAAATGACCTTAATAGCAGGTTGTTTTTTCTTGATATGATTACCAATAGCGTTTAAAAGATGTGTTTTCCCAAGGCCTGTTGGTCCAAAAATAAAAAGGGGGTTATTTTTAAAATCACCCGGATTTTCTGAAACTTGAAAGGAAGCAGCATGTGCAAACTCATTATTAGGTCCCACCACGAATGTATTGAAAGTAAAATCAGATCTTAAAGGTTGCTTGCTTTCATCTCTGGAAGGGTTTGTTTTTTTATTATCTTTATTATAGTTTATGTAAAATCCAATTTGATCAAAACGTAGCTGTTTAGAAGGTACTTGTTGTTTCTTAAGGTTTTTAACTTGTAGTTTCAACTGACAAGTAGGGCTATAGAATTTTGATAACTCTGTCCTGACCTGATCTATAACTTGATCTTGAATAAGATTTTTATGATATTTTGTCGGAACACTAAATGCGATTTGTTCTTGTGATCCATCAGAATGATTATCAATTGGATGCAGAGATTCTAATAGTGCATGAAAAGTGGGATTATTAGAATGTTTTGAATGCAACTGACTTTTTACTTGGTTCCAGATTTCTTGATTCAAATGCCCCTCCCTATGGTTTGTGTATCTAGTTTTAAAATTAAGTTAATCGGTAAAGTTTTCAATATTGATAGATAATAAAATATGAAAACTCTAAGTTATTTAATTTTTTGGAAAATAAAAAGGTTTGACACGATAGGTCATCTATAAATATTTTAATTGATAACTAAAAGAAAATAAGAGGCCTCTTGACTTTTTTGTTGCATTTGTTAAAGATAGAGGATGTTAAGGGGTACTATTATGAAAAGAACATATCAACCAAGCCGTCGACATAGAAAAAATGTACATGGATTTAGAGAGAGAATGTCTACATCAGGAGGAAGAAAAATCCTTTCTCGCAGAAGACTTAAGCAAAGGCATCAATTATCTGTATCTGTAGGTGGTAAATAAGGTCACCAGGAGATGATGATCATTTGAATAAAATAAGTAGGTTATCTCTAAGTAATGATTTTAAAAAGTTAAAAAAAGAGGGTATTAGGGTTTATCCAAGTGCTTGGATGTGTTTAGATGCTATTAAAAATAACCAGAAGGAAGTGCGATTAGGTTGGACAGTTTCCAGAAAGGTGGCATCTAGCGTCATAAGAAATAAAATCAAAAGATGGGGTAAGTTTTATTTACGGCAGAATTTTAAAAATCAGCTTTATGTGGATATAAACATAATCCTTAAACCGAGGAAAGATCGCTTTTACAGGAATCTAAAATATAATGAATTTACTGAAGTTTTTGAAAAAGGCATTCAAGCAATTATTGTTAAGATCAGAAGTAGTGCTAAGAAACCAGAGTAGTAAAAAGGGCCAATACTTTCACACAAAACAAAACAATAAGAGCTTTTATAAAAATTTTGAAGTAACTTGTAGCTACTTAGCTATTGGTTTGATTGCTTTTTATAAGGTTTTTTTCTCTCCTTGGATGGGGGGTTGTTGTCGTTACATCCCCTCTTGTTCAGATTATGCTCTTGAAGGATTTAAAACAGATTCTTTTTTAAGAGCTTTATTTCACTCCCTTAAAAGGATTTTAAGATGCCATCCGTTGGGTTCTTTTGGTTATGACCTGTATCCTTTAAATAAGCGTGAATCTAAGGAGATAAAATGAAGTTAGACCAGCAAAATACTTCAAATACGTCTTTTTTAGATCCAAAAATGATTTTAGTGATAGTTCTTTGTTTTGCTTGTCTTATTTTATGGCAAAATTACTTAGTGAATAAATATCCTGATTACTATAATCAAACACAAGAAGAACAAACAAAACCGCAACAAGAAGTTAAAGCCCAGAAGCTTGATACAAAGGGTCACTTACCACCTATACAATCAGAGTCAGATATTCAAGAGTCTTTAGTTAATGTGAAAGGACAATATCTTTCATTTGATATATCCAATAGGGGCTTTGGGCTTAAAAATATTTTGATCAATAAATATAAAGACAGAGAAGATAAAATAGTTTCTTTTAATTCTCTATTGCCTTTTTCTGCCGTAAAAATTATTGGTCATCCAGACCCTCTTATTTTTGAGGTTTATAGACAAGAATCTGAAAATAAATTTTCAGGCCAGGCACAAATAAGTGATCATACAGGTGAAGTGATCATCAAAAAAACTTTGTCTGTAGATCAAGAAAAATATTTCATTTCTTCTGAAATAGAAATCACTGGTCATTTATCTTTGATACAAGGCATTGAAAGTGTTTTTGAAGAAGAAATTTCTATTACAGAAAGCTATATTCCTTTTCTTCCTACCTATGACACCAATAGCTATTATGTGACTTATTCTACAGATAGCCAGAGAGATTATTTTTTAGAGGAGTCTTCTTTCAGGGAGTTTTTTGAGCAAGTAGGTTTATTGAGCATAGATACGCATTATTTTGCAAGGACTTTTATAGATGATTCTGATGTTTTTCCAACTGCACAGATTATTTATGATGGATTTAAAAAGGTTGTTTCTGGTCGTATTTCTTATATATTTCCTCAGGGTAGCCATCAGATCAATATCAAACAAAATCTTTTCATAGGCCCAAAACAAGAAGAGGTCCTTTTAACAACAGATAGACGATTAAGAGATGTTATGGATTATGGTTTTTTTGACTGGATTGCCTATCCTATTATGGATTTAGTTAAGATATTATATCATCTTGTAGGTAATTGGGGTGTGGCTATTATTTTAATGACACTGATTGTTAAGTTGATTTTACTTCCGTTTAATATTATATCTTATCGATCCATGAAAAAACTTCAGGATTTACAACCACAGCTTAAAGCTTTGAAAGAAAAATACAAAGACGATAAAGTAACTCTTAATAAAGAGACAATGGCACTTATGCAAGGTAGCGGAGCTAATCCCTTAGGTGGGTGTTTGCCTATACTTTTACAATTTCCCATATTTATTGCACTTTTTAAGGTGTTAGGCAATGCTATAGAGTTTTATCAAGCTCCATTTTATCTTTGGATTAAGGATTTAAGTGAACCTGATCCTTATTTTGTCTTGCCTGTATTGATGGCTATTTCTATGATTGTACATCAGAAAATCTCTCCAGCGACGCCTGATCCTCAGACGAGGAAAATAATGCTAGTGATCACTGTTGTTTTTTCTTTGTTTATGGTTATTTATCCAAGTGGACTTGCACTTTATATTTTTGTTGGAAGTTTATTTAGCATTGTGCAACAGTTTTTTTTAACCAAAGGGGATAAAAAAACCTCTTTATCTCTTATCAAAACCCAAAATGCGAAAAGGAGGGACTAATAAGTGAGTGTATTTTCAAATTTATTTTCAGGTGTTTTTTCAAAAAAGACAGCAGCCTCATCTGAGTTAATTGATATGGTTGCAGACGTTTTAGATAGTGTTTGTCGAAAAGCTCAGTTTAATTTTGATTACGATCTTCAACAGGATAAAAACAATATCTCTGTAGAGCTTTACGGAGAAGATGCTTATTTATTGAAAAAACGAGGTGGGCAGTTATTAGATGCCTTTCAAACTTTTATTAAAAAAGTTCTTCAGCATAACTTTCCAGGGAAAGGTATAGATGTTTACTTTGATTCTGATGGATTACGTGAAGAATTTGATCAAGATCTTTTAGATATGGCAGACCAGCTTAAGAAAATGGCTTTAAAAAACCAAAAAAGTGTTTATTGTAAGCCTTTATCGCCTAGCCATAGACGAATGATTCACAAGCATTTAGCAGAGGATAATAGAGTTAAAACAAAATCTATTGGATACGATTATTATAAGAAGATCAAAATTATTCCCTTTAATGAAAGAAGGGGTTATCATCGAGATAGAACTTCTTATGGAAATTATGGAAGAAGAGACAGGCGTTAGGTTCATTGGTTTATTGGTTCACTAAAAGTGGTCTGACCTCTGGTCACTTTCTGGTTGCCAGCCGAAGGCTACCGCCTTCTTAAATGCTGGCAACCTAGAAAGCCTGACCACTTTTAGTAGGAAGGATCCTTTCTTCTTTTAACACGATGTTAGGGAAAAAGTTCATTTAGATGCCGGGTTGCCGGATCCCGGATTCCGGGATCCCGGATTAACACCATGTTAAGGAAAAAGTTCTTTCTTACGCCCATTTGCCTGATTGCCTGATTGCCTGACTGCCGGATCCCAGATCCCGGACCCCGGATAAATACTATTTATATTTATTTCACTTCTGGGATCCGGGACCTGATGCCGGCTTGCCGGATCCCGGATTCCGGGATCCCGGAAGAAGGATTGTTTAACAGAATTCAATACAAGCTAACTAACACGGAATTAAGGGAGATTATCCAAAGAAATAACCAAATCCTAATGTGAAATAAAGGCTATTTAAATTAACATCTGTTAATTCGCTTATATCTTCATTATCGTTTGTTGTTAAGTCTTTTATACTATCAATATTCAAGCCAAATATATTATACCCAAATTCTAGTTTGATTGGGAAATTAGAGGCAATCATACATCCTACTTCCAAAGCAAATTGTCCAGAGAATTGATTCCAGAAGAGCTCACGGTGTTGAATACCAGCCTCTGTAAAGGCTTGTATTGTACCTACTTTCCCAGAATATTTAGCAACAGAAAAAGCTCCATATCTATAAAGATTTATCCCAGTAACAGCTCCTATAAAAAATAATCTACTTATATGAAGCCTGTAATTTGTTAGAAGACCCAGGAGACCAGAACGACGTCTTATTGAAATGCTAGAAACTGACATTGTTTTGTCTATAAAATCTGCTTCAGCAAGAGTAAATGATCTTGATTTTAAGAATACATTCTGTCTTAATCCTAATGCAAGGCTAGAGTTGTCATTTAAAGATAATCTGTAAAGAATATCTATTCCAACAATCTCTGCTTTATTTTTTTGGAACTCGTAACCCGAATGGAATGAAATCTCTACGTTGCCATAAGCAAAATGAGAACCTCCTGAAAAGCCTAAATTACTAAATAAATAAATAAATAAATAAATAAATAAATAAATAAATAAACTCTTTTTTAATTGATTGATCATAGACATGGTGTACCTCCACTAAGAGTGAAATTGTTGTTTGAACTTATAAAATAAAATTAAAAATAGCTTATAAATAATTAGAAGGAACATCAAGCTAATTTGGTTCACTCAAAATGCATCATGCCTCTGGCATGTTTTTGGGCAATGACCGCAATGGCTTTCGCCATTGGCAAAATGGTCATTGCCTCAAAAATCTATGCATTTTGAGTAGAGAGGATCCCTTTACCTCTTAACACCATGTTAAGGAAAAAGTCCCTTCTAGCCCGACGGCTACCGCCGTCGATCAAAGGCTGATTGCCTCAAAAATCCGTTTATTTTTAGTAAGGAGGATCTTCTCATTTCTTAACATCATGTTAAGGAAAAAGTTCCTTCTTACACTTGTTGCCTGCAAAAGCTTACGCCGTTGGCAAAATGGTCATTGCCTCAAAAATCTATGCATTTTGAGTGAAAAAATGCAGAAATATTTAGCTTAGATTGTTTAGTTTTTTCTGTAGTTGGAGTATTTTATCTTCTGTCACTTCTGTGATTTTTGCTATGGTTGAAATATCCATGTTATTTTTAAGCATTTTTAAGATGATGCTTTGTTCTCCTTCCTGTCGTCCTTCCTGTCGCCCTTCCTGTCGCCCTTTTTCTTCTCCTTCCTGTCGCCCTTTTTGCAACCCTTCCTGTAGGCCTTCTTGCAGGCCTTTTTGTCGGGCATGATTTTGAATAATCTCACTAAATTTTAACATAACATCTCCTTTCCTTTGTTTTATTTCTTCCCCTACTTCTTCCATTGTTTTGATTAAAAGCTTTTCTGCCATGTTTCCATCGTATGTGCAGAAATACCTTACCAAATCATCTGTCATTTCTATTATATCTAATTTATCACCACTTTCATAGTCTTTTTCATTAATAATATCATCTTTTTGCAGTCTACTCAACTCCCTTTCTACAATTAAAATATTTTCCCTCATTTGTTTCACTAAAAGTAAACTAGCCTCTAGCTACTTTTGGGCATTGCTCTGACATCTGTCGCTGTCCAAAAAGAGCAATGCCTCAAAAGTCCGTTTACTTTTAGTAAAGAGAATATCTTCGTTTTTTAACACGATGTTAAGGAAAAAGAGCTTCATTTGCAGACCGGCATGCTCCTTAAAAACATTTTAGAAGCATATCTTGTTTCCTTAACATGCTGTAAAGGAATAAAAAGATCCTCTCTACTCAAAATGAACAAGCTTTTGAGGTAGCCAGCCTTTGATCGACGGCGTGAGCCGTCGGGCTGGCTACCCAAAAGTGGCCAGAGGCCAGTTCATTTTGAGTGAAAAAAAGAAATTGGCGGATTGTACTTTGATGCTCTATGTTGAAAACAAGCTTTACAATCAAGTGAGAATTCTTCAATCTAACCACAACAACTAGGTCACAAAGACCTTTCATATATTCAGAAAATTCTCCTTTTTCTATTGTGAGCGTTTTTAAATCTATGATGTTTAAGAGTTGCAAAGGCAATGTGATTTCAAGAAAGGCCCTCACAATAATTTTTTGTGAAAAAAGCCGTTGAAAAGCAATGTTATGAGGATGAGCTTCTGAAGAAGTACTCTGTTGCATTTGTTTGATCTGTTTTGATTTTGATGGCATGACTGCTCCCTTAGGTTTACTTGAAATTGCATGTCTCTTACTAACTACATGGAATTTAAAACTATATATTTGTTTGTTCTCGATCGCAAGCAAGAACATTCGGTTTGTCTCACTAAAAGTGGTCTAGCCTACGACCTTTGGTCTCTGGCTACTTTCTGGTTGCCAGCCGAAGGCTATTCGCCTTCTTATTCTTTTTCACTAAAAGTAAACCAGCCGTTTGTTTCACTAAAAGTAAACTAGCCGTTTGTTTCACTAAAAGTAAACTGACCTCTGGTCACTTTTGGGTTGCCAGCCGAAGGCTAGACCACTTTTAGTGAAAGAAAGGCATGATGCATTTTGAGTGAAAAAAACAAGGTTGGGGAGAATCTTCTTGACACAATACTTTCAATTGACTACGTTTGATAAACAGATTGAAGATCATCACCGCAAAGCAAACTTAAACAAACAGATATAACTCCCCAAACTCAAACTCAAGCTCAAACTCAAAAACAAAAATAAATCTATAAGGTAACAAATACAAATGTCCTATCTTGAAGGTGATGACGACACTATTTATGCTTTAGCTACTCCACAAGGCATTGGGGGCATCTCTGTTGTTCGCATTAGTGGCCCCACTGCTATAGAAAACATTAAAAAAATAGCACCCTTTCTACCTCAAGATATTCAGTCACATAAAGCTTATTTTGGTCATTTAAAAAAAAATGCTGTTATTATTGATGAAGTGCTTGTGACTGTTTTTTTAGGTGGTAAATCTTATACAGGGGAAAACCTTGTTGAGGTTTCTTGTCATGGAAACCCTTTTATTGTAAGACAAATCATGGACACTTTGTTAAACAATGGCTTGCGAATAGCCCGTCCTGGAGAGTTTACTTATAGAGCCTTTATGAATAACAAAATGGATCTTGTGCAAGCTGAAAGTGTCTTGAGCCTTATCGAAGCCCAATCTCAAAAAAGCAAACAAGAAGCTCTTAGACAATTGAAAGGACACCTCAGTGATCAAATCAAGCAAATCACAGATGATATGACTTGGGTGTTATCTGTCTTGGAGGCTAGCATTGATTTCACTACAGAGGATATAGATGTCTTGCCTACAGAAAAAATATTAAACAATTTAAAAAAAATGCTCAATCAAGTAGAAGCACTATTGTCATCCTATCAAGGTGGGAAAATTTTAAAAGAAGGCTATCAAGTAGCCATTGCAGGACGACCTAACGTAGGCAAATCCAGTCTGCTCAATAGCCTTATAGAGAAAGATCGTTCTATAGTATCTCCTGTATCAGGTACCACAAGAGACCTTATAGAAGGTGAAATGCTGATCAATGGATACCTTGTCAGGCTTATAGATACGGCAGGCCTAAGAGAAGCTAAAGGAACTATTGAAAAAATAGGAGTTCAAAGAGCTAAGGAAGCTATCTTAAATGCTGATTTACTGATTTTTGTCACAGATGCTTATAAATCCTTACAAAAAGACCAAACACTTTTAGATAGCCTGCCCTCTTTGCCTCTTATTAAAGTGATCAGCAAAAAAGACTTAATTAAGTCAAAAAATGACACCCTTCAAGAGGGAATATATATATCAAATAAAACAAGAGAAGGATTACAAGACCTCAAAGAAGCCATAGTGCAAAAGCTTGAAGGGCAATTTAAAGAGGCTTCTGTGATGGTTATGCAAGTAAGGCATTTTGAAGCTCTCAAGGTGGTTCAAAAAAGCTTGCAAACGGGGCTTAGACTTTTTATTCAAAATGAAAGTTTAGAGTTCATTGCATTAGAACTTCAAATAGGACTCAAAAGTCTTTTTGCTATTTTAGGCAAAGAATTTAATGATGAGGTTATGGATAAGGTTTTTAAAGAGTTTTGCATTGGAAAATAAGCTTATTTGACTTTTTGTTTTATTGTGTGGTAAGGAGTCATTAGAAATAATTTGACAGAAATCTAAGTTTTTGAAATTGTTTTTATAAAATATAAAATAAGTAAGAGGTCAGCTGTGAAAGCTTTAATATATTTAAGCATATTGTTTGTAAGTATAACCCCTGGTACATTGCAGGCTTGTTGTGATGAGGATTTCTTAGACTCCTCTGGTGATTTTATTGATATGGAAGGCAGTTTTATAGATGCCTCACAATCAGAAGAAATGACCGAATCTATAAGGGCTTTGATAGAAGATCTAGAAGAAGCCAGGTGTTTTGATAACGGGAATTGTCAAGTCCACTTATCGCCTTTGGGAGCTATGGCTGTCATAGCAGCACAAGAGTTATTTATTATACAAAGATTAACTGATATAGATAATCCAACTCCTATAATCGATAGATTCCGCCATGCATCAGAGAAACATAGCTTTATCAAAGTGTTAGCAGACGACAATCATCTCACTCGCATATCTGTTATGAACGGAAATAAACAAGATGCCCTTCAACTGATCTTCTATAAACTAGGAGGTCAACATAGTTTAGAAATCCACCATGTTAATATGCGAAGATATAATATAAGTAAAGTTATGCATGCTTTCCCTCAATTTGACCCTAAGGATGCTTTAATGAATAGATTGTTACAAGAAGAACTTGAAAACATTAGATCTCCTCAATTTAAATCACCCTTATTGATAGTACCTCATCAGGTTGATCTTGATCAGGAAATCAATCAACCTAAACCACAATCACCTCAGGCCAAATCTGTTCAAGCAATACAACAGCAGGCTACACCTCCAAAACAACCCCCTGCTCCTGCTCCAGCTACACAACAGCAGGTTGCACATCCACCTCAAGCCTCTGCTCCTCCTGCTCCAGCTACACAACAACAGGTTGCACATACACAACAAGCCCCTGCTCCAGCTCAGGCACAACAGCAGGTTGCACATCCACAACAAGCTCCTGCTCCTGTTCAAGCCACACAACAGCAGGTTACACATCCACAACAAGCCCCTGCTCCTGCTACACAACAACAGGTTGCACATCCACCTCAAGCCTCTGCTCCTGCTCCAGCACAACAACAGGCTACATCCCCACAGGCTCAGGCACAGCGAAATCGTTCAATCAAACGTATGACTACTAGAGTAGCTAGATTTTTATCTTTATCTCCTACAACTAAGAGACGTTTGAAGGTTGCATTGATTACAGGCACTTCTGTGGCAATTGCAGCTCTTGCAAGAGGAATATTTTTAATTTATGATTACTATCAATATGGCATGGAGCATTATCCTGATGAGACACAAGAGATCATCAGTGATTTAACTATGTCACAAGAGTCACTAAGAGAACTAATTGACTTTTTATATGAATTAAATAGGCAAATGTCTATTCAAAAAATAAAGGACGACTTTGATATTCAATAAAACTTTACTTAAAACAACACTTTAAAATAAGCTAAAAGCAAGGCATTATTTCAGGTCATGTAAATATGAAGAGCTTATTATTTACAAAAGAAGTTTTACATAGTATGTATCAAAAAAGCTTTATTGGAGTTTCTTAACATGAAGCAAAATATAGGAATCTATATATGCACTTTGTTGATCTGGCTGAATCCAATTGCACTTCAAGCTAATTGTGATCCTAATCATTGTGATTTTTCATCAGATATACTGAATGTTCTTGAGGACACACAATTTTTGGAATTTATGACTTACAGGCAAGTTGAAGACTTTAAAGAGGCCTTAGATAAGGCTATTCAAGCATGGGAAGACGACGTAGAGATTATTAACGAAGATAGCATAAGAATTGCGTCATCGGCCGGCTTTTTTGGTTTTTATTCCATGTTGGTATCCTTTCAGCTAGCTAGTTACATTGATGGACCCACTGTTGGTGTTTCAACAACCGCGGTTACTGCGGAAAGATTATTTGCTGAAGGTAAAATGGACAGATTTGAATATATATCAAAAGCGACTGACCCTGATGTTTTGGAAAAAAGGCTTTTAGATATAGGCTTAGAAAAAGAAGGACGGAATCATTTAAAGCTTATGGATAAATTCGATGATACAAGTTTGTACGTTGACGTTGATATTCGTAATCCTAATAAATACTCCTTATATTATTGTAAAGGGAATATATCCAGGGCTATTCTTCAAAATGACGTAAACTGTTACCCAATTGAGCGGGCACAGTCTCTCGACATAAGAAATTTAGAAGCTAGACAGAGGCTTGCCTTAGAAATAGAAAAAAGAAAATCTCCGCACTTTAAATTTACCTATAATCCGTCCTATCACATATTGAGTGCCAATCGAGACAATATAAGAAACAGACTAATAGGTATAGGCTTTCAACCAGATGGATTAGGTGGTGGTGGATTAAGCTTAATGGATAACTATAATAAACACAGTCTTCATGTTGCTTTTCAAAGAAGTAAACGATCAACTGACTTTGGTTATAAATATATTTCTTTGTATTATTGTATAGGAAAGCTTGGAACACAATATATAAAAAATGCTACAAATTGCTATCCTACCTCTTATCAGTCTATTTCAGCAAGGTCTTTGGCAAATAGACAAATCTTGGTTGCAGAGATGGGGCGTTTTCTATCTCCTCAATGGAGGCCTCCCTTCAATGCATCTTCTTTAACAATGAGTCAAATCACACAAAGCACTATTCCTTTAAAAACACGTATTGCCAGAAGATTTTTTAAATCCATCTCATGGGGAACTGTGGGCATAGGATTAGCTACTTTATTATCAGGCTATGCATACGTTTATGGTACAGAACATTATCCTGAATACACAGATATCATTATAGAGATGACTCTTGATGTGTATGAGGCTATTCGTGATCAACTATTATCATTGAGAAGGTTTATTTCAAACAAAAGTGTTTTCGAGGATTTCAATATATCTCCTGAATAGTTGAATGAATAGTTGAAATTGAAACCCCTTTTGCTTAAAATAAAGCCGAAAATTGTCACTTCAAAGGACCAAAATTGTAAACCAAGCCACATTTTTTCTGTTAATTAAACGCTCATATTCAAATAATCCTAGTTTTACCTACTTTAATTGTTTGGCATAGATATTGTATTAAAATAAAGCGAGTCATAAATGATTAAAATAATCTGTTATGACTACGAAAATAGCACGTTTATTAACCCCAACAATTTAAAAGGTGATTATTATGAAAAAACAATTATTTAATAACAAATTTAAGTCTTATGTTCAAAAGAGTGTTACTGTTATAAGCTTGATGTCTCTTGCTGTTTTATCTCTTCCTGCTTGCACATCTGCACCTACTCAAGAAGAAATTACAGCTAGAACTTATGAGCTTTATCAAACAACACCTCAAACGATCAACACAACTCCTAAAGGTAGAAAGTTCTTACCTGTTTATGAAGCTGTGAGAAGAAATGATGTTGAAGCTGTTAAGATATTTTTGCAAAATCCAAAAACAAATCTCTTCATTAAGCCTTCGCCTCTTATAAGAGCTGCTTTTAATGGCAATATGGAGATTTTAGAAATGTTGTTAGAAAAAGGTGTCAGAGTCAATGAACAAAACAGCTATGATGAAACAGCTTTGATCACTGCTACAAAAAAACAACATATTCAAGCAGTAAAAGCTCTATTGAATGCAGGAGCTAAGCCTGACATTCAAAATAAGAAAGGCACAACAGCACTTATGAAAGCTGTTTTAACTGGAAATATGGAACTTGTTAAGGTATTGCTCAACGCTGGAGCTGATCGCAATATACGCAATAACTTCAACAGAACGGCTTTGATGTATGCAACAGCTAAAAATCATCAAGACATAAGCTTTAAGTTAATTCAACCAGGCATTGATTTAGATGTTAAAGACAGAAAAGGCAATACTGCATTGGTTTATGCTGCAAGGAACGGCAATATGGATGTTGTCCAAAAGCTTATCCAAAATGGTGCTAGAGTGCATCTTAACCATGAGGATAGAGCAGCCTTAAAAACAGCAGCTTTGAACGGGCATGCTGAAGTGGTTAAGTCTTTGATACAGGCAAACACTCAACCATTTTAATAAAATCTTTTGAGCCAAGCCACCTGCCTCTGGTTTAGGGGCAGGTTGGTACCCTTTAAACAGTTTATAAGAAACTCCTGTCTCCGGCCATACTCAACAGTCAATTGGGATGGTCGGCTCTTTTTTTTCCAATCTTTAATCATCTCACTTAAGTCTTTTTATACAAATGCTTCCTTAATAAGGGTTACCTTGAACCTATTCACTTCATTTTATATGTAAACCAAAAGTTAGATCATGCTTGAAGTAATGAGCTTTCTTTGTTTTGCTGATAAAGCTTTCTGCTAGTCTTTGTCTTAGACTTTTTGACCATGTTGTAAAACTCTTTAAATAAATAACTACTATCACGAGGGCCAGGTGAACCTTCGGGATGATACTGCACAGCAAAAGCATACCTTTCTTTATGACGCACGCCTTCAACTGTATCGTCAAAAAGAGATTTATGGGTGATCTCTATATGATTTGATATAGCCTCTTGGGATACAGAGAAACAATGGTTTTGACTAGTGATGTCCACATAAGGACTCTTGAGATTTTTAACAGGGTGATTAGCTCCAATATGACCACAGTGAAGCTTTAAAGTGTTCAAACCAGAGGTCAATGCTAAAAGCTGACTGCCTAGACAAATACCAAACAGAGGGATGTTATGCTCTAAGATGGTAGCAATGGTCTTTTGTGCATAAGTAGAGGTAGCAAAAGGGTCCCCTGGCCCATTAGACAATACAACACCATCAGGTTGGTGTTTGATGATATCATCAAAGCTAGTTTTAGCAGGCACAACAGTGACGTTAAAGTTATAACTTGCAAGATATCTAAGGATGTTTTTTTTCACGCCATAATCAATTACAACCACATTATATTCAGGCCCTGATGGTTGTATGTGTTTTTGATTGATATGATAAAGCTTCTCATTCCATTGGTAGGTTTTATTTGTAGAGGCTAATGAAGCTAGCTCTTGACCTACAAGAGTTGGATGTTTTTTAAGCTCTTTGTAAATATCTTTGATAGATATGGTTTCATTGGGTTTGCAGTGATAGATCAGGGCATTCTGTGGGGCTTCGTTTCGAATTTTACGTGTCAGAAACCGCGTATCTAAACCTGAGAGACCAATAACATTTTGTTCTTTGAGCCATTGGCAGAGGGGCATTTTTGATCTGTAGTTAGAAGGCTCTGTAATGGATTCGCGTAAAATAAGGCCATTGCAAAAAACTTCTTTGGATTCATAGTCTTCAGGATTACAGCCTACATTTCCAATATGAGGAAAGGTAAAAGTAATAATTTGCCCTAAGTAAGAGGGATCTGTGAGAATTTCTTGATAGCCTGTCATAGAGACATTAAAACAAATTTCCCCTCGGGTCAGTCCATAAGAACCAAGCCCTTGCCCTTGCAGTGTTGAACCATCTGACATTATCAAAACAGCATTAAAAAATTTATCCGCAGTGAAGGCTTCTTGCTGAAAATTTTTTGAGTTTGTTTGATTCATAATTTGTTTTATTGTTTATTAGTTTATTGAAAAATATTTTATCTCTTATAGCACTTCAGACATGCCAGTCAATCAAAATTTTAAACAGGACCTTTATCTTCTTAACCTACTGAAATTTATTACTTTTTTTCAACCATCTCTGATGATCTTGTGATGAAAAAATGAACTGATGGGATAAAGAGAAGATTTATCCTGATTTGCTTTAAATCTAAATATTGTTTCTTAAAGTACTTAAGTCTTGTCTTAGTTTTTACCGATATTATTAATAGGTATGTATCAATTGAAGACATTCCAGGTATTTTAAAAATGACATTTTTAAAGAAAATGCAAGATCACCAAAGCGTCTTAGCACGTATGCCACGTGTAAGAAGAAGCAAGTTTAAAGGTTTACATATTATAGGTTTAGCTTGTATGGGCTTTTTGTTGATCTTATTTCAAAACTGCGAGTTTGACACTGTATCCACTAGTAAAACCCCACAACAACCAGGAAATTCTGAGGCATCTTCATCTTTGTCTTATGAAAAGGGTCAAGCCATTGCTTACCTGCCCTCAGAGGGTGAGGGTATGCCCAAAGATAGATTTGATATCAATGCAGGTCTCTATCTCAAAATGGGTCATGTTCATCCTGACGCAGATCACTTTAAGTGGACTATTACAAGAGGTTTTGAGAGCATTGTAGACTCTCAAACCACAAATAAAAATGAGTATCAACATCGTTTCACACAAACAGGAAGTTACATGTTATTTGCCACAGCTCATCAAGGAAGTTCTTCTGACTTATTGACCAAGTCTGTTAAGCGGATTGTGATTGGAGCAGAATGTCAATTAGATAGTGTATTAGAGATAGCACTTCAGTCAGGCTCTTTCACTAGTGATTCTTCTGTTGTTTTAACTTTGAGAGATGTTTTTGATTTTACAGATATTACGTGGAAAGTTATATCACCATCTGGTCAATCAGAGAGGATTTTTAATGGTGCAACGCTAACTGTCGACCTGACAGGGGAATTAGGTTCTTTGGTCATTGAAGTCTCTGCCGTGGATTCAAACGGATGTCTTGTCTATAGAAAAAAAGAGGTTCAAATCACAGAAAACTTACAACCTTATATCAATCCATTTCAAATAACAGATGATGGTCAGGAAATAGCTGTAGTTTTAGAAAACAATGACATTTATAAATACAGAAGGCCCAGAGGAAATACTCAAACTTTAAATTTAGATATTAGAAATGCTAACAGATGTGAGTTTCAGCTCAATAATAGAAGCCGTTCTTCAATAAATTGTCAAGATGCTATAGATATTAGTTTAAGTTCAAATGAAGAGTGTCAGAGGACTCTTTTTAAAATTTGGACTTCTTCAAGAGATCAGACCGATTCATCCTATCAATATTATAATTACTGCCCAGCCAATGATGATATTTGTTATTTTGGTTCTCTGAAAGAAAGTATAGGACAGCATTTTTGTTCAGAGAGTATTGCATTAGTTAGCAGAGAGGATGATCAGCGTCCAGATCTTACTACGGATAGAAGTATAGATGGACAATGTGACAATTCTATTAGGAATGGATGTCTTGCAGGTGATGCTGATGATGCTGTCATAGCAGATACAGAAGAATTTTATAAATGGCACTGTGTGGGGGTCAACAATGGAAAGACAGTCATAGACTGTCATAAGAGAATACCCATCAATGGACAGTGTGATAACTCAAAGAAAAATGGTTGTCTTTTAGGTCAATTCAATGATGCGGTTTTAGAAGATTCAGAAGAATTTTATAAATGGCATTGTGAAGGGGAGCATGGAGGGACAACAGCTACAGATTGTCAGAAAGATAAACCTCTTAATGGAGCATGCAATAACAATGTCAAAAATGGATGTTCTGCTGGCACGCCTAACCCAACGGCTGTGGCAGATACAGACACACATTATAAATGGCAGTGTGATGGACAACATGGCGGTCAAAACTCAGACACTTGTCAAAAAAGAAAGCCAATCAATGGGCAATGTAAAAATGCCACTAAGAACGGATGCCTTAGAGGTACAGCCAATATAAAGGCTATTGCTGATACCGGTACTCATTATAGATGGCGATGTGATGGACAGCATGGAGGTCGCCATTCTGGTACTTGTCAATTTATAAAGCCTATTGATGGGCAGTGTAAAAATGCCACTAAGAACGGATGTCTTAAAGGTAGAGCCAATGAAAAAGCTATTGCTGATACCGGTACTCATTATAGATGGCGATGTGATGGACAGCATGGAGGCCGCAACTCAAGCACTTGTCAAATTAGAAAACCAATTAATGGACAGTGTAAAAATGCTTATAGAAACGGATGCCTTAGAGGGCTAGCCAATGAAAGGGCTATCCCTGATACTAGCACTCATCATAGATGGAGATGCGATGGACAACATGGAGGTCGAAACTCAGGCACTTGTCAAATTAGAAAACCTATCAATGGGCAGTGCAACAATTCTCTTAGAAATGGATGTCGCACAGGCAGAGCCAATGATAAAGCTATCCCTGATGATGCTTACTATTATGTATGGCGATGTGATGGACAATATGGTGGTCACAATTCTAGTACTTGTTACAAGAGAAAACCTATCAATGGGCAGTGTAACAATGCCAATAAGAACGGATGTCTTAAAGGTAGAGCCAATGAAAAAGCTATTGCTGACATCAGTACTCATTATAGATGGCGATGTGATGGAATGTTTGGTGGTCGCAATTCTCGCACTTGTCTAATAAAAAAACCACCACCAAAGCCTAAAATGGCAGGGAAGATTGTACAAAACTGCCGAACAAATCCTAATTACAATGCATGTATTTACAGTGCATCACGCTCTCCTAATTATGCTGTTAATATCACAGATAACGTAGGCAGTTATCTTGAAAACAGTCATTATAAAGTAAAACCTGCATACAAGTATGGTAAATTTTCCATTGATCGTGCTATTTTAAGAAATGGTAAGTGGAAGATCAGTAACGTTGCTGTTATGAAAAATGGAAAGGTGCTATGGATTCCACGAGAAGTACATCAAACCACGACTTATTATTGGTTAATGTATCAAAGGGCATGGATGAAGTTAAATGCTGGTGGATGGTATGCAGAAGATAAAGAAATAATTGCAGAAAGTCCAAAAAATAAAAAGGGAACTTGTTATAATTGGGGGGGATGCTGGTCACCGGGAGATAACACAATTGTCTTGAATGCTAAATATTCTTTAAACATGTATGTTATAATGCATGAGGCCGGTCATGCAAATCTTACTTATGCTAAAAAACAAGACACAGGACTAATTCAGTCTAGAGACAGTCGTTATTATATGCGTTGTGAAGATTTTTTAGGTTGCTATAGTGCTATTAATGAAGGGCAGGCTAGTTTTTATTATTCTATGATTACGTTAAGAAGACCAATGACCAGCAGATGCATCGAGAAAAAAACTGCACCGGCCATGTTCCAGTGTAGTAAGGGCCAAATACACAACATGGGATATATATACAACTCTATATGGTATGAAGTTTATATGCATCCACAGACTGATAGCGTTAAAATAGCTCGCTTATTTCATAATCATTTACCTTTATTGGCTTATTCTGATAATTTTGCTGATGCTGGTTTAAAAATACTCAATCTAGCAAAACAAATGAAATTTTCAAATAAAGTATACCAAATCATCGGTGATGCTTTTGTTAAGAGAGGCTTAATGAAAAAGTCTGGCAATAAATATGTAAGAGTTATGCTTTAATATTGATGTATGGCAAAACGGCCTTTTTGTTTTATTAAAGTAAGTCTAAAGCCCTGCCAATAGAGTAAATAATAAACAAACTTATGAATACTATACAGAGAAATAGTTATCTTAAGAATAATCATTAAAGTATTAAGTGTCTAAAAGAGCAGGTTGGTCAGTAGAGTTATTATTAGCAACTGGAGCAAAAGACTAAGGAAAGACTTAGTATTTCTTTATTTTTCAGGTTTTTTTGCATTTGATGTGAATATATCCAATAGGACGTCGATACGTTGATTAATTTTTTCGAAGTTTTTATTATTTTGTTCGGCTTCCTTATCAATTTTCTTAGTGAGAGCATCAAACTTTTGATTATTTTGTTCGGCTTCCCTATCAATTTTCTTAGTGAGAGCATCAAACTTTTGATCAAGTTTCTGGTCGATTGCTTTTATTTCAGCTTTTAATTCCTTTTGATTCTCTTTTAATTCCTTTTGATTTTCCTTTAATTCCTTTTGACTTTCTCTCAATGCATTAATTTGTGTAGCTTGATGCTCTTTGAGTAATTCTTGATTTGCTTTTAATATGTTGATTTGTGCTTTTTGGTTTTCTTTAAATGTATCAATCTGTGTGGGTATATGATTATTTACTTGTTCTTTAATCGGGTCAGTTACTTCTTTTTGATTCTCTTTTAATTCTTTAATTTGTTCTTTATTTGGAGATATTAAAAATCTTGCAATAATAATTAAACCAGTACCGGAACTAATGACTCCCACAACAACGGCAAATGTTATTTTTAAGATGTCATACATATCCATTTTTAATACCTCCGCTTTATCTTAATTATAACTTCATAAAACTAAAAGTCAACAGGATTTATTTTTTTGACGCACCCTTTGTTAAAGTAGTCAGATGGAGTGAGGTGGATCAATAAGGCGATCAGCTGGGACTGTGACTATTTGACCTCTCAATTAATTTATCAAGCTTTTGATCAAGTGCTTTTATGTCAGACTTTAATTCTTGCTTCAGTTCTCTCTGATCTTCTTTTAGCTCTCTTTGATCCTCTTTCAGTTCTCTAAGGCTTTCTTTTAATTCTCTAATTTGTGTGGGTATATGATTATTTACCTGTTCTTTAATCGGGTCAGTTACTTCTTTTTGATTCTCTTTTAATTCTTTAATTTGTTCTTTATTTGGAGATATTAAAAATCTTGCAATAATAATTAAACCAGTACCGGAACTAATGACTCCCACAACAACGGCAAATGTTATTTTTAAGATGTCATACATATCCATTTTTAATACCTCCGCTTTATCTTAATTATAACTTCATAAAACTAAAAGTCAACAGGATTTATTTTTTTGACGCACCCTTTGTTAAAAGCATTCAAGTAGATTAAAGCTCCATATCAAGCTTTAGATTCTTTAGAATGCTGAGCTGTAATGATTGCTTTGATATTGCCTCTTACATTGAAATCACCTATAACTTCAATAAACCAAGGGTCTAAGGCTTTAGTAAGATCATCTAAAATGTGATTGGTCACATCTTCATGGAAGATATGTTGGTCTCTAAATCGATTGATATAGAGCTTAAGTGATTTAAGCTCAACACAAAGCTGATCTGGTATATATTTAATCTTGATGTTAGCAAAGTCAGGAAACCCACTTCGTGGACAAAGGCAAGTAAATTCAGGACATTCAAAATAAATAGTGTATTTTCTGTGTTTATTTCTATTTTCAAAGACCTCTAGCCTTGATTCTTCAATGAGTTTTTGTCCATACAGTTTGTTCATCATACCACCTAAATAAGCTTTATCGTAAAATTGAATTTATTAATTATTCACAAGGTATGTAAATTCAGGTTTGAAGCCTTTAGGAGCTATACCAATACAAGTGCGATTTTTTGTGGACTGTTTCACTTGATAAAAAGCATTATCAGCTACTTGGATCAGTGATATAGCATCCTGAGAGAGGGTAGGATATTCTGAAATACCTATACTGATAGATAAATGTCCTGATGGTTGGTAATTGCTGTAAGGAAATTTGGCATTAAATATAGTGCGACGAAATCTTTCTGCTTTAATCATAGCTTTATCTTTATCTGTATGAGGTAACAATATCACAAACTCTCCTTTTTGGAATCGAGCCATTAAGTCAATTTTACGGCTTGTTTTAACACAAATGTGGACCACCATTTTTAACAAAATATCACCCATTTGTTCTCCGTTGCGTTGAACATAAAAGTCAAAATCATCAATGCCCATATAGAGCAAAGAGACAGGATGCCTTATACGAACAGCACGATTGATCTCTTGATCTAAAATTTTTGTAAAATATTTTTTGTTGTATGCCCCTGTAGATAAATCAAAAGCCATTAAGCTTTGCATTTTCTCTTGAAAGTAGGCCTTTTCTAAAAATCCTTTAAACATATCCAACAAAACATTTATTATGTTTTTATATTGATCTTTGATTTTATTTAAAATCACAACAACTCCTAGTATATTCTTGTCTACAGTGATAGGAATAGCATAACAAGATTCCACTTGAAAGACAGATGTTATAAAATTTTGTAAAAGGTCAAAGGTGTGTGGATGTTTTATTTTTTCTAAATAAGAGTTTGGCTCACCTTTTAAAGGGATGCCTGCATTTTTAAAATTATTGATATCTAGTCCTGATAGGTGGGTGAGTAGTAAAGATGTATGTGAAGGTACATATTTAAGGTATAGTGTAGGTTGTCCCATTAAATTAAATAATTGATCAGTAAGACAACAAATCACCTCATTGGTACTTGTGAGAACAGAAATCTTATTGATCATTTGATGGATAGGATCAAATGAAGGTTTATGTTGATCTGTTGTCGATTGATTGACTGATTGTGATGTTTGGTGATGTTTCAGCTCTTCTAAAAGTTGTTCATTTTGAAATTGCAAATAGAGCTTTTCAATAGCTCTATTGAGAACATTGATGAGATTTGCTTCTATTTGACTTTGATCTATACATTCATAAGCTCCTGTTTGAATTCCTTGGCTTTTATTCGATGTGATTAATATGACTAAAATATCATCACTTAAATACTTAACACGTTTTAATAAGGCTAATCCTGTCATTTGAGGTAAGTCTGTATGAGTTACAATGATATGAGGGGGTTCTTTTTTTAAATTTTCAAGAGCGTCTTCTGCTGTAAGAAAGGCTGTTATATGGAACCCTGACTCTTCAAGAGCATGACATAAAGCATCAGAAGAAGCTTTATTAGGTTCTATCACATAAATTTTAAATTCATTTTTTACACTATCTAAAATCATCTTTTATGCTCTTTTTAGTTTTCTTTATTGGTGAGGTTTTTCATTTTTGCTGGTCTAATTTTGACTTTGAAATCCAATGATTTCATTACATCATGTTTGGCTATAGCAAAATGATGTTTTTGAGAAATATTCTGTTTAGGCTTCAAATGATTAATCTGAAAATCTATGTTGTGATGAGGATGTTTTATTTGCTGCTTTTGTGTTATGGGAGGATTTATATTATTTGTAAAGCTCTTTTTATCAACCACTTGGTTTTTTGTTATTGGATAATCTTTTTTTAAAGAAGGTATTTTAATTTTTTGATTTGAAGATATAGGGTTGGCTTGAAGGGGTACACTTTTGGGATTGGGGATATTTTTTTGTTCTGTTTGCAAATCCTGAGGCTTTTGGTAAGGCAGATCAATAATAAAGGTTGTTCCTTTATTAGGTTCTGACTCAACTGTGATGTGACCTTTGTACTCTTGAACAATATTATAAGTTATAAAGAGTCCAAGTCCATAACCTTGTGAAGTTTTTAATGTTTTACTTGCTAATTGTTGAGTTTTTGATTCTTGGATTCCTAATTCTTCTTGGGATGTTTTAGTCGTAAAGAAAGGCTCAAATATTCTCTCTTTTATATCAGAGGCGATGCCTGGTCCTGTGTCGCGGACTTGAATACGTAGAGAATTTTTAAAATCTTCCGTATGGATAGAGAGTATTTTAGTATGAGATTTTTCCATAGCATATTCTGCATTATTTATTAAGTTGATCAGCACTTGTTGTAGATGATGGGCTGAGCCATAAATATCTTGTGTAGACATCAGGTGTTTTTTTATTAAAATACCTTTTGAAGCTAATTGTTGTTCCATAAGGTTCATGGTTTCTGATATAACTTGGTTTATATTAAATGCTTGAGACTCGGAAGGTATATTTTGAGTAAACTTCATAAGATTTCTCACAAATTCACTAATTTTACGTATTTCTTTCTCTACAATATCCAGATGATTTTGTATTTGAGGATTTGTTGATTTACCTTTTGCTAGCTGTGCATGGCCTAAGATAGCTGCCAAAGGATTGCTGATTTCATGGGCCATGCCTGTACTTAACTGCACTAAAGCTTTCATTTTAGTTGTATGGGTTGCATTGTAATATTGTTGTTTTTCTTTCTTTTGACGTTCGATAATTTTTTTTTGAGATTGGATCAAAAGACTTTTTATGGTCTGTTGAGCATCTTGAGTGTCTTGATTTGTTGGATGGCTGTGGAGTCCTAGCTTAGCTGTAAATTCTAAGAAGGCATTTTTTATAGATAAAAACTGATAATTGATTTTTTTATTGATCAATATGGTTGCAGTAAGAGAGAGTAAAGCAAAACCGCCTATTATGATCAGTGCAATGAGCTTAAAGTCTTCTTTAAGAGCTGGCATTTGGCTTTGGTTAAGGAGGCTTAAGCCTTGCCAAACAAGTAAGCCCATCACCAATACAGGGACGATAAATGATATGAACAGCAAGAGTTGAGGAAGTTTCTTCAAAAAGACTCCTTGTCATTTTGAAGTATTTTAGCTTGCTTATTAAAAGTTTGTCAAAAGCTGTTTTTTGACATGATGTTTTTTTCACTCAAAATGCATAAATTTTTGAAGCAATGACCATTTTGTCAAAGGCGAAAGCCATTGTGCTAAACATCTTGTTTCCTTAACATGGTGTTAGAAAACGAAGGTTCCCTCTCTACTAAAAATAAACGGATTTTTGAGGCAATCAGCCTTTGATCGACGGCGAGAGCCGTCGGGCTGATTGCCCAGAAGTGGCTAGAGGCCAGTTCAATTTTAGGGAAACAGAGGCCAGACCACTTTTAGTGAAACAGCTAACTCCCTAACCCCACCCTCCGCCCTTGATTCTGCTTTTCCATTTTATTTTTATTTGAGGATGGGGCAGTGTGAGCCTTCCGAAGTCCTCAATTGAGCTTGCTTTTAAAGAGCAAGCTCAATTTGCGGAAGATCTCCAGTCTCCCACTGCCCCATCCTCCTCCCTAATTACTTCTTTTTTGAAAGTTACGCAGAATCTAAAAAAATAAAAAAAATGAAAAAATACGAACATCTTGTTTCCTTAACATTGTGTTAAAAAACGAGGAGATCCTCCTTACTCAAAGTGAACAGGCTTTTGAGACAATGACCATTTTGTCAAAGGCGAAAGCCTTTGCGGTCATTGTCCAAAAGTGGCCAGAGGCCAGTTTATTTTGAGTGAAAAAGACCACTTTTAGGGAAACAAAAGGCTAGAAATTCAAAACACATCACTTTACCCTTTATCATATTGATCAAAATATCCGATAAATTCATTATAAAGTCTTCTGACTAACCTTCTGATGACTTTTTCTTATTCAATCAGGTAAACAAGCTTCTCTGAAGCTTAACACTAGGTGTGATTATGTTGTCAATGGCACAAGCTATTGCAATGATCGTCAGAAAGTAGCCCAGAGGATCAACGATACTAGACCAATTTGAGTGAAAAACATGCCAACAGTGTGTTGACTTTTAAGGAAAAAATGCGTTTAGAGTTCTTACTAATATCTCTTATTGTTTTTTGTTTTATAGGGATGGGAGGTTATTTTTGGCAACCTATTTGGTTGTTACTCTTACCTGCTTTCATTGCCTTTGTCGTTGGTTTAGTAGATATGAATCAAAAAAAGCGAGCTGTACTAAAAAACTTCCCTGTTATTGGTCGATTAAGGTATTTTTTTGAAGCTATTCGTCCTGAGATTCAACAATACTTTGTAGAAAACAACACTGATGGTACTCCTTTTTCCAGAGAATATCGAAGTATTGTTTATCAAAGAGCAAAAAGGGAGCTAGATACTGTCCCTTTTGGAACTCAAAGAGATGTCTATGGAGTTGGCTATGAATGGATCAACCATTCCTTAACTCCTCAAAAAGTAGACCCTCAAAGTTTGCGTGTTTTAGTTGGCGGAACAGAATGCAAAAAACCTTATTCTTGTAGCATCTTTAATATAGCTGGTATGAGCTATGGGTCTTTAAGTAAAAATGCAATTCTAGCTCTTAATGGAGGAGCTAAGATGGGGCATTTTTATCACAACACAGGAGAAGGGTCCATTAGTCCTTATCATCGTAAACCTGGAGGTGACATTGTTTGGCAAATAGGAACAGGGTATTTTGGTTGCCGTGACAAAAATGGGAATTTTTGTGAGGAGTTATTTCAAGAGAATGCTCAAGATGATCAAATTAAAATGATAGAACTTAAACTATCTCAAGGGGCTAAGCCTGCACATGGAGGTATTCTGCCTGCTCGCAAAATCACACCTGAAATTGCTCGCATCAGAAATGTTCCGATGGGCAAAGATATTGTATCGCCTTCTTATCATAGCACTTTTCAAACTCCACGTGGACTGTTGCATTTTGTACAAAAACTCAGAGAACTCTCAGGCTATAAACCTATTGGTTTTAAATTATGCATTGGTCATCGGCATGAATTTATTGCTATTTGTCAAGCTATGGTAGAGGAGCAAATTTATCCTGATTTTATTGCTGTGGATGGAGGGGAAGGAGGTACAGGAGCAGCACCTCTTGAGTTTTCTAATGCAGTGGGGACACCTTTAGATGAAAGTCTTGTCTTTGTCCATGATGTTTTGAAAGGGTATGATTTAAGAAAGCATATTAAGCTTATTTGTTCAGGAAAAATTATTACGGCATTTCAAATGCTTAATAAAATAGCTCTTGGTGGAGATATTTTAACATCAGGTCGAGGAATGATGTTAGCACTAGGTTGCATTCAAGCCAGAAAGTGCAACTCTAATCAATGCCCTGTAGGTGTGGCTACACAGAAACCTCATCTTGTGATAGGACTGAATGTGACAGATAAAAAGAGGCGTGTTTATTATTATCATAAGCAAAATATACATTACCTTGCTGCTTTAATTGGTGCTACTGGTTCTGCCAGTTCAGAGCAAATCAAAAGAAGTTTTCTCAACAGACGTATCAATAAAATAGAAGTAAAAACTTATGAAGAATTATTCCCTTCTGTGACACCGGGGGATTTTTTAAAAAACAAAATCCCTCAAGTACTTCGAGAATATATCCAATTAGCAAATCCTAATTCTTTTAAATTTCACTAAAAGTGGTCTGACCTCTGGTCACTTTCTGGTTGCCAGCCTCTGGCTACCGCCTTCTTAAATGCTGGCAACCTAGAAAGCTTGACCACTTTTAGTAAGGAGGATCTCCTCGTTTTTTAACCCCATGTTAAGGAAAACATCCTTCTAATAGTTAGCCCGACGACTGTCGTCGTCGATCAAAGGCTGAGCTGTTTCACTAAAAGTGGTCTAGCCTCTGGCTACTTTCTGACAATGACCACGATGGCTTTCGCCATCGATAAAATGGTCATCGCCTTACCTTCTCATAGAGTGATAAAAGGTCGAAAAAGTCATAGTAGAAACATTTATAATCCTTTCATAAAGAGATGACAAAGGGTATATTTTAGCATCTCCAAATATGATAGGGTCTATCACACCCGCTGAATAATCTTTTAGATCTACAATAATTGAAGTGACGTGGTATAAATATGTTGACTGCATTCCAAAGCCTCTTTTCACCTTGACTCCTGCCCCCCCCCCTGTTATTTTTATAGGGATAATCACTACATTGGCACTAGCATGAGCATTAATTAATGAAGTAAACTTTATAGCGTAACATGCACATTCATATTTACAAAGAAATTTGTGATCGAACCAATAACCATAGATTTCCTGGCCATCCTGGATATCTTGATATTGATCTTCAATCATAGTCGCTATTCCAGGGATAGCTTTTGTATCAATGAAGGGGATAGAAGAAAGAATATGATGAGCTTTTAGTTCAATAGTGCTACCCTTATTAATTACAATCCTAGATTGTATGTCATCAAAATAATGTGAGATGATAGATGGGATGTTTGGAATATTTTGGGATTGTGAATGGCTGTGCCTCTGTCCTAAAACATATAAAGTATCACTAGAGAGCATTGTATTTAATGTGACAAATAACGGAAAAGTATCTGATGGTAAGAGTCCTTCATGTATACTATCCTGAAGTGCTTTTAGTTCTTGCCTCACAAGAGTTTGATCAATAAGTCGGCAACCTATAAAACCTATAAAAAATATAACTAGAAAAATACTCCAACCCAAATATTTCATAGAGCTAATGATAACACAGGTGAGATGAATAGTCAATTATATTGTGATTTATAGTTAAGAGATATTTAATTCCTGAGTCTGATAGCCTGAAAAAATAAAGTTGAGTAAAATCAGTAAGTTATGAGTCAAAAGAGATTTTGTGCCACTACAATGTCAGCTTTTGTGGCAGAATTTTAGAAAATCTATAAGGAAAAAATTCTTTCTTACATCTTCTGCAAAGGCTTTCGCTTTTGACAAAATAGGCAACATCTAAAAAATCCGCTCATTTTGAGTGAAATGTTAAGGAAACAAGATATTCGTTTCATCCTTGTCTGATGCCGGATCCCGGATCCCAGATCCCAGATCCCAGATCCTGGATGAACATCATGTTATTGAAGATAAATTTACGTAATGAGATTAATCTCTGAAAACATTTACTCTTCGAGGTTTTGAATAAGGAAAATCCACTGAACCCTTAGTGACAACTGTCTCCTGACCAATATCAAACAACCTAGAATATTCACTTATTCTTAATTCACCATTTATATTCTGTGGAAGATCAGGACACCAGTCTAATTCATAAGTTATCCTAAAACCATCCTCTGTGCCTGAATATTTAAGATGAATGATACATTCTTTTTCTAAATAATCACCCGTTTGTCTATCAAAGAGTGTATAAATAAACCGCTTTCTGTTATCTCTATCAAAATATCCTTTATACCCCCATTCCATCCAGTTTGCTGAATATAACATAGCGGCAGATACACCAAGCAAAGAAGTCATAGCACCTCCACCTATTAAAAGGCCCACCACTATATCTGAAGCTCCAACCAGCGTCAAAATGGGGGCAACAACAAAAGCTACAACACCACCAACAATAATGGTTGTATAGAGTGCATAGATAGCCTTAGGTGTATGAAAAGAAAACGAATATTCTAAATCAAACTGACCTGCAAAATGATCTTGAACAATAGAGTTTAGATTCGCATATATATCTTCTTCCAAGATATTTCGTATGTTTTCTGTTATTATTAACTCTCTAACTACTTGTCGTCGTATTTGTTCTTGTCGCATCGCTATGGCCCTTCTCTCTGCTATTCTCTCCGCTGGTGTTGGTGTTAAGGGATGAGGGATCCAAGGTACAAACTGTGCGTATGCATCTTGATATATAAAGATACCTAACATCAAAATAATCACATTACTTACGTTTATTATTTGTTTAACAGTTGACTTTTTATTCTTGAAGTTCTTGAAATTGTTCATTTATTTGTCCTCCTTAAATCTTGAAATAACAAACCCTATCACACTAGGGAAACCATGTCAATTTAATTTCTAAAAATCTATGCATGGCCAAACATTCCATTGCTTCTTTGTTCCACAAAAACAAACCGGTTGAAATTTGTAACATATTGTTTTTATTATATTTTTAATAGATATGTTCCACGTGGAACATTCGAGCAAGAATAAAAACCCTTATTGACTGATAGCTTAATGTATATCTTTTTTGACATTTTATGTGATATAAAAATTGCAGGTTTTTATAAATTGAACTTATTTTTGCATATAGGAAGCCCCTTCAAAAACAACACCTTCTTCAATTTTAAGGCTGGGAGTGGTAACAGTCCCCTTAAGCACAGCAGGTGGATGCATCACCACCTGCTCTTGAGCAAAAACATTCCCTTTGACTGTGCCAGAAATAATCACCACATTGGCTTCGATTTGTGCTTCAATATCAGCTCCTGGATCCACAACCAAGGTATCTTTTGTGAAAATTTCCCCTCGAAACTTCCCACCAATTCGGACAGTTCCTTCAAAAGTAAGATTTCCTTCAAAAATAGCACCTTTATCCAGTAAGGCTGTGATTTGATGCTTTGTTGCATTTGACATACAAGACCTCTCAATAATCAATTATACATTTTGTACATACTATAACATTTTAAACGTATTAGCAAGTACTTTTGAAGCAACAAACATTTGCAGAAGGGTGTATATATGTAAAAACTACCTTTGAAGTCACATAAAGGCTTATGCCAAAAGCCTTAGGGGCTAGCTACCAGAAATAAAATAGCGTTTATTTGTGATGACCATACAAACCACCTGTCAGCTTAAAAAATGACTCGTTTTTGTCTTGCTCCACAACTAAAAATCAATCAACCACAGTGGTTTTATGTCATTTAAAACTGCAAATGTTCCACGTGGAACATTCGAATTTATTTTTTATTTAAAAATGCTTAAGAAATGCCGTATATTCATAGCCATAACTCCATCACCGATAGGATAGGGTGAATCGATACTGGCAATAAGATATTTTTCAGTTGCCTGTATATCTTCAATAGCTGTCCAAAATCCCTTCCTAATTTTAGGGGCTTGATTGGCTTTTATCTCAATGGCAATAGTTCTTTGCCCTTTTGTCATCACTAAGTCGATTTCATTGCCTGACTTTGTTTGATAAAAATGAAAATTCCACTGCGGGAGGGAACAAGCAATTTGTTCAATAACCATACCTTCAAAAGAAGCCCCATAGTTAGGATGACCTAAAAGGTCATTCATTGACTCAATTTCCAACAAAGAATGTAAAAGCCCGCTATCTCGAATATAAATTTTAGGTGATTTAACCCATCTTTTTTTAAAGTTACCACTAAGAGGTTGTAAAACTCTCAATAAAAAGGCTTGCTCTAAAATACCAATATAAGAATTAATTGTATGAGAGGTCACACCCAAACTAGAGCCTAACTTTGAAGCATTTAAAGGTTGTCCATGAATATGAGCTAGCATCCTCCATAATCGCCCCACCTGATCACTTGATATATTAAAGCCCATTTGAGGAATATCTCTTTCTAAAAAAGTACGGATATAATTTTCTCTCCATTTTAAACTTGTTAAAAGGTCTTTGCTGAGGAAGCTTCTAGGTAAACCCCCTTTTAACCACAAGTTTATATCTTGGCCTTGAGGGATTTCAGATAGAGTCAAAGGGGTCATTTCTAAATAAGACATGCGTCCTGCTAAAGTTTGACTGCTTTGCTTTAATAAATCCCTAGAAAGACTTCCTAAAATTAAAAACTGACCATTGATTGCCCTTTCATCTGCAAAACTTCTCAAAAGAGAAAATATCTCTGGTACTCTTTGTATTTCATCAAAACAAATAAGGGTTGATGCATTTTGTTGCAGAAATGATTCTGGGTCTTGAAGTTTAAGTCTTTGACTTGGTCTTTCTAAATCTAAATAAAGTCCAGATAAGTTATTTTGAATCAAGCGTTTAGCTAAAGTCGACTTACCCACCTGACGAGGCCCTAACAAAGCCACAACAGGATATTCCTTAAGGTCTTGAAGTATATTTTGAGTGATATTTCTATCAATATAACTGTCCATATTTGAAGTATAGATTCAAATATGGACAGTTGTCAATAGCAAATGTTCCACGTGGAACATTTGCCCTGAGAAGTGTAAGAAAATTCAGATGTTAATTTATTCTATCTTTTTCAGTTATCATTTAACTATCAAGTTTAGAACTTAAGGAAAATTCAAAAAAGATGTCTCAATTTGAATCAATTTTTTTTAGATTCAACATTAAAAACCCTTTAAATATTTTAAATTGTTGTCGATAGATAAATTGTAACAAGTGTTTTATTTAAATTAAAAACAGGAGGTCATCATGCACACTATAAATTCAATCTTTCACCAAAAAATGAGGGGGGGGGCAGTGTGTCAAAACTATCTGTAACCATCCTTATATCTTTTTTACAGGTATTTTTAGGGCATATAGAAGTCTTTGCTCAGTCTGATGGTGTATCTCGTACTAGAGCATCGGCATCTGAAGAGGTAGAAAATAATACAAATAGTTGTTTCCCTTTTCACAAGTTGCCTGGAGAACATTTTTGCCAATTTTATATGCCACAAAGAAATCCTGAATATTTCGTGGTAAGACTGGAAGGAGGCTTAAATGGAAATAATCAAATAAACAGAAATGCCCAATTACAAGCCAAAGTTTATAAGCTCAATAGAGAATCAAGAGAATATTGTCTAGATCGCTCAAAATTTCAACCTCGTAATACTTATCATGGAGATAAAAGTAATTTTTCAAATCCTAATAATTTAGTAGGCAATCAGGGCATGGCATGTAGAGCAAATGGTAGAAGTCATGTAGCTGACTTTAACCATCAAAAAGAGAATGGTGAAATTGTACACATTAAAATAGGGAAATACCCTGAAAAAACTAATCTTTGTGACTTAAAAACTTCATGTGTACATTCAAATTCTTGCAATGAAAGAAATAGCCTAAACACAATTGAGGTTCATGATTATTTTCCAGGAACATACCCTAACGATCATTCTCAGGTCACTCGTTTGACAAGAGCAAGTTCAAATCCAAACAGAAGGATCCAAAGATATGTAGATGAAAAATATAATAGGATTAGATCCAGAAATAATGTATATGAATATGTATATGAATTATGGCATAGGGAATTTTTTCCTGATAACCCACAATGTATAGAGTCGAGTCGAGTGGCTCTTTATGAAGCAATACGGTTATTTGGACATATTTGTAACAATAAAAATATAGAACCTTTGGCAACAGCTCCTACACATCATGACAAAGATGAATTACTTCCATTAGGCCGTCACTCAAACCACAGACTTAGATTTACTCGTTTAGTACTACAGGAACAATGGAGAGAGCCGTATACAATACTTGAAGGGGTTGGTTCTTTTATTTCTGGCGTGATTCCCTTTACTGATGAATTTACTGATGGTATGACTTTTTTTCAAAAAATGGACAGGCAAAAAAGAGTCACCAAAGATTTAAGTGATCAGGCTGTAAGTTACACCATCCCTGAAATTTCTTGTACTTCATCTAGCAATACCCAATGTCGTCGTATTCCAGAGGGCCGTAAAAACAGAACTATTACAGATTTTTTATTTGGAGATGGACAGGGTTCTAATTCTGATACAAGAACACAGCGAAATAATACTTGGGCAGGTTTATCTCAAGAATTTGAACATTGCCTGCCTTCTTCTGATACTTCAAGAGTCAACAGAAACTCAAGGGCAACAGAAGGATCATCTAGACCAACAACCCGTCGTGAACACAGGCAAAGAAACTCAAGGGCAACAGGAGGGGCTAGATAAAAAATCCAGCCCATACACTATGCATTTAAAATAGCAAATGTTCCACGTGGAACATTTGCCCTGAAAAGCCTTAAAAATTAAGGATTTCTGGAAAAAATATGAAATTTGAGTTTCAGAGTAGTGCCATATTCTCATTTGTGGAAGGTTTTAAAAAGACCAAGTTAAGAAAATATGAGATAAAATTTAAGGCTAAAGCTTCAATCATACTTACAAATTTGTAAGCTACCACAGAAGTCAGAATCACAAATATAGTCATAAGAACACCTTCCATATATATCTCGGCATTGAAACAATAAAAGCAGATAATATTGTAAGAACCAATAACTTCATAAATATACCCCTTATTTACAATCTATCATATTGATTATATTGATACAAGAGGTGATGGTGGATACATTACTTATGTGGAGGCCCACCCAATGAAGTGAGAGGAAAGTATAAGATTAACCAGATGTTGGTAATCTTTCAATCACGTGAATAACTCTACTGAAGCCATCTTTTAATTCTGTAACATTTTTTTCTAATCCTTTAACATTTCTTTCTAATCCTTTAATATTTTGTTCTAATCCTTTAATGTTTTTTTCCATTCCGTCTACTTTCTGATCGATTTTATGGACGTTGGTTTCTAATTTATTGATGTCGGCTTTTAAATTATTGATGTCAGTTTTTAATTCCCTTTGATTATCTTTTAATTCTATTTGATTATCTTTTATGGGGGCAATCGTAGGTTCAACCCAGAACTTTACAATACTAAATAGGCTACCAAAGAAAATAGCAAAGGAAAACAAATTAAAAACACCAATAATCCCTAAAACTATCAATAAAACCCGTAATAATCCATCTTCCATTGCTAATTTCTCCTTAAACCTTTTAAAAACCTTAACAGAAACAAACATTAATTGCCTACTCTTTTATTTTAGATTTATTTTGAAGGTGTGTCAATAGACAATGTAGATTTTGACGCACTGCCATATAGTCTTGGAACTTAGATAAAACTTTATTATGTTGTTATAAAATCAAAAATTCAAAAGGAAGGTACAAATGGCCTCCCGTTAAGTCATTCACAGAAAAGAAAAGTAGCAAGTCTGACGAAAACAGACCACAGCGATCATATAAACTCTGTCAGGATTAATTCAAACAGTTGTGATATTGAGAAAAAGCTCCACCAAAGTATTATAAAACAGCCCTTTTGTTTCTTAGATGGTCACACTTTAAAACGTGGTCTTAACGATCGTTAAAGTATGTATCGAAACCAATAGGACTTTTTACTTTCAAATGTTCCACGTGGAACATATCTATTAAAAACATAATAAAAACAATATGATATTAAATTCCTAAAAAATATCAAAAAATAATAGAGCAGTTACAATAGTTTCTCTGAAATGGCAGATAATTGTTCATTTGAATAATAATAAATGGAAATCAACCCCTTCTCTTTTTGATGACTTTTAATTTCCACCTTTGTCCCTAAGCTTTTTTGTAGGTCCTTTTCTAGCTTCAAAAGAGCTTTGGTTTCAAGGTTGTTGGCTTGCTTAGTTTGTGGCTTAGATTTTCCCATATTTTGCTTCATTCCTGCCAGTTGATGAACTGTCAGATGTTTGCTGATGACTTGATGGGCTAGCTTTTTCTGCCTTTTAATATCATTTATGCTCAGAAGTATTTTTGCATGACCTGTGGATAGTTTCCCTTCAGCAATCCACTTTTGTATTTGGGAATCCAGCTTAAGAAGCCTTAAAGTGTTTGAAACAGTGGCTCTATCTTTACCCACTTTTTTAGAAATCTGCTCTTGAGTGAGGTTGTAACGCAACAACAACTGATGGTAGGCATTGGCCTCCTCAACAGGATTGAGATTTTCCCTCTGGATATTTTCTATTAAGGCTATTTCTAATGCTGATTCTTCACTGATCTTTTTAATAATAGCAGGAATTGTTTTAAATCCAATCATTTGGCAGGCTCTCCACCTTCTCTCACCTGTGAGAATTTCAAAATTAGAGGCATTGATTTTTTTGACAGTAATGGGTTGAATAATGCCTTGTTGTTTTATAGATTGAGCTAGTTCCTGAAGTTTTGGCTTTTCAAAGGTTTTTCTAGGCTGTGATAGACCAGGTTTTATTTTATGCACCGGAATATCCCAAATGCGACTTTGATCTTTGTTTTGAGATGTGGTCGTAGGCAAGGCAACGGAAGATTCCCCTAATAAACTACCTAGCCCTCTCCCCAATGGTTTATGTAGCTTCTTTTTAGAAGAAGCTACTTTACTTTTGTTTTTATTGATATTTAACATAAAATCTCCTTATTTTTAGGGTGTTCAGACGGCAATGTTCCACGTGGAACATTCGAAGAATAGGTTTTTGATAAGCTTTTGCTTATTTTTTGATGGACTTCTTCTGCAAATTGTTGATAGCAAAGCCCACCCATTGACTTAGGGTCATAATCAAAAATACACAGACCATGGCTGGGGGCTTCACTTAATTTAATGTTTCTTGGAATAACTGTTTTAAAGACCTTATTTTCAAAATAGCTCTTTGCTTCAGCAACTATCTGATGAGAGAGCTTATTTCTGACATCAAACATTGTTAAGACTATACCACACATTATAAGCTTTTGATTGAAGTTTTTTTTAATTAAGCTGGTTGTGTTGAGAAGCTGGCTAAGTCCTTCTAAGGCATAATATTCACATTGTAGAGGCACAATAAATCCATTTGCAGCTGTTAAAGCATTAATTGTCAACAAACTCAAAGAAGGTGGCAAGTCCATTATAATATAATTAAAGGATTGATCTTGAGCCTCAAAGGCAGACAATGCATCGCGTAATAAATACTCTCTGCGAGGTGTGTCTATAAATTCCACCTCACCTCCGACAAGGTGGGAATTAGCAGGAAGAAGGCTTAGATTGGTGATAGATGTAGGTGTTACAATCTCAGAAACAGTATTTTCTCCAATAAGAACGTGGTAAATGGTTCTTTCTTTCCGAATGCCTAAGCCACTGGAGGCATTGCTCTGGGGGTCCATATCAATAAGCAGAACTTTTTTGCCTAGCCGGGCCAGTCCTGCTGCAAGATTAATGGATGTTGTGGTTTTACCAACACCCCCTTTTTGATTAACAACACATAAAATATAGCTCATAGTTATCTTTTAACATATATAGAGGTTTTTGATAAAGCTTTTTATTGAGAATAACAAAAAATATCCTTGTTTGATCTAAATTTTTAGGATTGACATTTAACATTAATCTTTACGATATAATGGGCTGAAAGTAGAGGCCTTCAGTGTTTTAAGGTTTTTACAATATGTTTAAGGACACGGGAACTATATAACAACCCTATATGACTCACAAAATCAACCTGGATGTTTTTAAAAGCGTGGCTTGGTAAACCTTCTGCAAAAGAGCTACTTTGTGGCCAGACTGTCCAGTCGTATTTAGAGTAAATACTTGTAATTGTTGAGTTTTCAGAGATTTGTGTTTGTTGTAAGGTTTTTAGAAAAGGAGATCCAATATAAAGATCACGAGATAGTCTTTTATTTAAAGCAAATGGTCTTAAAAGAGGGCTTAAATAAGTCCCTTGATGAGAACTACCTAATGTCACAAGGTTTTTCACTTTATCTCTCCCCTCACCCATAGACATATAATAACGAGAGACAATCCCTCCAAGTGAATGAGCTACAATATCAATTTGAGAGGCTTGAGTGACTTCCATTACTTTATTGACCTGCTTTGATAGCTGTTCAACCATTGTGAGAATGTTTCTATTGAAAGTATTATAGTTCATAGTAAAAACATGAATCCAGCCTTGTTGCTCCATTTGGTTTTTCATTCTTATAAAAGCAGAAGCATTGTGAGCTATGCCATGCACCAATAGAACAGGTCGATTATAAGAGGTTTTATTTTGAATAGAGGTGTGAGGAGGGTAAGAAGGAATTTCCTCCTTAGCTCTGATTTTCTGCAACAAACCTAAAGGATAGAGATTAGCTGCAATTAAAGAGCCTGTGACTTCTCTTGCAACCACTTGTAATATTTGTTTGCCTACATTTAGTTTATTTTTCATACCATCTACCTTTTATTTTGCTCATTAAGCTAAAGTGTTCAAGAAAAAGTCAATTGGATACAAAAAATGTCACTTTAGAAGACTTAAACTTCATTTAAACACAAAAGCTTTAAAAAATGCACTTATATCCTTAAGAAAATATATATAACAGGTCATTTTTGGCATTGCTCTTGCACTTACCATTTACAAGAGGAAAAAATTATTAACAAGAGGAGAACAAAATGAAAAATCAAATGAAGTCTTGCAAAAAAGTTCAATCTATATTACATTTAGCTGTATTATTTTCAGCTTTGATATTCACTACAGGTTGTTTTAAGAAGAAAGAAGGCATCAACATACCTTTAAGTGCTAAAAATGTGAGAGGTACCAGAAGTGCCAATCCAGTAAATAACCACAATAACCAACAGCAAAATCATCAGCAAGATCATCACAATAACAACGGTCATTCTGATCATGGCTGGCTAGCAGTTCAACCGGCATATCAAGCAGAAGTAATGGAAGATTTTCTAGTGGACTTTTTAGATTCAGATGATTTAGGTTACTTTGAAGGCATAGAAATAAGCTTTTACAATGGAGATCTAGATATAAGGATATGGGATGACTTAGGTGACATCACTCTTAATTTAAGAAAAGAAACAATATTTTGTAATGCAGCACCCTGCCCACAGGCTTATACTGATGGCCAAGGCTATGTGACTTTTTTAGAAGTGGAAGCAATAGATAATGAAAGAGCTTTTTTCCGCATTGATTTTGATAATACTTATAATGGAAATGGTACAACCGGTACATTAGGATATGTAGAGCTTTATCTATGTGAAGTAGAAGGTACTTGCTAAAAGTAGCTTTTTGCAAAATAAATTACTTTTAAGCCTGAAAATGCTTTCAGGCTTTTTTGATTCTATTCAGGGTTGCTAATCTTCAACAGAGACCAGAGATTAATTTATTTTTAGGGAACCAACCCCATCTACTAGCAAGCAATATCATAATTTTTATCTCCATAAAAAAAGAGGCCGCAAGGGCCTCTTTTAGAAACAATTATGGGTTTATCTACAACAATAGAAATTAATTATAGTATCTCATCCTCTTTGGATAAAGTCAATCACTTAGAATTGAATTAACCGGACTTCTTAAGAAGACCTTTAATGTCTTGCTTAACTTCCTTTACCTCTTCTTTAACTTCTTTTATCTCTTGTTTTACCTCTTCTTTAACTTCTTTTATCTCTTGTTTCACCTCTTCTTTAACTTCTTTTATCTCTTGCCTTACCTCTTCTTTAACTTCTTTTATCTCTTGTTTCACCTCTTTTTTCACTTCTTTTATCTCTTGCCTTACCTCTTCTTTAACTTTTTTTATCTCTTGTTTCACCTCTTTTATCTCTTGCTCTACCTCTTGTTTGACCTCTTTTACCTCTTGCTTTACCTCTTTGATCTGTGTAGGTAAATGGTTAGATAGCTGTTGATATAAAGTCCAAAAACAGAATCCTATTATCCCTGAAACAATTCCTATAATTAAGGAAAATATAGGATGTTTTACCAAAAACCACCATATCAAATCAATATCCATTGATAGATCAATCATAAGATATTTTCCTCTCTCTTTTATTATACATGTTTTTATTTATTATTCATGTTTATTTTTTATTTATGAATTGTTTCAATAGTGATATTAGTCTTTAGGGCATGTTATGTCTATTTAGTCGGAGCTTTATAACATAAACTTTAGAGAAAAGACAGCCATTTTTATTTAAGTGTCTCTAAAAGAGACAATAAAAAACATAAAAAATATGAAGCTCAAATAAACCCACTTTCAAAACATAAATATCTAACGCTATGCATCAATGCATTGGCCAAACACCACAATCAAAATAAAATAGCAAAAAAATTTTGATGCAAATTTTAAAGAAGTTAATGCATCTTTTAAGTATATTGTAAGTATATTGAAAAATTTTTAAAAGACCATTTTACCAATGATAAGTCGGCTTAAGTTTTTTTAATAATCAAATTTATTTTTTCAGGCTATCAAACTCAGGATTATCTCTAACCCCACTCACCACCCTTCGATTGCTTTTTCACTCAAAATGAGCGGGCTTTTTAGATGTTGCCTATTTTGTCAAAGGCGAAAGCCTTTGCAGGCAACAGGTGTAGGAAGAAACTGTTTCCTTAACATGTAGTCAAGAGACAAGAGGATTCTTCCTACTAAAAATAAACGGATTTTTGAGGCAATCAGCCTTTGATCGACGGCGAAAGCCATCGTGGTCATCGCCCAAGGTGTAAGAAGGAACTTTTTCCTTAACATGTAGTCAAAAAACGAAGATATCCTCTTTACTAAAAGTAAACGGACTTTTGAGGCAATGACCATTTTGCCAATGGCGAAAGCCATCGTGGTCATCGCCCAAGGTGTAAGAAGGAACTTTTTCCTTAACATGTGGTCAAGAGACGAGAGGATCCTCTCTACTAAAAGTGGTCAGGCTTTCTAGGTGATGACCATTTTATCGACGGCGAAAGCCGTCGTGGTCATCGCCAGAAAGTGGCCAGCGGCCAGACCACTTTTAGTGTTTAGACTAGGCTTTGACCATTGTCTCTTGAGTTTGTAAGCCAATAGTTTGTCTTGATGTCGATACTCTATAATAAGCTACATATTGTTTAATATTCAAGCTGTGTCTCCCACTCTGGTTTACTTCAAAGTGCAACACAGCTTAAGGAAAGTCAAAAAAATACGTAGATTTATAGAATTGGTATTATTCTGTAGCACCGGCTTCTTCTAAGAGTCCTACAATTTCAGTATGGCCTTGTCTACGAGCATAAGTTAAAGCCGTTTTACCCATATCTGTTTGATGATTGACGTTTGCTCCAGCTTCTAGCAATGATTCTACAATCTCAAGATGGCCATTAAAGCCAGCAAACATTAAAGGAGTCCAACCAGAAGGGACATAGACAGCATTGACGTCTGCACCTGCATCTAGCGATGAGATTACATCCTCTAAACTGCCGTACTTACTAGCCATGATTAAATTAACAGAGTTGACGTCTTTTGTAAGTTTTAAATATCCATAATTTAAACTTTGAGCAAATAAGGGTTTAGTAGAGAAACATACTATTACTATTGCTATTTTAAAAAAATTGTTCACCATAATAATCTCCTTTATCATAATTGGTTTAATTAATAGACTTAACGAAGTATAAAACCTATTTAATAAATAGTCAAGCATTTTCTATAAAAGATTTATTTAGATCGCAAGAGGTTAATGCTACTATGAAAAATTTACCTACCTTTAGTGATAGAATTGTTATACAAGTACTCTATTGAATAGGGCTTTGGACTTACTTAATGATTTATTTGATAAAAAAAAGAATCTCACTTTTAGACAAATATAGAATTGGTATTATTCTGTAGCTCCGGCCTCTCTTAATAGTCTTTCAATTTCAGTATGGCCTTCACCTATTGCAAACATTAAAGCCGTATTTCCTTTATTACTTCGAATATTGACGTTAGCTCCGGCCGCTAGCAATAACCTTACAACCTCAGGCTGGCCTCCAAACTGCCTTCCCAAAGTGGCCGATATTAAAGCCGTAAAGCCTTGCCGACCTTTAAGATCAATATTAGCTCCGGCCGCTAGCAATAACCTTACAATCTCTATATAGCCTGCATAACTAGCTATTATTAAAGCCGTCCACCCATCTTTTTCTTCATAATCAGCATTTGCTCCATTATTTAAAGCATCTCTTACCCTACTGATGTTTCTCTCCGCGGTGGCTATGATTAGTAATTCGTTTATTCCGTTGTTTTTGTTTGGCATTGGTGATGGGTTTGTGTGTGTCATTGTGGAGCTTGACGTCTTGTTTTCAATATTATCTAATTCGCAATTGTTAAACCCGAATGCCACACAAGACAAAACAAACAATAATAACGATAAATAAGCTTTCTGTTTTCTAGGAATTTTGTACCGACCTTTAGATATTAAAATGCTATCTAAATACTCTATCGGCAGGATTTTAGCCAGACTTAAGGATAAAACCTATAAATAGATGATCATAATGCCTTTCATGGTCCTATCATAATGGATGTTATAACATACAAGATAAAATAAATAATTGTCATAATTCCTAAAAAACTAGGGCCACGAACAAAAAATAAATAATAAAGAAGTATTAAAAAAATCGAACCACAAATAAAATAAAACATTATATCCATGTTCAAATCAAAAACAACACTGATTAAGATAAGAATACCAGCCAGGAACTGTGAAATTAAAAAGATTAGTATATACTTCTTATCGAATTTCATAAATAACCTGTTTTCATACTATGTTAAAAAAAGAGGGCCCGTCGTAAAGCCCTCTTTAAAATGAAAACGTTAAAATACTTTTAAGTTCTCAAAAAGGTTTATGTATTATTTAACTCTGTACAAATAGCCTTAAAACCTCTCCACGTGTATGGTGTACAAAGCAATGGTTGATCACCATCTAAACTTACCTTCAATCGACAATCATAAACCCTATGTTTATGAAATTCCCTTGAAGTCGACAAATCATTTAAACAAAGATTCTTTAGCTCTGGCATGTCAAGAGGCATCTTGCATCTATCTTTACAAATATCCTTTCCTTTTTTAACTCGACACTCGGTAGCACATACACTCACAAAAAGGGCTTCCTCTCCCTCTGATTTGTTTTTAACGATACTATCTGTTTGAATCTCAAAAACTACATCAAAAAAGTCTTGTGTTAATCTTGTATCTCTAATTACGTCCGGATCAGCTCTAAAGAATTGCTCTCTTTCCATTTGTCGATACTTTTCTTTAGATTCAATGAATTTATCCTCATAGATAATATAACCTGCCCATAACCAGGTTAATGCACATATTCCATAAAGATATAAAAGCTTTCTCGGTGTTGCTAAATATTTGATGGGCTTTCTTATTTTGTTAAGCATGACTATAGTCTCCAAAGATAAAATAAAGGCTATGGGACTACCTAAACCCATAGCCTTATAATTGAATTAAAATTATTGGACTCCATCAGTGTCATGGATTAAAGCTTTTGATTCCGTCATTCTCCACTCATCCTCATCAGTACCACCAATATTTCCTCTTGCACCAATAGTAAAAGTGGCACGACCTGGTCCTCGATTGTTTACTTCTACAGAACCGCTTCTTGTGGTTACTGCAGGAACCCAGGTACCCGGACCACAAGCAGTTGTTCCACAAGTATTTTGACTTTGATTACAAGTTGCCTGGTTTGCAGTTGCACCAGAACCCCTGGTACAGCTAGCCGGTGTTGAAGCTTGAAATGTGTTTAACGTTAAAGCATTACCAGCTACATCTTTATCAGCACCAGCTGCTTTTGTTCCGATTTCAAAAGTACTAACATGATCTACGTCACCAGCGGCAGGCCCTGTATAACCTGCTGGTCGTGTTGTTAGATTTGGATTCAAAACTCCGGCTGCAACTTTATCAGCACCGGCCCATCCTACATCATAAATAATGCTACCAGAAACTTGATAACCCATTTGTGGTAAATTTGGTGTACCCACTCCATGTTGTGATATAAACGTTTGTATAGCTGTGTAGATTCCACCCATTTGCGTTTTAGCCTCTGTTTGTCTAGCTGTTCTTTGGAAACGTTGATAGTTTGGTATTGCAATAACTGCCAATATTCCAATAACGGCTACGACGACCATTAGCTCGATTAAGCTAAAGCCTCTTTGATTTAAACTTATTTTTTTCATTTTGTACCTCCTCGTGGTTAAATGAAATAAAAAATTATGGATAGCATCTTAAACCATCCTCTTTTACCTTTTATAGTTAGGCTTGTTTGTATCTCCCAGATGCTTACCTAACCTTTTCTTCCCTTCCCTTCTTTTCTTAACATGATGTCCATCCGGGATCCGGTAAACCGGCAGTCTGGCATCAGAAGGACATCTTGTTTCCTTAACATCGTGTAAAGAAACGAAGGGATCCTTCTTACTAAAAGTGGTCAGGCTTTCTAGGTTGCCAGCATTTAAGAAGGCGGTAGCCTTCGGCTGGCAACCAGAAAGTGACCAGAGGTCAGACCACTTTTAGTGAAACAAACTCCCTAACATCTTGTCAAAAAATGAGGAGATCCTCCCCCCTACTCAAAATAAATGATTTTTCTAGGCAGTTAGCCTTTGATCGACGGCGGTAGCCGTCGGGCTAACTGCCAGAAAACATGCCAGAGGCATGATTTATTTTGAGTGAAACTAGTTCGTTTATTTGTCTCTATACCTTTAGAGAGTACAAAAAAATGAGCCTAGTGATTTCAAGGACTTAGCACTGTGACTTTTGTATAAAAGTCACAATTTGAAAGAGCAAAAAACAGACAAATTTTTGCAAGAAAATTGTTTTGAAAAATCAAACAAAGCAAAAATCAGAAAATACAAATGAAAATTTATTGTTTGTTTTGCTGATCTTATATCTTTAAGGTTGGTCAAGTGTTTCAAGATGATACAAAAGTTTAAAAAAGTGATTCTTTTTGATACAAAATGTAACTTTTTTTGATTTTTTTTAACAAAAATATAAAGTTTTATGTCATAATAAACGATAAGAATTGTGTTAGACGAAAAATTAGAAATTTCTAAAGTCGACCTAAAAAAGTCTAACAATTACAAACACTTAATACTGTGACTTTTATACAAAAGTCACAGTATTAACTTATTGAAATTACTTAAATTCTAATTTTCAAATGCCTTTTTCCCATCTTTTAGAAAAATTCCTAAAAGACGAACATCTTGTTTCCCTAACATGATTTTCATCCGGGATCTGGGGTCCGGCAACCCGGGATCTGGTTTTAAAGCATTGATTGTAATGAATTTTTGCATCTAAAAAATTTCCTCCCAAGCCCTGGCGGGTTTAAAAAGAACTTTTTCCTTAACATCGTGTAAAGAGACGAGAGGATTCTCTCTACTAAAAATAAACGGATGTTTGAGGCAATCAGCCTTTGATCGACGGCGACAGCCGTCGGGCTGATTGCCCAAAAACAGCCAGAGGCTGGTTTATTTTTAGTGAAAAAGATAAGAAGGCGATAGCCTTCGGCTGGCAACCAGAAAGTGACCAGAGGTCAGACCACTTTTAGTGAAACAGAGGTCAGTTTACTTTTAGGGAAAATGACGGCTAGACCACTTTTAGGGAAAATGAAAGGTTGATTTTTATTTTAAAAAATACTACACGTTTCTTTTATGCAGGCTACGCCACCCTCTCCTCATTCACATAGGCATTCTTTTGCACTTTCAGGAAGCTTTGACCCTATAACAAGAGGGCATATTGCTTTAATCCAACGTATATTACCTCGATGCCACAAGCTCCATATTGTGGTAGCTAGTAGCAGTGATAAAAAAACACTTTTTAGTCTTGACGAAAGATATATTTTAGTTCAAAAATCTTTAAATGATGTGGGGCTTTTAGCTACCAGTCTTCAGGTTGTCAAATGGAAGGGCTTGCTTGTAGATTATTGTCAATCTTCTGGTATTCCTTCTATTTTAAGAGGTTTAAGGAATGCAAACGATCTTGAGTTTGAAAGAGCAATGGCTACAATGAACCATCAGTTAGATAACAAGATAGAAACTTTCTTTTTATTAGCAGATCCTATTTATAGAGAATGTTCTTCCACAGCCATTAAAGAGCTGGCAAGAGTTTGCACAAACCCTCAACAACTAGAAAAATTTGTCACAAAATCAGTTATAAAGGCTTTACTTGAAAAGAGAAAGGAAATACATAATGCTCTCTAAAAGAATCCAATCACTTCAACCTTCACCCACCTTAGCTTTGACCGCTTTAGCAGGCAGACTTAAGGCAGAAGGTTATGATGTCATTAACCTCTCTGCGGGAGAGCCTGACTGGAGTACTTATAAAAATGTAGCTCATGCAGGTATTCAAGCTATCAAAAATGATTTTACAAAATATACACCAGCTTCAGGTATACCAGAGCTACGTAAAGTCATTGCAGAAAGCACACAAAAACACTTAAATATTGAATACACTCCTGAACAGGTCACAGTTTCAACAGGGTCTAAATTTGTGCTTTTTGCTGCCCTTCAATCAGTGATTGATGAAGGAGACAAGGTCATTGTTCCTTCTCCTTACTGGGTAAGTTATCCAGAAATGATCCGTCTTGCAGGGGGAGAGCCTACAATCGCATCCACCACAGCAGAAAATCACTTTAAACTCACAGCAGATCAATTAAAACAAGCCTTAACTCCTCAGACAAAGGTTTTACTTTTAAACAGTCCAAGCAATCCCACAGGTCAAAGCTATTCTCAGGAGGAATTAAAAGCTCTTGCACTTGTTTTACAAGACTTTCCAAATGTTTTAATTTTTTCCGATGATATTTACAATCAGCTTTTTTTTGAAGGATTAGACTATGCTCCTCATATTTTAGAAGTCGCACCTCAGCTACAAGACCGCACATTGATTTTAAATGGCCTTTCAAAGACTTATGGAATGACTGGATGGCGAATAGGATGGGGTGTAGGCCCTAAAGTTTTAATTAAAGCTATGTCCTCCTTTCAAAGTCAGTCAGTGAGTTGTCCTACAAGTTTTTGCCAAAAGGCAGCCATAGAAGCCATCACCAATACCTCAAGTCAAGTCAAAGAGACTGTCTTAGAGCTTAAAGAGCGAAGAGATTTTGCCCATAAACTGTTTAATGATTTACCTAAACTCAACTGTGATTTGCCATCAGGGGGGCTTTATCTTTGGATTAATATAGAACAGCTTTTAAATACACGTAATGGTTTTAAAAGCTCGCGTGATTTTTCTCAAAAACTTTTAGAATCTGAAAAAGTAGCCCTTGTCCCTGGTGTTGAGTTTGGACAAGAAGGTTATGTGAGGATTATTTATGCTATTGATCAAGATAAAATGTTAGAGGCTTCTAACAGAATAAAAACATTGGCTTTGATGCTTTAAGCAATCTTGTATTGGATCAAAACAAGCTGAGGGGCGGGCAAAATGAATTCATATTTGCTTGTAGAAGAAAGATCTTTACTGCAAAGGATAGATTGGCGATTGCCAATAATTATGCTCCTTTTAACCATTATAGGGTTAATTAACCTTTACAGTGCCACATACGGAGTACTCAATCATCTCAGTAAAAATTTTTTACTTCAAGCCACGTACTTTTTAGCTGGGTGGCTTATTTTTATGGTGATGACTGTTTTACATTACAAACATTTTATACGTTTTTCTTATCTTTTTTACCTTATAAATGTGATAGCTTTGATGTTAGTGCCTTTTATAGGACATTCTATCTATGGTGCTAAAAGATGGCTCGATCTAGGTTTTTTTAATTTTCAACCTTCTGAGACTATGAAGTTAAGCCTTGTTTTAGTATTAACCCATTTATTAGCTCATTCTCATCATCAAGCTTTGCGATTAAAGCATCTTGTGGGGCCATTTCTTGTGACAATTATACCTTTTATATTGACACTTCGGCAACCTGATTTAGGTACTGCCTTGATCTTTTTGGCAGTCGCTTCATCTATGATTTTATTTGTAGGGATTGAAAGAAAGCTTTTTATTGCATTTATATTTATGGGTATTGTAGCACTGCCTTTAGCATGGAACTTTGCCCTCAAAGATTATCAAAAAGAAAGAATTTTAACTTATTTAGACCCATCAAGTGATCCTAAAGGTTCTGGTTATAACTCTAATCAATCTAAAATATCTATAGGGTCAGGGCAGATATTAGGTAAGGGATTTCGTAGAGGAACTCAATCTCAATTACGGTTTTTACCTGAAAGGCATACAGACTTTATTTTTAGTGTTTTAAGTGAGGAGCATGGATTTTTAGGAAGTTTAATTGTTATTGGTTTATTCGTTGTTTTGTTATATTTAGGGGTAAATATTGCGTCAGGGGCTTCTGATAAAGCAGGGGTTTTATTGGCTATTGGAGGGGTAGCTATTCTCTTTTGGCATATTTTTGTCAATGTTGGCATGGTGACAGGACTGTTGCCTATCGTGGGAATCCCTTTACCATTATTCTCTTATGGAGGGTCTAACCTTTTACTCACTATGTTAATTCTTGGACTGATCTCAAGCGTCGCTGTCAACAAAAACTTCTTTTGATTGAGCATGGCTTCCTTTAATTGAAAGTTCTTGTTCCACCAGCAAAAATTTTCAATTTAGAAAAATACAAAACAAAAGTCAATGAAGTCCACCATAAGTCAAGCTTTTAGGTTACACTAGACGAGGTAAAAGTCTTTTTTATTCTGAAGTTATTCATTCGCAAAGCTCAGATCGTATATCATATAAAGATGACATCTTCTCAAATCCTTCAAAATATCAATAAACTTCATAGCAAACCTGGGCATGAACAAGTTAAATTTACTTTATGTGACATTTTAAAAGATGCACTTTATGCTAAGGATGATGAAATTGATTTAGAAGAAAGACTTTCTTGTAGGGGACGTATTGATACTTTATGGAGGCAAACTATTTTTGAGATTAAAAGAAACTTAAATAGGGAATTACAAGATGCTCAAGATCAAATTAAAAGGTATATCAAATCTAAAGAAAAAGACACTGGAATTAAACATATTGGTATTGCTACTGATGGGAAAAAATACATTGTTTATATCCTTCATAAAGATAAATTAAAACAAATCAGTGATTTCACTATTCAAAAAGATAAACCTAATGAATTTATATTATGGCTTGAAAGTGTTGTTTTGATCAAAGATCATTTAAAAGCTACATCTGAAAATATTTGCAAAGAAATAGGTCAACGCAAAGAAATAGGTCAACAAAGTCCCCTTTGTCAAAGTTCATTGATTTTAATTCAATCTTTATGGAAGAAAGTCAAAAATAAACCTGAAGTTAAGTTAAAATATGATCTTTGGAAAAAAGCTGTTGAAAACGTATATGGAAAAGAATGTATAGAAGAATCTCTTTTTATTGAACATACTTATTTAACCATTATTTCCAAAGCTATTGGACACATTGCCTTCTTTGATACAATTCCTCAATCAGGAAAAGACTTATTAAGTGGCAAAGGTTTTAAAGATGCCAGTGTTTTTGGTGTCATTGAAAACGATTTTTTTAGTTGGATCGCATCTGATCAGGAAGGTTCAAAATTAATTTTAAAAATTGCTTCTCACATAAATAGGTTTGACTTTTCTAAAATCCAAGCAGATATTCTAAAGGATCTATATGAGAATCTTATCAGACAAGGGCCAAAGCATCGATTAGGAGAATATTACACACCAGATTGGCTTGCTGAAAGGATTTGCAAAGAAGCAATAGAAAATCCCCTTCAACAAAGGGTGATTGATCCTGCTTGTGGTTCTGGTACATTTTTATTCCATGCGATAAAATTATTAATTTCTAAAGCTCAAACAGAAAACATATCTTCTGAAAAAACAATAGATCTTATCTGTCAAAATATAGCAGGTATTGACATCCATCCTGTAGCTGTTATTTTCTCAAGGATTACTTATCTTCTAGCCATATTAGAGAAGATAGAGGAAGGCCGACCGGACAATTTGAATATTCCCGTCTATTTAGGAGACTCTCTGCAATGGAATAAATATAAACAACATGGAAATTCTCACTTGAAAGTTCTTGTTCCGCCAGAGCAAGAAAAAGCAAATAGCAGACAATTGATTTTTCCTGAATCTATTTGCCAAGAATCTGAAAAATTTGAAGATATTCTTAGAAGAATGATTGGTTTAGCCGGAGAGCATAAAAAAGATTCAGCTTTTAAAGCATGGATGCAAAAGAACTACAAAGAATATAGTAACCAAAATGAATTTAAAATATTATTAAAAACTTATCAAGAGTTAGTTAGTCTTCATAAAGAAAATAGAAATCATATTTGGGGTTATATGGCAAGAAATCTAACTCGTCCAATATGGCTTTCATCAGAAAAACAAAAAGCAGATGTCGTCATTGGAAATCCTCCTTGGTTAAAATATAACAGTATGACAAACGACATGCAGAAAAATTTTAAGGATGAATGCTGTGCCATTAAATTATTGCACAGCAATAAAAATAATAGCAAATTTCAAACAAGCCAGGATATATCCACTTATTTTTTCGTGAGATCCATTGAATTGTATATGAAAGAGACAGGAAAACTAGCTTTTGTAATGCCTTATGGAGTTATAAATGGAGATCATCATAGAGCCTTCAGAGAGGGTTCTTTTAGCAGAAACTCCGATACTCAAATATCAATTAAATTTACAAATGCGTGGCTTTTTGATTCAAAGGTTAAAAATCTTTTTAAAACAACTTGTTGTGTTTTGTTTTCTCAAAGAAGAAAGCCATCTGAAGCATCACTACCTCAGGAAGATATATTTTATTTTAAAGGAAAACTTCCTCAAAAAAATATAAACTTAGAAGAAGCTAATAAGGCTTTATCTTATGAAAAGAAAGAATGGCCTTTAAGTCATTATAATGATCCTTCTGAGTATTCTTATTATTTTGATAAATTTAAACAAGGAGCTTCTTTAGTTCCAAGGCGATTTATTTTTGTAGAAAAAATGCAAGGAGGAAAACTTGGAGTTTTAAAGAAAACACCTTTAGTCAAAGGTGTTACTTCCAGTCAAGATAAAGAACCTTGGAAAAGTATTGACCCAATAGAAAACAAAATGGAATCACAATTTTTAAAACCTGTTTATACAGGCAAATCTATTGCTCCGTTTAGAATTATTGATGATGCAAAACTAGCTGTGATACCTTATGACAATCAAGTTATGAACTCCTTTGAAGCAGAGCAAAAAGGTTATACTTATTTAAGTCAATATCTCAAAAGAGCCGAAGATATTTGGAAGGCTAATAGTAGTGAAAAGATGACTTTCAAAGAAAGAATTAATTATCAGAAACTTTTAGAAAATCAATTTCCTATTTCAAAATTAAGAATAGTTTACACAGCTTCAGGAACATATCCAGCAGCGGTTTTATTAGAAGATATAAAAGGAGTTATTGACACAAGTTTATATTGGAGTCCTGTTGACAGTCAAGATGAAGGAATATATCTTGAGGGGATTTTAAATAGTGAGTGCATTTTAAATCAAGTTCAACCTTTACAATCTCAAGGAAATCATGGACCAAGACACTTTCATACACATTTATTAAAACCTTCTTTTCCAAAATATAATCCTTCAGACTCACTCCATAAGGACATTGTAATTCAAGTAAAGGAAATCAAAAAAATTGCTCAAAATGTAGAAATTAAACCACAATGGAAATTTCAAAGAATTCGACAAGAGATCAGAGAAGAAATCGAAAGTACAAATGCATGGGAAAAGCTCAATAATCTTATTTCTCAACTTCTTAAAACAACACAAGAAGCTATCTTTACAAAAGAGAGTCGTATTGAAAAAGAGATAAAACATATTGAAGAAATACAGGAAAAAGAAGAACAAAAAGAGATATAATAATAAAAAAAGTTTAAGAGACAAGTCCTAACTGAGGCTTCTTACTTTTTAAAGAAATAAGAGAAGATCTCAGTTGATATTCAAGAAAGTCAAGACGTCTCAAAAGCCTTCTTCTTTCTTGACTTTCAATGGAATTATTTAAAGAAAGAATATTAAGTCTTTCCTCAATATAGGTAATTTCTTCAGATATATTATCCATCTCTTTTTCTGTGATCATTATAAACCTCTACTAATTATGCATTTAGCCTAATCCTCTATACTTGTCAATACTTTTTACCTCCCCCGAAATATCAATGATTACGGCTTATTTAATTGGCATTTAGAGGTCTCTTTATTAAAAATCCAGATAAGCAATGATAAAAATATAAAAAGTCTGAAAATAAGAGGAAAAGATGAAGTTTCCGATAAATAAAGCATTTTTTAGGTTAAAAAAACTCACATCCTAGTGGCACAAAATCTTATTACGCTTATAACCTACTGAAATCTCATAACTTTATTTTTGCGGGACATCAAACTCAGGGGTAAATATTGCGTCAGGGGCTTCTGATAAAGCAGGGGTTTTATTGGCTATTGGAGGGGTAGCTATTCTCTTTTGGCATATTTTTGTCAATGTTGGCATGGTGACAGGACTGTTGCCTATCGTGGGAATCCCTTTACCATTATTCTCTTATGGAGGGTCTAACCTTTTACTCACTATGTTAATTCTTGGACTGATCTCAAGCGTCGCTGTCAACAAAAACTTCTTTTGATTGAGCATGGCTTCCTTTAATTGAAAGTTCTTGTTCCACCAGCAAAGACAACTTTATTTCTGCCAAACCAACTTCTAAATAATATTCCCCTGATATCTTCTACAAGAATCTCTGGATGAGTGCATTTGTCAATTTCATATTCTGTCATTGAATCTAAGTGGCCTAACAAGGTATATTTTGATAACCATAAACAGATACCTGCTTTTTTTTCATCAAACCCCTCTGGTGGATCTGATGGATCTGATGGATTTAACACATATTGAATAGTATACTTTTCTAAAACAGAAGGGTCTTGATTTGTAAAAGGCTGAGTCTGCGTTTCACTTTCAACCTTCAAATCTTCTATAATATACCCTGCTAAATGAACCTTATCTAATAACCCTTTATTAATAATATCACACAAATGGATCACCTGATCACTGTTATCTTCCCTTTGACAATCCCACGTTTCTACAACATCTTGTTGATTCCATGAAAAGCTTGTAGCCATTCCATTTAAGCTACTGTCATAAACTTTAGAATCCTGCTCCTCTTTGAAAAGATTTTGAGAGTTTTGACAGCCAACCTGTGTTATCAAAAGAGTCATCAAAAAAATAGATATAATAATAAAATTTTTCACAATAAAAATCTCCTTTCTTTAAATACCTTTAACAAGGATAAAGCAAAAATCCTATAAAGTCAAGGCATTTCTTTAATTTTCAAAAATTTACCGAATCATCAAAGTAAGTTTTCTCTTACAAAAGATAGAAGTATATGCAAGATAAAGGCCTTGATTAAAAGAGCTTTTATCTATGGTTTGAAGAAAAATACCGACAATTTTTGTCATTATGACTTTAAAGTGTCCGCAATTTGTCACTTAGACTTCATGTCTTCTGTATCTGCTAACAAACCAAATCCTCCTAAGTTTAGACATTTGATTTGTAAATGATGGTGAAAGAAAAATAATGTAAAATATAAAAAGCCTAAATAAATATAGAGGGGTTAGATAAATAAATTAATCATTTTTTAGGTTAAAAAGCTTATATTGTAGTGGCACAAAATCTTATAAAGCTTATAACCTACTGAAATCTCACAACTTTATTTTTGCAGGCTATCAAAATCAGGGCTATTTTCCTAATTTCTTAGAGAAGTTGCCAATTCTCATCTTTATGAAAGGTCATATTTCCCCGATATGAAAAACAAAAAACGAACTTTTTCCTTAACATTGTGTTAAGAAACGAAGATATCCTCCCTACTCAAAGTGAACAGGCTTTTGAGACAATGACCATTTTGTCAAAGGCGAAAGCCTTTGCGGTCATTGTCCAAAAGTGACCAGAGGTCAGTTTACTTTGAGTGAAACAGAGGCTAGACTATTTTTAATGAAACAAAAACACATAAGGAGTGATTATGTCTAAAAAATTCAAACATCGTAAAAAGAACAAAAAAGGTTTTAAGCGTGATGTCTTACATTTATTTGACCATTTATTTTATGAAGTTTACAGCAAGGAACAATATATTTTAGATTTATTCCGTTTGGTTTTAACTTCAGAGGAATTTGAACTTTTTGATTGGAGTACTTTGCAATCTAGAGTGACTGTTTTTATAGATAAGGCTTTTAGAGAGCGTCGGGCTGATGTGATTTTTTCTGTTAAACTGAAAACAGGGCAGATGGTTGAGATTATTTTTCTTTTTGAGCATAAGTCTTATAACGACCCTAGTGTTTTTATCCAGATGCTCAATTACCAAGCTAATATTTATGAGAAGGACAGTAAAGATCAACAGGGTAAAAATAAAGTGCCTTCTTTGGTAATTCCTGTATTGGTTTATTCTGGTAAGGAGCCTTGGAAGATGCCGTTGAGTTTCCATGGATATTTGAATTTTCCATCATCAAAGGTGCAAGCAGCTTTTAAAGAGAATATTCTCAATTACAAATATCGCTTGCTCAATCTATATGATTTAGGTATAGAGACATTAAAATCTAAAAACTTGATTTCCAGTATGATATTGTTTATACTAAAGAATGTATGGAATTTAAACGAGGAAGTAGTTGGGGAATTATTTAAGCTGTCTAATGAGGCAAAGAGTGAAAAAGATAGGTTATTTTTAGTTGATAGAGCAGTCGATTTTATTAGGATTTATGATCCTAGTTTTACATGGAAAGTATTGCGAAAAATAGAAGAAAAACATATATCAAAGGAGGAAAGAACCATGCCACCACTACAGATCACAAGAGAAAGATTATTACAAGAAGGACTACAAAAAGGGTTGCAAAAAGGGCGACAGGAAGGGCGACAGGAAGGGCGACAGGAGGGCTTGCAAGAAGGGCGGAGGGAGATTCTGTCTAAGCTTTTAAAAGCTAATATAGATATCCAAACTATTTGCAAAGCTACAGGGCTTTCTAAACAAGAAATACTAAACCTTCAAAGATTATAAGCTTTATATTTAACCCCTTTCTTAACATTGCACTCAAAATGCATCATGCCTCTGGCATGTTTTCTGGCAGTTAGCCCGACGGCTACCGCCGTCGGGCTAACGATTAGAAGGATGTTTTCCTTAACATGGTGTTAAGAAACGAAGATATCCTCCCTACTCAAAGTGAACAGGCTTTTGAGACAATGACCATTTTGTCAAAGGCGAAAGCCTTTGCGGTCATTGTCCAAAAGTGGCCAGAGGCCAGTTCACTTTGAGTGAAACAGACAGGATTTATGATCCTAGTTTTACATGGAAAGTATTGCGAAAAATAGAAGAAAAACATATATCAAAGGAGGAAAGAACCATGCCACCACTACAGATCACAAGAGAAAGATTATTACAAGAAGGACTACAAAAAGGGTTGCAAAAAGGGCGACAGGAAGGGCGACAGGAAGGGCGACAGGAAGGGCGACAGGAGGGCTTGCAAGAAGGGCGGAGGGAGATTCTGTCTAAGCTTTTAAAAGCTAATATAGATATCCAAACTATTTGCAAAGCTACAGGGCTTTCTAAACAAGAAATACTAAACCTTCAAAGATTATAAGCTTTATATTTAACCCCTTTCTTAACATTGCACTCAAAATGCATCATGCCTCTGGCATGTTTTCTGGCAGTTAGCCCGACGGCTACCGCCGTCGGGCTAACGATTAGAAGGATGTTTTCCTTAACATGGTGTTAAGAAACGAAGAGATCCTCCCTACTCAAAGTGAACAGGCTTTTGAGACAATGACCATTTTGTCAAAGGCGAAAGCCTTTGCGGTCATTGTCCAAAAGTGGCCAGAGGCCAGTTCACTTTGAGTGAAACAGACAGGATTTATGATCCTAGTTTTACATGGAAAGTATTGCGAAAAATAGAAGAAAAACATATATCAAAGGAGGAAAGAATCATGCCACCATTACAGATCACAAGAGAAAGATTATTACAGGAAGGATTGCAAAAAGGGCGACAGGAAGGAGAACAAAGTGTCATCTTAAAAATGCTTAAAAATAACATGGATATTTCGATCATTGCAAAAATCACAGAGTCCACAGAGAACAGAATACGAGAAATACAGAAAAAACTGAACAATCTAAGCTAAACATTATTATTTGTTGAACAATCCACAATTTGTTTCACTAAAAATGGTTGGCTCATTAACACAAAATATTTACCTAACAAGGAGTTAATATGTCGAAAGTACAAATTAATCGCACATTGCCTGTAGATTCCAAAGTAGCTTTTGAAAAACTAAAATATGTGATGGTCAATGACCCTGAAGTTTCAAAAGAAATGAAAAAATGGGATTCGAATTATCAATGTGAAGTGCTTAAAGACACTATCAATATTAAAAGCAAACACCTCAATGTGTCTTTTTCTGTCACTCCCTCTCAAAGCAACCACAAAGAAAGCAATGTCTGTATTATTTTAGATCTGCCTTTGATGTTATATCCATTTAAAAAGATGATACAATCTACTTTAGAGAAAAAGCTAAACCAGGCCTTTGAATTAAACAATAAATAATAAAGTGAAAAAATCAAACAAGCCCTCTTCTCAAACCGCTCATTTAACTGATCAAAAGACTCAGGCAAAACCTAAACGGGATCTGTCTTCCGAAATTTATTTACCTCATCAAAAGCTCCCTCCTGCCCACAAAGACCTTTTAAGAACTTATCTTATAGAAGTCAGAAAATATCCATTATTAAGTCCAGAGGAAGAAAAACGTCTAGCCATTAAATATTTTGAAGAAAGAGACGCAGAAGCTGCAAGCCAGCTTGTAAAAGCTAATCTGCGTTTTGTCATTAAAATTGCTATGGAATATTTTAAATTTGGAGCTAAGTTGATTGATGTCATTCAAGAAGGAAACATTGGCTTAATGCACGCTGTGCGTGAATATAATCCTTATAAAGGGGTGCGATTGACAAGTTATGCTGTATGGTGGATTAAAGGTTACATTAAGGAATATTTACTTAAAAATTATTCTCAAGTTAAAATAGCTACGACACACTCTCAAAGAAAGCTTTTTTACAATCTTCAAAATGAGATCAATCAACTAGAATCCAAAGGTTTTGAACCTACCAATCGGCTACTAAGCCAAAGGTTAGACGTGCCAGAAAAAGAAGTAGAAACCATGAAGGTCAGGATGGCTTCTCAACCTATCTACTTAGATGCCCCTAGCAAAAACCAACAAGGACATCTTATAGACAGGCAAGCAGGAGAAGATCAAGCTAGCTCTATAGATGAAATCCTTGCCTTGAAAGAGCAACTTGCTCTATTAAAAAACCACATTGATAAAATCAAACCTTCTTTAAACGAAAAAGAACTTTATATTTTAAACAAACGCTTATTAGCAGATCAGTCTTTGACTTTAAAAGAGGTTGGAGATTTTTATGGCATTACAAGAGAACGCGTACGGCAAATAGAAAGTCACTTGATCGAAAAGCTACGTCAATCCTTGCCCACATCTTTTAAAAACTAACTAACCTAACGTTTAAATAAAAAGCTATTAGTAAAATACTGTTGATAACGCAGTCCGTTAAAATGTTTGGCAGGCTTGATTTTCTATTTAAACGTGTGTAGCCTTATGTCTAGTGAAGTAATATTTTTTATAGACAGGCATAGTTTGATTGTGTCAGTCTTAGTTTTAAGTATTTATTATAATATTTACTTTTAGTTTTCAATAAATTCAATAAAATGGACTTTAATAAATTTAATAAAAACGGAGGAGTTATGAAATTTATAAATTTAAAATCAATAAGTATCTCACTGGCTACTTTGCTTTTTGTTGCATCCTTGGCCATTGTAGGTTGTGGTAAAAAGGGTGAGGCATGCACTACTCCTGATGGTGAAGCAGGGACCAAAAACGACAAAAATGTGTGTGTAGCGAACGCTTTTTCAGGACTTAACTTTGTCTCTCAAGATGGTAGCTTTGTCACATTTGAGATTGACAGCAGTGAAGATGCTGAATACATAATTCAAGAAAACAACTAATCTTGAATATGAAGTAGCTAATTCAAATAGAATAAAAAGGTGGATAATGATCATCCACCTTTCTTTTTTCTATCTTGCTGTTTATTGATGAACTGCCTAACCAATTCAAAACCATTTTTCAAGACCACTGATTTCATGTGAAAGAATCAATCAAAACATCAAAGAATCAATCAGACTTATTTTAACTCAAAAACGAATGTTCTCCGTAGATTTTCTTTAAACAAATCGAATCAATATGCTGTGGATCCCCATCATAAACAAGCCGACCTTCTGCAAGGGCAATAACGCGTGTCGCATAATGCTGGACCAACTCTAAAAAATGCAAATTACAAATAATAGTGATGCCCATTTTTTGATTGATTTTCTCTAGGTAGTCCATCACAGTGTGGCTTGTAGCAGGGTCAAGGTGAGAGACAGGTTCATCAGCTAATAACATCTGAGGATTTTGCATTAAGGCTCTGGCAATAGCTACACGTTGCTTTTGTCCCCCTGATAACTGTTGGACCTTTTCATAAGCTCTGTCAGCAATGCCTACAAAACGCAAATGCTCTAATGCCTTTTCTTTATTTTGAAACAACCCTAAAATGCTTTGCACACTTCCTGTATAAGATAAGCAACCCATCATCACATTATTGATCACTGTATAGCGATCAATTAAGTGAAACTGCTGGAAAATCATAGCAACTTTTTGACGTAGCAATCTTTTTAATCGGTTGTTTAAGTGTGTTGTGTCTTGTCCTTGAAATATCATCTGCCCATCTGTTGGTTCCTGCAAATGATTGATGCATTTTAAAAGAGTTGTTTTGCCAGAACCACTTAAGCCAATCACAGCTAAAAACTCACCTGGCTGTACATCAAAAGAAACATCTTTCAGTGCATGTATGTTGCTACTTAGGTAAATTTTATTAAGGTTTTTTATAGAGAGGATAGCCATTTAAAGCAAATCTCTGACTGATTTTTTAAGTGTTTTAAGCATCTCTCTGACACCATCATATCGACTATCAGAGCATTTGATCAATCCTGTTGCCCCTAACAAATCATCAAAAATTTGTTGGCCTTCTGTTGTAGCAATATAAGCAAGCAAGCTATTGATTGTCGCCTCTTTGATAGATGATGGTAGGTCCGCACGAAAAACAATAGGATCATTAGGAAGATGTTCAGTAAGATGTACAATTTTGATTTTGCTTTCTATATCTTTGTATTGAGTTTGGACAAGCCGGCGAGCATCACGTATTTGACCCTTATGAGGCGGGGAATACCACGTAGCACCTGCATCTACTTGATCTTGGTAGATCATTGTGACCACATTGTCATGTTTTTGAGCAAAAATGGTTTCTTTGGGTTTAACTTTTAGATCAGAAAATAACTTAGCTGGCATTAAATAACCTGATGTAGACATAGGGTCTACGTATGCAAATCGCTTGTTGTTGATGTCTTTGAGCGATTTGATAGGCCCATGAGCTTTAGCAATAATTTGAGATTGATAAGTTTCCATACCATGTCTTTCTATAATAAGGCGAGCTTCTGTTTTATAGCGATCATGAGCCATGATGTATCCCATAGTATTAATAGAAGCTATATCGGCTCTTTTTGTGCCGAAGGATTCCACCACAGCAATATAACTTGTAGGTACAGAAAATTTATATTTATAAGGTGTGTGTGTTTCTAAGTAACGTTTGACAAAAACAGCTTTGTCAGCTAAGAGAGCAGAGTCTGCCGAAGGAAGCAATATAAACTTAATAGGGTTTTGAACAGAACCAAGGGGAGGTCTTTTTTGTGTACAACCACCCATACATAAACATATAAGTATAAAACTAAGATAATATTTAAAAATAACACGCATCTTGTGATGATATTTTTTAAGGTTTCTGAAACTTTCAAGCATAAGATACATATTAAATGCCCTCCTTTGAATAGCTACTAAATTTTAAAACCTCATATTTAATTTAAAACTTTTTTAAGTCTTTGTAGAAAAGGCTGTGGATCTTCAAAGTGAGTTAAGGTTAAGTCTTCTTGGAGGATCCCCTCTTGATCATAAAACAGCAATGTCGGCAGTCCTAATACCTTAAATTGAGAAGTCCACTGAGCAACATCGTTTGTCTCTGTTGTAGCATCCACCTGCAAAAGTAAAAACTTTTTTAACTCGACTTGCACAGTGACATCGGAAAAAGTATTCATTTCTAAAGCTTTACATACACCACACCACTGTGCTGTAAAGTCTATAATCATAGGGCGATTTTCAGAAAGGCCGCTTTGAAATAACTCATTGGAAAAATCTTGCCAGGGAGTTATTATTTTTGTATCATTTTTGTCCTGTGATAAAGTGCCACTTGATGGAGATTTTAATAAAGCATCTAAATCAAAAAAAGCAGTCAACAATAACAAAATGCCCATCAAATAACATGTACCAGAAAGTACCTTTCTGAACTGATAAAGAGCATAAGATGAAGTAGCCTTTCTAAACTTCCAATACAATTGTAATCCTACAAAGAAACAACTTAAACCCAATAAAATCTTTAAATAGTGCCAATCTAAGGTAAAGTTTAGATAATAAAAAGCCATAGCAATCATGGTGGTACCAAAAAGAAATTTCACACTTTCCATCCATGCTCCTGATTTAGGAAGCTGGTTGATCAGTTGGCTAAATGTACCTAGTAATAAAAACAAAACACCTAAACCCATAGCAAAAGTTAAAAGAAGCAAAAAGCCCATCACAATATCCTGAGTTTGGCTCACATAAGTCAGCAATCCTATCAACACAGGCCCTACACAAGGACTTGCAATCACACCTGACATAAGTCCTGCAATAAAAACCCCTTTAAATCCTTTGCCAATACCACTTTGACCAAATCTTTTCTGCATCCAATCAGGAGTTTTCACTTCAAAAACACCATACATACTCAATCCCATCAGAACAAACACAATAGCAATAGTGATGATCACCAAAGGATTAGCCAGCAACGAACCAAAAAGAGAGCCAGTAGTAGCTGCCATAACACCTAATAAGGCATAAGTAATGCCCATTCCTAACACATAGCACAGACTTAAGAAAAAGCTTTTAAGCCGAGATTGTCCAATGGCTTGAGTCCCTAAAACAGAAAGTGTAATGGGAATCATAGGGAAAAAACAAGGCGTTAAACTTGTCAAAAAACCTGCCATAAAGACAAGCAGAAAAGCCCAAAAAATACCTCTACTAAGGGCCTCTTGAAATCCAGGTATCGTGTGAAAATTAGAAGTCACATGCAAAGAAAATGGAATCTCCTTAGGCAAGAGACAAAAGTCATCTGTACAAGCTTGATAAACAAGCCATCCGTCTAACTGATGCACATCCACACCTTCTGGGATTTGAAATTGAGCTGATAGCTCTCCTTGTCCTACAAGGCCTTCTTGTTCTTTATCAAAAAATTTATCATAAAAAACAATCGTGGGTTCTACCTGAATAGAAGAATATTCAATATTTTTAGGATTTTTAGACTTAATTTGAAATTTATCTAAATAAGCCCTGTAGCCATCTATCAACTTAAGCTGAAATTTGATTTGATTTTTCTCTTGAACTTTTATAGGGGTTTCCATCTGTTGGAGAGAGATAGACAAAGGTTGAGGGTGAGGAGTGGGCAATTTAGCATAAGAAGATAAAGGAATTAGTAGAAAATAAATAAGATTCCAAGATACAATAAAATAAATATACGATAAAAAGTTTGCTTTCATATTTTTAACACCTACTTATTAAAGATTAACATATTTTTATATGGCATTGCAGAAAATCATCACAAGGAATATATCAAAAATGACAAATAATATCAAGGGAAATACAGAAGAGACTCAAGAAGAATTTAAGCACCAAAAGGAAAAACCTTCTTCAGATACAAAAGAAGAAGCTTTTTTTGTTGCTTTTGACACAGAGACAACTGGTGCTTATCCCATGAAATGGGAAATCTGCGAGATTGCAGGTGTTAAATGGAAGGATGGCCAAGTTATTGATGAGTTTTCCCAGTTGGTGCGTCCTAGAGGTCCCATGCATCCTGTGGCTTATCAAGTGCATCGTATTTCTGCTACTCAACTAAATAGCCAGCCTTACATTGAGGAGGTTTTGCCACAGTTTTTAAATTTTATTGGAGATGCTACTTTAATTGCACATCATGCTCCATTTGACATGGGCTTTATAGCTTATGACTTAGAAGAACGATGCCAACACAAATTGCCTACCAATAAAGTGATTTGTACATCTCTTTTATCTCGCAGTCTTTTCCCTGAATTTCCTAATCACAAATTACAAACTCTCATTGAATATTTCAAATTAAAAAAACAACAACCATCTCATAGATCTTTAAATGATTCTCATGCTTGTTTATTAGTTGCCTTAGAATGTTTCAAAAAGATACATCCTCTGACAATGGATGCCATAAATGATTATATGAATGTGCCTTTAATGTGGGATTACTTTTCTCTCAAGCATATTCAAGCAAAACCAGAAATGAAGCTTTTAATGAATGCTGTTTTAGATCAAAGGCAAATTCATTTTGTGTATCATAGAGGCTCTCGACCAGGGGTTTCTCGCAAGGTTTTGCCTATAGGGCTTGTACGCAACCCTACAGGTGATTTTTTTGTTGCTGAAGACCAGTTTTCTGACAATGCAAAAAGGTTTTATTTAAATTTTGTAAGCAATGTTCATTTGGCTCGCTAAAAAATTTAAAGATTTTCAAAGTGATTTCATGTAGAATAAAAGAGAGGAACTAGAATGAAGTATTTTAATCCGCTACTAGCAATTATTTTATGGATTGTCATTTTATGTACTTCTTGGTATATTTACCAAGGATCCACCAGCAGGTCTTATCAAGTTTCATGGGAATTTCATGCTAGACTTCAAAAAGGACTGCAAGAGTTTGTTGTCAATCATATTAAGGAAAACTTACCATCTGCAACAAATATTCAGTTTTTATCACTCTGGTCTGAACTAATTAATGATGATGAAATAAAAGTTTTTTTTGAATACCAATTTCAACATCCATCAGAAGAACAATTGACATCTTCAAAACTGAAAGGATGGGCCTTATTGAATCCTGCATCAGAGAACCCTCAAGAAAGTTGGACTATTAAGAAGGTTTCTATTGACCAAGAGTCTATTGAATATGAACCAGAAGTCATTACTTTTTAGTCTTTTGAAAAGATTATTTTGAAATAAAATCTCTAGCCCTATTTATATGGCCTTTAAGGCTTGACTACATTAAAACCATTATTAGTTACGTCCACCCCACTAAAAACAGTGCTTGCAGTGCTTGAAAAATTCATTTGCTTTCTTAGATTATTAATGATACAGTAAAAAGGAGGTTACCAATGGAATGGTTTTTAGAAAATATGGCTTCTATCGCTACCATTCTCATTGTGATTGCTTCACTGGTGATCATACTTAAATTCTGTTTGATTCATTGAACACGAAATTTGACGCATTAAACACAAAAATAGAGGGGCTAAATCAAAGGCTTACTTACATTGAGAACCAAGTAAATAATCATATCCCAACTCAACTCAGAGCCATTGATCAGAAATTTGAACAGAAGATTGCAAACTCGAAGAAAAGATCGACAAAGTTAATCCGAAGATTGACCAGAAAATAGACAAACTTGAAGAAAAAATCGACCAGAAAATAGACAAACTCGAAGAAAAGATCGACAAAGTTAATCAAAGGCTCGACGGATTATTTGAAATTCTAGCTAAAGAACATCAAAAGAAATAAACTTTGCATTTTAAAATTTTGCTCTTTTAGTTTGCCCAACTAAAAAACCATTGATAACTTTCTTATCTAAATATTGCTATGAAAAAGGCAATTGAATATCAGAGGCGTGCAACTCTGGTCTATCCTCTAAAAAATCAAAAGCATATTGATTGCGTTTAAGCCACCTACGACATTCCTGAGTACGTTGAAAATAAGTATTTACAAAAGCCCAAAACGCAACTGAATGATTGGGATATTTAAGATGAGATAACTCATGTATGATCACATAATCTATCACAGCAAGAGGAGCTACAATAAGCTTCCAATTTAAAGAAAGGCTACCTGTTGTAGAACAGCTACCCCATTGTGATTTTTGTTTTTTAAAAATCACTTTTTGAGGATGTAATTGCATCTGATCAGACCATTTATCCAGCCTACATTTAAGTACACGAATGCCTAATTTTTTATAGTGCTGTTTAAAAAGCTCAGACCATTCTGTTTGAGAAACTTTAAAATGAGGTAAATGAACCTCTATATGATCTTCTTGAACCCTTACTTGTTTAGGCTTGCCATTTATAATCTTTAAAGGTTTGAACTCTCCTAAAAAAGGCACTTGAGCATGGCTATTCCAGTAGATATGTGGATATTGATCTGCTAGATTCTGTAATTTATTAAGTTGCTTATGTATCCACTTATCGTGAGCGGATAAAAAATTCATAATATCAGAAATGCTAGTCTTTTGGTTTGCATAGCATATAATCGTCTGACAAGGAATAATTTGAAGGCGTATAGCCCTTAAATAGGATTTTCTTTTTAATAAAATAGGCAAGGTTTGATAAAAAATAACACTGTGATGTTTCTGCACAAAAATACTGCGATCATTTTGACTTTGTAAAGAGGTATAAGTGTGCAGAGCTTCACGCTTAAAATCTTTTTTATTGCTTTTAGAAAATTCGGACTCTTTAAACACAGTAGCTCCTGAAATTGCAAGACTCAACATAAATAGACTTAATTTATTTTTGTATATGTGTAAACATGTTTAATAGGAATGTGAGGAAATTGATGATGTTTAAAGCACATTTTGGTTAGCTTTTTCATTAGTTCTTTCTGTTCATATTCACCTCTTACTTTTTTCACTTCATCTAAAATAAAGCTTCTAGCTTCTAAAGGATGAACACATATTCCACCTAACATCTGATAACTTTGATCAAAAGATACAATTCTTGCCTCAAAACATTCACCTTTTCTGAGATGAAAAGTAAGAGTATGGTTTTCGGCTATGAGTTTCTTTCGATTGAAGATATCTTTTACAGAAAATCCTTCTTGACGAGTGGGATGAGTTAATTCGAATAAACTGTGACAATGACTGCAAAGGCTTTGAAGTATAAGAACTTCTTTATCATTTATTTGAAGTTGATCTTGAATAGACTTTGTTTCAAGAATTTCTTCTAAAGGCGTAAATCCTGTTTTTTGCAAACGATAATCTAAAAGATACCAGTCTAAAAATTGTGACATCTTAGTATCAAATTGATAGACATGATCATTGACAGGCATCATCTCATTAAAGAAATCTTTTTGAGCAAGCAAAACATCTTGTTTATAGGAGCCACCTATAAAGTAAGTCAGAATCTTATCAAGTAAAGCTTGTAGATTGCATGCTGTTTTCATACATTTTTCTTTGAGTTCCAATAATTATTTGGAAATATTCATTAATGAAATTTATCTTTGAAACTTAAAACTTAAGTTTGGTTCTATGATGAGAAGCAACTGATTTGATTTGCCTTGCATACACCCCAGCCTTTTTAGCAAAATCTGGCCAATGTTTTACTACCTGAACTACTTCCTTCATAATATTTCTCCATTTATTAATTCCTAAAGAAGTAGCTACTTTATTAAAATCATCTTCTACAAAGTGATCATCTTTCCCGCTCATCATCATGTGATGTTTTGAGGTCCACAAACCTCCTGGGTTATAAGAAAAAGTCAAATCATAAGCAGGAGCTAATCTCCAATCTTCTCCTTTCTTAAGTAAAAAGCTTATATTTTTTGTATGATCATCTTGGTTTCTTGCAATGATATTAAAAGCCATACGTTTAAACATCTGCTCAACATCTTGATATGAAAAGTGCAATTTTCTCATCACTTGAAAGAGCTGTTCATAAGAATAATATCCAGGCATTCTATAATCACAGTGGTCCATGCCACATAATGTTTGTAAGTGATGTCTATATCCAAACTGTCTATCAAATCTTTTAGTCATAAAATGAGATCGACCATTTTCTTTATAGATTTTACAGTCTGACATATCAATCCCAAGTTTTTGTGCCATAAGATAATAAGCATATTCTATTCGTCCATATCCTTTAGGTGTCTCAAAGCCACTGCCAGAAACCCCATCAAACTTAAGCAACCAATATTCAAATTCTTTTGGTAGTTCAATTTGTCCAGATCTTATCTCTTTTGTTTTTTTATGAATTGCAATGACTGCTTTGGGACGCATCCCACCGGCAGAAGTGCCTACATTGATTATATCTTGAAGATTATTAGATTTCTTAAAGGTTGTTTTGAAAGATTCCTTTTCTTTAAGAATTTGATTGGTGAGTTGAACTAAGTGACTCATTTTAATGAATTCCACTTGAGGTCTTTCAATCATAGGTTCAAATTCTAAAGCTCCCATACCTCTGTTCCCAATATAACATAATCTTTCAATAGGACTAAAATCTTCTCTCGAACGTCCTTCTTGAGCTAACCACATATCTATAAGTTTATTTCCAAATGCATCAGTAAGACTATCAGCAAGCAATCCAGGAAGCCCTCTGTAAGTTTCAAAATTAAGATGTTTGAAGTTATAAATTTCATTACCTTTACTCAATGGCATATAAATAGGTGAAAGCTCTATCCCTGAATTTAAAAATTGAGAATCATATTGAAAATAAGAAGCTCTTTTCTTTTCATCCCACCGTATCGCTCCAACAACTTGCCCCCAAATTTTTACTCGGGCTGCTGAATTCATACACTAACTCCTCTTTTTTTTGAAGCACGCTTACGTACTACACCTTTTAATTTTATAAACTCTACAGGGCTGACATCTTCTACTGGTAAAAAAGCATCTAAGCCGTCTAAACTCCTCAGTGTTCTTAAAATACGAATCATAACACTTAATCCTACTGAATGCCCAGATTCCACTAAATAAATACTCCTCCTTGAAAGCCCGGATTTTTTTGCAAGAGCATCTTGAGAAAAGTTTTGATTAAGACGTTTTTGTTTTAACCTACGACCTAACTCTTTTAAAATTTTCGCATCCGACATCTCATTAAAACGCACCATGTTTATATCCTTTTATGAAACAAATAATATATTATTTTTTACTTTTTTTTAATGATTTTTTGCAAAAAATAAAGGGATAATATATTCTCATTAACGGCGTTTTTGGCACTTTTTGAGATAATATTATCTCAAAAAATATTGGTATTTTTACTTCATAAATAATCTAAAAAAGATGCTGTTGATACCATTAAAAAAATAAAATAAAAAAAATAAAATTCATTAAAATAAATATTTTTAAATTTTAAAATATTTTAAAAATAAATTAAGGGTGATAGCGACCATAAAGTCTTGGAAAAGGAATAGTCTCTCTGACGTGTGAAAGTCCACAAATCCATGAGAGGGTTCTTTCTATTCCTAATCCAAACCCTGAAGAAACAAAAGCTCCGTACTTTCTTAAATCAATATACCATTGGAATTCCTTAGGGTTCAAATGATGTTCTTTCATCCTTTGCAAAAGAACTTCTGGATTGTCTTCTCTCTGTCCTCCTCCAATAATTTCACCATATCCTTCTGTGGCAATCAAATCACAGCTTTTGCTATCTTCAGGATGATCCGGATCCCGTTTCATATAAAAGGCCTTAATAGTAGCAGGATAATTGTAAACAAAAATAGGGCAATCAAATTGTTGCCCTAAGAAAGTTTCCTCTGGAGCTCCAAAATCATTGCCTTCAGTAAATTGAGGGTTTTCTTTTTGAATTAACCTAACAGCTTCTTTATAAGCAATGCGAGGGAAAGGGGATTTGACCTTTTCTAGTAGAGATAAGTTTCTTTCTAAAATAGCAAGCTCTTCTTGTTTATTTTTAAGAACTCTCTGTACGATATATTCCACAAAAGCTTCTGCAAGCTCCATATTATCCTGAAGATCATTAAAAGCTACTTCTGGTTCGACCATCCAAAATTCTATAAGGTGTCTTCTGGTTTTAGATTTTTCTGCACGAAAGGTAGGGCCAAAACAATACACTTTTCCAAAAGCAGCCGCAGCAGCCTCCATATAAAGCTGCCCGCTTTGAGATAAATAAACCTGCTGGTCAAAATAAGAGGTTTTAAAAAGTGTGGAAGTTCCTTCACAAGCATTAGCTGTAAAAATAGGGGCATCAACTAATGTAAAGTATCTGCTGTTGAAAAAATCTTTGATACTAGATACCAACTCATTGCGAATACTTAAAATAGCATGTTGTTTTTTTGATCTTAACCATAAGTGACGGTGATTCATCAAAAAATCTATGCCATGTTCTTTAGGACCAATAGGATAATCAAAGGTCTGATGCAAAATTTCTAATTGTTCTGCTGTGAGTTCAAAGCCTCCAGGTGACCTTTTGTCCTCTCTTAACTGCCCCAAAAACCCTTATCGTAGACTCTTGGGTTAATTGACTGCAAGCATCCCATGTTTTTGCATCTAGGTTTGCCTTGACGAAAGTACACTGGCAAAAACCTGTTCCATCTCGAAGAATTAAAAACTTAATCTTTCCAGAGGACCTCACAAGATAAACCCATCCCTTAAGCTCTATCTTTTGGTTTTGATATTTCTGTATGTTTTTTCTTATATCTATTACATAAGTTCTCATTATGTTCTCGCTTTGTTCTATCGTGCAATAATGATAATTTTCATAATTAGTTGAAAATACTATTTCACACAACAAGGTTATAGTCTATAAGAATTATTTAGTGTATCAAATTTATACATATTTTTTCACTTGAAGTCCTGTAGACCGCCTAAAGTATATAAAATATTTTTTTTTAAATTAACTGTTAATGTTGTTTAAACTTTTGACGATACAAAATATAAGAGGAAATATTTTATATTAAAACCACAATCTAGTTACAACAAGAGGTACGTCATGATAATTAATTGGGATAATTTTGTAGACATTCATGTCATTAAAAAACTAAAAGAAATTCTACTGTCTTGGTGGGAGATTGATCTGATCTTCACAGATGATAGAGGGATCATCAAATCATCTAGGACAGATAAACCTTCTTTATTTAATCCAGCTGTTACTCACTTGTTACAAAGAGAAGATCTTCAAAAGGACTTAACTGCCTTGGTCAATGAGGCTTTAGAAAGACTTAAAGATATGAAAAATCGGTTTGTGATCAGTAAATGGGAGATTGTAGGTTATGATGCCCTGATTGTACCTATTATTATTAACAATGATCTAGCAGGAACAGTTGTTGCTTTAGGCTTTTTAAAAGATCAATCCAACACAGAGCAAAGGCTCGATGAAATTAAAAATAAGCTTTCACAACTCAACTTAGAAGATCGAATTATCAAAGAGTGTTTGAGCCATATTAAATCATTAAATGAGGCCCAAAAGGAACATTTCACAGACCTTACAGAACTTGTAGCTAAAGAGATTATCACTGTTTATGTAGAGATCACCACTAGGGAAGATCGCATAAATGCCCTTAAAAAAGAGCTGGGTCATCGTCATAAATACGATAATATGATTGGTCAATCTCAACCAATGCAAGACCTCTATGCCATGTTAGATCGCATAAAATCTACTGAAAGCACTATTTTAGTTCAAGGAGAAAATGGTACAGGTAAAGAACTTATCGCAAAAGCCATCCATTATAATTCTCCAAGAAAAGACAAAGCCTTTGTGATTCAGAATTGTTCTTCTTTTAATGATAATCTTTTAGAATCAGAGCTGTTTGGGCATGTTAAGGGTTCTTTTACAGGAGCTATCAAAGATAAAAAAGGGCTTTTTGAAACTGCTGACAAAGGGACCTTTTTCTTAGACGAAATTGGTGATACCACTCCTTCTATGCAGGTCAAATTATTGAGAGTTTTACAAGAAGGAACATTTATGCCAGTAGGAGGAACAGAGCCTAAAAAAATAGATGTACGCATTATTGCAGCTACTAACAAGCCTTTGAGAGATATGGTTGAAAAAGGTTTGTTTAGAGAAGACCTTTACTATAGGTTGAATGTGATTAATCTTCATGTTCCTCCTTTAAGAGAACGCAAAGAGGATATCCCTATTTTAATTGATTATTTTTTAGGACGTGCCTCAGAGCAAATGGAAATGAAAAAAATAATTACAAAAAATGTAATTAAAAAGTTTTATGATTATTCATGGCCGGGAAATATTCGAGAGCTTCAAAATGAGATAGAAAGAATTGTAGTGCTATCCGGGGAAGAAGAACAAATCACACCTCAAATGATCTCTGAGAGGATTGTCAATGCCTCTTCAGAAAGCAATAAACTTCAAAACTCAAGACTCAATGGCAAGTTAAAAGATGCCCTTGATGACCTGGAAAGAGAAATGATCAAAGAAGGACTTAGGAGAACTGGCTGGAATAAATCCAGATTAGCTAAGGAGCTTGGCATTTCCAGAGCAGGTCTTATTATGAAAGTTGAGAAATACAACCTTGACAAAAGAAAGCTTGCTCGCTGAAATTATTTAACAATCGTCCGTCCCTCAATAAAAAATGTTGTTGTCTTCAACAAATCTTAAAACTAGCCCTAAAAAAATAAGCTTTCTTATTCAAAAATAAGCCACTTTTTATGATACATACTTGATCAATGATAAAAAATCTTTTAAAATAAACCTAAGGGTTTATGATTGGATTGCATCTTTACTATTGGATTCGCATAAAAGCCTTGTTTTTTATGCAAGCAAGCCATTATAAAGGAATAAACATTATGCTATTTTATAAAATTTATAAAAAAAAATCTTTTAGTGGTACTTTCAAAATCTCAAAATGTATCAAAACGAAACAAAATCGCGGTTTTTCATTAGTAGAATTACTAGTGGCAGTAGCTCTTTCTGGCTTTTTAACGGTTGCTGTTGCTTCTATATTGATTTTTTCTGTAGAACAGTTTAATATTCTCGTCCAACAACACAAAGCAGAAGAGGATTTGCTATGGGCATCTTACTATGTCCGTAGCTATTTATCTCAAGCTGTCAACACTGAGGTAAAAGAGGTTGGCAATTCAACAAATAAGAATTGTCATTTAACTAAAGCTTTATTAGGTAACTTTAGAGATCAAGGGTTTATTATTAGTAAATATAAAAAGCCTAAACCGCAAGATGTTTGCTCTGATACTCCAATAACATCTTTAATTGCTCTTTTCCCTAGAGAAAACTCCTTTAGCTATAATACTGTGGATCTTTTTGTATCTGCTATTTTTTATCAAAGACCAAGTAGCTCTGCTGGCAACACAACTAATGATGTTCCAGGCAAGCTTTATATTGATGTAGGGGAACGCTCTGGTCACAGTTATTTATTTGCACCAGACAGTACAGATATAGTTTTTTCAGGACTTTCAGATTTTGAATTAGAAATTATAGGTATGGATGTTAGCGATGTATGCGAAAATAATAATAGCGGAAATGTCACTTGTAACCATACACACAATATGGCTAAAACGGCTAAGATCACTTTGACCTTTCGTTATTTTTTATTTGCTGATGACCCCCAAGGGCAACGTTATGATTATGGTGCGAACATTCGAACGATCAATGCAAAGGACTTAGAAAATGTGATAGAAATAAACTTTCACAACAATAATATGATGAAATGTAAAAATTTAATAACAGGATGCAACCCCACACAAAGACCAGCAGGCAAGGAACGCATCTTTGGAAATATTTATTTTTATAAAACTTTGATGCCTCCAGAAACTTTCAAGCCAATATGACCATTTTGGATATGTCATCATGTAAAACACATCGCCCTTCTAATGAAACCTCTTATTTCTTTTATAGCCCACAAATACAATTAAATACCCATTTAAAAACTGTCAACTTTCGTAAAAGGTACGTTCAGCGTGGATAACGCCATTGACTTTCTCAAGGCTTTTTAGAGCTTGAAGTAACTGAAACTTATCCGTGACAGAAACAGTGAAGATACATATTGTCTTTTTATTCTTCTGTGTCTTCACTTGAGCTTCTTCAATATTAATGCCCTTTAAGGTAAATGTCTCACTAACTATTTTCAGTAGCCCTGGATAATCATGGCAGACCACACGCAACCTTGTAATGTGTTTAGCATGAGGAACATCCATCCACTCCACGTCGACCTTCCTTTCAGGATCAACTTCAAAGTTCTTAGAACAAGACCTTTGATGAATCACCAAGCCTCTATTTCTAGAAATAAACCCTACAATAGGATCCCCTGGAATAGGTTGACAGCACTTAGCATAATGCAAAAGCATATCTGTCATACCATCTACTTTGATCAATGAACGATCTTTTCTCTTTTTATCTTTATTGTAAACTTTATCTAATAGGCTTTTTAAGACAGGTTTTTTGGTTTCTTTTTGAAAGTCAGGGTTAAGTTTTATAAAGATTTTATTAGGCGTATGTTTTCCATAAGCTATTTGAGAATATAAATTTTCTTTTGTTTTTATACCTATGCTTTCTAAGTATTTTTTGCTCTGTTCTGTGTTGATGTACTTGTCTAATTTAAAGCCATGTTTTTTAAACTCTTTTTCTAAAAGTTGATGTCCTAAATCAATGGATTTTTTCCCCTCCTCTGTGCGGATAAAGTTGCGAATTTTAGATCTAGCACTTGTGGTGATACAGTATTGTAACCAATCTTTAGAAGGCTTTTGATGTGAGGCCGTCATAATTTGCACTGTATCTCCATTTTGTAGCTGATGTTTGATCGGCACTATTTGGCCGTCAATCTTAGCCCCTATTGTGTGATGACCTATCTCTGTGTGAATAAGATAAGCAAAGTCAAGGGCTGTAGCCCCCTTTCTTAAAGCCCTTACATCTCCCTTGGGAGTAAAAATATAAATTTCTGATTGCAACAAATCAGACTTGATGTTTTCTAAAAACTCACTGGGGTCGTATGTTTCTTTATTCCAATCCATAAGGTTTTTCATCCACTCAAATCGCTCTGAAGTACCTATCGTAGAAGCTATTTTTTGACCTGACTTATATGTCCAGTGAGCTGCAATGCCTTTTTCTGCTATTAAATGCATTTTTTTTGTACGTATTTGAATTTCAATTCTATCTCCTTGAGAACTCATCACAGTCGTATGTAAGCTTTGATAATGATTGGCCTTAGGTATAGCAATATAATCTTTAAACCGCCCCGGAATAGGATGATATAAGCTATGCATAATGCCAAGTATTTCATAGCATTGGGTTTTTGTATCTGTGATCACCCGAAAGCCAAACACATCATAAATGGCATCATAGTCCACGTTTTTTCTGCTCATTTTTTGATAGATAGAGTAAAGATGCTTATGTCGACCCTGTACAATAGGCGTGAGTTTGGTTTGCTTTTTGATCTCTTGAAATAAAGTCTGAGTAGTGTCTTTAATAAATTGTTTTTTCTCTTTTTTTGTATCAGAAAATTTTTGAGAAAGATCTTGATAATTATTGGGTTTGAGATATTTAAAACTTAAGTCTTCTAATTCTACTTGCCAAGCACTGATCCCCAAGCGATGAGATAAAGGAGCATAAATATCAAGGGTTTCTTGAGATATATTTAATTGCTTTTCATAAGGCATGTGGTTAAGTGTTCTCATATTATGAAGGCGATCAGCTAGTTTAACAACAACCACACGCATGTCCTTTGCCATAGCAACAAACATCTTGCGGATATTTTCACCTTGTTTGCTATGTGTGTTGGTATAAAAAGTCAGCTTGGAAATTTTAGTTACGCCGTCGACTAAATGAGCAATTTCTTCGCCAAAATGCTGTGTGATATCTTGAAGTGTCACAGAGGTATCTTCAACTGTATCATGTAAAAGACCAGTAGCTATACTGGCAGGGTCTAAATTAAGTTCTGCTAAAATGGCAGATACGGACAAAGGATGTAAGATAAAAGCCTCTCCACTTTTCCTGTACTGCCCTTCGTGGGCTTTTTTAGAAAAGTCGTATGCTTTCCTTATGAGCTGAAGATGTTCTTGTGAATATTCACCTGTTAAGCGTGCTAAAAGGTCTTTAATGGATGTAATGGAGTAAGAAAACGACTGAGAGACTCCTTGGGTGAGATAACCTTGAGATTCCACCAATACTTGATTTGCAGAAGTTAATTTTTGATCGTTTTGATGATCAGACATCAACCTCCTTTTGCTCTTTGTCTCATTGAAAGTAGTTTGGCATTTGTTTGCTCTTTAAAACTACTTTTTCTAGGACACTTTAGCTATTCTTAGCTCTTTGGGCTATTTTGGCTATTTTCTGGTGGCCATATACCTGCCCTCCAGAAAAACACCCTCTGGTATTTTTTGCTTTTAAGGTTCTGCCCTGATAAAAGTGCGATCTTTTTGATAACTCTTTAGCGATTGAGGTCCCGTTCAATTTGCTCAATAGGGGTCCCTAATGCCTCATTGTGTGCAAAGCTCACATAATTAGCAGCAACTTCTCTCAAGGCTGTAACAACTTGCTTATTATCGTCCTTGCTTTGAACCATAGGCTCTGCCCCTCTGAACAAGGCCTTTGCTCTTCTTGCCACTAAAATTACCAAATCAAACCGATTCACTACTTTATCTAAACAGTCTTCAACAGTTATACGTGCCATTTTTAAAATCCTTTTTTACTTTTATTCTACAAACAAACAATTACGTTGTCTAGTATTTTTTTTGCAATATGTATTGATGACCCTAAGTTCTTTTCTAAGCCCTTTAATTATAATAAGAATATGGTCTTTTTTTCTTAAGCTTTTTACAGCTTTTTTATCCTTTTTAAAATAAAACTTAGTTATAACAGCATGTTATGAAGAATAGGCAGATGGGCGGATGGACGGGCGGGCAGATGGGCAAGGATAAAGTGAAAGCCTTGTTTTCCTAACATGGAGTTTTGAGAGACAAAAGGATTATCCCTAACCTTATTTTTTCACTCAAAATGCATCATGCCTCTGTTTCCCTAAAATTGAACTAGCCTCTGGCTACTTTTGGGCAGTTAGCCCGACGGCTACCGCCGTCGATCAAAGGCTAACCGCCTCAAAAGCTTGTTCAATTTTAGGAAGAAGAATCTCTTCGTCTCTTGACCACATGTTAAGGAAAAAGTTTCTTCTTACACCTTGGGCAATGACCGCGTTTGTCTCACTAAAAATAAACCAGCCTCTGGCTGTTTTTGGACAATCAGCCCGACGGCTACCGCCGTCGATCAAAGGCTAACCGCCTCAAAAGCTTGTTCAATTTTAGGAAGAAGAATCTCTTCGTCTCTTGACCACATGTTAAGGAAAAAGTTTCTTCTTACACCTTGGGCAATGACCGCGTTTGTCTCACTAAAAATAAACCAGCCTCTGGCTGTTTTTGGACAATCAGCCCGACGGCTCTCGCCGTCGACAAAGGCTGATTGCCTCAAAAGCTTGTTCAATTTTAGGAAGAAGAATCTCTTCGTCTCTTGACCACATGTTAAGGAAAAAGTTTCTTCTTACACCTTGGGCAATGACCGCGTTTGTCTCACTAAAAATAAACCAGCCTCTGGCTGTTTTTGGACAATCAGCCCGACGGCTCTCGCCGTCGACAAAGGCTGATTGCCTCAAAAATCCGTTTATTTTTAGTAAGAAGAATCCTCTTGTCTCTTTACACGATGTTAAGGAAACAAGATGTTTACTTCACGTTGGCAAAATAGTCATTGCCTCAAAAATCCATGCATTTTGAGTAGAGGAGGATCCTTTTACTCCTTTACACCATGTTAGGGAAAATTTTCTTTTATTACCTCAAGAGCAAGCGGGTTTACAAATGAAACTCTTGTTTCCTTAACATTTCACTCAAAGTGAACTGGCCTCTGGCCACTTTTGGACAATGACCGCAAAGGCTTTCGCCTTTGACAAAATGGTCATTGTCTCAAAAGCCTGTTCACTTTGAGTAAAGAGGATCTCTTCGTCTCCTAACATCATGTTAAGGAAATAAGCTGTTTAGCCCGACGGCTCACGCCGTCGTAAAAGGCTGGCTACCTCAAAAGCTTGTTCATTTTGAGTAGAGCGGATCTCCTTGCTTCTGACACCATGTTAGGGAAAATTTTCTTTTATTACCTCAAGAGCAAGCGGGTTTACAAATGAAACTCTTGTTTCCTTAACATCGTAATTTATCCGGATCTGGCAGTCCGGCATCGGGCGGATGGGTAAAGGTACAAGCAATAGGCTTATAGAACAAGCATGTCAAAATGAACAAAAGGGTAACCCGTATATTTTACATTGTTCTTCTGATAGGCTTTGATAGAATTCATAAGCAGCTTTTTTATCATCTTCAGTAATACTGCTATCTATTAAAAAAGGCTTTCTTAAAAGTGTCCTTAAAATAGAGAGGTTCTTTTTCCAATCAGCAATTTTTTGATGATGGCCACTTAATAAAACTTCAGGGACGCTCATGCCTTCAAATACTCTGGGGTGGGTAAATTGAGGAGCTTCTAACAAACGACCAATGCCTGATTTGCCAAAGGAATCGTGTTGAATAGAGTTTTCATTTCCAAGTGTTCCTGTTTTTAATCGAGCGACCACATCAATCACCACCATAGCAGCTAGTTCTCCGCCACTTAGCACATAATCACCAATGGAAAGCTCTACATCAATATCTGTGCGTAAAATTCTTTCATCCACTCCTCCATAGCGACCACAAACAAAAATAATTTGCTCCTTTTCAGTGAGCTGTCTAGCTAAGGTTTGGTTAAATAACTTGCCTTGAGGGGTTAAATAAATAGATAAAGATTGTGGTTTTTTAGGAATAGATCGGATGGCTTGAGATAAAATATCAGCTCGATAGATCATTCCATCCCCTCCACCAAAAGGGCGATCATCTACTTGTTTATATTTTTTATCAGAAAACTTACGCAGATCTATTTTGTTAAGGCAAATCTTTTGATTGGCAATGGCTTGGCCTACCACTCCCTTAAAACCCTCTGAGGTAAATATTTCTGGGAAAATAGTTACAATATCAAACTGCATTCATTATCCCCTCTCAAATTCCCTTCCTTGAACTTTCTATCTTTAATTTCGTATATCCACCAGGTCAAGCCGTTTGTTTCACTCAAAGTGGGCCGCATCTCTGTTTCACTCAAAGTGAACTGGCCTCTGGCCACTTTTGGACAATGACCGCAAAGGCTTTCGCCTTTGACAAAATGGTCATTGTCTCAAAAGCCTGTTCACTTTGAGTAGGGAGGATCTCTTCGTTTCTTAACACCATGTTAAGGAAAAAGAGTTTCATTGAGATATTAGAGAGCCAAGACTAATATAATAAAATTTCCTACGATCTTTTGCTGTAGGCTTAGCAGATCCTTCAGCTAAGTTAAGTACAATACTTGAAACAGCCCTTCGAAATTGACTTCTATGAGACTCTTTCAGATGTAATTTTTTAGAGTTACGATAAAACTCAGTAGCTAATTGGTAAGTTTTGAATTTTTGCATCGTCATAAAAATTTCCTCCTTTCTGAAAACCCGCCAAGGGCTCAGGAGGAAATTTTTTAGATGCAAAAATTCATTACGATCAATATGCATCTCTATGATCTGATGCCGGGTTGCCTGATTGCCGGATCCCGGATCCCGGAAGAAGGATTGTTTAACAGTATATTAAATTCAATACAAACTAACTAACACTGAATTAAAGAAGATTATCCAAAGAAATAACCTAATCCAAATGTGGCATAAACACCATTGAGATTAAAATCACCTTCTGCGTCATCACTTCCTGTTCCTGTTCCTGTTCCCTCCAGTGTAGCTGTAGCTTCTACTTTATATTTATTAAAGCCAAATATATCATATCCAACTTCTAATTTGACTAGGAAATTAGAGGTACTCATATATCCCAGTTCTAAAGCAAGCTGTCCAGTGATTCTATTCCATAAAAACTGACTACTTGTAATATTCACATCTGCATTGGCAGGTATTTCCTTATAACTTCCACTAATTTTGTTAGTAAGAGTTAAAAATTTCCAAATATCTATTCCAGCAATAGCTCCTATAAAAAATGATCTATGTAGAAGAAATCTGTAATTCGTTAGAAGAGCTAGGCGATGCTTATGAGGTTTTCTTGCTTCTTGTGTTTCAATAGTCATTCCAGTTATATTTATATTTGTTGCTATTGAGCCGAAGAAGTAACGATATCTTGCACCTAATGCAAAACTAGAGTTTTCATCTAAGGATAATCTATAAAAAAGAGTGTCTGCTCCAAAATTCAATGCTCCATATTTTTTGAGTTTTTTACCAAAATGGCCTGAAATCTCCACATTGCCATAAGCAAAATGAGAACCTCCTGGAAAGCCTAAATTACTAAATAAATAAATAAATAAATAAATAAATTCTTTTTTAATTGATTGATCATAGACATAGTGTACCTCCACTAAGAGTGAGATTGTTGTTTGAACTTATAAAATAATTAAAGATAGCCTATAATTAAGTAAAAGAAATGTCAAGCTTGTTTCACTAAAAGTGGCCGGAGGCCAGTTTATTTTGAGTGAAATGTTCAGGAAAAAGTTCCTTCATCAAGGCTGGCTACCTCAAAAGCAACCAGAGGTTGGTTTACTTTTAGTGAACCAGAGGTGTGGCTCATTTTGAGTGAGATATTAAGGAAACAAGATATTTGTTTCTCTGTATATTTTTCTAAAAAATGAGAGGAATTAGGTTTGAAAATTAGAAATCCAGTGATTTCAGCTACTTAATACTGTGACTTTTACAATTGGAGCAACTGGAGATATAGATGGTAGTCAAGACGACGAGTGGACAATGAATAATAATAAAGTGCTGACTAATACTCAAGATAGTACTCAATAAACATAATCCTTTAATTTTAAAGTTTAAGCATGATGGAGCATAGGGACTATCGCTAAAGTCCATATAGTTTTTTTGACTTTCTTAGAAAATAATCCTATACAGGGTTTATGGATAACACGCTTTCTGTATATAAAGATATTATTAAAGCCTTATGTTATATGATGCGTATGGATGAAATTAATCCAGAGCTTTTTTTAAAAAGATTTGTTAATGAATTTCTAAAAGAGTCTAAAAATCCTATAGACGAAGTAAGGGACTTAAAGGATTATTTAGATTCATTAAATAAAAAAGGAAAGTTGTATTGGGGGATTATGACTCACCTTTCTTATTTGATGATGAAGGATAATATTAAAATAGCTTTGGTTATTTCTCATTTAATGGATGATATAAAGAAAATATGAAAAGTCCTTATAATCATCCTCATTGGAGACTTTTAAGAAAAGACTTATTAAAGTCTCATCCATTATAATGTTGTCTTCTAGCCTTCTAATTTGTGAAGGTAGATGATTGCTGACTTGTTCTTTAATCTCATTCTAAAATCTTTGATCCTTTGTTCAATAGGTCCGATATAAAATTGCACAATGCCAACTAAGCTACCAAAAAAACCATAACAGTTACAACTATTTGTAAAAGCTCCATTTAATACATCCTATTTTTGTAAAGTGAAGAAAGCCTTCAATTATGTTTAATAAAGTTATATGATTTTCTACTTTTATTTCATTATACTTATTTAAGGAAAAAATCAATACACAATGTTCGATTTATAAAGCAGGTATAATAACAGGTATAAAAAAACAATTTAAAAAGAAAGAATGTTTATTATGACAAATTCAAAAGCCAATGATAATAAAGAAAAAGATTTTTGTTGGATTTAATAAGTTAGCTTTCTTTTTACTTGATAGATTATATGCTTTTGTGGGTTTGTAGGTCTTTTTTTATAGATATATTGATTTTTACTGGATTGTTACTGATTGTTGCAAGGTCAATAGTTACTTTTTGGCTATGGGAGTTGTTTTAATTGTGAGTTTTATAATTTTAATATCTTTCAAGGGTTTATCATTGAGAGGATTACGTTTAGCACCTGCAATTTTATTGGCTATATCCATTCCTTCAGAGACCTTTCCAAAAACAGAATGTTTGTCGTCTAACCAAGGAGTTGGTGCAAGAGTTATGAAAAATTGACTCCCATTGGTATTCTTGCCGGAGTTAGCCATAGATAAAATACCAGGGGCATCGTGGCGTAAGGAAGAATGAAATTCATCATCGAATGTATAACCTGGTCCTCCTGTCCCTGTTCCATAAGGACATCCTGTTTGAATCATAAATTGAGGGATCACACGATGAAAAATCAATCCATTATAGAAAGGCACTGTTGTTGTTCCTTTTTTAGAATCTGTGATCTTGATGCCTTTTTGTCCTCTTGCCAGCTCAACAAAGTTGGCAACTGTTTTAGGGACTCTTTTATGGTATAAATTGGCTTGAATAGTTCCAAGAGATGTTTGTATAACGGCTATAACACTTTGAAATTTATTTAAGTTTATAGAAGGTGGAGGAGATTTTTTCTGAGTTTCTCTAGGTGTTTTTTTATCCTCTTGTGCTAAGATTGATATATTTTGAAACATAAGAACCCCTAAAAAAATAAAAACATATTTTTTAAACATTATAACCTCGTGATCATTTTTAAGCTTGTGTTTATTATACTTATTAGCTTTCATTGCTGTCAATAGAAAACATGATCTTAAAGACCAAATACTGGAAGCCATCTTAATCAAAAGCTTTTTTCACTCAAAATGCATCATGCCTCTGGCATGTTTTTGGGCAATGACCATTTTGCCAATGGCGAAAGCCGAGAGGTGTAAGAAAGAACTTTTTCCTTAACATGGAGTTAAAAAACGAGGAGATCCTTCTTACTAAAAGTGGTCAAGCTTTCTAGGCGATGACCATTTTATCGATGGCGAAAGCCATCGTGGTCATCGCCTAGAAAGTAGCCAGAGGCTAGACCACTTTTAGTGAAACAACTCCTCCAGCCTGCCCCCGCCTCCCACTCATAATATTCTTCATCTTTTTGAGAGTTACGCAGAATCTAAAAAGAATAAAAAAATAAAAAAACGAATGCTTTGTTTCCTTAACATGGTATAAAGATATGAGAGAATCCTTTTTCCGGGATCTGGGATCCGGGATCTGGCAACCCGGCATCAGACAGGCAGGGATAAAGTGAAAGTCTTGTTTCCTTAACATGTAGTTAAGAGACGAGAGGATCCTTCCTACTAAAAGTGGTCACGCTTTCTAGGCGATGACCATTTTATCGATGGCGAAAGCCATCGTGGTCATCGCCTAGAAAGTAGCCAGAGGCTAGACCACTTTTAGTGAAACAACGCCGTATTTCTAAAAAAGGTACGTATGGGTAGATGAAGATTAACGAAATTAGGTAATAATAGGTCCAATGTAAGTCCAATGATATTACAGGGTATTTATTTTTTACTAGCTTTTGTAACTTTTGCTTCGGCTTTAGCTGTTGTGCTTTTGCCTAACCCTTTGTATTGTGCCTTAGCCTTAGCCATTTGTATGTTAGGTATGGCTGGCCTTTTCTTCACATTAGAAGCTTATTTTATTGCGGGTGTTCAGGTTATTATTTATGCAGGTGCTGTTGTGGTGATGTTCGTAATGATTTTAATGATCTTTAACCTGCAAGAAGAAAAAAGGGCATTTGTCAGGGGACTTTTCAGTAATGTACTGAAAATTTCAGGGACGTCTCTTTTACTGGCAGCTATTATAGGGGCTATTTTTGCTGCTATTCCTCAAACTCCACTGACTGAAATCAACACAGCTGCAATGATTGCAGCAAAGGGTTTAGCTGTTCAACTTTTTACAAAATATGTTTTTGTATTTGAAGCTATAGGAGTTCTGTTATTGGTTGTTCTTGTGGGAGCTATTGCTTTGGCTAAAGGCAAAGGAGGGACTCATGCATGATTGGATAGAAGTAGGGCTTTCACATTACTTGATTTTATCAGCAATGCTTTTTGTTATAGGTTTTTTAGGTGTCTTGTTGCGGAAAAATGCACTTGTTGTTTTGATGTCTATTGAACTGATGTTAAATGCAGTCAATCTGACTTTTGTTGCCTTTAGTCGTTTTATGAATCATCTGGACGGACAGGTGATGGTCTTTTTTGTTATGGCTATTGCTGCTGCTGAAGCAGCTGTAGGCTTAGCCATTGCTGTAGCTGTTTTCAAAAGATTTGGAGGCATCCATATACGACTTTTTGAAAACTTAAAAGGATAAGTGAGATAAAATGATAAGAGAAGAAATAATTATAGCTCTTTTGCTTTTATGCCCTCTTGTTGGTTTTTTCATCTGTGGTTTGAAAGCCATACGATTTCCTACATCTAAAACTTCTGGTGTGATAGCTACTTGTGCAGTGTTAGCCTCTTTTGTTTGTGGCATTTGGGCTTTTGTAAGACTTTTAGCAAAAGCATCTGATCAAAGACAACTTGTAGCTCATTTTTTTCAATGGATTTCTGTAGGAGACTTCCAAATCAATGCCTCTTTTATTATAGACCCTATAAGCATAGTGATGGTTTTGATCATCACAGGTGTAGGGACATTGATTCATCTTTTTAGTATAGGTTATATGAATGAAGATAAAAACCCTGCAAAATACTTTTCTTACCTTAATCTTTTTATATTTAATATGTTGATTTTGGTGTTAGCTTCTAACTTGCCTGTGATGTTTATTGGTTGGGAAGGAGTGGGATTGTGTTCTTATTTGCTCATTGGTTTTTGGTTTTCTGACCCACAAAAAGCGACTGCTGGGATGAAGGCTTTTGTGATGAACCGCATAGGTGATGCAGCATTGCTTTTAGGTATGTTTTTCATCTTTATTTATACAGAAAGTTTAGAATTTACACAGATCCATGCTTTTGCAACAGAGCAACTTTTAGATCAGGAAGCTACCCCTTTGTGGATCACTCTAGCAGCTTTATTATTATTTATAGGGGCTACAGGCAAGTCAGCACAGATTCCACTTTATACATGGCTCCCTGATGCTATGGCAGGTCCAACGCCTGTATCGGCTTTAATTCATGCAGCCACTATGGTAACTGCTGGTATTTATATGATTGTGAGGCTTCATGCGTTTTATTTACTGACTCCTTTAGCTATGACTGTTATTGCAGTGGTAGGTATTTTCACAGCAGTTTTTGCTGCCTCTATTGCAGTGGCTCAAAACGACATTAAAAAAATCTTAGCTTATTCTACTGTATCTCAATTAGGATATATGTTTTTAGCTGTGGGTGTGGGGGCTTTTTCATCAGCTTTATTTCATTTGATGACTCATGCTTTTTTCAAAGCTTTGATGTTTTTAGGAGCAGGAAGTGTGATCCATGCTTTAAATGGAGAGCAGGATATTCGTAAAATGGGCCAGCTTAAAAAAGAAATGCCCATCACGTATATAACTTTTGTTATAGGATGGCTTGCTATTATTGGTTTTCCTTTATTATCTGGATTTTTTAGTAAGGATGAGATTTTATGGATGTCTTTTCATAGTCCGAGGGGGCATGTTGTGTTTTGGCTTTTAGGGGTTTGCGGTGCAGCTCTTACGGCTTTTTATATGACAAGGTTAATGTCTTTGACTTTTTGGACTAAGAGGTCTAATACTAAAATACATCCTCATGAATCCCCTTACACAATGACCCTTCCCTTAATATTGTTAGCTATTTTATCACTGGTAGGAGGTTATTTGGGTTTGCCTCATCTCATAGGGCATCCTTTACATATCCCACATTTTTTAGAAGAATGGTTGCCTTTGATAGCAGTGCCAGGACTTCAACCCCCAGAAGTTCTATTAGAAGCTATTATGATGGCTTTGTCTGTTTTGGTTGCTTTAGGGTTTGCTGTTTTAGCTTTTTGGATTTATATGGTGAAGCAAAATATTAGCTTAGAAAAACAATATCCTAGGTTATATCGATGTTTAGTCAACAAATATTGGATAGACGAAATTTATGACAAATGGCTTGTTAAGCCTTTTGTAGGATTAAGCCAAAGGTTATGGAAGGTTGTGGATATAGGTTTAATTGATAGGGCTACGTATAAGATGACGGATATAGTTAGGGCAACAGGTGTTAGTTTAAGTCAATTACAAAACGGCAATCTTCAGCAATATGCTATGTATATGTTGATAGGGTTAGCTATTATTTCTGCAGTTCTTATTTCTACGTTGTAGTTTTTTGGAATAAACCTTTACTTATTTTGATAGAGTTTCTTATAATGAAAATGAAACTATAAACATCAAGATAAGGAGTTTTTTATGATAGATTTTCCTACAAGAACAATGGAAGCCCTTATTCAACAAAATAAGACTCTTTCTAGTAAAGTGGCTACTTTTTCACACCATTGCAAAAACAAAGAAAAACAAATACAACAATTAAAGGCACAATACCAAAGTCTATCTGGAGCTAACCAAGATAAAGAAGAAAAACTACAAAACCTTCAAAAAGCTTATCAAAGTTTACAAATCTCTTATCAAGGGTTACAAAACTCTCACCAACAATTTAAAGATAACTTAGCTGATACGGAAAAACAATTTGCACTTGAGTACACTCATTTTTTAGAAAAAAAACAAGCTTGGAGAGATCAAATTTTAAAACTTCGGGCTTATACTCTTCGTCTTGCAAAATATAGAGAACACATTCATCAACGGGTCAGGCCTTATATTCAAAAAATTAAACAAGAATCTATTCAAGGCAACAAAGAGCTTCTCTATCAAAAAGAGAAAATATTTCTTTTTCAAAAACAGCTCAAAGATGCTTACAAATATATTCAAAGATTATCTTCAGAATTACGTGATAAAGAAAAAGCTTTTCAAAAGGCTACAGGTCAAATGCAAAAGCAACTCACTCAAAAAGAAGCAGAGAACCAAAAAGCTCAAGAGTATCTCATTAAAAATCAAAAACTAAATCAAGATATCCTAAAGCTTAAAAATAACTTTATAAAATTAGAAAAGGCCCTTATAGCATCCAAGGAAAGTCAATCTCAATCAGAGAAAAAACATTCTATGCAAGTTGAAAAGCTTAAAAAACAAATTCAAACACTTGTATCAGAAAAAAAAGAAATTCTAGGACAGCTTAAAGTTTTTTCAAAAGAGCTAACTAAAAGGGAAAAGTCACAATCTCAAGCAAGCACTTTGGTGAATAAGAAGCTTCTGGATCAATTAACTAGTTTACAACAAGCTTTTCAGGCACATAATCTATCATTAATTCAAGAAAATTCACCCTCAACTAAAAAGAAAAAATCAAGTGCCAAAAAAAAGAAGCTATCATCTAGCTCATCTTCAAAGGCTCATCATATTTATCAAAAGATATTAGAAGCTCAAACAGGTTTCTTTAAATAGGCCTGGTTGTTTCACTAAAAGTGGTCTGACCTCTGTTTCCCTAAAATTGAACTAGCCTCTGGCTACTTTTGGGCAGTTAGCCCGACGGCTGTCGCTGTCGATCAAAGGCTAACTGCCTCAAAAGCCTGTTCAATTTTAGGAAGGAGGATGTCCTCATTTCTTAACATCATGTTAAGGAAAAAGTTCCTTCTTACACCTCGGGCAATGACCGCATTTGTCTCACTAAAAGCAAACCAGCCTCTGTTTCCCTTGAAATGAACCACACCTCTGGTGTGTTTTGGGCGTTATCTCACTAAAAATAAACCAGCCTCTGGCTGTTTTTGGGCAATCAGCCCGACGGCTCTCGCCGTCGATCAAAGGCTAACTGCCTCAAAAGCCTGTTCAATTTTAGGAAGGAGGATCTCCTCATTTCTTAACATTATGTTAAGGAAAAAGTTCCTTCTTACACCTCGGGCAATGACCGCGTTTGTCTCACTAAAAATAAACCAGCCTCTGGCTGTTTTTGGGCAATCAGCCCGACGGCTCTCGCCGTCGATCAAAGGCTGATTGCCTCAAAAATCCGTTTATTTTTAATAGGAAGAATCCTCTTGTCTCTTTACACGATGTTAAGGAAACAAGATGTTTATTTCACGTTGACAAAATGGTCATCGCCTAGAAAGACTGTTCACTTTGAGTAGAGAGAATCTCATCGTTTCTTAACATGATGTTAAGGAAACAATTCTTTTTGATGCCGGGTTGCCGGATCCCGGGATCCCGGATCAACATCATGTTAAGGAAACAAAATGCCTTTTCTGCCTGATACCCTTAAAAGCCTGTTCAATTTTAGGAAGGAGGATATCCTCATTTTTTAACACCATGTTAAGGAAAAATTTCCTTTTGATGCCGGATTGCCCGATCCCGGATCCCAGATGAACACGATGTTATGGAAACAAAATGTTTATTTCACTTTGATATTTCGCCATTGACAAAATGGTCATTGCCTAGTGTTGTTACATGGCAAGCTTCAGAGAAGCTTGCTGTCTGACCACTTTTAGTAGGGGAGGATGTCTTCATTTCTTAACATCCTTTCGCGGATGCAACCTGACCTGCACCTGTTCAGTATTCTATTTCTCTTTCTAAAAAACCTTCTCCTTTCAACACCCTTTGAAGGCCTTTTAATACCTAACTGGTTATGATAACATCTTCTAATACAGGAATTCTCTCTCCGCCAGTCAGCTCTATTGGCTTTTGCATTTTTAGTCATCCTTTCGTCCATGTTTTTAATCTGCCTACCTAAGTATTTAAATAGACTTTCCGATCTTTCAGCTCTGGCTTCTACTGAAGCCAAACATATTATTAAAACTAAAAATAAAAATCTCATATTTTTCTCCTTCTTGTTATTAATAAAGCTCTGCCCTAGCGGGCTGGTTAGTAGCAGTTTATAAAGCTTGTTCTTATGGTCTATTGTTTCTGCTAGTTGATTTTGATATCTGTATGAACCACAAAAGAATGAGTCATAGTTACTGCTAACATACTCGCTAGAATGATTTTTAGCTCTTTCTACTTTCTATATATATCTTAAATCTAATTAATTCATTCTGTTAAGTCTTTAAATCTTTTTAAGACCTTTCTTTAGTATTTCTTGACAGTACAATCTATTTTAATGCAATTTGCTGATAACAAGCTCTGTTCTTACCATATATGAGTCCTATTTTATTTGACTTTTTAGATATTAAACAAGGATTAAAAAATATGAAAAAATTCTTTAGTACATTTTTAAAATTTGGTGCAGTGGTTGATTTAAGGCAACTTATAGATCAATCAATAGGAGAAGAAATTATTTTGAAAAAAAGAGAAAAGCCTTTTAAAAATCACTTAGATTATACACAACAATCAGAGTTATTTTAAATTTGTTTCTAAGGATTTTTTCAGCAGTTTGATTTTTTATAATAACGTTGCTATAATGATAATAATATAATACAAAGTATCAAGAAGATAAGTCTATTTTAAATGTTGATTAACTGGAGGTTATAGCATGAAAGATATGAAAGCAGAAGGAGTTAATCCTTTAAACATTGCAAAATATTTTATTTACCTTAATCAAACAGATGAAGCTCGAACTATTCTCTATTTAACTCACTTGCTTAAATTTATTTATATTGCTCATGGTATTCACCTAGCTAGAACAGGTGAGCCATTATCTAATAAGAATTTTGAAGCGTGGTGGTATGGTCCTGTCATTCCAGAAATATTTTTTTTGTTTAGAGATATGACTTTTAAAAATGGAAGAATTATTCCTATAGCTCAGATAGAAAAAATAGATAGTGAAAATCTTAAGAAAAAATTTAATCCAATTCAAATAAAGATAATGGATGAGGTTTATAAAGAGTACAAAAATTATACAAGTTCACGTTTATCAGACTTGACACATAAAAATGGAACTCCATGGTCAGAGTATTTTGATAGACAAAATCATTCTTTCATAGAGATCCCAAATGATCATATTAAAGCTTATTATAAAAAGATAGAATCCGAAGAATTAGATAAAAATAGCAGGGGTCTTTAAACTTGGATGATCACGATTTACCTCTTGTTATTGTCTTTCTTACCTTTATAGCGACAGTTTTAGCACTTTGCATTGCTTTGTCTGGTCTTATTATTTCTTTTCTAACTCTTAAAGTGACATATCTTATTCAGAAAAACACAGACGAATTTAACAAAACTTGCCACTACTTTACTTTGATTTTTACTTTTTAAAAAAATGGAAGTGCAAAACTTCAATTTTCCACAGAAAAACAAAAGCTAAAGTTAAAAGGCTCATATTGGACAGATAGAAAGACCACTGGAGATATTGAATTAGAGCTTAATTCTAGAAAACTAAAAAAATAGAATATCTATTTAAAGTAGGGGGAGTAGATGGAGGTGATGGTTGTGTTTATTTTTTAAGGTATAAGATATTTGACTTCTTATAAGGTTATAGGAAAATTCTATAATCTGTATTAAAAACTTCTGCTAACTTTTTCGCAAGGGGCTTGTTGATCTTTTTTTCACCTTTTTCAATTTGAGTGATAAAAGAAGGATCAACCTTTAAAATTTTTGCCAACTTTTTTTGAGATAGATTTTTTTCACGTCTTGAATCTCTCAAAACGATAGCTTGTTGACTGGTTTCACTGATCAAATCAGTCAAAGCATCTCTCCAGGGAATACTTTCTTCACTTTTATATTCTTCTAACATATCAGACAAGGCTTTTGCCTTTTTCTTTGGAATAAGATATAATTTAGCCTTTTTATTTCCAATCCAAATAGACACTCTTTCGTCTTTAGTAGGGTGCTTTTTCATGGCTTCCGACATAATAAACCTAAATTATTTTTCTTTCTTTGAATACTTTCCAACACATAACATAAGTGGGCTTGCCTGTTTTGATATGACAATGATGTTTGTTTCTTCCTAGCTTACCATAATTTTTCCAATTGCCTCTTACAGGTCCTAAAATTTCCATTTCCACTATGAGCTTAGTAAGATTCTCCTTAACTAATTTTGGAAGCTTAATCATTCGCTTTACCATTTTATTTGAAATTTTAACCTGCCATTTCATTTTATAAAAAATATCAATAAATAGTATCTGAGTCAATTATTTAAAATCATATTATAAAACCATTTTCAAATTGTTGTGTTATTTTATCTTTAGTATCTTTTTTTAACCTATTCCACCAATACAATAAGGAATGTTTTTTAGGAATCATTTGAGTTCCTTGATTGTCTAATAAATATAATGATGTTAAGCCTAACTCACAAATAAAAGGTAAAAGAATACTTGTTCCCCACATTATATCCATAGATTTTAATTGAGAATCAGCAGTCAAGTTTGACTGTCAAATGTTTCTGATGTTCTTAGTAGCAAATCAGAGACTTCTTGTAAAGAGCTGGCCATTATTAACAATGCTCTTATTGTTGGTGTTCCCATTACCACCGTTTTTACTCGTTTCTTTTCTTTCATTTTTAGAGTCTCTATTGTTTTTGTTGCATTTGCATAGTTGAAAGAATGCTTGCTATTTGATCACATAGACCAAATTTTGTCAAGGTACTTGAGGGTTTTAAGCTTCTACGATGGAGGAGTAGATGGAGTTAATGGTGCCTTTTATTGTTTTAAAAAATTTATTTGCTCATTCCTCTTGACTTTTTAGATTATTTAGGCGAAGATTATATAAAGATATGAAAATACACGGGTCTCTGTTCCTTATTCCCTAATAAAAAACTTTAGGGTTGGACACTTAGGCCCATTTTTTTATAAAGCTTATAGGTTTTTAAGGTTTATAAGGTTTTCAGAGGCTTTTTGAAATGGACAGAATAGCTTATATTGTTGATGGTAGCTATTTCTTGCCTTTTAAAAAGTCAAATGTTTGTTGCTTTTCTTTAAAAAATCAAATTTATTTTTGCCCACCTCCTTGACTTTTTTTCTATCGAACACACTTTATAAGTATTAGGGTTTATTTGTCTTTAAAGCATTAAATTTAACTTAATTTGATAGGAGGTTTCTTATGTCAAATATTGAAAAAAATGGTAAAAGCAATCCTGATCATCAGGAAAAACAAGAAAATAAAATGAAAATCATTGTTAATGGTAGGGATAAAGTCCCTCCAAAAAGAACGCTAACCTTTGAAGATGTTGTAAAGTTAGCTTTTGACAATACAGATTTTAATAATCCGGATATTGCTTATACAGTGACCTATACACATATCCAAACAGATAGAAAAGGTAGTCTTGTAGCTGGCAAAGAAGTAAATATTGAAGATGGGATGGTGTTTAGTGTCACAAAAACTGATAAATCATAGCTCTGATTTAAAAAAACTTAAAGAAGATGGTTATAAGCTTGAAATAAAGGATTCTTATCTAATTGTTCATAAGATTCCATATATCAATTCCAAAAAAGAAATTAAATACGGTGAGCTTATATCAGCTTTAACACTAGCCGGAGATAAAACAGTTAAGCCAGAAACCCACGTTATTTTCTTTACAGGGGAGTATCCTTGTGATAATCAAGGGAACCCTATAGAGTCAATTCGAAATGAATCAAAAAATGAAAATATTGCTGGTTATGATATTCAATATTCATTTTCAAATAAGCCAAATGAGGGATATAAAGATTATTATGAAAAAATAACTAATTATGTTCGTATTATTTCTCATCCAGCTCAATCAATAGACTCTTCTGTGACAGCAACTTCTAGACAATCTATATCTAAAGATAAAGATATGGATAATTCTGTATTTCAGTATAAAGATACCAATTCAAGTAAATCTAATATTAATAATATATCTATGAAGTTAAAAGATCAAAAAATTGCCATTATAGGTTTGGGAGGAACTGGAGCTTATATCTTAGATTTTGTTGCAAAAACACCTGTCAGAGAAATCAGTTTATTTGATGGTGATATTTTTTTAAATCATAATGCCTTTAGAACTCCTGGAGTAGCTTCAAAGGAAAATTTAAATGAAAAAGTCAAAAAAACGAATTATTTAAAGGAAGTTTATTCGAAAATGCACAAAAATATCATCTCTTATCCATATAATATTAAATCATCTAAGTTTAATAAATTATCAGAAAAAAGCTTTGTTTTCATCTGTATAGATCAAGGATGTGTTAAAAAAGAATTATTCAATTTTCTCATCAATAAAGAGATACCATTTATTGATGTAGGAATGGGACTTTGTAATCAAGATCAAAAAATACTTGGTAATGTAAGAACTACTCTATGCACAAAAGATAAGAAAAATCATCTTGATAATAGAGTTTCATATTCTGATGGCAATAATGATCCATATTCAACAAATATTCAAGTTGCTGAACTTAATGCTCTTAATGCTTCCCTAGCTGTAATAAAGTGGAAAAAAATAAACGAATTTTATTTTGATTGTAGTAAAGAGTATACTACTTTATATCAAATAGAGTGCAATTCTTTAATAAATGAGGACAAAGTAGATGATCAAACATAAATTTGTTACAAATATTCCAAATGTCTTAGAAGATAATATTATCTATATTTCTATAAAATATAATACAGCTTCTCATAATTGTTTTTGTGGATGTGGTGAAGAAGTCGTCACGCCTATAAGTCCTACAGATTGGAAAATTATCTATAATGGATATACTATTTCACTTGATCCTTCTATAGGAAACTGGAGCTTTAATTGTAAATCTCACTATTGGATAAAAAATAGTAATATTATTTGGAGTAGAAGATGGTCTAAAAAAGAAATTTTAGAAGGAAGAAGGAAAGACTTACTCAAAAAAGAGAAATATTATCAAATACAAGAAAAACAATTAAATATTGAAAAAGAAAAGAAGCCTGTTAGATTTTTTGCAAAAATAAAATCATTACTTTCTAAAATTATCAAATATAGATAAAATAAACATTGATGAATTAAAAGAATTTATTAAATACTCTTGTCAATTTACTGAATTTGCAGATAATTCAAAATCGCATACAGGAGTTCCTCTTTTATGAGTAGCTCTAACTAAAATTGATCTATAATAATGGGGTTATATTTAGATTATGTCTGGTTTCTGTCTGATAATGTAGTTGCCCTTTTATTATAGAATCAGCGACAACAGGACACATTTTGAAAGTAATATACTTATCTTTCAATGCTATATCTATTTGCATTAAGTTGAGTTGTTCCATAATATGTCCAAGTATTGCAGGGGACGTGATTAAAATTCCTTTTGTAAGATTTTTATTTAATCCAAACTTGAGGACTTTAAAATTTTCTACATCTTTCCTTAACATTGATGCACTTTCATGTATCAAACTATTTCTTATCACCCTTAAATCACCAAAAAAATCACACCTTACATTTGTGTTTTCAATACCAAAATGATTTGCTATTTCAGAGCGAAAGCGTGTTTCCCATAATTGATATATAAATATGATATATGATTTCAATAAATAATCTGTTATATTCTCTTTTTTCAGTTTATCTATTGACACTAATGCATGAGTTGATTGACCTTTCAATTGAGGTTTATTTGGAAATTGAGTTCCAAAAGAAAGATATTGAGCAGATAGAGGATGTTGTTCTATGATTTTTTTGCCTTGAAATTCACATAAAACAGTAACTCCATAAAAAGAGTGGCATTCACTATAGTATTTTTCAATACTATTTTTACTTTCTTTAATTGCTTTTGAATACTCAGAAATATTTCCTTCCACTGCTATTCTTATATGCCACTGGCTTATTTCAGAAATTAGGAGCAACCTTGGTTTGTCAATTCTTTTAAGCTGAATATTTAGATGTTTTATAGCTTCGGATATTTCTTTTTGGCCATATTGTTGGTTGTTTCTGATCATATCTACTTCAGAAACTAAACCTCCCACTTTATTCTTTTGAAAACCTACATAATTCTTACTTTCACCTCTTAACATATATATTTGTGGTGACTTACTTCCATCTGCATATTTGAATTGAATTTGTATGAAATTAAATATAAAAGCTACACAGTTCATTGCTGATGGTTCGTTTGAATAATGAAGATTTTCAGCATCTTTTAACAGATAATGAATAAAGACTAAATAATATTTACTCTTTTTTTCATATTTAAGATAAATAAAATTGCAACATTTATTAGAACATTTTTTACTATGTTATTTGGAGGAAAATTGCCTTGTTTTTTGCTTTTACATTCTAAACACATAGGTTGCAGATTAAAGAACTCATTATCTATAAATTTGTACTTTTTAAATTGTTTTTTATACTCCTTGCATCCTTTCAATATATTTTTTGGAACAATATGATCAATGGTCATCGAATCAAGAGAAAGTTTTTTACCACAACCACCTAAATGAATACCACATTTATAATTATCTCTTTTTAAGATATTTAATTTTTGTTTCTTTTTCATAGTATTTTTATTTATTACTTAAACTTTTAAATGAGACTTTATGTATCTTGTAGTTCTTTCCTAGCCTGCTCAATAATTTTAGAGGCAGAAGAGATACATTCAACAAGGCCAATGCCACTATTGGCTAAAACGTTTTTCCCTTTAATTTGATCACAGATGTAGCTTGAAACAACGCCAAAAATTTTTATTTCATTATCAAATTGATTTTTAAATAAAGCGGGGCCTCCAGAAAATCCTTGATTAATATGTATATCCACATAAAAAATAGTTTTCTTGTCAACGGGCGTTATACCTGATAAAGCTCCTTTCTTTATTAAAGGAAGGGGAGTTGAAGATTCTTGATCTTGTATTCTTGTATCTTGAGTTATTTCAAGAGGGAATCCTAAAATAAAAATATCTTGACCACAAATTAAATGATTAGAACTCATAGGTAATTGAAAAGTTACTGATGTTTTTTTTGAATCATCAAAAACAAAAATAGATATATCAGTATCATCGCAATGAAGAATTTTAATGGCTTTTATATCATACCAGCCATGAGGATTATTAAAATATATTTTTATAATATCATTATCTTTTAATTTTGAGATAACATGTTTTGCTGTGATTAGATATGAATATTTTTTTGTTTTAATAACTTTAAAACAAGATCCGCATTTATTATCATGTTTAATGAGAAAGGTATTTTGAATATATTTAGAAGTAATCATATTTTTTCCTTTTTTAGTTATATTTTCATGTACGTATAATTACAAAACTGTTTCTTATTTGATTGAATAGTTCCAATTTTGTCAAGGTATTTGAGGTTTTTAAGCTTCTACGATAGGGGAGTAGATGGAGTTAATGGTGCCTTTTATTGTTTTAAAAAATTTATTTGCCTATTCCTCTTGACTTTTTAGATCATTTAGGCGAAGATTATATATAAAGATATGAAAATACACGGGTCTCTGTTCCTTATTCCCTAATAAACTTTAGGGTTGGACACTTAGGCCCATTTTTTTATAAAGCTTAGAGGTTTCTTAGAGGCTTTTTGAAATGGACAGAATAGCTTATATTGTTGATGGTGGCTTCTTCACTAAAAAATTCAAATGTTTGTTGCCTTTCTTAAAAAAATCAAATTTATTTTTGCCCACCTCCTTGACTTTTTTTCTATCGAACACACTTTTTTATAAAGCTCTAAAGTGAAAGGGTATGTTTGTTATTACTAATAATATAAGGGGGTAAATAATGGTAAAAAATAATAGAAAAGCAATCGAAGTTGATAAAAAGTCAGAGACAGGTCGAAATGTGCTTTTTATTGATAAAAAAACACACAAAAAGATGACTAGACCTCAATTTGTCAGAGGAATAGAGCGTGAAAAGTATCCTAGTTACCATATAAGAAAGATTAATGGAATAAAAACTCCTGTATCTAATCCTGATGGAAGAAGGAGTAATAATCTAGGATAAAGACTGTTTACAATAGGTGGAAATAATATAATCCATTGAAATTACTTAGACATGATCATTGCAAGAAGGGTATATAAATGAATAAAATGTTTAAAATTTTAAGTATTGATGGAGGTGGGATAAAGGGAATATTTGCTACTAAGATATTAGCTCTTATAGAAGCAAAGCTAAATATAAAAATACATGATACTTTTGATCTTATTGTCGGTACAAGCACAGGGAGCATTGTAGCTGGAACAGTGGCAATAGACAGTGATTTAGCTCAATTAGTTGATGATTACTCAGAAAAGGCTCCTGAGATTTTTCAAAAACAATGGAATTTATGTGGACTTTTTAGATCAAAATATAATAATCATCACTTAGAGATATTTCTTCACCAGAAATTCAAAGAGAAAAAGCTAGGAGAAATTAAAAAACCTCTTATTCTTAATGCTACAAATGTCAGTATGGGAGACGTCCATGTTTTTAAGTCGGCTTACCAGCAGAAGCAAAGAGGAAACGCTGGCTATGTGAGAGATGGCGAAATACCTTTATTTAAAGCTGTTTTAGCTTCTTGTGCAACACCAACTTATTTTGACCCAGTAAATATAAATGGAACTCTTATTTGTGATGGAGGTATATGGGCAAATAATCCCGCTCTTGTGGGTTATACAGATGCTATTAATAATTTTAAAGCAAAGACAAATAATGTCAAAATATTATCTATAGGAACTGGAAAATCAGAACAATGTTATCAAAAATCAAAAAATTGGGGACTATTATATGGATGGGAAAAAACTAAATTTGTAGATTTTGTTATGTCTTGTCAGACAAAGTTTCCAGAAAATGTCTTAAATTTGATTTTTAAGGATAATAAAGACAATATTTTGAGAATTAATCCAAATATCGAATATTGTAGTCTTGACAATTATAGAGAAATAGCTAATTTCAAAGAAAAAGCAAAGCAAGAGTTTACAAACCAAAGTGCAAAAATTAAGAATTTTCTTAAGGAGGTATAAATGAAGCACGAAAGAGATTTTAAAGATTTTTTGTCTAAGCGTGTAGATCTTAATCAAGACCGGTTAGATACATTAAAAGGACGCATAGAAACAATCACGAAATTACTTAAAGAAAATTTGTCAGGTTACAGAAAGTTTAGTGAGCAAGGTTCTTATGCCCATAAAACTATTATTAAACCTGTAAAAGATAATGACGAGTTTGATGCTGATCTATTGATATTTATTCAGGATTCTGATTTTAATCCAAATGATTTTAAAACTGACTATGTAAGAAAAATTTATGAGATATTCAAAAATAATGGCAATTACGAAGATAAGATCAATAAAAAGACAAGATGTGTGACAATTAATTATGCTGGTGATTTTCACTTAGATATTGTCCCTTGTGTAGAACATAATGAAGTACATTATATCACTAATAGAAACGATAGCAAATATGAGCCAACAGATGGTGATGGATATAAACAATGGCTAGCACAAAAAAATGAAATTGTTGGTAATAATAATTTTAGAAAGGTGACTAGACTTTTAAAATTTTTGAGAGATCATAAAGATAACTTTTCTGTTAAGTCAATACTGTTGACCACTCTTTTAGGTAATATGGTGCAAACTGATGATAAAGACAGTGAAAGCTTTTCAGATTTACCAACAACTTTGAAAACCCTCTCAAATAGACTAAATAATTTTTTGCAAAACCGTCCATCTATGCCAATTATTAAAAATCCAGTGATGTCAAGTGAGGATTTCAACAGGCATTGGGATGAAGTAAAATATAAGAATTTTAGAGAAAAGTTTAATTCGTATAATGGAAAAATTAATCAAGCTTTTGAAGAAGAAGATTACAATAGTAGCGTCAAAAAATGGCGTGAATTATTCGGTGATCATTTTGGTCGATTGATAGATTCTTCGTCTTCTCGTAAAGAAAGTGCTATTCTTCCTACAGTACCAGCAACTAAACCTTATGCGTTTGATGATAGAATATTCAAGTAATGATTTTAAAGAAACTCTTAAATGGTTTCCTGATCTTAAATATTGTCAGAATGATAATAAAATTACCGGTCATATTATTATTCATCCCTGTCACTATGTGAAAAAAGAAAATTCCATAGATCAGTGGGAGATAAAGCCTTGTGAAACAAATGAAAATGAATGTGTTACAGGTGAGTATCTCATAGAAATTGACTTTAATAATCATCCACTAGGATGGCCAAAAGTATATGAGATCGGTGAAAAAATTGAAAGACTGGCAAAAAAATTAAACAAAAAAGTTCAAGATTTACACCTCTATCCTAATGACAAGAGTTGTTGTTTAGAATTGATTCCCCTTAAAAGAACCGCATCTCTCAAAGATTTTATTATTTACAGAGTTTACCCATATTTTGTATGGCAAGCTTATTATGAAAAGTATAGGAAAATACCACCATGCGGGGAATATTCTCATGGCAAAAAAGGTATAGAGGAAGCTATAGAAGATAGCAAAAAATATATAACTTCACTTAAGAAAATAGGAAAAAATGAAAAATGTCCTTGTGGAAGCAGGAAGAAATATAAAAAATGCTGTAGAGATGGAGACGAAGAGAAAAAACAGCATTTAAGAATCTTAGAGGCTAGAAAACAAAAAATGAAAAAATAATTTTTTTGAACAAGCAATATTATAAGAACACTAAAGATTCCTTTCTGATTAAAACTTTCTTTTGCAATTGTATCTAAGTAATCTTTTTCCTTAATATTTCACTCAAAATGCATCATGCCTCTGTTTCCCTAAAATTGAACTAGCCTCTGGCTACTTTTGGGCAGTTAGCCCGACGGCTACCGCCGTCGATCAAAGGCTAACCGCCTCAAAAGCTTGTTCAATTTTAGGAAGAAGAATCTCTTCGTCTCTTGACCACATGTTAAGGAAAAAGTTCCTTCTTACACCTTGGGCAATGACCGCGTTTGTTTCACTAAAAATAAACCAGCCTCTGGCTGTTTTTGGGCATTGCTCTGACAGCTTACGCTGTCCAAAAAGAGCAATGCCTCAAAAATCCGTTTATTTTTAGTAAGAAGAATCCTCTTGTCTCTTTACACGATGTTAAGGAAACAAGATGTTTACTTCACGTTGACAAAATAGTCATTGCCTCAAAAATCTATGCATTTTGAGTAGGGGAGGATCTTTTTACTCCTTTACACCATGTTAGGGAAAAAGTTCTTTTATTGCCTTAAGAGCAAGCAGGTTTACAAATGAAACTCTTTTTCCTTAACATGCTGTTAAGAAATGAGGACATCCTTCTTCCTAAAATTGAACAAGCTTTTGAGGGAGTTAGCCTTTGATCGACGACGACAGTCGTCGGGCTAACTGCCCAAAAGTAGCCAGAGGCTAGTTCAATTTTAGGGAAACAGAGGTGTGGTTCATTTCAAGTGCAAAAGACGGCATGATGCATTTTGAGTGAAAATGACGGCTAGTTCAATTTTAGGGAAACAGAGGTCAGACCACTTTTACTAAAAAATCTCTTTTAAAGATATTTTTTAGTATTTCTTGACAGTACAATCTATTTTAATGCAATTTGCTGATAACAAACACTTCTCTTACTATACATGAGTCCCATTTAGATATTAAACAAGGATTAAAAAATATGAAAAAATTTACAAATTTAAAGAAAATTTATTAGAAATTGAAAAATGGTTTACTGTCATAGCACCCGCTCATCAGGATATTAAAAATTTAAAAAAAGATTTGGCTTTTCTTTCATCTAAAAAATGGGAGAGGATACTTAAATGACAGCAGGTCGCACAGTTAATTCTCAAAGCACTGATTGGTGTACTCCGCTTAAGTATATTAAAGCAGTTAAGCAAGTATTTGAAGGGGTCATAGAGTTTGATCCTTGTTCCAACCAATGGTCAAAAGTCAATGCAAAAATAGAACTTTCTTTACCTGAAAATGATGGATTAAATGCCCATTGGGATTATAAAACAATATATGTCAATCCCCCTTACGGAGCAGATAGACACAGAGGGACAACAATAAAAAATTGGTTATGTAAGTGTGCAAATGCAAATAAACAATTTCATTCAGAAGTGTTAGCATTAATTCCAGTAGCAAGCAATACAAGTCATTGGAAAGAATATATATGGGGCAAAGCTATTGCAGTGTGTTTTTTATATGAAACCCGGTTAAAATTTTTAGAAGATGGAGATAAAGAAGGGAAAGGAGCTCCAATGTCTTGTGCAATGGTCTATTGGGGTAAAAAATATGAAAAATTCTTTAGTACATTTTTAAAATTTGGTGCAGTGGTTGATTTAAGGCAACTTATAGATCAATCAATAGGAGAAGAAATTATTTTGAAAAAAAGAGAAAAGCCTTTTAAAAATCATTTAGATTATACACAACAATTAGAGTTATTTTAAATTTGTTTTTAAGGATTTTCTTTGGATGTTATATTATATATGTTCAGTGATATGTTATCTTAAATAATTGATTTTTTCAGTTGAAAATATATTTTGTATTCTGAAAAGCATTTGATAAGCTTCTGACAAGTCTAAAAAAGATTATCAAAGCAGGGGTTTAAGTAAGTCTTTATTTTTCTTTGTAAAATTGCTTTGCAGTTTGGGCAAGAGGTGGAAGCGGAATTTCTTTTTCATTTTTTCTAAAGCCACTTGTTGGTGTGTAAAACGCTGCCTGACCTGCAAGTAAAAGCATTGCATCTTTGATTGACTGAGCATCGCTACCATCTACAAAAACTCGAAAAGTTTTTAAAGCTCTTGCCTTATTGGCATTTGTGATCTCGTTATGTTTTTCAGCTTCGTAATTGGATTTGCAGAAAATCACTGCATAAAACCACAAGCTTGTGATCAGTGCAAAACCTACTTCAAGATAACCAAATGTCATAAGAAAACTTATTTTTTATAGCTTAAAATAGCTCAAATTTTTAATAGCAAGAATTACAAGCTCCTAAGTTAAACTTTGAACATTGAGGGCAACCAAGTAAGACCTTCTGGCCATTTTCCCAAAAAAATCTTCCTTCACCATAAGGTGCTAAGCCATGATCCGTTATAGTATAGAGATAAGCTGGCAAACTAATAGCACCTCCTCCAGAGACTTGAGGTACAATAGCGATTTCTTTTTTTCCATCACTATTCAAATCCACAGCATATTGATTCGTTCTTATTTTGACAAAGAAAACAAAAAAACCATCCCATTCCTTAAGGATATGAGTGATATCATTTGTTTCACCTCTTTGTGTGATATACATTTCAGCATGAGGGAAACAAAGCACATATTTTCCTTCGCTAGCTTTTTGAATACAATACTCTGATCTACTTTGGTTAATTTTAATCTCAGTTCCATCGACATTTAATTCTTCAATCCCTGTTGAAACAAAATTAAAAACTCCATAACTACTAGTGGGAGCAAGTAAAATCAAAATATTACTTTGAAATAAAATATAAATTAAATACTTTTTCAGCATAAGCATCTCCTTTGTTACATGAAAGCTACTTATATCATAACTTTAAGCAATATGCAACATCTTTTGAGATAAATCATATCTTCATCAAATATAAAATATTTTTATTTTTCTGTGATGGGAATGGAGTCAATGGAATTGATGGCTTATCCATCTAATACATCCTCATTCCTAGTCATACTTAGATGATATAGCGAATGCCATATTTTTCTTAATTTCATTGTATGTATCTAAAATAATTTGTCATTTAATCTGTTGTAATTGCATATCTTTTTGGTATTTTGCACCTCCTTTAAAATAAGTTTAATAATTAAATTTTGATTGGAAGTATAATGCTAAATCCCAATTTTGTCAAGATATTTGAGGGTTTTAAGCTTCTACGATGGATGAATAGATGGAGTTGATGGTGCTTTTTATTGTTTTAAAAAATTTATTTGCTCATTCCTCTTGACTTTTTAGATTATTTAGGCGAAGATTATATGTAAAGATATGAAAATACACGGGTCTCTGTTCCTTATTCCCTAATAAAAAACTTTAGGGTTGGACACTTAGGCCAATTTTTTTATAAAGCTTACAGTTTTATAAGGTTTTTAAAGGCTTTTTGAAATGGACAGAATAGCTTATATTGTTGATGGTGGCTTCTTCACTAAAAAATTCAAATGTTTGTTGCTTTTCTTAAAAAAATCAAATTTATTTTTGCCCACCTCTTTTGACTTTTAAAATATAGTTTAAACAAATTAAATTTGCTTCAACGTATGAACGTATGATTGGTGTGATGTGAGATTGAAACTTATCAAGTGTTTCAAGATGATACAAAAATTTTAAAAATAAATTGAAGATCCAGCTCAAAAGTGACCAGAGGTCAGACCACTTTTAGTGAACCAATGAACCTAAGGTCGGTAGTCATCTTCATGTTTGTTTGATTTTCCTAAGTTACATTCTTCACAAAGAACTTGAAGGTTGTTAGGGTCTAATTCCAATTGAGGATACTTTGATCTTGGTTTGATATGATCCACATGCAGGGTCGATTGACTCTGATCAGCACCACATTTTTGACATCTATGCCCATATTTATTAAAGATACGATATCTCAATTCATGCCATGCTCGGGATTTGTAGAAATTATCTTTCTGATCCTGATCATCTTCAAAAGTTTCACCTGTCGTTGTTTCAAAAATTTCTTTATAATCCTCTGAATCAAGTTTTGTTGGAACAATCACCTTCTGACTTAACTCTCTTTTTTTCTTAAGCCTTTCATGTAAAACCATATCAAAGCTCTTTATAGATGGATGAATAGCCATAGGAATATAAATATTAACATCTTTTTTTTGACCAATTCTATAAACTCTATCTGAACATTGATCTTCTACTGCTGGATTCCACCACCGCTCTAAATGAATAACATTATTAGCTCTTGTGAGTGTTAAGCCTGTTCCACCAGCTTTAGGAGATAAAATCATCACATCAAATCCTAGTGGTAAATTTTGAAAAATATCTACCTTTTGTTTTCTTTGTTGTCCAGCCACTTGACCATTGATTAAAAGAGGTGAGTGATTTAGCTTGTATTTTCTCTTTATAATTGGAATAAGTTTTTCTTGCAAATGACGAGATTCTAAAAATATTAAAACTTTTTCTCTCCTTGATTCAATCTCATCTAAAATTTTAAATAAAGCAATCAACCTAGCTGAACTGTTTATAAATGCTTGATCTTCTAAGTTTTCATCAAACTTAGAAGCTAAGCTCATAGACTTAAGATGTTGAATAGCCACCATAGACTTTCTATATCTTTGAGATTGTACCTTTTGCAAAATAGCATCATAACCTGAAGTTTGTTTTTGAGGCATCAATTCCTTTTTGATGATCTCTTTCTTATGAGTTAAACCTTTGATATGATCTTTTTTCATTCTTCTAAGCATAAAGGACGGAGGATGACCTTCCTTCATTATTTGAGTTAATTCTTTTAAATGATCTTGTTTATCTTCATATCTTTTTTTAAACTCTTTATAAGTTTTAAGAAGGCCTGGATATAACGTGTCAGAAATACACCACAAGTCACTTAATCTATTTTCAACAGGTGTACCAGTTAAACCAATTGAAAAATCAGCATCCATCATCTTAGCTCTATCTGTACGATAGGAACTTGGATTTTTAATAGCCTGACACTCATCAAAAACAATCACTTGCCATGAAATATGCCCAAAAATACTTTCGTATCTTGCCAGTGAATCATAAGTCGTTAATACCCAATGAGATTTTTTAAAACGATCCACAATATAATCTTCCCCTTTTTGGATTAAACGTTGTTTTAAATCAGATCCTTTTGTTGGTATACCCAAGCCTGGCTCCTTTAGATGTTTATTATGTTCGTCTTCCCAATTTTTAAGCAGACCTGTAGATGCAATAATTAAAATAGGTCTTTTATCTATTTTTTGATTTTGTTCAAGTTCCTTTAACCATGCTAAAAAGGCTAAGATTTGCAAAGTTTTACCAAGCCCCATATCGTCAGCTAGCAAAACACCTCTTTTAGATTTGTTCCATGAATTTTGCAACCATGAAAGTCCTTCTTTTTGATGCGGAAAAAGTGAAATGTTTAATAAAGATGGACAGAACACATCTTGTATTTGCCTTTTATTTTTATTTGCACTATAAACTCCATTTTCATCTAAATTGTCTTTAATAATAGCTACAATGGGAGGATTTTTTTCTTTTTTCTCTTCTTTTATATTCAATTCTGATGGTTTTATTTCTTTTTTTATTCTTTCGTCTGTTTCTTTCAATAATTTAAGATTTTCTTGAGTGGCCTTTATCTTTTGCCCTTCACATTGAACAAAAGGAATATTATTGCGGATAGCTTGCTCTATTTTTTGACAGTTATTTTCTATATTTTCTGGTTTCATAAAGATGATTCCTCTGTCTAATGGAATGCCAACACAATATTGAGGAAACCATTCACTTTGATATTGAGGTAAAAATACTTGAGTTTTAGGTTCCCATATTCCTATATGGCTAATCCTATCGGAAGCATAAGCTTGATCTAAAACAAATAGATCTTCATGCTCATTGAGATAACTTTCTCCTAGAGCTTCTTTAAAAAAAGAATGAGGGTTTGCAAAAAGTCGTGCTTTTTCTTGATAGCTTTTTGAAATGGTCGATTTGACTACATCAATCAACTGTTTTGTTCGAGGAGGTAAAACTATAAATTGATTAGTTTGGATCTGCATTTGAAGTTTGACTTGATTATAATCTAAAAACTGCTTTGAATATTGTTGTTGTTGTTTGTCATTTAATAAATAGACCATTTCATCAGCTTCTTTGTCTACATCCACAAAGCAAGGAGTGTATAAGAAATTTTCTCTATCAATAACTCTTAAAGTAAAATTATTAGCAATAAAAACTTCTGTTTCTATCAAAGATTCATCATTTTTAAGACATTGAAAAGGTAGTATTTCTTTAAGTTTTTGAAGATGAATTAATTTTGTTTTGTCTTTGCTTTGGTTGATTTGTTCAATAAGCAGTAAGGATTCATAAATAGGGTTGATCAGAGTGTAGGTTTTGCCTGCGACTTTTGCAAAAGGACCATTTCGTTCTATCTTGCCAAGTGGCAGACCACTAGAACTTTTAAAATTGACAATAATTTTATAGTTGTCTCTTAAAATAGTACCTGTTGATTTACAGTGCAGTGTGTAAGGAATGACTGGATATAAAGAGAGCTGTTCTATTTGATAAGATGTGAGATCAGGTATGTTTGATTTTGCTATGATCAATGTGTATTGATCTTGTGAAGCTTTGGCTTCTTCAAGAAGTAAATGGATGAAGTCAAGCTTGGGATTTTGAGTAGACCATTGCTCTACAGCAATTCGTTGATTTAAAGAATCTTTTGCTGTGATATGAACATCATTTTTTTCTATATTAAATATCAGTTTCATAGTTTATCTTCTAGTTTTTTAATTTTTCATAAAACATATCTCAGTAATTTGTATTAAGTATTTTTCTCTTTCTTCTTCTATCAAAGAGCATATCTTCTACCTCTTCTTTCCATCTTTCATATTGATCATGTTGAATCCAACCATCTGTGTGTTGCTTTATTTTCTTTATTTCATTAGGATAATATTCTTTTTTATAAAGCTTTGGTTTTCTTTTATCTGTATCTTTGTATATTCTTAAAGCTCCAGAATGAGACCATTCTACAAGTATAAAGTTTCTAATTTTCATTATAATGGCAGAGTGAGTATTTTGAATGCCTGTGCTATTTAAAAAAGTAGCATATTCTAATTTTTCCTTTTTATTACTCCATTTATTTAATACTTTAATATGTGTTTTTCCTAAAATAAGCCAAGATTCAAGAATCTCTTGTCTATCTAAGAAATCATTCCAAAAATTTCTTCTACTTTCCCAATGTCTATCATGGGTGGGATCAGTTTGAGCAACATGATCTAGTAATTTAAAGAAGGCCTTCAAGGTTAAGGCTGTTTTCCATCTTAAGACCACTTGTTTAATTTCATCCTTAAGTATGAAGTTTCCCCATCGAGGATCAACACGAGGGTCACCAAAATATGTGTCAATAAATTGAGAAAGTTTATTTTTAACATCTAGCTGTGGATCCCTTTCTATAAAGGGTCTTAATAAATAATCTAACAGATCAGAGCTAAGACGCTCTAATCGTAGTTGATTGGCTTCTTTGTTCTTAAAATAATTTAAGGTACGCTCTAAATATTTAAAGTGATTATTTTGCATTTCTATTTGATTTTTTTTAAGTATTTCCATCGCAATAGCTTCCCCTAATTTCCCTTCCCAAAGATCAGGACTTATACATTCACACAAATCTGAAAATATATCTTCAATAGATTTTGAGCTATTCAGCATTTTCTCTGCAATATTTGAAACTATCTCTTTGCTAATAATATGATAATCAGAGTCTATTTGAATAAGCCTCTGGCATTTTTTAGATTTGGCATTTGAGATAATAGGTTTTATAACTGTTATTATTTGTTCTATTTCTAGTTGATTAAATGAGTCGTAGTTTCTTAAAATAGCTTTTAATAGCTTTCTTGCAGAGCGATCATCATTATTTAATTGTATATCTTTAAAATAAGCTTTTAAAAATTCTTTATTTTTAATAAGAGAAGGCTTGGAAGAAAAAGAAAAAGGTAAGAGCATTGGTATTTTACGATAAAGACGCCTTTTAGAAAATTTTAAATTCTTATTTTGATCCCAGTGCTTGGAAATTTCATAATAGATATTCTCCATTTGAAGTGGCTCTTTTATTGTGACTTGTTGAGATATTTTTATTTTCTCTTTTACAAACTGTTTAAATTCTTCCAAAGCTTTTGAAAGGTTTATCCCATTTGCTTTTTTATAAGCTAATTTTTGTAGATGATATATTTGCATAACTTAATTCCTTAATATTTTTGGGATACCCACTAAAAATCTTAAATCAATTCTTCTATTTTTTTTGTGATATTCTTCTTGTTTTTTAAAAGGGAGGTTCTTAAAATTAATTGGCTTTTTTGTTAGAGGTCTTTTTTCACCATAACCTACAACACTGAATAAGTAATCCCCTTGATAATTTTTAAGATATTGAATATGATCTTTCATCTCATTATTGGTATGAATAGCTCTTTGAACTGAAAGGTTGAGATTTGACCCTATAATCAGTTTTAATTTATAGCCTAGTGGAACATCATCAGAGTGACCTTCAATAAATATTGTTTCTAATTTTAATTTATCGCCATCACATATTTTATTTTGATTTTTATTTTGATTTTGATCAGAACAATCAAGATATTTTTTAAAAAGCCATCCCAGACGTTCAACTATAGGAATACCTTTTGCTTCATTAAGGGTATATTTTCCACTTTCAAACAATACATCTGTCGGTAAATGCAATATTTTATTTTCGAGATCCACTTCTATTTGTATATTTTCTTCTTCTTTAAAATTTTTTTGAATGTTTTTTAATATGTCTTCAAGAGCATCACTGGTTTCTTTATGTTCATTTAGTGCTTGAATTTTTTGTTTATTGGTTTGATCTAATTGTATGGCAAATATAACAATAATAATGATAAAAATAAACACCAAGCCAGACATCAGGTCACTGATAGATAACTGTGCATGAGAGTTATTATATGAAGTTCGTTCTTTTTTTTTAAGCAGCATAATCTTTGTTCTTTCTTATATCAAGAATGTCACTTAATTCTTCTAACTGATCTGCTAAAATATTAATGGCTTTGCTATATTCTGCTGTTATATTTTTTACATGTTCATCGACAGCATTCTGATAAGTACTTGCACCATCTTTAAATATGTTAAAAGTGCGAATTAGTTTTTCATCTACACCTTCAAAACGAGATTGATAATCACTCCAAACAGCTTCAAGGTTGCGATTGGTTTCTTGCATTTGATGAGGTATTTCTTTTATAAATTTAGAAGCCTCCATAATAGAATCTCCTGCTTGATTGAGTTCCTGGCTTGAACGACTTATTTGATTTGAGCAATCTTTAAAATGTGCAATAAGCTCTTTTTGTTTTTCAATAAGATGCTTGTTATCTTCTGTAATATTTTTATTTTGATCAAGATTATTATGGAGCTGTTTTAAAAGTGGGATTAAAGTATACGAGGCTTCTTTGATTTTTTCTACCATGGTAGAAAATACTTCTAAATGTTTTGCTATTTGGTTTTTAAATTGTATCTGTTGGTCTTGAGATGCTTTAGAAAATTCAAAAAGAACTTCTTGTGCAGATTTTATAAAAGACTCTGTTGATTTTTTATTTTGATCTGTTATTTGATGTCTTTGTTCTTGAATCGTCTCTGATATATTTGTGATCATTTGATTTGTTTTTTCTATCATCTTATTTTGAGATTGAACAAAGTGTCTTGCAGAGTTTGTAGTTTGCTCTGCTATGTATTTTTGTTGATCTTGAGATGCTTTGAAAAGTTCTGCTATGTTTTCTTTTGCTTTTGTATGAACATCATTTTGAAGGTGAACAAATTTATCTTGAGAAGCTATCAATTGATGGGTTGAATCTTGAGTTTGTTCCATTAGATTTTTCTGCTGGCTTTCTGTGGCATTGATAATATCACTGACCATTTGTTTTGTAGTTGCAATGATTTGCTCTTGAGATGAAGCTAAATGATGAGCAGATTTTTCAGATTGATGTTTCATAAATTTTTGTTGTTCTTGAATGGTATGAGAGATATTTGCCATCATTTGATTTGTTTTTTCCATCATTTCATTTTGAGATGTTATAATGTGTTGAGACTGATCTTGGAAAATGCCTTGTATGTTATGCAAGGTTTGACCGGCTTGTTCTTGAGCTTTTTGAACCTGAGAAGATAAACCTCCAGAAAGCTTCTCACTTAACTGACCAATGAGGTCATTGCTGATATTTTGTTGTGCAGATTTTAAAGAAGACATCCCATCAACAATTTGAGAGATGCCTTTTGTCAGTGGATCTTTTAAAGTGTTTCCTATTGCTACGGCTAGCTCATTGCTAAAACCATCAAACTTTTTATTTTGTTCTTGAATACTTAAATGCACTTCTGATATGATCTGTTCAGTTGTGATTAATTTAAATGACTTTTCTAAATAATCTACAAACTTTTTTAATTCAATGCGGATAGATTTGATTTTTCTTTTCTCAATATGTGAGAAGATAATAGTTAAAAATACCCCTAGCACTGATGTCATAAATGCTAAGCTTGCCCCTTTTAAAAGCGGAATTAATGATTCAATTGTTATAGCATTTCCTGAGACATCAACCATAGCCCCAGCGATACCAATACTAAGCCCTATAAATGTACCTAAAATCCCTAAGCTTGTCAGCTTACCTGGAATAGAATCCAAATATCTTAAATCTGCATTTGTACCTTCTAAAAAAACTTCTTCATGGAAGAAAAAATCAGGTTGAATAGAATTTTTTATTTTAAGTGTATTTGTATCAGATTGAGACGATTCTTCATCAGAAAGAAAGATAATATGCTCTTTAAATTCATGCCATTTATGTTTTAAGGATGCATTGGATTCTAACTTACTATTGATCTTATCAAATTCTGTAACCATTCTACTATAAAATTGATTGCGATCCTTTCCTATACATTGTTCCATTAAATTATTAACATCTTTTAGGTCTTTCTCAATTGTATTTGTACTTCTATACATTTCAACAAGATGGTATAGAAAATAACCAAATATCAAGATCACAAATACTGTCATCACAAGATTAATATCTAAAGATACAAGTAATTCATTTGCATTTTCCCATAAATTTTTATTAAGCTCCATTATCTTATCCATGTTCGATCCTTTCTTTTTTCTATCTAAATTATAAATTGAATCGGTTCATTTTGATTTTTTCTAAAGACTTTATTTCAGTTTTGAGTTCAATAATTTTTGAACCTAGCATTAAAAAATAAACTTGTTTCCCAATTTATTTCTCTGATCTTATATCTTTAAGCTTGTTAAGTGTTTCAAGATGATACAAAAATTTTAAAAAGTGATTCTTTTTGATACAAAAAGTTACTTTTTTTTGATTTTTTTAAAAAAGATATGAAGTTTTATGTCATAATAAACGATAAGAATTGTGTTAGATGGCAATGAAATTGCCTTAGCAAATCTAACAATTGTAAACATTGTTTCACTCAAAGTGAACTGGCCTCTGGCCACTTTTGGACAATGACCGCATTTTGTCTCACTAAAAATAAACCAGCCTCTGGCTGTTTTTGGGCAATCAGCCCGACGGCTACCGCCGTCGATCAAAGGCTGATTGCCTCAAAAATCCGTTTATTTTTAGTAGGAAGAATCCTCCTGTTTCTTTACAGGAAGTTAAGGAAACAAGATATTTATTTCACTTTTTTCGCCTTTGACAAAGTGGTCATTGTCTCAAAAGCCTGTTCACTTTGAGTGGAACGAACAACTTTAAAATTAAAGGAGAACGTAATCATGAATACTTTTAATAAATATTTAATAAAAGGGAAAGGGCTTTTTGGCTTAGCAAACCAAAAAGGCTTTTCATTGATTGAATTAATGGTCGTCGTAGCTATTATTGGAATTCTGGCCGCAATAGCAGTTCCAAACTATCAACAGTTTCAAAGAAGAGCAGTGCAAACAGAGGCAAGAGCAAAACTTGGTTCTTTGTTTACTTCTCAAACCACATTTATAAACGAATGGGGTTATGGAACTACTAATTTAGAATTATTAGGATATGCTCAAAAAGGGGAAGCGAGCTATTATGTTGTTGGATGGCATGATAACGATAGAGACGAACTAACAGTTACGATTAATGATGAAAATCAAAGAGCAACTGGTTATAGAGGCCCTTTGCCGTCAGATGATAATAACATCAACTCACACACGTTTTTAGGCCATGATATGGCTTATACTTCACCTGCTGTGGGTACTTTAAAAACTAGTATGGCAATACAAGGAACTTGTTTAAGTGTAGCTCAAGCCAATGATGGCTGTTCTTGTAGTGCAACATATAACTCCACTAATACTGTCAAATGTGCAGCGAGTGGAGTCACTTCTGGTTGTAATACAAGTAGTAATAATGCTCAAGCTTGTACAACAGCTAGGGGAGGAGGAGTTCAAAACACAGGTATTAGGAACGTTCAATTTCAAATTGGAGCAACTGGTGTTATTGATGGTTCTACTGGTACATCTAACTTAGATCAATGGACAATAAACGAAGATAAGCAACTTGTAAATACAGAATCAGGGCTTTAATTACATAACTTTTTAAACAGTGTACAATTAATTATGCATAGGGGCTTAACGGTCCCTATGTTTTTTTTTAATTAATTTAATTTTATTAACTAAAACCATATTAACCAAAACCATAAAAACCATAAGGAGGTTTATTATGCCATTACCACTATTACCATTAGCCTCGGGACAGTATGTGCCTGCAAAATAGCACACATTATCTACGATGAAGGTGTAAAAGAAGGTGCAAGAACAAAAGGAGATCTTAACAAGGTGACACCCCTACATGAGAACAAAAAAGTAATGAAACGCATAAAAAATACAGTGAAAGAAACTCCTCATACTATAAGCTCTTTCCTCTCAAGTAGAGAAACACTGGAACAAAACAAGGTTGAAAAAGATATCACTCCAAAAACCAAAGCAAAACAAAAGAAGGCAAAAAAACACAAAAAACCAAACAAACTTCGCAAAGTAGCTTAGTTTTTTTATAACCTTTAACAAATTTAAACTATTGTGAGTTGGCTAGTGAGAATAATCATATAGAGATTGTAAAACTGTTGCTAGAGGCCGATGCTAATACTGATATTCAAGACAATAGTGGCTGGACGGCTTTAAATTATGCTATGGAATATTTTAATAATACTGACCAACCAATATACCTTGAGATTGTAAAGCTATTGCTAGCGGCCGGAGCTAATGTAAACCATATTTTTTCTGATGGTCCCTCTTTTGAAAACCATACGACCTTAATGATGGCTATTTTTCGGTATCAATCTATAGAGATTGTAAGGTTATTGCTAGCGGCCGGAGCTGACGTTAATGGAATGACAATACATAGAGAGACGGCTTTAATGGATGCAAGTTGGAAAGGTCATATTGAAATTGTAAAATTATTGCTAGCGGCTGGTGCTGATGTCAATGTTCAAGACTACACCGGACTTACCGCTTTAAATCATGCTAGAGGTAGAGAAGATATTATAAGGCTATTAAAAGAAGCCGGGGCTACAGAATAATACCAATTCTATATTTGTCTCAAAGTGAGAATCTTTTTTTATCAAATAAATCGAGCTTGTCCCTGATATCGGTGAAAATAGACGGCTCATAAATTAGTTTTTAATTGTTTTTTCTTTTTGTCAATAATAATTTTTTTTAAACTTTGTTCTAATTGTTCTAAATCTTTAAATCCTTTAATGCTTTTGAAATGTTTTTCTGCTTCCAATAGACTCACAGCAGACCATCTTAAAACTTGATCTGAAGAAGAACTCCAATTCTTTACCCTCCGAACTTTTTCCCTCACAACTGAAAAAACAGACTCAATAGGATTTGTCGATGATAATGACCTCCTTAAAAGTAATGAAACTCCAAGCTTGATCGTTGTCAGTGTCTCCATCTCTGCCTCTTTTAAAGATGTGAATGCTGAATGATTGACCCGCTTTAACCAGCTTAATAAAGACTCATGCTCTAACTTCGATGACAACTCATCTGGCATACCATGTAACTTCTTCCAACGACTCTTAAACTCTATGTGACGACTTGGAGGTAAGCAACTCAGAATATTTCTCTCTTTATGCTGAATACAACGCTGAACTACTGAACGACCTGAAAATACTCTATCTATTCCCTTCCTTAATGCTTTGCTACCATCAATCACAAAAAGATAACCCTTCTCTTTATCAAGACCACGACCTATAAGTCCCTCCAGAAGATCACGGCAAACTTCCCAACTCTCTGTATTGCCTTCTTTAAGACCTAATATAACCTTCTTACCTTGATCTGTGATTCCTAAGGCCACTATAACCAGCGTAGAACCAATACCCACTCCATCTATCATTATCGCTGGAAACCTGTACTTACTTAAATCACGATTGTTAATCGACTCAAGGGCTTGTTTAGATGACTTATTAAAAACTCTACTCACACTACTCCTAGAAAGTTTAAGCCCTCCTGAAATATCATCTAAAAGATGATTGTAATTCCGTGATGAAACTCCACTCATGGCATGTTTTAAAACACGATCACTGAGTATGTCATAGTGTTGAAGGGCTGAATAGATCTTAAGCCTCACTTCACGACCTGACTGCTTAACACGAGGCTTCCTAACCTGCAACTTTTGACCACCTGCAAGTATGCTACCTTTATCACTACCAGCTCTATGATATGGTGTATCTCTATGACGACCATAACGCTCACCGCAAAGCTCTAATAGCTCTGCTTCAAAAAAACCATAGACCGAACAAAGAATAGATGACTTGATCTCATCCTCTACAATCTGACGAATTTCTGACAAAGTATTGGCTGAAACTTGAAATGAATGACTATTTTTGGTACACTTCATAATGGCTCCTTTCTTTTTATTTTTAAAAGTTAATTGTTAATAAAATTTGGTTGGCTGAAATATGCCAACCAGGAGCCTTCTATCTTAACATCTTCTCTAAGAAAAATTCACCGAATTATAGGACATGCTCAATAAATCATTAAGTCAGACCAAAGTCATACCGATAGTTTCTTTAGGTATTTAAATTAATCAATTAATTAACAAAGAAAGGACGTGGAATATGACAAATTCAAAAGACAATAAAAACAATTATAAAATGATAAATGCTGAAAAGGCCCGGGATTGTTTTTTTGAATTAAACAAGCTTATAAAATTTTTTCTTGATTACTTAAAAGAGAAAAGCAGAATTATTGATAAAAAAATAAACTTTGATAAGGCAGATAATGAGTGTACATATCTTTTAGTTGAGAAATATGCTCGTGAGAAATTGTTTATAGACCTATATGAGCTTCTAAAAAAAATAAAAAAAGAAGACTTTTTTATAAATGACAAAACTCTTGAAAAGATGGAAAAGATGAGGGCTATTCGCAATTTCTATGGCCATTTGAGACAAGTTGATAAAAAAAAACCAAAAGAGACTATAGATGAAAAAGAGATTTTATCAATATTGAAAGATGTAGGAGAAGAATTAAAAGAAAGTCTTTTTAAAGGTGAAATACTTGATTATAGACCACACAAAGACGAAGTGGCCAACTTGGTAAAGTTTTTGACTAGTATAGACCCTCGTTTGACTAGTATAGACCCTCAACTGTTGGATGTCTGCAAAAAAACAAGTGGGCCTTCAAATGATATAAATCAAATGACAATATCTCAATTTTTAGATGTGTGTGAAAAAAAGGATGTAAAAGACTATCATAATTTAAAGATGCTACTAAAAGAACCTTATGGGTTTAACTATTATTTGCACAAAAAAGACCATGTAAGGCTTAATGACTTTATACTAGAGACAAGAAACTTATTTCAAAGCCTTTTCTTATGCATACATCAAATTCAAGAAACTAAAGACTTTGGAACAAAGGAGCTTATATTAAATTATAAACATCTTTGGAAAGTAGAGAAAGCATTTAGAGATATAAAAGGTTTTCTCAAAACTCGTCCGATGTTTCATTGGACAGACAAGAGGATATTAGGTCATTTGGTATTATGTTTTATATCATATCTTTGTGAAGCTTATTTAAGCAAGAAGCTTTATGAAAAAGGTATTAAATGTAGAGAAGAATTAATGACAGGTCAGAATAAACAACCAAGGCAATTGAGTGTTTCAGAAGCAATGTTAAAGTTAAAAGAAGTCAGAGCAGTGCCAGTTACATTAAAAGATAAGACCCTGTGGATGAGAACAGATATCACAGGTTATGCAACAGATGTATTTAAAGCAATAGGAGTTAAAATACCAGCAAAACAATTAAAAGTAGAATCATCACAATCTCAATCTTAAAATTTAATAGATTTTCCAAAATTCTGCCACAAAAACAAAAACCTAGTGGCACAAAATCTCTTTCGACTCATAACCTACTGATTTTACTCAACTTTATTTTTTCAACTGTCAAACTCAGGAATTACTTAAGTACTCCTTTTGTTATTATTCAGGATCCTTTCTATTATATTTTCTTGGCTGTTTTTTATTTGTTCCTTAACATCCTTAACTTCCGCTTTAACTTCTGTTTTAATATCCTTAACTTCTGTTTTAACTTCTGTTTTAATATCCTTAACTTCTGTTTTAACTTCCTTAATTTCTTCTTTAACATCCTTAACTTCTGCTTTAACTTCCTTAATTTCTTCTTTAACTTCCTTAATTTGTGAAGGGATATGATTTGTTACGTGTAACTCTACCGCCTTTATTCTTTCGCTCAAATTTTGAAACCTTTCTTTGTTTGGATAATAATAACCTAGTAAAAAAATACCCACAAAAATTCCGGCAATAATGCCGATAATTTCTAAAAATTCCATAATGCACCCCGTTTTTGTTTTTCTCTTTTTAATTTGCCTTACTTTTACTCTATAGTAGCATTTTTTACACTTTTTGTCAATTATGACAAAAAGTGTAATGTTTTATGAAAGTGTTTTTTTTGTTTTCTTTATAAACATAAGAATATACTAGAATAAAAATACAAAAAATCAAGAAAAATAACTTTCTAGCACACTGCATTCGAATTTTGTTTCACTACAAATTCTGACGAAATTCAAAAAATTAAGGCTTGCAAACCTTTAATATCTATAAATAAAGCATTCTTAAAAAAAAGATGCCCATATCTGCAAATCGACTGTCAAACTCAGGATTTAGAAAAAGAATGTAAAAACCATAAGATGAATAAATTCAAATTCTTTAGTTGGTGTGAGAGCTACCAAAAACTAAAGCTTTAAGTCTCCTAAAAACTGAAAGAATAAATAAAGGATGAACCAGCAAATAGATCAAATTTAAACTAGTGTGATTTGTCGAGTGGCTTCATAAACAACTGCTGTGACAGCATTAGCTAAATTATGACTGCGGATAGGTCCAAACATGGGCAATCCTATCATTTGCTTGGGATATTTATCCAAAATATCTTGACTTAAACCTTTGGTCTCTTTACCAAATACAAAATAATCTCCATGTTGCAAAGAAGTATCAAAAATAGAAACATGAGCTTTTGTAGATAATAAAAACATGCGAGATGTGCCACCAATGTAATCTTCAAAATCTGCAAAAGACTCATGCCTTAAAATCTTTAAATAAGGCCAATAATCTAACCCTGCCCTCCGTGCCATCTTATCACTGATCTCAAATGAAGGTTGACCTACAATATGAAGTAGGCAGTTCATCCCTACGCAAGTTCTACCAATATTCCCCGTATTACCAGGGATTTCAGGCTCTACCAATACTATATGAAACAAAGGAAAGCTTTTTTGAATATCAATATGCATGAAATATAGTGTCACATATTGTTAAGCAAAATATAAGATTTATTTGCCAGGTCCTTTTAAAAATCTTTTTTAAAGAATAGGATTAAAAAATAAGATTAAAAAATGAGATTAAAAAATGAGATTAAAAAATAAGATAAAAAGATTAAAAGAAGAATCGAAAACTTAGATTAAAAACTTAGATTAAAAAAACTAAATTAAAAACTTAAACTTTAAAACTCAAGCTGAAGGCCAAGATAAAAAGTAAGATCACTTATGAGGTCTTTATTCTCATTATTAATACTTGGATCATTATTAGGGTTTGTGGGTGCATCCCCTCTAAAATTAATATTTCTGAAAAACTTCATAACACCTGCTTTAATGTAAGTATTTTCAACACCACTTAAATATAATGACCTTGCTGCACTTGGCTCTAGCCAATTTAATTGAATAAGAAGACCTGCATTAAAATACAAAGCGAATTGACCTGCCCTCTCTCGCAATGTTCCATCATCTTCTGGAAGATTAGGGTTGTCAGGATTACCGGGGTTACCAGGGTTAGGATTACCCTGCGACGCTAATGTTTGGCTTTCTATAAAGGTTACGTATGCTAAGCCTACACCACCAAATGGAGCAACGTAAGGCTCTTTCATTACAGTGTCTATTGTCAACGTCGCCTCTAACACAAGAGGGATGACGTGCAAACGTAAATTTTCATCTTCACTTCTGTTGCCATAATAACCAGCCCCTAAGCCTAAAGAAAATGCACCCATTGGATTATTTAATTTAACAGAAGCTAAAAATGAAATATATCCAATGGAGGGCGATCCATATAAACTTTCAAACGATTGACCTTGTGGCTGTTGAGGCTGTGGTTGCCCTGGCTGTGGAGTAACTCTAAAAAAAGACACATAATTATCAGGATTCCACAGAGAATAACCAAGTGACAAAGTTGCACCCCATGTTTTTCTCCTTTGACGATAAGGCAGTATAAGAGGTTTGGGGTTATTTGTTCTCTGCTCCCTGACCATTTCACCATAAGAAATATCATCTATAACGATTTTGTTCTTTTTATTTTGACTGGTTTTATTTTGTGCTAAGAGATGATCAGAAGATTCCAATGCTACTATATGTTGAGTCAGACAAAAACAAGTCAAGACAAAAGCAATGATTGTGAATAAACCATTATGATTACAGATAGCCACGTCTTTTTTGATCTCTTTCTATTGCATCAAACAAAGCTTGAAAGTTACCTTCTCCAAAACCATCATGGTTTTTCCTTTGAATGATTTCAAAAAAGATAGGTCCTATAATGTTTTTTGTAAAAATTTGTAATAGATAACCTTGGTCATCTCCATCAGCTAGTATTTTCAAATCTTTGAGCGTATGAATATCTTCTGTTAAATTTGGAAGCCTTTGAGGCAAAGCTTCATAATAGGTGTCTGGTACATCTAAAAATTCTACTCCTGCCTTACGTAAGGAAGCCACCGCATGAATAATATCTGAAGTAGCAAGGGCAATATGCTGCACACCCGAACCTTTGTATTCATCTAAGTACTCTTGGATTTGACTTTTAGAATCAGTGGGTTCATTGATAGGGATCACGACAGAACCTCCAGGTGAGGTCATTACTTTAGAGAGCAACCCTGTCTTTTCACCTCGAATGTCAAAATAACGGGTTTCTTTAAAGTTAAAAACAGTTTCATAAAAACTTTGCCACTTCAACATTGCACCTTGAGGAACATTGTTTGTAAGATGATCTATCCTTTGAAGTCCAAAGCCTTCTATAAAAGATGTTTTGTGCATGTCAAATAAGGGTTCGTAAATTTCATATAAATGAGAGTCTCTATCTTGAAAGTCTACAAAATAAATAACAGAATCACCAATGCCGTAGATGGCAGGCCAATTATAGTCTAGTGTTTCATTAACAGGTTTGCCACCTCTGGCAATGGCTTTTTTAAGTGCTTCTTGTGCATTGGTTGTTCTCAAAGCCATAGAGCAGAGAGAAGGACCGTGCCTTCCTTTAAATTTTGCAGCAAAGCCTTTTGCATCATGGTTCACAATAAAATGGATATGGCCTTGATGATAAAGGTGAATGTTTTTTTCCTTATGTGACGCTATTTTTTCAAAAGCAAAAGAATGAAACAAATGATCTAATGCAGAGGAAGGTTTTTTGATTTCTGGAGTGGCATACTCTAAAAATTCAACACCTAAAATGCCGATAGGATTATCTTCTGTACTGCTCATAATGATCCCTCTTTTATAAATTTTATTTTACGGAAAAAGAAGATCCGCAACCACAAGTTTTAGAAGCATTGGGATTTTGAAAACTAAACCCTTGTCCATTAAGACCTCCGTCAAAATCAAGAGTTGTACCTACAAGATACAGATAACTTTTAGAGTCGATAACCAACTTAACACCTTTATCTTCAAAAATATGATCTTTCTCATTGGTTTGAGTGTCAAATTTCATTTTATAAGACATTCCAGAGCATCCTCCCCCCATCACAGAAACTCTTAAAAAAGCATCTAAGTGACTGTCTTGATTTTTCAACTGGGCAATTTGTTTTGCTGCCAGCTCAGAAATTTGTATCATGTTGATCCCCATCATTTTGTTATTTTTATGAAATTTATTATGAATTTTATAAAATTATATCATTAACACATCAACTTTCGAAATCAACTCACATCCTTACAAATAGATTCTATAATAAAATAAATAGAAAAGCAATAGCGATGGACTATCTTATAGTCCCTCCATACATGATCTTAAAAAACAAGAGTTTTTAGTATGTTACATGCCTAAGCTTTCTGAAAATAACCGCTACGGAAAAATAAGCATCCTCCTATTAGTTATTCTCTCTTAATATCTTAATATTTAAACTTAATCCATTTCGTCTAAAAGTGCAGTTGTCGTTGTATCAAGATAAATAGCTGTAAGTGCTAATTTATAATAGGTGGCATGAATGCTACTATATTGTTGATCGACTGATTTTTCAATATCAAGATCAGATTGTGAGTTATGTGCTTCTCTCATTTTTTGCTTAAGATGCTGTCTTAAACGATGTAAAAATTTCTGACTAGCAGAAGGTTTCAATTTATTTTTATTTTTGTTGCATTTTAGATTGATGGCCGATGAAATATCTTGATCCTCAGAAAGTTGCTTAAAAGAAATACATAAAGAACGAATAAGACTTATAACCGCTAGTATTTTAAATGTTCCATTTTTCAATGTGTCTTTTCTTAATCCCATCATTTTAGCCTCCGATTTAGATATATATCCTAATTGAATAACTTGATGAATACGATCACCTAATCGCAAGGCCTCTTGTTTTGCAATGGCTTGGTTATGATCAATTGGAATATCAAGTTTTAAATCCATGAGATCTATTTGTAAAATATCTTTCTCTAGGTTTTTAAAAAGATCAATTAAAGAAAAATTCAATCCTTCAGCCATTTGAACAAAAAATAAATATCTTGATTTTTTACCTCTTTGAAAGAATGATCTGAGTGTATCATATTGAACATTTGTCATCTTAGCTACTTCTTTTAAAGAAAGATTCAATTGCATAATCTGTTTGCCAAGATAATAAGCAAAAAGCTTATAAGCCTTTTCTATGTAGTCATTAGAGAGAGGATCCCTTCTGGCTTTTTTAGGGTCTACTATATTTTCGAGAGGATCCTGTCCAATCAACTCAGACAGAGTGATGCCTGCTAAATATTTTGCTTTTAATAAAGTTTTCATTGAAGGATTTTGTTTGTCTAATAGAAATAAACTCACTGCTAATAATTTGTTTCTCTCTAAGTAAGGAATCTTTATAAGAGATACAGATGTTGCTTTTTTGATACGGTTGCTGATGAACTGAATGTGCTTTATGTCATTTGATTGTTTTTGAACACCTGTCACATCAATAGCTTGCTTTGCATTGTTTGACTTTTGTGTTTGCTCTTCTGTTGTTTTACTTAATTTTTGTTGTGGCTTTTCATTTTCTTCTTGCACTTTACTTAAATGAATATTCTGAAAAAAAACTTCAACATTAATATTAAGTGCTTTCAACATGTTTCTCAATATAGAATAAAGTGGAAGATGGTAGCGGTAGATAATATTTTCTAATAAGCGAAGAGAGATGTTGAGATGATCAGACATTTGTACCATATTTAAGCGAGAGTTACCAACAATAGTTGTTTTGAGCTTTTGACTGATTAGTTTCTCTAATTGGTAAAGCTCTTGAGAAGATAAAGGTGTTTCATTAACTTTAATAAAAGGCTTTAAATCTACATTGCTAATAAGAGTGAATATATCTACCCCTAAAAAATGAGCTATTTTAAGGAGAGTTTGTATTTTTATATCATACATTTGATCTTCAAAAATAGAATTATTCCATAATCTTAAAACATCTGCAATCACTTCATTGGGCTTCATATCAAGTGTTATGAGAGCTTCTTGCAATCGATACATCATTTGACTAGTCCAATCATCATTAAAAGAAAAGGCAAAACGATTGTCTACTACGTCCATGATATTTTTCTCATCTATTTTGTTATATAATCTAGATGCAGTTTTTAGATACATTTGAAGTGCTTCAAAGTGATTGTAATAAACATAATCAGTTAAAGATCTATCTGAGGTTTTTTGAAAAGCTAAAACAACCATAGATAAATTGCGTTTGGGTTCCGTCAAGAAAACATACAAACGATGAGATGTTTCAAAAAAGATATAAAAGTCTTCTATTTCAATGTTTTTTTTATTAAATACAGCATTTCCAGGTTTATAAGAGATCAACCCTGTAATGTTTCTACCATAGCTATTGAGTGTGAGATAACTACTATAATGAGGGTCTTTTAATAATGCAAATAAATGACGTAACTCTAATGAAAGCAAATAAGGATTATGAAAAGTATGATCCTTTATGCCCTGCTTGTACTCTCTAAACATATTACTTATTAAAGGCTTTGATTCTTCTTTGAGTGAATGACCATTGATATCATAAATAGTCGTGTGCTTCCATACTTTTTTGAGAACTTCTATGTGTATTGTATGGGACAGGGACTTTAAAATAGTCGTAGTTAAAAATAAGGCTGGTAGTTGATCTAGTTCATAGACATTACTAAAGTGAGTGCTTTTAAAATGAAGTCCAGGGGAATTTTGATTGAGCTTAAATAAAGGATAAAACCCTTGACCATTAGAGTGTTCGAATAGAACACCTCGAACATATTGAGCCATTTTGTCATTAAGTGCAGGCGACATGGATAAACCTACATGGGCCATAAGAGACTGGGTACAAGAGTCCTGATCATCTTTTAGGATACTTCCTTCCACATAAGAGGCTAATAATAAAAAGATAAAACAAAACGTAAAATGCCTTTGAATTTTCATAGTCAACCCTTTTAAATATTGAAATGGTATATACGCATATTCAACAAAAGTCAAGGATGTAAAGGAATGTATTATTGATTTTTCTGATTTAGGATACACATTATAAACTATGGCTCAGCTCATCTTTTTGAGAGGGAAAAAATCACTTATAAGTGCTTCTTGGGCTTGGAAAATAGAAGGCATCACTTTACTGGCTACCTCTATCATAGCTGTCAGGTGTGAATGTGCAAAAGGTTGTCCTTCGGCTGTACCTTGAATTTCTACAAATTTCTGATCATTTGTCATCACAATATTCATGTCAGTTTCAATGCTACTGTCTTCTTCATAATTCAAATCTACAAGCACCTGATTGTCTGAAAGTCCTACACTTACAGCTGCTAAATAGTTTTTTAGAGGGATGGTAGGTAAGATTTGATCTTTTACCAGAGATTGCAGTGCTAAAGCAAGAGCTACAAAGCCTCCTGTAATAGAGGCAGCTCGTGTTCCACCATCTGCTTGAAGAACGTCACAGTCCACAATGACTTTACGTTCTCCAAGAGCTTTGAGGTCTGTGACAGCTCTGAGGCTACGAGCAATTAACCGAGATATTTCCTGAGTTCGGCCAGCAGGCAAAATACTCTCTCTTTTCATCCGAGTATGTGTCGAGCGAGGGAGCATGCCATACTCTGCTGTGACCCAACCACCTTGATGAGATTCTAAAAACCACTTAGGTAAAGAGTCTTCTATAGAAGCTATGCACAGTACCTTTGTGTGACCATAAGCGATCTCAACTCCTCCTTCCCCATAACGGATAGGTTGAGGACGGATCTGAATAGGCCTTAGTTGTAAGTAATTTCTTTGATCGTTTCTCATTTTGGTTATTTGTGCCTTTTATTTCATTTAAAGTAAGCTATAACTTAAATCAAATACTCTGTGAAATCAATATTTATCCTAGGCATACGGAGGGTTTTTATAAATATTTTACTTTCTTTTTAATTTTTTATTGTAGGCTGCCGAATAAAATAAAAAGGGAAACATTATGATAGAAAAACAACAAGATTTATTTCCTGCCTATTTAAATGTAGAATACAAAAAAGTCTATGCAAGGGATTTTACTTGTGGGCAATTAAGACATATTAATAATTCTGAAGCCTACCTATCAACCCCATCAATACCTTCTAAAAATCCAATAAGTAGGGATTCTAAAAAAGCCTTGAAATCACAAGATAAAATTTCTATTGTTTTGGTATTAGGAGAGCGTAAACGCATACTTCAAGCTTCTGTGCTTTCAACTGACTCACGTGGAGCAAGAGTGAAATTTCATTTTTTAAATAATAGAGATTATCAGATCATAGACGACTTAATCTATTTTGTTGAAAAGGCTAAAGAGAGTCGTAGAAAAAAGCTTCATTTTATCTTTGACCAAACTCTTTAGTGGTCATTTTCACTTAAGGACTTAAAATAATTTATCGCAAAAAGTCTAAAAACCCACAATAAAATTAAATGCTTACAACCTCAACCGAATTTAAAGAGGCGAGGGTGTAAGGCTACCTAAAATAGCTTGAGGTTGTTTCTTTTTGAAATGAAAGTGTTCTACTTGTGCATCTATCACAGGTTTGTTCCAATAACAAAAAGCTGCTAAAAGTGCAAAAGCTCCGCCTTCCACAGCCTCAATAGGCCAACCTAACTGCTCTGATGTGATCACTTCAGGCAAGGCACCCTGAAATGCATTATCTTCAAATATACTCGAAAAATTATATTTAATACGATGTATCAAGTATTTATTTAAAGCTCCTCCCCCACACAACACAATAACTTTGGGCATACAAGGTAGCTCCCTTTTATAAGAATAGGCTATTGTCCTAGCTGTTAATTCAGTTAAGGTAGCTACCTTATCAGGTAGAGAATCTTTTTGAATATCTTTAAAGTATGAAGTTAAAATATTTTTAAAAAGCTTACTATCAAAGCTTTTAGGAGACTTTTGTAAAGCCCACTGACTTTGCATCCATTTTTTGAGAGCAGAAATATTAGCAATACCTTGATAGGCTAACTGACCATCCTGATCATAGTGAGTTTTCCCTTGAGTTGTTTTATGCATAAAAGCATCTATCAGAACATTGCCTGGACCTGTATCATAAGCTATCGTTCTGTCATTTAAAATAAAGGTCACATTGGCAATTCCTCCGATATTTTGAATGGCAATAGGATGGTTTTTGAACAGACGGGACATCCGCTTAAAAGCCTCTCTTGCCAGGACCTCCTTATGAAAAAATGGAGTTAAAGGGGCCCCTTGCCCTCCAAGAGCAATATCCATAGAACGAAAATCAGAAGCAACAGGTACACCCAACTGAGTAGCTAAAAAATGAGGCTTACCGATCTGTAAAGTAGCATGTTTTCCGTGATGATAAACTGTTTGCCCATGTAATCCTATCAGGTCTATGTGCCATTTTTTTTGCTTTTGATGCTGTGATAGCTGATGAGCATAAAACTGCCCTAATGCAAAATCTAACTCTGATAATTGATCTAAGGGCATTAAATGCTTTGTAGCTTTTTGAAGTTTTTGATAAAGAGATGCAGGAAAATTAGAGCTTGCTCTATCTAAAAATTGAACCTTCAAGGCTTTGTTTTTAGACGATCTCTGAATATGACAGAGGACAAAGTCAACCCCATCGAGGCTTGTCCCACTCATAATCCCTACAACATAAAGCTTATTTTTTATCATCTTTAACCCTTGACAATTAAATTTTTATCTTTATTATATATATTTATCACAAAGACTTTAAATAAAGTAAGGTACTTATGAAAAAATCATCAAAAAACCCTCATAAAGGGCCTACCTCTGATCAGAATCCATCTTCTCAGTCTACTTCTAATAGTTTAGGGGTTCCTTTTTCTAAAAGACATGATTCTTTTCAAAAGACCTCTCGATTAATTATACAGTTTTTATATGAGCAAAAGCCCATTTTTATTATTATTTGTCTGTTGCTGATATTGACAATAAGCTTTCTTGCTGTAAGTCAATACTATCAAGGTGAGAGTGAGAAAAAAGCACAAAATCAGCTCTATCTATCTTTTGCTCGATGGGACGCCTTACAGAAAAAAGCTCTTTTGAAAACAGAAGGAGATGCTAAAAAGTCCGACTCTCCTTCTCAAGTAGATCAGCTTTTGCAAAAAAAGTCTTCACAAAAAATTATTCTTTCAAAAAAAGACTATGAAGAAATCAGTTTAGGTTATCAAAATGTGATTAACGATTATGCAGGTACAAAAGGGGCTATTTTAGCAGCTCTCTATTTAGTTGATCTGCATAAAAATCAAGAGAATCTTCAAGCTGCCCTTGACTCCTTAAAGCAAGTCAAAACGCATTTAAAAGTAGGTGAACTGATTGACAGTATAGCTCTGATGTCTTTAGCTGATCTCTATGTAGAAAATCATCAATGTCAGGAGGCTATTGAAATTTGGTCAACAATTATTAATGTAGACAGTTTGTCTTTTTTACATGCGGATGCTTTGCTCAAACAAGGTCTTTGCTTTGAAGGAGTGCAAGAAATAGCAAAAGCTCGGGCTAATTATGAAAAATTAAGTATGGATTATGCTCAACTGCCTTCTGGTCAAACAGCTAAAAGGGTTTTGCACCTTATGAAAAAGGGTCAATAATAATATGGGATTTTTTTTAAATAAATATTTTTTTTATATCCTCAGCGTGTTGAATCAATGGAAGATTCATTATGCTTGGTTATTTATTTTATTGATGGCCTGTTCACACACACAGCAAACAGCCAAAGTCCAACTTCCTCAGCTTATTCCACAAGGAATCAAAAATACATACAAAGATGAAATTTACAAAGACTCCAGAACATCTCATCTGATGCAACCTCTTGTGACTGAAAAGTTTGTTTTTCAAGGTAATGCTAGAGATGGTTTAGTCGCTTATGATAAAAAAACGCAAAGACAGCTTTGGCGTAAGGATATTGAGGGAGGGGTGCAAGGTGCTGTCTTTCACAATGGTTACCTTTACTTTGGTGGAGGAGATGGTCAACTTTATTGTTTAGAAGCAATTAATGGCCGTGAGGTATGGTCTTATCATTTAAGAGTAGAAGTTTTACAAGCTCCCACTTTTCACAATGGCATTTTATATGTGGTGACAGCAAACAACACTGCTTATGCTTTTATAGCAAGGACAGGGGAACAAAAGTGGGTTTATGCACGTAAGGGGACTTTCCCTTCTTTAAATATTTATGGTGGAAGCCAACCGATTATTTATAGGGATCGCGTTTTACTGGCTTTTAGTGACGGGTCGGTTGTGTCTGTTTCACAAGTTCAAGGACAAGTGGTTTGGGAAAAATCATTTGCCCTATATAGTCGTTTTAAAAATTTATACATAGGTTTAAATGAAGGTATGTTGTATGCTTCCAGCTATGAACAAGATATGTATGCATTGGATCCTCAAACAGGGAAAGAATTTTGGAAAATTGCTCAAAAGGGAGGCCCTTCACATCCTACAGCATATCAAAATAATATATTTTTTTCTACATCTCAAGGAGAAGTGGTGTCTGCCAATAAATCCACAGGGAAAGTGCAATGGACGTATTCTTTAAAGAACTCTATTGGCACAAAGCCTATGGTCTTTCAAAATACTGTTTACGTAGGGCAAAGCCATGGACCTTTACTAGGTTTAGATAAAAGTTCAGGTCAAGTGCAGGTGCAGTATGATAAAGTTAAAGGGACTTTAGCTCCTGTCAATGTTGCAGACCAAAAGGTTTATTTAATGTCTAATGAAGGGCAACTTCATATCATCAGAATAAAATAATTGGTGTAGAGATTTATAAATTCAAATGGACTCCACTTAAAATAGAAAGCATTTTTATTTTTTAATAAGATTTTAAAGTATTATTTTAAATTCTTTGAGCTTAAAGGCAAGTGATTCAAATAGAAAAGAGAAATTATACCATGCTATTATAAGGGCTATAAGGCAAAAAAGTCTATTTCCCTAAAAAATTACTTTTTAGCTTTGCTTTTAGAGGGTGTTTCTTTTTGTTTTGGTGAAGATGTTTCTTTTTGCTTTTGTTGATCTTCTTTTTTGCTTGTATCTTTTCCATCAGTGGATGCGTCCTTTTTCTCAGTAGGAGTCTCTACAATCACCTTTCTAGCTTCTTTCACTGCACATAAAGGCAAATCAACGGAGGTCACTGCTGTCACACCCTCTGGCAATTTCAAATGTGAGATATGATAGACATCTCCCTTTTTCAAATGGTTGACATGTACTTGAATATGTTTAGGGATTTGACCTGGTAAACAAAGTAACTCTAGTTCTCTTTGCATAATTTCTAGTACTCCACCTTCTGCCTCACCAATAGATTTACCGACAAATTCTAGGTCAACATGAACTGAGACTTTTTTGTTCATGTCAGGAGCATAAAAGTCTAAGTGTAAAGGCTTTTGAGTCACAGGGTCTCTTTCTATAGTTTTGATTAAAACAGGTGTGTCATGGACTTGTGTGTTTTGATCACATTGCAAATAAAAAATAGTGTTTTCAAATTTTTTATGAGAATATTTTAAAAGTAATTTTTCTGAAAGAGCAATAGGATGATTAGGGATAGCTCCATAAACTATAGCTGGTACCATTTTGGTCTTTCTTAGAGCATGGATAGCACGCTTTCCTACATCACGTGTTTTAACTTCTAGTTTGATTGTATTCATAATAATACCCCTTCGGTTATACCCCTTTATATAAATAAAGAACTAATAGATTTGTTTTTGTTAATCCGATCAATAGCCTTTGCTAAAACCGAAGCAATAGGGATCACTTTTAACTTAGGACATAATTTTGCATTTTGTATTTGAGGGATTGTGTCGGTTACCCAAATGGTCTTTGCCTGACTTTTGTTTAAATTTTCAATAGCTTGACCTGATAAAACCCCATGCGTTGCAATGGCTACAACCTCATTTGCTCCATTATCTAACACACAATCCACAGACTTTACAAGTGTACCCGCAGTGTCAATCATATCATCTAAAATAATAGCTGTCTTGTTTTTTACGTCACCAATCAAATGATAAGCTCTTGCTTCATTTGGTTGTATGCGACGTTTATCTATAATAGCAATAGGAACATCAATTTGTTTAGCAAAAATACGTACTCTTTCCACACCGCCTGCATCTGGACTCACAACAACACAGTCCCGAGGAACTTTGCTTTGGTTTTTCCATTCCTGTGCTAAGGTAGGGATAGCAAAGAGATGATCAAAGGGAATGTTAAAAAATCCTTGAATTTGGGATGCATGAAGATCTAAAGCCATCACACGATTAGCTCCAGCTGTTGACAGCAAATCAGCCATAAGTTTTGCAGAGATAGGAGCTCTTGGAGATACCTTCCTGTCTTGTCTAGCATAGCCATAATAGGGTAAGACAGCAGTTATACGTGCTGCTGAAGCTCTTTTGAGAGCATCCATCAAAACAAAAAGCTCCATAGCATTTTCATTGACGGGGGGACAAGTGCTTTGGATCACAAACACATCTTGACCTCGAACATGGTCATGGATATCTACATGTACTTCTCCATCCATAAAGCGATTCACTTTGCAGTCACCCAGCAACGTGTTAATGTGATGGGCAATATCCTTAGCCAATGTGGGATTGGAATTACCAGCAAAAATTTTTATTTGTTGACCACTACCATACATGGCTTTAAAACTCATTTTTATTACATTAAAAGTTCTTGTTTACTAGAAGGTATGATCTGACGACCTTATTGTAGCTTGAATACGAGAAATCAAACTGATAGCCATTTTCTCATGCACTTCACACATTTTGATTTCGTCTCTACGATAAGATTGCTGGCTTGGAGTCAAAGTCCCCATTTCAAGATCCCATTCGTAGTCTAATTTATGAGTTCGAATATCACTTAATTCTTTTTTCTGTTGCTTGAGAAGGGTGCGAGTGCCACTCAAAGGAGCAATATCTAACCATTCCCACTTTGACTTATACCAGCTGATCATACGGTAGAAACGAGCTTTATTTTTAGCCAAAGTGAATTTAGGATAGTCTTTCTCTTTGAGGGATAAAATATTTTCATGCTTCCAAATTTCTTTATGGTCATTGGCATCGTCCCAGGGGTTTTTACGTTCCCAAGGTTTAAGCTTTTTAGAGACCTCTTTATTGGAATTCTTGGAGTTCTTCTTAAGGCTTCGTTTTTTCTTTTCTGATGTTTTTTCTAACATGTTTATATCCTCTTTTTTATGAGATTATATACAATTTTCCCTGTAATATCTTTTTGTAACATAGCTTAAAAGAACTTGCTATACGCAGCGGGCCAAAAAATAGGAATTTCTTTTGTAGAGGCTTTTTTGTGTAGATGCCGGGTGTTTTCTTAACATGGTGTGTTATTGAGCTTGTTTTTTCCTTGAAATTGTGTTATAAGCCGATAAGTAATAGAATATCAATAATTTATGAATTTATGAGGAGGAAGACCGATGTCAAAAAGTGATTTTAGAATTCAGCATGATCAAATAGCAAGGATGGGTCTTAAACACCCTAAAAGATTTAAAGATTTTATCAAGTTCTCATTGGCTAAGGATCAGTTTAATGCTTTTGAGTTTAATCGATTGGAATTTATTAAGACAGACTTTTTAGATCAAAAATTAGGTGGACGGATTGAGGAGTGTCGGTCTGATGTCATAGCTAAAGTAGGTGTTAAAGGTATGAAGATGCAGGGCTTAGTCGGTGTCATTATAGAGCATAAAAGCTTCAAGCAGTCTCAGAAGCAACTTTTTTTAAATGTTTTAGATTACAACGTGGCACTTTTAAAGTCAGGTACTTACCCTGTTATGACGATTTTTTTGTTACACAATGATGCTTCGTCTCATACAGCTTCTGATTTGCAAGGGGCATTTAATTGGACACCAGAAATGAGGAAGGTTTTTGGTGATTTGGGGTTGAATTTTGGTGTGATTGTGATAGACTTAAATAAGATATCGGAGGATGACATTTGGAATAAAGCAGGTTCAATAGTAGCTTTATGTTATGCTCTGAAGTTTGCTAAGAATATGACTAAGGATAAAATAAGGTCTATACTAAAGCTTTGTCGTCGAGATAGTGAAGATGTGATTAGTTATCGAGAGTATGCAGGTTTTTTGAGTGAGTATATGTTTCAGACCGCAGATTATCCTAAAGAGATATTATATAAGATAGAACAAGAAATTATAACAAATAAGGAGGAAATAATTATGCCAAGTACTTATTCAAGAGCCATACAAGAAGGTATGGAAAAGGGTAGAGAAGAAGGTATGGAAAAGGGTATGGAAAGAGGTATGGAAAGAGGTATGGAAAAGGGTCGACAAGAAGGGTTAAAAGAAGTTGCTTTAAATCTTCTTAAGTCGGGTCATGTAGATATTCAAGCTATTTGCAAAGCTACAGGACTTTCCAAACAAGAAGTATCGGACCTTCAAAAGGCCTAGGAGGAAATAATGATGCCAAGTACTTATTCAAGAGCCATACAAGAAGGTATGGAAAAGGGTAGAGAAGAAGGTATGGAAAAGGGTATGGAAAGAGGTATGGAAAGAGGTATGGAAAAGGGTCGACAAGAAGGGTTAAAAGAAGTTGCTTTAAATCTTCTTAAGTCGGGTCATGTAGATATTCAAGCTATTTGCAAAGCTACAGGACTTTCCAAACAAGAAGTATCGGACCTTCAAAAGGCCTAGGAGGAAATAATGGCCAAGTACTTATTCAAGAGCCATACAAGAAGGTATGGAAAAGGGTATGGAAAAGGGTATGGAAAGAGGTATGGAAAGAGGTATGGAAAAGGGTCGACAAGAAGGGTTAAAAGAAGTTGCTTTAAATCTTCTTAAGTCGGGTCATGTAGATATTCAAGCTATTTGCAAAGCTACAGGACTTTCCAAACAAGAAGTATCAGACCTTCAAAAGGGTATGGAAAAGGGTATGGAAAGAGGTATGGAAAGAGGTATGGAAAAGGGTCGACAAGAAGGGTTAAAAGAAGTTGCTTTAAATCTTCTTAAGTCGGGTCATGTAGATATTCAAGCTATTTGCAAAGCTACAGGACTTTCCAAACAAGAAGTATCAGACCTTCAAAAGGCCTAGGAGGAGTTGTTTCACTCAAAATAAATCATGCCTCTGGTTCACTAAAAGTAAACCAACCTCTGGTTGCTTTTGGACATTGCTCTGACAGCTATCGCTGTCTAAAAAGAGCAATGCCTCAAAAGTCCGTTTACTTTTAGTAAGGAGGATCTCCTCGTTTTTTAACATCATGTTAGGGAAACAAGATTTCTTTTTTTTGTTTTTTTTTAGATTCTGCGTAACTTCCTGAGTTTGATAGCCAGCAAAAATAAAGTTGATTAAAATCAGTAGGTTATGAGTCGAACGGCATTATTTTTATCGGCGGAATCAGTGAGGAGATTGTTTTTTTATTGACCTTTTTTATTATTATTAAGTAAATGATTAATGATCATATCTTGCCCATCTTTAATTTCTTTAATGTCTTCTTTAAGCTCTATCCTAAGCTCTTTAATGTCTTCTTTAAGCTCTATCTTCACCTCTCTGATTTCTGTAGGGAGATGATTAGTTACTTGATAAGTTAAATAAAAAAGTAAAATAAACATACATAGAACAATAAAAGTGATCATGCCATGCTGTTTAAAATATTTATCTATTTTCTCCCACAAAACTAAGTAACTCATTTTTCCCCCGTGTGCTAATTGTCCCTGAACTATATATCAGAATAAAAATTCCCTTATATATTATATTAGATTATTTTGTGGGATATGTCAAGAAAACTCAACTGTTTCACTAAAAGTAAACCAGCCTCTGGCTGTTTTTGGGCAATCAGCCCGACGGCTCACGCCGTCGATCAAAGGCTGATTGCCTCAAAAATCCGTTTACTTTTAGTAGGGAGGGAGTTGTTTCACTCAAAGTGAACTGGCCTCTGGCCACTGTTGGGCAATGACCGCAACGGCTTACGCCGTTGGCAAAATGGTCATTGCCTCAAAAATCTATGCATTTTGAGTAGGGAGGATCTCCTTGCTTCTGACACCATGTTAGGGAAACAAGATATGCTTCTAAAATGCTTTTAAGGAGCAAGCGGATTTACGAATGAAGTTCTTTTTCCTTAACATTTCACTCAAAATGAGCCACACCTCTGGTGTGTTTTTGGGCATTGCTCTGACAGCTCACGCTGTCTAAAAAGAGCAATGCCTCAAAAATATGCTCATTTTGAGTAGGGAGGATCTCCTTGCTTCTTGACACCATGTTAGGGAAATAAGATATGCCTCTAAAATGTTTTTAAGGAGCAAGCGAGTTGCAATAAAGGAAATTTTTTCCTAACATCATGTAAAGAAACGAAGAGATCCTCCCCTACTAAAAATAAACGGTTTTTGAGGCAATCAGCCTTTGTCGACGGCGAGAGCCGTCGGGCAAACCATTAGAAGGATGTTTTCCTTAACATGGTGTTAAAAGAGGAAAGGATCCTCCTACTAAAAGTGGTCAGGTTTTCTAGGCGATGACCATTTTATCGATGGCGAAAGCCATCGTGGTCATCGCCAGAAAGTAGCCAGAGGCTAGTTTACTTTTAGTGCAAATAAAATACGTATGGGTAGACAAAGATCATCGAAGTTAGATAATAAAAGGTCCAAAAAAAATGACACATTACTTGATACAATCTATTTTGTTGCATGTTGTTTTTATTTTTTTATTAGTGACTAATATATTTTTCTTAGGGCATCATTCAGTCGATTATATTCCTGCTATTAAGGTAGACATAGTTGCTTTGCCTGATAAACAAATACCAAAGAAAATCACACCCTTACCTCCGGCAAAAACAACAGTTCAAAAAGCATCAGAGGTGAAAAAATCAACCCCTCCTTTGAAACCTCCAAACATCCAAGCATTGAAAAAAAAACAACAGCCCAAGGCTAATAAAGTACAGGCTAAAAAACCTCCAAAACCACAAGAAAATTATGAACAATTATATCAAGTGGGCCAAAATGCTATAGAAAGGCTCAAGCATCTTAAAAAAATAGAAGCCAAACAAAACATCATCAAAGGCAATCGTCTGGCTCCAGGCACGGCTTTGCAGGGGATTGATCAATTAGATTATAATAATTATATAGGAAGATTGCATCTGCACATCCAATCTCACTGGAAGTTACCTCAATGGCTTGCTATATCTGAACAGTTAGCCACAGTTGTAAAAGTTTACTTGGATGCCGATGGATATGTTATTGAAAGACAACTGATAGAATCTTCTGGTGATCCTCGATTTGATCAAATTGTTCTATCGGCTATTGATACAGCCTCGCCCTTTCCTCCACCAGAAGATAAATTTATCAATATTGTCAGGTTTGGTATTACCCTTACTGCTAAGCCTTAACAATTCACTTAGGTTAGCTATTTTTAATAAATCCTGGTATCAACACGTGTTTGTGATCTGTTGAAGATTCAAAGTAAGGTGTGTAGCAAGATAAACTTTTTTTATTATGGATTTTTATTCATCACGACATCCACGAGGAAGATTTGGATAATGGTGACATTCTCGATTTTGATTACAATTCATTCGACGACCATGCACGCACATAACACAACCACCAAAATGATCACCGTCTCTGCAACGTGCTGATTTAGGTTTAGGGGTTCTGGTGCAACAAGGACCATCATAGACACCTCTGATCATATTTATATTATAATTGCTTGTATCTCTACAAGCATTGCCTGAAACAGCATTACGGCCTCCTTTATGTCCACAAGAAGGGATACAGCGGCCACTTCTTAATATAGTGTGAGGAGGGTTACATCTGGACTTTTGACAAGTGCCTGAACTGCGACCTCCGTGTTGTCCATCACACCGCCATCTGTAATAAGCACTTGTATCAGCAATAGCCCTAAATGTACCCGCACTGCATCTATTTCTATTAGAACTACATCGTCCATCAATTGGTTTTCTTATTTGACATCGTCCTGATCGACTACCACCATTTCGTCCACTACAATACCATACATAATAGTTACCACTTGTACCAGTAGAAGTCGGACTGCCTCTACTGCATCTATTCCTCTGAGAATTATTACATTGTCCAGTGATTGGTCTTCTTATTTGACATTTTCCTGATCGACTACCACCATTTCGTCCACTACAATACCATACATAAGAGTCACCACTTGTACCAGTAGAAGTCGGACTGCCCTCATGACATCTATACCTACTATTATTGTTACATCGTCCGTTGATTGGTCTTGGTTTACGGCATTGTCCTGATCGGCTACCACCATTTCGTCCACTACAATACCATACATAAGAGTCACTACTTGTACCAGTAGAAGTCGGACTGCCTTCATGACATCTATTCCTATGATTATTGTTACATCGTCCATTGATGGGTCTTGCTTTACGACATCGTCCTGATCGGCTACCACCATTTCGTCCACTACAATACCATACATAAGAGTCACCACTTGTACCAGTAGAAGTCGGACTGCCCTCATGACATCTATATCTACTATTATTGTTACATCGTCCATTGATTGGTCTTGGTTTACGGCATTGTCCTGATCGGCTACCACCATTTTGTCCAGTACAATACCACACATCATAGTTACCACTTACACTAGCAGAAGTCGCACTGCCTGCACGACATCCATTCCTACGATTATTGTCACACTGTCCATTGATGGGTCTTAGTTTACTGCATCGTCCTGATCGGCTACCACCATTTTGTCCAGTACAATACCACACATCATAGTTACCACTTACACTAGCAGAAGTCGCACTGCCTGCACGACATCCATTCCTCTGATTATTGTTACATTGTCCATTGACAGGTGCTGGAGGTTTATTTTTTTGACAAGTGCCAGAATTGCGACCTCCGTGCTGTCCATCACATCGCCATTTATAAAGTGTGCCTGTATCAGCAACAGCATTGTCGTTGGCTGTACCTGTACGACATCTATTCCTACGAGAGTTATCACATTGTCCATTGACAGGTGCTGGGGGTTTATTTTTTTGACAAGTGCCAGAATTCTGCCCTCCGTGTTGTCCATCACATCGCCATTTATAAAGTGTGCCTGTATCAGCCACAGCATTGTCGTTAGCTGTACCTGCTTGACATCCATTCCTACGAGAGTTATCACATTGTCCATTGACAGGTTGTAGTAATTGCGATCGTGCAATAGAAGGTGATGGAATAGGTGAAGGATGAATAACCACAGCTGAAGGTGCAGTTTTTTGACAATCTGTAGCTGTTGTCCCTCCATGCTCCCCTTCACAATGCCATTTATAAAGTGTGTTTGTATCAGCCACAGCTTCATCATTAGCTGTACCTGCTTGACATCCATTCCTACGAGAGTTATCACATTGTCCATTGACTTTACGTGTTCTGGTACAACAAGGGCCATCATAGACACCACTTATAATAGTTATTTCATAGTTCTCAGTATCACTACAAGCATTGCCTGAAACAGCATCAGGGCCTCCTTTATGTCCACAAGAAGGGAGACATTGATTGTTGACTCGCTGATGATGGGCAGGACAAGGTTTTATTTTAAGGCATTGTCCAGAATTGCGACCTCCATGCTGTCCATCACACCGCCATTTATAGTGTGTGCTTGTATCAGCCACAGCTCCAGCGTTTGCTGTACCTGCTTGGCATCCATTCCTACGAGAGTTATCACACTGTCCATTGACAGGTGCAGGAGGTTTGCTTTTTTGACAAGTGCCAGAATTGCGACCTCCATGCTGCCCATCACATCGCCATTTATAAAGTGTGCTTGTATCAGCCACAGCCTCAGCATTTGCCGTACCTGCCTGGCATCCATTCCTACGAGAATTGTTACACTGTCCATTGATTGGTATTCTGATTTGACAAGTGCCAGAATTGCGACCTCCATGTTGTCCATCACATCGCCATTTATAAAGTGTGCTTGTATCAGCCACAGCCCCAGCATTGGCTGTACCTGCACGGCATCCATTCCTACGAGAGTTATCACACTGTCCATTGATTTTACGTGTTCTGGTACAACAAAGACTAACATCATAGACACCACTTATAATAGTTATTTCGTAGTTTTCAGTATCACTACAAGCATTGCCTGAAACAGCATCAGGGCCTCCTTTGTGTCCACAAGAAGGGAGACATTGATTGTTGACTCGCTGATGATGGGCAGGACAAGGTTTGCTTTTTTGACAAGTGCCAGAATTGCGTCCTCCGTGTTGCCCATCACATCGCCATTTATAATGAGTGTCTGTATCTGCAACAGCCCCAGCATTGACTGTACCTGCCTGGCATCCATTCCTGCTAGAATTATCACATTGTCCATTGACAGGTTGTAGTGATTGCGATTGTGCAATAGAAGGTGATGGAATGGGTGAAGGTTGAATAACCACAGCTGAAAGTGCATTTTTTTGACAATCTGTAGCTGTTGTCCCTCCATGCTCCCCTTCACAGTGCCATTTATAAAACTCTACTGTATCCTCTAAAACCTCATCATTGACTTGACCTGCAAGACAGCTGTTTCTCTTTGAGTTATCACATTGCCCATTAATGGGTATTCTCTTATGGCAGTCTGTGGCTGTCTCCCCATTGTTGACTCCCACACAATGCCATCGGTAAAAGTCTTCTGTATCTGCTATGGCACCATCATCGGCATTACCTGTAAGACATCCATTCCTGCGAGCATTGTTACATTGTCCATCTATACTTCTATCTGAAACAAGACCAGGACGATGATCACTTTCACTTGCTAATGCAATACTCTCTGAACAAAAATGTTGCCCCATACTTTCTTTCAGAGAACCAAAATAACAAAGCCCATCATTGGCTGGACAATAATTATAATATTGATAGGATGAGTCAACTTGATCTCCTGAAGAAATCCAGAATTTAACAAGGGTCCTCTGACACTCTGTATTTGAACTTAAACTGATATCTATAGCACCTTGACAATTTATTACAGAACGCTTCCTATTATTGAGCTGAAACTCGCATTTGTCAGCATTCTTAATATCTAAATTCAAAATTTGGATGCTTCCTCTAGGCCTTCTATATTTATAAATATTATTATTTTCTAGTGTGACAGCAATTTCCTGACCATCGTCTGTTATTTGAAATGGATTGATGTAGGCCTGCAGATTTTCTGTGACTTGAAGTTCTTTTTTTCTATAGACAAGACATCCATCTGAATCCACAGCAGAAACTTCAATGATCAAAGCACCTGATGGTTCCCCTGTCAGGTCTATAGTCAATGTTGCACCATTAAAAATCCGCTCCGATTGATCCGATTGACCAGAAGGTAATATAACTTTCCACGTAATATCTGTAAAATCAGAAGCATCTCTCAAGGTCAAAGTGGCAGAAGAATCACTGGTAAAAGAGCCTGACTGAAGTTGCATCTCTAATATATTCTCTAAATGGCATTCTGCTCCAACCACAATCCGTTTAATGGATTGAGTCAATAAGTCAGAAGAACTTCCTTGGTGAGCTGTAGCAAATAAAATGTGACTCCCTGTCTGTGTGAAGCGATGTTGATACTCGTTTTGGTTTATGGTCTTAGAATTCACAATACTGTCAAAACCTCTTGTAATAGTCCACTTAAAGTTATCTGCATCAGGATGAACATGTCTCATTTTGAGATGGACATCTGCATTGATATCAAATCTATCTTTGGGCATACTCTCACCCTCTGAGGGGAGGTAAGCAATAATTTGACCCTTTTCATAAGACAAAGATGAAGTTGTCCCTGGAGGTTCTCCAGGGAGTTCTCCAGGAAGTTCTGGTTGTGGGCCTCTGCTAGTAGACACAGTATCAGACGTACAATTTTGAAATGCGACCATTAAAAAAGTAATGCATCCTATAATATATAACCCTTTAGACTTAAAAAGAGTTCTTTTTATACTTGTAAAACTACTTTGATGGACTTGCACTGTCTTAAAAATTGATTTCATTTTTAAAATACCTAAAATGTCTTAAATTGGTACATATCTATAATAATATCGGTAAAAATAAGACAAAACTTAAATATTTTAAGAGATGAAACACTATTATTCGGACTTTTTTTTCACTAAAAGTGGCCAGAGGCCAGTTCATTTTGAGTGAAAAAAACGACTTGACTTTTTAGATATGTGATGTTATAAAATCAAAAATTCAGCCGGAGCGGACGTCGATATTCAAAATATATATGGTCGGAAGGCTTTAGATTCATCAAAACCTCCTAAGGTTGTAAGACTATTAAAAGAGGCTGGAGCTACAGAATAAGCCCAACCCTATAAAATTTTGATTAAAGTCAGACTAAACCCTGACAATACATAGTATATTCCCGTATTTTTTGCTAGACAAGCTTTAGCTTTAGATAATAATGTATGATGATGTACTTTTTTTATTATATATGTTAAGATACAAATAGGAGGTCCTTTATGAGATGGCAAGTTTTTATTTTAGAGATACTTAAAACTACAGACCTAATGACAATTATAAGTCTATCTATTATTGGCTTTGTTATTGGCTTTATGTTTTATGATAGAGCGACTAGATCTTTTAATGAACGGATCGACAAATCAGAGAGTAACTTAAGGGAATTAGTAAACAAATCAGAGAGTAACTTAAAGCAATATATAGATGCTACAATTAAGCCTATCAGAGAGCAAGTATACAATCATATACCTACACAGATGAAGTCCATGGAAGATAAATTTGACCGAAAGTTCGATAATTTCGATCGAAAGTTCGATGAATTATATAGACTTTTAATCAATAAAGGCAAAGACGTGAAAAAAGAACATGCTAAAGATAAAGAAAAGCCCGTATGATCGCACATTAGAAGTCTTAAAGCTTTTTTCTTTCAAAATAAAAATCTTTTTTATCTTTTGTCATACAATTCCTTAAGTCTGATTAAAAGCATGCCGATAAATTGTTTAGACTCAGTTATTCTTAGAGTCTTATTTGCCTTTAAGCTAAGAGCTACTTCGGTAGCTCTTTTTTTGTATCATCTTAAAACGATTTCTTAACTTTTTGTATCATTTTGATACAAGTTGCTGATATTTCTTATAAAAATTCTCAAAAACAGTTAAGTCCCTTGAAAAGATACCGATACAGTACTTAAGGCTATCAAATAGCTTAGAGAGGTATATGTATCTAAGAATAACTATTATCTTATTGTGTTTGTGTTTATTTGGATGCGGAAGTGGAAGCAAGTCATCCAATTCAATAACACCATCACCAACACCAGACAAAGCAGGACCTCCGGTCACTAAAGAACAAAACTTGATCAGTGCGAGTAAAGATGGCAATATCGATAAGGTAAGGGATTCCTTAGAAAATGGTGTCGATATAGATTATGTAGATGATGATGGTCGTACGGCTTTAATGTATGCAAGCCAGAATGGTCATATAGATATTGTAAGGATTTTAATAGAACAAAATGCCGACGTAAATTATCAAGATGATGATGGCAATACACCAACATCACTTGCAAGTGAAAATGGACATAGTGAAGTTATAGATGTTTTGATTGAGTCCGGAGCAACACCAGCTCCGAGTCCAACACCGGCTCCGAGTCTAACACCGGCTCCGAGTCCACAACCCTCTCCACTTCCAAGTCCAACTCCAACACCAGATCCAACTCCGACTCCAACACCAGTTTTAAGACCGAGTCCGGTTCCGACACCAACTCCGAGTCCAACTCCAAGTCCAACTCCGAGTCCAACTCCAACTCCAACTCCAACTCCAACTCCGAGTCCAACTCCAAGTCCAACTCCGAGTCCAACTCCAAGTCCAACTCCGAGTCCAACTCCAAGTCCAACTCCGAGTCCAACTCCAAGTCCAACTCCGAGTCCAACTCCAACTCCGAGTCCAACTCCAAGTCCAACTCCGAGTCCAACTCCAAGTCCAACTCCGAGTCCAACTCCAAGTCCAACTCCGAGTCCAACTCCAAGTCCAACTCCGAGTCCAACTCCAACTCCAACTCCAACTCCAACTCCGAGTCCAACTCCAAGTCCAACTCCAACTCCAACTCCAACTCCAACTCCGAGTCCAACTCCAAGTCCAACTCCAACTCCAGGTCGAACTCCAGCATCATCGATTCGCATTCCTGATATGGTCGGTCGTATTATAAACAACTGTTGGACAAATCCAAATTACAATGCCTGTATTTACAGTGCATCACGTTCTCCTAATTATGCTGTTAATATCACAGATAACGTAGGTAGTTATCTTGAAAACAATCATTATAAAATAAGGCCTGATTATATTTTTTCAGATAAGACAACATTGGAACGGGCTACTTTAATAAATGGAAAATGGAGATCTAGCAGTCGCATAGCATATCAACCTATGGCCTATTATTGGTTCATGTATCAAAGAGAATGGATGAAGCTAAATGCTGGTGGATGGTATGCAGATCATAAAGAGATAGATGTAGTAACTCCATGCAATAATCCAAAAACATGTAGTCCTATTGTAAATGGTGGATGGGGAGGGTATTGGTCATCCTATAGTAATAAAATAGTTATGATGCCTACTACTAGTGTGCATTTGATAATGCATGAGGCGGGTCATGCTAATATTACTTATGCTAATAAACGTCGGACTGGATGGTATAGAGGTAGAAGATGTGATAGTATTTTTAATGGAACTTGGTGTTGTAATACTTTCCTAGGGTGCTATAGTGCTATTAATGAGGGGCAGGCAGATTTTCATAGTTTTTTGATTACTTCAAGTATTCGGACACGTCAGTGTAGTAAAAAAACTGCACAGGCCCAGTTTCAGTGTAGCAGTGGACAAATACATAACATGGGCTTTATCTATAATTCTATATGGTATGACATTTATACACATCCACAGACAAACAAACCAAAGATAGCTCAACTATTTCATAATCATTTATCTCACTTGTCTTATTCTGATGATTTTGCTGATGCTGGCGTTAAAATACTAAACCTTGCAAGACAAGGTGGATACTCAAATCAAGTCTACCAAATCATAGGTGAGGCTTTTGTTAAGAGAGGCTTAATGAGCAAGTCAGGCAATCAATATATTAAAGTGGCAACACAATAATCTATGGCAAAAGAGCTTAACAGCCCTTTTGTTTTATTTTACTTTCTTAGAAAATAATCCTATACCCGAAACAAGCAATTTAGAAATATAAATAACTCTGGAGGATTCTATAGCTGACAAAAGTAACTCAGTCGTTTGTTTCACTCAAAGTGAAGCAATTTGACAATTGTGAAAGCTTTTAATATACTACTTCAACTGATGATTGTGCTAGAACCTTTCCGCACTTGTAAATCCTGAGTTTGACAGTTGATTTGAGGATGTGGAGGTATTTTTTCAGAAAGCTTTACTTATGAGCATTTTTACTTTGTAATAAATATCACATCAGAAAGGGCAGAATATTGTTTACTGTCTTTCCAGTTAAATGTTATTTTTAATTGTTTTATATCCTTAGCTTTAAAGCCATCTAAATATCGTTGTATTTTATTTTTCAGTAGAGGTATATTTCTTTTCATTTTCCAACTATTTTCCAAATCATTCTTGTTGATATTTTTGATTAATGAATCTATCAAGAATTTTATTATTTACTTGTTGGTGATAAATATGTGCAAAAAGTTCTTTGCCTTTTACATTTTTACAATCAATATGAGTACAAAAATCAATTCTTCCTGTTTTCTCTAATAATTATTCACTTTGTAAGGGCTTGGTTACAAAAATAGTCAATCTTAACTCCTCGCCGAATAACTTAACTGAATGCCTGTATATTGAGCTTTTAGAGCTTTTGTATTTTTTAAAATAAGCAGAGTCCTTAAAATGCTCTTACTTAATTAAAATAAATCATGGGACGATTCTATAGCCCCGGCCTCTATCAAAATCTGTACTATTTGATCATGCCTTTGTTCTCTGGCAGCTTTCAAAGCTGTCAGTCCAATATTGCTCTTATGGTTCACATCAGCACCGGCACTGATCAAAATTTGTACTGTCTCAATGTGGTTGGACATACTAGCCCATATTAAAGCTGTCTCACCACTATGGGCTTGATGGTTCACATCAAAGCCAGCTTTAAGTAAGGCTCTTACTTTATCTACATCACTTAGAACACTTTCCTCAAGTATGAGCGATTTGAAAAGCTCCTCATATAACGTTGCTAATAATAACTCGGGATCATTATTGAATTCACTATTGAATTTTTGAACATAGACTCTACTTAGAGCTAAATGAGGTATGCGATCTATATAAAATTGATAGTTAGGTAGTAAAAAGTATATGACATATAGATTCATAAAAGAAAATTCACCCAAATTATGTTCTCTATCTAAATCGCAATGCCCTATTTCATGGAATAAAATAGCCTTTTTAAGATTTGGATTATTTCTATGATATTGCCAAAAACTACGATCTATAACGATGTATTTATATTTATATTCACTTAAGTTGAAGCAAATAGCAGAACCTTCAAAAGGCATTTGTTCAAAGTTAGCACGTAAAACTGGATTGGGATGATTGTCACGTAATGGCTTGATAGAAAAAAGTATTTTTATATCTGAATTTATAGAGTCGTTTAGGTATTGTCTTTTAAGAAGGTTATACTCCTTAATATACTCCATAAACTCAGGATCTGTTTCAATATTATCTTCTATAATATCTCCAATACCTCTAATATATACCCTTCTTATGTTTTTCCTTACGTCAAGGTCCTGTTCTATTGAATTATCAAATATTTCACTAGCATCTTCTTCGACTACCTCATCATGCACTTCCTCAAGTCCTTCTACCAAACCTGTCTGTCTGACAATCTCACTTTTTATTAGAGGTTGTTTGGATTTTGAAAATGTAGCTATTGATAAAATAAATGTTAAAATAAATGTTAAATAAAAAAAGATATTTTTAATCATTATTAGATTCCTTTTAAGTTGTAAAAAACAATAACCATGAAAGTATATACTATATCAAGCCCTTGGTCAAGAGGATGTAGCTTGTCTTTCCAATCACCTTATATATATATTGTTGCTAGGTACTTTTGCCTTCTTTCAGTTTTTTGTCACTTTCTTGTTTGATGCTTTTTGATGTTTCAGTTTGAATCTAAATTTTTAAATTTGTCCTCTATCTTGTTTTTTTAGCTGTCAAACGTCAAACTTTGAATCTCAAAATATGTAAATCTTACATGTGGTTTTATAAATTTTAGAAAAATTTAAAATTTGCCTTGACTTTTGTTCTGAAGTGATGTTATAAGTCAAGCTTATAATACCTTTAGAATTTTTAAGAATTTTAGAAGGTAGAAGAAGTTTTTATTTATTGAATCATTTATTTTATTTAAAAAGGAGAAATATTATGAAAAACATTTTAAGTATTTTAAGTTTATCATTAGTGATTTTAATTGGTTATAGTGAAGAATCTATTTCACAAGTTAATGAAGTTACTCAAGCAACCCAGAGCAATGAAGCAGATGTAAAAGAATTCTTTACTACTATTGCTACTATTGTTGCTTTTAGTAATCCTGCTAAATTATACAGCTATTCTGACTATTTTTTATATTCTAAAGTGTATTACGGGAGAGTAGAGGAAATACAAGAGATCCTTTCCGAACAGGCCAATGCCGAAGGTACCGATAGAGTCAATTTTTTAATAAGCGGACTAAGAAATTATTATAAAGGATGTAATTTCTTTGTCTCTGCACAACAATGTGCAAATGATAGCAATGCGGTAATAGATGATCAAATGATTTTACAAAATGTTGAAAATAATATAGATCGTCTGTCACCTCCTTGTATCAGACACACCTCAGAATTGTTGACAGCACTTTTTCTCAGAGGAATCAGCGTTGATTTTGAGTACGGAACGACTTTTGTACAAAAACAGAATGCGATACGAGATCTGATAGATGATTTTTCTACCAACTTTGAAGAAGAGATGCGTAGCTGTCAAGCACGTAATAGTAGTTCTGAAAGTAATAATAATTCTGATACTGCTGATTTTTCAGGGCTTAATTTTGTCTCTCAAGATAGTAGTTTTGTCACATTTGAGATTAACAACAGTGAAGACGCTGAATACACAATTCAAGAACGTAATTCTGATACTGCTGATTTTTCAGGGCTTAATTATGTCTCTCAAGATGGTAGTTTTGTCACATTTGAGATTGACAACAGTGAAGACGCTGAATACACACTACACTTCAAGAAAACAAAGATTGTTGCTACTGAGGTTAATAGGTAGTTTCTGAAATTGACTAAATTTAACTGACGAGGAAGCTAAAACTTATATGGTTTTAACTTTTTCAAAGTTTTATATGTCACGATGAAGATAGAATTAAAGATCTTTTATCTTTATTTTTAACAAAGGAAGAGCTTAAATTTGCTGACTATTCTACATTTGAAGCTGTACATCCTGCATCACCTTTTGCCGTCAAAAATAAAGGCAGGATCATCACTTGCTGTATTGATTTTGTCAAACCTGAGGGTAGAACCAAAGAATTCATTGGAATTAAATTTTAAATTTTGACCTAAAAGCTCCCACAAAACCATAAAAAAGAACAAAAGCAATGCCGATCCGTTAAAGTTAGTGTTAAAATAAAGCATGTAGGATATGTCAAATTGTCAAATGAAGTGTAAGAAGCCTTTATTTGTAAAAAGGAAGTGATGATAAAGACAAAGGCAGAGACAAAGTAAAATAAGTCATATCACTATAAAATTTGGAGCGAAATATAAAATGGATGAAAGACAAAAGAAAAGCATAATAGATTATTTAAAAGGAAAGCTATCAACAGCTCATTTAATGCTTTTTACTGGTGCCGGATTTTCTGTAGGAGCAAAGGATAAGAAGGGGCAAGCTTTACCTACATCTAAGGATTTATCAAAAGAAATTTGGAAAAACTTTTATCCTGACGATTCTTTTGAAGAGTCATATTCATTGGCAGATGTTTTTGAATTAGCTAGACAAAAAGGAGAAAAACAGCTTTGTAACTACTTAAAACAACGCCTTACAGTAGATTCTCAAAGTCTTACAGAGGAATATAAAATTCTTATTCATCAACCTTGGAAAGTAATTTATACATTAAACATAGACGATCTTTTTAGGGCAACACAAGCCCGGTTTAATTTTGATCGCAAAATAGTTTGTATATCTGAAAGTACACCACCTCAAAAAGAGGTTAATGATCAAAAAGATTTAATAGTAAATCACTTAAATGGAATGCTAGAGGACCTGCCTGACAATGTTATTTTTTCTAGGGAACAATCTGCTATCAATACTCTACATTCTAATGCATCTTATATGTCTCTCACTGCAAAGCTTTTACAATATCCAACTATATTTATAGGCAGTCAGTTAGATGAAGAATCATTATGGCATTATATCCATCTTAGGAAAGAAAAAGGCAGAGGTTCTACAGAATTCAGACCAAGATCATTTATAGTTATTCCAAAGCTATCAAAATTAAAAGAAATGCGTTTAAAAGATTATAATATTGAATGGATACCTCAAACTTTTCAAGAATTTTCAAAAGAATTTTTATTACCACTCAAAAATGAAACTGAAGCAGGCATACAAAAAATCCAAAGTACTTCTAGTACATCAACAGTAAATGATATTCCTCTTGTTTCTGATTTGATGATACAAAAAACATCTCAAATAAGGAGTCCTTACCTTCTAGGAGCAGAACCGACCTGGAAAGACATGACAGAAGGTATTGCAATTGAAAGAGACAAAGAAAAAGAATGGACAAGAAAAATTCTAAATTACAAAAAAAAGGAATCAACTCCTATATTTATCATTACTGGAACAGCAGGCGATGGTAAAACATCTTTAGCTATGAAAATAGCTTTATCTTTATTAGATCACAGTTATATTGTTGGTTGGATTGACCGCAATTCAGATATTCCTCCTCATCAAATTATACCTTTTTTAGAAAAAAATGAAAGTATGAATGCTTTATTTATTGATACTCCTGATATGTACGGAATAGGGTTTCCTCAAATACTCTCAAGATTAGCTAATCAAAATATTCTCAAAACTATTGTTTTAATGATAAGATCAAATAAGGTAGATAACATTATAGAAAGCCCACTTTTTCAAAATAAAAAGGACGTTCAAGAATTTGCAACATACAGATTATTAGATAATGAAATAGATAAAATCTTAAAAATACTAGATCAAAAAAATCTACTAGGATATTTAAAAGGGAAAAGTTTAGATGAGCAAAGGTCTATATTTAAAGGAAATTATCAAAGACAATTATTAGTCGCAATGATTGAATCTACTTCAGGCAAAAAGTTTAAAGACAAAATCTATGAAGAATCAGAACAGCTAGATGAAGCATCCAGGGCTATTTATTATTTAACATCTGTGGCTACAAATTACAACTGTGGTCTTTTAAAAGAAGAAATCATGCTTGGAATAGATCAGGCGAGCAATTCACATTCTAACCATATAGACAAATTGATCAGAAGAAATTTATTTATAGAAAATAAAGGCCGTATTCAATTAAGACATAAAGTCATTGCAGAAGAAATATGTCAGAGATTATCATCAGAAAACCATTTAATTAAATTTTATGCTAGATTAGCAAGGATAGCAGCCATTAAATCTATAGAGAAAACGTCTGAAACAAAAAGGATGCAAAGGCTTTTAAAACATATCATTAACCATGAAAGACTATTAAAGATAACTTATAAGCCACACAATGAGGTTTATAAGCTCTATGAGGACATAGAAGATTTGCAAAAAGATCATCATCACTTTTGGTTGCAAAGAGGTTGCTTTATGTTAGCCGTTAATCGTATTGATCTTGCTGAAAATTATCTGAATCAATCTTACGGACTTAATCCTAAAGACCCTTTGGTAAGAACTTCTTTAGCTAATTTAAAATTTCAACAAGTATTATCTGCACCCCACAATGAAAAATCGCATTTTCTGGCTGGAGAAGCTTATGAGGAGATAATAAATTTAATAGATGAAAGAGGTTATAAAGATATTCGTCCTTATCATATTCTAGGTACTCAAGGTTTAAAATGGGCTAAAAAAGGAATTCAAGATATTCAAAAAAGAAAAGAATATATTGCAAGATTATGGGAATTTATGAAAAAGGCTTTAAAAGCACATCCTAGATCAAAAGAGATCAAAGAATTACATAACAAATTAAAAGATGAAACTTTAAATTTTGCTATTAGAAATTCATAGCTTATAGCATGTTTCCTTAACATTGTGTTTATCCTGGATCTGGGATCCGGCCATACGGCATCAAAAAAATCTTTTTAAAACAATAACTTAGGTAACATAATCCTTAAAATGATCTAAGTGTTAAAAATGACTCCTTTCTTAATTTGTTCTAAGTTCTAAGTTCTAAGTCTTAAGTTCTAAGTAAAAATCCTTATTGTGTATCAGGATGACACATAAGGCTAGAGTCAACATGAATTTATTTTGAATAAGGGTACACCCTAATATATACTTTAATTATAGAGATTATAGGGATTTTATTTTTTCGATGTAATTGCAATAAAAAAATGGAAGACACTCAAATAAAAGGAGACAGGGAACATAATGGCAGGTTATAACCCCATAGCTATTGCAAATTATTTTATTCAACTTAAAAATAATGATTCTGACAGAAATAAAAGAAATATTTATTTAACACATATTCTTAAATTTACTTATATTGCTCATGGGTTTTTGTTAGCAAAGCATAATCAACATCTGTCTAATACACCATTTGAAGCATGGCGATATGGTCCTATTATTCCAACAATACTTTTTGTTTTTCGATCACTTACTTTAAAAGAAGGTTCTATAGTACCAGTGGGCAAACTTGCCCTTGATGAGAATGGAAATCAAATTAATGACAATTTTTCAAAAGAAGCAACTGAAATGATGGAACAAGTTTATCATAAATATAAAAAATTTCCTAGTTCATATTTGTCAGAACGAACACATCAAAAAGGAACCCCATGGAAAAATGTTTACGATCCTGATAGCAATACCTTTAACACAATCTCTGATGATTCTATAAAAAAATACTATAAAGATATAGAAATAGGTGGCACAAAGCAGGATACAAAAGGATTATAAACTTTGGATTATGTCATAATACCTCTTTTATCTCTCATAGTTGCTTTTTTCACTTTGGTGATCACTTATGTTATTAAAAAAGACACCAATGCATTTAATAAATACCTCAAGAATAAGAAAATGGAAGAAGAAAATAAAATCGCTTATCGTTTTCGAGCAACATACTCTCACGCTTTAGCTAAACTTCAGAAACAATTAGACAAAGAAACAGAAGAAGATAATTCAATAGAAATAACCATTCTTTATTTCACAGATACAATAATTGAACTTTACAATGACGATCCAACTCAAGTCTACACTTTATTGACTATACTTCAGAAACATTTAGAGAAAATTCATGGAAAGAGAAAAGGTTTATTTAAAGAAATTATAAGAGAGATAAAAAAAGAAACAAAAAACCCATATTTTCCTACAATAACAGATTATGACAAAAAAACATCTTTAGAGCAGTTAGGTTTGTGAATTACTAAGTAAAGGTTATCAATAGTTTTGAAGTGAAATAATAAAAGATATAAGAAAAAGGGAAATAGCATATACATTGATGGTGGCTCTGATGCGGTTTTTCAAGGCTTTCTTTAACTCCTCTGGCTTTTCCTTTTTCCAAAAAATGTGATTGAACTGCCTAGTGTTGCACTTTGTTTTGATTTTGATAGTTCATTTTAATGATTATGTTTGTTTGAATTAGTCGTTACATTAGTTGCAAAAAATCTTTTTATTTTTAATAACCTATTGAAGTTCCTCTATCTTGTTTTTTTAGCTGTCAAACGTCAAACTTTGAATCTCAAAATATGTAAATCTTACATGTGGTTTTATAAATTTTAGAAAAATTTAAAATTTGCCTTGACTTTTGTTCTGAAGTGATGTTATAAGTCAAGCTTATAATACCTTTAGAATTTTTAAGAATTTTAGAAGGTAGAAGAAGTTTTTATTTATTGAATCATTTATTTTATTTAAAAAGGAGAAATATTATGAAAAACATTTTAAGTATTTTCAGTTTATCATTAGTGATCTTAATTGGTTATAGTGAAGAATCTATTTCGCAAGTTAATGAAGTTACTCAAGCAACCCAGAGCAATGAAGCAGATGTAAAAGAATTCATTACTACAATTGCTACTATTGCTTTTAGTAATCCTGTTAAATTATACAGCTATTCTGACTATTTTTTATATTCTAAAGTGTATAACGGGAGAATAGAGGGAATACAAGAGATCCTTTTCGAACAGGCCAATGCCGAAGGTACCGATAGAGTCAATTTTTTAATAAGCGGACTAAGAAATTATTATAAAGGATGTAATTTCTTTGTCTCTGCACAACAATGTGCAAATGATAGCAATGCGGTAATAGATGATCAAATGATTTTACAAAATGTTGAAAATAATATAGATCGTCTGTCACCTCCTTGTATCAGACACACCTCAGAATTGTTGACAGCACTTTTTCTCAGAGGAATCAGCGTTGATTTTGAGTACGGAACGACCTTTGTACAAAAACAGCATGCGATACGAGATATGATAGATGATTTTTCTACCAACTTTGAAGAAGAGATGCGTAGCTGTCAAGCAGCTCATTCTGATACTGCTGATGAGGTTAATGTTAATAGGTAATTTCTGAAATTAACTGACGAGGAAGCTAAAACTTATATGGTTTTTAACTTTTTCATAAGTTTGATAAATTTATTAAGTTTTTATAAGTTAGGTTCTCTATGTTAAGTTAAAGTCATCCATCGGGAATCGGAAAAATAATGGATGACTTTTTAACTTAATACTTATAAAACTTTATAGAAATTTACAGAATAAGAGAAGTTATGACAAAATGCAATAATATCAACCCTGACATTTTAAAGTGGGCAAGAGAAACTGCCGGTTTTAAAATAGATCAAGTGCAAAAGTCATTTAAAAATATTTCTGCATGGGAAAATGGAACTAAATATCCTACTTACATTCAATTAGAAGAACTATCTGATAAATATAAAAGACCTCTTGTGTTGTTCTTTTTCCCACAAGTGCCTCAAGAAGAGAGCATAGAAAAATCTTTTCGTACCATTCCTAGTATTCAACAAAAAGCGATACCACCATCTGTCAGGTTTGTATTAAGAGAAGGCAAAATACTTCAAATGAATTTGTTAGAATTATGTAATGAAAAGAATCCTTATGAAGACCAATTGATTACGAAAAAAATTAAGATTGAAAAAAACATAAATGTAAAAGATTTTGCTAAAGAAGTAAGAAGCTTTTTAGGCGTTGATATTGTCAAACAAAAACAATGGTCATCTTCAAAAGAAGCTTTTGACCATTGGCGAAAATTATTAACACAAAAAGGTATTTTTGTTTTTAAAAATGCTTTTAGGTCCGATGATTATTCAGGATTTTGTCTTTATGATAAAACATTTCCAATTATCTGTGTCAACAACACATCAACTGAAACAAAACAAATTTTTACATTGTTCCATGAATTAGCTCATTTACTTTATCAAGGAAGTCATATTGATTTTGCATTCAGCGATCAATACCTTAAACATTTAGATGGTGATGATAAAAAAATAGAAAATTTTTGCAATAAATTTGCAGCAGAATTTCTCGTTCCAAGTAACGATCTTAAAAATGAAATAAAGAAATATTCTTCTCACAATCCTTCTCATATTGAAGGCGTCAATGCCATTAAAAATATTACAGAAAGTTTAGCAAAATCATATAAAGTGAGTAGAGAGGTCATTTTAAGGAAGTTTTTAGATAAAAAACAAATAACAAAAACAGAATACCGTAATTTTATTGAGAAGATTCAAAAGGAGTTTCAAGAACAGTCAAATCAAAAAGCCAAAAAGAAATCTGGTGCAGATTATTATAATACAAAAATTTCTTACTTAGGGAAACCATATCTCAATTTGGTATTTAATAGATACTTAAACAAAAGAATATCTATTGACCAAACAGCTGAGTATTTATTTATGAAGGTCAAATCAGTTGAAAATTTAGAAGCAAATTATTGAGTGTGTGAATTTAGACAATTTTATGGAAAAAGAAAACTGGAAATTTTAAAAACAAGCTTATACGTTTTGTGTCGATTATTATTAACTTTCCTATAATTTTGTTTAAAGTTTATTTTTTAAAGATTGTTTATTTTGTTTTTTAGCTTCATTTTTAAAATTAAAATGATTAAATTTTTCTAACTCAGGAAAAGAAAACTGTAATATATGCTGATCTGTAATACTATTGTAATGAACTAAAAAAGAACCTTTGCCAATAATATCCATTCCGATAAGACCCAATATATCTTCTTTCAGATCAACTGAAGTAACCAGTGTTTTGTAATCAAAGCTTTCTGCTCTATGGTTTTGAGTATCTGTTAAAAGAATGTTAGCAACATACATATAGGTTTTTATTACTCCATTAGCTGTATGAACTCGAGTAGTACCTTCAGGATGTAAATTCAATTTAGAAATTAGATTAGAGTTTATACAAGAGGTAGTAGCCCCCGTGTCCCATAGAAATACTCCTGCTACTTGTTGATCATTTTCCGAATTAACAATACTTCCCTGTGTTTTAAGCTCTGTAACTCTACCTTTGAATTCATGTTTAAAAGAGAAAAGAGACAGACGTCCAAGTTGTTCAAGAGAAGCATCTTGAATTTTCACCATCAACCTATCCTTGAGATATGATGAATTGTGTTGTTGATTTCTTGAATGATAAAATGTCCATGTTGATATTTTTCGTCAAGTGTAAATTGATGAGCCTCTGCGACTGTATTAAAAACTTTAATAACCTTTTGATCTTTCACAACGGCTATCTTATTGAGATGTTTTTTCATTAGCTTTGGAAGTACTTTTTGGAAGTAATCATAATTTGCATCGATAAGTTTTGTGTCGATCATTATTAACTTTCCTATAATTTTGTTTAAAGTTTATTTTTTAAATTACGAGTAAAAGTGTGACGACTAAGGCGAAAAGGTTTTCTATTAGGTAGTTTTTTAGGGTTAATCCTTATTCTTTCAAATGGATGCTTTAGAGTATAATTAGCACCTTTTTCTATCTTGATGCCAAATTTTTTTTGAAATTCATTGAACATCCGAAGTTGTTCTAAAACATGAGGACTGTTTTTCAAATTAATACCTAATTGATTAAAATCATCTTCTAATTTTTTAGACTCACTCATAATAAAACATCCTTTATTATCATAAACGTGAATGAATAAATGGTATTTCTTCCTCATCGGATACATCATCTAATAAATCAAAATAAGAATAAACTAACTTTTTCTCAATTCATCTTCAATAAGAGAATCTAAATTGCTATGATCGTTCATTATTAAAAATCCTATAGTTGTAGTTGGCTTTATTAAAAAGTTAGATAAATATTCTATACATAGTTTAACATTTATTTTGAGCAAATACAACTGCATTGTTTATATAAAAATCTTTTTATTTTTAATAACTTATTGAATTGAAGTCCCTCCATCTTTTTTTTAGCTACCAAACATCAAACTTTGAATCTCAAAATATGTAAATCTTACATGTTGTTTTATAAATCTTAGAAAAATTTAAAATTTGCCTTGACTTTTGTTCTGAAGTGATGTTATAAGTCAAACTTATTAGAGCTTTAAGGGCTTTAGAAGGTAGAGGAAGATTTTATTTATTATTAAGTCATTTTATTAAAACATTAAAAAAGGAGAAGTATTATGAAAAACATTTTAAGTATTTTAAGTTTATCATTAGTGATCTTAATTGGTTATAGTGAAGAATCTATTTCACAAGTTAATGAGAATGAAAATGAGATAACTGCACCTCAAGCAAGAGAAAGATATCATAGGAACCTTGTATTGTCTACATCTGTGTGGGTTGACTTATTTTTAGATTTTCTTGCGGAAACTGCATATTCCAGTAACCAAGATAGATTGTTCGTTATTAATCGAAATGATTTTCAAAATATTAAAGATCATATAGATTCTCTGCCAATTGATTGTATTCAAATCGCAAAATCAATGCTCAGAAGGCTCAACAAATATAGAAGAGGAGCTTTTGATGAAGACCTGACAGATGTACAAAGAGTTAATGAAATTCAGGAGGTTATAGATAATTTTCATAACGTCTTTGAAGAAGAGATGCGTAGATGTCAAGCAGATCATTCTGACACTGCTGATGAGGTTAATAGGTAGTTTCTGAAATTAACTGACGAGGAAGCTAAAACTTATATGGTTTTAACTTTTTCATAAGTTTGATAAATTTATTAAGTCTTTATAAGTGAGTTTCTCTATGCTAAGTTAAAGTCATCCATCGGGAATCAGAAAAATAATGGATGACTTCTTAACTTAATGCATCATGCCAGAGGCATGATGCATTTTGAGTGAAAATGACGGCTGGTTTACTTTTAGTGAAACAGAGGAAAAATCAAGTGGCCAGAGAATATAGTACACATAATAAAAGAAAGAAATAGCTAATTTTATTCATAAGCAATGATTAGTTTATGAATATAGTTTGCAATTTTTTGGGTCTCTTTATTTGTCTTTTGAGCCTTACCTTTTATCTGAGCGGAAGCTACTAATTTTAGATGATCTGCAATGTCGTAAAGGTCACGGATACCTTTTCTTTTAGCCATACATAAATTTGAATTGATTTTTTGAGGTGGGCAAGTTTTTGCAAGATGTTCATTGGCTGTTGCAAAAATTTTAGTCTTTATGGCATGGGTTAAAATTGTTAAGTTATAGTATACTGCTAGTTTTTTGTCCTTTTTAGCTTGATCTTGTAGCTTTTTCAAATAAGCTTGCTCTTTTTTTAAATCTTCTACTTGTGAGTAACAACTTGAACTCTGTCGATCTTGACGATCACAAAAAGCCTTGATGCTATTCATCCTCTGTTGATATTCTTTATCAATTCCAGTAGTTCCTGTTTTGTTCACATATACAGATAGTTTATTTAACGTTGCTTGATTAATTTTAGCACTCCCTTTTTGAAATACAAGATTAGAAATTTCTTTTAAGGATACACCTGTCGTACGTGTAATCTCTCTATATAAATCCTTACGCGGAGGCTCTTTAATATATGTGATCTCGTTTTTTTGCTTTTGGGTTTTCTTCAGCTCTTGAGCAGAAATTAAATAAGGCAAACTCATTATGATCATAACAACAAAAAGCATTTTTTGTTTCATTGAAATACTTTGAACATGTTTTAACATATTGCATCTCCTTTTGTTGTGCTATTATCTTACGCCACCACCACGGCTTCTGTTTCTTGTTGTTGTTGTTGGTGTATTTGGTAGTAGAAAATAATCAGTGATATCACAACCTTCTCTATAAGTCTCTACACATTTTTTTCTACCAGACAGGGTGCGTTGGGTTTGACTAAATCTTATACAACTTACACAACGATCGAGAGTGATGGGATGGATGCAAGAATTTTCATCAGGAGGCCTGCTTATTACATGCCCTACAAGATACCTTCCACAATCTTTTAATTGTTTATGAACTGTATCCAGCTGATCTATCACACGGGTTGCTTGTTCAAAAGTTGAAGATTGATTATAGCCCCTCATTCCAGAAGCACTTCTAGCTCTCGTCCATAATCTGCTTTGATCTAGTAACTTTGAAAATGGATGTACAACTTTGCCAGCTACCCTTCGAGTACATTGTATTAATGGTTTACACCCTCTATCGATAGCTGGACTCATTTCTCTAATAACAGCCCTTTGTTTTTCGCGGATCTCATCAATACATTCATCTGGCAAACTTTTATCTTCAATAGGTTTTCCTAATATCCCTGCCATAATGCTATCTTGATAACTATCACTTTCAGTTCTAGTGTTACGGAAAGCCACTGGATTATTTAGCTGTTCCCAATTTGTTTGAGAAGGTTCAGGTGGCGGTGGTGTAAATGTTAAAGAATTATATGCAAAGTTTCTGTTTGACCAAATACCCACATCATGTCCAAAATATGTAGTTACATTAGGAGAAATAACTGTTCCTTGTGTATTTTGAAACAGAGTCTCAGCTGTCTTTTGCATAAAAAACTTTCCTGCACAGCCTTTACCAGCATTACATCCAGTTAGGTCAACTATAGGATTGTCAGCCATAAGGCAACTATAATCTTTTAACTGACTGACATTATCTTTATTTAAACCATTAGCTAGCGAACCTGGAACTCCATGTCCTGATAAATACAATCTTTTTATTTTTGTACAATGTTCTCCTGCTACATTATTAAGTGCATCCAAAATACCATTAATATTGGTTTTGTCTTCAATAAAATATGTTAGTGAATCCTTAGGACAAGTATAAGTTGCTACATAGTCATTTGAATACTCAATACTTCTTCCTATTAGCTTATGTTGCCCACTTTCTATAATACAAACATTGCCTTCCTTAACTTCTGTGCAGTGTTTTAATTTGTCACATCTCTGATCATTCTCATTCGTCGGCAAAGTACTCTCAGAGTTATCAAAAGTGCCTAGTGATAGTCGATAAAAAAAGTGTTTTTCCCTGCTGGTATTAGAAGCACTTGAACGTTGAACCCTTGCTACTAGATTTGGAATTACTGGCTCTGGTATTTGTACTCTAGATGCTTTTACGCGAGAGGCATCAGACTGGGCAAAGACTTCCACAGGCTCTAAAAATATTTGTAAACAAGGTAGAAGTAGGGCTATTAATATATTTTGAAGCATTGCCCTCCCCTGTGTATTTTTTGGTGAAACATTGAATTTATAGTGTACATAATGACTTCCTTTTTGTTCTTGTTTGAAATATTTATTGTTTTCTATATACTCTACCTACATATCGTAAGAGTTAGCTTTCTAAAAAGAGAAGCTAAGTTATTTGTAAAAAAGCTTTATTCACCTCCTACTGCCTAAGACCATCTGTAGCACCACCCGCTCTTCTTCTGGCGGGAGGAGCTTGTGTAGCTTCAGAACAATGTCTGAGTTCATTTGCTAATCCTGTTGTCCAAGTATTGCTGCCTTCTCCCTCACCTGCTGGTGAATCCGGGCTAGTGCATTCAGTTCCATCAGCACTAGGGGCATTTCCAATACCACACCAATAGTCCATAAAGGTTAAATTTTTACGACATGCAGAATCATCACTACAATTAGGGATTATAAAATTTATTGGTTTAGCAGTTTCTTTATTTGTAGAAGGAAAAATGGAGAATGTCTCAAAATCTTTATAGCTAAGAAACGCTAACCATGAAGATAAAGGCTTGAAAACATCGTATTCAGAACTTTGTTTATTCGGATCCCGTGCAACAAGATTATCTCTGCTACTTGGATTTGGACATGCTTTGTAAAAGAGAAGCCCTGCTTCATGAAGGGCGACATGATATGGTTCTATACATTTATCCTTATTTTCTCCTTGATCTTTTGTATTATTATATTCTTCTAATGCTGTCTTATAAATATTATTATTCTCATCATTTGCTATTCCTGGGAAAAACAGATCAGTCTGATCATTGCCTAAATCTCTATCAATATCATCAATATCATCATCGAATAAACAACGATTGCTTGGACCATGTTCTTTTTTTATTTCAATCTCATGGCCTTGATAGGTAAAGCTTGCACTATGGCTCTGACCTCGATTGCATGCAAGTCCTGGTTCTTTTTGTGATGGATAAGTCAGATTGGAAAAATTAGTCAGCTGCGTATTATCAACATGTTTATCATGAGCAGTGAAACTGGAATCCAAACAGTAGTCTCCTGCCGGACCGCTTTCGCTTTGATAAACAACAGCTTTTAACCTGCTCTGTTCATCATCTCCGCTTTTTTCCAGGCGTACAACACGATATTTATGAGTAGCGTCATCTCTAACACCAGTTGTGGTTCTGACTTGACAGAAATGCTCCCCAGGTAATTTATGAAATTTAAAACAATTCCTCTGCTCTTTTGCTTCTTTTAACACGTTAAAATCATTTATAAATACATCGCAGTGTTTCTGTTCAAAGGGATTTTGTACATGGTTAAGCCTACACGCTGCTTCCACATCTTCAAGTCGTTCTACAATATTACCATCTGTCGCATTTAAAAGAGCTACATTGTATCGAGTCATTGCATCATTCCCGCCTAAGGTGTCTTTGATAAGTTGATCTCTTTGTTCAATCCAGTCTTCGGGGTTACCTGAAGCCCATAAGTCACCGGGTATGATTTGATCCCAAAAAACGGCATTTTTCTGCTCTGGAGTGATCGCATCAAGATCAAGAGAGCCACTATTTTTTAATTGATCTGCTATCAATTGAGCATCAGCATAGGCACAAGCTTGAGTGGTGCTATAGGTTTTTCTCCGAGTTCCGCCTACATCTCTAAAATCCTGAACACAAGGGGCTGTAGGGAATATTTCACTATTACATTTAATACCATTAAGAATAGCACCATACTCACCAGTTAATGTACATCTTTTACTAGAGTCTCTCCTTGCAGCACCCCAACGACAACCACTTAAAACATGTCCTCCAAAAAAACATTTTTCAGAGAATGGAGCTTGAGCATAAGCTTGTGCTATAAATAATTGCCAAAATGGATAAAGGGAGGATGTTTTTGTAGAACGTTGACGACGAGATAACTCTAAGACAGCCATAGTTCTGACCATAGAATGATATAACTTGATTTTTTGTTTGACAGGCAATCGCTTCCAGCGAGCCTCAAGAGATAATCTTGTGTTTTGTCTTCTTACCCTGTTTTCTTTTCTTGCTCTAGAAGAAGTGCGTTTTTTAACTCTGGCATTTGAAGCTCTTGAACGTTGAACCCTTGATCTACTAGATCGGGAATTACTAACTCTGGTATTTGTAACTTTAGATGGTTTTACGCGAGAGGTATCAGACCTGGCAAAGACTTCCACAGGTTCTAAAAACACCTGCAAACAAGACAGAATGAGGACCACAGACATTTTGACGCACTGCCCCCCCCCCCCCCCCGCATTTTTTGCTGAAACGCTGTAGTGTACATAAGACTTCCTCCTTGTTTGAAATATGGATTATTTTTTATAAATTCTATTTACTAAGTTATTTAAACCTATAATTGTTATCGTCAGAAGTTTTAAAATAATAAAACTTTTTATTTAAAAATCAGATAAAAAATCTGTTTGTGATCCATTTTGTGATCCATTTTGTGATCCATAATGAGACACTTTCTCTTTTGACTTCTGGACTTTCATCTATAAAAGGCCAACAAGAAGCTCACAACAAAAACAAACCCACACATCAAGCCAACTCCTTCAGTCTGCCCTCGCCTCCCACTCATAATATTCATTTTTTGAGAGTTACGCAGAATCTAAAAAAATAAAAAAACAAAAAGAAAGGAACTTTTTCCTTAAATGGTGTTCATCCGGGATTCCGGGATCTGGGATCCGGCAGTCAGGCATCAGAAAGAACTCTTTTTCCTTAACATGGTGTTAAGAAACGAAGAGATCCTCTCTACTCAAAATGAGCAGTTTTTTGCGGCATTGCTCTTTTTAGACAGCGATAGCTGTCAGAGCAATGCCCAAAAACACACCAGAGGTGTGGCTCATTTTGAGTGAAAATGACGGCTAGTTCAATTTTAGGGAAACAAAAGATGAGACATTACAGGAGCTTGCAATGGTGAAAGAGAGAGACAGAAAAGATCAAGCAGCCAGAGAAAAGGGTGCTTATGAAGAAGGAATGGAGAAAGGGATGAAGAAAGGTCGTAAGGAAGGGATGGAGAAAGGAATGGAGAAAGGGATGGAAAAAGGGGTAGAGAAAGGTCGTAAGGAAGGAATGGAGAAAGTGGCACAAAATATGTTGAAAGAAAATCTCAATATTTCATTGATCTCTACAATGACAGGTTTGTCTAAAGATGACATTCTCAAGCTGAAAAAATAATTTGCCTTTTTAAATTATAAGATTTGCTGGTATGGATTTAAAGGAGTATACCAATTTTCAGAATAAAAGGGATCCTTCTTCTGGGATCTGGCAACCCGGCATCAGGTCCTAAAACTGAAAAAAGAGGAAAGGATTCTTCCTACTAAAAATAAACGGATTTTTGAGATAGCTTTGTAGAAAGGCTTACTGAACACCGCTACTACCTCTAGGTCGCCTCATCTGTCCAGGAGGCCCTTGAGGGCCTCTAGGCCCAGCAGGCGTGGAAGTTCTTGAAGGAGTAGCACCTCCACAATGTCGGAGTTCGCTTATTAGCCCTGTCCGCCAGTTGCCGTTTGAAGGCTCCATGTTATTGGCATTAGGTCCATTTCCATCACCATACCAATAATCTGTACTGGTTCGATATTTATTTTGTATGCAGTTTTCTGGAACACCATAACCAGCTATATGACGACCAGGACCACACCAATTCCTCATTATAGGATCTATTGGTTTAGAAGTTAGTTCTGTTCCACGATTACTATCAATCGATAGTCTGTCAAAACTTTTATAATCTGCTTGATTGAGTACGAATGCTGTGTTATAATCAATTTCCTTTGCTCCTTGATGTACATATAAACGACGACGAGTAGCTCTATAAGGAATAGCTCTCTTGCATGCTGATTCAAAGAGATGACTTGCTTCATAGAGAGCTACATAACTTGTTTCCATGCACTTGCGATCATTCATAGTCCCATTCGATGTCATACCCTGCTGATTTCTTTCTAATGCTTCATCATAAAAACTATCATCACTTGCTATTCCTGGGAAGAAAGTAGTCGTTTCATTATCTCCTAAATTTGGAATAACTCCTCGTGCTTCTGCCCGTTGGTTGTCACCCCTTCGGGGGTTCTTGAATAAACAACGATTGCTTGGGCCAAGTTCTTTTTGTATTGCAATCTGTTGACTTTGATGGCTAAAAGTTGCAATGTGGCTCTTACCACGAATATTACATGCAATTCCCTGTTCTCCTGCTAAATCATTAGGATTGGAAAAATTAGTCAGACCATATTCGTCATCGGCACTGAAATTAGAACTGAAACAATAGCTTCCTTCTGGACTATTACTTTGATAAACTTCAGCTCCTAATCTTGCATCAGCGTATGAATAAGGAGGATATTGAAGTAGCAGTCGTACAACAAGATATTTATTATCACCAGTTTTGACTTGACAAAAATGCTCTCCAGGTAATTCCTGAAATTTAAAACAAAGCCTACGTTCACGGGACTCACCTTCACCGTCATAAACTTCAACTCCGTCATGCATTTGAACCCCTAGTTGTGTTGCGTTTGATAATTCTTCTACATCATTTAGAAATACAGTGCAGTACTTTTTCTCAGCAGGTTTTTGTGAAGCATTCGTCGTACATGCTGCTGTAGTTGCTTGAAAAAAATCACCTATAATTCGATCATCTGTCTCATTTAAAAGAGCTGCGTTGTATCGAGTGATTGCATCACCTTCTCCACCTAGAGTTTCCTCAATGAGTGCATTTCTTTTTTCAATCCATTCCTCAGGGTCATCTGAATCCCATAAATCTACATTATTCATTTGTCCGTCAACGACTGCTTTTTTCTGATCTGGAGTGATTGCAGTAAAGCGAGAAGGGCCATCGCTTTCTAATTGCTGTGCTATCAATTGGGCATCAGCATAAGAGCAAGCTTGAGTGGTGTTATAGTTTCTTGTTCCGCGTCTTCTTGCTTCATTCCAATCATAAACACAAGGGGCTGTAGGGAATATACTACGGTTACACCGAACACCTGCTTGATCACCTAAACTACATTTTTTACTCTCGTCATTTCTTGCTCTGTCAAAATCACACTGACGTAAAACATGCCCTCCAAAAAAACACACATTGTCAGGTGAGTCTTGAGCATAAGCTTGTGCTATAAATAATTGCCAAAATGGATAGAGGGAGGATGTTTTTGTAGAACGCTTAGGACGTTGATGATGAGATAACTCTAAAGCTGCCATCGTCTTCACCATAGCATGATATAATTTGATTTTTTTTCTGACAGGTAATTGCTTCCAGTAAGTCGCAAAAGATACTCTCTTGTTTTGTTTTTTCACTCTATTTTCTTTTCTTGCTCTAGAAGAAGTGCGTTGTCCAGCCCTGGCATTTGAAGCTCTTGAACGTTGAACCCTTGATCTACTAGATCGGGAATTACTAACTCTGGTATTTGTAACTTTAGATGGTTTTACACGAGAGGCAGTGGCATCAGATTGAGCAAAGACTTCCACAGGTTCTAAAAACACCTGCAAACAAGACAGAAGTAGGGCTATTAATATATTTTGACGCACTGCCCCCCCCCCCCGCATTTTTTGCTGAAATGTTGAGTTTGTTTATAGTGTACATAAGACTTCCTCCTTGTTTGAAATATGGATTATTTTTTATAAATTCTATTTACTAAGTTATTTAAACCTATAATTGTTATCGTCAGAAGTTTTAAAATAATAAAACTTTTTATTTAAAAATCAGATAAAAAATCTGTTTGTGATCTATTTTGTGATCCATAATGAGACACTTTATTGCTATAAATTTCTGAAAAGCACTTATTTTTAAGGTTATGTATTATAAAACAATGGACGGCAGAAATTTAAGTAGTTAAAAGCAAAAAAGTCTTGTATATTTATTGAAGAAAGTGTAAAGTATAAGACTATTTCAAAAAATAAAAGCAAATTATGAAAATTCAAGAAAATTATTGGAGGTTTTTATGAGTCAAAGTTATATGATTTTTAATATTTTAGAAATGTTAATAAAAAGTATTCGACGGAATGAAAGAAAACCTATTTATTTTAATAAGTACGTTTATTATAGTGTTTCAAGTTCTTCAACAAAAACTTCTTTACCATATAGCAAGCAAGAAGAAGAAAAGTTACATGATATTTTAGACCATGAAATAGACAAGGAATGTGAGGAAGAAGAATTTGAAAAGTTCTCTGAAGTAGCAAGAGGGAATGCAAAAAAAGTTTTAGATTTTATTTACAATAAATTTCCACAATATGCATACGATATATATCCTACAGAAGATCAAGAGATAGCTATTAATTGCAATCCTCAAAAAGGAAAGGGCGTTTTAGTTCTTTGTAATTCTACAGGCAGTTTAGTTTGTTTTACAACATGGAACAAGGAAAATGGTATGTTTCGTTGTAGTAGCATGAATGATTTTCTGCCCCATCTTAATATTGCATTTGAAAGATTAGTAGATCATACAACTAAGGAAATTGTTTATTTATTGAATGAAAAAGAATCTAATAAACCCACGACCTTGTTTAATAAAAACGAAAATAACAGCTTTTGTATAGGCCCTTACTCTTATGAAATCTTATGAAAAACGTGTTGCTAAAAAAATCAAAAATTTGGGTTGATCAAACAGATCAAGGAGTAGGCTATGGTACAATCAAAAACACAAAGACATATTATAGATTTTATTTCAGGTCGGAAAATCAAAGCAACCCCTGAAGAAATTGATGCTGTACAACCCTTTTCTAAACAGTTGGTTGAAGATTATCATTATCCCAAAAAGCACATCCAAACAAAACCTCAGTTTAGAGTCAAATCCAAACCTTCTGATACAAAAAAAGAATATCCTGTAGATATTGCTATTTTTGCAAATAATAAAAAGAAAGAACAAGATATAAAGATTATTGTTGAATGTAAACGAAAAAACAAAAAAGACGGCAAGTCTCAATTAGAAGATTATCTTAGATTATCAAGAGCATATTTAGGAGTTTGGTTTAATGGTAATGAAAGGCTTTTCTTAAGAAAGATAGAAAAACATGGGAAGGTTATATTTGAAGAAATCCCCAATATCCCAAAATACGGACAAAGGCTTGAAGATATAGGGATGTTTAAGAGAAAAGACCTTAAACCAACTCATAATCTAAGAGCTACTTTTAAAGCTATGAGAAATTATTTAGCTGCTAATACTGTTGGGGTAACCAGAGACGAAGTGTTAGCTCAACAATTGATTAATATTATTTTTTGTAAAATCTATGATGAAAAATTTACAAAACAAAATGATATAGTTTCTTTTAGAGCTGGAGTTAATGAAAAACCTAAAGATGTAAAAACAAGAATATTAAATATTTTTAAGAAAGTAAAAGATTCATATCGCGAGGTATTAGACAAAACAGATGAAATTATTTTAGATGAAAATTCTATTGCTTATGTTGTAGGAGAGTTACAAAACTATTGCCTGATAGAAGCAGAAAGAGATATTATTGCTGATGCTTTTGAAACATTTATTGGTCATGCTTTAAAAGGTGGACAAGGACAGTTTTTTACTCCTAGAAATGTCATTAAAATGATGGTTCATATTTTAGATCCTAATGATAAAGATATGGTTATTGATCCTGCTTGTGGTAGCGGTGGATTTCTCATTGAAACATTAAGATATATTTGGAAAAAGATTGATCAAAAAGGCAAAGAATATAATTGGCCTCAGATTGAGATAGATAGAGAAAAACAAAAAATTGCAACAGAAAAATTTAGAGGTATAGATAAAGATTATTTTTTATCTAAGGTCACAAAGGTTTATATGACCTTAATAGGTGATGGTGCTAGTGGCATTGTTTGTGATGATAGTTTGGAAGACAAAAGGAATTGGAAATCACTCACAAATGAGAAAATCAAAGAAGGCCATTTTGACATTCTACTGACTAATCCACCATTTGGATCTAGAATTCCTGTTTATGGAGAAAGTAAATTAAAACAATTTCAATTTGGTTATAAGTGGAAGTTTGATAAGGATAATAAAAAATGGATCAAAACTGAGAAATTAAAAATAAAAGAGGAGCCACAAGTTTTATTTATAGAAAAGTGCTTATCGCTTCTCAAAGAAGGAGGAAGAATGGCTATCGTTCTTCCAAATGGCATCTTAGGTAATGAAAAAGAGTCTTATTTAAGACAACACATATTAGAACAAGGTCATTTATTTGCAATTGTTGAATTGCCATTTGAAACCTTTAGCCCTCATGTAACAATCAACACAAGTGTTTTATTTATTCAAAAAGGCAACTGTCATAATAAAAATATTTTTATTTCCATTAATAAATATTGCGGACATGATAAAAAAGGAAGACCTATTGAAAAAGACCAATTACCTTGTGTTGAAAATTTTTACAAAAATAATCAAATAGACAAAAACAATTTTTTTATTAAGGCTTCTTTATTAGAGAACAATTTTATTGCAAAAAGATATTTAAAGAAATATATAAATCACCTGGAAAACATTTATCAATCAAAATATCCTGTGATTGATTTTGAAGAAATTATAGACTCTATACATAATGGAGCTAATATTGACGATTCGTCTATTTATGTTGAAAAAGAAGAAGGGCTTCCCTATATTTTAGTGAAAAGTATTACAAAGGAAGGCATTAATTTTGAAAATTTAAAATATATAAAGAAATCCTTAGAAGTAAATAAAGAAGTCATTAAAAACAAAGTAGATGAAGACACAATACTTATAACAAGAGCAGGAAATTCTGGAATAGCTACCAATATTCCACCAGACCTTGTAGATGGTATAGCTTCTGGTTTTCTTATTAAAATCAAAGTTAAAGAAGGTATTAATCCTTATTATTTAGTTTCTTTCCTCAATTCAAAATATGGTCAGATACAATTAGAGAGAATATCTAGTGGTTCTATTCTTAAAAGTATTCGTTCATCTGATGTAAAGAAAATTAAAATTATCCTTCCATCTAAAAAAGTACAAGATTCTATCGGAAAACCAATCAAAGAAGCTGTGTATATGTCTACAAAGATGAGAGAAAGTATGATCAGTGCAGATCAAGCCTTATCACAACTTGTGATGTAGCCACATTTTTCATCTATTAACTTATCGAATTTAAGATAAATGTTAGAAGGATATAAAGATTATCTGGCAAGTAGCTTTTCAATAATTTTTAGTTGCTTTTGAATAGATTGCTTTTTTTCATCCCCTTGTCCCTGCCCTTTGATCTCTAACAATTGTTTAAGTTCCTTAACTTGATCGCTGAGGACTTTATTGTTTGCTGCTATAGTTGTTTGACTTTTCTTAGATTGTGTTAATCTTTCTTTCATGTTTTTTAACTCAATATCTTTAGATTGCAGGCTGATTTTTAACTGATCTCGTACTTCTTGAATATTTTTATATTCCTCTTGAAGCTTCTTGAAATGAGTGACTTTAGCCTCTAGCTGAACAATTTGTATATCTTTATTTTGGATTTGTTTTTGATCTCGTTCTAAAGAATTATACATTTGTTTTAAATTTTGATCTGATTCTTTTTGAAAAACTTGAAGCTTTTTTTCAAACGATGTTATTTGATGTTGAGCTTGAGCTATTTGCTTCTTTGCCTCGAGTTTTTCAGATTCTAAATGTTTTATTTTTTGTGTTTGAAACTCTAATTGCTTTTTTAAATTTTTGCATTCTCTTTCAACAGTGGCGTATCTTTTCTCATGGTAATCTACAAGAGAAATTAAATCCTTTTGAGATTGTACATGACTATTTTGTGCAACATCTCTAAAATGTTCTATTTGCTTTTGATAAGCTTGAAGTTGTTGTTCTTTTTCTAAATATTGTTGATAAATATCTGTATATTTCTTTTCTGATTGATTGAGTTTTGTAAATAAACCTTGCATCTGAGTTTGCATTTGATTTTGACTTGAACGTAAAACATGTATTTCGTCATCTAAGACAGTGAGCTTTTCTTTCCTTTGATTATTATTTCTCTCAGAAAATTTCAGCCTGGATTCAAGATGAGCCGTACGCTTTAAAGCTAAAGATAGCCTATTCATAAGATCTGTATTTTGGATGACTGCCATATCAATAGCTTGAGAGACATTTTCTTTATTCAAAGATTCTCTCGTCAATGGAGGTGGCAACTCATTAGGTAAAGGAATATTTAATTGGTGATCCATAATGATATCCTTTTGAGCTTTTATGTTCTCATACACACATATCCTTTTCAAGGATTATAAGAAGGGCATCTTTTTCTATTATTTCTGTTGTCTGACTTTTGGTCAAATATTTTAACAAATAAGTTTTAATATCTAGTTTTTATTTATCCGAATTTATCTGGATTTACTCGAATTTATCTAAAATTTGCCCGATACAATAAAAAATAAGTACATATTGTGAGATTCATTTGACTTAATTAAATAATTATTGTAAATGTAATAAACTCTAATAAGGAGGTTTCATTTGAGTATCTTTCAAGTGATTGAGCAACAAGGAGAACATGAACAGGTTATCTTTTGTCACAACAAAAAGGTGAATCTTAAGGCTATCATAGCTATTCATAGTACAATCTTAGGCCCAGCTTTAGGTGGGATACGTATATGGCCCTACGCTTCTGATGAACAAGCTCTTATTGATGTGCTACGTCTTTCAAAATGTATGACTTACAAAGCAGCTGTATCAGGATTAAAGTTAGGTGGAGGTAAATCTGTCATCATTGGTGATCCTCAAAAAATAAAATCTGAAGCTTTATTTCGTGCCTTTGGCCAATACATTCACTCTTTGAATGGACGTTATATCGCAGCAGAAGATGTAGGAACATGTGTAGAAGATATGAAATACATCCATAGAGAAACCCCCTGGGTTGCTGGAACTGCTCAAGAGCTAGGTGGATCAGGTGATCCAAGCCCTTACACAGCCCATGGTGTACTCATGGGTATCAAAGCTGCTCTTAAACATCAATACCAGATCAGCCATCTTGATGGAATCACTGTAGCTATTCAAGGTGTAGGGCATGTAGGTTCTTATTTAGCCACTCACCTTTATAAAAGTGGTGCAGAATTAATTATATCAGATATTAATTCGTCTCTTGTGGATCAGGTAGCACAAGAAACAAATGCCAAAGTAGTGGATCCTAAAAGTATCCTCTTTACAAAATGCGATGTTTTAGCTCCTTGTGCATTAGGAGGGCTTTTTGATGACAAGACAATACCACAGATCAAAGCCAAGATCATTGCAGGTGGAGCTAATAATCAGCTTGTGGAAGAAAGGCATGGGCAAATCCTACATGAAAAAGGCATCTTATATGCTCCTGACTTTGTCATCAATGCAGGGGGATTGATTTCTGTGTTTTCAGAATTTGAAAAACATTCTCTACAAGATATGCAGAGCAAACAAAAGATGTATTCTCAAAAAATTTATAATAATTTAATTCATATTTTTCAGGTTTCTCGGGAGCAGAATGTCACAACCCATAAAGCAGCTCATCAATTAGCTATAGATTGTATTGAGAAAATAAAACCCCTCAACCATTTTTACCAAAATCCTTACCTAGTGCAAACTAACCAAATTTAATAATCAATCCTAAAACAGTAATTATAATAGTTGTCATAGCAAATCCCATTTTATATACAGTATTGATGATCTGTTCTCGTTGCAATACTATTTCTTTTTTGATTATTGCTATTTCTTTTTTTATTTCTGCTATTTGTAAATCTGTCTCACTGCGATGCAATGCTATTTCTTTAAGTATCTCTGCTTTTTGTTTTTCCATTTCACTGCGAATCAATGCCATTTCTTTAAATATCTCTTCTTTCTGCACATCCATTTTTCTCAATAATTCTTCTTTCTGTGCATCTATTTTTCTCAATAATTCTTCTTTCTGCAAGTCCATTCTTTTTAACAATTCTACTTTCTGTATATCCATTCTTTTTAACAGTTCTTCTTTCTGCACATCTATCTTTCTATGCAGAGCTTCCCCTTGCACATCCATCTTTTTCAATAATTCCACTTTCTGTACTTCTATTTTTTTTAGTAATTCCTCCTTTTGTATATCCATCCTTTTTAATAATTCTACTTTCTGCAATTCCATTTTTTGAGTCATTTCTTCTTTTTGCAGTTTTGTTCCATTTTTAATAGCTTCTGTCTCTCTAAGTATAGTCGCTTTTTGGATTTCACCTTGTTCTTTAATAAAAGCTGTTTCTTGCCTGATCAGTTCCACATCAGTTTTACTGGCAAAGATTTTTTGAGATAAATAACCAAAATAGCTCACAAGAGAGAGAGCTTGTTCATGTGTAAATCCCTTTTCTACTAAGTTTTCTGGATATTTAATGGCTGGTTCAGACATATTTGCCTCCTTTTCCCTTTACTTTAACAAAATTTATACACTATTTCAAGCATTTATTTTTAAATTTAATGGCATAAAGCATAAAGTTGATAAATTTCAATGGTTTACAAAAATGAATTCCTATAGATTTTATATCACCCCAATGGAAAGCGTTGTAACATGGTTAAAATCTATTAAAATAAAATTTGTGATGTCTTAATTGTTTTGCTGATATTTGATATGAATATACTAGCTATAGAATGTTTTCAGAAGCAATAATGATACAATCAGACAGCTCATCAATAGCTTATAAGGCTTATGGTAAACAAATATCAATCAATAAAAATTGATTTTTTTAAAGAGAAGGATAAAACCATTAAATTTCAAAAATACCAAACTGTGGATCTATACACTCTATTCGATTTTTATTTAAAGGGAAACAATTGAGATGCTTTCTTGAGAAAGTGCGAATCACTGGCTTTTTCCCTGTCTTTCTAATCCATCTGACAATATTATTTTGCTTCCTTTGATATTCAGCACAGTCAACACAAGACCATTTTTCTTCTTGACTTATATCTCTTAAAATATTCTTCAAAGCTTGAAAATAAGGATGCTGTGCTAATACCTCCTTTCCATTCAGCCGGACCACTGGAGCATGATGGACAGTAGGGTCTTTCTTGTTTTGACTTATACCTATAGCCTTATAAAGCTTAGATACATCAATAGCTGGTTTTTTTGAATCTATGAGTTTGCGATAAAGCTGAATTTGTTTTCTGAGTAATTTTAACCTATTGCTCAAAGGAACTTGAAATCTACCTAAACGAGGTGTGTCTTTCCGAGTAAAAGTGTTGGTCACAAGTTCCACTTTTTTATCTTTAAAAATAATAGAAGTTTGATCAGTGTTCCGGGAATGAGAAACCTCCATCTGAAGGACGACAGCTTCAGAAGCAAAGATTTCTGAATATCCAATCAAAGAACCAAATAAAAATAAACTCCATAGTAAACCCACACTTCTCTCCTTAAAACATATTTCGGAAAGGAAGCTCTATACCTTAATTCTTTGAGTTTAAAGATTATAAAAACTCCACAAAAGTAGAGTCATATTATGGATGTTTTGCAACTTAAATGCAGGAATAAAAACCTTTGAAAAACCTTTGAAAAAAACAGAAAAATATACATGCACAATATGGGATTTTTCAACAAACTTTTTAAGTTTTGTCTTGATTCTACCGATCATATTCATAGAAAAAACAGAATAAAAAGAGTAAAAGTTGTTCATTTTATGCAATTTTATGCATCGGTAATTTACTTAGGGTATAATCTATGCTTATATGGTCTCGATTCATTTTACAAAAGGCATTTTTAATTACTTATTTATCCTTGTATAGTCTGAATCCTTCTTTTGCAAATACTGGAAACAACATCATGCCTTGGCCCAGCCCACCTTCTGGCCCTGAACACGAACGGCCAGATAGCTTTGAAAAAATACGAGGGATTTCAGAAAAGCAAAGGGATCAAGGAGCATTGGCTGTCACTCCTGAAAACTTGCCTTCTCTTTTGAATCGAGCTGAGGCATTACTTAATCAATCTCATTATGAAAATACAGAGTTTATTAATGAAGGACTTAACTTAATAAAAGAAAGGCTCTTAAATATTTGTAATCGTCGAGTAGGAAGAGGAGGAGTTAGATGTCGAGACTTAGTAAGGAACAGAATATCTCAAAGACAAGTTCTTTTTCTAGAACAACAATCAAATCGCATCTTATATCCTGCAACTTATAATCTAGAACATATTCAAACAGTCCGTAAAATCAATGTGATACATCTTCAAAGATCTCAAAGATATTGCTCCTCCTACTGTAAAAGTTCATCAATAAGAGATCTTTTACTTTTTGGATCCATCAGACAATATAATGATGTGATTAAAAGTCTTCAGCACAGAGGAGACAATTGCATGCATTCAGCAACTTTAGAGGCTCTGCATCAAGCATCATCTATAGAAATCCCCCAAGCCTGCTCCGAAGAACCAGAACATCCTGTCTGTGCTAGGATGCTTAATGATTATAAACAAATTGAAAGTAGACTCCAACACTTACTCAATCAATCTAATGCCAATCAAGTAGTGACTAAAAATATTTGTTATTCAGGAGGTAGCTCTATAAATAATAATCTTGCTAGCCTACTTGCTGACATAGATTCAATAAATGAACATACTGCATGTAGTGATTTTCAGCCAGGGGAAATCAGAGAAATTCCAACTGAACGTAATGGAAGATTTGGCTACATTATTAAAAAAGAACCCCATGGAGATAATTATACAGTCCCTCTAGCTTTGATTTTTAAACCTGCAGATGACTATGATGGTTCTTTAGCAGAAGCAGAAGTCCATACTCATTATTTGAGACATGTGAGAAGCTGTATGGATCAACAAAATGGAAGAATGACAGGTCCTGATGGACAAAATATTTCTGTCCGGATTATTGACGGTGAAAACCTTTCTCCTCAAACAGAACTTAAGAGAGAAATGGGAGCATGCATTTCCCCCATTGAAATTAATATTCAATCAGAAAATAGTCGTTCTTATAGTTTAAGTTATGCAGCAGACATTGATTGTCCTGCAATACTACATGAACTGCTTCATCTTTTAGGTTTACATGATGAGTATGAAGAAAGAAGCATAGGAAGTGTCGTTGATGATCATGGGGAGGTGACCAGCACACGTGGTGGTAGAGAAGAAAACCCTGATAGATTTAAACCAAGGTATGACTGCCGAGTAGTGCAACATTCATCTGTGATGGCTAATCAATATGCCAGAGCGAGAGATATTAGATTAGGTTTAGAATCTTCCATGTTAGATCCAGCTCATTTTTATTCAATTCTTTATGGAAACTGCCCTGATCGATCAGAAATCAAGCTTTATAGAGAATGTTCAAACTTAGCATATCAAACATCACAACAAAATCATGGAGAGGCAGATTGCTTAGAAAGAAAAAAACTTTGTGAAGAATCAAATGTACTAGGAAGAAACAAATCTCAAACCCTTATCAGATTAAGAAATAGATTAGCTTTTTATGAAGGTTTCTTGTCTCTACAAAGTAGTGATGTGAGCAATTACAGAAGGAGGGTACAAGAATACAGAGAGCAGATCAGTAGAGTGGAGCTATGGCCTGATGATCCAGAATGATTCTTTGACACAACGGGCCTGTTAAATCAATGAACACCTCAATATCACAATGAAATCAAGAAATCTTACCAGAATAAGTGGTTTTTGTGATTTTTTATAAATAACACTTAATATTGATATTGAAAAAAACTTGCATCAAATGTGCTTTCATTATATATAATGCCCAAAAAGGTATTCTGCATGTACGATAAACTATTAAAACAAGCACAACAAAGTCGCAAACTCATTTTAAATATGCTGGAAAAGGCAGGTAGTGGGCATCCTGGGGGTTCCCTTTCGGCAATTGATTTGATCACAGTGCTGTTTTTTCACCAAATGAAAATTCGCCCTAAAGAACCTAGCTGGCCAGATAGGGATCGCTTTATTCTCAGTAAGGGGCATGGTGTACCAGCTCTTTATGCCACCCTCGCTTATGCTGGTTATTTTGATCCTAAGGACACACTGAGTTTAAGGAAGTTAGGTAGCCCATTTCAAGGTCATCCTGATAGGGTAAGATTGCCTGCTGTAGAAGCTTCTACAGGTTCTCTAGGTCAGGGATTGTCTGTGGCTATAGGCATGGCTCTCGCTGCTCGTATGGATTCGAAAAATTATCGTGTCTATTGCATGGTAGGAGATGGCGAAATGCAAGAAGGGCAAATATGGGAAGCCATTATGTCCGCAGGGAACTTTGCCTTAAGCAATTTATGTTTGATTGCAGACTGCAATAAATATCAAATTGATGGACGGGTAGAAGATATTATGGATTTATCTGATCTAGCTAAAAAATTCCAAGCTTTTAAATGGCAAACTCTAAAAATCAATGGGCATAATATCCCTGAAATTGTTAAAGCATTAGACCAAGCCCAAAACCATCAAAGCCAGCCTACTGTGATCATTGCAGATACAATCAAGGGTAAGGGGGTGAGTTTTATGGAGAATGAAAACCATTGGCATGGTGTTGCACCTAACAAGGAGCAACTTCAAAAAGCCTTTAAAGAGTTAGAATGCTAAACCTGTAGAAATAACACAGTTTGCTTATCTTTTGATTTTGAGCAAAGTTCTTCTGATACTAAGTGGAGTCTGAGTAGAAATGGACCGACATAAACTTTATAAAAAATCAAATGAAACAATTTGAAAACAAAATTTGAAGATAAAATCAACAAAGAGATAACTATTTGTAAAGCAAACACAACCTGAATGATATTGTAAGTTACAAAAGGAGAGAGAGTATGAAAGCAACCCGGAATAGCTTTGGAGAAGCCTTATTGGAGCTAGGCAAGACATTTCAAAATATTGTTGTTTTAGATGCTGATTTATCTAAGAGTACACAATCTGCCCTTTTTGCAAAAAAGTTTCCTCAAAGGTTTTTTCAAATGGGCATACAAGAAGCCAATATGATTGGGGTAGCTGCAGGCATGGCCTTGAGTGGAAAAGTTCCTTTTTTATGTTCTTTTGGGGCTTTTTTAACAGGCCGTTTTGACACTATAAGGGTGACTGTGGGTTATGGGGAAGCTAATGTCCGGCTTGTTGGAACTCATGCTGGCATTGGTATAGGAGAAGACGGCACAACACAAATGGCTCTTGAAGATTTATCTTGTATGCAAACTATCCCTGGTATGAGTGTATTTTCCCCTGCGGATGATATAGAAACCAAAGCACTTATGAGATACCTTGTAGACCATAAAGGGCCTGCTTATGTAAGATTGACTCGTCAAAAGGTATCTTCTGTTTTTGATGAAGATTATCAATTCTCTTATGGTCAATCCACAGAAGTCAAATCAGGGAAAGATGCTGTGATTTTTGCAACAGGTCATCAAACAAGTTTGAGTTTAGAAGCTGCAAAGATTTTAAAAGAAGATCAAATAGACCTTGCCGTGGTGAATATGTGCAGTATCAAGCCGATAGATAAAAAAGCAATTGAATCTTGGAAAAGCAAAGTGTCTGTGATTTTCACAGCAGAAGATCATAATATTGTAGGAGGCTTAGGGAGTGCTGTTGCCAATGTGATGGCAGAAACTCCTTGTCCAGCTCGGTTAGTGAAAATAGGTGTTCCTGATACCTTTGGTGAAAGCGGTTCACCTCAATCTCTTTATGAAAAATATGGATTAGATGCTATAGGTATTTCCCGTACGATCAAAAGTCATTTAGCTTGTTGATGTTTGTTATTGGTTGCTATGAATTGTGACCTAGGCTGGATTGAGCCTTATGCCTTGATGATTTGACTTGTTGACTTTATAAACAACACAAGCAATTCATAATAGAAAAGAGAAAGCTGAGTTATTTGTAAAAAAGCTTTATTCCTCCGTTGGCTCACCCACCCTGCCCCGGTGTCGCTCGACCACCACTTCCTCCATCTCTGGCAGAGGCAGGGGCAGCTGAAGAACAATGTTGGAGTTCGTTTGCTAGTCCTGTTGTCCAATCTTCACTGCTTGCTTCTGTTGCTACCGGGGTTTCACATCCAGTTCCATCAGCACTAGGAGCATTCCCAATACCACACAAATAATCTGTAAGGGTTAAATATTTACGACATATAGAACTATCGCTATTACAGCTATTACGAGGAGGAGTTGTAGAAGGTATTGGTTTGGATCCTCCTCCCGCAATTGATAATCTGTCATATTCTTTATAATCACTACGTTTTAACCATATAATGCTACGGACTCTGCTAATGCTACTCCCTGTGCTTTTATCTATAAAAAGATTATTACGACGTCTACCTTGATTTAGACAGGTTGTGTTAAAGAGAAGTCCTGCTTCATGAAAGGCTACATGACTTGCTTCTATACACTTATCCGTATTCTGTCCTTTATTTTTTTCTTTATTATATGCTTCTAATGCTGACCCATAAATACTATTATCACCTCCTTCTTCTTCTTCATCACCATCATCTACTATTCCTGGGAAAAAAAGCTCAGTTCGATCATTGCCTAAATCTCTATCAATATCATCAATATTATCAATATCATCATCATCATCATCTTCATCAAATAAACAACGATTACTTGCACCCAGTTCTTTTTTTATTTCAATCTCATGGCCTTGATAGGTAAAGCTTGCACTATGGCTCTGATTGTTACGATTGCATGCAAGTCGTCTTGCACCACTAAATGGATAACCCACATTAGAAAAATTAGCCAGTTGTGCATCATTAATAACATGTTTATCATGAGCAGTGAAACTGGAATCCAAACAGTAGTCTCCTGCTGGACTACTATCGCTTTGATAAACAACAGCGTTTAATCTGTTATTTTCTTCACCACCTCTTTCCAGCCTTACAACAAGATATTTATCATCACCGGTTTTAACTTGACAAAAATGCTCCCCAGGTAATTCATGAAATTTAAAACAAGAATCTGTAGCTTCAGTTGCACGATTCTTTTCAGTTTCTAATGCTCTTAAGTCATGTCGAAATACATCGCAGTGTTTCTCTTCAAAGGAGCTACTTACATGACGACACGCTACATCCACTTCTTGAAGCTTATCTAAAATACCAGTCGCCTCACTTAAAAGAGCTTCATTGTATCGAGTCATTGCATTATTTCCGCCTAAGATTGTTTCGATGAGTTTATTTCTTTTGTCAATCCATGTACTAGGGTCACCTAACTGCCATAAATCTTCATTATTGAGTTGTTCTTCAACAACTGTTCTTTTCTGCTCCGGAGAGATACTACCATCTCTTAATTTCTGTGCTATCAGTTGAGCATCAGCATAAGCACAAGCTTGAGTGGTGCTATAGTTTCTACTTACTGTTTCTCTTGCCTCTCTCAAATCATAAACACAAGGGGCTGTAGGGAATATTTCAGGATTACATGTAATACCATTATTAGTACCATTACCATTTAAATCACATCTCCTACCAGATATGTTCCTTGCCGCATTCCAATCACCCCTTCGACAACCACGTACAGTATACCCTCCCAGAAAACATGCTACGGGTGAATTCTGAGCATAAGCTTGTGCTATAAATAATTGCCAAAATGGATAAAGGGAGGATGTTTTTGTAGAACGTTGACGACGAGATAACTCTAAGACAGCCATAGTTCTGACCATAGAATGATATAACTTGATTTTTTGTTTGACAGGTAATCGCTTCCAGCGAGCCTCAAGAGATACTCTTGTGTTTTGTCTTCTTGCTCTGTTTTCTTTTCTTGCTCTAGAAGAAGTGCGTTTTTTAACCCTGGTATTTGAAGCTCTTGAACGTTGAACCCTTGATCTACTAGATCGGGAATTACTAACTCTGGTATTTGTAACTTTAGATGGTTTTAAGCGAGAAGCAGTGGCATCAGACCTGGCAAAGACTTCCACAGGCTCTAAAAACACCTGCAAACAAGACAGAATGAGGACCACAGACATTTTGACGCACTGCCCCCCCCCCCCGCATTTTTTGCTGAAACGCTGTAGTGTACATAAGACTTCCTCCTTGTTTGAAATATGGATTATTTTTTATAAATTTTATTTACTAAGTTATTTAAACCTATAATTGTTATCGTCAGAAATTTTAAAATAATGAAACTTTTTATCTAAAAATCAGATAAAAAATCTTTTTGTGATTCTGTTTGTGATCCATAATGAGACACTTTCTCTTTTGACTCTGGACTTTCATCTATAAGAGGCCAACAAGAAGCTCACAACAAAAACAAACCTGTTGCATATCGTAATAAATAATAACTCCTGATTTGAATAGTTAATTTAAATAGTTAATTTTTTTTCATAGTTTCAAGGCTATTATTTTTAAGCTTCAAAACATCAAAATTTCGACAACGTTTGGTAAAATTGCTAAAAAAGACCACTTATCCTCATAAGTGGTCTGAATAACATAATAAATTAAGTACAAAATTAAACGATTCAATCTTTAGAGATAAGAAGAATTGATATGACTCTTATCGTCATATTGACAAAATCCTTTAGGATTGATATTCTAATATTAATTTCTATTGTCGTAGATTGTAGATAAATTCATAAGCTTAAAGTGGCTTGATAGCCTCTTTTTTTTGTGAATATAGCTTGAGGATTTTATGAATGATCATTCAGGTAATGGCAACGGGCCAGAAAATAATCAATCATCACCAATGGATATATTTTCATCATTGCTAAAAGGATATACAGGTTTTTTTATCCTTGTTTTGTTTATTTTGTTAATAGTGGTAAATTATTTTGGATTGCAAGATTTGTATTCATCAAAAGAGATAATAAATGCCATTTTATCAATTATTGTTTTAAGGGTTATAATACATTCTTCAGTAGACCCGATAAAAAAAGAGATAGGACTATTAAAAAAGAAATAAACCCTATTAAGGAACAAGTAAATAACCATATTCCTACCAAGATTAATAAAGAGATAGGACTATTAAAAAAGAAATAAACCCTATTAAGGAACAAGTAAATAACCATATTCCTACCAAGATTAATAAAGTAAAAGAAGAGTTAAAAAGTGCTTTTTGATGCCGGGTTGCCGGATCCTAGATCCCAGAAAAAATCAATTTTAACTTTAAGTGTTTTTACACAACTTGTATAAATAAGCTCCTAATTTATCAGCTTGTTTTGTTTCACTAAAAGTGGTCTAGCCTCTGTCTCACTAAAAGTAAACCAACCTCTGGTTGCTTTTGGACATTGCTCTGACAGCTTACGCTGTCCCAAAAGAGCAATGTCTCAAAAGTCCGTTTACTTTTAGTAGGGAGGATCCTCTCGTCTCTTGACCACATGTTAAGGAAAAAGTTCCTTCTTACACCTTGAGCGTTGCCTGCAAAGGCTTTCGCCTTTGACAAAATGGTCATTGTCTCAAAAGCCTGCTCATTTTGAGTAGGGAGGATCTCCTCATTTTTTAACACCATGTTAAGGGTTTGTTTCACTCAAAATGCATCATGCCTCTGGCATGTTTTCTGGCAGTTAGCCCAACGGCTTATCGCCGTTGATCAAAGGCTAACTGCCTAGAAAATCCATTTATTTTGAGTAGGGAAGGATCCTTTTTTCTCTTAACACCATGTTAGGGAAAAAGTTCTTTTTTTTTGTTTTTTTATTTTTTTTAGATTCTGCGTAACCATCAAACAAAAAATAATTAGGGAGAGGATGGGGCAGTGGGAGACTGAAGGATTTGTTTCACTAAAAGTGGTCTGACCTCTGGTCACTTTCTGGTTGCCAGCCGAAGGCTATCGCCTTCTCAAATGCTGGCAACCTAGAAAGCCTGACCACTTTTAGTAGGGAAGGATCTCCTCGTTTTTTAACAACATGTTAAGGGTTTGTTTCACTCAAAATGCATCATGCCTCTGGCATGTTTTCTGGCAGTTAGCCCAACGGCTTATCGCCGTTGATCAAAGGCTAACTGCCTAGAAAATCCATTTATTTTGAGTAGGGAAGGATCCTTTTTTCTCTTAACACCATGTTAGGGAAAAAGTTCTTTTTTTTTGTTTTTTTATTTTTTTTAGATTCTGCGTAACCATCAAACAAAAAATAATTAGGGAGAGGATGGGGCAGTGGGAGACTGAAGGATTTGTTTCACTAAAAGTGGTCTGACCTCTGGTCACTTTCTGGTTGCCAGCCGAAGGCTATCGCCTTCTCAAATGCTGGCAACCTAGAAAGCCTGACCACTTTTAGTAGGGAAGGATCTCCTCGTTTTTTAACAACATGTTAAGGAAAAAGTTCATTTAGATGCCGGGTTGCCGGATTCCGGATCCCAGATCCCGGAATCCCGGATTCTGGGTATTTCACTGTCGATGTGTATTATATTGATACAGAATCTTAAAAAAATTATATATTTTTTACTTTTTTCGTTAAGTTGTCGATAAATCATTTATAATAAGTTTAAGGGTTCAGTTAAAATGTATATATACAAAAAGATTATTTATTTAGTTTGGTTTTATTTTTCATTTGTACAAATATTTGTACAAACACTTCTGCAAAAAAATTGCATAACGCAATTAGCCTACCCCCCCCCCCCCCCCTTAAGTCCAGGTTTTGATTGTCTTAAAAAAAATCATTTTAAAAAGTGCAACCAGCCACAACCACAATCACAGCTAGGAATGGGCTTAGTAGAAATGTTGATTGTGATGACCATGCTTGCCTTAATCAGTGTAGGCACAGCATATTACTTCACACAGAGTCAAACAGTGATGCGTTCATCTGCACAAGATTCAGATTGTCAAAGCATTGCCCAATCAGGTTTAGATAGAGTGGTCTCATTAGGGACTCGTCTTTACGGATACAAAGCTGGCTATGATTATAATCCACTGCTTATTAAAAAAGGCACTCAAATTGCCAGCACAAATCCAGCTGAATATGAGATTAACGATATCAGTTCAGGCACTAGCTTAAATACTCCAACGCTGTATACAAAATTATACAGGGAATTGATCAATAGCAACCCTCCATCTCAATTTATCAATACCGGAGTGGATTTGGTGAAAGTGAATGCTGGTTCTTCTGTTCAGACAGGTACATCTGTCTTGTTGCTGAATGCTGTTAATTTTCTACAATTTTTATATAACTCCGACCCTCAATTTTTTGATGCAAATGAACTGGACGAAGACAAAAAAGGTAAAATGTTTACCATTACCAGTAGCACCACAACAAGTGATGGAAGAATTGCCTCTTTATGGAAGGAGTATCTTAAAGAGTACAACCTTCAAAATGTGAAATTCTATATCAGGATTAACCCTGTTGATCTTACAAATCAAAAAGTCATAGAAAGTTATGCAGATATTAAATGTAAAGAGACAAAGTATGACGGCAGTAAGTTTGTATCAATACCTGTGACTTGTCCACGTTCACCTGCTACACATAAATTAATATTGACTCATCCTAGGCTTTCTGTATCAGGGAGTCCAGCCTTTAAAACTAGAATCAAAAGCAGTAATTCAGGTTTAAGTACCATAGGTAATCCTGACTTAGGATTCCAAGTGACAGTTAAGTTAAAATATGAAAAAGAAAACCAGAGTTATTCTTGCAATGCAATGCAAAGATTTTCTCATCAAACAAGAATGCTTGTAGAAGGAAATCAAACTCCTGTCAGTGTAGAAGTTACCTCCCTCAAGAATGGTCATAATAAGGACTTACTGCTGAGTTCACGCAAACAAACTTCGTGTGATACAGATGGCTCTAATTACAAAAATATTATTATGGACTTGAAGTTTCCTCAGAGCAGGTCAAAAGAATTTGGAACAGTCTTGTTATGTCGAGGGGTCAGGGGTTGTGTAAGTGGTGATAGCACAACTAATTATCTCATGTCTTCAAGTTGTAATTCTTATCCATGGGCAAGTTGTTCTTTTACAAAAGGTCCTTGGCAGAAGTGTCATGAAGTGAAATTTCCGGGTCAACTCGGCAGTACAAACAGTACATTTTTAGATAGCAGTGGTAATGATATCAATTTGCGATTAAAGTTCAATGATTTACCACCTAATAGAAGGTATGAGCTAGAGGTAATAGAAGCCTCACAGTTGGGCGTAACCAATCCACGTCAGATTGGTAAGGTTGGTAATGTTGTTAAGAGTCGTTTTTATATAGATGCCAGAAGACCCACATCTGAAGTAGGTTTTAAGCATGGCGAGGACGATGTAGGTCAACCCGGCGATGGAGTTAAGGGGAGGAATTACTCCAGCTCTAGTCCAACCACTAGTTGGAGATTGCCTTCTAATGGTTTGCAGTGCAATCGGAATAATGTCGATTTTGAGGTAGGGATATGTGACCAGTTTACCCATAATTTAGAAAACTGCACAAAGTTAGGTCGTCGAAGGGATGGCACCGGCACCACTAATACAACTAGTTCCATCAATATGACCATCGGAGCTCCAGCTGGACATGCAGCTGAAGTACGTTGTGAGGGTACTTTGAGCGGGATTCAACATGGTCGACAAACAGTGACCATTATTCCTAAGGATGTCTGTGGAGGTAGTTCTAATAATACTCTTATATGGGATACAGATGATCCAGATACATTTGAAGCTCAAAACTTTTCTTTTTCAAACAATAATACTAGGTGGTTTAAGAATAGAGATAAGAAAGAATATTCTATTCTTACAAAAGTACCATCCAATTCAACAGCAGGTAAATTTCCAAAACATTATTCTGTGGATTGTCATCAAAGCCAATGTGTAAGGACCAGAAAAGATGGCAATGGTTCTCCCATTAATTGTGAACTGACAACACAAGATCTTCTTACAGACCATGATGGTTGTAATCCTAACAATGTAGGAGTTAAGTATTACCATATTTGTGGAGGCACTTCCGTTAAGGTAGCAAAATGGGGCGTGTATGTGTCGCCTCCTGGAAGTGGTAGAGGAAGAGGAGGTAGTTGTCAATATGTGCCTTGTGAGAGTGGTTTTGTTTGCTGTGATGCTACTAGACCTTATTGTAATGGAGTAGATTATGCACGATGTGGCGATCCTGATCCAGGAGGAAAAACAGAATGTAGCAATCCTAAAGGAGGTACACAATCTAATACTGATCAAACTGCATCTGGCTGTCCACCACTAGGTTTAAATACTTGCACATATACACTTCCCTGCAAGGGAACAGCAGAAGGACTGACAGAAACAAATACTGGTAGTGGACCTTGTCATGGTAAGCGTAGAAATACCTCGTGTGAGTTTACAGAACCTGGTAAATGCAAAAATAATGATATAGGAAGAGGAGGTTATGATAAGAATAAGGGTGATCTAAAGAAAGGTTTTTGTTACTTAAATAAAAATAATAGAAAATCAACCAAAACATGTGACAGTGTTAGAGTAAAGTGTCGGTGGAAATATAACCTTGCTGCACAGGACGATGAAGATAAGTGTGGAAAAACTGGTATTCCACCTAATGAAAACCCAGTGAAGTGTCTTCTTGATGGTAATGGCGGTCCACATAAATCAGATGAAGAACCTGATGGTGATGAGGGTGAAAACCAGGGGAAATGTCAAGGATCAAGTAGGTCATGTGACTTGGAAGTTGTTGGCAAACAGGACATAGATGGTGAATGTAAAGCAGTCGGACCAGGGTCTTGTTCTGTGGAATTCAAGAATGGAACCTGTCTACGGCATACAGGCAACGGTTGTACTCAAAATAATCCTCGTTTAGAAGTGAATGACTTACAAGAAAAATGTAGCCTACGACCTGCCTGTGGTGGCACTCCACTCCCTAATCCGACTCCTGATAATACACCTGATCCCCATGGAGCCTGTGGCAGAGGATGTACAGGGTCTTATTGTGCTGAATCAGCAGGGTGTGCTACTAATGAACCATTCACATGTCATGTTAGAGATGTGAATGGAACGTGTTATCCATCTTGTGGATATGCTGCACATCTAATAGGTTATGGAAGCTATGGAGCAGAACCTGACGCAGAAAGCAATACAAATGAGGCAGATGATTCACATATTGCTTCTTCTATAGATTGTAATGAGTTAAGCAAACATGGAACTGGACGTGGCGGTTGGATGCACGTTGATCCTCCTAGTACTAGCCTAGGAGTAGGAGATATCTGGGAAATCAAAGAAGGTACGATGAACCATTGCTGTTATAGAACTTCCGTACCTAGTTCAGATTCTGATGATGACTCTGATGATTCTGAAGATTCCGATGAAGACTCCGATTCCGACGATGATTCAGATTCTGACGATGACTCTGATTCTGATGATGAAGAATCTGATGAAGATTCTGATGATTCTGACAATTCTAATTCCCAAACTCCAGTTTGTAACAATAATACACGAAATAGTTGTCGTAGAGGTACAGCAAACGATAATAGCTTAGCTGACACAGCTACTAAGTATAAGTGGCATTGTGTACTTGGTGGAAACACAGTTCCATGTTCAAAAACAAAGGAAGCTGATTCAAATTCTAATCCAAATTCTAATTCACAAACTCCAGTTTGTAACAATAATACACGAAATAGTTGTAGTAGAGGCACACTCCGTCAAGTACCTGACACAACAACTCATTATAAATGGTCTTGTGTACATGGTGGAAACACAGTTTCATGTTCAAAAACAAAAGAAAGCACGCCAACTTGCACTGGCACTGGACAATACAACGATGAATCCAGCTGTACCAGTGTCTCTGGTAATGATACATGTAAACAACAAAATGGATGCTGGGTCCGAGGCGACCCCGTCAACGGAAGCTGTCATTCCACCGATCAGAATAATTGTTATCTTTGCGGGGGAGGTGGTGGACTAGATCAGGGTACTCAGTTGTGTTTACCAGAAGGAGGTGAAAGCCCATATTTTAATTGTTCTTGGGACTGTAAAGGACTTAATGGAGGAACACGTATAACCTGTAGACTAGACTACTTAACTTCATGCTAATACTTGTATTTTAATAAGCTTAACTTCATGCAACTAATTCCATCTTTTTAAATTCCAAGTTATTCCCAAGCCAAAGCAACAGCATCCACTCTCTTTTTTGCAAATCACCAGTTCCCTAAAATTGAACTAGCCGTCATTTTCACTCAAAATGCATCATGCCGTTCATTTCAAGTAAGGGAAGATCCTTTTGTTTCTTAATATGGTATTCATCCGGGATCCCGGGATCCGGGATCCGGGATCCGGGATCCTGGGATCCGGGAACCGGGATCCGGGATCCTGGGATCCGGGAACCGGGATCCCGGGATCCGGGATCTGGGATCAGGTTCCAGAGTATTGATTGTAATGAATTTTTGCATCTAAAAAATTTCCTCCCAAGCCCTGGCGGGTTTAAAAAGAACTTTTTCCTTAACATGGTATTAAGAAAAAAAAAGGATCCTCCCCTACTAAAAGTAAACGGACTTTTGAGGTAGCCAGCCTTTTACGACGGCGGTAGTCGTCGGGCTAACTGCCAGAAAACATGCCAGAGGCATGATTTATTTTGAGTGAGACAAATTGACTTCCATTCTTTATTGAGGTAAAAACTTTTAATTATGGCATTTTTAGTTTTTGAAGGATTGGATGGATCTGGCAAAAGCACTTTGATCAAAGAGCTTGCCTTTTGGTTATCTTCAAAAAATATTGAATATCTAATAACAAAAGAGCCAGGAGGAACTCCTTTAGGATATGAACTGAGAAGTATTTTAACTCGTCATAAAAGTAAAGACTCTGATATCCCGACCCCTAAGGCAGAACTCCTACTTTACGAGGCCATCCGATCGCAACATGTTGAACATAAAATTAAACCTTTTTTAAATAAAAAAGGCTGGGTGTTGTGTGATCGCTTCACTTATAGCTCTGTGGCCTTTCAAGCGGGTGGACGGCAGTTAAATATTAAAGATGTGCAGTGGCTCAATTTTTTTGCAACAAATGGACTATCTCCTGATCTCATTGTATTTTTGGATCTTCCTGTTGAGGAAGCCCAAAGACGTTGCCATATTCGTAGCCAAAAGGATGGTATTGCACTCGATCGCTTTGAGCTTGAAAATATAGAGTTTCATCAAAATGTTAGACAAGCTTATTTAGATCAAATTAATGAAGAACCAAATAAGTGGCTTGTATTGAATTCCATACAAGATGTGTCTCAGCTCAAGCAAGCTGTGATCAAAGAGATCATTGCAAGAAAATTCATTGAAGCTACTTAGATATCTATACGTTAAGATGTAAGATGTTGGTATTAGAGGTGTTTATCCGGGATCCGGGAACCGGGATCTGGGATCCGGGATCCGGGATCAGGGATCCGGGATCAGGTTCCAGAGTATTGATTGTAATGAATTTTTGCATCTAAAAAATTTCCTCCCAAGCCCTGGCGGGTTTAAAAAGAACTTTTTCCTTAACATGGTATTAAGAAAAAAAAAGGATCCTCCCTACTCAAAATAAATGGATTTTCTAGGCAGTTAGCCTTTGATCAACGGCGATAAGCCGTTGGGCTAACTGCCAGAAAACATGCCAGAGGCATGATTTATTTTGAGTGAAACAAAAACAAAAATTCAAAACTTATCAATTAGCTACTCAATTTTATCGTAATTCTAAAAAATTACATCTGAAAGAGCCTCATAGAAGTCAATTTCGAAGGGCTGTCTCAAGTATTGTACTTAACTTAGCTGAAGGATCTGCTAAACCTACAGCAAAAGATCGTAGGAAATTTTACTATATTAGTCTTGGCTCTCTAAGAAATCTCAATGAAACTCTTTTTCCTTAACATTTCACTCAAAATGCATCATGCCTCTGGCATGTTTTTGGGCAATGACCGCAACGGCTTACGCCGTTGACAAAATAGTCATTGCCTCAAAAATCTATGCATTTTGAGTAGGGCGAATCTTCTTGCTTCTTACACCATGTTAAGGAAACAAGATATGCTTCTAAAATGTTTTTAAGGAGCAAGTGGCTTGCAATAAAGGAACTTTTTCCTTAATATGGTGTTTATCCGGGATCCGGGATTTGGCAACCGGCATCAGAAGGAAATCTTTTTCCTTAACATCGTGTTAAGAAATGAGGATATCCTCCCTACTAAAAGTGGTCAGGCTTTCTAGGCAATGACCATTTTATCGATGGCGAAAGCCATCGTGGTCATTGCCAGAAAGTGACCAGAGGTCAGACCACTTTTAGTGAACCAACCAAAGGTATTGTTATGACCTGTCTTATTCAAAATATTCAAGGCCATCAGGCAATGAAAACAAAACTTGCAAAATTGCTTGAGCAAGATTGTTTGCCTTATAATTTGCTTTTTCTAGGTCCCTCTGGGATAGGTAAATCTGGTATGGCACTTGCCTTAACTCAGTGTATGCTTTGTGAAAAACCTATATCTTTTTTGCAAGCTTGTGGTCAGTGTGGTCCTTGTTTAAGGATAGCTTCTCAGCAAAGTGAAAGTCTTTGTTATATAGCACCTGAAAAAAATATCATTGGGGTAGAGCAAGCCAAAAGCATTATTGATTTTTTACAATTTCGAGCTTTAGGAAAAGCTAAGGTTGTCATTGTAAAGGATGCAGAATGTCTCAATCTACAAGCCTCCAATATCCTTCTTAAAACACTTGAAGAACCTCCTCACAACAAAGCCTCTCAAGCAAACACATATTTTATTTTTATTACAAATAGTAGAGGTCATATTTTGCCTACTTTAAATAGTCGTTTTCAGAGTCTTGTCTTCTCTCCTTTATCTCCTGAGAACCTCCAAAAAATAATGCAAAAAGATAGCTTACCTGATTGGATGTTAAAATCTTGTCAAGGGCGAGCGGATTTGCTCCATCAATTTTTAAACAACAGCCATTTAAGACAGGAGGCTATAGATATTTTTGAAAACTTATTTCAGTCTTATATTTCTGATGCTTTTTTAAAAATCAAACAACAAACACAATCATTGGATCGTCTTGAAGCTCTTTGGGTGGTCACTTATCTAGGGCAGTTTTTAAGAGATATATTGCTTTTAAGGCTTGGATATGAAGATTTAATGAATAAAGATTTAAAGCCTCATTTTGTAAAAGTCTCAGGTGTACCAAATCAAAAGCTTTTTGAACTTTTTAAATTTACTTTAGAGATGACTTATCGGATAGAAGGTTATGTAGATAGAGCATTGCTTTTTGAAGAACTTGCACTTAAAAGTCACTCTTGAAGCAAACTTCAAGGACTTTAAAAAAAGTTCTGTTGGCCTTTCTATATGCTCAGGAACATAATTAATCAAAATTAACTAGTGTTTTATTCTCTGTTATAATCCACTTATCTCTATGCATATTTTGTGCTCCAATTAAAAACTTTACATTTTTGTATCCAATGTTATCTATCCTTACATGTCTGTCTTGAGCTAAGCCAGTCTGGGCCCTTGTGGCGATATGTGGTAGGCCCAGGCCACCACTCCTCGTTTTCAAAAAACAATTATGGTTTTTTCTATTTGGCCTTGCATTACTTCTACATCTATTAAATATGTTTAATGTACCACGAGTACTTAGAGGCCCTGTGTAAGGTGTTGCTGTTATGGCTACCCTTGTTTTCTCATTGACATTGAAAGGCGTCCCATTCTTTGCTTGAAAACCCCATCCTGCCGTATAATGATAAACGCCCTTTGGTTCAAAGCCAAGTTGTGAAAAGTTAGACGTACCCCATCCATAATTGGTGATAAATACTTTTTCCATTGTGTAAAGTGTAGATAAGGAAAGTTTAGCCTCAGCTTGTATAGCTCTCTGCTTGTACTTTTGATATTGGGGGATAGCCACAGTACTTAAAAGACCAATAATAGCTACAACCACCATTAGTTCTATAAGAGAAAATCCTTTTATATTTAAAGTCATTTTAAAACTCCTTTGTTTTTTAACTTAAATCATGCTTTTTACAATGGTCTAATATACTATATTATAAACAAATTATCGGCAATTGAGCGAAAAATATAAAGAATATATGATTTTTCTAGGATTTTGTATCAATATAATACAAATATATATGTCTTTCTGTTTTAAAAAACTCTATAGTCACTATCCATAAAATAACAAATCTTCACAAACAAGATGACTGGTGGGAGAGTAAAGATTGAATAGGAGCAATATTCCAAGCATTAGGAGATATATTTTTGCTATGACTGTACTTTATGAAGTCAAGAGCTGATAAAGCAGATTCATGGGTAGAAAAGCAACTTAGATGACTTAATAAAATAGCTTTTCTAAAAACTTTTAAACGTTCACTGCGATCCACATTCACTACAAAATCTATCCTTTTTGACTGTATAAAATCTAACAAATCTACCAAACTTAAAGAAGCAAAATCTTGTTGCTCTCCTCTGCTCTGATGATCCTTTGTTTTTTTCTCCTGTCTTATAAATGTAAATAAAGCATCTTCTAAAGAAAAAATGCTTTTTGATTCTTCTTCTGATAGATCTCCTATAAGCTCCCTTAAAATACCTACTTTAAAACCTAAACCAATAAATGACTTAAGCATAAATAAAGCTTGTTCTTTGAGTTCTTTTGGATAGACAACTAAAGCTGTCCCTTGTGTCTGGATGGGATTAAAAGCTGCCACTTGAGTTTTAGCAAAGGCTATAGGTAAGTTCTGATCCCAACCCATAGCTTCTCCTGTGGATTTCATTTCTGGCCCTAAGAGTGTATCTGCACCAGACAATCGAGAAAAAGGTAAAACCACTTCTTTGACAGAGAAATGCTCAGGCACACTAGATGGCAAATTAAAATCAGCAAGCTTTTGAAATGCTACTATAATTTGAGAGGCTATTGCTACAATCGGCACACCTGTAGCTTTAGCAACAAAAGGCACAGTCCGTGAAACTCTTGGATTGACCTCAATCACATAAAGTTTTTCCTTATATATAGCATACTGAACATTAATAAAACCTTTTATGGACAAGGCTTTTGCTAAATGGACAGTACTTTGGGTTATTTCATTTTGGAGGGATTTTGATAAGCTATAAGGAGGGAGGACACAAGCTGAATCTCCTGAATGAATGCCTGCATGTTCAATATGTTGCATCATACCTGCAATATAAACATCCTTGCCATCACTGATTGCGTCTACGTCAACCTCTATTGCATTTTCTAAAAACCTATCAATTAAAATAGGCCCATCTAAAATCATATATTGATTTTCTTTTAAATATCTTTCTAAACATTGAGGGCTTTTCAAAATAGCCATAGCCCGCCCACCTAACACATTAGAAGGGCGTATGACAACAGGATAGCCTAGATTGCCAATTGTAGAAGCCATCTCTTTCATATTATAAGCTATAGTGCTTTGAGGTTGTTTGATCTTTAAATGAGTCAGTAGTTTTTGCATACGTTCTCTATTTTCGGCTAAGTCAATCTTGTCAGGTGAGGTACCTAAAATAGGAACATTGGCTTTTTGTAAAGCTTGTGATAATTTAAGAGGGGTTTGCCCTCCCAACTGCACAATCACTCCTAAGAGTTGTCCTTTTTGTTGTTCACAATGAATGATCTCTAAAACATTTTCTGCACAAAGTCCTTCAAAGTATAATTTATCAGAAGTGTCATAATCTGTAGAAACTGTTTCAGGATTACAATTGATCATAATGGTTTCTAGATGAGTAGCAGAGAGGCTCATAGCTGCATGCACACAACTATAGTCAAATTCAATGCCTTGACCAATACGGTTAGGACCACTGCCTAGTATAATGACCTTTTTTTGGGTCGAGGGGAAAGCCTCACACTCCGTTGTTGAAAGACCATCACCTTCATAACTAGAATATAAATAAGCTGTTTTACACTCAAACTCACCTGCACAGGTGTCCACTCTTTTAAAAACAGGTCTAATATTTAATTGGTGTCTTAACTGACAAATCTCTTCTTGAGTTTTCCCAGAAAGTTCTGCTAAACGGGCATCAGAAAAGCCCATTTTTTTTAAACGTAAAAGCTTTATTTTATTTGTAGGTAGGCCTTGAGTTTGGATTTTTTTCTCTTTTATGATAATTTTTTGGATCTCTTTTAAAAACCAGGGATCAATACCTGTGATTTTATAGATTTCATCAACAGACAAGTCCCATCTTAAAGCTTCTGCCACTTGTAAGATGCGATCAGAATATAAACTGCTTAAAGTTTTTTTTAAAATAGCTTGTTTTTCTTGCTTGGTTTGAGTTTGGGTTTGGGTTTGGGTTTGAGTTTGTGTTTGGTCTATTCCTTCAATGATAGGGGTGTTAAGGCCTGTAAGTCCTATTTCTAAAGAACAAAGTCCTTTTTGTAGGCTTTCAGCAAAGCTACGACCAATAGACATCACCTCACCTACAGATTGCATAGAGCTAGATAAAATAGGCTTCGTGCCATTGAATTTTTCAAAGTTAAAACGAGGGATTTTGGTTACAATATAATCGATAGAGGGTTCAAAACAAATGGGTGTTGCTTGTGTCACATCGTTTTGAATTTCATCTAATGTATAGCCAATGGCCAGCTTAGCAGCTACTTTAGCAATGGGAAAGCCTGTCACCTTAGAGGCCAATGCAGAAGATCGGGAAACTCGAGGGTTCATTTCTATCACAAACATTTTGCCATTTTGAGGATTAATAGCAAACTGCACATTAGATCCCCCTGTTTCAACGCCAATTTCTCTTAATACAGCAATAGAAGCTTCTCGCATTTCTTGGTATTCTTTGTCTGTCAGAGTAAGAGCAGGAGCTACAGTGATACTATCTCCAGTGTGTACACCCATAGGGTCTAAATTTTCTATAGAACAAATAATAATGGCCGTGTTATTGTGGTCATGGACAACTTCCATTTCATATTCTTTCCAGCCTAAGACAGACTCATTGATCAAAACCTGATGGTTGGGTGAAAGACCCAACCCATAGTTAAGGATTTGCTTAAACTCTTCTAAGTTGTGAGCAATCCCTCCACCTATTCCGCCTAAAGTAAAAGATGGACGGAGGATTGCAGGTAAGCCAATTTTGTCTAGCTGTTCAAGTCCTTCTTGTAGAGATGAAACAATGGCACTTCGAGGAACTTCCAGTCCGATTTTTTCCATAGCTTTGTTGAAAAGCTGGCGATCTTCTGCTTTTTCAATCACCTCTGGTTTAGCACCAATCATTTGTACATTGTATTTATCTAACACTCCCTTTTTCCATAGCTCTAGTCCTGTGTTAAGAGCAGTTTGTCCTCCCACAGTACTTAATAGAGCGTCAGGTTTTTCTTTAATAATAATTTTTTCAATAGATTCAAGTGTAATAGGTTCAATATAAGTGGCATCAGCCATTTGAGGGTCTGTCATAATAGTTGCTGGATTAGAATTAATTAAAATGACTCGGATGCCTTCTTCTTTAAGGGCTTTGCAGGCTTGTGTACCAGAGTAATCAAACTCACAAGCCTGTCCAATCACAATTGGTCCAGCTCCAACAATTAAAACCGATGATATGTCTTGTTTTTTAGGCATTTGTATTCCTTAGTTTATGTATGTGCTATATATTTTGATATTTATAAGATGCACTATGTGTTTTAAGATGCACCATGTATTTTGAGTAGAAAAAACCTCATTGCCTTTTACACCATATCGTGGAAATATTCCTTAAAATAATTTTAAAAAATGCTTTTTTCTGAACATGGTGTCAAAATTTGCCTTGTTTTTTTAGTATGGAGTTTATCTGGGAGCTGGGATCCCGGGATCTGGATTCCCAGAGGAATGATCTTTGTAGAAAAGATCACAGAATAATACATATTATTCTTAGAATAGTTATAAGTCAGTCAAATGTTATGACAAACAAAGTATATTTGACTTAAGTGATTTTTTACTATTAAACTTAAGATAACAAGAATGAGGTGTACAAGATGAAAAAACCAAGCAAGAATTTAAGTTTAACACAGGATCGTAATTTTAAGGCATTCTTTACAAGGAAGAAAAAGCTTTTGATTTCAATAATGGAGAATTTTCTTCCATTGCCAGAGGGTTCTGTAATAGAAGACATCCATATATTAAATACAGAACTTCCATCGGATAAATTCCCAGAGGAGTATAAATTTTTTGTTTTAGATTTGCGAGTACAGTTAAGAAGAAGGATTAATGGCGTTCTTCAAAATACAGAGACTGCGAATGTAGAAGTTCAAACGACAGCTCAAAAGCATTTTACGGATAGGTTACTGATGTATTTATCTCGGCTCTATTCAGGTCAAATTAGGAAAGGGGAGAATGTTGATAAGTTACTTCCCGTGTATTCATTGGTTTTCACAACTGTAAATTTAAAAGAATTTGAAGGAATAAAGGACTATTACCATGTTTGCAATATTCGTCGGATAGGGCATCCAGAAGTAGTGATGTCACGGGGTATGAGTTTTGTGATAGTAGAATTAGATAAATTTCAGTCCCAATTAGGAGAATTAATTGACATAAAAGAGAATTGGTGTTATTTTTTAAAGAGGTCGGGTCAGATGGACCAAAAGGAATATTTGTATTTCAAAGATAAAGGAGGCATCATGGCAGAGGCAGCTGAGCATTTATGGGTATTATCAAAAGATGAGACATTACAAGAGCTTGATATGGTGAAAGAGAGAGCTAGGAGGGATCAAGTAGACAGAGAAGAATTTGTTCGTGACGAGGGTCGTGAAGAAGGTCTTGAGAAGGGTCGTGAAGAAGGGATGGAGAAGGGTTTTAAGAAGGGTATTGAGAAGGGTCGTGAGGAAGGGATGGAGAAAGGAATGGAAAAAATAGCACTAAATATGTTAAAAGAAAATCTTAATATTTCATTGATCTCTACAATGACAGGTTTGTCTAAAAATGACATTCTCAAGCTGAAAAAATAAATTGTCTTTTTTCAATTATAAGATTTGCTGGTGACGAGGAGATCCTCCTCTACTCAAAATGAACAAGCTTTTGAGGCGGTTAGCCTTTGGTCGACGGCGGTAGCCGTCGGGCTAACTGGTATTAAAAGGATATTTTCCTTAACATGTAGTCAAAAAACGAAGATATCCTCCTCTACTCAAAATGCATAGATTTTTGAGGCAATGACCATTTTGCCAATGGCGAAAGCCATTGCGGTCATTGCCCAAAAACATGCCAGAGGCATGATGCATTTTGAGTGAAAATGACGGCTAGTTCAATTTTAGGGAAACAGATGCATGATTTATTTTGAGTGCAACAACTGGGATCAGGTCCTAGAAATGACTTGGACATTAAAAATAAATCAACCGCATGGTGAAGACAAATCACTTGCTCTACAATCTGGATAGCCTAGTCCTCCATTTTGTCCATCACAAGCCCAGGAACATTGATATTCAGGTATATCAGGTAGATGTAGATTGCAACTAAGAGTACCTCTTCCTCTTACTCCGGACCGGCATGTACCACAATCACTGCCACATTGTCCGTGAACGGGAGGTCCTTGGACCCAGCATCCACTGCTGTTGTTTTTAACACAAAAGTCTTTACCGGGGAGGGGGAGAGCGTTTTCACAAGTGTCTTTAGTGACATATTGATTGCCAGAACAGGTAGGGGTTGATTGAATGCAAGTGCCGTTGGTCTGTTCAATATATCCATCTTTGCAGATTCTGTCATAGCATCCATCACCTATCTGATCGCATCTTGTTCCTGATGGTTTTCCATTGTTACAAATGGCAAAACTTCCGAATTCACATACCGAAGGTGTGGGTACAGGTGCAGGTGTAGATGCAGGAGTAGGAGTAGGAGTAGGAGTGGGAGTAGGTGAAGAAGCAGAGCCTCGTATACAGCAGACACCATTACTACCACCACGCTCTAAAACTTCGTATGGGATGCGACCTTGAATAGATGATAGTACTACCCAGTTATTGACTGTAACACCATCAGAATAAGTAATAGAAAGATCATTACATGTAGTGGCTGGCCTCTGACGATAAAAATGCAGATCGTCAGAGGTATTAGGCTTTCTATCAGGTCCATAGCCATCTCTACCAAATTTCAATCGAGCTGCATGTCCACAAGAAGGATGACATACACCACCTATATCTTTGACATGGCATCTGCCTGGCGATGCACAGTTTTCTGCACAAAAAGGATGGGTGCATGTCCCACTTGCACATGCTCCAAATCCTGGAGCGTCTGGAGTAGAAGGAGGGGTTGCCCCGGGTGAAGAAGAAGGTGTCGGTGGTCGTGCAGTACATTGTACCCCTGAACTACCACCACGACCTCTTGAAATGCAACCTCTGCCTTGTGGCTCTTGACAAGTCCCTATGAATTTCAAAGGACAGGACGTATTCTTGGCTCTACAGTCATTTGTATTTGTTACTTTTTCAACTTTCAAATCACATGGTTCAAGTGGATTAGAATCAGCACACACACCCTTTCCATCACCATCAAGTTCCTGACTAGTCCATTCACCATCTATTTCATAGATTGGCTCATTAGGAGGATGAATGTTACAATCCTTTTTTATAGGTGGATCATCAGGAAGGTTACCAGGATATTCACATGAGTCGCTCCTTTTTGCATATTTATATTTCTGCTTACACTGTGCTTGAACAGTACATGGTATTTCTGAATTACCATTAAGATGACAATCACCACCATGATGTGCTTGAATAGCACCTTGAGAGTGTTTATTTCCCTGGGCTATGGAACTATTTCTATGTTTACACTGACCAGTTCTATTAAAAGTACATCCATCGCCTTCACGTTTACCACCATCTTCATTACAAGCAACACCATTATCTCTTCTATTTTTTAGCTCTCCTGCATCTCCTTCACAGGGCAAAGTATAATGACAGTCATAGAGGCCTAGCGGTGAACAGCCAGATGGAGTTTCATCGTCCTTAGACTGTGTACCTCCTTTAGGATCAGTACACCTTGGGTTGCTTACTTTGTTAGCACATTTTTTATCACCTACACTTGCTCCAGTTCCACAAGTACCTTTACTTTTATCACAACATATCAAATTAGGTTCACAAGGTACTTTGTCACAAAGGCCACCACCAGCACTTGGATGTGCCACATACACACCCCATTTTTTTGCTTGCACAGCAGAATTACGACCACAAATATGATGATACTTCACCCCGAAGTCTGCAGGATTGCAACCATCATGATCTAAGTGACTACTATTCAGACTGCCATAAAATTCACAAGCAATACTCCCTCCATTCCCATCTTTTCTTGGATGATATCCGTATTGCTTTCCATAACATGTCACTGCATAATGCTTCGGGAATGTACCCGCCCCTGAAGCTGGTACGAGTGTTTGAATTGTATATTTTGGTCTAGCATTACTAGCATTTCGGTAAAGCCAATGAGGACTTGTTGGAAAAGGTCTGGCAACAAATGTATTTGGAAGGTCTGTATCCCATTTAAGTTGATCGCTGGACTCAGGATCACTGCCACAAATATCACTGGCAGTGATCTTCACTGTTTGTTGACCATGTGGAATCGGCGAACTTAAAGTACCACTACAAGCATGTTGTGAGGTGTCAGTAGTCATGGTAACACTAGTAATAGATGAGAGGCCATTACCATCTTCTCTCTGATGTGTTGCAGTGCAGTCTCCTAAATTATGATGAAACTCATCAATAATACAACCATGAAAGTCAACAGCATCGTCATTGCACTGCAAACCAGGTCCTTTTTTATAATTACTATTATATTTAAACCGAACCTCAGGTAAATCCCAATTTGTTGTATGGCCATTATATAAATAAGATCTTCCTCTTCGCATATCTTCTGGTGGACCGACATCAATATCATTTATACTTGCAATTAATGTAGGTCTTGTAGCATCTATATAAAAGCGACTATTTGTTATACGCTGATAAGGTGGTTTAGAAATACCTAATTGCGATACCTCTGCAATCTCTAAGGCATAGCTTCTATCTTCCTTTAAGTTATTAAATTTTAATCGTAGCTTTATATCATGGCCACTGCTATTTAATAAAACAGACTCTGTATGACCTCTTTGATCTGGAAATTTCACTTCATGACATCTCCGCCAAGGTCCATATATTTTTTCACTTGAAGCAGTATTGTTACAACCTCTTTTAGGATACTTCCAACGTATTCCACGACATAAAAATAATGTTCCAAACTCCTTAGTTGTTCTGCCGGCTGTATTATCAAAATTTAACTCCATGGTGATGTTTCTATGACCATCTGTACCATTTATGTCATCTGTGTCACATGAAGTCTGCTTACGACCACCATTAGGTAGTAAATTCTTGTTATAGTCATTCTTAAGGGAGGTCACTGAAACATTAATTGGAGTTGTCTGCTCCATCAATAAACGAGTCTGGTGAGCAAATCGTTGCATGCTCTTACAAAAATAATCCTGATTATTCTTTTCATAACTTAACTTAACTGTCACCTGAAATCCTAAATCAGGATTGCCTATGGTGCGTAAATTTGATGAGCTATTTAAGGTTGAAGTCCCAGAAACAGCAAGCCTAGGATGAGTCAACACTAACTTATGTGCCGGGTGAGTGGATGGACGTGGGCAAGGAATCTCTGTTGAGACAAATTTTGAACCATTATATCTTGTATAATGACATTTAATACCTGAATAACTCTCTATCACCTTTTGATTTTTCAGATCAACAGGGTTAATCCTGATGTAGAATTTCACATTTTGAAGGTTGTACTTTTTAAGATAGTCCTTCCATAATGAAGCTATCACTTTATTACTTGCTTGGGTGCTACTGGTAATGGTAAATTCTTTACCTTTGCCACTATTACCATTAAAAAATGCAGGGTCAGAATTATACATATACTGCAAAAAATTCACAGAATTAACCAGCAACACAGATGTACCTATATTAATAAAGCCACTATTAGAAAGCTTTACTAAAGGAACTCCTGTATTCACAAGCAGGGCAGGGGGAGTGTTATTTGTTAATGCTTTGTATAAATCCTTATATTTTTTTGTAAGGCTTAAATTATTACCAGAGCTTGTATCTGTAATCCGATAAGCTACTGGAGTGCTACCTGTTATTTGAGTTCCTCTCTTGATAAAAAGAGGGTTATATCTAAGATCAGGGTCAGTATGACCTACTCTATATCCATAAAGACGAGTCCCTAATGAGACAACTCTATCTAAACCTGATTGGGCAATGCTCTGACAATCTGAATCTTGTGCAGATGAACGCATCACTGTTTGACTTTGTGTGAAGTAATATGCTGTACCTACACTGATTAAGGCAAGCATGGTCATCACAATCAACATCTCTACTAAGCCCATCCCTAGCTGTTTGCACTTTTTAAAATGATTTTTTTTAAGACAATCAAAACCTGGACTTAAGGGGGGGGGGGGGGGGGTAGGCTAATTGCGTTATGCAATTTTTTTGCAGAAGTGTTTGTGCAAATATTTGTACAAATGAAAAATAAAACCAAACTAAATAAATAAACTTTTTGTATATATACATTTTTTTCCTTAACATCGTGTTAAAAAATGAGGATATCCTTTCTACTAAAAGTAAACGGACTTTTGAGACATTGCTCTTTTTGGACAGCGATAGCTGTCAGAGCAATGTCCAAAAGTAGCCAGAGGCTAGTTTACTTTTAGTGAACCAACTCCTTAAAGTCATTATAAACGACTTATCGACAATTCAACGAAAAAAGTAAAAAATATATAATTTTTCTAAGATTCTGTATCAATATAATACACATCGATAGTGAAATACGGATATTCTCCCTCCGGGACCCCGGCAACAAAAGGATTATCCCTAACCCCACCCACCGCCCTTCGATTCTGCTTTTTTCCATTTTATTTTTATTTGAGGATAGGGCAGTGTGAGCCTTCCGAAGTCCTCAATTGAGCTTGCTTTTAAGGAGCAAGCTCAATTTGCGGAAGATCTTCAGTCTCCCACTGCCCCATCCTCTCCCTAATTATTTTTTGTTTGATGGTTACGCAGAATCTAAAAAAAATAAAAAAACAAAAAAAAAGAACTTTTTCCTTAACATGGTGTTAAAAAACGAAGAGATCCTTTCTACTAAAAGTGGTCAGGCTTTCTAGGCGATGACCATTTTATCGATGGCAAAAGCCATCGTGGTCATCGCCAGAAAGTAGCCAGAGGCTAGACCACTTTTAGTGAAACAAAACAAGCTGATAAATTAGGAGCTTATTTATACAAGTTGTGTAAAAACACTTAAAGTTAAAATTGATTTTTTCTGGGATCCGGCAACCCGGGATCCGGCATCAGTTCCCGGTATGCCAGATTGCCGGATCCCAGATCCCGGGAGTGAACATCTTATTTCCCTAACATCATGTCAATCCGGAATCCGGCATCTGGAATCCGGCAGTCCGGCAAGCCGGCATCAGAAAGAAATCTTGTTTCCTTAACATGGTGTTAAAAAATGAGGAGATCCTCCCTACTAAAAGTGGTCAGGCTTTCTAGGCGATGATCATTTTATCGACGTGAAATAAACTCTTGTTTCCTTAATATCGTGTCAAGAGACGAAGAGATCCTCCTTACTCAAAGTGAACAGGCTTTTGAGACAATGACCATTTTGTCAAAGGCGAAAGCCTTTGCGGTCATTGTCCAAAAGTGGCCAGAGGCCAGTTCACTTTGAGTGAACGATAGCCTTCGGCTGGCAACCAGAAAGTGACCAGAGGTCAGACCACTTTTAGTGAAACAGAGGCCAGTTCACTTTGAGTGAAACAGAGGTTGGTTTACTTTTAGTGAGACAGAGGTCAGACCACTTTTAGAGAAACAAAACAAATGACTATTGACTCTAATGCTATTGGTTTGTATAAATAATTTATATTATGTTTTTTGAATTTTGTTAATGAACAAAAGAATTCATATTTAAAAACACAAAATAAACGCAAAATAAACACAAAATAAGTGAGTAAAATGATTTTAGGATATATTACATGCAAAGATACAAAAGAAGCACAAGCTTTAGCTGTGGCTCTTTTAAAAGATAAACTTATTGCTTGTGCGAATATCCATGAGTCCGTACAATCTTTTTATCATAACCCACAAAATGCTTTAGAGCAATCCAATGAATCTGTTTTGATTGTCAAAACACTCCAAAAACATAGCAAGGCAGTGATAGAATGTGTGAAAAAACTGCACAGCTATCATTGCCCGTGTGTGGTTTTTTACAAAATAATTGAAGGTAACTCTGATTATCTTTCATGGCTTCAAAAACAGGTTACTTAGGTGTCATCATGAATTTTCAAGCTCAAGCCCCAGCCAATCTTGCCTTTATCAAATACATGGGTAAAGCTTCTGATAGAGAAAATACCCCTACACATTCATCACTTTCTTGGACTTTAGATCATTTAACCAGCACTGTTCAGTTAGAGATTAATAAAACATCTCAACAAGATATTTTTTTAGCAAGTCAAAGTCAATCTTCTTTTCATATTGCAGGAGGACAGTTTCAATGCTTGAAAGGCATTTCTACACAAGGACAGAAGCGATTTTTAAAACACTTAGAATATCTTAAATATCGATTTAGGGTTAAGCAACCTTTTATTGTGCGATCTCATAATAACTTCCCTGCTGATATAGGGCTTGCTAGCTCTGCTAGTAGTTTTGCAGCTTTAACAAAAGCTTTTGCGAAAGCTTTGAAAGAAATAGCAGATCAACAATTAAGTGATATGGAAATGGCTCATTTAAGCCGTCGAGGTTCTGGGTCTGCCTGTCGGAGCTTTTTCCCAGGATGTTTATGGAGACCTGATGGGGAACTTCTGCCTATAGATTTTCCAAAAGATTGGATTCATATAGCTGTTTTGGTTTCATCTGAAAAGAAACATATATCTTCTTCACAAGCTCACAGAATGGTTTTAAGTAGTCCTCTTTATAGAGGTAGACCTCAAAGGGCAGAAAAACGTCTCTCTACTTTTATAACTTATCTGAAGCAAAACAATTGGAAAGGCCTTTATCAGACAGTTCAAGAGGAGTTTTTAGATATGATGGATTTATTTCATACATCTATCCCTAGCTTTTCTTATTTAAAACCTCAAACAGTTGAAGTATTAAATATTTTAGATAAGTTTTGGAAGAAAAATAAAGATGGACCTTTGGTCAGTATGGATGCTGGCCCTCACATACATTTGATTTGGAGACAAGATCAAAAAAACATGATCTCTCAAATAAGACAAAAAGAACTTAAGAAATTTCCAATTCTTTCTTCACCTGCTTATCAAAATATTTTTTAGTGGACAGCGATCAAAATATTTGCTAAGTCTAATAAAATTATGGCTCAAAAAACTGCTACTTCTAAACCATTTGATAAATATAAGTATTACATTGCCTCTGTACAAGCTCCAGAAGCTGATATAGAGTTTTTTGAAAAGATTTGGCAGGAGCTTAGACCAGGGAAAAGATTAGCTCTTTTGCGAGAAGATTTTTGTGGTACTTTTATTGTATGTTGTCAATGGGTCAAATCTAAAAGCTACAGAGAAGCTATAGGAGTAGATATTGATTTTCATCCTTTAGAATATGGTTATAAAACACATTACGCAAAACTGCTAGCAAGCCAACAAAACCGCATCAAAACTTGTAATGCAAGTGTACTTTCTCAAAATCTTCCTCCAGCTGATATGATTGTAGCTAATAATTTTTCATATTATCTTTTTAAAACAAGAAAAGAAATGCTTAAATATTTTCTTTTAGTGCATAAGAAACTCTACAAAGAAGGTCTTTTTGTCATAGATTGTTTTGGTGGGTCAGAATGTTATGAACCAAATGAAGAAAAGGTCAAACATAACGGCTTTAGTTATTTTTGGGATCAGACTAGTTTCGATCCTGTATCTAACTATGCTCGGTTTGATATACATTTTAAGCTCAAAGGAGAAAAAAAGCGTCTTAAGGTTTTCAGTTATGATTGGAGAATGTGGAGTATTCCAGAGTTAAGAGATATTTTGACAGAAGCTGGCTTTAGCAAAAGTCATGTTTATTGGGAAGGTACAACCTCTGATGGTGAAGGGGATGGTCATTATACAAAGACAGAAACAGGTGAAGATTGTCAGTCTTGGGTTGCCTATATTGTAGCCGAAAAATAAAAATTATTATATGCTGTCAGAGTTAGTAACTTCTGACACAAGAGGATGGCATCTATATTCATCAGGTCTATATCTTTGAGGGCCAAAAGCACAAAAGTCATCATTGGCAGGACAATAACTATAAAAAGAATCAGAAACTTTTAATTGATTATCGTTCCGGTAAGCTGTGACTGTAAATTCATTTTCCTGACATTCTGTGCTGGGACTCTCCTGACTTAAATCCCATGCAGAACCATTGCAATCTGGTACAATCTTTCCATTAAATAAGCACTTATCTGCATTTTGAATATCTAACAAAACAGATGTGTTTGCACTGCTCCTGACATACACATAAGTATCATTATTAAGTAGAGCTATATTGGCAGAGTGATCATCAACAGGTCGCACATAATTAAAATGAGGGCGTATGTTTTGATCTATATTGACCCATCTTTGTCTATGAAAAATGCAATCATTCCCTTCAAATTGAGCAAAAATTTCTACAAGTGTTTCTCCTGATATATTACCCCATTGAGTTACCAATTTACTTGGATCATTGTTATTAGAAGTAGCAACGTTCTTATTGTGATGTGTCACTTGCCACAGCACGTTAGAGATAGCAGCTTCATTCTCGTCAAAGTAGCTCAAGGTGAAAGCAGATTTTGTGTTAGGTTGAAGTGTTCCCTCACTTAAAGTGATCTCTAAAATATTTTGATTTTCATTGCAAAGGCCTACGACAAGTTTTTTATGTCCTCTAATGGATTCAGCATTGTTTGCATTCTCTTCTTGGTGTGATGTGACAGAAACATCATAAACACCTACTTGAGGGAAAGTATATATATATTCTGATTGTTCATTAGTCACTGTATGTTGAAAAACAACACCCTGTGGAAATATTTTTTCAATACTCCATGTAAAGCTTTGATTTTGAGAAGATTCTGGTAATAAGTCTGTCAAAGATAGTTTGATATTGCTATAAATAGAAAAATAATCTCTAGGAGTTTGAGCATCGTCTGATACCAATGTAGCTCGGATAGGTTTAATAGATGTACTTAATGCATCTTCTATAGCATTAAATGATGTATCTTGAAGAATAGCAGGATGTTCTTTATTTTCTGCATTTAATAAAGATGTTGATGAATCACAGTTTTGAAATCCAATCATTAAAACAAATAAACTACCAACCAAAATATATAAATATTTTTCATGTTTATTCATATATAAATACCTCCAAATATAAATAAAATAAAAGCTGAAACTAAATCTTCATATACAATACTTAATTATTTTTCGGTAAAAACTGCAAAAAACTTTACTTTTATCTGTTTATTTTTTGATATTATTTTTATGTTTTTTGTTTACGAAAAGTGTCAATTATTTAGTGTCAAGTATTTTAGACAACTCAGGTGAGGAGTGTCTTATTTAGAGACACTTTTTTATTTTTTAAATATAATTATTATATAATAAATTTTTTAATTTTAACCGATATTGTTTATAGGAGATATTGTGTTATAATAAAAATAAATATATTCGAGATATTTGAGATATTCGAGATATAAATGGAAATGGGGAAATAATAGAAAATGATAAAAAATATTAAAAATATCACTTTTATTAAAAACATCACTTTTAAAGATTGTTTGAATTTTGCCCTTTATGCTGTGGCTCTGACACTTTTTTGTGTGAGTACTGTATGTGTCTTGAACGATGATGTCAGAGAAAAACTTCATGCAAAATTTACATCACATCAAAGAGAGGTACTTTCAACGGCTACAGGTAATTTGCTTTATAATGGGCAGAAAACAAAAGTTATTAAAGTGAGAACAAATAATGAATTTTTCTTAGAAATATATGGCAACACTTCAGATGTTCAGTCTGCTCCTTTGTTATTAAGTCGTATCCCACTTTTTTTTGGTAGGGATGCTTATATTAATTTTAAAGGAGTGTCCAGCAACTTAGCTCTCCATGATATAGATGGAGATAATAAATTAGAAATTCTTGTCCCTGGGTATGAGAAGAATTTATCTGCCCGCATCAATATCTATAAATATGATGAAAATCAACATATTTTTAAGCTTGCTAATGTGAATTTTTTTGAAGATCAAAAATTTCACTAGTAAATTTCACTAGTAGTGATGCTTGGGAAAAGACTTAATAAGACCTATTTGTTGTATTATTTATCATGTTTTACAGTGTCTATTTTCTATGAAAGTTTTTTATGCTGAGAAGGGCTGTCATCTTGTTGATCAGGATGGGCTTTTTGAAAAGCTTCTAATAAATGACAATTCTTGACAATTTGATTAATATAAGGAAAGCCAGTCATATCTACATTATAACGTTGAGCAGAATAAACTTGCGGAATTAAAAAAGCATCTGCAACAGTGATCTCATCACCAAAAGTATATTGACCAGCATAAGTTTGAATAAACCTTTCTACTCCTGTAAGACCTTTTGCAATCCAATGAGTATTCCATTTTTTGATGTCTTCTTGAGAGGCTTGAAATTGAACAGTAAGTCTCTGACCTACAGATAAATTTTGTAAGGGTTGAATACCTGAATTAATCATTTGACATATTTGTTTTACAATAATACAAGACTTGAAATCTTTTGGAAAAACCTTTGGTCCAGCAAACACTTCATCGATGTATTCTATGATACTCATAGATTGAATAAGGCCTACCTGATTATGTTGAAAGAAAGGCACCTGTCCCATGGTATTTTTTTGCAAATATTCTTTGCTGTGCTGTTGTCCCTTAAGTAAATGAATAGCATGAGATATAAACTTAATTTGTTTGTAATGAAGTACTATACGTACTCGATAAGCTGAAGAACTTCTAAAATATGTATACAACGTAGGTTTTTCTTGCATAAATATATTATCTCATAATTTAATTGTTTGACCAATCAAATATTTTGAATCATACTTTTAATAGAAAGGAGAAACTATGAAACTATCAATTTTATATTTTATAATGATTATTTTCAGTATCAATGTATTAGCTCAAGATGCGGATGATTTTCAAACCATTGTGTGTCAACAAAATGTTTGCTATCAGCTACAGGTTGATATTATAGGAGGCACGGCTTATGATCCTGACACAGGTGATGTTTTGTTTGTAGAGTTAATGTTGAGTTCTAATCTCCCTATTCACGACTTTCCAACCCAAGAAGTCATTGAAAGGTTAATGAACACAGATGAGAATTTTCTAGATGATTATATTTCAATACGTAGATACATTGAAGGAAACACTGAATATCGCAGTCTATGCCAAAAAATTGCTTATGATATTTTGAGGTGCTTGACCTTAACACGACCTATTAATAGCGAATAAGAGAAGAAGCAACATGGCCGGCATATATTTATTCCATCACACAGATATTCCAACAATCACTTGTTTAACTTTTGGATTTTTAATTGCTGTAGCTATTTTGATATTTCCTTTTCGTAACAAAAGCATTCTAAGTCGAGTACAATGGGTGAGTATCAAAAGCTGGTTTATTTTAGCTCCTATCATTATAATTATGATTGGTTTTTACCAATTATTAGCTGTTATCACTTTAACCTGTGTTGCCCTTTTGGCCACTAAAGAATTTTTTAAAATCACAGGTATATATCATCAAGTGAGCTATCTTTGGTTGACTTATATCTTTATTTTGCTATTTGCTGGGGTTGCTGTTTTTAAAGGAAAACTCTTATACAACTTGCTTCCTATGATATATTTAGGCTTGCTTCCTTTAATTGCTGTTATTAAAAACAGATCTCCTCAAAATATGTTGCAATTAACCTGCTTAAGTTTATTGGCATGTCTGCTTATAGGATGGGGATTTTTACATACTCTTTGGATTGTACTTTTATCTGATGGAGCTTTTTATCTTATTTATCTTATTTTATTAGTTGAGCTATTCAACCATATTCACCTCACAATCTCTCATTTATGTAAAAAAAAATGGGTTAAAATCACCCATCGTAGAACTTTAGAAGGTTGGTTTATTGCAGGTTCTATTGTTTTTGTTATTAGTTATTTTGTAAGCACTTTTTTGCCTATAGGTCCATTTTGGTGGGCTATAAGCCTTATAGTTGTATTTATGGGAGGTTGGGGAAGTATTGTTTTAGCTTTGATCAGCAAAGATGTAGGAGTTAAAGAAGATAGTTTATTTATTATTGGTCGTGATGGCACTTTCTTTTTAAATCGTGTAACACATCTTGCTTTTGTAGCCTCTGTTGCGATACAGCTAGGAGGAGCATCAAGTCTTTCTCATTAAAAGAATATTTTTTTATTTTCTAACAAGCTAGTCCCTGGATCCGGGATCTAAAGGAACTCCCTAACCCCACCCCCCGCCCTTCGATTCTGCCTTTCCATTTTGTTTTTACTTGAGGATGGGGCAGTGTGAGCCTTCCGAAGTCCTCAATTGAGCTTGCTTTTAAAGAGCAAGCTCAATTTGCGGAAGATCTCCAGGCCCACACTGCCCCATCCTCCCTCTAAATTACTTTTTATTTGAGGTTACGCAGAATCTAAAAGAGAATAAAAAAAATAAAAAAACGAAACTCTTTTTCCTTAACATGTAGTTAAGAGACGAAGAGATCCTCCCTACTCAAAATAAATGAATTTTCTAGGCAGTTAGCCTTTGATCGACGGCGGTAGCCGTCGGGCTAACTGCCAGAAAACATGCCAGAGGCATGATTTATTTTGAGTGAATCAAAGCTCGTGGTGATTTTGGACATTGACTCCGTGATAAAAGTAGCGAAGAATATCAACATGACTCCATGGCTCTGTAACATCTTCAGGCTTGGCGGCATTTTCTGTAGGTGATTCTTCATCGTCCCATCCTACACGGGCTAGCCACATAGCACCTCTCTGAGATAAACCACGACCATGACCTCCTTCACCTCTGTAACGACCACATCTCTCTCCACTTGGAATCTTCTTTGCTCTAAATATAGGTAGACTGTTACTTGTTCTTGTGCTATCTCTTCGGCAAGCATGATATTCTGTCATAGCTAACTGTCCTCGATATGTGAGGATCACACCCACTGTGGCTTCCACTGCTTCATCGCTTCTTAAAAATTCTCTGTTTCTTACTCTGCCACTTCTTACTTCTCTAGAACCTGGATAAGATTGAAACCATGTTGTAGGATCCACATCCCATCCCATTGCTTTGACATGTCTATTCTCTTTGATCTTACTGAAAAGATATGACCTGGCTGCTATCACTTGAGCCTTTAAAGCAGCAAAGGCAGTCCTTGAAGCACTTTGATCATCTGTCAATGGCATCTCACCCGGAACAACTGAACGAAGATATTGTTCTACGGGAACATCATTGATCAAGCTCCATTCCATCATGTCATTGCTTTTTCTCTTAGTAATAGCTATACGAAAGTGACCTCTATAATATCTATTCACTCGACGGCGACCTGTACCCCATCTCACTTGAGTATCTCCATGCTCTTTATCTGAGATTATTCTCATCTGATAAACATTGTTGCCATTCTCATATCCTATCAAGTTAGAAAGAGGATACGTTTGCCACTGGCTATCTTGATCAACATTAGATCTATAACGAAGAATATTTTCATTACAATTGAGTTGATTATGACACCTAATGCTCATTTCAATATCATGTACTTTTTGAGCTAGAACAACTTTGCTCTGCTCTGGTTGCTCAGGGTTAAATACTTCTAAGGTAAATCCGTCATTTCTGTTTTTCAAAGACAGATGTGCCATATCTTCGTCTCTTGTAAATGGGTAGGGGTCTAAGCGTGGTTTAGCAATAGGGAAAAGCTTAACATGTGTGATAGCATAAGCATTGACATGAGGAGCTTCTAAAGCTGCTCTGACTTGAGTTAAACGGACTCTATCAGCAGCCCATTGACTTCTTGGATCAGACTGGGTGCTTGTTCGTTGCCCTTGATTTGGTTGCTCTGCTCTTGCCCTCCGCTCTCTTGCTTCTCGTTCCCTTCTTTCTGCTGCTTCTCGTTCCCTTCTTTCTCTTGCTTCCCGTTCCCTTCTTTCTCTCGCTTCTCGTTCCATTCTTTCTCTTGCTTCTCGTTCCCTTCTTTCTACTGCTTCTCTTTCCTTTTGTGCATTATATTCCTCTTGCTCTTGTTCAACTGTTTGAAGTGCAGTTCTTTCATCTTCAGTTAATATAGGTGAAGGATAAATAAAAGTTTGTTTATAACCATCTCTCAAAAACTCTACTTTAAGGCATTGTCTGCTTGCAGGGAATTCTCTTCTACATCGACGAGATGTGGTAAAGCTAAGAGAAAAATCTGTTAATTTACTTGTTGCTCTTTGTTCAGGAGTCATAGAAGTCCAGCGTTGGACACGTTGATCAATGTTATACTCTCTTCTCCATTTTTTTGCCTTCCATCTTTCTTCTTGTTCTTGTTCTTCTTGTTCGGTTGGAGTGAGCATGGGACGAAGAAAAATTTTTCCTTCATCTTTTTTTTCTTGTTCTTGTTCAACAGCAGTCAATAACTCTATAATCTCTTGATGTTGTGGTTTTCTCTTGTCTGGGTCTCTTGCTATCCTTATTGTGCGACATAGGATATTACACTCCCTTCCTTGTGTATCTATATCAGCTCCATGATCTAGTAATAGCTTAACTATTTCTAAAAATCCTCTCCGGCTAGCACAGTGCAGAGCTGTCCACTCCTGTCTATCGCTATAATTAACATCAGCTCCAGCATCAATCAATATTTTAGCTATTTCTAATGCTAACCTCTCATCCCTCATATTATCTATTACATAATGTAAAGGCTTCATCTTAATTCGATTCCTTTCTTTTTTGTTTACATCAGCTCCCAGTGTGATCAAGGCTTGTATGGCATTTATAATTTCTTGTGGAGTATAATTGTCATCATGCATACTCCGATATAGGGTGAAAGGTAATGGCATGGGACGTAATATTGAATCATTGTTGACATTAGTTACATCCACAGACTGAATCCAAAGGAAAGGATATAACGCTTGAGCAATTTCTTCTTTTAAGGTATCATCTTCAGATTCTATTTTTTGTATAGCCGTGCGTAGATCATCTGGCATTTCATCTAAATCGTATATTGTATCTTCAATCAACACTTTGTTACCTGGAGGCAAACTCATGAATTTGTTGTATATACTTTTGTTTTTTCTCATGAGTTCTCGATCTTTAAAAGTTCTTGATTCCCACTTTTTTATCTTCTCCCATAACTCTTGATATTCTCGAGGGTTCATTGTGTTGTTCTCTGCATCGTCAGTAGTGAAGTCATTGACGTAGTCTTTTACAGCTTGTGTTGCACTAAACCCTTTATCTACAAGATAGTTCCAAGATGACGAAAACCATCCACTTTTTTCAGGTTGACTACTAGATAACTCAATAGTTTCAATAGCTTGTGAGGTTAAAGATTTGGAGGGGGGGGGGGGGGGGGGGGGGTAGACGAGTCTTGGCTTTCAGCCTCTTGAGCTTCCTGAGCCTCCTGAGCAGCCTCTTGCATTCTCTTTTGTATTTCTTCAAGTTCTCTGCGTAATATTTCCCGATTTTCTTCTGGGTTAGCAAGTCGCCTTTGGGCTTCAGGGTCTAAAGCTCCATGTTCTTGCATAGGAGCTTCTCCGCAAGCAATAAAGGAACAACCGATCACAAATAAACAGATAGAGCATGTAAACAATCTACAGATAGTTAGATCGTTGAGCTGTTGAATAAACTTCATTATTAAAACCCCTTTCTTAAATGAAAAATGCGTATATTTTTTATGCCTTAATTAAAATACATCAAAAACTATGCCAAATCTTACAGCAGTCCATCTGTGTATTTATTAAGTATTTAAAGTATGAAAATCATCTTTTGTAACATAATGAGACATGCAGAGTGATAATGAATTAGACAATAGTTATTTTATTAGACAGATACTGATCCCGGGATCCGGGATCTGGGATCCGGGATCCGGGATCTGGGATCCGGGATCCGGGATCTGGCATCCGGTAGCCCGGCATCAGATCCCGGGATGCCAGATTGCCTGATCCCGGATCCCGGGAGTGAAATAAATATAAATATCTTGTTTCCTTAACATCGTATTAAAAAACGAAAAGTAAACGGACTGAGGTAGCCAGCCTTTGATCGACGGCGGTAGCCGTCGGGCTGGCTACCCAAAGTGACCAGAGGTCAGTTTACTTTTAGTAGGGAGGATCCTCTCGTCTCTTGACACCATGTTAAGGAAAAAGATTTTCGTTTTTTTATTTTTTTATTCTTTTTAGATTCTGCGTAACTCTCAAAAAAATGAAGAATATTATGAGTGGGAAGCGGGGGCAGGCTGAAGATCTTCCGCAAATTGAGCTTGCTTTTAAGGAGCAAGCTCAATTGAGGACTTCGGAAGCCTGCAATCGCATTCCACTCATAAAAAAACATACAAATAGAAAAGCAGAATCGAAGGGCGGTGGGTGGGGTTAGGGAGTTTGTTTCACTAAAAGTGACCAGAGGTCAGACCACTTTTAGTGAATATTAGAGTTTTCTTTAAAGTGAAATTGATATGTAAAAGAAAAAAGCACAGGAACAATAAAAAGAGTAATCACCTCCACCAACATACCACCAAGTGTAGGAATAGCCATAGGCTTCATCACTTCACTGCCAGTTGAGGTTGACCATATCACAGGTAAAAGTGCAAAAATAGTTGTCATCGTTGTCATCAACAAAGGCCGAATGCGACGTGTACCAGCTTGAATAATTATTGATTTTAAATCTTGTAAGTTCTTTACAGGATGAGCATCCATAGCCTGCTTTAAGTAAGTGATCATCAAAATACCATCATCCACAGCAATACCAAATAAAGCAATAAAACCAATCCACACAGCTACAGAAAGATGAAAACCAGTAAGCCAAAGCAAAATCAATCCCCCTGTCATAGCAATAGGCACTGCACTAAAAATGATCAAAGAATAAGAAAAGCTCCTTGTACTTAAAAATAAAATAATCAAATTAACTATCAAAACAAGTGGCAAAAGAATCTTAAGATAATTATTAGCCCTTGTGTGATTTTCATACTGCCCCGCCCAACTCAAAGAATAGCCTGTAGGTAGATGGATTTTTTCTTCAATAAGAGCTTTCGCCTTTTCAACAAAGCTAACTAAATCATTATCCCTTACATTAAAAAGAACAAGTGAACGTAAGATTCCATTTTCAGAAGATAACTGAGCCGGTCCTGTGACCACTCGAATGTCTGCAAGCTGATTCAGAGGAATATGTTGATTGACGCCGTTACTGATCACAGGACTTGGTACAAGCACTGTTTTGAGCTGATCGATGCGATCTCTTAACTCTTTTTTATATCGAACACGGATAGCATACCTCTGCCGGCCTTCGTAAAACTGCCCTATAGGCATGCCACCTACAGCTGTTTGCAAAATAGTCTGTATCGTTCCTATATTAATACCATACTGAGCTGCTGCCACTCGATCTATATTAAATTCAATATAAGGTTTGCTTGTGATCTGCTCTTGATAAACTCCATAAGCTCCTTTTATTTTTTTAATCTCTTGAGCTACTTGAGATGATAATTTTTCTAAAACAGAAATATCATCACCAAAAATTTTAATACCAACCTGTGTCTTAATACCAGTCGAGATCATACCTATACGTGTTTGCATAGGAAACCCCCAAGAATTAACCAATCCTGGAATTTGCAAAGCCTGATCTAAGTCTTCCATGACATCATAAATATTCTGACCTCTAAACCCTTTTTGAGACCATTGACTTTGAGGGATTAACTTAATAATAGTTTCCATCATAGCTATAGGTGCAGGATCTAAAGCAGAATTTGCTCTGCCAAGTTTCCCCACAGCAAACTCCACGAGAGGATGCTCCTTAATGATTTTATCCGTATAAGATAAAAGCTCCCTGGCCTTACTAATACTAATGTCAGGTGTCGTAACAGGCATGTAAAGAATGTCTCCCTCATTTACCTCAGGCATAAATTCTTCATCTAATTGTGTCCACGCTATAATACCTAAAATCAACAACACTGCGGGAGCTATTAAAAATAATTTTCTGTGGTCAAGGACCCAAGTAAGAGCTTGCTTATAGGTCTGATGAATCCAAGCATGTATATTTTCAATGACCTCATTTGAAAAATGTTTTTCAAAAATGAATTTATGCCACAATGCTTTATTGCTATGGGCTTGACCTTTTGCAAGAGGGTTTTGGGAGTGAGAAGCAGAATCTTTGTTTTGAGTTTTTATATTTTGAAAAAAGAAAACAGAAAGTGCAGGAATAAGCAAGACAGCTACAATGAGCGAACCTAAAAGTGTAAAAGTTTTAGCCCAAGCTAATGGCCAAAATAATTTGCCTTCTATATCTTGTAAGGCTAATACAGGTAAAAAAGTTATAATAGTTGTTGTGATAGAGGTCATAATAGCAGGGCTAATTTCTTTTGCTGCTGATGTGATGATTTGAATCTGTTGTTTTTTATTTTCTGGCCTATGCAGTGAAAGTTTTTGATAAATATTTTCTGTCATGATGATGCCCATATCTACAATTGTACCAATAGCAATGATCATACCGGAAAGACTCATAATATGAGATTCAATGCCAATGCATTTCATCAATATAAAGCTTATAGCTATAGCTAGAGGTAATGTCAGTGAGACAAGAAAAGCTGACGGAATATGCAATAAAAATAAAAAAACAATCAAAGTAGCAAGAAGCACTTGTTGTGTAAGTGCTGTGTAAACAGTGGTCATAGTATTGTTAATAGGTTCTGTGCGATCATAAAAAGGTATAATGTGTACATGTTGCGGAAGTCCCTGTTTGATTTCTTGGAGTTTTTCTTTGATATTTTGAATGACTTTTTGAGGATTTTCTCCATACCTCATAGTGACAACGCCACCCACAACTTCAAAACCATTTTTATCTAAGACACCTCGCCTAAAAGCAGGACCCGTATTAACATGAGCTACATCTTTAATAAAAATAGGTGTTTTATTTTTAATAGCAATGACTGTATTTTCTATGTCTGCTAAAGATCTAAAAAAGCCTTTACCTCTTATAATAAATTCTCGATCTCCATCCTCAATAATTTTAGCTCCCACATCAATATTGCTGTTTTGAATGGCTTGAATAAGAGTACTAAAATGCACATCAAAGGCAAAAAGTTTTTGCGGGTCTACATCAATTTGATACTCTTTGACAAACCCTCCAACACTTGCTACTTCGCTCACCCCCTCCACACTTTGAAGATGATATTTAACATAAAAATCTTGTAATGTGCGAAGGTGTGCCAATGACTGAGGTTGTGAAGTTTGATCTTCTTGCTTTTGAGAATATTCAAGAGAATACCAAAAGATCTGACCAAGCCCTGTGGCGTCAGGACCTAACTGAGGTTGAACTCCTGATGGAAGTTGTGATTGTGTGTGAATAAGCTTTTCTATAATACGCGATCGGCTCCAATAAAAATCTGTGTGGCTTTCAAAGATCACATAAATTGTAGAAAAACCAAATGCTGAGGTGGCTCTCACAGTTTTAACCCCAGGAATACCTTGAAGAAGAGTGCTGAGAGGATAAGTGATTTGAGCTTCTATATCTTGAGGCGATCGCCCAGGCCATTCAGTGAAAACAATTTGTTGGTTTTCACCAAGATCAGGTATGATATCTATGTTGGAGTTTTGTATAGCTATAATAGAGGTCAGTGCAATCAACATAAAAAGGGCAACTGTGCATTTGCGATATTGAATAGACAGATTGATCAGTTTGAACATTTGATTCTCTGTGTTGGTGTTTAAATATTTTCGTAACCACCAAAAAGCTGTGCTTGAGCATCTAAAAGAAAATTACCTTCCATAACAACTTTTTCACCTTCAACAAGCCCTGCTTTGACTTCAATATATCCTTCAGACTCATGTCCTGTGTGAATGATTTTAGATTGAAAGGTATTTGTATTCTCTTGAGTCCATACGACTTTTCTTTTCCCTGTGTCAATGACAGCTGTACGTGGAATAACAAGTGAGAGTTCTTCTAATTGAACGTTGAGTGTGGCATTAGCAACCATACCAGGCTTAAGCTTTCCATCTTTATTAGAAATAGTTGTTCTAATTTTAAGTGTTCTGGAATTTTTGTTAAGGATAGGATCAATAAAATCGATTTTTCCTGAAAGGATATCTCCAGGAAGAGCTGTGAATTGCATTTGCACTGTTTGATTGAGCTGTACAAGGCTTGCATTATGTTCGTATACATCCATTTCAACCCATATATCTTTAAGATCTGATAGTTCAAAAAAATGTTCGCCTTCTTTAAAGTATTTACCCACCGTTGCATTTTTTTGTTGAACTGTTCCTCTGGCAGGTGAGTAAATAGTGATTTTCTGTGGGATTTTATTTTTTTTAAACCAAGATTCATATTGAAATTTTTTAATACCCCAGGTTTTAAGCCTTTGTTCACTTTGATTTTGAAGACTGTTAGAATCTTCAGAGGGTGAAGCTTGGTGGCTTTTTTTGGCAAGGAGATATTCTTGACCTGCTGTGATCAGCTGGGGACTATAAAGGTCAACAACAGGATCTCCTATTTGTATAAAACTTCCTGTTGATTGAACATAAACCTTTTCAATACGCCCATCTACTCTAGCAGCTATGTGGCTTTGTCTGTTCTCAGAAGAAAGAACAGATCCCAACAAACGAATGGTTTTTTGCATTTTTATTTTTGTGACAGGAAAAAACGCCGGTTCAAAATGAGTCAATTGTGATTTTTTAAGTTTTACTTTTGTAATGATTTCTCCAGCTTCAGCTTGTCGTACAGTTTTGTCTAAATGATCGTGTTGTTTGTTTGTCTTAATTACTTTTTCTGGGGATGACTGAGGGGACTCATTTGTACCTTCTGCTTTGATAAGATTCATATTGCAAATAGGACATTGTCCAGGCCCTTCCTGTTTGACATCAAGATGCATAGGGCAGGTATAGTGTTCCTGACTTTGTGAGGTCGCATCAGGTGAGTTTGATTTTTCACATCCTATACTGATTGCCAAAAAGCTTATAAATAAAAGTATATAAATTTTATTGTGCATGCGTGTTCTCTCTATTAATATAGTAATATAGTTATTTTCTTTTTTAGTGTTTTTCAAATATATGTGCTTCTTCCATTCAAAGTTTTTTGGTTATACTTTGATTACAAAAATACCTTGTTTATCATTTGTCATCTCCAGTATATTAAATTTTTTACTATTTTCATAATCTTTTTTAGCTTTCTTTATATTCTTTTTGCATTCCCTAGTTTCTTTTTCAATAAGTAAAATATTTTGCTTTCTTTAATTTTTGGTCAAATACATAATTTTTTGGGGAAATCTTAGGATCAAAGAAAGCTAAGATTTACTTTGCTTTTAATGTGTTCTTTCTAATTTTAAAGATATTGTGAATCACAAGAAAGGCTTCTCGTCTAAGGTCGTTTTCATGGATGAACTTATAGAGGCTTTTAAGTTCTGGAGTCTGTCGAAATTGTTTAATGTTTTTAGGCAAAGGAACATCTTTTGTATTTATAATGATGCCCTTATCTTTAGAATACTGAATAATTCCCATAAATTATATCTCCTTTTAGAATAGTTTGAATGGTTTTTAAAAGCTTAAATAAATGGCTAACTTCTAAAGAAAAACTTTAAAGGCTGTCATTACAAAAGTCAAATATTATCTATTTCTTCTTAAATCCTTTTGCCTAACTTGACCTTTGATAGGTCTTTTGTCTATCGGTGATGGCAGGTTTCTTAAACATAATTGAGTGGATTCATAAAGAATTTTTTGGTAAGGGATTATAACCCTCACAGATGTATACAAATGATTTCTTTTGGTTTTATTGACAAGATTTTATATTAAAGGTATCCTAAGTGTTTATTTATTATGATATTTTGAGAAAAGGTTGTTTTGTTTATGACTTTAATAGCTTGAAGGTAGGGTTTGATTTCAAATTGAAATTATGTTATAGGTTTAAAATTCACAGACTTAAGATGGTTGAGTGATTGACGATGTGAGTGATCAAAACAAAAGAGGTGTTGATGCAAATATTAAATGGCCAAGAGGTAGCTCAAATTTATAAAAAACGTATAAGTTTGAAGGTAGATCAATTTGCTCAAAAATTTGGTTGTTCTCCTAGCTTAGCTGTTGTTTTAGTGGGTAAAAACCCAGCCAGTCATATTTATGTGAACAAAAAGCAAGTAGCTTGTAAAAAAGCAGGTATTATATTTCATAGATATAATGTGGATCAAAATGAAACATCAGAAAAGCTCGAGACACTGTTAGACTGGTTAAATAATGATCCTTCTGTTCATGGTATATTGGTGCAACTACCCTTGCCCAAATCGTTTGATCGTTTGAAGATATTGCAAAAGATTTCACCTTTAAAAGATGTAGATGGACTAACTTTTGATTCTATCGGACGACTGTTTGCGGGACAGGCAAGAATAGAACCCTGTACACCTCAAGGGATTATGGCTATTTTAAAGCATTATAATATTAAAGTGGCAGGTCAAAAAGCTGTTGTGATTGGACGAAGTCAAATTGTAGGAAAACCTATATTTGAAATGCTCACAAAAGCGAATGCTACTGTGACCTTGTGCCATTCAAAAACTGTAAATATTTCTTCTTTTACTCAACAAGCTGATCTAGTAGTTGTGGCTACGGGACAGGCCGAAATGTTAGGACAGAAAGATTTTAAAAAAGATGCTGTAGTGATTGATGTAGGCATACATCGCAGGAAGGACGGCAGTTTATGTGGTGATGTAAGGTTTGATGAGTTAGATGGACATGTTTTTGCAGCAACTCCTGTGCCGGGGGGCGTTGGTCCTATGACAGTGACTATGCTTTTACAAAACACTTTGAATCTTGCTATTCAACAAGAAAATATAAAAAGGAGCAAACACCCGTGAAAAAGACAGCTCTTTATGATAGTCATTTAAATTTAAAGGCTAGGATGATCCCTTTTGCTGGCTTTTTGTTGCCTGTACAGTATGAGGAGGGTATTCGCAAAGAACATAACCGGGTCAGGAATCACGTAGGGATTTTTGATGTGTCTCACATGGGACAAATACGCATCAAGGGACAGAAAGCTACTGATCATTTACAATGGGTCACTTGTAATAATGTCAGTAAGTTAGATACTGGGAAAGCTCAGTATTCACTACTTACAAATTTTAAGGGAGGCATTGTGGATGATGTGATTATTTATTGTATTGAAAAAGACAAAGATTATTTGATGTGTGTAAATGCTATTAATAAGGATAAAGATTTAGAATGGATTAAGGAGCATCAAAGGGGAAATATCCGTGAAGATGTGCAGGTGAGTGATGAGAGTGATGATTGGTCTTTGATTGCTATACAAGGACCAAAAGCTCTACAATTAGCCTCTTTAATTTTTGGTGAAAATATTTTAAGTTTAAACTCTTTTGATTGTATTTTTTGTCATGATTGTTGGATTGCTCGAACAGGTTATACAGGAGAAGAAGGGGTGGAAGTTTTTGTGCCTGTGGAGCAGGTTTGTGATCTTTGGCAGAGGCTCTTGGATGAAGGTCAAGATTTACAGGTAGGTGCTATTGGATTAGGAGCAAGAGATTCTTTGCGAATAGAAATGAAATATCCTTTATATGGGCATGAGATCGATGAAGATATTAATCCGATAGAATCTGGGTTAGGTTGGGTAGTGAAGTTCAAGAAAGGGGATTTTATAGGACGAGATGCAATATGGAAAGTAAAAGAAATGGGCATTTCTCGCAAACTTGTAGGTTTAAAAATGTTAGAAGGTGGAGGTATCCCTAGACAAGGGTATAAAATTCAAAATGATGAGAAGGTTGAAATTGGTGACATAACAAGTGGTATATTGTCACCTACTTTAGGTGTCCCTATTGGTATTGGTTATGTTTCGAATCAGTTTGCCAGTATAAGTCATCAGGTAAGGGTTGTGATTCGACAACATTTGGTCAAAGCAGAAGTTGTCAAGACACCTTTTATTGTAAAAAACAAATCTTGATTTTTCTATTAAAGCCTTATATCATAAAAGATAGTTCAGGGGTAGCTCAGTTGGTAGAGCAGTTGACTGTTAATCAATTGGTCGGGGGTTCGAGTCCCTCCCTCTGAGCCAATACAATACTCTAACTATTAAAGCTTTAATCACCATGCTAAGAGAAAACAATCAAAACTATACAGAGTCATATCTTAACACGATGTTAAAGAGAGAGAATTTCTTCTATGAAGATAAACAAGATGGCTTACTTTTTCTTTTTTGTCGCTGGTTGGCGTTTTGATTGTTCTGGTCCCTTCGGTGTTTTTTTAAGAACCACACCTTCCACAGAATCCAGTGTCAATGTAACTGGCTTTCCAGCTAAAACCTTTTTTTTAACAAGATGGCGAGGAATAGTAATCTCCAATCCTCTTTGATGATCACGGAGTTTGACATACTCTTTATTCAAAGTGTAAACCTCTCCAGAAAATTCAACATTTTTTAAATCTGATTTAGCTGGCCAAAATAAAAAAATACTTATAACAAATGCCAATACTTTCATTTTTCTAACTCCTTTTATAAATAATCTTATTTAATTGACTCCTTTATTATTACGATCTGACCTGCGTTGACGAATTCTACGATCAGGAGCAGAACCCCAAGAGATTCTTTCTACATTATTATTATAATTTACATTATCCTCTTCCAGTTTGCGACTAGCACATTCATTAATATCTCTAGGACACTGACAGATTTTTTCGTAAACTGAACCTTCGCAATTTGCTGCAGGACACATAACCTCAATAGGAGTTCTTTCAGATGCATACATTCTGATACCTGTACCCGCGTACTCACAACTCTGTGCATTCATAACACATAAATATGTTATCTTATCGCTTGGTAATTGAGCATATAGAACTTTTGTTTTTTGTTGATTATTAAGAGCTCTACAGTTACCCCAATTAATTTGACTTAAAACAATTGGGTAATAAAACATGATCACTAAAAAAACAACCTTGCTTATAATTCTTGTCATACATACCTCCTTATTTATCTATACTCATTGTTACTAATTACACTCTATTATGTTTATCTTGTTCCTGTTCTTGATCTTCTTCTTTGGAGCCTCTCTCGATAATCACTTCTAGTACGAGTGCTTGTTGGAAAAAGCTCTTTTTGAATATCTTTAGGATCTATAGAACCTTCTCCTCATCTTTTTTGAACAGAACAAATAACCTGAGAGTTTAATAGTTGACCTATTTTATCCTGTAAATAACTTCCTAATAATGCATTATCATAAACTCTTTCCATGCTATCTAAAGTGTCATCTACTTCCCCTATCTGTCCCTTTAATGTAAGAAAGTCTATTAGTAAATTTTGATGTTCTTTTACCTTTTATTTTACACAATTTGATATGAAAGAGCGATAATTGTTTTATTTTTATGACTTTTGTTTAGATTCGCATAAAGTGTGTTTAAAATTTTTTCACTTTTTGAGTGAAATGTTAAGGAAAAAGTTCTTTCTGATGCCTGACTGCCGGATCCTAAATCCTAGATCCCGTATAAACACAATGTGACTGCCCTTTTCAAATGTTCCAAGGCATAAACAGTATAAGAGTCATAAATGTAAGACTTAGCCTATTTAAGACAATGTCCATTAATGATGGTTTGGTGTGGAAGTGAGTACTGTGTTTTCAACAATATTAAAGTACGTCCCTGAGTTTGACAGTTGATTTGCAAATGTGGATATCTTTTTTTTAAGAATGCTTTATTTATAGGTGTTAGAGGGATTTGCAAGCTTGAATTTTTGGGATTTTGTAAAAAATCCTAGTGGCACAAAATTCGAATGCAGTGCGTTAAAAAGTCGTTTTTTTCTTGATTTTTTGTATTTTTGTTCTAGTATATTCTTATGTTCATAAAGAAAACAAAAAACTCTAGAGGACAAACTTACTATCAAATAGCTGAAAGCTATTGGAAAAATGGTAAAAGTCACCATAGAACACTTATGTCTTTAGGAAAGTCTAAAGATGATCGATTAGAAGACTTATCTGAACTGATCAGCCGTCATTTAGATATCATCTCTGCGAATCAATTAGCTAAAAAAATTGATATAAAAAATACATTTATCTTAGGTCCTCTGCTTATTATAGATGCTATTTTTAAACAGTTAAACCTCTATGAATTATTAGCAGATTTGAAGAAAAAACATCCTAAACTGCGATTTGATTTTGTTAAGATTGTTTTCACATTGGTTATAAGTCGATTTGTAGAGCCATGTTCTAAACTGCAAGTTTTTTCACACTGGCAGAAGTTATTTTATCCGGACTTTTTAGAAAAAGAACTTCATCTTCAGGATATTTATCGTTCTTTAGATATTCTAGCAGAACATAAGGAAGATATAGAAAAGAAACTCTACAATAAAAATAAAGCTCAGATGAATCTTTTTAATCAATGTGATGTTGTTTTATATGATCTAACCACCTTGAGATTTGAGAGTACAAGAGAAGATTTAGACGATCTTCGAAGATTTGGTTACAGTAAAGAAAAAAGAAGTGATTGCACACAAGTTGTATTTGGCTTGTTAGTAGATACGGAAGGTATGCCGTTAGGCTTTGATGTTTATCCTGGTAATACTTATGAAGGTAAAACAATGCCAGAAGCGATCTCAAAGTTAAAAGAGAAGTTTAACATAAGAAGATTTATATTAGTAGGAGATCGTGGATTATTTTCTAATGAAAATCTAAATTTATTTAAGGAAGAAGGTCATGAGTTTATAGTAGGATTAAAGTTAGGTTTATTAAAAGATCGTTTTAAGGAGATATATAATCTAAAGAATTTTAAATGGGTTAATGATGACTTAGCTATCTATGAGACAGAGCATAAAGGTCGTCGTTGTATCATCGGTTGGTCAAGAAAGCGAGCAGAAAGAGATAAAAAATTAAGAGAAGATATTTTATCTAAACTGCAAACAAAATTATCTAAAAAGACAATTAATCCCAAAGACTTTATATCTAATATGAATTACAAAAAATACATAAGTCATCCTACTTCAAAAGACAAGCCTCAATTAAATGAAGATGCAATAAAAGCATCAGAACAACAAGATGGATTTTTTGGAATTATTACAAATGCAAAAAACTTATCCTCTAAGGAGCTTATATTAAATTATAAACATCTTTGGAAGGTAGAGAAAGCATTTAGAGATATAAAAGGTTTTCTCAAGACTCGTCCGATGTTTCATTGGACAGACAAGAGGATATTAGGTCACTTAGTATTATGTTTTATATCATATCTTTGTGAAGCTTATTTAAGCAAGAAGCTTTATGAAAAAGGTATTAAATGTAGAGAAGAATTAATGACAGGTCAGAATAAACAACCAAGGCAACTGAGTGTTTCAGAAGCAATGTTAAAGTTAAAAGAAGTCAGAGCAGTGCCTGTCACATTAAAAGATAAGACTCTGTGGATGAGAACAGATATCACAGGTCATGCAACAGATGTATTTAAAGCAATAGGAGTCAAAATACCAGCAAAACAATTAAAAGTAGAATCATCACAATCACAATCTTAATAGATTGTTCAAAATTCTGCCACAAAAACAAAAACCTAGTGGCACAAAATCCCTTTCGACTCATAACCTACTGATTTTACTCAACTTTATTTTTCCAACTGTCAAACTCAGGATTTGATATGAAAGAGCGATAATTGTTTTATTTTTATGACTTTTGTTTAGATTCGCATAAAGTGTGTTTAAAATTTTTTCACTTTTTGAGTGAAATGTTAAGGAAAAAGTTCTTTCTGATGCCTGACTGCCGGATCCTAAATCCTAGATCCCGTATAAACACAATGTGACTGCCCTTTTCAAATGTTCCAAGGCATAAACAGTATAAGAGTCATAAATGTAAGACTTAGCCTATTTAAGACAATGTCCATTAATGATGGTTTGGTGTGGAAGTGAGTACTGTGTTTTCAACAATATTAAAGTACGTCCTTAGAAATAATTCATAAGCATCATCTTCTAAAGTAGCTAAATATTTTCTTTTTTCTGCAATAGTTGGTTGCTTAATGATCTCTATAAGGATGTTTTGAACTTTATTGAGGTTATCACAATTAAAATAGTCTCTAGAAGCCACAGGCTCTTGAAGAGTACTAACTAAAGTATCTCGATCAAACAAAAGATGAACACCTTTGGTTGATTGAGAAAGTATATATTCGATTTGCTCTAAACGCTCTTTCGGAACATGTATTGTTTGTGTTGTTGTTGACTTCATAATGTTCCTCCTCTCTTTGGAAAACACTTTACTTAAAATAAAAAGTTTAAGATGTAAGGAACTAAACCGCTACTGTTTTCTGTAATAAAAATACATTCCTTCAATTTAAACGTAGACAGTCGAAACTTACTTTTATTGTGCTTTCTTTTTTTAATAATCATCAAGCATTTCTCTTATATTTATGACAAGGCGTGTTAAATACTTGCAAGAGGCTTTTGATAGTGTATTAAGGTGAGAATCTTGTCTGAAGTATAGGCTAGACTTTTCGTGTGTTTTTATCCCATATATACTTATGTATTTGTATTTGCATGCGTAAATTAACCGAATCAAAATTTGCAGATAGGATATTTTCAGCAAGCCATTGAGCAGTAACCTCATCATGGGAAGGAGAAAATAATATAGCTATTTTAGCAGGCAGGTGGTGTTTTTTTAAAAAATCTATGGACCAGTTAAAATCCTTTTGAGAACAAATAACAAATTTTATTTCATCTTTATTATTGAGGTAATCAAGATTTTCTAATAAGAAAGTATTTTTAGCACCACTATCTGGAGTTTTCACATCTATGATTTTTTTGACTCTATGATCTACTTTCTGACAAGACCTAGCTCCACTAGTTTCAAGTGAAACATGATAGTTTTGATCACAAAGAATATTCATAAGTTTGTAAATATTTTTTTGAATAAGTGGTTCACCACCTGTGACACAAATATATGATGTTTTTAATTGACTGACTTTTTGTAGGATTTGATCTATAGACATTTGAGACCCTTCATAGAAAGCAAAAGAGCTATCGCAAAAAGAGCATCTTAAAGGACATCCTGAAGTCCGAATAAATATAGTAGGAAGTCCTACATAAGTAGACTCCCCTTGAATACTTTTATAAATTTCATTTATTTTAAGTTTCATTACAAATAATTCAAGATCACTCTTCTAAGCTGGAGTCATATTAAATGAAGCTTGGATAATTTCTTTTGGTGTCCATGGATTGGGATTCTTAATTTTTGCAGCATCTCCTACTGCATGAATCACAAACAAACCTTGCCCTTGAGCAAATAAAGCTGCCTTTTCTTTGTCTTTTAAGTAAGCCACTCCACCATAAACTTTAAAACCTCTATAATGAGGACACCATTTATTGATGTTTCTTAATTTTTGTAGAAAACGTTTTACCTCCTTAATCTCAAGAGTTGATTTAGCTTCCACCACTACAATGGCCTTTCTGCCAAGGGCAATAAAATCAAATTCCCAATCTTCATCACTCCCATCATAACTTCTACCACCCACATTTTTAATAACTCTAATGATATTCATGTTTCTTTTATTGAGAATTTCTTTTAAATTACTTTCAACTGTACTTTCTACAATGTAACCTAACTCGTTACCCCACTTACCAAATTGTCTGGAAATTTTTTTATATTCTTTATCTCTGATATTTGCGGATATTATCTGCTGTTCAGAAATATCTTTGAGTTTCTGACTTATTTCTGCCATTTCTTTTTTAGCTTTTTCATGTTCTTTTTCTCTCTCTTTCATTTTTTTCTCATCTTCCTCTCGTTGTTCTCTTAGTTTTTGTAGTTTTTTCTCATTTTCCTCTCGTTGTTTTTGTAGTTTTTTCTCATCTTCTTCTTGTTGTTTTTGTCTTTTTCTCTCATCTTCCTCTCGTTGTTCTCTTAGTTTTTGTAGTTTTTTCTCATCTTCCTCTCGTTGTTTTTGTAGTTTTTTCTCATCTTCCTCTCGTTGTTTTTGTAGTTTTTTCTCATCTTCTTCTTGTTGTTTTTGTCTTTTTCTCTCATCTTCCTCTCGTTGTTCTCTTAGTTTTTGTAGTTTTTTCTCATCTTCCTCTCGTTGTTTTTGTAGTTTTTTCTCATCTTCCTCTCGTTGTTTTTGTAGTTTTTTCTCATCTTCCTCTCGTTGTTTTTGTCTTTTTCTTTCATCTTCCTCTCGTTGTTCTCTTAGTTTTTGTAGTTTTTTCTCATCTTCCTCTCGTTGTTTTTGTCTTTTTCTTTCATCTTCCTCTCGTTGCTTTTGTCTTTTTCTTTCATCTTCCTCTCGTTGTTCTCGTAGTTTTTGTATTTTTTTCTCATCTTCTGCTCGCTTTTTCTCATCTTCTGCTCGTTGTTTTTGTCTTTTTCTTTCATCTTCCTCTCGTTGCTTTTGTCTTTTTCTCTCATCTTCCTCTCGTTGTTCTCGTAGTTTTTGTATTTTTTTCTCATCTTCTGCTCGCTGTTTTTGCAGTTTTTGTAGTTTTTTCTCACTTTCTCTGCTTTGTCGCTCTGATTCTTTCTGACTTTTCGCTATTTCACTGAGAGTTTTCATAATGCTTTCAAATGTAGGTATAGATTTGTCACTCATAAATTTATTTCTCCTTTATTATGTTGCATTTAATGAATACTTATCTTTAACAATAATATAACTTTTAATTAAAATCAATATATTTCATTACGAAACATTTTGTTTGATAAATACAAATTGTCAAAATCAACTAGATAAGGTCTTAGGAACTTCTACTATTTTGAATACTTCAATCACGTCACCAACCTTAATATCATTATAGTTTTCAACACTTAATCCACATTCAAATCCACTAGCTACTTCTTTAATATCATCTTTAAACCGCTTTAAACCTCCTACTTTTCCTTCATAAATCACACGACTTTCTCTTAAAAGTCGAATATCAGAATTTCTGTGTATTTGCCCATCAGTGACAAAACATCCTGCAATCGTTCCTACCTTAGATATGGTAAAGACATTACGAACCTCTAGGTGACCTACGATACTTTCTTTAAGTGTGGGTGTGAGTAAACCATGTACAGCCATTTCTATATCTTTAATGAGATCATAAATAATCTTATATGTTTTAATAGAAACATTTTCTTTTTTAGCTAATTGGCTAGCCCCTATGTCAGGTCGTACATTAAAACCTACTACCATGCCTTTAGCAGAAGTAGCAAGTAATACATCAGACTCACTGATTCCACCTACAGCTTGATGGATAATCTTTACATCCACCTCTTTAGTAGACAGCTTATCAAACAAAGCTTTGATAGCACCTTTAATTGCTTCACCTGTTCCAGATACATCTGTCTTAATCACTAAAGGTAAAATGCTCACATCTTCTTTTTTAACTTTAGAGAATAAATCTTCTAAAGACATCTGAGGATGAGGAGCAACTATTCCAGTTGTTTGCATGCTTTTTCTTTTTTTGATGATTTCATTAACTTGTGATTCTGCTTTGCAAATATCAAATCGATCTCCCGCTGCAGGTGAGCCATCCAAGCCTGAAACTTCAACTGGCATGCTAGGACCTGCAGATGGGATTCTTTGGCCTCTATCATTCATAATAGATTTAATGCAACCCCCCATATATCCTGCTACAATATACTGTCCTTTAGAAATAGTACCATCCTGGACCAAAAGAGTTACTACATGACCTCTGCCTTTTTTCATCTCTGCTTCAATAACAACACCTGTGCCAGAGCGATGAGAGTTAGCTTTGAGATCTTGCATTTCTGATACTAATAAAATAGTTTCTAAAAGATCTGATATACCCTGTCTCTTAGGAGCAGATATGGGAACAAAAATAGTTTGGCCACCCCACTCTTCTGAAACCAAATCAAATTTTGTAGCTTCTTGGCGAATCTTTTCTATATTACCATCTGTTTTGTCTATCTTACTGACAGCTATAATAATAGGAATTTGAGCAGCTTTTGCATGGTCTATTGCTTCTATTGTTTGAGGCATAATACCATCATCAGCAGCAATCACAATCACCACAATATCTGTAATATTAGCTCCTCTGGCTCTCATGGCAGTAAAAGCTTCATGTCCGGGGGTATCAATAAATGTAATACTTTTACCCTGATCTAAAGAGACAGAATAAGCACCAATGTGTTGAGTAATTCCACCTGCCTCAGCTGAAACCACATTCGTTTTTCTTACAGCATCTAAAAGAGTGGTTTTGCCATGGTCAATGTGTCCCATTACAGTCACTATAGGAGCTCTGATTGTTTTTTTAGCATCTAATTCTCCAAAGCAGGCTTCATTTAGTAACTCTTGCAAGGTTTTTTGTACATTTTCTGTTTCATATTGAAACTCCGAAGCTATTAAAGAGGCCGTTTCATAATCTAATACAGAATTAATATTAGCTTGCACGCCATTTTTAATGAGAGTGCTAATTAATTGACTGGTTTTAATTTGCATCTGATGTGCAAAATCTCCTACGGCAATTTGTCCATGTAATTTAACTACCCTTTTATGTGCTGCAGGAGTTGTGATTTGAGTCTTTTGAGCTGTTCTATCTAAAGTGAGGTTTTTCTTTTTAGGTTGGAAGATCACTTCTCTCTTACGAAATTCAGACCCTAAAAATAAATTGCTTGAATCATCCCTCTGTATCTTAGGAGTTTTAACAAAAGCAACTTTTTCTTTATCCTCATGTTCTTTAGTAGCAATAGATATTTTTGAAGCATCAGCTAAAAGATCTTTGTCTTTGGATAAAACATCCGTCTGACCAAGGTCCATCTCTCCGATAATAGCTTTGCCTGTAATTTTTTCATCAGAAGTTTTTTTTTGTTGTGAAGGAGATCCTTGATCCTTTTGAGATACATCTGCTTTAGAAGTCTGCTTTGAACCCTTTGCTTTTTTGTCCTTACCTGAAGTTTTCTGAGATTCTGCTAGTGCTTTTTGTTTTTCAAGCTCTTTTTTATTAGCCTCTTTTTTCAATTGCTTTTGAACTCGAGCATAAGTTTGTTTAGCAGAAGGCAGGTCACTGGCCTTTCTTCTGATCACTTTCTTTTTAGTAGTTTTTTTGAGAGTAGCTGACGTTTTGGCTTTGGTTCCTGATGTTGTTGCCTTCTTCTTGACTGGCTTTTTTTTCTGCGGTTTTTTTTTATCTTTACGAGTTTCTGAAAGTAAATGAGAACGAATGGTTTTAAGTGTTTCTTCGTCTAATTCTGTCATGTGATTTTTGACAGGGATCTTCCATTGCCTTAGCTTATCCATCAAAGATAAGGTTTCTATACCTATTTCTTTTGCAAATTCAAATACCCTAGGTTGCGACATCCCCTATCCTTTACTTTTACTAATCAAATTTCCACTGTATGACATATATAAATAATCCTTAACCCTTATTTACAAGTTCTTCCTTTATTTGTTTATCCTTATTTTTAGAATCAGAAGATTGCATTTGAGATAATTCTTCTTTGAGCCTCTGCTCTGCTTGTGCTTGAACATCAGATTCTTCTTTTGCAATTTCTGTTTCTTTTTCTTTTGGACTTTTTTCTAAAATAATATCTTTGTCTTTGGGTGAAGAAGTAGGTTTTTGTTCTTCTTCTAAAGTCCCTTCTTCTAACTTAGATTTTTTTGTTTGAGATTTTTCTTGAGGAGCAGGCGTTACTTTTGTGGTCGAGGCTTCATTTGTTTTTTGAGGAAGATCAGAAGCCTTGGTAGGTGATGCATCCTTTTTTGTTTTGCCTTTTTGTGTATTTGCTAAAGTAGGCATTTCTTTACCTTCGTCTTTGTATTTTTGGAGAAAGGCCTTTGAGTCATTGATTAATTTTAAAGCTTTCTCTTTGTCTTCATAGCCAGGAATTATTTTAACTTCTTCTACAGAAGCATTAGCTAAGTCAGCAATACTATTAAAACGACTCTGATAAATATTTTGAGCCATCGTATCAGAAATGCCCTCTAAAAGTGAGAGGTTAAAAATAGCTTCAGCCTGTCTTTTAGCTATTTCAGATTCAGAGATAATTTTAATATGCCATTTGATCAGTTGAGTTGCTAAACGCACATTTTGACCTTTTTTGCCTATAGCAAGGCTCAGCTGTGAATCTGGAACGACAACTTCCATTTCTTTATCTGTCTCATTAATAAAAATTTTAGTCACTTCAGAAGGTTTAATAGCGTTACAAGCAAAACGAATAATGTCTTCTTCAAAAGGAACAATATCAATTTTTTCCCCTTTTAGCTCTTGTACAACATTTTGTACACGACTGCCTTTCATTCCAACGCATGTTCCTACAGGATCCACAAGACTATCTTTAGATAATACAGCAATTTTAGCACGAGAGCCAGGCTCTCTAGCTGCTGCTAGGATTTTGACAATGCCGTCATGAATCTCAGGAACTTCTATTTCAAATAATTTGACCATATAATTTTCATGGGCTCGGGACATAATGATTTGAGGTCCACGGTTTGTCTGTTTGACATCTAAAATATAACCTTGGACACGATCTCCTTGCTTATATCGCTCTCCAGGGATTTGCTCATTTTGAGGTAAATAAGCTTCTGTTCGTCCTAAATCCACAACAATGGTTCTGTGTTCTACTCTTCTGACAATTCCAGAAGCAATTTCTCCTTTACGCTTTTCAAATTCCTGAAAAATAATCTCATGCTCCGCATCACGCACTTTCTGCACGACAATTTGTTTAGCTGTTTGAACAGCTATTCGTCCCAAATCAGACGAATCTAGTTTAAGTCCAATATAGTCGCCAATTTTACAGTCAGGGTCTAAGGTTTTTGCTTCATCTTGCTTAATTTCAACTTCTTCATCTATAAAGTCTTTGGGATCAACCACCTCTTTAAATTCATGAAGTTCTAGCTCACCTGATTCTTTGTTATAGCTAGCTTCAATCTCTCTATAAGTACCATATTTTTTGCGAGCTGCTGAAAGCATACCTTGCACAATAGCATCTACAACTACTTGCCGTGCAACTCCCTTATCTCTGACAATAGTTTCTATTAATTTTTCTATACCAGAACTAGAAAATTCTCCACTCATTGTAAACGCTCCTTTTTAATATAGGTTGAATTTTTATTTGATAAAACTTTACAAAAAAAGTGGGCTATTCACCCACCTTTAAATATCCATAACAATAATTTTAAGTGTTGACAAGGTTTTTTTCACTTAAATGGCATAAAAGTTACCTAATCCCTAGCTGTTTTTAAGCAATCTAACCAATTTACACCCTTAAAAACCTCTTTTTGAAAACTTTATAAAGATTTCTTTTATAACTGAATGAATAGATTATTCGTTCGCTTGACCTGTAAAATGAGATGAAGAATTATCTTTCATACGAGAAATTTCTTGAATAAGAGATCGCACAGAATGAGATGTGCTTCTTTTATGATGACGTTTCTGAGATTGTTCCAAAGCAAACTTCCTCATATCTTCTACAGAATCAAACTCATCCATAATTTCTACTCCCAATAGTGTCTCAAGAGCATCCTCTAATGTAATTAATCCCATAGTTTGACCTTTGTGATCCACTGCTATGAAAATATGTTCTTTCTCTTTGAGAAACTCATTTAATGTTGTACCTATTGATTGTGTCTCCGGCACCTTATGTACAGAAAGAGCTATATCCCCTAATAAGGTATTTCTTGTCCCTGCCTGAGCATACATTTCTAAAAGCTCATAACGTAAAACCACACCCATAATATCACGCATGTCTTTTTTATAAATAGGAATACGAGAAAAAGGAATAGAAGGATACTTTTTCACAATTTGACCTACAGAAGAATCTGCTGAAAGTCCTACAATCACAGACAGAGGAGTCATCACATCCTTTACAAAAATTTTATCTAAATGCAATAAGTTTTTAATCACATCACGTTCTCGATATTGGATAAAACCTTCTTCTTGACTGATTTCTGCGGTTGCAATGAGTTCATCCCTTGTAAAAAGAGGAGGGCGTTTTCTTCCATAAGTGATCAAATCAGCTATCAACTCACACATTCTCACAATAGGATAAAGTAAAATAATTAAAAATTTGATGCTATAAGCAGCTGGATAGGCTATTCTTCTCCAATACAAAGCTCCAATAGTTTTAGGAATAATCTCTGAAAATATCAAAATAGACAATGTGAGAACGCCAGAGGCAATAGCTACAAATTCACTACCATAAATATGCATCACAGTAGCACTAATTAAGGCTGCTCCAAATGTGTTCGAAACTGTGTTTAAAGTTAAGATAGCTGCTAAGGGGCGGTCAATATCTTTTTTAAGAGTATGCAGTACATGACCTGCTTGAGTCTTTTTATTTTGTAGTCCAGCGATAAAAGAATCATTGACTGATAAAATCACAGACTCTAAAAGAGAACAAACAAAAGAAATCGCTAAAACACAAAGAAAATAAAAAACCAACAGGCCCATATAGCCTTAAACTCTCTCCTTAATTAATTTAATTATTCTTCACTCCATCTTAAAAACTTAAGCACTTTCTTTAAGCTTTTTTCTATGTTCTTCTATTAACTGCTCTTGTATACTACGAGGGACGGCTTTGTATTCTGCAAATTCCATTGTAAACTCTCCTTTCCCTTGAGTAGCTGATCTCAAATCAGTAGAATAACCAAACATTTCTGTCAAGGGGACAAGAGATTCTACAGTCACATAACCTTCTACAGTTTGAGTCCCTGTGATCTGTCCACGCCGTTGATTCAGCTGTCCAATCACAGAACCTTGAAATTCATCAGGAGCAGAGACTTCTACTTTCATAATAGGTTCTAAGATCACAGGATGGGCCTGAGGGATGTGTTCTCGGATAGTAGTCATTGCACAAATTTTAAAAGCCATTTCACTGGAATCCACAGAATGAAAATCTCCATCATTTAATTCAATACGTATGCCAATCATTGGAAACCCTATCAAAACACCCTTTTCAAGTTGCTGTTGAAAACCTTTATCACAGGCAGGAATATATTCTTTAGGGATAGATCCTCCTACAATTTTATTAATGAATTCATAATGTTTGTATTCACCAGTTTCAGGGTCCTGCTCAATAGGTTCTATATAACCACCCATCTTAGCAAACTGTCCTGCACCTCCTGTTTGCTTTTTATGAACTTGTACAAAATCAATATGAGAGGTAATGGTCTCTCGAAAAGCTACCTGTGGTTTACCCATAGTGCAGTCTACACGAAACTCCCTTTTCATACGCTCCACATAAATATCTAAATGAAGTTCACCCATCCCGGAAATAATTGTTTGTCCTGATTCCTCATCTCGATGCACACGAAAAGTGGGGTCTTCTTTTGTAAACTTATTAAGAGCTTTAGAAAAATTAGAAGCAAGGGCTTTATCATTAGGAGCAATAGAAAGAGAAATAACAGGATCCGGCACATGCATAGAGGTCATAGCTGCATTGAGTTTCCCATCAGTAAAAGTATCACCAGAAGCACAATCTACTCCAAACATGGCAATAATATCACCTGCACTTGCTGTATTGATATCTTCCATCTCATTAGAGTGCATACGTACAAGACGAGGGACCTTGATCTTTTTACCTGTCGTAGTGTTGATAATCGTATCACCTTTTTGAATACAACCCTGATAAATACGCATATAGGTTAGCTGTCCATACCGACCATCTTCTAGCTTAAAAGCCAACATCAACAAAGGTTTACCTGCATCGACTTGAATTGTAAACTTTTCCTCACTTTTGTCTAGGTCAAGAGCTTCATTTGTCACTTCTGTAGGGTTAGGTAAATAATCAGTCACCGCGTCTAAAAGTGTTTGAACTCCTTTATTTTTAAAAGCACTTCCCATCAGTACAGGGATAAACTTTAGACTTAAAACACCTGCTCGGATAGCCACTTTAAGTTCCTCTGCTGTGACGTCTTCTTCCATTAAAAACTTTTCCCCTACGATCTCATCAAAATCGGCTACAACACCAATCAGATCATGCCTTGCTACTTTAGCCTCTTCTAAGCGATCTTCAGGAATATCTGTGATTTTAATATCCTCTCCATTTTCACCTAAAAACTCTATTTGCTTCATTTCCACAAGATCAATAATACCTTTATGTTGATCTTCTAAGCCTATAGGCAATTGAATAAAGTGAGCATTAAGGCGAAGCTTTTCATGAAGTTGCTCTAAAACACGAGTTGGATTAGCACCTGTGCGGTCTAGTTTGTTGATAAAGGCTAAGCGAGGGACATCATAACGCCTCATCTGTCTATCCACTGTGATGGATTGTGACTGAACTCCTTCCACACCGGAAAGAATCAAAATAGCTCCATCTAACACCCGCAAGGCTCTCTCAACTTCTACAGTAAAGTCCACATGCCCGGGGGTATCAATGATATTAATGTTGGTATCTTTCCACTGACAAAAGGTGGCAGCTGATTGGATGGTAATACCCTTCTCTCGCTCTAAATCCATAGAGTCCATTTTAGCACCTACTCCATCTTTACCTCTTACCTCATGGATCGCATGGATACGTCCTGTATAAAATAAAATGCGTTCTGTTAATGTTGTCTTCCCAGAATCAATATGGGCAGAAATGCCAATGTTCCTGACTTTTTTTAATTCTTCTATTTGATTTTGGTCCATTGTTTTCTCCTTTTCATCAAAACCTTAAAGTATCATATTGATACATTTATTGCAAATCTATAGCAAATTTAAATGTTTTCTTTCTTTCAGTTATTATAGTTATCGGTTTTACCGGACGAAAGACTTTAGAAAAACTAAAGTCTTACTTCTTTCGTTTTAATCTTAAGGCTAATCATAGCATTTTTCTTGTATCTTTGCACCATTCACCTTCTAATAAAATAAAGTATATTATTATAATAATTTATCACAAACAAGTAAAATTTAAAGAGATATAATGACAAATTGTATAAAATATTTGTTTTTTATTTTAATTATTCCCCTCTCCTCTCAAGTTACTTTTGCAGCAGAAGTTTTCAAAACCAAAGGTAAAAAAGCTATTGTTCGATTAGATGGTATGAGTGTTTCATCAGGAGACACCTTGATCGTCCACTCAGGAAGGTCAAAAAAAGCTGAAGTGAAGGTCACTAAAGTGAAAGAGGCTTATATCATGGTCGAAATTATGAAAGGACGTGTATTTGAAGGTGATACAGTGTCCCCATCTCGAGACCCTGTTATAAGGACACTTGCTTCTGATGGAGATTATTATGAAGGTGAAGATGAAGATGAAGATGATTATGATGATATAACAGGAGAAGATGATGATTATAGCGATGATATAAATGATGTGAATGACGGTCTCATCAATAGTAGTCCTCCCCCTCCCTCAAGTGGAGCAGGAGAGTATGATAATGAAGAATATCTTACATCAAGCAAATCTTTTGCTATAGGGCTTTTAGGGGGTATGAGTTATAATATTTTAACACTTAAATTACCTAATAGCTCTCCGAATGGACCTACACCTGAAAGAAAAAACATCCTTACAAGTGGTTTGGGATTTGATGCCTTAGTAGCTATGGATTATGACTTTTCAGATATTTTAGGGATACGTGTTTTAACAGGGTTGCAGAGATTCCATGCTGCGTCTAAAGACAGTCAAAGAGCTTATACAGATTATATGGAGTGTTATGATTCAATATCAGAAAGAGATTGTCAGTTGACTTTAGATCTTTTTACTGTTGGCTTACAGTTACAATATTATATGGGAGCTGGTAGCGAAATGATGCAGACATGGATAGGAATAGGAGGAAGTATTAATTTTGTTTTGAAAACAAGAACCAATTATTCTTTAAAAGAAGTGAAAAATATGGGAAGTGTCTCTGCTGCTCTTGGTGCAAATATCAGCTTAACCTCTAAAGTTTACTTACCTCTACAAATAGATTATAATTTTTCTATTTCCTCTTCAAGTACTGTTTTAGCTCACTTTTTTGGAGCAAAAGCTGGTCTGATGTATGCTTTATAACTTTAATCATTTGTGTTCATTAAAGTTTCTTTTGATAAATAAATATTAGAGTTATAGAAATTATCTTTTGAAAATCAAGTACCCTGTCTTTTTATATCTTCTTAAAACTTAAGTTTTGACTTAAATGATGATGGCTAGCTTTTTATAAAGTTGACACAAGCTGTCAGAGGACGGCGAGTTATTTTTAAAAAGATATTGATTGAAGTCTAAAACTTTTATAAAGCTAGGGAGCTTACCAAAAAATGAATATCATCTAGTCATAAAATTCTAATTAAGCTCTTTTTGAAACAAGGGGATTTTTTATGGAATTTTTTATTGATACAGCTAACATAGATGAAATCAAAGAGGCTTATAAATGTGGATGGGTGGATGGTGTCACTACAAACCCTTCATTGATTGCCAAGCAATTTGAAAAATACAAATCACAGAAGTCATCTTCTAATGTAGATATCCAAGAGTTTAAAGATCAATTAATCAATGGAATCACAGACACAGTCAAAGGACCTGTCAGCATAGAAGTCACACAAATTAAAACAGCAGAGGATATGATTGCAGAAGGCACTTCCATTATGAACAAATACAAAAAAGACAATATCGTGATCAAAATTCCTATGACAATAGAAGGACTCAAAGCCACTCGTGCCTTATCTCAGAAAAATATAGGGACCAATATGACTTTGATATTTCATCCTCTTCAAGCTTTGATGTGTGCTAAAGCAGGAGCAACTTTTGTTTCCCCATTTGTAGGGAGGCTAGATGACATTTCTACAAAAGGTATGGATATAGTCTCACAAATTCATACTCTTTTTATGAATTATCAATTTAAAACAAAAATACTGGTAGCTAGTACTCGTCATCCATTGCATATCTTAGAAGCAGGGTTATTAGCTGCTGATGTTGTGACCATGCCATTTAAAGTAATGAAACAGCTTGTAGAACACCCTTTGACGGACATAGGGATAGATCGCTTTGCTAAAGATCATGAACGTATGCACACCACTTTTTAAACTAAAGACCAGACAAATCAAATATCTCTTTATTATGACTTTTCTAAAAGTCCATTTTATGATGTTATAATTATAGTGTATGGCTTTAACAGAAGGAAGAGGAGATAAATGATGGCAGGATTTGTTATAATAAGCAAAGTTAAAAAATATGTTAAGGAGACAGCTGATTTGCATGCATCAAGCAAAAGCATAGACCAGCTTTCTCATGCTGTTGAAATTCTTTGTAAAAGAGGCATACAAAATGCTAAAGCAGATAGACGGAAAACCATCTTAAATCGTGATATCCCTATAGATCATATTTAATATCTTTTCTGAAAACCTACCAGAGATTGACCCGACTTGTGATTTATACTGTGGCCTTGGGCCAATAATGAGCAAGAAGGATTTGAAAATTAATAATTTAACATGTTTTGTTAGTTAGAAATTTTAGTTAGAAATTTCATTAAGATATTTTATTTTATACCCGTTGATCCAAAACCTCCTTCACCTCTTTGAGTAGTGCTGAGATGAGAAACAAATTGAAATTCAGCCTGCACAATAGGACATAGCACAAGCTGGGCTATACGATCTTGATTATGAATGACAACGGGTTCCTGCCCATGATGAATAACAATAATTTTAACTTCTCCTCTATAGTCTGCATCAATGGTTCCTGGTGAGTTTAATAAGGTTATTCCTTTTTTAAGGGCTAGCCCACTGCGAGGACGAACTTGAATTTCATAACCTGAAGCCACTTCAAAACTCAATCCTGTAGGAATCAATACTCTTTGACCAGGCTGAATGGTCATGCTTGCTTTAAGACAAGCTCTTACATCAAAGCCACTTGCCATAGAGCTTTCATAATGAGGCATTGCTCCAGAATAATGTGGTAAACATTTAACCTTTAATAGTATTTTTTTCATAATAGTCCTTTAGTCCTTTTCACTAAAAGTGGTCCATTTCACTAAAAGTAAACTGACCTCTGGTCACTTTTGGACAATGACCGCAAAGGCTTTCGCCTTTGACAAAAAGCAACAGGCTTTTATAAATTAAGTCCTCTGCGAGTAAATTCTTGCCTAATAATATTAGCATAGTTTTGGCCTTTATCACCTCTATATAACTGCCTAGCTAAATTAATAATTTTACGCCCAGCCGTTTCAAAATTGTCTCTGTAAGTCAAGAGCGGTAAGTGTTCCGAAAATAAAATAACAATCTCTTTTTTATTGACATCGGGATGATTATAAATTTCCCACCATATACTATTATAAAGTATGCCCATAACATGGATTTCCCCCTTTCCATTGAGATGGTTTTCGCAACTATTAAATGCCTTACTTACTGTGAGACTTTTATTAGCCTGAGGGTCCCTTAAAGGGCTAGTACTGGAAGCACAACTTCCAATGCCTTCCAGCTTATTAACAACAAATTCTCCTATTTGAGTTTGATCTGAAAACAACAGAGATGCATGAAAATCTGCTTGCCCTTCATTGATAGCAAATAAACATCCTTTTTCAGAAAGGCAACATTGATGTAAATTAGGATCGTTTAAATCTTCCTCAGAAAGAGAGCATAAAGATTGCCGATTGGAACATTTGACATGAGTATCACAGAGATTTGTCGGAACGCGTTGATTGTTAGAATGATGGAAATTTGCATGACCTGCTTCATGTACAATAATCTCTCCACTTAAAGCCGCTTGAATCCCACAAAAATGTATTTTATTTTCCGACATGCTCCAATAAGCACAAAATAATGTAGGAGCTACACCGTCACTGATTTCAACATTTACTTTTTTATTGGTAGCATGCCAAGTTCTAGCATTAAGCTCCATCCATTCTTTCTGATACATTAGCCAATAATAAGCCATAGCTTGTTCCACTGATAAATCACGATGGGAAATATTTGTAGTCCACTTACCACCCGAAAGCCTTGCTCTTGTATAAGCAGAATCCACTTTTATATCAAAATGCTTGTTTTTCAGAAGCCCTTCAAGTGTGCCTGTTATATTGACAGCATAAGTCTGTAATGAAATAAGTTGTTGTAATACTGCTGCGGGGTTGTCTAAGTTGCTAATACTACCTGCTTTTTGAGCCACAGGGTTTTTCTTGTAAATACAGGCATTGTAATTAATATCTTGTTGACAATGAGCTACAATTTGACCTATCGAGGTAGGAGTTCTAAGAGTAAGATCGCTACTGTCAACAAGTGGAGATATTCTAGGAACAGGACTAGGCTCCGTTCTTTGAGATTTGTTTTCTCTGACAATAAGGGGTTCTCGGCAATTTTGAAATCCAATCATCATGGCAGTGAGAGTAAGAATTAAAACAGTAACTGATAAACTATTTGAGCTTTTTTTATTTACTGATTTCATGGGGAATTATTACCTATATCAAAAAGTGACTTTTTCAATCTAAAGATTATCTATTAATCTTTTCGGCAGAAATTGAAAATAAATAAAGAGTGTTTGTATTTTAGCCTTGACTTGATATGATATTTTATTGCATATTATGATGAAATTGTGATTTACTTCATTTGAAGGAGTTTTGAAATATGGTAGTTATCCGTTTATCTCGCTATGGAGCAAAAAAAGCAGCTAAATATCGCGTTACAGTGGCAGATCAAAGGCGATGGAGAAACAGCAATGTCATTGAAGTTTTAGGTCATTATGTTCCTTCGCAAAAAGGAGCTAAGAAGAAATTTGTCATTGACTTAGAAAAAGCTAATCAATGGATTAATCGAGGGGCAAGGCCTTCTTTGAGGGTTCAAAGACTTATTTTTGAACAGCAAAATCCTTCATTAGATATTCCTCAATATCTTCAAAAGAGTCCTGGTAAAAACCTCAAAAAAGATAAAAAAGCATCTTCTTCAGAGAAACAAAGTGCAAAATCTTCTGGTCAGGACTCGAAAGCAAAGTCTATGCCAAAGGACACTCAAGAGGAAACAACAACAAAACAGGCTTCTAAAACAGCAAAGGCAGAAGTAGCAAAAGCCTCTGTTGTAAAAGAGAGTCATTCTACATCGTCTCAAAAATCTAAATCAAGTTCAGAAGATAGGGCTACAACAAAAAAATCTCAAGAAGATCAACTAGATGAGTCAAAGGACACTCAACTAAAATCTCAAGAAGATCAACTAGATGAGTCAAAGGACACTCAACTAAAATCTAAAGAAGATCAACTAGATGAGTCAAAGGACACTCAACTAAAATCTCAAGAAGATCAACTAGATGAGTCAAAGGACACTCAACTAAAATCTAAAGAAGATCAACTAGATGAGTCAAAGGACACTCAACTAAAATCTCAAGAAGATCAACTAGATGAGTCAAAGGACACTCAACTAAAATCTAAAGAAGATCAACTAGATGAGTCAAAGGACACTCAACTAAAATCTCAAGAAGATCAACTAGATGAGTCAAAGGACACTCAGCTAAAATCTAAAGAAGATCAACTAGATGAGTCAAAGGACACTCAGCTAGAATCTAAAGAAGATCAACTAGATGAGTCAAAGGACACTCAGCTAGAATCTAAAGAAGATCAACTAGATGAGTCAAAGGACACTCAGCCAGAATTAAAAGAAACAACACAGAAAGATCACAAAAAGGATGATGATGTTTCACAATAGATATCGTCTCAAAAAGGAACAAAAACAGCTATTGTAAGGATAAAATAAAGCCATAAGTTAAAAAAAATACAAAAAAAACAAAAATCTATTTATTTTGTTGTGAATATCGAGTAAGATAAGAATAACTAACTATTGATAACAAAAGCTAACAGCTAGAGGTGATATATATGGGCAATGAAACAAATTTAAAGGAACTTGTGGCATTTATGGCAAAATCATTAGTAGATAGGCCAGAAGATGTTGTTGTGAATGAGATGGTTGGAGAACACACAACTGTGATTGAGTTAAGGGTCGCTAAAGAGGACTTAGGCAAAGTCATAGGTAAACAAGGCCGTACGGCAAAGTCTATTCGGTCTATATTGAATGCAGCCAGTACTAAAATCAATAAACGCAGTGTTTTAGAAATTCTAGAGTAACTAAAGTATTTTGCGTTTTTCATACCCTACATGGATCAAGCTCAATAAGTCTTGTGAGGAAGCTACAGGTTGCACACCTTCCAGCAAGAGCTTAAGGTTGCCCTGGCTACGGACATCGTCTGGAAAGGTAGGCACTACAGCTAGGGATTGATCTATAGCAGAGGCTAAATTAGCAGTCAGGAGAGTCCCACTTTTAATACGTGCCTCAACCACTAAAAGCACATCTCCTATAGCTGCTATAAGGCGGTTACGTCTATGAAAGTGATGCTTTTGCATAGCTACTTCAGGTAAATATTCTGAAACAATGGCTCCTCCTTGTTCAATAATTTCATTTGACCATTGACTTAATGTTTGAGGATAAATAGTCTTCAAACCGCTTGGGAGAAAAACCACAGTAGGTCTCTTAAGCCGAAGAGAAATATTATGGGCTTTTTGATCGATACCTCTTGCTCCTCCACTCACAGAGCAAGCCTCTGCAAAAACAGACTTGAGATGTGTCTCCATCCATTGTAAGGCTCTTGTAGTAGGTTCTCGGCTTCCTACAACACTTAAGCATTGGTTATTTTTCCAGACAGGTTGCCCTTGATATGTTAAAAAAAGTGGCGGATCAGGTAATTTATAAAAGTTTTTAGGATAATCAGGGTGTTCTACATGAAGGATATGGATATTTTGTTCCTTAAGCTGTTTTATTTGCATTGAAGCTTGATGATACCAATCAGGATGTTTTAAAAGGTAAGAACGCAATTTGCCATTAGGAACTAACTCGAGCAATAAACTAGAGGTTTTTTCAATCACTTGACAAGCAGAATATTTGATAAAATCTTCTATTGTCATCCCTTGAGAATGATAAGCTAAAAGTGATAAACATTCTTGTAATGTATAATCAATGGTGTGTTTCATACTTAATGCATTTCCTTAAAATATTTTAGCAAAGATTTCTTATCTTACTTGTACATGACTTGTACATGAAATAACAATCATTGTCAAGAATTGATACTATGAAGCTTTAAATCATCTCTCTTTTTATCTAAAAATTCTTATCTAAAATCTTGCTAAAGTTAAAGAAAAAATCTAATATAAGGTCTTTGTAAAATTTACCTAATCTCAAAAGGGGTATGCATGTCAGATGTTATTGTTGTAGGTTGTCAATGGGGCGATGAAGGGAAAGGTAAGGTCGTAGATTTGTTCTCTGCAAAAGCTGATGTTGTGATCCGTTATCAGGGAGGAGCTAATGCAGGACATACTCTTGTTGTAGACGGGAAAGAAACTATTTTACACCTTCTTCCATCAGGCATATTACATGAAAATTGTGTGTGTGTGATTGCAGCAGGTGTTGTCTTAGATTTAGAAGTGATCATTGAAGAAATCCAAGACCTTAAAAAAATAGGACTTCTTAAAAAAGAGAAACAACTTTTAATATCAGAAAACACAACCCTTATTTTGCCTTACCACAAGGCATTAGACATAGCCAGAGAATCCAGGCTCACACATAATAAAATTGGCACGACAGGCAAAGGTATAGGCCCTGCTTATGAAGATAGAGCTTCTAGAAGGGCTATTTTATTAAGGGATATTTTCCAACCAGATATTCTCAAAACTAAACTTAAATTAAATTTAGAAGAAAAAAATCATTTGCTTAATTATTATGGTATTCATGCATTTTCAGTAGATGCCATTTATAAAGAGCTTTTAAAGTATGCTCAAGAGTTAGAAGTTTATAAATGCCCTGATACTTCTTACATCATTGAAATGCATCGTCAGCAAGGTCATAGAATTCTACATGAAGGGGCTCAAGGCACACTTCTCGACTTGTTGCATGGCACTTATCCTTTTGTGACCAGCTCTTCTACAATAGCAGGTTCAGCTTGTGTAGGCTCTGGTGTAGGGCCAACTGCTATTAAAAAAGTCATAGGCATTACCAAAGCCTACAGCACAAGGGTAGGTAATGGTCCCTTTCCTACAGAATTAAAAGGAGAAACAGGAAGCCTTTTACAAAAACGTGGCAAAGAATATGGAGCTACGACAGGCCGGCCCCGTCGATGTGGCTGGCTTGATCTTTTAGCTTTGCAATATGCCATACGTATCAATGGGGTCAGCAGTCTAGCTTTAATGAAACTTGATGTTCTTACAGGGTTTAAAGAAATTGCATTGGTGACAGGTTACCTTATAAATGGTTTAGAAGCTAAAGAATTTCCACTTTCTGAGACCCAATTACAGTCAGCAAAACCTATTTTAAAAGTTTTCCCTGGTTGGCAGAAAGATATCTCAACAGTTAAGTCACTTCAGGATTTGCCACAAGAAGCAAAAAATTACCTTAATTTTTTAGAAAAAACATTAAAAGTTCCAATAGATGTAGTGAGTGTAGGACCCAGCCGACAAGAGACAATATGGATTCACGATTTATTTTTATAACCATTGATTGTGTTTGACAAAATGATGCTTTGTCCCATATAGCTTCTGATTTGCAGGGAAGCATTCATTAAACAACAGAAACAAAGGCATTAAAGATTTAGGGTTGAAATCTAATGTGATTGTGGTAAGCTTAAGTAAAATCTCTAAGGTGTAAAATATAGGAGATTAAAATGGAATGGCTTTTAGAAAATAGAGATTCTCTTGCTACTGAGTGCTACATTGACCATCATGCTAAATTCTTGTTTGATTCACTTAATAAAAAGTTTGATTCTTTTTAACACAAAAATAAAAGAACTTGATCAAAGGCTTATCCATATTGAAAATTAAGTCAATGATCATACTAAAAGATAAAGAAGAAACCAATAAATAGAAAGATAACTTAGTAAAAATTCAAGAGAGAGGTTTAATAAACAATGAAAATGAAATTAATAACGATAGATTTTTTATGCCTTTTTATAGTACTGCTTTGTTTTTATCTTATGTTTGATGCTTTATTTTCAAAGGAAAAACCAATGTCATTTTTTATGACAAGGGAAGAAAGGGAAATTGATCTAGCAAAAGATTTAAAATGGCGAAAAGATCTTAAGAGGCTTTATGGTGAAGAAGGGGTTCAAAAAGAGGATGAGTCATATAGAGATTTTTCAATAAGAATGCATCGATTGATGTTTAAGGAAGAATTAAAAGAGTTAAGAGAAAAAGAACAAGAGTGACGTTAAGCTAGCTAAAAGCTTTTGATGTATTCGTTTGCAACTATAAAGGTCAAAACAACAAATATAACTATATATGATAGGTGGCATTATGTTTAAAATATTTTTAGGATCGCAACTATTAGCTATTGTCAACATGCTGTATCTCTCATTTGTGCATTATAATTTAAAATTTGGCATAAGAGGAGATAAAAGCCTTTGCAATATCAATGATACATTCAATTGTGATGTTGTCAATTTAAGTCCTTATGCTGTTTTGTTAGGTACTCCCTTAAGTCTTTGGGGATTTTTTGCTAATCTTGTACTTTTGTTATTGGGCTTTTGGATATTGATTGAGGAAAAAGAAAACAAAAAATATCATATTTATTCTTTGCTTTTGCTACTTGCAGGACTCATTGCTTTGACTTCTGTTATACTGGGAGTGATTTCTTTCTTCGTTTTAGAAGCTTATTGTCTTTTCTGTTTGTTAGCATATCTCTTATCTTTTATTTCTTTAGGAGCTATTTTCAAATGGAAAAATACATTATCTTTTAAAACAAAAGCAGACATAGATTTTTCCAAAAGCTTTAAATTATATTTGCCTATTTTACTCATAGCTCCTATTACTTTAATGGCTAATGAGATCATTAAATCTAATTTAGCAGGTCAGATGCTAAAACAATTAGATGCCCTTTTTTTAGATTGGCAAGATAGTCCTCCTCTTGAGATCACAACAGAAGGAGCTTTGGTGTATTCTTCTCATACACAACCTGCTAAAATGAACATTATTGAATTTGCAGATTTTCAATGTCCTCACTGTCAGGTAGCTTCTGGTATTTTACATACATTTATCAAATCACGTGATGATGTGGAACTCACTTTTATGTCTTTCCCTTTAGATGGTGCTTGCAATGAAGCAATCCCTCGATCAAGCAATGGTCGTTCTTGTTGGCTTGCTTTTGCTACCTACTGTGCTGATCAACAAGATAAAGGTTGGCAAATGCACGATTATCTTTTTGAAAAGGTTACTGAAGTGAGAAGAAGTGATCTTACAAAAATCGCACAAAAAATAAATTTAAATGAATCTAGCTTCTCTGAATGCCTGGATGCAAATAGCACCTTAGAAGCTATCAAGGCTCAAGCAAGAGAAGGGGAGAATGCTAAGATCACAGGTACGCCTAGTTTATTTATCAATGGTAAACATCTTCCATCAGGAGTTACCTGGGTGATGTTAGAGAAAATTTATAACTCACTTTAGCTGATCACTTGATTTACTAATGAAAGTTTCTTTATAGTTTTTTAGTAGTAGGTTGTCGTTTTTATAATCCATGTTGCTTTTTTCTTGTTTGTTTGGTATAAGAAAATTCAACAATAAGTTAAGTTTATGAAAAAATATATTTTATATACCCTATTGCTTTTTTCTTGTACTGGTTGCTTTCGTCAAAACAATACTCAAGATGTAGTCATTGTAGAAGTCAATAAAGCTCGCCTTACTGCTGGCTTGTTTGCTCAAAAGCTTTCTCATAAACTTAAAAGACTAAATGTTCTTCAACTTAAAGAACCTCAAAACATTGCTCGTATTAAAAATCAAGTGATTGATGAATTTATACATGAAATTATTGTTATAAAATGGGCAGAACAAAATAATCTGACTATTTCTGAAAGAGATATCCAAGAAAGAATCCAACAAATAAAACAAAGCTACCCTGATGATATAAGTTTTCGCAAAAGTCTTGTTGAAGCAAATCAAAATCTCAATGATTTTAAGAAAAATTTACACATTAGACTTTTAGAAGAAAAAGTATTTCAAACCATTCGTCAGCAACATGTAACCCCACCGACACTAGATGACCTTAAAGCTCATTATGCGACTCATAAATCTTCATTTAATAAAAAGGCTAGGGTTTACCTTCAACAGCTTTTATTGAAAACAAAAGTGATGCCCATACTATTTATCAAGAGATCAAGAAGCAAAGTAAGGACGTTGAACGGATTGTAGAATCTTCTATGATTCCCCTTCAACACAGTAAGATTTGGATTGAAAAAGGGACTTTTGATGTTTTTGAAAATGCTTTTTTTATGCAGAAGGGAGTTTGGAGTAGCATACTGCAATCTCCTTATGGTTATCATATTTACAGGGTTTTAGATAGAAAAGCAAAAAGATTATCAACATTTGAAGAAGTTAAGGGCATCATCCAAAATAATTTAATAGCTGTCCAAGGACAAAAAGTTTACACCAGATGGCTAAAAGAACAAATGAATCAAATACAAGTTTACCGGAATGAGCAAGCTATTGCTGATATTAAGGTAGAATATTAAGTTAAGAATTGCTTTTTCCTTAACATCGTTTCAATCCGGGATCTGGGATCCCGGATCCCAGAAGGATGATCTTTGTAGAGAAGATCACAGAATAATACATATCATTCTTAGAGCAGTTATAAGGCAGTTAAAAGTTATGACAAACAGAATATATTTGACTTAAGTGATTTTTTACTATTAAACTAAGATAATAAAAATGAGGTATACAAGATGAAAAAACCAAGCAAGAATTTAAGTTTAACAAAAGATCGTAATTTCAAGGCCTTCTTTACAAGGAAGAAAAAGCTTTTGATTTCGATAATGGAGAATTTTCTTCCATTGCCAGAGGGTTCTGTAATAGAAGACATTCATATATTAAATACAGAACTTCCATCGGATAAATTCCCGGAGGAGTATAAATTTTTTGTTTTAGATTTGCGAGTGCTGTTAAGGAGAAGGATTAATGGCATTCTTCAAAATACAGAGACAGCGAATGTAGAAGTCCAAACGACAGCTCAAAAGCATTTTACGGATAGGTTACTGATGTATCTATCTCGGCTCTATTCAGGTCAAATTAGGAAAGGTGAGAATATTGATAAGTTACTTCCAGTGTATTCATTGGTTTTCACAACTGTAAATTTAAAAGAATTTGAAGGAATAAAGGACTATTACCATGTTTGCAATATTCGTCGGACAGAGCATCCAGAAGTAGTGATGTCGCGGGGTATGAGTTTTGTGATAGTAGAATTAGATAAATTTCAGTCCCAATTAGGAGAATTATTTGACATAAAAGAGAATTGGTGTTATTTTTTAAAGAGGTCGGGTCAGATGGACCAAAAGGAATATTTATATTTCAAAGATAAAGGAGGAATCATGGCAGAAGCAGCTGAGCATTTATGGATATTATCAAAAGATGAGACATTACAAGAGCTTGATATGGTGAAAGAGAGAGCTAGGAGGGATCAAGTAGACAGAGAAGAATTTGTTCGTGACGAGGGTCGTGAAGAAGGTCTTGAGAAGGGTCGTGAAGAAGGTATTGAGAAGAAACAAAAAGAGATTGCACTTAAGCTAATTGAGAGAAATGCAAAATTACAAGATATCTGTGAAATCACTGGCCTATCAGAAGCAGAAATCAAAAAAATTCGCCAGTCGTTTCCACTAAAAGTAAAGTGACCTCTGTTTCACTAAAAGTGGTCTGGCCTCTGGCCACTTTTGAGACATTGCTCTTTTAATATAATTTTGAAAGCATTTTGTTTCCTTAACATGAAGTAAAAAAGTGAAGGGATCCTCCCTACTCAAAGTGAACAGGCTTTCTAGGTTGCCAGCTTTTGAGAAGGCGGTAGCCTTCGGCTGGCAACCAGAAAGTGACCAGAGGTCAGTTTACTTTTAGTGAAAAGTTTACATGGTTTTTGCATTTAACAATTAATTTTTAATTTAACCTTGCAATTTATTTAATTGTGGTATATAAGTCATACATTATGTTAAAGTTAAAAACTTATTTAATATGTTATTTTGTGATATTTGTTCAAGTGCAAAGTGTTTCTGTGTATGCAATGTGTCCTTCTGATGGTAGAGTCAAAAAAATGACTCGAGAGGTTCAAGAAGCTATAGGGGCAGCTACCCACATAGCTCATGCCTTAGGAAGTTCTATTGTCCTACCAGAACATGTCTTGCTTGCACTCACATTGGAGGTTCGATCTAAAGAACCTAATAAAAATAATAATGATGCACAAGCTGTCTATTCTACTTACCAAGGCTGGAATTTTACTAATGGTACCTTGCCTGCTATCTTGAAAAATGCAGGCTTTGATGTAAAGTCTTTTCAAGACTTTCTTTTGAACAGACTGGGATATTTTCAACATGGAAATAATACTCCAGAACCTCCTTTTGAAAGAAATGAAAATGGAGATTTGAGATTAAATTTAGAGGAAATATCTGAAAATACTCAATCTATTCTTAATCGTGATCACCTTAAAATAAAAGAAGATGAAGACCTGATTGCATTAGCTGAAAATGCCGCAACAAAAGAAGAACTTTTCCGACAAAGGAATAACAAAGCATTTTTTAACACGCCTGCCCCTGAACACTTTCTTTTAGGCATTTTAAACGCGGATCATGCTATTCGTGATTTTTTGTTCACTAACTTAACTACTCAATCTACATGGTGGCAAAGGTTCACAAGAACTTGGGGAGGACTAAAACCTCAAAGAGAAATAGATAGAAAAACTGCCGAAGTAACAGATAAGCTTTATCAAAGTATTCACTATGTCAGAGGAGAAGAAAGAACAAGTTTTACAGATACTCAGCAGTATGCAAATTCAAATTATAACCCTCCTGCTTCATCCAGTGCATCTGTCCAAAATGCCTCTATCCCTTATACTACAGAAAACTTAACACGTAAAGCTGAAGAAGGTAAGTTATCTAAAGGTGTTTCTGATCCCAATTTGATTATAAAAGTGGCACAAGCCCTTACTAATATAGGTAACTCTTCTGTAGCCGTGACAGGACTTCCAGGAACAGGTCGCGAAACATTAATACATGATACTATTCATGCCATTATGGAATCAAAGGATCCTAATAGCCCCTATCATGGTAAGATAGATCCGCGTTTAGTAAATATAGGATTTTTTCGATTAAATTCTGAACATGCAGTAGCAGGGACTAGATATTCTGGTGACCTAGAAAAAAATATGCTGAAAATGAAAGATGCAATTGCAAATTGTAATGGCCAGTGTATTTTGGTAGTAGATGATTTAGTCAGAGACTTATTTGAAAAAGGACCAACAGAAGGCTCTCCAAATGATAATATTGGATCGAGTTTACTAGGTATCATGAAAAAAGCTGCTGAAGACCCACATAGTGGTGGATTAAGGATTGTTGGTAGATTAAGACAAGGACAATCCAGAAATTTTATGGGCAGTCAGATAGGTCAAGGATTTACCACGGTAGACATGCCTACACCTGATCAAAGGCAGATAGAATCTGTCTCAAACTATTTATTTGATCAAAACAATCTCAATAAACCTCTTTTCACATCAACACAAAAGACACTTATTATGGATCGAGCTTTATTTCTTGCGAATAAATACTATCACTTTGGATCTGAATATTTCAAGAGCAGAAAAACACTTCTCGATAACATTTTTGATTATGCAGAAAATAATCTAAATGAAACTCAAAAAGATTCATTTCATCAACTACAAAGAGACATAAAAGAGGGTCTTTCTTTAGATATAATCCAAGAACGTATTGAAAATTTACAAACTTCCATAACTATTCAAGATATAGATATTATTGTAGGGGAAGCATTGGGAATGCCTGTGGAAACATACGCAGGGCCAGAATTATATCACAGTTTAGAGAACTTTGTACAATCTGTAAGGGCTAGATTCAAAGGCTATGGTTCTCTCGTTGAAGACATTGGTAATATGCTACTAGGTGCTGCATCCAAAATGACTTCTAAACCAGAAAGACCTACTAGAGTTATACTTCTTCTTGGTCCACCAGGCATTGGTAAAACCATATTAGTTGAAACAATAGGGAAATTCTTTCATCCAGGAAAGCAAAAAGAAGACGCTATTATCAAAGTGAGAGGTTCTACTGCCACTATAGAAAGCTTATTAGGAAATAAGGATCTTCTAAATAGAGACAATGATTCCTTAGCAGATAATCAATCTCTTACTGCAAAAGTGATTAATAATCCTCGTGCTGTCATCTATATCAATGAGGTCAATCAGATGCCATCTAGTATTTTAAATATTTTGATGAATATTTTTGAAGATGGAGTGATAGAAGATTCAAAAGGTCGGCTTGTGTCTTTTCAAAATACAATGATCTTCTTAGATTTAAACCCAGATTTTAGTCTTTTGAAGTATGGGTTTAATGCAGAACAAATGGAAGAACTGAGAATCAATGAAAGATCAAAAGAAGATTTGGATTTTATTATGAAAATAAGAAACAATCAGCTAAATGATTTAAATCCAAACGAACTGGCACCTACACAGAGAGAGATAATAGCAGTGATCAATGGTAAGCGTACAGAAGAAGAAATAACTCCAGAAGATCTAAGTAGAGCTGTAGAAAATTTCAAAAGACGATATCCAGCAGAAGATTTATTAGAACTCCCTGCGGAGCTTAAGTCAGAAGCAATTGCTCAGCTAAGAAAAGAATTTTCTGGTACAGATTCTATAATGAGCAACCGTAATTCAGGAGGTCCAGCTGCCTTTTATCGAAGAATTGATCATACTTTTTGGATGGGATTTTTAAGTAGAGATGCCTTGATGGAAGTAGTACAGTCTGAGTTGGACATGATGGAAAGCAGTCAAAAAACAATAAGATATGTTGTAGACCCTGCGGTTATAGATTTCTTAGTTGAAGAATATTTGCAAATGCAAGATAGAGCAAGTGGTTTTAGTGATATTAGATCAAGAATTGAGAATGAGAATAATAAAGCTTGGGTAAAAGTAAACAAAAGCCAACTGCAGGATGGAAATATTATATTTAATTGGCAGGTTGAAAATGGTAAAATAGTTATTAACATTAAAGATAATGGAGAAATATCTGTTGACCGCAATGGAATTCAGAGAAGAATATCAGATATTCACTTAAGCAACAATTAACGTGTTTAATCTTTTTTTGATTCCTGAGTTTGATAGCCTGCAAAATAAAGTTGAGTAAAATCAGTAGGTTATGAGTCGAAAGAGATTTTGTGCCACTAGGTTTTTGTTTTTGTGGCAGAATTTTAGACAATCTATGTTGTTTCACTAAAAGCGTCCAGAGGTCAATTCATTTTGAGTGAAAATGACGGCTGGTTTATTTTTAGTGAAACAAACTCCCTAACCCCACCCGCCACCCTTTTGATTCTGCCTTTCCATTTGTATGTTTTTTATGAGTGGAATGCGGGGTCAGGCTTCCGAAGTCCTCAATTGAGCTTGCTCCTTAAAAGCAAGCTCAATTTGCGGAAGATCTTCAGCCTGCCCCCGCCTCCCACTCATAAATTTTATGTTTTTTTGAAAATTACGCAGAATCTAAAAAAGAATAAAAAAAACAAAAAAAAGGAAATCTTTTTTCCTTAACATCATGTTAAAAAGCAAGGTGATCCTTCTTCCTAAAATTGAACAAGCTTTTGAGGTAGTCAGCCTTTGATCGACGGCGAGAGCCGTCGGGCTGGCTACCCAAAAGTAGCCAGAGGCTAGTTTACTTTTAGTGAACCAGAGGCATGATGCATTTTGAGTGAAACAAACCCTTAACATTGTGTTCACCCGGGATCCGGGATCTGGCAACCCGGCATCAGAAAGGACTTTTTCCTTAACATTTCACTCAAAATGCATCATGCCTCTGGCATGTTTTTGGGCAATGACCGCAACGGCTTACGCCGTTGGCAAAATGGTCATTGCCTCAAAAATCTATGCATTTTGAGTAGAGGAGGACCCTTTTATTCTTTTACACCATGTTAAGGAAAATTTCTTTTATTACCTCAGAAGCAAGCGGTTTGCGAATAAAGTTCTGTTTCCTTAACATGATGTTAAAAGAGGAAAGGATCCTCCTACTAAAAGTGGTTATGCTTTCTAGGTTGCCAGCATTTAAGAAGGCGAATAGCCTTCGGCTGGCAATCAGAAAGTGACCAGAGGTCAGACCACTTTTAGTGAACCAACGACATTGCTCTTTTTGGACAGCGATAGCTGTCAGAGCAATGTCCAAAAGTGACCAGAGGTCAGTTTACTTTTAGTGTAAATCAAACATATGGATTAAGCTGTGAAAGTGAATGCCTTTATTTTCAATCTTTTCTCTCCCTCCCTCTTGTCGGTCAACACAGGTGAGAATGCCTTCTACCTGGAGACCAAACTCTTGACACTTTTGAGTAGCATAGAGGCTAGAACCGCCTGTTGTGACAACATCTTCTAAAATCCAAACTTTATCTTTAGGTTGGAAGCTGTGAGTGCCTTCTATCACTTGTTTAGTCCCCCACTCCTTTACTTGAGATCGTATATAAAGATGCAGAAAGGGTTTAGGAGTATTTAGCGATTTTAGGGTGACAGCCGTTGTGAGAGGCAATGCTCCTATACCAGAGCCTGCCACACCAACAAGATTTTTTTTGTTTAAGAACTCTAAAATCAAGTCTGATAAGAGGTCAAGTCCTTGAGGGTCAAGGATAGTTTGTTTGAGATCGATATAGAAATTGCTGACCTTACCAGAAGCTAAGCGAATAGGTCCTTTTTGAAGTGATCGCTTTTTTATAATAGCTATAATTTGAGATTTGTGGTCAGAAAGGTTTTGTTCCATAAGGGTTATTGTGAATTATTTTTAAAAGATAAGTCAATTTTTAATATAAAGATAAGCCAAATTTTTAATCAAACAATAAAAAAGAGGTTTTAAGAAAAAAAGACTCAAATTAAGACAATATTTTGCCGATAAAAGATTATGAGGTTGTTATTTAAAATGAAAATTCCAGTCAAACGTAATCATCAAAAAGAAAAAGTATTAATGGCTCTTAGCCTAACAAGTATTGCAAGCCTTTTGATGTTTATGAACTGTTCTTTTTTAGGAGGGGAAGAATCGTCTGAATATCCTTCTAATCGTGCCGCAGATCGCCCCGGTGATACTGTTCTCCCTGACCCTGATCCTCCTGACCCTGATAAAGATATAGACGATCCTGGTGTTGAAGTCCCTCCAGGGGATGAGGGACCGCCGGGAGGCGAACCAATTGTAGGAAAGTGGCCTGAAACATCTAAAATAACAAAAATAGAGATTAAAAAAAATGGACAAATTTGCATTGATCATACTCAATTAGGTCAATGGCCGTCTTTATCACTTCCTAATATGGATGTAAAAGTCGAAGGCAATCCATGGATTTTAGTAAAGCTAAATGACGATGAGTCTGTTGCTGCTACTTATGATTATATGAGAGAGGGTGAGGCTTGTCACACATTAGATGCTGAGAATATCAAAAATTTATATGATTATCGATGGGTACCAAATAAAAGATTATCATTGGGTCGACGTACAGAGGCTTCAAAACTAGAAAATTTAGTGCTTCGCTCTGGAGATGTGATTGGCTTAATGGTGTCAGGTCTTGTTAAAAAGAGACTTCCTGCTGGTCATGCAGGCAATATAAGAGAAAGATCTGAGCTGGTGTTAGTCAAATTACCTAGCACAAAGGGGAATGGTTGTGTTTTCAATTTTGAGGCTTCAGATAACTTTGATGGTAGTGAATGTTCACAGGATGAGAATTGTAAAGAGAACTGTTGTTGTGAAATTGTTAGGTCATGTTCTGAGGATCCTAACAGTGAAGCTTGCCCAGGCAGATGTAATATCCCTAATGAGCAGGAGAGGGTTGTAGATATGACAAGACAGCAGTATGAAGAAGAGTTTAATACATTTTTTAAACATCATCAAAACACTATAACAGATCAAGCTCAACACACAAATGAAAACTGGAGATTTATGGATCGTGTTGTACAAATTTTACAAAAAGGCTCAGGTGGAGACCCTAATTGGGGGTATGCATGCACTGGTAACTGTGCAACTGTCGAAGAGGTTGAGACCGATCGCATTGCATATAAATGCTTAATTAATAATCAAGCTATCGTAAGAACAGTTCAAATCATTCATGGTAAAGGTACAACAACATGGCAGGCCAGTCCTGACCCGGCAGAATCTAGCACAGATTCAACAACATCTACGACCACTGGAAGATCTGGAAGTAACGATGAATCTTCTGAAGTAGGCACAGGGGTTAGGGGAGTTGAGGATGCCTTCTTTATGCAAAGTTCTTCATCAGGTGCAACACCTCAAGCTTCTGTAAATAAATATGGATGGATATATACCCGTCCAAGACCTCCTGGTCAACCGTCAATACCTTACTACCCTGGATGTGGAACAAGTGCTGCTAATGGTTGTGTACCCGTTTCTTCATCTAGCCCCACCTCCACTGCATCATCATCTGAGGAGGGAGAGGAAGATGTGAATGCTACTTGTACTCAGGAGCAAATACTTGCAGGCTATGCTACACCTGTAGGTGGGAGTCAATGCCTTCCACGTTGTATGGTGTTTGAGAAAACAACTGCAAAAGCTCTCTTAGTTGAAACACAAACTGGGGATTATTGCGATGTTGATAGACAGACCTGGAATGTTTTGGAAATTAAAGGTGCTGTAGAAGATAAATGTTGCAGACGAGCTTACAAAAGAGATTGTCCTCCTGGATATAAATATGTATCTAGTGCTGGTGAATGTTACCCTACTTGTGCCACTGCTGCTAAATTAGCAGGTTGGACAGGTCAACAACAGTATCTTGAAGACAATGACGATCTTCACAATAATATGTGTCCAAGCCGTCTCGATGCTTGTTATACAAAAGATTGTGAGGATTTAGACCACTATGGTAGAACGGACTGGCATGACTTTACTTTTTATGACCCTTTCAAATTTAAGCTGTCAAGCAATACTACAGATGTGTATGAGGTAAAAACAGAAAGTGACCATCATTGTTGTATAAGAGGGAGTCAAAATCATAATAGACAACTTCCGTATGATAGTAAAGGTTGGCATCCTCAAGATAGACAAGATTTACTTCCCGGCCCCACCCCCTAACTCTGGATCTACCCCTGCCCCTCTATCCAAACCCCCAATCCCTAACCTCACCCATCGCCCTTCAATTCTGCTTTTCCATTTTATTTTTATTTGAGGATAGGGCAGTGTGAGCCTTCCGAAGTCCTCAATTTTTTTCACTCAAAATGAACTGACCTCTGTTTCACTCAAAGTGAACTGGCCTCTGGCCACTTTTGGACAATGACCGCAAAGGCTTTCGCCTTTGACAAAATGGTCATTGTCTCAAAAGCCTGTTCACTTTGAGTAGGGAGGATCTCTTCGTTTCTTAACACCATGTTAAGGAAAACATTCTTCTAATAGTTAGCCCGACGGCTACCGCCGTCGATCAAAAGCTAACTGCCTAGAAAATTCATTTATTTTGAGTAGAGGAGGATCCTTTTTTCTCTTAACACCATGTTAAGGAAACAAAACATTTACTCCCGGGATCCGGGATCAAGCAATCTGGCATCCCGGGATCTGATGCCGGCTTGCCAGATCCCGGATCCCAGATCCCGGATCCCGGGATTCCGTATCCCGGAGGAAGTATTTTTTGTTTTTTTATTTTTTTTAGATTCTGCGTAACTCTCAAATAAAAAATCATTTAGGGGAGGATGGGGGCAGAGGGAGACTGGAGATCTTCCGCAAATTGAGCTTGCTCCTTAAAAGCAAGCTCAATTGAGGACTTCGGAAGGCTCCCTCTGCCCTCATCCTCAAGTAAAAACAAAATGAGAAAGCAGAATCGAAGGGTGGCGGGTGGGGTTAGGGATAGTTGTTTCACTAAAAGTAAACTGACCTCTGGTCACTTTTGAGCAGTTTATTTTTTCAGCTTGAGAATGTCATCTTTGGATAAACCTGTCATTGTAGAGATCAATGAAATATTGAGATTTTCTTTCAACATATTTTGTGCTACTTTCTCCATCCCTTCCTCCATTCCTTCCTTACGACCTTTCTCCATCCCTTTCTCCATCCCTTTTTCCATTCCTTTCTTCATTCCTTTCTTCATTCCTTCTTCATAAGCACCCTCTTCTCTGGCTGCTTGATCTTTTCTGTCTCTCTCTTTCACCATTGCAAGTTCCTGTAATGTCTCATCTTTTGATAATATCCATAAGTGCTTTGCTGCCTCTGCCATAACGCCTCCTTTTATTCTCACTAAAAATAAACCAGCCTCTGTTTCACTAAAAGTAAACCAGCCTCTGGCTGTTTTTGGGCATTGCTCTGACAGCTATCGCTGTCCAAAAAGAGCAATGCCTCAAAAATCCGTTTACTTTTAGTAAGGAGGATCTCCTCGTTTTTTAACTACATGTTAAGGAAAAAGTCCCTCATTTGTAAACCGCTTGCTCTTAAGGTAATAAAAGCACTTTTTCCCTAACATGGTGTAGAGGAATGAGGAGATCCTTCTCTACTCAAAATGAACAAGCTTTTGAGGTAGCCAGCTTTTTACGACGGCGTGAGCAGTCGGGCTGGCTACCCAAAAGTGGCCAGAGGCCAGTTCATTTTGAGTGAAAAAAGCAATCAAAGGGTGGGGGGTGGGGTTAGGGATAATCCTCTGGCTACTTTTGAGCAAATTATTTTTTCAGCTTGAGAATGTCATCTTTGGATAAACCTGTCATTGTAGAAATCAATGAAATATTGAGATTTTCTTTCAACATATTTTGTGCCACTTTCTCCATTCCTTCCTTACGACCTTTCTTCATCCCTTTCTCCATCCCTTTCTCCATTCCTTTCTCCATTCCTTTCTCCATTCCTTTCTCCATTCCTTTCTCCATTCCTTTCTCCATTCCTTTCTCCATTCCTTCCTCCATTCCTTTCTCCATTCCTTTCTCCATTCCTTCCTCCATTCCTTCCTTACGACCTTTCTTCATCCCTTTCTTCATTCCTTCTTCATAAGCACCCTCTTCTCTGGCTGCTTGATCTTTTCTGTCTCTCTCTTTCACCATTGCAAGTTCCTGTAATGTCTCATCTTTTGATAATATCCATAAGTGCTTTGCTGCTTCTGCCATAATACCTCCCTTGTTTTGAAAATTGGTATACTCCTTTAAATCCATATTACCAGAGTTCTTTAAAAGATAACACCAATCTGCCTTTTTGTCAAATAATTCATGCAAACTTGACTGAAACTTGCCTAATTCCACAATGACAAAACACAATCCACGAGACATAATCACTTCTGGTGGTTTTGTCCGACGGATATTGCAGATATGATAGTAATCCTTTATCCCTGCAAATTCTTTTAAATTAGCTGTTGTAAAAACAAGTGAATACACAGGAAGTAATTGATTAAAATCTTCGCCTTTCTTTATCTGACCAGAATAAGCCCTAGAAGCATAAACTAATATCCGATCTGTAAAAAATTTTTGACTTGTTGTTTGAACTTCTACATGGACAATATCTGTATCTTGAAGAACGCCTCTGACCTGTCTTCTTAATTTCACACGCAAATCTAAAGTAAAGGATTTGTATTCGTCTGGAACCTTATCGGGAAGAAGCTCTGTGTTTAATAATGAAACATCCTCTATCACAGAACCCTTAGGCAAAGGTACAAAATTCTCTACCAGTGAAATTAAAAGATCTTTTCTATTTTCAAAAAAAGCCTTGAAAATAGCATCTATTGTTAATTGTAATAAAATTCTCTCTGTCATAACTTTGAACCTCCCTTTATATCTTTAAACATAATACTTAATAATAACTTAATTTCTAATCATCTGTCTAACTAATGAAACATTATATTATAACTTAGTCAAAAAACCAACCAAAAAGTAGCCAGAGGCTAGACCACTGTGAAACAGCTTAGCCTTTGATCGGCGGCGATAAGCCGTCGGACTAACTGCCATTAGAAGGACATTTTCCTTAACATGTAGTCAAAAAACGAAGAGATCCTCCTCTACTAAAAGTAAACGGACTTTTGAGGTTGCCAGCATTTAAGAAGGCGAATAGCCTTCGGCTGGCAACCCAAAAGTGACCAGAGGTCAGTTTACTTTTAGTGCAAAAGACGGCTAGTTTACTTTTAGTGAAAAACAGTTCAGGCAATACTAGACTTGGAATTTAGTGGCTGTATGGAATTAGCAAAACAAGCTGATCAATTAGGAGCTTATTTATACAAGTTGTGTAAAAACACTTAAAGTTAAAATTGATTTTTTCCGGGATCCGGGATCCCGGGATCCGGCATCAGGCAAGCAGGTGTAAGAAGGAACTGTTTCCTTAACATCATGTTAAGAGACGAGAAGATCCTTCCCTACTCAAAATAAATGGATTTTCTAGGCAGTTAGCCTTTGATCAACGGCGATAAGCCGTTGGGCTAACTGCCAGAAAACATGCCAGAGGCATGATGCATTTTGAGTGAAACAAATCCTTAACATGGTGTTAAGAAACGAAGAGATCCTCCTTACTAAAAGTGGTCAGGCTTTCTAGGTGATGACCATTTTACCGATGGCGAAAGCCATCGTGGTCAAAAGGTGTAAGAAAGAACTTTTTCCTTAACATGGTGTTAAATGAGAAATGGATCCTCCTTACTAAAAGTGGTCAAGCTTTCTAGGTTGCCAGCATTTAAGAAGGCGAATAGCCTTCGGCTGGCAACCAGAAAGTGACCAGAGGTCAGACCACTTTTAGTGAAACAGAGATGTGGCTCATTTTGAGTGAAAGGGAAACAAAAGTCACAATAAAACTTTGCGGGATAGTTTGATACGACCCGTGCGATCCATATCTAATACCTTTACATCAATCTGATCGCCTTCTTTCAGGTAATCTGATACATTCGTCACACGCTCTCTTGCTATCTCAGAAATATGCAATAGACCTGTTGTATTTGATAAAATTTCTACAAAAGCACCAAAGTCAGCGATCTTGACCACTGTTCCTTTATATACTTTTCCTACTTCTGGATCAGCTATAATATTCTTAATCATATCTAAGGCTTGCTGTCTGGTTTCAGGTTCTAAAGATACCACATTGATCGTGCCATCATCCATAATGTCAATTTTAACACCTGTTGTGGCAATAATATCTTTAATGGTTCGACCATTTGGACCTATGACATCTCTTACCTTATCTGGATTGATTTTAATGGTCTCAATGCGAGGTGCAAATGGAGATAAATCAGCCCGAGGTTGAGATATAACCTGCTCCATTTTGTCTAAAATTTCATTACGACCTTGCTTGGCCTGCATCAAGGCCTTTTCAATTGTATCAAAGTCAATATTATCAATCTTAATATCCATTTGCAGTGCTGTGATACCATCTCTTGCACCAGCTACCTTAAAATCCATATCCCCTAAATGATCTTCGTCACCTAAAATATCAGATAAAATAGCTACTTGTTCCCCTTCCTTAATCAATCCCATAGCAATACCTGCTACATTTTTCTGCACTGGCACTCCTGCATCTAAAAGAGCTAACATACCAGAACACACTGTTCCCATAGAACTTGAGCCATTTGATTCTAATACTTCGCCAACCAATCTAATAATGTAAGGAAAGGTTTCCTCTTGAGGTAAAATAGCAGATAAGGCTCTTTCTGCTAAAAAGCCATGGCCAATTTCTCTACGACTTCGACCTCCTACACGTCCTGTCTCTCCTACACAAAAAGGAGGGAAATTATAATGTAAAAGAAACCTTTTACTTAAAGGACCATACAGAGTATCAATACTTTGTGCGTCATCAGATGTGCCTAAAGTGATCGTACCTAGCACTTGGGTCTCACCTCTTGTAAAAAGTCCTGAACCATGTGTTCTAGGTAATACACCCACTTCACATTCAATAGGACGTACATCTGTGCTGTTCCTTCCATCAATACGTACACCTTCATTTAAAATCATATTGCGGACAATCTCATACTTTAACTGATTGTATACTGTCTGTACTGTTTGTTGAGTAGCCTCTTTTTCTTGCTCTGTTGCAGACTCATCTAATATCTCTTCTGTGATATTCTCAGTAGCTTCTACCTGAAGGTCTGCAAGATGGGCATATCTTTCTTGCTTGGTTTTAATTTTAAGTCCTGTCACAATTTGGCTTTTAAATTTTTGTTCTAATTTTTCTCTAATAGAAGGATCAATACTGACAGGTGTAAAATCTCTCTTGGTATGCCCTACTTTAGATCGTAAATCTTCTTGTGCTTCAATTAAAGGAAGAAAAGACTGATGTGCAAATTTGAGTGCCTCTAAAATTTCATTTTCTGTTAAAAATTGAGATTCTCCTTCCACCATCAAAAGCCCTTTTGTTGTCCCTGCAATCACCATATTCATATCAGATTCCTCTATTTGCTTAGAATCAGGATTGACAATGAACTCCTTGTTGACCCTTGCTAGCTGAATAGAGCAAGCAGGTCCATGGAAAGGAATATCACTAATATGAAGTGCTGTTGAAGAAGCTATGCCAGCTAAAATATGAACAGGGAAAAGCCCATCAAAACTCAACACTGAGGTAATGATTTGTGTTTCATGATTGTAACCTTCAGGGAAAAGAGGCCTTAAAGGACGATCGATCAATCGACAGTTAAGAGTATTTAATTCTGTTGGCCTACCCTCCCTTTTAAAATAACCTCCAGGGATCTTCCCAGAGGCATAAAGCCTCTCTTGGTATTCCACCGTCAAAGGGAAAAAATCAAATGATGAAGGCTGTTTAGATGAAACCACTGTGGCCAACACAATGTTGTTGCCACACTTTGCTACCACCGCCCCGTCAGCTTGCTTGGCCATGACCCCTGTTTCAAGACAAATAGTGTTCTGCCCTACTTTACATTCTGTTATTGTTTTAGACATCCTTACTCCTTTTTAACCTTTGTTATATTTCTCAGACTTTTTTATTCTAACACTGTATTTTCTAATTACTAGTATTTTATTCTAAGGTCGAAAGACAAGTAGATATAATGAATGCTGATCTTGAGTCAATCAATGATGTATTTTGAGTGAAATAATCATTTGCGAATATTAAGTTCAGTAATCAAAGCTTTATATCTTTTAAAGTTGTTTCTTTTTAAATAAGAAAGCAAGTTACGTCGTTTATTGACCAAACGAATGAGACCTCTACGACCGTGGTGGTCTTTTTTGTGAATTTTAAAGTGTTCGGTCAGATGCACAATGGAATGTGTCCATAAAGCAATTTGAACCTCTAAACATCCTGTGTTTAAGACTTTAGGTGGGTTGCTTGATGAATGTCCCATTGCTTGAAACTTTTTAATCATATTAAGTTTTTCTTCTTTTTGAAATTTCATAATGAATGATCTCCTTACCATAAAAGTTTAAAATCAATCTATATTTTAATCAACCTTATTTTGATAAAGCATTTTGACTGAAAACACAAGCTATTTTTGCCCTACTTTTTGTAGAATTATATTTGAGTAGAACCAGTAAATGCTTATTTGTTGCACTGTAAACTTTAATCCCCTGCTCTTCTTGAATTTGAGAAAGTCTATTTTTTATATCCCATTGCATTTCTTCTGGCAATATTCCGTTGAGAATATATTTTTCCCATCGTCCACGTACAACATACCTAGGCCAATTAGGCAAAGTTTCTTCTAAAGGAATAAAGCCTGGCCTCTGCTCTATAGGCCAGACCTTCAAAGTATCTAAACTGATGGCTTGTTTTAGAGTGTAAGGCTCAGAAGTTATTCTTTCAATAGCAGAAACAACAGCTCCTACACCTAATTCTTCACCAATGTGACTAGCCCAAGAGCGGATAAAAGAGCCTTTAGATGCCCTAACAGAAGCTTTAAAGCAGGAAGGTTGAATTTCTATAATTTCTAGTTGGTCGAAAGACATATCTCTATAAATTTCTGGTACTTTAATTTTTTTATTTTGAGTATGTTGTCTAGCATACTCGTAAAGTTTTTTCCCTTGAAATTTCACAGCCGAATAATCAGGTACTCTTAAAGATAATACCCCTGTGTGTTTTTCTATTACTTGTTTGATTTTTTCACAAGATAAATGCTCTGTTTTCTGCTCTGTAATGGTCCGTCCATCCTGATCCCATGTATCAGTTCGTATACCTAACTTAACAAAAACCCTATATGTTTTATGAGCATTGAGCAAATAAGAAGACAACTTAGTCCCTTGATTAATTAACAAAATCATCAGACCAGAAGCCAAAGGATCCAAAGTCCCTGAATGCCCTACTTTTTTAGTACCTAATATTTGACGCACTTTTTCAACAACGTCATGGCTTGTCATACCGCCAGGCTTGTTGATCAAAAGAATCCCACTTTCTAAAAATATATTTGATGGCATCTTAAAACCTCAACTGCACGTTGAGAGATATTGACACTAATAGTGATCAAAATCAAATAATGGAACAATTATCAATGAGCCTGACATTTTCATAAAACACAGCACCATATCTTCGACCAGCTTTTTCTTCCACATAATCTACCTTAAAGTTTTGTTCTTGAAGCTGGTCTTTAGCTAACTGCACTGTAGGTGCTGATTTTAAAATTTGAAAAAACTTACTTGCGTGCTGTCTACCTGCTGAAGATAAAAGTTCATTGCGGGAACTCAAAGCAAGTCCTGATGCCTCTCGCACTGTAGGACAAGCAATAATTTTTATATTTAAAAAAAACGACTGGACCAATCCTTGTACCAACTCTAATTGTTGGTAGTCTTTTTGACCAAAGTAAGCTTGATGAGGTTGCACTATAAGAAATAATTTTAAAACTACAGTGAGTACACCATCAAAATGACCTTTCCTAGATTGTCCGCAAAGTGTTTGACTTAAAGGTGCTTCTGTCACAGTGTATTTGTCATGATCAGGGTAAATATCTCTTTGAGTAGGAGTCAAAACAGCATCCACGTTAAGCTCTTTTAATTTTTGAATATCTAATGAAATATTTTGAGGATATGTTTTAAGGTCTACCTTATTATTAAATTGCTTCGGGTTAAGAAAAATGCTCACAAGAGTATGTGTATTTTCTGATAATGATTGTTTTACTAGAGAAAGATGACCCTCATGTATCCCTCCCATTGTGGGAACAAAGCCCAAACGACATTGAGAAAGTGAGTTTTTCCAATGGGTGACCTCAAGAGGTGTTTTTAAAACTTTCATCACAAACCATTTCTCTTTATTCGTATTTTTCATTATGATCAGGATATTTTTTATTTTTAACATCCTGGTCAAATTGAGCAACAGCTTGAAGGATTAAATCGTGTCCCTTCATATAAGTTCTTAAATATTGGGGTACAAAGTCTTTGTTTACTCCTAAAAGGTCATGTAGAACAAGCACTTGGCCATCGACATCCCCACCCGCTCCAATGCCAATAGTAGGAATCTTCAATAAAGAAGTTACTGTTTTTGCTAAAGAAGCAGGTACACATTCTAACACCACAGCAAAGCATCCTAAATTTTCAAGCTGTTTGGCTTGTTCTATAATGCTTTCTCTTTCAGTCAATGTTGTCCCTTGAACTTTAAAGCCACCTATTTGATTAATAAACTGCGGAGTGAGTCCTAGATGTCCCATGACAGGTACACCAGCTTGCACAGCTTTTTGAATAACAAGCTCAATGCCAAAGCAACCTTCTATTTTAACAGCATTAGCCCCTGCTTTTATAAGTCTTTCTATATTCTGCATGGATCGATATAAGCCTTTATGCACACCCATAAAGGGCATATCTGCTATTATAAATTTTTTATTTGCTCCTTTTTTAACGGCTTGAGTATGTAAAACCATTGTAGATACATCCGCAGGTAGAGTGGAATCATGGCCATAAATGACCATGGCTAAACTATCCCCCACAAGCAGAATATCTATGTTTGTCTTAGAGAGAATTTTTGCACTCCATGTATCATAACAAGAGATCATGGAGATTTTTTGTTTTTTGTTTTTTTTGTCTTTAAAAGTGAGCGGACTCATACCCCTCCTTGAAAATTTTCTATGCTGTTTAATTTAATAAATGTTTGATAAGTTTCATAAAGTAACGGCTCATTTTTTAATGCTTGCAGGTTGAGCTTGACAGTTTGATAGTCTTTGCGTTGCAAAGGACCTGTAAAGTGGTGATCTAAGTGAGAAATATTAGCAAAAACTTGATTGAAATAAACCAAAGCTTGTGATTTAGAAATACCAAAATGTTTTGTCATTTGATGGAAAAATATTTGCCAGAGCAAAGAAGAAAAATGACCTGCTATCACACAGAGAGCATGATATTTAGCCTTTTGTGCAGGATCAATAATGCTGTGGGAGTTAGGTAATCCAGGTAAGATTGTTCTAAACGGGGATGGGTGATCCATAACAAAATGCATTTGTTTATAAACTTTTAAGTCATAGAGCTTTTGACTGAAGGTCATTAAAGGATGAACTCCAATGGCAAGAGGTGTGAAAATAGCACCTGAACAATGTAAGCATATTTTGTTATGGAGTAAGCTTTGATGGTTTTGAAGGAAGGGGTGAATTTCAGAGTCTTTGATCAGAATGAGTACGTGAGAACAATCTTTAAGGGCTTTGTTGATAAAGGTTTTGTTACGGCGAGACCAAGTTTTAAATGGCAGGTTGAGTAATTTTAAATAATGAGCAAAATGCTTAGCTAGTTTGCCTGAACCCACAAGTCCATAGCAAGAAAAAGCTTTTAAATAAGATGTGTCTTTTGGTGTTTTTAGCGGTACCTGTCTCATAGATCAAGTCCTATGGTTAGTTTATTATTATAATAACATCATTTTGATGAATATCAAAGCCTTATCAAATGACATCAGTTACTCTGTTTAAAAATAAAATTCATTGTCGAACTTAGGTATGGTTTTTCTGCACTTACAGTCTTTCAATGGTTCTGCAATTTTAAGATGTATTTAAATAATTGACAATAATTGACAAAAACTATTGAGATAAAACCTTATACATTTAAAAAGGTTTATTTTTCGGTAATGTTTTTTAAGAGTACCGGGAAAAACAAATATAGACTTATGAATTTGTTCTAAGTAAAGTTAAATGATAGCACACTGTGCCATTAGATGCTTTTAAACTTTTTGACACAGGTGTTAGTAATTTAGTAAAAAAGGGGAACAAGAAATTCAAAATAGTAAGATTTTAACTGGTAGTTATGTTGCTCTAATCACTTTTAATTTCAAGTATTATGAGATTATTTCTTGTACTCACCTGATGTTTTTACAGAAATAGTACCCGGCTTAAAGTAAAAGATAAGGGCCAATATGGCAGGTTATTTTTTACAGCTTCGGGAGAAATCCAAAATGGCATTTTAAATGAGGACTTAGTTTATTTTGAAACGTCAATCTCAAAAATCAACAAATTATAAACTCTCTGCACAAGCCAAAACCTTTATCAAAAAGGAACTGACAAGGTATGAAGATAAACGTTCTGCTATATTGCCTGTTCTCTACCGAGTTCAGAAAGAAGATGGCTGGATTAGTCCAGACACTGTCAGTAGCTTGAGTGCATTTATGGAGATTCCAGAAGCTCATATCAATGAGGTTCTACACTTTTACACCATGTTTAATAAAAAGCCAGTTGGCAAATACCATATACAAATTTGTTGCAACCTTACTTGTTGCATGTTCCAAGCCAGAGAATTGCTCAAATACACTTGCAAACAGTTAAAAGTCAAAGAAGGTGAAATGGCTAAAGATGGACGTTTTACAATTACGAGGGTTGAATGTTTAGGCTCTTGTGATCAAGCTCCTGCTGTGCAAATCAATGATAAATACTACGATAGAATAAATAAAGACAAAATGAATAAACTTTTAAAATCACTGAAATAAAAATGAAAAAGCCACTGTTGACAGAACATTACGATAAAAAGGAATTTCAAACACTCAAAGGCTATCAAAAACATGGTGGTTATGAGATGTTGAACAAAGCCTTTACAATGAAACCTCAATCTATTATAGAGGAGGTCAAGCAATCAGGCCTCCGAGGAAGAGGTGGAGCTGGTTTTCCTACGGGGTTAAAGTGGAGTTTCTTACCTAAAAACTCTGAACCTCGTTATTTACTGTGCAATGCAGATGAAGGGGAGCCGGGGACTTTTAAAGATCGCTTAATGATGGAAAAGGCTCCTCATCAATTGATAGAAGGGATGCTTATTTCTGCTTATGCCATATCTTCTCATAAAGGATATATTTATATTCGGGGGGAATATTCAGACGCCTACAATATTTTGATGAAGGCTATTTCTGAAGCTTACAAAGCTAATTTGTTGGGTCGTAATATTTTAGGCAGTAAATTTCATTTTGATTTAGATGTGTATCGAGGAGCAGGTGCATATATTTGTGGGGAAGAGACAGGGATGATTTCTTCTCTTGAAGGCAAAAAAGGCCAACCAAAGTTAAAACCTCCCTTTCCTGCTGTAGAAGGGTATTTAGGTAAGCCCACTATTGTCAATAATGTAGAGACTCTAGCTACTGTGGTGTATATTTTAAAGATAGGGGCTAAGGGTTACCGTAAGTATGGAACAGAAAAGTCATCTGGTACTAAGTTATTTTCTGTCAGTGGTGATGTGGTCAGGCCTGGTAACTATGAAGTGCCATTAGGTTATCCTTTAATGGATTTGATCGAGAAGGAATGCCAAGGGATGAGAGATGGTCATAAACTTAAAGGTTGTATTCCGGGAGGAAGTTCTGCTCCTATTCTGACTTATGCTGAATGCCAAAAAGCTACAATGGATTATGAGTGTTTAGCAGAGATGGGGTCGATGTTAGGTTCTGGGGCTGTGATCATTTTAGATGAAACGCGATGTATGGTGGATATGCTTAAGATCACATTGCATTTTTATCACCATGAATCTTGTGGCCAATGTACGCCTTGTAGGGAAGGCACAGGATGGACAGAAAAAATTGTTCAAGGGATTATGGAAGGCAGAGGTCGATTACAAGATATTGATTTATTAGAGAGGATTTCTAATAATATGCAAGGACGGACTATATGTGCCTTGTCTGATGCTGCTGCTATGCCCACCATTGGTTTTATTACAAAATTTAGAGATGAATTTGAATTCTTTATTAAGGAAGGCCGATCAAAAGTGATCAAATAATAGAGGACTATTTACTGCACTACACTCTACCATGCCATAACTGCACAAGGTATATTATTGACACAGGTATAAAAAAGTAATATTTGTTGAACCTTATCCGAACAATAAACTTCAAATTTATAGACTTAAATGATATATTTATATGAGAGGAGAAAAGATGGACAAAGGACATAATCCCTTAGCTGTGGCAAATTATTTTATTGAACAAAGTGATGATAGATTGACTTGTACAAAGCTAATTAAGCTTGTGTATATAGCTCATGGGTACACTTTAGCCATTACAAATCAACCTTTAGTTAATGAATATGCCTTGGCTTGGAAATATGGTCCTGTTTTCCCTTCCATATACCACGAGTTTAAAAAATTAAGTCAGATTACAAAAAGCCAAAAAGCGAGAGAATTTGATGATATGGGTGAAAATTTAAGAGAGTGTCAATCTGATTTTACAGAAAATGAAATGGCTATCATGGACTTTATTTTAAACAAATACGGTAATATGGCAGCGTGGGAATTATCAGCTTTAACTCATGTTGAAGGAAGTCCTTGGTCTCAAACAATAGAAAAAAGCAATGAAATTGAAGGTATGTCAATAGATAATGAAATGATCAAGACGTATTATTTAAAATTCAAAAAACAAGCTGAATGAGAGATTCAATGTCAAACATAGATAAAACCATTCTCGATAGGATGTCTCAAGAAGAGAAAGAAGAATCCTTAGAAGCAATAAAAACACAAACTCAAATCAATAAATATAGGGGGCATTCCTTTGAAATGAAAAGAAAGCTCGATGAGCTTAAACTAAAAACAATAGAAGAACAGATCAAAACATCAGAATCTAGTAGAAATTATAATAAAAAATATGCAGATTTGTTTTATTACGTAAGCATTGGATGGATAGTTGTTGCTTTGGTTTGTATCTTCTTGCAGGGATATATGAATTTTCTTGGTGATGGGAAGTTCTTTTTTAAAGAATATGAATTTATAGCCATTTTAGGTAGCATGGTTGCAAGTCTTCTTACATTTGGTAGGGCTATAGTATTAAATATCTTTAAAAGTAACTAAATCCTAAAAGGATATTTGGATTTGTTTTTAAATTATGTAGATTGATAGACATTTGAGTTAGGGGGAAGACCTTTTGAAAATGGATGGATTTGATTCCTATATTTTAAATAATTATCATTCTTTAAAAGAGAGAAATCTTTTAATTTCTTGGAAAAAGAGAAAAATCATTCCTACATGGGCTTTAAAAAATTTTGATTTAGATCAATTTTATACAAAACCTAAAATAGCAAGATATTGTCTTGCCTCTTTCATTACAATTTTAAAAAATAAAAATGTAAAATTAGATGAATACACATTTATTGAACCAAGTGCAGGAAACGGAAGTTTTTTTAAAATACTTCCTAAAAAAAGAATAGGCTTAGACATAGACCCTAAAGCAGAAGGGGTTATAAAGCAAGATTTTTTGTCATGGCAACCTCAAGGTGAAAAATATATATGTATCGGAAATCCACCGTTTGGTTACCGTGCATGGCTTGCTATAAAGTTTTTAAATCATTGTGCTATATTCTCAGATTATGTTGGGTTTATCCTTCCTATGTCTTTTCAAAGTGAGGTCAGAGGTTCTCCTAAGTTAAGAATAAAAGAAATGCAATTAATACATTCTGAAAAACTACCCATGGGTTCTTTTGCAAATGCTCAAGGACAGACGATGAAAATGAACACATTATGGCAAATTTGGAAAAAAGGAGAAAACCAAAAGGTCAAATTAAAAGACCTCTCTACATTTGTCGATATATTTACTGTTGATAACAGAAAAGAAAGACTTTGTGGTCAAACAAAAATGAAAAAGGCTGATTTTTTTCTACAAAGAACATTTTATGATGTCCCACCTTCTATTGTGCATTGTTTTTCTAAAGTCAAATATACTTGCGGTTATGGTTTTATTATAAAAAGGGATAAGGCAAAAATAAAAAGAATTATTGAAAATACAAATTGGATAAAATATAGCAATTTAACAACTCATAATTGTCATCATATAAGTATATTTCATATACAAAAAAGGCTGTGTGATAGTAATGAATTATAACAAAATACTTCAACATATTTTAGACAAAGAAAATAACCAGAAGAAATGGGATCAGTGTCATTTTAGAAAGATTAAGTTAATAAATAATAGGGCCGTTGGAACAGTTGGAGAAAAATTTGTACGTAAGATTTTAGAAAACTTAAATCTCAATTTTAATATACCAACACAACAAACGTCTTGGGATATTGAAATTACAAAAAGCAGAATTGAAATAAAAACAGCTACAGAAGACACCCATGGCAAATTTCAATTCAACCACATTAGACATCATAGAAGTTATGATGCTGTGATTTGTATTGGAATAGCTCCCAATAATATTTATTTCAATATATACTCTAAGGCAGACATAGCTACTGAAAAAGTTGGAAAATTGGTTTCTATGGAAAAAGGAGCAAATGCTTCATTCAAACTTACAAAATGTATTTCTGAATTGCAACCAATAAATAAGTTTGAAGTTGTTTTGAAAGAATTTTTAAGCGAGCGTATGGATCCATTAAATATAAAAACCTGACTTTTAAAAAAAGGATAGAATATGCCCAAGCTGACAGTTAATGGTAAAACATGTCAACTTAAAGAGGGTTCCAAACTCATTGAAGCCTTTATGCAGACGTCCACCGACATAGCCCACTACTGTTGGCATCCGGGCCTTAGTGTCGCTGGTGTGTGCCGTATGTGCCTTGTGGAGATTGAAGGCCGTCCTAAATTAGAAATTGCCTGCAATATCCCTGTACAAGATGGTATGGTGGTTTCTAATAATTCTGAAAAAGTCAAAGAAGCTGTTAAATGGGGTTTAGAGTTTCACTTGATCAATCATCCTCTTGATTGTCCTATTTGCGATCAAGCTGGTGAATGTGGATTGCAAGAATACTTTATGGCTCATGGCAATTATGACTCTCAAATGGCAGAGCGAAAAGTCAAAAAACGTAAAGTCGTTGATCTAGGTCCTCAAGTTGTCTTAGATACAGAAAGATGCATTTTATGTTCTCGTTGTGTTCGCTTTACTGATGAAGTTTCTCAAACACATGAACTAGGTATTTTCAACAGAGGAGACCATAGTGAAATTGGTACATTTCAAGACAAGCCTCTCAATAACCAATATTCATTAAATGTAGTGGATATTTGCCCTGTAGGAGCTTTGACCTCTAAGGATTTTCGCTTTCAACAACGAGTTTGGTTTTTAAAAAACTTCAATACAGTCTGCCAGGGTTGCTCCACTGGTTGTAACATTAAAATTTACTTTAACGAAAATGGCCTTTATCGAGTCACCCCCCTTTACAATGAAAAAGTCAATGGGCATTGGATGTGTGATGAGGGACGTGACGTGTATAAATTTGTCAACCTTGAACATCGTATCACACAAGGTTATCACAAAACCAACAAAGAGCTTGCTACACTTCCTCCTGGTCAAGCTGCCATAGAAATTGGTAAGGAACTCAAAGCCCTCAAATCTGATAAAATAGCCTTGGTTTTAACAGGGCAGTACACAACGGAAGAATATAATGCCTTTGTTAAAACCTTTATAGAAAACTTTAATAGCACTCAAATATTTCATTGGATCAATAACCCTGAAACCCTTGATGACTTTGATGGACTTTTGATTAGAGGGGATAAAAATCCCAACACCCAAGGACTACAAGAAGTCCTTAAAAACTTTAAAATCAAAACAAAATGGGTTGATTTAGAAAATGCATTAAAAGCAGGTTTAGATTATTTGGTGGTTCTAGGACCAGAAAATCAAGCCGTTTATCCTGATCTAAAAGACAAAGTTAAGTTGTTCTCAAAAGCTCAAAATGTGGCATGGTTTGCTCCAACAAAGAATAATCTTTTTGAAGACTTTCAGTGGCAAGTGCCTTTAAGGTCTTTCGTAGAAAAATCAGGTACTTTTATCAATCAAGCAGGTGTTGTGCAACATATCCAAAGAGGCCCTTTGTTTGTTTCACAAGCCCTTTCTGGAGTGGATGCTGCCACACTCCTTTCAGGAAAGTCTTTAGAAGTGAAAGTATAAAAATCTTTTTGAAAGTATATTGTTTCTGAAATTCTACTCACTTTGAATGTTGAATGAAAATCAATCAATGAAAATCAATCAGGGATGACAAGCCGTTTACCAACATGAATTAAAGACCTATTTTTTAAAGCATTCACATTAGCTATCTGAGCTACAGAAACTCGATATTTTCTAGAAATACCAAACAGAGTTTCCCCTCTCTTTACAATATGTATATTTTTTCGATTATTTTTTTTTTTAGATTTTTTTAAAGTACCACTGGCTGGCCTGCGAGGTGATTGATAGTGACGAGTTGGAATTTTAAGCACCTGTCCTGCTCTGATATGATACCTCCTTCCCAGTGAATTGATACTTTTAATTTTATATGCTGTCGTGCCGAATCTTCTAGCAATGTGAGAGACTGTTTCTCCTCTTCTCACCCGATGATATCGAATAGAATTAATACGCAATTTTTTATGACTGACATAACTATTAGACAGAGCTGCTTGCAATATATCTTCTTGTTGTACAGGTAATTTTATATATTGTTGTTTATCTGAAAAAACAGGGAGATAGCGATCCAAAGCACTTGCATTAAGGCTTTTAATATCTGTATAAGCAATATCACTATGCTTTGCCATCAATGAGAGATCTACGGGTTGCTCTATAGGCCATTTGATATATTCTAATGCAGGCTCATAAGCCACTTCAGTAAAGCCATATTTTTGAGGATTTTTTGCAATTAAACGAGCTGCTAAAAATTTAGGAATATAATTAATAGTCTCAACAGGTAATTGTCTTTGATAAGCTAATTGCCAAAAGTCTCTTGTTTGATTTCTCATAACAGCACTTTTAATTCGATTTTCCCCTGCATTGTAAGCAGCAAGGCTTAAATACCAGGAACCAAACAAACTATACAAGCTCTTAAAATAATCTATTGCAGCAAGGGTTGATAGCTCTGGATCCCTACGTTCATCTACAAAATGATTAATTTTGAGATTGTAGTGACGGCCAGTCCCTTTGATAAACTGCCAATATCCCACAGCAGAAGCATGGCTCCTTGCTGTACTACTAAAGCCTGATTCAATAAAGACCACATAAATTAAATCCTCCGGTAACCCTGATTCTTTTAATAAGGTCATCATTAAGGGTTTATATTTACTCGATCGACTTAAATAAAGCTCCATATACTTACGGCCACGTCCTTGGAAATAATCTAGCCATTTCTGTACAAAAGTATTCATAACTTCAGGTATAGGCTTGAAGACAGGCTGGGTCAGCTTTAAGTCTTCTTGATTTTGAGCATTCTGAGAAGTAAAAGATTCTTCATTGAAAGCAGAAACATCTGGACCTTCTGGAAATAAATTTTCTACTCTCTTATCCGGTGCAGTCTGACAGCCTATCATTAATAAAAAAGTCATAGCAAACAAACAAAAAGACCATAATACTTTATTCATAATATCCCCTCACTTTTAATAATTAAGTTAATAAAATCATATATTTAAGACTACCTGTTGATTTATTTTTAAATGCATATATTTATCATATCACTATTTTATTAAATATCATAATTTATTTGTATATTTTTTTAAATTCCTTCTTTTTTGAATGACTTTTTGACAGTTTTTAAGTGTGTTAGTGTTGTTTTTTTCATTTTGTTGGACTATATTCAAAATAGGTTTCATTTGTTTCATATTTTAACACTCAAAAAAGGAGGGGTTTATTATGAAAAGTTTTATTCATTTAGCTATTTTCGCTTTAGGTATTTTAAGCTTTTTTCAAACACAAGCTAGTCCAGAGCTTTCTATTCATGGAAGGATGAACCTTAATAAAAAAATCAAAATGCAACTTCAAGAGCAAGAGCCACAAGACATAGATTCAAAAAGAGGCTATGGTTTAGGAGCAGAGTTTCTCTATAGGCATTTTATTAACAATCAAGGTAGTATGGCTTTAGGAGTGCGATATGGCTATGGTTGGTATCCAGAGAAAAAAGATTCTGAAGGTACTATTGAAAGTATATTCCAATTTGACCACAAAATAAGAACCCACCGCGTAGCTCTTTCAGCTAATTATAGATTTCATGTCAGTTCATTTTTTGTAGGTGTTGTAGCAGGGATTGATATTTGGAAAAATTTAAAGATCTCTTTTGATCTACCACCTACATCTCAAGAAGAAAGTACATCTGGTACTGATGCAAATGCTTTAGAATCTATATCAAGTAATCAGTTTTTATGGCAACGGATCACCGGCCAATTAGGTTTAGAAATAGGATTGCATTTTACCCCTCAATTACTTGTTAAAGTAGAAGGAGGTTATGATTTGTCTTCCTTTGATGATCTTAAGCAGAATGCTAAACTTCCAGAGGAAGGAGAAACAGAAATTTCGCCAGTAACAGTAGATATGCCTGGACACATAAAGCTAAATAGCTTTTATATTCTTGCAGGCATTGGCTTTTCTTTTGGAGGTTAGTTTACAATATACTGTTGAGCTAATACCAAAGAGCTTATATAATAGAGGCTTAAAGCTATTTAAAGAAATAAAAATATTCACCACTTTACAAAGAGGACAGATATAATGACAAAAAACTTAGATATTGGGATTGCAAGTGATAAGTGTATTGAAATCGCTCAAGGTTTATCAAAACTACTAGCCGAAACGTATACACTTTATTTGAAAACACACAAATACCACTGGAATGTCACAGGGCCAATGTTTCAACCTCTGCACACACTTTTTGAAACACAATACACGGCTTTGGCTTTAGCTGTGGATGAAATTGCAGAACGTATTCGAGTGATGGGTGTCAAATCGCCAGGTTCCTACACAGAGTTTGCTAAATTAAGTGCAGTTAAGGAAGACCCTCAATTAGAAACTGACAGCCAAGCCATGTTGGCTCATCTCCTCAAAGACCATGAACAAGTTGTCAAGACAGCAAAGCATATCCTCACTGTATTAGATCATGCTAACGATGAAGGTACAGTGAGTTTGCTGGGCGAAAGGATCGAGTACCATGAAAAAACGGCATGGATGCTTAAAAGCTCACTGGGATAATACATTGTGAAATGAAATATGGCTGATCAAATTTCTTCTCTTAAGATGATCTATACAAAAACAGATGAAGCACCTGCTCTGGCGACTTATTCTTTATTCCCTATCATTCAAGCCATTTTATCCGTGATGAAAATTTCTATTGAGATGAAAGATATTTCTTTAGCAGGACGTATCTTAGCTACTTTCCCTCATCAACCCTCCCTCAAGTCAAAAGTGCCGGATGACCTCTTAGCATTATCAAAGCTTGTTCAAATGCCTACAGCTTATATTATCAAGTTACCAAATATCAGTGCTTCTATACCTCAACTGAAAGCTACCATTAGCGAACTTCAAAAACAAGGCTTTGATCTTCCCTCTTATCCAGAAGGCTCTAACTTATTAGGTGAACAACAAGAGATTTTAAAAAAATACAAAAAAATCTTAGGCAGTGCTGTCAATCCTGTTTTGCGTGAAGGCAATTCAGATCGTCGTGTGCCTCAACCTGTCAAACAGTACGCTCAAAAAAATCCTTCCTTTATGGAAAAATGGGACAAAGATAGCCTGTCTCACATAGCCTCTATGACAAAAGGTGACTTTTATAGCAATGAACAATCTTTAACTATATCTCAAGCTGTGGATGTGGCTGTGAAATTTGTCGATCAACAAGGCCATGAGCATATTTTGAAACCACATTTGTCTATTTTAAAAGACGAGATTATAGATACATCAATGATGAGTATAGAGGCTTTACAGCAGTTTTTTGAGAAAGAAATAACACAAAGCTATCATCAAAAGCTTTTACTTTCTTTACATCTTAAATCTACTATGATGAAAATCTCTGATCCTATTATTTTTGCCAAAGCTATCGAAGTATATTTTAAAAAAGCTATTGAGCAGTATGAAAGTGACATCCAAAGGCTATCTGTTAATTTTCGCAGTGGTCTTAATGACTTATTTGCCAAGATAAAGTCTTCTCCTCTACAAAAAGAGATCATCAAAGCCTTTGATCAGTGCTATGCAAATCGACCTGCTTTGGCAATGGTGGATTCACATAAAGGTATTACACATCTACATAGCCCTCACAATGTGATCATTGATTCATCCATACCTTTTTTAATTCGTTCAGCAGGAAAATTGTGGGGACCTGATGGCAAACTTTACCCTACAAAAGCTCTTATTCCTGATAGAAGTTATGCTGGTATTTACACAGAAGTTATAGCTTTTTGTAAGGAGCATGGAGCTATCAACCCTCAAACAATGGGCAGTGTGTCTAATATAGGGTTAATGGCTCAAAAGGCTGAAGAATATGGCTCCCATGATAAAACTTTTCAAGCTCCTTATGATGGAATCATTCAAGTCGTAGACAAATCTTCACAAAAAATTCTTTTAAAACATCAGGTCAAACAAGGGGATATCTGGAGAATGTGTCAAACAAAAGACAAAGCTATAAGGGATTGGATCCAATTAGCTGTGAAAAGAGCTAGGGTTACAAAGCAGAAGACTATCTTTTGGTTGGATCGTCATCGGAGCCATGATAGATGCTTGATTGAAAGGGTAGAACAATATTTAAAGCAACAAGATGCAGAGCAACAAGATGCAGAGCAACAAGATGCAAAAAATTTAGATATTCATATTTTATCACCTAGAGAGGCGATGAAGCTAACTCTTGAAACCACTACTAGAGGGGATAATGTTATTTCTGTCACAGGTAATGTTTTAAGAGATTATTTGACAGATCTTTTCCCGATTTTAGAAGTAGGTACAAGTTCTAAAATGTTATCTATTGTGCCTTTGTTAAAAGGGGGAGGGCTTTATGAAACAGGGGCTGGTGGTACAGCTCCCCGACATGTCGATCAGTTTTTAAAAGAAAACCATCTCAGGTGGGATTCTTTAGGTGAGTTTTTAGCCTTTGCCGTAGCCTTAGAAGACTTATCTGAAAAAAACCTTCATAAAGGGGCTTCCATTTTAGCTAATGCTTTAAACAAAGCCAATGAGAGGTTTTTAAAAGAAGAAAAATCACCAAAAAGAAAAGTGTATCAATTAGATACAAGAGGTAGTCATTTTTATTGGACATTGTATTTGACAGAAGCCCTTGTGGAGGAATTAAACAAGGAGATAAGGGATGAAACAGCAGAAGAAAAACAAAAGCTTGAGGAAATAAAATCACAATATCATCAAGTAGCTTGTCAGTTAAAGGCGAAACAAAAACAAATATTAGAAGAAATAAACAATGTTCAAGGACAACCTGTGGATCTGAAAGGCTATTACCATCCTGATGAAAAGGCTGTCACAAAAGCTATGAGACCAAGCGCAACTTTTAATATTATTATAGAAAAACTTTTAACTGTATGATTTTTTGCTTAAAAAAAATAGCAGAATAAGAAAGATATACAAGAGCGGAAAGATAAAGTTTCACTTCTTTTGTCTCACTAAAAGTGGTCTAGATGACCACGATGGGCTTTCGCCATCGATAAAATGGTCATCGCCTAGAAAGCCTGACCATTTTTATTGAGAAGGAGGACGTGTAGGAGGAATACGTGTAAGTAGAGAATCAGCAGGTTCACTGTCATTGGTAGTAACATCAACTTCTTTTCTAACAGCTTTCAAATGCCCCGGCACTGTCAAGATCCAATGCGGTTCATGGACTTGAACTTCTGTTTCAGTAACTGATGGCAGAGGAGGTTGTTGTTCTACATGTTCTACACCTTGTTGTGTGTTGCGGTCAAAAGTAGCAACAGTTTCATCATGATCTGGAGGTGTTGTTTCTCCGCCGGTGAGTATCATTTCGCTTCTAGTGGCAGCAGTAGTCCCATCATGACTTTGCTGAAGCGTTGTATCTCCTCCTGGTGCTGGTGCTGGTACCTCTGTTGGGGTTTGATAAGATTGATTTTCACCGAGGTCAGGGGCAAAGCTCGCAAGAAACTCTATAGCAGCATTAGTCATTTTCAATACAAATACTATAACTTCTTTTGAAACATTGATTGCAATTCTTGCAGGTATAGCTCCATCTATATCAGGATTTTCTTCTAAGTATTTATAGGTAGATACTCCCATAATAACCGATGCCGTTATCATAAAGGCTGTTCTTACTGGTTTTGGTGTTAGTATCTTAAATGTATATCCAAGCCCACTAAAAGTACGTTTAAGCACCCCATTTTTTTTGACCGCTACAGGGGGAGGGGCTACAGGTGGAGGTGCTTGTTGCACGTTAGCTTGTTGTGGTTGTTGTGATATTGCAACATCAGCATTCGTAGTAGAATCAGGGTCGTTTACACTACTTAAATGACTAATGGATAAAGGTAATGTGGAAACAGCATTTTCATATTGAAAAACATCAGCTACATCTTGAAATAAAGTTATTATATTGGCTTCTTCCTCTGATAGCTCTATGAAGTATGTTCCATTTTCTGTGATGTAAGTTCCATCTTCTGCCATAGCTCCTTCATTATCTTCTTCTGCTGCTAGTAATTTAGCTCTTAAGTTTTCTAAACTCATTTGATCTATGTTCATTAAACGTTCAAGTAGTTCTTGTTCAGCGATAGCTTGATCTAGATGAGAAAAGCCTTGTGATTGTGCATATTGTGCATTGAGTGTCATACTCAATATTAAAGTTAAAAGAAAGCTCACTAAATTAATTAATTTTAATTTTATTAATTTTTTTACTTGATTTTGTTTCATAATAATCACCTCTTTGGTTAAATTATGTTTATTTAAATAAAATTTTAAAATAAAACCACTTCTACTATCCCCTTTAATCAATTCCCCTTTAATCAATAATAAGTTCTGTCTCTTTACTCTATTAGCAATCTTAACCTTAATTAAATACAATAAAAAATGTTATTTTCAAAGCAAATCTCTTAAGTACTTTAAAAAACATCATAAATAAAAATAATTTCAATAACTTACAAATTGACGCCGTGCATTATGATTTTTCAGGTCAGTTGTAGGTGTATACTTCTGAAAAAATCAACAAAAATGGCATATATCATAACAGGCTCAAATATAAAGACTTGATAAAATGTAAAAAATCTAAAATAATAAATAGAATTTATTACAACTTAATCAAAAGGGGACTCAATATATGAAACACATTAAAAGCACTTTTTTAAAGGGACTGATCACAGTGATTCCTATTGCTGCTACTATTGGTCTTTTTGTTTGGTTTGTAACTTTTACAGAAAAACTAGCTGGTCAAATCCTCAAGTATTTACTTCCAGATGTTTCTTACTTACCTGGTATGGGGGTACTCTTTGCCTTTCTACTTATATTTGTTATTGGATTGGCTTTAAATGCATGGATTACCCGAAGATTACTTAAGTTTGGCGAAGATATTTTAAATAAAATTCCTTTTATTAAAACTGTTTATGCCTCTATGAAAGATCTTGTTGGTTTCTTTTCTGCTAAAAACACAAATGGAATGAATTCCGTTGTTTTAGTTGATATAGGAGGAGGTAGGAAAATCTTAGGACTTGTGACCCGTGAGAATTTTCAGGATGAAAAAGAGCTTGATAAGAAAAATCTTGTATCTGTTTATATGCCTATGAGTTATCAGTTAGGTGGTTTTACAATTTTTATGTCTAAAAACCAGGTAGAAGAAATAAATATTCCTGTAGATAAGGCTTTATCACAAACCCTAACGGGATGGGTGCAAAAGTCTAAACAACCCCAAGAGCGTACATCTTGATTACTTTATCTGTGTTGCTTCAAAAAGCTATTCTTTTAATTGTTCTAGGAATTGCAGCCCAATGGATTGCATGGCGAATACGTATGCCTGCTATTGTTTTACTTTCTATCATTGGTCTTTTGGCGGGTCCTATTTTTGGATGGCTAGAGCCGGATAAGGATTTTGGTCAGGTCATGGAAGTCATGATCAAATTAGCTGTGGCCATTATTTTGTTTGAAGGGGGGTTAAATCTTAAAGTTTCTGAACTCAAACAAGCAGGCCCTGGAGTAAGGCGGTTGGTCTTATTGGGTTTGCCTATTTCTTGGATGATAGCCACAGCTTTTGCTTATTTTGTGGCAGGTTTGTCTATGCCTGTTTCTTCTATTATTGGAGCTATTTTAGTGGTGACAGGTCCTACTGTGATCATACCTCTTTTACGTCAAAATAGGTTGACACCTAGAGTAGCTTCTTTAATGAAGTGGGAAGGTGTTGTCAATGATCCTCTAGGTGTTTTACTTGCGGTGTTTATTTTTGAATATTATATCACAACCACAAAATCCACACCACCATTAGATATTGTTCTGAATATTGGTAGCCCTATTTTGATCTCTATGCTTATTGGTGTCGGTAGTGGCTTTTTCATTAAATATACATTCCGATGGAGAATGTGTCCTGAGTTTTTAAAAGTACCTGTGATCCTTTGTTTTATTATGCTTATTTATGGAGCTGCTAATTTAATTCAAGAAGAAGCAGGTCTCTTAGCTGTTACAGCTTTTGGTTTTACCCTCTGTAATGTGGGCTTAGGTATCATCCATGAATTAAGACGATTCAAAGAATATATTTCCATCTTTCTTATTTCTACAGTTTTTATTGTTTTAACAGCTAGTTTGAAGATGGAACATATTCATGCTCTTGATTGGCGAAGTTTGGCATTTTTAGGTTCGATTTTGTTTGTTGTCAGACCTCTTGCTGTATGGCTTGCCACCATTGGAGGAGATCTCACTTGGAAAGAACGACTGCTTTTAGGTTGGATTGCACCGAGGGGTGTTGTGGCTGTTTCAGTTGCAGGGCTTTTTGCTCCAACTCTTATAGACAGAGGGTATGAAGGGGCAGAAATGCTCACTCCATTGATTTTTGCTGTTGTTTTTTTAACAGTGGTCATTCATGGATTATCTTTAAGTACAATTGCTAAAAGACTTGGCTTAATAGCTCAAAGGCCAAAAGGAGTTTTAATTATAGGGGTTTCTCCTTGGACAATAGAAATGGCAGCTCTCTTAAAAAAGCATAAATTTCCTGTTTTATTAGTTGATCATGCTTGGCACAAACTGCAAGAAGCCAAAGCAAAAGATATACCTGTATTTGAAGGAGAAATTTTATCAGATGCAACTGAACAATCACTTAATCTTGCAGAAATAAATGACATCCTAGCTACCACAGATAATGATGCTTATAATGCACTGGTTTGCAATGCTTTCAAAAGAGACTTTGGTCCTGATCATGTTTTCCAGTTACCCATGCATTCTATGAAATTAACATTGGATGAAGATGAACAAACAGAATCAGATATCATTAAAAGTACAAGCTGTGGTCAAATATTGTTTGGAAAACATCTTAAATATGAACAAATTATAGAAAAATACTTTAAAGGATGGCATTTTCAAGAGACCCTTGTGGATGAAAAATTTAAATTCAGTAACTTTTTAAAAATTTATAAAGACAAAGCATATCCTCTTTTTATAATTTCTAAAACAGGGAAGTTAATCTTTGAAATGGCAGAGAAGCCTTTAAAGCCAACACCTGGTGATCGTCTTTATTGTTTTGTTGATGGTAAGTAGACTTTGTATGATTTTGATAGTTGCAGGAGTAAAACAATATGCATAAAGATATTACAACAAATAATAAACTTAAGGCTGATCAGCAAATAGCATATCGTGTAGAAAAAGACACTTTAGGTGAGGTTTCTGTCCCTCAAGATAAGTATTGGGGTCCTCAAACACAAAGGTCCTTAGAAAATTTTAAGATTGGTCAAGATCATTTTCCAAGAGAATTTATTCGGGCATTGGGTCTTCTTAAAAAAGCAACAGCATTAGCCCATCAAAAACTAAAACTTATGGACTTAAAAAAATCTCAAGCCATCTGTCAAGCAGCAGATGAAGTGATCTCAGGCCAATTAGATGCCCACTTTCCTTTAGTGGTTTGGCAAACAGGTAGTGGCACTCAAACAAACATGAATGCCAATGAGGTGATTGCTAATCGAGCTATTGAAATCTTAGGTGGGCAGTTAGGTCAAAAATATCCTATTCATCCTAATGACGATGTCAATAAAGGGCAAAGCTCTAATGATGTGTTCCCTTCAGTTATGCACATTGCTGTTGCAGAGCAAATACACACCTGTTTATTGCCTGCTTTAGAAAAAACATCAAAAGAGTTTTTAAAAAAAGAAGAAGAATTTAAAGATATTGTGAAAATTGGTCGTACACATTTTATGGATGCGACCCCTTTGACCTTAGCTCAGGAATTTTCTGGCTATCGTACACAAATAGACAAAGGCATTCAACGCCTTCAAAATAGCTTACATGCACTATATCCTTTAGCATTAGGTGGAACAGCCGTAGGGACAGGCTTGAATACACATAAAGATTTTGCCTTTCTGGCAATAGAATTTATTGCTCAAGAAACACATTTACCATTTACTTCAGCTATGAACAAATTTGAAGGCATCGCAGCCCATGATGCTTTAGTAGAAGTCAGTGGTGCTTTAAAAACATTAGCTTGTTCTTTAATGAAAGTCGCTAATGATATTCGTATGTTAGGTAGTGGTCCTCGATCTGGTATTGGAGAACTTATTTTGCCAGCTAATGAACCTGGCAGTTCTATTATGCCGGGCAAAGTCAATCCTACACAATGTGAAGCTTTGACCATGGTAGCTGCTCAAGTTTTAGGCAATGATGTAGCGGTAAATATTGGAGGTGCTAATGGGCATTTTGAGTTGAATGCTTTTAAACCTTTGATGATTTTTAATGTCTTAAATAGTATCCGGTTACTTTCAGATGGTTGTATAAGTTTTACAGATAAATGTTTAATGGGGTTGCAAGCAAATAAGGAGCGGTTAAAACAACATTTAGAAAATTCACTTATGTTAGTGACTGCTTTGAACCCATATATTGGTTATGACAAGGCTGCTCAAATTGCGAAGGCTGCTTATGCAAGTGGACGGAATCTTAAGGAAGAAGCCATAGCTCTAAAGCTACTTACAGCAGAGGAATTTGATCAATACGTAGACCCTCAGAAAATGACCCATGCTACATTTCACTCAAAATAAATCATGCCTCTGGTTCACTCAAAGTGAACTGACCTCTGGTCACTTTCTGGTTGCCAGCCGAAGGCTACCGCCTTCTCAAATGCTGGCAACCTAGAAAGCCTGTTCACTTTTAGTAAGGAGGAAACCTTCGTTTTTTTACTACATGTTAAGGAAAAAACTCCTTTATTGTAGCCCGCTTGCTCTTGAGGCAATAAAAGAAATTTTCCCTAACATGGTGTAAGAAGCAAGGAGATTCGCCCTACTCAAAATGCATAGATTTTTGAGGCAATGACCATTTTGCCAATGGCGAAAGCCATTGCGGTCATTGTCCAAAAACATGCCAGAGGCATGATGCATTTTGAGTGAAATGTACAATATTCAATACAAACTGAAAAATAAAAAGACACTGTTTAATTTTTTTGATTATTTTGTGATAAATTGTGATTTTTTTTGAATTTAAACTGACAAACTGCCGATAAGAAAGTAAGAAATAGCAACAAATATAAAATAAGGAGAAAAAAATGAACATATTATTTTATGTATTAAGTACTTTATTTTTATTGTGTTTTACAAGCTTGGTTCGTCATCTCTACTTATTCTACTCTAAAACAGTGGAACACCAAGCAAAAGCAAATCTTTCCCCTTACGATATAGGCAGTTATATGAAAAACCTAAGAAATAAAAACTCCCACCTTAAACACTCTACTCCTAAAATAAATGCTGTATCTTCAACTTCTATGTCTTCTTCTGATACATTAAATTCTAATACATCAAGCTCTAATACATCAGGGACAGAAAAATCAAATATTCATCAACTCCCTGTTACTCCGGTTATTGCTGATAGTGCTATTGCAGGAGCTAGTATCTTTCATCGATATCTAGCTGTAGATACTCACCTTTATGAAGGTATTTCTCGTATGTCTGGGGAGCAAATAAATAACTTTTCTGATCTGTCTGCAAAACTCAAAGATTATGCTCGTGATTCTGAAGGACTTACAGAAGGAGCTTTAAATAAACTCAAAGGCCATGTAGCAGAAAGCCATGTCGCTGAGCATTTTAAAGAAGCTGGAATAGATGTACAGTGGGCAGAGGCTTCCAATCAAGAAGGATGGGACCTTTTACTCAATGACAATCAAGTACAAGTCAAACTAGTAAAAGATGCTAGTAGCCTTACAAAACATTTCAAAGGGCATTCTGATATTCCTGTCGTAATCCCTGCTGATGCAGACAACATCCCCGAGACAGCCACAGCCTTTCATTTTGATCCTTCTGAGGGTGTGGATGGTTTAAATAGCTTTTTAGAAGACAATCCTACCAATGGAGTCATTGTTGATCATAGCCTTTCCAACGAAGCTGTGACAGAAAGTGTTCATAGCCTTTCCAAAGAAGCTGTGACAGAAGGTGTTGAGGCAGGCAGTGATTTTGCTTTAGGAGAGGTTGGTGGTTTCTCTCTTCCTTTATTTACAGCAGCATTTTCTGGTTATCGAGAAATAAATCTTTTAAGAAAAAATAATACAGATATAGAATCAGCTTTAGTAAATGTCGGACTTGATTGTGTAGGTACTGGAGTGGGCATGAGTGGAGGTGCCGCTTTGGGAGCAACTATTGGTTCTATTATACCTGGTCCTGGAACAGTTATTGGAGGTGTTGCTGGAGGCCTTATTGGAGGTCTTTTTGGACGAGGGTTTACAAATGAAATAAAAGAAGAACCTTTACGAGAAGCTATGAAAAAGCTTAAAAGAGTATTTAAAAAGTTTCAAAAAGTCAGTAAAGAAACAGGACAACAATATGAAGATCAGTTCCATCAATACAAACAATCAGAGCAAAAACGTTTGAATCAAATAGCTTCTGAGGCAAAGATCAAAATAAACAGCAAAGTACAAGACTTAACAGAATGGACTATTTTAAAAGAAAAGCCATCTACAGAATTAAAACAAAAATTACTTAACAATATTCCAGATTCCACAGTGGAAATAACAAAAGCATTCAGTTGGATAGAATATTTTTGGCCAAGTCAAGAATTTGTCATCTATGAAAAAAACAAGCAATTCATACAAGATCTCAAAGAGTCTTTTGCAAAAGATTTTAAAAACAATAAATATAAAGACAGAGGTCTTTTATTTCAAGCGTTTGCTCAAAAGGGCTTATGCCGTCAATTTATTTTATCTGAAATTGAAAAAACAGAGAGGGAAAGACACAACAGAGAAGATCACATCGTACAACAAGTTAAAGAGGCAGAAAAAGCTATACTCAATCAACGTGTTCAAAGCATGAAAGGCTTATCTGATCAAGTGAAGGTATATGTTGAACAGATCAGAGAAGCATTACATCCATATATTAAGAATATACAGAAGCAACAAAATATTGTTATAAAGGAAGCTAAGAAGTTAGGCAAAAAACCTAACCTTAAAAAATCTCATCTTAAGATGGCAGCTTAGCATAGCCACCTGGTTTTTGAGAAGCATATCTTGTTTCCCTAACATCGTGTCAAGAAGCAAGGAGATTCGCCCTACTCAAAATGCATAGATTTTTGAGGCAATGACCATTTTGCCAATGGCGAAAGCCATTGCAGTCATTGCCCAAAAGTGGCCAGAGGCCAGTTCACTTTGAGTGAAACAGCTAACTCCCTAACCCCACCCACCGCCCTTCGATTCTGCTTTTCCATTTGTATATTTTTTATGAGTGGAATGCGGAGTCAGGCTTCCGAAGTCCTCAACCTTCGCTTGCTTTTAAGGAGCAAGCGGGTCTGCGGAAGATCTCCAGCCTGCCCCCGCCTCCCACTCATAATATTCATGCTTTTTTGAAAATTACGCAGAATCTAAAAGAGAATAAAAAAACAAAAAAAGAAACTCCTTTTTCCTTAACATCGTGTTAAGAAATGAGGAGATCCTCCTTCCTAAAAGTGAACAGGCTTTTGAGGCAGTTAGCCTGACAGTAGCTCAAATATACTGAATTTATAAAGCATTGACGATTTTTTTAAAGCGGTTTCCTCTTTCTACATAACTGTCAAAGAGGTCAAAGCTTGGACACCCAGGGGATAACAAAACAATATCATTGATCTTAGACTTCTGATAGGCTATTAAAACCGCTTCATCAAATGTTCCTATCAAATAGGTATCAGTACAGTTTCCAATAGCCCGGTTGATTTTTTCCTTAGATTCTCCAAAAAGAATTAATGTTTTAACCCTTTCTCTAATAATAGGAGCAAGGCCCTCAAAATTTAAGTCAGCATCTTTCCCTCCTGAAATAAGAATAACATTCTCATCAAAAGAAGCCAAAGCTCTCTGCACAGCATGAATATTTGTCGCTTTAGAATCATTATAAAAATATACTCCACCAACCTTTCTGACATATTCTATCCTGTGAGGGATAGACTCAAAAGAATTAATGACCTCTTGAATCACTGATGGTTTTGCCCCATAACCTCTAGCAGCACAAATAGCAGCCATCATATTTTCTACAGAATGTTCTCCTAAAATTTGCATATTGCTACTAGAATAGACTTCTTTTTCAGGGCTGACCCGAATGTGAATTTCGTTACCAATATAAACACCACCACCAGTTTCTTCCATAATGATTTGTTCAAAAGAAGGCCTCCTAGAAAAATAAAAAATATAACCCTGCTTGACAATAGGGTCATTGGCAATATTGACCACTCGATGGTCATCAGCATTTAAAATGTTTTTTGTTTCAGAATTAGCATTCATAAAAATACGTCGTTTTGCTTTAATGTAAGCATCCAAGCTTTTATATCTATCAAAGTGGTTGGGAGCAATGTTAGTGAAAATAATTGTCTGAGGAGTAAAGGTTTCTATTAATTCTAATTGGAAGCTAGACACCTCACAGATCAAAACATCAGCTTTTTGCTTGGTTCTGATGTATTCAATCAAAGGGTTCCCATAATTACCACCTATCCATGTCTTCACCCCAGACCTTGTTAAAAAGGCATTGGTCATTTCAGCTGTTGTGGTTTTGCCATTCGTCCCTGTGATGGCTATGATAGGCTCCTTGATCATTTGTGAAGCAAACTCTATGTCTGATGTGATCTTCACTCCATGTTGCCTTGCATAATGAAAGATTTGCAAGCTAGGGGAAACTCCTGGACTTAAAATAATCATCTCTTGAGCTAGCATAGCTTTAGGAGTATGACCTCCTAAATCATAATGAATATCTAAATCCTCGATGCTTTCTAAGCAGTCAGATAATTCTGCAACTGATTTGTGGTCACTGACAGAAACCTCTGCCCCTACTTCACATAAAAACCTTGCAAGGGCTACACCTGTTTTAGCAAGCCCTACTACCATGATTCTTCTGTTTCTCAAGCTTTCTTTAGTTATTCTTTTCATAAAATATAAGCCTCCATTTCTGATAGATTTTTTATAAATTTACCTTAAATTATCTCAACTTAAGTGTGCTTAAACTCAACACTGCTAGTAGAATAGAGATAATCCAAAATCTCACAACTATCTTTGTTTCGTCAATACCTTTGAGTTCAAAATGATGATGGATAGGTGCCATCCTAAAAATTCGCTTGCCTGTCAGTTTAAAACATATAACTTGTGTGATCACTGATAAAGCCTCTAATGTAAATATCCCACCAATAATTGTCAAGAGTAACTCATTTTTTGTCAGAACAGCCATAGTTCCTAAAAAACTCCCCATACTTAAACTGCCTACATCGCCCATAATAATTTGAGCAGGGTAAAAATTATACCAGAGAAAACCTAAGCCTGCTGCTACAACCATAGCTGCAAGAGGAGCTAACTCTCCTGCCCCTGGAACAAATGGGATTTGAAGGTATTCTGCAATTCTAACATGCCCTGCCACATAAGCCAAAATTAAATAAGTCCCTGTCGCAATGATGATAGGGGCAATGGCCAATCCATCTAAGCCATCCGTTAGGTTGACTGCGTTAGCACAACCCACAATCACACAGCAAGAAAAAAGCACATAAAACCAACCTAAATTAAAATTAACATTTTTAAAGATAGGGACAGACACTTGGGTAGAAAAATCAAACCATTGAATCAGTGCGACTATAATTAAAGCAGATATGAGAAATTCCAAAAAAAGACGAGCCTTACCTGAAAGCCCCTTAGAAGAATTATTAGAGATTTTGAGGTGATCATCCCAATAGCCAATAAGACCAAAGCTAAAGGTTATCAACAACAAGGCTAAAACAAGAGGGTTCGACCAATTAGCCCAAAGAAGAGAGGCGACCATCACACTAAATAACACAAGCCATCCCCCCATAGTAGGAGTGCCGACTTTTTTAAAATGAGTTTCAGGGCCATCTTCTCGAATCACTTGTTTAAATTTACGACCTGTCATTTGCTTGATAAAGTAAGGACCTAAAAACCAAGCAATAGAGAAAGCTGTTAAAAAAGAAAGAAAAGTCCTAAAAGTAATGTACTGAAAGACATTCAATACAGAAACTGTATCCGAAAATTGATATAACCACTGGAAAAACATAAAAATCCTCACTTTGAGATGACATTCTTGAAAACAATATCCTTACAATCCTCAAAAGAATATCGAAGGACAATATAAAAAGCAATGAACATTTTATATTGACTTTATAGGATTGTGCTTATATGAAGTAAAGCATGGAGCAAATATGAACAATATAAAGCAAGCTTTTACTTTTGATGATATTTTACTTGTCCCTCAATATTCTCAAGTACTTCCTTCTCAAGTGAGTACTTCTGTCCATTTTGCTAAAAATATTCATTTAACAATTCCTATTATTTCAGCAGCTATGGATACTGTCACAGAACATAAAATGGCTATTGTGATGGCTCAGGCTGGAGGCTTTGGCGTCATCCACAAAAATCTTTCCATCAAAGAACAAGCTACCGAAGTTAAAAAGGTCAAAAAATTTGAAAGTATTATGATTTCAGATCCCATCACCTTACCTCCCGAAGCTCCTGTTTCTGATGCTCTTGAATTGATGGAACAGCATTCTATTAATGGAGTTCCTATCACTGTCAAGGGAAAACTAGTAGGTATTCTTACCCATAGAGACCTTTGCTTTGAAGTTTGCCTCGATCAACCTATCTCCAACATTATGACAAAAGATAATCTGATCACCACCCAAGTAGGTACCAACCTAGAAAAAGCTAAAACCATACTGCAAAGCAACCGCATTGAAAAACTCCCTGTTGTAGATGATAAGGGTTTCTTAAAAGGCTTGATCACAATTAAAGATATTGAAAAATCTCAAGCCTACCCTCATGCTGCTAAAGATCGTCGTGGACAATTGCTTGCTGCTGCTGCTGTCAGCACTGGTGAAGATACATTGCAAAGAGCTGAAGCTCTCATCAAAGCAGGGGTTAATATTTTAGTTGTAGATACAGCACATGGACATTCTCAATCTGTGGTCAAACTTGTAGAGCAACTCCACAATCGAATCAAAGAATCTAAAAAAGACATTGTCATTGTAGCAGGTAATGTCGTCACGGGAGAAGGAGTCTTAGCTCTTGCTAAGGCAGGGGCTGACGTCATTAAGGTAGGTGTCGGACCTGGTAGTATTTGTACTACCCGTATAGTAGCAGGTGTAGGGATGCCTCAAGCTTCTGCTATTTTAGACTGTATTGATCAGGCCCAATCACTTGGCAAGACCATTATAGCTGATGGTGGGATTAAATATTCAGGCGATCTTGTCAAAGCGTTAGCTCTTGGAGCTCATACTGTGATGTTAGGAGGATTACTGGCAGGAACAGATGAGAGTCCTGGTGAGTTTATTTTTTATCAAGGGCGGACTTATAAGGTTTACAGAGGAATGGGCAGTTTAGGTGCTATGAAAAAAGGCTCTAGAGAACGTTATCAACAATCCAATGTATCACTAGATAAACTCGTACCAGAAGGCATAGAAGCTAAGGTACCCTATAAAGGTCCTACCACTAGCCTTCTACACCAACTGGTTGGGGGATTAAGATCAGGTATGGGATATATAGGAGCAGAATCTATCCAGCAATTACAAGAAAAGGCTCAATTTGTTCGTATGACCTCGCATGGCCTTAAAGAATCTCATGTCCATAATGTCTCTATCACTAAAGAAGCACCTAATTACACAGAGCTTTTTTGAGATAAAGCCTTGACTTTGTGTGTCACAAGTCGCTCTTGCTAAAGAATATTTTCAACTTGTCAAACCGAATGATCGAATGTTTTAAAGTAAAGCAATAAACTAACAAAACAAGAGGCAGGCATGATTCTTTCTGACAAAACAATAAAAAGCATGCTGGATAGCAAGCAATTGGTGGCAAGACCTCTCTGTGAGGAATCCTTGCAGTCGGCTTCTTTAGATTGCCGTTTAGGTGATCATTTTTTACGTTTTAAAAACAAAAAAAAAATGATTAGTTTATCAGACAACAATGACTATGAAGACATCCGAGCAAAAAATATGATCATAGAACCGCATTCTTTTCTGCTAGCTACGACCATGGAATACATCGAATTACCTCATAATATCACATCGTTTGTAGAAGGGAGAAGTTCTGTGGGACGCATTGGTTTATTTATCCAAAATGCAGGGTGGATTGATCCGGGATTTAAGGGGCATATCACCTTAGAGCTTTACAATGCCACTGCACTTCCTATTCAACTGACAGCAGGTCGAAGGATATGCCAGCTTGTCTTTTGCAAAATGGATCAGTCTTCTCAAACACCTTATAAAGGCAAATATCAAGGGCAAATGAAAACCACAGGTTCTAAAATTTCTGAAGATATAGAAGTTGCAACCCTTTAGCTCTATTGGCTTAGGCTTAGTGCATGACATGACAAACCTATCAAAACCATCTCATAAAATAAAAACACTACTTAGCATTGAAACAAGCTGTGATGATACATCTGTAGCCATCATACAAGATCATCAAGATCAAAATGTACTTGTCAATAAGGTGTTAAACCAAAATAATATGCACTTGCCTTTTTTAGGTGTTGTCCCTGAGATTGCAGGCCGTAAACATTTAGAAGTATTATTGCCATTAATCGATCAAGTGCTGACACAATCACAGTTAGATTGGGATGGTATTGATGGACTTGCAGTCACCCAAGGGCCAGGTTTGATAGGCTCTTTGCTTGTAGGGACTTTAACAATGGAAGTGTTAGCCTTGACAAAACAAAAACCTCTTATAGGGGTTAATCATTTAGAAGGGCATATTTTGTCGGCTTTTTTAAAGGACGAAAGCTATCAACCTGCTTTTAGTTATACAAAACCATTTTTGGCTTTAACTGTCAGTGGTGGACATACAACCCTTTATAAAGTCCATTGTTTGTTTGAGTATGAAGTTTTAGAAACGACAGTGGACGATGCTGCAGGGGAAGCCTTTGATAAGTTAGGGCAAATGTTAGGGCTTGGTTTTCCCGGAGGTGTTTTAGTTGATCGATTAGCACAAAAAGGTGACCCCCGTGCTTTTGATTTTCCTCGTCCTTTAATAAAGGGGCATAATTTTAGTTTTTCTGGTTTAAAAACAGCAGCTTTACGTTTAATTGAAGGAATACCTTCTTTAGAGCTTGAAGATCAAAAGCCTGCTATCTGTGCCGCTTATCAGGAAGCTATTGTGGATGTGCTGTTGAAAAAACTTCAGACTGCATCTGTTCAACACAATATTAAAGATGTAGTGATTGCAGGAGGTGTCAGTGCGAATAATCGCTTGAGGCAAAGGGCAGAGCAGTGGGCTAAGCAAGATGATATTGCTTTAGCAATCCCTCCCCTGCGTTATTGTACTGACAATGCTGCTATGATTGGTTTGGCTGGCTTGTTGCGGTTGCAGGCAGGATATAAAAGTCACTCTCCATTGACACCTCAACCCGTTTGGCCACTTTAAGCCTTGAGTTTAAGAAAAGAATAGAATAAGTTCTGTCATTGGATTGAAAATAATAAGCTTTTAGTTTATTATTAAATAAAAAAGGAGAATATTCATGGCTTTTCAATTGATCAATGAAGTAAGATTTAAGGACTTTCGGTGTTTTAAAGGAGAACAAAAAGCTCGGCTAGCTCCACTGACTTTGCTGGTGGGAGAAAACAGCACAGGCAAAACCTCTTTTATGGCTATGCTCCGCATTTTAATGGATAATATAGGTCAAATCAGAAGTTTTCCTAACTTTAAAGAAAAACCTTATGATTTAGGTAGCTTTGATGAAATTATCTACCGTGATCAAACAGAGAAAAATCAACCAAAAACTTTTGAAGGAGGATTTAGTTTTGCTGTTGCAGAGGAAAATATACATACCAAGGTTATTTTTGGAAAAGATAAATTTCAACCTATCCCCATTCGAGAGAAACTTTCTAATGATCAAGGTGTTTGGATTGAATCTAATATTCAAGGGGAAAAATGGCAATTAGATTTTGGTACATCCAATGGAAGTTGGACACTTTCAGAAAAACAGAAAAAAGAAAATGAACAAGGTCGTCTCCATATATTTCTTCGTCTTCGTAGTGTATTCAATCTATTATATGGTCCTATTGCTCAATTATTTTTTGTTATATTAGATGATATTTTTAAAGACAAACAAGATGGTTTCGAATTAACACTAAACAATGAATCTCCTCAAATGAAAAAAGAAGACATTCAACAAATTGAAAAAATAATTACAGCTACTCATAACAATTTTCATCCTCTCAAACGCCCTTATGCCTTTGCCCCTGTACGTTCAAAACCTCAAAGGACTTATGACCCTGAACAAATAAGATGGGATCCTGAAGGAACTCATATCCCTATGTATCTTTCAGAATTATTTCTGAAAGAACCTAAACAATGGAAGGTGCTTAAAAAAAACTTTGAAGATTTTGGAAAAAAAGCAGGGCTTTTTGATGAGATTAAAATAAAACATTTTGGAAAAAGCGGTATTGAACCCTTTCAAATCCAAATCAGAAAGGGTCAAAAAGCACTTCCCCGCAATCTTGTTGATGTAGGATACGGTGTCAGTCAAACATTGCCGTTGATAACTGAACTCTTAAGAAAGCAGAATCCTCGCATTTTTTTATTGCAACAGCCAGAAGTTCATTTGCATCCTAGTGTTCAGGCAACTTTTGGTGGCTTGCTTTGCGAAGCTATAGAGCAGAAAAAACATCAAGTCATAGTTGAAACACATAGCGACTATTTGCTGGATCGGGTATGCATGGATATACGGGATGGCAAAACAAAACTTAAACCAGAGGATGTATCTGTTTTGTTTTTTGAACGTCGTAAAGGCCTTGAAGTGCAAATCCATTCACTCAAACTTAAAAAAAATGGTGGGATTGACAATACACCTGATAGTTACAGAGAGTTTTTTATGAATGAAACAAGGCGTGCCTTAGGCCTTACAGGATCTTAATTTATGTGTGCTATTTTAGATGTAAATGTTCGCCATGAAGTACTTAATCCTGAAAAACTTACACCGGCAGGTAAAGTATTTGATGAATGGATAAACGAAGGGGAAAATCGTTTGGTCATAGGAGGTAAAATAACAGATGAGCTTGTGGGAAACTCTAAAGAAGTTCTAAATTTTTTAAAAGAATTACTTAAAAATAAAAAAGCAAAGTCTTTCAGTGCAGAAGACATTGAAACAAGAGCCAAAGAATTAAAAAAACAAAAACAATGCCAGTCTAATGATCTACATATTATAGCCCTAGCTCAAATCAGTGGAGCAAGACTCCTCTATTCAGAGGATCAAAAGCTTCAAGAAGATTTTAAAAATAAAAACTTACTGGATCAGCCAAGAGGGAAAATTTACCCCAACGACAACAATGAAAAAAAAGCCAAAGAGTGGCTACTTAAACATGCAGATAATTTATGTGCTATGCATAGTATTCTATAGATAGATTTGCTTGAGACTTTCAAATGTATAGGCTTACATTTTTTTAGATAAGGCAAAATCTTTTCCTATAAACTCAGGTTGTTAGCATTGAGATCACAGAGGATCATCAAGGGGATGTATACAACAAAGCAGATTATTTTGTTACTGCAACAATTAAAATGTCATCCTAAGAAATCATTAGGGCAGAATTTCTTGGTCAATCCGCTTATATGTCAAAAGATCATTAAAGAAGTGATCGATCACAAAGCCCATAAAGTTATAGAAATAGGACCAGGACTAGGTTGCCTGACTGAAGGTTTAACAGAAATCAAGGACCTCATCCTTATTGAAAAAGACAAAGTATTTGCTACATTTCTAAAGCAAAAAGGGTTTTTTGTTTTAGAAGATGATGCCCTGCTTGTGGATTGGCAAAATTTAATCAATGATCAAACTGTATTGGTTAGCAATTTGCCTTATCAAATATCTTCTCGTATTTTAGTAGATAGGTGTTTGGATTCTAAGCCTTTAAACAAGATGGTTTTAATGTTTCAAAGAGAAGTAGCCGAAAGAATTTTAAGCCAAACCAATGGACCTAATTATGGATTGTTAAGTGTTATGAGTCAGACACATTGGCAAATCAAAAGACTTTTAAATGCAGGTTCAAAAGATTTTTATCCTCCACCTCAGATAGGCAGTCAGGTTTTGGTGTTTACACCTTCTAGGTCTTTTAATTATAAAACTTCTAAGGCATTTTTAAAGTTTCTTAAGGTAGGGTTTAGTCAAAGACGCAAACAACTAAAAAAAGTGCTTTTAAATTATGAAAGTGAGGTCATTGAAAAAAGTATAATGACAGAAGCTTTCATCAAGAATGCTTTTAAGGTTTTAAATATTCAATACACAGCCAGACCAGAAGAAATCTCTCCACAAAAATGGCTTTCAACTTTTTGTTTTTTCGTCGAAAATCAAAAAGCTTAAAATCAAAAGTATATTTATTTTCCCTAATAAGGTTTATTCTTGAGAGTGTTTTTAACCCTGAAAATAATCAATAAATATTCTAGGCAAAGGACTAGTTATGTGATATACCCATAACTAGCTTAAAAAATAATGATTTTCATTTTTAACAGAATTTGATTAAATAAATTATCAGAAGAAAACAAATTTAAAGCAAAAAGAGGTATATCACAATGAAAAATCAAAAATTATCCCAAACGCAAAATAATTATTTTCAAATATGCAGTCTTTTTATTTTATTGACTTTCACTATACCTATAATACCACATTTGAATACCTTAGCTGCACCTGACCCTGCTCCTTCCTCACAAAAAGATGCTCAAACATTTCAAACCTTAAGAAGCAAAGAAGGCTTTTTGTTTAGTCAACTAGATACCACTTGGTTTAATTCCCCAACACCAAAAGACAAAAAGAGCATGCATTTATTGTTTCGCTCCCCTGTTGTTAATCAAGGATTTCAGCCTATTATGACAGTACGTGTAGACAACAATATTGGTGAAATTGCCAATATTAATCAATATGTCCAACAGTGGATGGGTGATTATCCTAGACTTGGATATCAGGTTTTAGGCTCCAGGCCCTTCCGACATAACAATCGAGAAGTCAGTTATGTGATAGATATTAAAAATGAACGATCTCAAAAACAAATTAGACAAGTGGTGTTTTTCAAAAGAAGACAAAAGGCTGTGATCTTAAATTGTATTGATAATATTGCTTCGTTTATGATGTCCTTAAGAGAATGCAATAAAATTATTCGCTCTTTTGCTTGGACTTCAGACCTTCCAGAAACTCCGGGAGACCTTGAAATGCAACCTCCTCCTACACAAGCTAATTAATATTTCAAACAACATGACTTTAGATTAGACTGAGGTATGACTGTTTAATGTTTAAACATTAAACTTTTTTACTAATAAAAAATCAGTGGTTATACTATGAGTTGCTTTGTTTAAGTTAATTTAAGTTCATTGCATCAAAGTCAAAATGAAGATCAACGAATAAAATAACGATAGGTTTAAAAAAGAATGGAAAAGGTCATTATTATAGGCTCCGGTCCTGCGGGCTTGACGGCAGCAATTTACACAGCAAGAGCCAATCTCAATCCATTATGTATTGAAGGAGAGGCATACGGAGGTCAATTGATGATCACCTCCGATGTAGAAAATTACCCTGGCTTTGAAAAAGGCATCCAAGGGCCAGAAATAATGGATATTTTCCGCCGGCAGGCAGAACGCTTTGGAACTCGATATATTACCAAAGATGTCAGTAGGATAGACGTCACAGAGCATCCTTTTAAGGTATGGGTATCCCATCAAGAATACCAAGCCCATTGTTTGATTGTGTCCACAGGTGCAAGGTCTAAGTTTTTAGGTTTAGAAGCAGAGAAAAAACTCCTTGGTCGAGGGGTTTCCACTTGTGCGACTTGCGATGGGGCTTTTTTTAAAGACGAAGATATTGTTGTAGTCGGCGGGGGAGACAGTGCTATGGAAGAAGCTATCTTCCTCACTCGCTTTGCAAAACAAGTATATATTGTTCATAGAAGGGATCACTTTAGAGCCTCTAAGATTATGGCAGAAAGAGCTATCAATAATCCCAAGGTTAAAGTTTTATGGAACTGTGTTGTCAAAGACATTATAGGGCAGAAAGCTGTTGAAAGTGTGATTTTAGAAAATACAAAAGAAGGCCAGACATCGAATTTACCTTGCGGAGGAGTCTTTATAGCTATTGGCCATCAGCCGAATACAGAAATATTCAAGGATATTCTAGAAACAGACGATAAGGGTTATATCATAACAAAGAAAGATTCCACTTACACGTCTGTGGATGGCATTTTCGCAGCAGGAGATGTCCAAGACTTTGTTTACAGACAAGCCATCACAGCAGCTGGCAGTGGTTGTATGGCAGCAATAGATGCTGAAAGGTGGCTAGAAGCAAGAGGTATTTAATTAAGGCTAAGGTAGTTTAAAGTAAAGATTTATAATTTGAAGGTGATCCAATGAAACTCAAAGATGTGATTTATAAGATAGAACAAATGGCACGTTCTCGCATGTGCCAACAAGAAGTTGTCTCATTGGATCAATTTAGAACACCACTTAAGACAAGAAGAAAAAATATTCTTGTGGTAGATGATGATCCCACAATCAGAGCAGCTCTTAAAAGAGCTTTTGAACTTGAAGGATATGGTGTTTTATGTATAGAAGATGGGGTACAGTTAAATACAATTGCAGATAAGCCCATTGACTTTATTATACTTGATGTGGGTTTGCCTTGGGTGAATGGATATGAGCTGGCAGATATTCTCAAACAAAGCGAAGACTTACAAGATATTCCTATGATTTTCCTCTCTAGTCATACAGAGGAGGAGGCTATCAAAAAAGGATTTGAAAAGGGAGCCGATGACTACATTAAAAAACCATTTGAAATTAATACGTTAAAAAAGACTGTTAAAATTTTACTCGAAGAAGAAAGAGATTCTGCTTAAAAAGTCATTTTAAAGCTTGACAGTTAGGTATTAATGTGGATATCCTTCTTAAAAATAAATCTCTAAGAACTTTTGCCGATAAGGTATATTATGAGTCTAATATTGTTAAACAGCTCCATAGTCTTAGTGGCACAAAAAAAAGATCAAGTGTCACCTTTAGATCACAGCTTTTTGGTCCATCAAAAAGTCATTCCTAATGATTTTGTCTTGAAAAAAAATCATTCTTTTACAACACCTATTATTAGCCAACTGCATTATGAGAATGGATTTAGTTTAATCACTGAATCTGAATTAAAGAGAGTGATTTTTCAAATAGCCAATCTCACTATAAACGATGATTGTTTGAAGAAGTTAAATGTATTAAAAGATACTGCACTTAAATATTTGCAGTTATTAGGGCATAAGTATCAAAATATTGGTATTAATTTTGATATTATAGCTGATGATTTAGATTACAATGTTGTTGCTCACAAAATAGTTCAACAAGATGTTTCTCAACTTCACTTAAACAATAATAAAGGGCAGGTCAATGGCATTGATTTATCTTACAATATGGAGGGAAAGAAAGTTAATATATCCATTAAAAGTGTTAATGAAAATAATAAAAAGATTTGTGTACCTTTTTTTGCTGTAAATATTCATTATCCTGGGGATTACAGTGAAAACCAAGCTACTTTTATTGCAGAAATAGAAGGTCATTACAAAAAACTAAAAAATTTTACAGAGAGGTTTTATGACTCAAATTCAAGAGCCGTTTAATTTTTTGTCATTATTATTTAAAAAGCAAACAAAATATCGAGATGAGCATAATGAACATATCACCTCAGTGTCACCTTATTTACATTATTTACAAAAAAAACAACAAGGGATATATCGATATAGTAGACAAAGTAATTTAGATAATTTAAACAAAGAATCTAAGGAAGAAGACTTTACAGTGTTTTCTAAAGTAACGAGAGAGAATGTTAGAAAAATTTCAGATTTTTTAGATCAATTACAATATAAAATTGATAGGGAAAATAAACAAAATATCTTAAAAGATTTACATCAAACTTTAGATAATTTACATGAAGAATGTGAAGAAGAAGGCTTTGAAGTTTTTTCTGAAGTGGCTAGAAATAATGCTAGAAAAGTTTTAGATTTTTTATATGATCATTTCCCACAATATGAATATGACATTTATCCTACAGAAGATAGAGAAATTGCTGTTGACTGTGATACTGAAAAGGGAGGGGTTTTAGTCCTTTGTGATTCTGAGAAGAGTTTAGCGTATTTTGCAACATTTGATCATAAAAATAGTCATTTTCGATGTGATCATTTTGAAGAATTTTATTATCCATTACAAACAGTGTATAAAAAACTTAACCCTGTGTTGATCTCTGAACACTTTCATTCATCAACAAGATTATCGGAATTATCGGAAGATAAAAATAATTATAGGCCAAAGACATCTCTTGAAACTTTATCACAGGATACTTATGCAAAAACTGCCTAAAAATATTGAAGATAAAGACTTTCTGGGTAGGGCTATTTTCTCAAGTAAAGGTTTTAACAAATCAAAAAAAATAAGATACCATGTATTTTTTAGAAAGGATGATCAATCTCTTTCAGTAGATCGTTTTGACTTTTGTTCAATAAAAGATTTAACTGATATTCAAGATAAAAATGCAGAACAAAGATCAAAAAATGAATCCCAAAAACGCTCTTTTTACGGGTGGGCTAAAATCCAAGCTGTACATGCATCTGCAAGTAGAAGACAATTACATGCTACACCTTTAAAAGATAATCCTTATCATGCTGATATCATTTTACCTAAGAATATAGATAGAGATACTGAAAGAATGCATGCAAAAGAACTAGCCTTTCATTCTAAATGGACTCTGAGAGCTATATCTTAGAACTATTTTAAGAAACTTATTTTCACACAAGGGATATGATCAATTATGAAAACAGATGTTTTAATTGTAGGGGCAGGGCATGCAGGGGTGGAAGCTGCTCTTGCTGCTAGTCGTCTTGGTTGTAAGGTCACAGTTGCTACAAGCAATACAAATCGTATTTCTTTTATGAGCTGTAATCCAGCTATTGGTGGACTTGCTAAGGGGCATATTGTCCGAGAAATTGACGTGTTAGGTGGTGAAATGGGCTTCCAAGCTGACAATGTTTGCATACAATTTAAGAGACTCAATGCAAGTCGAGGGCCTGCTGTTCGAGGCTCTAGAATGCAATGCGATAAAAGCCTTTACTCTCAAAACATGAAACAAGCTTTGCTAGCTTGCCCTAATATTGATTTGATTCAAGCAGAAGTTTCCTCATTGATGATTGAAAAAAATACTTGTAAGGGTGTGATCTTAAAAGATGGTTCAAGCATAAATTCCCATGTTGTGGTGATCACAACGGGAACATTTATGAACGGGATCATGCATGTAGGCCATGTACAAGAATCTGGAGGTCGAGTAGGAGAGAAAGCAACAGTAGGGCTTTCTCAGCAGTTAGCTACTATAGGCTTTTCTGTCCGTCGTTTGAAAACAGGCACTCCAGCTCGTTTAGATGCAAAAAGTATTGATTGGTCTTTGACAGAGGAGCAAAAAGGTGATAGTAAATTTTATCCTTTTAGTTATAGGAGTTCAACGACTCCTCAGTTACCTCAAGTTAGTTGTTACATCACATACACCAATGAGCAAACCCATAAAATTATCCAAAAGAATATTCATAAAAGCCCTATGTACAATGGTATTGCAGAAGGTGTTGGTCCACGTTATTGTCCTAGTATAGAAGATAAAGTTATGAGGTTTGCAGATAAGACTCGACATCAAACTTTTTTAGAGCCAGAGGGTTTAAACACAAATAGTATTTATCTTCAGGGTATTTCAACTAGTTTGCCTGCGGAAGTTCAAGATGAATTTTTAAGGACCATTCCATCTTTAAAACATGTAAAAATTTTAAGGTATGGCTATGCTGTAGAATATGATTTTGTAGAACCTACTCAGATCAAACACACGCTTGAAACTCGATTGATTGAAAGTTTATTTTTAGCTGGGCAGATCAATGGCACAAGTGGATATGAAGAAGCAGCAGGTCAAGGATTACTTGCTGGAATCAATGCAGCCTTAAAAGTTCAAAATAAAAATGAATTTTTGTTAGAAAGAGATAAGGCTTATATTGGAGTATTGATCGATGATCTGATCACAAAAGGGACAAAAGAACCCTATAGAATGTTTACCTCAAGGGCAGAGTTTCGGATGAACTTAAGAGAGGATAATACTTTAGAGAGGTTGCTAGAAAAAAGCCAAAGGTTTCACTTGATTCCCGCTAAAGATATTAAACTGTTAAATAATATAGTAAAGAAAAGAAAAGAGCATCTTGATCTGTTATCTCAAACTCGATTGACCCCTAAAGAAAAGATACAAGAAAAATTTAAGCAATTAAATATGGTACCTTTACAAAAACCTATTACTTTTAAGGAATTATTACGGCGTAGTGAAATATCTTATAAAGATTTAAAGCATTTTAATTTTCCTATTATAGAAGACGAGCAGATCACTGAAGCAGTGGAAATTGCTATCAAATATGAAGGTTATATCACTAGGCAACAACAATTGATAGATCAAGCTAGTAAATTAGAAGGTCTTTTATTAGAAGAAAATTTACAGTATGAAAATATTAAGGGATTATCGATAGAAGAGATTGAAAAGCTAAAAACTATTCGTCCTCGGAGTTTAGGTCAAGCCAGTCGGATCAGTGGTGTTAATCCATCGGCTATTCAGGCCTTGATGATCTACAAAAAATCCAATCACATTGGTTCATTAAAAGTGGTCTAGTTTCACTAAAAGTAAACCAAACTCCCTAACCCCACCCACCGCCCTTTGATTCTGCTTTCCTATTTGTATGTTTTTTATGAGTGGAATGCGGAGGCAGGCTTCCGAAGTCCTCAACCTTCGCTTGCTTTTAAAGAGCAAGCGGGTCTGCGGAAGATCTCCAGCCTGCCTCCGCCTCCCACTCATAACATTTATATTTTTTTTGAAAGTTACGCAGAATCTAAAAAGAATAAAAAAATAAAAAAAGGAAATCTTTTTCCTTAAAATTTCACTCAAAATGCATGATGCATTTTGAGTGAAATATTAAAGAGCCTGATAAAAGTCCTGTTTATATAAATAATCTTAAATTTTTTATAAATTATGTCGATACAAATATAGATGAGGTCAATATGCCAATATTTAGGTCCAAAGGAATATCTTTGTCCTCCTCCCCTAACACGCAGTGCATTAAAAGTTCTTGGTGTTTTATTGTTCCTTGCTATCCTTAGCCTTTTAGAAGAAATTTTGGAGGAAAATTGTAGCAATATTGGTAAAAACTAACAGCAGAATGCAAAAGGTGCTAAGAGTTAGCAAGAAAAATTAATCTTAGATAAAGAGTTTTTATGAAAAATACTGTGATGTTGATAAACATTGTTTTGCTATTATTGCTGTTGACAGATTTTGTTCAAGCTGATGTCATACTTGACACTGTTGAACCTGGTACAATCATTCAAGCTGATCCATCAGCTCCACCTGTCCTCAATGATCATTGTCCTCAGTGGATTAAAGAACGTGAGAATATGCCTGCCTGCCCAAGGCCTGGAATGCCTTCTATCATACCAGAAACTTATCCTGTCTCTGCTGTTGTGGTTTCTACTAGAGGAGGAACAGTTGGTAAGGAATTCACACAATCTTTTGTAGAACAAGTGATACGATCTTCAAAAGCAGACTCTATGCCGTTGATCTTGCTTATGGGTGTACCTGAAACTCAAACAGAAGAAATTAAAATGCATATTAATAAATTAAATATATCTCAGGCACTCAAAGATAAAGCTGTTGCAGCTTTAAGACCGATACCTCATGTACCACAGTTTACATGGCAACAAGATTATTTTGAATCTTTTGTTGATCCAAATACTGGACAAGCAGTTATAAGAAATGTTGAAGGTTATGACAATAACATGTCCATTGAATCATTTCAGGAGAGTACCTCAAGTATTGTCAATACACTTAAAAATTGCGGAGTGCAAAGTGCTTCTCCACTGAAAACAGCCCCTAGAATGCGTAATGGACATGGTGGAGGTAATATTGAAGGACTCCCTGGAGGCTTTTGTCTTTTAGGAGATGATGATTTTCAAGGAAACCAATGGGAAGCATACGCCAATCAATTCTGTGGTACAAACCCAGACAATAAGATCAAAGTTCCTACCTATTGGCTTGAAGTAGGACATACTGATGAGATTATGAAACCAATTAGAAATCTCAATCCCAAACCAGGACAATGTAACTTTTCTATAGCCTTATCTAGTCCCAGAAAGGCCACAGAGCTTTTAAGAAGCAATCCTGATGAACCCTTTACATCTATGCCTATGGAAGGTACTGTAATGAATATGTGTATCAAAGCAAACGAGTTAAAATTAAACAAATCTAGAGAAAGAAGAAGAAGATCTCCTCAGAGAGGTGAAGGCATCTCTCAATTATTCTATAAACTTTATCGTTGGATGATTCCTTATGCTTATGCTCCTGTTGATCCTTTATGGGAGCATTTTGTGGTTCTTGAAAGAGAGCGAAGAGAGCGTAGAGAAGAAAGAGAAAAAGCAAGAAGAGAAGCATGTCAAAATACAATACTTAAAAATAGTGATGTATTGATGCTTCTTCAAAATGATACAGATTATAAAAAATACAATGATGTAGTTCAAAAAGAAATGGACACTCTTAGAATAACATTAAGAAATAATATAAAAAATAGGCTTGGTTGCACTCCTGATTTTATTCAAACTCCAGATCTTTTCTCTGGAGAAATAACAGAAAGTCCTGATGGAGAGATCACTTTAGATAGAAAGACAGGATTATCTATTTTACCCAACTCAAATAATGCTGTTTCCATAAACGATCACTTAATAATCCCTACACCCGGAGGCAACACAGCTTTTCAAGAATATATGAAAAATGAATACAACAAAAGGAAAATCACAGCTCGTTTTGTAGATACTACTGAATATTCTCACTCTCTTATGGGTAACTTACATTGTGTTTCCCATACTATTCATACTTGTAGACCTGTGACTACTTCTCAAATAAGGCATAATTTAACAAACCAAAACAGAGGTACTAGGAGGTAAAAATAAATGAAATATGTATTGATTTTTATTTTATTATGTTTATGGTGTCCTTTAGCTTTTGCTAATACTAATATTTTAGATTGTCGTTTTTCTCATTCAAAGTATACAGGAAAGCTGACTTTAGATAGTGTTGGGCAAGCATATTTAATATTTCAGCCTAAAGAAAACACAAAGTCACGATTAGCAATCACATCTTGTCCTATGTTAATAGAGCATATATCTGATCAAAGTAGGGCCCTTGTACCTACAATTAAAATTGATTTTTTTAAACATCAATGTACTCCTCGTCTACCAACTAATTCTAAAGTGCTTAACCCCAAGGTTTACATTAATGTACGTTATAGGCCACCTACAGCAAGGATTAAATGGCATAGAGAACATCCTACTGCCGAATGCAAAATCAGAAATATTAGTTTATTTGATCTGCGATTAACTGTCAGAAGACTCAATGAAAACAGAAAAAGCCAGTAGGTTGGTTCATTTCAAGTGCAAAAGACGGCATGATGCATTTTGAGTGAAATGTTAAGGAAACAAGATGTTCACTTCACTCCTGCCTGTTGCCGGGTTGCCCGATTCCCGGGATCCCGGATCCCGGAAAAACAAGAGTATAAAAAAATAAATAAGCTGTTTTTTTACTTAATTTTTTTGTTATCTTTTTAAGAACAAATTAGTTATAGTAAAAAATAATATGACAAAACTATACGCACAAACCACAACCCCTGTTATAGAATTTGACGCCATAGATGCTGTGCTATCTGCTAGCATTGTTGTACAGATCACTTTATTAGTGTTAATTGTCTTTTCTGTTTTATCTTGGTCTATTATTTTTATGAAGTTTAAGCATTTTTCTCAAGTCAAACAAGCAGATGATATTTTCTTAAAACGTTTTTGGAGTATTTCTTCTTGGAATGATATCCCTCGCTCCACCCATTACAACCAAAAAAGAGAAAGTCCATCAGAAGCTATTTTCCATGCAGGATTTGAAGAGCTTAAACACCTTGCTAAACTATCAGGCTTAAAAGCATTTAAAGAAAAACAAGCCTTTGATATAGTAGATATTGATAATGTCCAAAGGGCTTTAAGAAAAGCCTCTGAACTGGAAACAGGTAAGCTAGAATCAAGTCTTAGCTTATTGGCTACAATAGGTAGCACATCCCCTTTTATTGGACTTTTTGGTACTGTTTGGGGTATTATGAATGCCTTTCAAAAGATTGGTACAACAGGAGCTGCTCACCTTGCTGTTGTTGCCCCTGGCATTTCAGAAGCTTTGATTGCAACCGCTTTTGGCTTGTTAGTTGCTATCCCTGCTGTAGTAGCTTATAATCAATACTTAGCACAGTGCAAACAAATAGAGGTGGGGTTGAGTCATTTTGTTTCTGATTTTTTAAACATAGCTAAAAAAAACTTCTTTAGAAAAGGAAAAGAAAACGAATGAGCATGACAGTTCATCAAAAAAGCATGCTTAGTGAAATCAATATCACTCCCTTTGTAGATGTGATGTTGGTTCTGTTAGTGATCTTTATGGTGACAACGCCTATGATGCAACAAGGTATTGATGTGCAACTACCAGAGACAGCAAGTTCTGGAGTAGCTACTCGTGAAGATCCCTTTGTATTGATCATTCAAAGAGACGGTCAAATTAAAGTTGACTCTGTTCACATACCTATAGAATCATTGCGACAAAAGCTTACAGCTATTTTTGAGGTCAGGCAAAACAAACAAATTTATATTCAAGCGGATAAAATGGCATATTATGGGGTGGTTGCTGAAGTTATGGGGGAAGTGAATGCTGCTGGTATTTCTGATATAGGACTGATCACACTTCCTAAGGCTGATTAATTCCCATTAACTTTGTGACAGGCGTGACTTAAGCCCCCTTCTTCCGGGATCCTGGCATCTGGGATCTGGGATCTGGCATCCGGCATCCGGGATCTGGCAATCTGGCATGAGAAAGAACTTTTTCCCTAACATTGTGTCAAGAAATGGAGGGATCCTCTATACTAAAAATAAACAAGACTATTTTTACTGAAACAAAAACACATAAGGAGTGATTATGTCTAAAAAATTCAAACATCTTAAAAAGAACAAAAAAGGTTTTAAGCGTGATGTCTTACATTTATTTGACCATTTATTTTATGAAGTTTACAGCAAGGAACAATATATTTTAGATTTATTCCGTTTGGTTTTAACTTCAGAGGAATTTGAACTTTTTGATTGGAGTACTTTGCAATCTAGAGTGACTGTTTTTATAGATAAGGCTTTTAGAGAGCGTCGGGCTGATGTGATTTTTTCTGTTAAACTGAAAACAGGGCAGATGGTTGAGATTATTTTTCTTTTTGAGCATAAGTCTTATAACGACCCTAGTGTTTTTATCCAGATGCTCAATTACCAAGCTAATATTTATGAAAAAGATAGTAAACAGGGTAAAAATAAAGTGCCTTCTTTGGTAATTCCTGTATTGGTTTATTCAGGTAAGGAGCCTTGGAAGATGCCATTGAGTTTCCATGGATATTTGAATTTTCCATCATCAAAGGTGCAAGTATTGTTTCACTCAAAATAAATCATGCCTCTGGCATGTTTTCTGGCAGTTAGCCCGACGGCTACCGCCGTCGATCAAAGGCTAACTACCTAGAAAATCCATTTATTTTAAGTAGAGGAGGATCTTTTTATTCCTTTACACCATGTTAAGGAAAAAGTTTTTTATTGCCTTAAGGGCAAGCGAGTTTACAAATAAAACTTTTTCCCTTAACATTATGTTAAGAGACAGCTTGTTTCCTTAACATCGTGTCAAAAGAGGAAGGGATCCTTCCTACTCAAAGTGAACAGGCTTTTGAGACAATGACCATTTTGTCAAAGGCGAAAGCCTTTGCGGTCATTGTCCAAAAGTGGCCAGAGGCCAGTTCACTTTGAGTGAAACAGACAGGATTTATGATCCTAGTTTTACATGGAAAGTATTGCGAAAAATAGAAGAAAAACATATATCAAAGGAGGAAAGAACCATGCCACCACTACAGATCACAAGAGAAAGATTATTACAAGAAGGATTGCAAAAAGGGTTACAAAAAGGGCGACAGGAAGGCCTGCAAGAAGGAGAACAAAAAGGGCGACAGGAAGGGCGACAAGAAGGGCGACAGGAAGGAGAACAAAGTGTCATCTTAAAAATGCTTAAAAATAACATGGATATTTCGACCATTGCAAAAATCACAGAGTCTACAGAGAACAAAATACGAGAAATACAGAAAAAACTAAATAATCTAAGCTAAACATTATCGTTTGTTGAACAATCCACCAAACCTGTTTTCTTAACATGTAATTTATCTGGGATCCGGCAGTCAGGCATCAGAAGGATGATCCCTAACCCCACCCACCGCCCTTCGATTCTGCTTTTCCATCTTGTTTTTAATTGAGAATAGGGCAGTGGGAGCCTTCCGAAGTCCTCAATTGAGCTTGCCTTCAAGGAGCAAGCTCAATTTGCGGAAGATCTTCAGTCTCCCACTGCCCCATTCTCATTTTAATTACTTCTTGTTTGAGTTTACGCAAAATCTAAAAGAGAATAAAAAAACAAAAAGAAAGGAACTTTTTCCTTAACATTTCACTCAAAATAAATCATGCCGTCTTTTGCACTTGAAATGAACCACACCTCTGTTTCACTCAAAGTGAACTGGCCTCTGGCCACTTTTGGACAATGACCGCAAAGGCTTTCGCCTTTGACAAAATGGTCATTGTCTCAAAAGCCTGTTCACTTTGAGTAAAGAGGATATCTTCGTCTCCTAACATCATGGTAAGGAAATAAGCTGTTTAGCCCGACGGCTCACGCCGTCATCAAAGGCTAACTGCCTAGAAAATTCATTTATTTTGAGTAGAGGAGGATCCTTTTATTCCTTTACATCATGTTAAGGAAAAAGTCCTTTTATTGTCTCAAGAGCAACCGGGTTTACAAATGAAACTCTTTTTCCTTAACATTGTGTTAAAAAGCAAGAGGGATCCTTCCTACTAAAAGTAAACGGACTTTTGAGACATTGCTCTTTTTAGACAGCGATAGCTGTCAGAGCAATGCCCAAAAACACACCAGAAGTGTGGCTCATTTTGAGTGAAACAGACCACGACTAAAGTGGAGAAATGGGTACTTTAATCTGAAAAAATCAAAATCTTACAGAATCTTTAAAGTTTTTTCTATTTATAATCGATAATATAAGTAGATATAAAAACTTTTGTAGGTCTATTTATTTTAAATATTAAATAAGGGGTTTAATATGTATTATAAAAAACTTAATTTTTTGGGTTTTGGAGTAGTTTTTCTTTTTCTAGCAACATCAGCTTTTGCTAACATTAGCATCTCTGTTGAGGGCCGACTTAAAACTTATCGTAATGGTTTTTATTATGTTCAAACAGACGACAAGTCAGTATTAAAAATTCAAAAATCAAAGATTTCAAGACCTTTAAGAAGTCAATTTAAAAAAATTGGTCAGTCTATTAAATTAAATATTCCTGTTTCTGCTGTTGTTTTCCCCAAAAGAAAGACGGCTTCTAATCATAAATCTCAAAGAATAAACAAGAAACAAAAAAGATCTCGAAGATGAGATCATTATTGAATGGTAATAATATTTTTATTTGATGGATTAAAATTTAAGTAAAAACTTTATAAAATTTTATGGAGATTTCTTATGAAATATTTTTTTTATTTTTCACTCTTAGGTATTATTTATGGTAGCATATTTGTTTATGCTCAAAGTGACACTTACACGGACTGTCAAGTTGTTGGCTCCTACTCAGTTAATACAGAGGGTTTATGTATTGTAGAAGTCAGGGGATGTAGCGATGGAGAGCGAACTATTCCCTCCGCTACAGCAAGTTGTGATGCTGCTTATGCAGACCCTGCATGTAATAATTGTTCAGACTCTTGTCCTGTACATTGTGGTGATGCACAACGTAATTCATGCCCTACGAATCCTAACGAGTGTGCTAATGATTATGATTCGGATGGTCTTGTAAGATATACTGCTACAGCAGTTGCATCTAGTGCAGTTTACCAAGGAGGTATAAGTAATTGTGAAAGAGCGGGAGAGACTTATATTGAAGATAATCTATGTCATATCGTTGTTACTGGTTGTATACAAGATGGAGAACCTCTCATCCCAGAGAATGCTAGAGCTACAGCGAATTGTAATGTTGCTTATGAAAACCCTGCCTGTAACTGTGTACCATCTCAAGGCAGATCTTGTCCTAGTATAGACTGTGGTAGTTTTCCACGTAATTCATGCCCTACAGATCCTAACGAATGTGCTAATGATAATGATGCAGATGATGTTGGAAATTATACTGAGACAGAAAAAATAGGAGAAGATGAAGCTGAAGAAAGAGCTGAAGAAGAAATAGGTGGAACTTATCATAGCTGTGAACAAATAGGTGCTACAGAACTTGTAGGGACTCAATGTCGTATGACATTAATAAGATGTAAAAATGCAGATGGAGATTGGGCCGATGGTGTCATTGGAGGTGCAATTTGTGATAGGAAAGAATGTATTCGTGGTGCTGGTCCCGTACGATGTACTTGCCCTACAGATCCTAACGAATGTGCTAATGATGAAGCAGATGATGTTGGAAATTATACTGAGGTACAAGAATTTATCCAACGAAGAGAGATAGACGACAGTCATCGATATGAAAGAAGATTCGCACCAGGAGGAGGGACACATTAAAAATATTTTTAAAAATAATTTAATTAAAAAAGTAGCTAAACATATCAAAGGGAGGAAGAGTTATGAACAAATTAGTAATATTGATCATATTTGTATGTTCATTTGGTTCTGCTGTAGCTATGGCTGGTATTTCAGGGTTTCAGGTTAAAGGATTTGTTCACAGCTTCAATGAAAAAAGTGTCGTATTATATCAAAAAGAAGCTGGTTTAAAGATCACAATTCCTAGGAACTTAGTGCAGCAAGACAATCTGAAGAGAAAAGAAAAAGTCACTCTTGAATTACAATCCGTAAAAGGTGTGAAAACTGAAAAATTGAAAAAATAGAAGAATATCCTGTCTTATTAACTGATATTCAAAATGCATTTCGATCACATTCAGCTTTGTTCAAAACTATTGCACAGATGCAAACTAATCCTGAATTTGAACCTTATATTGAAAGATACAAAGAGCTAAAAGCTCAATATGCAAGTATTCATACACCTGTAAATACTAAATTTTTCTTATCTATATCGCCGATTGTGTTTTTGGGAAACAAGCTCAATGCAATAAAGGAAATTTTTCCTTAACATGTGGTTAAGAGACGAGAGGATCCTCCCCTACTAAAAGTAAACGGACTTTTGAGGTATCCAGCCTTTGATCGACGACGACAGCCAAAAGGCGTAAAATAGGACTTTTTCCTTAACATGTGGTCAAGAGACGAAGGGATCCTTCCTACTAAAAGTAAACGGACTTTTGAGGTAGCCAGCCTTTGATCGACGGCGGTAGCCGTCGGGCTGGCTACCCAAAAGTGACCAGAGGTCAGTTTACTTTTAGTGAGCCAACTTCTGGTCTTTTAGATAGCTGGAAATATTTAAGAGATTTTTTCTAAATGACGATAGAGATTTAAGGTGTGGTTTATCTGGAAATTGGCAATCCTCGATATCTGTTCCTAGAAAAGTTATCAACGGAAATAAGCTGTCAGTTTTTACATCATAAGATGCAGTGAACTCCACAATAAAAAGAACATATATCTTCGACTGATACTGCTAGCACCTGCTATAAAACAACATAGTGAAATGAGACAAAATGAAAAGAAGCAAAATGAGACAAAATGAAACAGAACAAAATAAAGCAGAATGAAACAAAATGAGCGAAAACAAAGCAAAACAAAAAAAACAAAACAATAAAAAGGAGTGTATTTTTTTGAGATATTGGGTTTTTATTTTGATTTTATTGATACCACTAGATGTGTGGGGATATTACCCTTATTATCCTGGAGGAGTGAGTATGGGGGCTGGTGCTTGTCCTTCCCATCCTCGGGGACCTGGACGTGATCGTGAAACATCTGATGATGTTCAAGATGATTGTGATGAAATAAACGACAACCTTGCAGAAGAAAGAAACATTATTGAAGAAGGGTTAAGCATTGATTTTGACCATGGATTTACAAAAGAAGGATGTGAGTATGAACAAACTTTAGATGATATTTTGCAAAGAAATAGAATATGTTGCAATCCACCAGATGGTCCTTCTGGAAGGAGTAGTGGAGATGGTATCTTTGGACAAGTACCGAGTATTTCTGAAATCTTCCCTGCTCTAGCTGATCTTTTTATCCCCCCTACCTTTGCAGACACACAGGTTACACCACCAACAGGAGATGCACCCTTCGCAGGAGTAAACTCTGCTAAATGTCAGACATGTATTAACACTACATGTCCACAACAGCGAGAAGATCATTTTGACTGTCAAAATTGGTGTATGAACAATAATTCTGATTGCTCAACACCACCAGCACCACCTCCACCAGTAGTAGCACCACCTCTGCCAGAGCCAGCACCACCTCCACCAGTAGTAGCACCACCTCTGCCAGAGCCAGCACCACCTCCACCAGTAGTAGCACCACCTCTGCCAGAGCCAGCACCACCTCCACCAGTAGTAGCACCACCTCTGCCAGAGCCAGCACCACCTCCACCAGTAGTAGCACCACCTCTGCCAGAGCCAGCACCACCTCCACCAGTAGTAGCACCACCTCTGCCAGAGCCAGCACCACCTCCACCAGTAGTAGCACCACCTCTGCCAGAGCCAGCACCAGAAGAAGAAGTAAAAAAGTCTTTTACTCTACCACCAAATTGTCAGCAATGTATAAGTCAATGTCAAACAGACTCATCAAAAAGCCAACAGGAATGTCAAACTGGTACTTGTAGAGAATTATGTGTTATAGAAAATCCAATTGGTGGTAGTACTGCCGGTCCACCTCCTCCACCAAATTGTATGTCTTGTAGGTGTCGTTTGATTGGTACTCCTTTTGAAGGAACTATGTCAGATGCTTGTAGACAACTTTGTGACAGAAATCCTGATTGTAAAAAGCCATGTCCACCATGTGAAGCAACAGAAACAGCAAATTGCCCTACCAATCAATGCCCTTGTGCTGAAGAAACAAGAGAATGTACAGGAGGAACAAGTGGAACAGTATGTCCTATTGAAAGACCAGAAACTCCTCCAAGAACCCCAGGAACTTGTCCAGAGAGAAATGTCCCCCCTCCTGAACCACCTAATTGCAAAACCCTCACTGTCAGTGAAATATGTAGAGGACTCAAAGCCAAAGGTTGGATTCAAAGAGATAGTGAGTTTTATGAAGACTGTGAAGATACTTTAAGAGAATATGAAAGACTTAAAAGGGAAGATCGTCTATGCAAAAATAGAGTAGGTGAATTAAGAAGAAGAGAAAGAACAAGAGAAAGAACCACTAGAAGAAGAGGGCGAGGACAAAGAACATATAGAGAAAACCCCAACAGAGATGGCTATTACCACTGTGTAGATTGCCATCAATCTAGTCATGGCAAAGGCTTTTGGGCTAAGCTCATCGCTGCAGGCCTCATTGATGGAGGGCTAGCTTACTTTGGCCACAAACAACACTCAAGAGCCTCAGCTTTTGCCCGCACAATCAATCAACCCGCCCCACCCTACCCTGTCCCTAGCTTTGGACTGACAGCAGGTGTCCTCTACGGCTCTATGTTCGCCGGCTCTGGATTTGGCTGTGCTGCTGGCTACCCCGGCTTTGGTGGTATGTACCGCATGGGACCACACGGCATGATCAACCCCTACGGCATGCCAGCTATGCCGTATGGCTACCCCGGTCTAGGTATGAGGGGTGGTCTACATGGAGCCTTTGGTATGCCTGGCTTTGGCATGCCCTTTGGCAACCCTGGCTTTAGCCCTCTCTATGGCGGACTGCACGGAGGCTTTGGTATGGGCGGAGGTTCTCCATACGGAATAGGAAGTCCTTTTGGTAACCCATTTGGTGGCGGATTACACGGAGGCTTTAGCATGGGCGGAGGTTCCCCATACGGAATAGGAAGTCCCTTTGGCAACCCATTTGGTGGCGGATTGCACGGAGGCTTTAGCATGGGTGGAGGTTCCCCCTACGGAATAGGAAGTCCCTTTGGTAACCCATTTGGTGGCGGATTACACGGAGGCTTTGGCATGGGTGGAGGAGGCTTTCCTTATGGAATGGGAAGTCCATTCGGTGGCTTTGGTGGCGGGGGGCTTGGTATGGCCGGTGCCCCAGGCATGTACCCCGGGGGTCTAGGCGGAGGGTATGGTGCTATGCAAATGCAGATGGAATACCATCAACGCCTGATGGATATGCAAAGAGAAATGCAAGCCAATCAAATGGCCAGACAACAAACAGCTTATTCAATACAAATGGAAATTCAAGAGCTAACACGTAAGCTCTATCAGGTCCAATATGGCGGTGGAAGCTTGTACTCTCCTGGGGCTGTAGGGCGAGGACCTAGAGGTAGTGGTGGTTATAATCGTAGAGGAAGAGGTGGCCAGAGAGGTGGTTATAATCGAGGAGGTGGTTATAACCGTCAACGAGGTGGTTATAATCAAAGAGGTGGAAGTTACCAAAGAGGTAGACAAGGTGGTTCTTATCAAAGGAGAGGTTCTTCCAGAGGTCGTGTCCGACAAGGGCAAGGTGGTCGTCGAAGATAAAGTCAAGTTTTTCACTCTGCTCCTGCCTCCCACTCATAACATTCACGCTTTTTTGAAAATCATAATCTGAGATCCGGGATCCGGCAGACAGGGCATTTTGAGTGAAAACGTACTTGACAAGCTTAAACATAAGTGCTTAGCTAGTACTTCCAACAACTCAGAGGGCAATAATAAGGAGGTTTTATGTCTGCTAAAGTTACTCAAAAAGGCATACAGACAGCAAAAGAAAAGCAAGATATTTTATTACCAAAAAAAGCTGGTTCTATCCACAACGATGCCTTCCAAGGTGTGTTTGATGATGAAGATAGACTAAAAAGATTGCTCGATTTGATCTTAAAAGAAAAATCTCGTGTTTTAAACTTATCACAATTAACCATTCAAAGGACAGTTCATATCAAGCCACACTTAGAAGCTCAAATTATGGATATTATTGCTGAAGTACCTCTTATAGGTAGCCCGCACAAAGCCAAAGTGGTTTTGATGGTAGAACATAAATCTCAATATGACAATCCAGATATTTTTGCACAGCAACTCTCTTATATTTCTATTCTGTATAATATTTATCGTTGTCCAATTATACCGATTGTATTTTATCATGGTGAGAAAGACTGGAAGCCAGCCTTGACTTTCCATGACCATTTGAGAGCTACTAGTTGCTTTCCAAAGGAATTTGCGGATATTTTTGGAAAAAATGTATCGAATTTTGAGTATATCTTGTATAATTTGAAGGACTGTGATATTCTTAAAGATGTAAAAGATAATGTGATTCGACCTTCATTATGGACCTTTCAACAGATATGGTCTTTAAAGAAAGGTCAAGATCAGAAGTCAAGTTTTTTGGATGTGTTTTTTAAAGAAGTTTCTGTGATACCTAATAATCACAGCGTGGAAGTCGATATATTGACATATTATTTGCAACGATATGATCCTGACTTGACTTTAGAGAAGTTAAAGGATATAGAAGGAAATACTTTACCAGAAGGAGTTCGTTTTATGCACAGAATAAGAAGTTTCTCAGAAGAAGCTGAGTTTAGAGGTTTACAAAAAGGCTTACAAAAAGGTAGGCAAGAAGGTAGACAAGAAGGTAGGCAAGAAGGTAGGCAAGAAGGTAGGCAAGAAGAGCGGATGGAGATTCTGTCTAAGCTTTTAAAGGCTAATATAGATATCCAAGCTATTTGTAAAGCTACAGGGCTTTCTAAACAAGAAATACTAAACCTTCAAAAATTATAAGCCCTATATTTAACCTCTTTCTTAACATTTCACTCAAAATGAACTGGCCTCTGTTTCCCTAAAATTGAACTAGCCTCTGTTTCACTCAAAGTGACCAGAGGCTAGACCACTTTTAGTGAAACAGCATTAGTGAAAAGCTCCAAATATGGCTGGAACATGCACTCTTAATATTTCTTGCGTAGAAAGTCCTCTCTCTATTTCATAAGTCAATACAGGAATATTTTTTTCCTGACCATAAGTGCCTAAACTGCCAGGTGTAGGGTAACCAATATCCTCTACAATCTCATAACCTGTTTGCTGAGCAATCTTCTTAGCAATTTCTTTCACATCACCATTGACATTCAAAAGAGGCTTCCATGAGTGTAAGGATATAATAAACTCAGGACACAACTTTAAAATATAATCCACCATAGCTTGATTTTCAGGTTCACTGTTAGGAGCAGGCCCTGGTTGATATTTAGGTTTAAGAGCTGTGGCTTGCCAATCTTTGGTAGGAAGATTCCTATTCAAATCAACGCCTGATGCATTCACACGCTTTTGACATAAAAAACCATCAAAGTTCAAAATAGGTACAATTGTCATGTCATAAAGAATAGGTGTATTTTTTTTTACAAACAAAATATCTATAAGGCCTTGTGCTGCAATAACACCTTCAACCTCATCCCCATGAACCCCTCCTAAAATAAATATGCAAGGATTATTAGGGGTTTTAACGGCATGCTGACGACTAAAATGGTAAGCCATAATAGGCAATTTATTTTTTGTATGACCCAAAATAAAAGTTTTCAAACCGCTCATGCTCATTGTTTATAACACCCTCAATATTTCTTTTTTCAATCATAAAAAACATTTGCTCTCTGTTTTGTCAATACTTCATTTCAAGTGAAAAAGCTCTTGACACAAAAAACAAAAACATTCTTAATGGCAGAATGGAGAAAACAATAGAAGAAAATATCAGACTTGCTAAGGTTAAAGGAGCTTTTGGAGTTCAAGGGCAAATATTTATTTTACCTTTTACCCCCAATGCTCAATGGATATATGACCTTACTCAAATCACTCTGGTTAAAAATACCTATAACACAAGCTATAACACAAGCTATAAAGCCAGCTATAAAGATAGACCTTTAAAGTCTACCTTTCATATTCAAAGTTTTAAAAAATATAAAAATGGCTACCTTGTAAAACTTCAAGGTTGTAACGATCGTACTGAAGCAAACTATTGGCAAGGAGCTTTTGTCATGGTTCCCCTATCTCATTTTACCAGTCAACCAGGTAAAGAGATTTACCTTATTGAAGTCAAAGGATTTATTGTCGTTCATTCCGGTCAACAAATAGGTCCTATTGTAAGTTTTTCTTCAAACGGCAGTCAGGACTTGATACAAGTGAGAAAAAATGGACAAATATATGACATTCCTTTTGTGCAAGATTTTATCACTCAAATAGATTGGCAGAATAAATATATTTATATGAACTTACCTTATGGGCTTTTAGGCGAAGATGAAAATACTCCATCAATTGAAAAACTTCAACATACTTTAATGACTTATAAACAATAATTTAAACAATAATTGAAGGCAAATCATATCATAAAATAAATTTGTGTACTTAAAGAAATCTATTAAACTATATTTTACAATAAGAACAGAGGATTTTATGTTTGAATTAGTGTTTTGGAGAAAGTTTGAAGCAGGCCATCGCCTCATCGAAGAAGAAAACAAAAACACAGTTTGTGTCCAGCCTCATGGCCATACATGGCAGGTCAAAGTTTACATTTCAGCTCTGCAAAAGAAAACCTTAGACCATAAAAAAAATACTATTATTTTATTTTCCAAAATCAAAACCCAATGGCACAAATGGATAGACGATTATATTGATCATTCTTTTATTTTTAACCAAAGAGACCCACTTTTAGACTTTATAAGATCTGATATTCCTAATGGCCGGCATGTTGTTGTCCCTGGTGACCCTACAACAGAGATGATCGCTGTAGTTTTAAAAGCAAAGCTAGAAACCTTTTTAAAAAATAAACCTTTTAAATGCTCTCGTATTGAACTGAACGAAACCCAAACCAATGGTATTATTTTCTATGGCAATCCTCTAATACATCTTCCATCTTCCAAAAAACAACCATGGTGGCTAAAAGCTGATTTTTCTACCAATGATTTTTAAAAGCCATCTCACAAATGATCTTCACACTATAATTAAAGGGATTTGCTAGCTAGAACATCTTAGATATTTCTACACAGTTTGTATTTGCTCACCTTCTAAAAATTTTTGAATGCGATCAACACCTTCCTTAAGGTGTGGGCAATGAGTTTCTATAAACTGATCATCTAATTCCTTAGGATATTTAAGGCTTTCTTTGTAAACATGTTCTCCGTCATAATCGACTGTTGCTATACGTAATGCTAGATAATCTTTATGACAATAGAAATCATAAGCAGGTAGAGTTACTACCTTAGCTTTTTCTAAAAGGGCATTACTTAAATCAGTTGAATCAACAATATTGTGCTTCTTGAGTTTTTCTTTAACTTCTATAAAATCAGGGAATAAATAAAAAGCTCCCTGAGGTTTAGGACAAGAAGCTCCTATTTGCATAAATTTTTTGTGCATATAATAGCCAGCTGCTTTATGAATGGCTGTACATTTTTGTGTGTAAGCAATTTCTTCTTGATTGCCACAAAAAGCAGCTATAGCAGACGCTTGAACAGGAGAACTCACAGCACTAAAGGTCTCACTCACCATAGACATTAAACACTTAATAACAGCTTTCATATTTTGAGGAACAGCTACAAAGCCGAGCCTGTACCCTCCTGCAGAATGTCCCTTGCTCAAACCTCCTGTTACAATTGTACCTTCAGGATAATGAGACGAAAACCCAGCAGAAAAAGACTGTGTAAAATTAATCAAAGCATAAATTTCATCAGAAATAATAATCACAGAATTTTTACGAGCTACCTGACTGATTTCTTCTATTTCATCATCAGAGTAAACCATTCCCGTTGGATTGTTGGGATTATTAATAATAAGTATTTTTTGTGCATGATTTTTCTGAACATCGCAAGTTCTTTGAAGATCTTCTCCTGTAAGTTTATAACCTTTATCTTTAGATGTATGTATGATAGCTATTTGCTTTCCTCGAATATGAGCCTGGGGGCCATAGCTCACCCAGCTAGGAGCTGGAATTAATAAAGGGCCTTCTAATATAAATAAAATTTGAAAGATGAGTTCTTTACTGCCCGGTCCAATGCATATACAGTCAGGACTAAAGTTGTATTTATAATATTTTTGATAAAAATCACAAATAGTTTCTCTTAACTCTAAAAGCCCTAGTGTAGGGAGATATTCTTTTCGGTGAGAATTACTTTTAAGAGCTTCTTGAATACTCTCATGTACAGGAAAAGGTGATTGTCCAAAGCCAAAATGGCAAACAGAATGCCCTTGTTTACGCAAAAGCTTAGCTCTTTCGTTAATCTTTAAAGTAGCAGATTCAGTCAGTCCGGCGATAGAAGTATTGACAATGGGTTGATCCATTTTGAGTCTTCCTAATTTTTTACACTATAAGATTATTTTAGAAACTTTTTTAAGCTTTAACAAGTCTTGATGGTAGAAAATAATTTTTTAATCTCTCAAATTAAAGACTTAAGATGAGTTTGATTATTTAATTTTCTCATAAAATAAAATTTAAGAACAAAATCTTAGGAATAAATTTTTGATGGCTTTGGCTTTATTGCCTTTGATGCTCTAAATATCTCTGAATATTATTAGGACTTTGCACTCATAAATTTGCATTCATAAAACAGTCATAGTACAAATTATTAGGTTAATGGCATTAGACTTTACAAAATCAGATAGTCATTATGTTTAAATTTGTGTATCTCCTATATCCACTCGCATTTTACGTTTTCTAGATTTTCTGCGAATGGCAACAATCATCACAAACATAACAATAACGACACCTACAGCTAACAACATGAGAGAATTATCATCTTCTAAAAGACCTCCTCCAGGTGAACTTTGATCTCCTATACCACCTATAGGCGGTGGTGGAGGAGGAAGGTCATCCATACCTCCTCCAGGTGGTGGAGGCGGCGGTGGAAAATCATTATCCATATCTCCTCCGGGAGGAGGTGGTGGAAATTCATCTTGATCTGCTATAGGAGGTGGTGGAGGTGGAACTCCATCTGATCCTGGCAAGCTATCACCTGTATTTGCTGCTATATCAGGAACTTCTGGAATAGACCCATCATCTCCAATGACTTCACTGTCTTGTGGTATTGTCTCTGCTGTTTCCATTAGAGGAGGTGGCGGTGTGGATGTAGCTGCCCAGTATCGTAAAACAAGTCCTTCTCTTAAATTCCATTTAGATTCTACTTCAAGATTTGTAGCCCATATTTCTTTCCATGATTCTCTTTCTCCTAAAAGAGTTTCTGCCAAATCTCTTATATTGTCATTTCTTACAACATTGTATTGTTGAGGTGTTGCTCCCATATCTTCATAATAAAAAAGCAAATTATCCCCATCACTTGGTCTATTCGGTGAATTATAATAAACTTTATCTCCTACATCTACTCCTCGATGTAAATTAGGGTTGACCTGAAGTAACTCCGCAGTTCTATCAGTACCAAAGATTTTTTGACTAATAGAATTCAAGTCTTCTCCACTTCTAGCTATATAAACCGCATTAGCTAATATACCTGCTCTATGGAAAGGAAAAGTTTTGATTTTTTTAACAGGGATTTTTTGTGGTAAACCACTTGAAAAATCAGAAGTTCCTGTATCAAAAGCAGGAAAGTCTGAAGAGGATTCTTGCGAATCAGCTTCTGCTAGTGGCAATGAAGGCAATCCAGAGTCCTCATCCAATGATACAGTGGAATCATCGCCCGGAGGAGAATCTGGCAGTTCAGCTAAAGAATCATCTCCAAGCGTTGCATCAGGGAGTCCTCCGCTATCATCTAATCCTAACTCATCTGTTAGCTCATTTAATCCTTCAGTGTTCTCATCGAGAGATGCTTCTGTTGGAACTTCTGAACCTTCATCTTCAACATTGCTTGAGCTACATCCTAACAGACAAAGTAAAACAAGACAAAAACTATAAATAAAAATATGAAATCTTAAAGCCATGCTTTTATCCTTTATTATTTTTTATTTTATTTATTATTTTTGAATAAATATATAATTATCATAATGCACTTAATCTTATCTACTCATAAAATCTTACGACAATAAAGAAATAAAGTATAATGTTAAAATAAATAGACCTAAATGTTGTAACTCTACTTGACCAATGACCAAAATATCCTCTCTATTGATTGTTTAATTGTTGTTTTAATTGTTTAATAATCTTTTCCTTAAAAACTTCCAGCTCACCTTTTACAAAAGCTCCTGAAGAATAAAAATGCCCTCCTCCTCCAAGGCTATCTGCAATAGTAGATACATTAATTTTCCCTTTACTCCGCAAAGATATTTTATAATGATTTTTATTTGTCATCTCTAAAAAAAGTATCGCTGTTTCTAAGCTTTTGACATTCATTACCATATCAATAACATCAAGGCTGTCATCGTATGTCAGTTGCAGATCTAATATATCCTTTTGTTTGATGATCAAAAGAGCAAATCGTCCATTATTGAGGTATTCCACCTTCCCTAAAACTTTTGAAAGAAAGCTTAGTTTATTAGCTGTGTAATTTCCAAAGATATTTTGACTGACTTCCATAGGATTTTTTTCATATTCTAAAAGCTCTGCTGCAATCCGATGAGATGTTCCTGAATTGCGAACATAACGGAAAAACTGTGTATCAAAAATAATAGAAGTATAAATAGCTCTTGCAATTTTTTTATCTAAAGGAATTTCTAGTTCTTTGATGAGGTGAAAGATCATCTCACCTGTACTAGCAGCAGTGATATCAATGTAAGAACCCTCTGTAGGTTGAGGTCCATTTTCAAGAGGTAAATGATGATCTATAAATAAAATACGATTGCAAGAGGTTTCTAATTGAGGAAATAACTCCCCTAACAGACGAGAATCATTCGTGTCTACAATAAGGGCTAGGTCTGTTTTTTGTAAAGGATCATGTTTGGAAAGATAAGTCTGTATATGTTGATCTGTATTTAAGAAAGCATATCTGGCAGGTACACCATCTAAGTTTAAAATACGTATGTCTTTTTTGATTTTTTTAAGGGCATAGTAAAGAGCTAGCTCAGAACCTAATCCATCACCATCGAGATGCTTATGGGTTGATATGACAATCCGACAGGATTTTCTAATTTGATCAGCTATATCTTTTAAAGGTGCTTCTGACATAATATATCTATAATACATAATATAAAATCAAGAATTCAATCTACTTTACAAAATTATAGACCTTATTATGTACTATTTACCTATTATGATCTAGCTAGGAAAAAGTATGGCATGAAATCTAACCATGCTCTAAGTGATTTTTATTAAAAATTTGGGGGGAAAATTTTTGTTTGCTCTCTACCTTAGCTCCTTTATCTAAACATTGAGAGCATATACCATAAAGCTCCATAAGGTGATCTGTTAGCTGAAAGCCAAAATTTAAGGCTACCTTTCTTTGTAGTTTTTCAATTTCTTCATTTTCAAATTCACAAATCTTATGACAAATTAGACATGTAAGATGATCATGATGTCTTTGATTAGCCCATTCATAACGAGCGGGTAGACCTCCTATACGAGTTTCTATAATATAACCACTTTGAGCAAGTTTCCTTAAAAACCGATATACAGTAGCAAATCCTATATTAGGATCACCTGACTGTGCAGCACTTTGACTGATGTCTTCAAAGATCACTTGGACAGAAAAATGCTGTCCTCTTTTTAAAAGGGTTTCCAGAATACAAAGACGTTGCCAGGTGACTTTTAATCCCAAGTTTCTGATAATTTCAACCATTTTTTCTTTACTCATCTGGAGTTGTGTCATATTTGAACCTTTCTGCTATCACTGCATTTCACTTTTTTGTTAAATCAACTAAAGGCTAGCGACCTGTTAAGACTTTTAAAAAAACTTCACTGGTTGTATCATTGTTTCGGGTTTTAGAGTGATAGCAAACAAGCTTCATACTGTAAAAGAAATCTTTAATGGGAATATGCTTAAGCCGATTTGTTTTGATTTGCTTTCTAATAGCATGAGAGGGCAAAAACCCCCAACCTACACCAGTTTCAATTACTCTTTTCAAGGTTCCAATATTTGAAGACTCAAAAACAGTCTTAGGTATAATACCTTGTTTTTTGAGTTCTCTATGAACAAAGTTTTCAAATTTAGGATACTCCCCTGTGATCATTACAAGAGACTTTAAATTAATATCTCTGAGATAAATACTATCAGGAAGAGACTGGTCTTTAGCAGAGGCTGTTAGCCAAAGCTCTGTATTAGAAAGAAAAACCTTATCACAATCTTTTGGGTCTCTTTTGTACTCATTAGAAGCGTCTGGCAAAACAGCTAAATCAAGATTTCCTTTTTCTAACATATCTAAAAGTTGGTGTCCCTGAGCATATTTGAGTTGCAGGCAGACTTGCTTATTGCTCTTTAAAAACATAGAAAATGTAGCTCCAATAGCATGGAGTCCAATGGAATTTAATGTTCCAATACGTAAAGGACCTCGTACACCCTCACCCATTGTTTGGATAGCTAACTCTGCTTGATCTGCTAAATTTAAAATACGTTGAGCATATTCATAAAGCATCTGCCCTTGAAAAGTGGGCTTAATCTTGCGAACACCTCTGACAAAAAGATTGACACCAACAGCATCCTCAAGCTGGCGAATTTGTTGACTCACAGCAGGTTGAGTTAAAAATAACTTTTGAGCTGCTGCTGTCATGCTTTTTTCACTTAAAACAGTACAAAAAGTTTTTAATTGTTGGAAATTCATAAAAATACCTATATCATAAAAGAAGACCATAAAAAAGCAAAATATAAGCGTAGCATCTTAAAATTACACAAAAACATGAAAAACTATAAAAAATAAAGGAGTTTGTACTCATGTCTACTCAAATATTTTCTAATCAGTACATAAACGCCCTCAATAAACATCTAAAAACACTGAATTTTAACGCACCGCAATATATATTATTGGTCTTTATAATGCATTTATTTTGTGTAGAAGGAGCTATTGCTAAAGTTTTTCGCAATGATTATGTAAGTTTTGAATTACCTGCGGGGTGGGATTGTAAGTTAGAAAAGACAGAGTGGGTTTGCCAAGGAAAACAAGACGCTCTCAAAGAGGCTATTATTATTTTAACTGCTAAAGAGGTGGGGGTTATAGACTCACTAGATCAATACACCACTTACTTAAAAACACCTAGACAAATTGTAGGTAACAAAGGGCAGTCTATTAGATCACAGGTACAAGATGTCAGAAATAGAAAGATTGCTAACCATAATTGGGTTGATGGACGGCATTTAAGTTCTGAGCTTCCTAATTTTTATACACGTTATTTAGCCACTACAAAAAGCAGTATAGCTATTTTGGTTACTTTTTCTGCTCATAAGACTGAATTTTCAAAGTATTCACCTGCTTTTATCAGAGCTATTAACTCACTAAGAGTCATTGCCACTGATGCTCTATTAAATAATCCTACTAGAAATGCTCTGAGAGGGAGCAACGAATCTATTGGTGGTTCTATTCAATCAGCCTTCCCTTTGGATATGTATGCAGATGAAGAACTACCTAATGAACCTACTGCTAAGTCACGTCGCATGAAAAGATTATTAACGTTGTTACTCTTAAGTGCAGGAGGTATTGGAGGTTATCTCTTCTTTACAAGAGATAAAAGCTAAATGAATATTTCACTCTCTCATACTTTTTATAGCTCTTCACAAAACACGTATGATATTTGTCAAAAAGCTCTCTACACATTGATGCAAAGACAAGACGTTGGTTTTCTTACTTTACCTTATAAAAAATCTATCTGGGCTAAAGTCTTAAAAAGAGTTCATCAAATAAAACCTCATTACAATCAAATGGCTGTAGTAGGTATTGGAGGCTCTTCTTTATCTTCTCGGATGCTTTATCAGGCTCTTTCCCCTTCATTAGATCGTAAGCTCCTTTTTTTTGAGAATGTAGATAGTGTTGCATTTTGGAATCGAATAAAAGTGTTACATTCTGATACAAAAACCCATTGGGTGATTGTCTCAAAAAGCGGCATGACTCTTGAAACTCTGACACAAACGCAGTTTATTCACCAGGTTTTATCCCAAAGTCGCATCCCATTATGTCAACAGGCTACAGTGATCACAGAGCCGAATGATAATCCTCTTTATAATTGGGCTTGCCAGACACAAATACCTATTTTAGAAATACCTAAAGATATCGTGGGAAGATATTCTTGCCTAAGTCCTGTTGGCCTTTTACCCATAGCTTTTGCAGGAGGAGATATCACAAAGCTACAAGATGGGGCTATTGCTGGATTAAAAAATAAACCTTTAGTGATAGATTTAGCCAGTCAGGTTTTAGATAGCTGGCAGCGGAAAGAATGGATGACTTTTATTTGGTGTTATTCTGACTATTTAAAAGAATTTGGCCTATGGTTTCAACAGCTTTGGTCAGAATCATTAACAAAAGCTCACACTAGACAAGGTAGTTTAGCTACAGAGGTGAGTTTTCCTATACCTCTTGTGGGCAGTAATGATCAACATTCTATTTTACAAGCTCTTGTGGAAGGTGCTTATAGACCATTTATTTGGTTTATTAGATCAAAAGCTTCAGAAACTTTTGGCAAACCTTTAGATGTAAGTCTTTTTTCAGAATTGGTTGCTTGTAAGGGTTCTCCTTTAGGTTCTGTCTTAGTAGCAGAAATGAAGGCTACCAGAGATATTTTAAGCCAAAAAAAGACCCCTTCATTAACTTTAACCTTAAAAGATACATCTGCAATAAATTTAGGTGAATTAGTGATGGTCCTACAGATGATGGTAGGGACTTTGGGAGAGATTCTAAATATTAATGTTTTTGACCAACCAGGTGTAGTACAAGGTAAAAGACTAGCTCAAAAATATTTAACAAAAACTTAAGAGTGTGATACAATGATATTTGATGCATGTTTTATTTTTAAAGTAGTAAAGTAATGATGAGGTTTATTATGATAGATAAAGAAGATCAAAATATTCAAGATGAAGATTATGATATAGAAGCTACAACTATTATGTCAGGAGATACACTCAATACAACTCTGAAACAACTACAAATGGTGAATCCTGCTTTAATTTTGTTGATTGGCCCTATAGAAATGATAGGAAGATCATGGCTCCTGAATAAAAACAAACCAGAGATACTTGTTGGTCGGGCTTCTATATCTGATATTTCTGTTGGACAAAGAAGTGTCAGCAGTACACACTGTAAGCTCACCATGAACGACAAAAATGAGGTCTTTATTGAAGATCTCAATTCTACAAATGGCACATCTATTAATAATGAAAAGATTGACCCACAAAAATCCTACATGTTAAAAGATCAAGATCAAATCAAAATGGGTAACGTTATTTTTAAGTATGTGGAAGAAGGTGGTCCAGAGGCATTTGCTCATGGTAGAAACCAAATGGATGATCTTACAAATATTTATAATAAAGCAGCTTTAATTTCTAATGGAAAAGAAGTCTTTCAAAGAGCAAAACAGCTTTCTTCACAACTAGCTGTTATTGTCTTAGATTTAGATAATTTTAAGGTGATCAACGACACTTATGGTCATTTAGCTGGAGATTCTTTACTCAAAGAGCTAGCTTCCTTAATTAAAAATCAAGTCATTCGTTCTGAAGATTTTTTTGCACGCTTTGGTGGAGAGGAGTTTTGTATTTTACTTTGTAACAAAAATAAAGAAGAAGTCTCCAAAATAGCAGAAAGAATGCGTCATATCATTGAAGTTCATGCATTTAAGCATGAACAGCTTACTATGTCTGCCACTGTATCTATAGGTGTTGCTCTTTTAGAACCTAGCACAAAGACATGGGAAGAATTTTTCGAAAAAGCTGATAAAGCAGTATATGCTTCTAAAAGAAATGGCAAAAATCAAGTTTCTTTTAGCTAAAAACTCCTTACATTCAAGATGGGCTTGTTTCCTTAACATTTCCCTAAAATTGAACAAGCTTTTGAGAATGAACTTTTTCCTTAACATTGTGTTAAAAAATGAGGATATCCTTCTTCCTAAAATTGAACAGGCTTTTGAGAATGAACTTTTTCCTTAACATGTGGTAAAAAAACGAGGAGATTCTCCTACTAAAAGTGGTCAAGCTTTCTAGGTTGCCAGCGGTGATGAATGAACTTTTTCCTTAACATGTGGTAAAAAAACGAGGAGATCCTCCCTACTCAAAATGAGCAGTTTTTTGTGGCATTGCTCTTTTTAGACAGCGTATAGCTGTCAGAGCAATGCCCAAAAACACACCAGCGGTGTGGCTCATTTTGAGTGAACCAAACGGCAAAGCATCTGTAAATTGCTTTGCCTTTTTCTTTTTCCTCTGCTAAATAAATTCTATGAAAAAATTTTTGGTCATCTATTTAATAAACTTTGTGATTATTCACTGCTACTTGTTTTTAAGCCATCAAGCCTTCGCTGAAGAAGTCAACTTTCTAAAAGCTGTCACTGATAATAATATCAATGAAGTACATAAACAACTCCTCATAGACGATATGGATCCTAATTATTCAGAAGAATCTATCACTGCTTTATCGGCAGCTGTCAATTTAGGTTATATAAAAATAGCTAGGCTTTTATTAAATTACAATGCCGATCCCAATCTCGTAATCCATAAAGGTCTTACACCTCTAATGATTGCTGTTGAAAACAATAACATGAACATGGCTCAACTCTTATTATATCGAGGAGCTGATCCCAATGGTCATGGAGGATCAAATATGACCCCTTTAACATTAGCAGTAAATAATAACTACTTAGAAATGGTCCAGATATTACTTGAAAATTATGCAGATCCTCGTATGTCCATCCCTGATGGTTCTCTGACACCTTTCGATATAGCTCATAAGCATCATTACCAAAAAATCATTCAAGCTTTACATAACGCTAGTAATTACAATCCTTCTCTGAATAGTCAATTGACTGAAATTATTGAGCAAGGTGATCAGGCTCTTGTTAAAAAGTTTATTGACTTACATAGGACAGAACTAGATCTAAATGCACCCAACTTACTTGGTGAGACGCCTTTGATGATAGCAGCTCGTAACGGCCTTCTTCAGATAGGGAATTTATTAGTCACTTACGGGGCTGATCCTAATGCTAGAAATGCCAAAAATGAAACAGCTTTAATGGAGGCTACTAATGCAGATCATTTTGCATTTGTCGCATATTTAATAAGTCAAGGTGTTCATCTCAATGTGAAGGAAAGAGTACACGGAACAACAGCTTTGATCATTGCAGTTATTGGAGGACATTTACAAATAGTTCAACATTTACTAATAGCAGGAGCTAAATTTACAATTGCTGATCATTATGATACAACACCTTTAATGCATGCAGAATTACAAACACTATTAGGGAAAAAATCTTTTAAGAAGTCTTATGAACAAATATATCATTTATTAAGTGATGTCATCAAAAAAGAAGTCACAGATGTCACTTTAAAAATGCATTTTCCTTTAGGTTTACCCATGCTTCCTCAACAAACAAAAAGAAAGGATCAGATATTAACTGATCAGTCTCAAAAGCCGTACACGACGAATAATTTAATTGATGCTATCCACAATAAAGATATTCCTACTATTCAAAAACACTTATTTGAAGATATGCCCAAAAATATTATTAATGGCCAAGATACTTACGGTGAAACACCTGTATGGGTAGCTACCAGTCAAAATTCATTAGAAATAGTTCGAGCCTTGATTTCATTAAAAGTAGATCTTAATATACCAGATCAACATGGTGTAACCCCTTTGATGGTGGCTATTGCATTAGGATATATACAGATAGCCCATTTATTATTGGCTCACGGGGCTGACCCAAATAAGGGAGATAAACAAGGACGAACACCTTTAAGAGAAGCTGTCCGCCAAGGTTTTACTGATACATCTCGACTTTTATTAAGGAAAGGAGCATTGTTATCTTTAGAACCTAAGGGAGAGAACACTCTTTTAATGATGGCTGCCATCCGAGGTCATTTGAAAATAGCTACAATGTTGTTAGATGCAGGGGCTAAAATCAATGATCAAAATAGGCATGGCAATACAGCTTTGATGTTAGCTACTTTTTTTAGTGACCCTAAAGTCGTCAAACTTTTATTAAGTAGAGGAGCTGATCCAAACACTCCAGACCACTACGGAACAACACCTTTAATGTGGGCAGCTCGTTATGGATCTTTAGAAGTAGCTCAACTTTTAATAGAAGCTGGTGTAGATAAAAAAATAAAAGACAAAAATGGCAGAATAGCTTTATATTGGGCTATTCAAAATAAACACACTCAATTAATAGAGCTTTTAGAAGATGAAAGTTATTGCCATGATGCTCTAGTTGTTTATTAAATCATTGAGTAGGTACTTCTGATAAAATCAATATAAAATCAATTGACCTTTTCTGATATTTATAGTCTCCTGTAAGTTATACAGTTAAGAAATATAAAATGGTGGCTGTAGCTCAGCTGGTAGAGCATAGGATTGTGGTTCCTAGGGTCGCGGGTTCGAAACCCGTCAGCCACCCCAACATTGTGCAAGATATGGATTTTAATAACTTTCTTTTCATTAATATTATTGTTGTCATCTTATTGGTTGTGTTCTTCATGAGAGGGAGATCATCCCCGCGTCCCTCTAAGCTTAAACTGACAACTCCTAAAAAGATAGACTCTAAACAAACTAAGGAAGATCACAGACCACTGACCATTTATTTTACCTATAACGGAGAGACAAAAGAAGCCTACAGCACTTTAAACTTACCCGCAGGAGCTACACTTAAAATGGCTGAAGTAGCTTATCAAAAAATATCAAAGGAGAATAAAGGTAATACATTATACTTAAATGCTATTCAAGCTATTAGAAAATCCCAAAACCATACCTCATAAATACCGATCACTGATCACTATAAATCCAGCCCCCTCTTTAAGAATAGAAAAAGAAAGTGCCTATTGACTAGAAAAACATCGTGTGTAAGAATACATCGATAAAACTTGGTTTAAGACAAGAAAGGGAACATAATGAAGTAGTCTCTTATGATCAATCTGAAATCCGAGAAATTAGAAAAATAACTTAGTTTAGAATAGACAAGTGGATACTCAATTATGAATCTTCAAGTGAAAAAAGAAATTGCAAAATTAGCAGATGAATATAGATTAAAACTTTATATAAGAGTGTAGGTGGAGAATATTATGTTCAAGAAGAAGCATGGGATTATTTGAAAGAAAAAACAAATATTGACCTTAAGAAAATACTTATTTCAACAGAAGTCAAAACTCAACAATCTGAAAGTAACTTGTTTATCTTCCCTAAAAATCAGATATGTCAAAATATGAATAAATAAAAGCTTACATACTAGCTAGTGGCATAAAATCTTATTACGCTCATAACCTACTGAAATTTCACAAATTTATTTTTGTAGGCTGTCAAACTCAGGAGTAGCCTCAATATAACCCGCGGAAGTTATGAAATTTAATCGGTCAGAATATTATGAAAATTAAATATAAGCATATATTATTGGAAATAGAATTGGATTATTTCTTTTTATCTTTAAAATACTTTTTAAAGCCCTCTGGGTCGACCATTGATATTAATTTTTGAATAGCTTGATCAAGTACGTTGATCTGCTCTACTAAAGTTTTAGTGTTACTTTCAATCTTAGTAGGGATGTGGTTATATACTTGTTCCTTCATAGGACTTATACGCTCTTCAGACTGCAAATTAAAATCATAATAAAAAGTATATATCGGTATCCACACAAGAAAATATTCAATCGTATCAAGCATAGGCTTATTATCTATGAAAAATTTTAAAGAGAAAAGAATAGCCATAAGCAAGGCAGTCTTCTTATATTTTTTAAATAAAGCTAGCAACGCCGTTAATGAAGTCTCATAATTTTTTAGTGCATCACCATTAATTTGTGTATCATCCGAATTCATAAAACCCTTCCTTTTTTATTATTATTATATATTATTTAGTCGGTACTCAATAGCATAAACTTTAGAAAAAAGATAGACGTTGTTATAAAAGTGTTTCTAAAAGAGACAATAAACCCACTTTCAAAGCTTAAAATATGACTCGACTGCGTCATCCATTGACCAAACACCACAATCTAAGGAGAATAAAGGTAATACATTATACTTAAATGCTATTCAAGCTATTAGAAAATCCCAAAACCATACCTCATAAATACCGATCACTGATCACTGTAAATCCAGCCCCCTCTTTAAGTAATAACTATTGATAGGACCCCAAGCATCAGGCCAATCTTTAGCACGATAGAGATGATAAAGACGCATAATAGAATTCTCTGTTCCACGGAATGACTTACCACCATTGCACCCACCATAAAGATTTGCATTATAATTTGCAATACTGCCAGACTCTTGAGTTGTACTATCATTTGATCTATCGAAGAAAGGGACTTTGGAATTATGAGTCCAAGGATTTAAAATATTTGTTAAATCAAAGTCAAAATTAAGAACTTGTTGTGAGGGAACATCTGTTGTTCCCCTAGGATAATAAATACTGATCTGATCAGAGCTATCTCTTCGTGCAATATGAGAAATGTTCGCTTGAGATGCTATCAGTCCTGAAAACCCTGCGACATTATACCATCGGAAACAATTATTACGAAAGTAATTGAATTGAATATCAACCCTTAAGTCAGCTTTGATAGGTGTTACAGAAGTTTCTACTTCATAAGAATAATACTCATCAGCAAGATCACCAAAAATATGACCTAACTCATGTACCAAAGTGATGGCATAGTAATCTGAATGAAGTCCCATAGAAGGCATAAAAACATTGAGGAATTCACTTGAAGGCATATAGATCACACGAGGAGCAGGATGAATATTTGTATCTGCTGAAGAATCAGCATAACCTCCAGAAATACCAGGTGAAACATAAATCACAAGATCAAAATTTTTGTTCTGATTGTGTGTGTTTTTCAAAAAATCAACGAAGCGATCACGAGACTGCTCTAACTCTCTCTTGCGATCCTCTTGTGTTGCTGTCAAAGTTGTTTGCTCTATAAGTTCTTTTAATTTTATAGCATCAAAATAATAAAAAGGAGTATCCGAAATAGAGTGCTTTTCAAGAAAGTTATTTATGGTGATACCTAAACTTTCTCGGCTTTGGAATTCTGGAAAGGTTTGAACAAAAAGCTTGCCAAATGCTTTCTTTTGCTCTTTTGTGAAGTTAAAAGCATTTTCATCTTCATCTTGTGTGATCCTTCCAAACTCAATATGAAATTTTGATTTGTGGTCTTTGAAAACATTGGTTTTAAATAAAGAAAACGGCCCATCACCAAAAGCTGCATCGAGTTTATAAGATACTTGTTGAGGAGAGTGGTTTTCAAACACAATGCCAATTTTATACGTGTCACTACTAGATGACTGTAGATAAGTAGCCATTTTAGCATCTTCTGGCATGTTTAAAACGTCATAAGATGAAGGCAAGGGACTCATCAAAAAATTCATCATTTGAGTATTCGCATCATCTGCTAATAAACTTCTGGTGTCTGGTGAGTCTTCAAGAAATTCTAAGCTTTCGATGATGTCATGTCCTGTATCTAAAGCCATGACTTGTGCTTTTTTGTTTTTTAAAAAGGTTACTTCTTCAGAAGAAAGTCTACCAACAGCTTCATCTGCATTGCCATAAATATATAGTACATTCTCTAAGGGGACATCTTGTAAGAGCTGACGATAGCGATTTTCTCCTAAAGCCCCTTGAAGCCTTCTGCCAGAGCGGAAAGCTTGAAAGCCTTGAGTATCAAGGTTTTCTTCTCGTCTAACATCTTCACAGGTTACCGCCTGAAAGGTCACTCCATCTGAACTAAACTGCCCACCACATCCATTTAAAAAACTTTCATAAACTTCCTGTTGTATTTCAAGGCGACCAGCTCCAATAATGATTTTGTCAAAGTTATTACCGTAATGAGCTAATGTGTGTGGAATAATAAAGGAACCAAAAGAATGAGTGATTAAATAAACAGTGTACCCCTGTTGTTTGAAATGATCAGAGACTTTATGTAAGATAGCTGCTGACTTCATGGAAGCTCTTCTTGCTTTGTCAATAGAGATGATTTCACTGCCAGAAAGAAGGCGATGATCAAGCCCGTCTGATTGGTTTCTGAGAGTTTGAGCTTGGTGTACGTATGCGATGGAGAAAAAATCATGCATAGAATCAAAATCCTGACCACTTACATCAGTCACAGGACCACCTTGTGCAGTTAATAAAATTATTTCTCCTTTATCAGTATGGTCTTCTGCTAACTGGTAATATTGAGTTGCTGGACCTAAGTCTGCTAAAATCTTTTGAGAATCAATACCTGAGGGGTTAGGCCTCGGACCAGGAGATGAGTTTTTTTTGCTACAACTTAAACTCAAGGCAAATAACAACACCGGCAAAAAAGCTTTATAAAAAATATTGGGTATCATAATAAAACACCTCATAACTTTATCGGTAGTTTTATACCTGATACTTTATAATAAAAAAGTCTATAAGTAGCTTTATTTGAAAGCCGTAATGAAGGTCATTGTTTGTATATCCTCGATTAAGTTAGGTAAATTAGGGTAGGACAAACACATTAGAGTTAGGTGGCAAATAAGGTTTGAAATCTTGAATGTAAAGAACAGCTTCTATATCTTGAGAGGTAATGTGTAAAGTCCTCTGATAACCCATACGTTTTGTCCATGTCACTAAAAGAGACTCTAACTGACAGCTTTTAAGATAGCCTCTATCATCTTGATCACACTGCCAATCAGATAATGGCGTTTCAAATAAGATAGGGAGCATCCACTGAGGATCTATCTTAAGAGGGATGACATCTTCTAAAATCTGAGAATGTGTGATGCCTTGACGATGGATTTTTTTGGAAGGGATGATTAAAGTCGCCTGATCTCCATTAAGGGTCAAACTTGCAATATGAAAGCCAATAGATGTTGTGACCTCTAACCGCAACAAAGAAGGCTTTTGAGCAAAAATATCTAAATTAAAAACAACAGATTCTTTCTTTTGGAGATCTGTTAGTTTGATCTTACTGGAAAAAGTCCCTTCTTGATATGTATGAATAAAAATAGGCGTCGCACAACCAATGAGTAGTTTATTGATCAGAAGGTTGCTGCACAAAATTAACAGAAGGCTCTTGTACGGAAAGCCCTGCAGGAATCCTCTGATTGGAAGGCTTCTCAACAGATGCTTCCAAAACATTTGCATTTTCGATAGCCTTAATTTTAGTTTGTAGTTTTTCTTTGGCCTGTTGCCCTGTTTCAATCTCATAAGCTTTTTTATACATCTCAATAGCTTTAGATGGCAAGTTGTTTTTATGATAAGCGTCCCCTAAATGTTCTGCTATGATACTCTCATTAGAATTCAGCTTATGTGCAGATTCAAGTAACTCTATGGAATTTTTAAAATGGCCTTTCTTAAACATAATCCAGCCAAGTGTGTCTTGAATATATCCATCATTGGGTTTTAATTGCAATGCCTGCCTGGCTAGCTTTTCTGCTTGATCTAACTCTCTGTCCATTTCTGCATAAGTGTAAGCTAAGTAGTTGAGTGCCTCAACATGTTGAGGGTTCATTGACAAAATATATTTCATTGTTTTGATGGTGTCTTCCTTCCTATCTACTTTGTCGTAGAGAGAGCCTAAAATAAAATGCAAATTTTCATCTTTTGGAAACTGCTTAACAGCTGTAGCCAAAGAAGAAATAGCTTGATCGTATTGTTTCATATCATTAAGCAGTGAAGCATAAACAAGAAATAACTTAGATGTTACTTGCTGTGTTGTAGCAAGAGCTTCTTCTAATATTTTCTGTGCTTTTTGAGGTTGTTTTTGTTTGTTTTCTAAATAAGCTGCATAGATACGGGCCTCATTATAATAAGCACTTGTAGAAGGAACCTGCATGAAAGCTTTAATCGCCTTTCGATAAGATTTTAACTCCTCATAAATAGCACCTATATAAAAATGTATACGATCTGCTTGCGGTGCTTGTTTCAATATACCTTGTAGATGATTTAAAGCCATGTTGTATTTTTTTTGCTTCATCAGCAGAAAAGCCATACGTATTTGAAAGTTTAAATCATCAGGTCGAAAGGCTAAGACAATCTCATACTGTGCGTAAGCTTTTTCATAGTCTTGTTGATAAATATATAGCTTAGCTAATTGCAAAGCTATTTGTTCATTCGGCTCAAATTTTTGGCTAAAAGATTCTAAAAGACTGACTGCCTGTTTTAACTGATTGGTTTGTTCATAAGTTTCAACCAGTGCTAGCATGGCTATATGAAAGTCTGCTTGCAGAGCTAAAGCTTTTTTATAATGTTTTTGTGCTTGAGGAATATTTCCTTCTTTTTGTGATATATGACCTAAGTAATAATAGGCTTGATGCTTTTCTTTATCAGAATGTTTTGCAATGTTTTGAAAGATGCTTTTAGCTTCTTTTTCTTTATTGCCTTGATTTCCTTGTTGGAGTAGGCAAGTGCCTAAATGTAGTGAAATTTCTAATTGGTCTGGATGATTTTTAGGATAATGGTTTAAGACTTGACGATAATGAGCTTCGGCCTGTAAGTGCATATTCATAGATGTATATAATCCCCCTAGAAAAATCACTGCCTTTTTATGTTTAGGATTAATGTCTAAGATAGTTTCAACAGAAGACATGGATTTGATGATTTGACCTTTTTTAATATATTGGTAGGCTAACTTGAGAAGTACTGTCGTAGATTGAGGATCATAAAGTAGTGTCTTATTAAGATGTTCGATAGCTTTGTCTGTTTGATTAGAAGCACTGTAAATTTCTGCCAGTGTAAAGTGATAGTCTGCTTGACTTTTGACAGTGGTTTTATTGATCACATTTGTATCAATAACAGACACAGATGCAGGTGTGCGGTGATTGTCATAAGCACCTTCAATAGACCTAGCCTTAGATGCAGATGCCTTAGTATTGTGATTGTTATGAGTTGTTTGTTGAGATTTTTGAGATGGAGATAGAGATGAACAAGATGTAAATAAAAAGCCTATCAATAAAAGCAACGAAGTAATTGATATTTTATTCTGCACAGAACCTCCTTTTAGGTTTAGGATATTAATGAAAATGCCTCTTTTTTAATTATTCGGCAGGATTGTTGTGTATCTTTAGAGTATTAATGAATTTTTTGAGGTCTAGTTTTTTTTCACTAAAAGTAAACTGACCTCTGGTCACTTTTGGGTTGCCAGCCGAAGGCTATTCGCCTTCTTAAATGCTGGCAACCTCAAAAGTCCGTTTACTTTTAGTAGGGGAGGATCCTCTCGTCTCTTGACCACATGTTAAGGAAAAAGTTCCTTCTTACATCTTTTGCCTGCAAAGGCTTACGCCTTTGACAAAATAGGCAACACCTAAAAAATCCGTTCATTTCAAGTAGGGAGGAAACCTTCGTTTTTTAACACGATGTTAAGGAAAAAGTTCCTTTCGACCTGATGCCTGACTGCCGGTTGCCGGATCCCGGAATGAACACGATGTTAGGGAAAAAGTGCTTCATTACTCTCACTAAAAGTAAACTAGCCTCTGGCTACTTTTGGGCATTGCTCTGACAGCTTACGCTGTTGGCTCACTAAAAGTCAAAATTGTCTGACCTCTGGCCACTTTCTGGTTGCCAGCCGAAGGCTATTCGCCTTCTCAAATGCTGGCAACCTAGAAAGCTTGACCACTTTTAGTAGAGAGAATCCCTTCATTTCTTAGCAGGATGTTAAGGGAACAAAATGCCTTTAAGATTATATTAAAAGAGCAATGCCTCAAAAGTCCGTTTACTTTTAGTAGGGAGGAAACCTTCGTTTTTTAACACGATGTTAAGGAAAAAGTTCCTTCATCGCTCTCACTCAAAATAAATCATGCCTCTGGCATGTTTTCTGGCAGTTAGCCCGACGACTTTCGTCGTCGACAAAGGCTAACTGCCTAGAAAATTCATTTATTTTGAGTAGGGAGGAAATCTTCGTTTTTTAACACGATGTTAGGGAAAAAGTTCCTTTCGACCTGATGCCTGACTGCCGGTTGCCGGATCCCGGAATGAACACGATGTTAGGGAAAAAGTGCTTCATCACTCTCACTAAAAGTAAACTAGCCTCTGGCTACTTTTGGGCATTGCTCTGACAGCTTACGCTGTTGGCTCACTAAAAGTGGTCTGACCTCTGGTCACTTTTGAGGTAGCAGTGTCTTTTTGTTGATGCAGTAAAAGATTAAGTGGAAGGTTTAGATAGCAACTCAAATATCTTATCAAGACGTCGATTGGTATCTTTGTTTTGTGCGGTTAAGTCTTTATAGTTTTGGTCAATCTTCTGCTCAAGTGCTTTAGTATTATTATCAACTTTCTGCTCAAGTTTATCAACTTTCTGCTCAAGTGCCTTAATGTTATTATCAACTTTCTGCTCAAGTTTATCAACTTTCTGCTCAAGTGCCTTAGTATTATTATCAATTTTCTGATTAAGTGCCTTAATGTCGTCCTTCATCTCTTTAATCTGTGAGGGTATATGATTACTGACTTGTTCTTTAATATCCTTCTTAAAATCTTTGAATTGTTCCTTGAACTGTTCTTTAAAAGGTTCAATATAAAACCTCACTATGCCAATTAAGCTGACAAAGAAAACTATGAAAGTTACGATTATTTGCAAAAACTCCATATTTTAATACCTCTATTTTATATCATTATACCCTATTAACATTAAAAGTCAACCGCCTGCATTAAACTATAACAACATGCAACATCTTAACTGACTAAACTTAAGCAACTTTTTTTGATACAAACTTTGTTGGCTTGCTAACTACCTAAAGAATCTATACATTTTAAGCAAGGAGGATCTCTTCGTCTCTTGACCACATGTTAAGGAAAAAGTTCCTTCATCACTTTCACTAAAAGTAAACTGACCTCTGGTCATTTTTGAGTTAGCAGTGTCTTTTTGTTGGATGTAGTAAAAGATTAAGTGGAAGGTTTAGATAGCAACTCAAATATCTTATCAAGACGTCGATTGGTATCTTTATTTTGTGCGGTTAAGTCTTTATAGTTTTGGTCAATCTTCTGCTCAAGTGCTTTAGTATTATTATCAACTTTCTGCTCAAGTTTATCAACTTTCTGCTCAAGTTTATCAACTTTCTGCTCAAGTGCCTTAATGTTATTATCAACTTTCTGCTCAAGTTTATCAACTTTCTGCTCAAGTGCCTTAGTATTATTATCAACTTTCTGCTCAAGTGCCTTAATATTATTATCAACTTTCTGATCAAGTGCTTTAATATTATTATCAATTTTCTGATCAAGTGCCTTAATGTCGTCCTTCATCTCTTTAATCTGTGAGGGTATATGATTACTGACTTGTTCTTTAATATCCTTCTTAAAATCTTTGAATTGTTCCTTGAACTGTTCTTTAAAAGGTTCAATATAAAACCTCACTATGCCAATTAAGCTGACAAAGAAAACTATGAAAGTTACGATTATTTGCAAAAACTCCATATTTTAATACCTCTATTTTATATCATTATACCCTATTAACATTAAAAGTCAACCGCCTGCATTAAACTATAACAACATGCAACATTTGAACTGACTAAAATTAAACAGCTTTTTTGATACGAAACTTTGTTGGCTTGCTAACTACCTAAAGAATCTATACATTTTAAGCAAGGAGGATCTCCTCGTCTCTTGAATAAATGTTAAGGAAAAAGTTTCTTTATTGCAACCTGCTTGCTCTTGAGGTAATAAAAGAAAATTTCCCTAACATGGTGTAGAGGAATAAAAAGATCCTTCTCTACTCAAAATGCATAGATTTTTGAGGCAATGACCATTTTGTCAACGTGAAGTAAACATCTTTTTTCCTTAACATCGTGTAAAGAGACAAGAGGATTCTTCCTACTAAAAATAAACGGATTTTTGAGGCAATCAGCCTTTTATCGACGGCGAGAGCCGTCGGGCTGATTGCCCAAAAACAGCCAGAGGCTGGTTTATTTTTAGTGAGACAACGCGGTCATTGCCCAAGGTGTAAGAAAGAAAAATTTCCTTAATATGTAGTTAAGAGACGAGAGGATCCTCCCCTACTTGAAATGAACAGATTTTTGAGGCATTGCTCTTTTTAGACAGCGTGAGCTGTCAGAGCAATGCCCAAAAACACACCAGAGGTGTGGTTCATTTCAAGTGCAAAAGACGGCATGATGCATTTTGAGTGAAATGTTAAGGAAAAAGTTCCTTCTTACGTCAGGTTGCCCGACTACTTTAGGGGAACAACCCACTTTTAGTGAGAATCACGGATTTGGTGGTGGTTCAGGGTCGCCAGCATAATCTTCGGCAATTCTTTCAGAAACTTTTATCCAAGCTTTTTTCAATGCACCTTCTTGATGTACAAATTCGTATGTCAGAGCTTTAGCAATCATTACAACAATAACTATTAAAAGAATATATTCTAATAAAATTTGACCTTTTTGAGCTTTTTTCTGATATGTTTTTCTGCATCTGAAAAATTGACTTATTAAAATTCTATTTTTAAAATATGAAAAAAACTTAACCATAGATAACCTCTCTTCTTAATGAAGACAAATTTTAATGAAAACAAACTTCTATTTTAAGCATATTTTATTTATAAGCTTTTTCTGTATGGGAATTAGCTTATTTCTTATTATCGGATGGTTTGAAGATTTTTTTAATACTTTTAATTTTTTTAATAAAAATATCCCCCAAAATATCCCAAAATCCTCTCAAAATCCTTCACACATCACAAGAATGAACAGTCAAATCCAAGATATTTCCTCTGGGCAAGTGCAAGTTCTAAGAAATATACACTCAAAAGTTACATTATTGTCTTTTTGGGCTTCTTGGTGTGGTCCTTGCCACGTAGAATTACCAACCCTTGCTGTACTTCACAATATCTTTAAAGATCAAGGGCTTAATATTATAGCAATTAACTTAGATGACGAAGATATAAGTCAAAAAGAGCTAGTAGATATATGGGAAGAAATGCACTTACCATTTGGTTTCTTTTCTGATGTTCAGAGACAAACATCTCAGGCTTTTCAAGTGCAGTCCTTGCCAGCACATTTTATTCTCAATCAACAAGGTGAAATTGTTGTCACTGCTTATGGAGCAAACGATTGGAGTCATCCTAAAAACCTTCAGATATTCAAAGACCTTATAAAATCTCAACAGACCTTATAAAATACCAAAGCCCTCAAAACCCCCAAAGCCCCTAAAACCCCCAATATAACAACTAAACCATTTGAATAGGGTCAATATCAAAAATAATAGAAACCTTCTGTTGTGTCTTCTGAGATGGAGACTTACTAGATTGGGATGATGGAGGCACACTAGATTTCATCAATGAGGCTCTATTTAAAATCATATCTTGATGAGTCTTCATGTATTGACATAATTGCGGTAGCCATAAGTTTTGAGAGCTTTTCATTAATATTTGACAACGGTATTGCCCTTTCAATTTACTTAAAGGGGCAGGTGCTGGACCTAGCACATCAAAATCACCTTTACAATGGGTCTGTGCATATTGTTTTGCAAAATGAGCTAAAATATGTAAGGAAGATTCTACATGTTTGAGAGATTTCCCTTCTGCACGAATCAAAGCAATGCGATAAAAAGGCGGATAACAAAGCTTTTGACGTACACCCAACTCTCTCTGAACAAAGTTTTCATAATGATGCTCAATAGCATCATGGATCACAGGATTTTCGCAATTAAAAGTTTGAACGACGACTTCTCCATACGACTTATGCCGGCCTGCTCGTCCAGCCATCTGAACTAGCAACTGAAATGTTCTCTCTGCTGCACGAAAATCAGGTAAGTTTAAGCTCATATCAGCAGCCACCACACCCACTAATGTCAAATGCTTAAAGTCTAACCCTTTTGCAATCATCTGTGTTCCCACTAAAATATCAGCTTTTCGACAGGCCACTTGATTAATAAAAAGCTCCATATCTTTTCTGTTGGCAATTTGATCTCTGTCAGCTCTTAAAATTTTTTTATTCGGAAATAGCTGCTTTAAAACCTTTTCCACACCGGCTGTACCAATACCTATATTTTGCATGGCATCTTCATGGCACTGGTCACACTTGATCTCATAATTTTGATGATAATTACAGTAATGACACACAAGATGAGTTTGATAATGAACAGTCAAAGAAACAGAACAGTGAGGACACATTATGCAATGACCACAATGACTACATAAGACTGTTTGTGCATCACCTCGTCTATTTAAAAAAAGAGCTACTTGATTTTTTCTTAAGAGGTGTTCCTTCATTTTATCATAAAGCTTTTGACTTAACCAAAAAGGTAAATGAGAAGCTTGTGAATGTGCATGGCTTTTTGTCATATCTTCTATCATCACGTAAGGTAAATTGGCTTGACCAAATCTTTTAGGTAGAGTGTGCATTTGGTATTTGCCTTTTTGAGCATTATGCCAAGTCTCTAAGCTTGGAGTAGCAGAACCTAAAACTACCGGACAATTATGTAGCTTAGCCAACATAATGGCTGCATCTCTGGCATTGTAATGTAGCCTATCCCATTGTTTAAAGCTTATTTCATGTTCTTCATCGACAATAATTAAACCTAATTTTTCAATAGGACAGAAAATAGCCGATCGAGCTCCAATAAGAATAAATTGTTTCTTATCTATAATATTCCACCATTGATTGGTTTTCTCTCGAGAAGTCAGATCGCTATGAATAACAGATGTTTTTTGACCAAATTTTTTAATGAAACGTTCTACAATTTGAGGTGTGAGTGAGATTTCTGGCAACAACATCAGAACTTGTTTTTGCTGTTGAATAATTTTTTCCATAAGTTTAAAATAAACTTCTGTTTTACCTGAACCTGTAATCCCATACAGTAAATGAGTTTGAAAACCCTTTTGTTGGCTAATTTTTTCTACAACTTCAGATTGGGTTTTTGTCAAAGTCAAAGTAGAAGTCAAAGTAGAAGATTGAGAATCTGGAGTTATAAAAGAAGGCTTAGATTTGCTCTGACGACCACCCTTTTTCAAAGACGGAAAACTCATCTTAAAAATTTGCCCGATAGGATAAACATAGTAGCTAGCAAGCCACTCCACCCATTGAAGATAAGGTTCTGGAAGCTGTGGTCTTTCGGATAAAATAGACAAAACATTTTTCCATGTGTATTGGGAATCTATAGGAATATGAGAAGGCCCTAGCACAACACCTTTTGCATTACGACCTCCTAAAGGCACTAAAACAGAAAGCCCTCTTTTAAGAGGAAGGCTCTGATGAGGATCAGAAAGATAAGCTAATGGTTTAAGAAGTGGCACTTCTACAGCAATATTCCACAATTTTTGATCTGGTAAGCTCATCGGAATCTCAAATAAAAGTCTTTAATCAGAAGCGGAACTGTCTTTTCATCTTGTTGATTATAGGAACGACGAAGTGCCTGAGGAGACATTTTATTTTGAAGAGATTTGTTATTTTGTGAAAGCACATTAATTTTAAGCACTCTTATAGAAACACTTATATTGTTATCAAAAGTAATGGTACGAACTTTTGGAAACTTTAAATCTTTTCCATAATCGCTGTATTCATTAGCTGAAATTTCCGTGCCTGTTTTTAATTTGATTTTTCTGATAAGGAATTTATCTTGTTCAATCCAAAGACCAGGACCTTGAAGGTCTCTTTGATAAGTATACATAACACGCCCTTGACTGCGAGAGAGAGAAATAGGCATAGAGATAGCTTGAAGGTTCTTTTCTGTATTGGATTTTTTAGATGTGATTTTAGATGTGAAAAGAGAAGGGTTCCAGTAAAGTGCAGATGTTCCTGCTATTTGATGCCTTAAAATGGCATTTTGTAAAGAAGAAAGAGACCTCGTTGTAAACCAAGGTTCAATAAATTCTGGTGGGTATTTTCTTTTTTGTAGGGTGCCTTTTGTGTTCTTTTCATAAACAGTGTTATCGCTATAGATTCTTTGAATACGTAGAGGTTCACCTTTAGCTAAGAGGTGCCATTGCAATCTATGACTTTGCACACCTTTACGGGTGTAGTTAATCCCTCGTATATGCCATATTTCAGAGATAGTTTGAGCAATATTATCTATCATAAAAGTAACTTCTTGTTCAATAAGATAATTCCCTGAGCCATGGTTTTGCACCACCTTGTTGAGAATAAAATCAGAACTAGGTACATAAGAAAGCACAGAAATGCTTAAACTCAAGCTTGTTAAAAAGATAAAAAGCATTTTAAATTTGATTTTTTTATCTTTCATTATACCTCCATATATCCGTTAGCAGACTTTAAGTCTAACATACTTAAACGCGATGTTAAAACAGAATTATCAAAAACTTCCTTCATACTTTCATAGAGCTAGTTGTATACTAACTTAAAATAGTTAGACAAATTTCTTTCATGTAGCAAAAGAAGTATCATACATATCTGACCTGCTCTTTTTAAAAAGATACAGGAGTCAATTCAAGCGAAAGTATGGAATTTGCAATTTATAAAAGCCAAATGATTCCATAACCTATAAAATGAAGACTGTGAACTATTTGAACATATCAAATCAACAAGCAACTAGAGTACTTAGGTGAAATAAGAATTTTTGGTAAAAATTTTAAGACGAAAGACTAAAGAGTAAATACTAGGCCTTTGCTTGATTTGATTTCAAAAAGACAATTGTTCAATCTATAAAAAATAGGCGTTCGATGAGATATAGAATTAAATGGATTGTTATATTTTTTACCTGCGTGTGGTTAAGTCTTTTTGCCAGGCTCATCCAAATACATCTCTTACCTCACCCTCAACTTCAACAATTTAAAAATCGTCAATACACATCTTTGATCACTTTACAGTCACGCCGTGGGGACATCCTCGATCGCAATGGAGCAGAGTTAGCTAGCTCTCTAAAAGTTTATTCTCTCTTTGCAGACCCTTCATTAATAGAAAATCCTCAACACACTGCCCATAAGCTCTCTAAAAAACTTAAAATGCCTTACAAAAAAATACATCGCCTCCTTGCAAAACAAAAAACTCATTTTGTATGGATCAAAAGAAAACTCAACCTCACAGATAAACAAGATATATCTGCTTGGAAGACCACAGGGTTAGGCTTTATAGAAGAATTTAAACGTGTTTATCCTAAAAAACATCTTTTTAGTCAAGTGCTAGGATTTGTCGGTAGTGATGACAAGGGGTTAGAAGGTATCGAAGGCTATTATGATCATCTTCTTGCAGGCACATCTTTTAAAGCTAGAATATCCAGAGATGCTAAGGGTCGACCCCTTTTAGGAGATAAAAGCTTCTTTTTTGAAAGACCAGTTGGTAAAACTCTCCAGCTCACACTTGATCATCACATTCAACATCATCTCAGTGAGGAACTTGAAAATGTCACAAAAAAATTTAATGCAAAATCAGCTATTGGAATGATCCTTAATGCACACACATTTGAAATCCTTGCTATGGGGAATTATCCTTTTTTTGATGCCAATAAAGCCAGAAACATTCCTCCAATCTTGAGAAAAAATAGAGCTATTACAGATGCTTTTGAACCTGGTAGCACACTTAAAACCTTTACCATTACGGCTGCACTTAAGGCAGGCATTGCAAGCCCTTCTTCTCAATATCATTGTGGAAGAGGCTATTTAAGAGTTGGAAATCATACTATTTCTGAAGCTGCACGTCACAAATATGAATGGCTAACTGTCTCTGAAATTTTATCTAAATCTTCTAATATATGTTCAAGTAAAATAGCCTTTGAAGTTAAAGATCGTCGCTTGAGAAACTTTTTAGATCGAATGGGATTTGGTCAAAAAACAGGTGTAGATTTTTGGGGGGAAAATAGAGGCATCCTCCCACCGAATCCTTGGAAAAAGATAAGACTCAGTAATATAGCCTTTGGACATGGAATAAGTGCTACCGCATTGCAAATAGCTAATAGCTATGCAGTCATTGCAAATGGAGGCGTTTTACGTAGACCGTATTTTTTAAAGTCCATTATTGATAATGAGACAGGTCAACAGAAATGGAGAAAACCTCAAACCAAATATAGAGTCATTAGCAAAGACTTAGCAAGGCAAATGCAAATGATGTTGATGTTCGCTACAAGCCATGGTGGAACAGGTCACCTTGCAAGGGTCTTAGGTTATCCTGTTGCTGGTAAAACAGGAACTGCACAAAAAGTCAATTCTGAATCGACAGGCTACTTACCAGGAGCTTATATTGCAAGCTTTGTAGGGTTTGTACCTGCTAATGACCCTCAATTTGTCATCTACATCGCCGTTGATCATCCTCAAAAGAAACTTTATTCAGGCTCTCAAATTGCTGCTCCTGCTTTTTCTAAACTTGCCTCATTTATCCTTAGATACCACAGAATAAGACCCACACTTATTAATAAAGAGCAGATCTTTCAAGTCACACAAGGCCAAGAACTTCAGAAATCTTTAATTAATCAACTTCAAGATATTCAGCTCACAAGAGTTCCTGATCTTAAAGGATTAACACTTAAGGAGGTCATGCAAAAACTCCATGGCTGGCAAGCTAATCTTACCTTGATTGGTAGGGGGCAAGTGCTTTTTACAAAACCTCAAAGTGGAAAACCTCTCGATAAAAACAAACAGCTTTATATCTTTTTAGATCATAAAGTATCTCAACAATAAACTTATCGTGGCATTTTGGCATGCCTTACCCTTAATTTGTATTCTCCAAAAAGTTTTGGTAAATTTATACTTGATAAATCTACACTTGATAAATCATCTACATCCGATACATCGATATTGACCAAATCGGTTAACAAGAGAACTTGTAAATAAATAGGACCTTGCCCTGTTGTTGGTGAATATGTAAGGTTTTCAGTTCCTGTGACTTTACCATCAACACTTTGCAAACTCTCAGGATTAAATTTTTGATAAGCACGTAAGACAATGTCGATATCAGAAGTTTCTACTTCAACCCATATAAGATGATCAAAATTTGGATCTAAATCTAACTGTGTCACCCATACATCTAATGGAGAATCTGAGTTTAAGTTACCATCGACGAAAGTATCTATTGGAAGATCTTGAGTAACCACTATAGGAAGAAAATTACCATCAGGACCTACAAGATTTCTGGAATCATCACTATTTGGTATTAAAGAAGGATAAGGCATCCACGAACTATTTATTTCTAAATAAGCTGGTAGCTCTTCATTCCCCCAAGATTTAATGACTGCATAATAAGTCCCTGGTTGTGGTACTTTAAAAAAAGCTATTTCTTGTCCTACATAGTCTGTATCGACTTGTTGTCTAAAATTGCCATTGCTATCATAAAACTCTAAGACAATGTCAGTAATGTCTTGATTAGGTTGATTTTGCTCAGCATCTTGTTGGCCCACAGCCACTGTTAAAACGCCAGCACCTGTTGCTTCATAAACAAAATGTAATGCTGGTTGTGTTCCATCAAAGGTCTGGCAAGACTCATCTACATCACTGGTGAAACATTTTAAAGATTGTGGCATTTCTAGCGTGGGTATATCTTGTGTTTGTGCATAAACAAAACTAGTCCCTACAAAAAATACGCTTAATAAAATATACATTTTAAAATTAAATAAATTTTTCATCACGTTCTCCTTTAGTTTACATATTCATTAATTAATTAAATTTACATTTTAAATACTATTTTTTGTGTATATCATTTAAGGAGTGATCATGTCAAGAGTTTTTTTGAAGCTTTGTAAAAATTACATACATTTTTAGCATTGTGCTGTAAATAATAGCTAGTAAAGGGTAAAAGTATTGCAGTGTAGAGCTATATCTTAGCTAGTGAGATCAACCCTTCAAAATCCATAATGAGATATCTTGAATTTGACTTATATTTTTAAAAAGACTTTTTTTAAAGTAATGGTAATTGAAAGGCAGTATGCTAGAATAGAAAAATTTAAGAATATAAATGATGAAATAAAAATATATTGTTAAGGGATGAAATGGTCATCCTTCCAGGATCCGGGATCCCGGGATCTGGCATCCGGAATGCCTGCTTGCCTGATCCCGGATCCCGGGAGCGAATATTTTGTTTCCTTAACGTGGTATACAAAGAATGAAGAGATCCCTTTTCCGGGATCTGGGATCCGGCAGCCGGCATCCAAATGAACTTTTTCCTTAACATGATGTTAAAAAATAAAGGAATCCTCTATACTAAAAATAAACAAGACTATTTTTAATGAAACAATGTAATAAGGAACAATCATGCCATCAAAATCAAAACAGATCAAACAAATGCAACAGAGTACTTCTTCAGAAGCACATCCTCATGACATTGCTTTTCAACGGCTGTTTTCACAAAAAATTATTGTGAGGGCCTTTCTTGAAATCACATTGCCTTTGAAACTCTTAAACATCATAGATTTAAAAACGCTCACAATAGAAAAAGGAGGGTTTTCTGGATATATGAAAGGTCTTTGTGACCTAGTTGTTGCGGTTAAATTGAAGAATTCTCACTTGATTGTAAAGCTTGTTTTCAACATAGAGCATCAAAGTACAATCCGTTCATTCTTGTTTCATAAGCTTTTTAAATACCAATCTTTTCTTTATAACCATTATCAAGGTGAGCCATGTTTAGTGATTTCAGTACTTTTATATCATGGAACTCAAAAATGGAATGTAGCTACATCTTTTCACAAGCATTTGTTAGAGAAGGGAAGTATGCCATTGGAGCATTATGATATTTTAAAGCCTTATATTGTTGATTTTCATTATATTTTGTCAAATTTATTTAACTTTGATGTCCATCAGGCTAAACCATCCATTATTAATCCCATATTTCATGCATTTCAAAATATTTGGAGGTTGAAAAAGCTGAAGACAGAAGCAGAAAAAAAGAGTTTTCTAAGAGAAAATATTTTAATTGTAGAAAAGGAGGTGGGTAGACTACAAAAAGATGATATAATTGATGAAAAGGACTATGAAAGTGGTGATAAATTAGATATAATAGAGATGACAGATGATTTGGTAAGGTATTTCTGCACATACGATGGAAACATGGCAGAGAAGCTTTTAATCAAAACAATGGAAGAAGTAGGGGAAGAAATAAAACAAAGGAAAGGAGATGTTATGTTAAAATTTAGTGAGATTATTCAAAATCATGCCCGACAAAAAGGCCTGCAAGAAGGGCGACAAGAAGGGCGACAGGAAGGGCGACAGGAAGGCCTGCAAGAAAAGGAACAAAGTATCATTTTAAAAATGCTTAAAAATAATATGGATATTTCGACTATTGCAAAAATCACAGAGTCCACAGAGAACAAAATACGAGAAATACAGAAAAAACTAAATAACTTAGGCTAAACATTATTGCATTTTTTTCACTCAAAATGCATAGATTTTTGAGGCAATGACCATTTTGCCAATGGCGAAAGCCGTTGCAGGAAAAAGGTGTAAAAAGGAACTTTTTCCTTAACATCGTGTCAAAAGAGGAAAGGATCCTCCCTACTCAAAATGAGCAGTTTTTTAGATGTTGCCTATTTTGTCAAAGGCGAAAGCCTTTGCAGGCAACACCCAAGGTGCAAGAAGGAACTTTTTCCTTAACATGTGGTCAAGAGACGAAGAGATCCTTCCTACTAAAAGTAAACGGACTTTTGAGGCGATGACCATTTTATCGACGGCGTGAGCCGTCGGACTAACTGTTATTAGAAGGATATTTTCCTTAACATGGTGTTAAAAGAGGAAAGAATCCTTCCTACTAAAAGTGGTCAGACAGCAAGCTTCTCTGAAGCTTGCCATGTAACAACACTAGGTTGCCATCGGTGATGAAGGAATTTTTTCCTTAACATCATGTTAAAAGACGAAGAGATCCTTCCTTACTAAAAGTAAACGGACTTTTGAGACATTGCTCTTTTTAGACAGCGATAGCTGTCAGAGCAATGTCCAAAAGCAGCCAGAGGCTGGTTTGCTTTTAGTGAAAATCAAATGAGGCGATGACCATTTTATCGACGTGAAATAAACATCTTGTTTCCTTAACATGTGGTAAAGAGACAAGAGGATTCTTCCTACTAAAAATAAACGGACTTTTGAGGGCATCAGGCAGAAAAGGCATTTTGTTTCCTTAACATTGTGTTAAGAAATGAGGGTATCCTCCCTACTAAAAGTGGTCAAGCTTTCTAGGCGATGACCATTTTACCGACGGCGGTAGCCGTCAGGCTAAACATCTTGTTTCCCTAACATTATGTTAAAAAATGAGGAGATCCTCCCTACTCAAAATGAGCAGTTTTTTGCGGCATTGCTCTTTTTAGACAGCGTAAGCTGTCAGAGCAAACATCAGAAGGAAATCTTGTTTCCTTAACATGTGGTCAAGAGACGAGGAGGTCCTCCTTCCTAAAATTGAACAAGCTTTTGAGGCAGTTAGCCTTTGATCGATGGCGATAGCCATCGGGCTAACTGCCATTAGAAGGACATTTTCCTTAACATGGAGTTAAGGGACGAAGGGATCCTCCCTACTCAAAGTGAACAGGCTTTTGAGACAATGACCATTTTGTCAACGGCGAAAGCCGTTGCGGTCATTGTCCAAAAGTGGCCAGAGGCCAGTTCACTTTGAGTGAAACAGAGGCTAGACCACTTTTAGTGAAAGCAACTGAAACCACCTAACCTCATTGATCTGTCTCTATACTTTTAGAGAGTACAAAAAAATGCCCTTAGTGATTTCAAGGACTTAGCACTGTAACTTTTGTATAAAAGTCACAATTTGAAAGAGTAAAAAACAGACAGTTTTTTGCAAGAAAATTGTTTTGAAAAGTCAAACAAATCAAAAGTTATCAAACACGAATTAAAAATCGCTACTTATTTCACTGATCTTATGTCTTTAAGATTAGTAAAGTGTTTCAAGATGATACAAAAATTAAAAAAAGTGATTCTTTTTGATACAAAATGTAACTTTTTTTGATTTTTTTTAACAAAAATATAAAGTTTTATGTCATAATAAACGATAAGAATTGTGTTAGACGAAAAATTAGAAATTTCTAAAGTCGACCTAAAAAAGTCTAACAATTACAAACACTTAATACTGTAACTTTTATACAAAAGTCACAATATTAACTTATTGAAATCACTGAAATTCTAATTTCCAAACCTAAATTCCTTACCTTTTCAAAGAAATCCATAAAAACAAATACCTTGTTTCCTTAACATCATGTTAAAAGAGGAAAGGATCCTTTCTACTAAAAGTGGTCAAGCTTTCTAGGCGATGACCATTTTACCAACGTGAAGTAAACATCTTGTTTCCTTAACATCGTGTTAAGAAATGAGGGTATCCTCCCTACTAAAAGTGGTCAAGCTTTCTAGGTTGCCATTGGTGATGAAGGAACTTTTTCCTTAACATGGTGTTAAAAAACGAGGAGATCCTCCCTACTCAAAATGAGCGGATTTTTGAGGCAATCAGCCTTTGATCGACGGCGGTAGCCGTCGGGCTGATTGCCCAAAAACACACCAGAGGCATGATGCATTTTGAGTGAGATTAGAAGAAGGTACGCCAATAAGCATGATTAGAAGAAATCAATGCAAAATCAAAATCATGTATGGGTTTTTGCAGGGCTAAAAATGTTTCGACTTCTGATTGGCAAGATTTTGTCAAAGTAGCATACACTAAGGACTTACCTGCTAAACTACGGGAAGACCTCACTTCAATAGGAGCAATTAAATTTTGAACTTTCAAACCATTGACAATATTTAAAGCAGATGCCACAGAAGGCGTTTCTATCACTAATAACATATCTTGAAGTGGCGTTTGATTGAGAGCATAAAAAGCTAAAAGGGTTTCTTTTTGCATTTGTTCCATCATAGCTATATCCACCAGATGCTTTCTATATTGCGTTCGAATCATCGTAAAAGCTTTTCTTAAATCTTCAGCTATAGGATTAGCTAGAACCATCAGTCGTCCAGGGGCAATAGGGCTGGCTTCTAAAATATGAATATCAAAGTTCTCTAACAAGGTATTGACGGATAAATATCCTTGCGAGATATGTTTTGTTTCATACACCAAAAGACATGGACTTTTAGGAAGGAGCTGCATCTTAAATATCCCATTTTGCTTTGTTCTTTTTACTCAGATTTACTCAGATTTACTCAGATTTACTTAGATGAATTATTAGATGAAGCTTTCTTTTTGTCAATAGGTTTCTTTTTAGAGGATGTTGACTTTTTAGAAGATGTGTTTTGCGTAGGATCTTCTTCTGGTGGTTTGTATTCTACAGATAAAGCCACAATTGGATCTTCTGATGGATCCTTTAAAATATGTCCTCCTACAATATGACATTGTTGGGTCATTTTTTTAAAATGATGATACCATTTTATTTTCTTTTGAACTCTCACCTGCCCCATGACATCTCTAATTTTATGATAAGCTGTAAATTTATTCAAACGACAAGCTGTTAAAAGAGACTGACTTGCTTGTTCATATTGACCTAGTTTCACTTCCATATCAGCCTTTTTATTCAAGCAAGTTATAGCTTTTTCATTAGCTTGATGGCAATGGGTATAAAAGCCTAAAGCAACTTCCCAAAGATGACTCTCTTCTGATAAGAGTCCTGCTTCATATTGTGCTAAAGGAGACTTTTTAAATTGACGACCTGCCATAAGAATAATTTTTTTATACTGATCTTTCTTTTCATTACGCTTATGTGCTAATCCTAAATAAACATGATTGTTTGGATTGAGATCATCTATATCAATAGCTCGACGACAAGCTACAATGGATTCATCTAAAAAACCTAACCTCATATTGAGCTGGCAAAGTTTAGCATGGCCTTCTTGATCTTTTGGAAATAACTTTAAAAAATCTTCCAGGATAATAGCCATATCAGCAAAATGCTTTTGAGCTTCAAGGATTTGCCATAACCCTTTATAAGCATTTTTGTATTTTTTGTTTTTTTCTAGAGCCATTCTATAATGTTGAATAGCTTCTTTTGGTTTCTCAAGCTTTTGGTAAGCATGCCCTATGTCCATATAAGTTTTTACATGGTTGGGCAAAAGAGTTAGTAAAATACCTAAAATGCGTATTTGTTCTTCATAGTTTTCTTTTTGAGCAAGAATTTGTGCTTGTAATAGAAGTGATTCCACAGTGTGATTTTTAGAAATAGATGCATTGGCATTGGTTTTTTGAAGATGGAAGAGGGCCTGATCTAAATCTTTCAGTGCATAATAATATTTGCCAATCAAAAAATGTACTTGAAGATGATCTGTATCTTTTTCAAGCAATTTATGTAGGCGGTCTATCTTCTTTTTAATGGCAACTTGTTTTTTATTGACAGAAACAGAAGGTGACAGGCTTGGAGCTGGCGATGGTTCTTCAATAGCTTTATTTTGTGCATGAACTTGTGTCGCACTCGCACAAGTCAGTGTCAATAAAAAACAAAATACAGATAAAAAATACATAATACAATCTCATTTAAATAAATTTTCTAAAACCTCCACAAAGACACACATTGTAGAGGCACAAAATCTTATTACACACATAAATTACTCAAACCTCTTAACTCTATTTTCAACTATTCAGCTCAGGAGTCCGGCAAACTGGTCATCAAGTATTTTCAATCATAATTCAAGGGGGTCTTTGGGAGGTTCATGGGTCCTGGCACTAAATAGTCTTCCTTTTGCAAGGCGGAATCCTACGTACTTACTTGGTAATATATTATTTATAGAATGACCTGAAAACAAAGACCTATATCTATCCTTATCATGAAGTAAATATACCAATTCATTAAAATTACAATCAAAATGACAACCTAATATCTGAATATCCTCTATATTCTCTCTACGTTCTTTTGCCTTATAAAAGGTCACTTCTCCTACATTGCCTAACATATTATAGAGATGAAACATATTTCTGGATAAAGAAGTCACGGGTTGAGTGTGTCCTTCTGAGTTGCTTTTCCACCATTCCATTTCATTTAATACTTTTTGTTGTTGGGTAAAACGTATTGGATTAATGGAACGTTCCAATATGTTTTGAGGTGGAAATAAATAATCATACGTTTTGGCTAGATGGAACCTTCTTACAGATAAACCCCATTCACTGGGTTTTAATAGGCGATAGCAAGGGGGGCCGTTCATTAAACTTTCTACATTGCAAGGTGGTTTATTGGCATTTACTTTTGAAAGAAAATCTCGAATGTTCTGCACAGATATATTTTCTACAGGATTGTGAGGACACATAGGGATACTATTTTCAACTGTATAACTATTTGGACAATATCTCTCTTGAGAGAAAAAAGAAGGATTATTTTGCATCACTTGAGCATATTGTCTTTGCGTTACTTCATGAGCCATCACTTGGAAATCTTCAGTTATTGTGGTGATACGCCCACCTTTCACATATTGAAACGACCCTCTTGGAATAGTTACAAATTCACTATCAAACACAACATCATGCTTTATTTGTGTAAGAAATCCTCTCAATAAGTCAAACATGTAGCTTTCTTGACCTTGATGATTTCGATGGGCTACTTTTCTAAAGGATCGAATAAAAAGCTGATCAATTAAATTTTCTATCAAATGATTGATCTCATCTACAATAAGATCATATTCAGACCAATCCGTTAGTTCTTTTTCTAAAGAAGTCAGACTCTCTTTTAAGAGATGAAATCTTTCTCTTTGTCGTCGGTTCATAACAGATTCATCACCGTACTGTTCTACAAAATCTACTTTTTCTTGAAGGTGACGATCATAATCTCTTCCAATGTTAAGGACATCTCTGTGATTTTCTCCATAAGCATGTATTTTTCTATGGAATTCTTCTTGAACATCTGCAAACCTTAAAATCTTTAACCCTGCTTTTAGTTTGTCTTTAAAGCTTTCAAGAGACAAAATGATTTCAAAATCATTGCTGGGACAGTCTTCCATAGCGTTTATGATTCTTTGAGTACAAAGCCTAACAAAAACAGTATCCTCCTCAGCATAAAAAAGAATAGCATTTGCTTCTTGGTTTTCAGGTTCATAAAGTATTTGAGACATACTGATGGCCTTTTCTGTAACTGGCCTCAAAAGATAAAATAAAGCACAACTTGCTAAAAGCAAAATTAAAATAATACCTTGAAAGAACCTTCTTTTTAATAGCTTTTTTAGCCTTTTTAGCATGGTAGGACCTTTTATAATAATATGTTGCGTGATACTCTCTCTATGTTATTTTTTCGGCATTTCAATGACAAAAAATGTCTTTTTTTACTTTATTTATCACTTCAAATCAAGGTGCCTTAAGAGAGAATACCTGTGAAGTATTTGTATTTATTTAGAAAATTGTCATTATGTCCTTTGGTCTAAATTTTGCAATTTATCTTTTAGAGATGAAATAAATTTGAAAGTGGATTTAGTTAAAGAGGCAAAAGGAGAATGGAAATGACTTTTAAAAGTTCTATTTATGCATTGAATATGATAGTGATTTGTACTTTAGTGATTGCTTGTGGTCCAGGTGGTTTTGATGGAAGTATGCAACATGGTGCCTTAGACCCTACCCATCAGGGAAGATTACAAAATCCCCAACAAACCCGACAAGAAGTAGAAGCAGAATTACAACAAGTTCAAGAGCAACGTAGACAAGTTGAAGCAGAAATAAGACAAGAAGAAGATAGCAATACAAATCCTTCTGGAGACACATCTAATACTTCTCCCACATGGGGGGAGCAAATTATGGATGTTATTGGTTCATGGTTTGGAGAAGGTGACGAGGAAGAAGAAAATATTGATGAAGAAGAATATTATGATGATGAAGACTACTATGAAGAAGAAGGTGGTAATGGATTTTTACCCACTCAGATAAATTATTATACAAACCTTTTACATAACCATAGACAAAACAAGATCAATGAAAGAATAGAACTCCAAGCAGAAGTTGCAAGAGAAAGATATATTAAAGACCAAGAAATCCTTAGACAGAGGCAAGCTGAAAGTGTAGACAGAGAAAGATATGCACAATTAGCTCACCAGATCAGGTTACAAAAAGAAAATGAGCAACAGCTTGCTAGCGACCTTCAGGAGTGGACTGATCTTTCTTTTGAAGAAAGAGAACAAAAACGATCCAGTCAGAATTCTATAGTAGATAAATATAAATTAGATGAAATATCTGCTTCTTTCCGTGACATAATCAACAGAATAGAGAGAGATGATAGCAATCAACGACGTGATATAGAAATGAATAAAAACTTCGAAGAATGGGTTCAGCTTTCTTACGAAGAGAGAAAAAACAAAAGGGCGAATGGTCAAGATATAAGAGAGCAATACAGTTGGGCACAATTAGATTCGAATTTAAGACAAATCATAAAGGGTCTAGAACGTGACGATAGTGAAACTCGGCAAAAAATAGAATTAAACAATGCCTTTAGCCAGTGGAGTCGATTCTCCTTTGAAGAAAGAGAAAGACGCAGACACAGCAATCGAGGGATCATAGATCAGCATAATTTATATGATTTTGATTCTACTTTTCGAGAGCAGATATTAAGGATAGAAAGTAATGATAGAGCAGAGAGAAGAGAACGTAATCAGGCCACAGGTCAAACAGAAAGAGATGAACAAGCAACAGAAAGAGATAGAGAAGTAGCCAGAAATTTGCTAGCAAGAGCAAGGCGTGCAACTAGAGAAAAACTTCAAGCAACAGAGACAGCATTAGAAGAAGCTCAAAGAGCTAATGATGCAACTCAAAGTAATCAAAGAGCCACTCAAAGAGATCGCCGTGAAGCAACACAAAGACTTCGAGAGGCTGAAGATGCAAAAAATGCAGCTCAAAGGGCTAATGACGCAGCTGAAAGAGACAGACGTGCAGCTAGAGATGAACAGTCAAGAGCAGAGTATACAGCCAGAGAAAGGCTCCAAGAAGCAGAGACAGCATTAGCAGAAGCTCAAAAAGCTAATGATATAGTTCAAAATAGTCAAAGAGCCAGTCAAAGAGATCGCCAAGAAATAACAAGAAGACTTCAAGAAGCTCAAGAGGCAAAAAATGTAGCTGAAAGACAGTTAAGAACAGCCGAAGAAAATGCTCAAGCAAGTAGAAATCAAAATGCAGATCGTAGAAGAGCCAGGCAAAGGATACAACAACAAGAACAATCAACAACTCAACCTGTTCGCACTCGAGCAGAATTAGAGGATCAAAGAGATGCATTAATAGTGCAAGAAGCTCTCTTAAGAAGAACTTTAGATGCTCTTAAAACAAATGATCTGCAAACCTATCAAAAAGTAGATATTAAACTTTATCCCATTGCTTATCCGTTAGACCCTGTTTATCCCTTCACTTCAAACCTTTATGGAGATATTGATTTACAAGTTCAAATGGTTTTCCGTACAGAAGGAGCCACTTTAGAAATTTACAATCCAGAATCACCTAATGATATAACCAGTGTCTTAGCTAGAAGTGTGAAAGAGCTTATGATAGACATTGCTTGCCCTGAAAACTTAGGTTGTCCTGGGAATAAGGTCCGTTACAGGGTCAGAAATAGTAATTCTTGGGAGGAATATCCTCTTGCCAATCTTATTGACTACAATAGCACAGGCAAACTTTATAAGATAAAGATTACACCTTCAGGTCAACGTCAATCTTGTGTTTATGCTACAGAAGTCAACTGGACAGGTGTAACCTTTAAAAGAATAAGAAATGCAAACGGTCGAACAGTCGCATTGGAATATAAAAATAAAAAGCCTGTTCGTGGGAAATACAGAGGAATATTTCATATTGGTGTCACAAGAAGAAAACAAACATCATCAGAGCGTAATGGTAGAAGCAAGCATGCTCAATGGGCTGTTATGAATAATCATCCCCTTGAATGGAGCTTAATCAATGAACTACCACTAGAAGCCTATTTGTTGTCTGTTGTTCCAAGTGAGAGTATTATCAGTATGGCCAATAGAGATGCTTTAGTTGCACAAGCTATTGCAGCTCGTACTTACTCTCTCCAAAAAATATTAGAAGATAGAAGATCACGTGCTTATGGATGGGATTTAGACCCGACAACATGGTTTCAAAGTTATAAGGGCTGTACAACAGAACACGAAAAAACTGATAATGCTGTGACCACTTCAGCCGGTCTTGTGATTGCTGACAGAGACAACAGATTAGGCACAACAGAATATCATGCCTGTGTTCCAGAAAAAACCAATTCAGGTAATGGTCATAATGATATTCTAGGAGAAAGAAATATACCAGACTATGTCACTTGTAGTAGATATTACACTTCTTCTGGAAGATTTATTGGAGGGCATGGTCGTGGTCTTTCACAAATTGCTATGTATGAATTGGCAAGAAATGGATGGAATACTGCCCTATCCAATAACATACCTTCAGAAGATGCCATTAAACCTGAAGAGGTTGAAAAAGAATGGACTTATCAAGATATTCTTCTTTATTTTTACCATGACATTCTACTTAAAAAATACGATACCCTGTCTATTTAAAGTCTATTTAAAAAATAATAACATCCTTGCACATTGTCCATAAGTTGGATAATTTACAAGGATAAGGAAAGACTTTATGTTGAGATCATCAAAATCAACATTAATTTATGTGGGTGGCAGTATTATTGTTTTTATGATTTTTATAGCTATCTTTGCACCTCTTCTCACACCCTATTCTCCAACTGAAATGTCTTTACAAAACCAATTTCAACCTCCGTCCCTTGAACATCCTTTTGGACTTGATCAAAATGGCAGTGATATTTTTACTCAAGTGCTTTATGGTTCTAGAGTGAGTCTTTTGGTTGCTATTCTTGTCGTAGGGATTTGCCTTGTCATAGGTCTGATTGTGGGCTGTCTGGCAGGTTTTTTAGGAGGACTTACTGATCAAATCTGTATGCGAATTATCGATATGTTTTGTGCTTTTCCTGGCTTTCTATTGGCCATTGCCCTAGTGGCTGTCTTAGGACCCTCACTTTTTAATTTGATCTTGGCTATGAGTTTAACAGGTTGGGCTGGCTATGCACGGCTTATTCGAGGGGAATTTTTACATCTTAAAACTATGGATTATGTGATAGCATCTCAAGCTATGGGAGCTAGCCCTTTAAGGCAAATTATATGTCATATTTTACCCAATCTCACAGGTCCTCTGGTTGTACAATCTAGCTTTTCTATGGCTGGTACTATCATCTCTGAATCTTCTTTAAGTTTTTTAGGTTTAGGCACTCCCCCCACAACCCCTACTTGGGGAGCTTTGCTTAATGCTGGGCGAGGTGTTTTGTTAGAGGCTCCTTATATGAGTATCTTTCCTGGTCTAGCAATTGTACTGTTGGTTTTAGGGTTTAATCTTTTTGGTGATGGTATGAGAGATGCACTAGATCCTAAAAAGAGCTAAACCTCTACTGTTTGTTGTACTTATTTTAAGGAGATGAGAGTGCATAGTTCTTCCAATGATTGATTTTAAGTGTGAGGTTGTTAATGTTATTTTGTTGATATGGTTGGTACTCTGTTAATATTTCTAATGCTCGAACAGATGCCTTACGTACTCGAATATCTTGATCATCTAAAAGAGCAATCAAACGAGGGATATCTAAAGGAGAACCTAAAATACCTATAGCAGTGACAATATGATGACGTATCCATAAACTTTGTTTTCTTTTAAAGTTGATTCTATTGTTAAGTTGATTCCATAAAAAATCTACATCGTGACTTGTACCCCTTTGTTGAAAAATCATCACAGCACTTGTTCTGACAACAAGAGCAGGATCAAGAATTAACTGTCTAGCCCTTTGCAAAGCCCTTGCAGGTGCAATTTGACCCATTGCGATCAAACCAGCATTTCTCATAAACCAATCTTTGCTCTTAAGAGCATTTTCTAAGTGAAGGAGTGACTTTTCTTCTTGAGTAATAGCTAAAGCCATTAAAGCTCGCCACCTTGTTTTGACTGTCAATTTTTGATCAAAAGCAATAGAAGCTAAATTTGTTTCATGAGGCACAGATGCGAAGCTTTGAAAAGAAACGCCAAACAAAAAGTATATTAAAAGTAAATTTAAATGCACTTTATGATTCATACATTTTATTTTGAAGTAGATGAGAATAGAAGGTCAATGTGGACTAGCAATTAGTCCATTTCACTCAAAATGCATCATGCCTCTGGCATGTTTTTGGGCAATGACCGCGTTTGTCTCACTAAAAATAAACCAGCCTCTGTTTCCCTAAAATTGAACTAGCCTCTGGCTACTTTTGGACAGTTAGCCCGACGGCTCTCGCCGTCGATCAAAGGCTGAGTTGTTTCACTCAAAGTGAACTGACCTCTGGTCACTTTTGGACAATGACCGCAATGGCTTTCGCCATTGGCAAAATGGTCATTGCCTCAAAAGCCTGTTCACTTTGAGTAGAGAGGATCCTTTTTTCTCTTAACACCATGTTAAGGAAAAAGATTTCTTTCTGATCCCTGTCTGCCGGATCCCGGATCCCAGATCCCGGAAAAGATCAAATTTGAATTTAAGTATTTTTACACAGTTTGTATAAATAAGCTCCTAATTTATCAGCTTGTTTTGCTAATTCCATACAGCTAATAAACTCTAGATCCAATATCGCTTGAACTGTTTCACTAAAAGTAAACTAGCCTCTATTTCACTCAAAATGAGCCACACCTTTGTTTCACTAAAAGTAAACCAGCCTCTGTTTCCCTAAAATTGAACTAGCCTCTGGCTACTTTCTGGCAATGACCGCAATGGCTTTCGCCATTGGCAAAATGGTCATTGCCTAGAAAGCCTGACCACTTTTAGTAGGGAGGATCTCTTCCTTTTTTAACACCATGTTAAGGAGTTGTTTCACTAAAAGTAAACCAGCCTCTGTTTCCCTAAAATTGAACTAGCCTCTGGCTACTTTTGGACAGTTAGCCCGACGGCTCTCGCCGTCGATCAAAGGCTAACTGTCTCAAAAGCCTGTTCAATTTTAGGAAGGAGGATGTCCTCATTTCTTAACACAATGTTAAGGAAAAAGATTTCCTTCTGACGTTTGCTCTGACAGCTTACGCTGTCTAAAAAGAGCAATGTCTCAAAAGTCCGTTTACTTTTAGTAAGAAGGATCTCTTCGTCTCTTGACCACATGTTAAGGAAAAAGTTCATTTAGATGCCGGATCCCAGATCCCGGGGAAACAAGATGTTCATTTCTTTTTTTTCCATAAAGCACCCGGACCGCGTCCTTGAGCTTCATATCCATTTTCCCTTAGTCTTCTGTTAATTGTCCTATCTGAAATGTTAGCAAACTCTGTTATTCCAGCGTCCTTGATCTGCTTGAAAGTTAAACCTCCTGGATGATCTGCAAAGAGAGCTTCTAGCTTGCGAGTAATTATTGTCTTTTCTTCATCTTTTTTTGTTTGATAGCCTTGCTGATGATTCCATAAAGCACCCGGACCGCGTCCTTGAGCTTCATACCCATTTTCCTTTAGTCTTCTGTTAATTGTCGGATTTGACATGTTAGCAAACTCTGGTATTTCAGCCTTGATCTGCTTGAAAGTTAAACCTCCCGGATGATTTGCAAAGAGAGCTTCTAGCTTGTGACTAATTATTGCCTTTTCTTTATCTTTATCTTTTTTTTGATGGCCTTGCTGATGATTCCATAAAGCACCCGGACCGAGTCCTTGAGCTTCATACCCATTTTCCTTTAGTCTGTTGCGAATTGTTTCATCTGAAATGTTAGCAAACTCTGTTATTCCAGCGTCCTTTATCTGCTTGAAAGTTAAACCTACTGGATGATCTGCAAAGAGAGCTTCTAGCTTGTGACTAATTATTGCCTTTTCTTTATCTTTATCTTTTTTTTGATGGCCTTGCTGATGATTCCATAAAGCACCCGGACCGCGTCCTTGAGCTTCATATCCATTTTCCCTTAGTCTTCTGTGAATTGTTTCATTTGAAATGTTAGCAAACTCTGTTATTCCAGCGTCCTTTATCTGCTTGAAAGTTAAACCTACTGGATGATCTGCAAAGAGAGCTTCTAGCTTGCGACGAAGTCTTGCCTTTTCTTCATCTTGTCTTGTTTGATGGCCTTGCTGATGATTCCATAAAGCACCCGGACCGCGTCCTTGAGCTTCATATCCATTTTCCCTTAGTCTTCTGTGAATTGTTTCATTTGAAATGTTAGCAAACTCTGTTATTCCAGCGTCCTTTATCTGCTTGAAAGTTAAACCTACTGGATGATCTGCAAAGAGAGCTTCTAGCTTGCGACGAAGTCTTGCCTTTTCTTCATCTTGTCTTGTTTGATGGCCTTGCTGATGATTCCATAAAGCACCCGGACCGCGTCCTTGAGCTTCATATCCATTTTCCCTTAGTCTTCTGCGAATTATCCCATCTGAAATATTATCAAACTCTGGTATTTTAGCCTTGATCTGCTTGAAAGTTAAACCTCCCGGATGATCTGCAAAGAGAGCTTCTAGCTTGTGACTAATTATTGTCTTTTCTTTATCTTTATCTTTATCTTTTTTTGTTTGATAGCCTTGCTGATGATTCCATAAAGCACCCGGACCGAGTCCTTGAGCTTCATACCCATTTTCCTTTAGTCTTTTGTAAATTGTCAGATTTGAAATGTTAGCAAACTCTGGTATTTTAGCCTTGATCTGCTTGAAAGTTAAACCTCCCGGATGATCTGCAAAGAGAGATTCTAACTTGCGAGTAATTATTGTCTTTTCTTCATCTTTTTTTGTTTGATGGCCTTGCTGATTCCATAAAGCCCCCCGACCGCGTCCTTGAGTTTCATACCCATTTTCCTTTAGTCTGTTGCGAATTGTTTCATCTGAAATGTTAGCAAACTCTGGTATTTTAGCCTTGATCTGCTTGAAAGTTAAACCTTCCGGATGATCTGCAAAGAGAGTTTCTAGTTTAAGAGTAATTATTTCTTTTTCTTCTTGGGATTGAAGGTAATAGCTTCTCTTTGATATGCTTAATAAAGTTTGTCTGGCTTGTTCAATCTTATGAAACAAATCTTCTTTTATTTTTATGGGAGGCTTATTTAAAAGCTCTGATAAAAAATGGCTCATACCAGTATCCACACTAAAAGCTGCTAAAAAGAAATGCTCTGGAAATGTAGGGATAAAAAAAGTTTTATTACCTGAATTATTCCGCATATATCTAATCTCTTCCTCTTTCTCTTGAACAGCTCTTTCAAAGAATGCAATTGCACTTTCATCATACATAAGGTTAGGTACAGAAGATATATCCTCTAAATGAAGGATGAGCAGATCATTATAATTCAATTCAAATGAGAGGGAGTCACGGACTTGAATATCTAACTGACTTAAAAGAAATTCTTGAACTTCTCTTAAAATTTTTAGTTCTTTCAAAATAAGACCTAAAGCATTAAAAGTAGGAGTTTCATCTATAATATCTGTATCATTCAAGTAATTGAGTTTTTCGTCTGAAGACTCCACTCTTGTCAAAGCTGCCAGAAGAATGTGTTTTGTATTCACTGTTTGAGACCCAGAAACATAAGCTATTAATGAAGCTCGAGATAACATATATCGAGAGCTAGAGGCAAGCTCTCTTAAAGTTCTCTCGTCAAGTTGTTGTTTGTCCATCATAAGGCTTTCAGCACAAGCCCATAAAGAAGCACTGGCAAACAAAATAGTAAAAAATAAGCATAAAAGATATTTTTTAATCATAAGTGGGTTATATTATATTTTTCCCTAAAAGTAAACCAGCCGTCTTTTGCACTAAAAGTGGTCTGACCTCTGGTCACTTTCTGGCGATGACCACGATGGCTTTCGCCATCGGTAAAATGGTCATCGCCTAGAAAGCCTGACCACTTTGAGTAGAGAGGATCCTTTTTTCTCTTAACACCATGTTAAGGAGTTGTTTCACTAAAAGTAAACCAACCTCTGTTTCCCTAAAATTGAACTAGCCTCTGGCTACTTTTGGACAGTTAGCCCGACGGCTCTCGCCGTCGATCAAAGGCTAACTGTCTCAAAAGCCTGTTCAATTTTAGGAAGGAGGATGTCCTCATTTCTTAACACAATGTTAAGGAAAAAGATTTCCTTCTGACGTTTGCTCTGACAGCTTACGCTGTCTAAAAAGAGCAATGTCTCAAAAGTCCGTTTACTTTTAGTAAGAAGGATCTCTTCGTCTCTTGACCACATGTTAAGGAAAAAGTTCATTTTGATGCCGGGTTGCCTGACTGCCGGATTCCAGATCCCGGATCCCGGATTGTTTCACTCAAAGTGAACTGACCTCTGGCTACTTTTGGACAATCAGCCCGACGGCTCACGCCGTCGATCAAAGGCTGATTGCCTCAAAAATCCGTTTACTTTTAGTAGGGAGGATATCTTCGTTTTTTAACACCATGTTAAGGAGTTGTTTCACTAAAAGTAAACCAACCTCTGTTTCCCTAAAATTGAACTAGCCTCTGGCTACTTTTGGACAGTTAGCCCGACGGCTCTCGCCGTCGATCAAAGGCTAACTGTCTCAAAAGCCTGTTCAATTTTAGGAAGGAGGATGTCCTCATTTCTTAACACAATGTTAAGGAAAAAGATTTCCTTCTGACGTTTGCTCTGACAGCTTACGCTGTCTAAAAAGAGCAATGTCTCAAAAGTCCGTTTACTTTTAGTAAGAAGGATCTCTTCGTCTCTTGACCACATGTTAAGGAAAAAGACTTCTTTCTGATGCCTGACTGCCGGATCCCGGATGCCGGATCCCGGATGCCGGGATCCCAGATCCCGGATGCCAGAAGGACAATCATAACCTTGAACTATGTTTTTATAATATCCATCTTGCTGAAGATATGATACTATAATATGTGAATAAAATAGGAGATCACTATGACAACTAAAAAAGCAACAAAAAAAATTAATATACAACTCGAAGTTTCTCACTTTGGCCCCATCACAAAAGGTAAGGTGTGTATGAAACCTTTAACTATTTTTGTAGGCCCTAGCAATACAGGCAAATCCTATATGGCTTTATTGATGTATACACTGCTTAAAACATCATTAACAAGACAATTCTCTCATCGAGATTTCTTTTATTATCAAGACTCCTTTCATCTTTTTATACAAGACAATGATCTCAAAAATCTTATCAAAGTGGATAAATTAAAAAAAATGCTAGAATCAGAAAAAGAAGATGTATTTATGGATGCAAAAGAATTTCTGAAAGTATTAAAAAAATGCATTGATCATAAGCAAGTTCAAATTTTTATTAACAAATGCTTTAATGATTATCTTTCCAAATGGGAAAAGCAAATAAATCGTTGCATAGCCCCATTAGATGAACTGATCAAAGCTCCTTCTACTCAATCCCAGGACTTAGAGGTCATTTTAGGTAACAGGACATCTCAACCCTTGCTTTTTTTAAGACCAAATAAAAAGCTTGAGAGTATATCTAAAGAGTCTTTAGAATCTATTACTCAAGAAGTTTGTGATAATATTTTTACAGATCAATCGAGGTTATTACATGAAATAAAATTCTTCATAAAACAAAGACTTTTTAAAAAAAACAATAAAAATATAAAAGATCATCGTATTACGCAACTCTTAGAAAGATTTGATATTCAAAGAGATATTTTAACAGAAATTTATCGTTATTTAGATTGGAAATATCTTAATGTTTCTAATTCTAATCCTTATTATTTTCCAGCAGCACGTACAGGGATTATGCAAAGCCATAAAACAATCGTCTCTATGATGATTGATCAATCTGCCAGAGTGATAGGTATTGAAAACACAAACGTTCCTGCATTAAGTGGAGGTAATGCTGACTTTTTAAATAAATTGGTTCGTATAAACCCTAAGCAGGCTTGTGAAGAGCAACCTATTAAAGCAATGATAAAGGATTTTGAAAATGATATTTTAAAAGGCCAAATTGATGTGAAATCCAATCCTTTCGGTTATCCTGATTTTTACTATTACAAAAATGGATTAGAAATTCCTATGCAAAGGGCATCTTCTATGGTGACAGAATTAGCTCCTATTTTATTATTTTTAAAATATCATGACATACGGCCAGGTGATACTTTAATCATCGAGGAGCCAGAAGCTCATTTGCATCCAAGGGCCCAAAAGGATATTGCTGATATTTTAGTCGCTTTGGTAAAAAATGGCATCTATGTCATCTTAACAACTCATAACTTTTTCTTAATAGAACAAATCAATAACTATCGTAGAGCTCAATCTATACCAGAAGAAAGAAGAAAAGAAATTATGGGCAGAAAACATGGTGAGTTTCATTTATCAGAAGATGATGTAGCTATTTATAATTTTAAATCACAACATAATAATAAAGATAATATTGTGATTGAGCCAATCCCTTTTGATAAAGAAAGTGGTTATGTCATCGATAACCATGATGTAGTTAGTACAGAGCTTTATGATCAAATGACAAGTATGTCCGATGAAGAAATGAGAGATTAAGAAATGCCTCAAACACAAAAAATTCCACACGAACAGCAAGTTCAAAACTTGTTAGAAAAATTTGATATTAAATCTGAGCCACCTCGAAGTATTTCAAGAAGTGGGTGTCAGATGAATCTTACAGGATTTCAAAAAATTAAAAGCCGTGTTTTTGTAATAGATGTTGATCAAGCAATAAACAAACAGGATTCTAAAATACAATGTAAAGGTAAAAAATGCGATTATGTTGTGTGGGTGAATGGAAACTATTTATTGATAGAAGTTAAAAGTAGCAACGTGACATCTAAAGCCATCAAACAACTTGAAAATACATGGAGCTGGATTCAATGCCAAGGGATTCCATCACAAAATAAACTTTTTATTGTCGTTGCTAACAGTGTACCTGCTAGTTTAATTAAACCAATGCGAGAGGCAAAAATCATCCATGTTAAATGTAGAGAATGTGTTTGGGAAAAATTAGCAAAAAACAAAAAAATAGTCTAAACTTTATCATATAAGGTTATTGTAAAATAAGCTGTTAGTATTTTAAAACAGGTAAATGAAAGCTAGCTATTTAAACTGATATCTTGTTTGATTTTGTCGTCCTTTTTTCTTAAGAAAACCTTCTGCTAATCCTTGTTTAAGATCCCTACTGGCAGTCGCAGCAGAAATATTTTTAAATACAGTCATATAATCTTGACGTGTAAAAGTCGCTTTCTTAAAGTAAGACTTAGCCATTTCAAGTCGATCTCTATTTGTTTGTTTTGTTCCTCTAAAATCTAAAGCCATCTCTTCAAGGCAAAGTTTAATCATGTTCAACATAAAATCTATAAAAGGGGTTGAATCACCAGTCTTATCTGATTTTTTTAAAGATTTATAATATAATTTTTGATGTCTCTCAATAAGACTCTCAACTGGAGTGTATTGGAAAAAGGGATCATATTCTTTTAAAATCAACCCCTGCCAAAAGCGTCCCATCCTCCCATTGCCATCTTCAAAAGGATGGATAAATTCTATTTCATAATGCACAATGCTACTTAAAATTAATGGGTGAAGTATTTTTTCAGTCTTCATCCAATTAAAAAGTTTTTCCATTAATTCGGGTACACGTATTGGCTTAGGAGCAAGGTGTACAAGTTTTTTTCCTGCTATAATACCTACATTGGTTGCACGATATCGGCCTGCACTGCCAATGAGTCCTTTCATAAGTATTTTATGACTTTTAAGGAAATCCTTATGATTGTTGGACTTGAGATGCTTCATAGACTGATAAAGGGTGATTGCATTTCGAACTTCACGTATTTCTCTATTTGTACCTAAGACCCTTTTGCCTTCTAAGACAGCAGTGATTTGACTTTCTGTTAAAGTGTTACCTTCAATAGCTAATGTAGACTTGATTGTGCGAATGTGGTTCCCCTTGCGGAGCTTAGGATCAGGTAACGTCATATCTACTGCTCCTAGTTGACCTAAAAGCTTTGTGATTTGGGCAACATAATTATTGATAAGAGGTGTTATTTTAAAAGGAGGTTTCATAATGATAGTCTATCATATTGTTGTATCATTTGATAGTATCATTTGATAGTATCATTTGATAGTATCATTTGATAGTATCATTTGATAGTATCATTTGATAGTATCATTTGATACTATCAAGGCTTTTGACCTGCAATAGCCTCAATATCAGAGACTTCTTTAGGGGCTTTGTAGGATAGCACTTCACAGCCTTTTTCACAAATTAAAATATCATCTTCAATGCGTATTCCTAGACCTCTCAAAGCTAAAGGAGCTGATAGATCTGCCTTTGGAATATAAAGCCCTGGCTCTATGGTGAGACACATCCCTGCTTGAAGAGGTCTTGGCTTGCCATTTTTTTCATAAAGTCCTATATCATGCACATCCATTCCTAAAAAATGCCCTACTCCGTGGGGATAGTATTTTTTATAAAGTCTTTTTTCTATCACCTCATCTTGATCACCACTTAAGATTTTCCAATGCAATAAAACCTGTGATAATCCTTTAATGGCTTCATCTTGTAACCCTTTAAAAGTCATCCCTGGACATGCTTTATCAATAAGAGCCTTTTGAACTTCCAAAATGCTTTGATAAAAGTCCTTTTGTATATCTGTAAATCGACCATTGACAGGGAAGGTACGAGTGATATCAGCTGTATAATAATTCCATTCTGCTCCTGCATCAATCAAAAGCAAATCTCCATCATGGCAAATTTGATCATTGGACTGGTAATGGAGAGTACAAGCATTAGGACCAGAAGCCACAATAGGAGGATAACCCCACCTAGGAGATTCTGCTTTTTTAACTGTGTATTCTAAAACAGCTTCAATTTGTCTTTCTGAAACCCCTGGAGCTATAAATCTCATGGCATGAATATGGGCATCTGCTGAAATTTCGCAAGCTTTTTTTAAGTGTGTTATTTCTTGATCTGTCTTGATAATCCTTTGTTCTCCTAAGATTTCCCAATAGTCTAATAAAGATGGAAAGCCCTTACCTAAGCGACCTTGTTTTTTTTGAATATTAATAAAAACTTTCTTTAACATCCTATCAAAAGATTCATTTTCACCCCAGCGATAGTAGATAGAAGATAAGCCTTTTAAAAGTGTTGGAAGTTTTTCTTCTAATTGATCAAGGTTATAGGCAACATCTATTCCAAAAGACTTACAAGCACCTTCAGGCCCATAAAGGAAGCCATCCCACATTTCTTTTTCTGCATTTTTAGGTCTTACAAATAATGTGGTCTCTGGTTTTCTGTGAGGTTGAAAAATCAACACAGCATCTGGCTCATCAAATCCAGTTAAGTAAAAGAAATTGCTATCTTGTCGAAATGGATAAAATACATCATTGTTGCGAGGCACTTCATGTTTGCCTCTTAAAATCAAAGTTCCATCGCCTAAGAGTGTTTTGAGGTTTTCCCTACGTTGTTTGAATATATCCATAAAGTATCTCCTTAAAATCCATATTCTTGAGCAAGTTTTTGGGCAAGCTGTCTGCCAGCTTTTTGTCCTATTATGGCATAATGATTTCGAGATGCAAAATCTAACAACCCTTTATATTTTTGGGGTATATCTATGTAAACCTTATATTTTAAAGTAGTAGCATCCATCATACCCAATGACCTTATTTGATTCCATAATATTTGAATAGTCGGTTTTTGTGCTAGAGGCCACCTAGCCATCCGAGATTTTGCTAAAAGATCAACATAGATGATCATATTAATCCCTAGAGATGTCATCCATTTTTGGATTGTAGAAAATCCTAAAAAATAAGCAGTCCATCCTCTATAAGGAGCAAATATTGGTGGAATCGGTAAGCATTTCTCCAGTCGGTTTTGTAACCGACCTTTATTTAAAAGATATTGTCTTTCTGTTTGTAAAGATTTTGTAGGACAGGCAAAAGGCAAAGTTGTTTGAGAAGTTTGAGAAAAGATGTCTTTTAGATAGGATTGCATTCGACTCACTTGTGCCATTTTCTTTTGTAGCTGGAAGAAACTCTTATTACTAACATGCTCTTGTTTCAGTTTAGAAAGTTGCCATTCTACGTGATGTGATGTACCTTTAGTAGCATAAAGTCCAGCAATTAAAGCTCCCCATCCTATGCCTACAACAGCAGAGATAGGAATTTTATGACGCTCTAACTCTTTGATCACTCCTAGATGAGCAAATGATCTTAGACCTCCTGGGCCTAAAACTAAACCTATCTTTGGAGGCTTTAAAGGAGGTCTTTCTGGTGATGCTTTTTGTGGTGTTTGCTCTGGAGTTTGTACAAGTGGAGGAGTGGTGCAACTTATGATCAAGTGAAATACAAAAATTAAAATCAGTATTTTTTGAAACATATTTTGTTTTAGGAGCATCCTTGCAATCCCTTCTGACTTTAGTTCATACCCCAAAATATAAATTTTATAGGTTTAAACAAGACGAGTCTTTCATCTGAAGTATAGATATATTTATGTTTTTAATATTTCCCTAGTTTGAGCTTTTTTAAGCTAAAAGTCAATGGATCATCTTTTGTAAAGTTTTTTGACATGATCTGAATTGACCATTCCAACTTAAAGAAGTCCATATTTCTGGCCCTTCAAAAATCATGTTTTTTAAACTAGACCTCTCTAAATTATGTCTCTCCTTGAGGTTATACACACCAAATACACTTGGCCCTAGAACTTCTGGATTTGTTTGCACATCCTTCGGCCAATCCTGAATACTCAAAACACAACCAGGAATTTTCTCCTCTAGTTGCTTCTGCACACATTGACCATAATGTTGAACATAATCCTTCTCTCCTCTTTGTGTATAAGGCAATCTAATCCAAACATCTATAATATCTAAGGCTTGTCTCTGTACAAAACTTAAATTGTCATGCATCCAAGGCAAATAAATATCTTCTATCATTACAAAATGACCCGGCAAAGATTCTAAAGCAAGAGCTTTCTCAAAACGCATGCGATATCTTGTCCAATAACATTCGGGGGTAATCACCCCCTTTGGAAATAACACACTAGCACTCTCTTTAAAGTAAAATTCTGTTTCACAAGAGGACAACATCCAAATGACCTGTTGAGCTTTAATGCGTTTGTTTTTTTGATATTGAACCTCAAGAAAAGATTGATTTACATCTAAATGTAACCTCTTTTTAACTGCGGACAAAAACAAAGAAGAGTCTTCTTGATATGCTTTTTTATGAAAAACAGTTTTGTGAAGGCTAGTCTTATGAAAGCTTCTATGATAAAAAGAGTTCATCAAAGGAATGACTTTACCAAAGGTAAGACCTCTTGTGTTTTCCATTAAGGTCGATGCACTGATCTGATGAGCTAAATGAGCAAGCCAATTTTCTTCAAATGATAATTTCTTGATGTGAGATAAAAAACCTGACCTTTCAGATGCAGATAAACTTTCTGCAAAACGCAAATACTCAATCACTTTGTCAGAGATACAAGCATTTTGAAGCTGAAAATCCCCTAAGGGGCCTTTTAGTTCCAGTGGCCCTGATTTTAACCAAATCACATATCCTCGATCACTTAAAATCAAGGGGCCTTCATCCGTCAAACGAGCCATCTGAGAAGATGTATGTTGCTTAGAAGCAAATACTCCAAAAGGCCCTTCTTGATCCTCTACAGACCAATCATTGATCAAATGTGTCAGATCTAATAGAGCTACATCATAACCCATTTTTTGGCATTCAGAGGCTAGCCAATGTCCCCGTCCGTAAAGAGCTACAATAAGTAACTGCTTTTGTAAACTTGAATCAATAGGTATTTTTCCATTCATATTAAGGTGTACTTTAATACAAAAGAAATTAAATGACTATTCATTTTACTCTTTGTTGTATATTATTTATGTCACAACACCATTTGTTAGCCGTATACACACAAACATTATTTTATCTTTTGACAATTAAAAATCTTAGAGTTATAAACAAAGATAGTCTTTTTTTCTTAAAATTCTAAAATATAAACACAATCACAATCTAAAAATCAGAGGTAGATTATGAAGTTTGAAGAGTTGAGTTTATCAGAAGAAGTTTTAAGTGGCATTCGATCTTCTGACTTTAAAGAATGTACACCTGTTCAAGAAGCTATAATCCCTTTAATTTTAGAAGGTAAAGATGTTTATGGATTATCTCAAACAGGGACAGGTAAGACAGCAGCCTTTTTGATCCCTTTGATTGAAAGAGTTTTTTTGTCTGTTCATAATATTTATGACCGTACAGATGATAAAGATGATACTTCTAAGGATAAGCCTCAAATAGAACCTCGGGCAGAACCTCGGGCAGAACCCCAAATAGAATCCCAGATAGAACCTCAAATAGGACCTCAGGTAGAACAAAATAAAGCTTCTCAAACATCTCCAGATCAAGCTCCTGATAAAGATATTCAAGATCAACTTCTTCAAAGAGTTTATCCTCACTGGAAAAAGGGGCATTTTATCTTGATTATGGTCCCTACAAGAGAGTTAGCACAACAGGTCCACGAAGATATTCAAAGGTTAAAAGGAGATACTCAAATCAGATCAGTCTTAATCTATGGAGGTTCGGGATACGAAACACAAAAAGAGCAATTGACTTCTCCTTTTGAATTTATTGTCAGCACGCCAGGTCGATTAATTGACCTTTACAAACAACATTTTATAGATCTTAAACAATGCTGTGGGGTTGTCTTTGATGAAGCAGACAGAATGTTTGATATGGGTTTTAAAGATGATATGCAGTTCTTGCTCTATCGCATGTCTAAGACTCGTCAAATTTTACTCTTTAGTGCTACATTGAACTTTGATGTCAATCAAATGGTCTATCAATTTGGAGCTAATCCCATAGAATTTAATTTTAGCCGTGATGATGTTAAAGCAGAAAACATTGACGACCAAGTTTATCATATTGGTACAGAAGAAAAACCTCAGTATCTACTATCTATTTTTAAAAAATTTCAACCTAAGCAAGCTATTGTCTTTAGTAATTTTAAAAATCATATTGGTCGGATTGTACACTTTTTAAATGAAAATGGTTATCAAACAGTGGGCATGTCTAGCCTTTTACCTCAAAATCAAAGGAAACAAGTTATAGAGCATTTTAAATCAGCACAAAAACAAAGCATTTTAGTGGCTACTGATGTGGCTGCTAGAGGTTTAGATATTAAAGAAGTAGACCTTGTCGTCAATTTTGATCTTCCTGAATATCCAGAAAATTACGTTCATCGCATGGGAAGAACAGGCAGGGCAGGCAGGGCAGGGCAGGCTATTAGTTTAGCTAGTGAAAAAGATATAGAATCTCTTATGAGAATTGAAAATTACCTTAAGAATAAAGTAACAGTAGGTTGGCTAGAAGATGATGAGATCATACAAGATTTTAAAGCATTTCCTGATCATTACACAGCTTTACCTAATGTTGCTTCTGAAAGCTTAGAGGGTACTTCTCAAAAGGGAAAGGGCAAAAAAACATCAGAAGAAGAAAAATATAAACGCAAATCATCATCACAAGGACAAAGTATGTCAACAAGAAGATCATCTTATCAAAAACAGGGTGTTCATAGAGATCGTGTTTTAGGCAGACATAAGCAAGGCATCTCTAACAAGAGAAAGAAAACTTATACTACTGCACAAAAAAAAGACTCTCGTAAAAAAACATCTCATAAAATTATACGTCGTTCATCTAAAAAAACTTTTTACCAAAAAACCAAAACTTTCCTTAAAAAGTTCTTTTTTGACTAAGTCAATAAAAACAGTTCAAGATCATTTAATAGACTGTGTTAAAGGAGTTTTATATGAATAAAGTTTTAATTTTTATAGAAAGTCATTCTACCCCTTTAGGGGAATCAAAACAGGTGATTAAACCAGTTTCTTTAGAACTTTTCTCTTTGGTCAAAACAATAGATGCCAAACCTATTGCCTTTGTTGCCACACATCATAATGAAGATCATGATCAGATCACAAAAGTACTCAGTGGTTACGGTGTCGAAAAGGTTATTTTTTATAATGATCCTAGCTTGACCTACTATAATCCTGAGATTTTATCAGAAGTCATGCAAAAAATAATAAAAGAAACCAATGCTGATTTGATTTTAGCTTCAGGAACTTCTACTGCTAAAGATTTATTTCCTAGGGTAGCTGCTTTAGCTGATGCTAGTTTTGCCAATGACGCTATAGATTTAGGTGTAAAAGATGGTACTTTATGGGTAAGGAAACCTTTATATGCGGGTAAGTGTTCTGCTAGATTAGACCTTAAAAGAAAGGTTAAAATAGCTGTGATGAGACCTCATCAGTTTCCGGTACCGGAACCTCACAGTACAGATCAACCTCAAGTGCAACAAATAGAACCTTTAAATATTTCTTCAAAGATTATTTTTAAAAAGACTGTTCAGTCTGATATGAAGCGTCCTGATTTAACTCAAGCTAATATTATTGTCTCTGGAGGTCGAGGGTTACAAAAAGCAGAAAATTTTAAATTATTAGAAGAACTAGCTGACGTGATAGGGGCTAGTGTAGGGGCTTCAAGAGCTGTTGTAGATGATGGATGGGTTGATCATTCCATGCAGGTAGGTCAAACAGGCAAAACTGTCTCACCTCATCTTTACATAGCATTTGGTATTTCTGGAGCCATTCAACATTTAGCAGGCATGAGTTCTAGCCGAGTCATTGTAGCTGTTAATAAAAACTCTGAGGCAGCTATCTTTAAAAAAGCTACTTATGGTATTTGTGGTGATGCACTTGAAATACTCCCTTTAATTACAAAAGCTTTCAGGTCTATTTCCCTAAAATTGAACTAGCCTCTGGCTACTTTTGGGCAGTTAGCCCGACGGCTACCGCCGTCGATCAAAGGCTAACTGCCTCAAAAGCCTGTTCAATTTTAGGAAGGAGGATGTCCTCATTTTTTAACATTATGTTAAGGAAAAAGTTCTTTCATCACCTGCTGGCAACCTCAAAAGTCCGTTTACTTTTAGTAAGGAGGATCCCTTCGTTTCTTAACAGCATGTTAAGGAAAAAGTTCTTTCATCACCTGCTGGCAACCTCAAAAGTCCGTTTACTTTTAGTAAGGAGGATCTCTTCATCTTTTCCCTTCAGTTTTTATCCATTTAAATAGTTGATCTTCCTCTTTATTTATTTCATCTCTGACTTTTTCAATGCTGAAGAGTACTCCTTCTTTGTTTTTTAAAACAAGCCAATCCCAAAAAGCAGGGCAAATATCAAATCCATAAAAGCGGTTTTTTGCATCAATAAAGACATTGGTGTCTATTAAATAAGTCATTTTATTCTAATCCTAGTTTCTTTGCAATTTTCATAAAAGTAGAAGTGCTTGTGATATTAAGTAAATCAAATGCTTCTGTGAATAAAGTATTTCCTTCTAGTGTAGACGTTACTAAATTATGCATAAAACGTTGACCTACTCGTTTGTTCATTGTTTGATAAAAATCACCACCACCTTTTTGGTTTTTATTTTTCAATTTCATTTGATTTCCCAATTGACTGAGCCGTTGAGTATAAGCTTTATCAAATGCTTCTCTTGTGATATATTTAGCATCAAATAATCTACGTATTATGACTAAATGGCTTGTCTTATACCTCTTACTGAGTTGAGGTACAGATTCGAGAGGATGACTTTTAATATTTTCTTTTTTAAGAGCCTTTAGCGGAACTAGAAATTCTGCAGCTACTTTATTGCACCAAACTTCGATTTCTTGGTTTGGATGACTATCTAAAGTAGTATTATTTAAAGAACTTTTACCAAGCCAAATATGTGCCATTTCATGGGCTAAGGTAAACATTTGAGCAGACTTGAAATCTTGGCCATTAATAAATACCAATGGTGCTAGGTGATCACTTAAGGCAAATCCTCTAAATTCTTTCACATCAAGTTTACGAGAAGAATCATTGCCTACCACACCATTGATCATGACTAAAATACCAATATCATCCATTTGTTTTACAAATAAGGTTAAAGCTTCTTCCCATGTGGGAGTGTCTTCCCGTGCTTTAAGATCAAATTTCAAAGTTTGACGCATCATCGTGGCTGTTTTTTCAATAGAATCTTTTATCCTGGCAGAGCCGATAAATTTTAAAGGTTTATAACCTGCAGAGGCTAAAAATTTCTGATACCAATATTGCCTTTGTTGATGTAAATAGATTGTACTAAGCAAATGAGGGCTAGGACGCATGACTGATTTGTTTTTTATAGTACGTAAATCAGGCACAGGCACTTCTTCTCTGAGAGGTGGTTTTTTAAGAAACAAATATCCAACGGGTACATAGGTAGCTTTAGCAAAAGCTTCTATTTGTTTAAATGTGGGTTGAGTTGTGCCTTTTTCCCATTCAGGTAATTTTTTAAAAGATGCTTTTTGGCCTAGATCTTTAATTTTGAGGCCAGCTCGCTGACAAGCCCACTGTAAAAGTTCTGGGTTAATTTTAACTCTGACACTCATAGTAAAAATCTCTTGTACTTGTAAAGTAGTAAAAACTTTTTAATTCTTTGTTTCATTGATTTATAAACTATGTATATAACAAGAGACCAGCTACTTTTCAAGAATAATTTAAGATGCCACGAAGGCATTGTAATTATTAAATTATTTCTTTCACTAAAAGTAAACTAGCCGTCATTTTCACTAAAAGTGGTCTGACCTCTGGTCACTTTCTGGTTGCCAGCCGAAGGCTATCGCCTTCTCAAATGCTGGCAACCTCAAAAATCCGTTTACTTTTAGTAGGGGAGGATCCCTTCGTCTCTTGACCACATGTTAAGGAAAAAGAGTTTCTTTTTTTGTTTTTTTATTCTTTCTCAGATTCTGCGTAACCTCAAAAGCCGATTAATTTTAAAGTTTAAGCATGATGGAGTATAAAGGCCGCTTGCTACGGCCCGTATATTCTTATTAAACAGATAGTTATTCTGTAGCTCCGGCCGCTAGCAATAACCTTACAACCTCAACACAGCCTGCTTTATTAGCCGACCATAAAGCCGTCTTGCCTTTTTGGTCTGGCATATTGACTTTAGCTCCGGCCGCTAGCAATGCCCTTACAATCTCAATATGGCATCCACGACTAGCATCAACTAAAGCCGTACCGCCAACTAAAGCCCTACCGCTATTTAAAGCCCTATCGCTAAAAACGTGTCTGCCAATTTTTCTTTGAATATTGACATCCGCTCCGGCCTCTAGCAATAACCTTACAATCTCAATATTACCAAAGTAGCTAGCCCACATTAAAGCCGTCCAGCCTTTGTTGCTTTGAATATCGACGTCAACTCCGGCCTCTAGCAAGAACCTTACAATTTCTATATGGACTTCAAAACTGGCCCAAATTAAAGCCGTCCAGCCATATATACTTTGATAATTGACGTTAGCACCATTTTCTAGGTATTTCCTTACATCCTCTATATCTCCATCTTTACTAGCATGTATTAAATTCGTATGGATATTTAGAGGTTCATGAAAATAAAGCTGTGTTCCTTCAACCTTTTGACATGCAACCATGGATAAAAATAAAGATAAAAATAAAAATAAATTTCTCATTGTTTGGCCCTCCTTTTAAATTAAATAACAATAAAGTACATACAAGGTTAAAGCCTTGATTAAAAGGGCTTTTTCTATGTTTTAGAAGTAAACCTTGATAATGTTTGTAATTATATCTTATTTATTTAGGGCCGAAGTCAAGCAGTTTTTAAGAATTAAGTAAAAAAAGCGGATAGGAACATCCTTAAGTAAGTCAAAAGCCCTATATTTCCATAGTTTTTTATAAGGAAAATTTTCCTTAACATGGAGTTAAAAAACGAGAGGATTCTTCCTACTAAAAATAAACGGATTTTTGAGGCAATCAGCCTTTTATCGACGGCGACAGCCGTCGGGCTAATTGCCCAAAAACAGCCAGAGGCTGGTTTATTTTTAGTGAAAATAAATACGACTTGACTTTTCAGAAATATGCTGTTATAAAATAAATAATAAGAAGGATAACTTATGAATTTTATAAATGTAAATGTGATGATCATAGTGTGTTTATTGAGTATGTCATTGAGTGTATTTGCTTTAGCAGACGCACCTTGTGGTGAAGGCGTTGAAGGCCGTTACCATGCCAATGGTGGCGGGTTTGTAGCAAATACAGCTTATGTAGCTAATACGGCTTATGTAGGAGAGCATGTTGCTGTTTGTGACAATGCTCAGGTCTTTGGCAATGCTCAAGTTTTTGACTATGCTAGAGTTTGGGGCAATGCTCAGGTTTATGGTGAAGCTAAGGTCTATGATTATGCTCTGGTCTATGATTATGCTAGGGTTTATGGTGAAGCTGAAGTCTATGATTATGCTAGGGTTTATGGTGAAGCTGAAGTCTATGATTATGTTAGAGTCTATGACAATGCTCGGCTCTCTGGCAGTGCTAGAATCTATGGGCGTGTCAGACTCTCTGGCAATTTTAGGATATGGTGGGGTACTACCAGCTCTTTCTGTATCTTAATCTTGCAATGTCTATACTAATGCTAAGGTCTATCTTCAAGACAACAGAAGCTGGACGGCTTTAATGTATGCAAGCCGGAAAGGTCGTATAGATATTGAAAAACTATTAAAAGAGGCCGGAGCTACAGAATACTAATTCTATATTTGTCTCACATATCAATCCTTACTCTTATATTGATTGCCATGCCTTCTTTGAAGTCTCAAACATCGAAACTTTACAAACCATTCTATTAAACCAACTGGATGATACTTGATTGTCTTTCTTTTAGACTTTTGAGTTTTATCCATAACCAAATACTCCCATCACTTTGAGTCTGATTATTCAAAACAAAAAAGTAAACATATAACAATCTATCATTATGAAAATTCTATATCAAAATTAACACAAATATCAATCATCCGGTTTAGCAGGCACGTAGTGGATAACAAAACTTTAAATATTGATTAAGTAAAAATCAAAATTTGGAAATAATCAAAAAAAAACCTGCAATCAAGCAGGGTTTTTTAGTATTGTCTTAGACGGGAAAATAAAGACAGGTCTATACTCGTATACTCCTGTCTTGTTTGCAAGTAGTTTTTTCAAGAGGGATGATTATGAGACGAAAAACTGGACCAATTATTCTAAAAGTCAATCCTGGCCTTGTGGGCCGATACTCCACGGTTAGCCTCACAACATATAAATCACTTTTTGAGGAAATGACAGAAGAAAAAAAGAAAGCCAGATGGAGGGGACATCTGGCTTGAGGGGTAAGGGGGTTTTCGTTAGGGTTACTTTTATTAATTGCAAAGACAATGCCAATATTCTATACCGCTTAAATAAAATGAAAGTGCTTTTATTTGCAGATCAGCTCAGTTTAAGTTTTAAAAGAACTCAAAATGGTCCTTCATAGTGACAAAAAGTGTCCCTTTTTCATTTCATCGCATTTAATTTTTCTACAGATCTACAGAATTTTTTAACACATAATGTTAAAAAAGCTTTTGATTTTATATGCTTTGCTTCATTTTTTAAAAAAAATCAATTTATCTCTTGACATTATAGCCTTTATCACAATATTGCTCATTATCAAAGAGGTGCTTAAGTGGCTTCATTTCATAAAAAGCCACTCATAGCCTCTAAATAATTTAAGGAATAATTTAGGGATTAATTTCAGCCATTTAATTTATTTTAAAAAGGAGGTTCAAAGATGAACGAAAATGTATCTACTAATATTGGAGTTCGTCCTTTGCATGATCGTCTTTTAATACAGCGATTATCAGAGGAAGAAAAAACAGCTGGAGGTATTTACATTCCAGAAACAGCTAAAGAGAAACCTCAAGAAGGTTGTGTCATTGCTGTTGGCTCTGGTAGAAAAACCGAAGATGGGAAGTGTTTACCTTTAGAAGTTAAAAGTGGTGATCAAATTCTGTTTAGTAAATATTCTGGTACAGAGTTAAAACTCAAAGGGAAGGAATATTTAATGATCCGTGAAGATGATGTCTTAGGAATAATCAATAAACATTAACATTCAATAGTTAGGAGAGAACAATGAGCAAAGAATTACGTTTTAATGAGGATGCAAGGAATGCCATTTTAAGGGGTGTTAGTACTCTTGCTAATGCAGTTAAAGTCACTTTGGGTCCTAAAGGACGCAATGTGGTTATTGAAAAGTCTTTTGGTTCACCTATGGTGACAAAAGATGGTGTTTCCGTTGCTAAGGAGATTGATCTTGAAAATAAATTTGAGAATATGGGGGCTCAAATGGTTAAGGAAGTAGCCAGTAAAACCAATGACGATGCTGGCGATGGTACAACCACTGCTACAGTCCTTGCTCAAGCTATTTTTAGAGAAGGGATTAAGGTAGTGTCTGCTGGGCATAATCCTATTCAGGTCAAAAAAGGTATCGATCGAGCTGTTTCTGTTATTGTTGATGAGCTTAAGAAAAGTGCAAAGCCTATCAAAGATAAAAATGAAATTGCTCAGGTGGGTACTATTTCATCTAATAACGATAAAGTTATTGGTGATTTGATTGCCGAAGCTATGGAAAAGGTTGGTCGTGAGGGTGTGATCACTGTGGAGGAAAGTAAAACTGCTGAGACAGACCTCAATGTAGTGGAAGGAATGCAATTTGATAGAGGTTATCTATCACCTTATTTTATTACAAATGCAGAGCGTATGGAGACAGTCCTAGAAGATGCTTATGTCTTAGTGTATGACAAAAAGATTAACTCTATGAAGGACATGGTCAAAACATTAGAAAGTGTCGCAAAGGCAGGTCGTCCGCTTTTGGTCATTGCTGAAGATGTAGAAGGCGAAGCTTTAGCTACCCTTGTCGTCAATAAGCTCAGGGGTAGTCTGAATGTTGTAGCTGTCAAAGCTCCTGGCTTTGGTGATCGCAGAAAGGCTATGTTAGAGGACATTGCTACTTTAACTGGTGGCCATTTAATCAGTGAGGACACAGGCACTAAGTTAGAGAATATAGGCTTAGAGCATTTAGGTAAAGCTAAGAGGGTTGTGGTGGATAAAGATAATACCACAATCATTGATGGTGAAGGTGCTAAAGCTAGTATTGATGCAAGAGTACAGCAAATACGCAATCAAATTGAAGAAACCACAAGTGATTATGACAGAGAGAAATTCCAAGAAAGACTTGCTAAATTAGCAGGTGGTGTAGCTGTGATTCATGTAGGAGCTCCTACTGAAACTGAAATGAAGGAGAAAAAAGCTCGTGTGGAAGATGCACTCAATGCAACTCGTGCTGCTGTGGAAGAAGGCGTTATCTCTGGCGGTGGTGTGGCTTTAATTAGATCTGCTCAAAAGTTAAAGAAAGCTAACTTTGATAAGGTAGAGTGCATTGGAGCAAATATTGTCTTAAGGGCTTGTGAAGATCCTTTTAGGCAGATTGCCAACAATGCTGGCTTAGATGGGGCTATTGTTTTAGATCGCGTGCTTTCTAAGTCTGAAGCTAATTGGGGCTTTAATGCATTGACAGAAAACTACGAAGACCTTTTAAAGTCTGGTGTTATTGACCCAGTAAAGGTTGTTCGTTCTGCCCTTCAGAATGCTTCATCCGTAGCTTCTTTAATGCTGACTACTGAAACCATGATTGCAGAAGCTCCTAAAGATGAGAAGGATGCTCCTGCTATGCCTGCTGGAGCAGCAGGAGGCATGGGTGGTATGGGAGGCATGGGAGGAATGGGTGGCATGATGTAGTGATTGTCTCACTAAAAATAAACCAGCCTCTGGCTGTTTTTGGGCAATCAGCCCGACGGCTCTCGCCGTCGATCAAAGGCTGATTGCCTCAAAAATCCGTTTATTTTTAGTAGGGGAGGATCCCATCGTCTTCTTACACGATGTTAAGGAAAAAGTTCCTTCTTACACCCTGGGCGATGACCACGACGGCTCACGCCGTCGATCAAAGGCTAACTGCCTAGAAAATTCATTTATTTTGAGTAGGGGAGGATCTCCTCGTCTCTTAACACCATGTTAAGGAAAAAGTCATTTACTCCCGGGATCTGGGATCGGGCAACCCGGCATCAGGAGATATAAATGAAAAAATATATTTTTATTCTATTTATTGCTTTGCTTGTTTCTAGTGATTCTCTATGGGCTTGTGCTGAAAGTCTTACGCCAAATTCAAGAGAAATGCCAAATTCAAAACAAAAAGTTATTAAAAAGTCCTTAAGTGAGAGTGCATTATTTGAACTCGATAATTACTTAGACCTTGCTCTTGATGGCGGCCCTACTAGATTGATAAAGAAATTGCTAGAGGCCGGAGCTAACGTCAATCATCAAGGTTATGGTGGCTGGACGGCTTTAATGGCGGCTAGTGATAATGGCCAAATTGAAGCTGTAAGGGCATTGCTAGCGGCCGGAGCTGACGTTAATCTTCAAAACAAAAAAGGCAGGACAGCTTTAATGTATGCTAGTGAGAATGGCCATACAGAGATTGTAAGGCTATTGCTAGAAAATGGTGCGAAAGTCAATTATCAAGACGACCATAGATGGACGGCTTTAATATTGGCTGATTCTAAAGGCCATGTTGAGATTGTAAGACTATTAAAAGCGGCCGGAGCTACAGAATAAAACCAATTATATTTATCTTTAAGTAAGTCTAAGGGAGGTACAAATGAAAAAATATATTTTTATTTTATTTATAACTTTGCTTGTTTCTAGTGATTCTCTATGGGCTTGTGCTGAAAGTCTTATGTCACATCAACATCAAAGGGTTATTAAAGTGGACTTAAGTGAGAGTGAATTATTGGAGCTTGATAAAGCATTACTAACTTTCGTTAAAGACGGCAACTATCCTCTTGTAAAGTTAGTTCTAGCGGCCGGAGCCAACGTCAATTATCAAGACGAAAATGGCCAGATGGCTTTAACGTTTGCTAGTGACATAGGTCATATTGAGATTGTAAGGGCATTGATAGTAGCCGGAGCAAATGTCAATCATCAAGTCAATCATCCATTCGTGACTTTATTTTTGCGTGGCGAAACGGCTTTATTTCGTGCTGTAAAACATACTGAGGTTGTAAGGTTATTGCTAGCGGCCGGTGCAGATCCAAATATTCAAAACAATCTTAGCGATACGCCTTTAATATTAGCTAGTGATGCAGGCTATATTGAAACTGTAAAACTATTGCTAGTAGCCAATGCAGATCCAAATATTCAAAACTTTTTTGGCCATACGGCTTTAACGAAGGCTAGTTTTAGAAGACATGCTGAGATTGTAAGGTTATTGCTAGCGGCCGGTGCTGACGCCAATCTTCGAAGCGGTTGGACGGCTTTAATGGCTGCTAGAGGAGATGTTGAGATTGTAAGACTCTTGAAAAAGGCTGGTGCTAAAGAATAAGACCAATGTTCCCATACATAACTTCGTTAATCGTCTTAGCAAAGTTATAACACTTGAATCATCATAGACATTAGATATTATTTCACTTTATTAATATGCCTTTTGACTTTCTTAGAAAACAATACTATACCAAAGAAAGCAGTTTAGAAATATAAACAACCCTGGAGGATTTTATGGCTGACAAAAATAAACAAAAGGAATTATTAAAAAGTGGTATGATTAAAATATTAACCGATTATTTTTGTCTTTGGTGTAAGGCACAACAGGCCTGCGGTAAAGCTGTGACTGTTGTTTCAAATGTTTTGGCAGTTTCTACGTGTTCAGGTGAAATAATAGACTTTGAAAAGTTAGAAAAAGCTGAAGAGAGTTTGGATGATCAAGAGAAGCTTATTTTAGCAAATCTTATGATTCTAAATGCTGCTGTGCATAATAATGAGCTTTGTATACATTGTTTCCTTAAAGGACTTATGACTCACATAACTGCAAAAAGTAAAGAGGAAAAGGAAAAGTCCTATACCATCATCAACACTAGAAAAAACTAAGCAACGTCAAATAAGGACTTGTATCATATCAAAAAATATGTGGCTTATTATCTGGTATCGACATCAAATTCACTAAAAGTAAACTGACCGTCATTTTCACTAAAAGTAAACGGACTTTTGAGGCAGTTAGCCTTTGATCGACGACGACAGCCATTGTGATAAACATCTTGTTTCCTTAACATGCGGTCAAGAGACGAGGATATCCTCCTTACTCAAAGTGACCAGAGGTCAGTTTACTTTTAGTGAGACAAACCCTTAACATCCTGTCAAGAGACGAGAGGATCCTTTTCCTACTAAAAGTGGTCAGACAGCAAGCTTCTCTGAAGCTTGCCATGTAACAACACTAGGCGATGACCATTTTATCGACGGCGAGAGCCGTCGTGGTCATCGCCAGAAAGTGACCAGAGGTCAGTTCACTTTGAGTGAAACAACTCCCTAACCCCACCCGCCACCCTTCGATTCTGCTTTTCCATTTGTATATTTTTATATGAATGGAATGCGGAGTCAGGCTTCCGAAGTCCTCAACCTTCGCTTGCTTTTGGGAGCAAGCGGGTCTGCGGAAGATCTTCAGCCTGCCCCCGCATCCCACTCATAATATTTGGATTTTTTTGAGATTATGCAGAATCTAAAAGAGAATAAAAAAAATAAAAAAAAATACGAATATCTTGTTTCCTTAACATCGTGTAAAGAGAGGAGAGGATTCTTCCTACTAAAAGTAAACGGACTTTTGAGGCAGTTAGCCTTTGATCGACGACGACAGCCGTCGGGCTAACTGGTATTAAAAGGATATTTTCCTTAACATCTGGTCAAAAAATGAAGATATCCTCCCCTACTCAAAATGAGCAGTTTTTTGCGACATTGCTCTTTTTAGACAGCGTAAGCTGTCAGAGCAATGCCCAAAAACACACCAGAGGTGTGGCTCATTTTGAGTGAAACAACTAACTCCCTACTAAAAGTAAACAGATTTTTGAGGCAATGACCATTTTGTCAAAGGCGAAAAAAGTGAAATAAATATCTTGTTTCCTTAACATCGTGTAAAGAGAGGAGAGGATTCTTCCTACTAAAAGTAAACGGACTTTTGAGGTAGCCAGCCTTTGATCGACGACAAATGAACTTCTTGTTTCCTTAACATTGTGTTAAGAAACGAAGATATCCTCCCCTACTCAAAATGCATAGATTTTTGAGGCAATGACCATTTTGTCAATGGCGAAAGCCATTGCGGTCATTGCCCAAAAACATGCCAGAGGCATGATGCATTTTGAGTGAACCAAACGGCTAGACCACTTTTAGTGAGAATAAATACGACTTGACTTTTCAGAATTATGCTGTTATAAAATCAAAAATTCAAAAGGAAAGTACAAATGAAAAAAATACATTTTATCCTATTTATTGCTTTGCTTGTTTCTAGTAGTTCTCTATGGGTGGCTTGTGCTGGAAGCCTTATGCCAAATCAAAGTGAGAGGGAATTACTCAATAATGACTTATTAAATCGTACAAAGCGACCTTTTTCTCCCGGTAGATCGGTAAAGGAATTGCTAGCGGCCGGAGCGGACGTCAATCATCAAGACGAAGAGGGCTGGACGGCTTTAATGTGGGCAAGCTGGCGGGGCAGTATTGAAACTGTAAGGTTATTGCTAGAAAATGGTGCTAACGTTGATCTTCAAAACAAAATAGGAGAGACGGCTTTAACTTATGCAAGTGTGAGAGTCTATATTGAGATTGTAAGATTATTGCTAGCGTCCGGAGCTAACGTCGATCTTCAAAACAACAGAGGCCGGACGGCTTTAATAGAGGCTGTTGTTTCCCGTGTCCGTAGATCGGTAAAGGAATTGCTAGCGGCCGGAGCGGACGTCAATCATCAAGACGAAGAGGGCAGGACGGCTTTAATGTTGGCTAGTAGCCATGGCCGTATTGAGTTTGTAAGGTTATTGCTAGAAAATGGAGCTAAAGTCGATATTCAAGACGAAGAGGGCAGGACGGCTTTAATGTGGGCCTGTGATCTGGGTCATATAGAGGTTGTAAGGGCATTGCTAGCGGCCGAAGCTAACGTCAATCTTCAAAACAAAAGAGGCTGGACGGCTTTAATGTTTGCTAGTTATAATGGCCATACAGAGATTGTAAGGTTATTGCTAGAAGCCAGAGCTAACGTTAATATTCAAGATAAAACAACAGACTATACGGCTTTAATGTATGCTAGTTTTTTTGGCCATACAGAGATTGTAAAGGTATTGCTAGAAAATGGTTCTAACGTCGATCTTCAAAACGCAAGTGGCAGGACGGCTTTAATAATTGCTAGTGAGAATGGCCATATTGAGGTTGTAAAGGTATTGCTAGAGAATGGTGCGGACGTTAATATTCAAGATAAATATGGCCACCAGACGGCTTTAATACATGCTCGCAAGAATGGCCATACAGAGATTGTAAGGCTATTAAAAGAGGCCGGAGCTACCAAATAAGACCAATTCTATATATCCTTAAGTAAGTCTAAAGCCCTACCAATAGAGTATTTGAATAACAATTCAATATCTAAAGGTAGGTATAAAATTCCTAGAAAACAGAAAGCTTATTCAAAAGCTTAGAGGTCCTTTTGTTTTTTTCAATATATCTTTCAATTTGATACAAATTACTGATATTTCTTATAAAACTCTCAAAAAAGAGCAAAACCCTGCCCAATCTCTCCAAAATCCTGCCACAAAACAAAAACTTAGTGGCACAAAATCTCTTTCGACTCATAACCTCTACTGCTCAACTTTATTTTTGCAGGCTATCAAACTCAGGTTGTTTCTTTTTATCGCTTAGAGTATTGGAAACGGCGACGAGCTCCTCGTAGTCCGTATTTCTTTCTTTCAACCATGCGAGGATCTCTGGATAAAAAGCCTTCTTTTTTAAGGACAGGTCGCAATTCTTTGTTGAATACCACCAAAGCACGAGCAATGCCATGCCGTATAGCTCCTGCCTGTCCTGACTCACCACCACCCTTTACAGTGATCTTTAAATCCACTTGATCTTGCATTTCAGTAATTTTAAGAGGGGTTTGAATAATAGCTTTTGTAGCTATCCGACTTAAATATTCTGAGGACTTCTTTTTATTAATAGTGATTTGCCCTGAACCTGGCTTGAGAAAAACACGAGCAGAACTGGTCTTTCTTCGACCTGTTGCATAATAAACTTTTTTAGATGTTGTTGGCTCTGTTGCTATTGCTGTTTTCATAATCATCTCCCATTACTTCACAGTCATTATTAAGTGAGGGTTAAAGCTTCTGGTTTTTGTGCTTGATGTGGATGCTCCGCTCCTTGATAAAGTTTTAATTTTTTTAAAATTTTTCTAGAAAGTTTATTTTTAGGTAGCATGCCTCGCACAGCTTTATATAAGATTTTCTCTGGCTGAGATTGCAAAACCTTTTCTGCTGTTTTTTGTTTTAATGATCCAAAATAACGGGAGCGAGTGTAATAAAGCTTTTGACTTAACTTTTGACCAGTTAAATGCACCTGTGAAGCATTGATCACAATCACAAAATCTCCCATATCTGTATGAGGAGTGTAAGTAGGTTTGTCCTTACCTCTTAGAATAGAAGCAATTTGTGTAGCTATACGGCCTAGAGTTTGCCCTTGAGCGTTCACTAACCACCACTTCTCCAAGGAGTTTTTAGACTTTTTAAATGATTTTGTTTGTCCTCGCATATTGCTTATCCGCCTATCCCGCCTATCCTTTGCTCTCTTGCTCTGTTCATAACTTACTGTCTGTAAATTTTTGAACATCATGTTACTTGAATATGTTATTTTATCAACTATGTCAAATATTTTTTAAACCTCATCTAAATCTGAACATAACAGGTCATGTAATGAGAATCAACAAATATATTCCTGTTCTAGGGCTATCTTTGAGTATTTATTTCTGCATCAAGAAAATAGGCTTAGGTTTTCCCACTGGCATTATAACAGCTACTTTAGCCTTACCTATTTTCTATAATGAGTTGTTTAACAATTTGTAAGCCTTTATTAATTGTCTTGAAGCATCATACACAATATAGTATGTTAAGCCATAATCAAGTCAGACATGTTTTAAAAATAGGATTTTATAATAAAAATGCATATTAAAAGTTAAAGCTAGGGCTATCAAGCAAAATCATATCAAACTGTAGCTTTATTTCTGATAAGCAAAAGCAGAGAGAGATATTTTTTCTATTCTCACAGAGTTTAAAAATCCATCTTCACAAGGAGTATTATGAAAATTGCTGGTGTTCAAATGAGTCCTCGTTTAGGGGATTTTCATTATAATGCAAAACAAATATTAGCTACTGTTAAAACACTTTCAGATCATGATTTGATTGTTTTCCCAGAGATGAGTCTTTTTGGATATTGGCCTGGCTCTCTTCTGGAACAAACTAGCCTTGTGCAACAACAACTCAAAGTTTTAAAAAAATGCCATCAACAAATACCTCCCAACTTAGCTGTTTTAATAGGAGCTATTACAGAAAGTAAAAAAAAATACGGAAAATGTTATCACAACTCAGCTGTTCTTTTAAGAAAAAACAAAAAGCTACAATGTTTTCATAAAGTTCTTTTGCCTTTATATGATGTCTTTGATGAACCTAGATATTTTGAATCAGGGTGTATGAAAGACAATCATTTTCAATTAAAAGGTTATAAAATTTTAGTGACTATTTGTGAAGATATTTGGGCTGATCACCTGATATGGAGGGCTACTGCAAGAAACTCTAAAGATCCTCTTAAAAAGATTAAAAAAGGTCATTTTGATTTGGTTGTGAATTTAAGTGCTTCGCCTTTTTCTACCAATAAAGCTAAGCAACGTTTGCAAGCCATTCAATCTGTGACTCAAAAATTATCGGCACCGGTTTTTTACACAAATTTAGTAGGAGGGCAAGATGAGCTGATATTTGATGGAGGGAGTTTGTTGGTTGATCAAAAAGGTCAGATTCAACGTCAAGCAAAATATTTTAAAGAAGATATTATTTCTTATGATTTCAAAAAAACTCTCACACCTGCTATAAAAACTTCTTTACCAAAGGATCATCTCTCACTGATCAAACAGGCTTTGGTTTTAGGTATAAGAGATTATGTATGGAGTGCAGGATATACTCGTGTACATTTAGGATTAAGTGGAGGTATTGATTCGGCTTTAGTAGCTTGTTTAGCTGTGGAAGCCCTTGGAGCAGAGTGTATGACATTGATAGCCTTACCAGGTCCTTTTAGCACAAACTTAAGTTATTCTTTAGCACAAAAACTAGCACATAATTTAAATTGTCTATTAATAACTTGGCCTATTATAGAAGCTTATAAAAAAATCACCAAAGACCTTAAGGTAAAGCATAATATGAAATGTGAAGGGATCACTGATGAAAACATACAAGCTCGCCTACGATCTCTTTATTTGATGACTTTTGCTAATGAAAATAAAAGCTTGCTACTTGCAACGGGCAACAAAAGTGAAATAGCTTTAGGTTATACCACCCTTTACGGAGATATGAGTGGAGCTTTAGCACCTATAGGGGATGTGCTTAAAACACAAGTTTATGAAATAGCTCAAAAATGTTATGCCTCAGAAATTCCTTCTGCAATTATGACGAGGTCGCCTACAGCTGAACTTAAGAAAAACCAAAAAGACAGTGATACACTTTTAGAATACAGCAAGATAGATCAGAGCATTGATCGTTTAATAGTTCAATGTAAGAGACCTGTGAGTTCTGTTGATCGGTGGTTATTGCAGAAGATTAAAGAATCAGAGTTCAAAAGGTGGCAATCTCCACCTATTTTGCGTATTTCCCCTCATGCTTTTGGTAGTGGCCGCAAATCTCCTATTAATTACTTTACTTCAAAACATTTTAATCACTGAAATTCGAATATATAATATGCCTTACTTTTTTAGCTTTTGTGTACAAATTTTGTAGATGTGTTGAGACATTTTTTCTCTACTGCCAGGGATATGCCATTTGGCAATATTGTGTTCTAAGCTTTGTTTATATTTTTGATCATTTATGATTTTGGATAGTTCATTTTCTAGTTTTTGAGGGGTTAAGTCTTTTTCTAAGATCATCACACAAGCGTTTTTTTCATACAGAGCTTGTGCATTTTTCCTTTGATGGTCTTCTGATGCAAAGGGAAAAGGGATCAAAATAGAAGCCTTTCTGCTAGCTGCAAGCTCTGCAATAGTGCTAGCTCCTGCACGGCAGATCATCACATCAGCCCATTGATAGTCTTCTGCTATTTTGTTTAAATAGGCATATATTTGTATATGAGGAATGCCATTTAATTTTTTTATAATCTTATTATAATTTAAAGTTCCTGTTTGAAAGCGTATTTGGCAGTTTGCTAAGATAGGAGGTTTTTGTTTTAGCCAATTTGAAACGCAGTGATTGATACCTTGGGCCCCACGGCTTCCTCCAAAAATCAAAATATGATGCTTTGAAGAATCTTTTTGAGATAGAGCATAAGATATTTCTTCAATGTCTTTTCGAATAGGTATATTGGTTTTTTTGCAAGGTTTTCGAGATTTAAGGTAGGGGCTTGTGGATTCAAAAACTATCCAACACTCCTTTACAAATCGAGCTAAAATCCGATTTGTTAGTCCTGGATAGGCATTCATCTCCCAGAGGGCTGTATGAAAGCCCATTAAAGAAGCCACCATCACCAAAGGGCCGGAAGCATATCCTCCTACACCTAAAACATATTGAGGACGTATGGTCAGTAATAAATAAATGCTTTTGATCAAAGCTAAGGGGAGCATAAGGAGTACCTTGAGTTTATGCCATAAGCTAACGCCTTGCCATCCTGCAATAGGTAAAAAGTGTAAAGATATTGTGCGAGGGATGATTTGAGATTCAAGTCCATGTCGAGTACCTACAAAATGGACTTGGCAATCAAGGTTTTGTTCTAACAAATCGTATGCGAGAGCTAACCCTGGGTAAATGTGACCTCCAGTTCCTCCTCCAGCAATAATGATTTTTTTAATTTGTTTATTTTTCATTATTTTTAACTATAGTTTACAGTATATTTACTTATCAAATTAAAAAATAAATTCTGTTAATTTACGTTCCTAATATCCTAACAAGAAATATTTTAAAGGACCTAAAGCGGGTCAATACTCTTGTAATCCTTTAGGGAAAAACCCGGGGGATCTATGGCAAATTCCTAATGTCAAAAACAATCACGTGGAAAAAACTGATCACCCCTGCCAATTTCCTGTAGAATTGATAGAACGATTGGTCTTATCCATGACAGACAAAAACGATTGGGTGTTAGATCCTTTTTTAGGTTCAGGCACAAGCCTTATTGCATCTCTTTTACATGGACGCAAATGTGCTGGTGCTGAGATGAATAAGAAATATATTTCCATTGCTTATGAGAGAATTAAAAAACTTCAAAATGGTCTTTTAAAAACCCGTCAGATGCATACCCCTATTTATGAGCCTCCAAAGACAATCAGACGGCGACAGCATCATAAAAATAATCAAATGAGCTTATTATGAGGGTGAATTATATAATGTGATACGTCAAGGGCGAGGTGTACCAGCAGTTCCTATTGTTTTGATAGGTTGTGATGTATGAAGCATATTGATTAAGGTAAGTTTAATTTTTATGATCTAAGATAAACCCTTTGAATAGCAAGGGCAAAGCCAAACAATAAAGACATAGAAATCAAAGAAGAACCTCCATAACTTAAAAAAGGCAAAGTTAGTCCTTTTGTAGGTAGCATTCCTAAAGAAACACTAAAATTAATAAAAGTTTGAATGCCAAAAGTCAGAGATAATCCAAGAAAAATATATCTCATTGATTCATCCCAGATACCTTTAGAAAGATGAAAGAGACGAAATAAAATCATCCCAAACAAAAGTAAAACCAAACTCACACCAATAAAGCCAGCTTCTTCCCCCAAAACAGAAAGTGTAAAATCTGTATGAGCCTCTGGCAGAAAATAAAGTTTTGATTGGCCGTTACCTAAGCCAATCCCCATAAATCCACCTGTATAGAATCCTAAAAGACTTTGTATTGTTTGAAAGCCACTAGACGAAAAGTAAGACCAGGGATCTAAAAATGATTTAAAACGTTCTAGTCTATAGGGTGAAGTCAGTATAAATAAAAGCAGAGAAGAAAAAGACAAAAAACCTGTTAATAAAAGTACTCGCCATTGAATGCCTTTAAGGAACATCAAAGAGAAAAGCACAAGGCAATAAATAACCAATGCACCAAAGTCAGGCTGTTTGATAAACACAACAACTGGCAGTAACCCAAGGGCTATGAGTAGAGCAGATGATTTGAGAGTTCGTGTCCTCCAATGATCTACAATAATAAGGCTTGCAGCAAAAGGGAGGCTTACTTTAAAAAACTCTGAAGGTTCTAATCGAAAGCCAAAAGGCAGAGCAATCCATCGGGTAGCTCCACCAGCTTTGACACCTATTCCAGGGATAATTGTAAGAACAAGTAAAAAAAGTGAAGAAAAGAAAATCATAAGTCCTAGTCGAAATATCCAAGGTTTAGGCAAAAGAGAAAGTGAAAGCATCAGGCAAAGACCTATGGTGACAAATAAAAATTGTTTTTTAAAGAAGAAAAGCCCATCGTTGTATGTATCGGTAGCATAAATATAACTAGCACTGTAAATTTGAACCAGACCAATGCCCATCAAAAAGAATATCATAAGAAATAAAAATCTATCTATTTCTAGCACATTTTTAAAGGACAGATATTTTAAGAATGAGAAATGATTTGTATTATAGTCAGACATTGGATCTTGATCTTGAAGATCAAGTGGATTTTTGGTGAAGTAAGATTTGATTTTATAAAAATATTGAAAGCTCATATTTTAGAAATACCAGTAAATAAGGCTTATGTGAAGGTTTTATAGGTAGAAGCCAGACTTTTGTTTCCTTAGCATTTCACTCAAAATAAATCATGCCTCTGGCATGTTTTCTGGCAGTTAGCCCGATGGCTATCGCCATCGATCAAAGGCTAACTGCCCAAAAGTGGCTAGAGGCCAGTTCAATTTTAGGGAAATAGACCATATAAAATTTACAAAATGCCCTATAACCTTTACAATGTGGGTTGTTTTCGTTTGCAATCGTTTGTAATCTGTGCATAATAAGGCATTGGAAGGGTTCCTTCCGGGATCTGGGATCCGGCATCCGGCAACCCGGTATCTTAAGGATAGTGAATGAAAAGTAAAAGGTATTTGTATTATTTAACTAAAAGACTTAAAGAAGGAGAGATATTATGAGAAAATTCAGCATTAAAATTAGTAAGAAAGCAGCAAGTTTAGGAAAAATGGTAAGCTTAAGTACGAAGGTGGCAGGTTTGGGTGTGAAGATGGTAGGGGTGTTTTTAATGGCTTTGCTTTTAAGCCCGGTGGATGCCTTAGCTCAAACTACTAACCTTTGTAATATTGATTGGTATAGTTCTGCCAGTAGCAACGATGTATCAAATGCTATTAGAAGTGGCTCTAATGTCAATCAATCTTGCTCAAGTGGGTCATCGCCACTGCTACTTGCCTTAGAGTATGGCAGAGCCGATGCGGTCCTGGCATTGATACGGGCAGGTGCTAATTTAGATCATCAAGACCCTTACACTCAAAAAACACCCAATCAAGTGATCACTGACCAATGTGATAGGGGCCGGATCGATCGCAGTGTGTGTAATGAAGTCAGACGTGGCTTTGAAGCAAGGGCCGAAGCTCATAATAACCTGTGTAACCCGCGTTGGTGGCAGTCGTTCTATCGGCAGAGTCAAGCTCAAGCCACAAGTCGTATGCAAGCTGTGATGCGTACACCAGGTTTAGATGTTAATTATGATTGTGGTAGAGGTGATCGCCCTTTACATATTGCCCTACAAGATTCCTTAACTCCACTAACAGCAGGAGCTTCTTGGGCTATAATGACGTTTATATATGAAGGTAAAAATGTGGATCGTTTTGTAAGGAATAGATCTGGCAGATCCATTATGGATCTGGCTGAGGTTAGATTTGACTATCAAATAAGAGGTAATTATCGTCGTCTTTTATCAAGATATTGCAATAATCAGATATCCTTACAAGAATATAATCGACAATATAAACAAAGTTATAACAATGAATTAAATGTGTATATATATATAAAAGGATATGGGAGTGATCAAACATATCAAGAGGCCGGGGTTAATGTTAATCAAGAAATTTTTGGTACCACTCAAACTGGTCCAAAAACTACTGAGCAACTTTGTTCAAAGTATAGATAAAATGATTTTATATTTGAGTACATTAAAATTTATCTAAAATATTGACAGTGTGATAAAAAGTAGACACTAAAAAGCAAATAAATGCCATTAAACTTGGCATCCCCCTTGCAGGTTTAAAAGTAGGTGAGGTTTTATTTCATGTACTTTCAAATCAAAGGGGGATTGATTTGTGATCAACAAAAGCTGTTTTTTAAAATATCTATTTTGTTATTCTAGTTTAATTATTTATATTGGCTTAATATTTGTCATTCTTATACCAAGTTTAGCTTTAGGTCAAACCCCTAAGGATCGAGAAGAGGGATCAAATGGATCACCCCGTGATGCTTCTGTAAATGCAGGAAAGGTCGCAGATGAAGTGTCAGCAACTAATGGTGCAGAAGATGCGACAAAAAAAGGCAGTAGATTTGGTATATATTCAATGGCTTGCACCACTATTCAAAGCACAGTCCTGAATTTAGCCTGTAATCAGAAGGCTTATGCATCGGCGACCAAACCCGTTACAGATCGCTTCGAACAGATGATGGCCAATAATAGCAATGGAAGTCAAAAGGACCAGTGCCAGTTGGTACAACAGATGAATGAAGTAACTAAAAAAATCAATCAATCCATCACAGGCAAATGCCATACGGCCATTCTCTCATGCAAAGCTACTTGTGGTCTGGCCCTTAAAAATGCAAAAGTAGCCCATGCTGCTGCTATTGAACCTACGGCCAAAGCTATGTTCTGGGCAGAGATGACCGCTATTAGCAAGAGTATGGCAAGCTGTGCCAGCAAATGGGCCAGTGTAAAGAAAACCAGCGATCTTCAGGTAGCTCGTAATACAGATGCCATTAAGCAGGCTAAAGACTGCGTAGATGGTTTGGGTGGATCCGGTGAGTTGAGCGATTCTTCTAATTGCGATCAACTTCCGCTAGCTAAAAAAAACCTCTGTCAACAACTAGGTGAGGTGGCCTTTTGCAAACAACATCCAAAGATAGATTTTTGCCATAGTGTAGATAGCCTCTTTGCCGGCAAGACAGATACCCCCGGTCCTGGTCATACGAATGCCAATGCCATCGACTCAAATCCCCTAAAACAAACCCCAACAGGGGGGGGGACGAAGGTCTAGGCAATCCATCGCAACAAGACTTAGCCACGTCTGAAATATGTCAACAACGTCCAGATAGTCCGGAGTGTAAGAGAGATGAGTGTAATTCTTTACCAATTCCAAGGATTCGTAGGTTTTGCCATGCAGAGGGTATAGAAGAGACTTGCAAATATCGTCCTCAATTACCTCGATGTAAAAAAAGAGCAGCCGATTTAGCTAAGAATAAGGTCGACCCTTTAAGTGGTCATACAAGTTTAGGATTAAAAGGTGTAAGCTTTGCTGGTGGCGGAAGTGCTGGTGGTTCTGCTGGTGGAGGTTCTGGCAGTGGAGGAGGCTCTGGCAGTGGTGGCTTAGGCTCTGATTTTGCAAGCGGAGATGGTGCAGAAGGATTAAAGCCACTGGCAGGATCATCTGTGATAAAGGTGGATAAGGATGGGAATGTCCATGCTCTTGTGAATGGTCGATATACAAATTTAGGTAGTGGCAGGCGAGCAAGGAATCTCCACAAAAAAATATCAGGTTTAAGTTATAGTGATTATCTATTGCGGAAGCCTCAAAAGAAGCGAGGACCTGCAAGTGTCCAGCAGGCTAAAAACGAAGAGGTCACACCCGCAAATGGTTTAACCAACTTCCAAAAAGTCTCCCGCACCATAAAGCTACTGTTCCCCACATTAGTTTACTCAAAATAAAATGCCTTTATCCGGGATCTGGGATCCGGCAATCAGGCAACCCGGCATCAGACAGAACTTTTTCCTTAACATGTAGTCAAAAAATGAAGAGATCCTCTCTACTCAAAGTGAACAGGCTTTTGAGACAATGACCATTTTGTCAATGGCGAAAGCCATTGCGGTCATTGTCCAAAAGTGACTAGAGGTCAGTTCACTTTGAGTGAAACAAAGGCTAGTTCAATTTTAGGGAAACAATCAGGCAACCCGGCATCAGATCATAGAGATGCATATTGATCGTAATGAATTTTTGCATCTAAAAAATTTCCTCCCAAGCCCTGGCGGGTTTTCAGAAAGGAGGAAATTTTTATGACGATGCAAAAATTCAAAACTTACCAATTAGCTACTCAGTTTTATCGTAATTCTAAAAAATTACATCTGAAAGAGCCTCATAGAAGTCAATTTCGAAGGGCTGTTTCAAGTATTGTGCTTAACTTAGCTGAAGGATCTGCTAAACCTACAGCAAAAGATCGTAGGAAATTTTACTATATTAGTCTTGGCTCTCTAAGAGAAGTTCAGGCAATACTAGATTTGGAATTTGTTGGCTGTATGGAATTAGCAAAACAAGCTGATAAATTAGGAGCTTTTTTATACAAACTATGTAAAAATACTTAAAGTTAAATTTGATTTTTCCCGGGATCTGGGATCCGGCAACCCGGCAGTCAGGCATCAGTTCCCGGGATGCCTGCTTGCCGGATCCCGGGAATAAATATCTTGTTTCCTTAACATGGTGTTAAGAGGCAGTGGGATCCTCCTCTACTAAAAGTAAACGGACTTTTGAGACATTGCTCTTTTTAGACAGCGAGAGCTGTCAGAGCAATGTCCAAAAGCAACCAGAGGTTGGTTTACTTTTAGTGAGCCAACCACTTTTAGTGAACCAAACCCCTTTGCCATCACATTTGTAAGATTTCTCCTTAAATTTCAATAGGTTGTGTTACATTTAAAGCCTCTTAAAAAAAATATTGCAAAAAAGACTTGATATGTTATAATATTTTGATAAGTATACTTATAGTGTTATTTATAAAAATATATAAACAATTTAATCTAAATAAAAAAGGGGTTTTTAAAAATGGATGTCAATAAAATACTCACAGAGATCAATCAAAAGATTACTCAAAGTTTAGAGAATCAAAAAGAGATTCAAAAAAAACAAACTGAAATGGAAACAAGACTCACCATTCAAGAGAGTACCACCCAAAAAACTAATGAATTGATTCACCAATTATCCGAAGACCAAATAACTCAGAAAAAAGCCACTCAACAAACCCATGAGCTAGTTCACCAATTATCTGAAGACCAAATAACTCAGAAAAAAGCCACTCAACAAACCCATGAGCTAGTTCACCAATTATCTGAAGACCAAATAACTCAAAAAAAAGCCACTCAACAAACCCATGAGCTAGTTCACCAATTATCTGAAGACCAAATAACTCCAAAAAAAGCCACTCAACAAACCCATGAGCTAGTTCACCAATTATCTGAAGACCAAGCAATCCAAAAAAAGGCCACTAATGAATTGATTCACCAATTGTCTGAAGACCAAATAACTCAGAAAAAAGCCACTCAACAAACCCATGAGCTAGTGTTGGCCATAAAAAAAAACTGGATCATACAGGCCCTGACAGGCCAAAAAGCAGGTTAGGAGTCATTTGTTTCCCTAAAATTGAACTAGCCTCTGGCTACTTTTGAGCAGTTAGCCCGACGGCTTTCGCCGTCGATCAAAGGCTAACTGCCTCAAAAGCTTGTTCAATTTTAGGAAGGAGGATCTCCTCATTTCTTAACACGATGTTAAGGAAAAAGAATCAATTCTGGGATGGTTTGGTTAATTATCTTGTTTTTTAGACTATTTCTGTATTTAATCAAACCTTTTCACTTTCACTCAAAATGAGTTGTTTCACTAAAAGTAAACCAACCTCTGTTTCACTAAAAGTAAACTGACCTCTGGTCACTTTTGGATTGCCAGCCGAAGGCTATTCGCCTTCTCAAATGCTGGCAACCTCAAAAGTCCGTTTACTTTTAGTAGAGGAGGATCCTCTCGTCTCTTAACACCATGTTAAGGAAAAAGTTCCTTCTTACATCTTTTGACCGCAATGGCTTTCGCCATTGGCAAAATGGTCATTGCCTCAAAAATCTATGCATTTTGAGTAGAGGAGGATCTCTTCGTTTTTTGACTACATGTTAAGGAAAATATCCTTTTAATACCAGTTAGCCCGACGACTGTCGTCGTCGATCAAAGGCTAACTCCCTCAAAAGCTTGTTCAATTTTAGGAAGAAGGATGTCCTCATTTTTTTACTTCATGTTAAGGAAACAAGATGTTTACTTCACGTTGGCAAAATGGTCATTGCCTAGAAAGCTTGACCACTTTTAGTTGGGAGGATCCCTTCGTCCCTTAACTTCATGTTAAGGAAAAAGTTCTTTCTTACACCTTTTGGCTGTCGTCGTCGATCAAAGGCTGGCTACCTCAAAAGCTTGTTCATTTTGAGTGAAAATGACGGCTAGACCACTTTTAGTGAACCAAAAGACATCTTGTCAATCCTTATAGCAGGCTTTAATCTTAATATATAGAATATTAATAAATGAATAAAAATCCTTCCTTAAAACAGGTTATCTACGATGAAAGATATACAATACTCTCAGCCTTTACTTCAAAGACTATTCAGCCGTATTTTGTTTATCAAGGAAGAAATAAAAACAGATGTTTTTTTTGCTCAGTGTACAGTTTATGCTGTTTTGTTGGTATGGGGTTTGACCTTTCTTGATGATACTAACTTTTCAGAAGATCCTTTAGGAGCAGGGGATTCTATTTTACATAATGTACATTTAATTTTCCATGAAGCTGGACATTTGATCTTTAAACCATTTGGAACTCTTATGCATGCATTAGGAGGTAGTATCATGCAGGTTTTGGTTCCATTTGTGATTATGGTGCAGTTTTTAAGGCAGAAAGATAATTTTGAAGCATCTGTAGGTTTATGGATCTGTGGCCAAAGTTTTTTAGATGTAGCACCTTATATCTATGATGCCTTCGGAAAAAGGTTACCTCTGATCAGTGGAGGAACAGGACAGGACAATCCTAACACCCATGATTGGCATTACATTTTGACATCTATCGATGCTATGGATGATCATGCTCGAATTGCTTCATTTGTTGCTGGCATTGGTCAAACTTTGCTTTTGCTCTCTTTTGTTTGGGGAGCAGCTATTTTACATAAAAAGTTCTCTATACTTGATAACACAAAACCATCCGATGACTTAGATCATATTTCTGATTCCCAGCTTTAGTCTTTAGTAAATAGAAAGAAAATATCGGTTCAAAATGGCTACATTAAGGAGATACAGGCTCTAATTTAGCATATTTTGTCACAAATTTGCGAATGGAGTTATCTTCAAAAACAATGGTAATTTTTTGAGCATCTCCTGTTCCCTCTGTTTGGTAAATCTTTCCTACACCAAATTGGGTATGCCTCACACGAGAACCTTTGTTCATAATAGCATTCTTTTTTATTGGAATAGATTCCTTGTAACTCTTGTTATAAAGAGACTTCTTTTTAGCAATATAATGAGAGTTATTTTTAAAATGATTATTATGATATAAAGGAGTTTTTATAGGTCTTTTAGGAGGAATAAAATGTTCATTGGTATCTTTCATAAATTCAGAGAGCTTAGGATATGTTTCATCAATGACATAGTCTTTAGGAATTTCTGAGAGAAACCGACTAGGTGTAGGATAATTTCTTTTATAAGCAAAGTTTCTCTCTTTAGCACATAACAAATAAAGTTTCTCCTTAGCTCTTGTCATACCCACATAAGCTAACCTACGTTCCTCTTCTAAAGAGTTAGACGAATCAAAGCGATCTAAAGCACTAGCTGTTGGAAAAAGCCCTTCTTCCATCCCTACAATAAATACATAAGGGAACTCTAAACCCTTAGAAACATGTAAGGTCATCAAAGTTACATAATTTGTAGTTTCTTCTTTATTGTCTATCTCACTCATCAATGTTGTCCTTTCTAAAAAAGCCTCTATAGTGGCTTTCTCTTTTTTATCTGACTCAAATTGTCTCATCGCTGTGTGTAGCTCTTCTAGGTTTCCAATTCTCATTTCTGCTTCGTTACGTTCTTCAGTGGCTTTTAATCTTTGAATATAGGAGGTTTTTTCTAACACTAACTTATAGATATGAGATAATGAAAGAGTTTGAGATTCTTCCCTCAAATAACTCATTAATGATAAAAAGCTTGAAAATTTTTTTAAAGCAGGAGCCGGCAATAAGTTTTTGGAGACTGCTATCTCAGCTGCTTCTACCAAAGGAATTTGATATTCATGTGCTAAGCTTTCAATTTTAGATAGAGTTGTTTTACCAATCCCTCTTGCAGGTGTATTAATAATTCTTAAGAAGGCAATATTTTCATTATGGTTTACCAAAAACCTTAAGTAAAACAAAATATCTTTGATTTCTCTACGGTCATAAAACTTTGTACCACCTAATAATTTATGAGGAATTTGCTCTGATAAAAATTGTTCTTCTAAAACACGGGATTGAGCATGGGTCCTGTAAAAAACAGCAAAGTCACTCCACTTTGCGTTGGTTCTTTTCATTTGTTCTCTGATTTCCAGTATGACCCTTTTAGCTTCTGCCTTTTCATTGATCTCTTGTTGAACAATAACTTTATCTCCTTTCTCTTTATTAGAAAATAATATTTTGTTTTTCCTTTCTTTATTATTAGCAATGACCTTGGAAGCTGCTTGAATAATATTTTGCGTAGAGCGATAGTTTTCTTCTAACTTGATAACTTGAGCCTCGGGATAATCTTCTTCAAATCTTAATATGTTTTGAATATCTGCACCTCTCCACCCATAGATAGATTGGTCTTCATCTCCTACAACACAAATATTTTTATGTTGAGATGCTAGAATTTTCAAAATTAAATATTGAATATGATTGGTGTCTTGATATTCATCGACATGAATAAATGCAAATAAATTTCTGTAAAGAGCTAAAATGTCAGGATGCTTTTTGAATAAAATATAAGTTTTAAAAAGCAGATCGGCAAAATCTAAAAGCTGAGATTGCTTCATTTCTTCTTCGTATGCTTTATAAAAAGCTATAGTATGTTGATCATAAACCACCAAACGACTCTGATAAACTTGATGAGGTAAGAGTCCTAATCTCTTGACCTTGTTGATTTGATTTTGCAATCTCTTAGGTGGAAAAATTTCATAACTCATGTTCATTTGATAAAGCAATCTCTTGATCATTTGAAGCTGTTCTCCGCTATCACAGATATTAAAGCTTGTCTTATAGTGAAGACGATCAATGTGCCTGCGAAGAATATAAGCCCCCAAAGAATGAAATGTACCAATCCAAGGAGGGTTCTCATGAACAGAAATGCCTTGTTCTTTAAGCAAATTTAAGGCACGACGTTTCATTTCAAGAGCTGCTTTGTTTGTGAACGTGACAGCTAAAATCTTTTCAGGAGATGTCTTTTTTTGGAGAATAAGATTGACAATACGGTAAGTTAAAACTTTTGTTTTACCAGAACCTGCACCGGCTAAGATTAAGACAGGGCCATCTAAAGAGGTGGCTCCTATTTTTTGATTTTTATTAAATTGACTGTGAAGAAGCCATTTGTTCATAAATCCTTATCCATCTATTCTGATGGTCCTAATATATTATCTTATTTTTTTGTGAAGAAGTACTTGCTTTATAAAAGTCAATACTTAAAAAATCAACATTAAAAAACTTTATTGAGCAGTTCCATCACATGAAGCGTCAGGAACTCTCTGCTCTATTTTCATAGTTAAGTATTCTCCTAAGTCAGAGGATTCTTGTGCTAAGTCTAAAGCTGTCTCTCCACGATTATTTGAAATACAAACATTTAAAGAAGAATAGTTGTCCAATAAAAAAAATATGAAGTCTTCTTTTTCTCTTTTCATTCTTTTCTGGTACCTATCATGGTTTACAAGCATTGTGTACAAATCATTTCTTAATGCGTTATTACTTGGTGATCTCCACAAATCAATAATGAGATTAGAAAATTCTCTATTGTTTTGGTTTTGTCTAGATTCAAGCTGACCCAGCTCATTTCGAAGAACTCTATGAAATACAGTATCCCCTGTTTCAATATCTTGAGTATTCACACCAACTCCAGATTCAAGTATTCCTCTGAGGTTTCTGTAATCATCTTCTATAAAAAGCGAAGATGAGTCATAAGGTGTCTCTTGACCAGCTAGGCTCTGACTTGCTAAATAAGGGCAGAGGCATAGTATACTCATTACTACTATAAATAATAAATCTTTCATTATATTCCTCCAAACTTTTTATAGGTTATGTTTTTGTTCAAAAATAAGTTTAAATCAATAATACTATTATTTGTTTCATAAAGTCAAGTTTTAAATATGACTTAATAATCATAAATTCACGTTTTAAACATGATTTATAGATAATTAAGGGAATAATTTAAAGATTGCAAGATAAAAATTACTTTTTATAAGGTAAAATTTACAGATAGGCAGTCCCCCCTTGACAAGCTTTGTTATGTTAGTTATGTAAAAGTTAGTAAAGCAATGCAAGCAATTCGAATAACAATCTAACAACCTAAAAAAGGAGACAATCATGACGATAAATCCTAAAATAAAAAAAATGATAGTCGATCAACTAGGAGTAGAAGACAATCAAGTAACTCCAGAAGCTTCTTTTGTAGAAGATCTTAAGGCAGATAGCCTAGATATTGTGGAATTGGTCATGTCTATGGAAGAAGCTTTTGATATAGAGATTCCAGATCAGGAAGCTGAAACTCTTAAAACTGTAGGAGATGTTCAAAGCTATCTGGTCGAGAAAAATTTACTCCCTCAACTGACAGAGCAACAGAAACAGATTGATCAAAAATGAAATCTCAGAGTATTTTTTATAGAAAACCCATAGCTGAAAGAAGAGTCGTTGTGACAGGTATGGCTGCCATTACACCTGTAGGCTTAACTTATACAGAGTCATGGGATCACATTTTAAATGGCCATTCAGGCATTTCAAGCATCACACAATTTGACGCACGTGGACATGATGTAACTATTGCAGGTGAGGTGAAGGGGTTTGATGCTCAAAAGTGGATTGACCCTAAAAACTTACGTAAAATGGAGCGGTTCTCTCAATTAGCTGTAGTTGCAGGGCTTTCAGCTTTAGAAGATAGTCAATTAACTATCACTGAAGAGATCAGCTTACGGACTGGTTGTTTGATGGGTGTAGGAATGGGGGGTTTAGATATTATTTGTCAGAACTTTAAACTTTTAGAAGAAAGAGGTCCGGCTCGCATTTCGCCTTTTTTTATTCCAAAAGCTATTTCTAATATAGCTACTGGTCATATTTCACTACAAGCAGGATTGAAAGGCCCTAGCTATGCAGTCACTTCAGCTTGTGCTTCCTCAGGACATGCTATTGGAGAGGCTATGAGATATATTCGTTATGGATTTTGTGATGTGATGTTAGCTGGAGGTGCAGAATCAACTATTACACCTCTGGCAATCTCTGGTTTTGCAGCTATGAGAGCCTTGTCGACTCGAAACTCACAGCCTTCACTGGCATCTCGTCCATGGGATAGACAGAGAGATGGTTTTGTTTTAAGTGAGGGTGCAGGTGCATTGGTCTTAGAAGATTATGAAAGAGCATCTGCCAGAGGAGCTAGGATTTACTGTGAACTTTCAGGTTATGCAGCTTCTTGTGATGCCTTTCATTTGACAAATCCAGATGACAATGGAGAGGGGGCTACACAAGCTATGCTATGTACTTTAAAGGATGCTCAGGTGAATCCTGAGGATATTGATTACATCAATGCCCATGGCACGTCCACACCTGTAGGAGATGAAAAAGAAACACTTGCTATCAAAAATGCTTTCAAGCAACATGCCTCTAAATTGTCCATTAGTTCTACTAAAAGCATGATAGGCCATTTGCTAGGAGCTGCAGGAGCTGTGGAGGCTATATTTACTGTATTGTCTTTATGCAAAAACCAAATTCCTCCTACCATTAATCTTGAAGACCCCTCTCCTGACTGTGATTTAAACTATACACCTCACACAGCAGTGGAAAAACCTATTAAACATGCCTTAAATAATAGCTTTGGCTTTGGTGGAACAAATGCTTGTTTAGCCTTTACTTCTCATTAAAAGCATATACCCTTTAGCACCCTTCTTTCTACTAAATAAGCAAAATAAACTTATAGAGATTATAAGTTTTTATTATTTCAAGTTTAAGATAAATTAAGCTATGAAAAAGGTATGCTTAAAAAAAGAATCTTTATAGCTTATTTAATAGCATTACCTACAATACTTACATCATTGATTGTAACCATTTTATTCCCTATTGATGTCCCAGCACAAAATCCTGTAACATATCAAACCATTCTTTTAGGTGACGAACAAACACCTTTAATGCTCTTTGGCAAGGAAATTTTATCTAACACACAAGATATGATAGGATGTTTTACAGAAGAGTCATCTACAGAAGATTTCCAAAATATTCCTAACCCACCTAACGAAGAAATGCCACACGATCAAAATAATCAACAACTTTCTTTGGTGCAGAAATTTACGGCTCATCAACCTACAGAAAATCTCTTATTAGGCTTTCCTTTAAAAGCCTTACATAAGCCTCTTGCTATAGGAGCAAGAATGACTCATGTTACAGACAATGGCAATGTGTTCTTTCAACAAAAATCTGATCACCAAAATATACTGGCCTCGTTTAGAGATTATTCATTGCATGCAGAGGAAGTACAAGCCACTTTGGTCACAGAACCTTCAAATGGACGGTGCTTTTTAGAATTCATACATTGCCCTCCTATGATCAGAGATAGCTGTATGCTAAGAAGAGATCTTTTTTTAACTTATGCACAGGTACCTATTTTAGGTATTTCTCAAAAGCACAAATCTATTATTATAGATCCTCAATCACTTAAATTACCTGCTTTGAGATCGCAAAGAAGAACAATCTTCGACTACTTACCAATGCTTCCTATACGAGGTGTAAGAATATCACCTGTTGGTTTTTTTGATTCCACATTTATTTTTGACAAAGTTTCAGTTATTCAATCAAGTTCATATCCTCAACCACAAATGACTGCACGTTGGTTTATCAAGTTTAATTTAGTTAAAAGTGAAGAAAATTTCACTAAAAGGTCTCCTACTAATGGTGTTAATTATTTTACAGCAAATGCCTATTGGGCCTATTGGAATCTTCTCAACCCTCAAAATACATCCTCTATACCTATACTTCGTGCAAGAATCATTGAAAATGGAGAAATAAACCCTATCCATTTTTATGTTAAAAACTTCCCTGAAGAAATAAAAAGAGCTGCTATAGAAGGTATTGAATATTGGAATAATATTTTCATATCACAAATGGAGGAACACAATCCTCAGCTTGCTCAGACAGCTAAAACAACACCTCCCCTTTCTTATACCTTTATACAAGGTGATTATGATGGGGAACAAGAAATTGTCACAGGAGATATTAGGTTTAATATATTAGAGTGGGATACTCAGTATGAAATAGACTATTTAGGAAATACCAATGCTCTCTATAATCGCCATACAGGAGAAATATGGTCATCTAATATTTTCATACAAGGGTCTCAAATAGTAAATCAGTATCAAAAATGGTTTGAATACAGTCAAAAAATTAAATCCGGTGAACAGATTGCATATCTTAAGTCTTCCCCTCTACAGACTTCTTTTAAAAATGATGCAACATGGCTCATTTCACCAGTTTATTTTTCTAATACAAGTACAAACCTTTTACAAGTTACAAAGTTTGCCCCTTTAGAGCAAGATTTTCAGGATTTTATATTGAAGGGCTTGAGATTTTTGATTGCACATGAAATAGGCCATGCATTAGGCCTTGGGCATAACTATAGAGGGAATGTGTTTGCCCAAGAAGGCAGTTATTCTAGCTCTGTAGAAGATACTAGCACAACAGTACTTCATGCCAATAAACATTATGATGCCCATCAGCCCATGCCTTTAGGAGTATATGATCAAATGGCTATTGGCTATAGCTACTTTGGAGTACTCCCGCATAGAACAGATATGAACTGTTTAGAATTAGAAAAAGTCTCTACACCTATAGAAGACAGATCAGAAGAAATTATAAGTAGAATTAAAAATAACCCACCCCACCCCGAGTGTTCTATGTTAGATATAGGAACGTCACCTCTTGATAATTTCTTTTTAGATCTACAACGGCTCAGAGACTTATTGATTGAAGATAGACAAAATCTCCTTCCTTATGTAATTTGGAATATAGGTACTAGAAGTTATGTTGCAGAACGCATTTTTGGGATTCTAACTTATTATTTTTCAGCAGATATTTATTATGATCGGTTACAGAGTGTTTCTATCAATGGTCATAAGCCTCAAAATCCACAAGAAGTCAAAGATCTTGTGATCCATCGTTATGTCCAACCTTTATACTGCCATCCAAGATTAATGTTATTGCGAGAACAATTTATTGATCACCAAGAGCTTAATATATTTTCAGATCAAAATCAAAAAGACCGTACCCTCCAGTACAATGCTTTTCACTTTACAGATATTCTAAGGCAATACATCGAAGATTATACAGATGAAGATATAGATTGTTCAATGCTTAACGAACAGTCCTAAAGAATGAATCTCATTTTGAAATACTTTTTTTTGACATACTCTAAAAAAGTTGTATAGTAAAAACTTTTTTTGTCCGAAATAAAAACAAAAGGGGGTAAAATGGAGTGGTTGTTACAAATAGTAGGTTTATGGGAAAAATTCGATAAGTGGTTTAAAGAGAAAGGTGCAAGTGCTTTTATTGTTATGGTTATATTAGCCTTGCTTTTTTATTTAGTTTATCAAGTCAACTCTAATAGGCAGTTAATACAAAGTCAATTAAACAATCATATACCTACACAGATAAATAACGTTAAGAAAGAATTAAGTGACGATATTCGGAGAGTACGTAATGACATTAAAAATGACTTTAAAAGTGACATTAAAGATATTAAAGATGGACAAAAAAACATAATTGACCGAATAGATAGGTTCTATCTAAATGAAAATAAAAAAGGCAAATAAACCAACCTACTTAAGTTTTTTCTAACTTTTCTAAAAGTAAGTAAGGCCACTTAGTATAAATTCAAAAAACCTTGTAAATTTTACAAAAAAGAGCTTGACATACTGTGTCAGTATGATACAATGATAATAAGAGGGAGCTATTTATTTATCGGTTTTTTCCTTATTTGCTACCCAGGTACACACCAAGCCAGTAAAAAAAAGCACAAAAACTCACTTTCATAAAAATTTACTTGATCAACTGTTAAAAATGTGATACTTTGTAAAGCACTAAAGTACTAAGTCATAAGTGAAGGAGGATTTATGGAAAATTTAGATGTTATTGGCATTATTTCGGCAATATCTGTGGCTATTTTTGTTATAGGTTATTATTTATCATATCCCAATAAGGAGAAAATTCAAAACCTAAGCGATAAACTAGATACTAGTACGAAGTTACTAAACGATAAACTAGATACTAATACGAAGTCACTAGAAGTACAAATAAATGCAGTACAAGCACAAATAAATGCAGTACAAACACACGTGGATCATATCTATACACAGATTAGGGAAGTTAAGGCAGAGGTAAAGGAAGTTAAGGCAGAAGTAAAAGAAATTAAGACAGAGATGCAAAAAAGCCAAGAGAATATAATACGTAGAATAGATATGTTGTATGAACAAAAAAGAATTGCTTAACTTTGTGTTACGTACTATTCGAATTTTAGGCCTTTCACATTATTTTTCATTATCATTTTTAGTCAATAACTTATAATTGTCTCAATAACTTATAGCCGTCTATGTCAAGGCTTTATTGATAAAAATTTGCGAAAATGTGTTGGCTATGAATTCTGCTAAAACTAAAAATTAAAACCCACAAACTTTCTAAAATCTATAAGTAAAGCATTCTAAAAAAAGATATCCGCATCCTCAAATGAACTGTTAAGCTCAGGATTAACTAGGCTTGTTCTTATGAAATTGTATCTACAATATATAATCCTTTGAGTTATAATAAAAAATATTTTAAGGTAAAATGAAGTTGAAATATAAGGAGTGACAATGATTTGCATATTTATTAAAATATACATGTTGTGTCTTGTTGCCCCTGGTTTTGTTACAGTCTTTACTCAAGATATTCAAGAAGAATCCCCTGTTGCCCATACAGATTCAAATCATAATATGACAGCCTTAATGCATGCAGCAATAGCTGGTGATCTTGAGTTGGTCAATACTTATATAGAATATGGATGGGATGTCAATGCAAAAAGTGCTTTTGGAGTAACTGTTTTAATGCATGCAAGTAGTGGTCTTCAGAGCAATCCTGCTGTGATCCAAACTCTTATTGACCATGGAGCTGATGTCAATGCTCAAGATGATTTAGAACAGAATGCTTTAGCACATGCTTTGAGTACAGATATGTACGAACGTAATAATACAGCTGTCATACGTACCCTTGTAGAAAATGGATCAGATGATCCTACAATGATAGGTTCTATGTATGCTACAAGTCATATCGAACATATCATAAATCATAATATTTTAAACAGAGAAATTCACCCCTTAGTGAAGCCTCATATTCAAATTTATGAATATTATAAAGGTGAACCTATTTCTCAAGATTTGAGATTTGGATTTATGCCTTATTGGATAGCAAGTAAAATACGCATAGGTGGAACGTGTCTCATACCTTATTCTTTTTTTCCAAAGATTATTTTACTTAATCCTATTTATTGGGAACGTTATGGTCATACAGACAGAGAATCTGTTGTAGCCCATGAACTAGGTCATTGTCTATTACATCGACCTCATACAACAACAGATACTCTATCATTTATGAGCAAGCCTAGACCTTATTTTTACAAGGATGAGGATAGAGAAGAATTATATAAAGAGCTTTTTTCTAATAAAGATACTTATTTTAAGCAAGCCACACGATGTTTATTGGGTGTCATAAAAAATATTATTGCTATCTCTGGTGGTATTACAAGTAGCACTGAAACCTGGACTCACCTATCCATGAACGAAACCCCTTCTGCTGGATCTGTTTGTTCTAATGTATTTCAATTTTAATATATTTAACTCTTTTAAAAAGAAGATATTTTTACTTCTTAACATCATGTTAAGGAGAGAGCATATAATGTTAAGGAGAGAGCATATAATTAAGAGAGTTCAAAGAGGTGCAAATTCTAAGAAAAGCCAATTGACTGTTGCTACTTAAAATCGATACTTAAAATTTCATATTCCCTCATACCATTATTAGTAGACAATTCTGATGTATCACCTACTTTCTTACCCACCAGCACTCTGGCAAGAGGAGATAAAATAGAAATACGACCTTCTTTTACGTTGGTTTCTTCTGGACCTACAATTTGATAAAGTACTTTTTTATCTTCTTCGTAGTCTAAGAGCTTTACTGTGGCACCAAAAATGACTTTGTTTGATTTCAGTTTGCTAGGATCAATGACTTCTGCCCCTGCAATACGTCCTTGAATTTCTGATATACGGGCTTCAATCCAACCTTGACGCTCCTTTGCAGCGTCATAATCTGCATTTTCGCTCAAATCACCTTGGGCCCTGGCCTCTTCAATTGCTTTGACCACAGATGGACGTTCTGTCTGAAGCAAATTTTTAAGTTCTGCCTCTAGTTTTTTTTTACCTCGATGAGTTATAGGTAACTGATTGTTCATATTTTACCTCAAAAGCTTAAAAAGTCAGTATACACTACTTTTATAGAAATACAAAGCCTACATCAATAAATAATACTTTTAACTAAGATTTATTAATTTAACTTATTTAAGACTTTCAAATATTTTATAGTTCGTGTTATCTATGAATATGCACCTTAATAAAGCTCAAATATCTATCATTCAGCGTCTTTTAAATAAAAGACATCAAAGAAGCCAAAAGCTCTTGCAATCTGTTTTATCTAAAATCCAGCCCGCAGATATTTCAGAGCTTTTTGAAACGCTAAGTGACCAGAATCACAAGAAATTTCTAATAGAGACCCTTATTGATATGGGTAAGGCCAGTGCTGTATTAAAGTCACTCCATCACATTCAAACCAAAAAAATTATATCTCTGATAGACAGCTCACAAAAAAAAGCCCTGATATCTGATAGCTTGCCAGACGAAGCAGCCGACTTTTTGAGCCTTATGAATGAAAATGATGCGGAGCATCTTTTAGAAAGTCTGCCAGCCTCTTTTAAATCAAGAATAGAGCAGATTTTAAGTTATCCAGAGGGGACAGCAGGTAGAGAAATGACCACAAAAGTTTTTACACTACCTGCCGAACTTTCGGCTCAAAAAGCAATCAATGAAGTGCGTAAAAGATTTTACGAAGAGTCTATTTATTATATTTTTTGTGTAGATAGTGAAAATCAGCTAGTAGGAGTGACATCCTTAAGAGCCTTAGTGACAGCACCAGAACAAACCCCATTAAAAGATATTATGAAACAAGATGTTGTGTCTGTCAGGCCAGAAGCTAGTTCACAAAAAGTTGCTGAATTGGTCAATCATTATGGTTTTATTGCTATACCTATAGTTAGCCAAACCCAACAGCTCTTAGGTATTATTACTATTGACCATGTTATTGATATCATTAAGGAACAAACCACAGCCAGTGCTTATGCCACAGCAGGACTTCAAGTCAATGACCGTGTGTACACGGATACAAGGATTAGTATCAAAAACCGTATTCCTTGGATATTTCTCAATTTGATTTTAGCTATTTGTGTCAGTGGTATTGTATCCCTTTTTGAGGAAACAATGAGTCAATTGATTATTTTAGCTACTTTATTAAATGTGGTGGCAGGTTTGTCTGGCAACACGGCCATTCAAACCCTTACTGTGGTGACACGTGGTTTAGCTATGGGAGATTTTCAACTGATCAGTTATGCTAAAGCCATTTTAAAAGAAATCAAAGTAGGGCTTGTGATTGGTCTTGTTATTGGCATTTGTACAGGTGTTTTGGTTTATTTATGGAAAGCTCACTTGATTGTTTCTTGTGTTATTTTTATATCAGTGATTTTAAATACCTTAGTGGCAGCTATTATTGGAGCTTTTATCCCTATTATATTAAAGAAACAAAATTGGGATCCTGCATTGGGGAGCGGAGTATTGGTGACTATTGCCACAGATGCTTTTAGTATATTTTCTTTTCTGGGCATTGCCTCTTTGACCATGCGTTATTTTGATGTGTAGTGAAAATGTCCTGAGTTCCTGAGTTTGACAGTTGATCTGCAGATGTGGACATCTTTTTTTTGAGAATATTTTATCGGCTAGGAATTTATGAAACTTTAATATAAACAAGTTTTATCAATTTTAGTGGGGTTGGCATTGTGAACTGGCCCCCTGGCAGGCCCTATCTATAAGATAGGCTTATAAACAGCCAACACAAGCATTATTTTAAAATGTTCTTGACTTTAAGTCCTGAGTTTGACAGTTGATTTGCAAATTTGGGTATTTTCTTTTTTAAGAATGCTTTATTTATAGGTGTTAGAGGGATTTGCAAGCTTGAATTTTTGGGATTTTGTAAAAAGTCCTAGTGGCACAAAATTCGAATGCGGTGCGTTAAAAAGTCATTTTTTTCTTGATTTTTTGTATTTTTGTTCTAGTATATTCTTATGTTCATAAAGAAAACAAAAAACTCTAGAGGACAAACTTACTATCAAATAGCTGAAAGGAAAGATGGTAAAAGTCACCATAGAACACTTATGTCTTTAGGAAAGTCTAAAGATGATCGATTAGAAGACTTATCCGAACTGATCAGCCGTCATTTAGATATCATCTCTGCGAATCAATTAGCTAAAAAAATTGATATAAAAAATACATTTATCTTAGGTCCTCTGCTTATTATAGATGCTATTTTTAAACAGTTAAACCTCTATGAATTATTAGCAGATTTGAAGAAAAAACATCCTAAACTGCGATTTGATTTTGTTAAGATTATTTTCACATTGGTTATAAGTCGATTTGTAGAGCCATGTTCTAAACTGCAAGTTTTTTCACACTGGCAGAAGTTATTTTATCCGGACTTTTTAGAAAAAGAACTTCATCTTCAGGATATTTATCGTTCTTTAGATATTCTAGCAGAACATAAGGAAGATATAGACTTTATATCTAACATGAATTACAAAAAATACATAAGTCATCCTACTTCAAAAGACAAGCCTCAATTAAATGAAGATGCAATAAAAGCATCAGAACAACAAGATGGATTTTTTGGAATTATTACAAATGCAAAAAACTTATCCTCTAAGGAGCTTATATTAAATTATAAACATCTTTGGAAGGTAGAGAAAGCATTTAGAGATATAAAAGGTTTTCTCAAGACTCGTCCGATGTTTCATTGGACAGACAAGAGGATATTAGGTCACTTGGTATTATGTTTTATATCATATCTTTGTGAAGCTTATTTAAGCAAGAAGCTTTATGAAAAAGGTATTAAATGTAGAGAAGAATTAATGACAGGTCAGAATAAACAAGCAAGGCAACTGAGTGTTTCAGAAGCAATGTTAAAGTTAAAAGAAGTCAGAGCAGTGCCTGTCACATTAAAAGATAAGACCCTGTGGATGAGAACAGATATCACAGGTCATGCAACAGATGTATTTAAAGCAGTCAAAATACCAGCAAAACCCATCAAAGCTTAAAAGTAAAAGTAGAATCATCTCAATCTTAATTTTAATCTTAATAGATTGTCCAAAATTCTGCCACAAAAACAAAAACCTAGTGGCACAAAATCTCTTTCGACTCATAACCTACTGATTTTACTCAACTTTATTTTTTCAACTGTCAAACTCAGGATTGACTCTGATTCGACTCGTTATCTCTTAACGACACGTCAAGTGTAAAGTGATTGATGTTATAAGAAACTATCTATGATGAAAGGCTAACTCTTTAGGGCTAAACTTATTGATATAATTGACAGCAAGTTTTTCTTCTTGGGTTTTAGCTACAGTTTGCTCCCCTCTCATAATGAAATGTTGAAAGCTTACATTTTCTTGATATGCTAAACGAATACTCCCTTTATAGTAATTTGATTGAGAGGTTAAGTTGACTAAATAACTTCTACCATCCTTTAAAATCACCTTTGTATAAAGACTTTCACCTTCTAACAAGTCGACACCATGCACTTCTAGGTCTGCCATGATCATTTCACCGCGGAATTTTGTAGAATCAACAAAGAGAGGATTATGAGTCATTGTGACCAAATCTCCTTTGATAATTTATGGTAAGCTCGAGTTGCTTTATGATGAGGCAAATAATTAATCATCGGCATGTGAGCATGATGTGCTTCTTCCACAGCAATAGCATCAGGGATATAATCTTTAAAAACTTTCAGTCCATATTTTTTTTCTATTTGTTGTATAATCTTCGTAGAAATTTTTCTCTCTTTATATCTTGTGATCACAATGCCCTTCACTCCTAATTTATGCCCTAAACCTGCCCTCAAATTATTGACAGTTTCTAGTATAAGATCAATACCTTTTGCAGAAAAATACTCAGGACAAATAGGTATAATAATATCACGAGAAGCCATCAAAGCATTGACAGTGATCAGGCCTAAGCTAGGAGGACAATCTATAATAATGGCTTGATATTTTCTTTTAATTAAATCGAGTCTTTTTTTTAAAAGCCTTTCTCTACCAAAATGAGCTGCAATTTGAATGTCCAATCCAGACAGCATAATCTCTGAAGGAATGACATCAAAACCAAATTGTTTTGAAGAAACAATGGCTTCTTCAGGAGGTAGTTTGTTGATCAAGACATCATAAATGGTTTTTTCAAATTCACAGTCTCCAAAAATAGCTTTTGTAGCTGAAGATTGAGGATCAACATCAATGAGTAAAACCTTGATTTTGTTTTTAGCCCAAGTAGCTGCTATATTTAAAGCAGTGGTTGTCTTAGCGACTCCTCCTTTTTGATTGATAACAGAAAAAATCAAAAGACCCTCCTTAGTTTGCAGTTTTTTGTTTGAAAAAGTTAGTTTTTCAACACGATATTTATTTACTTATATCGCTTTTTATAAGAGAGATCAAAGAAATTTTCACATTACTTTATTTTCACTAAAAGTGGTCTAGCCTCTGGCTACTTTCTGGCAATGACCGCAATGGCTTTCGCCATTGACAAAATGGTCATTGCCTAGAAAGCTTGACCACTTTTAGTAGAAAGGATCCCCTCGTTTTTTTACTACATGTTAAGGAAAAAGTTCCTTCTTACACTTTGAGTGTTGCCTGCAAAGGCTTTCGCCTTTGACAAAATGGTCATCGTCTCAAAAGTCCGTTTACTTTTAGTAATGAGGATCCCTTCGTCTCTTTACACGATGTTAAGGAAAAAGATTTCCTTTTGTTTCACTTTGGTGTTGGCTACTTTCTGGCAATGACCGCAATGGCTTTCGCCATTGACAAAATGGTCATTGCCTAGAAAGCTTGACCACTTTTAGTAGAAAGGATCCCCTCGTTTTTTTACTACATGTTAAGGAAAAAGTTCCTTCTTACACTTTGAGTGTTGCCTGCAAAGGCTTTCGCCTTTGACAAAATGGTCATTGCCTAGAAAGCTTGACCACTTTTAGTAGAAAGGATCCTTTCCTCTTTTAACATAAAGTTCCTTTATCGCAACTCGCATGCTCCCTAAAAACATTTTAAAAGCATACCTTGTTTCCTTAACATGGTGTCAGAAGCAAGGAGATCCGCTCTACTCAAAATGAGCGGATTTTTGAGGCATTGCTCTTTTTGGACAGCGATAGCTGTCAGAGCAATGCCCAAAAACACACCAGAGGTGTGGCTCATTTTGAGTGAAATGTTAAGGAAAAAGTTCCTTTATCGCAACTCGCATGCTCCCTAAAAACATTTTAAAAGCATACCTTGTTTCCTTAACATGGTGTCAGAAGCAAGGAGATCCGCTCTACTCAAAATGAGCGGATTTTTGAGGCATTGCTCTTTTTGGACAGCGATAGCTGTCAGAGCAATGCCCAAAAACACACCAGAGGTGTGGCTCATTTTGAGTGAAATGTTAAGGAAAAAGTTCCTTTATCGCAACTCGCATGCTCCCTAAAAACATTTTAAAAGCATACCTTGTTTCCTTAACATGGTGTCAGAAGCAAGGAGATCCGCTCTACTCAAAATGAGCGGATTTTTGAGGCATTGCTCTTTTTGGACAGCGATAGCTGTCAGAGCAATGCCCAAAAACACACCAGAGGTGTGGCTCATTTTGAGTGAAATGTTAAGGAAAAAGTTCCTTTATCGCAACTCGCATGCTCCTTAAAAACATTTTAAAAGCATACCTTGTTTCCTTAACATGGTGTCAGAAGCAAGGAGATCCGCTCTACTCAAAATGAGCGGATTTTTGAGGCATTGCTCTTTTTAGACAGCGATAGCTGTCAGAGCAATGCCCAAAAACACACCAGAGGTGTGGCTCATTTTGAGTGAGATATTAAGGAAACAAGATATTTGTTTCTCTGTATATTTTTCTAAAAAATGGGAGGAATTAGGTTTGAAAATTGGAAATCCAGTGATTCCAATAAGTCTTGTTTCACTAAAAGTAAACTAGCCTCTGGCTACTTTTGGGTGATGACCACGATGGCTTTCGCCATCGATAAAATGGTCATCACCTCAAAAGTCCGTTTACTTTTAGTAGAAAGGATCTCCTTGTCTCTTAACACCATGTTAAGGAAACAAGAAGTTCATTTCTCTGTATTTTCTAAAAGATGGGGAAAAGGGTATTTGAAAATTGGAAATCCAGTGATTCTAGTAACTTAATATTGTGACTTTTGTATAAAAGTTACAGTATTAAGTGTTTGTAATTGTTAGACTTTTTTAGGTCGACTTTAGAAATTTCTAATTTTTCGTCTAACACAATTCTTATCGTTTATTATGACATAAAACTTTATATTTTTGTTAAAAAAAATCAAAAAAAGTGACATTTTGTATCAAAAAGAATCACTTTTTTGAATTTTTGTATCATCTTGAAACACTTTACTAATCTTAAAAACATAAGATCAGAAAAATAAGTAGTCATTTTTAATTCGCGTTTTATAACTTTTGTTTTGTTTTATTTTTCAAAACAATTTTCTTGCAAAAATTTGCCTGTTTTTTACTCTTTCAAATTGTGACTTTTATACAAAAGTCACAGTGCTAAGTCCTTGAAATCACTAGGTCGTTTAGGTTTGTTTCACTAAAAGTGGTCTAGCCTCTGGCTACTTTCTGGTTGCCAGCCGAAGGCTATCGCCTTCTCAAATGCTGGCAACCTAGAAAGCCTGACCACTTTTAGTAGAAGGATCCCTTCGTTTCTTAACACGATGTTAAGGAAAAATTTCTTTCTGATGCCGGACTGCCGGTTTACCGGATCCCGGTTAAGTAAAGAGGAGGAAGGAAAGGTTAGGTGGAATAAGCATCTGGGAGATACAAACAAGCCTAACTAAAGAGTAAAGAAGGATAAGTAAAAGGTGCTTGTCCATTGCATTGAATTATTTTAAACCGTGGAGGTTATTATGAAAAACTCAATATTTTTAAAGAATCAAAAAGGTTTTAGTTTAATTGAATTAATGGTCGTCGTAGCTATTATTGGAATTCTGGCCGCTGTGGCTATTCCACAATATCGACGATTCCAATTGGATGCCAAAGCTACAGAAGGCAAGGTGATGGCATCGGCTTATTATAAGCACTTTAAGGTGGCTAATGTTGCACCGGTTGCTATGAGCAATGTAGCGGCTACAGGAATGAGACCAGAAGGTGCTGTAAGATACAACTTAGGTTTTGACAGCGGTGCTGGTGAAGGTGATTTGAAGGACATAAAAGCCAATGCCAGTAATGGAGGTGTGTGTACTGGTTTAGGTGGTACTGGATGTGCTACTTCTTCTGAAAGCGATTGTGAAGGAACTCAAGTAGCCTCATGTACAGGAACAGGGGTATGGACAGATTATGGAAGCATTGGTGATAACTTTCAGATAGCCAGTGATGCTTATTCAGGTAACCAAGCAACTGATTCTGGAGCATTGCCAGATATAGCCACTGCACTTGCTGACTTTGAGTTTAGTCCTGCTCCAACAGATACTGATTTGGAACCGGCACCTCCAACAACAGGCGGTGATTTTAGAGTCCAGGCCTATGGGTTTATTGGTGGAGAGGAAAGCGTTATCACCATCGACCAAGCAAAGGAATTGAAAGAAAAACACCAATGGTAAGAAACATAATCTTTTAATTTTAAAGTTTAGGCATGATGAGCATAAAGGCCGTTTGCTACGGCCCTTATGTTCTTTTTATAAATCTTAATTAACGTTTCATTTACAAAAGGGTCTCACGGCCCTTTTGTTTTTTCTTTAAGAAAAGCTATAAAAAAGTGGATGGAGTCCCTCACAAAGCATCTAGCGAGGATGCAGTCTTAACTCCAACTGTTTGGTGTAGCACATTCCTAATTCTATTCCAGGCATTTTGAGATCAAAAGTCACTTTTTGCAGGGTTTGGTGATGCTTAAATGGAATTTAATATAAGTGGTGGGTTTACTATCTTGCTCCAGCATCTATCTATTTTTGAAAATTTAGCAACCTCTCTATTTGGTTAAAGGAATTATTTTATTTTGATTGTGGTGTTTGGTCAATAAATGATGCAACCCGTCAAGGTTTAAGCTTTAAAAGTGGATTTATTGTGGATTTTATAAAATCTTTATGTTTTTTATTGTCTCTTTTAGAGACACTTAAATAACAACTTCTATCTTTTTTCTAAAGTTTATGATATAAGACTCCGACTAGTAAATAGGCATGCTCTTTAGACCAGTCATCATCGAAACAATTCATAAATAAAAAATAAACTATGGATAATAAAATAAGGAGGACAAAATGACAACAGCAAGTCTCTTATATACTTTGTTTTTAGAACATAGCTCCACGATAATTTTTCCTTTAGTTATTTATTTAATTTATCAAGTATCTAATCATTTACCGACACAAATCAGTAAGCTTGAGAATAAAATCAGTAAGATTGAGAATAAAGTGGATAAATTGTCAGAGGAAAACAATAAAAACTATAAAGAGATAGTAACCTTATTCGCACAACATCTATCGAATCAATTAACCAAACAGGATAAGAAACCTAAGGATTAATTTTATCCGAATAAGATGAGATACTATATTTAATTTCTACTGTTGGTATGTATTAATTTCTGTAGATACGACACTAAATCTTTTCTATGTATTTAGACAAAAGAGGCCACTTGTGGTCTCTTTTGTCTTTTGATATGTTGTGTTAAGAAACAATTGGAATAGTGATTTTCTAAAAATTTTATTAGGTATTCTAGTCTCTGATATATTAATAGAAAGATATGAAAAAATTAAACTTTCTTCGTTTGTATCTTCTTTTAAAAGAGTTATTTAATCAATTAATTAACAAAGAAAGGAAGTGGAAAATGAATATAAATTTTAGAGATCAAGAGGGCAATTCAAAGATGATTTTAATAGATACCAATATAATAAATGTATTTCAAAAAGATCAAAAACAAATGGACCCTTTTTGTAAGAAAGTAAAAGAAAGCAGTGGTATAGTCTTTATAGCCTATCAGGTGTTATCAGAAATAGCAGGCCTGAAATGCAAGAAGGAAGAATCAAGCATAGAAAGATTAGAGATTATCAAAGAAATGATGGAAAAAATACAATTAAAATTCTTACCAGATAATCGCTTTTTTATAAAAAAAGAAATTGATGGTGATGGGATTATAGAAAGCATTCCAGTCTATTCAGATTATGTCATGAATATTTTTTTAAAAGATCTAAAACGTTCTAGGGAAAGCTTAATTGAATTGGATAATAAAATAAATCCAAAGTTCTCTTCTAAGGATATACTAGATATCTTTGGTGTTTCTCCTGAAGAAAAAAAAGAGAATATAGACAAGTTATATTCTAAAACAAAAAAACAGAGAGAAAAAAACGATGAAATATACAAAGATTTTAAAGAAAATGGATATAACCATCTCAAAGCCAAATACTTTCATTTTCATTTTGTATATTTAGAATGGATTATATATAAAAAATTAATACAATTAACTCTTATAGAAAATAAAGAAGATGATTTGCTCAACACAAATCTTACGATAGAAGAAATGGAAAAACTACTTAAAACAACCATGACACAAAAAAAATTAAGTGATATATCAAAAAAGGTACAATATATAAAAAAAGAAATCGGAGGGCAGGATAAAGAATTTCATGGTCTTTCTCAACAAAAAATTGACGCTCTAAAAGAACAATTTGACAGAGATATTAGAAAAGAATTTAAATATCCATTTTTAAAAACGTATGCATCTATAAGATATTATAATGATCTCAAACAAGAGCATATAGATAAAGTAAGCCATGGCAGTTTTATTCACAGTAAAGAGAATCAAAGGAATGATGACTTATTTTTGCCATTATGTGTTTATTCAAAAGCCTTCATTACGGAGGATGGACCCCTCAAAGACAAAGGGGATGAGATAAAGACAATAATAGAACTACCAATACAAAAACTTAAAGACTTTATGAAATCTAAACCTTGATATTCAATTGTTAAAAATCAAAAATATACTTGATGGAAAATATCAAACAATATGTAGCTTATTATAGAGTATCAACGTCAAGGCAAACTATTGGCTTACAAACTCAAGAGACAAGGTCAAAGCCTACCTTATTCACTCAAAGTGGTCAGAGGCTGGTTTATTTTTAGTGAGACAAACGCCCAAAAACATGCCAGAGGCATGATGCATTTTGAGTGAAATTTTAAAGAAAAAGGTATTCTGGCAATACAGAAAACAGGCACTAAAATATTAATATGCTTAAAATAACAAAAAAATAAGATATACTAGACATAACAATAAAAAATGCTAAAATAATCAAGAGGATGGTCAAAATATGAGAAGTGTTGCTGTTGATATTGGTTCTTATTCTATTAAAGTAGCTGAGGTCGAAGCCACAACTCATAGCTATAGGGTTGTAGATTATCTCGAAATACCACTCACCCAAGACCTCAGTGCTGATACAAGAGTCCTAATCATTGACGCTTTAAGGAAAATAGCTCATCACTATCAAGGCAGGAAAGCCTCTTTTGTCTTTGCAGTTAAACAAGAGTTTGTAAGTGTCAGATATAAAGCTTTCCCTTTTAAAGAAAGACACAAAATTGTCAAAAGCCTTCCATTTCAGTTAGTAGATGAAGTTCCTTTTGATCATAATGATGCTATTTATGAAGCAAAGTTGGTTGCCACTATTGGACAGATTACAGAAGTTTTAGCCTTTATATGCCCTCAACAACATATTAAAGAAATTTTATCTTTAGCAACTGATGCAGGGATCAATCCCAAAATGGTAACAGCCCAAGGCGTAGCCACTGCAAATTTAGTTTCTATATGGAATGAACCTCCCATGTCACTACCTACATCTATCTATGCTAAGGACGAAGATGAATTAAATACTTTTAACCTAAGAAATGCACACGGAATCTTAGAGATTGGACATCAAAGAACGCTTTTTTCTACTTACATTGATAAACATTTAATTCAAACATACAGTCTATATTTTGGAGGCTTAAATATCATAAAAAACCTTATGAAAAGATATGAAATTTCAGAGACTGAAGCCATGCAAATACTCAGAGAAAAAGGCTTTGTACTATTGCCAGAACTTGAAAATGACGCTTCTGAAGATCAAATTATTTTTTCTAACACTATTAAAGAAAGCTTAAATCATCTCATCTCTCTGCTCAAACGTATGCTTTTGTCTTTATCTAGCAAGCAAAAACTGCAATTTTCTCATATTAAGCTTTTAGGAGGAGTGAGCGGGTTGACAAGTATAGATGGTTATTTGTCACAACAATTAGGAACAACCTGTGAACTCTTAAATCACTGTCGCTATCATCAAACATCAGTGAAGCTACCTGAAAGAACATCGGGTATGGCTATAGGCATGGCTATTGAAGGTCTACGTCAACCTAAGAATCCTCCTGTAAACTTTAGAAAGAACGAATTTGCATTTCAAGATAAATCTTTAAAAAAATTTTGGAAAACTTATAATCACTCTATAAAAGTAGTAGCAGCTTGTATTGTTGCTTTCTTTATATACACAATGGTCAGAAGTAATTTAGCAGATAGTTTAGTGGACGCAGGTTATGATGCTTTATCTACTCAATCAAAAGCTCCAGGGATTAATTTAAAGAGAGTTTCTTTGCCACGCATTCAAAAATTTATTCGTACAAAACGTAGAGATATTAAAAACAAACAAGATCTATCAGAAATTATAAAAATCCCTTCTGCCCTTGATAGTCTGTCTTTGATCAGTAGTCAATTTATGAACAACAAAAATCAAACGATAGAAGTTAAAAGGCTTTTAATTCGAAATAATCATGTTCAGATTGAAGGTGAAACAACTCACCCTAATCAAAAGGCTCTTATTCAATCGACTTTAAAAGGTATAGCACGAAATGGGAAAGTGCAAACATTAACACCGACCTTTACTTCGGTTTCAAAAGACCCTACAGCACCTAAAAAATTATCTTTTGCTTATCAATTTACTATTAAACACGCAGAATAGGAGTATAATATGTCAAGGTTAAATGATCTTAAAGAACAACTACAAGATAGATTGAAAGAGATATGGCTTAAAGTGCAAGAATCTTCTGCCTTTATCTCTTTGAAAGAAAAGTACGATAATATGAAACCATCTTCTCAAAGGCTTTTGAGGATGGGTGCTATCTTTGGAAGTATTGGATTTATGCTTTGGAGCATGTGGGGGATGTTTGCTGAGTCTTCTGTAAAGTTAGCAGAGTTTCAAGAATATCAAAATGCTATTAAAGATATTATTAAACTTAAAAGGAATATAGCTCTTGCTCCACGTATTGCATCACCTCCAAGTCCTGCTATTTTAGAACAAAGGGTTCATAGTATTTTAGAGTCTTTTTACTTAGACCCTAAACAAATTGAAGATGTATCTACGCGAGATTTGGACCCTTCTGCATTGATTCAACCACCAGGCAAATCAAAAGGTCCTAATTCTGTAGATCAAAAAGGAGTATGGCTTTCTTTAAGATCCTTAAATTTAACACAAGTAGCAGATATAGGGTTTCGTCTGCAAACAATTCACACAGCTGTCAAATTAATTGGCTTAGATATGAAAGCAAGTGAAGAAAACGAAAATTATTATGACGTGATGTATACTATTGTAGGGTTTTATCCCCAAACTATTAATAACGAAAATGATACAGCTGATTCAAAAAATGACGGCTAAGAGGTTTGATCATGAACATTAAAACATTCACTAGCCCCATCTTGAATGTATTAAGATACCATAAACTTAAAATATTTGTCACATTGATCAGTATGATGCTTTTTTCTATATTGCTTTTCCCTTTTTCTGATTTATCTTTGTTTATTTCTGATACCATAGCTAAAAACACCAGAAATCAAGTGATTTTGCAATTTGAAGACCTTATGTTAAAGTTACTTCCTTCACCTGGTTTTCAGATGTCCGAAGTCATGATCAACACACCTCAAATATCAAGCTTAGAGGTTGAAGAGATGGTTTTAATGCCGATTTTTTCTTCTCTTTTGATGGGACGCATGGGGATGGAAGCTCAACTTAAAGGAGCAATGAATGGCAATTTAAGTGTTTTGGTGAATGTATTAGAGCAAAATGAAGAGGGTATATCTAAACTAGAGGCCAAAGTTCGAACACAAGATATTTCTATTCAGAAGCTTTTAGAAGTTATGCAAATGCAATTAAATATTAAGGGAGTTATTTATCTTCAAGGGCAAGGGCAGATTGACTTAACTTATGAAGATCAACCTGATTTTAGGCTTAGAACACAAACTCAAAACTTTCAATTGAATGCTTTATCTATTCCAACCCCTATTGGACCTTTTCCATTACCGAATTTATCTCTTAAAGAAATTTTAATTCAAACCCATTTAAAAGAAGGACAACTACAATTTGAAACATTAGAAATAGGTAGGGCAGGAGATGATTTGGTAGGACAAATTAGTGGATATTTGAATCTGCAATTTCGTAGAGGCAGAGGGAGTCCACAAATATTACCTGGAGATTATAACTTAGCCTGTCGCTTGACATTAAAGCCAAACATAGAAGCACAATTTAAGGCTTTGATAGATGTATTAAGCTTAGGGGAACATAAAAAGGCAGGTACGTATGCATTCCGTATCACGGGCAATCCTAGTCAAGTACCCAACATTCGAGGGCTTTAGGTTTATTAAATCGACAATAAATCATTGAGGTTTATAAGGTTTTATAATACCTTTCTTGTAAATGCTTTATAAAAGGTCAGTGTTGTAATGAAAATATTTGATGGTATTCAAAGCTTGTCAAACCCTTTGTCTCAATCAGTAATGACTATTGGCAACTTTGATGGCATTCACTTAGGGCATCAAAAACTACTTGACCATCTTGTACATATTGCTCAAAAACTTCAAGCCCCTTCTGTTGTTATGACCTTTGATCCACATCCCAGACAAGTTTTGTCCTCTAAGCCGTTGCCTTTTTTACCTCTATTTGATCGGCAAGATAAAAAAAATATTTTTCAAAAAAGAGGGATAGATTACTTAATTATTGAACCTTTTTCAAAGAAAGTTGCAAATATTTCATATCCAGAGTTTTTTGAAAAATGGATCTGCAAGCCTTTTACTCCATGCCATCTGGTTGTAGGGTATGATTTTTCTTTTGGAGCAGATCGAGCTGGAACTTTAAAACAACTTAAAATTATGGCAAAGCACAACAATATAAAGCTTACAGTTATTCCACCTGTCATTTTAAATAAACACATTGTTTCTAGCACTTATATTCGAAAGCTTCTTTCAAAAGGTAATGTATCACAAGTAGCAAAGCTTCTAGGAAGAAGCTTTTATATTCGAGGATGTTTACAGCCAGATCAAAGGCATAAGCAAAACAATGTACGTCAGTTTACTTTTCAACCACAGACAGAAGTTGCTTTAAAGGGTACTTTTCAAACAGAGCTTTCTTTCAATGGACAGACCTGCCCTTGTACCACAACCATCAACAATCCTCAAAATATATTGGTGACAATAAAAAATAATGATTTTCTTAAAATGCCGTCAGAGAAAGAAAATATTATTCTTATTTGGAATAAAAAGATTGTTTAAATATTGTTTCTTTTCAAGTGATTCATGCTATTTTAAGTGGATGGGCATGGTTTTATAAAGTCACTCGATCATTTAGGTATGTGTGGTAGGTGACAAATGAAAAAACATTATGGTATCAATAATGTAAAAAATAGTAATAAGATTTTAACATATCTTCTTAAAATGCAGGTTATAATATATTTGGAGTCAGGATGATGAATATACAAATATTAAGTTATTTCTTTTTTATTTTATTTTTTCTGATCACAGGCAGTTTATCTTGTTTTGCTTCTAAAACGTCTCATAACAACAATGAAGTATTAAATTTTTCTTCTGAAGGACAGAATATCATTGTGAAGCACCTTTCTAAATCCTGGCCCGATGATCGAGATGTGATATGGGGCTTTGATTTTTTACCTTCTACAGACAAAAATAAGCTACCTCAAATCATTGTCACTGAAAGAGATGGAGATATGTATTTACTTTCATTGCTTACAGGTCTTAAGCAACCTATCTCTGGTCTTCCTCAAACAGCAGAGGTAGGACAAGGAGGATTAATGGACGTACGTGTTCACCCTCAATTTGCTCAAAATCAATGGATATTTTTTTCTTATGTAGCAAGGTATGATGGTGGTGCAGGTACAATTGTTGCCAGAGCTAAACTACAAAATCAAAAACTTCAAAATATCAAAACTTTCTTTAAGTCATCTCCTCCGGGATCAGGGGGTCGTCATTTTGGTTGCCGTATTGTGTTTAAGGACCAGATGATTTATTTTGCAATAGGTGATCGAGGCGATCGGCATAAGGCTCAAGACTTAAGTTATCCTAACGGAAAGGTTTATCGCATGCATCTGGATAGTTCTATCCCTAAGGATAACCCTTTTGTAGACCGAAAGTTAAAAAACGGCAGAAAGATATTACCTGCTATTTGGAGCTGGGGGCATCGGAATCCACAAGGCTTAGCTGTTCATCCTCTGACAGGTGAAATTTGGGAGCAAGAACATGGGCCAAGAGGCGGAGATGAAATTAATCTTATTCAAAAAGGCAAAAATTATGGCTGGCCTGTGATCACTTATGGCCGGGAATACTGGGGGCCTAAAATTGGAACAACTCACAAGAAAGGCATGCAACAACCTATTAAGTTTTATGTTCCTTCTATTGCTCCTAGCTCTTTGATGATTTATTCAGGTCGGTTGTTTACCAAGTGGAAAGGAGACTTCTTTTCAACAGCCTTAATGAGACCGCATATTAGTCGTGTGGTCATTCAAAGTCATCGTTCCGGGAATCATAAAGTATTAAAGGAAGAAACTCTTTTAAGTGGCTTTCAAGAAAGAATTCGCCATATTAGAGAAACTCCTACAGGGCATATTATTTTTTCTACTGATTCAGGTCATTTTTATCAACTTAGTTTAACATCATCTCCTTAACAGCTCCTCAATGAACTCTTATCTAACATAAAGCCTGAGTTTGAGAGCATGTCCTATAATTCGGTGAGTTTTTCTTAGAGAAGATGTAAGATAGAAGGCTCCTGGTTGGCATATTTCAGCCAACCAAATTTTATTAACCATTAACTTTTAAAAATAAAAAGAAAGGAGCCATTATGAATGTGTACCAAAAATAGTCATTCATTTCAAGTTTCAGACAATACTTTATCAGAAATTTGTTAGGTTGTAGAGGATAAGATCAAGTCATCTATTCTTTGTTCGGTCTATGGTTTTTTTGAATCTCTTGAATTTCGTCATATTCCAGCTTATTCTCTTTCCAGGAGTCCTTACGTGCGGGTGTTTTGTCTTTATTGCATAAGAAAACATCGAAGCCTAACTCGACCATCTTTAAGGCAAATTTATAAGAATTTATGAAAAGATTTGGTGCGTTTTGTGATTTTTTATTTATTTTTTTGTCTGACATTTGTCCCCTCCCGTCAATTTATTGATTTTTTTTGACAAGACTAGGACAAAAACGTATTTTTGTTTGTCTCGGTATTTTTCAAGACCAGCTTTAACCTTAGGATTATTTGCTCCAAGTTCCACCCCACGATTTTTTAACTCTGCCAAAGCTCTTTTTGTCCTCTTAGATACAGTCTCTCTTTCATATTGAGCAATCGCTCCCATCAAGTTTATTGTCAGAGGTGTTGCATCAGGCATATCACAACATACAAAATCTATCTTAAGATTTGGATAAGGACGTTATAAAATGCAAATCCCGACTTAACCGACTCAATGTAGCCACGATCAAAGTTGCCTTATATTGTTTGCAATATTCCAAAGCCAATTGCAATTGTGGTCGATTCTTATCACACTTCCCACTTTCCTTTTCTGTGAATGACTTAATAGGAGGCCATTTATCTTTAAGATAGGTTTTAACCATTGTCTCTTGAGTTTGTAAGCCAATAGTTTGCCTTGATGTTGATACTCGATAATAAGCTACATATTGTTTGATTCTATTCAAGCTCTGTCTCCCCACTTTGGTTTACTTAAGAAGTGGCGTGTTAAAATAAGCAACCTGCTAACACAACATGTTAAAACGGAAAGTGCTTGCATGGTAGATATTTTTATGAAAGACTTTGCCTAAATATCAAAAGAATTTTATGGATATGGGAGCTTTATGAGCTTTATAAAAAATAATATTATCGGTATCTTGATTTTGATAAGCACTGTGCTTTTCTGGCTATATCCTTCTAAAACTACTATAGTAGTAGTGATTCCTGAGCAAAATAGATGTTTTGATTATCCTTTTAATGAGTATTTTTTAGATAAACCTTTAGGATACGATCATTCGTTAGACGAATGTATTTTAGCCGATGATCTTTACTTAGAGTATCTTTTAGACTCTGATTATCTCTTAAGTGACGACCATTTATTGGGTTGTGATTCTCTCTTAGACGATCTTTTATTAGAAATTCTTTAATCAAGACTAAAGATTATTATTTTGAGACAAATATAGAATTGGTATTATTCTGTAGCTCCGGCCTCTCTTAATAGTCTTTCAATTTCGATAGAATCTTCTCGACTACGAGAACGAATGCTAGAATGAATGAAGTCAAGAGAGATTAAGAGTCTTTCAATTGCAATTTCAAAATAACCTCGACCAGCATAATATAAAGCCGTCCTGCCTTTTTTGTCTTGATGATTGACGTTAGCTCCATAAGCTAGCAATAGCCTTACAATTTCTATAGGGCCGTCATAACTAGCCCAAATTAAAGCCGTACTGCCAAATCTGTCTTGATGATTGACGTTAGCTCCATAAGCTAGCAATGCCCTTACAGTTTCTATATGGCCTTTACGGCTAGCCAACATTAAAGCCGTATAGCGACTTTTTTTGTTTTGAAGATTGACGTTAGCTCCGGCCTCTAGCAATGCCCTTACAGCTTCAATATAGCCATTCTCACTAGCCAACATTAAAGCCGTCCAGCCATAGTCGTCTTGATAATTGACGTTAGCTCCAGCCTCTAGCACTTTCTTTATCAATCTAATACGGCCACCGGCATGAACAAGGGATTCACCGGTATAAACAATATTTAATAACCTATTATTTAGCTTCAATAATTCTCTCTCAATAACTTTTTGTTTTGAATTTGGCATAAGGACTTCAGTACAAGTCCTCAATAGGCCCATAGATAGAGAATCACTAGAAACAAGCAAGATTATAAATAGGACAAATATATATTTTTTCATTTGTACCTCTAATTTTTTACAACATCATATTTCTGAAAAGTCAAGCCTAATATAGATTATAAAAAACTATGGAAATATAGGATTTTAGAAAATTTAAGCAGGACTTAACTATTATTTGAGAAATTTTTAAGAAATATCAGCAATTTGTATCATTTTGAGAAACAGGGCCGTTATGATTTTATTTTAGATACAATACCCATAAGAAACACCATCACATAACTCATAATAATCAAAGTTAGATATAGGCATACATACAAAGCAATTATCTCTAGTTTTTTGTCGTAAGCAAAAAATATATATATAAAAGTACATACTTATTGAAAATCCGATAATCTTACTGATGATCGGTCCTAAAAAGCCAAATGCCAATTCAAAAGGCAACATAAAAAAATTTATTTCCATTTCCCATCATTTATTTGCTTGTAAACTATTAAGGCCAAAACTCCTATATACAAAAGGCAACCAATGACAAGCACCCAGATTGGATTTGGATTCATTAAAGAAACAACATAGGTTAGCAAAGGAATAAAAATAAAAAAATACGAAAGCCAAATAACACAAGCGAACCACATTTTTTCTCCTAAAAAAAGAGACCATAAGGCCTCTTTTAATATGGAATCATGGAAACTTTAGTTTTCATATCCACTTACAAGTCAATCCCTATCTTTAGATATGGTTAATTGCTTGCTTATACTTATATGAATCTACAACAGTAGAAATTAATTATAGTATATCATCCTCTTTGGATAAACTCAATCCTTATAACCTTAAAGGGTCTCACCATCTTTGGCCGTTTGATATTTAACTTGAATACCCTGACTTTTTAACCCCTCTATGATAGCTTTGTTTTGTTTATCCATATTGTTTAATTTTACTTCAATGCTATCAAATTTTTGTTCAATACTATTTACTTGCACTTTAATTGCACTCATTTGATCTTTAATAGGAGCATTTAACAAGTTGCCGATAAAGTACAAACTCCCTGAAACGCTAACGACACCAAATAAAAGAATCAAAAAAAGACTGCCCAGGGTTCCTAAAAGAAATGCTATAGCTTTTACAATATCAGAATCAAAAAATGACAAAAAAGATTTCTTCGTATTATTTTGTGAGATTGATTCATATCCTGACGGATCGCCATTAACTGGTGTATCTTCCAAATTCATAAAACCCCCGTTTTTTTATCATTTATTATTTTTTCGGTTGTATACAGCAAAAACTTTAAAAAAGATAGACTTTTGTCTATCAAGCGTCGTGAAAATGAGGGTTTTTGATGTTTTTTTGAGATTTCAGCATCCTGATATTCAAATTAGAGCGGTTTTAACTATCTGAAAATGACCGGGGTATGCTAAAAGTTAGGAAGTATAAAACCCTGATGGAGTAAAGACCACCCTCGCGTGATCATGCCCCCGCCTCTGTGGGACTCCCCCCTTATTTCTCTTTGTTTGCTTCCATGTTCGCGTCTATTTCTCTTATTAAATTAAGACGACGCTCCACTTGTCTTGCTATTATGCGTGTATCATTTACATTTGCTTTAAACTTTGCGTGACCATTAAACTTCTGTAGACAATTAAGCTCAATGTTCAATCTTTCTATTTGGTTACTCATTCCTTCCATAGTCATAATAACCTCCTGGTTAAATTAATCCAATTCTACAAAACCTTACAATTATCATATCAAATAGACTAAGGTATGTCAAATATCGTGAAAGTGGGTTTTTGATGGGTTTAGCATGCGGTCTGATGGGTTTTTGATGGTGTTAAATAAGATATGATTATATCCACAAAAGACTTTGAAAGTTTATCTTAATTATCACTTGAATTCGTCTTGTTTTTAAACTTATCGTTATTATTTATCTCTTTGATAGCAATACTTACATCTTCAAATTTTTTATCAATACTACTCTTTAATTCTTTTATTTCATTATTAGTATCCTCAACATTTTTTTTAATTTCTTTTATCTCATTATTAGTATTCTCAACATCTTTTTTAATTTCTTTTATCTCATTATTAGTATTCTCAACATCTTTTTTAATTTCTTTTATCTCATTATTAGTATTCTCAACATCTTTTTTAATTTCTTTTATCTCACTTTTTATTGGAGTTATAAGTTTAACATTAAAAAGAATATAGAGAATACCTATAATGGTTGAAATAGAACCGTAGTCTTGTGGTGGAAAGATAAAACACACAAACAAAATTATTGAATATAAAGGCCAGTTAGACTTGATTTCTTTCAGAATCAGTAGCAAGAAAGGTAAAATTCCTTTAAAGTATTCTTTTAAAGGATTGCCATTTTCTTTTGTAGGTCCATTGCTTGGAAAATCATCATCACTCATAATGTCCTCTTTTTCATATTAACCTTATATCTTATATTCATATATCCTTACAAATAAAAAAAGAGGTAGTTGGCTAGCCTCTCTTTGAGCATGTAAAACTTATAAATTTACAAATCATCTTATCTACCAAAGTAGAAATAAAACCCTGCCATGTTATTCAATAACAGAAGACAGGCTATATATAGACTATCATAGATTAAAGTTTTGTCAATAGATGCCGATAGAAACAATACAACACTTATAGACCGCATTTATGACTTGCAGTTCTTTCTATGATCATAACCATAAGTGACGGTAGCCCTAATTTTTAGGTGGTTCACAAACTTTAAATAAAAATTAAGAAGTACAAAGCAATGCAAAAGTGGAGCTTTATTGTTTCAAAATTTCCAGTGATTTTTTTTTAAAGATACCCAAGAGGTAAAATTAGTCAAACCCCTGTCCCGTTGTCCCGTTTTTTTATAAATATATAATAATACTATAATAATTTAATGTTTTACTCGGTACAATGTCCTGTTTTGTCCTGTTTTGTCCCGTCTCTATCAAAAAGAGCTTTTTTATAAAAAACACGGGACAAAACGGGACAGTTTCATTGCAAAAAATACCTTCTAAGGTCTATCAATATAGGATAATAGTCTAAAATGAGAGAGGGGACAGGTTTTTATTTCTGATTTGCTGTGTACTGTTTTGTTATTGGATTATATGAAAATATCCCCTTCGATAATGCCCTAAAATTTTCATAGTGTTAAACATTAAAAACAGAAACCTTACTCAGTCCTCTTCTCATGTGCATCATTGTTTTTCATTTTTTCTTCATCAGGCTTATCTCCTAATGCTGGTTTTGGTAGAGAATAATGATCTGATGTGTGATGATCACTTTGATTTATTTTCATGTTTTTTGTGTACTTAATAAAAAAGTGACTAAGATATCTTCTCATACTTTCTCGCTCAAACATCACAATCAAGGTTGCTGTCACAATAATTGTCATGGGTATCAGTGCAAACATGGTGTCTTGCAACCAATCTCCACCTTCAAGACCTCTTTGAATTGGTAATGTGGCTAAAACAGCACAAGCTAATCCTCTTGGTCCCATAGCTGCTGTGATCATAGCGTCTAATTGATAGTAATTTTTTTTGCTTAAGACAAGAAGCACCATAAAATACCTTAACACAAAAATAAGTGCTGTGATCACTATAGCGAAGATGACCACCATCCAATTGGAAAACTTAATTTGCATACCGAGAAAAATAAAAAATGTTGTTTTTAAAAGAAAAGTCACCTCTCCTAAAAGCTCTAACTCCATATAACTCATAGGTTTTCGGCTCATAAAGTTTTTTGCAAACTGTGGGAGTAAATCTAAGTTAGCTAACGTAAACCCTAAAGCTAGAACACCAATTGCTCCATTAAGTTTCATCAACTCTAAAATACCATAAGAAAGTAATGCCCAGGCCTCACCGGAAAATTTTATATCTGACAAAAATAAAAACCGATTTCTTAAAAAAGACCACAATATACCAGAAGCACAGCCTACTAAAATAGCCTTTAAAGTGTTAGGTCCAATACCTATAAGAAGCTGTGCAAAACTAAACTTACCTTGTAAACTAGCATCCAACACCACTAAAAAAATCACAATTGCCAAAACATCAGTAAAGGCAGATTCTAAACTGAGAATAGTTTTTGTCTTATCCTCGATGCTTAAATATTTCACTGTAGGGATCACAATAGCGGATGAAGTGCTACTGATGCCTATTCCAAACAACAAGGCCAATCCTATATCTTGTGTAAAGACCCAAGCAGCAATACTAGAAAAAAACACTACGAGAATAAATCCAATCAGAGATAACCCTAATGCGGGCAAGCTGGAAGAGACAAGGTCTTTAGCGTGTAAAGTGATGCCACCTTCATAAAGGATGACAATAAGGGCTACAGTTGAGAGTAAGGGACCCACCTTACCTAAAGCCGAAGCATCAATAACTCCAAAAACAGGCCCTATTAAAAATCCTAATAAAACCAATAATAAAAGATCAGGAATCTTTGTATGAATAAAAATCCATTTAAGAGCATGTCCTAAGAAGAATATAAGTGCGACACCAATGACTGCAACTGCCATACCTATAGTATAGTCACATTAAAAGGCATTTGTTCAAGAATTATATATAACGCCTTGCACAAAATTCTGTATATCAAGTGAGTTACTTGACAGTGTGATCAATATGAGATAAAGACTTAATCGAGCGAGTATGTTAGAAAACAAGTGCATTGTATCCCTTTTAACAAGCAATACTTTTAAATAAAGAGATACAAGGTAATAAAAAGGGAGTAAAGTATCTGCTAGTAAAGTAAAGCCAGAAGATAACTCAAATAAAATTAAACTACAAATAACTTAATTAATATGTCTATTTCATCTACTCATTGCATTAAAAAACTACCTCAAAGCACAATCAATCAAATTGCTGCGGGTGAAGTGGTGGAGAGACCTGCTCACCTTCTCAAAGAGCTATTGGAAAACAGCATAGATGCGGGTGCTAAGTACATAGAAATAAATTTTGCAAAGGGAGGTAAAGAAATACAAATCAAAGATGATGGGTGTGGTATTCCACAAAACCAGCTTCCATTAGCTCTTTCAAGGCATGCCACAAGTAAAATCTCTGCAACAGATGATCTTTGGAAACTTACAAGCTTTGGCTTTCGGGGGGAAGCTCTTGCCAGTGTAGCAAGTGTGAGTCATCTTTCTATCACATCTTCAACAAATAAATCGCAACATGCTTATACACTGACATCTTCTTTTGGAAAATGTGATCAGGTATTCCCCACTCACAGCAATCCAGGCACATCTGTAAAAGTCAATAAATTATTTGATAACTGCCCTGCTCGATTAAAATTCTTAAAATCTGAAGGGGCAGAATCCACACAAATCAAGAAAACAATCAAAGCTTTAGCTATGATCCATCCATATATAACTTTTAAGATTTTACAAAACAAACAGCTTTTGTATTACTTTCCTATGCAAAATTCCTTCTATCAGAGGGTTAAACAAGTACTTCAAGATGATTCGCTTTATCATACAAAAGGTCAACATTTGCATTTTCAATGTGAAATTGTTTTTAGTCGCCCTCATAACAAACAAAGAAATAGCCAAAACATTTGGCTGTTTGTACAGAGGCGATGGATTCAAGATATGAAACTTAAAATGGCAATTATAGAATCCTACAGAAACTTACTTATGCATGGCACTTATCCAACAGCTGTAGTCAACCTGACTTGTAACCCGGCTGAAATTGACGTCAATATCCATCCTGCAAAATCTCAAGTCAAGTTTAGGGAAGCTTCTGATGCCTTTCGTGCTGTATCCAGACCTCTTAGAAAAGCTTTAGAAGAAGCTCCTTGGCTTAAAGATATTCTTTCACATACTCAAGCAAATAATCAAGAGACTCTATCGAAAGATCCATCTTTTCAACAAGATAGATTATTTCATCAGACCACAACATCTCTACAAGAGCCAGCATCTAAAGCCCATCAAAGTTATTCAAGTAGCCCTCCTCAACAAAGCAATATACAAAGAACTTTTAAAAATAGCTCAGACTCGCAAGAAAGTTCTTTTTTAGAAATGTTTCCAAGTTTGGTGAATAAACCAAATCAAACGACTGTGACAGATCAATCCATAGAAGATCATTTAAAATGGGCTACTTTAGAGGTTTTAGGTCAGTGCAATTTAACTTATATTGTAACCCAATCTCAAAAAAGCTTAATCCTTGTCGATCAACATGCAGCCCATGAGCGTATACTTTTTGAAAGGCTTATGGAATCTTGGAATAAAAAACAATTTCAAGTGCAGAAAAATTTAATACCACAAACTTTTAAATTAGAACCTCATTTATGTGATGAGTTACTTAAATACAACTTTAATGAAATAGGTATCGAACTAGAAAAAATAGGTCCTGATACACTGATCATATCTGCTCAACCAGAGATCATTTCTGGTAAAAATTTAGGTCAAATACTGATAGATACTGCAAGACAAACAGAGGAGCAAGGTGGGAGTTTTGCCTTAGAATCTATGGTAGGTGATCTGTTTGCAAGTATGGCTTGTCATTCGGCTATTCGAGCAGGGCAAGTATTAAGTTGTCAAGAAATGAAAAGCCTGTTAGAACAAATGGATGAATTCAAATTATCTAGCTTTTGTCCTCATGGCCGACCTGTTTTTACAGAGATAGCTTTTTCAAAGTTAGACAGAGAGTTTGGCCGGATTGTATGAGTATACAAAGAGAAATCATTACTTGTTTGCAAGTTCAAGATGAAGGCAGAGATCAGCATTGGCAAGAGCATTTTTTTAATCTCTTACCTCAAGCTTGCCTAACTCTTTTATCAGATCAAAGCCAACAAGGATCTGATGGCATGCCTTATTTTTTAATACAAATAAAGGAGGACTCCAAAGAACCAGCTGGTAAGCTTCTTAACTGGCTTGCACAAAAAGGCATTGGATTAGTGGTTCATCCTGAGAAAAAATATCCTGATTATATATTTCCTTATGGGATGATTTGGCATTTTAAAGAAACTCATCAATTTATTCATTCGCAAAGCTCTTCAAAATTGAATTTTTCTGAACCAATACTTCAAAACCCTACAAATTCAAAGGCTATTTTAGCACATCCAAGTGATGCATTTTTACCTTTATATGTGCGGTCTATACTTAAACAGTTTTTTTTTGATCAAGGTATTTATCAACCTCGATTTTTAATGATAGGTCAGGACCAACAAAATATGGATATATGTTTCTCTGTGGAATCTTTAGGTAATCCTCCTGTTTCAGAGCATGAAGGGATATTAAAGGCTATTTCTTGGTTTGTACCACAACATTACAGCCTTGCTATTTCTCAAAAGTCTACCCATTTACCCTTTATTTCGCTATAAAAGTGTGACTTTCTTGAAACTCTCTTTGCATATTTTATGGAGCTTAAGCAACAGCTTCACCTCTAAAGGTTTGAGGAAAAGCTTGATGGATCTTTACAGGAATAGCCTTACCAACAAGACTGCGATGGCCTTTAAAATGTACAATTTTATTTTGAGTCGTCCGACCTGATGCTGTTTTGGTTTCTTCTTCAAAACTTTCAACTAAAACATTTTCGCAAGTATTTTCATAACGTTTAACAAGCTCAAAGGCTATTTTGTTATGTTTTTCAAAAAGCTGATGAAGTCTTTGAGATTTTTCTTCCTCTGGTACCTGCTCTTTGTATTGAGCTGCCTTAGTAAAAGGCCGAGGACTATATTTGAAAGCAAAGATAGACTCAAAAGGCACTTCATTCAATAAGCTTAATGTGTCTTCAAATTGAGATTTGGTTTCTCCGGGGAATCCTACTATAATGTCTGTAGATAAAGCCACTCCTGGCAGATGATCTAAAATCATTTTGACTTTTTTAAGATAGTCTTCTCTTGTATAGCCTCTGTTCATTCTTTCAAGTATTGTTGAACTTCCAGATTGCACAGGTAAATGAATATAATCACAAATGCGAGGTCGAAATTGAGCCATCACTTTAACAAGCTCCAGGTCAAAGTCTTTAGGATGGCTTGTTGTATAGCGGATACGTTGAATGTTGGTCTGCTGACAGATTTGTTTAAGAAGCTCAGCAAAGCCAATTTGAGAGTCTATCTTATATGAATTTACATTCTGCCCTAACAAAGTGACTTCTAAAACTCCTCTTTGAGTGAGAGAGTTAATATCTTGGATAATATCTTGGGGAGGTCGGCTACGCAATCGTCCTCTTGTAAATGGTACGACACAAAAAGTGCAAAAATTATCACATCCTTTAGTAATGTTCACAAATGTAGACAGTCCAGGGTTTTGAATCAATGTTTGAATTTCGTAAGGTTTCTTAGGATACAATCTTGCATGGTTGATTCTCTGTTTATTTATAGAATTATTTGTAGAAGCAAGTATTTGAGGAAGCTCATCAATATTATCAGGTCCAAATACAAAGTCCAATAAGGGAATATCTTTAAGTAATTTGCGTTTTTCTTGTTGACCAACACAACCGCCTACACCAATACGTAAATTTATGTTTTTCTTTTTAAGGTGTTTATAACGACCCACTTCACTATGAACCTTATGAACAGGTTTTTCTCGAACGCTACAAGAATTAATAATGATCAAATCAGCTATATGAGGAGATGGTACACGCATATAATTTTGCATCTCTAGGATCGCATACATACGCTCCGTATCATTGACATTCATCTGACAGCCGTAAGTTGAGATATAAACCCCTTGATAGGCATTTACTGGTGAAGTGACACGATTGACTTGCATAAAATTCATCTCCTATTATTATTAAGTTTATATTTTAAAACTGTTAAAGTCAACCACATAGCTCTTTAATAAATATCAATAAAATCAAAGTATTAAGCCCACCATAAACTATCTCGCATCAAAGTCAATTGGCTCTTTCTTATTTTTAGTTTCTAGTTTTTAAAGCATTTCAAAATTATAAGATATTCTAATTTCTCTAAGTTAAAAAAAAGAAAACATAAAAATATATAAAGTCTATTGACAGAAAGGCTTAATAATCGTAACTTGATTCTTGCTGGTTTTTATAGCGGTGGGGGTACACCTGATCCCTTTTCGAACTCAGAAGTTAAGTCCACCAGCGGCGATGATACTACAACGACCTCGTTGTGGGAAAGTAGCACGATGCCAGCACTTATTTACTTTAATTTTGGAACAATGTAGAGATCTGACGCGATTGAGAATCATAAGTGAGAGCTACCATAGGCCTTTTGACCTGTCTGCTTTCTGTCATTTTTAAGTCCCCTAAAACACCTCTCAAATTGATGTGTAACATTTTTTGTTGTAACTCTTTACGACTTTTTATACCTTCTTGAATAGCTTTTCTTAGTATTAAACCTGCTTCAAAAGCTTGCAGTTCAAGAATATGTGGCTTTTGTTTAAATATTTGAATATAATCTTTATAAAACTGTGATTGAACAAAAGCGTCATCTGACATAGAAAAACTATCTATAAAAAGAGGCTCTTTTAAAAATTGTCCAGCCCTCCTAGATAACAAAGGAGTATTCCATAAATTACTTCCCAATAAGGTCATATCTTCTATACCATTATAAGCTAACATAGGAGCTACTTGACCTAAAACTTTAATACCATCAGGAATGAATAAAGCATCAAAAAAGACCAGAGGTTCTAATAAATTATTAGGAGGACCTCTGCGATTATTAGGATGAGCATCCTTCCATTCTTTTAGTTTCTCTTTAAATTCGTCTTTGCGATCTTCTATATAAAAAGTACCTACCATACGTTGGACTTGTTCTCTAAAGTCCGTCTCATCTTTCATATAAGTCTGAGCAGCTACAACTTGACCCCCCTTTGTTGCAACGGCATTCCAAAAAAGCTGTGTGTATTCAACACCATATTGATCATTAGGGTACAAGACAGCAAATCGTCTCAGACCTTTTTTATGCATAGCTGTTTCAACTAAAAACTCTATTTGCATTTGACCTGTCAGAGCATTTTGAAAAACATAATTTCCTATTTGGGTGATATCATTTTTTTGAGAAAGAGAAATATTAGGTACTGATAATTTCTGAGCATGTGTAGCCACAGCATCGGAGGTTTTACTCATTAAACTTCCCACAATAGCTATTACATGATCTTCGACAACAAGTCTCTGGACTGCCTTTTGAGCAATAAGAGGATCGCTCCTGCTATCTATCACGGCTAGCTGCATATCACTTGGCTTTTGTGTTTGAGCATTGTAAATACCAAGTGCTAATTGTAAGCCTCTTAAAGCCTTATAACCAAAAACAGCATCCTCACCACTTAAAGGGAGTATAGCTCCTATTGTGTTGGGATTGACTTGACTTAAAGACTCTATTTGTGTCAATATTTGCTTTGCCTTTTGCTTGTACTGTTCGTCTAATTTTGTTTTTAATGTTCTCTTTAAATAACCTGAAGCCTTTTGCAATGCACCTTGTTGAAAATACAAAGACCCTAAATGGAAAAATGCCACAGCTCTCAATATTCTTAATGATTTGTTTTGAATAATATATTGAAGTTGATCTTCATCTAGCAAGTTAGATTCTATAAGTGAAACTCCACGAGATTGATAGCTTTCTTTCATGGTGGGATTTTTAGATAAATGATAAAGGTGAACGTAAGTTTTAATTTGCTCAAGAGGATCATGTTTAACATGTTGCAATAAAAAACTTTTAAGTTTGTAAATGCGAACTTTTTCTTTATGAGGCAGTCTGGAAGTTTTCAATATTTGCTCTAGCATCCAATAGGCTTTTTTTTTACTGTCCATCCCTAAATGAGATAAACTATAAGCTGCTTGTACTTTGGCTTGAGTGCTATGCCTACTCCGAGGTAGAACAAGCATGAAATTGGTATAAGCATTTTTATACTTTTTTTGTTGGTAATAAAGATTTCCAAGTAAAAAATAAGCATCACTTGTTTTTTTCTCTTTTATTAAGCTTTTTAATAAAGTGATAGCCTGTTGAATCTTACCCTGTGCAGAAAGCTCTTTGACAGTTTCTAGTTGTTTGGATTGTTGAAGTAATTGCTGGCCTTGTACAGAGTCTACTTTGGAATCCATAGAAGCTGTGGTACAAGCCATTAGATACAGAAATAGAACATAATATAATTTTTTTAAATATCTCATCATTACAAGGTCCTATAAGCTTTACTCAAAATTAATTATCCCTGAATTGATCATCTCTCACTCCATATCTTCAAATCAAGAAAGTTTCAAAAAACTAAAAACACAATTTAAAGAAGATCGATTAAAGGCTTGCCATACAACACTTTATTTTTATTCTTTTTTATTGTAGATCATTTTATTGCATGTTGAAATATGCAGTCAAGGTCACTGAACTTTAGAGCTTATGTTGAAATAACAAGTTTCAATGTAAATTATTCTTTAATGATAATGATTATGATTAAAAAAAAGACATGCTGCGTTAAAGCTATACAAAGCTTTCAATATTCACTAAAAGCATTATTATAAAGTTTATGTCTATAATGATCTGTCATTTTGTAGAGTTTAAACCTTCAAAAAATAAAGCATCCAAACAAAAAGGAACTTTTCTATGTATAAAAAGCTTTTACTATTTTGTATTTTGACTACAGGCATGGTCAGCCTGGTTTATCAAATGGTTTGGCAGAGGTATCTTGCGATCCTAGTAGGTAGTGAAGCTAAGTCAGCAACCCTTGTAGTAGCTATCTTTCTTTTAGGCTTAAGTCTAGGCTATGCCTTATTTGGTTATTTAACCAATGAGAAAGAAGAGCTTATTTCCACACGGAGGGGATTACTGAAATTTTATGGATGGGTGGAATTTGCTACATCTGCTTACGTTGTATGTTTTCCTACATATTTTGTTCTTCTGCAAAAGTTAAGCTTTAATGGCCCTTTATCTTTTATTTTTGACACTTTTATTGTTGTTATTGCTATTTTGTTACCAACAATTTTAATGGGAGCCACTATTCCTCTGATGACAATGGTTTTCCCAGAGGCTAAAAATAAACACAAAACAAAAGAGATTGATTCCTACCATGCTACCATTTATGGGGTCAACACAGTCGGGGCTTTTATAGGATGTCTGTTAGGGGGATATTTGTTGATTCCTTGGCTAGGATTGCCCTATAGCCTTTTTGTAATGGGAGGATTGAATTTTATTGTGAGCATTATTTATATTGTAAACCCTCTACAAGGCAAGCTGATTGTTAAGTCCCACAGAGAGCGTGAGGTAAAACAAGCAAAACAAGAGATCAGTTCATCAAAAGATCAAAATTATATGAACAATCTGTTATGTTATGGACTTGTTTTTGTGATAGGTGCTGTCACAATAGGATTGGAAATTCTGTTGGTCCGTATATTGGCCTTAACAATAGGATTTAATGTTTATGTTTTCCCTACTGTATTGGGCCTTGTGGTTTTAGGCATTGGACTAGGAAGTTTATTTATTGTCAGGCATGTCAATAACACAACACATTTAAAGAATAAACATTATAATCACTTTATGGCTATTTTAAACAGGCTTCTCTTAGGTTGCATTGGCTTTGCTGTTTTCTTTGTTTTAGTTCCTTATTTACCTTCTATTATTAATCATTTGCGTGTGAGCCTTGTCACAGTGCCACTGACCCAATTTGTCTTTTTGGGTTTAACTTTTGTGATTTTAGGCATTGTTTTAATCCCTTCTTTTTATTTTTTAGGGAGTCTTCTGCCACTGGTCTACTGTACTATCAACAAAAATCAAAAGAATTATGGCAGGGTTTGTGGTTATTTATATTTTTTTAATACGATAGGTTCTCTGGTTGGTGCTATTTTTTTAGGATATGGTTTTTTGTATTTTGCCTCTATAGATATAGAAGATGTTTTTCGACTTTGTATTTTGACACTTTTAATAATGGGAGTGGTTTTAAGCTGTACAAAAGAGGTCATGCAAGATTTTTGGAGTTTCAAACATTATAAACTCAAGGTATTTGTTTCGATATTTGTTTTGTTTTACTTAGGATTTATGTTTTTGACACCAGAATGGAATCGTCGCCATCATTATGTTGGACTTTTTAGAAATCAAGAAATGCAATCTTATCATTTTAAGTCTTTCTTTTTACCAAAGTCATACGCAGGTAACCCTATTTTTATAGAAGATGGTCCTAATTCAACTATTGCTGTTTTAAAGGGAAGAGATCGTAATTTCCCAACCACATTTGAATCCTATGTCGTACCGGGTCCTAATTATGAAATTATGTCTATTATTGTTAATGGCAAGTCTGATGGCAGTTCTTGGGGTGACTTTCCAACAGTTTATGCTACAGCTCTTTTGCCTTATCTACATGCATCTACTTCAAGGTCACTTAAGACAGCTGTGATTGGATTTGGAACAGGGATTACCGCAGGTAGTATAGGTCGTTTTGAAGATGTGGAAAGTGTTGAAGCCATAGAAATTTCTAATGTACTTGTGAGGAGACATCCTATTTTTGATCCAGTGAATTTTCATGTGAGTCAAAATCCTAAAATCCAAGTGATAGAAAGCGACGCTTTTAAATTTTTAACTCATTCTAAAACAACTTATGATTTTATTGCATCAGAAGCTAGTAACCCTTGGGTTGTTGGGGTTGAAAATTTATTTGCTTTAGAGTTTTATGAGTTACTCTCTCGCAAGTTAAGCTCTGATGGAGTCCTAGCTCAGTGGTTTCATACTTATTCTATGAACTTAGATCTTGTGAAGATGATCTTTAATAATTTATCTGCTGTTTTCCCACATGTAAAAACTTATGTGGTGGGGAGTGACTTAGTCATTATAGCTAAAAAGTCAGAGTTTGATAATTTAGGGAATCCTTCGGATGTACTGCAAAGAAGGTTTTCAGAACCTTTTGTCTCAAAGGTTAATCAAGTTGTGGGGATAGGCCATTTGTTGAGTGTGAAGGCTTTAGAGTTGACAAATGAAATGACAAGCCTTCATTTAGGTAGCACAAATAGTTTAGGTTATCATACGCTAGAACATCCTAAGCTGACTTTTGGTGCAGATAGGAGTTTCTTTTTAGATGAAAGTGTTTCTGTGTACGATATCATCAATCATTCCCTCATCACTCGACATTTTTACAATGCATCGACCAAAGAAGATGCTTTAAAGTTTATAACAGAAAGAGAAACAGACGGAACAAATTGTCATCAAGCAACTATCCGTGAACCTTTCTGTCCTTGGTATACAAATCTCATTAATTATTATAACCAATATCAACAAGGGACTAGCAGTCCTAGAGAGGCTATTATAAGTTATTCTAATTTAAGACGTTTAGGCTTTATCTCAACAGATCAAGCTTTCCTAGAACAGTTAGCCTTACACTTAGTAGATAACTTTGATAATTCTGTCCATAGTATTTTAATTAAGGAGCTTTATGTAGAAGGATTGCATGAAGAAGCCTCAACTTACCTTAATGCACTACAAGGGAAAAATATCTTTACACAAACCCAAGTCAATGATGTGAAGGCTTCTTTTGATAATATGAAGACTTTTATAATGGATCAAGTCCCTTTGATTTTAAATCAGTTAAAGTCAGTTCATTAACTTAGATGGGCATCTGAAGCATCTAGTGGGAATCTTAAGCATCTGATCAGACAGACAGCAGAAATGAAGAAAGTTTGTAAGTTATGTTGTCCTTTTCGCATGAACAATTAAATCCTTCTATTTGTAAGTTTTTTGCTTTTATATTTCACATTCTTAAGAGTAAAAAACAAGGGCTACTTAACCCTTTGTCTATCTTCATTATGAAAGAGCATTCTCACAAGTATTTTTCATTTGAGCTTTTTCTTTAGAGATAATGGATTCTATTATGGGATCATAATATTTTTCTTTAAAAAAGCTTCTTAGTTCTGGATCTGCTCCATACAAAGCCCAATGGAAGGGAGTGCGACTGTCATTATCTATAAATCTTATATCAAATCCTGCTTCCATCAAAAAATTAATTTGTTCTTTTGGATCTTTCAATTCATGTTCTATAAATAAGAGATCAGGGCGACGATATAAAGCAGAGTGAAGATACGTTTGACCTGTTTCTTGATGAATAGTTCTGACTTGATCTGTAAGATATTCAATGTTTTCATACATAGCCCTTGTTTGGATGAGATCAGCGTATCCTTCGTATAAAATCCAATTCATCCAAGATTGCCAAGTCTGATTGGCAAGGACTAAAAAACTATGGTTATTTATAGCTTGTTGAATTAAGGAAAATGACTCTATAGGGTTATATCCATACAAGGCCCAGGAAAGAGAGGAGAAAATAACTTCTTGAAATAGCATATTTGAAGATGTACCCTGGCTTGCTTGAAAAAGTGAGGGATCAGAAAGAGCTTTGCGATCTAGTAGCGTAGAGATCAAATCAATATCACCTATAAAAGCAGCAAGATCAATGGGTCGGATATTGTTTATACCGGGTGTATGAATATTGACATTTTCTTGTTTTGCAAGGATAGTCGCAATTTCTATCCTCATTGTGGATAAGGCAAGAACAAGAGAAGTGCGACCAAAATGATCTACAGCATTAGGGTCTGCCCCACGCTCTAAAAAAAGAGATACAATTTCTTTATTTCCTCCACGCACAGCAGCATGAAGATGTGTCAAATTGTGAATGTTTTCTCTAAGATGTATATTGGCCCCTGCATCTAAGAGCATAAGAGCAATGCTTTTATTTCCTGTGCTGGCTGCTAAAAAAAGTGAACTTTCATCCATTTTATCCACTTCATTTACAGAAGCATTTTGTTGTATTAAAAAGGCTACAAAATCAGCATGTTCTCTATAAGTGGCTACATGGAGGGGAGTTTGTCCTACAAAGTCTTTTTCATTGATGTTAGCTCCATGTTGTAATAAGAAATCTGCAAAATCTTGATGGTTCATATAAGCAGCTACATGTAAGGGTGTCCATCCATCTTTATCTACAAGATCAGCACTTCGCCTATGCTCTAAGAGAAAAGTAGCCAATGGAATATCATTGAGATAAGCAGCTACATGGAGAAAGGACTCATCATTGTAACCCCTCTTATTGATATGACCCCCATTTTTTAAATAAGAATATATGGCTTGTGCTGAAGGCAATCCTTCAAAAGGATTAATTAGGTTCTGTGCTTGATTTTTGACTGACATCTGTGCTATGGCTTGCTGTCCTATCCACAGTATAAACACAATAAAAATCCATTTCATTTGTTGCATAAATATCCTCCTTTAATTTAATTATGATACTTATTAACATATATGAACCATAATTGAAAGAAGAATCTGTATACTATGTAAAAATTTTAGGGTTTATAGAGTTGAAGCTCATGGTCGACATCTAGATATATAATTTCTGTTTCTGAGATGACCCTCGATAATATTTGTTATTTTTACCTCTCCTCCGTTGCTGTAGATCCAGCAAATTGTATAAAATTTGTTTTTTGGTTTAAAGTGATAATGATGTATAGATTCAGTTGTGCCTTTTAATTGTCCACGATAGTTTTCACCTAATGCACTCCTATAAGTTGTTGGATTCTCTAATAATAAAAGGTTCATAAAATCTTCAAATTGAGTACTAATTGACTTGTTTGCTTTTATTCTTGTTATTAAGCTTTGAACTCTATTAGAATGTTCTGCAAATGTATTTGCAATTCTAGCTCGTATCACATCCGTTCGATTTGACAAAGATTCATTTATTTTCTTTATTATGTCATTTCTCTGTTCATTATCTGAAAACATGTTACTCCTTTCCATTTTTTCTCTTAAGCTGGGAGCCTCTCCCTTTTCTATGGAAATCGAGTTATGTAGAATTTCTTTAAGTTTTTTTTGTTGTGATGGTTCCAAATATGAGAATTCTTCAAGCATCATCATCTCTATCCACTGTGTCTGCTCTACCTGTTTGGCGTTCTTGCCACCGACGACGCCACTTTCAATTAATCTGCGACGTTCATCTCTTGAAAAGCCAGCTTCTCTTAAAATTCTTGCTTTATCTCTTAATTGTTGATCTGTATAATTTCCAATACCGGCTAGTGTGCCATCTCTACCTAACTGACCTTCTCCTATTTCATGAGCTGCCTGTACAGCTCTAGCTTCTCTAGGGCTTAGTGGTCTTTCTAATATAGTCTCAGCAGATCGTTGTCTTGAAATTAAATCATTAGTTGGACGTAATCTTCTTTTTTGATTACTGATAAAGGTATCCAATTTATCAACCGTTCGAATACCTCTGATACCTACTTTAAATAAATTAATGGCTACAGCAGGTGGAATAAAAAGCTCTCCGGCAACTTTGCAAATAGCATCTGTCCTCGCTTTAGCATTTAAGCATCCAAACTGTTGATAACCTTGATAAAGAGCATCTGAAAGGGTTTTTATAAGCATTAAAGCTACACCAGAAGCTACCTCTTTCATTGCATTGTATCCTTTAGGGAAATTAGCTTCTTGATAAGCTCTATCATATTCAGTTTGAAGGTATAATTTGACTGAATTAAGATATTCAGCTTGTTGACGTACTGCTTGAGTAGCTGTGTCAATAGGGCTTAAAAAAGTCTTCCCAATAACTTTAATTATCTCCCACACGAAAGATAAGATTTCTCTTAAAGAATCAAAAAGACCTTCTGTACAACCAGCCAAAAACTCAATAGGATTTAAACTCTTTGATCTTGAAAAATCATTGCATTGCAAAAGATCATCTTTATCCTCTATAGCTTGGCAAATTTCTGAAGCAACGATGATCTCACAAAATGTGTTGAGATTTTGATTTAAAGAGGAAATATGCACAGAAGAACAAATGGATTGAAATAAGTTAATAGAAGAAGCATCATTGATAGGATTGAGCAAGCCTTGATCCATGAGGTCTTTGACAAACACATCACTTGAAACGTTATTAGGTAAGGTGAATGTTCCACTTGGTAAATTTTGTTGAGATTGAGAACTTCGTTGTATTTGTTGAGTTTCCCAACTTTCGTCTGACTGTGCTAATGCATTGATGGGATATGCCCCGTGAATCAAAAAGATAATCAAAAGTAAAGATAAAAAATATTTCATTATAACACAGTCTTTTTTCACTTCATATATTTTGAGTTACTTAGGTTTCATGTTCATGAAAGACACAAAGTATACTAGATGTCTTACACCACAGTTATAGTTCTTATCGGTAGCAATGTAGAGAAAATAAACCAAGCATCTTGATTTTGAGGATTAAAAGACTTTATTATATAGGTTCATATTGAGAATAGAATCAGAGGGATAGTTCATAGTATAGTTTGAGAGTTAAGAGATCAGTATAGGATTAGGCATCAATTATTCTTTTTATCTTTTAATAAAAGCATTATATCTTTGAAAATTTGACTGTTCTGATCGGCCATCTTATCAAGACGTTGATTGTTTTGTTCGGTGGACTTATCAAAATTGCGATCAATTTTCTGATTAAGTGCCTTTATATTGTCTTCTATTTCTTTGATTTGTGAAGATAGATGGTTGTTTAAATATTTCTCTATATCATCCATTTGCTTTTTAAGAGGACTATTTAAAAATCTCATCCTGAGTTTGATAGCCTGCAAAAATAAAACTGAGTAAATTCAGTAGGTTATGAGTCAAAAGAGATTTTGTGCCACTAGGTTTTTGTTTTTGTGGCAGAATTTTAGAAAATCTATGTTGTTTCACTCAAAGTGCTTTGTTTCACTAAAAGTGGTCTGACCTCTGGTCACTTTACTTTTAGTGAACCAAACGCACGTATCTCTGAAAGAGGTGCGTACGGGTAGACGACAATAACCGAAATTAGATAATAAAAGGCCCAAACAAAGGATTGAGAATGATATGTACAAAAAAATTGAGGGGAAACGACTATGGAAAAAATAATTATTCAAGGAGGACACAAGCTGTCAGGGGAAATAGCTTGTAGTGGCTCTAAAAATGCTGTCTTGCCTATTTTGTTTTCTACACTTTTAGCAGAAGGGAAACATTCCTTTACAAATGTCCCTTATTTAAAAGATGTGGATTCGACTATTCTACTTCTCAAAGAATTAGGGGCAACTATTCAAAGACAGGATAAACAATTAAAAGTTTCTATCCCTCAAATTAAAAGTATCAAAGCTCCCTACGAGCTTGTGAGTAAAATGAGGGCTAGTGTTTTATGCCTAGGTCCTCTTTTAGCAAGATGCAAGAAAGCCATTGTCAGTCTGCCAGGAGGCTGTGCTATAGGAACACGTCCTATTGACCAGCACATAGAAGCTCTTAAGCTTATGGGAGCTTCATTTCAAATCAAAGATGGCTACGTTCATGGCAAGTGTGAAAAACTTAAAGGAACTCATATTATTTTTAATGGAGTTACTGTAGGAGGGACAGAAAATATACTTATGGCTGCTGTAATGGCAGAAGGAGAAACTATCATAGAAAATGCAGCCAAAGAACCTGAAATCACAGATCTTATTCATTATCTGAATAAAATGGGAGCTGACATTCTAGGTGCTGGTAGCAGTTTACTTAAAATAAAGGGAGTTCCATGCCTTAGGCCAGTAGAACAAGCCCATAGTATTATCTCTGATCGTATAGAAGCAGGAACTTTTCTCATAGCAGGTGCCATCACTGGTGGCAATGTGACCATTCAACACTGTATTCCATCGCATTTGAAAGCATTAATTGATAAACTAAAAGAAGCAGGTTTTTATCTCAGAGAAGGGGCAGATTGGGTACACATTGCACCTGGCAAATCCTTTCAAGCAGTGGATATATCTACTGCACCCTATCCAGGGTTTGCCACAGACCTTCAGGCTCAATTTATGGCTCTTATGACACAAGCAGAGGGTGTAAGTGTCATCACAGAGAATATTTTTGAAAATCGCTTTATGCATGTTCAAGAATTAAAAAGATTAGGAGCAAATATTACACCTAAAACAAAAGTTGCTATCGTAAGAGGACCGATAAGATTAAAGGGAGCTGATTTAATAGCTACAGACTTAAGGGCAAGTGCTAGTTTAATTTTAGCAGCCCTTGTCGCAGAAGGTACAACAACTCTTCATAGGGTGTATCATTTAGATAGAGGGTACGAAAAATTAGAGCAGAAACTTTGTTCATTAGGAGGAAATATTATAAGAACAAAGGAATAATTTTAAAAGTGTAACGTAACGTAAATAAAAATTTTAGGATGTCAAATGTCTAAAAATAATTCAAAGTGGATGGTCAAGTACACAGATGGGCAGATAGCTGGCCCTTATAATCAAACAGAGATCATTGACTTCATCCACAAAGGTCAGCTAACAGGTACAGAGAAGGTTTCTGAATATCCAGGAGGCTTATGGCAAAACTTATCTAAATGTCCTCCATTTTATGAAGCTTTACTTTCTGCCCTTGCTAATCCTCTAATACCTCACCCTGATAAAGAAAGTCCTGATGAAGATTTAGAAAATGCTCCTGAAGTGGAAAATATAGATGTGACCCCATCAACAGATCATTCAGAAAAGCCTCTTATTGAAAGTATTTCGGCAGAAGATATTGTTTCTGATCATTCTGGTCAAATTCTTAACTCTTCATCTCGTAAAAAAAATGGCTTAGATAAAGACCTTTTAGATTCAGAAGCTTCTGAAAAAACAGAAACACCAGAGCAGAAGCCATCTGTACTATCTTCTCAAGACATTGACTTTAAGGACGTTCATCATAGCCCTTATGCAAGTCAAGTTTCTCATAACTCTAATATGCCATTACCTAAAAATCAGCAACTATTAGCTCAAGATTTTCCCAAAAATGAAACACAACAGATGATACAAGAAAAACCTCCAGGAAAGAAAAAGCAGAAAAAGAAATCATCTCGATCAATATCTAAACTACTTTTTTTATGTTGTTTTATATCCGTTGCTTACCTTGTACTTGATGAGGGAGAGGAAGAAGAAAAGACACAGAGGGTCTCTTTAATATTCCCTAGTAAGTTTGATATAGGTAAAGTTTCCGAAGATAAACTTAAAGAACGTTTTCAAAAAATCCTTAAATTATTTTACACAAGCACTTATAAAGGTTATGTACAAGCACAAGAGCAACTTGTACAGCTAGCAGAGGATGCTTCAGATGTTCCAGATATACTAGGACAGCTGTGTTTAACACACAGAGAGCTTTGGCCTTATTCCCAAAAAACATCTGAAGATCGTATTGCCATCACTCAGCTTTCACAGAGAATCTCACAAGTACAAGCCATTGGTATCCATCAAAATTTATGTCTTATTGTCAAACATCTTTTATCAGATCAAATAGAAATGGCTAGCAACATCACAAATAATGCTCTTAAAAATTATTCTGAAATTCCTGTTCTCTATGATATAAAGGCAGAGATATTAGCAAGGTCAGGCCAGTACGATGAGGCGATTGCCTATATTCAAAAAGCCCAATCTATGGCAAAACAAAACACTTGGACTCATTGGCTTAAACTTTATATTAGGGAAGCCCAGTACCAAATAGATCAAAAACTGTCTATAAATCAAAAACCACCTATTGCTGTAGCAGAAACTTTAAGGCAGATTCACACACAAAACCCATCACATATTTTTACAATGGTTTTATTAGGATATTTAGATCTAACTGTTTTAGAAAATCATCAACAAGGCATTCAAAGAATCACACAAGGACTTAAGTCTAATGAAATTTTACTTTTACCAGATATTTATTCTCGGGTCACCCTTGCCTTATCTCGATATTATATAAGTCAAAAAAATAATAAAATGGCATTAAACTTTGCTCAAAAAAGTTATGAGAAAGATCCATTAAATCTCAAATCTAAAGAAATTATTTTAAGTATAGGAGGTCAGGAAGCTCTACAAGCACTCCATACGACAGAAAGTCAATTAATAGCATTAGGAGATTTTTTTTATGAGAAAAAAAAATTTGCAGAAGCTCAGGCTCAGTATAAGGCAGCTTTCGAGCAGAATCCAAAAAATGCTATGGCAGCATTGAGAGCAGGTCAATCTCTTTGGGAATTAAATTTCAGAACAGAAAGTGTCACTTGGATGAAAAAAGCTCTCGTAGCTGACCCTCAAATGATAGATGTTTATGTGGCTTTGTCTGATATTCTTTCTCAAAAATATCAATTTGATATGGCTATGGCCTTTCTTCTACGTGGCATAAGAAAAACATCTCAAAATTATAAACTGCTCAAATCTGTCGCCTTAGTTGAGTTGAGAAGGCAAAATTATAAAGGAGCTATATCTTTTGCTAAAAAAGCCCTTAAGCTTTACGACACAGATATAGAGACCAACATGATTCTTGCACAAGGTCTTTACCATCTTGACAAATATCAAGAAGCTTATCAAATTATGGCTAAAGCCATTGAGCTGGTAGGTGTGGATGCAAAGATTCAATCTTTTTATGCAAAGGTGATAGCAGCCTTGCAAGGAAGAGAATTTGGTGAAAAATATATCCTGCCTTTGATCAACACATACCCAGATCAGCCAGATTATAAGATCGCTTTAGCTGAAATTTATTTTATGGATCACGAATACCAAAAAGCAGAAGCCATTTTGAATGAAATTGTCATAAGAGATCCTAGAAATAAAAAAGCTCAAGTGCTGTTGGGAGATATTTATAGACAAATGCCTGACCGCGAAATAAACAAAGCTTTGAAAGCTTACTTAAATGCTGCTATTGCAGATCCTGTTGATGCTAAGCCTTTGTTTCAGGTTGGTGTCATTTATATGGAAGCTCAAAGATACACAGAGGCCATCCCTCAATTTGAAACAGTTTTAAAAATTAATGACAAATATCCAAGGGCTTATTTTTATCAAGGGCAGGCCTATTTGCAGCTAGGACAAACCAATGAAGCTCTTCAGGCAGCTAAAAAAGAAAAGCAAATCAATCCTAATTTAGCTGAATCTTATTTGCTTGCAGGGGATACTTATATGAAAACTGGTCACTATGCAAAGGCTATTGCAGAATATCAAAGAGCTATTAAAATTCGTCCACAAGGTGGGCAGATCTATATCTCTCTAGCTCAAGCTTATAGACTTTCTAATAACTTTGATGTTGCAGAAAAAATGATTGCACAAGCAGAAAAGTTATCAGGAGCAAATCCTTTGATCTATAAAGAACAAGGAGAAATTTATGAACAAAAAGGGCAAGTGCAAAGGGCTATTGCTGTTTATGAACGTTACATTCAAACAGCTCCAAATGCTTATGATAAAAAAATTATTGAATCTAAAATATTAAAACTTTCACAACAGTAAAATATTTTTATGAAACTATTAAAAACAACTATATTTATTTTAAGAGCGGTCACGGGGTTTGTTTTAGGTTGGATTTTTGCTACTTTTGGAGAAGGGGTGATAGGATTCTTCGAGCCTCTTTTAGTTTTTTGGTTTGTTTTTTCGTTTTTCTTTTTATGCTTTTGGAGTATTAGTCAATACTGGTCTTTAATGGATATAGGACTTTTAGGTATTGTATGTGCTGTTTGTCTATGGTGTTTTTTTTATTTCTAATTTTCTAATGATGATTATATACAAAGATTGTAGGGTTATGTAAGATAAAGTTATGAAAATTTGAATTAGAAAAACTTAAAGGAGTACTCAATGATTATTTGTCCACATTGTGGATTTGAACAGCCACAAGATATCTTCTGTGCAAAGTGTGGTGTCAATATGGAAACCTATATCTCTCAACATCAATCTTTTTTTAAAAAGGTTGTGGAAAGTACAGGTTTTTATATTGTGTTACTATGTATTGTTGTCTCCATTACAACTTTTTTTGTTTATGAAAAAATTCTTATTCATCTTCAAGATGAAGATACTGATATCTTTTCATCTCAACTCAATGATTCTATAGAAGATTTACCAAAGTCCCAAGGATTGTTACAAAAATCAGACATAGTAGACGAAGGTTTTACCCAGCTTTCTCAAAATGATGCTTTTTTATCTCAAGACATATTACCTTCTACAAGTCCTTCCATCGAAATACAAGAATCAAATAAAGAAGATGATACATTTTCATCAGGTCAAATCAGGGTTTATTTTGTTGTGTTACCCACAGACAGTCCCTTAATTCAGACAGCAGAACCTCGAGGCAGTCAACATGCTGTGATTTTTGATTTTGCACAGGCTTTAAGAGCAGCTGAAAATAAAACTATTTTAACACAGAGAACATGGGAAGTTACAAAACAACCGCAAGGAGAAAACCAAAGAGAGGTATTTGCTTTAAGAGGTGAGGAAAATGACTCTTTTGGACAAATAGGTATCGTCATTGATTTGAATGTAACAGAGCTTTCTGAAACAAGTGTCACTTTAGAGCCGGATATTAATGTGTTTCTGGTAGAGTTGGAAGGAAGAGCTTTACAGGAAGCTCTTTCTTTTCAGATCACCCTCAACCGAAGTGAAGCTGTGTTTGTTTTTGGACTTCTACCTCATCGACCACCATCTTCTATTGAAGAACAATTGCTACCACCTGCCTTGCAAAACCTTATGAAATCAGAAGATTTTTTAGGAGCAAATCCACAATTAGAGTTTTTTGCTGTGATGGAATATGCCCCTTAAAAAAATCCATCGTCATAGTCATCCTCTCCCCCTCCACAAAATCCATTTGATTGTTGTAATCATCTAAAGGCTATTTATTTATGGCACAGAGAGTCAAATAGAGCCTTAATAATGGCTAAAAAGTTATTAAAATCAATATTTATCCTTGACTTGAAAGAAAATACTTGCCAAAGTGTGACAACGCTTTGAGCAGACTATCTTTGTTGAAGTATTTGTGGTAAAAGTGTAAATTTAGAGTTATTATTATGAAAGCTTAAATCATTCATTTAAGGCTATTTAAATGCTACTTAAGTGATTGCTACTTAAGTGATAAAGAAAAGAAAGAATTTTAAGTTATTTATAATTATTATTGTTAATTGTTAAAAATTAAGGAAAGAAGGAGACATGTAATGAGCATTAACAAAGTTATTATTATAGGACATTTAGGAAGTGACCCTGAGTTGCGACATACGACCAGTGGACATTCTGTAACACGGTTTAATGTAGCAACCAACGAGTATTGGAAAAGCAAAACGGGTGAGCAGAATGAGAAAACAGAGTGGCATAGAATTATCGCATGGGGTCGGTTAGGTGAAATCTGTCATCAACATTTATCAAAGGGTCGACAGGTTTATCTTGAAGGGCGATTGCAAACTCGCTCATGGGAAGACAGCCAAAATGTAAAGAAATATTCTACCGAAATCATTGCTTCAACTGTGCAGTTTTTAGGTGGCCCTAGTGAACATAAGAGTTCTTCTGTATCGCCTACTACTACTACATCTCAATTATCTCAAAATAATCAAAATAACAGTGGCAACACATCTTCTTATGAAGAAAAGCCTTATGTAGAAGAGCCTCATTTTGATCCACCACAACAACAAACTACTACCCCTCCAGCTCCAGCAACAAATACAGGGGTGAATAACGGAAAGGGTGCAGAAGCATCAGACCAAATGCCTTTTTAAGGGTTTCAGAAAGAAATTATGTAAGAAGGTGACAGTGTGTTGGCCTGCAAAAAAGCATCCAAAGGACATTTTGGAAATCCTACAAAAATAGATTCCTCCTTAGATGCTTTTGTAAATTTCGTTCAAAGCTATTTTGCTAAAATCAATCAGGCTAGTCTAGCATCAACTATATTGTAAGTTCTTTTTTAAGTTGCTGGATTTGTTGAGCTTCTGGAACCATCAGAGGACTCCTGAATTCTAGCTTAGGAATTAATCCTGACACATATAATGCTGTTTTGATGGGTATAGGATTGGTGTCAAAATTTAACAGATCTATGTATTTTTTTAGCTCTTGAAACTGCAACTTGGCTTTTGTTATATCTTTGTCCACATAAGAATTATACACTGTAGCAGTTTGAAGTGGTAATAAATTAGAAATAACAGAAATAATACCACATCCACCCAACTCCATAAAAGGTCCAAAGGTTCCATCATCCCCACTTAAAATTGCAAACATACGACTTCCTGAAAAATGCTCTAATAAAGCTTTATCAAAAATCATATCACCTGATGCTTCCTTGATCCCAATAATTTGATCACACTCTGCTAGAGCAATAATACTTTCTAATTTTAATGAAGTGACTGTTCGAGATGGCACATTGTAAAGTAAAATAGGAATAGAGATAGATCGCGTGATTTGTTGGAAGTAATGCAGAAGACCTCTTTGAGGAGGCTTATTATAATAAGGTACAACACATAAAAGAGCATCTACGCCATCCCAATCAGCTGTCCTTTGAGCTTTTGCAATGGCATCGGTTGTGCAGTTAGAACTCACTCCCACAATCAATGGCACTTGCCCTGCCACTTCAGACCTCACTATATCAAAAATTTGTTTTTTTTCTTGATCATTTAAGGTGGGACTTTCAGAAGTGGTCCCTATGACAACAAGACCATGAATGCCTCCATCTATTTGATGTCGCACAAGCTTCTTTAAAGAAACCACATCTATCTGACCATTTTTAAATGGTGTCACTAAAGCTGTCAAAACACCTTGTATTTTGCCCATGTTCTCCCTCCTTTTGTTTTTTGAAAATTTTTTATGACAATGATTCTCATTGCAAAATATAAAAAACCACTGTCTAATATCATTAAAGTTCAATGACTATTAAGTGCCATTTTATACCATCTTAAGAAAGGTTTATAAAAATGTCTTTAAAATGGTTACCTTCTCTTGTTTTCTCTCATAAAATTTTATGGTTTGGTCTTATTATTATTGCTACAGTTGTCTGTTTAGTAGCTTATTATCAACAAAACAAGAACTTTAATTGGAAAGTATCCTCTCAAAAAGCCTATTGTCAAGAACAACAACAAAATCGCCTACAAAGATTAAGTCAATTCAACGATGAATTAATGAATTATGCTATTGGTGCTAAAAATAACCCTGCATCCATGTCAACAGAGCAGTATTTATCCCATAGAAACATTTTAAGATTTATTTTGTTTAGTAAAGGTCCGTTTTATTCTGTTAAAAAACACTGGTATAAAAAAAACTTATTTGACAATCAATCTATAGAAAAGCTTCATATCAAAGACCTTATGTTTTGGCTTAGTAAAGAGCTTAATTCCTTGGATCTAAAACATCCTATGTACTTCATAAACTCTCCTTTTAAAAATTTGCTTGTGGTTGTACCTTTGACTATTCCTACAGAACCTAGCTTTCAAAAAGAAATTGCTATTTTTGAAATAGAAAAGGAAGCTCTTGCTGTAGCTATGGGGGAATCTCAAATATGTCTTTATGGAATATGGAATCATAAAGGAGAAGTTTTATTCGCAAATCAAATAGATCACTTACCATCCTTATTGAACTCGCAACCATCCGTGAAAGGGGAGATATTAGTTAAAGGCTCTATGGGCAATGACCTAATTTTATTTGAACAGCATCCATCTTCTATTGTGATAGCACATAAACTTTTATTGCAAGAGCTTTATCGACAAAAGCAAATATATATCAAAGATGTGTTATTTATTTTAGGTATTTTATCTTTACTTTGGTGTTTCTTGATGGTATTACTTTCTGCTTACATCGCGTCTTCTTAAAAGGTTTAGGCATTTTGATTTGGTTCAAAATCGCTTGCCCTTGATCTCTTTGAAGAGAGGGGAGGGGGATAGAGTCAAATGGATAAGTTTATTGTTGAAGTAAGTAAAAACCTATAAAAAATCATAACTCAAACACAGTGCAATGATCATCATAGGGCTAAAAAATGACACGCTTTGAAGGAACAGAGAAAAAACTAGAACTTTTTGTTTCAGAAGATATAAAGTCTTTGAGGCATTTAGATATCTCTTTATGGAAAAATGTCGTCAAAAAGTCAAAGTCCCAAATTTTGTCTTCTATGCAAAATGATTACTGCATTGCTTATTTACTTTCTGAGTCATCACTGTTTATTTATGATCATTTTATGACAATGATCACTTGTGGAAATACATCTTTAGTAGATGCCACTTTAGAAATTTTAAATTTTATTCCTAAAGATCATATACTTTCATTTTTCTATGAGCGGAAAAATCCTATTTTCCCTACAGACCAATCTACAAATTTCTATGAAGATGCTAAGAGATTAAAAAATCACTTTAATGCTACAGCTTATCGTTTTGGAGATCTGACAGAGCATCATATTTGTCTTTTCTGCAAAGACATTGAGACTACGACACTTAACTTAAAAGATATGACACCTGAAATGCTTTTACACAACAATAAAATGAGTCCTTTTTTACTTTACCTTCAAGATATGACACTAGAATTGCTCATGCATGAAATAGACGATACTATTAAAAATGTCTTTTCATCTTCTCAGTTGGATGCAGAAATAAAGACAGCTTTTCAATCACTTGGTCTTTATGATATCTTTCCAAACAAATTCCAAATTGATGATCATATTTTTAAACCTTATGGCTATTCTTTAAATGCTATAAGAGAAAATGAATATTATACTTTTCACATAAGTCCTGGTGATTTAGGTTCTTATGTGAGCTTTGAAACCAATCACTTTTTTACAAATGACTATCAAGCAACTATTGAAAAGATTTTAGATATTTTTAAACCTAAACTATTTGACATTTTTCAATTTCAAATTCAACATACCCCTTGCCTTAATCATTTATATTTACCTAAGAGAAAGGTATGCAAAAAGCTTAATTTTGGATATGATATTCAATTTTATAATTTTTATAAAAAACAAAGCCAGGCATTAGAACCATTTAAAATTTCACTTAAGTAGGAGTGTGATTATGAAAAAAGCTAATCTATGGATAGAAGAAAGACATCAAGACATTTTAAGTTTACGTTATGATATAAAAAAGATTTTGTATTCTAAAAAAAGCCCGTTTCAACATGTTCAGGTGGTTGAAACAGAAGGATACGGAAAAATGCTTTTCAATGATAAAATCGCTATGCTTTCAGAAAAAGACGAATTTGTGTACCATGAAATGATTGCTCACGTACCTCTTTTTGTTCATTCTCACCCTCAAAATATTTTAGTGATTGGAGGTGGAGATGGTGGAACTGTCAGAGAGGTTTTAAAACATCCACAAGTTAAAAAATGCACCCTTGTAGAAATTGACTCTTGTGTGGTAGAAGCTTGTAAGAAATTCATACCTCAAACAGCCTCTCAATTAGATCATGCACGTGTGAAAGTGCATATCGATGATGGTGTCAAGTATGTTAAAAATACCACAGAACATTTTGATGTGGTTCTTGTGGATTCTACAGACCCTCTAGGACCTGCTATTCCACTCTTTGATAGTCAGTTTTATCAAAATATACATTGCATATTAAATGAAGACGGCATTGTGGTATCTCAATGTGAATCACCTTTTTATGAAGGTGAACTGCAAGCATCTATGATGAGAAGACTTCAAGAGCATTTTCCTATTGTTGAGTTTTATAATTATTCAAATTTAGTTTATCCAGGGGGGCTTTGGTCTTTTCTGTTTTCTTCTAAAAAATATCATCCTATTGAAGATTATGATGCCCATAAAACAAAAGGATGGGATTTTCAGTATTATAATTCAGGTATACATAAGGCTGCTTTCCAGCTACCTCATTTTATGAAAAAAACACTAGGTCGTGTTTAGAGTTTGTTAAGTATCTTTAGGGGTGGAAGGTTGATCAAATCGCTTAGGACCTTTTGATGATGTTTTTTTATTAGATTGTTTAGAGTTAGATTTTTCACCCGGTGTAAATTTATTTCTAATTTTGGCACTACCAAAAAGGCTATTGCTTTTTTGAGAAGTTTGCTGGCTATCCTTTTTCTCTTTCTCTTTTTTCTCTTTTGCTTTTTGGGCTTTGTTGTTTTTTCTCTTTTGTTTTTTGTTTTCAGCAGCCAGTTCTTTTAAACGCTCATTTCTTAGATCTTCTATATCTTTTAAAGTATTGCCTCTCATAATCATATCTACTTCTTCACCGTCTATGGTTTCTTTCTCTAACAGGGCTTCTGCTAAATTGTGCAGAATAGCAATATTTTCTGCAAGGATTTTTTTAGCCTTCTTATGTCCTTCCATGATCAGACGTGTGACCTCTTGATCAATTTGTTGAGCTGTTGCTTCTGAGTAATCTTTATCACTTTTTGTTTGTAAACCTAAAAATACAGGTCCTTCTCTTTTCTCAAAAGCTAATGGACCTAAGGTTTCACTCATTCCCCACTCACAAACCATTTTTCTAGCAATCTCTGTCGCTCTTTCAATATCATTACCTGCTCCTGTTGTATAATCTTCAAATATGATTTCTTCGGCAGCTCGCCCACCAAACAAAAAGGCTATCATATTATTAGCTTTCTGCTTTGTCATATTCAAACGCTCCTCCTCTGGTAAGGTCTGTGTGACTCCCAATGCCATGCCACGAGGAATAATAGTGACTTTATGAATAGGATCTGTTCCAGGAATAATCTTACCTACTAATGTATGTCCTGCTTCATGGTAGGCTGTAATTTTTCTATCTTCATCGCTAATGGTCATAGACTTACGTTCTGACCCCATCAATACCTTGTCTTTAGCCTGTTCTAAGTCATCCATATCTACAATTTGTTTACTTTTACGAGCAGCTAATAAAGCAGCTTCATTGACCAAATTTCTTAAATCTGCTCCAGAAAAACCAGGGGTCCCCTTGGCAATAACTTTTAAATCCACCTCTTTTGAGGTAGGTACTTTATGAATATGCACTTCTAATATTTTCTCTCTGCCTTTAATATCAGGTTTGCTTACAATCACTCGGCGATCAAATCTTCCTGGCCTTAGTAAAGCAGGGTCCAAAACATCTGGTCTGTTGGTTGCAGCAATTAAAATCACACCTTCTGTGCTTTCAAAACCATCCATTTCAACTAAAAGTTGATTGAGAGTTTGCTCTCTTTCGTCATGGCCTCCTCCCATCCCTGCACCTCTATGTCTTCCTACAGCGTCAATTTCATCTATAAAGATCAAACATGGAGCATTTTTTTTACCTTGTTCAAATAAATCTCTGACTCGAGAAGCTCCTACGCCCACAAACATCTCCACAAAATCAGATCCAGAAATAGTAAAGAAAGGCACACCAGCTTCCCCAGCTACAGCTCTAGCAAGTAGGGTTTTACCCGTTCCAGGAGAACCTATCATTAAAACCCCTTTAGGAATTTTACCACCCAGTTGGGTAAATTTTTTGGGTTCTTTGAGAAAAGCAATGATTTCATTTAATTCTTCTTTAGCTTCATTAACCCCAGCAACGTCTTTAAATGTAATAGTGTTTTTATGTTCTGTGAGTAAGCGGGCTTTGCTCTTACCAAAGCTCATAGCTCGACCACCTGCCTGTATTTGACGAAAAATAAAAAAGAAAAACAAAATGATCACAAGGAGTGGAAGCCAAGTCATAATAACCTTATAGATTAAAGAATCATCAGATCGAGCATAGCTTGGAATAATGCCATTTTCTTTTAAAAATTTAAAAGACTCCTCTCCTGTTGCACCATAAATATTGAATTTTTTACCTTGGTATTTTTCTTGAAATGCTGGTTTGACTTCACCACTGATTTGACCTGTGTGTTCATAAAAAATCACACTTTCAATCTCTTTGTTTTCAACAGCTGTGTAAAATTTTCCGTAGTCAAAATCTGCGATGTTATCTTGTGTCTGCTCTACATAAAATTGAAACACAACAATAACACTTGCCACAAGCATTAACCAAAGAAAAAATGTACTAAATGCCTTTTTTTTATGAGGTGATGATAATTTCACTTTTTAATCCTTTCGTTTGTTTGGTTTTTTTCACTAAAAGTGGTCTTTTTCCCTAAAATTGAACTAGCCTCTGGCTACTTTTGGGCAGTTAGCCCGACGGCTACCGCCGTCGATCAAAGGCTAACCGCCTCAAAAGCTTGTTCAATTTTAGGAAGAAGGATGTCCTCATTTCTTAACACCATGTTAAGGAAAAAGTTCCTTCTTACACTTGTTGCCCTGCAAAGGCTTTCGCCATCGATAAAATGGTCATCGCCTAGAAAGCCTGTTCACTTTGAGTCATGAGGATCTCCTCGTTTTTTTACTCCATGTTAAGGAGTTGTTTCACTAAAAGTGGTCTAGCCTCTGGCTACTTTCTGGTTGCCAGCCGAAGGCTACCGCCTTCTTATCTTTTTCACTAAAAATAAACCAGCCTCTGTTTCCCTAAAATTGAACTAGCCTCTGGCTACTTTTGGACAGTTAGCCCGACGGCGACAGCCGTCGGGCTAACTGCCAGAAAACATGCCAGAGGCATGATTTATTTTGAGTGAAAAAAATGCAATAATCTTTAGCCCAAGTTGTTTAGTTTTTTCTGTATTTCTCGTATTTTGTTCTCTGTGGACTCTGTGATTTTTGCAATGATCGAAATATCCATGTTATTTTTAAGCATATTTAAGATAATATCTTGCCTACCTTCTTCTCTGCCTTCTTGCCTACCTTCTTGCCTACCTTCTTGCCTACCTTCTTGCCTACCTTCTTCTCTGCCTTTCTCTTGGCCAATCTGAATGCCTTTCTCTCGGCCAATCTGAATGCCTTTCTCTTGGCCAATCTGAATGCCTTCTTCTCGGCCAATCTGAATGCCTTTTTTCATAGTTCCTTCTATGGTAAAATCAAATGCTTCCATAATATTTTCTCCTCCTAATTGTTGAGTCACTTCTTTTGAAGCTGATTGAACAACTTCTTTACTTAACTGATTATTGTACTGATAAAAATAAGTCATCGCTTTAGTGATGAGTTCTATTATATACTTTTTATCGGTACTTTGCGACACTTTTTTCACAAATGAAAAAAATTTTATGAAAAAATCATGCTGTTCCTTTGTACTTTTTCTACTATCTAAAGACCAAATACCCTGAAATAAATGCAAAATAGGGCTGATCATTGAACCTTTTGCCTTCGCTTCTATATCATAAACCGATAGATCAAATGGCACATAAGAAAAATTCATAAGGTAAGGAGCAATAAGACTGCGAGAATGATCAGGAAAATAACCTTGAGATTCTAAGTAATCATGGAAAGAAATAGGCACTGTCCATTTTTTCATCCCGTGATAAAAAACAATAGGAATTACTGGATAGCCATATTTTTCATAGACTGTAGCCTGATATTTTAATAATTGTTTTAAGACATTATGGTCTGGCCAGCTTTTGTGTTCTAAAAGAAAGATAAATCTGACTGTTTTTTGAGAGTTTTTAAGGGTTAATGAAATGAGAAGGTCTATTTGCATTTCTATACCTGCTATTAAAACATTCTTTTCTATTTTGAGTGAGTCAAGGTTAAAAAGGTTTAGAAATGCCTGAGAAAAAGCAAGGTTTAAAAAGGCTAATATGTTCTCTACACTATCAAAAAACCTTTTGAAAGACAGGTCATGGACATGAGCTTGAGAAATAGCTTGTTGCTCTTCTTTTTGAGCTTGATTCTTAAGATGATTTTGTTTCACTTGATTCATTTTGCATAGAATAAACATATCTTGATGGAATGTCAAACACATTTGTTTCACTAAAAGTGGTCTAGCCTCTGGCTACTTTTGGACAGTTAGCCCGACGGCTCTCGCCGTCGATCAAAGGCTAACTGTCTCAAAAGCCTGCCAGAGGCATGATGCATTTTGAGTGAGATGTTAAGGAAAAAGTTTGTTTCTCTGGATTTCTTTGGAAAGGTAAGGAATTTAGGTTTGAAAATTAGAAATTAAGTGATTTCAGCTAGTTTGTTTCACTAAAAGTAAGCTAGTTTCTGTTTCACTTTTTCCATTTTTCAATAGGGAATTTTGTAATGGCAAAACCAATCAGCAAAATAATAGTGTAGAACAAAAAACCCTCTGAAATAGGCATGTTTTCATACCATACACTCACAACAACTGCAATGACAGGAAAAATTATGAAAACAAAAGAAACAACAACTGTATTTATTCTTTGTAAAAGGAAGACATAAATAATAGACCCAAGAAAAGATCCAATCAGGGCAAGATAAATAGTAGCTAAAATAGAATGTTTTGAAAATTCTGCAATGTTTGGTTGCTCTAATACAAAACCTACAATGATAGAAAGAACTCCTGATACACCTATAGGCAATGTATGCATAGTCCAAGTGCTAATTTTGTCTCGAACTTTTTTAAAGATGACATAAGCAAGTGCATGCATCATAACTGCCACAATAAATGCAAAGACACCAATCAAACCAGAATGATGTAAATGCCCATATTGTAGATTAATAATCATTATAAGACTTAAAAAACCAATGATCATACCTATTATTTGAGAGAGAAAAAATTGCTCTTTTAAGATAACAAAAGAAAATAGCAAAATAAAAATCGGCATTGAGCTGTATAATAAGCCTCCCAATCCAGATGAGATGTGTTGCTGTCCAAAACTTGTCAACCAAAAAGGAAGAGTAAAATAAAAGGCAGTGATTAATAAAAAATAGAGAAATAATTGCTTGGAAGAGAACCAAATAGGTTCTCTGCGAACCAATGAAAAACCAAAAAATATAGGATAAGTAATGAGAAGTCGCAATCCCACAGCAGTAATGGGAGGTATAGATTCAACAGAAATTTTGATGGCCAACCATGTTGTCCCCCAGATCAGGCAAAGAATAACAAAAAGTGTAGGATAGACCAAACTGATCCACCATTTAGATTTATTAAATATCTGCATATCAGCACCGGATGACCCTATAATAAAAGATTATTGAAATAATAATGCAACATAACATAAGATGAAAATAAAGGAATTCATTCTTAATAAATTTTCCAAAATTCTGCCACAAAACAAAAACCTAGTGGCAGTGGCACAAAATCTCTTTCGACTCATAACCCACTGATTTTACTCAACTTTATTTTGCTGGCTATCAACCTCAGGAGTTAAGAATACAAGCAAATCTATGACATAACACAACTCTTTTTATTATGATATAAGATTTATGTTTCAATATAGAATATTATGTGGGTATTCTTTATTATCAAGTTGTTCTAACACAAGACGATCTTAAAGAAATTCCTGAGATATTTTGGAAAATGGGATGGGATTCTAACTCTCATCCTACAGATGAAGAAATATTAAAAGCTTTAAAGTTTCATAAAAATAAGCTTTCAAATAGGACCTCAAAAAGGATTGAGAAAGGAAAGTTTGACTTTCAAACAGCTTTAATTCAAAGAGTCTTAAAACAGCTAGAAGAGCTTGATGAAGCAAATTTATCTGATCAAAAAAATACGGATACTCAAAGAGGTTTTATTGATCTTTGTTTGGATGAAATAGATTGCACTGCTAAACAAGCTCAATTTTCCTTTAGATGTAGAAGAATAGCTGGTCTTCCTCAAGAAGATTTTAACTTAAAAAATAAAAATAAAGAATGGAAAGTTTCTACTTCTAGCTTTTCTGTATCTGCTCCTATTGAAAATTTTAAGATGGAAGATTGGACAAAAGATTTTGATGCAACAAGTGATCAATACAAATTTCATTATAAAGGAGAAAAATACAATATATTCACTAAAGCAGATCACCTTGAAATACGTGGTTGGATATCAGGTCAAAGATACACACCTGATCAGCCCTTTTACCTTGCTATCCATAATAATCTTTTAGACAAAGTGCAAAAATGGGGTCAAAAGCACTGCGACAAGTGTCAAGAATTACCCTTTAAAGGGATACCACAGGATTGGCATTTATTTAAGATTAAAGGAGTTAAAAAAATTATTTGGCATAAAAGAAAGCGAATCCAAGTAGACTCCAAATCAAAAGCAGGGTGGAAAAAGGAATGGAAAAAGTTTTTAAACAAGGCTCAAAATGTCTAAAAATCAATCTGGAAACCACTTACTGTATTTACTCTCTGAGAAAAAATCTCTTAGCTGGAGTGATTTTAGAAAATATGTAGAGCTTCTTTATACAAGACAAATAACAGAACAAGAAAGCAAATATTTCGCATACAACTTAGCTAGAGACTTAAGTGCTTTAGGTTACATTGATATAGGGGAAACCAACGATCAGACATTTGTTCAAGTAGCTCCTCCTATGTTGGTTGCATTACCATTTATACAACCAACTTTTCTTTTAACAGGAGGACGCTCTTTTCATCTTTTAAAAACACTTAAAATGCATATAAATATTGATATAAAAACAAATAAGCATCTTCCTGATACTATCATTATAAAACCTGAAGATATACAAAGCTTAGAAGCTCAATGGGATCAAGTGAAATTTCAGGGTAATCAATTATCATCTTATATCAAGATTTGTAAAGAACCTATAGCTTGGAGTATTTTAGAGTTTGCTGAAAATCTATCTGATTATGAGGAATATTTAAATCCTCATTGGCATAGTGGACAAGCATCAGACATTAAAGAAGTGTTTGACTTAACTCAATTAACATTCAAAAAATTTAATCAAAATCAATCTTTAAAAAAAGAGTTATCTCTTATCAAACTCTCTCATTATAACAATTATTACAAATACTATTTGTTCAAAAAATCAAATGAATGTAAAGTAAAGGTTCATTTAGATCAGGGACGATGGCTAATACTCAAGAATTCTAGTAAAAGTATTTTAAAATACAATAAAAAAACTTTTGAATTGAGTAGTGATCTTCGACTTCCACCTCTCTTAGAAAGAGCATTGACAATGCTTTCAGGAAGTCTCCCTCAAAAAGAAAGAAGAAAGTTCATTTTTAAAAATGTACCTTATGAAATAGCCAAACTTATTGAGAATAAAGGTTTTTATCGTATCATTATAAAGGGGGTCACTAAACATGACTATAAATAGAAAAGGCAGAGTAATAACAACTGAAAAACTAGAGACAGAGTTTGGTCCTTTGACTTTCGCAAGTGCTTTAAAGTCTGAAAGATTGTGCAATAAAATGACACAAAGTCAGGTAGCAAAGATGTTAGGAATTAGCAAAAGGCAATTGAGTGACTTAGAGACAGGTCGATGTTTTCCTTGCCTTGAATTTGCCAAAATGGTAGCAGAAAAGTTCAGTGACAATCCTAGACAATGGCAACGTTTTTTAAAGAAAGATATTGAAAAAGCAGCTAAGAAAAAACAAAATATTACAATGCCCGCATCACAAGTTTTATGGATGTTCCAAACATATTCAAAAAAGAAAACAGCCTAGGTCTATAGACAAATAAGATACATGGATATCTTATAAGTAAGCGTTTTTAAGGTAATAAGTCATTAAGGAGGATGGCATTGCGTGACCCTATCAAAACCTTTGAAGAAATAAAAGATAGCTTTAAGCTATATGTGCAGACAAGATTTGCAACACCACAGTTTCCATCTGTTGAACAGGAAAGAAAAAAGCGTCTAGATAAAGAAGGTTTGTTTTATCAAAAGCCCTGGATCGAACTGATTCCAAAATACAAAAGCTCAGAGAAAAATATCTCTGCTTTGACAGAAGATGATCTCAAAGATTTTTCACCTGATCAGATCAAAAAGTTTCAAGACTTTATTCAAGCTGGATTGATGAAAAAAAACTTTGAATTGTATCAACACCAGATAAAAATGCTTCAAAAAAGCTTTTTTTGTTGAAAAAAGAAGTTATAAAGATTTTGCTCTTTTTTGGCCCAATACAGAAATTGATACAGATGTTAAAGATAAAAAATGGAGTCCATCATCTCTTACAAAATCAACAAGTAAAACAAAAGATAAAGCCTCTTGGAAAACAGCCTCTTTAAATATAAAAACAGGAAAAGTCCAACTTGGACATACAAACCAAAAAGATGGTATTAATGGCTATTTATTTCATACCAGCAATAAAGAATCAAATGCAATGGCACTAGCTTCAATATGCCCTAGTTGTGCTACAGATTACACTCAAAGAACAAACAACAAAACACCCATTAGAGGGTTTAGAACTGGCTTTTCAAAAATGATTCAAATTCTATCTAAAGAGCTTTTTTATCGAATGCCTTCAGAAAATAAAAAGCTTATTGCTTTTTCTGATAGCCGTGAGGAAGCTGCCAGGGTTAGCAATGGTATTGAAAGAGAGCATTACAGGGATTTGCTCAGAGATATGCTCTACAATGAACTGCGTTTGATTGTCAGGGGAGAGCCAGCCTTACTTGCAGATGTAGAGACACAGCAAGAGATAAAAAGTGAAGATGCTAAAAAATACAAAGAAAAGCATCCAGGAAGCTTTGATAGATTAAAAGATAATATAAAAGTTATTGATGATTATAAACAATTAAAAAACCCATCAGAAGAAATAAAAGGCAAAGCAAAAAAGTATCAGGAAAATATAGAACGAATCAAAAGAATGAAAGAAACACAAATTGTCTCATTGAAAATTTTATTTGAAGATCAAACAGATGAAACATTAATACGAAGACTCAAAGATATAGGAGTCAATCCAGCAGGAAATGAAAAAGATAAAATATGGGATTCAGAAAATAATCAAGAACATTCATGGTGTGATTTATTTGATTTTGAAAAAGAAGATAAAATTTGGAAAGAAGATATATCTCAAACCCTTAAAGACAAAAGAGGAAATTTTAGAAATGAGATTAAAAAAACTATTCTTTCGATTTTATTCTCAAGGCTTTATTTTGGTTTTGAATCCTCTGGCTTAGGTTATGCCTGTCTTGATATAGAGGATCAAATTATAGAAGAACAAAAAAATCAAATTTTAGGAATGGAAAATGCTCTTTCAATAGATACCATTAAACAAATCAGCAATAGTTGCATCCGTATCTTTGGTGATAAATATAGATATAGAGGAATATATAACAAAACACTAGATGGTCTATATATCAATAAATTACTAAAAGCTCGTGACTACCTTGAAAAATGTGCAGAAAAACACAATATAGATCAAGAAAAACTAAACAGTCTGATTGACAAATTAGTTTGTGATCCAAAATTTGGACATCATAGAAAATGCATCTTAGAACCAAACCATCTTTTTATCAAAATTGCCAATCAACAAGATCATGTTTGGATATGTCAAACGTGTCAAAGACCTCACCTTCATAAAAGTGGTGAGATATGCAGTAATTGCTTTCAACCATTACTAGAAAAACCAAGTAAAAGATGTGAAGATTTATATGAGAAAAATTATTATTCTCAAGCAGTCAAACAAGAAAGAGAGCCTTTTCCTTTTCGACTCCACTGTGAGGAGTTATCTGCTCAAACAGATAAAGAGCAACAACCAGAGAGACAAAGGCATTTTAGAGGACTCACATTTAAAGATGAAATCAAAGCAGTCAAAGAAATAGACATTTTAAGCGTGACCACCACAATGGAAGTGGGTGTAGATATTGGCTCTTTGCAATCAGTCTTTCTAGCTAATATGCCACCTCAAAGGTTTAATTATCAACAAAGAGTAGGTAGAGCAGGCCGGCGAGATCAAGCTTTTTCTTTTGCTGTGACTTTGTGTCGAGGTAATAGCTTTGATAATTTTTATTTCAACAATCCCAATCAAATGCTTAATCAAAAACCACCATTGCCATTTTTGTCTATGAATAGAATAGAAATTGCAAGACGACTCGTCATCAAGGAAATCTTAAGACAAGCCTTTAAAAATGCAGGTATCAAAAGCTCAGATGGTCCTAAGAATACAGATACTCATGGGGAATTTGGTACAATCGAAAATTGGAATGCTGAAAATAAAAAAGATAAAGTTAAAGACAAAATAAGAGAGCAATTAAATAAATTTTCAGATTCAGATATAGATTCAATTATAAAAAATATTACTTTTGGAGTTGATGAAGATGAAATAGGCAGAGAAAAGATCAAAGAATTTATCCAAGATGAACTCTATAAAGAGATCAATAAAAGTATCGAAGGACAAAGTGAAAGCTTAGGACTTGCTGAAGCCTTAGCTGAGAAGAATTTACTACCTATGTTTGGTATGCCCTCTCGCGTACGTTATTTGTATCACGGACGACGTGGTAATAGTTTCCAAAGTATTGATAGAGACCTTGAAATAGCTATCTCTGACTTTGCCCCAGGATCTCAAAAAACCAAGGATAAAAGAATCCACACATCCATAGGTTTTACATCACCTTTATACTCTATACGTAGCAAAGATATAAAAACAGATGACCCTATATTAGAGCAAAGATGGATCTTTCGGTGTGAAAAATGCCGATATATTAAATCATCTCAAACAGAACCTACTTATTCAGAGTGTCCTGAATGTAAGCAAAACTCTAAACCAGAATTTACTTTTGAATATATTACTCCTAAAGGGTTTCGTACTGATTTTTCCTTTGGAAAAGAGGCCACTGAGGTTGATTTGCCTGTATTCCATGGAGCAGGGAGCTTTATTGATACTTCTTTTAATCATCAGCTGTTGGATGGTTTCAATTGCAAGATTGACTCAAAGAATGATGGTTCTGTCTTTCGAATCAATGATAATAATAAAAAGTTTTTTGAAGGTTCTATTGGAGAAATTAAAAGAAACGGATTAAGTTTAAAAAACCAATGGGTTATCTCAGAATATGGACAATATACAGATAAAAATTTTAAGTTCAGATCTGATAATGAAAATAATCAAAAAATGAAAGTAGCCTTAGCTTCAAAAAAGCAAACAGAGGTTTTTAGTATCACACACAATCAAAATCAAATACCAGAGGAACTAGATCTGGATTTATTAAAAACACATTCTGCTATGAAGGGAGCTTATTATTCTGCGGCTTTCCTTTTAAGAACATTGATTGCAGAGCATTGGGATATTGACCCAGAGGAACTGGATATAGGTAACATTGTCAAAAAAGAGAAAAGTGGAGAGATTAGGTTGAATGACAAACTTCCTAATGGAGCCGGATTTTGTACTCAAATTAAAACTATTCTCTCAGATATTCTCAAAGAAATAAAAAGTCCAAACAAAAGTGCTTTTATGAAAAATCTTTATAAAGAAGATCATATCAATAAATGCGATTCTGCTTGTCATCGATGTCTTAAAGCTTACCGAAATATTAATTATCATGGCTTACTTGATTGGCGTTTGGGTATATCTCTACTTAAAACACTGATCAACAAAGACTATAAATGTGGAACTGATGGTCAGTTTGATGCTCCTGATACTCCTGAATTACAAGGCTGGAGAGAAAAAGCAAAATCTTTAAGAGATCAATTCTGTGAAGGCTTCACTGGCTGTCGATCAAAAAAAGATTATGATCAACTTTATGGTTTTGCTGTGAACAACAAAAACATTATAATTATTCATCCTTGTTGGAAGACAAAAGCTCAAACAGGTTTGCTCGCAGAAGCTACAAAAGGCATTGAAAAGCCTGAATTTATTGATACATTTAATTTATTGAGACGACCAAGTTTTGTATATCAAAAGCTTTAATCCTGAGTTTAACACTTTATTTGTGGGTATGGGTATTTATTCAATAGCTTCGAGTTTCTTTTAAGGAAGTAAAAAATCTTAAAGTATGGAGCTTAAGTGACAAATTGCGGACACTTTAAAGTCATAATGACAAAAATTGTCGGTATTTTTCTTCAAACCATAGATAAAAGCCCTTTTAATCAAGGCCTTAATCTTGCATATACCTTGATGTTATTTAACTTAAAATTTTAAACCCATTAAAACCCATTAACAAGGAGGTCTAAACAATGAGAAATATATTTTTTCTTTATTTTTTATCTTTATCCATGGTTGCATGTCAAAATCCAGAACTTACTCAAAATCCAGAGGCTATTGAAGTTTCAGGCTACTCAAATTCAGTAGGAAATGGCCAACAAGTCGAAGTAGGAAATGGACAACAGCAGGTTGAAGGAATATGTCAGGCTATTCAAGGCCAATTCGAAGACCTAAAGATAGCTATTTTAAATAACGATACTAATGCTGTAAAAAGTTTAATTGAAGAAGGTGTGAATATCGACCAAACAGATTCTAATCCCCCGGCTTTAATATGGGCTACCTTTCTGGGCCGGGCTGAGATTGTAGAGTTATTACTAGATGCCGGTGCAAATCCTGACATTCAAACCCCAAGAGGCAAGACGGCTTTAATGCAAGCTAGTTCTGATAGCCCTCATAATAGCCCTTTGTCCCGAGCAGGTATTGATACCCGTGTTCGGATTGTACAGTCATTGCTAAATGCCAATGCCCAGGTCAATATTCAAGACAATAATGAACAAACAGCTTTATTTAAGGCTGTTATGTCTGACTATACCATAATTGCAGATTTATTGCGACAGGCTGGTGCTACAGAATAATTTAAATGTTATATGCCCATAAAAACTTCCTCAATTGGAATCATGAAGTTTTTATTAAAGTCAGGCCATGCCGATAAATTTAGTAAGACTCAGTTGATCATAGTGAGTCTTGTTTACCTTTATATTTTTAGTTAAGAGCTACTTTGGTAGCTCTTTTTTTTGTCAAAAACTTGACTTTAACGTTGTTTTATAATAAAGTAATACGTATAGATTCCGGTGTTTTGGGCTAGACAGGCCTTAGATAATGTTGTAAAATTATGTAATTTTATAAGTGTTTTTTAATATTGATAATGTAATGGTATAACTAAAGAGGACATTATGGGTTTCTACGAATTTATTTTAAAGATAGTTGAATATTTAGACCTACCAACAATCATGGCTATATCTTTTATGGGCTTTTTTCTTTATGATAGAGCGGTGAAAAGGACAACTCAATCAGAAAATAGATTAAATGAACGGATAGAAAAATCAGAGAATAACTTAAGAGAATTGGTAAAACAATCAGAAAATAACTTAAGAGATCTACTGACTGCTACAATTAAGCCTATTCAAGAGCAAGTATACAATCATATACCTACACAGATAAAAGAAATAAATAAAAAAATTGATCAAATTGATCAAAAATTTGATCGAAAATTTGATCGTTTATTTGATCTTTTAGTCGATAAAAACCGATCGCAAAACGAAAAAAAACAAATGCCCAAAAATGAAAAGTCCTTATGATCATCCTATCGTAAGTAAAACAAAACATTGGCTTACTTAAAACAATTAGAAAAAAGTTTGACAAAAAGAAAAAACAATTAAAAACTAATTTATGAGCCTTCTATTTTTGCCGAATTATGGGACATGCTCCTTACAAACATCACACAACACCACATATTACTGTGAACTTGACATATACCCTTTAGTTCAAGACAATTTAAAGGCATAGAAATAAAACATAATCTCAAGATAACTTAAGAAATTTCTAGGAGGATATTTTATTAAAAAATTATTATTTGTTTTATCCATTTTGTTGTATTTGAAACCCTTTGTCTATGCTCAAAGTTCTAAAATATTTACCGCAATTTCTAAAGGTGAACTGAGCTATGTACAAGAATTTCTGGCTAATGGAGGAGATATTAATACAACAGGTATTAGAGAAATGACTCTCCTTTATTATTCGATCGTTTATAATCAAACTCCAATTGCAATGATGCTTATAGAGGCAGGAGCAGATATAAACAAACCAGAGAGAGATGGACGAACTCCATTCTACCTAGCTCTTAGCAAAAAGAATGAAACCATTACACAAGCTTTAATGGAGAGAAATGCAGCATTAGATGCTAATCCTGATTGGTCTAAACCTTTCCGCCCCATAATACTTATTGAAATTGTCCCCTCAAAATGCATATCTGATCCTCATCAAACATGGACAGTTGCAGATACACATCCTGTGTTTTTACCTTATATTGAGAAATATTTATCTATCAAGAAAAACATTACAGGTCGAGAAGAGCTTGATTATCCTATTAAAATTCTTTTTTATAGATCTGATAGTGAGGTTTGGAGACAAATTAGTCGCTTAGCTCAAAGATTTACGTTTCAAGGTGTAGCTTCCGCCATTCTTAGCAGTAGACATATCCTTGTAAACTATGATGCATGGATGACTTTTCCTGAAGCAAAAAAAGAGCTGTATATTTTCCATGAGCTAGGACATGTCGATCTAGACCAAGCCCATGCACCAAAAGAAACTATATCAATTATGAATCCCTTTTATATACAAGATCTATCTTTACAAGAGATTGATATAAATCAAGATCCAACTCTTCAACACTATCTTTATGAAGAACTATTTTCAAAAAGAAGAAATCTTAGAATGAGAAGGCAATATATTGAGGGACAAATCTATCCTACACATTTATTAAGCAATGATCCAAAAATTTGTCCTGTACCAACAAAACTTTATTTAGATGAAACAAATTAGGTACATCCTTACCCTCTCGCCGGCAAGACTTGATTTTATAGATACTCTATCTACAGAGGCCATAATTCACTTAAGGAAGGAAAGACCACCCCTTCACAGAGTGTTTGCTCCGATGAGATTCCCTCAAATTACATAACAATTTCACAAAATCTTAAAATCTTATAATAAATCCTTGACTTTCGAAACTAAATAAGATATAATGTAAGTTTTTATGATAGTGTGGCTTGTCTCGCAGGTCATAAAGATAATGAAAACATGAGTTTAAGTGACAATTTGTAGACATTATAAATAAGGAGGTCTAAATATAAACTAACCTTTCATTTTCAAAATGCGACACTTTCCCGGCCATATTAACGACCTGTTAAACCTTTTAACTTTTAAAACAGTGTTGCATTTTGACTTAAGGTAGGCAAAAAAGAATGCTAAGATTATTTATTGACACTTTTAGTTAATAATTCAATAACATCATCAAATCTTTGATCATTTTCTTTGACCATTTCTTCTATTTTAATCTCAATGCCTTCGACTTTACTCTCAAGTCCTTCGACTTTACTCTCAAGGCTATCGACTTTATTCTCAACAGTTCTGATTTGTTCCTTAACATCATCCATTTGTTCTTTAATAATATCTACTTGTTCTTTAATAGGAGTATTCAAAACACTATTAATTAAAATTAAAGAAGTCACAACACTCACAATACCGATTGCAAATGTACTTAAAACAAATGCTATAGCTTGTACAAATTCAGATGATAAAAATGATAAAAATGATTTCTTTGCACCATTTTGTTTCGTACCATTTTGTAATGATTGGCCATTTTCTGATCTATGGCCGTTGTTTGGCCTTTCTTCCATTTGTATTCCTCCACTTTATATCCATTATACCATTCATCAGTTTTTTGTCAATATGTCAATATATTTTAAAGAAAATCTACTCATACCTAAAGGCCCAAAGACCTAAAAGCCTAAGGCCTAAAGGTTTAAATTCATTTTTAAAGGATAGATCATTAAATATTTTTAGATACCTCCTTGACAAAATCCAAATCGCACACACCTTTAAATTGAGGGTCAAAAAGTTATAAATATAAATATTTTAGCTTTTTGTAAGTAAGTGTTTAATAATTTTTAATCAATGATAGGAGGTACGTTATGATGTTATCAAAAGAAATTTTTAATCCAAACCATCAAAACTTAAGAGAAGGATTTTTTCCATCTTTATTTTTAGACTCCTTTTTTAAGGATGTAGGAAGAGAGCATTTTTTATCTACAAAGGGTGAAGCTTTCTGTCCTAGAGTGAATATTCTTGAAACTCAGAAAGAATATCAAATGCAAGTCGAGTTACCTGGCATGCAAGAGAAGGACTTTGAAGTTTCTGTAGAAGATGGAGTCTTAGAAATTTCAGGAGAGAAAAGGCAACATCATCAAGAGAAAAATGCCAGTCTGTGTATTGAGGAGCTTCAGATTGGAAAGTTTCAAAGACATTTCCGTTTGCCTAAAGGGATTGACAGCAAAGGAATCAAAGCTCACTTTGAGCATGGTTTACTTTCTATTACCCTTCAAAAGACATCTAACCCTAAAAAGAAAATTCAAATTAGTTAGTTTGTCTCACAAAGCATTAACTTCTAGCTGTTTTTAGACAGTCAGTCAATCCGCATCGCAGATCAAAGACTGACTGTTCTAAAACAAGCCTTACTAAAAAATAATCCTTTTAAATAAGCAAAGCATTCATCAAAAAAATCATAAGGAGAAAGTAACCATGACCTATTCACAATCTCATAATCCAAATGCTCATCAAACACATCTTGAAAAGTATGGCAGAGACTTAGTTGAGATTGCTAAAACAGGTCAATTAGATCCTGTGATTGGTAGAGATTCTGAAATCCGTCGAGTGATTCGCATTTTATCTCGTAAAACTAAAAACAATCCTGTCCTCATTGGAGAGCCTGGCGTGGGTAAAACAGCGATTGCAGAAAGCTTAGCTCAAAGAATTGTCAAAGGAGACGTGCCTGATGGTTTAAAAGAGAAAAGTATTTTTGCTTTAGACATGGCTTCACTTTTAGCAGGAGCAAAATTCCGAGGGGAGTTTGAAGAACGTCTTAAAGCTGTGCTATCTGAAATCAAAAAATCAAATGGACGTATTTTACTTTTCATTGATGAACTACATACAATTGTGGGTGCTGGCCAGACAGAAGGAGCTATGGATGCAGGGCAAATATTAAAGCCCTTGTTGGCCAGAGGAGAGCTACATTGTATCGGAGCAACAACTTTAGATGAGTACAGAAAGTACATAGAAAAAGACGTGGCTTTAGAACGTCGCTTCCAGCCTGTATTGGTAGAGCCTCCTACTGTAGATGACACAATATCTATTTTGCGAGGGTTAAAAGAAAGATTTGAACTACATCACGGGGTTCGCATCCATGATTCTGCATTGGTTTCTGCGGCTGTGTTATCAGACAGATACATTAACGATCGCTTTTTGCCAGATAAAGGCATTGACCTTGTGGATGAAGCCTGTGCAATGATTCGTACAGAGTTAGATTCCATGCCTTCAGAGCTAGATCAAATCACCCGTAGAATTTTGCAGCTAGAGATTGAAGAGACAGCTTTAAAAAAAGAAACAGATGCATCCAGTAAAGAAAAACTAAAGCAAGTCAAAGAAGAATTAGAAAAATCAAAAAAGTCTTCTATTCAAATGAAAAAACAATGGGAGCAAGAAAAACAAGCTGTACAAAAACTGCGATCTATTCGAAAAGAAATAGAATCAGTCAAGCATGAAATTGAAAGATACGAAAGAGAATATAATTTAGAAAAGATGGCAGCCCTTAAGTTAGGGCGACTACCAGAGTTAGAAAAAACTTTAGCTCAAGAGGAAGCTCAACTAGAAAAAGCATTTAATTCTCACAAGCTTTTATCAGAAGCTGTCACAGATCAAGAAATCCATGATATTATTTCTAAGTGGACAGGTATCCCTTTGTCTCGCCTTTTAAAAGGAGAAAAAGAAAAGCTATTACATTTATCAGATGAATTACATGAGCGTGTGATTGGACAACATGAAGCTGTTAAATGGGTATGTGATAGCATTTTAAGAGCTAGAGCAGGTATTAAAGATCCTCAAAAGCCGATCGGCTCTTTTCTATTTTTAGGACCAACAGGTGTAGGTAAGACAGAGTTAGCAAAAGCATTAGCAGAAGCCCTGTTTGATAGTGAAAATAATATTTTGCGTTTAGATATGAGTGAATATATGGAAAAACACGCTGTCAGCCGTTTGATTGGAGCTCCCCCTGGATACATTGGTTTTGAAGAAGGAGGACAGCTTACAGAAGCCATTCGACGTAAACCTTACACTGTGATCTTGTTAGATGAAGTTGAAAAAGCTCATCCTGATGTTTTTCATATTTTATTGCAAATTTTAGATGACGGTCGATTGACAGATTCTAAAGGGCGAACAGTGGATTTTAAAAACACAGTTTTAATTATGACCTCTAATATAGGAGCTTCCCATATCCTGAAAGACTTAGAAGACCCAGCATCACAAGACCTCTCTAGTATCAAAGAAGAAACAAAAGAGTTAATGATCAAAGAGTTAAAAGAATTTTTCCGTCCAGAATTTTTAAACAGGGTAGATGAAATAGTGATGTTCTCACCATTGAGCAAAGACAATCTTTTGCAAATAGCCAACCTACAGGTTCAGCGAATAGCCAACCGCTTAAAGGATAGAAAGATTCATTTGACTTTAACAAAGCAGGCTTGCAAAGGCATTGTAGAGTTATCTTATGATCCTGTATATGGAGCAAGGCCATTAAAAAGATTTTTGCAGAGGCATTTAGAAACACATTTAGCAGAAGCTCTGTTGAAAGACCATTTGAAGGATGGTCAAGCTGTTGTGGTAGACATTCTTGAAGAGAAGAATGGCAAAAAAACAAAGCAGATTTGCTTTTTAGTCAACAATCAACCCATCTATCAAGCTTATATTCATTAAAAGACAAAATAACTTACTGTCACAAAAATGACACCTTTGAATATGATAATTCCTGAAGACTGTGTCTAAAGAAATAATCATCAGCCCTTATTCTCAAACCTTTTTATAAGTTCACTGCATACCTCTCCAAACATTCATTTTTTCTGTGATAGTAAAAGAATCATCAGTCCTTAAAATGGCTTGTCCTTTAGGATAAAGCAAACTTAGCCTTCGAGAAATATACCTTCTCAAAGAATCCTCCTGTGTACTTATAAGTACCTCAAGTAAAACTTTTTTATTTAAAGCAGTGGGTTTTTGGACTAAAGCCTCTGTGATGATTTTACGTAAACTCTCTGATTCACCTTCATCTTTTAAAATAGTAAATAATATTTGCTGAAATGAGCTATTCCAATAATTACCTAATTGTCTCAGAGCCTTTATTCTTTCATTATCAGGCTTTTGAGAATCTTTAAGAATGGCTATAATACCAGAATTAGACCCAGTTATATAATCTAAATTAAACTCTCCCCAATTAAATGAGTGAGAGATAATAAGGAAAGGCTTATCTGGAAGTTTTAAAGCCCAAATAAGTCCTTGCCCATTGCGAATTTCATAAAACCGATACTGCTTGCCACCAGTCATAAAATCAAAATGAGAAGAGTTTTTGCTATAAGATAAATGGCGTCGACCTATGATGTCTATAGAACTTAAAGTTTCTTCAAATGCATGGATCTTCTCCCACTCTGGAATCATTGAGTTATTTGCTAATATTTTTTCGACCTTTTCCTCACCTGCACCTACACCTGCACTTTTTGATTCTTTTTGATAATATTCTATAAATTTTGAATCTCCAAAATTCCATCTCCTTCGGTTTCCTAAATCAATTGCAACAGTCTTAGGACCAATATACCATGAACGATCAACTGGTAAACCCAAAACCCCCTCTCCAGTCAAAGAAGAACATTTATTATTACTGATCACAAGATGCTCTGATTCTTGAATATAAACCAAAATATCTTTACCCTTTTGACCAGCTTTTGTCTTTGTGATTTGCAAATCTGGCTTCTTGCGTGGCTTTTCACACACTGCATCTTCTGACGATTCTAAAAAAGCTAACTGATGATCCACAAAATCTCTTAGATGATCAAAAGCATTTGATTGAACGGCTTGACGGCCAATAAAATATTGCTCTCCGTTACCTTTTTTGATAACAAAACGATCATGCTTTGTTTTGATTGCCCATTGCTCATTGGCATTAGCTATGTTATGTGATATTCCAATAATACCAATAATCAATATTATACTATAAACAAGTTTTTGCATTTTGTAGCCTCTCTACTTATCTTATTCGCATTCATATTAAATTTTCTTAAATGTTTTAAGCAATTCTATACATTTATCCATATAAACTATTTTTTTGTCTCGTTTGATATAGTCATCCTCTTAAATGACTTTAATAGCCTAATTCTTTTGGGGGGTATTGATCAAAATTACATGGTATTACAAATACATGAAGCACAGCAGAAAACAAACGACGCAAAACGTCACCACTGTCTCATTTTTAAACACTTTTCTTTTGTCTTCAAAAACACCTCTTAAAACATCACAAAAATATAAATAAATCCAATATTTTCAGTAAGTTATAAAAACTGTTTCAAAATGAAACAGTTTTTATTTTAAATTATATAACCTAAGTTTTAATAGCCTGTCTTTATGGTCTATCCATAGATAACCAGAAAACATTAGTGATAACAGATACTTAATGTGTTTGGCATGGTTTTTGTACTTAAAAAGTATATAAGGGTTTTAAAAATTTTATTTAAGAAGAATAAGAGAGGGAGCAATTAATTATGAAAAAACAAGTAGTTATTTTAAGTTTAGTTATTTTATTCGTATCTGAGTTAGCTTTAGCAAAAAGCGTTTCTACTCATCAAACAAATAAAAAAGAAACATCTCAATCACAACAGGCAAATGTGGCAGATATTAAGAGGCAACTTGCTACGGCTGTTAAAAATTCTCGCTCAAGAATTCAATATTTATCACAAACAGGGACTTCTCATCAGAGCATTCAGTCTATTCAAAATATTGAGAGAAAAATACTTGCAGAATACAAAATATCAAGTGCTGCAAATATGCTTTACAAAAGGAAGCGTAATCAAGAAAGTCAAAGTCATTTTCACCAAGCACAAACTCAGTTTAAAAAGACCACTTCGCTTTATAACAAAGTTTTAAGGCAACATCTTAAACCACAGCAAGTGACAAGTTATATAAACTATCTTAAACAAAGCCAAGAGCTTATTCATATTCCTGGAGGCTTCTACTCCCCTTATGTTTTAAGTTCTTTTATTATACTTTAAAGTAAATGTATAAATCCCTTAACCCCCTAACCCCCTAACCTCTCCCTAAGAATACCCTCTATTTATAGAGGGTTTATTCTTAAATTCAAAATAAAAAGCACCAACAATGTTAAATGAAGTAACAACAGGCGAAATAAAAACATTAAAATCATAGATTATTTTAAAAAGAACAGAACAAAAAGACCTCACATTTTAGTAGTAGCAGATTTAAAAGCCTTGCCTCCTAAAATGTGAAAGTGTAAATGGGGAACCTCTTGCCCTTCTTTGCAATTGACAATCACACGGTATCCTCTTTCATCTATTCCCATAATTTGAGCAATCTCTGGGATTTTAGTGATCATCAGTCCCATAAGTTGAGCATCACTTGCCTGCACATCTTGTAGGGTTGTGATTTCTTTTTTAGGAATCAGCAAAACATGGACTGGAGCTAAGGGGTTAATATCTTTAAAGGCAAGGCAATGATTGTCTTCATAGACAATATCCGCAGGTATTTCTTTATTAAGAATTTTAGTGAAAATACTAGGCATCCTTATTGCTTTCTATTTCTATATTGATTTTAAATTTATGTGTCCTTAAAAATTTAAAAACTTCATCTTTAAACTTTTCTGAATTAAGTATTTTAATCATTTCGCTTGATACTTCTTTACTAACACGTTGAAAAATTTGCTGTTTAGAAGACATGGCACTTGCTAAGAGAGGTTTTAATAATTCCTTAGGCAACTTAATATCACCTAGGGCTGTTTTGATGCTTTCTTCTGTGAGAAAGGCAGCCGTCGACCCCACTGCAAAAAGCCGTTTGATCACATCTGAAACACTTTTGCCTTTAGAGTGTTCGTCTTGGTCTTTTTCTTTGTTTTGTTGAGTTTTTTGGTTGTTATCCATAAAGTACACCTACTCTCTGATGATATGATCTCATCATATTAGGAAGATGAATGGAAATCAACTTTTTACTCACTGTGCTAGGAATGAAAATTTTAAATTGACAATCTATATAAAAAGTTGCAACACATTGGTCTTTTTGACCCTTTAGCTTCCAATAACCTTGATTGGATTTAAAAATAGAACCCTGTGCAAATTCCCAATTTAAACTACAATCTTGATGGTTCTCAATCATCCAAAGTCGATACATAAAAGATTTAAATAAACGAATATGATACTCTACAAGCTTCTTAATTTGCCCTTGCTCAGCTTTTTCCTCAATAATGCGACATATAGATATTTCAGATAAAAATTCAGGATATTTTTCATAATCTGTAATAATTTTATAAAAATCATTTACAGAACATTTAAATGAATCTTTTATTGTTGTTGCTGTCATATTGAACCTATTATGATCTCATTTATTTTCTAAGTGCTTGCTTTCATTTTATTCTTAGATATTTTTATTCTAACATAATGCTTTTGAATAACTCTATTTTAAAAAGACAGTATCAACATTATTTCCAAGTGCTATTAAGTTATGCACCTTCAATGTTGATTTTGATGGTATGATTTTCAAATTTTATAAGTAATTCTTATAACTTATTGTCCTTCCGCTTATATAATGTCTATCATAATGACCACAAACTGCCAAAGCCGTAACTGTCTTATAATAGAACACCTTTTAAGATGCCAGACTTTGGTCTTTTTGACTTTTTACCTAAAAGATTGTGTAATAATAAGAGGGATGACCTAACTTTGTTCTAGGTCAATAAGTATTTAGACCAGTCATTCATCTTAGTTCCTTCGAATAGATACTAAAAAATAGGATAAAATATGTCGTTTTTAGATTCACTTTTTTCTTCTCAACAGCTCATAGGATTGGATATAGGAACCAGTTATATCAAAGCTATGGAACTTAAACCATCAAAAAATAAGTTTAAGCTTATATCTTTTCATTATGCTGCAACACCCCAAGGAGTTGTTGAGCATGGCCGTTTAATGAATATTCAACCACTTGTTCCTGTGATCTCTGACTTAATACAACAAATGAAAACAAAAACCAAAAATGTTTCTATCAGTCTTTGTGGTGAAGACATTATTGTAAAACAAATTGCATTGCCTCATGTAACAGATGTAAAGCACATAGCGACAGTCATCAGCGGTGAAGCAGAACAATACATCCCTCATAATTTAGACAATGCTCACCTCCAATACCATATTTTAAAAAACCAGGATCATCCGGATATGACCAAAGCCCTTATCATATCAGCTCAAAAAGACATCATTTTTAAATTTATAGAACTCATCAATCATTTAGATATGAACTGTTCTATTGTGGATATTGCTAGTTTTGCCCTTTCGAATTGTTTTACAAATAACTACCCTCAAATTGAAGGAGATACAATGGTTTTGCTTAATTTAGGGTCTGCCATTACTAATTTTGTTGTTTTAGAGAATAAAGAAATTACCTTTGCTAAAGATTTGTTTTTTGGTGGTGACCTTTACAATAAAAATTTAATTAATTCTATGCAAGTATCAGAAGATGAAGCAGAAAGCCTTAAAATCAGCACATCCAATGATCACGCTGTTCCTCCTGATGCATATCGTATTATTCAAAATACTCATAAAGCCATTACAGAAGAGATTAAAAAGAACTTTGACTTCTATCATGCTCGATCTGATAAGACAAAAATACAAAAGCTCTTCATCACAGGGGGAGCATCTCTTACAAAAAATCTTATTCCATTTTTACAGGAAGCACTTCAACTAGAAGTTCAAGTGATCAATCCTTTTTCTTTAGTTTCTTACGATCAAAGGAATTTCAGTCCAGAGTACATTGCACAAATTACACCTTATGCTTCTGTGGCTATGGGATTAGCTATGAGATATGTAGGTGATGACAAATGATATTTGTAAATTTACTTAATGATATTAAAACTGCTGATACAGATATTCAGTCATTTCAAGGTATTCAAGAAGTATCTTCACCTGTAGATATAAAAGAACTTACAAAAATTATATTAAAAATGAGCTTTATTTTAATGCCTTCTTTAGCTATCTTTGGATGGACAGTTATAGAGAAACAATCCCAAGAAGCCATACTCAATGAACTAAAATCTCAAGAACAAGAAGTTATGAATAAACTAGAAACACAAAAGCAAAGCCGAGATGAAATCAATAACTTAAAAAAAGAGAAGCTTAAACTTGATAACTTAATTGCTAGCCTCTCTCAAGTGACAAGTCAACGTATAAAAACATTGGAAGCTTTAAATACTTTGCATTTTGTTGTGCCGGATAATGCTTGGTTGACAGAGGTTTCTATTGACAGCAAAAATGGAGAGGTGACTTTTACTGGTGAATCTATACCTAATGAAATTAATATATTTGAAAGTAATTTAAAAAAACAATCTCGATACTTTAAAGATATTCAAGTTTTAGATTTAAGCAGTCAATCAAGTTATTCTGATCCATATAGAAAGTTTCAAATAACTTCAGTACTGCAACCTACCACTGATTCAGAAATCACAATGCCTACAGATCAAGTTGTAGCAGGTGAAATAAAATCCAATATGACACCAACTTCTATCAATAAATCTCCATTTCAACCTAGTCAGCCCGATCAACCTGGCCAGCCCGATCAGCCCAATCAACCTGTTCAACCTAGTCAGCCCGATCAACCTGGCCAGCCCGATCAGCCTAGTCAAAATGAGGCCGAACCTCCTACAGCTCAAGATACATCTACTCCAAATAACCAGAACAAAGCTGTGTCAGCCAATCAAACAGAGGAGATAGAAGAAGTCCCAATTGGTGAAACAAAAACCACATCAGAGCCAAACAACTCAAAACCAGAAGAGAATATCTCAGAAAACAAAAATCAGGAATTGCCACAATGAAAAAACTAAACCAATTATCTTTGTTTCATATTTTTTTGATTTCTTTGCTTGTATTAGGTCTTTATTGGATTTTCATTATACAAAATGACACTTATTTAGATACAGTCACACAAAATATTAGTTTAACAAAAGTCAATATTGAGGAAAAACAAAAAGAATATGAGGATATTAAAACTTTGATAGAGAGATTTTCTGATTTTAAAAACGAATATGAAACAACCAAAAAAACTGCCGATATTTTTTTTGAATATATGAACTACATAGACAATTCGACTACATTCTTTGATAAACTTATCAATGAGCCTTCCATTCAAGCCATAGGGGTTAAAGTCAATGGACATGAATCACAAGAAGAAACATTTGCTACTGATCTATTAGGTGAGCTTGTAGATACTTATAAACTTGTACCTTTAACTATTAAAATTGAAGGAAGTTATACACAGCTTCTTTTATTTATGTCACACCTTACAGAGGTGCAACAGTTGATTTCTATAGATAGAATCCGCATTCACAACCCTAATGAAACAGCTGAACAAAAAGCCAATCTTACTTTAGATGGAAATATTACTTTATATGCTCAGGTTATGGAAAATGAAAAACAAGAAATGATGAAAAAGGCAGAAGCAAACAACAACAATAAGGCACCTACAACAAGCTCACCTCAGGAGGAACAATGAGATATATATTGATTGTGTTTTTATTTTTTTTATTATGTAACGATATTTACAATGGCTTTAAAGTAACACCTTTGCAAGCACAAACAGAACCCTCACCTGAGGGTTCTCCTGTGAATGAAGGAGAAGATAAAAAAGCAAAAAAAGTACAAGAAGAAATCATTCAATCTTATAAATATGATCCAACAGGTTTGCGTGATCCCTTTATCCCTCTTCGTATTCATAAAGAAATCAATCAAACCACCCTTGGACCCTATCTTCCCTTAGAACAATTTGATATAAATAAATTTAAGCTTATTGGTATTATATGGGATACAAAAGAACCAAGAGCATTGGTTATGGATCCTAATAATAAATCTCATATTATTAAAAAAAATGATCGCATAGGGCTTAATAAGGGACACCTTGCCGATATTCGCCAAGGGGAAATTATTATAGCAGAGCCAAAAAAACAAGGCACTAAGGTTTTATATGATATAAAAAAGCTAACTCTTCAAGAAAATAAAAAATAAAATATGTTGAGTGTATCAAAGTTAAAGTTTTGTTAAGTCTTTGCAGATGAGAATTAAAACTATGGGGGTTCAAAGTGCATTAGTCGCATGAGGTTAACTGACTTATCTCACATGAAGTAGCTGATCCTCCATTCTCTCCATCACATTGCCAGAAACAGCTAAACGTGCTTTCACCTGACTCTATACATGCTGGATAGTCCTCCCTTTTTTCTTCTCCAATGAAACAAGCACCACAGGTACCATAGTTATAATCACATTGTCCGGGGATAGGAGGGCCTTGGACCCAGCAACTATTGCTATTTTGAACACAAAAGTCGTTTGCACGGACGTTTTCGCAAAGCTCTTTAGTGGCATATTGATTGCCAGAACAGGTAGGGGGTATAGGATCCCGAATGCAGTTGCCGTTGGCGTCTTCTTTATATCCATCTTTGCAGATTCTGTCATAGCATCCATCGCTTAGCGGACGACACGTTGTTCCTGCTCTTGCTCCTACTGGGATTCCAGCTTTACAAGTAGCAAAATCTCCGAATTCACATGCCGAAGGTGTGGATACAGGTGTAGGAGGGGTAGATGGTGGGGTAGATCCTCGCATACAGCAAACACCACCACCCTGTACAACTTCGTATGGGGTGACACCCTGATGAAAAGCCTTTTGTACCCAATTATTGACTGTAACACCATCAGAATAAGTGACAGAAACTCCACTACAAGATGTAGCTGACCGACGATAGACATGCAGATCATCAGAAGTATTACGTTTTCTATCAGGTCCAAAGCCACTTTTATTAAATATCAATCGAGCTGCATGTCCACAAGAAGGACGACATGTACCATTTACATCTTTGACATGACATCTGCCTACTGATGCACAGTTTTCTGCACAAAAGGGAGGGGTGCATGTCCCTCTTGCACATGCTCCAAATGATTGATCGGGGGAACGTCGTGTTATAGTAGTAGGAGGAGGTCCAGTTGTCGGTGGTCGTACGGTACATGACTCTCCTGAACCACCACCACCACGACCTTTTGGATCGCAATCGCCTTGCGGTTCTTGACAAGTCCCTATGAATGTCAAAGGACAGGACGTATTCTTGGCTCTACAGTCATTTGTATTTGTTACTTCTGTAACTTTCAAATCACATGGTTGATTTGGAGGAGTAGCACACTTCCCCTTTCCATCACCATCAAGTTCTCCACTACTCCATTCACCGTCTATATCATAATCGCTATTTATGTCATGAGGAATATTACAATCTGCTTTTACAGGTGGGACAGACCCATTAACCACATTGCATTTACGTGCGTTACTTCTATTTTCATATTTATATTTCTTCTTACACAGTGCCTCAACAGTACACGATACTTTTGAATTATCATTAAGGTGACATTCACCGGGTGTACTCTCAATTTCAATTTCAGAGTATCCATTATATCCCTGGTCTGTAAAACGATTTTTACACTGACCAGGTCTATTAAAAGTACATCTATCGCCTCTACGAAGCCTCGGCCTCTTATTCTTACAAGCATCACCATTATCTCTTCTATTTTTCAGCTCTCCTGCATCTCCTTCACAGGGCAAAGTATAATTACAGTCATAGAGACCCAATGGTGGACAATCAGAAGTTGTATCTTGTTCACTATTACCTCCTCCTGTAGGGTTACCACAGTCGTTCCTACGAGGATGATTATCCTTAGCACATCGATGTGGTGTACTCCCTGCATTACCACACTCATTACGAAAGCCATCGCAACATATCAAATCTTTAGAATATCTATCAGATCTAGGTTCACAAGGTACATTTTCACAACTTCCACCACCGTGATCTGGATGTGCCACCCACACCCCCCATTGTGTTGCTTGCGTACTAGAAGAATCACCACAAATATGATGATACTTCACACCGAAATTTGCAGAATTGCACCCATCATGATCGCCAGATCCACTATTTCTACTGCCATTAAATTCACAGGAAATGCTCCCTCCATTGCTAGCTGTTCTTGTAGCGGTTGAATATTCCTTTCCATAACATGTCACTGCATAATGCTTCGGGAATGTACCCGCCCCTGAAGCTGGTACAAGTGTTTGAATTATATATTTTGTCTTCTTTTTATTTTGAAGCCAATAAGGGTTTGTAGAAAAAGGTCTGGCTACAAATGTACTTGGAAGGTCTGTATCCCATTCAAGTTGATCACTAGAACCACTGCCACAAATATCACTAGGAGTGATCATCAATTTTTGTCGACCATGTTGAACCGAACTTAATGTGCCACTACAACTAAGTGAGTTTGTGCTTATACTGATCGAACTAGCAGGTATAGATTGGGTGCCATTACCATCTCTCCGACGGCCTGTTGCGGTGCAGTCTCCTAAATTATGAGTAAACTTATCGATGATGCAACCATGAAAGCTGACAGGATTTGAATTGCACTGCAAACCAGGTCCTTTTTTATGATTCTTACCATGTTTAAATCGAACCTTAGGTAAATGATCTATCCAATTTGCATCAATAAGAGCCGTTACAAAATCGTCTGGTGAACCTACGTCGCTGTCATTTATACTTGCAATTAATGTAGGTCTTGTAGCATCTATATAAAAGCGACTGTTTGTTATACGCTGATAAGGTGGTTTAGAAATACCTAATTGCGATACTTCTGCAATCTCTAAAGCATAGCTTCTATCTTCCTTTAAGTTATTAAATTTTAATCGTAGCTTTATATTATGGCCACTGCTATTTAACAAAACAGACTCTGTATTACCTCTTTGATCTGGAAATTTCACTTGATGGCATCTCCGCCAAGGTCCATATATTTTTTCTATTTTATTTGTATTACAATCTCTATCAGGATACCTCCAACGTACTCCACGACATAAAAATAATGTTCCAAACTCCTTAGTTGTTCTGCCGGCTGTATTATCAAAATTTAACTCCATGGTGATGTTTCTATAATTTGAACCATCTGTGTCACATGAAGTCTGCTTACGACCACCATTAGGTAGTAAGTTTTTGTTATGGCCATTCTTAAGGGAAGTCACTGAAACATTAATTGGAGTTGTCTGTTCCATCAATAAACGAGTTTGGTGAGCAAATCGTTGCATGCTCTTACAAGAATAATCCTGATTATTCTTTTCATAACTTAACTTAACTGTCACCTGAAATCCTAAATCAGGATTACCTATGGTGCGTAAATTTGATGAACTACTTAAAGTTGAAGTCCCAACAGAAAGCCTAGGATGAGTCAACACTAATTTATGTGATGGGTGACTAGATGGACGCGGACAAGGAATCTCTGTTGAGACAAACTTTGAACCCTTATATCTTGTATAGTAACATTTAATACCTGAATAACTCTCTATCACCTTTTGATTTTTCAGATCAACAGGGTTAATCCTGATGTAGAATTTCACATTTTGAAGATTGTACTTTTTAAGATAGTCCTTCCATAAAGAAGCTATCACTTTATTATTACTTGTTGAGGTACTACTTGTAATAGTAAAGTCTTTACCTTTGCCACTATTACCATTAAAAAATTCAGGGTCAGAATTATACATATACTGCAAAAAATTTACAGAATTAACTAGTAACACAGATGTACCTATATTAATAAAGCCACTACCAGAAAGATTTACTAAAGGAACTCCTGTATTCACAAGCAGGGCAGGAGGGGTGTTATTTGTTAATTCTTCGTATAAATTCTTATATTTATCTGTAAGGCTTAAATTATTACCAGAGCTTGTATCTGTAATCCGATAAGCCGCTGGAGTACTACCTGTTATTTGAGTTCCTTTTTTGATAAAAAGAGGGTTATATCTAAGATCAGAGTCAGTATGACCTACTCTATATCCGTAAAGACGAGTTCCCAACGACACAACTCTATCTAAAGCTGACTGAGCAATGCTTTGACAATCTGAATCTTGTGCAGATGAACGCATCACTGTTTGGCTCTGTGTGAAGTAATATGCTGTACCTACACTGATTAAGGCAAGCATGGTCATCACAATCAACATCTCTACTAAGCCCATCCCTAGCTGTGACTCTGGCTGTGGCTGGTTGCACTTTTTAAAATGATTTTTTTTAAGATAATCAAAACCTGGACTTAAGGGGGGGGGGGGGGGGGTAGGCTAATTGCGTTATGCAATTTTTTTGCAGAAGTGTTTGTGCAAATATTTGTACAAATGAAAAATAAAACCAAACTAAATAAATAATTTTTTTGTATATATACATTTTTTTCCTTAACATCGTGTTAAAAAATGAGGATATCCTTTCTACTAAAAGTAAACGGACTTTTGAGACATTGCTCTTTTTGGACAGCGATAGCTGTCAGAGCAATGTCCAAAAGTAGCCAGAGGCTAGTTTACTTTTAGTGAACCAACTCCTTAAAGTCATTATAAACGACTTATCGACAATTTAATGAAAAAAGTAAAAAATATATAATTTTTCTAAGATTCTGTATCAATATAATACACATTGATAGTGAAATACGGATATTCTCCCTCCGGGACCCCGGCAACAAAAGGATTATCCCTAACCCCACCCACCGCCCTTCGATTCTGCTTTTCCATTTTATTTTTATTTGAGGATAGGGCAGTGAGAGCCTTCCGAAGTCCTCAATTGAGCTTGCTTTTAAAGAGCAAGCTCAATTTGCGGAAGATCTTCAGTCTCCCACTGCCCCATCCTCCACCTAATTACTTTTTGTTTGAGGTTTTACGCAGAATCTAAAAAAATAAAAAAACAAAAAAAAAGAACTTTTTCCTTAACATGTGGTTAAGAGACGAGAAGATCCTTCCCTACTCAAAATAAATGGATTTTCTAGGCAGTTAGCCTTTGATCAACGGCGATAAGCCGTTGGGCTAACTGGTATTAAAAGGATATTTTCCTTAACATGTGGTCAAGAGACGAGGAGATCCTTCTTCCTAAAATTGAACAAGCTTTTGAGGGAGTTAGCCTTTGATCGACGACGACAGTCGTCGGGCTAACTGCCCAAAAGTAGCCAGAGGCTAGTTCAATTTTAGGGAAACAGAGGCATGATGCATTTTGAGTGAAACAAACCCTTAACATGTGGTTAAGAGACGATGAGATCCTTCCTACTAAAAGTAAACGGACTTTTGAGACATTGCTCTTTTTAGACAGCGTAAGCTGTCAGAGCAATGCCCAAAAACACACCAGAGATGTGGCTCATTTTGAGTGAAACAGAGGCTAGACCACTTTTAGTGAGCCAATGCCCAAAAGTGACCAGAGGTCAGTTTACTTTTAGTGAAAATTGAGACTTTTGTAGAATAGCTTTTAAGGTTCTTTTTATTAATAATGTAATAAAGAACACAAGAACATACTAGGCTATTATGGATATACAAAAGCAAAATCTCATTTTATTATGTATTCTTTTCTTATGCTGTGGATGTGGCAAGAATGTGTCTTTTTCTTTAAAAAGTGAAATGATACCACGACCTATGTCACCACCTCAACCTTATCCTGTTATATCTCAAGAGATGAAGCCACATCCAATCACTTTAGAACCTTTTAACATAAAATCATCTCAAATATTAAATAATATAGTTAGAGGAGAACACACTATCCATCCACCTCCTTTGTTATTTTCTTTAATTCCTTCATCAGAGGTTATTCCCAATATTATAGGAGGTCGTCAAAATATCCCACCTCCGCCTCCTTTATCTGCAAGTCAAAACATTCAATATATAACTCAAGCTCCTAGAATACTTTCACCTTCTTTACCCGATATACCACCTCCCGTTGTTCTGACTCCACCTCCACCTCCCTCTCCTTTGTTATTTTCTGCAATCCCCTCATCTGATGTTATTCCCAATATTGTAGGAGGTCGTCAAAATATCCCACCTCCGCCTCCTTTATTTGCAAGTCAAAACGTTCAATATATAACTCAAGCTCCTAGAATACTTTCACCTTCTTTACCTGATATACCACCTCCCGTTGTTCCGCCTCCACCTCCCCCTCCTTTGTTATTTTCTTTAATTCCTTCATCTGATGTTATTCCCAATATTATAGGAGGTCGTCAAAATATCCCACCTCCGCCTCCTTTATCTGCAAGTCAAAACATTCAATATATAACTCAAGCTCCTAGAATACTTTCACCTTCTTTACCCGATATACCACCTCCAGTTATTTTGCATCCGCCTCCGCCTCCACCTCCACCTCCCCCACCTTTGATACAAATGCAATCTCAACATGAGTTTCGTGATCAGTTTCCTTATACATGGAGTCAACATTTATTTAAACAGCCTATACAAAATACAACAGCTGTCTTGTTTAAAGCATATAATGAGAGAGGTTTTAATATAAAAGATTTGCAAAACGAAGATATAACTGTGACAGAAAATCAAATAGAGATTCAAAATTATACTTTGTCGTCTTATACAGAGAAAAAAAATCTTTCATTAGAAGTGGTACTTGCTATTGATACACAGGGGTCTATGCGAAGGTACATGCATTTAATTAAAGAAAACATGGCTTATTTTGTAGATATACTGCAAGAAAATGCTATTGATGCAAAGTTTTGTCTTGTCACCTTTAGAGATAGAGTCGAAAAAGTATGTAATAAATTTATTGAAGATCATCCTTTAACACCAGAGAATGAAAATTTTATAAGCTTTTTAGATGATCTTTCTGGTTTAAACTTAGGAGGAGGGGGCAGTTATAAAGAAAATGCATTAGGAGGACTACTGACCGCAACGCAAGCTCCTTGGCAACCTAATAGTCAACGTATGGTTATTTTAATCACAGATGCTTTATTTTGGGTTAAGCCATTTGATCGAGGGATAGAGGCTCTGACAGCTCCAGACTATCCTACTGTTCTAAACGCACTTGAAAAGAATAATATTCAAGTTTTTGCTCTGACTTATGATTATGATGGATTTTCTAAAAATTATTTTGAATATCCATCTCTTGTAGAAGCTTCATCAGGTCAATGGTTTGATCTGAAAGCATTAAACAGTTCAAATATCTTAGAGATCACTGATCAAGTGAAAGAACAAATCGATGTTTTTTATAGGTTAGAATATATTGTAGAAGAGTCATCTCCATTAAATCCTTTCCTAAACTTAAATGAAAGAGAGATTTCTTTGACCTCTTATTTTAAAAATATACAAATTGAGGTGCAAGATATTGATTCAAATATGTCTAGTGGCAAGCCAGAGCTTCAATCACATTGGTTATTAGAAAGCAATCAACCTATACAAGTTCATCTTGTGACTGTTGATGGTCAATTAGAGGATAATTTTTTTATAGAAGATAATTATATTGTTTTTAACCAACCTCCCCATCGAGGTTCTGAAATTTATATAGAATATGAAGTAGGACGTTTAATAGACAATGTGCAGAGACATCCATTGGTTTTGCAAAGTGATCCTCAACATCATAAACCTTCTACACAAGAAGTTTTGATCACTTCAGCTCAGGTGGAGCTAAATGGAAAGTTAGCTTCTCAAGAAGACTTTGAGATGGAAATTTCATCTGATGATCAGGCCGTTCAATTAAAACTCAATGAAAGCGTTTTTGCAGATCATGATCCTTTTGATATTCGCACTTTTGCTACTTTAAATATTGTTGTATCTTATGAAATCACTAGCCAACATAGATAAGAGAATGTTTGCAACATAAATAAACTTCTAGTTTATTCTATTCAACTTAAGTTATAATCCCCTTATGAATATTTGCTCTTTTATTTGAAGAAAGAATATTAAACATATTTGTTATTTCTGATTTGATTCTGGAGGAAGAGGGTAAGTACCATTGATGCGATCTTGATTGATTTTTTCTAATAACTCGTAACATTCTTTTTTTTCTGCGGCTGCTACGACATCATCTGGATTATCAGAAAAATGATATTCAACATCTTCGCTCAAAAAATCATCGATCCATCTAATAGGTAGTGTGACTACAGTCAAAACAGTCATCACAAGCCCTTCCGGCGTGACTGTGACCTCTCTCTCATTTTTATTATTCCAGCTGACAATACGATCATATTCTTTATCTAGCCAGTAACAATCAACCTCTTCACTATCATGAGTAATTGATTGAGATGTGAGTTCCACTGATTGATTATTGCTATTTATCAATATGAAAAAGCAAAGTATAGATAAGGTACATAGTATAAATATAACTTTCATAATATAAATAACCTCATAAAATTAAAATAAATTGAGTGAGTACTTCTGCATTCATGTCATGGCCTACCGGTTTAAATAATTTTTAGCGTAGCTTGAAAGCGTAGCTTGGTTATATACTATATTTTACACTATAAAAAACTATAATTCAAGACAATTATGAATGGTCTTAGGAATAAAATATGATTGATTTCATCATAAATTTCATCATAAAAAGATAGCAATACTTAGGTAGGATCGTCATAAGGATTGCTTTTTTTATTGATAAATTCTTGTCTTGCGGATAGTCTACATTCGTGAAAATTAAACAAATAAGTTTAGCTTATGAGATAAGAAATCAAACTAGCCAGAAAGGGGATATATCAATGACAATACTTCACACCACTGATGAGGATCAACCAACTTATTCTGTTACGCAGATCAACACTGTTATTAAATCCCAGCTTGAAGGTCACTTTCCTAGAATATGGGTACAAGGGGAGGTTTCTAATTTTAAGAGGCATTCTTCTGGGCATTGTTATTTCTCTCTTAAAGATAGTAAATCTCAAATTAGGGCTGTGATGTTTAAGAGTTATAACCTGAAACTTGAGTTTTCACCGGAAGATGGCATGGAGGTCCTTGTCAGAGCTTCTGTGAGTACCTTTATTAAAAGGGGAGAGTACCAGCTTTTGTGCTATCAAATGCAACCAGTTGGTCAAGGGGCTTTGCAAGCTCAATTTGAACAGGTTAAACAAAAATTGCAATCCGAAGGACTCTTTGATCTAGAACGTAAAAAACCTCTACCTAAGTATCCTCAAAGAATAGCTCTTGTCACATCTCCTACAGGGGCTGTGATTAAAGATCTGCTCAATGTTCTCACTCGACGGTTTCAAGGTTTAGAGATCACTTTAATTCCTACTCTTGTTCAAGGGGAAGCTGCTGTCCCTGAAATTATTAGAGCTATTGATTTAGCTCATCAAGTCAGACCTGCTTTTGATGTGATGGTTGTAGCTAGAGGAGGAGGTTCTATGGAAGATCTCTGGTGCTTTAATAATGAAGATGTGGCTAGATGTATAGCCTTTTCTAGCATTCCTATCGTATCAGCTATAGGGCATGAGGTTGATTTCACACTTTCTGATTTTGTGGCTGATCAACGGGCCCCCACTCCTTCTGTAGCAGCCGAAATTCTTGTACCAGATAAAACAGAAATAAAAGAAACTATTCATCACTTAACTTGCCGATTCACAAATGCCATGCACAGCCATATTGCAAAACATCAACAAAAATATTTGCAGTTATCAAAAAGGCTCAAAGACCCTCAAAAAGTTTTACAAGAACTTTTCCAAAGAAATGATGAGCTTCTTCAAAGATTGCAAAAAGCCTTTCAATACACTTTAAGACTCCTAAGGGAAAGGTATAACAATAATAGAGAAAAATTAACCCGTATAGATCAAACGTGGCAAATAGAGGCACAGAAATTAAACTCCTTATCTGAAAACCTAAGAAAAGGCATGGATTATTTTTTAGCTAATAAAAAACTCGCTTTACAAAATCAAGCAGAACTTTTAGACTCCTTAAGTCCATTAAAAGTAATGACCAGAGGTTATTCTATTGTGAAATTGCTTAAAGAACCAAAGATTATCACATCTGTTCAAAATATAAAATTAGGCGATGTAGTGCAGATCACCTTTGCTCAAGGGAAGGCAGAGGCAGAAATTAAACAAAAACATCATTAAGTTTTTTATACTGAATACCTGAGGAGGTTGTATGGATTTTGAAAATAATTTAAAAAAATTAGAAGACATTGTAGAGAAAATAGAATCTGGTGATTTGTCGTTAGATGAATCTTTAAAAGCTTTTGAAGAAGGTGTACGTCTTTCTAAAGATTGCAATGAGAAGCTTCATCAAGCGGAACAAAAAGTCAAAATGCTTTTAAGTGTGGATGAAACAGGTCAGGCTCAAACAGAGCCTTTAACTTCGGTTCAAAATTAACAGAGAACATCTATTTTTTTCACTCAAAATGAGCCACACCTCTGGTGTGTTTTTTGGTGTTGCCTGCAAAGGCTTACGCCTTTGACAAAATAGGCAACACCTAAAAAATCCGCTCATTTTGAGTAGAGGAGGATCTCCTTGCTTCTTACACCATGTTAGGGAAACAAGATATGCTTCTAAAATGTTTTTAGGGAGCAAGCGGGTCTGCGGAAGATCTTCAGCCTGCCCCCGCCTCCCACTCATAATACTCATGCTTTTTTGAAAATTACGCAGAATCTAAAAGAAAATAAAAAAACAAAAAAACAAATAGTTTATTTCCTTAACATGGTATAAAGACATAAAGGGATCCTTTTTCTGGGATCTGGTATCCGGCAAACCGGCATCAAGTCCCGGAACCCGGGATGCCAGTGCCAGATCCAAGATACCGGGAGTGAATGTCTTGTTTCCTTAACATCGTGTAAAGAGATGAGGAGGTCCTCCCTACTAAAAGTGGTCAGGCTTTCTAGGCGATGACCATTTTGCCAATGGCGAAAGCCATCGTGGTCAAAAGGTGTAAGAAAGGACTTTTTCCTTAACATGAAGTTAAGGGACGAAGGGATCCTCCCTACTAAAAGTGGTCAAGCTTTCTAGGCAATGACCATTTTGCCAATGGCGAAAGCCATTGCGGTCATTGCCAGAAAGTAGCCAGAGGCTAGTTTACTTTTAGTGAACCAGTAAAACAGAAGGAACTTTTTCCTTAACATGATATTTATCCGGGATCCGGGATCAGGGATCCGGCAACCCGGCATCAGATCCCGGGATGCCTGATTGCCTGATCCCGGGAGTGGATATCTTGTTTCCTTAACATCGTGTAAAGAGACAAGAGGATTCTTCCTACTAAAAATAAATGGATTTTCTAGGCAGTTAGCCTTTGATCGACGGCGTGAGCCGTCGGGCTAACTGCCAGAAAACATGCCAGAGGCATGATTTATTTTGAGTGAAACAAATAGCTTGTTTCCTTAACATGTAGTAAAAAAACGAGGAGATCCTCCCTACTCAAAGTGAACAGGCTTTCTAGGCGATGACCATTTTGTCAACGGCGTAAGCCATCGTGGTCATCGCCAGAAAGTGGCCAGAGGCCAGTTCACTTTGAGTGAAACAGAGGCTAGTTTACTTTTAGTGAAACAGTGAAACAGAAGGAACTTTTTCCTTAACATGATATTTATCCGGGATCCGGGATCCGGCAACCCGGCATCAGATCCCGGGATGCCTGATTGCCTGATCCCGGGAGTGGATATCTTGTTTCCTTAACATCGTGTAAAGAGACAAGAGGATTCTTCCTACTAAAAATAAACGGATTTTTGAGGCAATCAGCCTTTGATCGACGGCGAGAGCCGTCGGGCTGGCAACCCAAAAGTAGCCAGAGGCTAGTTTACTTTTAGTGAATATAGGTACAAAAATGTCTAAACCTGCATTACTTAAAAATACTTCTTTTCAAGAGATGGTGGTTCTTTTTGATAAATTTCTTCAGGATTGGATCAACACCTATCAACAAAAAATTCCTCCTGAAAATAAGCAATTGATTAAAGCCATTAAATATGCACTTAAAGGCGGTAAAAGATTTCGTGTATTATTAGCTCTTTCGGTAGCAAAGTCCTTGAATACAAAATCCTTGCTGACAAAAGAATCTATACAAAAAGAAAACATGCATTTTGTATTACCTTTTGCTTGTGGGGTGGAATTTATTCATACCTACTCTTTAGTCCATGATGATTTGCCAGCTATGGACAATGCCTCACAACGACGTGGTCGCCTTTCATTACACAAAGCTTTTGATGAAGCGACTGCTATTTTAGTTGGTGATACTCTTTTGACAGAAGCGTTTTCATTAGTCGCTTATTATCCTATCCATGCAAAGGCTTTGGTAGAGTTACTAGCTTTAGCAGCAGGTGGACAGGGGATGATCTCTGGTCAAATGATGGATCTACAAGCTAAAAATCATGCTCATTTAGATTTAGAAAAGCTTTATACTCTTAAAACAGGAGCTTTGATTTTAGCCCCTGTGGTAGGAACAGCTACTTTATTAAAAGCTCGCACTTTGGTAGTAACTCATTTAGAAAAATTTGCACAAAATTTAGGTATAGCTTTTCAAATTGCAGATGATTTAGAGGATTTTGATTCTACTGATAGCCATACAGTACCATCTATAAATTGTGTTCAAAGGTGGGGGTTTCACAAAGCTAAAAAAAAACTGCAAGATTATTCTCTTAATGCTATAAAAGCTTTAGAACCTATAGCTGAGAACCTCGATATAACGCATCTAGTTCAGCTTGTAGAGTTAAATGTTAATAGAAGTAGGTGAAACGATGAAACTTCTGATCACAGCTGGTAGCACAAAAGAGTTTATTGATTCTGTTCGCTACATTAGCAATATCAGCACAGGACAAACAGGGCTTTTTTTAGCTCAAGCTTTTGTTCAGTTTCATCAAAAAGTGACTTTATTAATAGCTTCTGATGTGTCTATCCCTGATGAGATCAAAGAATCTACTGTGGTTATTCCTTTTACAACTTATAGAGATTTGCAAAGAGCTTTAAGCTCACAGCTTTCTTTAAATCATTTTGATGCAGTCATTCATTTAGCTGCTGTGGGAGATTATTGTATCTCTGATATTTTGATGGAAGATCATCGTATAACACGTATGCAGAGTGTAAAAAAAATAACAGCTTGTCAAAGCTTGACCTTAAAGTTAAAACAAAACCCTAAACTTTTACCTCAATTAAAAGCTCTTTCTCAAAATAAAAGTATTCTTGTGGCGGGGTTTAAATTAACAGATACCAATAATGTTCAAGAAGAAACAAATCAAATCAAAGAGATACTATATTGTGACACTGTTGATATTGTGGTTCACAATAGGCTATCAGAAATTAAAGGTGAAAAACATAAAGCTGAGATTTATAAAAATAAAAAACTTTTTCAAAAAGTAGAAAGTAAAAAAGAGCTAGCTGAGAGTCTTTTTAAAACAATGGAAAGCCACGAATAATTCTATGCTTTGATGTAGAGAACTTTCATTAACATGGTATAAAGAAATAAAAAGGTCTTTTTTCCGGCATCCGGCAAACCGGCAACAGAAGGAACTTTTTCCTTAGCATGTAGTAAAAAAACGAGGATATCCTTCCTACTCAAAGTGAACAGGCTTTCTAGGCGATGACCATTTTACCGATGGCGAAAGCCATCGTGGTCAAAAGGTGTAAGAAAGGACTTTTTCCTTAATATGAAGTTAAGGGACGAAGGGATCCTCCCTACTAAAAGTGGTCAAGCTTTCTAGGCAATGACCATTTTGCCAATGGCGAAAGCCATTGCGGTCATTGCCAGAAAGTAGCCAGAGGCTAGACCACTTTTAGTGAACCAACGACATTGCTCTTTTTGGACAGCGATAGCTGTCAGAGCAATGTCCAAAAGCAACCAGAGGTTGGTTTACTTTTAGTGAAACAAACCCTTAACATGTAGTAAAAAAACGAGGATATCCTCCCTACTCAAAGTGAACAGGCTTTCTAGGCGATGACCATTTTATCGATGGCGAAAGCCATCGTGGTCAAAAGGTGTAAGAAAGGACTTTTTCCTTAATATGAAGTTAAGGGACGAAGGGATCCTCCCTACTAAAAGTGGTCAAGCTTTCTAGGCAATGACCATTTTGCCAATGGCGAAAGCCATTGCGGTCATTGCCAGAAAGTAGCCAGAGGCTAGACCACTTTTAGTGAACCAACGACATTGCTCTTTTTGGACAGCGATAGCTGTCAGAGCAATGTCCAAAAGCAACCAGAGGTTGGTTTACTTTTAGTGAAACAAACCCTTAACATGTAGTAAAAAAACGAGGATATCCTCCCTACTCAAAGTGAACAGGCTTTCTAGGCGATGACCATTTTATCGATGGCGAAAGCCATCGTGGTCATCGCCAGAAAGTGACCAGAGGTCAGTTCACTTTGAGTGAAACAACTGAAACAACCCAATGAATAGGAAGGCTAAAGGCGTGAAAATTCCTAAGCATATTGCAATAATTATGGATGGCAATGGAAGATGGGCTGAAAAAAGAGGTTATCCTCGTATTTATGGGCATGTTAGAGGAGCTAAGGCTGTAAAAGCCACAGTGAAAGCTGCTTTTCAAAAACAAATCAAATATTTAACTCTTTTTGCATTGAGTACAGAAAACTGGAAACGACCACAAGAAGAAATCAATATCTTAATGAAGCTTCTTAACAAATATCTAGATCGTGAAATTTATACAATGATGAAAAATAACATCCGCCTTTGCAGTATCGGACAAACTCAAAAATTACCTATCCACATACAAAATAAACTTAAAAATTGCATTGAAACAACAAGTCACAATAAAGGCATGACTCTAACCCTTGCCCTGAATTATGGGGGCAAACAGGAGATCGCATCTGTGATGCAAGATATTGTAAGAGATGTTCTGTCAGGTCGAATCAAGCAGACTGATATAACAGAAAACCTAATAGATCAACACTTAGAAACAAGTTTTTTACCAAACCCAGACATCATTATCCGTAGCAGTGGAGAAAAACGGCTTTCTAATTTCTTGCTTTGGAAGGCTTCTTATGCAGAGTTATTTTTTACCAAAAAACAATGGCCTGATTTTTCAGAAGGCGATTTAAGTTATATAATCGATGCCTATCGTAAGAGAAAAAGACGTTTTGGTGGCATATACCTCTCTTAATAGTCTTTGCCATTTGTTTAATTTTTCAAAGGGATATAGTTTATGACCCATCATATACAAAGAAGACAATATAAGAAATGCTATAAATAATCTAATTTTATATTTATATGCAAGAAATTAAATCCTGAGTTTATAGAGCCATATAACACAAATAAAAAACTAAATTTCAAACCATCCTGAGGAAATCATCTTTTAATACCTCTATTTTATATCATTATACCTTTATCTAGCATTATTTAGAGGAAAATCCAATTGATGTGCTAGTACCTTAATTCCTATCAGTTTTTAGTCTTAAAAAAGCCTGAAAGACACATAAATCAATATCATACCAAATTACATAAAGAAGCAAACATCATCTTTTCAGGATAGCATTTTCCCTCCAGAAAAATTCTCATCATTTCATAGAGATGTGTTTTAAGGCATTAAAATAATTTTTTAAATTAAAAAATTAAAAATTTTCAAGAAACTTGCCGATAAAGTAAATAGGTAAGATTTTGGCTTGATGAAAGGATAAAATTTGAAGGTTGAAAAAAGATGGAAATAAAAGGAAAAAAATTTTCTCTTATTGTGATCATTATATCTTTTGCTCTACTTGGCTTACAATTTAACAATTGTGAATCAAAAAATAATCCTACTCAAAGTGTTTCTACATCTGCTTCCCCTCAAATAGTGACCCCCTCCCAATATATACCACCAGCAGTGCCAGAGGACACTCCAGAGCCATTTATTGGCATGTTACCACCTGATGAGAATGCTTGTAATAATTATGATTTTATAGATGATGTAATAGATGATTTAAGATACCACAGTCATTCTAGCAGGTCTTGGCGTTACGGATATTACTGTCCAATAGATCAAGATTGTATTACCAACCCAAATCAAATTTCAAAAGTTAATATTGCTTACTGTAAAAAGAGAATTGCCACAGGCTGTCAAGGAAGTAGCGAGATCAGTGTTGTACAAATTCTTAACAATTGTAACAGCAATCCTCAATTCACCTGGAATGTGCAAACAGATAGAGAAGGTACTTGGATTTATCATTCTAGATCGATAGCTAACGTTGCAGAATCACCAAGACCAAGTCCATCACCAATAAAAAGCCCAACACCAGTGGCTTGTGGAAAATGTGGTTCAAAGCCCAATACATGTTCTGTTGGAACACTTCATCCACATCCAGGAGACAATGCCACTCACCATCGGTGGACTTGCCGTAACAAACCACATACCAAAAATGCCAAGTGCAGTAATAAAAGAGAGATCAGGTGTAGTAAGAAAAAGCCTGTCAGCAAACCAGTGGCTTGTGGAAAATGTGGTTCAAAGCCCAATACATGTTCTGTTGGAACACTTCATCCACATCCAGGAGACAATGCCACTCACCATCGGTGGACTTGCCGTAACAAACCACATACCAAAAATGCCAAGTGCAGTAATAAAAGAGAGATCAGGTGTAGTAAGAAAAAGCCTGTCAGCAAACCAGTGACTTGTGGAAAATGTGGTTCAAAGCCAAATACATGTTCTGCTGGAGTAGTTCATCCACATCCAGGAGCTAATGCCACTCATTATCGATGGACTTGCCGTAACAAGCCACATACCAAAAATGCCAAGTGCAGTAATAAAAGAGAGATCAGGTGTAGTAAGAAAAAGCCTGTCAGCAAATCGGTGAAATGCGGACGTTGTGGTTCAAAGCCAAATACATGTTCTGCTGGAATAGTTCATCCACATCCAGGAGCTAATGCCACTCATTATCGATGGACTTGCCGTAACAAACCACATACCAAAAATGCCAAGTGCAGTAATAAAAGAGAGATCAGGTGTAGTAAGAAAAAGCCTGTCAGCAAATCGGTGAAATGCGGACGTTGTGGTTCAAAGCCAAATACATGTTCTGCTGGAGTAGTTCATCCACATCCAGGAGCTAATGCCACTCATTATCGATGGACTTGCCGTAACAAGCCACATACCAAAAATGCCAAGTGCAGTAATAAAAGAGAGATCAGGTGTAGTAAGAAAAAGCCTGTCAGCAAATCGGTGAAATGCGGACGTTGTGGTTCAAAGCCAAATACATGTTCTGCTGGAAGCCATCACCCGCACCCAGGAGCTAATGCCACCCACTATCGGTGGACTTGCCGTAACAAGCCACATAAAAGACTTGCCCAGTGTAGCAATAAAAGAGAGATCAGGTGTAGTAAGAAAAAGCCTGTCAGCAAATCGGTGAAATGCGGACGTTGTGGTTCAAAAGCCAATACATGTTCTGCTGGAAGCCATCACCCGCACCCAGGAGCTAATGCCACTCACTATCGCTGGACTTGCCGTAACAAACCACATACAAGACTTGCCCAGTGTGGTAATAAAAGAGAGGTTAGGTGTAGTAAGCCGAATGCTGTCAATGGTGTCTGTGGAGAGTGTGGCAACACAGTCAATGCATGTGTGTCCGGAACACGTCACCCGCACCCTGGTCATAACACCACTCACTATCGATGGACTTGTCGTAATCGTCCACATACAAAAATTGCTAAGTGTGGTAATAAAAAAGAGGTGAGGTGTAGTAAAGAAAGAGCTGACAATACTGTCTGCGGACGTTGTGGCTCAAAAGCTAATACATGTTCTGCTGGAGTAGTTCATCCACACCCAGGAGCTAATGCCACCCACCATCGGTGGACTTGTCGTAATCGTCCACATACAAGACTTGCTAAATGTGGCAATAAAAGAGAGGTCAGGTGTAGTAGAGATAAGACTGACAGAAGTGTCTGTGGTGTGTGTGGCAACATAAATAATAAATGTTCTGAAGGAGTCCATCATCCACATCCAGGAGACAATGCCACCCACCATCGGTGGACTTGCCGTAACAAACCACATACAAGACTTACCCAGTGTGGCAATAAAAGAGAGATCCAGTGTAAATGGCCAAAAGCAAGTGGTGGTGGCACTGGCAATATTAATCATCCAGGGCCTTCTGAGTTATCCTCAGACGACATAACCGATTAAAATTGTGATTTTCACTCAAAATGAGTTGTTTCACTAAAAGTGGTCTAGCCGTTTGGTTCACTCAAAATGCATCATGCCTCTGGCATGTTTTTGGGCAATGACCGCAATGGCTTTCGCCATTGGCAAAATGGTCATTGCCTCAAAAATCTATGCATTTTGAGTAGAGGAGGATCTTCTCGTCTCTTTACACGATGTTAAGGAAACAAGATATCCACTCCCGGGATCAGGCAATCAGGCATCCCGGGATCTGATGCCGGGTTGCCAGATCCCGGATATTGATTGGATGAACAAAATATTGAGGAAAAAGGATCATGAAGAAAACAGGGAAAAAGAAAGCTTATTTATTATTATTATTGCTTGCTTTGTCTTGTTTGGCATTCGGGTTTAACAACTGTTATAAAGATAAGGAAAGCCAGACATCTAACTCTAAGATGACACAAACAAGCCCACCAAGCCCTACTCCAGATAAAAGAGAAACACCAGCTATAAACCCATCACCAAATCCCGATATAAATCAGTCACTAATTCAAGCGGTCAAAGAAGGAAACATCAGTAAGGTAAGAGATGCCTTAAATAATGGAGCGGATGTTGACTATCAAGACAACAATGACTTTACGGCTTTAATGTGGGCTAGTGATAGTGATCACAATATAGATATTGTAAGGCTATTGCTAGATGCTGGAGCAGAAGTTAATGTTCAAGACCGAGGAGGCAGGACGGCTTTACAATTTGCTTCAACTTTAGGAAGTATCAGTCTTACTCTTTGGAGTCGTCGAAACGCTAATCTGCAAAAACACAGGGATATTCAAAAACTATCAATACGCTATAAAGTACTATCATTTAATACTGCAAAGCTTTTGCTAGATGCCGGAGCGGACATTGACCATCAAACCAAATATGGAGTGACTGCTTTAATGCGGGCCGCAAACCAGCCTGAGATTTTCAAGGGGTTGCTAGCTACCGGGGCGGACGTCAATCTTCGAGACGACAGGGGCAATACAGCTTTAATGTCTGTAACAAGTCAACCTGAGTTTGTAAGGTTATTGCTAGCGGCCGGAGCAAACGTTAATTTTCAAAACGAATATGGCTCTACGGCTTTAATAAGTGCTAGCCGTGAAGGCCATACTGAGGTTGTAAAGCTATTGCTAGATGCTGGAGCAAACGTTAATCTTCAAGAGACAACAGGATGGACGGCTTTAGAACTGGCAAGGTCGAGAGGTTATACTGATATTGTAAGACTGTTATTACAGACGAACCCAATCATGATATCTTGTGGGGGCGTTGCTACAGAATAAGACCAATTCTATATTTGTCTCAAAATAAGAATCCATTAAGCCGATGTATCTTTTTGACTTTAAAACTTTCTTGTTGTTTCACTCAAAATGAGCCACACCTCTGGTTCACTAAAAGTGGTCTAGCCGTTTGGTTCACTCAAAATGCATCATGCCTCTGGCATGTTTTCTGGCAGTTAGCCCGACGACTTTCGTCGTCGACAAAGGCTAACTGCTTAGAAAATTCATTTATTTTGAGTAGGAAGGAAACCTTCGTTTTTTAACACGATGTTAAGGAAACAAGCTATTCGCTTCATCTCTGCCTGACTGCCAGATCCCGGATCCCAGATCCCGGAAAAGATCAAAATTGAATTTAAGTATTTTTACACAGTTTGTATAAATAAGCTCCTAATTTATCAGCTTGTTTTGCTAATTCCATACAGCCAATAAACTCTAGATCCAATATCGCTTGAACCTCTCTTAAAGAACCAAGACTAATATAATAAAACTTCCTACGATCTTTTGCTGTAGGTTTAGCAGATCCTTCAGCTAAGTTAAGTACAATACTTGAGACAGCCCTTCGAAACTGACTTCTATGAGGCTCTTTCAGATGTAATTTTTTAGAATTACGATAAAATTGAGTAGCTAATTGGTAAGTTTTGAATTTTTTCATCGTCATAAAAATTTCCTCCTTTCTAAAAACCCGCCAGGGCTTGGGAGGAAATTTTTTAGATGAAAAAATTCATTACAATCAATGCTCTGGAACCTGATGCCGGGATGCCAGATCCCGGATCCCAGATCCCAGAAAAGATCAAATTTGAATTTAAGTATTTTTACATAATTTGTATAAAAAAGCACCTAATTTATCAGCTTGTTTTGCTAATTCCATACAACCAACAAATTCCAAATCTAATATTGCCTGAGTTGTTTTTCACTAAAAGTAAACTAGCCTCTGGCTACCTCAAAAGTCCGTTTACTTTTAGTAGGGAGGATCCCTTCGTCCCTTAACTCCATGTTAAGGAAAAAGCTCGTTTTTTTGTTTTTTTATTCTCTTTTAGATTCTGCATAAATCTCAAACAAAAAGTAATTAATTAAGAGGATGGGGCAGTGGGAGCCTGGAGATCTTCCGCAAATTGAGCTTGCTCTTTAAAAGCAAGCTCAATTGAGGACTTCGGAAGGCTCACACTGCCCCATCCTCAAGTAAAAACAAAATGAAAAGGCAGAATCGAAGGGTGGGGGGTGGGGTTAGGGATCCCGGGATCCCGGGATTAACACTGTGTTAAGAAAAAACTCCCTCCTTAAAAGCTTTTATCTCTCATCTTGTATATCTACTAAGTCAAGTTCATCACAAGATTTTGTCATGGATTCTAGTTTTTGGATTAATTGAAAAATATCTCCAAATGGTTTAGAAATGATCAAATCAGATAAGTTTTTTAAAGTTTTAAAATTATATTGATCTCCAGTATAAGCTGACATAACAACAACTTTAGCCTCTGGTAAATCTTCTCTCATTTCTAAAATTTGTACTCCCGTCAAATGAGGCATGATCACATCCAATAACACCAAATGAGGCTTTTGCTTTTGCCAAGTATCCACACCTTCTTTGCCATCTTTAGCTAAAAAGACTTCATGCCCCCTCGCTGTAAAAACTCTATTTAAAGCATGTCTTATAATTTTGTCATCTTCTATAATTAAAACTTTCAAACCATAATCCTTTATTGACCATTTTGTCAAAGACCACCTCTAAAATACACAAGGAAACTGCACAATAAACTCTGCCCCTTGTTTAAATTCTTTGTTGTAAAAAATCTCTCCTTGGTACTTTTCCACAATATTCTTACAAAGATGTAAGCCCAACCCTGTCCCTTGATTTTTCTGTTTTGTTGTAGCAAATGGAAGAAAAATTTGCTCTCTTAATTCTTCTGGAATACCTGGACCATTATCGCTAATCTTCAGCTTTACAAAATCCTTATCCTTATTGTTTTGAACTTCAGTGATAATAGAAATTTCTCCTAGTTTTTTAATAGCTTGGCAAGAATTATTGATCAAGTTAAAAATAACATGCTGAATAAGTTGCGGAACAGCCTTAATATAAGCACCTTTTGATTGCAGATGAATATTAAGCTTGTGAAACCGAGTGGCTGTCTTTAAAAATGGCAAAGTTTTTTTGACCAGATCGTCTATTTCTATTTTAGAAACATTTAAAGAAGTATGTGGTGATGTAAATTCTAATAAATTTTTAATCACATCTTGAGAACGTTGCACACCTTCTTTAATATCTATGATATCTTGATATAACTGAGGTTGATCTTTGACTTCTTGAGCAAGGATTTGAGCTAAAGCCTTAAGCCCTGTGAGAGGGTTATTGAGTTCATGTGTGATATTTCCAGCTAGATGACCTAAAGCAGCCATTTTTTCATTTTGTATCATTTGTAAATGAAGTGTTTTAGAATGGGTAATATCTTTATAAATATATACTGTATGGGTATTATGAGACTTTATATCAATAGGAAAATAGCTGACTTCAAATAATTTATTATTTGCAATGATATGTCTATTTAAAGAAGACCTCTTAAGATCATAAGTACTTAATTGATGTTTATGAAAACTCTGATTGCATCTTAAAATTTGATGAGAGTTATCCACTATAGCAATAGGATCAGAGATCACATCGAATGTTTTTTGCCAAACTTTAGTAGCTTCTACTAATTGACTGTCTTGAAGTATGCGTTGAAAAGCAATCTCTAAAGCTTGTCTGTTTAACTCAATGTGTTCTTTAAAATCCTCTAGCTCTTTTTTTTCAAATATATGTTCAAAAATTAAAACCCCCTTCTCTCCTAATGAAATTTGCAAGAGTTGTCCTAAAGGTCGACCTATCAAGTTAGCTAGCTCTTTTCTAAAAGCATTAAGTAAAATATTTTTTTGTGGCCAGGGTAAGTGTTGTTTTTTGATTGTCCTACCTTGTAACTGATAAAAAATAAACTGATCCTGGATATGCTGAACGATTAAGAATGGAGTTATAATACAATGCCAACTTTTATATTCCATCTTAAGAGCTATTAAATATTCTTCAAAATCTGTAATTTCACCTAGTTTTTGTACAAGATGTACTAATCTTTCTGCTTTGTGTTTCTTTTTTTGAGCGTCTAACTGTGCTTCTTTAATATATTGAGTTCCTTCTTTAATGTGGGTTTCAAGTTGTTGCATATTGATTTCTAATTTTTTATTGATATGAGTGATTTCTTCTACAAGCTTCATTCTGTTTGTGCAAATGCGATATTGATCTATTGATTTTTGGATAAGAATTAAGATTTTATTTAATTCCCATTGAGGACTGAAAATATCTAAAATGTATGCTTGATTAATATAATTTATTATTTCTTGAAATTTGAGGTTTTTAGTATAGAGGATGCGACTTGTATCTGGAAAGTTTTTTTTAAGATCAATTAAAAAATCAAGAGACGAAAGATGTTGTTTTTTGTGAGATGTGTCTTGAACAATTACTGTTGCAAAGTTGATCTGATCCATCTTATGTTGAGCTTGCTTAAATTCATATACATAAGAAATCTGTACTTGGGGTAGATGTTTTTTGATAAAAGGTATAAGATGTCTATTAAGAAAATTTTGACGATGTGAATTAAGACAAAATAAGAGATGAGTGCCATCAAGAGGACCAGAAGAATTTATTGATGCCAAAGTCAAATCTCCTTAAAATCGCTGTAAGGTTTATTTTCATAACTTTATAATATAACTTTTATAAATTATGATTGTCAAGGCTATTGCAATAAAATGAATTTATATTTTCTTAAATCTGCTTGAAATATGATCAACAATCATATTTAATAAAACTAATTTAAACTTTGCACAGTCATAATAATAAAGGTAGAAAAAAGAATAATGCATGTTCGATCTATTATTTTATTTTTTTATTATATGTTTTTAGAGGAAAAAGTAACTTTAAAAGCTACATATAAAGTTCTTAGAAAACAAAAAAAACAACCTCTACAAGCACAAAATCAAAGAGCCAATTTGATTCTTTCTTGTATGCAAGTTTGGCAAAAATACCAAAAATACAACTTTGCAAATAATAAAGACCAATTAGCTTTGAAAAGAGACCTTCATCATAAAAAAGGCTTTATGCTACCTCCAGTTGACTTAAGTTCATGGTGTGACTTTTTACAAGAAACAGACAATGAAGTGATTTGTGTTGTGATCTTCTCAAAAATACTTTTATTTTCAGATGAAGATATTGCTAAAGGAATGAATATATCTGTGGGAACTGTGAGATATCGGTTAGCTCATGGTCTGCGATCACTTGGCCATGTCACCTATCCATGCGTCACCCCTTTATAATTTAAAGGAAACTATCAGTAAAAAAGAAAAGCTTTTATAATACCAGACAATAAGATATGATATGTTTAAAAGAGGTTATTAGAGGTTATTATGAGACACAAACATTATCAATTAAGTGAGTTTCTTTGTCGGGAACTCCTCTATGACTATGCCACAGGACAGCTAGATGCTGACAGAAAAGAAGCTATGAAACATTATATCAAAGACTATCCAGATCTCGAAACAGAATTTCAAGCTTTAAAACAAGGACTTGATTACACTCAAAAACTATCTCAAACAAAAGTACCTTCTGACTTAATAGAAACTGCTTTACTTAACAAATCTCTGCTACGTCATAGTATACATTTACTTAAAACATATAAATGGAGAATAGCAAGTCTCATCATTGGTGTTATTTTACTTATTCTTATTATATTTTTCTCTAGCTCTTTCACGCAAAACACTATAAAAAATATTACAAAGACAAGCACTCTTACAATATTCCGGCAGACAAATCTTATGTCTGACCGTAACACTGATTCTACAGCTTAAGAAAAAGCTATGAAATAAACATTTGATGACAAAACTATAAAAAACAGTAATTTCTAAAAACCTTTAAGAATAGGCATTCATGGCAAGAAAACAAAATGGCTATAGCCTCCGCTATATACTGATATTTTGGTTTTTGATATTCTCAATCATACCCTTGCTTTTAATGACCTTCTATAGCTTAATAGAATTTCAAATTGTTTTTTACGGAGAACAACGCCAACGATTAGAGGCCAACTTTAAAGAAATTGCATCAGAAATAAACCTTTTAGAAGATCAACTTGCTACACATATTCAACAGTATGCCAGTCATTTACAGCTAGCTCCTGCACTTCAACAAAAATCCACAACACAAATAAAAAGCTTGATTGAAAACTGGATGCAAGAAGATTCTCCTATCTCTCAAATAGCTATTTTTGACAACCAAGGAGCTTCTTTATTTATTTTTTTCAAAGAGGATAAGAATATTCAAGAGAGAACATCAGGAACATTATATCTCCCATCAGATCTTCAAAATGAACTTCAAAACACCTCTCATAAATCTTTCCGTGATATAATTGACAATCGTATGGAGCTAACAACTTATTCTCAAGTGGTCCTTGAAGATCAAGTACAAGGGTTTATTCAAGGTGTTTACCATATTGATAAAACCATTTTAAATCACTTTAAACAAAGATTGAATTTAAACCTTGTGATTTTAGATCATGAACAACAGCCTATTGTGTCCACATCAGAGCAAAAAGAACTTGTACCGCAAAATACATGGCTACTTAAAGCAATCACTCCTTTTTTTAAACTTATTCATCCAAACCCTCCATACGGTTTGTTTACTCAATCTATTGATCCTGATAGAATGCGTATCTTTTTAGGTTTGGCATCTGTCCAAACATCTACAGAAAATACTTTGGTAAGGAGGATTTCAAAAGCCCTTTTTACAGGTGTTGTGGTGATGATTATTCTTTTGATTGGTATACTGATTGTTGTTAGTCGTGTCATGATCATTCGCCCTGTATCTGATTTGGTCAAAGCTGCTAAACAAATCGAAGATGGCCAGTTAGGAACACAAATCCCTATCAAGGCTTCTAACTCAAGGGAGATCAATAAGTTAATTGCAACTTTTAATAATATGTCTTTGTGGATTGCTGAGTCTATCTCTCAACTGGAAGAAGCTAACCAGCAATTAGAAAAAGCCAATAAAGAGCTACAAGAAACACAAGCACAGCTTGTACATTCAGCTAAAATGGTCAGTTTAGGTCAGCTAGTGGCAGGAGTTGCCCATGAACTCAATAATCCTATTGGTTTTATTGATTCTAATATGGCCCATCTGGAAGCCTATTCAAAAAATCTTATTCAACTTATTCAGCTAATGCAAAATAATCCTCAAAAGGTGGAAAAATTTAAAGAAGATATAGATTATGATTACCTTGTGAAAGACTTACCTAAGCTCATTAAATCTTGTCAAGACGGGTCAAAGAGGGTTATGGATATTGTAGTTTCTTTGCGTAGTTTTTCTCGCATAGATGACAGTACGTTGCAGGATTATCATTTAAAAGAAAACATACAGAATACATTAGAGCTTTTATCAGGTGAAATCAAAACTAGAATCCAAGTAGATTTAGATATAGAGGATTCTCTTAAAATCCAATGCAATGCAGGTCAGATCAATCAAGTACTGATGAATATTATTTCCAATGCTGCTCATGCTATTGAAGATAAAGGTCATATCAAAATTGTAGCTACAAAGCATGATCAGCAGGTCAAAATTACCATTGAAGATAACGGTCGAGGGATTCCATCAGATCACATTCACCATGTCTTTGATCCTTTCTTTACCACAAAAGCAGTTGGTCAAGGGACAGGCTTAGGACTGAGTATCTCTTATAATCTAGTGCAGAAACATGGAGGCCAGATCACAGTTACATCAGAAGAAAACAAAGGCACAACTTTCATTATTACTCTCCCTCTTGAACTGTTTCCCTAAAATTGAACTAGCCTCTGGCTGTTTTTGGGCAATGGCTCACTAAAAGTGGTCTAGCCTCTGGCTACTTTCTGGCAATGACCGCAATGGCTTTCGCCATTGGCAAAATGGTCATTGCCTAGAAAGCTTGACCACTTTTAGTAGGGAGGATCCCTTCGTCCCTTAACTCCATGTTAAGGAAAAAGTCCTATTTTACACCTTTTGGCTATCACCGTCGACCAAAGGCTAACCCTCAAAAGTAGCCAGAGGCATGATGCATTTTGAGTGAAATGTTAAGGAAAAAGAGTTTTATTCGCAAACTGCTTGCTCTTGAGGCAATAAAAGAAATTTTTCCTTAACATGGTATTTATCCAGGATCTGGGATCCGGCAACCCGGCATCTAAATGAACTTTTTCCTTAACATGTAGTCAAAAAACGAAGAGATCCTCTTTACTAAAAATAAACGGATTTTTGAGGCATTGCTCTTTTTAGACAGCGTAAGCTGTCAGAGCAATGCCCAAAAACAGCCAGAGGCTGGTTTATTTTTAGTGAAAAAATATTTTAAAAAAGCAATGGAAATCTCACCCATAACCAAAATAAACAGCTCTATCCCATATTTGACAAAAATTAAGGCATTTTTGTAGCTTCTTTATGTTTTTGACCTTAAAATCAAAGATACAATAAAGATTTATTGCCAATGCAAGGGCAAGAGAAGGGCAAAAACAAGAACCTAGCGAAAACAGGAAAATTAAAAAAAATAAATACTTGCCTAAAATCCTAAACTCATATAAAAACTTCATATAACATATAAAAATATAATATATCCATAATACACTAAACAAATAAGGAGATTTTTGTGGAAACAAGACAACGTTGTTATGAAGGTGTCTTAGTCGTTCATCCAGACACTAGTTTAGAAGACCAAAAAGCACTTTTTAAACAAAACAAAAAGGTCATTGAAGAACATAAAGGGAAATTACACCATTGTGACACTTGGGGGAAGCGTCCAATTGCCAATCCTATTAAAAATATTTCAATGGCTATTTTCTTTCATTATAGTTTTTACGCTAGCGGAAATGTGATTGTAGAGTTAGAAAGGCTACTGCGAATAAATAGCTCTGTATTAAAATTTTTACATAGCCGTTTAGAAGACAAAGTGCCTTTAGAAAAACATTTAGAACGCTACCGATTGCAACTAGAAGCTACTGCTTTAAAAGAAAGAGAAAGAGAACGCAAACGTCTAGACCGTAAAAAAGAAAGAGAAACACAACAAAAATTAAGCCATTCACACAGCAAAGAAGACTAATTAAAAAAGGATACATCTTATGAAAGTGATTCTAAAAGCAGATGTGCAACATGTAGGGAAGGCAGGACAAATTGTTAAAGTCAAAAATGGCTTTGCAAGGAACTACCTCATCCCACGCAAATTAGCACAAGAAGCCACTGAAAAACGCATCAAAGAATTAAACCATCTAATGGAAGCTGCCCGCATTCGAGAAAAAAAGCTCCTCAAAGGCCAACACAAATTATTAGAAGATATTGCACAAGCTCATCTTGTGATCCATGCTCCTACAGGCAAATCAGAAAGGCTTTTTGGAACTGTCACCAATGCTCATATTGCCTCTGCCTTAGAGAAAAAAGGGCTTTTCATTGATCGCAAGCACATTTCTATAGAAACCCCCATTAAAACTCTTGGACAACATAATGTTGCTGTATCACTAGGGGAAAAAATGAAAACTCATCTTGTGATCTCTGTTGAAAGACAAATAACAGAAAAGCCCCAACATAAAAGCACAGCAGTTAAAACTCATCAAAACCAAACTCCAGACCAAACTCCAGAAGAGCCAAAAAACCAGTCAGAAAACCATGATTCTAACAATCCACAAGCCGATCAAACCGATCAAGCAAATCAAACTGATCAAACTAATCAAACCGATCAAATACAAAACGAAGAAGCGAAATATTAAGGGATATTATGAAAGTTGCAGTATGTATTAAACAAGTTCCTGATACAGAAACAAAAATTAAATTAAATGCAGAGGGTCATTCTCAAAATGCCATAGATTTTCGTAACATTAAATGGATCATCAATCCTTATGATGAATATGGCATTGAAGAAGCCATTAAAATCCAATCTCAAAACTCTGAAAATACCACAACTGCTATTTGTTTTGGTCCAAAAGCAAGAACCTCCGATGCTTTGAAGACTGCATTGGCTATGGGTATCAATCAAGCTATTTGCATTGATTCTGCCGATAAGGACTATCATGGTCTAATAGAAAATTTAACAGTAGCTAAAATATTATTTAAGTGTATTCAAAAAACAGGCCCTTTTGATTTGATTTTTGTAGGTAGGTCGGCAATTGATGATAATCAATCATCTGTAGGACCTATGTTAGCAGGGCTTTTAAAGATTCCTCATGTATCTGTTGTATCGCAATTGGAATACCAAAAAGAAAGTGTGATAGCTTATCGAGATATTGAATCAGGAGCAAAAGAAGTCGTAGAAGTACAACTACCTGTTCTTATAGGCGTGAATAAAGGACTGAATACTCCTCGCTATGCAACATTGCCAGGGATTATGAAAGCTAAAAGAAAACCCTTAACAGAAATAACTCTTGAAGATATAGGAGTAGACATAAATGAAAATCAATACACTGATTTTAAGCTTCCACCAGAGAGTCCTCCTGTGCAGATGATAGAAGGTGAACCTGCTCAACAAGCTCAGAAGCTTGTTGAGCTACTTAGACATAAAGAAAAAATCCTTTAAATAAAATTTGAAGTGACCTACCTTAACAGTGGAATCCTTTAAAAATCACAAATAAACCAGCACAGGAGGTTGATTTGAACACCTTACAAAAAACAGCACTTGTGACAGGTGCTAGCTCTGGCATTGGAGCAGATGTTGCCAAACACCTAGATCATCAAGGTTATCGAGTCATTGCATTAGGACGTAGCCAAGAGAAACTCCAAGCTGTTGCTTCTGATTTCACACAACCATATTTACTTCTAGTCACAGATATTGCAAAAGCTCTTGATGTACAAGAAGCTTTTACAAAGCTACAAGAATGGACCAACACACTTGATCTGCTCATCAACAACGCAGGGCGTATTCAAAGAGAATGTTTTTTAGACTCCACTGAAGAAAGCTGGTCCATGCAATTTCAAACCAATCTTTTTGGTGCTTTTCGCATCACACAAAAAGCTTTTCATCTACTTAAGAGATCAAAGACAGCAAGTGTGATCAATATATCTTCTAGCTTAGCTAAAAACCCTGTCAATAGCACTGCCATTTATTCTGCTTCAAAAGCTGCTATGAATAACTGGACAAGGTCTTTAGCTATTGAATGGGCAGAACATCATATTTGCGTCAATGCCATTAATCCAGGTTTAATCTACACACCTATACATAGTTTTTATGAAAAAACAGATGCTATCTCTCAAGCTCAGATCAAACGAGGTCATGCGATTTCTCCTTTAGGTCGTATGGGAGAAACACAAGATATTGTAGAAGCGGTTGATTATTTAATGCAGGCTAGGTGGGTGACAGGTTCTGTATTGACAGTGGATGGCGGTAGCCACCTCTAGGAGTGGTTTATTTTGAGGGAAACAATACAATCTACCCTTTTAAAAGCATACCAAGCAAAAGACAAAAATATCTTTATCTCAAGAACAAACTCTACAGTAGCTACTGCTAAGCTTCTCTCTCTTCTCCATCAAGTCAAACACCCTCACCTTATTTTACTTCCAACCTCTAAAGATATTAAACACATCATTACAGATTTAACTTTTTTTGGTTTTTCCAATAAAAACATTTTTTCTCTCCCAGCTTTTGATGTAGGTCCAGAATCAGGCTTGTATCCTAACTCACAAGTCATAGCTCAAAGATTAAGATGGCTCTACCATGCTTTTAAAAAAGATAACGGCATTTATCTAGCTACAGCAGAATCTTTCTTGCAAAAGACACTTCCTCTAGATATATTTTCTTCTCATTGTCTTCACTTAGAAAAAAACATACAAATTCCACAAGACCTTGAAAAAAAATTATCCCGCATGGGATACTTTGCTACTCCAATGGTGGAAGACATTGGACATTATGCTATCAGAGGAGGTATCATTGATGTTTTTTCCCCATCTTGTCATGCTCCTATCCGCATAGAGCTTTTTGGTAAATATATTGAATCACTTCGCTTATTTGATCCTAAAACACAGCGATCCATCTCGCCTATTTTAAAAGCCGATATGATCCCTTGCAGAGAAATTTTGATTTCCACTGAAAACAGAAATTTTGCTAGCAGAAAAATCAAATCCACACTGAAAGCAAACCACTTAATTAATCAAGCCAAGACACTTTTACACGAGGTAGCTGTGGAAAAATACTTCCACGGCATAGATTACCTGTTGTGGTATTATTACCCTCAATTAAACCAACCTATTGATTATTTCCAAGATCATTTTGCCTTTTGGAAAATCAATCCCATAGAGATTTCCAAACAAATAACTCTCATTCAAAACAAAATAAATGAGACAAAAGACTTTCAAAAAGAACACATCACCCCTGGTACCCTTGACCATAATCTTTATGCACAGTTTTCTGATATTAACTTTGAACTAGCCAAAAAATACTTTGAAGTTTCTAACTTGAGACCCACAGACCCTCAAACTTTGCAATCTGTAAAGTTTGATATTGCCATTAAAACTTCACCTGTACCTAAATTATTCAAAGAGCCATCTGTAGCCTTTGAAAAAGCATCCGATAAAATAAAACAATGGCTAAAAGAAAATTATTATATCATTATATCTACACATACCATGACACAAGCTCAAAGACTGCAAAGTTTTCTACACACTCAAGAAACAAAACCTCAAATTATAGAAAATAAACCTCACTGGATTTATCAATTTATTGAGAGCTTTCATACTAAAGAAGGTACTCATTTAATTACAGAGAGCATGGATAAAGATGATCCCATCCCACCTCAAACCCTTTGGATTATACCTCATCCAGTCAGTGAAAGTTTAATATTTCCTGATGAAAAATTTATTCTTTTAAGAGAAGAAGATTTTTTTGGTAAGAAAAAAACATCTCACTCTCATTTTAGTAAGCAACCTGCTCTCCAAGGGTCACATTTTTCATTTGCAGAGCTACATACTGGTCATAAGATTGTGCATATTGACCACGGCGTAGGAATTTATGAAGGTCTTCATGTCATGAACATTCAAGGCATTGATGCTGAATTTTTACAAATCAAATATAGAGACAATAATAAACTGTATCTACCTGTTTATAAGATTAATCAAATCCAAAAATATTCTGGACCTAATATATTAGATGCACTAGGAGGTAATCGGTGGAAACAAGTGACTGTCAAGGTGAAAGCTCATTTAAGAGATATTGCCAATGACCTCTTACAGCTTTATGCTAAAAGATCTCAATACACCAAAGACCCTTTACCAGAACCAAAATCTTCATTTAAAGAGTTTGAAGCTTATTTCCCATACCAAGAAACAACCGATCAGCTCAAGGCTATATCCGATGTGATAGCTGATATGACAAACTCAAAACCTATGGATAGATTGATTTGTGGTGATGTAGGGTTTGGTAAAACAGAAGTAGCTATGAGGGCTACTTTCCACTGTGTGACCAACAAAAAACAATGTCTCATTCTTGTACCAACGACTATTTTATGCTTTCAACATTATGAAAATTTTCAACATCGATTTAAAAGGTGGCCCATCACTATTAAAAGCTTAAGCCGTTTTACTCCTCTAAAAGAAGCAAAACAAATTTTAGAAGATTTAGAAAATAATAAGGTTAATATCTTGATAGGTACCCATAAGCTCCTTAGCCGTAATGTAAAGCCAAAAAAATTAGGGCTATTGATTATTGATGAAGAGCAGAGATTTGGAGTTTCTCAAAAAGAAAAGCTCCGACAGCTTAAGATGGGTGTAGACACTCTTACCTTATCTGCAACGCCGATTCCACGCACATTAAATATGAGTTTAACTGGCTTAAGAGATTTGAGTTTAATTAATACAGCCCCTCGAGATCGCCTTCCTTCTAGGACTTTTATTTGTCAGTTTGAAGCAGAAATGATCAAAAAAGCCATTCTGTCAGAAATTCAAAGAGGAGGGCAGATATTTTATGTCCATAATCATATAGAATCTATTTATAAAGAAAGAGACAAACTTCAAAAACTTTTACCCAACGTGAAAATTAAAGTAGGGCATGGACGCATTTTAGAAAGAGACCTTGAAAAAATTATGTTAGATTTTTTACATCAGAAGTTTGATTTGCTTTTGTGTACAACAATTATTGAATCCGGTATAGATATTCCGCAAGCTAACACTATGATGATCAACAGGGCTGATCAATTTGGACTTTCACAACTATACCAGCTACGCGGGCGAATAGGTCGTTCAAATAAGAGAGCTTATTGTTATCTTTTATTGCCAGAATCTGGAAAGATTGAACCTATAGCACAGGAAAGACTTAAAACTTTACAAGAACATTCTGATTTAGGGAGCGGACTTCAAATTGCTCATTATGATTTAGAGCTGAGAGGGGCAGGGAATTTATTAGGAGAAGCTCAATCAGGACATGTTGAAGCGGTGGGCTATGATTTGTACTTAGAACTTTTAGAGGAGGCTATGGCTTCTGTGAAAGGGGAAGAACCTTCTTTAATGCAACTTGAACCAGAGATTCATATTCCTATACCTGCCTTAATTCCTAGTGAATATATGCCTGATATAAGAGTACGTTTAGCTTTTTATCGAAAACTTTCTAAAATTAAAAGTATGGAAGAGATAGATCTGATTGAAGAAGACATACGAGATCAATTTGGAGAACCTCCTGATCCTGTTTTAAATTTATTTGGCGTGATGGTGATACGATCTTTATGTAAGCAACTGGGTATTTGTGATCTGAAAGCAGGCCGTAAAAATTTATCACTCACTTTTACAGATAAAACACCTTTATCAAGAGAAAAAGTTGTCACCCTTGCCATGCAACAAAAAGAAAAATACCAAATAACTCCTCATCATCGCTTAATTATAAAGCTACAAGAAATAAAATGGCAGTGCATCTATGAAGAACTTTTGCATATCAGCCAGTTCAAGCAAAATATTTCTTGAACGACTAAGATGGTTTTTATTAAGGGTTAGGGTTAGGATAGGGTTAGGATAGGGTTGCTGTAAAATGGAATCTTTTTGAAAGCTTAATAAATAATTTTCTATTTCTGATAAGTATCTTGTTGTGGTTTCCATGTTTCTATGTATTCCTCTACAAATATGAGGTACTTCATCTTGAACCCGCTGTAGTCCTAGGTATTGTCCTAAAAAATCTCTTATCTTACGTAATCTTTCTTGAGTATGGAGATATAACTGGAGTTTTATCTCTTGTATATCTTCTTGATTTGGATATAAGTAAGTTAATTTTTCTTGCCTATTTTGAATTAATCTATTTGATATAAATTCTTGAGTTGCTTGAAATCTAGGAAGATTTTCATTTATCAATTCATACATGTTGCTGAGTTTTTCATAACTTTTTTGCAGATACTTTATGGAATGATTACGATAGACTTTATTGTTTTGAACTTCTTGACTTAAAACACAAGCATTTGTTGCTAAATTATGCATCTCTACAATGAAAGTATGATTGATTAATATGAGAGGATTTAATTGTCCAGCCACACTCTCTAATAAAGTAAAAACTACTGCTGATATGATGTGATCCTTTACTTGTTCGTAACCCCATTGCTTTTTTTCTGGAAGGGTTTCTTCCTTGTATTTGTTGCCTAAAACCATGAAAAAATCTATTAAGATTTTTTTAATAGGAAAATGCACAGAAGGATCTGGATCTAAAGTAGAAGGATATATATAAGAATTGAGGGCATCTATAATTAATCTGTTGTATTGTAGATCAGAACTAGTACTATTCCATATTTTATTAACTACGCTGTTGATCATGTTGTTTCTTATTAATTGATCTGTTGATTCTTCTGTCGTAGAACTTGCAGAGGTTTCTTGAGATGGAGGATGCCATTGATCTCTAGCTATAGTAGGTAGGTCACTTAAAAACCCATTGAATTCTTGCTCTAAAGTTAAATGAGTAGATTCCATGTTTAGACCAGAAGCACTTTGCTCTTGACCTAAAACAAAATCAATAGAAAGTAAACTTAAAAATAACCATGAAAAAAACTTCAATACATTCATAATTATATCTCTTTTTACATAGTTTATCTTTACATAGTTTATCTTTACAATCTTCATAAGGTTATCTATATTAAAGATTAGGCGAGGTTTGCTGTAAAATAGAACTTCCTTGAAAGCTCGATAAATAATTTTTTATTTCATCTAAGTGTTCTTTTGTGATTCCCATGTTTCCATTGGATTTTCTACAAATGGAAGGTACTCCGTTTGGAAACTGCTGTAGTCCTAGGTGCTGTTCTGAAAAATCTCTTATCTGACTTTTTTGGTCTTGAATACTCAGATATAACTGGAGTTTTATCTCTTGTATATCTTCCTGATCTAGATCTGGATCTAAGCGAGCTAGTTCTTCCTGCATACTTTGATTTAATGCATCTGATATAAATTCCTGAGTTGTGTGAAATCTAGGAAGGTTTTCATTCATCAATTTATACATGTTATCGAGTTTTTCATAACTTTCTTGCAAATTTGCTATTGCCCTTGAATTATTAGGATCACTATAAAAGTTTGCATGTTTTTGAACTTCTTGACTTAAAAAAGCACAAGCAGTTGTTGATAAATACCGCATCTCTGTTCTGAAAGTATGATCCATTAATATGAGAGAATTCATCCTTGGACCATTTATAAAACTATGATAAAGTTCTCTACCAACTGTAACAGCGGTTGGTACTCCTAAAAGAAGTAAATATTCATGGAATCTTGTAGGTATAAAATTTTTAAATTTTCCTCCTCCTAGCTTTATTACGCCTCTCAAACGCATTGCAAAAAAGACCTTCACGAGACCATGTACTGCAAATGTGAGGTAGGCACTGTTTGCGAATGTGTGACCCCATCGCATTGTTTCTGCAAGCTTTTCTTCCTCATATTTGTTGCCTAATACCATAAAGAAATCTATTAAAACTTTTTTAATAGGAAAATGCACAGAAGGATCTGGATCTAAAATAGAAGGATCTATATAAGCATGGAGAGCATCTATAACTAATCTGTTATATTGTGAATCAGAAATATTCCATACTTTATTAGCTACGCTGTTGATCATGTTGTTTCTTATTGATTGATCTATTGATCCTCTTGGAACAGAACCTTCGGAGGCTTCTTGAGATGATTGACTTCTAACTATAGTAGGCAAGTCATTTAAAAAACCATTGAACTCTTGCTCTACAGTTAAATGAGTAGATTCCACATTTAGATCTGAAGCACCTTGCTCCTGCCCTAAAACAAAATCAATAGAAGTTAAACTTAAAAATAACCATAAAAAAAACTTCAATACATTCATAATTATATCTCCTTTCACATAGTTTATTTATACAATGCCTCAAAAAGGGCCTTTGCTAAAAGATCTGGATCTTTTTTTCTAAAAATATAGGGGAGTTCTTGATCTAATGATGTTTTCATGCGGTTAGCGATCTCTTCGAGTGGTTTGCTACTTGAGTTCTCGTTACGCATGCCAGTTATGTTTTTCATCCAAGCATTAGTCGGATCATTTTGATTCCCTCGCGTTAATCCCATAGATCTTCGAGTTGCTATTATTCTTTCGGCATACACCTTATGCTTTTGGTAAAAAGTAGAGAGTTCTTGAATAATATTAACATCATCAACTGTCCGATTTTTTTTTGCTACAAACGCTTCAAGGTCATCTAATTGACGCCAATTAAATTCGTTGGGATTCTCTCCTAGGTATCTGACATGACCTCTTATCTTTTCAAATTTTGTTGAAATCCGACTTTCAAAAAGTTTTCTTAAACCTGGTATAGTAACAAGACTAGCCATTATAGCCACATTAATCCACATTTGCGTTCCTCCCTCTGCTAACCTGTCCTGACTTATAGCCCAAAGAGCTTCATCAACAAATATGTTATGTTCTACATTGGCAAAGTAAAGCTGTTGCATAGATTCAGATTGAGGTTTTGTTTCAGAGTAATGGTGGTACATATCCAAGCCCATATTGGAAACCCATAACCCCATTAACCCTGAAAAGAACCAATTAGGTATCACTTCTGTAGCTTGAAAATATCGAATGGTTGAAGTTAATGCTGGCATATTGATGAATCGTTTGCCAACAAATGACAAGCCACCTCCAGCAATACTCAATAGAAATAAAAGAGAAAGTCTTTCTGAAATGATACTAAGATTAAGTAATAGCTCTTCTTTTTTTGTAGGTGTTCTGAGATCACGTAATCTGTCTGCATGAAAATCAAAAGATGCATTGTAAGGTTCTTGAGAAAGTACTGCTGTTATGTGGTTATCGCCAGAAATAAAATTAAGAGCCTTTTCAAGATGAGACTCTGGGTCAGATGAGTCTATAAGATTATGAAACTGCTCTGTAATTTCTGTTTCAAATGTTGCTAAAGCTTCCACTATAAGACCAGAGACTTTTTCTCTATTGCAATGCTGGTCTTGATATTGATATTGGTCAATAAAAAAGTCATTTTTACATTCCTCTGCAATGACTTCAAAAAAGAGGCGATCTTCTTCTTCTGACCCGTAGTGCTTTTGCAAAATACGATGATTATTTAGTATTTCTTTTTTTTGATTTTCTGTATATTGTTGCAAGTACCAAGGAAACCAATCTGATTGCCACCAATCAACTATAGAATTCCAAAAGCCTTGCGGAGGTTGCAAATGAGATAAAATATCCCTTACTGAAGGTATATACTGACTCTTGTGTTCTTTTGACAGGCTCTCTAAATGAGAAGGAACTTTAAAAAATCCCATATCCTGCCCTATATTTACAAGATTTTCTAAGACTTGCCTTTGATGTGCAATAGTTTGTTGATAAGCCTCTTGCCCCCATCTTGACTGTAGGGCTATTGATTCTGATAGTGGTTGATTTAAAGCTACCCTTACTTTGTCTGGATCAATAAAAATACGATCATTTGTGTGATAGATATCATCAACATTTGTTAGAGAAGTGACTTGGTTTTTTAATTGAGCATTAAATTTTGCTCTTGCATTAAAGTAACTTTCTGATCCTTGAGTATTACGTAAAACATCGTACATAATCACTTCTGATTCTTGATAGAGTTCAAAATCTTTTTGCAGTTTGATCGTTCCATAGAGAGACACTGGAATAGGTGGTTGATGTTCAATAGTGGCATCTAAATTAACAATTTCTATGACATCTTGTATGACTTTATCCATATATTCATTGTGTGCATTTTGAGCAGCATAAGCTGGTGCTTGAAGCTCTAATAATTGGTTATATTCTTCAAGTATTTGAACTTTGAACTGTTCCCCTTCTGCCTCTAGATCTTCTATGGTATAAGATTGTTCAGGTCTTTGTTGATATGCTGTGAGTGCTTTTTCAATCCAGCTATCTATTAAAGCTGAATTTTCTAAACGTGTTTGAAGTAAATCTTCTTGAATACAATTGATAATAAAGGTTATCGACAAAGTGTTTTCACAATTTACTTTTGTTTCATCCATGTTTATAACTTCTTCTATGGATTCTTTTTCACTTTCTGAAAAAAAGTCTGAGGTAAGATGACGATTGAAATAATGAGAAGAAATGATATTTTCTGATGTATTATCTAAAGCGTCTGTATGATATTGATTGTCTTTGCAATTATGGTCTATAATTCCCAATTGGATTTTTTCTTCTTCTGAAAGATGAGTGAAGTTAGGAGCAACACTAAGATAGGCTGAACATATATGCTGTCTGATGGCAAATAATTTAGCTGAAAGAAAGACTGAAGCAAAAACACGTCTACAATCGTCATTAATATTGTTTGAACATATAGCCACAAAATGATCATTAGATCCAATTTCCAGTATAGCCTTCATATCATTATCATCAAAACTTTTAAACTCCTCTAAGTGCAAAGAATTAAAAGTTATGCCTCCTAGATCTTGAATGCCTTGAGGTATGACCCGTAAAATCCAATTGCGATGTTCTGGAGTAAGAGTCATATTTAACCAATCTTTCTTAATAAAAAAATTAAGATGTGCTATTTCTGTGGCAGGCTTAGCAGAAGGTTCATCACTGTTCATACTGTTCATGTAAAACTCTTCTTGAAAAGCATTTAAAATCGCTGTTTGAAAGCTTTCTTCTATATCTTTCATTATAGTTTGAAATCTTGCTACTCTGGCTTCCGCTTTCTCATTGAAGGCTTTAAATTGTGGAGATTGTTCAAATCTTTCTTCTATATTTTTTTTATGGATTTCTTTCCAAACATCTTCACTTAAATGAAATGAAAAATATCCATCTTCAATCAGATGCCTAACATCAGGATAGGTGATCTCTTCAATTCCTCTCAAAGTTTGTGTTTTTAATATGCTACTATAGTAATTTTGTAAAATAGGATAAAATATCAACTGAGTTAAAGCTTTATTAGAATCTTGTGCTATTTCAATAGCCATTTGTATTTGTTGCAATCCTGAGGGATGTATCTGAATATGCAAATGAGTTTGATCTTCTTGATAGAATAATATACCTGATCTCCCCTCTATTGGCAGATTATTATATTGTTCTATTACTTCCACTAATCCATCTTTTAATAAAGAAAATGTAGAAAAAGACAGGTCTATTTCATTTAAAGGTTGTCCTAAGTACATTTGTGCTGTAATAATTTGAAAGGCAATAGTCAACATCACTGCAACCCAGATGATCTTTGTGATATTTTCCCTATCTGGATTTTCATTTATATAATTATAATCTTGAATTATTTTTTTGAGATTGATATACCTGATGGTCAGTAAGTTAATGTTATCTAAATTTGTATAATCAAGTTCAACTCCAGGAACACCTGTACAACAAGCTGCTTGAGCATGTCGTCTTACATCTTCTTTTAATTCATCGATTTGAGTATTAATTTCTGTTATGAGAGAATCTTCTGGCTGTATTGCTTCATTGACCTCATTGGGAGTTCCTTCACTGATTGTTAGTGAAACCTCCTGAGATAAAGCAGGACTTGTCAATCCTAAGGAAAGACAAATTAAAATAATTAAATAGCGTTTAAGTTGAAATAACCTCATAAAATACAACCTTTTGCTCTTTTTTTGCTTTTTTTGACTTATTTGACTTAAAAGTTAAGTTTATACCATAGCTTTGGCTTTAAGTCAATACCCTGCGTCAATAATCTTGAATCTTATTGAACCTTGCTTGAACATCGCTAGGATGTAGCTGATTTTTCTAAGTATTTTCCCCTAAAACAATAAACATACTCAAGGCCTGACTGAATGTAGATTTTTATGAAAACTCATCAAAAATGGCTAGAAAGGGCCATGACGCAGTGGGTTAATTGTAATTTTTATATAAAAATAAGGTATTTAGAGTATGTTTGGTTGAAATCTCTAAAAAATATTGATTTTGTATTGACTTTGTATGTGCAGAATGTTATATGAAAGGACAGTTAAGTTTGAGCTAAAATTTTTGAAGTCAAATCGAGAGAGTTATAAAATTGTATTTTTTTCTTGATTTATTTAAAGATTTTGCTTAAAAGAGTTTTGTAAGTTTAATTTATCTTAAATTATGATAAATTATGATATAAGTAATAACAACAATTAGCTATTTAGAATAAAAGGAGATTTTGTTATGAGGTTTTATATTTTTACTACATGTTTAGTCAGTACTTTGGTTTTAGGAATCAATATGAACAATGGAATTGCTAACAAGGGGATTGGTACAGTAGCCCGGAAGGCTGTGAATAGTGCCAGGAATACTTTGCAAAAAACAGATGAATTAACAAAAGGAAGAGGTGTTCATAGTGAAAGCTATCTCGACTCTTCTGCTGCTCGTGCTATTCTCAACACAGCTAGAAATGCTGCAGGATTAGAGGCTCTTGTCACTCAATTTGAAAGTGCAACAGGGCAGGCAAAGCTTAATCACTTTACAGCAGTTGTTAATGGATTAAAGACTTCACAAAATCCTCGATTTGTAAGTCAAGCGGAAGTTTTTATAAATGCTTTAAATACGCTCAACACTCGCATTGAAAATTCACAGAGTTTTACACCAGAGCTTATTGAAAGAACAATCACTGAGGAGTTGAGCCGGCCAGAATTACTTAATCGCTTCTCTCAATCAATAAATGCTAATGGCATTTCAGTAAGAGATGTGGCAACACCTCTTGTGACCAATACAGATGTAGTTCCTGTAGAACGTCTCAGTGCAAAGATGAAGGGGCGTTTTACGGCGGCAATAGGAAATCTAAGAATAGCTCTTTCAAATAGAGCTACACAGACAAGAGATACTCAAATGGCTCGTTTGATCCCTTCAGCAATATCTCGTGTCAGTGGCTTGCTGGAAAATAATCTTATGATTCCAGGTCCTAAAGCTTCAGAATGTGTGACTAAATGGGATGTTTCTAAAAACCCTGCTGTTAATAATTTATTAAGAATTTTCTTAGCTGTAACTCCAGGTACTCGAACTTATACAGATGCTAAAAATCAAATTCTTGCTAAAATGGAACAATTATTTAATTCTGGGTCGCAAATGGCACAGCAAACTACAAACAATGTACTTGGTGCTATGCAAAGGTTACTCACTTTGACATCTGTGAAGTGCGGAACTCTTAATACTCCACTAGCAGCAGCATAGTCTTAAACAGTGACATAAAAGCAAAATAGGCATAATAAAGTGCCTATTTTGTTGTATTTATTGAGTAAATTTTGATTTTCAATGAATAGCCTTCTTGATTTAATGCTTTTTAAGAGGTTTTATGGATGTAGAAGTTAATGTTACAAGGTCTAAGCTTAAAAAGATCTCGGATACAGAGTATTCTTGTTTTGTAGAAGTGGCAGCCGATGTTGTTCAGAGAGAATTTGATAATCAATATAAAAAACTTCAACAAACATCCTCTGCAAAGGGTTTTCGTAAAGGTAAAGTTCCTCTAGCCTTAATCAAACAATTGTATCGAAAAGAAGCACGGGATGCTGCGACGGATTTTTTAGTCAAAAAGTATCTTGCTAAGATGATCGATGCTCATAAAATTTCTTTAACATCAGCACCTAGCCGTGTCGATATTAAGCAAATGTCAGAAGATAAATCCCTCATATTTGAAGTGAGGCTTCATGGCTATGCTAAGGAGGATGACGAAAGTGATCAAGATGGTGAGGATAAAAATGAAGAAAATAATGATCAGCAAAGCAAAGAAGATGACTCTATTCGTCTGGAAAAAGGTGAATTTGTTATAGACTTAGACATTTCAAAAGAAAATTTCAATAAAAATAATGTGGCTATTGGTGTACATCACATTATTGAAAAATATAGAGAAAATTTTATGAAACTTGTACCCATAGATGATCGCAAACAAGTACAAATTAGTGATACCATTTATATTGATTGTTATGATCCTAAGACAAAGATCAATGAGATAGAAAATCTTATATTTGATGTTGTTGTTGCTGATTCAAGTAATATTTTAAACAATCATGCCAAGCAACATACAGAAATTCCTCAAGTTCAATTAAGGCCTACGCCTAAGACTTTAGAACTTATGGATGGTGCTTATCTTGGTAATCCTTATGTTTTTCACCAACTTGAAATGAATATTGCTGATATGCAAATTGGTGAAAAGAAAGTTATTACTGTCACGTGGCCTAATAAAAGGAAAAGGAATGATGATGATAAACATATAAAATTTGGAGTTTCTCTGCGACAGATATGTAAAAAGATATTACCCCCATTAGATGATCAATTAGCTCAAAAGGCAGGTTTTTCTTCTTTAGTGGATATGCAAAAGGAAGCAGAAAAGAAAAGTAAAAAGTTAGAACAAGAACGCATTGACCGGCTTTTGCAAAAAAACATTATGGCAGAACTGATCAGACAAAATCCTCTTTATATTTCGCCAGATACTTTTGAGGAACAAAAACAGATTATTCTAAAACATAAAAAGGAACTTGCTGAGAGCGATAGTAAGCTTTTTGATTTGCATACTCGTCGTTCGATTGCTGAAATATTCTTGATTAAGTCACTTGCAAAAAAATGGGGTATTTTTCTGCCCATAGCTCAAGAGGTAAGGAAAAGAATGTCAGAATTAGAAGATGAAGACTTACTTAAGCGCATTAAAGCTCTTAAAAAAAGTGAAAATGCACTCATGTCTATGATGGCCTTTGATATGATGAGGGGGACTGTAATAGAAGTATTGACATCAAGAGCTTCTATAAAAATGGTTACACCCACCCAGTTGGATTATTATTATTCTTATAAGAAATTTGATCTCTCTAAAGATGAAGATGAAGATGATGAAGATGAAAATGAAGATATGGATACTGCATAATTTCTAAAATATATGATTCTCTAAAAACAAAAAAGTCGGCTTATCTTAGTTATTTCAACACTTTGTGATGAATTTAAAAAAGGCTTTCAATGATATGATGGTAAAGAAAATCAAATTAGAAAGAATAACCTATACCTATAATACCGTAAAAAGAGCTTAAAGAAAAAATATCTTCTGATGTATGGCTATCGCATTGCTTCGTATTAGATTGACAAATTAAATTATCAAAAGATGATAAAATATACCCCACCTCTGTCTTTATAAATAAATGAGTCCATCTCAAACCAAGTTCTAATCCAGCTTGACCTGTGATCTTTTCCCATAACCATTGTTGATGGGTTAGTTTTTTATCAAAAGGCATATCGTTTGTTTCAGGCATGTCAAATTTCATATAGTGCCAAATATCTATAGCCAACAAAAGTCCTAAAAAAAATCCTGCAGGAGCAGGACGAGAAATAAACTGGTAGCTAGTTAAAAAAGAAATACGATCAAAATTAAAATAAAAAGGTTGTAGCTTTTCAATATCTTCTTGTGTTTGAGATTCCTCTATAGTGTGCTTGTACATACCTGAAGATATAAGGTGTTGGTACCTTATGCCTATATTTAAACGAATGGGAAATTTATAAACAGCATCCATACCAAAAATCCAAGCATGATTTTCAAAACTAGCCTTGTAAGGACCTAAGCTAGGTTCACTGATTTTTGTTCCATTAAATCGCTTCATACCTCCATAGAGGATCACATCCATGGAGTTAGTATGAGCAAGGCTTGGAAAACAAAAGATAAATATGAATAATAATGCTTTGAGCCTAAAAGACTTCAAAAGTAAGGTGATGAACATGGTACTTCCTTCTTACACATCTATTATTGTCTAATCCCAGTCTGATTGAAACATAAAAAAATTTTAAAGTAACTTTAAACTGTATAAAAGTCAAATGAAATGGATATTTTCATTGATTTTGATGTTTCAAACTTGTAAAATACTTGTTATAGAAGTATAGAAGTGATAGAAGTATAGAAGTGATAGAGGTGAAATTATGAATAAAAAACTTTGTGTTTTCTGTGGGATGCGTTCTCCCACACAAGATTATATTGATTTGGGCAAATCGCTTGGGAAGAAGTTAGTCGAATATTCATGGGATCTTGTCTATGGAGGAGCCTGTGAAGGCATTATGACAGCTGTCGCTGATTCTGTTTTAGAACATGGCGGTCACGCCTATGGTGTGTTTCCTCAAAAAATGCTTGGGAAAGAAAAAGTTCATACAGGTCTTACAGAGCTTATTTCTGTCAATACCATGCATGAAAGAAAAGAAAAAATGTATGATCTAGCTGATGCCTTTCTGATTTTACCTGGAGGTTTTGGCACTTTAGATGAGTTGTTTGAGGTCCTCACTTGGAGCAAGTTAGATCATCATCAAGAGCCTATCTTTATTTTAAATCATTTAGGGTTTTATGATTTGTTAATGAATCACCTCAGGTATATTCAGAAGGAAGGTTTTATTGATCATGAAGATTTTCTTCTTGTGCATGAAGTGACATCTATCGAAAAACTTTTTCATTCTTTATCTCATGTATTCAAAGCAGCTTAAGAGCATTATAGTGTTCTGTATTTTAATATGAATTCTATAATCATTTATGTTTTGCCAATGAATGTGCTGGAATATACTCTTTTTAGTTGTTTTTTTCCTTATCAAAATATATCTAATGAGGGTAATTGCAATGCTATTTAGCAATGAAATAACCCTATTACTTTAAAGGAAATAAAATGAATGCAAAAATTATTTCTAAAAAGCTTATTCATAAAAATCTTATGATTTTAAAGATTAGGCTTTTAGAAGGTTCTATGGCTCCATTTAAGCCTGGTCAATTTGGTACTTTAGGACTTTTAGAAGACTTACAACCTATCACAGATCGCTCGGATAAGCCTCTGAAACAACGTTGGATAAGACGATCTTATTCTATTGCTTCTGGACAAAGTGAAATAAACCACGTGGAATATTTTATCACTCAAGTTAAATCAGGACTTCTCACTCATCGACTGTTTCATTTGAGAGAGGGTGATATTCTTTGGATGGCTAAAAAAGCAGCTGGTTTTTTTACCCTTGATCCTATACCCGATCAAACACATTTAATTTGGATTGCTACAGGAACGGGTGTTGCTCCTTTTGTGAGTATGCTTCGATCTCATATTTTAAGAGATCGCTTAGATTATAAAGTGGTTCTTTTGCATGGAGTCCGTTATAAAAACGACTTAGGTTATGAAACGGAACTGATAGAAATGACTACAAAAAATAAGAATTTTTTTTATTTTCCTATTGTGAGTCGACCTGATCCTACGTGGCAAGCAAGTCAAAAAGCCGTAGGGCGAGTACAGCTTTTATGGCAAAGTAAAGTTATTGAGCAAAGTTTAGGATGTCAGATCTCCCCTCAAAATACACATATCATGCTGTGTGGCAACCCTTATATGATTCAAGATATGGTGGCTATTTTAGAAAAACTTGGATTCTCTGTTCATTCTCGAAGGCAACCAGGGAATATTCATTTTGAAAAATATTGGAATGTGTAATTTTACTTCAAGTTAGCTTTAAAATACGGCTTTTGACATCAATCACAACTGCTGTCATATCCTTTTGGACACCTTGTTTTTGAGCTTGATAAATGATTTCATTTCTTAAATCATGGGGTTCTTTGGTCTTCATTTGTTCTAATAAATTCTCAATAGAATAGTTTTGAGCATTTAGAGCAGAAATAATCCCTGGAGTGATGATCATAATACGATCCTTTGCATTAAGAGACAATTTAGATTCAGAGAGATCTTTATGCTGTGTTAATCCCAATGAAGGAGAAGAAGGTGTTAAAACTTGGAGTTTATCCCCACCAGCTTGCAGAGGATTGTATGGTTGAAACCATGCCATTAAATCACCTGCACTACAATAAGTCATTTCTAAAGTCCGACGATTGATGATCAGTAAAAATACACTCGATGTATCAGTTGTCTGTGTTGCTTCAGATAGCTTTGTACTTAAAAATTTAAGAACTTTTGCTGGAGAGCTGTTTCTTTTAGCTTCTATTTGAGAAGATAACTGAATGAGTACAGATAAAAATAAAGCTGCCATAGCATGGCCTGAAGAAGAAGCTACAATAACAGCAAAGCGGTGTTTGTCTTTAAGCTTGAATATATCAAAGTAATCCCCCCCAGAAGCAGGACCTGAAATGTATTTTGTAGAAAAATCAAATCCAGAAATTTGTAAAATCTCTGTAGGTATCAAATATTTTTGTATTTGAGATGCTGCTTTGAGTTGGTTTTCTATATTTCGAATTAAAGGCTTGAGCTGTGCATTTAAACGTTTGATTTCTTCTTTATAGGTTCTTAAATCTCTATCTTTTTGATCTATCTGCTTTTGCATTTGCTGTATTTGATATTTTAAACTATAAATATCATCAGTGTAAGATGGTGCTTTTTGACTAGACATAAAAATATTGTAAAATATTAGAAAGCTAAAGGTCAATATAGCCTTATGACTATAAAATAGAGATTGATTATAGATTGATAAAAACTCTTGTGATTCCTGATTGAATAAGAAATACTCACAATAATAAATATGAAAGGATTTTAATGTCAACATCTCAGCTTATTACTCAGCCCATTGATATGAAAGTAAACCTAGGAGACGAAAGTATGACTGTAAAAGTACAGCCAGGAGAGACACTTCTTGAATCAGCACTGCAAGCAGGATTGGATGCTCCTTATTCTTGTATGGCTGGAGTGTGTACAACCTGTAGAGCTAAACTTTTATCCGGAGATGTCATAATGGAAAATAATGACGCTCTCACAGACGAAGAGATAGCTCGCGGAGATATTTTAACTTGTCAGGCTAAACCCACCTCACACAAAGATCTTAAAATTGTATATTATGATGACTGATCTCATTGATCATCGGAAAAGTTAAGGGGAAAAGTTAAGGTTTTTTCTAAATAATAGCTATTTTAGGACAATAATAAAGGTCATAGCTCCTTTCTCATGCTTAATTTGTCAAAAAGAAAGCTTAGTCTTAGTCATCAAAAACCAAAGCTTCATCTTCGCCTGGATGTGTTCCATCTTCTCTATAATCCACAGATAAATTGGTTTGTGTTCCTCTTTTACAACACACAAGATTTTCATTATTTGACCCACGATTGATCACTTCATATACATCTTGTCTACTAGACAAATCGGGCAACAAAGTATAAGGATCATAAAATTCAAAGTCACTCCAATCGCTTCGTCCATTGGCAGTTAAAGTGCTACAAGAAGCTCCAACAGACAATATGTGAGGATCGTCAGGTGTGTTTCGTCGGCGATCAGGACCTAGCCCACCATAACCTGCATAATTAGCGGCTGTTCCGCAATTAGGGAAACAATAAGTGCCATCATTGCGAGTTAGCTTTTGATAGCCTGAAGGACAATTCATTCTACTAGACTTACGGCAACATTTTTCTGCATCATGGACAGGATGTTGGATTGGTAGAATATGATAACGACTTGTTTCTTCACATTGGGTATCTTTACCCATAGTCACGCCAGGGGCGTTCATACCTTCTTGATGAAAATACTCACAGGAAGGAAGACATCGATGATTTTTCATCTTAAATCCTTGTCTTGTCTCTTCTGCTGTGCAAGGTGTAGCAGGTGTTGGGCTAGGTGAGGGGTGGGTGGCAATAGTAGGTGATGGATTGTTGGTGTAAGTGCTAGAAGGGCGATAAGGGGTAGATGAAGGAGAAATATCATTGAGATCACGCGGGCTTGGAAATGGTTTGGGTACAGGTGGTATAGATGTAGTACTAGTAGAGGGTATAATAATAGTTCCTGATTCGCAGTTCTGAAAGACAGCAAGCAAAATCAAAATGATAAACCCTAAAGTAATATAGACAAAAATCCTCTCTGAAACTTTAAATTTAGAGTACATAACTAAATTCCCTTTATCCAGTCTCTTTTTTTGTTATCTACTCAACTTATCGGCATAAATGTTTCAATACTTTATATGGACCTTTCATTGTCTAATTTCGGTGATCTTCGTCTACCCGTAGGAACCTCTTTTAGAAATACGTGCGTTGGCTCACTAAAAGTGGTCTGACCTCTGGTCACTTTTGGGCAATGACCGCAAAGGCTTTCGCCTTTGACAAAATGGTCATTGCCTCAAAAGCCTGACCACTTTTAGTAGAGAGGATCTCTTCGTTTTTTGACTACATGTTAGGGAAAAAGTTCCTTTTTGAGGAGATCGGCTAGAAATTCACTACTAAAATTTGTATTTACCTTGATTTTGTTGTACATATCATTTTTTTTTGGGCCTTTCATTGTCTAATTTCGGTGATCTTCGTCTACCCGTAGGAACCTCTTTTAGAAATAAGTGCGTTGGCTCACTAAAAGTGGTCTGACCTCTGGTCACTTTTGGGTGATGACCACGACGGCTCTCGCCGTCGATAAAATGGTCATCACCTCAAAAGCCTGACCACTTTTAGTAGAGAGGATCTCTTCGTTTTTTTACACAATGTTAAGGAAACAAGATATGCCTCTAATTCACTCAAAATGCATCATGCCTCTGGCATGTTTTCTGGCAGTTAGCCCGACGGCTCTCGCCGTCGATCAAAGGCTGATTGCCCAAAAACAGCCAGAGGCTGGTTTACTTTTAGTGAAACAGTTGAGTTTTCTTGACATATCCCACAAAATAATCTAGTATAATATATAAAGAAAAACTTTTTATTCTGATATATAGTTCAGGGACAATTAGCACACGGGGGAAAAATGAGTTACTTAGTTTTGTGGGAGAAAATAGATAAATATTTTAAACAGCATGGCATGATCACTTTTATTGTTCTATGTATGTTTATTTTACTTTTGTATTTAACTTATCAAGTAAGTAATCATCTACCTACAGAGATTAAAGAGGTGAAGATAGAGCTTAAAGAAGACATTAAAGAAGTTAAGATAGGGCTTAAAGAGCTTAGGATAGAGCTTAAAGAAGACATTAAAGAGGTTAAAGATGGGCAAGATATGATCATTAATCATTTACTTAATAATAATAAAAAAGGTCAATAAAAAAACACTTTCCCCACTGATTCTGCCGATAAAAATAATGCCGTTCGACTCATAACCTACTGATTTTAATCAACTTTATTTTTGCTGGCTATCAAACTCAGGATTTATTTTGAGTGAACCAAAGGAACTTTTTCCTTAACATCGTGTCAAAAAACGAAGAGATCCTCCTTACTAAAAGTAAACGGACTTTTGAGACATTGCTCTTTTTGGACAGCGTAAGCTGTCAGAGCAATGTCCAAAAGTAGCCAGAGGCTAGTTTACTTTTAGTGAACCAGAGGCATGATGCATTTTGAGTGAAACAACTCATCCTAGGCCTTTTGAAGGTCTGATACTTCTTGTTTGGAAAGTCCTGTAGCTTTGCAAATAGCTTGAATATCTACATGACCCGACTTAAGAAGATTTAAAGCAACTTCTTTTAACCCTTCTTGTCGACCCTTTTCCATACCTCTTTCCATACCTTTTTCCATACCTCTTTCCATACCTTTTTCCATACCTTCTTCTCTACCTTTTTCCATACCCTTTTCCATACCTTCTTGTATGGCTCTTGAATAAGTACTTGGCATAATTATTTCCTCCTTATTTGTTATAATTTCTTGTTCTATCTTATATAATATCTCTTTAGGATAATCTGCGGTCTGAAACATATACTCACTCAAAAAACCTGCATACTCTCGATAACTAATCACATCTTCACTATCTCGACGACAAAGCTTTAGTATAGACCTTATTTTATCCTTAGTCATATTCTTAGCAAACTTCAGAGCATAACATAAAGCTGCTATTGAACCTGCTTTATTCCAAATGTCATCCTCCGATATCTTATTTAAGTCTATCACAATCACACCAAAATTCAACCCCAAATCACCAAAAACCTTCCTCATTTCTGGTGTCCAATTAAATGCCCCTTGCAAATCAGAAGCTGTATGAGACGAAGCATCATTGTGTAACAAAAAAATCGTCATAACAGGGTAAGTACCTGACTTTAAAAGTGCCACGTTGTAATCTAAAACATTTAAAAAAAGTTGCTTCTGAGACTGCTTGAAGCTTTTATGCTCTATAATGACACCGACTAAGCCCTGCATCTTCATACCTTTGACACCTACTTTAGCTATGACATCAGACCGACACTCCTCAATCCGTCCACCTAATTTTTGATCTAAAAAGTCTGTCTTAATAAATTCCAATCGATTAAACTCAAAAGCATTAAACTGATCCTTAGCCAATGAGAACTTGATAAAATCTTTAAATCTTTTAGGGTGTTTAAGACCCATCCTTGCTATTTGATCATGCTGAATTCTAAAATCACTTTTTGACATCGGTCTTCCTCCTCATAAATTCATAAATTATTGATATTCTATTACTTAATAGCATCACAATATCACAAGCATCACAGCAACACAAGTATCACATTAAAACAAATCCGCTATAGAAGCAAGAGAGAAATGACTAATTAAAGTATCAAAGTCAGTCTAAATCATTGATGATAACTACAAACTCTAAAATCTATGAACTCAAAATAAAATAATTTTAAGAAGATAAAGTTAAAATTTCATAGCCTGTATCTGTGATCAAGATAGTATGTTCAAATTGAGCCGACAAGCACTTATCAGCAGCTTCAAACCAAAAATGCTCTGATCCTTTAATAGGATAATGTTTAATCTCCGCACTTGTCATATTAATCATAGGTTCTACTGTGATACAGTGATAAGGGATTAGCTTTGCTCCTTTACCTTTTTTGCCAAACGATGGCACAAAAGGATCTTCATGGAACTGCCGACCAATACCGTGTCCTCCAAGTATTTGCACAACAAAAAAACCTTGCCTTGTAGAGTACCTATTAATAGCAAAACCAATATCTCCTACAGTACCATGGGGAGTGATAGCTTCTATACCTTTATGCATAGCTACTTGAGCTATTTGAGTTAATCTTTTTGCTTCTGAAGATACATTACCCACAAAAAAAGTTCTAGATGTATCCCCATGAAATCCATCTAAAATTGTTGTCACATCGACATTCACAATATCACCTTCTTTGAGAACAGTTTGATCTGGTACACCATGACAAATCACAGAATTAATAGATGTACAACAAGATTTAGGAAATCCACGATAGTTCAGAGTAGCAGGAATAGCATGATGACTAACCATAAAATCATGGGCTATGCGATTAATTTCATTAGTGGTAATACCCGGCTCAATATAAGATGATATGTGATTGAGTGTAGCTGCTGCTATTTGACAAGATTTAGCCATTTTAGGTATTTCTGATTTATCTAAAATAGTCATCATAATTTAAGCACCTATTTTTTGACGTCAATAATTATATAGCTCACCCTATTTTAAAACTTAAGTAGAATAGCAGAATTAAAAGACAAAAGAAAAGTACACCGGGAAAAACAAAATTCCAACAAACTTTAATCTTTCATGACATAATCTTTAGTAATAGGGAAATAAAAATCAGCAGCTTCTTTAAGATCGTCTGATGTAGTTTCTGGCCACGACCATATCTCCACACGACAACCTCGTGTTTTCAAATACCAAATCAAAGGCAAAAAATCCTTATCACCTCCAAGGATCACTGCAACATCTATTTTATCAGCAAGAGTGACAGCATCTATAATTAAAAAACTATCAGCATTTTTTTGAGGCTGCCTTACCTCTGCTCCCATAGAAGTTAAAAAGTTTTTAAAGGTTTCACTGACATCTTTATAGATAGGCTTGTAATAGAGAATACGTAAAATCTCTCTATCTCCCATTTGATCTAAAATTTTTCTATAATCTGTCCGCCCCTCATGGTGTTTTAAACCTGACATCTCAATGTTCTCTGCATCAATAAAAACTCCCACCCTTTGAAAACACAAGAAATTAAGATCAGAATTATGTGTTGCTTTACTCTGAGATGATTTTTTTGTTGTTGATTTTTTTTGAAGTGATAACAAGTTAAACCTCCTAGAAAGTTAAATAATATTTTGAAACAACCCCTTAACCACATAAGATCAGTGCAAATAAAGTAATGCCGTATGACACAAAAAATCTTTAATAAAGGTCTATTTGTTAAATAATGAAATACTGTCAATCTCTTCATAAATGTTGCCCCTAAGAACACTCTGTGACGCAAGATTTTTGTATGTTTTGATACTCTTATCAAGTGTTTATAAACTTAAGTTATTATAATCACTTATAAAAAGCACTTTTCTTATCCCTAATCTTATTATGGATTAAATGACCTCTAAAAGGCAAATAACTTTTTATGTTTTGTGAAATGAATTTATCCATAAGTATAAAAAGCAAATTCAAAAATTATAGATTATGTTACTTTTGACTTGGACTTGGCACATAAATTGCTTCTTTTTCAAAGCATTAAGACGGAGGTACTCATTATGTATATTTTATTAAGAAATATTTGTATGAAATCCGGCATTGTCGTATTTTACTTGATTTTTTCCTCTTGTGGAGGGTCAAATGACTCATCGGGTCAAAACTTAGCTGATACACATATTATCAATAACATTGTATTTTCTATTAAAAGAACAGTAAAGGCAGAACAACTAGCCCCTTATTCGATAGAGGATCGGGTGATATTTGCCAGTAGGCAAAACAGAGACGAACCCTATCAGCAGGTCCAAGCAGTACAGGTTATAGGGGATTGTTACGGACAAAAATACAACAATTCTTTCAAGATAGAGAAAATTATATCAGCTAATAACTTTCCACTTCATGCTATTTTATCATTAGAAGACTTGCAGTTCTATCCTAAAAGTAATGCCCGCAGAGATTCCAGAAAAGATAACTATTCTGATAAAGATACCAGTCAAGCTTATCAGTGTGATTTTTTATTTACAGGTATTACTAAGACAGGCTCTACAAAATCTGTTCAGAATATCAAAGTGACAATTCCAACTAGACCAAGGGGTGGCATAGCCATCCACCACAGAAATAGCCGGGACAAAACAAGTTTGATAGAGAAAACACAGCTAACAACATCAGATTTAAGAGATTATTATCTCAATGTTTTCCATTCTGTAGATAATACAAAACTAGGACTTAACTGTTCTGGCTTTCAAGCAAGCATCCCTTTTAACTTTCAGACAGAGGCTTTTAAAAGCCTTACTTTGCTTTTTAATTTAGAAAATTATTATAAAATATTAATGGCTAACCCTTTACAAGTATGTCATATCACTTATGGCAAATTTGGAGATCGCCATTGGTCTTGGTCAAGGTCTTTTCAATTATTTTTTAAGGATGCTTTTGCTAGTATGTTTGATTTGCAATTTGATTTAGGGACAATCAGTCACCCTCAAAGATACCTTCGAATCAATCGCAATAGCAATACAAGAAATTCTTGGATAAGATTAGGTGTATTAGAGATCAATAATCCTTTTGATCAATCTATTGTGATGCATTTAAACAAAGATCATCATCACAATTTATCATCTCATATCTTTTATCAGGTATCTACCAAAGACAGCAGTACAAAAGAAGAAATCAAAACACAAAAAAATATTGCTATACATTTTGAAAAATTAGCTAGTGACCTATCTTCAGAAGAAAATACTGATTTGATTAAAGCTTTAGGTGGCCACCACTATGCAATTGAAATACCTGCTTATTCATCTGTGAGAAGGGTTCTTGTGATGAAAACTATGACAGAGGAAGTGCCACATAATTATGATTTTTATGAACTTATTGGCTTTGAAATTGACTTATCGAAACAAGCAAGTTCTAAAGAAGATTTTTTAAAAATTTATTTTCACAGTAAAGAAGGTCATAGTTTGACCCCTGTTTTCGATACGTTTCAAGATGAAGAACTGATTTCTGTTTGTGTTGCAAGGTTTTGCAATGAAGCTCTTAAAGTAATGTCTTATAACAGTAAGATGAGAAGCAGTTTATTTCACTAAATTCACTTGGAAATGACTCTTTTAAAATATATTTGCAATGTATATATTAATAAGTGTATAATGTGTATATAAGCAAGGAGGTACTAAAATATGGATATGTACGACATCTTTAAAATAATATTTGCAATACTTAGTTCTGGTGCAGCCTTAATCATTATTGCAAAGTTTTTAATGTCTCCAAATAAAGAGCAATTTAAAGAATTAAAAGAACAAATCAAAGCACTGAAAGAAGATCAAAAAGATTTGATTGCTCCAATTAAAGATCAAGTAAACAATCATATTCCTACACAAATCAAATTGCTAGAAAAGAATCAAAACATACAAATTAATGCATTAAAAGAAAATCAAAATGTACAAATTAACATGTTGCAAAAGAGTCAAAAAGAAATGAAAGAAAATCAAAATGTACAAATTAACATGTTGAAAGAGAATCAAAAAGAAATGAAAGAAAATCAAAAAGAAATGAAAGAGAATCAAAATGTACAAATTAATATGTTGAAAGAGAATCAAAAAGAAATGAAAGAAAATCAGAAAGAAATAAAAGAGAAGCAAGATATACAAATTAACATGTTGCAAAAGAGTCAAAAAGAAATGAAAGAAAATCAAGATATACAAATTAACATGTTGAAGGAGAATCAAAAAGAAATAAAAGAGAATCAAAAAGAAATAAAAGAGAAGCAAGATATACAAATTAACATGTTGCAAAAAAATCAAAAAGAAATAAAAGAGAAGCAAGATGTACAAATTAACATGTTGCAAAAAAATCAAAAAGAAATAAAAGAGAAGCAAGATGTACAAATTAACATGTTGCAAAAAAATCAAAAAGAAATAAAAGAGAAGCAAGATGTACAAATTAACATGTTGCAAAAAAATCAAAAAGAAATGAAAGAGAAGCAAGATATACAAATTAACATGTTGAAAGAAAATCAAAAAGAAATGAAAGAGAAGCAAGATATACAAATTAACATGTTGAAAGAAAATCAAAAAGAAACAAAAGAGAAGCAAGATGTACAAATTAACATGTTGCAAAAGAGTCAAAAAGAAATGAAAGAGAATCAAAATGTACAAATTAACATGTTGAAAGAAAATCAAAAAGAAATGAAAGAGAATCAAGATATACAAATTAACATGTTAAAAGAGAATCAAAAAGAAATGAAAGAGAATCAAGAAGGTTTAAGATTTGAAATGAAGAATATTACTCAAGCTCTTAAAGAAGTCATTGGTATAGTAAAAGATGCTTACAAATCAAGAAAACCTTAAATCTTTTTTTGATTCTTCTAAATGATCTAACAGTTAAAGTATTAAGTACCTCAATGCCATATATGCGATATGTGTGATCAGGTCAAGTTTTGCTAGATCCAAAGGAGTAACCGCATCCTCTTTAAACCTAATTTCTCTATCTTAATGAAAACGAATGGATTCATTATATTCTATGTTGAAAAATAAAATTTATATCATAATAAAAAAAGTTGTGTTATATTATAGATGTGTTTGTATCCTTAAAAGTGTGTACAAATGAAAAGTAAGTATCTAAATGAGATAGGCTTATATGTTATAAAGATGTAATAAAAGCTGGTCACTATCATTATAAAGTCAAATAAGCTTTTTTAGACAAAATTAAGGTAATTTAACATATACGTATTAAACATAAGACATATTATAATAAACACAAAGCCTGTAAACACGAAGTATAAACACAAGGCATATAAACAAAGGGTAACACAATGAGATGGTCTAAAAGTTATGCTTTTACATTAAGAGAAATTTCTGAAAAAGCAGATGAGATTCCAAGCTATAAGCTTATGATGAAAGCTGGTCTTATTAAAAAAGTCGCTCCAGGTATCTACACCTACCATCATATCACATTAAAAGCTCTTCAAAAACTCAAAAACATTATTAGAAAGCATCTCAACAGCAAAGATTGTATTGAAATCTTAATGCCTATGGTGCATCCTCGTTCTTTATGGGATGAAACAAATCGCTGGAAAGATATGGGAGAGGGCCTACTGAAATTTCAAAATAGAAATAAACAAGAGTTTTGCCTTGCTCCTACCCATGAAGAAGTCATCACTGATCTTGTAAGGCATGATCTTAAAAGCTATAAGGACCTTCCTAAAAACCTTTATCAAATACAAACAAAATATCGAGATGAAATCAGACCTCGCTTTGGTTTATTGCGTGGGCGAGAATTTATTATGAAAGATGCTTATAGCTTTGACCTGAATGAAAAAACAGCTATTCAAAGTTATCAAAAAATGAAAGAAGCTTACATTGCTATTTTTGATGAATTGCAACTAGATTATAAAGTGGTGCAAGCTGACTCTGGCAATATCGGAGGCAATTATTCAGAAGAATTTCATATATTAGCAGATCACGGAGAGGATGCTCTTATGGTTTGTCAATGCCAACAAGCTTACAATCTTGAAATAGCTCCTACTAACAAACCAGCAATAAACAAAACAAAAGCCGACTCATCTTTACCTGCAATGGAAAAATTTGCAACACCTCAAGTGAAAACTATCAAACAACTTGCAAAATTGACAGGTCTTACTAAGGACAATTTAGTAAAAACACTTTTTTTCAAACAAGAACAAGAAAATGAACAACCTTTTTGTGTTCTTTTAAAAGGCTCTAATGAAGTAGCTCCCATAAAATTAAAAAACTACTTTCATTGGACAACACCGCCAGAAATGCTATCAAATGCCGAAGTACTTCAATTGACAGGAGCCAACCCTGGCAGTTGTGGCCCTGTAGGATTACACTGTGATATCTTTGCAGATCATGCCCTTTGCCATAGCAACAATTACATAGTAGGAGCAAACAAAGATGGATTCCACCTTAAGAATGTAAACCCTAACAGAGATTTTAAAATAAAAGCTTTTGGAGATTTTCATTTAGCTTCAGATCAAGATGACTGCCCACAATGTCTATCTAAATATAAAAAATTACGTGGTATTGAAGTAGGGCATATTTTTTACTTAGGTCTTAAATATTCAAAAGCCATGAATGCCACTTATTTAGACTCTCAAGGCAAAAGACAATCTATAGAAATGGGTTGCTATGGACTTGGTGTCTCTCGCAGTTTACAAGCTATGATTGAACAAAAATACGACAAACATGGCATTCAATGGTCTCTTGCAATTGCTCCTTACCATGTACATATTTGTCATTTAGATATTCACAATTCTAAAGCATGTCAAGTTGTGGATATGCTAGAGAAGAAATTAGAAAAATTAAAAATAGATGTTTTTATAGATGATAGAGATGAAAGACCTGGCGTTAAATTTAAAGATGCTGATCTTTTAGGGTTCCCTTTTCGCATCACTGTAGGTAAACGCAACTTAATTGAGGCTAACCCTTTAGAAGATCAAACAATAGAATTAGTAGAAAGAAGCCATTTATCACAAGTGCAGAAGCTTAATGTTCAATCAACCATCAATCATCTTACTGACAAGCTTTTAAAGTGCAGTACTTCTTCCACAAAGACGTAGCAAAAGAATCTGTCATGCCAGAGATATAATCACAAACCCATCGAGCAATGAGATTTTCTTCTATATGATCACCTGCATTGGCTTTAATTTTTCTCTGAATATGAGATGGCAACATTAAAAATACAGGAGATTCTTCAAGCTGAGAAGGGTCTTTAAAACTCTTGCATTGCACACAATAGTTATATAATTTTTTATATAAACTCTCTATCCTTTGTTGGGCAATAAAAAGATCTTCTACAAGTGTAGGGGACTTTAAAATACTGCCTTCTCCTTTGTAAATCCAGTTTTTAATTTCTTTAATCTTTTCTCTTATTTGATCTTGATCATTTTGATCAGTGCAGTATAAAAGATTAAGCTTTTCTTTTGGATGTTGTATGTGTTTTATTTTGTCTTTTAGCCTCAAGGGGAATCTATGAGATTCTTCATTGTAAAAAGTATTTTTTAAATCCAATGATTCAAGAACTTGACAACAGTGTTGCACAAGGGCTTTCATCACGTGGTTTGTGATTTCATTGGGTGTGTTCTCAAAATGATCTTTAATACAAACTGTCCACTTTTCTTTATTTATCTCTTCATCAAATGGAAGATCTTCAAGCTTAGCAATAAGGGTGTCTTTGTTTATTTGCTTGAGTTTGATAGCATCCTCTATATCTCCACAAAGGTAGGAAATATCATCAGCAGCCTCCATAAGATAACAGGCAGGATGTTTGACATGCTCTAGGGTTGTTTCTTTTAAAATCTCTTGGACTTTGTCTTTTTCTTCATCATAGTAACCGGGATATTTTTTAAGGTTATTTTTGTATGTATCATCTTTGTATTTCATCACAGCATCTACAAGAGAGTAAGTTACACTATAAGGTCTCCCTAATCCTGAACCTAACAAGAGTCTGATATTTTGCTTATTGGATTCAAAAAAATGTGGATTTAGCCTCTTGCTTTCTTTTAAATATTTAAGGGCATTATTAAGAGCCTCCTCTCCTATATGACCAAAGGGAGGGTGTCCTATATCATGTATGAGACAAGCTGACGCTACAAGGTCTTCAAAGTCTTGAGGGAAATTTCTATTTTGTTCATTCACTTGATAAACATTGATTCCTAAGAGATTACAAAACTTTCTAGCAAGTTGTCTGCCAATTTGTTGGGCTTCAATGGAATGAGTGAGTCTTGTTCTTAAATAGTCATTTTCTCGATTAATATGCACTTGAGTTTTATCAGAGAGTCTTCTAAATAGAGACCGGTGGATGATACTGCCGTATGCTTTTAAAAAAGGACTTCTATCGTCAGTATCTTTTAGAATAGATCCATCAATAACAGATCGAATAGACATCCATTTGATTTCTGGTTTTTGACTCATCTCTTATGGTATCCGTTAAGGTGTACTTATTGTGTGTGATTGTGTGTAAATAACAATAAGTTGTGGTGTGTATCATTAAAGGTCAAGGGCGTTTTTACACTGATTAAGCCCGTTAAGTTGTATATTATTTCATCTTTCATCTAAACATCTAAATAATCTAATCATCTAAAATCTAATTATCTAAAAACCAATGATTTTAAATAAGTTATATTAGCATATAAGGCTAGTTTATTTGCATTAAACTGTATAGTCAATAGAAAAAAATAGAAAAAATCAAATGATTCTCTTAAGTATTTTGAAATCTTTACCGAATAGATATTTGTAGAGGTAAGTTAAATATACAAATAGACAAAAGCTTTATGTGATTTTTATGCAATAAAGCTGATCAAAACAAAAACGAGGAAATAAAAAACATCTCATTATGATGAAGCAAATACACTTTTGGTTTTATAATTATAGTTTGTTTTTGTTGCTGGGAACTTTATTGATCACAGGCTGTCGGTATACAGACTTTACAGCTAGAGATTCTGTTGCTCCTCCTCCTATACAACAACCTGTTTGCAGTGCAACAAAGAGATCTCCTCACTATAAAGAAGTTAATGGAAGATGTTTGCCTTCTTGTGAAGAAAAACTCAAAAGTTACTTATCTAGTCCAGGATTTTCTCTTGGCCGAGGTGATACATGTACCAACCCACTCAACACTCATACAATTGAACAAAGAGTTCCATCGAATGAATACTATAGTGATGGTCAAGGGGCTTGTTGCTTAACTCGTTGTATTGAGCTTGGGATCACAAGTATTATATCGGGAGTTAATACAGATCATTCTTGTGGGATTATGGGAGAAGAAAGTTATGCCCAATGTTGGGGGGATAATCAAAGTGGTCAAATAGGTAATGGTTGCACACCTTCTGGTGATGATGTACGTCATATCAATTATGTAGCTAAACAAGGCAACACCACTTGTTATGCTAATGAAGAAGTTCCATTAGGAAAAAGACTTACAAATATAAAACAACTTGCATTAGGAAAACGCCATACCTGTGCTTTGCTGAAAGGAGATACAGAAATCACCTGTTGGGGCTGGAATGACAAAGGACAATTAGGTAACGGTAAAGCTGAACGTAAATTTGATTCAGTCAAGGTAGATATACCTAAAGTCAATGACTTTCCTTTAGAAATAGAATCCATTACAGCAGGGGATCACCACAATTGTTTTTTGACAAAAGGCAATCGTAATCATGGTCAGGTCTATTGTTGGGGGGATAATTCTAAAGGTCAAGCTGGTATTGGTTTTGTGCAAAAAGTAAAAAAGGGATCTGGAGCAGGTGCTTCTGGTTCCATTAAATTACCTGAGTGGAGTTATGATGCTATTGATCAGATTGAATCTCCAGAATTAGTTAGACCATCTACAATTAAGCCTCTTCCAGCACCTTCTTCATCACCTCCTGTTCAACAACTTACGTGTGGCAACAGCCAAGTGCCATATTGTGTGAACTTGTCCAGCGATCGTTTCCCTAATCATCAACCTCTTTGCCTTGATACATGTTCAGGAGAAGGAACAGATGACAATCCTTGCGTTCAAGCAAATGGCAAGAGAATAAAATTAACAAAAGTTCCTCAAGCTGGTAGTATCACCACGCTACCACCACGTGCTACTTGTGCCGAAGATGATCGTCCTACTTGTAGTAGAGATAAGGCAGAACCAACATGTTCAAATGATAGAATAGAACCTAGCTGTCAAGGAGAAGGCCAGAAGCCTATCTGTACAACAAGTCTTGGAACAGGCAACGCAGAAGCTTTTTGTCTTCAAAGATGTTCAGAAACTGGAACAGATGAAAATCTTTGTTATGAAGATGGCAATGAAATAAAATTTCCGCTTGAAGAAACTCCAGTTATAAGAAGAGAGAAGTTTAATCTCCCTCAATGTAAAAATGGCTATATGCCTGTTTGCAATGAGCAAGGATACATAAGATGTACTAGTATCGTTAGAGGTAACTTTGTAGATGAACTCAATAGTCGCCTTGAGGTAGAAAAATCCGGTACATGTGATCTCTGGTACAGTAATAGTGGGACTAAAATTAGTCTTGTTTGTTCTAAAGAATTGGATTATTTCCCTAGTGTTCCTCTCTCTAGTGTTAATGCCGAAGATGAAAGTGCAGAGGAAAGTCCAAAAATGCAATCTTTATTTACCCTTAATACAGGAGGCAAGGAAAGTGATAAGCAATTTTGGTTAAGAGCAGATTACGCCAATGGTGAATTACCAGAAGTCCCTCCTGACTTCCCCTGTGAGCAGTTTTATAATCCTGAAATTGATGGTTTTGAAAATACTAAGGATGGTCGTATTCTCGTAGGTATTTATAGAAGGGTTTTCGGCACTAAGTGTAGTAATACAGGAAGCACAGTCACATCTACATGTAAGGCAGAAATTCAAAAATATCAAGATGCTTGTAAAGTTCAAAGAGATAAATGGCACAAAGAATCTGATAACTTATTAGAAAAAGAATTTATCAAACGCAATTTTGAAAATCAAAAGATACGTTTTGACTCTCTAGCAGCAGGAGGCAATCATAATTGTGGAGTCAGCCAAGATGATAAGGTTTATTGTTGGGGGGATAATTCTAAAAGACAGTTAGGACAAGCTTATATTGAAGGTTCTGACAATAGCAACCGATGTGTGACCTTACCTCCTCCTACTCCTATTGAAGGTATTGTGGCTTGTTCTGATTCAGTTGATTGTCGACTTGAGGCAATAGACATTTGTGATAATTGTTCCCGTAGTCCTTTAGAAGTTAAAGATTCTCTTGCAAGTAATGAAAATAAAAAACTTCCACTTCAAGGTGTAGAAGAAATCAGCGTGGGTGCAGACTTTACCTGTGCAAAGCTTTCTGACAATGATATTTATAAAGTGAAATGTTGGGGAGGTGTAACAGATATTGATGATGTTGGAGGTTCTCGTGAGGTCATTGAAGACACCATTGCAGCAGTGCCTGCACCTATACCTTCGGAGGCTTGTTATCCTTTTGTAAGAGTTCCACAAACAATGGCACAATGTGTAGAAGAAGAAGACATCAACCCTGCTCCTGACGATGCTGGAGTTCATATTGTCGATATAAGCGACATCACAGCAGGTAGGGTGCATGCTTGTGTGACTAGAGAGTGCAATCCTACTACTGATGAAGTTCTTTGCTGGGGGGATAACGATAAATATCAGTTAAGTAGAAATAGAAATGCTTTGAGATCATCAAAAGTGGCCTTACCTGTTCTAGTTACAGAAGTTACAGAATCAGGAACAGAGAAAGAAAATACAAAAAGAGTCGTTCTTACAAATCCACGACCTCATTCTTTAGTAGCTAATAAAGATTTAACTTGTGTCACTCAAGGGGAGGATGATAGTAAAGCTCAAATCACCTGTTGGGGAAGCTACTTTAATCCTCATGCCAGTGGAGCAGAAGAATCAATAATTGCTCCCAGTCAACACCCTATGCAGTGTAGAATACCAGAACAAGCTAGTAGTTTCCTTGATTCGTTGTAACATTTCACTAAAAGTGGTCTAGCCTCTGGCTACTTTTGGGTAGCCAGCCCGACGACTGTCGTCGTCGATCAAAGGCTGGCTACCTCAAAAGTCCGTTTACTTTTAGTAGGGAGGATCTCCTCATTTTTTGACACCATGTTAAGGAAAAAGTTCAATTCTAGAACCTGATGCCGGCTTGCCGGATCCCGGATTCCGGATCCCAGATGCCAGATCCCGAGATTAACACTAACACGATGTTAAGGAAACAAGCTATTTATTTCACTTTTTACGCCATTGGCAAAATGGTCATTGCCTAGAAAGCCTGACCACTTTTAGTAGGAAGTTAGTTGTTTCACTCAAAATGAGCCACACCTCTGGTGTGTTTTTTGATGTTGCCTGCAAAGGCTTTCGCCTTTGACAAAATAGGCAACATCTAAAAAATCCGCTCATTTTGAGTAGAGGAGGATCCCCCTGCCTCTTAACACCATGTTAAGGAAAAAGTTCAATTCTAGAACCTGATGCCGGCTTGCCGGATCCCGGATGCCAGATCCCGAGATTAACACTAACACGATGTTAAGGAAACAAGCTATTTATTTCACTTTTTACGCCATTGGCAAAATGGTCATTGCCTCAAAAATCTATGCATTTTGAGTAGAGAGAATATCTTCGTTTTTTTACTCCATGTTAAGGAAAAATTTCTTTTTTTGTTTTTTTATTTTTCTTAGATTCTGCGTAATTCTCAAACAAAAAGTAATTAAGGGAGAGGATGGGGCAGTGGGAGACTGAAGATCTTCCGCAAATTGAGCTTGCTCTTTAAAAGCAAGCTCAATTGAGGACTTCGGAAGGCTCACACTGCCCTATCCTCAAATAAAAACAAAATGGAAAAGCAGAATCGAAGGGCGGAGGGTGGGGTTAGGGATAATCCTTTTGTCTCTTAACTACATGTTAGGGAAAAAAAGTTATTTCTGATGCCTGACTGCCGGATCCCGGATCCCAGTTCCCGGATCCCGGATCCCAGATTCCGGATAAAATTATATGAAAAAAACAAATCAAAATTAAAGAGAATAACTTGACATAAAAAAGAATTGCTGTTAAGGAGTCAGATGGGGCATGTATTTTAAAAACGAAGGAGGTGTTATGACAAAGGCGAAGGCAATCGAGCATTTATAGACAAAATGATCAGCAGAGGATACTTTACAAAAGCTTAATATAGTGAAAGAAAAAGCTAAGAGAAATCAAAAAAGAGAACACAATATGAAAGTATATATTTTGAATCATTCATCTTCACCTCTGCCTATTAAAGAAGAGCAAATTGTACTTACAGTCAATAAAATCTTTTATTATTTAGCAGAAAATCAAGTACAACTACCTCCATCGGTCAATCAATTAACTATTGTTTTTCAAGAGACTAAGGAAGTTCAAAAGCTCAATAAGAAATTCCGGATTAAAGATAAACCTACAGATGTATTGAGTTTTCAACCGATAGAGTCTACTTCTTTGGGAGAAATTATTCTTGCCATACAAATAATTCGATCACAAGCTATCAAAAATAGACATAGTTTTTTAAGTGAGGTAGGATATTTGATTTTACATGGTATTTTACATCTTTTAGGATACGAACATGAAGCGGGTGGTAAAGAAGAAAAAGAAATGATGCAATTACAAGATAATATTTTTGATCAGTTAAAAAACAAAATATAATAAAAAATACAAAAGCACCGGTAGCTCAATGGATAGAGCATCAGACTTCGGATCTGAGGGTTGGGGGTTCAAGTCCTCCCCGGTGCACCATAAGGCTTGAATGACAATAAAATTTTAATCAATGAGTATACATTTACTTGAACAACTTAAACAAAATCCCTTTGTCTTAGCTCCCATGGCTGGAGTGACTGACAGTGCCTTTAGATCCTTAATGAAAGAATTCGGAGCTAATATTGTCTTTACTGAACTTATATCTGCACACGGCATCCAACATCAAAATAAAGCCACACAAGAACTACTGAAATTTTCAAAAACACAATCACCTATTGGAGTCCAAATTTTTGGAGAAGACCCTAAGGTGATGGGCAGAGCTGCAAGTATAGTTGAAGAAATGGGTTATGAGTTTGTAGATATTAACTTGGGTTGCCCTGTTAAAAAAATAGTCAAAAAAGGAGCAGGAGCAGCTATCCTCAAAGATACAAAATTATTAAGCTGTATTTTACAGCAAGTTAAATCCTCCCTGACAAAAATACCACTGACCATCAAAATCCGCACCGGATGGGACGAAACTTCTCGAAATGCAAATGAAGTTTGCCATATAGCCTATAACGAAGGAGTCACTTGGGTGACCATACATGGCCGGACAAGATCACAAGCTTACTCTGGAGAAGCTGATTGGAATTATATCCAACAAATCAAATCCCAAAGTCCTATCCCTATCATAGGTAATGGAGATATCATAACAGCAACACAAGCAGTTAATAGACTCACTCAATCTCAATGTGACGGAGTGATGATTGGTCGTGGATGTCTCAAGCGTCCTTGGATCATTCAAGAAGCCCTACACATCTATCAAAGAAAAAATATGTTTTTTAAAACAGACCCTCTTAATGCCATAAATATTCTGCACAAATATTTGACACAAAATGTAGAACCACATAAGGTGCTTATTCAAATGAAAAAATTTACAGCTTGGTTTTCTACAGGTTACATCAACTCAACCGCATTCCGTAAGGAAATCTTCCAAACCAAAAATATAGAACAAATGATGGAGCATGCTCGGTTATACTTTGAAAGTGCTAAAAATTTTGACAGAGAAGAAGATAAAAACTTTATGATGGCAGGGCATGGATAAACTTAATCCATATCATCATCGATATCATTATCAAATTCACCTCGATTAGGCAGTAAGGTAAAAAGACATTCCCTAAAATAATCAGAAGCTTCTTGACTATAGTCCACAGCCACCTCAAATTGACCATGACCAACCATGGCAGTTCTTTTGACATGACCACTTAATGTTAATTCCATCTGATCAATCGTTAAAACCAATAAACTATCTTTAATAGACTCCAAGGTTAAGTTATTACGAAGATACTTAGGAATAAGATCTTTCCTGTGAATCAATAATAAAAGATCATGTGATGAAGCATTCATCAAAATGGCTTTTTGAGTTAAAAGACAAAAAGGTTTGAGTATAGAAACATTAGAAACAGTAATGCCTTCTATTTTCTTCCTTAAAGCCACACGGTTTTTCATTTTTCTTTTTCTAGCATAACTCATAGTCAACTCTCTTTTTTATACTACCTATATTTATAATCGGTTATATTAGACAAAAGTTAAGTAAAAAAAATGTTTTTTTGAAAACATAAATAATTTTAAAAGTGTATAAAAATGAGATACTTTATGCTTGATGATCCTATTTATATGAAATTATTAGCCATAAAAGTTTGGATTAAGAGCAATGTAAAATTCAAATACAGCTATAACATATTGTAAAATAACTAATTTTATTTTAAAAGGCTACCAGCTCAGATTTGAGAACATCATCCACAAGAAAAAATAAGCCAAGTTTAAAATATTTTATAAAAAAATATTTTTTTTGAATCATAAGTATACATTATAATTGTAATGATTTTAATAAGGGCTTAAGGGTTTGTTTTTATTGCTAATTTAATTATTTTGAAGCTTTTTTGTTTTCAACTCTGTTGACAGGAGAAAACTTTTTCCCTTGCTTTTTAGTAGCTAAAGTGGCTTTTTTCATCTGACTGTCAATCCAAAATAAGCCCCCTGTGGCTGCATCAGTAGGATTAAACAGTAACTGTTGAGAAAGCAAAGTAGCAGCTTTTCCCTCTGGCAGTCTCATCCATCGCCAATGACAAGCCCTTACAAATGGAAAATAATGTGAAGGTATAAAATCTCCTAAATCATGAACCCTTTTAGCAATGTTTTTAGCTAGTTGAGTGTGTTTGGTTTTATTGGTTGTCTCTCTGTATTCATCAATCATTTGATCTAAGCGACGATCTGCTGTGTTAGAAATGTTATTTGTATTGGGCTTAACATTGATAGAGTGAAAGGCTTGCCATGGGGAAGGAATCAAACCTGTTGACCATGCCCAAAATGTAGCTTGGTGGTTTTTCTCCCTCACTTTTTTAAAAGCCATAGATCCATCTAAAAATTCCAAGATCAGTTCAACACCTGCCTTTTTAGCCTCCTCTTTTAAAAAACCAAGATGACTTGTATAAACAGCATAACTATAAGTAACTTTTACAGAAAATCTTTGTCCTCCCTTTGTCCAGATGCCATCACTGCCCCGCTTCCAGCCAATAGATTTCATAAGAGTTTCGACCTTTTGGATATTATATTTTCTAGCTATGATAGATTTGTTTTCATAAGGGCCATAGCCTGTGTACATTCTCTCTAAGCGATAAACATCCCCTCGGAATATCTTTTTCAAAGATTCATCAATATTCATAGCATGAGCAAAAGAATGTTTTATTTTGCTGTTTTTAAAGAGAGGATTAGACGTATTAAGGTAAAAACCTCGATTAGAGCGAGGGCTATCTGTATAATAAGTTGTCTTTTCAATATAACCCTTATTAAATTCGTTCCCTCGACATTTTAAGTGCCAGTTTTCAGGGACCATAGCTTCATATACATCTAATTTAGCATTTTTAAACTGTTCAAATGTGACAGCTTGATCCCTGACGACTTTAACAATAAGTCGTTTTGGATTAAATCGGTTTTTGACATATCTTAAATTTTGGCCCCACCAGTTTTTTTGCTTTTCAAAAGTAAAGCCCTTTCCCTTTCTTATTTTGGTCAATAAATAAGGTCCTGTGACAGGTTCAACTTTCCAATTATATCTTTTTACAAAATTTGTTGGTACTTTGCCATTGTAAAAGTGCTTTGGACGAGGAGTTAAGCTGACATATTGTTCTAAACTAGGGTGGGGACGTACAGCAAAAACGCCTAAAGTTTTGTCGTCATATTTAATCACTTTTTCTATGTATTTTTTAAAATAGTCATTGGCAAAAGGATCTACAATGTTTTTACTTTGCATCATTTTTACCATAAAGAGAAAATCATCTGTTGTCACAGGGACACCATCAGACCATTTTGCCTGCGGATGGATTTTAAAAAACATAGAGCGTTGATCCTTACCAAAAGCCCAATGAGAAGCTAACAAAGGGATGATGTTCCTGGTGTTTGGATGAATAGAAACAAGAGACCAATGATTATCCAAAATATAAGATCTGAAAGAAGAATTAGAATCTGGCCCAATAGTTCTGATTGTCAGAGGGAAGGTTTCTATAGATAAATACATTGTCCCCCCTGGTTTGACCTTAGAAGAAGAATAAATAGGGTCTTTTGGATTAGACTCCCATTTAAGTCCTTTAGGCAATTGGCTTTTAGGTAGAGAGAGGATTTGAGTGGATACTGTCGCTTGAGATGTTTTAACTTTTTGTGCTTTAGCTAAGTGAGATAGAGTTATAGTTATTAAAATAAAGCTTAAAAGTAATATTTGTTTTTTCATAAGATATCCTTCTTTTGCTGTTGATTTTTTGTTGATTTTTAAAGCTATTATTTTTATAATAGCACATTATGAATATTTATGATATTATTTTATAATAAGGTTAAGGTTTAACCAGTGAGCATTTTAGATTGGATTGGAGCATTTTGAAAGACCAATATCTTCATTTTCATCAAAAATTGCAGACCCAACGTTGGGCGGTGTTTATTTCAGGAAGGGGGTCTAACTTAAGTGCAGCTATAGAATGTGCTTTGTTTGGTCCTTCTATTGATCTTGTGGTCTCTTCTTGTTCAGATGCTTATGGATTAAAAAAAGCTAAAAGATATGGCATTCCCACAAAAGTCTTGTCCCATCGAATAGACTGGCAAGATTTACTGCAAACACTTCACATCTATTGTATTTCAAAGATTTTTTTAGCAGGATTTATGAAGATTTTACCCTCTAAGTTTATTCATCAATGGCAAAAACCTATTGTAAATATTCATCCAAGTTTGTTGCCTAGTTATCCGGGGCTACATAGTATTAAAAGATCTTTTGAAGATCAGGCTGCTATGGGGTGTAGTCTTCATAAGGTGATTGCCAAAGTAGACCAAGGTGAGATATTGTTTTCTGCTGGGATCCCTCAAGTATCATCTTTGGAGATGGCTGAGTTTTTAATTCATATTCAGGAGCAAACTCTTGGACGTAAGCTATTTCAAACTCAGAAAGCTTTATTACAAACATAAGATTTGATGTTGCCTTCTTTTGTTTCTTTAACATCGTGTTTATCCGGGATCCGGTAGCCAGTATCAGGTACTAAAAATGAACTTTTTTCCTTAACATGGAGTTAAAAAACGAAGGTTTCCTCCTTACTCAAAGTGAACAAGCTTTTGAGACAATGACCATTTTGTCAAAGGCGAAAGCCTTTGCGGTCATTGTCCAAAAGTTCAGTTCACTTTGAGTGAAACAAACCCCTAGGTTTTGTTTTTTTTGAGGATGGGGCAGAGGTCAGTTCACTTTGCGGAGTCTCCAGATAGGTGCTCTTTTTCCTTAACATGGAGTTAAAAAACGAAGTTATGTAAAAATACTTAAAGTCAGATTTGAATTTATCTGGGATCTGGGATCTGGCAGTCCGGCATCAGATCCCGGGATGCCTGCTTGCCGGATCCCGGGAGTGAATATCTTGTTTCCTTAACATGGTGTTAAGAGAGAAGGATATCCTCCCTACTAAAAGTGGTCAAGCTTTCTAGGCAATGACCATTTTGCCAATGGCGAAAGCCATTGCGGTCATTGCCAGAAAGTAGCCAGAGGCTAGACCACTTTTAGTGAAAACGAACGAACGGAGTTTACTATGCATGTTATGTATGGGGTTATTTTATCAATAATCTTCATTATATCTTCACAGATTTGGTTGCAGTGGGGCTTAAACAACCATCAACAAAGGCCACAAACAAACCCCTGGGGTCAAATTTATGACAGAGATAATCAAACATACATTAAGACAAACTTACACACTTTTTGGCAGGTAGCTCGTATAAAAACCCTATTATCTTCTCATAAAACACAAATTCAAAGTCAAGATAATGCTTTTTTATCGATTCTTTTATCAAACAAAAGAGGAAGGCTTGAAGTTGGAGAAAATGCATATCTTCATATTCATATTCTCAAGAACACTAAAAGAGAGATGATTTGTGAAATAGAGATCACGCAAGGAGATATGTATATAAGCTTTTTAGGAAAGAGAAAAGAAGCATGCTTTTTAAAATGGAAAGGTCATACTATGGCTAAAATTCAAAATGCTGATATGACACTAGATGCTACCTTACCTCATTTGCAAGTTCATGTTCACAGAGGGCAAGTGACTTTTGAAGAACAAAAAGGGCCAAAAGGACAAAAAAAAACCTTATCTAAAGATATGTGGGCAAGGGTTGACTCTGAAGGCATAACATCTTTTGATAATTCTTTGTCTATATTGACTCCATTAGCTAATGATCGAGTTGCTCAGTCTCAGAAAAGCCGAACAAGGTTTAGATGGGTCCATACCACTGACACACAAAATTTTAAAACACAACTTTTTGTAGGTAACGAAAAAAACAATTTAAAACCAGTTTGGGAGAATGCCCTCGCTTCAAATGAAGGATATTTTAGATTTCCTCTGGGGACACACTATTGGCAACTTGTTGCACAACCAGACAACACTTCAGATCAAACTAAGGCTCAACACTATGACCAGATTCAAGGGCAGTACAAGTCACCTATTTATAAAATTTTTATTAAACCAGAAGTACGTCCTATTTTAATTTCACCAGGACTTGGATTTACAAAGTTTACAAATCAAGGTAAAAAAGAAAGATATAAATTTGTTTGGCTAAACAAATCACGTCTGGAAAATCTTTTTATTGAAATATCCAACAATGCTAATTTTTCAAACCTTTTGTTAAAAAGACCTGTCGGAAATTTTGGTTTTATAGAAATATCAGAATATCTTCCAGAAGGGAAATATTTTTGGAGGATCAGTGGTTTTCGGCATAATTCTTCAGAGCTTTTAACAAGTCATGTAAGGGACTTTATTGTAGTGAATAAAAATAGCCAATTTAAAAAAATACGATCCTGGCCAAAAAATAAAGCAAAGATCAATCAATGGGATTTGCAATGGAAAGAGGCTAAAATTGTGTGGGATGTTTTTTCAGGATTTCAAAATTTACGATTACATGTCATTAATCTCAATTCGCAATTTGTACAAACTTTTTCAATACCTACTAACAAAAACCGCATAAATATACCTTCATTGGATTTAGGCTCTTACCAATGGAAACTCCAAGGAGAGCAATCAAAAAATACATGGATTGATATCACTGAAACAAAAACCTTACAAATCACTTCTAGCTCTGTCATTCATTGGCAAAAAGCACCTCATAGGATATTGCAGTGGACAAATGGGCCGACTCCTCAAACAAGCTATTACGTTATTCGTATCCGCAAATATAATTTAAGTGGCAAAGCAAGGTCTTCGCAAATTTTTGTCAAGAAAGTCAGAAACAATCGGTGGGTTATTTCAGATGAGTTTGTAGATTCTTTGTCTATCAAGATTATGGCTATGGACCATCAAAACCAAGTAGTTGCTCTATCACCAGAAAAAGATATTTTATTTCACTAGGAATTCTACCAAAATTTAAAAATTAAAACTTACAACCCTCTCTAACACCTATAAATAAAACATTCTCAAAAAAAAGATATCCACATTCGCAAATCAACTGTCAAACTCAGGACTTAATTTTTTGTAACTTAATCTTTCATAACTTAATCTTTTGTAACCTAAAAAAATCATCGGTTATCAGGCCATGCCATCAAATAACACTTCCTTGACTTATAATTCTATTATCTACTAAAGTAAGTCTTTATTTATATTATGTATTTTCAGAAATACCTATACTCTTGTAAAGACAAGAAATTAAATAACATGACTTTTAACTTACAAGTGCTATAATAGTATTATAAATAGGAGAGATACCTAAGCGGCCAACAGGGGCAGACTGTAAATCTGCTGGCTTATGCCTTCGGGGGTTCGAATCCTCCTCTCTCCACCACTTAAACCTTAAAAAATTATCCTCTAAGCTGGGCAGCAAACTTTTGTTCTAATACTTTTATGACTTTAGCTTGAATCTGATGGACTTCTTTTTCTTCGAGAGTGGTTTCTTGTTTCTGATAAACCAGTCGGAATGCTAATGATTTTTTCTCAGGAAATTGAGAGTCTTTATAAATATCAAATAAATTGACAGATTGAAGGCATTTTCCTCCAGTTTTAGAAATAGATTGCAAAATAGCTCCTATCTCTACATCTTCATTGACGAGAATAGAAATATCTCTAGACATAGCAGGGAAGCGTGAAAATTCTTTTGCCTTAAACTTCCTAGGATGATGTGCCAATAAACTATTTAAGTTAATCTCTACACAAGCCACATCTTCTACAGCAATTTTATGCTTTTTTAAAATCTGAGGATGCATAGCTCCAATATACCCTACATTTTTCCCCTCACAAAAAAGCAAAGCTGCTTGTCCAGGATGTAAAAATTCAGGAGGTGTATTTAATTGCTTCCATTGAAAAGATGTAATATGAAGGGATTCTAAGAGAGATGCAATATGTTGCTTAACTTCCAAAACTAACGGAGGATAAGCTTTGTGCCAAATAGATAAATGATGTCCCCAAGCCATCAAACCTAAATGCCATTTTTCATCAAAAGTTTGATCTTGAGAATCTTTATCAGAAGTTTGGAAAGTGTATCCTATTTCATAAGTACGACCATATAAAATTTGATGATGTCCATTATGTTTTAAAGTATTAAAAAGTGTCGGGATCAAACTTTGCCTCATTATGTTCATATCTTGACTCAAAGGATTAGAAAGCTTTACAGGATGGCCAGAAATTTCTAATCCTGTTTGTTTCAGGAGATGAAGTTTTCCTAAAAGTTGATTTTGTTTTTCTTGGTTGCAAAAATTTAAAGCAATAGTTTGTTGATAGCCTTGCCTTCTCATCAAGTCATTAAGTGTCTTCCCCAGTAGATATTCTTTAGAATGAGGCTGAGGAGAAGGATTGGTTAAAACTTGGCCACTAGGTATTTTATGATACCCCTCAAGACGAGCTACTTCTTCTATAAGGTCTTCTTTTATTTGAATATCTTGTCTGTATGAAGAAGGTACGACTTTAAAAATCTCTTGATTGTTTTGTTTTTCTATCTGAACTTGACAACCAATAGATTTGAGCAAGGTTTTAACATGGTTAGGCTCTATAAAATAACCTAAGCGATCAGTTAGATATTTTATGTCTAATAAAATAGAAGGAGGTTGAATGGTTTGAAAGTAAATATCATGGAAAGCTTTTTGTACTTTCCCTCCTGCTAGATCATGAATGATCTGGCAAACACGATCCATAGCTGTGACAGTGCCTCCAGGATCAACTCCTCTAGCAAAGCGATAAGATGATTCTGTTTCAATACCAAACTTTTTAGCTGTACGTCTGATCTGCTCTGGTTTAAAGCAAGCCGATTCAATAAACACATCTGTTGTGTCTTCAACAATTCCTGAATTTTTCCCTCCAATAATACCTGCAAGAGCAATGGGCTTGTGTTGATCTCTGATCATAAGCTCTGTACCATCTAAGTCCAAAGTTGTGCCGTCTAGGGTGGTAAATTTTTCTTGAGCTTTTGCTATATCTATTTGTATCTGTTGCCCTTGAATATAACGTATATCGAAAGCATGTAGCGGTTGACCTAACTCTAACATCACAAAATTAGTAGCATCTACAATATTGTTAATAGAAGAGTGACCTACTGACTGTAAACGTTTGACAAGCCAAGCAGGGCTTTTTTGCACTTTAACACCAGTGATCACCCGACCTGTATAACGAGGACAAAGTTTTTTTTGAGAAATACTTACTGATATGGCAGGATTTGTAAAATTTTCTTTAGGAAAGGATATATCCGGAAGACACCATTTTAAATGAAGGATAGCAGCAAGCTCCCTGGACAAACCAATGTGGCTTAAACAATCCACACGATTAGAAGTTACATTGATATCTAACATCACATCATCTATTTGCATGTATTGAGCAAAACTTTGACCTAAAGGGGCTTTTGGAGACAAAATCATAATACCTTCAGAAGAACTTTGAAGAGCTAATTCTTTTTCAGAACAAAGCATACCAGCAGACTCTTGCCCTTTAATTTGAAGAGGTTTAATGGTCATGCCGTTAGGCAAAGTAGCTCCTGGCAAAGCTAAGACTACCTTATCATTGACTTTGTGATTAGTAGCTCCACACACAATGGGATGAAGTGGCTTATCGTCAGCAATTTTGACTTGGCATAGTGTGAGTCGATCGGCAGAAGGGTGAGGTTCTAGTTTATCAATTTGAGCAACTACAATATGTTTATAAACTTTAGCTTTGTCATGAACACCTTCGACTTCTAATCCAGTAGCAGTTAGCCTTTCTACAAGATCTGCTAATTTACAGTGTGATAAATCAATGTATTGGCAGAGCCATTGAAGTGATATATTCATATTTATAGTTCCTTAAGATCAATGTTCCGTTCCCCTTAATCCCGGATCCCGGAAAAGGGATCCCTTCCTTTCTTTATACCACGTTAAGGAAACAGCCTTTCTTACCTGACTGCCGGACTGCTTGATCCCGGGATCCCGGATAAACATCATGTTAAGAAATAAGGTTTGCAGATTGTCCAACAAACAATAATATTTAGCCTAAGTTGTTTAGTTTTTTCTGTATTTCTCGTATTTTGTTCTCTGTGCATTCTGTGATTTTTGCGATGGTCGAAATATCCATGTTATTTTTAAGCATTTTTAAGATAATATCTTGCTTTCCTTCTTCTCTACCTTCTTGCCGACCTTCTTGCCGACCTTCTTGCCGACCTTCTTGCCGACCTTCTTGCCGACCTTCTTGCCGACCTTCCTCTCGGCCAATCTGAATGCCTTTTTTCATAGTTCCTTCTATGGTAAAATCAAATGCTTCCATAATATCTTCTCCTCCTAATTGTTGAGTCACCTCTTTTGAAGCTGATTGAACAACTTCTTTGTTTAACTGATTATTGTACTGATAAAAATAAGTCATCGCTTTAGTGATGAGTTCTATTATATACTCTTTATCGGTACTTTGCGACACTTTTTTCACAAATGAAAAGAATTTTATGAAAAAATCATGCTGTTCCTTTGTGCTTTTTCTACTATCTAAAGACCAAATACCCTGAAATAAATGCAAAATAGGACTGATCATTGAACCTTTTGCCTTTGATTCTATATCATAAACCGATAGATCAAATGGTACATAAGAAAAATTCATAAGGTAAGGAGTAATAAGACTGCGAGAATGATCAGGAAAATAACCCTGAGATTCTAAATGGTCATGGAAAGAGATAGGCACTGTCCATTTTTTCATCCCGTGATAAAAAACAATAGGAATCACTGGATAACCATATTTTTCATAGACTGTGGCCTGATATTTTAATAATTGTTTTAAGACATTATGGTCTGGCCAGCTTTTGTGTTCTAAAAGAAAGATAAATTTGACTGTTTTTTGAGAGTTTTTAAGGGTCAATGAAATAAGAAGATCTATTTGCATTTCTATACCTGTTATAAAAACATTCTTTTCTATTTTGAGCGAATCAAGGTTAAAAAGATTTAAAAATGCCTGAGAAAAAACAAGGTTTAAAAAGGCTGATATGTTCTCTACACTTTCAAAAAACCTCTTGAAAGACAGGTCATGGACATGGGCTTGAGAAATAGCTTGTTGCTCTTCTTTTTGAGCTTGATTCTTAAGGTGATTTTGTTTCACTTGATTCATTTTGCATAGAATAAACATACCTTGATGGAATGTCAAACACATTTGTTTCACTAAAAGTGGTCTGACCTCTGGCCACTTTCTGGCGATGACCACGACGGCTTTCGCCGTCGGTATTTTTTCACTAAAAATAAACCAGCCTCTGTTTCCCTAAAATTGAACTAGCCGTTTGGTTCACTCAAAATGCATCATGCCTCTGGCATGTTTTTGGGCAATGACCGCAATGGCTTTCGCCATTGGCAAAATGGTCATTACCTCAAAAATCTATGCATTTTGAGTAGAGGAGGATCTCTTCGTTTTTTGACTACATGTTAAGGAAAACATCCTTCTAACTACTTTTAGGCAGTTAGCCCGATGGCTATCGCCATCGATCAAAGGCTAACTGCCTCAAAAGCTTGTTCAATTTTAGGAAGGAGGACCTCCTCGTCTCTTGACCACATGTTAAGGAAACAAGATTTCCTTCTGATGTTTGCTCTGACAGCTTACGCTGTCTAAAAAGAGCAATGCCTCAAAAATCCGTTTACTTTTAGTAGGGAGTTAGTTGTTTCACTCAAAATGAGCCACACCTCTGGTGTGTTTTTGGGCATTGCTCTGACAGCTTACGCTGTCTAAAAAGAGCAATGCCGCAAAAAACTGCTCATTTTGAGTAGGGAGGATCTCCTCATTTTTTAACATAATGTTAGGGAAACAAGATGTTTATTTCATTTTGATATTTTGCCTTTGACAAAATAGGCAACACCTAAAAAATCCATTCATTTCAAGTAAGAAAGGATATCCTTGCCACTTAACACCATGTTAAGGAAACAAGATGTTTAGCCCGACGGCTCTCGCCGTCGATCAAAGGCTGATTGCCTCAAAAATCCGTTTACTTTTAGTAGGGAGGAAATCTTCGTTTTCTAACATCATGTTAAGGAAACAAGATGTTTAGCCCGACGGCGAGAGCCGTCGGGCTGATTGCCCAAAAACAGCCAGAGGCTGGTTTATTTTTAGTGAACATGATGCATTTTGAGTGAAATGTTAAGGAAAAAGAATTCTTTCTGATGCCGGGGTGCCGGATCCCAGCATCTCTTGACAAAAGGAATTGTTCTCTATATCTATTATACAATATATATGGGGGCGTAGCTCAGTTGGGAGAGTGCTGCAATGGCATTGCAGAGGTCGACAGTTCGATTCTGTTCGCCTCCACCATCATTAAATACCACCTCAAAAAAAAGGATTGAAAAAATGAAAAAATGGGTCTTTCTCTTTCCAGGTCAAGGCAGTCAATTTGTAGGCATGGGTCAATCCATCCTACAAACTTTTAATCAAGCAAGAGAAGTCTTTCAAGAAGCCTCCGATACTTTATCATATAACATGCAAAAACTTTGCCTTGAAGATCCTAAAGATCAGCTAAAACTTACAGAGTACACACAACCCGCATTACTGACTACTTCTATAGCATTTCTTCGTCTGTTAAATGAAATTCTTCCGACCAAGCAAGTCTCTGCAATGGCAGGACATTCAGTTGGAGAATATGCAGCCCACGTAGCTTCTGGAGTTTTGAAGTTTCCTCAAAGCCTCCAAGCCGTCAAACAAAGGGGGTATTGGATGCAAAATGCCGTAGCAAAAAACAAAGGGGGAATGGTTGCTGGTATAGGACTTTCAAAGCAAAATGCTCCGCCTTTATTATATTGGCTATTAGACTTGCTTCCTAAAAACACCATCTTAGAACCCGCTGCTTATAATGCCCCATCACAAACAGTTTTAAGCGGTCACAAACAAGCCATTGATCTGCTTTTAAAAACACCTCTACCACAAACTTTGCATTTTGAAAAACAACCTAAGTTTGTACCTCTAAAGGTTTCTGCTCCATTTCATTGCAGTTTAATGCAACCTGCACAAGAAAAAATGACCACTGTCATAGACACTATGGATTTTCAAAAACCCCAATCTTTAATTGTACCAAACATCTTAGCTTATGGCACTTTAGATGTAGCTATTTTAAAAAATGCTCTTAAAAAACAAATAACACAGCCTGTTGAATGGCTTCAAACAATGCAACATTTAAAAGATTCTGGATATAAGTATTTTGTTGAAGTAGGACCAGGTAAGGTTTTATCTGGCTTATTAAAACAAATTGATCGAGATTTAATATCTTTTTCTATTACTGAACCTAAAGATTTTGACAAGATAGCTTCTGCTAACTAGAATACCTGCTAACTAGAATACATGCCATCAAACAAGGTTGTTCTTATGCATTTAAAAGATCAGAAAATTTTTATCACAGGAGGTAGCGGAGGTATTGGAGCAGAAGTTGCCAGAGAAGCTACACGTCAAGGGGCTTCCATAGCTTTATCCTATCACCAAGGCCAGCAAAAAGCAGAAAACTTGCTTAAAGAATTAAATCTACTCATAAAAAAAAATCAAAAAGAACCTCTAGCCGTAACCATGGATATAAACAATGCAGACTCTGTTGCAAAGGCTTGTGAGGACGTTTTAAAACACTTTGATGGAAAGATTGACGGAGTGGTAAATAATGCAGGGACTTTACAAGATCAGCTTTTATTAAGAATGAGTTTTGAAGAATTTCAAATGCCTATAAAGACTAACTTGTATGGATGCTATTTGGTGTCTAAGTTTTTTTTAAAAGCAATGCTCAAGGCAAGAAAGGGAGCATTTGTGCATATCATAAGTATTAATGGACAGAGAGGCCAGGCAGGACAAGCTAACTATGCTGCTAGCAAGGCAGGGATTGAAGCCTTCTCTAAATCTTTAGCTAGAGAAATGGCTGCTCGTGGTATCCGTTCCAACTGTGTTGCCCCAGGACTTGTCAATACAAATATGATTGAAAATTTAACACAAAAAAAAGAAATTCTTGCTCATATCCCTTTGAAAAGAATAGCCGAGCCAATAGACATAGCTACCCCTGTATGTTTTTTGCTCAGTGATGCTGCTGGCTACATTACAGGGCATACCTTAAATGTCAATGGTGGCCTGTTGATGTAAAACGACTTTGAATCTCTTGAATCTCGTCATATTCTAGTTTGGCATCTTTCCATGAACCCTTACGTGCCGGTGTTTTATCCTTATTGCATAAGAAAACATCGAAGCCTAACTCGACCATCTTTAAGGCAAATTTATAAGAATTTATGAAAAGATTTGATGGGTTTGGTTTTTGTTGGCTTTGTTGTCTTTTATTAGTTTTTTTGTTTATCAATTTACCCCCCCCCCCTTGTCATTAGTGGTTTATTTTTTTTTGACAAGACCGGGATAAAAACTTATTCTTTTTTCATTCCAGTCTTTTTTTAACCCCGGATGAAAATTGTTCGCTCCCATCCGGGGTTTGTGAATTTAAAAACATCATGGCTCTGAAACAAAACCTTAAGTTTATTATAGGATGATGGGTTTTGTGATTCCACTGACAGCACGTGTCAACATTAGCCCTATCGGAAGCCGAATGTCTTGCATAAAAAAGAATTGTGTGAAATATTCCCTTCTGATACACGTCCATAAGGAAGTATGTAAGCATGGAGGGCCTTAATAATGAAAGATAAACACATTAAGATTAAGAGGATAGAAAGTATGTCGGAGTTGATAAAGAAAAACAAGGTAGCCCTTGCTATTGGTTTGTTTAACCTTTTAGTCACCATTATTATAGCATACTGTGTTTTAAGCTTTAATAAAGATAAATTTGAGCTTACCCATCAAGATCATAATCATAGTCAAAATCATAGTCAAATAATTCAAAAAATTGACAATCCTGATAGATGTTTTGATTTTGATAAGGAATTTTTAAAGCTTTTAGAAAACGAAAAGTCCATACTTTATGATCGTTTAGAACAATGCAATAAAAGCTATGATGTTCTTTTAGATGATTATTTTGAAGTTCTTTAGTTAATAGTCTCAATGGATATTATGACGATCAGCAAGCCTCTTGATTGATGTTCGATGCCACTTTCCACAAACACGTGTTTCAAATCCTAGCCTGTTAAATTCATTGGCTATATTTTCCCATGAAAATTTATTATTCCTTAAAGTCTTTAAAGCCTCAATATGCTTTTGATCGGCTTGACTTATCTTTGTGGGTTTATCCACTTTAGGGATTGCTTTAACTTTTTGAGGCTTTACCTTGTTATCTTTATCCTTTTTTTGTTTGTCTCGGTATTTCTCAAGACCAGCTTTAACCTTAGGATTATTTGCTCCAAGTTCCACTCCACGACTTTTTAACTCTGCCAAAGCTCTTTTTGTCCTTTTAGATACGGTCTCTCTTTCATATTGAGCTATTGCTCCCATCAAGTTTATTGTCAATGGTGTTGCATCCGGCATATCACAACATACAAAATCTATCTCTGATTTGGATAAGGACGTTATAAAATGCAAATCCCTACTTAAACGACTCAATGTAGCCACGACCAAAGTTGCCTTGTGCTGTTGGCAATACTCCAAAGCCAAATGCAATTGTGGTCGATTCTTATCACACTTGCCACTTTCCTTCTCTGTGAATGACTTGATAGGTGGGTATTGATCTTTAAGATAGGCTTTGACCATTGTCTCTTGAGCTTGCAAGCCAATAGTTTGCCTTGATGTTGATACTCTATAATAAGCCACATATTGTTTGATTCTATTCAAGCTGTGTCTCCCCACTTTGGTTTACTTCAAGGTGCAACACAGCTTTAAGAAAGTCAAATATGATTAAGGAACATTAATCATTTTCTTTTTTTCGGTTATAAACCAAAGATCTCCTTGTGCGTTGAAGGAACGAATTAAAAATTTTACATTTCTATAACCTATATTATTAACTCTACTACTTGTTCTCGGAGGATTTTCACCTAACTCTCTTACTGCGGCCGCTAAAAAGCTAGCGGCAGTGTGTCCCTTATTGCCTCTCCAATGAAGAAAACAGGGAAGTGGTGTTTTGTTATTTGGAGCAACGGGGCCATTGCATGCCATGCGGGTGTTTACAGACCTATTAGTTGCAAGTGGGCCTGTATACGGCACTGGTACATTTATTTGAGATTTGTTTGTAGCATTTACATTGTGTAAAGTGTCGATAAGGAAAGTTTAGCCTCTCCCTGTCTGGCCTTCTTTTTGTATTTTTGATATTGTGGAATTGCCACAATACTTAAAAGACCAATAATAGCCACGACGACCATTAATTCAATTAAAGAAAATCCGGATTGTTTCATATTGTGTTTCCTTTCTTAATACCTAAAGAATGTATCGGTATGACTTTGGTCTGACTTTAATGATTTATTTGATAAAAGAAGATTCTTATTTTGAGACAAATATAGAATTGGTCTTATTCAATTCAGTTGTCAATTGATAGGCCTTAATCAATTATTATTGGACCTGGAGAAAAGTCCCCGGCCTCTTTTAATAGCCTTACAATATCCTCATAGCGTCTCAATTTAGCAAACATTAAAGCCGTCTCTCCAATATGATTTTCAAGGTTGACGTCAGCACCGGCCTCTAGCAATAACCTTACAATATCTATTTGACCTTTCCGGCTTGCCTCCATTAAAGCTGTGCTTCCATGCCTGCTTTGAAGGTTGACGTCAGCACCGGCCTCTAGCAATAACCTTACAATATCTATTTGACCTTTCCGGCTTGCAAACATTAAAGCTGTGCTTCCATGCCTGCTTTGAAGATTGACGTTAGCACCATTTTCTAGCAATAACCTTACAATCTCTATATAGCCTCTATAACTAGCCTCTATTAAAGCCGTTTGGCCTTTATTGTCTTGAAGGTCAGGATCAGCTCCATTCGTTAGCAAAAAGTCCACTGATAATGATGATTCTAGTCCCGTTGCATACATTAAAGCCGTCTTGCCCTCATTGTCTTGAAGATTTACGTCCGCTCCGGCCGCTAGCAATAGCTTTATAATCTCAAGATAGCTATACTTTACAATCCCATGCCCATAAGCATATAACTTGTAAGCTTTTCGTTACTTTTATCCCTATCAATGACTTTTTTTTCATTCCATTCATGTATAGTATTCTGGATCGTGTGTAACACTCTGCTTCTAGCTATCGAAGCCGAAGCGGTTGCATAAGAAAAAACAGAGGCCCCATGGTTATCAATATGATTTACGTCCGCTCCGTTATTTAAGGCTTCGACGAATAACTTAATGATGTTGCCTTCCTTGTCTACGGCTTCGAGTAGAGATTGATTTATATCGGGATTTGGTGATGGGTTTATAGTTGGTGTTGATCTTTGAGTCGGTGTTGATGTTGTATTTGGTGATGGTCTTGCTTGTGTCATTGTGGAGCTAGATGTCTGGCTTTCAATCTTGTCTAACTTATCTTTATAACAATTATTAAACCCGAATGCCAAACAAGATAAAAAAACCAATAATAACGATAAATAAGCCCTCTTTTTTTTATACATTTTGTACCGACCTTTAGATATTAAATTGCTATCTAAATACTGTATCGGCAGGTCTTTTGACTTACTTAAGGATAAATAGAATTGGTATTATTCTGTAGCTACGGCCTTTTAAAATAGTATCTAAAAGTCTATCCGTATATCTTTTATTTTTTTTGAATTGGTATCTCTAGCTCCGGCCTCTCTTAATAGTCTTACAATCTCTGTATGGTTATTATCACTAGCACCCATTAAAGCCGTATTGCCAAAGTTGTCTTGAATGTTGACATCAGCTCCGGCCGCTAGCAATAGCTTTACAATCTCAGTATGGCCGTTCTCACTAGCGTTTATTAAAGCCGTCCTGCCATCTATATTTTGAGGATTGACGTCAGCTCCGGCCGCTAGCAATAACTTAACTAACTGTCTGTCACCTCCATAATAAGCTACAGACATTAAAATCGTCCCACCATGAATGCCTTGATGATTAACGTCAGCTCTGGCCGCTAGCAATAACTTTACAATCTCTATATGACCATAGAGGCCTGCAAACCATAAAGCCGTATTGCCAAAGTTGTTTTGAAGGTTAACGTTAGCTCCGGCCGCTAGCAATAGCTTTACAACCTTTATATAACCTTCTCGACTAGCATAATGTAAAGCCGTCATACTTTCTTTGTCTTGAAGATTGACGTTGGCTCCGGCCGCTAGCAATGCTTTTATAATCTCAAGATAGCATTTAGAGAAAATGCAAGTTAATGTTAAAGGTATATTGCCATGTTGATCTTGATAGTCAGCATTTGCTCCATTATTTAATGCTTCTCTTACCTTATTGATGTTGCCTTCCTTTACGGCTTCGATTAGTGATTGATTTATTTCGGGATTTGGTGATGGTTTTATCGTCGGTGTTGATCTTTGAGTCGGTGTTGATGTTATATTTGGTGATGGGTTTATAGTCGGTGTTGATTTTCGAAGTGGAGCATAAGTCTTAGAGCTAGATGTCTGGCTTTCGACTTTGTCTACCTTACAGTTGTTAAACCCGAAGGCCACACAAGACAAAACAAACAATAATAACGATAAATAAGCTTTCTTTTTTCTAGGAATTTTGTACCGACCTTTAGATATTTAATGGCTATCTAAATACTCTATCGGCAGGGCTTTTGACTTACTTAAGGATTTATAGAATTGGTATTATTCTGTAGCTCCGGCCTCTTTTAATAGCCTTGCAAGCTCAGTACGGTCTCCGTCAAGAGCATACAATAAAGCACTTTCGATATTTATTCCGCCCTCTGCCAAATGCCTTATAAACGTATTTCTATCATTGACGTCTACACTGGCCTCTCTTAATAGCCTTGCAAGCTCAGTAAGGTCTCCGTCAAGAGCATACAATAAAGCATCTTCGATATTTATTCCGACCTCTACCAAATGCCTTATAAACGTATTTCTATCATTGACGTCTATACCGGCCTCTAGCAATTCCCTTACCGCTCTTTCACCATCAAGATAGCCGATACCAGGAATAAACCCGGCGGATGCATGTCCAGCAAGCTCTGCACTCACTGATCTATCAGGATGGTCGATACTAGGAACAACAAACCCGGAATGAACAACATTTAGTAATGCATTCTTGAGCCTCAAGAATTCACTCTCACTTAAGGCCTTTAAGGCCTTTTTAATAACTTTTTGATCTAGATCTATCTGCTTTTGCATAAGGCTTTCAGGACAAGCCCCATAAGAATCACTAGAAACAAGCAAAGCAATAAATAGGATAAAAATATATTTTTTCATTTGTACCTCCATTTGTTTTTTTGATTTTATAACATCATTTTTCTGAAAAGTCAAGTCTAATATAGATTATAAAAAAGCTATGGAAATATAGGGCTTTAGAAAATTCAAGCAGGGCTTTAGACTTACTTAAGGACAAAAAACACGATATGGAGTCCCTTGTGGGGGGCCAGCATCTAACGTTTGCGTGGTCTTAACAAAAAAATCTGGAGTTAGAAAGCCCTTGTTTAAAGGACTTTTTTAAACAATTCCGTCAACATGGCTAATTTCATGGATAATGATCACAAAACCGGTAAAATCGGTCAATGAGAGCGGGTTTTTTGTGGGTTTTAAGACCTGAGACGAAGAGTTGAGACATCCCCTCGCCAGGTGCCGGCTCGTCCCTTAGGGACTCCGACCGATTAATAATCCCAGTGCTTCATAATTCCTAGTTTAGCTTGATGACGTCTTGTCCAGTCCTCGCCCCCGGCTGTGTGGGTTTTCCGATTATGACAAGGTAAACATAAAGGTTGAAGCCTTTTTGTATTAAAGAATTGCTTCTTAGTATTAAAGCCGTCGATATGATCAATGTGAGTTGCTTTGGTGACAATCCCTTTATCTGAACACATCTTACAATAAGGGTTTAAGCTTAAAATCTCTAGCCTTAAGGCTTTCCATGCTTTTAAGTGATAATATGTCTTCTTTTTGTTTGGCTTTGGATTTTGTGATTTCTTAGTCATATCTTACATTAGCTCTATTCAAGCTAAAAAAGAAATGGAAAGATCGACTAACTTATCAAGATATGGCTATCTTGTGGGTTTTCTTTGAATCCTTGTCTAAAATGCAAACTAAGCCCCCTCGCTCGCTATCCCCCCGATTTTAAAGGGACTCAAGGCATCCATATAAGCTATCCTTATCAGTTTTTGTGAGTTTGGTCTCTGATCAGAGGCCCTAGGAGGCCCTCACTATAAGCCGTGCTTATTAAAATACTTACTTATTAAGATACTTATAATGGCCTTTATCAATAATTCAATTAAAAGTCTTTGCATAATCTTTACCTCAAAAAAAAAGAGACCACAAGTGGCCCCCTTTCGATATGGAATCATGATTTTTAATTTTTATCTACGATAGTAGAAACTATTTTATATCGTCCTCTTTGGATAAACTCAATTTTTAGGGATTTGTTTATTCTGTATAGAAGTCTTAATACTTTTCAATACTGCAATAAGAGTATCCAATTTTTTATTCATTTCGAAGGTTTGTCTTGCAATAACTTTATTAGGATTTTCTGATATTTCGTCTGAGATTCTATATTGTTCTCTGGCTTCTGGTGTCATATCTTTATAGTTTCTGGTTGGTTTTATTGTATTAAAGGAGCTTGTCCCTGATATCGGTGAAAATAGACGGCTCATAAATTAGTTTTTAATTGTTTTTTCTTTTTGTCAATAATAATTTTTTTTAAACTTTGTTCTAATTGTTCTAAATCTTTAAATCCTTTAATGCTTTTGAAATGTTTTTCTGCTTCCAATAGACTCACAGCAGACCATCTTAAAACTTGATCTGAAGAAGAACTCCAATTCTTTACCCTCCGAACTTTTTCCCTCACAACTGAAAAAACAGACTCAATAGGATTTGTCGATGATAATGACCTCCTTAAAAGTAATGAAACTCCAAGCTTGATCGTTGTCAGTGTCTCCATCTCTGCCTCTTTTAAAGATGTGAATGCTGAATGATTGACCCGCTTTAACCAGCTTAATAAAGACTCATGCTCTAACTTCGATGACAACTCATCTGGCATACCATGTAACTTCTTCCAACGACTCTTAAACTCTATGTGACGACTTGGAGGTAAGCAACTCAGAATATTTCTCTCTTTATGCTGAATACAACGCTGAACTACTGAACGATCTGAAAATACTCTATCTATTCCCTTCCTTAATGCTTTGCTACCATCAATCACAAAAAGATAACCCTTCTCTTTATCAAGACCACGACCTATAAGTCCCTCCAGAAGATCACGGCAAACTTCCCAACTCTCTGTATTGCCTTCTTTAAGACCTAATATAACCTTCTTACCTTGATCTGTGATTCCTAAGGCCACTATAACCAGCGTAGAACCAATACCCACTCCATCTATCATTATCGCTGGAAACCTGTACTTACTTAAATCACGATTGTTAATCGACTCAAGGGCTTGTTTAGATGACTTATTAAAAACTCTACTCACACTACTCCTAGAAAGTTTAAGCCCTCCTGAAATATCATCTAAAAGATGATTGTAATTCCGTGATGAAACTCCACTCATGGCATGTTTTAAAACACGATCACTGAGTATGTCATAGTGTTGAAGGGCTGAATAGATCTTAAGCCTCACTTCACGACCTGACTGCTTAACACGAGGCTTCCTAACCTGCAACTTTTGACCACCTGCAAGTATGCTACCTTTATCACTACCAGCTCTATGATATGGTGTATCTCTATGACGACCATAACGCTCACCGCAAAGCTCTAATAGCTCTGCTTCAAAAAAACCATAGACCGAACAAAGAATAGATGACTTGATCTCATCCTCTACAATCTGACGAATTTCTGACAAAGTATTGGCTGAAACTTGAAATGAATGACTATTTTTGGTACACTTCATAATGGCTCCTTTCTTTTTATTTTTAAAAGTTAATTGTTAATAAAATTTGGTTGGCTGAAATATGCCAACCAGGAGCCTTCTATCTTAACATCTTCTCTAAGAAAAATTCACCGAATTATAGGACATGCTCTATTAAAGCCCATAATTTACTCCTGTGGCTTATCTTTATTTAATTTATTGGATAAATGTTGATTAAATAACTTGAATATCTCTTTATAGTTTTGATTATTTTCTTTTACCATATCTTCAATTTTTTTCTCAAGTTTACTGATCTGTGTAGGTATCTGAACATTTAATTGCACTTTTACATCTTTCTTAAAATCCAAAAATTGATCTTTTACCGGACCGATAAGATATTTAACAATTGCAAAAAAACCAGCTAAAAAAATAATAAAATCCAAAAACTCTAGCTCCATTTTCATTTCGTAAGTACCTCCGCAACATTATTTTATTATTTACTTAAAAATAATAAAAGTCAATAACTTTTAACAAAAACCAATAAAAGTTTTGTTTTTGATAAGGTTTTCGTGTTTTTTTGATGTTTTGAAAGCTAAAAATAGCCATGAAAACGCTCTAATTTGCATATTAGCCACTAATTTGCAAATCGGCCGGCCGAGTTAAGACCACCCTCACGTGAACATGCCGACGATTAAATACGGGACTCAAGGCATCTTGAAAGACCTATAAAATAAGAATTCTGAAAAATAAGGTATTATTTGCTATTAAGGATATTGTTATATATCTCAAGTGGGTTTAGCACGTGATTTCTTTTTTTTAGGTTTACTAGCATCAAAATCATCGACTATTTTTTTTATCTTTTCTATTAATGGCATTAACTTCTTTTGATACATACGAATACGATGTTGCAATCGTCTAGCATCTGAATTTTTAGCTGTCCATTCTCTAACTTTTTTTAGTCTTTCCGGGCTTGATTTTGTCATAATATACATTATCGGTATATCCACAAAAAACTTCAAAAAAGTCAATTATTTAGACTTTCTCCATCTATTCCTTCTATGAAAGCCTCTTTTCATTCTAAAAGGCCGACGAGTAGTGGCCTTTTTTATCTTATCGTCTTTATTTACCTTATCAAGATGATCATTAATTTTCTTTGATAAAATTTTAACATCTGTTTTTAGACCTTTTATCTCTTTATTAAGTCCTGTTTCAAGCCTCTCGATGTGTGTCTTTAGATCATTAACTTGAACATATAAACACCAGAAACCAAATGGTACTAATAATAAATATAAAACAAATAAAACAACGCTTAAAAATTTAAACAATTTCTTAATCCATCCTTTTAATTTATTCAATTTATCCTCATCCAACCACTTAAAAAAAATAAGTATTAATATATTGATTAAAGCATTGATTAGGTTATTAACCATATCAGACATAAGGGTTCCTTCTCTTTTATTATCAATTCAGTCGGAATATTATAGACATGGCTTAAAATTTGATGTTTTGATGGCTAAAAATAGCCTTTAAACCGCTCTAATTTGCATATTAGCCACTTCAGACTTCCGAGTCGATACCACCCTCACGCAAATAGCTTAAAAACTCGTCTTTATCATTCGGATTATATCCAATAAAAGGCCATTTATATAAAACACCATATCCACCTGGACCTTTTGTATCGATTCCGGGAGCTATCTTTGAATTGCTATTTTTTAAATTCCCTCTAACAAAAAAGTGATAGTCGCCGTTTTGTGTTATTTGGTAAACTTTGCATTCGGCTTTTAATATTTCAAATATTCTTTTGGCCTTATCGCTCTTTTGAAACTCTGGCTTATATATGTCCACGTCATAAAACGAAAATCCCTGATCGCACCGGATGCCAAATAAATATCTATTAGGATGATTATAAGGAACCATCAAGTTTTATTTGGCAAGTTTTATTTGGTATGAAAGAAACACTTAATCATAGCATATAAATTCGTCTCTTGCATTATAATAATAAGGTTCAATGAGCCTTTTGATCCCTTCTGAACCTTGTTGATAAGCCCAATCCAATGCTGTATAACCTTCTCTTGTATCCCATGCACATAAATTCGCATCGTGACACCTCTCAAGTAATAGTTGCACAATGTCCATTTGATTTGTTTTCACAGCTAAAATGAGAGGTGTTTCTCCTGTCACTTCCCAGCTATGACGACAAGAACGACTATTGAACACTATATCTTCCACTCGACGAAAATGCCTTCTACATATAGCGTTTAAAAGAGGATCCCTGAGGCGTCCTGGCAATTCTCCCCGACCATAATCACAATAACTCGCATATATAGGCATACGATCTCGGTGAGGAGGACGTGGTGGATGTACCACAACAGGCGGATGTACCACAACAGGCGGTGGTACGACAACAGGTGGTGGTACATAAATAGGCGGCGGTATGTAAATAGGTGGTGGTATGTAAATAGGAGGATAAGGATGCCAGATAGGCGGAGGCCAAGGTCGTGGCCAAGGTCGAGGTCCTCGTCGCCATCTTGGAGGACGTCTATGACGACCTCTTCTTTGAGAAACTGTTTGATTGAGTTGCTGTTTTATTTGATCTGTTAAGCCTAAGTCTAAGTCACTTTGCGTTTGAGGAAGAAGACCTTGAGAAAGATTTTTTGATGTATATTCTGTAGATGCATTGAGGTCATCTAAAATTAAAAAAGCAAAAAGCAATGTTGATGTAAATAAAACAAATTTTATAATTTTCATTTTTTTTCTCCTTTTTTGTACTTCTTTGTTTATACCTTTACCTTTCGATTAATATTTAAGATCACTAAACTCAAAGGTCATTATACACAAAAATAAATATTTTGCAAGAAAAAAATAACTATTGTAAAAATTACATGATTTGAAACATAACATCAAGGTCGTAAGATAAGATCGACAACACAAATAACACAAAATAATCAGAAAATTGGTAGCAGAGGAGGGATTTGAACCCCCGACACATGGATTATGATTCCATTGCTCTTACCACTGAGCTACTCTGCCATTATGTTGTTAGTATATCATATTAGATATTCAATGAAGGATTTTTTCATCTACTCAATACGCTACTTAACACGCTACTTAACACGCCACTCAATACGCTATTAAGGAAAAAATACATTTATTTATTCGCAATGAGGCAACTGCCAGTGGTTTTCTGTCAATAAACGTTCGAGTAAATTGCGAGGTAATCCCATAATATTATTTATATCCCCTTCAATGTGATCCACAAAATGTTTTTTCACAAACTCTGATTGTATACCATAACCTCCGGCTTTATCCAAGCTATCCCCTGTCTCAATATAAGACATAATTTTATCCAAACTCAGCTCTTTAAAATAAACTCTTGAAGTTTCAAGTCCTGTCACCACCCGATTTGTGGAATCCCATAAGCAAATGCCAGTTTTCACTTCATGCCCCCGCCCTGAAAGTTTCTTTAAAAATGTGACGGCCTCATTTTGAGACTGAGGTTTTCCTAAAACACAACCTTCCACCACGACCAAAGTATCGGCTGAAAGCAGTAAATAGTCCGAAAAATCTTTTAATTGACCACTGGCCTTCAAGGCCTGCGACTTTTGTCTAGCAATCTCTTGAATTCCACAGTCTAAGCTTATGTTTTTGTTCAATTTTTCCGATATTTTTATAGGTATCTTATGAAACTGAAAGCCCCACCTGTGCAAAAGTTCCATACGACGTGGTGATTGAGATACCAAAATAAGGCAAACAGGATGATCAAACATAACAAATATATAACACGGAGGATATTCTAATGGGAGAAATAATGCTTATAGGTGGATTACTATTGGTAGGATTTTCTGTCTACCTAATGTTGTCTACCTTTCTGAATGCTAACGAAGAAATACCCGCTATGTCATGGGAATCAGGAGATAATCCTAACAAATCTCGCTCTCAATTCATTGAAATATCTCGCCCTCTTGTACATCGTTTTTGTATGAACATTGTTTCTAAAATCAAAGCCCAAAAATATCGCAAAAAAGTTAAAGAGAAAATTATCACATCAGGGCTATCTTCAGAAATCAATGTAGATGAGTTTATAGGAATGCAAATTTTATGGGGATTACTTTTTCCTCTTCTTTTAATATTGTTTAATTTTACCCTAGAATTAGGCTATCACCCACTTTTTATATTGATCCTTGGTGGTTTTGGTTCTTATTTTCCGCATCTACATGCCAATGCAGAAAAACAAAAAAGATATTTGTCTGTCATAGCTGATTTGCCTTTTTTCATAGATCTTTTGTCTCTTTCTACAAAAGCAGCAGGTATGGATTTTATCACAGCTATACAACGTGTTGTAGATAAGGCAGAAAATTCTGTTTTTGCAGATGAGTTAGCTATTGTATTGCAAGATATTAAACTAGGAAGCTCTAGAGCTGATGCTCTCAAAGCTTTAGCAGATAGGCTTGATATAAGAGAGGTTACAAGTTTTGTCGTTGTTGTTGTTGATGCAGAAGCTAGCGGGCAATCTGTAGGGGATGTGCTATCACAACAATCTGTGCAAATGAGACTCGAACGCCTGATGCGTGCAGAAAAAGCAGGTGCTAAAGCATCACAGCTTATCTTGATCCCTATTATGTTATTTATTCTTCCTGCTGTCTTCATTATGGTTTTTGGTCCTGTTGTATTGCAATTTTTCTCTGGAGGGTCCTAATATGACAACACTTCAAAACCTCACACGTAAAACCATCTTAGCAAGTCACGTAGAGCAAGCTACAAACTTGCTAGACAGAATAAAAGGCTTGATTGGAAGATCACATCTCGATCCACATCACACACTTTGGATTTCTAACTGCAATAGTATTCACACTTTTTTTATGCAGTTTTCTATTGATGTTGTCTTTGTCAACAAACACCTCATCGTAAAATCTATATATAACAATATTCCTCCTAGGCGAGTGATCTTACCTGTATGGGGAGCATCTTCTGTTTTTGAATTTTCGTCAGGGGTTATCAAAAAAACAAACATTGCAAAGGGGGATCAGTTATATGTGGGGCATTAAAATTGTATCTGGCTTGCAAACAGGGCAGGTCAATGAGCTTAAAAATGGCAATAATGTTGTAGGTCGAAGCGAAGCTTGTGATATTCCTGTATCTCATCCTGGTATATCTCGAAAACATTTTCAAATCACTATTAAAGAAAATATAGTGATCTTAAGAGACCTTAACTCTGTCAATGGTACATTTGTCAATGGTGTTTTAGTTAAAAGGATTGTTTTAAGTGCTGGAGATAAAATTTCATGTAATAACATGATCTTTGAATTTCATCGCATGGATTACCTTAAGTCTTTGCCTTCTATATCCAACGGCCCTCAGCAACATCATCAACAACCTCCTCCTACATCTGATTTTAATGCTTCAGAAGATATGATGAATGTTCATGGCAATTTAGCCTTTCAACCACAGGCAACACCCTCTACCTTAGCTACACCAGAAATAGATGAGCATTCTCCACCTGCTGAAACAACCAACAAATCTTTTTTTACCAATATACAAGATTATTTTGAAACAGTGGTCATGCCTGGGATTTATCAATTGGCTCAATGGGCAGAGTTTAAATGGATTTTAGGAGCTTTTATTTTAATTTACATTCTATTGGTCACTTTGTTAGCTGTCTTCCCGTTGATGCAAATTTCAGAAGAAAGAATCTTAAAAGAAAGCCAACTCAGAGCTGTGGAAATTGCTAAAGGTCTTGCACAACGCTATAGGTCAGCTATTAACCAGGGACTATCTTCAACATTTGTCGTAAGAGAAGAACGCCTCGAAGGTGTAGATACAGCCATGATTATTGCAGCGAATGACGGGCATATTTTAGCTCCTGCAAGAAAAATTGGCAGTCATGCTGACGTACCATTTATTCATCGAGCTAGAAAGAAAAGCATCTTGAGTATAGAGCAACTTCAAAACAATACCATTGGGGTTAGTATTCCTATCCGTAGCATTGATCCTGACGGAGAAAGTTTTATCAAAGCTTTTTCTGTATTGATTTATAACGTAAGTGTTTTGAAGTTTGAAGATGTGATTAGATTGTTTGTACAAGTTTTAGCTTTTGCTCTTTCAATAGGATTTATTTTATTTATTTTATTCTATCGTTTGATTGAATATCCTATCAGACAAATGAATATCCAGATGGATCAAGCACTCAAAAAAGGCAATAACGAAATTAGCATTGATTTTAATTACCCTGAAATTCAGAAACTATCTACAAATATTAATTCAGCCTTATCTCGAATCAAACAAGAAGATGACGATGTTGATTCGACTGCTCCACAAATAAGCCCAGAGGAGGAGGCACAAAGTCTCATTCAAGTTATTAAAACTGCAGGATTGGTTTTAGATGCAGAAGGAACTATTATTGCTATTAATTCTGAATGTGATCATCTCATTTCAGATCACGGCACAATGTTGAACAGAAATATCAATGATATTTCAGATCAAGCCTTACAGCTTAATTTACAAGACCTTTTCCAAAAAGTACTCTCTCAATATGGTCAAGCAGCAAGCAATGAACTTGAGTTTTCTGGTGTCAACTACATCATTGAAGCGACTTGTATTTTAGATACACAAAATCCTAAGTTTATTGTAGTGACTTTTTCTGGACAAGAAGCAGGAGGTGACTTCTGATGACTTTACCTCCTGTTCCATCTCATTTTACTCATGCTCATATCAACAATCCAGCAAGTACAAGTGGACCCTTCTTTATTGAAATTATGAATGGTAAAGATAAAGGGGCTAGATTTCAAATGGTCTCTCAAAAGATATCTATTGGTCGATCTCAAGGCAATGACATTGTTTTAAATGATCTTAGGGTTTCAAGACAGCACGCCACATTACAGGCTACTCCTCAAGGTCTTCAAATCATTCGTATCAATAAAGATAGAAAAGTCATGGTAGGTAAAAAAGAAATATTCAATGCCATTTTAGAGCTACCTTCTGTTGTCTTGATAGGTAAAACAAAACTTAAAATCACACAGCAAAGCCAGCTTCCTACATTAGCTTCACCTTCTTCCTTATCTAAAGATCCTTCTAAGTCTAGTGTAGATGACTTTCAAATGGGTAGCACTCAGGGACAATCTAAAAAAAAGTTTTATACTATTGTAGGATGTGTCGCTGTTGTTTTGTTTTTATTACTTTCAGGAAATAAAGAAGAAGAAGAAGTAACTCATTTGATCACAGACGAGGAACAAGAAAGACATATATCTTCCATTGAAGAAAAGAGTACAGCTATTCACAGAGAGTTTCAACAAACAGGTCGCAATACACCTCAATATAGGGAAGCTAAAGCACTTTTTATTCAAGGACTAAGAGATTATAGGGAAAGAAATTATGTGAGAGCTATGGATTATTTTAGTGGAGCTTTGGCTTTATTTCCTAGTCATATTCTGTCACAGAGATATTTGCAACAATCTAAAACCAAACAAGATCAATTGATACAACATAAACTATTAGAAGCCAATAAATATTATGAACACAAACAATACCGTCAAGCTGCCGCTAGTTATGAGCAAATTTTAGTATTGGTTGGGGATAAGAATAATAAAATATATAGAGAAGCCCAAGGACGACGGGATGAATGTAGAGCCATTATGCAACGTTATTTATAATTTTATATAGAGGATATTATTTTATGAGAATGCTGACTCTCTATCGCTTAAATGAAAAGATTGCAGAATGTGAAATGAACACAGATCAAGAGATTGTTATTGGTCGAGATAAAAGCTGTCATCTTGTCATTGATGACCAACTCATTTCTCGTAGACACTTTCAATGCTCTTTTAAAAATGATCAGTGGCAGATCAAATGTCTTGCACGTTTTAGTCAATTAAAAGACGGGAGTGGTCATAGTTTTTCTCAAAAAGAAATTAACTCAGAGGAGCCATTTGAATGTTGGATGGGAGATTATAGAATATATATATCCTTAGATGGAGCAAATGGAGCAGATGGAGCTGATGGAGCTGAAAATCAAGAAGCTATGTCTCATAATAATACTTCTCTTATGGTTTTAGAAGGGCAAGATGCCGAACTTCAGGATTCACTACCAGAGCAAGACACTCCAGAAGATATGAATGAAAACCATTTAGAAGGTATTCCTTCAACAGAAGAAGAGGATCCCAATAGGACTTCTCTAATGCCTATAAATGATTCTCCAAATGAAATAGCAAACGACATGGATGAGCATGATCCTGAGTCTGAGCCTGATCCTGATCAAACACAGTTTGTGCAACAAGGATTGCATGCTGCCCAGCTAGAAGCTAGATTAAAAGTTTTAAGGAAAATGGGCCAAGAAGATGTCTTTGTGTTGCATGGGACAAAATGGGTTATTGGACGATCAGAAGATTGTGAGATCACTTTGAATCATCCTAAGGTCAGTCGTATGCACTTTGAAATCACCTATTCGCAAGATGAATATTATATCAAAGATTTAAAAAGTTCTAACGGAACACATCTGAATGGGACAAAAATTACTCATCTCAAGCCTACACTTTTACATTCAAGCGATCGAATCAATATAGAAGATTTAATATTTTGTTTTGAAATTTGCAATGTAGAGTTGGAAAAAAAGCTTGAAATTTTAGAGCTTGAAGAACATAAAGCATCTAGTAACTCCTCTTTGCCATTGAATTTATCAACAGCACAAATAGATCTTGCTACTCAAGAAAAATCATCAGAAGGGGTGGTACGCATTCCTTCTCCTATTGCGGATTCTGGCAAGAAAAAGAAAAAGTTTATACGTATAGCCCTCATAGGATTGGTGTTTGTCTTTGTAGCTATGTCATTATCTGAAGAACCTGCGGAAGATACATCTCAGAAAGAAAAGGTGTTATTAGAAGAGGATAATGAGTTCAACAATCTAACTCCTCAACAGAAAACTGTAGTGGATAATAGTCATCGTGCTGCAAAGCAAATGTATGATCAAGGTAAATTTAATATTGCTTTGAATGAGTTACAAAAACTTCATGAGATAATATCTGCTTATAAGGACTCTAGAGATCTTGAGAAGTTTTCTATAGCAGCTCTTGATACTATCAAAAAAAACGATGAAATAAGACAAGCAACGGAAAGACAAGAACAACTTGTAAAGGAAGTAACAAATGTTATTGATCTGTGTACTAAAGAAGCTAAAACACATACAGATATAGACAGATTACAGACCTGTCTTGACCCTGCCCTTGAGCTGGATCCAGAAAATGCTCGTATACAGATTTTATTAGAAGAAATGAAGCAAAAAATTGCTGAATCAAAAACAAAAGAACAAAATAGAAGAAGATATTTGGCAAGTGTGCAGTCAGGTAAAAAGCTCTATGAGGCTGCAAAGGCTTTACATGATGACAAGCAATTATTAGATGCCATTGATGCTTATCAAAAGCATATTAAGTCAAAGTATCCAGATCCGGATAAATTAAAAGAAAAATCTGAAGAATCCATAGATAAAATTCGTCAAATTGTTAATGTCAAAATTGACTTTTACCATGATAAGGCCAATGAAAAGATAGAAGCCAAAGATTATAGAACGGCGATTTTACTTTTGAAAAAGAGTTTAGATTTAGATCCTACTTTAGTGTCATCTAAGAAGAAAATGGCAGAATATTCGGATAAGCTCACCAAGCAAATGAAGGATTTATATGCAGAGAGTGTTTTAGAAGAAAGCTTAGGCAATATTGAAGATGCTAAAAAGAAGTGGAAAGATATTGTGAATTTAGATGTTCGTTACGGAAAGTATTATAAGAAAGCTAAAAAGAAACTCAAACAATATTTATAGCATTCAATGTTATTGTTCTTTAAGATATTTTTTATATTCAGTAGATTTCATTAAATTGGCAAGTTCTCTTTCGTTGTCTATTTCTACTCGAATAATCCATCCCTCATCCATAGGATCATCATTGAGCATACCTATATCTTCAGCAATGGTATTGACTTCCAAAATAGTTCCTGACACAGGAGAATACAAATCAGAAGCAGCTTTGACACTTTCAATAGCTCCAAAAGGTTCATTTTGTACTACCTTTTGCCCTTCATCGGGGAGGTCCACATAAACAATTTCACCCATTTGTTCTTGTGCATAAGCTGTAATGCCTATAGTTGCAGTTGTTTCGTCTACATGGATCCATTCATGATTTTTTGTGTAATAGTATCCTTCAACAATATTAGCCATATTTTGTGTTCTCCTTTTTGTTATATTTTAATTTTTTAGTTTAACTATTTCATATTGCTTTATATTTTCAGTCATTTTGTTGTTATAAGTTTTCAAAGTCAAGCAATTTTTTTCACTAAAAGTAAACCAACCTCTGGTTGCTTTTGGGTAGCCAGCCCGACGGCTACCGCCGTCGATCAAAGGCTGGCTACCTCAAAAGTCCGTTTACTTTTAGTAGGAAGGAAACCTTCGTTTTTTGACTACATGTTAAGGAAAAAGTTCCTTTCTTTTTGTTTTTTTATTTTTTTTAGATTCTGCGTAACCTTCAAAAAAGAAGTAATTAGATGGAGGATGGGGCAGTGAGAGCCTGAAGATCTTCCGCAAATTGAGCTTGCTCTTTAAAAGCAAGCTCAATTGAGGACTTCGGAAGGCTCACACTGCCCTATCCTCAAGTAAAAACAAAATGAAAAAGCAGAATCGAAGGGTGGCGGGTGGGGTTAGGGAGTTTGTTCACTAAAAGTGGTCTGACCTCTGGTCACTTTCTGGTTGCCAGCCGAAGGCTTTCGCCTTCTTAAATGCTGGCAACCTAGAAAGCCTGACCACTTTTAGTAATGAGGATCCCTTCATTTTTTTACTTCATGTTAAGGAAAAAGATTTCCTTCTGATGCCGGGTTCCCGGATCCCGGATCCCGGAAAAGATCAAATTTGACTTTAAGTGTTTTTACACAACTTGTATAAATAAGCTCCTAATTTATCAGCTTGTTTTACTAATTCCATACAACCAACAAATTCTAGATCCAATATTGCCTGAGGCCAGTTCATTTTGAGTGAAAAAAATTGAGGACTTCGGAAGCCTGACCCCGCATTCCACTCATATATAAATAAGATAAAAAAGCAGAATCGAAGGGTGGCGGGTGGGGTTAGGGATAATCCTTCTGTTTCACTAAAAGTAAACTGACCTGAAACAATATAATGCATAGCGTCAATTTATAAATTATTGAAATCATATTTATTTATGATGTTTTTAAAAGTACTTAGAAAGTTTACCTTGAAAATAATATTTTTTTGTTATATATACAGTTAAAATCAAAATTGCTGGATTGTTTAAAATTTAAAGTTTTAAAGAGGTCCAAAGAGGGTAAAAGAAAGAGGGTAACGGAACAGAAATAATTTTATAAATAATTTTATTTTAATAAATAAAATTTAAGTAACTTAAGTCAACCAAAGAGGTAATTATTATGAAACAAAATCAGATAAAATTTTTAATAAGTGGTTTAGTGAGTTTTCTTTTAACTTTAATATTGAGTATGACACTTAATGCACAATCACAAAGCTTTTCTCATCTAGATCAAGCTATCGCTGAACAAGAAGTACTTGAACATTTAATGAGCATCGATCAAATGATTTTAGAAAACTTAAGAGCTAAATTACTAGCAGTAGCAGAAGATCATGAAGGAGCTATGGCAGAAGATGGCACTTATATCACAGAAGATGGAACATACTCCATAGAGCTATCAGAGGAAGAAGCCAATATAATAACTCTATTTCAAGATGTAGCTGATGTTTTTCAATATGAAAATGCTGTTTCCACGTTACCTTTCTTTATCAATTCTTTAAGGGGAGCTTCAATATCAAAAGAAGATACTACCAGAAGTCATACAAATACAGATCAGATAGCTGGAGCTCATACAGCTACTGGAGTAGCCGCTGGAAAACTGGCTGATGATGCCAATGAACCACGACCAGGCAAATCTGCTACTCCTCCGGCTCCTGATACTCCCCCTGCTGTAGCCTCCAAACCTGCTACAGTACAAGCCCCGAGGATCGATTCTGGCATTACAGTACAAGCCCCGAGGATCGATTCTGGCATCAGCCCAGATCCTGCTACTCCCTCTAAACCTGCTACCCCTCCTGCTACTCCCCCGGCTCCTGATACTCCCCCTGCTACAGCCTCCAAACCTGCTACTCCCCCGGCTCCTGATACTCCTCCTGCTACAGCCTCCAAACCTGCTACTCCTCCAGCTCTTGATACCCCCCCTGCTATTGCTGCTCAAGTTCCTCAAGCGGAAATAAGGGGCTTAAAAGGGTTAAAGCCTGTTACCCCTCCAGCTCCTGCTACCCCCCCTGCTATTGCTGCTCAAGTTCCTCAAGCGGAAATAAGGGGCTTAAAAGGGTTAAAGCCTGTTACCCCTCCAGCTCCCGCTACTCCTCCTGCTACTCCCCCGGCTCCTGATACCTCTAATTTTACAAGAAAAGTAGACCCTGTAGACCCTGTTGCTAATGTTTTTGTAAGGTCAGAAACCCCAAAGTCACCACTAGATGAGCCAACAATGCAACTAAAAAGTGCGGTTGACAATATTCCAACATCCCCTAGTAACCAAAAAGGTATGCTGAAACGTGCTTTTCTTGCATTATCAAGAGGGCTTAAGTCTTTATGGTATACGGTAACACCAAAACCAGTAAGAACAACCTTTATGATAACGGTATCGGTTATTATGGGAGTATCTAGCTATAAATACTTAGAAGAAAATCCTGATATAGATGGAGCTGCACCTGCAAGGTTTGTAGTCAATGTTTCAAAAGGGGCTGTAGAAATTTTATTGAATGCTACCAATTCTGTTCTATCTTTTCTTCAATCTACAGTTCAATCTCAACTCGAAATACAAGAAAATACAACAACTGTAGAACAACCATTTCAGCAATTATCAGAACCAGAAAGAGGTCTACCGCTAGAATTTGTTGAACCTGTTGCTCCTGTTGACCCTGAACCTGTTGCTTCTGTTGGCCCTGAACCTGTTGATACCACTGAAACAATAAGTAGCCCTTTCGCTGAAACTATTGTTACCACTGAACCTGAAATTGAAACTGAGCCTGTTGATGTTGCCCCTGTTGTCGATGACTCTGTCACTACTACTACAAATAATGAAGAAGACTCTGTTGCTAATGCTACCGTTGCCACTGAATCTAATGAAGATGGAGAATCTCCTCCAATTACAAGACCTATTCTACCTATTCCAGTAGTACCAGAACCACAAAGATAGCATTCGTTTGTCACTCAAAATGCATAGATTTTTGAGGCGATGCCGGATCCCGGATCCCCAGATCCCAGATCCCCAGATCCCGGATCCCCGATCCCGGATGAACACAAGGATGGTCACTTATTCTTTCAAAAATATACACCCACAACTGATCCGAAACAATATAACGCATAGCATCAATATATAAGTTTTTGAAATCAATTGTATTTATTAAGACTTCAAAGAGTACTTAGGAAGTTTTCCATGAAAAATAATATTTTTTTATTGCATTGCATTAAAATTAAAGTTAAAATCGCTGGAATAAAAAAGAGGGATGTGAATTGAATAAAGAGGGAAAAGAGGGAGTAGTAAAAGTGGTTTTATTTTAAGTACTAAATGCTTTTAATAAAATAATAAAAATAAAATGAACTGACTAAAAGTAACTAAAAACTAAAAAAATCAAGCGAGAGCAAGAAGGTGATTATTATGAAACAAAATCAGACAAAGATTTTAAGTGGTATAATGAGTTTTCTTTTAACTTTAATATTGAGTATGACACTTAATGCACAATCACAAAACTTTTCTCATCTAGATCAAGCTATCGCCAAACAAGAAGTACTTGAACATTTAATGAGCATCGATCAAATGATTTTAGAAAACTTAAGAGCTAAATTAATAGCAGTAGCAGAAGATCATAAAGAAGCTATGGCAGAGGATGGCACTTATATCACAGAAGAGGGAACATACTCCATAGAGCTATCAGAAGAAGAAGCCAATATCATAACTCTGTTTCAAGATGCAGCTGATGTTTTTCAATATGAAAATGCTGTTTTATTTGGAGCATTGTCACGTTCTTTCTTCAAGGGTTTAAGGCATACTGCTCAAATAGTAGATCGTCCAGGCCAGGTAGCTAAAGAAGCTATTGCTCCTGCTACAAAAATTAAAAATTCTGAGGCCCTTGTTAATGTAGAAAATTCACTGTTCCCTTATAATGATCAGCCTACTACTCCCAAAAATCATTATCCTAAGGAGCTTTTAGAAGCTCATGGAGTAAAGCCTGGCGACACGACAAGTGTAGATGATTTTGCAATGCTAAGAAAACAACAAATGGAAATACCTCCATTAGAGAAGAAACGAATATATGGAGCTTTCTTTCAAAGGAACCGAAGTTACTTAAGGGAGCTATATTATTTATGGCGTACAACAATACCAAGACCAATAAGAACAATCTCTACTCTATTTGCAGGAGCTACTATAGGGATATCTGGCTATATATATTTAGAAGAAAATCCTGACATAGATGGGGCCACACCTGCAAGATTTGTAGTTAATGCCTCAAAAGAGGTTATAGAAGTTTTATTGAATATCACTAATGCTCTTTATACCCAGTCATCTCATCAAGCTGAACCAACAGAAACACAAACACAGAGTGATTAGGTGACCTCTATTTTTGAATTTGAAAGCAACAATGCAACATTTGTAGAACCATAATCTTTTAGACTTTAAAAGAATAAAAAAGTGAATGCCTTATTTCCTGCGTTGTTTCCCTAAGTTTATCTAAAGGTCCGGGATCCGGCAACCTAGCATCAGGTCAAAAGGAAAAGGAACTTTTTCCTTAAAATGGTGTAAAGAGTTAAGAAATGCCGAAAAAATATATTTTTATTTTATTTATTGTTTTGCTTATTGCCAGTGATTCTCTATGGGCTTGTGCTGAAAGCCTTATGCCACAAAATCAACATGATGACACCAGATTAAGAAAGCTTACTCCTAGCTCTCAAGATATGTTATCTATAGCTTCATTAATAGCTTATGCTTCTGAGTCTCAAACAGTGAGTGCAAATCATATTATTATGGCAATTTTGACAAGAGTTGAATCTTCAAACAAAGAGATCAATCGCTTGCACTTTACAGACATAGACGGCCATCTTAATTTTAATTCTTTAGTTATTACTTTGAAAGAATTTAATATTTTAAGAGAAGTTCAAGAATTCCTCTTAAGTCAGTTAAATGTTCAGGTCCATAATCCTATTTTATTTGAGTTAAGAGATAATGATTTACTTATTCTTCATTTAGAAGATATCTCTTTCATACCTGCCCTTGATTATGATGAAAGTGCAAATGCCTTATTAGAAAAAGTTATTATTATGAAAAAAAATGTTGAGAAAGCAAATGCAACATATCCGATATCTATAGATCATTTCTTTTTAGAGGCTTTAAGGATGGATACAAGCCATTTTGTATCAGAGCTTTTAAATAAACCTCATATAGAGATTGTAGAAGATTTTTCTCATAAAATTAAGCAAGCAAGACAAACATTATTAAGCATATCAAAAAGAAAAAAACCTTATTACTCTCAAGAAACAAAAAACAGAGCAGTGCAATTAGTTCGTCAGATAGGTAATGTTAAAAAGGTAGTAGAGATATTAAATATAAATCCTGGCATTTTATATCCATGGGTTTATGAAGATAAAAAACAGAAGAACAAACCTGTGCGAAGCCAGAAAAAATACACTCTAGAACAAAGAGACGAAGTAGTGCAATTAGCTTATATGTTAGGCAATAAAAAGGTAGCAGGGCGATTGGGGATTCCTGTTGCTAGTGTAGAGGAATGGGTTCAGCAATTTCAAAGCAGGCAGAATTACACTTTAAGAGAAAAAGAAGATGTAGTGCGATTAGTTCTTAAGAAAGGTTATGCAATGGCATCAAAGCAATTGGAGATTCCTATGGCCACTTTACTTGCTATTGTAGAGGGATGGGTTCAGCAATCTCAAAGCAAGCGGAATTACACTTTAAAGGAAAGAGAGAATGCAGTGCGATTAGCTCGTAGAGTGGGCGGAGTGGGCGGTAAAAAGCTAAGGGTGAACAGTAAAAAGGTAATGGAGCAATTAGGGATTCTTCTTGTTGCTGAGGGATACCGGGTTCAAGAAGACAGAAAAAAGAAAAATGAAATTATTAAAAGACACTACACCCTAGAACAAAAGGATAAAGCAGTGCAATTAGTTCGTAAGGAAGGTTATGCAATGGCGTCAAAGCAATTGGAGATTCCTATGGCCACTTTACTTGCTATTGTAGAGGGATGGATTCAGCAATCTCAAAGCAAGCGGAATTACACTTTAAAAGAAAGAGAGAATGCAGTGCGATTAGCTCGTAGAGTGGGCGGTAAAAGGACAAAGGTGGGCAGTAAAAAGGTAATGGAGCAATTAGGGATTCTTCTTGTTGCTGAGGGATACCGGGTTCAAGAAGACAAAAAAAAGAAAAATGAAATTCTTAAAAGACACTACACCCCAGAACAAAAGGATAAAGCAGTGCAATTAGTTCGTAAGGAAGGTTATGCAATGGCGTCAAAGCAATTGGAGATTCCTATTGCCACTTTACTTGCTATTGTAGAGGGATGGGTTCAGCAATCTCAAAGCAAGCGGAATTACACTTTAAAAGAAAGAGAGAATGCAGTGCGATTAGCTCGTAGGGTGGGCGATAAAAGGACAAAGGTGGGCAGTAAAAAGGTAAGGGAGCAATTAGGGATTCTTCTTGTTGCTGAGGGATACCAGGTTCAAGAAGACAAAAAAAAGAAAAATGAAATTCTTAAAAGACACTACACCCTAGAACAAAAGGATAAAGCAGTGCAATTAGTTCGTAAGGAAGGTTATGCAATGGCGTCAAAGCAATTGGAGATTCCAGTTGCCACTTTAGAGGAATGGGTTCAGCAATCTCAAAGCAAGCGGAATTACACTTTAAAAGAAAGAGAGAATGCAGTGCGATTAGCTCGTAGGGAAGGTTATGAAAAGGTAGCAGAGCGATTGGGAATTCCTCCTACTATTGTCCAGGAATGGCTTCTCCAATATTATAAAAACAATCCACTATAAAACATTGTCTGGGATCCGGCAACCCGGCATCAGATCCCGGGATGCCAGATTGCCGGATCCCAGATCCCGGGAGTGAATATCTTGTTTCCTTAACATGTAGTTAAGAGACGAGAGGATCCTCCTTACTCAAAGTGAACAGGCTTTTGAGGCGATGACCATTTTGTCAAAGGCGAAAGCCTTTGCGGTCATCGCCCAAAAGTGACCAGAGGTCAGTTCACTTTTAGTGAAACAACTCCTTAACATGTAGTTAAGAGACGAGAGGATCCTCCTTACTCAAAGTGAACAGGCTTTTGAGGCGATGACCATTTTGTCAAAGGCGAAAGCCTTTGCGGTCATCGCCCAAAAGTGACCAGAGGTCAGTTCACTTTTAGTGAAACAACTCCTTAACATGTAGTTAAGAGACGAGAGGATCCTCCTTACTCAAAGTGAACAGGCTTTTGAGGCGATGACCATTTTGTCAAAGGCGAAAGCCTTTGCGGTCATCGCCCAAAAGTGACCAGAGGTCAGTTCACTTTTAGTGAAACAACTCCTTAACATGTAGTTAAGAGACGAGAGGATCCTCCTTACTCAAAGTGAACAGGCTTTTGAGGCGATGACCATTTTGTCAAAGGCGAAAGCCTTTGCGGTCATCGCCCAAAAGTGACCAGAGGTCAGTTCACTTTTAGTGAAACAACTCCTTAACATGTGGTTAAGAGACGATGAGATCCTTCCTACTAAAAGTAAACGGACTTTTGAGGTTGCCAGCATTTGAGAAGGCGAATAGCCTTCGGCTGGCAACCCAAAAGTAGCCAGAGGTTAGTTTACTTTTAGTGAAACAACATTGAATAAAATCTAAGGCTCATTTTTACTCATTTGTTTCTACTTTTCTGTTAAACACTTTGTAGCATTAGATTGTATATTCATAATTTTGATGGATAAATGACATAATATTTTTTTGGATAGGAGCTTTTGTCTCAATGTAAATCTCACAAGTTGCATCTGCCTGAAAGAGAGACAAAAATCCCATACGACTTAACTCTAAAACAGATAGCAACACAATCACCACTTGAGGTTTTGTATTCTTTGTTCTATCTATAAGCTGTTTAAAGGTTTTTCTTTCACCTAGAATTAGTTTTTCTTTTAAATCTAAAATACAAGAGGCTAGGGTGATTTCTTCTACTGTGACTTTATGATTTCTTTTTTTGTAAAGATTAAAAGCTCTTTTATAAGCTGCAATCAAAATAAAAAGACTATTTTCATCTACAAGTATTTTTTGATCTGTTTGAGGTAAAATACCTCTGACTCCTCTTGTCCAAAGGTCTCTACCTAGCAAAGGTAGCTGATCAAGAGAGTGTGCTACATCTTTATAAGCCTGATAAACTAAAAGCTGTTGTACAAGAGACTTTCTAGGATCTTCTAATTCTTCCTCATCTTCAGAACTCTCTATAGGTAATAACATCCTGGATTTGATTTGTAAAAGGGTGGCTGCCATAGCAATAAAATCTCCAGCCACTTCTAAATCACATTGAGGCATGATCTCTAACTCCTTCATGTATTGCCTTGTGATTTCATGGATAGGGATATTGTAAATATCTATCTCTTCTCGCTTGATAAGATATAACAATAAACTTAAGGGACCTTCAAATCGCTCTAAATGTACATCTATACTCATTTAGGCTTATTCCTTATTTTGTTTAAAAGACATCACTTGATGAACTTGATCTAAAGTTTCTTTAGCAACACATCTGGCACGCTGGCATCCATCTTCAATAATCTCATCTAACTCTTTGGTTTTTGATAAAAGGGTCTTCTTTTTTTCAAGAGGTTCTTCCATCTGTTGATTAATATTTTCTGCAAGTTTTGCTTTGCAATCTCCACACCCAATCCCCGCAGTGGTGCAACCATTCCAAACCCAAGATAAATCTTCCAAGCTGGAAAAAAGCTTATGCATAGTATGTACATAACATACGTTGGGGTTGCCTTTGTCTTCTCGCCTAGCTCTTTGAGGATCCGTGATCATTTTTTGGCAAAGTTTTACAACCTGAGACTTTTCAGCCAATAAAGGAAATACATTATTTTTGGATTTAGACATTTTAGTACCATCTATTCCAAGCAATAAAGGTGTCTGGGTCAATAGCACTTGAGGTTCTATTAAAATATTTGTATGATAAATACGATTAAATTTACGAATGATTTCTCTTGAAAGTTCAATGTGTACAACTTGGTCTTGACCTACAGGGACCACTCCCCCTTTATAAAGAGCAATATCAGCAGTTTGCAAAACAGGATAAGCAAAGCGACCTAAGTTATAAGCATCACAAGATTTCAGTTCGTTAATAACTTCTTTCCATGTAGGGACTCTTTCTAACCAACCCATAGGTGTTAAGTTTGCTAAAATAATAAAAAACTCTAAATGTTGTGGTACTCGACTTTGAACAAATAAAGTAGACTTATGAGGGTCAATCCCCCAAGCAATCCATTCTGCAAACATAATACGTACATTCTCGTCCATTGCTTTTGAATCTTTATAGGCATCTGTCATGGCATGCCAATCCATAGCTCCAAAAAAACAAGTGTATTGATCTTGATTTTGTATCCAATGCTTTAATGCACCAAAATAATTACCTAAATGCAAAGTCCCTGTGGTCCGCATTCCACTCATTAATATTTGCTTTTCTTTTGATTGTTTCATTTTGATTTTCAACCTTTTTAATATGTTATAAAAATCTTTCTGGTATCATTAAGCTAGCAAGCCAATTGACCGGGAAATATATAAAAGTGAGACCTCCTGTTACAGCTAAACAGAGCAGAACTATGGCACTTGTACCTTGATGGTTTTCTAAATAGTGATTGACATGAGTAGGCAAAAATCGAGCAAGTATTTTACCTCCATCTAATGGATGCAAAGGGAGTAAATTAAAAAAAGCCAATACTAAATTAATTTTTATAAAAAAAACTAACATCATGGAAAGAGGTTGATAATAATTCATAAGAGTATCAGTTTTTGCTGGAAATGGAGCATGGAGTAAAAGATATAAAACGCCAGATCCTACAAAAGCCAATAAGATATTAGAAAGTGGTCCTGCTGCTGCAATCCAGAACATATCATTTTTGACATTTTTAAGATTTCTAGGATTGACGGGGACAGGCTTAGCCCATCCAAAAAGAGGCCATCCAAACCATAAAGCCAATGAGGGTATAACCAATGTGCCGAGTATATCAATATGTGCTGCGGGGTTGAGAGTTAAACGTCCTAAAATTTCTGCTGTGTTGTCGCCTTTTTTTTTAGCTGTCCATCCATGGGCCCATTCATGGAAGCAAATAGCAAACAAAAAAGGAACAATAAACAAACTAAATTGAACGAGTAGCATCATGTATTGTGAATTCATTATATTCTCCTTATATGTCATTATATAAGTTTTTATTTTTAAATATAAGCTTTTATTTTTAAAAGTCTAAGTAAAGATTTTAAACTTTATATCTTTGATCTGCAAGTTTTCATTTGTTTCACTCAAAATGAGCCACACCTCTGGTGTGTTTTTGGGCATTGCTCTGACAGCTATCGCTGTCTAAAAAGAGCAATGCCTCAAAAATCCGCTCATTTTGAGTAGAGGAGGATCCTCTCGTCTCTTTACACGATGTTAAGGAAACAAGATGTTTGTTTCACTCAAAATAAATCATGCCTCTGGCATGTTTTCTGGCAGTTAGCCTTTGATCGACGACGAAAGTCGTCGGGCTAACTGCCCAAAAGTAGCCAGAGGCTAGTTCAATTTTAGGGAAAACTATGACTTTTAGCTAAATTTGAAAAAGAAAAAGAAAAGTATATTTAAGTGAAAGTCATTTTTGTCGATAAATATATAAGTGCATAATAACAAAGCAATAAAACAAAACAACAATAACAAAACAAAAGAGATTTTTATGAAAAAATATTATTTAAAATTTATTATTATATTTGTTATTTCTTTTCAAATGATTAGCTGTGCAAAAGAGAATGATGCTGGTAGTCTAGCCTCAAGAGAAATCTCCGCGACCGAAACCGATAGAACATCAGATCGTAGCACATCTCTTGGACAATGCTCTGCTCCCAATAGACTCTCTACTGTACAAGAAGTCGCAAGAGATCATCCCAACTTACTCAGAAATTCTAATAATTGTTCTGATTCTGGTAACTATGATTTTTTAGAGAAAGTCCTTGTAGAGCTGAGAAAAACAGATAGCAAATGGGGCTATTACCACAGGACACAACATAACCTTAACTATGCATCTTATGATGCCATTGCTTACTATTGTGGAAGTGGCAACGGAAATAGAAGTAGCGATCTGCGTTTTATAGACATCATATCTTCAAGATGTCAAGTTTATTGGGGTCACACAGGACACGAAGGCAGGGCTAATCCAGCAAAGGGTTATTGGAAGTATCCAAGGACAAACTCAAACACAAACTCAGACACAAGCTCAAACACAAATTCAGACAGCGACACAGCTTCCAGTGCTGTATCTACTTGTAATTCTCGATCTACAAGACGGCCACCTAACTTACAACGTGAGGTACAAAAATTAGCTACTGCCCATCCAGCAGCTTATAGGGCTGTATGGGATGGTTCAAGGTATACAAATGATCATAGATTTTTGGATTTAGTTGTGGCCAGGTTTAGAGAAATAGACGACAGGTTTGGCTATAACTGTGTCAGAGGAAATTGTAATCGCATTTCCGCAGATGCTGTGGCCTATTTTCGTGGTGAAGGAAGTCCTAATAATAGTGCAGACGTTCAAATTATTGATTTTTTAAGAGGAGCAGGAGCTAATACTCCGCTACCTGCATGGACTGATGTCACAAATGAAACATGTGAACGTAATGCTATCGGTCGATGGAAATATCCAAGGACAGGTTCAAGTAGAGGAAACTCAAACAAAGAACATGCCTTTTCTGATTTTAATTTTTCAAAAGTGACTTGGCTTCACCAAAATGTGAGTGGATGGGCTGAAACTTCTCGCATAACTTCTGTTCAAGTGAAAAGCGGTGGACAAATTTGTATTAATGATACAGAGAGAGGTCGATGGCCTACAGGGAACCCCTTAGGTAGCGGTCAGCTAGATGGCAATCCCTGGGTATTCGTTAAAATCAAAGGTCGCTATTATGGTGCAACATACGAATGGCTTCGACCAGGACAAATATGTAAATTTGGTCATGAGAACACAAAGCCTTTAAGTAAAGTCTATAGTAGTGCATGGAGAGGGCATATCAACAAACATCCTTTAAATCGATGGGTACCAAAAGCTGGAGAAGTCGTAGGCTTTATGATTTCAGGGCTTGCAAGGCATAGAGTGAGAAATAATGTACGTAAGAGAAGTAATGTGCAGTTTTATAGATTGCCAAAAACAAATGGCACAGGTGGGGCTATGTTAGGTAGTTACTCTAGCAAAGGTGGTGGCACAGGCAGTACCGGTGATACAGGTGGTAGCACAGTGATAGGACAATGTGGTCCAACACCCAATACGTGTGCAAAAGGAGACTTTCACAATCATCCTGAGGATACAGCAGATAAATACCTTTGGACATGTCGTAATAAACCTCGTAGTACAGGCGAAAAACGTTGTGAAGCACCTAAAACAAATACAAAAAACGCATGTACAGCAGAGCAGCTCAAAGAAAACTTTAAAACTGTAGATAATGCTTGTCTGCCTCCTTGTGCTTACTTTTTACCAAAAAATAATTTACCTGGTCTGGAAACTGCTAAAGATGCAGAATGCCAAGACACTCAAAATTATAACATCCAACAAATCACAAGCAAAGTCCATGATGCTCAAACCTGTTGCAGAAGATCTTCTAAAAAAATATGTCCTCAACCTCATTATTCGCTGAGAACTTATCAAAATGTGACGAACTGTTATCCTAGCTGTGGAATGGCTGCTTACTTTGCAGGATGGGGGAGCTATGGAGCAGACCAAAAAGAAGGAACAGTAGATGATCCTCATATTTTTTCTGGTAAACACACATCTTGTGAGGAGTTAGATCTCCATGGTCACACAGATTGGAAAGACTTTATATTTTATGATGTTTATAGATTCACAAAAGTGACAAATAGAGGGATAGAAGAAATTATTCCTCCAAAGTTAGGAGTGTGTTGTGTCAGAGGGGAAAAAACAAACGTACCAGCAAGTCCAGGTCCGGGTATAGGCTCAACTCCAGATTCAGATGATGATGATACTGAAGATGAGTGTCAAACAGACTTAGATTGCACAGATAGTGCAATGATGCAATGTCTGGGAGGCGAATGTATTGAGATCATTCCTTAGCCTTACCTTCGCTTATAAACTTTCTATCTTTTTTCAATCTACATAACAGCACACAAATAGATAAGTTAGCCTGCTACTAGATGGCTTTATTTCTTTACTGTTTTTAGGTTCTATCCATTCACTTTGAAAAGATATTCACCAATGAAACTCAAGTTTAAAATAATATCTGCCGATAAATCATTTAGAGAGAATCTTAAAACTTAATAATAAAGATAAAAATAAATAAGATGAAGATAATAAATAAGAAATTTTCTTTTATTGTTATCATGGCATTCATAACTCTATTGAGTTTGCAATTTAACAATTGTGGACAAGTAGATAACCCTATTAAACTGCCTCCTATCACCCAACAAAATAATGACAATAATGGAAATAATGAAAATCTACCCTATCCACCACCACGAGTACCAGATGACATTCCACCTCCAATAGATCCTGAAGATCCTGAAAATCCAACACCTGGTAAGAATGCTTGTGATGATTATAATTTTATAGATGAGTCATTATATAGATTAAGAAAGAAGAATAGTGATTGTCACAGGTCTTGGCGTTACGGACATTACTGCCCAATGGGTCAAAATTGTATTGAGAACAAAGATGACCTCTCAAAAGTGCATATTGCTTACTATAAAGGCAGAAATCCTGCAGAACGTCAGGGAAGCAGTGAGATAGATGTTATAGAAATTCTTAACAATTGTGGCAACAATCCTCCTCAATTGGATTGGAATCCACAACCTAATATGCAAGGGACTTGGATTTACCTTAGAGATGACTCATATCCTCCTCCTCCCCCTACTTGTACATCTCCCCCTCCCACTACAAGTGGAACACCAACACCAGGTTATACACCTCTTGGACAATGCTCTGTTCCAGATAGACTCTCTATTGTATCAAAAGTTGCAAGAGAGCATCATAGCTTACTTAGAAATTCTAATAATTGTACTAAGCCTGGTAATTATGATTTTTTAGAGAAGGTCCTTGTAGAGCTGAGAAAAACAGATACCAGATGGGGTTATTACCACAGGACACAACATAACCTTAATCATGCATCAAAGGATGCCATTGCTTATTATTGTGGAAGTGGCAATGGAAATAGAAGTAGCAATCTGCGTTTTGTGGATATTATATCTTCAAGTTGTCGAGTTCAGTGGGACGACACAAGCCACGAAAGACACAAAGATAGAGCTAACCCAGCAAATGGTTATTGGAAATATCCAAGGACAGGTGGAGCGGTTGTTCCTGATAGTGATTTTTCTGATTTTGATTTTTCAAAAGTCACCTGGCTTCACTACGATGTGAGTGGATGGACTGAAAGCTCCCACATAACTTCTGTTCAGGTGAAAAGCGGTGGACAAATTTGTACTGACTATACAGAAAAAGGTCAGTGGCCTGCAGGGGAGCCTTTAGGTAATGGTACTCAACTAGTGGGTAATCCCTGGGTGTTTGTTAAAATCAGTGGTCGCTATTATGCGGCAACATACGAATGGCTTCGACCAAATCAATATTGTAAGTTTGGTCATGAGAACACAAAACCTTTAAGTAAAGTCTATAATAATGCATGGGGACGGCATATTAAAAAATCTCCTTTAGATCGATGGATACCAAAACCTGGAGAAATCGTGGGGTTTATGGTCTCAGGGCTTGCAAGAAATAATGTGAGAAATGTACGTAAAAGAACTAATGTACAGTTTTATAGGTTGCCAGCCGCAGATGGCACAGGCGGAGCTACATTAGGTACCTATACTGATGGTCGCCTAAGTGGCGACACAGGTGGTGGTTACTCTACTTGTAATTCTCCATCTAAAAAAAACAAACCAGCTAGGACCATGCAACACGTGGTACAAAAGCTTGCCACTGCAAATGATGCAGCTTATAAGGCTGTGTGGGATGGTTCAGAGTATACGGAGGATTATAGATTTTTGGATTTAGTTGTGAATGAATTACATCGCATAGACGAGAGGTTTGGCTATAACTGTGTCAGAGGAGATTGTAATCGCATTTCCGCAGATGCTTTAGCTTATTATCGTGGTGAAGGAAGTCCTAATAATAGTGCAGATGTTATAATTATTGATTTTTTAAGAGGAGCAGGAAGAAATACTCCAACGCCTGCATGGATTGATGTCACAGATGAAACCTGTCAAAAGGGTAGCATCGGTCGATGGCTATATCCAAGACCAGGTGCAAGTCCAAGTTCAGGTGGTTCTGGTGGAGGTGGTTCAGTCCCAGATGGAGGTGGCCCAGACACAGCAGTCAGCCCAGATGACTCAGGTTCTGGTGACTGTTCAGACTCAAATGGCATAGACTTATCAAAGGTCGATAACATTACATGTGGAAGGTGTGCTAACACTCACAATCTTAAATGTAAGGCTGGAACATATAGCCCACATCCAGGCGAGAATAACAACTTCTATCGCTGGACCTGCCGTAATATTCCATTTGAGTATATTCCTAGCTGTGGTTGTAGGCAAGAAGACGCCTGTCACCAAATAAAATCAACTAATACAGTTTCTGAGAATGGAAAGTGTGATAATAGCACGGAGAGTGGATGTTCCTCTGGTTTACAAAATGCTGCAGCTGAAGAAGATACAGATCATTATTATCAATGGCGGTGTGATGGGATCAATGGAGGTGAAAGGTCAGGAGTGTGTAGAAAAAAGAAAAATCCTCCAGCAGACTCACAGCCATCAAATACAAGATCAGCACGGCCAAGACCCGGTGGTGGTGACGGAGGAGGAGGAGCAAGCCCCAACCCACCAGACTCAAACATAGACGGAGGAGAAGGAGACACTGGTCCTGAGTATGGTTCAGTATAGAATGAGAGGAAACATTGCTTTTGATTATAGTTCACCTTAAACAGATGAGCCTCCAAACAACATAGCTGACAGTATAGCCGTTTTATATTATAAATATGTATTGTTCATCATCATGAACTAAATAAAACAAGCCTTACTATAATAACTTTATGAGCAAATTTTTGATCTTTTAACTACCTTTACAATGCTTTTTAAGCAATCAACTCATTAGCTGTCATAGATAAGTTAGCCTGCTACTAGATGGCTTTATTTCTTTACTGTTTTTAGGTTCTATCCATTCACTTTGAAAAGATATTCACCAATGAAACTCAAGTTTTAAATAATATCTGCCGATAAATCATTTAGAGAGAATCTTAAAACTTAATAATAAAGATAAAAATAAATAAGATGAAAATAATAAATAAGAAATTTTCTTTTATTGTTATTATGGCATTTTTAACTCTATTGAGTTTGCAATTTAACAATTGTGGACAAGTAGATAACCCTATTAAAATGCTTTCTGTCACCCCACAAGATAATGGCAATAGTGGCAATAATGGAAATAATGAAAATCCACCCTATCCTCCATCACCACCAGATCCAGATAACACTCCAACTCCATTAGATCCCGGAGGGTCAGATCCCCCACCACCACCTGGTGAGGATGCTTGTGATGATTATGATTCTTTAGATAATCAACTACATGCTTTAAGGAATAATAGTGAGCATAGCATATATTGGCGTTATGGATATTACTGTCCAAGGGGAAAGAATTGCATTAATGAACCAGATCAAATCTCAACAGCTCATATTGCTTACTATAAAGGCAGAAACCCTGCAGAACGTCAAGGAAGTAGTAATATAGTTGTTTATGAAATTATTAGCAATTGTGACAGCAATCCTCCTCAATTTGTTTGGAAGCGACGATCAGATATGCAAGGGACTTGGATTTACCTTAGAAATAAGGATACTCCCCCTCATATCCCTGGTTATCCATTACCTCCTACATCGTGTTTTAGTTCCGCCACCTGTTCTGGACCTGGAGGAAATAGTAACTTTTCTGATTTTAATTTTTCAAAAGTCACTTGGCTTGATCAAAACGTAAGTGGATGGACTGAAAGCTCCCGCATAACTTCTGTTCAAGTGAAAAGCAATGGACAAATTTGCACTGACTATACAGAAAGAGGCCGATGGCCTACAGGGGATCCTTTAGGTGATGGTACTCAACTAGTGGGTAATCCCTGGGTATTTGTTAAAATCAGTGGTCGCTATTATGCTGCAACATACGAATGGCTTCGACCAACCCAATATTGTAAGTTTGGTATCCCTCCTAATACATCTCCTTTAAGTAAAGTCTATAGTAGTGCATGGAGAGGGCATATCAGGCTATCTCCTTTAAAACAATGGGTCGCAAGACCTGGAGAAGTCGTAGGCTTTATGGTTTCAGGCTTTGCAAGACATAGCAATACAAGACCTAATGTACGTAAAAGAACCAATGTGCAACTTTATAGATTGCCCAAAACAGACGGCACAGGTGGAGGTATGTTAGGTGACTATTCTGATGGTCGCCTAAATGGCGACCCAGGTGGTGATCCTAATCACCTCACTTGTAATTCTCCTAATTCTCCATCTAAAAACAAACCAGCTAGGACCATGGAACACGTGGTACAAAGACTTGCCACTGCAAATGATGCAGCTTATAAGGCTGTATGGGATGGTTCAGAGTATACGGAGGATTATAGATTTTTGGATTTAGTTGTGAATGAGTTACATCGCATAGATGACAGGTTTGGCTATAACTGTGTCAGAGGAGATTGTAATCGCATTTCCGCAGATGCTTTAGCTTATTATCGTGGTGAAGGAAATCCTAATAACAGTACAGATGTTCAAATTATTGATTTTTTGGCAGGAGCAGGAAGAAATACTCCAACGCCTGCATGGACTGACGTCACAGATGAAACCTGTCAAAAGGGTAGCATCGGTCGATGGCTATATCCAAGACCAGGTGCAAGCCTAGATGACTTAGGTCCTGTGGATGGAGTATGTGACGAGAATACTAAAAATGGATGTAGGATAGAATCAGATGTAGAAGTTATTGAAGATAATCCTATGTATTTTCAATGGGTATGTAGGGGGATCAATGGAGGTGATGATTCAGAAACGTGTAAAAAAGCAACACCAACGGCTGGAGGACCAACATCACCCCCAGGACCATCGACACCACGGACAACACCGACAACAACAACACCGACAACAACAACATCGGCAACACCAACAGCATCGGCAACATCAAGCCAAAGTGGGTGTACAGATGACTCGGAGTGTCCTGAGAAATGTGATAGAGGCCGATGTGTAGAGTGTGTAGATGACTTAGATTGCCCCGGAGGATGTTCAGGAGGTCGATGTGTAGAGTGTACAAGGCGCGAGCATTGCCCAGGTGAAATGATGGAGTGTATGGGAGATACATGTGAAGAGATCATTCCTTAGCCTTATCTTAACTTATAAACTTTCTAATTTTTCAATCTACATAACAACACACAAATACCTGAGTTTGATAGCCTGCAAAAATAAAGTTGAGCAGTAGGTTATGAGTCGAAAGAGATTTTGTGCCACTACAATGTGAGCTTTAATGTCTTGTTGTAGGTTGTGTCATGCCACCTGCCCTGTCTTCGCCATGCTACCTACCTGTTGCTTAGTGGGAGCAAGAGCAAATCTATAAGGGCTTGCTTTATGTTGTAAAATGACTTATTATATGGATTAGTGTTGTGAGTGGAAAATAGTGGCAAAGCAAGTTCAAAAGAATATTATAGTTTTGTGAAATACAAAGGAGTAAAGTAAATATTATGAAGATCAAGAGCCTAAAGATTGAAAATTTTAGAGCTATCAAGTACATGGAGCTAAATGACCTTACAGATACTGTCTTAATTGCAGGACCTAATGGTTGCGGGAAATCCTGTATCTTTCATGCTATTAGATTGTTAAAATCTATTATAGGTGGTTATAAAGTTAACGAATGGCATCAATGGTTTCAAGAATTTCAAATAAGACCAGAAAATATTCGACAAGATATTATTAATGCTTAATTTGTTTTCAAAGCAACTTTATAAATAAGGACTAAAGTTATGCCCAAAATACAATCAATATCTATTGAGGGATTCAAATCTATCAAAAACCTCAACAATTTAGAGTTATCACCAGGGCTTAATGTTCTCATAGGAGCGAATGGTTCAGGGAAAAGTAATTTTTTAAGCTTTTTTAAATTTCTTAATGATATTGTTAATGAAAGTTTAGAAGGTAGTACTAAAAAACTTGGTGGAGCAAATCGAATTCTACATAATGGGTCAAAGGTAACTGAACAAATTGCTTCTAGTATTTACTTTGATCATAGCTCTTACGGTTATGCTTTTCAATTGAATCGTTGCGATCCTGATGTTTTTGATTTAAAGATGCGAAAACAAAAAAGCAATTCTAAGGAATTAACTATTGATCTTTCCTCATCAGAAAATCAAGAAACTCCTTGGATGTCAAAAAGTGAAGTTTTTAAAAAAGAAGACATCATCAAAATATTGAAGAACAATAGTCAAAAAAATATTGAAGTATCAGAAAATACCAATCAAGAAAGCAAAAAAAACATTGCAGATTTTTTTAGCCCGCAAATTAAATCCACATTTAACAATCTAAAAGTGTATCATTTCCATGATACAAGTCCAGTAGCGAGAGTAAAGCAAACATGTCTTGTAGGAGATAATATATCTTTCCATAGTGATGGAGGGAATTTAACGGCTATGCTTTATAAGTTTCAACAAGCTAATAATTCTCATTATAAAATGATTGTTAAAACTATTCAAAGAGTTGCTCCTTTTTTAAAGACTTTGTGCTTGAAAAAACTCCAGAAAATCAAGACTCTATGCAGTTAAGATGGCAAAGTGAAGGCGTGGATCAAACTTTTATCCCTGGGCAAATTTCTGATGGGACCCTTCGCTTTATTTGCTTGACCACTCTATTAGTCTGTTTTTTCATGCAACCTGATCTACCTTCTACTATTATTATTGATGAACCAGAATTAGGGTTACATCCTGATGCTTTAAGCTTGCTTGCTAGCATGCTAGAGAGTGTATCTACCAATACTCAAGTGATTATATCTACTCAATCTGATATTCTTGTAGATCAATTTAAAGTTGATAATCTTATTGTGGTAGATAGAAAAGATGGTCAATCTGTATTTTCAAAGTTCAAAGAAGAAGATCTTAAAAATTGGCTTGAAGACTACACACTTGTGGAGCTTTGGGAAAAGAATGTTATTGGTGGAAAACCTTACAGCACAGGACCTTCCTCATGAATCCTTTAAGACTCAAATTTATTGTTGAAGGAAAAACAGAAGAGGCTTTTGTAAATCAGATCCTTAAACCTTATTTTCTAAAAAAAGAAATATATATTTCTGCTCAAAAAATCACAACAAGCTGGCACGGCGGCCAAAAATTCAGTGGAGGTGGCATTAAATATGATAGAATCAAAACTCTTTTTCCTTAACATTGTGTTTATCCGGGATCTGGGATCCGGGATCCGGCAACCGGCAACCCGGCAGTCAGGTTCTAGAAGATTAATCGTAATGAATTTTTGCATCTAAAAAATTTCCTCCTGAGCCCTTGGCGGGTTTAAAAAGAACTTTTTCCTTAACATGGTATTAAGAAAAAAAAAGGATCCTCCCTACTCAAAATAAATGGATTTTCTAGGCAGTTAGCCTTTGATCAACGGCGATAAGCCGTTGGGCTAACTGGTATTAAAAGGATATTTTCCTTAACATGTGGTCAAGAGACGAGGAGATCCTTCTTCCTAAAATTGAACAAGCTTTTGAGGGAGTTAGCCTTTGATCGACGACGACAGTCGTCGGGCTAACTGCCCAAAAGTAGCCAGAGGCTAGTTCAATTTTAGGGAAACAGAGGCATGATGCATTTTGAGTGAAACAAACCCTTAACATGTTGTTAAAAAACGAGGAGATCCTTCCCTACTAAAAGTAAACGGACTTTTGAGACATTGCTCTTTTTAGACAGCGTGAGCTGTCAGAGCAATGTCCAAAAGCAACCAGAGGTTGGTTTACTTTTAGTGAGACAGAGGTCAGACCACTTTTAGTGAAAAAGACCACTTTTAGTGAATTTAGTGAAACAACAGAAGTTATTAATTATATACTGGCTTGGAGGTTGTGGGATTTTAAATAGAAGCAAATATTATTAAAATAGTAGATTTTGGATATGCTCTGGCCAGTTTGGAGGCTTTTGCTTATAAGATGTGCTTATAAAATTAATTGTTATTGACCGGCTTTAGTAATATGAATGCCTTTAATCTTTAATGCTTGTATTATAATTTTGTTTTGTTCAGCCATATTATCAATCTTTTCTTCAAGTCCGCCTACCTTTGTATCAATCTTTTCTTCAAGTCCGCCTACCTTTGTATCAATCTTTTCTTCAAGTGTGTCAATCTTTTCTTCAATATGATTTATTTGTATTTGGATAGGGTCATTCAACATATCACCTATAAAAAATAAGCTTGCTACAACACTAAAAATACCAATTATAAATATAGCTGTATCCTTCACATCCTTAAACATTTTAACCTACCTTTCATATTATTGTAAATATTCCTTTAGTATTATTATAAACCTTTTGAATTAAAAGTAAAGGATTTTTATGAAAGTAGGTTTTTAGCCTCAAAAATCTATGCATTTTGAGTAGAGAGGATCCTTTTATTCTTTTACACCATGTTAAGGAAAATTTCTTTTATTACCTCAGGAGCAAGCAGTTTGCGAATAAAACTCTGTTTCCTTAACATTTCACTCAAAATGAACTGGCCTCTGGCCACTTTTGGGTAGCCAGCCCGACGGCTCACGCCGTCGTAAAAAGCTGGCTACCTCAAAAGCTTGTTCATTTTGAGTAGAGAAGGATCCTTTTATTCCTTTACGCCATGTTAGGGAAAATTTCTTTTATTATCCTCAAAAGCTTGTTCATTTTGAGTAGAGAAGGATCCTTTTATTCCTTTACGCCATGTTAGGGAAAATTTCTTTTATTATCTCAGGAGCAAGCGGGTTTACAAATGAAACTCTGTTTCCTTAACATGTGGTTAAGAGACGAGGAGATCCTCCCTACTCAAAATGAGCAGTTTTTTGCGGCATTGCTCTTTTTAGACAGCGATAGCTGTCAGAGCAATGCCCAAAAACACACCAGAGGTGTGGCTCATTTTGAGTGAACCCAAAACGTGTAAAATCCGGCAGAAAGTTCAAATTCTGGAAATGAAACACAAGAAAACACAGTTTTAATTGGCACACCATTTGCTTATGCTTAAATACAATGCAATTAAGCTTTTTGTTGTTTCTTATATCACTCTATTTTTTGCAAATAGATGCACATAGCTTGCTGAAAACATATATAGCCTCTATCCATGGAGGCTGTCTATCTTTACTGCCTTCAAGTTCATCTCCTGAGATATACGAGGCACTTGTTTGTGGCAAAAGATTGGATGATAACGATTTGCGTCATACATTAGCCTCTACTGGATTGATGCATATTTTCGTTGTATCAGGTATGCACTTAAGTGGTATCCACAAAGTGCTTTCAAAAATCAAAGTGCCTTTTAGCTTACAAGTCATTCTTTTAGCTTTTTATGCTCTAGCAACCGCCTTAAATCCACCTGTCGTCAGAGCTTGGTTTTCCCTTTGTTTAAGATTCATTAAAGAAAAATTTGCACTACAATGGGACCAAACAATCTCTGTTTGGCATGTTTCGTTGACAGCTCTTTTGTTTTTTGCCCCTTGGTATGATTCCTTTTCTTTTCTGCTCAGCTGGGCAGCTTCTTTAGCCTTAGCACTAGGGAAAAATCAAACCCTCTTAACTAAAAACATAATAGTTTATGTGATTATGGCACCTCTTTTAGGAAGCATTAGCAATCCTCATCCGATGAGCATTTTGATCAATACTGTATTTTTACCTTTATTCGGCACTATTTTTTTCCCTTTGATACTTTTAAGTGTTGTCTTTCCACCTCTGACTTTTGTGGGAGATCATTTGTGGTTTTTTCTGCTACAATGTTTGGAGACCTTAGCGGGGGAAATACCTCTTTTTAAACCCACATTTTACTTACACACAGAACATGGCATTTTTTATTTGTTGTTTTTGCACTTTTCCATTTTTATTCACACTTTGATAGTTCGACAGGGTTTAATTCAAAGGAGAACATTATGAAGTATTTTTTCCTTATAACTCTTTATATTCTTTGTTTTTGTCAAAAGGTCAACAACGGCCTTTTGCCTTTCTGGATTGTATGGAATGTGGGGCAGGGTCAATGGGTGTCTTATGTTGATAGTTTTACTTGCTATCATTTTGATGCAGGTGGAGAGTTTTTTGACGATAAAAAGTTTAAAAAGCATTGTCAAGATAAGTACAATGTATTTTCTTTTTCCCATTGGGACTGGGATCACATTAATCTCACCCGTAAATTAAAAAGGTTGGTTTTATATTCTTGCCTTTTGTACCCTCCCAACGGACCAACTAATATATACAAAGAAAGATTTCTCTCTGCGTTGTATCCTTGCAAAAAAAACACTTCTATGCCTTTAACTGTTTATTCTCCAAGAGGCTCAATCAAAACAAGTAATAACTGGTCACGTGTTTTTCTAAACTATCGTGTTATTATCCCAGGGGATGGTTCAAAAAAGACAGATAAAAAATGGCTTCATTTATTAAAACAGTTGCCCTTGAACAAAACAACTCACTACTTAGTGCTAGCACATCATGGGTCTAAGACAGGGACATCTAAGGAACTCTTACAGTTTATGAAAAAAGGTAGCACAGCTATTAGTAGTGCTAGGAGAAAAAGATATGGACATCCACATCCTTTTATTCAAAAGCTTTTAAAAATACACAGTGTAAATTTAATTTCAACAGAAGATTTTGGGCATATTTACTTTCAATAATAAAAAGCGACATGCTACTTGTACAATGTACAAGTAGCATCATAAGTATAGATGAGATATCAATCTATTAGGCTATAGGCTATATTTATTCTTCTTTGGTTTCTTCACTTGCTTCTTCTGTATTTTCCCCCTCTCCATCTTGTGCATTTTCATCTGCTGGAGCTTCTTCAACAGGTACTTCAGCAGGCATCTGATCTGGTGCTGTTTCTATTTCAACAGCTTCCTCTTCCATCACAGCGTCTGTTGTGGTAGTGGTTTCTTCCATAACTTCTTCTGGAGCTGCGTCTTCTTCTCTTCTGGTACAACCAAGAACCAAAGTCAACACAACTAAAAATAAAGGCAGAAAAGATATCATCTTTAAAAAATTAAAATGTCTCACATTAACCTCCTAATATTTTGAGTTGATTTATTTATCATAATACATAATATGAACATAAAAGTTCACACCCTAAGCTTTGCATAAATATAACATAGATATATAGATACTAGAAATTATATATATAAGGCAAGCTAAAATTTGTCAATTTAATAAAAAAAATAAAAAAAATATATAAGCTCCATGATTTTGTGATTTATGCTTTTATAATCTGCTACACTTCATTCATGTAATGACATTCTTTGTATGCCAGTCAATGGGCTTGTATTGATGTTGTTCTAAGTAAGTATTGGTTTTTGAAAAAGGCTTCGATCCAAAAAAACCTCTATGAGCAGAAAAAGGTGAAGGATGTGAAGACTGGACCACCAAATGTCTATCTCGATCGATAAACTGTCCTTTTTGTGTTGCATAACTTCCCCACAATAGAAACACCAAATGTTCTTTTTTCTCATTTAGTTTTTGAATGATCGCATCTGTAAATCTTTCCCATCCTTTGTTTTGGTGTGAGCCAGGACAGCCTCTTTCAACTGTTAAAGTGGCATTGAGTAGAAAGACACCTTGCCTTGCCCAGGTGGAAAGGTTCCCACATCTGCCATTGTCAATTCCTAGATCACCTTTTAACTCTTGAAAGATATTTTGCAGAGAAGGAGGCAAGGGGACATTATTATTAACAGAAAAGCTTAATCCATGAGCCTGTTGAGGAGCATGGTAAGGATCCTGCCCTAAAATAACCACTTTGACCTCCTCAAAAGAAGTTGTATTTAGAGCATTGAAAATCTCACTTTTTTTAGGATATATGGTCCTTCCAGATGCATATCTTGTCAGCAGAAAGGATTTTAAGTCCTTCATATAATCTTGATCAAACTCCTCGATGAGTATGTCTTTCCAAGAATCAATCAAATCAATAGAGCGGTTTTTAGATGAAAGACTTACATGTTGATAGTTTTCCATTAAGATATCCCTTTTATTTATATACAACGATTGATAAAGTGATATTTCTTGCAAGTGTTTATGATAGCCCTTAACATTTACAAATAAAGTATGCAATCAAAAATATCAAAAATGGAGTTTTTAAGTGAAAATATCATCAGGTGATCCTTTTTATGATATAAAAAGGGTAGCTTATGAACATCGCATTCCCGATAAATTTCATAAGAATATCCAAAAAGAGCTTTCTTGCATCCCTGTCCATGTCACAGCAGAAGAAAAACTCCAACGTAAAGACCTCACATCTCTGCCATTTATTACCATTGATGGGGTTACAGCTAGGGATTTTGATGATGCCATTTATGTCAACACAACACGTCATGGATTCAATGTTTTAATGGCTATTGCCGACGTGAGTCATTATGTCAAACCCAATACCTTGCTTGATCAATGTGCCTATCAAAGGGGCAATAGTACTTATTTTCCTAATTATGTTATCCCTATGCTACATAAAAAACTCAGCCATGGCATTTGCTCCTTAAATCCCCATGTTGAAAGATTAGCTTTTGTAGTAGATATCAAGCTCGATCATAAGGGAAAGGTCATCTCATCTGATTTCTACGAGGCCGTCGTTAAAACAATAGCTAGAACTACTTATGAAGAAATACAATCTCTTTTAGATCATCTGTCTTTGCCTATAAAAAAAGATCTTCACAAGGAAACAATAACTTCTATTAAGAAAATGGTTTTTCGAGCAAGTCATATAGCTCAAATCCTTTTATCTCAAAGAATAGCAAAAAAATCACTCAACATAGACCTAGCAGAAGCGCAAGTTATTGTGGATGATGCAGGCTATACCATTGATGTGATACAAAAAAGAAGGCTTTTTTCTCATCAAATCATTGAAGAATTAATGCTCTTGGCCAACCTAGCTGTTGCTCGATTTTTAAAAAAAAGCAAGAAGCCTGTCCTCTATCGTGTGCATGAAAATCCAGACAATGAAAACATTGATCATTTGAATAATTTTTTAAAACACTTAGGTTGCCGTAAAAGGATCCGTAAAGCTCGCTTCAACCAACAAATCAACCCTATTTTGAAGCGTTTTAAATCAACCCAATATGAACCTATTTTAAATATCATGGTTTTAAGAACTATGAAACAAGCTTGTTATATGCCTAAAACAATAGGTCATTTTGGATTAGGCTTTTCTGATTATGTTCATTTCACATCTCCTATTAGAAGATATGCCGATTTGATCATCCATAGACAATTAAAAGAACATCTAGGACTTGAACGTTTAAACAAAAAAAGAAACTTAGCTTCTATAGGTCAGCATTTATCCGCTTGTGAGCAACGTTCTGTCAAAGCTGAAAGGCAAATTATGACAATTGAAAAAGCAAAGTTTATGAGGAAGGCTCTTGGACAGGAGTTCAAAGGTATCATTACTTCTATCACTCGCTTTGGTCTTTTTATTTTATTGCCAGAATGTGATGTGGATGGTCTGTTGAAACTTTCCAGGTTAGGGAAAAAAAGCTCCTTTACCTTTGATAAAAATTATTTGTATCTTTCTAGTTGTAAAAGTAATAAAGTTTATTACGTAGGAGATAGCATCAAGGTTGTGATCAGTAAAATAGAGATTCAGTCTGGAAAAATTAGCTTTATCCTTCCCTAAAAAATCTCAAAAAAAAAGGAAAAACATGGGACTTTTAGAAAAAAGCAAAAGACTAGCAAAAAATATCAAAAGTGCCAGGCGACTCAGAGAGATTATTCTTGTTCTAGCTCGACATGGATTTCAAGATATACTAAGACAAGCTGGTATTGGCCGTCAAATTTTAGATAGATTGTCTTTTAAATGGCTTGCTCAAAACAAAGACCTAGCAGAATTTTCTGTACCTCAAAGAATACGCATGAGCTTTGAACAGCTAGGGCCAACTTTTGTTAAATTAGGACAAATGCTTTCAACCCGTCCAGACTTGATCCCTCCAGACTTAGCAGAAGAATTAAAAAAATTACAAAGCCAAGTGCAACCTGTGAGTTTTGAAGACCTCGAAGATTCGTTGATAGTTCATTTTGGAAAATTAAACGACACTTTTAGTTTTTTTGATAAAAAACCATTTGCTTCAGCTAGTATGTCCCAAGTACATAGAGCGACTTTAAAAGAAGGTCAAAAAGAGGTTGTTGTAAAGATCAGAAGACCTGGCATTGTAGAGACCATAGCTAATGATTTAAATGCTTTAGATACTCTAGCTGTTTTATTAGAAAGATACATTCCTGAGTCTCGTGTTTATAATCCTCATCAAATGGTAGATGAGTTTTTTAAAGCTATGGAATTAGAGACAAATTTTATCTTTGAAGCAGGCAATACGCTCAGATTTCAAAAGAACTTTCAAGACAGTCCATATCTCAAAATACCACAAGTATTTGTAGACTTATCATGCAAGCATATTCTAGTGATGGAAGAGATCAAAGGTATTCCTCTAAATAATCAACAGGCTTTTAAGCGAGAGAAAATTAACACACAGCTTTTTTTAAAAAACAGTGTGAAAATGTTTGTAAAAATGGTTTTTTCTGATTCTTTTTTTCATGGAGACTTACATGCTGGTAATATTTTTGTTTTGCCAGATAACAAAATAGGACTTGTGGATTTTGGTATGGTAGGTCGGTTAAGTAAACCTCTCAAACAGGCTATTGCTAGTATGTGTATAGCCCTTATTAATGAAGATTACGACAGGTTAGCCTATCAATTTGTGGATTTAGCTCCTTATAATGAAAAAATTCATATTACTCAGTTTGCCAGACAATTAAGAGATCTCATTGCTCCTTATTTTGGTCTTAGTGGTCTGCATATCAATAGTGGTCATCTTTTAATGAGTGCGACAGGTTTGGCAGCAAAACATCATATTAAAGTGCCTGTGGAGTTAGTGATGTTTTTTAAGTCTATTGTGACTATAGATGGAATGGGACGTAGAATATCTAAAGATTTTGACTTAATACAAGAGATTACGGAGGCATCAGAAGAGATTATTAAATCAAAATATAATAACATAGATGCTCAATTCACAGAAATAAGGTACTTTTTGCAAGATACTATTGGGTTTTTAGTAGAGGCTCCAGGACAAACTAGACAGTGGATTAAAAAAATAGGATCACCTACTTATAAGTTTCCTGTGGAAATAAATGAAATAAAGCATTTAAGACGTACTATTGATAATTCTTCTAAATTATTTTTTCTTGGATTAATTATTAGTGGAATGATTATAGCTTCTTCTTTGGCATTGTCTTTTAATACCCCTTCATCTCAAAGCTTTCTAGGATTGCCGCTAGTTAGTGGTATTGGCTTTGCTATGGCTTTATTTTTAAGCTTATTGGCCTTTTATAATTACATTAAAAAATAATTATTTTATGATTTCTAACTTTAGAAATTTAACCAGTTGCCTTGGATAAGTCCGTATAGAAAATCTTTATAGAAAGAAAAGTGTTTTTTAGTTGCTATACAGCAAATGAAAAGTTATTATTTTGTAAAGTATGTGTTTTAAATAGTTTTTATGGTTTCTATAATAAAAAGGAGAAAATAAATATGTTAGAATCAACGCTCGTCATTATTAAGCCCAATGCCATAAAGAAGAATGTCATTGGAGCCATCATACAGAAATTTGAAGAAAACCAATTGCAGTTATCTGATGTGCAGTTAATCCAGCTCACCGAAGAACAATGTCAGGAATTTTATGCAGAACATAAGGAACGCGGGTTTTTCTCAGAGCTTGTAGAGTTTATGTCCTCTCGCCGTGTTTTATTAATGATTTTATCAGGGGAAAATGCTGTTGTTAAGGCAAGGGAAGTTATGGGGGCTACTGATCCAGCTATGGCAGACCCTGGTACAATCAGAAAATTATATGGTGATAGTGTGGGAGAAAATGCCGTCCACGGTAGTGATAGTCCTCAAGCAGCTGCTAGGGAGATTCAATTTTTCAACAACCTCAACAAATAATTACATTTAAAGTCCACCTGTAGTCAAATTAGATGAGCCTATAAATACTTTCTCAATATGCTTATTGCCAAATAAATAAGCTTTAGGATGAAATGTGATGTTGAAATTTTTATGATGACAAAGAAAAAGCTTATCTTTAGCAAAAGTTTTCATATTTATTAATGCTTGATAGGAAGTATTCCCTTGATCTATACCTACAATGGCAGATATTTTTCCACCATCTTCAATAAACTTACTGAGTTCATTGTAAATACGACCTATACCAGAATATCGTAAATAGGCTACAATGATTTTAAAATAAGAGTACTTTTTACTCTTTAGTGCTTCAGCAATTGCTTGTCCTATATGGTTTTGATGAGTTAAGAGTGTAATTTTCATATTTTTTGTAATACCAAAATAGATTCTTTATTAATAGAATTTTTAGAATGAATCATATAGCTCTTTTGAACAGTCATGTTAATTTTTTCAATAAGTTTAAAACCATTTACTTGAGCAATCAAAGCAATTAGATCATCTGTTAGAATATTTATTGCCTCACCACCTGCAATAGTTCTATTGCTACCTATAACAAAAAAAGCTAGTTTATTCTTTTTTAAAACTTTGGAAATTTGATTTATTCCTGTGTGCATATCAAGAAAATACTTATATAATAAAGCTGCTGTATTTTTTCTTCTAAAGCCTACATCTGAATTTTTATTAAGTAAATAAATTTTTTTCAATAACTTTATAATATCTCTAGGTAAGATAGACTTTCTAAAGTTTTTTTTAAGTTCATCTTCTAATAAGAGTCTTTGTGACTTAGTTATTTCACGATGGCCTATCAGAGTATCCTCTATTTTTTTTATTTTTCTTCTATTAGCTAATCCAAAGGCAAATAATGAAAGTCGATCTGTATCTATATAAGGTAAAGCTGTTCCATAAGGCGGTGAGGTGATCACTGCATCAATAGAATTTTCTTTAATATTTATATCTTTCATAAGTTTTCTTATATCACTTAAGTAGACTTCAATTTTTGAATCTAAATTAAAAATATTAAGAGATTGAAACTTTTTAAGACTTTCAATTTGAAATAAAAGATTTTCTTGGAAAGTTTCAATTAAATTTTGAGCAGGTATATCTGTTCTTCTTCTAACTCTTAATTGTTTTGGTTCTTGAAAAGAAAATTCTCTTAAAAGATTACTTAAAATAACTTTTGAAAAAAGTTGTGATGTTTCATAAGGTAACTGGTGAATAATATTTTGAATAAATATTATTTTCTTAAGATTGTTTTCTGGAAACCATTTTTTTAAATATTCTATATCTAAGGTATTATTATAATTTTCAAATTTTATATCTTTCCATTCATAATTATTTTGGATATTATCAAATGTTCTCTGAATAAATATGAAGTCTTTATCTTTTAAAATAAGACTTTTAATTTTTGTTTTGGTGAGAATATATGCTAATGGATTTATATCAATACCTATAGCGTCAACTCCAAAAAGGAGGCTTTCTACTAATGTGGTTCCGCTTCCACAAAAAGGGTCTAAAAGAACATCTCCTTTTTTAAGGCCTGCATAGTTCATAAGAGCTTTAGCTAATTGAGGATAAAATCTTCCTTTATATTCATGGAAAGAATGAGTTAAATAGCGAATATCTCTTGAGGAGTGAGGAAGTAATGTAGATTTTTGATAATTTTCTAAAATGACCTGGTTTGTCAAAACACTTGATTTCTGAAGTTGAGAGTTTTGAAATTCACTATAAAAAGTTAATCTTTTAAGTTTAAATTCATCAAGGATTTTATGTGTCGTAAAAGAAATGCCCTTATTATTAATTGATTTATTCGTTACAAATGGAAATTGATTTTCAAATTCTTTAATGGCGAGATTCTTTTCATAATCTCGTAATTTATATTTTGAAAAATTGACCTGATAGTTATACATAGTTTATTTCATATTTTTGAATATTAAAATTTTTTCTATCTTAATACGACCTATTTTAGGATTAAATGATTTTCTATTCAAATTGAGGTTTCGTGTAAATTCTGTAATGTATTGAAAGGGTGTATTTTGTGCAGTTTGCTTTAAAATTTTATTATTTTGAATCTTTCTGCCCTTTATAATAGAATTGCCAATAACAAGTATAAAATAAGAGTTAGTTTTAAGAATTTTACTGGTGTTTAAAAAGCATTTTTTCATATCTTGCATAAAATGAAATTCATTTAAACCATTCTTTTTTGAATAATCTGCATGAGAGCCAATTTCATTTTTTCTTAGTTGAGAAGTGTCCATTCCTAGCCAAAAAAGGCGATACTTGTGGTATAAGTAGTAATCATAGGCGTTAGGATATGGTGGAGATGTGATGGCTAAGTCAGCAATATTTTCTGAAAAGATATTAGGATTTCTTGTATCAGCAACCTTAAAAACAGATTGACCTTTTTTAATAAAATCATTAGAATCTGTTATCATTTTTCTCATTTTATAAAGTTGTTTTGAAAACTTACGAAAAACATCCAATGGCTTGATATTTTTAGATACTCTGACATATCGAGTATCACTATCTTGTCTTGAAACATTGATAATAATACTAGAGAGAATGACTAAACAAAAATCAATCAGATTTTGATCTTTAATCTTCTTAACTTCTTCTTGAATAATGACAAGCTCATTTATTACAAAATCTTCAAACCAACTATGTAGCCTTACAATCTGAGGTTCTGTAATATTTTGTTTCTTACCAGTATAAAATAGATGAATTTGAGCATATATTTTATCCATTAAATTATTTAAGGATAAGAGCTTTTTGTTAGAAATAGGAGTTGTTTTGACTTTAGAAATCAAAACTGCTAGTGGATTGATATCATTTCCAATAGCGTTCCTCCCCTGTATATTAGATTCAAGAGCTGTTGTGCCACTTCCTAAAAAAGGTTCATAAATAATGTCTTTTTTTTTTGAAAGTTTTTTTATAAAATGATGAGGAATTTGTGGGATGAATTTAGCAGGATAAGGGTGTATTGTATTTGTGAAAGTATTTGTTTTACTTTCTACGAAATCCCAATTCATATTTTCTAATGATTTTATTATATTCATCTGCATTTCACTCTAACTGTTTCTAACTTTTTGGTTTTTAAGGTATCATGTCATAAAATATGCTTATTGTTAATAAAAATTGGTAAACACAATCATTTTTAATTTTGTTTATAAAATACTTTTTATTTATACATTTTGTCAATGGTGAAAGCCATTGTACTCGAAAGGTGTAAGAAAGAAATTTTTCCTTAACACGATGTTTATCTGGGATCTGGGATCCGGCAACCCGGCATCAGATCCCGGAACCCGGGAATAAACATAAAAAATGAAGGGATATTCCTCTAGTGGCACAAAATCTTATTACGCTCATAACCTGCTGAAATCTCACAACTTTATTTTTGCTGGCTATCAAGCTCAGGATTTATAAGTCAAAAAAACTTTATCAAATATCCTTGACAAAAGTTAAAGGCTCGTTTAGTACGTTTATAAAAAATCTAAAAACATCAATAAAAAAGCAATGCAATTGATTGCATCAGAATTACTAGAAAAACAAAGATTTGTAGGGGCTGTCATTTTAAGAGTAATTTTAAGAAGGATAAATAAATGAAAAATTTCAAGAATAAAAAGTCAACTTTTAAACAAATAATAAACATAAACAATGTAGTTATTTTGATGTTCAGTATTTTTATATATCAAGATGCATACGCACAGTTTGGTTATGTACCTTGGTTCCCTCAGCCTCGTGAGATTACTCCAGAAGAAAAAAGAGAAATAGCAATACAAGAAGAACAAATACGGCGACAAGTAGTTAGAGAGTTAATAATAACAGAAAACATACGAAATGCCTTGGAAGAGGATATATACGAAAATTTAAACCCTATTATTCAAGATCATTTTGCAGGTCAGTTTGATTTAGGATATCCGTTTTCTTTTCATACACCTAAAGCTATCTATGCGATCTATACAACCTTTATAGCTGGTGGTGCCATAGTTTTTATCGCTGCCCCTTTTGTGGCATTTGTTGGAGCAGAGACAGTAGGGGTCCTTTTAGGAGTTGGAGGTCTTACATCTTTTCTACTTATTGGATATCACGCTATGTTATTTTCAGTAAGTAAGAGTAATGAATGGGGTTCTGGGGGATATTTTGATAGAGATAACAGAAAGCGGTTTATTTATACACTCCTTGATAGACAAACGGGTGATTATTTAGAAAAAGAATGTATTATTCATCTTAAATATTCAGGGACAAGGATGCTTTTAAGATAACTTATGAATTAGACTGGTGTCCTGATCTTCCACAGAATATAAATGGTGAATTAAGAATAAGTGAATATCTAGGTTGTTTGATATTGGTCAGGAGACAGTTGTCACTAAGGGTTCAGTGGATTTTCCTTATTCAAAACCTCGAAGAGTAAATGTTTTCAGAAATCAAAAAAGAAATAACATGCTCTACAGGTATTCACAAACTCGGAGGTAAATGTTTTCAGATTGTCCAACAAACAATAATATTTAGTTTAGGTTGTTTAGTTTTTTCTGTATTTCTCGTATTTTGTTCTCTGTGGACTCTGTGATTTTTGCAATAGTCGAAATATCCATATTATTTTTAAGCATTTTTAAGATGACACTTTGTTTTTCTTCCTGTCGCCCTTTTTGCAATCCTTCTTGCAATCTCTCTTGCAGGCCTTTTTGTAATAATCTTTCTCTTGTGATCTGTAATGGTGACATAAAAAATAAAACAACGAACTGGAGTCTATCTGGGAATCTGGGATCCGGGATCTGGGATCCGGGATCTGGGATCCTCTGGGATCCGGGATCCGGGATCTGGGATCTGGGATCTGGGGTCTGGGATCCGGGATCGGGGATCTGGGATCCGGGATCCGGGATCTGGCAACCCGGCATCAGATCCCGGATCCCAGGAATAAACATAAAAAATGAAGGGATATTCCTCTAGTGGCACAAAATCTTATTGTGCTTATAACCTATTGAAATCTCACAACTTTATTTTTGCAGACTTTTGCAGGCCAGGCTACCAAACTCAGGATTGAGTAAAACCTATAGCTTCAGTTGCTGGAGACGTCGTTGAGCTTTTTGAGCTTCTGAACTCTGAGGTTTTTTATTGATTAATTCTGTATAGAAAGCTTTAGATTCTTCAATCAATGTGAGTTCTTGAAAACAAATGGCAATTTTGAGGGTAGCATCAGGCCAGTGTGTTCCATTAGGGTTTTGATCTCTATATTTTTGATAAGCTAAAATAGCATCTTGCCATTGTCTTTTCTTAAAAAGGTCTTCCCCTTCTAAGTAATGGAAGGTTTGAGGAGATGTTTTTGTTGCGATAAACATATTTTTCTCTAAAGTAGCTACTTTGTCAGAAATTTGCCTTATTTGAGATTTGATCTGGCGTATTTCAGCAATAATATCTTTTGAAATAGATGTAGGTTGTTGTTTTTGTTTTTGTAGATTATATTCAAGAGTTTCAAGCTTTCCGTTAAATTCTCGCATATTGCTTTCTAATTCAGAAATTTGTGTTTGAACACTTGGTTTTTGATACTTTTTAGCTTCTAAGGAAGCTTGATTGGATTGCGATGTATCTTTGATCTGCTCTCTTGTCCGCAGTCCCATCATACAACCAGATAAAGTCAACATGAGAAAGGCATAAAAAACAAAATGTTTCATGTTTAACCTCCCCTTTCTTCTAAATAAGATAAAGCCTAACCTGGAACACGTATGACAAATAAACCTTGTTCTTCTGCATAAACTTCTACATGTCTATAAGTTGAAAAGTAAGCCACTCCCCCATACAAAGCCCTATCAGCACATAAGGAAGATCCTTTACGAAATTGTTTGATCATATCTATAAAATTGTCCACATCTTCAACTTCTAAAGTAGGATAGAGATTGATTGCAACCATATCTGCTTTGCCATACGTCAAGATATCAATATCCCATCTTCTCTCTTTCTTTCTGTCTTGACAGTGTATCCAAGCCTTTCTTACTTTAATGCCTCTCTCTCTTAAAAGAGGTACCAATTCATCATGGGCTAAATGATCTAGTAAATACTCCCAATGATTTTCTTTAGATATTTGGGTAATTTTTGCAGTGATTTCTTTTATTTGACGAGAAATATTTTGCTCTGCACTTCTTACCTTTAGTTGATCTTGCAGTTGATTTTTCAAAGGCTTCTGTTGCTCAGTTTTCTTAGCAGTTGCTTTTGTTGTTTTCTTTTTTGCAGGTTTTGTTTTCATAATGGTATTCCTTCCTATTGGTTATTGTTGAATGAACTTACTTTAATAATACATCAATATAGTATAAAAGCACACTCTTTTTTATAATACAAGTCAAATTTGATGATCATTGTCAAAATTTTCAAAAATATAAATTTTCTCATTGTAAAAAATACTCACCATGAAAATAAAATACAAGAGAATCTTTTATTTTAAAGCCCATAGCGTATTTTATGTTTACTTTTCATAGTTTGATGCCACTGCTCTATTCTGTTTTTAGCTCTTTGTTGGCTTAACATGGTCTTTATTTGATCACTCACTTCTGAAAAATCAGCGTCCTCATATTGATTCTTATGTCTTTGATAATAGTTTAAAGCCTCTTCATCTGTGGTTGGTACTAGGGATGATTGCTCTTTAAACTGCATAAATTTTTTAGCACGTAGCTTTCTTTTCATAAGAGATCTCATTTCAAAGCTTGAAGGTTGTAGATTTGTCCATCGAGTATGCAAATTTTCATTTGATTTTACTTTTGCAAGAAATGTTCTCATTTGAGAATTGACCTCTGAGGTAGGAACTCGACTTAAAGCAAAAGTGTGGGCTTCTGTATAGGCAGCCCATTCTAATAAAACTTGGTTTCTATAAGCTGGTGTAGCATTTATAACATCAGAAGTGGTATTAAATAAGACAGATTCTACTATTGTGTCTATTTCAATGTCTCTGTTGGTCACAACATGGCCCGCAGACACTCCTACAACTTTCAACAATGTGCTTTCTGCAAATGATAAAGTAGAGCAGAAGAAAATGCTTAAGAATATTAAAATTAAAAACTTCATAGTAATTATATTATAATACCATTTTATAACATAAGCAAGGGCTTTTAGATTTTTTTAGAAATTATTGGCATTCAGAAAGACCGATTGATTCAGATCATGATCGCTTAAGTCTAACTGAAAACGAACGGGTAGTTCATAAATAAAGGGATGACCTAGGGGTTTTATTCTTAAGGTACGTATACCTTGTAAGGCAGCTCTATCTAGGTTATTAGAACCTGTGGACTCTATAATATCGACTCTTTGAGGTTGCCCTCGTTCATCAAATAATATACGTAAAACAGCACTCCCTTCCTCTTTTAAACGGCGACTTACAGTAGGATATTTAAAGCTCGTAGGCTTTAAAATATTGATTTGAGAAGGCTGTTGACCTGTGGATTGCCCCTTCCACTGCGATGGAACACCTTTTGAAGACACAGCTTTGTGAGGGAGATTTTGTCTTTGTGTCCTTTGTATAGGGCGTTGATGAGACGGCTGTAAAGATCCTATATTATTTTGTCTATTATTTTGTCGATCTCTTGAAGTTACTTGTTTGGCCTCTAATTGAGAATCTCTACTTTCCATCATATTGGGATCTTGAGAGTTTATATCACTTTGACTATATTGAACAGGTCCGCCTACACCTTTCATAGCTTCTTCCTCTGCTTGTTGTATTTCTTCTCTAACCACAGATGAATCTTCTAAATGAGATGCATCTGTTACAGATTCATCTGGTACATCTGGTGCAGATTGAGCAACCTCGTTTGAAATCACTTCACTAGGAATAGATTTGTCTGTTTGGGTCACAGCTTTCTGCTCTAAAGGGACAGCAGGTAACTCATCTAAAACATTGTTCATCTGTTGAGGCTCTGATTCCACAGGAAGAGATTTATTGGCCAAATGAGCATTCTCTGTCTGAGTCACAGTTTTTTTTATATCTGATGAGCTTTTTACTTTTACAGCAGGTGATTTAGCTAAAATATTTGTCTTTGGAGGAGGTGGAGGGGGTTGTTTTTTTTGAGGAACTTTTTGCCTTTGAGGGAGTTTAGCGACAGGAGGTTTTGGCTTATAAGATCGAGGTTGTGGTTTTTTCTGGATTGCTTTTTGAGGCTGTTGAAGCTTTGGGTTCATAGGAGGTTCTTTTTCAACTAAATCCTGAGCTGGACTTTCAATAAACTCAATAGGTTCTATATTCTGCTGAGGAGCATTCTGCTCCGCAATAACATAGATCATCAAAGCATGCAGTGCAATGGAGAATACAATAAAGCCTAATATTTTTTTATTCATATTACGATGATTTTGATACATAGCCTTTCCTACCTTTTCTTACCTTTAATGACCTAATAACATCCTACAAAGCTATCTTAAAGATGACTTAAGGACTTAAGATAAAATAAGGATTTTTTTCCCGTTTAAAGGGTTATCGGCTATTTTTGTTTCAGACTGGAAAGTTTTTTTAAATTTATTGCTTTTTAATGCATCGATCATCCTGTACTTATGGAGGGGAGGGGGCAAAATCCATGCATAAGCCTCTGGAAAGCCTAAAGACCAATTAAAATTATGTGTCGTAATGAGAAAAGACTGTCCTTGTTGGGATCTTTCAATCAATAATTTTTGCAAAATATTTTGAAAAGGCCAATCTAAATAGACCAAAGGCTCATCTAGTAATAACACTTGGCAACCTGAACTTAAAGCAGCCACCAACCAAACTCGCTTGTATTCACCAGAAGAAATTTGTGAGATGGACTTAAAACGCAAAGTCTCTGTCTTTAAACATTCTCCATTTTGTTTTGTAAGACTTTGATTACAACCTAAAATATCATAAACATCATTGACTAAAAGACCATTGTCTAAATAAGGAGAAGCAGGTAAATAAAATAGTGATTCTAAAGAAACTTGGATATCTCCTGATAAAGGCCTTAAAATACCTGCGATTAAGTTAAAGAGAGTGGTTTTTCCACTTCCATTGCGACCAAAAAGAAAAGCCACTTGTCCTTGCTTTAACTCTAAATCAACATCTCTTAAACTAAAATGCTTTTTATAAGTATAAGAAAGACCTGTCACTTGCATATTTGGGCCTTTTATTGTCTAATTTCGATGATTTTCGGCTACCCGTACGTATTCTATTTTCACTAAAAGTGGTCTGACCTCTGTTTCACTAAAAGTAAACCAGCCTCTGGCTGTTTTTGGGCAATCAGCCCGACGGCTCACGCCGTCGATCAAAGGCTGATTGCCTCAAAAATCCGTTTACTTTTAGTAAGGAGGATCATTTCCTCTTTTAACACGATGTTAAGGAAAAAGCTATTTATTTCACTTTTTTCGCCTTTGACAAAATGGTCATTGCCTCATTTGATTTGCACTAAAAGTAAACTGACCTCTGGTCACTTTTGGGTGATGACCACGACGGCTCACGCCGTCGATAAAATGGTCATCACCTCAAAAGCCTGACCACTTTTAGTAGAAAGGATCTCTTCGTTTTTTTACACAATGTTAAGGAAACAAGCAGTTCGCCTTATCCTTGCCTGTCTGCCTGATTGCCGGATCCCGGATCCCGGATAAATACCATGTTAAGGAAAAAGTTCCTTTTTTCAATTTCCCCTCCTTGAATCTCTTATCATCTAATTTCATACATCTATCAAGTCAAGAATATTTCAGAGAATGGGAAGGCTACCTTGAGATTGCGAAGGTATTGCTAAATGCCAAAGCTAAAGCTAAAGAGCCAAAGCTACAGAATAAGTCCAACCCTATAAAAATTTGATTAATCAGACTAAGCCTTGCATAGTATGTTCCTGTGTTTTTTGCTAGACAAGCTTTAGCTTTAGATCATAATGTATGATGATGTACTTTTTTTATTATAACTTTTTTTATTATATATGTTAAGATACAAATAGGAGGTCCTTTATGGGATGGCAAGTTTTTATTTTAGAGATACTTAAAACTACAGACCTAATGACAATTATAAGTCTATCTATTATTGGCTTTGTTATTGGCTTTATGTTTTATGATAGAGCGACTAGATCTTTTAATGAACGGATCGACAAATCAGAGAGTAACTTAAGGGAATTAGTAAACAAATCAGAGAGTAACTTAAGGGAATTAGTAAACAAATCAGAGAGTAACTTAAGAGAATTGGTAAACAAATCAGAGAGTAACTTGAGGGAATATATAGATGCTACAATTAAGCCTATCGGAGAGCAAGTATACAATCATATACCTACACAGATAAAAGCCATGGAAGAGAAATTTGACCGAAAGTTCGATGAATTATATGGGCTTTTAATCAATAAAGGTAAAGACGTGAAAAAAGAACATGCTAAAGATAAAGAAAAGCCCACATGATTTTCACATTACATTAGAAGTCTTAAAGCTTTATATTGTCATGCCACGACTCATCAAAGCAAGTTCTAAAGAACCTCCACCAAAAAAAGGAGAACAGATTTTTTTTGTACCTGCTGGTATATAAGGAAGGATAGCCGACACAGCTCGGCTCTTTCCTCCTGGATAACGTAAGGGCGATCGAGTTGTCAACTGAGGTTGTAGATCAAAAAAGCTATCGGTTACTTTGTTAAAAGAATATCCTTTTTTATCAATGATTTTATCTGATAGCATTTGCAAGCTTCCTTATTGAGTTTTTTATTTCTGTCTTGCTTGATCCATTTTGTCCTTAGGAGGATTTTTTCGTTCAAGAGATCAAATGCGTAAGCTTAGACTTTTTTGAGTTTTATAAGCTTATGTGGAATATAAAACAATAAACAAAAGAAAGCTAAAACCACAAAAACTTGTATCAGTAAACTCTCTTTCCTAGTCACAGTGCATTAAATTTTATTCAAAATTAAAGTTTGACTGTATTTTTCTTTTACTTTAGGCTAAAGAATTAGCTAAAAAGTTAATTTTTTCGTTCTTTGAAATCTAAATAGCTAGTTTGTAAAAAGCTTGTGCAGAAGATTTATTTTTTAAAAACTTCACTTCTCGCAAGAGAAGTTTTGTTTTTTTTAATTGAAGAGTTTGATTCTGGCTCAGAACGAACGCTGGTGGCGTGCTTAATACATGCAAGTCGAACGAGAAATTCCTTCGGGAAGAGTAGAGTGGCGAACGGGTGAGTAATACACAGATGATCTGCCCTTAAGTGGGGAATAACTCATTGAAAGATGAGCTAATACCGCATAAGACCACAATGCTTGCGAGCAATGAGGTTAAAGGTTTATTTTTTAAATAAATCGCTTAGGGATGAGTCTGTGTCCGATTAGCTTGATGGTGGGGTAAAGGCCTACCATGGCGATGATCGGTAGCTGGTCTGAGAGGATGATCAGCCACACTGGAACTGAGATACGGTCCAGACTCCTACGGGAGGCAGCAGTAGGGAATATTGGTCAATGGGGGAAACCCTGAACCAGCGACGCCACGTGTGTGATGAAGGCCCTAGGGTTGTAAAGCACTGTCGCATAGGACGATGATGACGGTACTATGTAAGAAAGGACCGGCCAATTTCGTGCCAGCAGCCGCGGTAATACGAGAGGTCCTAGCGTTGTTCGGAATTACTGGGCGTAAAGCGGATGTAGGTGGATGTTCAAGTCAGATGTGAAATCCTGAAGCTCAACTTCAGAACTGCATTTGAAACTGGACATCTTGAGTACTTGAGAGGGTCGTAGAATTCCTGGTGTAGTGGTGGAATATGTAGATATCAGGAGGAATACCGGTGGCGAAGGCGACGACCTGGCGAGCTACTGACACTCAGATCCGAAAGCGTGGGGAGCAAACAGGATTAGATACCCTGGTAGTCCACGCTGTAAACGATGAACACTTGGTGTTGGAGGTATTGACCCCTTCAGTGCCGGAGCTAACGCGTTAAGTGTTCCGCCTGGGGAGTACGGTCGCAAGATTAAAACTCAAAGAAATTGACGGGAGCCCGCACAAGCGGTGGAGCATGTGGTTTAATTCGATGCAACGCGAAGAACCTTACCTGGGTTTAAAGTCCCATTGATCGCCATAGAGATATGGTTTCCTTTTGGCAATGGTGACAGGTGCTGCATGGTTGTCGTCAGCTCGTGTCGTGAGATGTTGGGTTAAGTCCCGCAACGAGCGCAACCCTTGCCTTTAGTTGCCAGCATTCAGTTGGGTACTCTAAAGGGACTGCCGACGTTAAGTCGGAGGAAGGTGAGGATGACGTCAAATCCTCATGGCCTTTATGTCCAGGGCTACACACGTGCTACAATGGTCAGTACAGAGGGTTTATTGCAAATCCGCAAGGCCAAGCTAATCCCAAAAAACTGATCTCAGTTCGGATTGGAGTCTGCAACTCGACTCCATGAAGGTGGAATCGCTAGTAATCGCATAACAGCATGATGCGGTGAATACGTTCCCGGGCTTTGTACACACCGCCCGTCACACCATGAAAGTTGGTGGTACCAGATGTCACTGAGCTAACTTCGGAGGCAGGTGCCTAAGGTAACACTAGTGATTGGGGTGAAGTCGTAACAAGGTAGCCGTAGGGGAACCTGTGGCTGGATCACCTCCTTTCTAAGGAGCTTTTAAAAAGCCTTTGTTTTAGTTTAAGTATTACCTCCTATTGTTTATTTGCTGAAACAAAGGACTTGTGGTCAATACACCTTATTTTGAAATTCTTTCATATTAAGGTGTCTCCTTTTTGCACAGGCAAAATTATAGCTAGCTATTTAGGTTTGAAAGAGCGAAGTTTATTTTCTTTAAAATGCACCATATCTCTGGCATATTTTCTAATAGCAAGAGGTTAGGTCATTTTGAGGGAAAGACAAAATTTAAGAAGTATTATTATAAAAAATAGCTATTGAGTTATTAGGCACAACTGATAGAAAATGATGTTATAATAAAAGGCAGATATAGGAAGTCATTTTCTGTAACAGGGTTTAAAAGATAAGAATATCCTCATTACTCAAAATGCATAAATTTTTGAGGTAACAAAATGAGGTGTTGCTTATTTTGTTAAAGAAAAAAGCTGTTACAGGTTAAGGGAAAGGCTACTTGTTTCCTTTTGTAAAAGGGCAAGAGAGTCATCCTTCTTTAAATTAGTTAGTCTGCTTTTAGGGAAGAGGGGCCTGTAGCTCAGTTGGTTAGAGCACACGCTTGATAAGCGTGGGGTCACAAGTTCAAGTCTTGTCAGGCCCACCAATGTTCTTTGAAAATTGAAGAGAATAGTCTGTAAGTACAAGTAAAATCAATGGCTTGGTTTATTTATTTTTAGTCATACTTTAAGTAAGAAACTTTAAGTAAAAAACTTTAAGTAAAAAACTTAAAGTAAACAACTTAAAATAAATATATGACTTTGCTTTGGTTTTATTTGAAAAATAATTACCAATATGAATTATGAATTAAAAAAAGTTCAAATTGGTAGTTTCTAGCTGAGGAATATTTTTTAAGTAATTATTTTAGGTACATAATTTTAGGTAATAAGCTACTAAGGGCTTATGGTGAATACCTTGGCTTTAGAGAGCGATGAAGGACGTGGTAAGCTGCGATAAGCTTCGGTTAGTGGCCAACACACATTTGATCCGGAGATCTCCGAATGGGGCAACCCAGCAACTTTTAAGTTGTTATCATTATCTGAATTCATAGGGTAATGAGGCATACGAGGGGAATTGAAACATCTTAGTACCCTCAGGAAAAGAAATCAACCGAGATTCTCCTAGTAGCGGCGAGCGAACGGGGATCAGCCTAAACTCAGTACATGTTAAAGATGCAAGTCGTTGTGTATTGAGAGTTGTGGGAGCTTCTTTTTAAGGTTTCTTGCAGGACCTTACAAAGTCATAAAGTTTGCTTTATAATCTAACGATCTGGAAAGGTCGACCAAAGAAGGTGAAAGTCCTGTGGGTGAAATGGGCAAACCTTTGGAGAAGTTTCCCGAGTACTAGGGGGCACGAGGAATCCCCTAGGAATCTAGGAAGACCACTTTCTAAGGCTAAATATCTCTAAAGACCGATAGTGAACAAGTACCGTGAGGGAAAGGTGAAAAGAACCCTGACGAAGGGAGTGAAATAGAACATGAAACCATAAGCCTACAAACTGTAGGAGTACTATGTTCTTTGTCTTTTGATGAAGTTCAAGTATGACTGCGTACCTTTTGCATAATGAGTCAGCGAGTTATGTTTGCAAGCAAGGTTAAGCTGGTTGAAGTGGAGCCGTAGCGAAAGCAAGTCTGAATAGGGCGTTTTGAGTTTGCAGGCATAGACCCGAAACCCGGTGAGCTAACCATGACCAGGGTGAAGTATAGGTAAAACTATATGGAGGCCCGAACCAGTGTAGGTTGAAAACTGCTTGGATGAGTTGTGGTTAGGGGTGAAAGGCCAATCAAACTGGGTGATAGCTGGTTCTCCTCGAAATATATTTAGGTATAGCCTCAAAACATTTTTGACGGAGGTAGAGCACTGAATGGGCTAGGGGTCCATACCGGATTACCAAACCCAATCAAACTCCGAATGCCGTTAAAACAAGTTTGGGAGTCAGTCATGGGGTGATAAGGTCCTGTGACAAAAGGAAAAGAGTCCAGACCATCAGCTAAGGTCCCCAAATGTATGCTAAGTGGAAAACGTTGTAGAGCTGCTTTGACAACTAGGAGGTTGGCTTAGAAGCAGCAATCCTTTAAAGAAAGCGTAATAGCTCACTAGTCTAGCGGTTCTGCGCGGAAGATTTAACGGGGCTAAGCATACTACCGAAGCTATGGATTTTTTGTTTTGTTTACAAAATAAAAAATGGTAGAGGAGCGTTCTGGTTTAGGTTGAAGGTCGATCGAGAGAACGGCTGGACGAGCCAGAAGTGATCATGCTGACATAAGTAGCGAAATGGATGTGAAAAACATCCACACCGAAAACCTCAGGGTTTCTGGGCGAGGGTAATCCTCCCAGAGTTAGTCGGGACCTAAGGCGAGGCCAAATGGCGTAGTCGATGGCAAAACGGTCAACATTCCGTTACCACGTTAAATGTTAGGCATAGGAGGGACGAATTAGGATAGGTCGGCCTGTTATTGGATTCAGGTGATTGGTTTCAAGGTGGTGGTATAGGCAAATCCGTACCACAACACTGAGAGATTGATGCGAGGGATTTATTTCCCATAAGTGATTGATTCCATGATTCCTAGAAAAGCTTCGATGTTTGTTTAATGTGTCCGTACCGTAAACCAACTCAGGTAGGTGGGGTGAGTATCCTAAGGTGATTGAGTTAAATTTGGTTAAGGAACTCGGCAACTTGACACCGTAACTTCGGAAGAAGGTGTGCCACCTAGGGTGTATGCTTTGGGTGGTCGCAGTGAAATGGGGGTAGCGACTGTTTACCAAAAACACAGGGCTGTGCGAATTCGGTAAGAAGATGTATACAGCCTGACGCCTGCCCGGTGCCGGAAGGTTAAGAGGATTTGTTAGTTTTGGCTTTAGTCAAAGTGAAGCTGAGAATCGAAGCCCCGGTAAACGGCGGCCGTAACTATAACGGTCCTAAGGTAGCGAAATTCCTTGTCGGGTAAGTTCCGACCTGCACGAATGGCGTAACGACTTCCCCGGTGTCTCAACCGAATGCTCAGCGAATTTGAATTTCCGGTGAAAATGCCGGATACCCGCAGAAAGACGGAAAGACCCCGTGAACCTTTACTGTAGCTTGGCAGTGATCTTTGAGATGGTATGTGTAGGATAGGTGGGAGATTTTGAAGCTAGGACGCTAGTCTTAGTGGAGTCATCCTTGAAATACCACCCTTACAATTTTGAAGATCTCACCTACGCCCATGATCTGGGTGAGGGACATTGTCTGGTAGGCAGTTTGACTGGGGCGGTCGCCTCCTAAAATGTAACGGAGGCGTGCGAAGGTTCCCTCAATCTGAGTGGAAATCAGATGTCGAGTGCATTGGCATAAGGGAGCTTGACTGCGAGACTCACAAGTCGAGCAGGTGCGAAAGCAGGTCAAAGTGATCCGGTGGTCCTGAGTGGAAAGGCCATCGCTCAACGGATAAAAGGTACTCCGGGGATAACAGGCTGATCTCCCCCAAGAGTTCACATCGACGGGGAGGTTTGGCACCTCGATGTCGGCTCATCACATCCTGGGGCTGAAGCAGGTCCCAAGGGTTTGGCTGTTCGCCAATTAAAGTGGTACGCGAGCTGGGTTCAGAACGTCGTGAGACAGTTTGGTCCTTATCTTCTGTGGGCGTAGGAAAATTGATGGGAGCTATCTCTTAGTACGAGAGGACCAGGATGGACGAACCTCTGGTGTTCCTGTTGTCGTGCCAACGGCAGTGCAGGGTAGCTATGTTCGGAAAGGATAACCGCTGAAAGCATCTAAGCGGGAAGCCTACCCAAAGATAAATTTTCCCTGGGGCTTTAAGCCCCCTGAAGACCTCTTGGAGACGACAAGGTCGATAGGCTGGAAGTGTAAGTGCAGTAATGTATTGAGCTGACCAGTACTAATAGGTCGTGAGGCTTTTTACCTTAATCTTTTTATGTTCCTAAAGTAATAATTTTTAATAATTTTTTGAAATAGATTCACCTCCTACCCTTAGCTAGAAACTATTAATTTGAGCTGGTTCAATTTCACTCAAAATGCATCATGCCTCTGGCATGATTTATTTTGAGTGAAATGTTAAGGAAAAAGCTCTTTTCTTCTTGTTGCTGGGATGCCGGATCCCAGATCTCAGATCCCAGATCATGGAAAATGGATCCTCTTGTTTCTTTACAATATTAAGAAAACAAGATATCTTTTCATTAGGTGTAAGCTTCTAATTCTAAATCATGAACAAAAAGGAGAACTTATGAATTTTATAAATGCAAATATGATGATCACAACATGTTTATTGAGTATGTCGTTAAGTGTATTTGCTTTAGCAGACACACCTTGTGGCGAAGGCATTGAAGGCCGTTACCATGCTAATGGTGGTGGGTTTGTAGCAAATACAGCTTATGTAGCGGATACAGCTTATGTAGGGCCAAATGTTACTGTTTGCGATTATGCTGAAGTCTTTGGCCATGCTGAGGTTTCTGACAATGCTAAGGTCTCTCGTTATGCTAAGGTCTATGGTTATGCTAGGGTTTCTGGCAATGCTATAGTCTCTGACTATGCTAGGGTCTATGGCCATGCTGAAGTCTTTGGCGATGCTGGGGTCTTTGGCCGTGCTAGGGTTTATAACAATGCTGAAGTCTTTGGCGATGCTGAGGTCTTTGGCAAGGCTCAGGTCTATGGCTATGCTATGGTCTTTGGCAGTGCTATCATCTTTGTCAATGCTCAGGTTTTTGGCAGTGCTAGAGTCTGGGGCAATGCTATAGTTACTTATAATGCTCAGGTCTATGGCTATGCTCAAGTTTTTGGCAATGCTGTACTCCTTGCCGATACTATAGTTAATGGCAATGATGTTGTCCGTGACACAAACTTATAGGTCACTGTCTGTCGCTATGGTGAACCCTGATACCTGCTTCTAAATTATTCTATGGCAATGCCGAAGTTTCTGGTGGTGCTAAAATCTGTGATACTGAAGCAGTTTTTGGCCTTAAGTTTGACAATTGATTTTAGTGATCTTTTTCACAAAAAATGCTTTATTTATAGGTATTAAGAGTAAGTGGATTTTAGATTTTGTCAAAAATCCTACAGACTTTTTCACAAAAAAATTCGTGGCACAAAATCTTATTGCACTCATAACTTACTGAAATCTCACAACTTTATTTTTTACTTTATTTTTTCAGGCTATCAAACTCAGGAAGAAAAACTTATACCAGTTATTGACAATGTCTTGAAGTTAAGATAAGTTAAGATAAAAAAGTTATCTTAAAAAGGATAGTGTATTATGAAAAAATTGAATTATTATTTCTTGTTTTTTTTGATACTTTTTATTGGATGTACAACAACAAAATCTCGATTCCAATCTTATCAAAGCATTCAAGAGCAAAATAAAAATTATTTGAGATCTAGAAACATTCAGACATCTGTAAGAAACTATGAAAAACTCATTATAAGCTATGTGGATATATTAAGAAGAAACTTCCAAATTGTTTCTAAATGGTCTGTATCTCGAAAAACAAAAAATAACTTTTTTATGTATGGTATGTATAATGGTAATAAAAGAATCACTGCATATCCAAACTTAGCATATAAAAGTAATACTCTAGATGAAATGGAACAATATTTAATAAAAGACGTAGTTCTTGTTATGGATGGTCAAAAAAAATTCTTTATTCTTCCGTCCCAGTCAGATATGGAGGATGACATAGAAGATCTTCCTGATCAGCTCAGAGTCATTTTTACGAATAAGGGATCAATAACTGAAGTTCATATAATCTCTAAGGATATGTTTCGTAAAATTAAAAAAGCCATTATGGATGGTAGCAGACAAATTGACTTTAAAAATTATAAGTCACAAGTAGAAGCTTTTCTTGCATTAAATCTAACATCATCTCCAAGGCTATTTACGTTTCATTCTATAAAAACAATGTCTGAACAGGCTCTCGAACTCTCTAAAGTACTTGGTAATAAAACAAAGCAAATTACTTATGGATTTAAGTATTGGAATAACTCCCAACCTGGTTCTTTGATGTCCATGCCTTACTACTCTTTCAATAAAGGACATACACATCTTACAACATACATCAAAGGCAAATTAGATTTAAAAGGAAACTTTCAAATATTTGAGATATTTGATATGACGGCTGTAGATAAAGGTAACAAAAAGATATTTTTAATGTTTTATTTTGAGCAAGATATACAAAATTTTAAAAGGAAATCCAATACAACCAACTACAAATATAATATTCAATTTGTGTCAGATTCTATTATGTCTCTAAAAATGCGTTGGATTAGCAAAGATATGAATCCGCTACATTTTGTATTTGATATTATTACGAAAGATAAAGGTGTGATCACTCTAAACATATTTGAAGGAAGTCTTCCAAATAAGCATTTCAAAGATACCACTAAACAACCCTTAACTATATAAGTTAAACATTCCAATACTGCAAGCCAACATGGACACATTTTCCTTAACATGCGGTCAAGAGACGAGGATATCCTCCCCTACTCAAAATGAGCGGATTTTTGAGGCAATGACCATTTTGCCAACGTGAAGTAAACATCTTGTTTCCTTAACATCGTGTAAAGAGACAAGAGGATTCTTCCTACTAAAAATAAACGGATTTTTGAGGCAATCAGCCTTTTATCGACGGCGAGAGCCGTCGGGCTGATTGTCCAAAAACAGCCAGAGGCTGGTTTATTTTTAGTGAGACAAACGCGGTCATTGCCAGAAAGTAGCCAGAGGCTAGACCACTTTTAGTGAACGAACGACATTGCTCTTTTTAGACAGCGATAGCTGTCAGACAAACATCAGAAGGAAATCTTTTTCCTTAACATGGTGTTAAGAAATGAGGACATCCTTCTTCCTAAAATTGAACAAGCTTTTGAGGCAGTTAGCCTTTGATCGACGACGACAGTCGTCGGGCTAACTGCCCAAAAGTAGCCAGAGGCATGATGCATTTTGAGTGAAATAGAAGCATATCTTGTTTCCCTAACATGGTGTCAGAAGCAAGGAGATCCGCCCTACTCAAAATGAGCGGATTTTTGAGGCATTGCTCTTTTTAGACAGCGATAGCTGTCAGACAAACATCAGAAGGAAATCTTTTTCCTTAACATGGTGTTAAGAAATGAGGACATCCTTCTTCCTAAAATTGAACAAGCTTTTGAGGCAGTTAGCCTTTGATCGACGACGACAGTCGTCGGGCTAACTGCCCAAAAGTAGCCAGAGGCATGATGCATTTTGAGTGAAATAGAAGCATATCTTGTTTCCCTAACATGGTGTCAGAAGCAAGGAGATCCGCCCTACTCAAAATGAGCGGATTTTTGAGGCATTGCTCTTTTTAGACAGCGATAGCTGTCAGACAAACATCAGAAGGAAATCTTTTTCCTTAACATGGTGTTAAGAAATGAGGACATCCTTCTTCCTAAAATTGAACAAGCTTTTGAGGCAGTTAGCCTTTGATCGACGACGACAGTCGTCGGGCTAACTGCCCAAAAGTAGCCAGAGGCTAGTTCAATTTTAGGGAAACAGAGGCATGATGCATTTTGAGTGAAAAGAATGGTTAAGGATAAATGATCAAGGGGTCAAGGGTCTCACTAAGGCTTGTTCTGAATGGCTGTTTACACCTCCTCTAATGTTTTGACTATAATCTTCAAAATTAGGATGTACACTTCTTGTGTAATTACTGTCCAGAATTTCTAAAGGTCTGTTATTTCTGTCATATATTTGAATCCAAGCATGTCTATTGAGGTTCTCAGATACTTCTACCATGACAACCTCTCCTCTTTCATTACGTCTAGGGGCAGTTTCAGCCCTCGTCCTTCCAGTAACTATCTTTGATCTTACATTATACTCTGATAATAGCACTGAAGCAAACATACTTAAGTCACTACAAACAGCTGCTTGACTATCAAGAATCTCACTTAAAGTAGCTCTACCTCCTTGCATAATACAGCCTCTTTTCTGGGCATAATTGGCTTTATCTTTACTTTCGATCATGGGTACAATACGACGAAGATAGGCTTCATACAAACGATGCCTTTCTTCTGTTGAAAGCTCTCTGTTTAACTTAGGAGGAATGCCTGTTTCTTTTGTAATAATATCTGTTGCTGTTCGTACCCATCTTTGCAAGCGAGGTGAATGCATATCTACTTCTACCAGCCTACCATCATGCCATCGGTAATCATTTAATTTTCTACTTGCAAAATTATATTCAACCCTATTAAGAAGAGGAGATGGAGCTGAACTTTTAAAATGATCTCTTGCATTTGAACTTTGCTGGACATGTAAAAGGCCATCACCTGAAATATAAAATCTTTGACCTTGTGGATTCTCAATCAGAAGTCTATTTTCTTCCATTTGGATAATTCTTCCAGGAAGTCGCGTATTTCCTGACATAAAAGAAATATATCGATTATGTTCATAATCAATGCTAAGTCTATTCCAGTTTATTCTAAAGTCATCTCTTGCTGGATTATCTCCTGTAAGTTCTAATAGTCTTTTAAAATAAAATTTAGACTGACTACTAACACTTATTTTTTCAAGTTCATCTATTCCTTTTACTTCAAACACTTGACCGTCAAAGGTTTCAATGGTTACCTCTGAATTTCTTCGATTAAGGCTTTTGACCTCACCTATGAATCTTTCTGTTCCAACATTAAACTCTACATATCGATTGTCACCCGTTATACTATTAGAATTAAATGCTTTTCGAAATGCCTCATACTCAGGGCGATGATCATAATTTAAACTATTGGAATGAATGAGCCTTCCCCAACGTGTGGAAGAAATACCGACAACACCATCTTCCATAAGCTCTCTGATCTCAGCAGGAGAAAAACCAGCTTGCTTTAAAATATCTGCTTTTCTTCTTAATTGAGCTAAAGTGTAATTGCCAATACGTGCAGGGCTACCATCTGCACCTGGTTGCCCTCTACCTATAAGATGAGCATTCTGTATCGCTTGAACTTGTTGATTTGTTAATCTCTTATTAAGGCTCCTTTCTGCTAGGTCTTTTATCCGAGAAAGCCTTCTTGTCTGTATAACTCTTTTCTTTTCTGCTATGATCTGACTGAGTCGAGAAGATGCTTTGATTGCTTTTGGACCATATTTAAGTAATTGAATAGCCGACATAGGTGGAATCAGTAGATCACCTGCTATGAGACAAGTTGTTTCCATTCTAGCTCGAAAATTTAAGCATCCAAATTCTTGATACTGACTTTGAAGAAACTCTTGAATATTATTTATAAGTAAACTAGCAATACTAGAAGCAACACCTCTGGCAGCTTTCATTGCTTGAAAAGGTGGAGAGGCTTCTTGATAGGCTTTGTCGTATTCATTAGCAAGATAAAGTTTTGTAGATGCAAGATATTGAGAGACTTCCTGACTTTGTTGAATAGCCGTATCTATAGGACTGATCATCGCACTGAAAGTATGTTTGAGGGCATCCCATATAAAAGATAAAATTTGACTTGCAGAATCCAATAGTCCTTCTGTACAACCTCCTAAAAATTCAACAGGGTTTCTCATTGTCTCTGCATGCAATTCATCACAACTCAATAAATCGTCTGGTTCAACAGCTTGACAGACTTCTGAATTTTTAACCACTTCACAGAGAGTATTCAATCCACTATTGGCAGATAAAGAAACTGAAGGACACATTGACATAAAAAGATCAATAGTCGGTTTAGAGAAAAATCCTATCTCAATTTGGCGATCATGCATTAATTGTCCAATAAAAGCTTCTACCTTGATGGGGTCTGATTGGATTTCAGTTTGTTGGAGGTTTAAAAGGTGTTGAATATTATTAAGACGTTGAGTGGAAATTTGACTAGCATCAAAGTTACGTGCAGCTTCCATATCTACAGATACAGTTATATCTTCAAGTGGAATTTCTATGCGAGGACGAGTTTGTTGGGCATTGACTTGGGCATTGACATCGATGGATGCCATCAATAAAATGCTGACAAGTAAATGCTTGAGGAATGGCTTGAGGAAATCTATTTTAAAATCCATATTTTATCCTAAAATCTTTGATATGTGCTAAGCTTGAACTCCTCAGGAGGGTTTGAGATTTATTATGAGTTAAAAGAAGTTGAAGATGTCGAAAAGCACTATAAAAATGATGTTCTACAAATAATACTTTTTGACCAGAAGGATCTGTATAAGAACCTTGTAAATGAATATATGTTTTTTCTTTGCCTTTTTTGACATGACTTTGATGGACTTTCCAATTTTTGATGCCTATAGAAGCTAGTATTCTTTTCTTTTGCCTCCTTTGTTTTGAGATGAGCTGTTTTGTAAAATTATGGCTATTGAAAGGCGTTGTTTGATATTTGACTGTGAGTTGCACTTTATTCGATGAGGTGTAGATGAGGGTATCACCATAGTCTCTTTTGAATTTCCAGCGAGAGCTAAAGTTTCTATCAGGTATAATAGAGTTATTTGCTTTTTGAACTTTTTGTGCATTTACTTTATTATTTTTAGATTGAGCTAGTCCATTGAAAGGTACTGATATTAAAACGATAGTTATAAGCCATAAAATAGTGTTTTTCATTGAGTTTCCTAGACTTTAGATTTATTTTTATAGAAACATTTTTATTTTTTATCGGCAAAACAGAAGAAAAATTAAACAATGATCGAGGTAGGGTCGGTATTTTTTATAGATTAGGCATTTTATCCATCAGACAGCTTTCACTTTGAGGGAAACAGAGGTCAGTTCACTTTTAGTGAAACAAACCCCTAACCCCACCCGCCACCCTTCGATTCTGCTTTTCTATTTTGTTTTTACTTGAGGATAGGGCAGTGTGAGCCTTCCGAAGTCCTCAATTGAGCTTGCTTTTAAAGAGCAAGCTCAATTTGCGGAAGATCTCCAGGCTCCCACTGCCCCATCCTCCACCTAATTATTTTTTGTTTGAGAGTTATGCAGAATCTAAAAAAATAAAAAAACAAAAAAAAGGAAATCTTGTTTCCTTAACATGGTATAAAAATATGAGAGGATTCTCTTTCCGGGATCTGGGATCTGGGATCCGGGATCTGGGATCCGGCAAACAGGCATCAGAAAGAACTCTTGTTTCCCTAACATCGTGTAAAGAGACGAGAGGATCCTCCTCTACTCAAAATAAATGGATTTTCTAGGCAGTTAGCCTTTGATCGACGGCGAGAGCCGTCGGGCTAAACATCTTGTTTCCTTAACATGGTGTTAAGTGGCAAGGATATCCTTTCTTACTTGAAATGAATGGATTTTTTAGGTGTTGCCTATTTTGTCAAAGGCAAAATATCAAAATGAAATAAACATCTTGTTTCCCTAACATTATGTTAAAAAATGAGGAGATCCTCCCTACTCAAAATGAGCAGTTTTTTGCGGCATTGCTCTTTTTAGACAGCGTAAGCTGTCAGAGCAATGCCCAAAAACACACCAGAGGTGTGGCTCATTTTGAGTGAAACAACTAACTCCCTACTAAAAGTAAACGGACTTTTGAGGTTGCCAGCATTTAAGAAGGCGAATAGCCTTCGGCTGGCAACCCAAAAGTGACCAGAGGTCAGTTTACTTTTAGTGAGCCAACCTTCTTAAAAAAGCATTGATAAAATCTGTGATATTTCCATCAAGTACACTATTGACATCACCTACTTCAAAATTTGTTCGATGATCTTTGACCATTTGATAAGGATGCATGACATAAGAACGAATTTGGCTCCCCCACTCATTAGCCATTTTCTCTGCATTTTCTAGTGCCTTTACTGCTTTTCTTTTAGCACGTTCTTTATCATATAAAACAGACTTAAGCATTTTCATAGCTCGATCCCTATTAGAATGCTGTGAACGTTCACTTTGACATTGAACCACTACACCTGTTGGACAATGAGTGATGCGTACAGCAGAATCTGTTTTATTCACATGCTGTCCTCCAGCACCACTAGCTTTGTATGTGTCTACTCGTAAATCCTCTTGCTTGATCTCTACATGGATCGTTTCATCTATTTCAGGGTAAACGTCTACAGCTGCAAAAGATGTGTGTCGCCTAGCATTTGAATCAAAAGGAGAAATACGCACAAGCCGATGAACCCCTTTTTCACATTTAAGATAACCATACGCATAATCTCCTTGAATAAACACTGTCACTGATTTAATACCAGCTTCTTCGCCCATGGTCATTTCTTGATAAGTTATTTTATAACCTTGTGCATCAGCCCATTTTATATACATACGCAACAATATACTTACCCAATCACAAGCGTCTGTGCCACCAGCTCCTGCATGGATGACTAAATAACTATTCTTTCGATCTATGTCCTCTCCTAATATAGTTTTTAAATCTAATTTTTGTAACAAAGATTCCAAAGCTTGAAGCTCTAAATGCAAATCCTTAAATAGTTCATTGATCTCTTTTTGATTAGCTTGAGATGTATCTATAGAAACTTCACGAATCATCTCTAAAAGAGTTTCTGTATTTTCTATAAGAGGTTGGAGCTGTTGCCACTCTTGAATAGGTTTTTCAAGTAAAGATTTTTCTCTATTGAGGTCTTGCATTGCAGAAGGATTCTGCCAAGTTTTAGGATTTTCTAACATTTGAGTTATTTCTGAAATACGTTTTTGTTTTTGTTGTAAGTCAAAGACACCTCCGAAGATTTTCAACTCTCTTCTGAATATCTTGAAATTGCGTAGATAAATGACTCAAATTTTTTAAATGATCCATTTTAACGTCCTTAATTATTCACTTGCCCATTTAGCTTCTAAGGATAAAAGAGGTTTATAATCTTGAGAAAGCTTTTTAGCTTCTGTAAAATATCTTTTAGCAATAGAACGTTCAGGTTGCTCCTCATACATTTGAGCTAAACCAGTGAGAACCTGAAGGGGGAAAGCATCAAGAGATCGAAGAGAGTTTAAGTCATTTTGAACAGCAGTCCAGTTTTCCTTTTTCATATACATACGCATAGATAATAATAATTGTGGAGGGAAATTAACCTCTTTTAATCTCATTTCTTTTAATTCCTCATCAAAACTAAAGCCTTTTTTTGAAAGTAAATAGGCATGTAAGGTTTGGATTTTATAATTTCCAGACTCTCGCTTAAGTGCTTCTTCAACAATCTGCATACCTCTGTCTTCATCTCCTCTTTTGAATATTAAGAATCCTTGCACTGCAAGCAGTTCTGTTTCTCTACTCCAATTAAAATCTTGAAACCAAAACTCTATGTTCGCCCAAATCAATCCTTCTTGAAAATATCGCACATCTTGAAAATGTCTATCTGTCAAATCAAGGTCTAATTCTAAAATACTTTTTAATAAATCTTCAGAAATACCCTCATTACCTAATTTGTAATGCAATAAAGCCAATGCCAGTATAGACTCTAATTTAAAATTATATGCATTTTGTCTATATTCTTGTAAAAGCTTTATAAGTGCTTCTATAACTTGATCCTTCTCAAAAGAGTTTTTATCAATCTGACCTTTTTTCTCAAGAGAGCTAGAATTGTTTTCTAAATTTCCATATTTTTCAACAGCATTAGAAACTCGATGGAGTAGGATCATTCCTTTTGGAATATTCTCATAAGTCATACTTTTTTTATATGCTTCTTCTGCTTGATCGTATGCTTCATTTAAAAAATAAAATGTACCTTGATTGACAATGGCAGGTACAAAAGAAGGTTGTTTTGCAAGTGCAGATTTTAGATTGGACTCTGCTTGTGAATGTTTTGAATTTTCTAAGTCGATCAATGCTAAGTAATTATAAATTTCATGTTGCATAGAAGACATAGCATGATCTTGTAATTTGTTTTCTAACTCTTCTCTTGCATCTTGATAGTTTTTTTCCATAATGAATGTCTCCACCAAATTAAAAAAAGCTTTTGGATTATTGAGATTCATGTTTAAGATATTTTTTGACTGTTGTTTAGATTCCTCAAGGTCTCCACTTTTTTTAGATAAAATAGCAAGTTTCAAATGTCTTTGAATGTAGTTGGAAGTTCTTTGTTCTAATTCTTGTTTGCTTTCTATATTTTGTTTTAAAAACTGCATGTAATAAAACACACATCCAGCTACAATAACTGCACTTACAAGAAACATACTTGCTTGTAAGTATTTGTTTTTTTTCTTAACCAGAACAGATGTGTCAGGTAAAGTTTTAGAATCTATATGTGTTGTTTGTGACTTTTGAATAGGAACTCGCTTAGAATTTGTTTTTAAAGGAAGTCTTTCAGGTAGAGTTGTCCTTTCAGGACTAGGATTTGTTTTTTCTAGAGTGACATCGAGAAAACCTGTGACACTAGGATTAATATCTTCCATATCAGTGGTGTGTTCTGTTTTAGTAACCCCTTGTATTTCATCATCATCATCACTAAAAAGAAGACTAAATTCTTCACAGTTTTTCATAAATTGAAACTTTGAAAGATGTGCTGCAATTTGATCTGTCTCTAGTATCTCCTTATTATTGATATGAGCAATAATCTCTGCCTGATTAAAAGGACCAAAAATTTCTAAACCTTCTTTAATAATCCAAACTTGATCGCTCAAAGTTAATACCCCTCTATTATTAATGATGAATTTATTCTTTTTCTTGTAGTTTTTGTAGTTTCTTGTAGTGGTTATTATTGTTAATACAATAAGTTTTTTATTTTAGTGTAAAAAATGTCTCTGCCCTGTGAGTATCATATTTAATCCTAGCTTTTTGGCTTTTTGAATTATTTGAGCATCTTTAATAGATCCTCCAGGTTGTATAATCCACTTAATGCCTTCTTGAGATGCCCTTTCAAGCACATCTGTAAAAGGGAAAAAAGCATCACTTGCAAGAATAGCATTTTCTTGCTTGTGAGGATGATGTGTTTTCCATCTTAGAATAGCATGATTTGCTGCATCTATGCGATTGGTTTGCCCCATACCTAAACCTAAAGTTTGTTTTGCATTGGTGATAGCTATCGCATTACTTTTAAGGCAAGCAGCTGTTTTCCATGCAAAGGTTATTCCTTTACGTATCTGCTCATCTGGCTTTTGACCTACTATTTGCCACTGCTTTGACCAAGCTTGCACATCATCCTCTGATTGCAGTAGCCAACCTCCTAAAACACTTTTAATAGAAAACAAATCAGCCCTTGGGTCACACATTTGTTTCCAAACAAGCACTCTTAAGTTTCTCTTTTTTTGAAGTATTTTGTAAGCTTCAGGCTCGACTTTAGAAGTGATGACACATTCTAAAAAAAGAGAAGTTAGTTTTTCTGCAATTTCTGGGGTGACTCGTCCATTCAAAGCTACAATACCACCAAAAACACTCACGGGGTCTGCTGATAAAGATAACATTAGAGCTTTAAGAGAATCTTTATCTGTGGCAATTCCACAAGGGTTATTATGTTTGACTGCAACCACAGTTGTTTGATCTTTAAAAATCCTTAATACTCTTACTGCTGCATTAATATCTAAAATATTATTATAAGATAATGTTTTGCCTTGCAGTATTTGGGCTTGATGTAATCCCCAGCTCTCTCCTCTTTGTTTAAACCAATAACCTTTTTGTGTTGGATTTTCCCCATATCTTAATGAAGATTGATATTGACCAGAAAAGCTCATGTAAGGGAAAACTCGATTAAAGTCCATGCTAAGTGTTTGGGCAATGACAGCGTCATAGGAAGACACATGATGAAAAGCCTTGCTACTAAGATATTTTCTTTTTTGTAGAGAAAGTCTGCTTTGATCAAATATCAGTGCATAATCTTCTGTATCGCAGATGACAACAAGAGATTCAAAGTTTTTAGCAGCAGCTCGGAGCAGTGTCACTCCTCCTATATCAATGTATTCACTGATATCTTTAGTCACCCCTTGCTGAACTGCATCTTCAAAAGGATAAAGATTGCATATCAGAAGATCAAAGGCTTGTAAGTTTTTTGATTTTAAAAGTTTTTGATCATTCTGGTTGTTGTGACGTGCTAATAAAGGGATATGAATATAAGGATGTAAAGTGCGAACACGGCCATTCATCACTTCTGGGAATCCTGTCTGTTCAGAGACAGGAATCACTTTGATGCCTTTTTTTTGAAGATATATGCTTGTACCTTTTGTGGCCACAATCCTCGCTCCACTTTGAGATAACTTCAAAGCCGTCTCTGCAATGCCTGTTGTATCAGATACACTTATTAAAACGTTTTTAAAATGCATTAAAATTATCTCTCCTTTCAATTAAATAAGATAAGGTTATACAGATATTATAATGGACAAAGTATTATTGATGAGAAAGATAAAAGGCTCAAAATAATTGTAAAAGTATACTTAAGTCATTGTCTTAAAAGAAACACTCCTTTAAAAATCTCACACACTATAACCACAAAAACTTTTGATTGTGCAAGTTTTATAGAGATTTGAAAAACTCCTAAAAACTATAAAATACCTGAACAATTCAGCAAACAAGAAATACCTTTTATCACACAGCTTTGGTTTATATCTTAATGTCTCAAAAAGTCAAAAACAATCTCAATTAAGCCCATAGATAAAAAGGTTACAGCTATAAACCATTGAAATTACTTGATAAATCAATTAAATTAAACAAAAAGAGACATATTGAAAGATGAGTGGAGTGGCACACGGGCAACATCTAAAAAAAAGAGACCATAAGGCCTCTTTTAATATGGAATCATGGAAACTTTAGTTTTCATATCCACTTATGAATCAATTCATATCTTTAGATAAGCAATTAACATTAACTAAAATCTACAACAGTAGAAATTAATTATCGTATATCATCCTCTTTGGATAAACTCAATCCTTTGAAGTTTTAATAATTTCAATGACCGTATTTTCAAACATTTCATTTCGTTTAATCATTTCTTTTTGAAACTTTTCATTTTGCTCATCCATACGATCAAACCTGTTATCAATTTTTGATTCAAAACTGCTTATTTGTGCTTTAATAGGTGTATTTAACCTATCACCGACCATAAATAAGCCACTCACAACACTAACGAAACCAATTAAAAGGAATACACCAAGAGACACCACGACTCCAAAAATAAAGCATACAGCTTTTACTAGATCAGACTGAAAAAAAGAGAGAAAAGATTCCACTGTACTTTTTTGTGAGTTTTGTTCATGTCCTGCCGAATCTCCATTCTTTGGAGTATCCTCTATATGCATTGATTGATTGTCACTCATAATATCCTCCTAGGTTTATTATTGATTTTTATTTTTTTAAAACGAATTTTTAAAATAACTATTGGTCTTAAGATCATGCCCGTTGGTCTACGTTTACCTATGTTTATCTAGTCGGTGCTTTATAACATAAACTTTAAAGAAAAAAAATACCTTACAATTAAAGTGTCTCTAAAAGAGACAATAAACACACTTTTAAAACAGAAATAACATAACGCGACCGAGTCATCCATTGACCAAACACCACAATTTCAATAAAATGACTCTTTTAATCAAATAAAAAGGATATTAACCATGACTGAACATATAGAAAATAAAGGCAAGACTGCTTTAATGTATGCTTGTGATAAAGGCAATTTAAAAACTATAGGAAAGTTAATAGTAGACTATAAATTAGATATTAATGCTAAAGATGATAAAGGAATAACTGCTTTAATGTATGCTGTTATAAACGAACAAACCCACGTTATAGAGCTTTTAGTAAAACTCGGAGCAGATCAAAGCATTCAAGATAAAGATGGCTATACTGCTTTAATGCATGCTTGTAAGAAAAAAAATAAAAGCATCATAGAAGCACTTTTAAAAGATCGTAAATACCGCATGCCAACATTCAATGATAAATTAAACATACGTGCTAAAGATGAGAATGGTTATACAGTTTTAATGCATGCTTGTAAGAATGGTCATGACGAAATGGTAGACAAGTTAATAGCAATAATTAAAGAAGATATAGAACAAATGGTTGCTAAATATGAAAAAGATAAGAAAAAATATCAGAAAGAATTAGATAAATATAGTGATGAGTATGTAGAAAATAGAAATGATGACGATAAAACGACTTTAATACATGCCATTGAAAATGACAATATAAAAGTTATAGAGAAACTACTAAAATTAGGAATAAAACAATAAACCAATAGCCTCATCCTTACTTCTTATTCATAGTAAGAACAAACTTTTTATCTACTAAAGTAGAAATAAAATTGAGATCGTAGTAGAAGAATTTTGCCATCTATGCCATCATGCTAGATAAAAGATTTCCCTCTATAAAAGCCTATAACAGTCAACTTAACTAGGTATAAATCTAAAATCCCATTGCACAGAATCTTTAGAGCCTTTTCGATAGTTGCAATCTCTACATAAAATTTGAAGATTATTGATGTCTAATTCTAATTCAGGATACTTGCATCTAGGTTTGACATGATCAACTTCAATATTTGCTTTATTCCCACACCTTAAACACTGAGAGCCATATCGTTGAAATGCTTGAACCCTTAGATTTTTCCATGCTTCCGTATCATAAAAAGAATTCTCACATTTTTGATAAGGTTCTTCTTTTGTGATCATTCGACAAAACTCATCTTTTTCATGCTGATCAGGTTCAGATGGAACAAGTGTTTGATCTCTCATAGTTTTTTTCTTTTTCAAAAGGCGATCTAATACCATATCAAAACTTTCTTCTTTATAATGAGGATGGATAGTTAAAGGGTAATAAACATAGACTGAACGTTTTTGACCTATTCTAAAAATACGATCATTACACTGATCTTCTATTGCTGGATTCCACCATCTTTCTAAATGAATGATATGATTAGCAGATACAATATTAAGCCCCACTCCACCAGCTCGAGGTGAGATGATCATAATATTAAATCCTTGAATATTTCCAAAATTATCAACAGTTTTTTTACGTTGCTCTCCACTCATATCTCCATTGATTATCTTCACCTCTAATTTCCATCTAGCATCACAAATCCCTTTGATTTTCTTTTGAAGGTTTCTATTTTCAATGCAAATCAGTACCTTTTCATTTTTGACTTGAATATCTTCCAACATCTCAAAAAGTAATTTTAGTTTTGCACTTGATTGGATAAACTCTTCATCAGAACCTTCAAAACAATCTTGAAGATAAATAGAATATCTTTTGAGAAGTGAAATAGCTTGAAGGGTATTGGCATATTCTTTATCTCTGACCTTTCTTAAAACTTCTGTATAAACATCTTTTTGCTCGCCGGTCATTTCTACTTGTCTTGTTATAAATTTTCTTTTTGGCAAGTTGACCAATATGTCTTCTTTCATTCTCCTTAACAAAAAAGGCGGTGTTTTGTTTAAAAGTTTATTTTGAATTTCATTGTCAGAACCTTCCTTTTTCTTTCCAATATACTTCTTATGAAAGTCTTTTAATAAACCTAATATCTTTGGATAAAGGCAGTCTGATATGCACCAGAAGTCAATCAAACTGTTTTCAATAGGAGTTCCTGTCAGTCCTATAGAAAAATCACTATCCAAAGCCTTTGTAGCATCTGTTATTAATGCATTAGGATTTTTGATCTTTTGTATTTCATCAAAGACAATAATACCAAAAGACACTTTAATAAAATAATCTTTATGATGATCTCTAATGGATTCATAGGTAGCTAAAACCCAGTCAGATTGCTTCATTTCTTTGACGATAGGATTTACTGTGCTGTTTTTCTTTCTATCTCCTCTAAAGGATTCACCATAAGCTTTATAAAGTCTTCCTAAACCGCCTCCATGTTTAAAGAGATGCTCTTCATGCTCATCTTGCCAATTTTTTAAGAGTCCTGTGGGGGCCACAATCAATATAGGTTTTTTGTTTTTCATATTTTTGTTATACCAATGTAAAAGGGCAAGAGCTTGAAAGGTTTTGCCAAGTCCCATATCATCAGCTAGAAGAGATCCAGGAGTGCCTTGAATTAAGCCTTCTTGTAACCACAGCAATCCTTTTTTCTGATGAGGATATTTAATAAATTTGTCTTTTAAGATTGGTGGAATGCCCTTTTTAAGATAGGGCCATTTTTTACGTTGAGATTTATGCTCTGAATTGCTTAAAGCTATTTCTTTGGGAACAGTTTGAATAACATCAGTCCAAAGCTTAAGACGCTCACCTGGATTTTTAATATCTGAAGATATTTTCTTTAAGGCTTCTAAAAACTTAAAATGAGGATTCGTGAGGGTGAATGACTTGCCATTTAATTTTAAAATAACTCCATTTCTATCCATATTATAAAACCTTCTTGATTTTTCATCTAAAAATTGAATCTGATATGAGAAAGCTGATGTTGTAGGTCTTCCTTGTGTGATCACCTTTAAACGATAGGGATAAACAGGAGGTAACCCTAATTTTTTAATCTGATGAACATTGAGATTGGCTATCTGTTCATGCTTTATTTGAACATAGATCATGTTATCTTTATGTACTCTATCTACTTGAGCTACTTGAGCTATACTCAAAATGCTTTGAATATCCTGTGTGAGATTTTCTTTTTGGAATGGAATACTGATATAATTTTTCTGTACTGTGAATTTCATAAAACTCCTTATTAAATCTATTAGTGATAGTGATAGATTTTTTTTGATAATTTTAGAGGAGGCTCAATACCTGTTTGTTTTTTTATATACTCACTGAGTCTTTTCTGCCAAGAATACACCTCAGCATCTCTATGGACTAATTCTAAGTCAGAGTAAGAGTAAGATGCCAAATCATCTCTGAAATATATTTTTTCATAAAACTTAGGAGCATGTTGATTATTTTCTTTCCATATTCTTGCTTTTCCATTGTAATTCCATTCAGAAATAGTAAGATCATCTATTTGAAAAAGTAAAACAGAATGGGCAGAATTACCTTCTTGAAGTTGACCATAACCTTCAAAATCTTTTTCTAAAAATTTATTTCTGTTGTCATAGTCTTTTTTCCCAAGTATAATCCAAGCATCATTAATATGACCTTCTTGCCAATAACACTCAATAAATTCTTTTCTAAAGGGCCACATCCTGTCAGCATCTAAATCTTCTTTGGCTGTATATGTGAGCAATTCAAGAAAGTTCTTTATAGTTTCATCTACTTTCCATCTTAAGAAAATTGCTTTTTGCTCAGGCATATTCATCCAGCGTTCGGATTTATGTCTGGGATCTCCAACACGTTGATCTAAAAATTTTGTAATTTTTGTTTGGATAGAATTATTTTTAGGCTTTTGATCCTGAAAAGGATTTAAAAGAGTTGCTACAATAAGTTTAAGGTCATTATATCTACTTGATGTAAAATAGTCTAGAATGCGATCCAGCATTTTTTCATCTTCTAACTGGAGTGAACCCTGAGCCAAAGGACAAATATGTAAAGCAATGGATTGGCCGATACCACCTAATAAATGTCTTTCTTTAATCCAAATATCTTTTAAAATGGAATCCAGATTCTTATTGGTATCCAATATATTTGAAGCAATAATAGCTGGTCCCTTTTTTTCTGTTAAATGAAAACATCTATTAGATTCAATAAAACATTGATTGCTCTTTTTGTTTTTATCTAAGTGATTATAAATTTTATTGAGCTGGTGAAACAATAATTTATTTTGAGGGTAATGATAAAGAAGCTCTGATATAAGCCTTCTTAAATAAGATTGTTTATTTTGCTGGATTAAAACATCTAAAAAGTTATTAAATTGATCTGGTTGATCATATATGCCTTTATTAACTCCTTCATTAGGGTTTGGAAATAAAATTAAAAATATTTCTCTAAGCTGTCGAGATGGTTTATTTTTAAATGTTTTGTGTTCTGTCCAATATTTTTGACATTCTTTATAAATGTCTTTTATGTTTTTATTTATGAGAAGGTTTGTTGCATCAGACCTACCTATTCTTTTTATGTTTTTGTTTATTTTTTGTTTACAGTTTTGAATTTTTATTGATGTTTTTGTCCAATTATTATCAATAAGTAAATTTATTGATTTGAGACGACGATTTGTAAAAAAAGATTTTAAATAAAATTTTGTTTCATTCATAATTGAGTACCTTCTTATTGTGATATACTTTTAGATATTTGTGATACAACTTCTTTAACATCTTCTGTCTGAATCATTATAAAACGTATATCAATACGTCTGTCTCCAGCTTGATTTTTTTTTAATTGTGCTGGGTTGCGATTCTGACTTCTTCTTAAATTGCCATAAGAGGCAACTCCAAAAAGAGGTTTTTCTTGCTTATTTTCAAGTGCATGGAGATGATTTCCAGATTCTTTTTTTTGAGAAGTAGATTCACTGTACTTTGTTAAAAATTGAAATGCTATAATAGATCTTTTCATAGCTAGATCTAAATTTGTTTTGATGCCTTTTTTCCATAGCTTTCCATTTTGAGGTATAGGTTTGCTGTCAGCATGACCTTCTATCAGAATTGAGTCAATAAGCCCATATTGATCAGGTTGTTTTTCCTTACAATGATCAATCCACTTATTTAAGTTTGATTCAGTAGGATGAATAGGCCATCTTTGTTTTGTACCAGAGCTTTGTAAGTGAGAATAACATATAATATTTTCAAATAAACTTTTTTGAATGATTTGAAAGTCTTCTCTTCCTTTTGCACTTAACTCATACTGACCTTCATCAAAGTAATGTATGTCTGTTAATCTTAAGACTCCATTTTCCTTATCTACTTCCACTTTAACACCCTTCTTTTCAAGCTCTTTTGCAATATTTTCAATAACATGATTCCTCTCAACTAAAGGTTCTGACAAGTCTTGTTTTTTATTTTGATAATCCAGCATAAACTTTAACAGAATAAGGATAAAAATAAACAATAAACCCATAAGCAGATCACTAATACAAAGATTATAATGAGAGCCTTTTTCCATAATTATGCTACTTTCTCTAAGAGTTAATATCTTCAATACTGTCTTTTAATTCTTCTACAGCTTGGGCAAATTGATTTGAGACTTGAGTAGATTGCCGAAAAAGCTGTGTAATATATTCTGCATTTTGATCTGAAACAGATTTTAAACCTTCACAGATATTTTCAAAAAGAGCTTTTGCAGATTCATCTACATTGATAAATCTTTTTTCATAGTCCTTCCAAATGTTTTGTAAAGATATGTTTGATTTTTCTATTTGTTCTATAAATACTGGTAGTTTTTGTAGTGTTTCTGTTATAGAGACAGATACCTTTGTCATATCTTTAGATAGGGTATCAAAAGATTGGATCAGGTGTTTGTTTTTATCTATAATTTGCCCATGTTGTAGAGAAGTTTGATAGAAATTGTCAGTAGCATCCTTCATAAGAAGGACTGTATCATTGGCCTTTGCAATATTTTTTTCTAAATGACTTGTAAAAGAATGAAGATTTTCTACAATTTGATCAGATCGCTTTTGTGATAACTCTGTTTGTTTTAGAAGTTGATCATTGATGTGTTGAAAATTCTCTAAAAATTCTTTTAATTTTTCCGATGATTCCATAAAAGTTGAAATCATATTTTCTTTTAGATCTTTTGTGATCTCTTGAAATTCACTTCTCATATTTTGCATAGTTGTTGAAATGGACTTATTAATATGTTCCTGATGATCTGTATTGATTTTAGCCATATCAGTCATCATAGATTTTGTATTTTCTCTGTTTTGATTTTGAGAATTTTCAAATGCACTTTTTATATTTTGCACAGCATTGAGCATGGATTGGTGAATTTGTTTTTGACTTTCTAAATTTGATGAGGTCATGCTATTGATTGCATTTTTTGTGGTCTCATTATTTGATTCTTGAGAATCTGCAAGACGATCTATAAGATGAGGGAGCTTGTCTTGTAATAAAGATAGATTTTTCTCTAAATTTTCTGTCTGTTTTTGAGCAAAATCCCCCATTCCAGAGGTCATTTTATTAGTGAGATCAGTAAGGAAGTTTTCGGATATATTTTGATTGCTTTTAAGGACAATTTCTTTCATTTCTTTGCCTATTTGTTGGGTTATGTCTCCAATTTTTAGAGCTATTTTCTCGTCCATGTTTTCTAAATATTTACCTTGCTGAGCAATCTCTTTGAAGTGTTGAATGAGCAAATATTCTTCTGTCACAAATAAAAGGCTTTTTTCTAAGCGAGCATTGAATTTATTCACTAAATGTTGTAGATCAGATATATTTTTATCTGAATGCCAATTAAACAACAGACTACAAAATAACCCTACAAGAGAGGTGATAAAAGCCACACCAGAACCTGAAATAAGAGTTTGTACAGCTTCAGCTGCATTGTCATTTAAGCCGGAAAGAGCAACAAACATAAGAGATATTGTTAAACCCAAAAAAGTACCAAATACACCAAGTCCTACTAAAATGCCTGGGGCAGAGCTGATGGATCTTAAATCAATTTTATTTAAGGTCAATAAGGCTTCTAAAGTGAAGAATTTTTGAGGACGAATACTATTTTGAAAAAACTTCTGTTGTGATTCTGCTGAAGGTTCTATCAGTTGTTCTGTAAATTCTTTCCAAAGATAAGAAAAAACCGACTCATCACGACTAAAAAAATCGTTGATGTGATGATAGTTGTTTACAAATTCCTCTCTATGATGAGTTGTTGGAAGCTTATTGATAGCTTGATTGAGTCGATCTTTTAACATTTTGATTTTTATGCCAGAAGGCCAAAAATAAATTGTAACTCCAATAATCACAAGAGAAAAAATCACGATAACTATACAAGCTATTACTTGAGGCATAGAGAATCCTTTCAGATATTCTTTTTATGGACTTTACCGCATTTTATTTTTTTCAATAATTCTTTAATCGCTTCTTTCTTTCTTATTAAGAATAGATGCTCTAAGGAATTTTTGATTTTCTATCTTTGTTTAATTTCTATCGTCTATTATGATATAAACCTTTATATTTTTTGCTAAAAAATATAATTTATATATTTTGTATCAAAAAGAATCACTATTGACTTTGACACTTGAAAAAATAAAGGTGAGGTTTCAGTAGGTTATGAGCTTAATAAGATTTTATGCCACTAGGTTTTTGTTTTGTGACAAAGTTTGTAAAAAAATTGACAAGATAAAGAGCTAAGAGATTATATTGATCATCAATAACAATTTAAAAGGGATATTTTGATACGTCGACCAAGAAATAACCTTTTTATTTTTACATCATTTCTCATTATCATTTTTATTTTTTATTTATATTGGAATTGCGATCGCTACCAATAATCCAATAATAGCCACGACGACCATTAATTCAATTAAACTAAAACCCTTTTTGAGAACTTTAAAGGTATTTTAACGTTTTCATTTTAAAGAGGGTCCCCACGACAGTCCCTCTTTTTTTAAGTAAGTCTGAAAGACCGGCTTGAATTGAGCATAAAGGCCGATTGCTACGGCCCGTATATTCTTATTAAATAGTTATTTTACCGACTCTCTTAAGAGTTTATTCACATCTTCTGAAAGTACTCTCTCATAGTCTAAGACACTAAATCCAAAAAAGTTTTGAAGATAGACGTTAGCTCCGTTTGCCAGCAATAACCTTACAAGCTCTAGATCACCATTATGACTAGCAATCATTAAAGCCGTATAGCCCATAAATGCTTGACTATTGACGTCCGCACCATATTCTATCAATAACTTTAAACTCTCTATATGTCCTTCATGACTAGCAATCATTGAAGCCGTCCAGCCACCTTTGTTTTGATGATCGACGTTAGCTCCATTTTCTAGCAATGTCCTTAAAGCTTCTATATGGTCTTCATTACTAGCATAACCTAAAGCCGTATTGCCATCTTCGTCTTGAAGATCGACGTAAGCACCATTTTCTAGCAATAATCTTACAATCTCTGTATGGCCTTTAGAAATAGCCAGCATTAAAGCCGTCTTGCCACTTTTGTTTTGATGATTGACGTCCGCTCCGGCCGCTAGCAATTCCTTTACAAGCTCTAGATCACCATCAAAACTGGCCAACATTAAAGCCGTCCAGACATCAGAGTTTTGAAGGTTAATGTTCGCACCATTTTCTACTGGATTTTGAGTGGCTACTGTATTTGATTTGCCTACATTTTGAGTAGCTTCTGAAATTTGACATGCAACCATGGATAAAAATAAAGATAAATATAGATTTCTCATTGTTTGGTACTCCTTTTAAATGGGTTTAAATTTTTTAAGTTAAATAACAATAAAGTACATACAAGGTTAAAGCCTTGATTAAAAGGGCTTTTTCTATGTTTTAGAAGTAAGCCTTGATAATTTTTGATATATATCTTATTTAGGACCGAAAATCAAGCACTTTTTAAGAATTAAAAAAAGCGGATAGGAACATCCTTAAGTAAATCCTGAGTTTGATAGCCTGCAAAAATAAAGTTGAGTAAAATCAGTAGGTTATGAGCCGAAAGAGATTTTGTGCCACTAGGATATGAGCTTTTTTTATTGTAAGCTTTTTAATTTAGGGGAAATCATTAATTTATTCATCTGAAACTTCATCTTTCCCCCTTATTTTTAGGATTTTCATATTTTCATCATCATCTTTACTCAATAATACATAGCTTTCTATGTCAAGGTTTTATTGATAAAAATTTACAGAAATATGTTTTACTGGGCATTTTACTAAAATTTAAAAGACAAAATCCAAAGGTACACATTAAAAAAGACAATCAAATTGTTCTTTTAAGCTCTCTCAAACCAGAAGACTTAAAGGTTAAGAAAATGAAACTCAACAAAATAGACAAATCAAAGATTATATTTAATGATAGCATCACCATTGAGAATATCCCACAGGAAGCGTGGAATTATAAACTTAATGGTTGCTCTGCCGTAAAGTGGATTACAGCTAGATACCAAGGAAGACAGACAAAGACTCTCAAATCACAAACAATCCAAATGATTATTCAGAGGATCCAGCTTATATTCTTAAATTGCTTTTAAGTGTGATCACTGTTTCCTTTGAAACTCAAAAGCTTATGGATCATTTGCCTGCCATTAACTTTGACAAACTCGCTCAAGCATCTTAAACTTTTGAGCTTGATAGATGAGTTCATTGAGTTGATTTATGTAGTTTCTATTTTTTTAAATTCTGCTTGCTTTTAAAAAGCTTGACATAGTAATCAATCGACTATAAAATAATAAAAAATACATTGTAAATTATTATAATAAAGACATTTTCCTTAACATGTAGTTAAAAAGCAAGGAGATCCTCCCTACTAAAAGTGGTCAGGCTTTCTAGGCGATGACCATTTTACCGATGGCGAAAGCCATCGTGGTCATCGCCAGAAAGTGACCAGAGGTCAGACCACTTTTAGTGAAGGAAGAATATGGCTAATCAAAACAACAAAAAGAAAAAAGAATCTGATCATACACCTGAAGCAGTGTGGAAGGCACTGAAAGAAGTTATTGCTGTGCAGAAAAATCTAGCTCAAAAAATGGAAGAGACACGTCAAAATGTAGACAAATTAAGTGGAGAGATAGACAAGGTGAGTAAAGAGACACGGCAAAATATAGACAAGGTGAGTAAAGAGACACGGCAAAATATAGACAAGGTGAGTAAAGAGACGCGTCAGAATATAGACAAAGCGAGTAAACAGACACAGCAAAATATAGACAAAGTGACAAGACAGACAGCAAATAATATTAATAAATTAAGAGGTGATTGGGACAATCGATGGGGTGATTTTGTAGAGATTCTTATTTCTGAAAATGTAGAAAGGCTATTTGAAGATTATGGGATTATCAAAGGCAAGGTAGAAACTGTCAATAAAAAAGTCTACTGCTCTGCGAATGGTGCCACTCAGTTTGAGTTTGATTCTATCACCATCAATGGTGACAAAGTCATTATAACAGAAGCTAAAAAGAAAATGACAAAAACAAAAGTAAAAAACTTTATTAAAAAAGTACAAAGTTTTCTAGCTATCAAAGACAATGAGTTTTCTAATAAAAAAGTTTACATTGCTATAGGTTATTTGAAAGCAGACAATGAGAAGCTACTTATTGAATATGCAGAGGGACAAGGATTATTTGTGATTAAGGCAGTTGGTGACAGTGCTAAACTTGTGAACTCACCTCAAACTTTCAAACCCAAGCAAGTGAACTTAAATTTGTAATTCTTTTCATTTCCTGTTCCATCACCATCAAGCTCGCTTGCCCTTAAACTTAAGTTTGATAGATAGATGATTTCATTGAGTTGATTTATGTAGTTTCTATTTTTTTAAATTCTGCTTGCTTTTAAAAAGTTTGACATGGTAATCAATCGACTATAAAATAATAAAAAATACATTGTAAAATTATAATAAAGACATTTTCGAAAATGAGCCACACCTCTAGTATATCGCTGTCTAAAAAGAGCAATGCCTCAAAAATCTGCTCAATAAAAAATACATATGCCTGTAAAAAATGCATCATGCCTCTGGCATTATAGCCCGATAATCAAAGACATTTTCCTTAACATTTCACTCAAAATGAGCCACACCTCTGGTGTGTTTTTGGGCATTGCTCTGACAGCTATCGCTGTCTAAAAAGAGCAATGCCTCAAAAATCTGCTCATTTTGAGTAGAGCGGATCTCCTTGCTTCTGACACCATGTTAGGGAAACAAGATATGCCTCTAATTCACTCAAAATGCATCATGCCTCTGGCATGTTTTCTGGCAGTTAGCCCGACGGCTACCGCCGTCATCAAAGGCTAACTGCCCAAAAATAGCCAGAGGCTAGTTCAATTTTAGGGAAACAGAGGCTAGTTTACTTTTAGTGAAAAAAATATGGCTAATCAAAACAACAAAAAGAAAAAAGAATCTGATCATACACCTGAAGCAGTGTGGAAGGCACTGAAAGAAGTTATTGCTGTGCAGAAAAATCTAGCTCAAAAAATAGACGAGACACGTCAAAATATAGACAAATTAAGTGGAGAGATAGACAAAGTGACTAGACAGACAGCAAATAATATTAATAAATTAAGAGGTGATTGGGATCATAGATGGGGAGATTTTGTAGAGATTCTTATTTCTGACAATGTAGAAAGGCTATTTGAAGATTATGGGATCATCAAAGGCAAGGTAGAAACTATCAACAAAAAAACTTACTGTTTTATGGATGGTGCCACTCCGCTTGAGTTTGAGTTTGATTCTATCACCATCAATGGTGATAAAGTCATTATAACAGAAGCTAAAAAGAAAATGACAAAAACAAAAGTAAAAGACTTTATTAAAAAAGTACAAAATTTTCTAGCTATCAAAGACAATGGATTTTCCAATAAAAAAGTTTACATTGCTATAGGTTATTTGAAAGCAGACAATGAGAAGCTCCTTATCAAATATGCAGAGGGACAAGGATTATTTGTGATTAAGGCAGTCGGTGACAGTGCTAAACTTGTGAATTCACCTCAAACTTTCAAACCCAAACAACTCAATCTAAATGTATAATTCCTTAAATCAAAACCAGTTGATTTCAACCTCTAAGCCTCTAAGCCCACCTAAAGCTTTACAATATTTCTATATAAAATATTCGCTGTTGGTTCACTAAAAGTGGTCTAGCCTCTGGCTACTTTCTGGTTGCCAGCCGAAGGCTATCGCCTTCTCAAATGCTGGCAACCTAGAAAGCCTGACCACTTTTAGTAGAAAGTATCCTTTCCTCTTTTAACATGATGTTAAGGAAAAAGAGTTCTTTCTGATGCCGGGTTGCTCGATCCCGGATCCCAGAAGGATGATCTTTGTAGAGAAGGTCACACAATAATACATATCATTCTTAGAACAGTTATAAGTCAGTCAAATGTTATGACAAACAAAGTATATTTGACTTAAATGATTTTTTACTATTAAACTTAAGATAACAAGAATGAGGTGTACAAGATGAAAAAACCAAGCAAGAATTTAAGTTTAACACAGGATCGTAATTTTAAGGCATTCTTTACAAAGAAGAAAAAGCTTTTGATTTCAATAATGGAGAATTTTCTTCCATTGCCAGAGGGTTCTGTAATAGAAGACATCCATATATTAAATACAGAACTTCCATCGGATAAATTCCCAGAGGAGTATAAATTTTTTGTTTTAGATTTGCGAGTACAGTTAAGAAGAAGGATTAATGGTATTCTTCAAAATACAGAGACTGCGAATGTAGAAGTTCAAACGACAGCTCAAAAGCATTTTACGGATAGGTTACTGATGTATTTATCTCGGCTCTATTCAGGTCAGATTAGGAAAGGGGAGAATATTGATAAGTTACTTCCCGTGTATTCATTGGTTTTCACAACTGTAAATTTAAAAGAATTTGAAGGAATAAAGGACTATTACCATGTTTGCAATATTCGTCGGATAGGGCATCCAGAAGTAGTGATGTCACGGGGTATGAGTTTTGTGATAGTGGAATTAGATAAATTTCAGTCCCAATTAGGAGAATTAATTGACATAAAAGAGAATTGGTGTTATTTTTTAAAGAGGTCGGGTCAGATGGACCAAAAGGAATATTTGTATTTCAAAGATAAAGGAGGAATCATGGCAGAAGCAGCTGAGCATTTATGGATATTATCAAAAGATGAGACATTACAAGAGCTTGATATGGTGAAAGAGAGAGCTAGGAGGGATCAAGTAGACAGAGAAGAATTTGTTCGTGACGAGGGTCGTGAGGAAGGTCTTGAGAAGGGTTTTAAGAAGGGTATTGAAAAAGGTCGTGAGGAAGGTATTGAGAAGGGTCGTGAAGAAGGTATTGAGAAGGGTATTGAAAAAGGTATTGAGAAGGGTATTAAGAAGGGTATTGAGAAGGGTCGTGAAGAAGGTATTGAGAAGGGTTTTAAGAAGGGTATTGAGAAGAAACAAAAAGAAATTGCACTTAAACTAATTAAGAGAAATGCAAAATTACAAGATATCTGTGAGATCACTGGCTTATCAGAGGCAGAAATCAAAAAAATTCGCCAGTCGTTTCCCTAAAATTGAACTGGCCTCTAGCCACTTTTGGGCATTGGCTCACTAAAAGTGGTCTAGCCTCTGTTTCACTCAAAGTGAACTGGCCTCTGGCCACTTTTGGACAATGACCGCAAAGGCTTTCGCCTTTGACAAAATGGTCATTGTCTCATTTGATTTTCACTAAAAGTAAACTGACCTCTAGTCACTTTTGGGTAGCCAGCCCGACGGCTACCGCCCTCGATCAAAGGCTGGCTACCTCAAAAGTCCGTTTACTTTTAGTAAGGAGGATCTCTTCATCTTTTTACTACATGTTAAGGAAAAAGTCCTATTTTACGCCTTTTGGTTGTCGCCGTCGATAAAATGGTCATCGCCTAGAAAGCCTGTTCACTTTGAGTAGGAAGGATCCTTTCGTTTCTTAACAGCAAGGTGTAGGCCAAGGTCATATCCTTGCATTACAGCTTTTAGGGATTAGCACATCTTTCACTGCCTTTTTCAATAAGTTTAAGGGCTATATGTCCGTGTCCATGTTCATTTGCGTAGTGTAGGGCTGTATTGTCATCATTATCTGTGATACATACATCAGCATCATCTGCTGTATTAACTGTGCTGTCTTTGCCTTTTATCAGAGCATCTACCATTTTCACTTGATCACCAGGTAAATCAGGTGGATCAGAAGGTGGAGTAATAGTAATGCCAGGTAAAGGTGTTTGATCGATAAACCACATCAAAGCCGTCTTGCCCTCATCGTCTTGAGCGTCGATATCAGCATCGAGAGCTATCAGTCTTTTGACTACATCTAATAAACCTTTCCAACTGGCAAGCATTAAAGGAGTCACTCCATCATTGTTCTTAATGTTGATGTCGGCACCAGTAGCTCCTGAAAGGGCTTTGATTATCTTATCGTGGCTATCGTTTTGGTTATTGATAGTTGCATAGTGCAGAGCTGCCTTGCCATCATTGTCTCGGATATTCATATTGGCATCGGCTCTTATCAGGGCATTGACTATTTTAATGTAATCGTCGCCGTGAGTACTTGCATGTATCAAAGCTGTTTTACCATCTTTGTCTCGAATATCGAGATTAACACCATCAACAGCTATAAGTGCATCGACAATCAATTCATGCCTTGTTTTCCTTTTGTCACTGCTACTGTCAGTGTGTTTTTCCTTAGTAGCCGATATTAAAGCTGTGTTGCCATCGTTGTCTCGAGTATTGACATTAGCACTGGCTCTGATCAGCTCTCTGACGACTGCAATATGGCCCTCCGTACTTGCATGTATCAAAGCCGTCTTGCCATCATTGTCTCGAATGTTGACATTGGCATTGGCTCTGATCAGAGCATTCACTATTGCTGTGTGACCTTCTTCACTGGCCCAGATCAAGGCTGTCTTGCCATTAGAATCTTGAACATTAACATCAACATTGCCGGCGGCTATTAAACTGTTGACTGTTGCTACATCATCCCTCTTACTTGCTTCGATGATAGCTAAATCCGATGCACCAGCTCTTTCTAATGCCGCCTTGACTTGTTCATGGCTATTGTCTCTGGCGTGATTCAAAGCCGTTTTACCAGTATCGTCTTGGATATCGACGTTAGCATCGGCTTCTATCAGGCTATTTACTATTTTAATGTATGTGTCGCCATGAGTACTTGCATATATTAAAGCTGTTTTGCCATTATTGTCTTGAATATCGAGATCAGCTTCAGCGTTTATAAGTGCCTTGACTATTAATTCTTGCTTAGTTATTCTTGCTGTGTCAGTGTATTTTTGCTTAGTAGCTGATATTAAGGCTGTTTGACGTTCATTGTCTTGAATACTAACATCGGCCTCGGCTGTTATAAGCTCTCTGACTATTGCAACATGGCCGTTGGTACTTGCATAGATCAAAGCCGTCTTGCCTGCATTGTCTTTAATATCAAGCTCAGTATTGCCTGCTGCTATTAATATATTGACTATTATTTCATGGCCATTTTTACTGGCCCATATCAAAGCTGTCTGGCCAGTATTGTCTCGAATATTAAGACCCGCATTGTTTTGAATACTGGGTCCAGAATCACTTGCTATAAGCCTTCTTACTATTTCCTCATGCCCTTTAGTACTTGCATATATCAAAGCTGTCTTGCCTACACGATCTCGGATGCCGGCATTTGCCCTTGCTGCTATCAAAATAGCCACTATTGTGTCATGGCCATTATCACTGGCCCATATTAAAGCTGTCTTACCTGCATTGTCTTGAATATTGACATTAGCACCATTTGCTATTAATTCTCTGACCCTTGCTAAGTTACTATTTTCACTTGCTTCGATGATAGCCAAATCTACAGCTCCAGCTATCCGCAATGCCTCCTCGATTTGTGTATGTCCCTTTTCTCTAGCATGCATCAAAGCTGTCTTACCATTAGTGTCTTGGATGTTGACATCTGCCCTTGCTACAATCAGAGCAACTACTATTGCTGTGTAACCTTTTTCACTGGCCCATATCAAGGCTGTTTTGCCATCTCCATCTTTCACATTGACATCAGCTCTATTGGCTATAAAGACCTTGACTCTTGCTAGGTTATTACTCTTACTTGCTTCAATGATAGCTGAATCTGATGCACCAGCTCTTTGCAACACTTCTTCGACTTGTTCATGTCTATTTTGTCTGGCATACATCAAGGCTGTATATCCTCTAATATCTTGAGTTTTGACGTTTGCCCTAGCTGTTATCAAAGCATTGACTATTCTCGTATGACCCTTTGCACTGGCGGATATCAAAGCTGTCTTGCCATTATTGTCTTGATGATCGACATTGGCATTGGCTGTTATCAGGGCATTGACTGTTGCTATGTGGTTATTAGCACTGGCATACATCAAAGCTGTATCTCCAAACCTATCTTGAATATCGACATCAGCGTTGGCTGCTATCAAAGCCCTAACGACTGCCGTATGACCATTTTTGCTAGCCAATATCAAGGATGTACGCCTATTATGATCCCTTGCATTCACGTCAGTTTCAGATTCTATGAGCCTCCTTACTTCTGCTATTTCACCATCTTCACTTGCTTTGATTAACTTCTCTGAAGGAGTCTTTGTTACAGGAACAGGAGTTGTAGTTGGTCTTGGGCTTGATCTTGGAGTCGGACTAGGACTTGGGCTAGGCCTAGGTGTAGGGCTTGGATTTGCTGGAGGATTGATGCGATCGCGACCAGGAGGTGGACTGGCTGATTGATCATTTGAACTGCACCCTATTAAACACAACAGAGCAAATAAAACTAATCCTTTGGAAAGCTTTGGAAAGAAAAGAGCTTTGCCCCTCTGCCTAGTTTTATGCAGTTTATGCGGTTTTGAGGGCTTTACTTTTGTAATAAAGAAATTTTCAGACATTTTATATCTCCTTTCACGTGATCTTTATCGGACAAAAGTTTGAGTTTCTAAAAAAAAATAAAAGAAAAATATATATATCTGAAAACAAAGACATTTTTCCCTTAACATGGTGTTTATCCGGGATCTGGGATCCCGGGATCCGGCAACCCGGCAGTCAGGTCCCGGGGTGAAATAAATAGCTTGTTTCCTTAACATCGTATTTATCCGGGATCTGGGATCCGGGATCCGGCAAATGGATATCGGAAGGAACTTTTTCCTTAACATGTAGTCAAAAAACGAAAGGATCCTCCCTACTAAAAGTAAACAGACTTTTGAGGCATTGCTCTTTTTAGACAGCGATAGCTGTCAGAGCAATGCCCAAAAGTAGCCAGAGGCTAGTTTACTTTTAGTGAAACAGTTCAAGCAATATTGGATCTAGAATTTGTTGGTTGTATGGAATTAGCAAAACAAGCTGATAAATTAGGAGCTTTTTTATACAAGTTGTGTAAAAACACTTAAAGTCAAATTTGATCTTTTCCGGGATCCGGCAACCCGGGATCAGAAAGAACTTTTTCCTTAACATGTGGTTAAGAGACGATGAGATCCTTCCTACTAAAAGTAAACGGACTTTTGAGACATTGCTCTTTTTAGACAGCGATAGCTGTCAGAGCAATGTCCAAAAGTAGCCAGAGGTCAGTTTACTTTTAGTGAAACAAATCTGTATAATATTTATCGTTGTCCAATTATACCGATTGTATTTTATCATGGCGAGAAGGACGGAAGCCAGCCTTGACTTTCCATGACCATTTAAGGGCTACGAGTTGCTTTCCAAAGGAATTTGCAGATATTTTTGGAAAAAACGTATCGAATTTTGAGTATATCTTGTATAATTTGAAGGACTGTGATATTCTTAAAGATGTAAAAGATAATGTGATTCGACCTTCATTATGGACCTTTCAACAGATATGGTCTTTAAAGAAAGGTCAAGATCAGAAGTCAAGTGAAAGTCTTGTTTCCTTAATATGGTGTTTATAGATATCCGGCAAACAGGCAAGGATGAAGCAAACACCTTGTTTTCTCATGATATTCATCTGGGATCCGGCAGTCCGGCATCAAAAGGAAATCTTTTTCCTTAACATCGTGTTAAGAGACAAGGAGATCCTCCCTACTAAAAGTGGTCAGGCTTTTGAGGCAATGACCATTTTGTCAAAGGCGAAAGCCTTTGCGGTCATTGCCCAAAAGTAGCCAGAGGCTAGACCACTTTTAGTGAAACAGAACCAGAAGGAGTTCGTTTTATGCACAGAATAAGAAGTTTCTCAGAAGAGGCTGAGTTTAGGGGTTTGCAAAAAGGCTTACAAAAAGGTAGGCAAGAAGGTAGGCAAGAAGGTAGGCAAGAAGGCTTGCAAGAAGGGAAGATGGAGATTCTGTCTAAGCTTTTAAAGGCTAATATAGATATCCAAGCTATTTGTAAAGCTACAGGGCTTTCTAAACAAGAAATACTAAACCTTCAAAAATTATAAGCCTTATATTTAACCTCTTTCTTAACATTTCACTCAAAATAAACCTCTGGCATGTTTTCTGGCAGTTAGCCTTTGATCGACGGCGACAAGCCGTCGGGCTAACTGTCCAAAAGTAGCCAGAGGCTAGTTCAATTTTAGGGAAACAGAGGTGTGGCTCATTTTGAGTGAAAAAAATGCATTAAAACAAAGTCATATTTAGCTTATGGGCATATTTTTTTTGAGAGCTTTGCAATGGCAACCGATCTAATTGAATATTCATTTTTTGATCAGATTCTTTTTGAGGTATGAGAGACATTTCTGACATTAACCAAAAAGGTGACCAACCATCCATATCAGAAATAGATATTTTTGTCTGATCATATTGATATATAGAACTACCTAAAAAAGAATCTCTTTTAAGAAGCTCTTGAGCCGGAATCTTTAAAGGTTCCATATAATTATTTTGACCTATCACACAAGGAACTTCTAAAGTCAATGAAGGCTTTTCACCCGAAATAGCCACGCCTTCAGCCTGAAATTTTACTTGAACAGTTTTAAAATATTCACAAGCACTTCTGTTATTTTGTCCATCGACTCTCATTCGAAAGTGTGCTAAATGGATGTTAATGTCTTCTGATTTTTCAGTAATATAGGAATCTTTTAAAAGTCTGCTCATAGCTGCTTTTTTAAAAGAACCATTGAGAAGATAAGAATAATCTGTATTGATATATTCAGGGATAGAAGCTATTTGACGTTGAGGTATCCTTTGAGGTTTCACAGTCCAGAAACCTACAATAAATACCAAAACAAAAAGTGAAAAACCACTTAATAATTTGCTCATATTTATTGTTCGGCAGATTTGTTAAAAAAAATAACTAAAATGTAAAATTAAAAATATTACTAAATACAGGAGTAAATGTGGGAAAAATCAATGGAAAGCAACAACAAGATTGGATTGTGCAGTTCCAGTCTTTAGAAGATTGGCAAGACAGATATAAACTCATTATTCAAATGGGTCAGGCCCTTGCACCCTTAGCCCCTCAATATCAAACAGAAAAATATCTTGTAAAAGGATGTCAGTCAAAAGTCTGGCTTGTGGCTCATTTTGATCCACCTAAATTATATTTTCAAGCAGATAGTGACGCTCTGATTGTCAAAGGGTTGATTGCTATTTTGCTTAAAGTTTATTCAGGACAAACACCTTCAGATATTTTAAGCATATCCCCTCATTTTATAGAGGATCTGGGATTGAACACCCATCTTTCTCAAGTGAGAGCCAATGGGCTAGTAGCACTCATTAAGCAAATGAAATACGACGCATTAGCTTTTAAAATCCAAACTGAAACCCCAAAGTAACCTCTCTTATTCCACCAATCCATTGGGTTTTGTAAAAATTACATGACCAAATATTTGACAGAATTGACAAATGCTACCCAGCATCTATTATGCAATAATCATGGATCATAAATAATGTTTTGAAACAAAATCTTATATTGACTTTTTCTAAAAAATAAGATACAATCCCTAAAATGAAAAATATATTTATTACTATACTTTTATTATTTGCTCATGTTGCTCAAGCACAAGCTCAAGCTCAAGCACAAGCACAAAACCTAGAAGATGAACACATCATCAGAGATGTCCATTTAAAAGCTTATATAGAGAGTACTGCTTATAGACAAACAAGCCTTCTCTGTCACATCCTCAAAACGAAATATGAAAATCCATATCATTCTCAAAGGTTGGAATATTCTATACGCATGTTTGGGAATATTGTCGCTCATCATGTTGTCTCACCTTTAATAGATGAAAATCAATCCAATCAGTTTTTTTATTTTCAAGATTCTATGTACAGAGAAGCTATAGAGCAATGGCTTTTGATGCAAGCTCGCACTATTAGAAGTGCCTTTATGTTTGGATATAAACATGAGGGCTTTTTTTCTACTCTCTACTCAAAATATTTACTAGAGTCAAATGGTTTCCAAGAAGCTATAAAGGATTGTGTTGCATTTGTGGGGTTAGATCATGCAACGACAGCTAGAGAAACAATAACTCAAGAAATTCAAAATAATATTTCTTTCAATAATATGGTTTCTTCTCTGATAGGTTATGGAGGATTTGCAGTTGCACTAGAGAAGATTCTCTTTGCCAAAGTAACACAAATGATACTTCGCTTGATTAAGGAGCAAACTTTGCTTGTGATCAGTGCTGTATCGACTTTTATTGCAACTTCCCTTATTATGGAAGATGAAAACTCTGTCAATGTAAATGAACCTTATCCCGATGAAGGACCTCAAAAATATGTCTTTGATGCTCATGCCAATCAAAGACTTAAGGCACTTTCTTTGAACTATCAGCTTTTTTGGTTAAGAAAACTAAGAGATTACCAGCATTTACTTTATCAAGCAGATCATGTACAGTTTCTATCAGAGTCAAATCCTCATTCTATTTTGTGGAGTCAAACAGCCGAAAGCTTTACTAAACAGTTAGATTATTATGTCATTGATTATTGGATTGTCAAAAGGCAACTTGAAGACTTAAGAAATATCTTAGAAATTCATCCTCCTAAGCGTCTACGTCATCTTTTATTTGAGAGAGATATAAGAGGGTTAAGAGAGTTTTTTCGTGAAAAAGACTTTATAGGCAATAACTCTTTAGAAGGAAATGGATTACTTAGTCGTGTGAAATATTTGAGTCAAATAGAATTAAAAGAAGCTCGGTTAAGTCGAGTTCTCAAATTACTTGAAGACAGAAAAGTAGAAATAGAAAGACAAGTTGCAGACCCTACAAGAGTTTTGTTACCAGATCAGCGTCGGCATTTTCATATTATATTAAGGTTAATGAATGATTTTAATACAGGTTTTAATATAGTAAGAAGTCGAGGTTGTGATTTTCAAAATCCTAGTCAGTTACACCCCCTTTGCTTTGACCATCAAGAATTCTATAGAAGCAATAGGTGAAAAAGTCTAGGAAATAGACTTTAAACTTAATTTTCTTATAAAGGATAGAGTTTTTATATTATCCATTGTACAATAATAATAAAGCTGGTCGTCTTCATTTAGAGATTTAGGGTATGTTTATAAATATAGGAGTGAAAAATCAAAATGAAAGTCAAACTAGAATCTTTACATAATGAAATCACTATCATGCATCTAGAAGGGTTTTTAAACTTTGAAACCTCACTATTATTTGAGAAAGATTACCTTTCAGCAATACATTCACAGAGAATTATTTTTAATTTCTTAAAACTTAAATTTGTAGGCTCCTGTGGTTTGGTAGCTTTTGTACAAACTCTTAATAAGTTTTTTCAATCTTATAGACCTCGACCTCGCATTACATCCGCAAGTAATGAATTTATCAAGCTTATGGTAGCCAATCACTTTGAATCAGAAGATTTTTATAAATCTATTAATTCTGCCATTAAGTCTTATCACTACAATATCCATAATCAACAAAAAAGACTTGGCCCATCATTTTTTTAAAAAGGCAAAAAGCTATTTAAAAAGGGCTTCTTAATGGTCATCCTGCTCTGCTAGCTCTGGTTTATTATGACCTTAGTCATATCTTAATTATGAGACAAGCTTAAAAAGTGCTTAGCAAAGCAATTTTAGTGAAATAATGTCCAGAATTAAGATGCAGGATGCATAAGTATTTTTGCAAAAGATAAAAAATCATACAGTGTTCGCAGTGTTCGATAATGATACAGTGCTAAAATTCAGTCATCATTATTTTTCATGCTAGTATTTCTATATGTTTATGCATTTATGTTTAACTATAAATATCAAAATGAGAAGTTTTATATATCTTACTCATCAGAGTTCATCTTTAACGGCTCACCATACAACAATTTTAAGATACATTGTAAAAAATACTTGTTTATTGCTATAGACTTACTTAAGTTATAGCTATAAAATAGATGATAACTTATAAATAAATTTATGAATAGAAAATGGAGGAATAACTACCTCAGGTTGTTTTGAGCAAACCAAGCTTAGTTATTTAAAATCCAAACACAATAACAGCTCAAGGTCCTTCTACTTGCAAATATAAATATTTTAAGGAGGTTTTGTGAATCAGCTAAATTACCCTGGTGCAAAATGGTGGAAGTTTGACTTTCACACTCATACACCTGCCTCTTTTGACTTTAAAGACTTTAAAGACAAATCTGTCACCCCTCAACAATGGTTACAGCACTTTATAGATCAAGGCATTCATTGTGTAGCCATTACTGACCACAATACTGGAGCTTGGATTGACAAACTTAAAGCAGAATTAAAACACTTAGAACAAAATAAAAACAAGCCACCTCTTTATTTGTTCCCAGGTGTAGAAATTTCTGTCAATGGAGGAGTACATGTTTTAGCTATTTTTGATCCCTCTAAAACCAAATCTGATATTGATTCACTCTTAGGTGCTGTTGATTATCAAGGCGAAAAAGGAAACAGCAATACTGAGACAAAAGAATCATTTGTTAAGGTGGTTAAGATCATTGAAGAGCAAGGCGGTATAGCTATACCCGCCCATGTGGATAGAGACAAAGGATTATTTCAGCTCAAAGGACCAACACTTCAACAAGCTTTAAATAGCCCTTATATTCATGCAATAGAGCTATGTGATACAGCTTTTACAAAACCACAACTTTACAAAGATCAAAAATTAAATTGGACAGAGGTTTGTGGTTCTGACTTGCATGATTTTCAAAAACAACAACGATTTACCTGGATTAAAATGAATGAGCCTACCATAGAGGGCTTAAAACTAGCCTTAATAGATGGGCCATCAGCTTCTGTCAATCGCAAGATGAAAGATCACCCTAATCAACACAGTGATCATATTATTGAAGAAATAACTATTGAAAATGCCAAATATATAGGTAAACCTAAAGCACTCTGTCTTAAATTTAGTCCTTTTCTAAATACTATCATAGGTGGTCGAGGTAGCGGTAAATCCACATTATTGGAATTTATGCGTCTTTGTCTACGAAGAGAAAAGGATATTCCAGAGTCTTTAAAACCAGAACTTAAAAAATATTTCGAATATGAATATTCTGATGACGGACTCTTGTGTGATAATAGCAAGCTGTCTCTTATTTACCGTAAGGGTGAGAAACGTTATCGCTTAAATTGGCTAACAACAGCAGAAGGTCCCTCATTGGAAGTAGAAGGTGAAGGGGAATGGAAAAAAGAAACTGGCGACATTCCAACAAGCTTTCCTGTATCCATCTATAGTCAAAAGCAAATTTTTGCTCTAGCACAAAAACCAGATCACTTATTGAAAATTATTGATCAAGAACCTTCCATTGAATATGACGAGTTTTATCAAAAGTATAAAAGTTTAAAAAACAGTTATAAGCAGAAAAAACAAAAAATAACGGAGTATAATGAAAAGATAGAACAAAAAAATAAATTCAGTGGTCAATTAAATGATGTGACCAGACAAATTGATGAAATCAAGAAATCAGGCCATAAAGATATTATGGAAAAGTACCATCAGAGAAAAACACAATTATCTGTTATTAAAATATTAGAAGAGGGTTGGGAAAATATACGTTCAGATCTTCAAAAAACACAAGAGAATACCACTCCTCCATCTGTCAACCTAGATATATTGAATCAAGACAAAGAGATACTAGATGATGTTCGTGATATCAATCAACAATGGCAAAAGATCAATGAGCAAATGGCCAAGCTACTTGAAACTGCAACCTCTATTATAAATGATTGGCAACAGAGAAAAGACAAGGCCCCATGGATGCAAAGAATCAAGCACGATTGTGAACAATATGAGCAGATACATACTCAATTAAAAGAAAAAAATATCGATCCTGACAAATATCCACATTTATTAAATTTACAAGAATACTATCAAGAAGAAATTAATAGCATAACAGAATATAACGAATTGCTAGAACAAGAAAATAAAGAATGTCAAAATATTGTAAAAGATATCCAAAAAAATAGAGAGGAGCTTACAAAAAGCAGGAAGTCATTTTTAAAAAAGATATTAGAGAATCATCAGCTTTTCAAAATGGACATAAAACTCTTTGGACAAGAATGGACAGAAATTGAACAAGAACTACGTAAAATATTGCAATGTGCAGGTGATCGTTTTGAGAAAGATTTTAATTTTTTAAAAGAAGAATACAAACAATCAAATGAAAAAACAAAAGCTATTAATCGAATAAAAGAATATTTAAATGAAATACGTAAAGGTAAATCAGAATCTCAGGATAAACGTTTCGCCACTCATATCAAAGGTTTATCTGGAGAATCTATCAATGATTTAATGTGTTGGTTTCCAGAGGATGCTTTGAATATTACCCTAGAAAATCAGCAGAAAATTCAACAAGGTTCACCAGGTCAAAAAACAGCAACACTTCTAGCTTTTATTTTATCTTATGGAACAGAACCTCTTTTATTAGATCAACCTGAGGATGACTTAGATAATGAATTAATCTACAATCTTATCGTGAAAAAAATACGTGAAATAAAATCTACAAGACAAGTTATTGTGATCACCCATAATGCCAATATTGTAGTCAATGGAGATTCAGAAATGGTTTTCCCTTTAGAAATCCATGAAGGACAATCCATTGTCAAAAACCCCTCCAGTATTCAAGATAGCAATACAAGAGAGAAAATATGTAGCGTGTTAGAAGGTGGACGGGAAGCTTTTAAACAAAGGTACAAACGTATTCATTTGGAGAAAAACCATGTATGACACCAGAGAAGAAATATTAAATCAAATTGCATTAGGTGAAGATTCTACCATTGAATTTAAAGAAGAACTGCCTAAAAGAGATGAACTTGCAGATGAAATAGTTGCTTTTGCAAATGCCAACAAAGGTGGAGTGATTCTTGTAGGTGTTACAGATCAAAAAGAAATTACTGGAGTCAATGACCTAGATACATTAGAGAAAACAGTGATTGAAATATGTAATGATAGTATAAAGCCTCCTGTCGATATAAATACTCGTAAATTATCTATTAATGATAAAAAGATTTTAAAAATTGAAGTACCCAAAAGTCGTTTTGTTCATGAGTCACCTCGGGGTGTTTTTAGAAGACAAGGAAGTAGTAAAAGAAAAATACCATTAGATCAATTAGCAAGGCTTTTACAAAGCCGTAGTCAAGCACGTATAATCCGATTTGATGAACAAATTGTTCCTGATACCACTGTTAATACTCTATCTCCAGATTTGTATAAAAAATTTATTTCAGATACATCGAATAATGATGGTACAATGATAGCTCTTCATAAGAGAAACCTCTTACAAAAAGAAAATGGCAACAGTCGAGCCTCTGTTGCCGGTGTACTGATGTGCTGTGACACACCTACTGAACACTTCTACCATAGTTTTATTCAAGCTGTTTATTATAGAGGTAAGGATAGAGATGCTCATTATCAAATAGACGCACAGGATTTTAAAGGCCCTTTAAATACTCAAATTGTAGATGCTTTTAACTTTGTTAAAAAACACAATAAAATATCGGCTATCAAAAATATTGGCAGAGAAGAAAAACCACAATATAATATGAGAGCCATCTTTGAAGCCATTGTCAATGCTGTGGTACATAGAGATTATTCTAAACATGGGACTCACATACGGCTGTTTATGTTTTCTGATCGCTTAGAAATTTACTCTCCTGGGGCATTAGCAAATACTCTCACAGTAGACACTCTATCTGAAAACACAGCAACACGCAACGAACTAATAGCAAGGTTACTCTCTGAAATTTCCTTAGAAGATGAAATAGGTAGAAGTGTTAAAAGAAAATACTTTTTAGAAAGAAGAGGTGAAGGAGTTGATATAATCATTAAGGAAAGTAAAATGCTAAGTGATGAAGGCCCAGTCTATGAATTATTTGGCGAGGAGTTAAGATTGACTATTTTTGCAGCCAAGCCTTTACAAAGTGAATAATTATTAGAGAAAACAAGAAGATAAAATATAAGGAAAAGAAATATACCTCTACTGAAAAATAAAATACAACGATATTTAGATGGCTTTAAAGCTAAGGGTATAAAACAATTAAAAATAACATTTAACTGGAAAGACAGTAAACAATATTCTGCCCTTTCTGATGTGATATTTATTACAAAGTAAAAATGCCCATAAGTAAAGCTTTCTGAAAAAATACCTCCACATTCGCAAATCAACTGTCAGACTCAGGGACTTTTAAATTATACAATGCCGTAATTTGTCACCAAAGGACCTATTTCGTCACCTTATTGATTTGTTTAAGGGGATTTAACCAAGATTGATAAGATTTCATTGTGGTCTATGATTTGCATGCAATAGATTTGTAATATGCAAAGTTTTTGAAGATTCAAGACAAATCTTGAAGTGATTTTTTACCACCAGATCCAATATATTTAAAATAGATCCCTGCCCCTTGACCATAACGTTTAAATAGTTTTTTTTTAATCAAATGATTTATTTTACGAGTAGCTGTATTGCGAGATATGTCTATATTTTCAAGAATATCTTTAATTCTAAACTTTTGAAGCTTTTTACCAAGTTGAATGATTTGATTTTCGTGCGATAGGTTTTTATTTAATAAATGGCTCTTTTTAAAGGTTTTAAAATAAAAAATGAGCTTAACAAAATTACCATTTTCTTGAAATTCTGGTTTTTTAAGCTTATGCCTTTTACAAGAATTAAAAATCATTCGAATGCCAGACCCTAATTTTTCTATTAATTTATACTCTCTGGCAAGTCTTGCAATGGTAGGATTTCTTAAAAAAGTCGTGCCATCGCCTAAGCTTTCAATAGAAATAAGCCCTGGAAAACCTCCTGGACTGAAAATTTCTAATCTATTTTCATAAAAAGATATTTTGACAGCACTGTTAATAAAATAAGTGCGATGAATCAAAGCATTGATGATGGCTTCTCTTAAAGCGGTTTTTGGAATCAATAAACGACCTTTTAATCTTCCCGAATCAGAAATTTTTAATTGCACCTCTAACCATGATTCTAAGAGCTTGAGAGTTGATTCGACAAGATATGGGATAGGGCCTTTAAGTTCAGTTGTTCTGATAATTTTACGACCTTTTTCTCCTTTGAACTGTGAACAGATCACCAAAGCTTCTGGAATATGTATTTCAGGATTGTTTGAAAAAAATAAAACAGCTGCATTGGTTGCCATAATATTTCTAGGATTTTTAATGTTTCTAACTGCTACTTTACCCATTATGTATTTTTCTTCACTGGATTTTTTGTGGTATATTTCGTTAAGTAAACTCTTATTTAAGTTGGAAAAGGCTAGCTTTGAAGCCTCTTCATCAAAATATATATTTTCTTGTTGTCTATGTAAGTCTTTGATATATTGCTCACTCGCCTGTCTTGTTGATGAGGCAACCCTTAAGTAGACTCCTGCGTGGCTTTGATGTTTTTCACTTTTAATAAAATAAGGTGTTCTATTTCCAGGATAAATTTTTATAATTACAATTATTTTACCATGGATGTTCCGTTCAAAAATTTCAGGATTTAGGTAAGGTGTGATAGAGTCAATAATAGAATTAGCTATTTTATCGAATACTTTGTCTCTTACTTCATTGGATACACCAATGATCTTTCTTGTTTTATCTTCAATACCAATTACAATTTCCCCACCTGCTCCATTAGCAAAGGCCACACAAGTTTTAATAATTTGATTTTTTTTGGGGATACATTTTTTTAACTCTAAAGTTTTTGATTCACCTTGAGGATAAACATTTTTAGCCATAATGTAGCTCCTAAAATGATTGCACCAATTGCACCAGTTGATTTGATGATTGCACCAATTGCACCAGTTGATTTGATGATTGCACCAATTGCACCAGTTGATTTGGTGATTGCACCAATTGCACCAGTTGATTTGATGATTGCACCAATTGCACCAGTTGATTTGGTGATTGCACCAATTGCACCAGTTGATTTGATGATTGCACCAATTGCACCAGTTGATTTGGTGATTGCACCAATTGCACCAGTTGATTTGGTGATTGCACCAATTGCACCAGTTGATTTGATGATTGCACCAATTGCACCAGTTGATTTGATGATTGCACCAATTGCACCAGTTGATTTGGTGATTGCACCAATTGCACCAGTTGATTTGGTGATTGCACCAATTGCACCAGTTGATTTGATGATTGCACCAATTGCACCAGTTGGTTTGGTGATTGCACCAATTGCACCAGTTGATTTGGTGATTGCACCAATTGCACCAGTTGGTTTGGTGATTGCACCAATTGGTTTGGTGATTGCACCAATTGCACCAGTTGATTTGGTGATTGCACCAATTGCACCAGTTGATTTGATGATTGCACCAATTGCACCAGTTGGTTTGGTGATTGCACCAATTGCACCAGTTGATTTGGTGATTGCACCAATTGCACCAGTTAATTTGATGATTGCACCAATTGCACTGAATGACAAGTTGTCTTTTTCATCTAAAGATTTCTAAATGTTTGTATATTTTCTAGACTTTTTTGTTAGCAAGAGCTTACATGATCAGAGCAATGTCTAAAAATGTGCCATTAATGTCGTTTATTATAAGGGAAAAATCAGCTAGGAGTTAAAAACATCTTAAGTGAAAAAATTAATTGGCATCCCTTTTATTTTTTAGTATGATCAATATTATGTTTATTTTTTTCATTTTATTTTTTTTGCTTTATTCTCCTATATGTGGAGCTATACCGAATGCAGATCTTAACAAACTAGGTCAAGGGTTAGAATATTATCATCAAGGACAGTACCAACAAGCAAATGAGATGTTTCAATCATTGCTAAACGCTTATCCTAATAATGCTTCCTTACTTTTTAATTTGGGTTTAACTCAATATCAGCTTGGACATCGTAGTATGGCATTAGGTTTATGGCATAAAGCTTTTTATCAAAACCCCTATTTAACCAAAGCTTCGCAGGCTATTGACTTTGCTCAAAAACAATTGAAGGTACCTATCAGTCCTATAACATATAAAGAAAGATTTCAAAAATGGCTTCCTTTTTCATGGGATATTTATTTTTTTCTCATAGCTTTAGCGGGTTTTGTATTTATGTGGTTTAAAATTCAATATCTCAGTGAGGTTTTTTTCAATAAAACAACTCTTTTAGATGCTGTACCTACTCATTTGATAGTTTTAAGCCTTGTTTTTATTTTGGTTACTCTACTGACACTTTTTAAAGTAAGAGATTACACAACTTTAAAAGCTATTGTGATATCAGATCAAGTGGACATGCAAGTGGCTCCTAGTTATGATACAGCGTCTTTTTTTACACTTGCTGAAGGTTCAAATGTCGTTATTAAACAAACTAGAAATGATTGGACACAAGTCAGTTACTTAGAAGTCCAGGAACGACAACAGGTGGGTTGGGTACTTAAAAAAAATATTTTTCATTACGCAGGTGAAAGATTATGGTAAACTATCTTTGGATTAATCCTTTTAATAGAAAAGATGAATCCAATCATCTGAATCTTTTAAAAAACAATATGCTTTTTCAAACTCTTGATCAAAGAGAACTTCTTTTTATCAATAAGATGATCCATGAACGTACTTACCACAAAGATGATGTGATCTTTCAACAAGGTAGTCTTGGGACAGGTATGTATGTTATTATCAGAGGCAATGTGGATATGTTTATTAAAGATAACAAATCCAAAGACCAAAACACAGATCCAACACATGTAGCTCGTTTAACCAAAGAAGATTTTTTTGGAGAACTTTGTTTGGTAGAAGAAGACAGTAGAAGAACAGCCACTGCCATTGCAGTAGAAGATACTTTACTGGCTGGATTTTTTAGACCTGATTTAGTAGAAATTTTAGATAGGAATCCTACTATGGGTAGTAAAATTACCTTTCAGCTAGCTAAAATCTTAGCCCATCGTCTTCGATCTACAACCAATAGAATTACACAGCTAAAAAAAGAACTACAAGTATTTGTTGATATTCAAAAATAACTTTTCTATAAGCTAGAGAAATTATGAGAGGAAATAAATGCCTTTAAATAAAAAAAAACTTCCAAACGAAGATTCTCATCTCATGTATAAACATTCAAGCTCTTTAATTGCTGTATCTAATCAATCCACTCAAAGGGAAACATGGTGGAAAATAGCTGTTATTGCTGGGATTATTATTTCATCTCTTACAGTGATTATTGTTGTAGATAATATGTTATCTTCTTTTATACTTGCTTTTGCTATCAGTTATTTATCAGAACCTATTATTAGTTACTTTGAACGTAAGGGTATACAACGTTCATTATGTATCTCTTTATATTTTACTTTTTCTGGTTTGATATTAGCTATTTTAATGATCTGGTTAGCTCCTCTTGTGACAAGGCAAGCTACCCTTTTACAATCAGAGCTTCCAAAATATGTAGAAAATATTACAAGATTTATGATCACTTTAGAAAATAAGTTTTCTGGTCCTTTGTCTTCTGTTTATGAACTGCGATTGAGTTCCAATATTGGAGATTTTGTTCAAGAATGGATTGAATTTTTTATTGGAAGTGTTCCTGCTATGGCCCAAAGCACAGTTATTACTTTATTGCTGGGTCCTTTTTTTGCTTTCTTTATACTGAAAGATGGTCATGCTATACGCAGGCAATTTTTATCCATAGTGCCTAATTTCCTTTTTGAGATGGTTTTAAATTTAACTTATAATATTAATAAACATATTGGCGGTTTTATTCGTGCTCGCCTTTTAGAAGGTTTAATCGTAGGAATTGTGGTTTGGATAGGCTTGACGATTATTCAATTCCCTTATACAGCCTTTCTTGCTTTATTCGCGGGTATTACAAATTTAATCCCTTATATAGGGCCTATTATTGGTATGGTCCCGGCTTATGTTATTGCTCTTCCAGAGATGAACTTTATAACTGTTGTGTTCATTACAGCAGTCTATGTTATTGCACAATTGATTGATGTGTTCTTTATTATTCCACTTGTGGTGGCTCGAATTGTAGATTTACACCCTATCACTGTTGTTGTGGTGATTATTATTGGATCCCAAGTTATGGGTGTTTTAGGGATGATTATTTCTATTCCTGTCACGAAATGTATTAAACTCACTATTTCAACAGTCTATGCTCATTTGATTGAGATCAAACCTAGTTATTAAAAATAATCAATAATGTAGCCATTTAGTCCATGACAGAAAGCCACTAAAAACGTGATTCACTATGACTAAATTACTGGATCTTGAAAAACGCTTTCTAAAAGGACTTGGTCTCCTTCATAAGAACAAACTTGATCTATAGAAGCTAATCTTCTGCCAGTATTTGTACGCTTAACTGCAATAATATAATCAAGGCTTAAAGATAAAAGCCTTCTAATATTAGCTACTCCCCAAGACTCTGCCCCCAACTGAACTAGAAATTCAAGACGTATCAGAGCTTCTCTGGCTGAGCGAGCATGCAGAGTGGCAAGAGAGCCTACATGTCCTGTAGATAAAGCTAAAAGATAATCTTTTGCTTCACTACCTCTTAACTCTCCTAAGACAATTCTATCAGGTCTCATTCTTAAAGATTCAAATAAAAGATCGTTTAATGAAATAACAGGCAAAGAAGAATTTTTACGGGTTAATAGCTTACTACTTACACTGTTAGGTGGTGATATTTCAGAGGCATCTTCTAATAATAAAATCCTTTCATTAGGCTGACAGAGTTTTAACAAGCAGGATAATACTGTGGTTTTACCAGAGCCTGTTTCTCCAATGACAAGGATATTCTTTTTTTGATGAAAAATATCTGTTATAATTTTCATATTACAATCGTTGGTCCAACTGTTTTGTTTCAGTTCTTTTAAAGAATGATCTTTATTGGCAATACGTCTGAAAGTCATTTGTGTATGCTCTGAAATGCCGGAAGATTGATGAACCGACCCTCTTACTAAATGCATGCGAAAACCTTTCCAAAAAGCTGTTGCAAAAGGGGTTTCTATGCTGGGGTCTATTTGACATTCTTGACATATCCGATTGATAAAATTATTAAAAGACACAGTAGACATGAACGCATCGTCTAGCTTTTGAAGTTTTCCGTCCATTTCAAACCATATAGAGTTCATTCCATTAATAATGATTTCTGTGATTTCTTTTTTGTTTAGCAATGTATGTAAAGGACCATATTGAAAAAATTCATTCTTAAGACGCTCTTGATTTTTTGCATCTAATTTTTTGCTATGAATCTCAATGATGTTTAAATATTCTTCGTCTTTATCAGAATGGATTAAATCCAAACTAGATGTAGGAAGAGCTTTGAGTTCTTCAATGATTTGATGAGTGGTTGTTTGTAAACTACTCATAGATCACCCTAGGAGTGACAAGGATTAAAAGTTCTGTTTTTTTATCTTGATAATCTTTAGAAGAAAAGAGCTTTCCTAAAATAGGAATATGCTTTAGTAAGGGAATACCTTTTGTAGACTGCCCTTGAAAATAAGTCGTCAAACCAGAAAGGGCAATGGTCTTGCTGGATTCTAAATTAAACTCAGATGCCATTCTGTTTGTAAAAAAAGCAGGAATACCATCAATTGTTTGACTTGAGTCGATTGAAGAGAGTTCTGTCTCAAGTTGAACTTTAAGCTGACCTGTTTTATTGGCAACTGGTTTAAAATTTAAACCAATGCCGTATGTTTTCCAAATAATCCCTTGCGATCTATAAGTAAAAGTTCTAATGGGAATCTCTCCACCTGCTAAAAATCGGGCTTCCCCTCCACTTCTACATATTAGTTTAGGTCGGGCAAGTGTATGACCATTCCCTGACTCTTCTAAAGCAGTCAATGCATTTTCTACTTGAGAACCCACAAATCTTGGTAAAATAGTGGCTTGATAAACAGAAGGCCATTGTACTCCAAACCTCATAAAGCCTGATCTTCTTAATTCTGTAAGATGCATTGAAATTTCAACCATGGGTTCTATCTCTACTTTGTTGGTGTTGTAAACAAGCTTTATTCCAAAAGAGTTTAAATATTGCTTGTGATAAGCATTCATTTTTTGAGGTGTGCTATTAATATTGAAATAATAAAATCCTTTATCCTCCATTAGTTGAATGGAAGGCATATTATTTTTATGTTCAAATTGTCTTAAATGTAGTTTAAAGTTATTAAAAATGCTTTTATTCATACTTGCTTGAAAGACAAACTTTTGAGAGTGTTTTAAAGCTACTTCTGATAATTGTATTAGGTCTAAAATATGCAAAAGCTTTCCTTGAATGATAGGACCTTCTTTGGAAAATTTTATTTTTAGACCTCGCATACTTTGAACTAAACCTTCGACTTCTTTGACAAAATTATAAATTTCAGGCTTATAGATGAAAATAAAAAAAGTTTGATGACCTGAGGATAGCAACACATGCCCTGACCGCACAGCTTTGATCCAATAATTTGCAGAGTCAGTGAGTATCTTGATTTTGCTTTGACCTTGAATACTAATAGGTGAGTTTGTAGAAATAGGTAGCTCTATAGATTCTGTTGGGAGGAGGATATAAGTGAAAGTGTTTGCAAAAACATGAGAAGGCGTAAAATAGACTGCACAGCAGAGTATAAAATAAAAACTCCGTGCAGAAGCTTTCTGTATGTAGCGTGCCAATAAATATGTTGTTTCTATCATGTAAAAGGGTTATGCAAGAATCATGCACACTTGATATGGAAATTAGACACATAAGAGATCTGAATTTAAGACAATGTGCCGGACACATTAATAATATGCTGTGGCATAAATAGTGTACAATCAAGATTAAAAGTAAGGTGTAGTGAGGTTAGAAGACTGACATCTTTTAAGACTACTTGCAAGAGGATTTTGAGTGTGCATTGCTGTTCATGCCAGGAGTTAAGAAAATCGTGAAAAATACATGGTATAGAAAATTTTAATAAAATACAAAAGAGTAAATATTTCAGCAGTTAAATATAGAGGCAAAAGATGAACTTTAAAGCAAGACAAGAGATAAACCATTCTCACAAGATCACAATCGGAAATGCTACAACAACAAAATATGTTGAATGTTGCGATTGTCGACAAGCTCTTAAAACACTTTCTAGCAATATAGCTTCCTTGGTATTAACAGATCCGCCTTATTTTATTGATGGGATGGATGATCGATGGGACCACCGTAAACTTCGTTCTCGCATTAAGCATGGAGTGATTGGAAGCTTGCCAGTAGGTATGCGTTTTGATCCTCAACAAGGCAAAAGACTTTATGCTTTTTTATTGCCTATTTCTGAAGAATGGTTGAGGATTTTAAAACCAGGTGGATTTGTTTTATGTTTTTCACAAGCTCGACTAGCACATCATGTAGCTCTTGCTATTGAAGATGCTGGTTTTGAAATTAGAGACTTATTAGCATGGCGTTACGAGGGGCAAGGTAAAGCCTTTTCTCAAGAGCATTTTATTCGTAAATCAAAATTACCAGAGTCAGAAAAACAAAAACAAATCATGGCACTTGAAGGGAGGAAAACTCCACAACTGAAACCTCAAATGGAAAATATCATTTTAGCTCAAGCTCCTAGAGATGGTACTTATGTGAATAATTGGTTAAAGTATAAGGTAGGCCTAGTTGACTTAAGTAATCCCTTGCTACATACTGACAGGTCTCCAGGCACTGTCATAGAAGCTCAAAAACCAAAAGAGCGTTATGGACACCTCACAGCCAAGCCAGTGAATCTTCTAAGGCATCTCATAAGAATATTTACAGCAAGAGGATCATTGGTGATCGATCCTTTCGCAGGTTCAGGATCAACAGGAGTAGCTGCCTTGATGGAAAGTCGTAGTTTTTTAGGATATGAAATGGATCCATCTATGGCTCTTATTGCTGATCAGAGGATTAAAAAATCAAATCTTTTAAATATTAAGTAAAAGCTTTTAGAGTTAAGAAGTAATAGAGAATTGTTTTAAAAGGCTTTCTGTTTGTTGACAAATGGATTTGTCTTAAATCTTTACCTGTACATAATATGAAAAACCTAATTGAAATTCAAGATTTGCATTTTGCATACAAGAGAGGGAAGCTTTCAATACCTGTTTTCAAAGCTTTTGATTTGCAGATTCAAAAAGGAGAATTTGTCGCTATCCAGGGGCAATCAGGTTCAGGCAAGTCAACTCTCCTCTATTTAATAGCTGGATTGTTACAATTTCAAAGAGGTTGTATTTTCCTTAAAGGTTATGCCTTAGATCAAATGAAGGATTTAGAGTTATCTCTTTTGAGGAACAAAAACTTAGGGTTTGTTTTTCAACAATTTCACCTGATCCCTCAGCTCACAGCTTTAGAAAATATTCTTTTACCAACATTTTATCCCATAGAAGAAAGAAAACCTTCACAAGATTTCAATAAAAAAGCTCAAAAGCTAGCTTGTACTTTGGGTATAGAAAACAGGTTACAACATAAACCCAACGAGCTTTCTGGAGGTCAACAACAACGAGTTGCTATTGCAAGGGCTTTAATCCATGATCCTGATATTATTTTAGCGGATGAACCCACAGGTCATTTAGATTTTCAATCAACACAACAGATTCTTGAAATACTTCAAAAATTACATGCACAAGGTAAGAGCATTGTTTTAATTACCCATGAAAGAGACATTGCTCAGATAGCATCAAAAGTTTTCACACTTCAAGATGGACAATTACTTGGAGTAAAGAAAGCAAGCAAACAAATCAACAAGTTATCACAGGAGAAGTCTTTGAAAGCATATTCAAAAGCTTCTTGGCTTTCTCAAATCTTAAAACTCTTTCCTTTATCTTTAATGCATGCCTTTCAAAACAAAACCAGGTCATTTTTGACAATGTTAGGAATTGTAGTAGGTGTTGCAGCTTTGACTTCTATGGTTACCTTAGGACGTTTTACAGAAGAAAAAATATTAAATAGTTATGCTGATTTGGGAGTAAATACTTTTTTGTTCACAGGGCATGTCAACTGGAATCTTAAAGCTACAGATTGGACACCTGCATATTTTGAGTCTTTTGACTGGAAGAATGAAATTCTTTACTTAAAAGATATTTTTTCAGACATTAAATTAATTTCTCCCTTGATGAGAAGTTGGGGTTTATCTGTTATTTTCTCTGGCCAATCAATAAAAGATGCAACTGTTTTGATGGGAATTTCTGAAGATGGTCTTAATATTTTAGATTGGAAATTACTTGCAGGTGTAGGCATCAATAATTATCACGTAGAGAGAAGAGATTCTGTTTGTGTCATTGGCTTTGAGATAGCTCAGAGGCTTTTCCTTCATATTTCACCGATTGGACAAATCATTTATCTTTCTAAAGGAGATTACAATATGATTGCCTGTAAAGTGATTGGTATCCTAGAAAATAGAACTTCTAATAAAGAATGGATCAAACCGAACTTACAAGTTTATATTCCATTTACTACTTTTCAAATGTTTAGCGATGATTGGTCGGCACGTATACAGGAGATATCTATAGCAGTCAATCCAAACAGTGATATAGAGAAAATAGGACTTGTTGTAAAAAACTTTTTTCAAATGAAATACGGCAAGACAGGATATTTTAGTGTTAATTCTGATAGTGTATTATTAGCTCAAATGCAAAAGTTTTTAAACTTATTTTCTATTTTATTAACAATTATTGCTTTGGCATCTCTACTTGTAGGTGGCATAGGCATTGCTAATATGATGCTGGCTACTGTGTCAGAAAGATTAAGAGATATAGGAGTTCGTAAATCAATAGGGGCTACTCATTTAAGTATTCGCAGAGCTTTTTTATTAGAGTCTGTTATTTTGTGTGGTTTAGCAGGGATCATAGGAGTCGTAGTAGGTATTTGTGTTTATCAAAGCACTATTTATATTGCATCACTCTTAATGAACAATTTAGAATTCGAATGGATACTTGATCCTTTGGCTATTTTGTTGTCTTTTGTGTCTATTTTTATTATAGGGATTTTAAGTGGACTTATTCCTGCAATAAAAGCTGAAAAATTGCAAGTTATTGATGCATTACGAATTTAGACGCTTAAGCTATCAGAAGAAACTCTTTTTCCTTAACATTGTGTTAAGAAATGAGGACATCCTTGCTTAAAATGTATAGATTCTTTAGGTAGTTAGCAAGCCAACAAAGTTTCGTATCAAAAAAGCTGTTTATTTTAGTCAGTTAAGATGTTGCATGTTGTTATAGTTTAATGTAGGCGGTTGACTTTTAATGTTAATAGGGTATAATGATATAAAATAGAGGTATTAAAATATGGAGTTTTTGCAAATAATCGTAACTTTCATAGTTTTCTTTGTCAGCTTAATTGGCATAGTGAGGTTTTATATTGAACCTTTTAAAGAACAGTTCAAGGAACAATTCAAAGATTTTAAGAAGGATATTAAAGAACAAGTCAGTAATCATATACCCTCACAGATTAAAGAGATGAAGGACGACATTAAGGCACTTGATCAGAAAATTGATAATAATATTAAAGCACTTGACCAGAAAATTGATAATAATACTAAGGCACTTGAGCATAAAGTTGATAAACTTGAGCAGAAAGTTGATAATAATACTAAAGCACTTGAGCAGAAGATTGACCAAAACTATAAAGACTTAACCGCACAAAATAAAGATACCAATCGACGTCTTGATAAGATATTTGAGTTGCTATCTAAACCTTCCACTTAATCTTTTACTATATCCAACAAAAAGACACTGCTAACTCAAAAATGACCAGAGGTCAGTTTACTTTTAGTGAAAGTGATGAAGGAACTTTTTCCTTAACATTGTGTTAAAAAACGAAAGGATCCTCCCTACTCAAAGTGAACAGGCTTTTGAGACAATGACCATTTTGTCAAAGGCGAAAGCCTTTGCGGTCATTGTCCAAAAGTGGCCAGAGGCCAGTTCACTTTGAGTGAAACAAACTCCTTAACATTGTGTTAAGAAATGAGGATATCCTCCTTCCTAAAATTGAACAAGCTTTTGAGGTAGCCAGCTTTTGATCGAGGACGAAAGTCGTCGGGCTAACTGTTATTAGAAGGATATTTTCCTTAACATTGTGTAAAAAAACGAAGGGATCCTCCTTACTCAAAGTGAACAGGCTTTTGAGGCAATGACCATTTTGTCAAAGGCGAAAGCCTTTGCGGTCATTGTCCAAAAGTGGCCAGAGGCCAGTTCACTTTGAGTGAAACAAACTCCTTAACATTGTGTTAAGAAATGAGGATATCCTCCTTCCTAAAATTGAACAAGCTTTTGAGGTAGCCAGCTTTTGATCGAGGACGAAAGTCGTCGGGCTAACTGTTATTAGAAGGATATTTTCCTTAACATTGTGTAAAAAAACGAAGGGATCCTCCTTACTCAAAGTGAACAGGCTTTTGAGGCAATGACCATTTTGTCAAAGGCGAAAGCCTTTGCGGTCATTGTCCAAAAGTGGCCAGAGGCCAGTTCACTTTGAGTGAAACAAACTCCTTAACATTGTGTTAAGAAATGAGGATATCCTCCTTCCTAAAATTGAACAAGCTTTTGAGGTAGCCAGCTTTTGATCGAGGACGAAAGTCGTCGGGCTAACTGTTATTAGAAGGATATTTTCCTTAACATTGTGTAAAAAAACGAAGGGATCCTCCTTACTCAAAGTGAACAGGCTTTTGAGGCAATGACCATTTTGTCAAAGGCGAAAGCCTTTGCGGTCATTGTCCAAAAGTGGCCAGAGGCCAGTTCACTTTGAGTGAAACAGAGGCTGGTTTATTTTTAGTGAAAAAAACTTAGACAAATGCCGATAGTTTTGTTAAAATCACTGTAAATTTAACGGATCTATCAACAAGGCTATTTAAAACTGTAAAACTAAAAAACTATAACTATAGTCATAACTTAACTAAAAATATAACTAAAACTATGACCACAAAAACCACAAAGCAAGAGGAGTACATATCATGTATCAACGCATTTTAAAATTACCTTGTAAAAGCTTTTTTATTTTTGGCCCACGTGGAGTTGGAAAGTCAACATGGCTTATTCATCAAAGCTTAAGCCATGCTACTCTTACAATAGACCTTTTACAATCGTCACAATTTTTACAATATAAACGCAAGCCCTCTCTTTTAAGGGAGCAAGTCGAAGCCCTTCCTTTGAAAAGCTGGATTATCATTGATGAAATACAAAAAGTACCAGAGCTATTAGATGAAGTGCATTCTTTGCTCTTTGCATATCAAAATCAATATTTTTTTGCTCTATCTGGCTCTAGTGCTAGAAAACTCAAACGCATACAAGCAAATATGTTAGCTGGTAGAGCCTTATCTTACCAACTTGGCCCTTTAAGTTATTTAGAGCTACCACACTTTTCTTTAGAATCTGTCTTGAAATATGGGTTGCTTCCCATGTCTATCATAGAACCAAAAAAACAAAATAAAATCGCTTTTTTAGAAAGCTACGTTAAAACTTATTTAGAAGAGGAGATTCAACAAGAAGCCCTTGTAAGACACCTACATCATTTTTATCGGTTTCTCGAAGTGATGGCTATTGTCAATGGGGAAATTCTCAATATCAGTAATATAGCAAGAGATGTAGGCATTGCTCGCTCAACTGTCCAAGGATATTTTGATATACTTCAAGATACACTGATTGGCTTTTATCTTCCTGCATTAAAAGCCAAAGCAAAAATAAAAGAAATCGCACATCCTAAATTCTATCTTTTTGATTGTGGTGTGCAACGTACACTTGCTCATCAGATAAGAGATCATCCTTTATCATCAGAAAAAGGCAAATTATTTGAAACATACTTTATCAATGAAATAAGGCTTCTTAATTCTTACTTCAACTTAGGTGGTAAGTTATCTTATTGGAGGACAGAGTCCGGCACAGAAGTTGATTTGATATGGTCCTGTGGGAAAAAACAAATTGGATTTGAAATCAAACACAGCTCTCAATGGAAGGACAAATACCACAGAGGACTTAAAATTCTAAAAGAGAACAAAATCATCACAAAAGCTTATGGGATATATACAGGTAAAAACCTTTTAAAACCTGCTCCTGATATTGAAGTTTTCCCCTTCACAGAATTTTTAAATCGGATTGCTCAAAACAAAGCTATAGATTAAACGACTCAACAGTTTTAATTTTGCCTTCAGCTATTAAATACTTGTAAATATTCAAATAAGGAGCTTGAGGACTGAAACTTTCAAGGTTTATATTTTTATCGTCTGTGTGATGAGGATAAACATAAATTTGGGTATTTCCATCGAAAAGATGTCCCATACCTTCTAAGATACCACCATTTAAGTGCTTGTATTGATCTGGTTCGTGAAATAAATGCTCTAAAGTATGTGTATCTGCAATAAATGTATGTGATTGAATGGCTTGTTCTTTCAATCTTTTACTTAAATCTGCTGTTGTGTGATCATCGTTGATCAAAACATAATAACCTTGCTGATTGAGATCATCTATATCAGATAAAACAGAAGACAAATTAGAACCCTCACTATTTAAAAAGTCGCTCAAGGCAATATCTATTAAAACAAGGGTATTATTTTTATGTTTTTGAGAGTATTTTTGCACAAAACTTTTAAGTAGAGGTAGGCTTTGAGAATGAGGCTTTCCTCTGTGGATCAGTAAATTTTTCTTGGAAAGAATCTCATAAGGTTGATGCACTTTTTTATCAGGGCCAAACACCACCCATGGACCTAAGTGAAAGTTGACTAAATATAAATTCATCAATCGGTGATCTCCTCCTGCACAAGCTGGGCCAGAACAACTTACCATGTCAACTTCAATGCGATCCTGTTTGAGGTTATCAGTAAGGGATTGCAAGACCTGAGTTAAATTGCCAGAAAAGTGCAAAGCTCCAAAAATGAGATTAACACTCACAATACCAATAGCTTCTTGTTGAAGAAGGTTTCGAGGATCCAATAAGTTGACATGAATCACCAGATCACTAGGAGGCTTTAAAGAGTCCTTTTGAAACCGAATGCCTAACCAGCCGTGTCCTTTAGCCACTAGACGACTTCTAGCAGCCACTGTATTGGCAAAAGCAAAGAAATGCGTGGTACTACCCCTTTCTTGACCTAGACGTTCTTCTATAAGCTTGTATTCATGGTTGAGCATTTTAATCAAACGGCTTTCACAAACATAACCTCCTGTTTCCTCTTTGCCATAAATAGTATCACTAAAAGTCATATCATAAGCCGACATGGTTTTAGCTATGGTATTAGAGGAAAGCCCTGCTTGAAAAAACCAACGAGCAGCCTCTTGTCCTGCTCCAATTTCTGCAAAGCTTCCATAATTTTGCTGATTGCGATTGATAGTTAGGGCTTTCTCTTCGGTTGTCAGTGTTGTAAGGTGGTTTTCTTTATCCATAATAACTCCTTTTTAATATCTTTATTTATTCTAACACAATATCTTTAATGATTTCTAGTTTATTATTTAAGCATTTAAGTGGAAGAAGAAAAGATTGACTACAAATTTTATTGAAATATTGCTAAGTAGGCTCTAAATAGAAGATGTAGCTGAAGTTTCTTTTTTCTAAAAAATAGCCTTTTAGCCTTTTATACAATACAAGCCATAACTTTCTTGAAATGTCATATCTACTATAATGTCCAGTATCTATGGCTTATTTCACTTTTTATGTTAAAAATTAAACATAATTGTCAAAAATGACGAAAAAGATAAAAAGCATGGTTGTATTTAAAGCAAACTAGTCTTTAGCTTTAGACTTTGATTTTAGATTTTAGGCAATGGTTTTAGGGCTTTAGGCAATGACCGCAATAGTTTACGCTGTTGACAAATAGTTATCTGGTTATCGCTTAGTGTTGTAATGTGGCAGGTTTCAGAGAAGCTTGCTGTTGGATTAGTAGGGATTTTGACAAGATTTTAAGGATAAGAAAAGTTAAAAAATATATAAAATAAGGGATGGATCATTTCAGGGAGGGGAATTTTGAGAGAGGTATACACCGATAGACAAAGAATTTGCTTTTTAAGTCATTGCAGATTTTATTTTATTCTTGCTTTGCTGTTATTGTTTGTGACTCATCCTTTAAAAGCTTCTGATTTTACGTGGCCTTTAGATTCAACACAAAAGCAGAATACTCAACAATTGCAGGTAGAGACAACGCCTTTATTTGAGTTAGCACAGCTTGAGGATTCAGCAGATACTTATGATCCTTTCACAGATTACTCAGACTTTGAAAATACATCTTCAGAAGAAGCCGATATTTACTTTTTCAAGCATGGACGCTTGCTTTCATTGGGTGGTTTGTTTGGTATGAGAGTGTTTACAGGCAGGTTAGGCCAGCATACGAGACCTGCTTTTTTAGGTGGAGGATTTTTTTCCTTTTTCTTTAATATGAGGATTGCCATACAATTTCACTACCTCGCGGGTCTTCATCCTTTTAGAGCTTTAGACATACAAGTAAATGATGTCAATATGGAAAGGTATATTCATGAAATGTCTCTGACACAGATAGGACTGGATGTTAAATACTACCTTAATACACAAAATATCACTCAAGGACTTGCTTCATTTAATCCTTATTTTATAGCAGGTGCTAGTAGCATCAGTCGAAAAATAAAATTTGTAGGTAGTCCAGCCCCTTTTACTGATGGTAAAAGGATTTTTGGGTTTCATGGAGGGTTGGGCATTGAATTCCCTCTCACACTTAATAAAGTTTTTTTTGGATTTGAAGCTCGCTATCAATTTGTAAGATTTCCTGTACTTCTTATAGATGCACAAGAATTTAACATTAGAAGTTCGAACCATGGTTTTCAAGGGTTTGGCATATTGGGTGTTAATTTTTAAATTTAAAAAAGATACAGGTGATATATTAAATGATCCTATACAAACACAAATAAGTCATATTGAAAAAAAGGTTAATGATATTGAAGAAAAGATTGATGATATGGCTGATTTTGAAAGACTTATTGATAAGTGCATTATGTTTATCCGGGATCCGGGATCTGGCAGTCAGGCATCAGAAGAAAATCTTGTTTCCTTAACATCATGTCAGAGAACGAATGGATCCTTCTTACTAAAAGTAAACGGATTATCCCTAACCCCCCCACCGCCCTTCGATTCTGCTTTTCCATTTTGTTTTTACTTGAGGATGGGGCAACGGGAGCCTTCCGAAGTCCTCAATTTTTTTCACTCAAAATGAACTGGCCTCTGGCCACTTTTGGGTAGCCAGCCCGACGGCTCACGCCGTCGTAAAAGGCTGGCTACCTCAAAAGCTTGTTCATTTTGAGTAGAGGAGGATCCTTTTATTCCTCTACACCATGTTAAGGAAAAATTTCTTTTATTACCTCAAGAGCAAGCAGTTTGTGAATAAAACTCTTTTTCCTTAACATTGTGTTAAAAAGCAAGAGGATCCTTTCTACTAAAAGTAAACGGACTTTTGAGACATTGCTCTTTTTGGACAGCGATAGCTGTCAGAGCAAACATCAGAAGGAAATCTTTTTCCTTAACATCGTGTTAATCCGGGATCCGGGTCTGGCAACCCGGCATCCGGCAGACAGGCAAGGATAAAGCGAATATCTTGTTTCCTTAACATGTAGTCAAAAAACGAGGAGATCCTCCCTACTCAAAATAAATGAATTTTCTAGGCAGTTAGCCTTTAATCGATGACGACAGTCGTCGGGCTAACTGCCAGAAAACATGCCAGAGGCATGATTTATTTTGAGTGAAACAAACCCTTAACATGGTGTTAAGAAACGAAGATATCCTCCCCTACTCAAAATGAGCAGTTTTTTGCGGCATTGCTCTTTTTGGACAGCGATAGCTGTCAGAGCAATGTCCAAAAACAGCCAGAGGCTGGTTTATTTTTAGTGAAAAAGATAAGAAGGCGGTAGCCTTCGGCTGGCAACCAGAAAGTAGCCAGAGGCTAGACCACTTTTAGTGAAAAAGACGTCTTGACTTGTATCTTATGCGATGTTATAAGTGGCATTCTAAGTGCAAATGTAAGTAGTATAAACTGCAAACTGCTTAAATTATTGAGTTAAGGAAAAAATGAAAATAGATGTAGTGAAAAACCAAGACATAATAACCAACAATAACAAGAGGATAACTATGAAAGCTATGAAACTATCAACTATTATTTTATTGGCTCTTTCTATAGCTATAGGAGCTATAGGTTGTGCGGAAACCTCCAAAGACAACATTTTATATGAAGTCGATGAAGTCCAATTTCAAAATCAGTTACTCTCTTTACAAGGACAGGACAATGACCCTGCCTTTTTAAATTATACTCAAGAGTATGAATTTTTCAAAGGTTCACCTATTAATTCTGATGTTCGTATTTTTTTTACTGATGTATTCGATGATCTGCCTTCTAATCATTATTGGATGAGTAATCAAGGAGTTTGTCTTAGTCTTATTATATTTGATTATGGGTTTAAATTGATATTGATTAATAGAAAAGTTTGGTTTTCTTTAAGCCTTTCTGAAATTGAATCTATGAACCATGCTCATTTAGATAGATATGTCAATGAAGATATTTCATACAAGTACATTCCTCGTGATGAGCCTGATCCCGGTTTAACTAAACAGATAAATGATTACAAGAAACTTTCTGATAAAGACAAAAAGGAAATAATAGAAGATATGAAACAGGAAGAGTCAGAACTTACACGCATAAAAAAAATCCAAATAAGAGACTGGAGAAGAAAGGTACTTTTATTCCATGAGCTAGGTCACTGCGATCTCAATCGCGAACATCTATATGGAACACTAGAAAAAAGAGTATCTTCTTCCAGTATGGATTCCATTTCCATTATGGACTATGATGTTATGGCATTTATGAATTTCCTATCTCGAAGGAGACATTCCATGATAGATGATTTTTTTGAAAAACTTATGGAAGAGCTGTTTCATCCTTATAATAAGGATATAATTGTGTTGTGACATGAATAATAAAAGCATTAATAAATTAATAATTAAGCATTTCTATTTTCTAGAGCATCTAAAAAGTGGCTTAACTCTTTAAAGCGAGATGGATGGCGTAGTTTCCGCAGTGCTTTAGATTCAATCTGTCGGATTCTTTCTCTTGTCACATTAAAATCCTGACCAACCTCTTCTAAAGTATGGTCATTTTCTTCACCAATACCAAACCGCATACGCAAGACCTTTTCTTCTCTCTCTGTTAGAGTCACAAGCACTTTACGTACCTGTTTAGCTAAATGAATGCTAGAAACAGCTTCGGAAGGATTGATGACTTTTTTATCTTCAATAAAGTCTCCTAAGTGAGAGTCTTCTTCTTCACCTACAGGAATCTCAAGGCTGATAGGCTCTTTAGCAACTTTTAAGACCTTTCTAACTTTGTCAACTGGCAAATCCATTTTAGCTGCTATTTCTTCTGGTAAGGGTTCTCGACCTAGCTCTTGAATCAAAGATCGAGAAGTGCGAATAAGCTTATTGATTGTTTCAATCATGTGAACAGGAATACGAATAGTGCGTGCTTGATCTGCAATAGCACGAGTAATAGCTTGTCTAATCCACCAAGTAGCATAAGTAGAAAACTTATACCCTCTGCGGTATTCAAATTTTTCAACAGCTTTCATCAAACCAATATTCCCCTCTTGAATCAAATCCAAAAACTGCAAACCTCTGTTGGTATATCTTTTAGCAATAGAAACAACAAGCCTTAGATTAGCTTCTACAAGCTCTGCCTTAGCCGTATCAGCAGCCCGTTCACCTTTCCAAATAGACAAATAAGTGCTTTTAATCCATTCATAATTCATTTGAGTATCTTCCACAAGGCGTTTGAGTCTTTTGTGAGCATCCATAGCTTGAAGAAAATGCTTTTGATAAGCCTCTGGAGATAAACCTGCTCCATTATTGAGGACAGGAGGTCTTTTACCTTTTTGATAGAAGGCTTCACCTTCCCTCATTAAAGATTGAAAGTTATTAGAATGTGTGATTTCTATAGCTCTTCTTTTACGCAATTGGAGTTCAGACATACGATGCACAAGATTCTTAAACTTAATCACAATACGGTTAATGATCTTTCTGTTAAAGTTAATTTCTTCAAATCGTTTCATTAGCTGATTGTTTAAAACAACAAGTTTCTCTTCGGCAAGTCTTCTCTTATGAGTGTTGCTGTAATCATCCTTAAGAATTTTAAAAAGAGAAGCAGCTTTTGAGCGATAGACTTTGACAAGACCAATCAACTTGTGGATTTTTTTAATATGTTCTTGCTCGTCATAGTGATGGTGAGAGTCTTCATCTTCAAGACCTCTAAAGATAGCTTTGACTTTCAAGCGACCTTCTTGCAACCTTTGATCTAACTGAATAATTTCAGATGTACCAATAGGAGAAAGCAACATAGAACATACAATTTGCCTTTCGCCTCTTTCAATCCGCTGTGCAATTTGAATCTCCCCTTCTCTTGTAAGGAGCGAAACACCTCCCATCTTTTTTAAGTACATACGCACAGGGTCGTTGATTTTCATGTCTTTTGAGATTTCTTCTAAATGTTCTTCCTCCTCCCCAGTTGTAGAGCCTAATGCAAATTCATCGTGTGTAGAAGTGGCTGGAGCTACCTTTTTATCAGGTGCTTCAGAGATAATATGGATGCCTTTTTTATGGAGGGTTGCCATTAACTTATCTAAAATATAAGCCGATTGGATTTCAGGAGAAAGTGTTTTTTCAATTTCATCTACAGTAAGATTTTTTCTGCCTTTTAATAAGATAGGTAACTCAGTTTTAAATAATTCTACTTGCTGATCAATAGAGAGCTTTTTAATTTTTTTCTTAGGGTGGATTAATTTGGTGTGAGCTAACATCCTGCGAGTAGAAGGATGCTTATGACTACCAACTTTTAAAGCAGGTGTGCCTTTTGTCTTCTGATGATGCGAAGAAACTTTAACATGAGATGAGTTTTTAGATACTTTTTTCACTTTTTAAACCTCTTTGCTTTATCATATCTCTTTCAAATTTATTTATGCAATATATTTATTTTTTTGCAATGTATTTTTTATTTATATTTCTCATTTTTTGGGTTTTTATTTTGTCACATTATTTTTTGTCGCATTATTTTGTCATATTATTAACATTATATTTTTTCATATTTATTTTGTCATGTCTTCATTAAATTCTTCATTAACTTTATTAAACCATATTAAATTCTTCATTAACTTCATTAAATAAAACTTGCATCACATAATTTATAAACCCTACTCCTTACTTATCGGCTATTTAAAATATTTTGTCTTGTTTTTTGAATTTCCATAAACTGGTTTAAATTTTCCGCATGGACCCTTCCTTCTTCTTTCAAAAAGTGTTCCTTTATACGCTTCACAGCATCTCTAAATAATTTATCCGTTTGAGATATATCCTTGTAACTAGCAACTTTCATAATATATTCAATAAGTTGCGTGTCAAGCTTTGTATTAGCATGAGCAACAAATTTATCATTTAAGAGTGTGGAGCTTGACAGTAGGTTACCTAAATCCACCTTTTGATGTCTACTCATATCCTGTATTTTTTTCAAAAATCCTGAAATTTTTTCAGAGGAAAACTTCTCTAGCATATCTTCTTCTTCTAATATCTTCAAATATTGTGGTTCATTAGCCACAATAGCAGCCACCATCATTTCTGCTGTGTGGACAGATTTTTCTAACTGTGCTGTGATTTTTTCCTTTTTTTTTATTTGTTTTCTTTGATCGGCTTTTTCTGCGTAAAAATTATATGTTTTTTTTGTTTTTTGAGGTGAAAAATGGCTTCTCACCATTGAGGGAGTGATACGAAGACTATCTGCAAGTCTTTGAATATACATGTATTTAAGCTGGTTATCTTGCATGGAAGTCATAATAGGTCCCATACGATCTAAGACATCTAAAGCGACGGTAGGAGTTAGTCTTTTTTGGGCAATATAATGTTTTAAAATATGATCAAAAAGATCTGAACAATTAGAAAGCTGTTTTTGAAACTTTTCCCTGCCCCATTGTTTCATAATACTATCGGGATCCTGTCCGTCAGGCATTTTGAGTACCCGAGGGTAAAGCCCATAGTTTAAAAGGATGGGGAGGGCTTTTTCGGCTGCCTTTTGACCTGCTGCATCAGAGTCAAAGAGCAAAATGATGTTTTTTGTATATTTTTTAAGCAAATGGGCATGGTCAAGGGTGAGGGCAGTACCTAAAACGCCCACCACATTACAAAATCCATTTTGATAAAGGGTCACAACATCCATATAGCCTTCGACCACAATCACTTGATCCAATGAGCGTATGTAAGGGGCAGCTTGTTTGAGTCCATAGAGGACCTGCCCTTTTTGGAAAATATCAGAGGTAGGGCTATTGATATACTTAGCTTCCCTGTTGGTTTCAACAAGAGACCGCCCTCCAAAACCTATAATTTCATCTCTAATTGTAATGATAGGGAACATTATACGATTTCTGTAGACATCATAGTCGTCCCCTCTATCTGACTTGCGAATAAACCCAAGCTGATATGCTAAGTCCTTGCAATGGGATAGCTTTTTTGATAGAGCAGACCAATCTGGCAGACTATAACCTATTTCAAATTTTTTAAGGGTTTCTGGATGGAGGTTTCTTTTTCGAAGATAAGCTAAAACTGTGTGATGGGGGGGCAGGTTTTTTAGATTATTTTGAAAAATATTGTTAGCTAGTTTATTGACTTTTAAAAAAGCTACTTTTTTTTCGTAAAGTGTTTCATTTTGAGAATTTTGAGAAATTTTGTAGTTTGTGTAATAGGTGGGCTGGGGGATACCTGCTTTTTGAGCAAACAGCTCTAGGGCTTCTTTAAAAGACAAGCCCATGACATCTTGAGCAAACTGAAAAACATCGCCTCCTCTTTGACAGCCAAAGCAATAATAGTAAGACATATCTCTGTGTATAGTAAAGCTAGGGGTTTTTTCTGTATGGCCTGGCAAGGGACACAGCCCTTTAAGAGTTCTTCCAATTAATTTCATTTGGGTGAACTGAGAAGCCACATCTGCAAGGTCAGTTGCTTGACGTACTCTTTCTTTAAATACATTGGAGTCCTGGATTATTGGAAGCATAGCTTAAGTTCCTTCTTTTATATATAGAGCTATACAATAAAATAAAGAAAGAAGCAAAGAAAATCTTACTTAAAAACTCCCTTTTAAAAGCAGGTTTTATGAGAGAGTGTCTCATATTGAGACAGAAAATAACTTTTTTTATATTTTTTTTAAAAAAGTCTTGCATTATAGAAAAAAGTCGTTTATTCTATAAATATAAAGCAAAGGGTACTATCTTATCTTTATTCCCCGTGGTACGTATCGTCCTTTTTGAAATAAAGATAGCTTAAGGTTATCTTTAAAGTCTTATTTAATAGTACGTTTCATCGGTGTCTTTTTGCATATAGGGGAATTGTTAGGTTTTCTTCACGTTAGCTCTACATAAGCTCTAGCAATTACGTTTAAGTATTGTATGAATGTATTTAAAATCGTGTAATCTTAAGGGAGGTTAACATGTTTAATAAGTTGAAAAATAATTTTAAGGTTGTTGCAACAAGGTTTTGGAAAGATGAATCAGCACAGGGAGCTACAGAGTACATTTTGTTACTTGTAGTTGTCGTAGCTATTGCAACTATGTTTAGAGGTCATTTTGAGGGTTCTATACAAGGTTTAGTAACGAGTACAGTTGGCAAAATCCAGGATTTTATACAACAATAACATCAACATTAAAAAAAGCATCTTGAGATCACAAAGCAAGGCCATGCAATCACATCAAAGAGTATCATAATAAAAAGGCAAAGCATCTGTAAATTGCTTTGCCTTTTTTCTCACTAAAAGTGGTCTAGCCTCTGGCTACTTTCTGGCAATGACCGCAATGGCTTTCGCCATTGGCAAAATGGTCATTGCCTAGAAAGCCTGACCACTTTTAGTAGAGAGGATCCCTTCGTCTCTTAACCCCATGTTAAGGAAACAAGATATTTATTTCACTTTGACATTTCGCCATTGGCAAAATGGTCATTGCCTAGAAAGCCTGACCACTTTTAGTAAGGAGGATCTCTTCGTCCCTTAACTCCATGTTAAGGAAAAAGTTCCTTTCTTGCATCCCGTTTGCTCCACAAAAAGTTAGAAGCATATCTTGTTTCCCTAACATGGTGTAGAGGAATAAAAGGATCCTTATTACTAAAAGTGGTCAAGCTTTCTAGGTTGTCAGCATTTGAGAAGGCGATAGCCTTCGGCTGGCAACCAGAAAGTGACCAGAGGTCAGTTCACTTTGAGTGAAATGTTAAGGAAAAAGTTCCTTTCTTTTTGTTTTTTTATTTTTTCTCAGATTCTGCGTAACTTTCAAAAAATATAAATATTATGAGTGAAATGCGGATGCAGGCTGGAGATCTTCCGCAGACCCGCTTGCTCTCCAAAAGCAAGCGAAGGTTGAGGACTTCGGAAGCCTGCCTTCGCATTTCACTCATGAAAAACATACAAATGGGAAAGCAGAATCAAAGGGTGGTGGGTGGGGTTAGGGATAATCCTCTGGCCACTTTTGGGTAATTTATTTTTTCAGCTTGAGAATGTCATCTTTGGATAAACCTGTCATTGTAGAGATCAATGAAATATTGAGATTTTCTTTCAACATATTTAGTGCTACTTTTTCCATTCCTTTCTTACGACCTTTCTCCATCCCTTTTTCCATCCCTTTTTCCATTCCTTTCTCCATCCCTTTTTCCATCCCTTTTTCTATTCCTTTCTCCATCCCTTTTTCCATCCCTTTTTCCATCCCTTCCTTACGACCTTTCTCCATCCCTTCCTTACGACCTTTCTTCATCCCTTCCTCATAAGCATCATCTTCTCTGGCTGCTTGATCTTTTCTGTCTCTCTCTTTCACCATTGCAAGTTCCTGTAATGTCTCATCTTTTGATAATATCCATAAATGCTTTGCTGCCTCTGCCATAACGCCTCCTTTTATTCTCACTAAAAATAAACCAGCCTCTGGCTGTTTTTGGGCATTGCTCTGACAGCTTACGCTGTCCAAAAAGAGCAATACCTCAAAAATCCGTTTATTTTTAGTAGGAAGGATCCTTTCCTTTTTTAACACAATGTTAAGGAAAAAGTTCAGTTTTAGGACCTGATGCCGGGTTGCCAGATCCCAGAAGAAGGATCCCTTTTATTCTGAAAATTGGTATACTCCTTTAAATCCATATTACCAGAGTTCTTTAAAAGATAACACCAATCTGCCTTTTTGTCAAATAATTCATGCAAACTTGACTGAAACTTGCCTAATTCTACAATGACAAAACACAATCCACGAGACATAATCACTTCTGGTGGTTTTGTCCGACGGATATTGCAGATATGATAGTAATCCTTTATCCCTGCAAATTCTTTTAAATTAGCTGTCGTAAAAACAAGTGAATACACAGGAAGTAATTTATTAAAATCTTCGCCTTTCTTTATCTGACCAGAATAAGCCCTAGAAGCATAAACTAATATCCGATCTGTAAAAAACTTTTGACTTGTCGTCTGAACTTCTACATGGACAATCTCTGTATTTTGGAGAACACCTCTGATCCGTCTTCTTAATTTTACACGCAAATCTAAAGTAAAGGATTTGTATTCGTCTGGAACTTTATCGGGAAGAAGCTCTGTGTTTAATAATGAAACACCCTCTATCACAGAACCCTTAGGCAAAGGCACAAAATTCTCTACCAGTGAAATTAAAAGGTCTTCTCTCTTTTCAAAAAAAGCTTTGAAAATAGCATCTATTGTTAATTGTAATAAAATTCTCTCTGTCATAACTTTGAACCTCCCTTTATATCTTTAAACATAATACAAATACCCTAAATGAAACCAAAACACAATATCCACAAATAGCAACTTTTAGCTTAATATTATCTCTAGCATTGATTTATTTATCTGAAATTTCGTTTTTCCCCTTATTTTTAGGTTTTTTATATTGTCATCATACGAAAAAACAAAAATTAAGACAAATATAGAATTGGTCTTATTCTGTAGCTCCGGCCTCTCTTAATAGTCTTTCAATTTCAATATGATGATTCTTACTAGCATACCATAAAGCCGTCTCGCCAAATTTGTCTTGAAGATTGACATCCGCACCGGCATCTAGCAATAACCTTACAATATCAACATGGCCTCTCATACTAGCTATTATTAAAGCCGTAAATCCACTAACCCATTCGTGTTGATGATTGACGTTAGCTCCGGCCACTAGCGATGACTTTACAGTCTCTATATCTCCAGTATAACTGGCACTTATTAAAGACAGTAGGTCTTCTATCCGGCGGGCCTCCCGGGTCTCTATATCATAACTGGCACTTATTAAAGAGCTACTGCTATCATTGTCTTGATGATTGACGTTTGTCTCGTCTTGAGCAAATAAGGGTTTAGTAAAGAAACAAAAACATACTATTGTTATTAAAAGAATTTTGTTCGCCATAATATAATCCTCCTGTTTATTATAATTGGTTTAATGGATAGACTTAATGAATCATAAAACCTCATAAACCCATCAATTATAATAGTCAAGTATTTTCTATAAAAGATTTATTTAGATAGTAAGAAGTTAGCAAATAGGGAGTCTTTAGATACATTTAAAGATTGATAACTTATCAGACTACGACTTGACCGGATAAATTCCAGTTTTTTATCTTGTCCTGAATTAAGTTTTTTTGTTTTTGATATTGCCATAATAAATACGACCAAAGAGATATAACTTGCGATCTTCTAAATGTCCATCCCCGGGATGCCATCCGGCAAATACATGTAAATCTTACATGTTGTTTTATAAATTTTAGAAAAATTTAAAATGTGTCTTGACTTTTGTTCTGAAGTGATATAGTGATATTATAAAATTTTAGAAATTTATAAAATTTTAGAACTTTAGAAGGTAAAAGAAGTTTTTATTTATTAAATCATTTATTAAACATTAAAAAAGGAGAAGTATCATGAAAAACATTTTAAGTATTTTAAGTTTATCATTAGTGATTCTAATTGGCTATAGTGAAGAGTCTATCCCACAGGTTAATAGGGTTAATGAAGCAATCCAAAGAGAATTGCCTCCTGGTAAAGATCGTGATCATGACATTTTATATATTAAACGGTCAATATCACGACTAAGATATGCTTATAGAGGATGCAATTTTGACAATCTTGCTAACTCAATATTATCAAATAGTACTAACCCTCCGAGTTTAGAATGGTTTGAGGGTCACAGAGAACAGTTTCAGGCTCAAGTGGAAGAATGTAAAGGTAGTAATCATGAGGATCAAATGATTTTACAAAATTTTGAAAATAATTTAGATAGTCTGGATCCTTCTTGTATCCTCCATGCCCGTAGATTGCTCTTAAGAAATAAAATAGTAGGGTTTAATTTTGATGAAGAATTTGATGAAGAACAAGAAATGACAGTTGTACAAAGAAATAATGCGATACGAAATGAAGTAGAGCGTTTTTCTACCGGCTTTGAAGAAGAGATAAGTAGATGTCAAGAACGTAATTCTGGCACTGCTGAATATCCAACTAATAATGATTTTCTGATGAATCTCCTATTGCTGGATCTGGGTTTTTGACATTAACTGACAACAAGGAAGCTAAAGTCATCCATCAGGAATTAGGAAAATAACGGGTGACTTTTTAGTTTAATTGTGTATTTAATTATTTAATTGTGTATTTAATTATTTAATTGTGTATTTAATTAAAAGATAAAATTTGCGATGAGTTTATAAAAACTTTAAATCAAGGAGGATAGGATAAATGTTATTTAAAAACACCAAATCAAAATCTCAGAACACCAAACATAACCAAGATGATCAAAAAGAAGCTCCTTTTAAAGATGCTGTGACAACCATGTCACACAAAGTTAGCTTTGCTGAGCTATTGGGCATGAATGAAACAAAGCTAGAAGATCTTGACCCAGAAAACAATGTTAATGAAAGGTCTTTTCGTTTTTTTCAAAGTTTTATAGGTCAAAGTGAGGATAGAGTTAAAGAGCTTTTATCTTTGATTTTAACAAAGGAAGAGCTTAAATTTGCTGACTATTCTACATTTGAGGCTATACATCCCACATCACCTTTTGCCGTCAAAAATAAAGGCAGGATCATCACTTGCTGTATTGATTTTGTTAAACCTGAGGGTAGAACCAAAAAATTCATTGGCATTAAATTCTAACTTTTGACCTAAAAGCTTCTACAGAACCTAAAAGGGACAAATGCAATGTTTATCAGTCAAATGAAGCTTAAAAACTTTAGATGTTTTAAAGACTTACAAACCATACGTTTAGCACCTCTTACATTACTTATGGGAGAGAATAGCACTGGTAAAACCTCCCTTATGGCTATGCTCCGCATACTTATGAATACTGTACATGGTAGAAAACCTGACTTTAATGAAGAGCCTTATGACCTAGGCACTTTAAATGAAATCATCCACCATCAAAACAGCAAAAACCAAGCATTAAGTGAATTTGAAGCAGGATTGGCTTTTACTGATAATAAAGATACCATGAATATAGACATCACCTTTGGCAAAGAAGATTCTAAGAGCATTCATCCTTTCTCAATAAAAGAAAAGCTATCTCATCAAGTGAAAGATGTTTGGATAGAATCAGATATTCGTTCAAAAAAGTTAAAATTTAGCACACCAAATAGAACTTGGAAAAGTACAACAAACCGTGGTTTGTTTGAGTTCTCTGGTTTTTTACATAGACGCATAGTTCCTCCTGACCTTAACTGGGGTCGAAAGAAACTCTCTGATATAGATTCCAAGCATTTAAAATCTATAATATCTATTGCTCAGAAGTTTTTAGAGCGTCATCATAGCGATCCTTATGCTAGTGCCCCTGTACGTTCTAAACCTAAAAGAACATATAATCCTACACAACTTATACAAGATTCTGAAGGGGCAAATATTCCTATGTATCTTGCAGAGATTGCTTTGCAAGATCCAGAAATATGGAAGTCACTTAAAAAAAAACTTGAAGCATTCGGTCAAAATGCTGGTCTATTTGATGAAATTTCTATTAAAAGATTTGAAAAAACAGGGAGTGGTCCTTTTCAAATTCAAGTAAAACATACAAAGGGTCCAAAAAGAAATTTGATTGATGTGGGTTATGGAGTTAGTCAAGTTTTACCTGTGATTGCAGAATTACTATTGTTAATGGACAATAGCCCTTCTATATCTTTACTACAACAACCAGAAGTACATCTTCACCCTTCGGCTCAAGCTGCCTTAGGCAGTCTATTTTGTCAAATAGCATCTAATAAAAAGGCACAAATGTTAATTGAAACTCATAGTGATCATCTTATGGATCGCATAAGAATGGATATTCGAGATAAAAAGACTAAATTAAAACCAGAAGATATATCTATTTTGTTTTTTGAACGTAAAAACATGGAAGTCAATATTCATTCTATCAAAATAGATCAAAATGGAAATGTTTTAAATACACCTGAAAGTTATAGGCAATTCTTTATGAATGAAACAAACCGCTCTCTTGGAATTTGAATTATGTGTGTCATTATTGATGCCAATGTTGCATCTTCTATGTTTGGAAATCAGCAAACCTTATATGAAAAGCTTTTATTAAATTGGGTTATGAAAGGTCGATCGGTGATTTATGGTGGACAGCTTAAAAAAGAATTATTACGTATAGAATCTTTTAAAAAATGGGCTTCTGAAGCTCTTATAAGTGGTCGATTAAAAGATGAAAGCAATAAAATTGACTCTGAAATTAAGAAGCTTAAAAACTTAAAATTAAAATCAAATGATTCGCATATTATAGCTTTGGCTAAAGCCAGTGAAGCAAGATTGTTGTATTCAAAAGATAAACCTTTACAAATAGATTTTGGAAATCTAATCAAAAAAGGAAAAGTTTACCCTTACAAGCAAAAGCAAGGATCAATAAAAAAGTTTTTAGAAAGTCATAAATCATTATGTAAAAAGACAAGTATTCATAAAGCTGAAGGCAAGTCCTAAGTTATGGTGAATAAAAATAACATAAAAACAAATCAAAGCATACACAATATGATCACGATTGATGGTCCTGCTGCTTCTGGTAAGACTTCAGTGAGTCGTAAATTAGCTAAAATCCTCGATTGGCAGTGGATTTCAACAGGAGCATTTTATAGAGCTGTGGCTTTCCTTGTCCAAAAACATCAAATCCATCCATTAAATGAACCTTCCATCGTCAAACTCATTCATCAGAATCAAAGCTTACGTGTCACGATGCAACCTCATAACACTGCCATTGAGTTAGAAGGATGCGATATAAGTGATAAAACTTTAAGTGAAGATATAGCAGATATAGCTAGTCAGGTCAGTAGCTTGCCCAAAGTCAGGACACTTTTACTTAAACCTCAGAGAGATTGTCTACAAAAAATACAAAAAGGCCTTGTAGCAGAAGGCAGAGACTGTGGAACAGTGGTTTTTCCTCAGGCTCCCCTTAAAATTTATCTCACAGCATCTCTTGCCCACCGTAAACAAAGACGTATTTTAGAAACAGGTTTGACATCAAGCCATCAAGAAAAAAGAGATCTAAGAGATCAAAAGAGAACAATTGCCCCTCTTAAGATAGCTCCAGACGCTCATTTAATTGATACCAGTGATATAGATGAAGATGCTGTTGTTGAAAAAATCCTTCATTTGCATTCTTTTGACACTTCTATTTAAAAATATCAATATGCATCTTGCTTTTATTGAAATAATTGAGTGAGTATTTCTTTATGTTGAGTCTGCATAGCAGATCGAATGTGATCCGTTTTACTGCCTGTATGGTGATTGGGACCAACGTCTAAATTTTCTCTAATGAAGTCTTTATAACTTGAGGTAATAGTTTTGACCACAGCTCCATTTTTAAAGACTTTCGTCACAATAGCTGATTTGGTTGCTCCCCAATCTTCTGTTTGAACATGGTATGAGCAACCTTGATGGCAAATATCAGAATTAAATCCTTTTACATAAACCATTATTATTACCTTATTTCATATCACATAACATACTATCTTATTTTAACTCAAATGCTTTTGTGTCTCAAAGTAAAACATTTTTCTCATTTTCATCATGTCTTTAGCATGGTTTCAAACAGTTTTTGTAGATAAATAACATATTTAAGTATAGTATATAAGATAATAATGCACAGACTTTTAAGGTAGGCAAAGGGCATGACAGAAATTGGGATCCGGGATCCGGCAGGAATGAATATGTTTGTTTATTTTTCTCGAGCCAAAATTTTAATTATATGTCTTTTGTTGACAGCATGGTTTTTAGAAGGATGTTCTAAAAAAAGAACCCAATCATCTGATGATCAAAGTTCATCTCCCCCTAATCCAAATAACAGATCTCTTTGTCGTGAACAAACAATCAGTGAAAATGCCATCACTCTCAAAGGAAAGGCTGTTTTTGAATATAGAGTACCCTCAAAACAAGGATTAGGAGCGATAGAAGATTCCACTAAGAATATTCGCCATGCTTCAATAGATGTTTTATCATCACAAGGTTGTGTGACTGCTAGCCACACAGATCGCCAGGGAGCTTTTTCTATAAAAGTACCTTATAGAGAACAAGAAGAATATACAATTCAAGTCAATGCCAGAGCAAGCAATGAACATATCAATATTACTGTTCAAGATGAGCCTGCTAATTTTCAACATTATTTCATATCAAAAACAATCACACTTGAAGATCAGTCTGATGTGACCGACATTGTAATAACAGCATCAGCTGATGAACAAGGAGGTGCTTTTAATATTTATGATCAAATTTTAGAAGCGAATATTTTTTTAAGGGAGCAAACAAAAAATTGCCATAATTTTATACCAGACTGCATTCCGTTCACTCAAGCTCCTAAGGTTTATGTTTACTGGAAAAAAGGCTTGAATCCTGTTACCCATTTTATTAAAGATGCAACGAGTAGTTTTAGTTTTTATCTTCCTGGACGCCGGCAACTTTTCATTGTAGGAGGTAGCAATGGCGATATCATAGCTACCAACACCGATCATTTTGATAACATTATTATTTTGCATGAATATGGACATTTTTTAGAAGATACTTTTTCAAAAACAGATACACCTGGAGGTTCTCATAATGCAAGGTACGTTATTGATCCTCGTCTGGCTTGGTCAGAAGGGTTTGCTACCTTTTTTGCTAATGCGGTCTTTGGTCGGGCTGTTTATATTGATTCTGTAGGTATTTCTCCAAATGGACTTTTGAAAATCAATGAAAACTTAGAAAGCCATCCTCCTAAAAGAGATGTTTCTAAAGCTACTGGCGAAGGGAACTTTAGAGAATTTTCTATTACCAGAACTCTTTGGGATATAATAGACCCTTACACCCATTTATCTAAAGATATTGAAGATCAGGACAATGATTCCATTGATGGAGGCAGTTTTGGAGAAATTTGGAGTGTGTTTTCTTTATTGTTTAAAGATACACAATATTATTTTCGAGATTTTGGGCTTTTTATGTCTTTGCACAATAACCTAGAAAATAAAACAGATATAAGTCTCTTACTGGAAAGAGAAATGCAAAAAGCAAATAGAGAAGATTTTGCTAGTCCATTTCCTATTCCTACAGATAGGCAATCTTCTGAGTGTCCTAAGAAAATACGGGCTACAGATGCAGATAAGCGAGAACAAAATCGATTGGTCGCTTATCCTAAAAGCTCAAATCAACATAGTTCAAATGATTTTTATCTCTATGAACATAGAGGAGGGACCTTGTCAGTGGAATTAACTTATAATCCTACTGATCAGGACACACCCGATGATAAAAAAGCAGACCTAGACCTTCTTGTCTATAAAAATGGTTATACATATTTAAAAGATGATGATATACTGACTTCAAGTAGAAATAGAGATGACGAAGGTACTGAGTCTATAAGAGTTTCGGCAGAAGCTGGAGCTTATATGATCAATGTGATGGTTTGGACAAGAAGAGGCGAATCCAATAATAAATTTTTATTAGGTAGTGAATCAACTTATAATTTAACTATCAACGAGGATACATTATGTCCTTAGGTGAACATAAGCCTTATTTTAAACAGCTTATTTGGAAAGGCTCATTGCTTTTGATATTAATTGTATTGGGCTTATCTTATCATCATTTGATTCCTGAATCTATAGAGCTTGCTCAAAATGAAAGCCAATCCTTAAATAGTCAAATAGGACCTATTGTAGCTGTGCCAGATGATGACTTCCATGATTTTCAGATTGCAATTCAAAGTGAAAACACTGCCGGCTTGCAATTAAATAATCGTTTAAATATTCAAGTTATATTGACTCTCGCCAGACCTGTAGAAGGATTACATCTTAATTGGTCTTTACAACAAGATGTTCAAATTGTAGCTGATTCATCTCATTTACCATCAGAGCCCCTCTCTATAAGAGAGCAAGAAGATAATATCAAAAAACAAGAAGGTCTTGTGTTTTGTGAAGATTTCCCTTGCACATTAGAGTATAACTTGACATTTCAAATCACAGGTAGGCAACCCCATTTAGTGCTTCGGGCTTATACATTAGGAGCTAGTGGAGAGAGACTAGGGACTATTGCTGAATTTTCTTTAGTTAGGGATAGTCATAATTATTTTGTACCCCCTTCTCATTTGCCTTCAAAGGCACAGTTTGATCCTAACAAGATCAAAATTGTCCGATAAATACAAGTCAAAAATGCTTTTTCTCAATAGCAAAGAATATCTAATCAATAGTAAAGAATATCTAATATCCAAAGCCAATGTTTCACTTTTGATTTTATGTTTTTAAGTTTTAGACAAGTGTTTCAAAATGATACAAAAAGCTAAAAAAAGCGATTCATTTTGATACAAAATATAAAATTTTTTGACTTTTTTAACAAGAATATGAAGTTTTATGTCATAATAAACAATAAGAGTTGTGTTAGACAAAAATCAAAAACTTTGTAGGCTAAAAAGTATAACAATTACAGTTGCTTAATGCTTTAGCCTTTCTGCAAGAGTCGCAGTATTGAGTAGTTAAGTAAATAAAAAAGTGTCCTTATTTTTAAGAAGCTATGGGCCTGTTTATAAGGCCCATAGCTTTTCTTAATCAGTGCTTTGAGTGTTTCACAGAGGGAGTTTAAGACATGCCAAGAAGAGTTGTCAAAAAACTAGCTAAGCCCAGAGGGCTACTTTATTTGTATGGATTGCTTGCAGTCTCTTGGCTTATATCAGGCTACTTTATTTTTGAAGATATTTACCTTGATGCCCAAGATAAGGCTGAAAAAGAGCAAGAACGGCTTGAGTATTCTTTAGATGAGAGAGTTCAAAGAGATACGCAGACGGGCCGGATGGCTTATGATAATCTTTTTGATCCGGATGAGGTCATCCGAGATCATCGGGTTGGTAAGACAGAAAAGTATCTCAACGTATGTGATCAGGCCTCTTGTCAAATAATGAGTGGGACAGAACCTGTATTTGATATTTGTCATCACAAATTATCTACATCAAGGAAGTTTCATAAATATAGGGTTTATTCCTGCACAATCAAAGTCACAGTTTCTAATGATCAGCCAGTGGAGTGTGTCCCTATGACTTGGCAAGTGTTTAAACAGTACTGTGATATTGTGAACGAAACCAAAGCCTAAAGTTAGCCTTTTAAATTTCTATTCTTGGTTCTTGGTTCTTGATGAGTTTGATTGGAACAAAATGAAATCTGCTCAAAAAGTTGAAATAGCAAATATTGCAAACTATGACATTTTTAAAATTTTAAATCCCAAAAACCACTTTAATTTAAACCTTGCTTTGATGTCCAAGATTTTTTAAGACCACTATTAAAAAAATTGCATTTGTGTTGTGTGTCATTTAAAGTAAGAGATTATGAATACCTTAAACAACCATTCTATTCAAAACAGTATCAAAAGTCAAATAAACACCCAAGATTCCGACTTTTTGGAAAATCAATCAGCCATGAAAACCCTTATCTCAGAACTTGATACACATCTTACACAAGTTAAGCTAGGTGGAGGTGAAAAGGCTGTGAAGAAGCACAAAGCTAAAAGTAAATTAACTGCTAGAGAAAGAATTGCTCATTTGATAGATGTCAAAACAAAGTTTTTAGAATTTTCTGCTTTAGCAGCTCATAACATGTACAAAGGGAATGCCCCGTCGGCAGGGATGATCACAGGAATAGGTCTGGTGCATGGGCAAGAAGTGGTGATTGTAGCTAATGATGCTACAGTGAAAGGCGGGACATATTTCCCCATCACAGTTAAAAAGCATTTGAGGGCCCAAGAAGTGGCTATGCAAAACCACCTGCCTTGCATTTACTTAGTGGATAGTGGAGGGGCTTTTTTGCCATTGCAGGCAGAGGTCTTCCCTGATCGAGATCACTTTGGTCGTATCTTTTACAATCAAGCACAAATGTCAGCAGTAGGTATCCCACAAATTTCTGTTGTGATGGGGAGTTGTACAGCTGGTGGAGCTTATGTGCCTGCTATGAGTGATGAAAATATCATTGTTCAAAAAGAAGGTTGCATTTTTTTAGGAGGTCCTCCACTTGTGAAAGCAGCCACAGGCGAAGATGTAGATGCTCAATCGCTTGGTGGAGCTGTGGTTCATTGTGAAAAAAGTGGAGTGACAGATCACTACGTAGAAGATGATAGACAAGCCTTAGATGTATGCCGGCGTATAGTCTCTTACTTTAATCGTCTTTCATTATCTCCACCATTAGAGCGGTTAGAATCCAGAGATCCTTTTTATGATCCACAAGAGCTGTATGGTGTCATTCCTCGAAATGAACGTCGCACTTTTGATATACGGGAGATCATTGCCCGCATTGTCGATGCGAGCATCTTCCATGAATTTAAAGTCAATTATGCAAAGACCATTGTAACAGGCTTTGCACATATTTATGGTTATCCTGTGGGGATTGTGGCCAATAATGGTGTGATCTTTAGTGAGAGTGCTTTAAAAGCAACTCATTTTATTTTACTGTGTTGTCAGAGAAATATTCCTCTTGTATTCCTGCAAAATGTGACAGGTTTTATGGTAGGGAAAAAGTACGAAAATGAAGGTATTGCCAAAGATGGAGCTAAAATGGTGATGGCTGTCAGCAATGCCCATGTTCCTAAATTTACAATAGTGGTAGGAGGGTCTTATGGTGCAGGAAATTACGGCATGTGTGGAAGGGCCTATCAACCTCATCAGCTTTGGATGTGGCCGAATGCTCGTATAAGTGTGATGGGAGGTGAGCAAGCAGCTGAAGTGCTAATGACGATCAAATTAAATCAAATGAAAAGAAAGTCTCAAGAAGTACATCTTTCTCAAGAAGCACATCTTTCTCAAGAAGCACATCTTTCTCAAGAGCAGATAGATCAGATGCGATCTACTATTTTAGAAAAGTACAAAACAGAAGGCTCTGCTTATTATTCCACTGCTAGGTTGTGGGATGATGGCATCATTGATCCTATAGATACACGGCATGTTTTAGGACTTGGGATTGAGGCAAGTTTGAATTATCGGTGGTGGGACAGGGTTCATAGGTCGCAAGGTGTTTTCCGTATGTAATGGGTGTTTTTTGTATTTTGTATTTAATGGATCAAAATGAAAATATTAATCACAGAGAGATTTTTACCAGAAGCTGAGTTCAAACTCAAAGAGCTAGGTCATACAGTGAAACGATCGGCCCTTTATGCAAAACCGACACAAGCAGAGATCACTGATGCAGAAATTATGATTATCCGCTCAAAGACTCAAATACATCAGAAGTTTTTAGAACAAGCGTTAAATTTACGTTTTTTGATCAGTTTAACTTCTGGAGTTGATCATATCGATGCAAGTTCTTGTCAAAAGCAAAATATTCAATGGACTCACACACCTGATGCTCATAGAGTATCCACAGGGGAGTTGACCATAGCTCTTGCCCTTCAAGCTTTACGTCATTTGCATAAAATAGATTTATCTACTGGTCAAATACCTCTGGATAGGCATGTTTTTATAGGGAGTGAAATTTATCAAAAGACTTGGGGCATTGTAGGTCTTGGAAGAGTGGGAAGCTATGTAGCAAAACTTGCTCAAGGGTTTGGTGCTGATGTTTTAGCTTATGATCCTTATATTACAGATCAAGTTTTCAAAGATAATAAAGCCGAAAGAGTCTCTCTACCAGAGCTTTTTAAAGGTAGTGATATTGTAAGTTTGCATGTACCTTATACAAAAGAAACTCATCATTTTATTCATTTAGATCTTTTAAAAGACTTAGGCCCTGAAGGTTTGTTGATCAATATGGCACGTAAGCAAGTTTTATCGATAGATGTATTGCAAGAGGCTTTAAGATATAATCATATTGGAATGGTGGCCCTGGATGTTTTTGATATGGCAAAGATTATAAAAAGTCAGTTGTTGAGTTTTCCAAATGTTATATTATCTCCGCACTTAGGCAGTGCTACCAAAGAGGCATCCAGTCAAGCTGCTTATAAAGCTGTCCAATTAATCCAAAAATGGACGATGACGCTTTGATTATTTCACTAAAAGTGGTCTGACCTCTGGTCACTTTCTGGTTGCCAGCCGAAGGCTATTCGCCTTCTCAAATGCTGGCAACCTAGAAAGCCTGACCACTTTTAGTAGAAAGGATCTCTTCGTTTCTTAACAGGATGTTAAGGAAACAAGAAGTTCATTTGCCGTCGATCAAAGGCTGATTGCCTCAAAAATCCGTTTATTTTTAGTAGGAAGGATCCTTTCCTTTTTTAACACAATGTTAAGGAAAAAGTTCCTTTCTTTTTGTTTTTTTATTTTTTTAGATTCTGCGTAACTCTCAAAAAATGAATATTATGAGTGGGAGGCGAGGGCAGGCTGGAGATTTTCCGCAGACCCGCTTGCTCCCCAAAAATATTTTAGAAACATATCTTGTTTCCCTAACATGATGTCAAGAAGCAAGGAGATTCGCCCTACTCAAAATGCATATATTTTTGAGGCGATGACCATTTTGTCAAAGGCGAAAGCCTTTGCAGTCATTGTCCATTACCATTCGCATCTAGATTTTTTATTTGCAAGCACAGAATTTCAAAGCCAAATAAGATGAAGGTTTGTACAAGCTAATGATATGAATGGGAAAGAGTCTGGTCTCAGGGCAATGATTTTGAAATTTAAGAAATAAATTGAAGATCCAGCTCAAAAGTGGCCAGAGGCCAGTTCATTTTGAGTGAAATGTTAAGGAAAAAGTTCAGTTTTAGGACCTGATGCCGGGTTGCCAGATCCCAGAAGAAGGATCCCTTATTTTGAAAATTGGTATACTCCTTTAAATCCATACCAGCAAATCTTATAATTTAAAAAAGGCAAATTATTTTTTCAGCTTGAGAATGTCGTCTTTGGACAAACCTGTCATTGTAGAGATCAATGAAATATTGAGGTTTTCTTTCAACATATTTTGTGCCACTTTTTCCATCCCTTTCTCCATCCCTTTCTCCATCCCTTCCTTACGACCTTTCTCTATCCCTTTTTCCATTCCTGCCTTACGACCTTTCTTCATTCCTTCCTCATAAGCACCCTCTTCTCTGGCTGCTTGATCTTTCCTGTCTCTCTCTTTCACCATTGCAAGTTCCTGTAATGTCTCATCTTTTGATAATATCCATAAGTGCTTTGCTGCCTCTGCCATAACGCCTCCTTTGTTTCACTAAAAGTGGTCTGGCCTCTGGCCACTTTCTGGTTGCCAGCCGAAGGCTTTCGCCTTCTCAATTGCTGGCAACCTAGAAAGCCTGACCACTTTTAGTAGAAAGGATCTCTTCGTTTCTTAACAGGATGTTAAGGAAACAAGAAGTTCTTTGCCGTCGATCAAAGGCTGATTGCCTCAAAAATCGAGCATGTCCTATAATTCGGTGAATTTTTCTTAGAGAAGATGTTAAGATAGAAGGCTCCTGGTTGGCATATTTCAGCCAACCAAATTTTATTAACAATTAACTTTTAAAAATAAAAAGAAAGGAGCCATTATGAAGTGTACCAAAAATAGTCATTCATTTCACAAGAAGTTCATTTGCCGTCGATCAAAGGCTGATTGCCTCATGGTCGTTTAGTAGGAAGGATACTTTCCATTTTCATAGAGCTGGTAGTGATAAAGGTAGCATACTTGCAGGTGGTCAAAAGTTGCAGGTTAGGAAGCCTCGTGTTAAGCAGTCAAGTTCAGTTTTAGTACCTGATGCCGGGTTGCCAGATCCCTTTATTTTGAAAATTGGTATACTCCTTTAAATCCATAACAGCAAATCTTATAATTAAAAAAGGCAAATTATTTTTTCAGCTTGAGAATGTCATCTTTGGATAAACCTGTCATTGTAGAGATCAATGAAATATTGAGATTTTCTTTCAACATATTTTGTGCTACTTTGGAGTTCTTCTTCAGATCAAGTTTTAAGATGGTCTGCTGTGAGTCTATTGGAAGCAGAAAAACATTTCAAAAGCATTAAAGGATTTAAAGATTTAGAACAATTAGAACAAAGTTTAAAAAAAATTATTATTGACAAAAAGAAAAAACAATTAAAAACTAATTTATGAGCCGTCTATTTTCACCGATATCAGGGACAAGCTCCAAAAATCCGTTTATTTTTAGTAGGAAGGATCCTTTCCTTTTTTAACACAATGTTAAGGAAAAAGTTCAGTTTTAGTACCTGATGCCGGGTTGCCAGATCCCTTTATTTTGAAAATTGGTATACTCCTTTAAATCCATAACAGCAAATCTTATAATTAAAAAAGGCAAATTATTTTTTCAGCTTGAGAATGTCATCTTTGGATAAACCTGTCATCCCTTTTTCCATCCCTTTTACGACCTCCATTCCTTTTTCCATTTTTCCATTCCTTTTTCCATTTTTCCATCCCTTTTTCCATTCCTTTTTCCATTTTTCCATCCCTTTTTCTATTCCTTTCTTCATCCCATCCTTACGACCTTTCTTCATCCCTTCCTCATAAGCATCATCTTCTCTGGCTGCTTGATCTTTTCTGTCTCTCTCTTTCACCATTGCAAGTTCCTGTAATGTCTCATCTTTTGATAATATCCATAAATGCTTTGCTGCCTCTGCCATAACGCCTCCTTTTATTCTCACTAAAAATAAACCAGCCTCTGGCTGTTTTTGGGCATTGCTCTGACAGCTTACGCTGTCCAAAAAGAGCAATACCTCAAAAATCCGTTTATTTTTAGTAGGAAGGATCCTTTCCTTTTTTAACACAATGTTAAGGAAAAAGTTCAGTTTTAGGACCTGATGCCGGGTTGCCAGATCCCAGAAGAAGGATCCCTTTTATTCTGAAAATTGGTATACTCCTTTAAATCCATATTACCAGAGTTCTTTAAAAGATAACACCAATCTGCCTTTTTGTCAAATAATTCATGCAAACTTGACTGAAACTTGCCTAATTCTACAATGACAAAACACAATCCACGAGACATAATCACTTCTGGTGGTTTTGTCCGACGGATATTGCAGATATGATAGTAATCCTTTATCCCTGCAAATTCTTTTAAATTAGTTGTTGTAAAAACAAGTGAATACACAGGAAGTAATTGATTAAAATCTTCGCCTTTCTTTATCTGACCAGAATAAGCCCTAGAAGCATAAACTAATATCCGATCTGTAAAAAACTTTTGACTTGTCGTCTGAACTTCTACATGGACAATCTCTGTATTTTGAAGAACGCCTCTGATCCGTCTTCTTAATTTCACACGCAAATCTAAAGTAAAGGATTTGTATTCGTCTGGAACTTTATCGGGAAGAAGCTCTGTGTTTAATAATGAAACACCCTCTATCACAGAACCTTTAGGCAAAGGTACAAAATTCTCTACCAGTGAAATTAAAAGGTCTTCTCTCTTTTCAAAAAAAGCTTTGAAAATAGCATCTATTGTTAATTGTAATAAAACTCTCTCTGTCATAACTTTGAACCTCCTTTATATCTTTAAACATAATACAAATACTCTAAATGAAACCAAAACACAATATCCATAAATAGCAACTTTTAGCTTAATATTATCTCTAGCATTGATTTATTTATCTGAAATTTCGTTTTTCCCCTTATTTTTAGGTTTTTTATATTGTCATCATACGAAAAAACAAAAATTAAGTCAAATATAGAATTGGTATTATTCTGTAGCTCCGGCCTCTCTTAATAGTCTTACAATCTCTGTATGGTCTCTCCCTCTAGCATGTTTTAAAGCCGTCCATCCTATATTATCTTGAAGATTGACGTCCGCTCCGGCCGCTAGCAATAACTTTACAATATCACCTCCTCCTCTATCTGCCAGCATTAAAGCCGTCCATCCTATAATATCTTGAAGATTGACGTCCGCTCCGGCTACTAGCAATAACTTTACAATCTCTACATGACTTCGAATAACTGCCCACATTAAAGCCGTCTCTCCAATATTACTTTGAAGATTGACGTCCGCTCCGGCTGCTAGCAATAGCTTTACAATCTCAATATGGCCTTTAACACTAGCCCACATTAAAGCCGTCCGTCCATCTTTGTTTTGAAGATTGATGTTCGTTTCATTGTTTAAGGCATCTCTTACTTTACTGATGTTGCCTTCCTTTACGTCTTTGATTAGTGATTGATTCATTTCGAGATTTGGTGATGGGTTTATAATCGGTGTTGATCTTTGAGTTGGTGATGGGTTTGTTTGTGTCATCTTAGAGCTAGATGTCTGGCTTTCGACCTTGTCCAACTTATCTTTATAACAATTGTTAAACCCGAATGCCAAACAAGACAAAACAAACAATAATAACGATAAATAAGCCTTCTGTTTTCTAGGAATTTTGTACCGACCTTTAGATATTAAATTGCTATCTAAATACTCTATCGGCAGGGCTTTGGACTTACTTAAAAAAAAGAGGGCCTGTCGTGGGGGCCCCCTTTAAAATGAAAACGTTAAAATACTTTTAAGTTCTCAAAAAGGTTTTATGTATCATTTAACTTTTCACAAAAGCCTTTTATATCACTCCAATTTACCCTCGTACAATCCATAGGTTCGTCATTTTCCACTGTGATTTTTAAACTACATGAATACACTCTATACTTATGAAACTCCCGTGATGTTGATAGCTCTTTATTGCAAACTTTCTTTGTGGGTTCTAACCCACCGATCAATCGACAAGATGCCGTATTGCATATATTGAGATACCTCTCAATCGTATCTATTCTCTTATTTCTGACAGCCTCATCCGGATCAAAGATGCTATCGTAAGACTTACGCCCGGTGTTCATATCTATTTGGAATGTTTTATCATGTATTTGCTCTTGCTTTGCTATCTCTTGATCAGACTTGAATTTAGCTCTTAGATAATTGTCCTCAGCGAACATATAAAAGGCATTTATCCAAACAGCGACCAATAAAGCCAATAAATACATAAATTGTCTCGGCTTTGCTAAATATTTGATGGCTTTTCTTATTTTTAACATGACTATAGTCTCCAAAGATAAAATAAAAGCTATGGGCCTTAAAACCCATAGCCTTATAATTGAATTAATGGATTATTTATCTGTCCCGTCTTGAGTATTCCTAATAGTTTTTTGATGGTTTATTGTCCATGTATCTGCATCAGCAGGCACTATAGTTCCTTTTGTTCCAAGATAAGATGCGGCACCAGCAGTGTATGTAATTCCAGCACCAGCAGAGGCTATATGTAGACCATTCGAAGCGGCGACTTCACATGTATCATCACCAGTTGCTACAGTACCATGGGTATTAGTCCAACATCCGTTCGATATTTCATTAGCTGTACAAACTGTCCCTGCCGTATTACTACACGTAGGTAATGTCCCCCATGCATTTAAGTCAGTAAGACCAGCTGGCCAAGTAGCTCCCGTGTTAGAGTCTGGACCAGTCGGTGTTGCCGGCCCTCTATAACCATCAGCCCTACTAGCCGGAACAGTCGAAGCGTCTCTTGCATCTCCTGTTCGTGCAACCCATCCAACAGCATATCTTGTATCACCTTCAACAGCATATCCTAACTGTCCCATACTTGATGACGCAAAATTCCATTCTGTTATAAAAGTCCTTTGTGCTACATATAAACCACTTAAGCCACTTTTAGCCTCTGTTTGCATTGCTCGCTTTTGAAAACGACCGTACTGTGGTATTGCAATAGCGGCCAATAGACCAATAATAGCGACGACGACCATTAGCTCGATTAAGCTAAAGCCCCTTTGATTTCTTTTTTGGTTAGTAAATAAATATGTCATTTTAAACCCCCTTATATTGTTAAAATGATTTAATGGACAAGTATCTTCACTCATCCTTTACGTTCTACATCAAAATTATCATCAGGCTTATTGATGTTATGTTTTTGGAGTTTATCTTAAACCCGACTCACGCTTTTTTCACTCAAAATGAACTGACCTCTGTTTCACTAAAAGTGGTCTAGCCTCTGGCTACTTTTGGGCAATGACCGCATTTGTCTCACTAAAAATAAACCAGCTTCTAGCTGGTTTATTTTTAGTGAACCAAACTAGCTGAAATCACTTGATTTCCAATTTTCAAACCCAATTTCCCTACCTTTTAGAAAAAATTCCAAAAAAACAAACATCTTTTTTCCCTAACATGATCTTCATCCGGGATCTGGGATCCGGCAACCCGGCATCAGAAAGAACTTTTTCCCTAACATGTAGTCAAGAGACGAAGAGATCCTTTCTACTAAAAGTGGTCAGGCTTTCTAGGTTGCCAGTAGTGATGAAGGAATTTTTTCCTTAACATGATGTTAAAAAAGGAAGAGATCCTCCCTACTAAAAGTAAACGGACTTTTGAGGCAATCAGCCTTTGATCGACGGCGACAGCCGTCGGGCTAACTGTTATTAGAAGGATATTTTCCTTAACATGATGTCAAGAGGCAAGGATATCCTTTCTTACTTGAAATGAACGGATTTTTTAGGTGTTGCCTATTTTGTCAAAGGCGAAAGCCTTTGCGGTCATTGTCCAAAAGTGACCAGAGGTCAGTTTACTTTGAGTGAAACAGAGGCTAGACTATTTTTAATGAAACAAAAACACATAAGGAGCGATTATGTCTAAAAAATTCAAACATCGTAAAAAGAACAAAAAAGGTTTTAAGCGTGATGTCTTACATTTATTTGACCATCTATTTTATGAAGTTTACAGCAAAGAACAATATATTTTAGATTTGTTGCGTTTGGTTTTAAATTCAGAGGAATTTGAACTTTTTGATTGGAGTACCTTGCAATCTAGAGTGACTGTTTTTATAGATAAAGCTTTTAGAGAGCGTCGGGCTGATGTGATTTTTTCTGTTCAACTGAAAACAGGGCAGATGGTTGAGATTATCTTCCTTTTTGAGCATAAGTCTTATAACGATCCCAGTGTTTTTATCCAGATGCTCAATTACCAAGCTAATATTTATGAGAAGGACAGTAAAGATCAACAGGGTAACAATAAAGTGCCTTCTTTGGTAATTCCTGTATTGGTTTATTCTGGTAAGGAGCCTTGGAAGATGCCGTTGAGTTTCCATGGATATTTGAATTTTCCATCATCAAAGGTGCAAGTATTGTTTCACTCAAAATAAATCATGCCTCTGGCATGTTTTCTGGCAGTTAGCCCGACGGCTACCGCCGTCGATCAAAGGCTAACTACCTAGAAAATCCATTTATTTTAAGTAGAGGAGGATCTTTTTATTCCTTTACACCATGTTAAGGAAAAAGTTTTTTATTGCCTTAAGGGCAAGCGAGTTTACAAATAAAACTTTTTCCCTTAACATTATGTTAAGAGACAGCTTGTTTCCTTAACATCGTGTCAAAAGAGGAAGGGATCCTTCCTACTCAAAGTGAACAGGCTTTTGAGACAATGACCATTTTGTCAAAGGCGAAAGCCTTTGCGGTCATTGTCCAAAAGTGGCCAGAGGCCAGTTCACTTTGAGTGAAACAGACAGGATTTATGATCCTAGTTTTACATGGAAAGTATTGCAAAAAATAGAAGAAAAACATATATTAAAGGAGGAAAGAACCATGCCACCACTACAGATCACAAGAGAAAGATTATTACAGGAAGGATTGCAAAAAGGGTTGCAAAAAGGGCGACAGGAAGGGCGACAGGAAGAAAAACAAAGTGTCATCTTAAATATGTTGAAAAATAACATGGATATTTCGACCATTGCAAAAATCACAGACTCTACAGAGAACAAAATACGAGAAATACAGAAAAAACTAAATAACTTAGGTTAAACATTCTTGTTTATTGGACAATCTACAAAACTGGTTTCCTTTTTTTTAACTTAAAATGAATTGACCTCTGGCCACTTTTAGTGAAACAACATAGATTTTCTAAAATTCTGCCACAAAAACAAAAACCTAGTGGCACAAAATCTCTTTCGACTCATAACCTACTGCTCAACTTTATTTTTGCAGGCTATCAAACTCAGGGTTTTACTCAACTTTATTTTTGCAGGCTATCAAACTCAGGATAAAAACTATGAAAACAAAATATAAAAATAAAAATCATAGTCTTTAAGGCCAGCCTTAAGGAATAAAAATTTCTTCAGGGAAGGGATGTGCATTATATCTATTGGCCATAATATAACCATAAGCCCCTACATCTAAAATAGCTAACAGATCGCCTTGTTTTAATTCTTTCAATAACCTTGACTTGCCAATTACATCAGCTGATTCACAAATAGGTCCTACAACATCGTACACTTTTCCTAAGCCTTTTTTTTGTTTTAAAGGCCATATCTCATGGTGGGCATCATATAGAGCAGGACGTAAAAGGTGGTGCATTCCTGTATCCACCATAGCAAAATTCTTAAAAGAAGTGCTTTTAATATACTGCACTTCTGTTAGCAAAATACCTGCAGGAGCCATAAGGATTCGCCCTGGTTCACAAATAATTTCACAAGATAAAGGTTTTAATAAATCCAAAATCATCTGACCATAATGATCTATATTAGGGGTTTGTTGCTCCTTCTGGTAGGGTATTCCAAGACCTCCTCCCACATCAAAGCTCTCTATAGGAAACCCTAACGATTCAAAATATTTATAAATAGGAATGGTTTTTTCAATAGCTTCCTGAATGACTGATATATCTAAAACTTGAGAACCTATATGAATGGTCACACCTCTTAAAATAAGCCTTTGATATTTTTTCAAAATAGATTCTATTTCTGGCAAGAAAGAAGAATCCATACCAAATTTATTCTCTCTTAAACCTGTTGTAATATAAGGATGAGTGACTGGATTGACATCAGGATTATAACGGAAAGCAACGCAAGCTGTCTGGCCAAGTTTTTCTGTCAAAATACCTATACGCTCTAACTCTTGAGGGCTTTCCACATTGATTTGCTTAATATTATTTTCAATAGCAAATGTTAATTCTTTGACAGTTTTAGCCACTCCAGAAAATATCACATCTGAAGGTTGAAAACCTACAGCAAAGGCCTCTTTAATTTCTCCTTGAGAGACCACATCTACACCTATTTGAGCTTTCTGCATTTGTTGCAGTATTTTTTGATTTGCGTTACATTTCATAGCAAAATGAACGCTTATTTGATGATCGAACGCTTGCATAAACTTTTGTAATCTTTCTTGAATGACAGATAAGGAATACACATAAATAGGTGTTCCATGTTGCTTGACCAAATGGCTTAAAGCTATCTGTTGAAAATAAAGCTCATCATCTTTATAACAAAGCATCTTCTCTCATATAACTTAGATTGTTATGTCTGATGGCACGAGTCTGGGCAGTGCTTTCTGTAGATTGATCTAACTGAAAAGCTGAGTGGAGAGCCTTAGCTACTTTTTGTAAATGTATCCGATCGATCACAGCACTCATTTTAATTTCGGATGTTGTGACAAGATGAATAGGCACATCGGATAATATCTTAAAAAACTTTGCTGCCACACCTGGATGATTCCGCATGCCGACACCTACAATGCTGATCTTAGAGACATTTTCTAATACGGTGATCTGGCTATCTTCTAAGAAACTTTGCAATAACTGACAAGCAGTTATTTTATCTTCTGTAGGGATAGAAAAAGCAACCCTTTGCTGCTCTTGTATATAACTTTGTGCAATGATATCTACAACAATGCCTTTTTTAGCTAGCTTTTGAAATAAACTAGCTAAAATTTCTGTCCCTAATGGTAAGGGAAAAAGCTTGATCACAACTGTAGATACCTCGTGTGTAATAGCTGTTACAATTGGGTTTTCCATAAGTCTCCTTTGGGGTTGGGTTCGAATCCATGTACCCTCCCTTTGATCAAAGGAGGATCGAACATGAATAGCCATTTGAAATTTTGATGCCATCTCTACGCTACGTATATTTAAAATACGACAGCCTAAAGCAGCCATCTCCATCATTTCTTCAAAATTAAGCTCTGCAATAGGACTTGCAGAAGGGACAAGGCGAGGGTCTGCACTGTACACCCCTGGTACATCGGTATAGATTTCACAGTGGGAAGTATCTAGTGCAATAGCTAAAGCCACTGCTGATGTATCTGATCCACCTCGTCCAAGTGTTGTGATTTGATTATCTAAGTCAACTCCTTGAAATCCTGCAACAATAGGAATACCGCCCTGATGGACAAAATCTAAAAGTTTTTGAGTTTCTATTTTTTGTATGCGAGCCTTTGAAAATAAAGAATCTGTTATAATAGATAATTGATGAGCTAAAAAAGGTTTGGCTTTAACACCTAAACGGCTTAAAGACATGGATAGAAGAGCAATAGAGATTTGTTCTCCTGAAGCTAAAAGCATATCATAAGCAGGCCCTCTAAAACCAGGAAATATATCTTCTGCCATAGCAATAAATCGATTGGTTTGACCGGACATAGCAGAAGCTACAACCACAGGTTTTTGACCTTTTTTATAGTCTTCATGGATTCTTTGGGCTATAGCCCGAATACGCTCAAGACTCCCTAGTGATGTTCCACCAAATTTCTTAACACAAATATTTTGCATAAATAATCCTTATCTTGTTTGCTTTTGTTTTATACCATCTGTCGGCTACCTTTGTAAAGCACAAAGTAGAGTTATCTTTGATCAATAGAATTTCAAGGTCAAAGTATGTTTTTTAAGCTACAATATTGACAGAAAATAATCTTTAAAGGACCCTCATCATATAAGATGGCTAAAAGGTCTTATATCTTACTCAAAGACTTTCAATTCAAGGAGTTTCAACTCAAAGAGTTTCAACTCAAAGAGTTCAAAGAAAGGTATAGGTCCACCTCGTCGCTTTCTACACATACAAAAACATAAAATGGAATTGATAAAATATGAATCAACAAATAATAGGCAAGTCCCCCTCCCCCTCCTCCCCGTTTCTGCAAACTTCTAATATCTTACCTGCTTTTGCTTTGACTCTCCTGTCAGGGATGATTTTAAGAGGCCTCTTTTTAGCTTGCAATGGAGGGTTTGCTGTTTTTGACTGGCAAATTCTAAAGGTTTTTCTCATTGGTTTGATCATCGACGGTAGCACTCTATCTATTTTGTTTGCTCCTACTTGTGTGTTCTTTATTTTAAGGTCATATTTTTTTCAAAAAATCAAAGACATCTATTTAACATCTGTTATTTTTATTTTTGTACTTTTATCTTTAGCAGATATTTTCTTTTTTCAAGCCTATTATGATCGTATACATATACATGCCTTGGGCAACTTTTTAAGCTTTTCTAACATCATACCTATTCTTTTATCTTTCTATGAAAATTATCCGTTGGAAATGCTGTTAGTACCTCTACTTCTGCTAATATCTTCTCTGATCACACAATTCTCTTTGTCTCTTGCACAGCTCTATCATTATATATCTGGTCGTCATTTTAAAAAGAAACCCATCATTCAAAGTTTAAGCCCAGCTCAGTATTATATAGCTATTTATTTTCATGCTTTTTTGCTTTACTTAACAAGCCTTACCTTTTTGTCGCCTCTTTTTTCTATTAGTTTAACTGATGTGATCCATTCTCCCTTTCAACAAACTTTTTATCAAGTGGCAGCTAAAAATGCCCTTTATAATTTAACCATCCAGACACTCAATAACTCAAAGATAGATTTAGGTCTTAATATTAATCCCAATGCACTTGTCAGAGAAACCTTTCAAGATATCATCAGTAGCAACCAAACAGAACTCCTCAATGCTAGCGATATTATTAGAAGGTTTAAAAATCCTCCAAAAGAATTTCAAACCAATCCTCACATTGTACTGATCAATATTGATTCTTTATCTAAAAAATTCTTAGAAAATACTCAAAATGAAAGTTCACATTTACCTTATCTTCGTCAAATAGCTTCAGAGGGTTTATCTTTTAAAAACTTTTATTTCCATTATCAGTGTAGTTTTAATGCATTTTTATCTTTATTGTTAGGTTTCCCAATGGTGGATGGCTATCGCTTTCAACCTGAGTTAAATCTTAAAAAAAGATCCCTTATGTCCCTCCTCAAACCTTTAGGCTATAAGTCATTATTCTTTATGGGATCGACTGATCTTTTTAAAATGGAGTATTATTTCTTAGAATATGGTGGTGATGAAGTGTTTGGAGATCAATCAATTGCTTACACTCACTCAGGACCAGGACTGGTTAAAGCAGATGACAGTCAAGTGACAAAAAGAGCATTAGATGAAATGAGAAAAAACATAGATCATCCTCTTTTTGTAAAGATCCTTCTCAATACACTTCATTTTGGAGATATTATTCATTCTTCTTCAGATTCTCCATTTCAGCAGTTTGATTTTGAGAAATTTTGTTCAATAAACAGAGCATCTGTTTATTCTGAAAATATACAAAAAGGATTATGCTATACCAACTGGGTTTTAGAAAATTTTGTAAAAAATATCATCGAGCTTTTAGGTGATAATCTGATTATAGTCCTCACAGGAGAACACAGAACATGGAATTCCATCCCTTTTAACACAAATAGCCTACAACATGCACAAGTACCCTTAATTATTTTAGATCGCAGAGAAGGAGGGGATTTGACCAAAAAAGGAGAAAGCCTCAAAGTAGCCTCTCATCAAGATATTCCAACGACTCTTCTTTATATGATAGGTTATGAAAAAGAAATTCCCTTTATTGGAAGAAACTTATTAAATGATGAAGAAAATAGAACTCTTTTTTCAGATACTCATCATTATTGGTTAAGAAAAGGTCCCTATCTTTTAGAATATGCACATGCCACTAAAACGACTCAGGTATTTAAAATAAAGGAGGATACTCAAGAAAAAATAAATGTAAATGATTCTGATCTACAATCTCAATTAGAGCAAGAACTTCATACTTACCTTACTGGTATAAGCCAGTGGACATCTTCCCCTTATCCACTTTTAGATGAGGCTTTACCACAATAAAACAAAGCTAAAAGAGCAGTGACAGCTAATAAGCTACTAACCCAAGATGACAAACTTAAAGATAAAAAAGTCTCTCCTCTCCAATCACCTCTAAAAGGTTCCACAATGAATCGACTGATACTGTGGAGTAAAAGCCAACCAAAAAAAAGTCCACCTGTTGGAAAAATCTTTTTTCTCTCTGCAAATAACACAAATATGAAAGCCATAAAACCCAACAAAGAAGAATAAAGCTGTGTGGGATGAAGGTGTGTATTAGCTGGAGCTTCAACCCCTAAAGGAAAGGTGACCGACCATATAAGATCTGAAGATTTTCCATAACAACATCCTGCTAAAAAACATCCAAGTCGTCCCACAGCGTAACCCAAAGCCACAATAGGGGTAAAGAAATCCAACCAGATCGTTAAGCGATCCCTACGATATTTGACGATGATAAAACATCCTAAGAGAACAAATAAAAAACCACCATAAAAAACAAATCCTCCTTGATAAAGTAAAAATATATCCAAAGGATTTTCAATATAATAATCAGGATACTCAAAGAGTACATGAAACAATCTAGCCCCAACACACCCTAAAATCATAATAGCTAGAGAGTAATCTAATACCCGATGACGGGAAATATTTTGATCATCAGCTCGTTTAACTGCCCAAATCAAGCTAAAACAATAAATCATGGACATAATAAAAACATAAGTGGGTAGCAAAAAAGATGAGTGAGGGATTAAAAAAGGATGCATATATTTAAGTTAAGGTTTTATAGGAGTTATGTCAATATCTTGGCCTTGGCCTTTGACCCTTCAGCATCAGACATCATAAAAAATATCTTGGCCTTATTTTAAAGTTTACAGGTAAGGAAAAGAGCTTCCATTAAAAATATTTGTTAAAATTTAAGATGATCTGTTAAAAAAGCTTTTTCCTTTGTCAGTGATTTTATAGAAGCTACTAGCTCGCCTTTCAAGGCCTTCAAATTTTTCTTTTAAATCTTTGACTTCATTGTCTTTGAGTTTTTTGATGAGTTTTTTCCCTTCTAAATACTTTAAATCGGTATGAGCCAAACCATCTTTATGCCTACTATCATAGCCTATTTTTTCACTGATCTCTTTTTGATATAAAGGCGAACCATTTAAAAGCTCTAATATTTTTATTTGTTTTTCGTTGTGCAGTTCTGTTTGCTTTTCATTTGTTTTTGTCTTGCTACTTTGAACAAACTGAGCATATTGATGGCAATACTGATAACCTGAAATCAAACTTAACACCACACTGACACACAGCAGACCATAACCTATTTCATAAAGAGGAAGTGTAAAAGGTAGTTTTATCATAATGGTCATAAGTCCTGCCATTTGAAAGACAGTTTTCCATTTGCCTGTATGAATAGCTGGAATAATTAAATTCTCCGCAGCAGCACAGCTACGTACACCTTGAACAAGAATGTCTCTTATGATCAATATAATCACAATAAAAACATCTAACTGTCCGATCAACATGATCAGTACGCTATTGACCAAAATCTTATCTGCTACAGGATCTAAGAGTTGCCCGAAAGCAGACTTTAATTGATATTTTCTAGCTAAAAAACCATCAAAATAATCTGTTAGAGAAGCTATAGCAAAAAAACACACAGCCATATTACTCCAAAAATCTGTACCATGATACAAGCAAAAAATAATAACAGGAGTTAAAAGCATACGAAGAATTGTTAAAAAATTAGGAAGCTGTAGTGCTAAAGCCATTTTGTCTCCTTTCTTTTAGTTGATCTTGTGTATGTACATGAAGCAAATCCTTGAGTTGAGAAAGATGCCCTATCTGATGCACATTCACCCCATCTGCAATATTTTTTATAGAATGCTCTCTTGATTGAGGGATAAAGAATTCTTTAAACCCTAATTTCTGCCCTTCTTTTAAACGAATATCCAAAAAGGGAACACTTCGAATTTCACCAGTTAAACCTAGCTCTCCAAAAAAACAGGCCTTTAAAGGTAAAGTTTTATTTCTCTCTGAAGAGAGCAAGGCTGCACAAATGCTTAAGTCTATAGCTGTTTCTTTAATTTTTAATCCCCCAACGACATTGACAAAAACATCTTTTCTAGAAAAATCATAACGCATAAATTTATCTAACACAGCTAAAATTAAAAATAATCTATTCGGGTCAACCCCCAAACAAGTACGTCGAGGTAGCGTGGCATAAGACCTGACAGAAAGAGCTTGGACCTCACACAAAACAGGTCGAGAACCTTCAAGGGAAGCTGTCACAGCAGAACCTATAGATGAATTGACATGGCCTTGCAAAAACATCTCTGAGGGATTGGGGACATCCTTGAGTCCGGAGGAAGTCATCTCAAAAACACCCAGTTCATAAGTGGAACCAAATCTATTTTTAAGGGTTCTTAAAAGACGATATTGGTAATGGGTATCACCTTCAAAGGATAACACAGTGTCCACAATATGTTCTAATACTTTAGGTCCAGCTAGTTCACCTTCTTTTGTCACATGCCCTACTAAGAAAGTAGCAATGTTTTTATTTTTAGCCAATGCCATCAGGCGAGCAGCACATTCTCTGACTTGAGAAACTGTACCAGGAGCTGAGAGAATTTGAGGGGCGAAGACTGTTTGAATAGAATCTATGATCAGGCAAAAAGGTTTTGTTTTGTCTACCAGTTGAATAATGTGATCTAGATTGCTTTGACTGCCAATTTCTAAAAGTTCCTCAAAGATACCTAACCTTTGGGCCCTGAGGGCAGATTGTTGAATACTTTCTTCGGCAGAAATATAAAGAACCTTTTGCTGATTGGCACTGTATCGCCCTGCCATTTGCAACAAAAGAGTCGATTTGCCAATACCCGGGTCGCCTCCTAAAAGGACAAGGCTTCCAGGGACAACACCTCCACCTAAGCTACGATCTAGCTCTGTAGAACCAGAAGGCAAACAAGCAATATTTGCTTTTTTTAAAATATGGCTAGAGCGTATCACCTCATCAGAACCTTGATCAAGTCCCCATTCTTGTTGTTTAGAAGAAGTTTTAGATGTGGTTTCTTCTTGAAAGGTATTCCATTCCCCGCAATCAGTGCATCGCCCTTCCCATTTACTCCTTTGAGAACCACAATTTTGACAAATAAAAACAGTCTTTACAGCCATTGTATTTGAACCTATTATGTTTGTTTTGCTACTTGTTTAAAACAAATCACCAGCATTGTAAAGTCATTTTAGAGAGAAAAAAGAGATATGAAACATTTAAGAGACCTATCTTTATAGTTGTGATTTACTAAATGAATAAATTCTTTTTTAGAGGTCGACAATTTTTGGAAAGTAATATATCATACTGACATAAGAGTTTATATTTTTTTGCGGGGTTTGCGGGTGTGGTGAAATTGGCAGACACGTTAGACTTAGGATCTAATGCTTTAGCGTGGGGGTTCGAATCCCTCCACCCGCACCAATATTTTGTCATTGTCCATAAGACTACAAATATTTTACAATAACTCGTTAGAGTGCCTGCATGTTTCTGTTTTTCTCTAAGATTTAACTTGTCACTGTATTTTGATTCTGACATTGACAGTGATGTGCCAATAATATTTGAATGGTTGTTAATGGAATAAAGGTGTAAAATGTTCAGAAATGTCAAAGTCCATTTTAGAAGCACATTATTTATTATATCTTTTTGCGGATGCACCATATCGACAACAGTAAACCTTTTAGCAAGTCAACAGCAAAAGGCATCCTATCAAAAACCTCAGAAGCCAATCCACCGTATAATTAGTTTATCTCCAGCTACAACACAGATACTCTTTGATCTGGGTTTAGGTCATTTGATTGTAGGAACAACAAGATACTCTGATGATCCTATAGAAGCTAAAAAGATTCAACGTATTGGTGATTACCAAAGACCCAATTTAGAGATGGTCTTAGCACTTAAACCGACTATTGTCATTGCTGTCAAGGAAGGGGTTGATACGATTTCATCTACTTTGCATAAAGCAAAAATTCCACTCATTGTTTTAAATACACAATCTCTTTTAGACTTTGAACAAAATATTAAAATTTTAGCAAAGACATTCTCTGTGCAGAAAAGAGGTGGCGAGATAATTCAAGAATGGCAAAATAATTGGAATAAAATACCTACTGCTAATAAAAACATGAAGGTTATTATTCAAGTGGATCAAAATCCCTTGATACTTGCAGGTCAGCAAACACACCTTGATCAACTCATTCAAAAATGTGGTGGAACCAACGTCTTTAAACAAAAAGGATATCAAAAAGTCTCAAGAGAAGTGCTTGCTCATTTAAAACCAGATAAGATTCTTAATTTTGCTAATGATATAGACAATCAAGATCAAGTCATTCGTTATTGGAAGTCCTACCCCTTTTTTCAAGAAGTGCAGTTTTTTTCTCTGGATCAGATCAGTCAAGTCAGTCGTTTAACACTTCGCCTCTCTCAAATGGCTTCTCAAATATGCTCACAAATAATGCAAAACAGGCCTAAAAATTCACTCTAAAAATAATATGTGTAAGAATTTCTTTTATTGCAATAGCCCTCTGTGTTAAGGCTATAATAACATTGACCGGTAGGAGTAAATATGTCAGGTAGCCCCTTAAAGGCCTCTTTTAAATCAATGGATGTAGCTAAAGAAAAGCAAAAACAGCTTAAAAGCATCTTTCCAGAAGTTTTTAAAGAAGACCAAATTGACTTTGAGCAACTCCAGAGGGTGTTAGGTCAGTGGGTCGATCAAGGGAAAGAAAAGTTCGGTTTGACTTGGGCAGGTAAATCAGAATGTGCAAAGGTCATTCAAGCTCCTGCTAAAGGTATACTTAAACCCTGCAAAGCAGAATCTCTTAATTGGGATACAACAGGCAATCTTTTTATTGAGGGTGAGAACTTAGAGGTTTTGAAAATTTTGCAAAGGTCTTATTTAGGTCAAGTCAAAATGATCTATATTGACCCACCTTATAACACAGGTAAAGAGTTTATTTATCCTGATAAGCATTCTGACCATCTTGATCATTATTTAAAATATACAGGGCAGAAAGATGTTAATGGCAATGGCTTTTTAACGAATGTGGAGAGCAATGGGCGGTTTCACTCTAAGTGGTTGAACATGATGTATGTGAGGCTTTACATAGCTCGCAGTTTTTTAAGAAAGGATGGAGTGATTTTTATTAGCATAGATGATAACGAGGTGCATCATTTGAGAAGTTTATGTGATGAAATCTTTGGCAAAGAGAATTTTATTGCTCATCTAATATGGAATAACTCAACAGGAGGAGGTCTACCTCAAAAGCATTTTAATTCAAACAATGAATATATCTTATGTTATGGGAAAGATACTTCTCAAATATCATCGTTTTATGCTCCTATGTCTTTACAAGCACAAAATCAATATAATAAGGAAGATGAAGAAGGTAAATATCGCCAGCAACAATTTGCTTGGCAAAATGCCAGCACAGGAGAAAATCAAAAGTACCCTATTGAAATGCCAGATGGGACACACATTATTCCTAAACCAGGGTATTTGTATCGGTTTACCTTAGAAACTTTCAACAAGAAAAAAGACCAAAACCTCATTATATTCAAAAAAACAAAACAAAGTTGCTTTCAAACAGTGGATGGACAAAAAACAAATTGGAGTATTTCTGTTAAGGATTACTTAGGTGACGGACAGACAAGACCTACAACACTCTTACCAAAAGAATATGTCAAACAAAACATTGAAGCTGTTAAAGAGATAAAAAGCTTATTTAATAATCAGAAACTTATAGAATACACCAAGCCTACAACACTTTTGAAATACTTAATCCAAATTGGAACCAATAACATTGGAACCAATAACATTGGAGCCAATAACATTGGAACTAAAAAGAATGACATTGTGATGGATTTTTTTGCAGGATCAGGGACGACAGCCCATGCAACCATGGAGCTTAATGCAGAAGATGGCCTTAATCGTCAATATATATGTGTGCAGTTACCTGAACGTTGTCCTACTAAGTCAGAGGCTTTTAAAGCCGGGTATAAAAATATAGCCGATATAGCTAAAGACCGCATCCGCCGTGCTACACAAAAGATTCAAGAAACACATCCCACAAAGCAAATAGATTTAGGATTTAAGGTTTTTAAGTTAGATAGATCATGTTATACCAAAGAGTGGGATGATACACCACATCAGGATACACAGCTTCTACTTGATCAGATGAGAGAACAAATTGATTATGTTGATCTTCAACTTCTAAATGGGATTTTTTCTATGAATTTCTCATCAAAGAAGGTATATCTCTTACAGAACCTATTAAAGAAAGAACATTTCAAGATGTAAAGCTTTACTCATTAAAGGATGCTTCTTATTTGATTTGTTTAGATAAAGTACCTTCAAGGCAATGGGTTGAAGATTTAGCTTATACTTTAAAAGAATCTTATAAAATGGTTTTCTTAGATCATATTTGTTTTCAAGAAGATAACGAGTTAAGGCTCAATGCTCATTTGATTTTAAAAAGCTTTGCTAACCATCACAATATTGATATAGAGTTAGAAATTATTTAAAGGGAAACTTAAACAATGCAATGGACTTTTGATCCCCAGCTGGAACATCAACAAAAAGCTATAAAGGCTGTCATTGATCTTTTTAATGGGCAAAAAGCTCTTGGGCAACAACGTTTTGATGTTAAAGGTAATTTAGATTTTGCCTCACAAGGGTTAGGACTGGCTAATAATGTTCTTCTTACAGATAGCCAATTTTTAAAAAACACTCGTCTTATTCAAGAAAGAAACAACATCCCTCAAGTTGATACCCTTCAAGGAAGGCATTTTTCTATAGAGATGGAAACGGGTACAGGTAAAACTTATGTTTATTTACGAACTATCTTTGAGCTAAATAAACAATATGGTTTTAAGAAGTTTATTGTTGTGGTCCCTAGTGTGGCCATTCGAGAAGGTGTGATCAAAAGCATTGAAATGACAAAAGAGCATTTTAGAAGTCAATATGATCAAGTGCCTTTTGAATATGACCTTTATGATTCCAAACAATTACATAAAGTAAGAACTTTTCAAAATAATCATGATATTTCTATTATGGTGATGAACATTCAAGCTTTTCAAAAAGATATATCCGATGGTAATGAAACTGAAAACATAAAAAAACTTCGAAATATTATTTATGTAGATAACGATAGAATGGGTGGACGTCCTATAGAGTTTATCCAATCTACCCATCCTATTGTGATTATAGATGAACCTCAAAGTGTAGATAGCACACCTAAATCTCAAAAAGCTATAAAGCAACTCAACCCTGCTTTGACTTTGCGTTACAGTGCAACCCACAAAAATCCTTACAACCTACTTTATAAGTTGGGACCCATTGAAGCCTTTGAACAAAACCTAGTGAAAAAAATTGAAGTCGCCTCTGTCCATAAAGACGAAGATTATGTCACAGGGTATGTGAGATATTTAGAAGGCAAACCAGGTAAGGGTCGTCATAATATTCAAGCAAAACTTGAAATATATAAAAAAACTGCAAAAAGTTTAAAAAAAGAACAAATATGGGTCAGGCAACATGATGACCTTTACAAAAAATCCAATAAACATTTTGTTTATCGCCATGGTTTTATCATAAAGGATATAGATACTCGCTCTGAAATAACTTTAAGCAATGGGTATAAAGTGATCAAAGGGCAGTCTATAGGTGGCTCTCCTCATCAACAAGATTTGATGAAGGCTATGGTGAGGGAAACCATTCAACAACATCTCAAAAAAGAAATTATATTTCAAAAGCAAGGTATAAAAGTATTATCTTTGTTTTTTGTTGATAAGGTCGCTGACTATCGTGTTTATAATGAAGATGGCACAACTCAATTAGGCCCAATAGGTCAGTGGTTTGAAGAATGCTATAATGAAATTTCTATCCAACATAAAGGTTTAATCCCTTTTGCTACAAAAGATATTCATGGTGGGTATTTTTCTAAAGATAAAAAAGGCATGGTCAAAGACACAAGGGGTAACACCAAAGACGACGGAGATACATACACTTTAATTATGCGTGATAAAGAACAACTATTAGATGCTAAAGAACCTCTACGATTTATTTTTAGTCATAGCACATTAAAAGAAGGATGGGATAATCCTAATGTCTTTCAAATTTGCACTTTAAGAGATGTTTATTCTGAAATAGAGCGTAGACAACAGCTTGGTAGAGGTTTGAGATTACCTGTGAATCAAAAAGGCCGGCGAATGCATCTAGGTAACGAAACTTGGAATCGTCTGACAGTTACTGCTTCAGAAGGTTATAGAGAATACGCCACAGCTTTACAAAAAGAATATGAAGACGCAACAGGCATTATACTTAGCAGGATTGAAAAACATGCTTTTTCTCAGATCATTCCAGCGGGTTGTGACCTGCCTATAGGACAAGCTCAATCAGCAAAGATATGGCAAGATTTAAAAGATCATGGATATATTAATCAGGTAGGAGAAATACAAGATATTTTTAATCCACATCAAGAAAACTTTGTTTTAAAAATCAAGCCTGTTTATGAAGTTTTCTCTGATCAAATTATAACTGAAATGAGAAAATATATTTTAAGAGGAGAGCATATTATTAATGCACACAAAAAAAGAACAGTGCAGTTTCATAAAGAAGTTTATTTGCGTGAGGATTTTAGAGAGCTTTGGGAGCGAATCAATCAAAAAACTTTTTATTATATTTCTTTCAGTACACAAAAATTAATCAAAAATGCTGTGCAAGAAATCCAAAATATCAAATCCATTGATCCTCTTAAAATAGCCTCTACAAAGGCAAACATTGAAATCACAAGAGCAGGTATCAACACAACTCAAACAGATCACTCTCTTAAATACAAAACAATCCGTCCATCTCGCATTCCAAATATGATAGCTTATCTTCACAAGAAGACAAAGATCAGTCGTAAGACCCTGTTTGATATTCTTCATCAATCAAATAGGTTAGAAGAATTTATGAAAAATCCTTATCCTTTTATGGAAAATATTTTAAGTGCCATTCGTGATGCTCAACAAGGCTTGATTGCAAAAGGCCTTCAATATAAGAAGATCAAAGATGGCATTTATGAGATGAAACGAATTGAGGAGGATGCTCAAAAAGGAATTACTCGCTATATGAAAAATCTTTATAAACTCAAACATAAAGACAAATCTCTTTATGATTCTATTGCTTTTGATTCCAGGATAGAAGAACAATTTGCTAGAGACTTAGACAACAATGAATATGTCAAACTTTTTGTTAAGCTACCTTATTGGTTTAAAGTGGACACACCTTTTGGTCCTTATAATCCAGATTGGGCTTTTGTCACTGAAAGAGAAGAAAAGCTTTATTTTATTAGAGAGACAAAATACACCACGACAACAGAAGAACTACGTCTAAAAGAAAAACACAAGGTAGATTGTGGACGAGATCATTTTAAGAAGGTTCATGTTGATTTTGATGTGGTGACTTCATTGAATGAAGTGAATTTTTAACGTGTATTTTATCTTGCTTTATTTTGAGTTAGACTTAAGTTAATTGAAGTATGGAATTCAGCCTACTTTTTCAAAACATCTAAACCTAAATTTAACGAGAGACTCTCCTCTACTAAATGGTCAGACTGCAAGCTTCTCTTGCCATGTAACAACACTGGGTTGCCAGCAGATGAACGCCTTGTTTCCTTAATATTTCACTCAAAATAAATCATGCCTCTGGCATGTTTTCTGGCAGTTAGCCCGATGGCTATCGCCATCGATCAAAGGCTAACTGCCTAGAAAATTCATTTATTTTGAGTAGAGGAGGATCCTTTTATTCCTCTACACCATGTTAGGGAAACAAGATATGCTTCTAAAACTTTTTTGGGAGCAAGCGGATTTACGAATGAATTTCTTTTTCCTTAACATTTCACTCAAAATAAATCATGCCTCTGGCATGTTTTCTGGCAGTTAGCCCGATGGCTATCGCCATCGATCAAAGGCTAACTGCCTAGAAAATTCATTTATTTTGAGTAGAGGAGGATCCTTTTATTCCTCTACACCATGTTAGGGAAACAAGATATGCTTCTAAAACTTTTTTGGGAGCAAGCGGGCTTACAAATGAAACTCTTTTTCCCTAACATCGTGTTAAAAAGCAAGGATATCCTTCCTACTAAAAGTAAACGGACTTTTGAGGTTGCCAGCTTTTGAGAAGGCGGTAGCCTTCGGGCTAACCATTAGAAGGGATGTTTTCCTTAACATGGTGTTAAGAAACGAAGATATCCTTCCCTACTAAAAGTGGTCAGGCTTTTGAGACAATGACCATTTTGTCAAAGGCGAAAGCCTTTGCGGTCATTGTCCAAAAGTAGCCAGAGGCTAGACCACTTTTAGTGAAACAGAGGCTAGTTTACTTTTAGTGCAAAAAAAGGTATGGCTCATTTTGAGGGAGCCAAAGCCTTAAGTTTTTCAATTATGTGACCGATATAGAATTAAATATTTAAAAATATTAGATAGGAGGTGTTATATGAATTTTGAAAATTTAGAAAAAATCACAGATCATCAAAAAGAAATTATAAAATGGCTTCTCATTTACTGTGCTAAAAATACTGTTCAAAATAAATCTTGTCAAAAAGATAAAGTGAGGAGAAAAAAACAACTCAATAATGCTCTGCAATCATTTCTTAAATTGCAACTTAAATATTCAGAGAATGATTCTGATTTATTTTCTATTTTTGTAAGACAGTGGTGGATTGAGGAATTACAGTGGTATAAACAATATAGGCGGATTAAAGCCAAAGATAGAAGATATGGGTTACTATATCGTTTACAAGTTGTCTTTTTTACAAATTACATGTTTTGTCTTTTTACAAAAAAAGGCAACCCAGATAATAAAGAATTTGCCGAAGAAAACCAAAAACTTTTTGAACAATTTATTGAAGAATCAATTAAAGTCATATCTTCAGAAAAGAAATTTTCATCATTAAAAAAAGAACTACGTCCCTTGCTGGCTAAAATGAAAAAGATGGATATAGCAAAAGAAATTGAAAAAGCCTCTTATAAATTGCATGGTATATTTTGGAAGAAGGTAGGAGGATTTGTAATAGGTGGTTTAGTAGGAGGTGTAAGTAGTTTGTTTTTAACTCCTATAGCTGCCGGTTACATTGGTAGTCTAGCTGGATTATCTGGTGTAGCGGCAACTAGTTATGGGTTAGCACTTTTAGGAGGTGGTTCATTGGCATCAGGCGGATTTGGAATGCTTGGTGGTCAAATTTTAGGTTTTACTACTGGTGCAATAGCTGGCGGGACTACTTCTATGACTAAAAATTTGGAAATAATGAAACAAACTCAAGCAACTTTTCTTCCTTTACATTTAGCTATAGGGCGTGTGCAGAAGCACTTTTACAAAAGATCTCCAATACCTGACTTGATCCGTAGACAAATTTATAAAAGCTTAAAAGAACTCAAAAGTAGAAGTAAAGAAATGCAAAATAAATTATCTGACTCTAATAAAGAAAGCTTAAACAAAACAATTTCTTTATATAAGAAAGCTAAAGAAATGTCTCAAAACTATGATTGGCTATGATTGGTATGTAGAATAGGGAGGTTTACCTTGTATAAAGCAAAAAAGAATTCATTTCAAGGTCTTAAAGATCCAAGTTTATTTGCCAGTGCTGTTTTTTTAGACACTTATAAAAATTTATTTAAATTTTTAGAAAATCAAAGCCAATATGATAAAATTATGGACATGGCTTACAGCAAAACACATATTGGAGGAGGATATCACAGATCATTTGATGGTTCTCACACATTAGCAGGTAGCTATAAAGCTATTAAAGACCGAACAGGTTCGGTAGATTTTTTCGAATACATCAAGTCACACTTTAATGAGCTTGTTACTCCTGAAGGTATTCCTCTTTTTACTTTAAACAAACCAGGTTATGAGAGATTAAGTTATGAGATTTCTGAAACCTTAGGTGGAATCATTACTCCTGGACAAATTCGAGAATGCATGAGGGATATGAATAGTATCAATGCAGGGGAATTTCTTGCTTCAGGTATTAATATTTTATTTCTTGTTTCGGCAATAAGATCAGGTGATCCTAAAGCTATATCGAGGGTTACAGCTAGCACACTTTGCCTTGGTTTTGCAACAGCTAACCCACTCCAGGTTATTTTAGGAGTTTGTGGGCTTGGATATGGTATTTATCATGGGAAGATACAGTCTTATGATTTGTTGAGGGGAACAGCCTCTCCACTTGCAGGAATAGCTGGGTATCATGTAGCAAGGAATCTTTTTAATATTTCAAAAGGTGGGTCAATTGTTTTTGGTATCGGAGCAACTATTACTGTTGAAATGCTATTGAATCATCTTGAGGAGAAAAAAAAGAAAACAATTTCGAAAGAGTTAGGAAAGAAAAATCCTCATTATATTGAGGCTATAAGACCTGATACTTTGCAGAGAGAATTTATAAAGTTATCACTTCATTCAAACAGATTATCTCTTCCAATTTAATGTTTAATACACACACACAGTTTTAATATTTTTTAAAGCACTTTCTTTGCACAGTTTTTTTACATAAACTGTTAATAGCTTCTGTAATATATTCTTAAATTGTTCAAGATTGTGTCCTTTGCTTTCATTAAAAATATATTCAAAAATTTCATCTCTAATTTCATCGAGATTCTTTTTTGCTTGTTGGGATGAACCAATTTCTCCTGTCAGGTGGCAAGATGTCTCTTCGTGTCCATCCTTCATCTCTTCGTGTCCATCCTTCATCTGTTCGTGTCCATCCATCGTTTTCATCTTTTCTGTAGATTCTTTTATTATTTTCTTGCTCATTGTAACCTCTGTTTTCTTGATCTTCTCTACCAACAATGTGTAATTTTTGTTTTTGCAAAATATTTTTTAAATTTTGAAATTGCATTTTTACTCCATCCCTGTCATTTTTTGCATAAGATTTGAGAAGTTTTTTGACAACTAATTTAATCTCATCCACAAATAACCTCCTGTTAGTTGATTACTATTTATAATATTGTAGCCTATCTATATCTTATCTAAAAATTATTGATTAGTAAAGTCTAATTTTAGATTTGAAGTCATTAATGTATCTAAATAAAACATAGTTTTTGGGCTTAACAATAATTAAATAATTGATTTTACTATATTTTTCAAATGTATTGTGGTGTTAAGCAGTTATGAAAATATCAAAGCAATAGAACTATAAAACATGTTTTTTAAGCTTTTAAGCACTTTCAAGCCTTTATAATTATTGATTAAATGCTCAAAAATAGCCAGAGGTCAGACCACTTTTAGTGAGCCAGAGGTGTCTCATTTTGAGTGAAACAACTAACTTCCTACTCAAAATAAATGGATTTTCTAGGCAGTTAGCCTTTGATCGACGGCGACAGCCAAAAGGTGTAAGAAAGAACTTTTTCCTTAACATCGTGTAAAGAGACGAGGAGATCCTCCCTACTAAAAGTGGTCAGGCTTTTGAGGTGATGACCATTTTATCGACGGCGTGAGCCGTCGTGGTCATCACCCAAAAGTGACCAGAGGTCAGACCACTTTTAGTGAGCCAGAGGTGTGGCTCATTTTGAGTGAAACAACTAACTTCCTACTCAAAATAAATGGATTTTCTAGGCAGTTAGCCTTTGATCGACGGCGACAGCCAAAAGGTGTAAGAAAGAACTTTTTCCTTAACATGGTGTTAAGAGACAAGGAGATCCTCCCTACTAAAAGTGGTCAGGCTTTTGAGGTGATGAGCATTTTATCGACGGCGTGAGCCGTCGTGGTCATCACCCAAAAGTGACCAGAGGTCAGACCACTTTTAGTGAGCCAGAGGTGTGGCTCATTTTGAGTGAAACAACTAACTTCCTACTCAAAATAAATGGATTTTCTAGGCAGTTAGCCTTTGATCGACGGCGACAGCCAAAAGGTGTAAGAAAGAACTTTTTCCTTAACATGGTGTTAAGAGACAAGGAGATCCTCCCTACTAAAAGTGGTCAGGCTTTTGAGGTGATGACCATTTTATCGACGGCGTGAGCCGTCGTGGTCATCACCCAAAAGTGACCAGAGGTCAGACCACTTTTAGTGAAACAGTGGTTCATTTTGAGTGAAAATGACGGCTGGTTTACTTTTAGTGTATTGAGTGAGCCAACAAGGTTTTAGCTAGGACTTAAATATTTGCAATCCATTCAAACACCATTCAGGAAATAGAATTTCGTTTTCTGAAAAAAGTCTTTGATAAAATACAAGATTACGTATCACAAGTTTGACATAAAGTCTTGTCTCTTTGTAAGGAATATCTTCAATAAATTCAACTGGTTCATTCCTATATCTTTTCTTAACCCAATGGCGTACAGCTTCTTCTGGTGCATTATAAGAAGCTATAGCCATAATGAATTGATTATCAAATTTATCCAATAGCTGACGTAGATAAAAAGTACCTAAAGATAGATTGATTTCTGGATTAAATAAATCATCTATAGATTGATAAGACGTTTTTGATTGCTGTGCAGACCTTTTAGCTACACGTGGTAAAATTTGCATCAATCCAAAAGCATCTGCTGGACTACGGGCATACCTATTAAATGCAGATTCCTGACGTATAATAGAATAAATAAATTCTTTGGGAACATTGTATTTATTAGATACCTTTGTGATTTGATTTAAGTAAGGAGTTGGAAAAAGCAAATGAGGAAAGTTTGAAAGGATATAGTTTCTTGTATCAGAAGATGATTGTGCTACATAAGAAAATACTTCGATATGATCTCCTACAATAGAAAAATAATCAATAAAATTTTCCATTTCATCTATACGAGTGATTTTTCTTTTTTGCATTTTAAGATAATTTTTAGCAAGTTCTTTTTCATTAACAGCAATTAACCATTTAATAAGATCTTCATCCACCACTTGAGATTGAGAAGCTTCATGATTTGCTTTGGATGATAAAAATTCTTTACTTTGATTATTGAGAGCTGACAAAGGTTTTTTTAAACTCCTATGAGCTAAAAGACCATAATATCCCATTTGTGATGTTTGAATTAACTTTTGAAATAATTTTCCTGCTTGATCAGATGCTTTTATATCTTCATAAGTACGAGCCATCCAATAAGTGTACTTTGATAGTAAAAAATTATCTTGAGTTGTATTTATAATGTCTTTAAATGCAGTGATGGCTTTCTCAAATTGAGAAGTTTTTCTTAAATTCCATGCAAGCCTCCATTTGAGCTTTTCTAAAATAAAAGATTTATTGCTAGCCATTTCAATACCTTTCTGGGTCCAAACAATAGCCTCTGTAAAGTTTCCAGATTCTTCTTTCATTTGAGCTAAAACCCAGTAAATTTCTCCTGAAGTTTGACAGTTAATTAAATTTTTATGTGCATTTTGTAAAATTTCTTGAGCTTGAGATATTTGATTTTGTGTCCATAACGTCTTTGCATAAATTAAAGCACCATCATGGTAAAGTTTTGTTTTTTGTTGGGGACAGAATTTTTGTTTTGATGGATGAGCATTGATGGCTCTCCAAAATGTATACCTTGTCACTCTTTCTAACTGAGCAGAATATTTTAAAACATCTTTTTTATTATTCATCAGTTTACTGATGGTTCTCAAATGTTTAATTGACTGATAAACTTCATAAAGAGAGGACTGAGGGTCTTTCATAGTGGATCTATAAATAGCAATAGCTTTATCAAATTGCCTTGCTTTCCTATAATCATAGGCTAGTTTGAAAGGAGAAACTTTTTTATGAGATATCAGTCGAGGTGCTATCTGATAGAGTCTTTGAGTTGATAGCTTTTCATATTGCAAATCATCAGCCTTTTGAGCATGAGCTATAGATTGCTCTAACAATTCTATTTGATGAGAAGGTATAGGGGTATAATAAGAAAGCTTATATTGAAAATAAGCTAAGTGACCCCACAGAGCAAGTTTCTCTGCTTGCTCTGCCCCCACTTGAGCAGTGAGTCGATGTAACCATTTATAGCTTTTATTTTGTAAAATTTCTTTAAGTTCTGTGAGGTCTTTTTCTTCTATAGGACAAACAGTTTTCGTTTGAATAAAAGCGACTTGATTTAAAGGAAAGGCTTTGATATGAGCTAGTTCCTTTAAAGTTGCACATGATTTTGCTTTATGCTCTTTTTTCCACAGATGGGCCATTTGGTATTTCACCCACCATTGAGAAGAATCATCTTTGTGTTGCTGGGAAAAATTTTGAAGATATTGTTCAATGCTTTGATCATCTAAAAATTCAAGCTGATGAGATAAAGAGAATATATTTTGTTTAGACAGGTCTTTGTTCTGTGTGGTAGAGATAGACACACAGCTGATCAATAGCAAAAATAACCCTCCAAAAAAGGCATTTAAGCTGTAAGCCATTATTATATATAGAAAAGTAAAGAGCTTTGACATCCTTCTTTTATTTTATGACTATTTGAAAAAAACCTCAATAGAGGCTGGTATTATTTCAAGACATAATAAATAGTCTATTTTGGACTAGACCTTAGAAGATAAAGGCAAAACCCTTGATTTTAATGGCTCTAAAAATACTCTTAATACTCCTAAGTATTTTTTTATTTTAGGGCATCTGAACAGGTTTGAGCATTGTATTTTACGTGACCACTGATGAACTTGTCTTTAATATAACCCTTTCCAAATGCTTGACCATAGTCAACAACTTGAGAGTTCACAAGACGGACATCTCCAAAAACTCGAGTATGGTCAGTAGCCCTAGAGTTAAAAAGAGTAGAAGGACCTGAAATCTGAGCATGACCAGAAACTTCAGAACCTGCCATGATGAGTACTGGGCCTGAAAGTCCAGAAATATGAGGCCTTTGAAAAATCCTAGATTGAGCTATGATTTTCACATCTCCTTCTACCTTTGCATGACCACAAATAACAGAATCAGCTGATACAAAAACAGATGCACTTACCTCTGCCGTATTTGCTACAAAACCCCCTCCGTTAGGGTGCCTAAAACCTGCCTCTCTACCACAATTAGCAGCTTGGCTTTCATTTGTTGTCCATAAAATAAGTGCTAATACTGTTATAAGAAATATTTGGATCCATGAAATAAAAAAGTGCATTATGTTCCTCCTTTATTATTTTTTTGAGCTATTATATCTTTTCCATATTAGCTTGTCTATAATAAAATAAATAGTTTATATAATAATATGATAGAAAGAACAAAACAGGACATAAAAATGAAAACTCTTTTTATAGCTTCAGATCATGCAGGTTTTGAACTCAAACAAAAAGTTTTGAGATATCTCAATCAAGACAAAAATTTACAAGTTACTGATATGGGTGTTCATTTTACTAATGGAAATGTTTCTAGGGTAGATTATCCTGATTATGCTTCTCTAGTTGCTCAGAAAGTCAATCAAAATAAAGGTATGGGGATATTGATTTGTGGTTCTGGTCAAGGCATGTGTATGAGAGCAAATAAATATCCTCAAGTAAGGGCAGCTCTCTGTTGGGATATACCCTCTGCCCAGCTAGCAAGGCAACACAATGACGCTAATGTGCTATGTTTAGGGGGCCGATTGCTTCCCTTTGCTTTAGCTGATCAAATAGTTAAAGTGTTTTTTGATACGCCATTTAATAAAGAGTTGCGACATCAATCTCGCATTCAAAAAATTTCACAACCTCTTTATCATTAAAAAATTGAAAAAGAACTTTTGTCATTCACTTGAATTTATTGATTTTAAGTTTTTGGTTTATAGATGACCACAAACTCACAATTTCAATAAAATTTATCTCAAGCTAGCCTAAATGAAAAACCAACCTATACCTAATGTGACATAAGGAGCGTTTAAACTTAATTGGTCTTCTTCATTAGAAATAGCTGCACACTTGCGATCACCATCACATGCTTCAAAAGCATTAAATGAATACAGGCTATAACCTGCTTCTGCCTTCATAAAAAAGCTAGGTGTCCATCTATAACCTACTTCGACAGCAAGCTGACCTGTCAGTCCAAAATACTTTGTACTTTTCAACTCAAAGGCTACGCCTCCACCTGTTGCATCCACATGTATTGACATAGTCCTTAAAAGATCCCATGCTCCTAAAACACCCAAGAAGAGTCCTTTATTTGTCACATCATCTGGGGTAAGAAACCGATAGCTACCTAAAATAGCTAATCTATTGGCATTAAAATTAAGCATTTGATTGTCTCTTCCATAATCAGCACCACGTATAGTATTATGCTGATATCTAAGCCCTAAGCCACATTTGGTATCTAATAAACCTCTATACACAACATCGAAGCCAAAAAGCCATGAGTGGCCCTGATGGTCCTCTTTATTACCTGCATTACCTGTATTACTTGTATTAAGATTAATTTCACTTAATTTAAGTTCTTTGTGAAAGTTTCGACCACCATAAGCTGAGATTTCCATATTTGCATGCACTCCATAAGAGAAGCTCACAACAGATAGAAAAATTACAGTCTTTAAAAAATATTTTAATTGATTTGACATGATTTGCTCCTATTTTTTCCTAAGTGTATGTGTATATTTTTAAAACTTAGTTTCTTAGTTAAAAAATAACAAGACTTCATAGTAAAGTCTTAATAATAAAATAAGGCATATACTAGAGTCCTTAAAAAATCAAGAAAAATTCATATTTTTTCAAAAAATAGCATAATTTCAAGATGCGGTGTGTAAAAATCTAAAAATAAAGCCTTTTTATAAGATTTAAGTATGCCATAATAGCTTTATGAAAGAAAAAAACACATATATATCTCAAAAAAAGAAGATAGATTCTCGCATTTTTGCTCAAAATGAGGAACCTGATTTTTCCTTTGTAGATTTGACTCCCTCATTAAATTCCACAGAAAATCCAGCAGAGGCTACTCCTGATCAAAAAGATCAACTCAACACACTCTTGCCTCATTTAAAAGAAAGATTAACTCATTTAGAAATTAACTTTCGATGGATATTCAAATGTTTACAGCAGGTTGTTAGAGATCAAAATGAAAGAAACCAACAGCTTCTGAAAAAAATTCAAAATGTCAAGCAAAACAATCAACAAACGGAAGTTTTGATTGAAAGGCATCATCAAATTATGCAATCCTTTCAACAAAAAATAAACCTTTTACAGGGAATCATTCAACAGCAAAAAATTCAACTGATCAACACGCAGTCAGCATTACATGAAGCTCATCGTCATTTAGAGAAGTTCAAAGCTTAACTTGCTTTTGTAGCAAGCAAGCTCTAAAAGAAATTAATCTGCTGTGTAATATCTGCTGTGCAGTACCTGCTATGCAGTTCTGCTATGTAGCCTTCCTGAATGTGAAAGATGATTTTTGATTTGTAGAAATTTCATTGTTTACAATTCATAGAGTGACTGAGATTTTTTATAAATTTTTAATTTGAAAAAAAGAAACCCACTTATCTCCAAAATCACGTCTATCTAAAAGACATAATTGACCATAGCTATCGGCTATTGTTTCATATCGACTGCTTTCTATGACCACCATAGTTTCTCTTTTCAAAACAGTGCTATTAGCAAGTTGTTTCATTATAAGATCAGCAAGTTTTTGAGTAAAAGGAGGGTCAATAAAGACAAGATCAAACTGAAGACTTTTGTTATATCTCTTTAAAAAAGTAAAGACATCTTTTTTAAGGACACAAATTTCTCGTTGTGTGATCTGCAAGTTATTTAAGTTTTTGTTGATAATTTTAAGAGATTGGGTATTATTTTCGATAGCTATAATATACTTGGCTCCCCGTGAGAGTGCTTCTATAGAAAGACTACCTGTTCCTGCAAAAAGATCCAAAACAATAGCACCATTTAGGTGATCAGCTAAAATATTAAAAATGCTTTCTTTAACTCGATCTGATGTGGGACGTAGATAAGAACCTTTGAGAAAGTGGTCTTTGGCATGAGGGCTTTTAGTAGTATGGGAGTTTTGACGTGACGTACTTTTGATGGAAGCCAGTCGTCTACTTTTAAATATTCCTCCAATCACCCGCATATTTCCACCTCATTATTATTTTATTTTACTTTATCTTACCTGAAATAAGTTTATTGACTTAATAGCCCTAATTGTTGAGGTGTCATAAACCAAAGCATTTGTCCTGTTTCTTCATTTTCATTTATAGTTAAACACAAAGCACCGGCCCTTTTAATAGGCAAACAAGGAGCTATTTCTTCTTGAAATAGCAGATGCCCTCCTAGGCGGGATAAATGAGGTTGATGCCCTACTAAAATCAATATGTCTTGTGAGTAAGAAGAAATCAAACGAGCAAGATCTTGAGGACGGCCATGGGGGGTTAGACATTCTAAAATATGAATATCCTGAGAGTTTTGCAGTGTATTTTTAAGAATGTTTGCTGTTTGTAAAGCTCTTGTATAAGGACTAGAACAAATAAGATAATTCTGTAAATTTAAGATTTTCTTTAATCCTTCAGAAGCTTTCCAAGTTATATTTTTACCATCTTCTGTCAAGGGACGTTGGGATTCCTCTTTGCCTTGTTGCATCCAACTTGTAGCATCTTCTGGTGGACCGTGACGGAATAATACAATAGTTTTCATAAATTGATCTCTTTTTTAAAAAAATATTAATATCGTCTAAAGACTGTTGCTATTAAGGTTGCTTGTTGTTTGGTTGCTTCCTTTTATTACTTCTTTTGTTACTTCCTTTGATATCTTACTTAAGTTTATCACACTTGCAACAAAATGCAACCCCGACTATTTGTTCTTTTATTTTTGTTGTTTTATTTAATGCTAGCTGAATATCTTTAACAAAGTATTATTTATTTAGTAAACCATTACAGAGTCAAAACTAGCTAAAGAGGCTACATTATATTCACAGTATTCAAAGGCAACTACTTATATAGATTGCTTAAAACTTTTATTGTTTGATTTATTTCTTCTAATGTATTTTCGTATGCAAAAGAAAATCTCACACAAGAGGATGCATAATCTTTTGAAAAACCTAAGCTACAAATCACATGACTAGGTTGTGTACTCCCTGGACTACAAGCAGATCCTTGAGAGATAAAGATATCCTCTAAAGATAACTTTAAAAGAAGAGCTGGACCTGGAATGCTTGGAAAAAAAACATTGGAAGTATTGCAAACTCTATTTGCATCTTTACAGTTGATACGAATCTCAGAATGAAGCTTCTGCACTTGAGCTTCAAAGATGTCTTTTAATTCTTGCATTTTTACAATATTCCATTGTTTTGTATCTTCTAGGGCTAGCCTCAAGCTTTTGATCCCATGTACGTTATAAGTGCCATTTCTTATATTCTGCTCCTGCCCTCCACCTACCATAAAAGGGGTAAATTGATCTGGATTTTTAATGTAAATAACTCCTATGCCTTTAAGCCCTCCTATCTTATGAGCAGAAAAACTCGCGTAATCAACATCTAAGTCTAAAAGATCTACTTGCACCTTACCCAACATCTGAACAGCGTCAAGGTGTATAAGACATGCATACTCCTTACATATATCTGTGATCTGCTTGATATCTTGGTAGACTCCTGTTTCGTTATTGACTCCTAGGATAGTCACAAGTGATTGAGGATTGGCTTTAACTGTGGCTTTAAGATGATCTAAGGATAGGATACCATTAGAGTCGTTCTTAATATGAAGTATTTTGATGTTGTATTTTTTCAGTCTTTCCACACAACTGATCACAGCCTTATGTTCTAGGGGAGATGTGATCACAGTGGAAATAGCTTGGTCTTGAAAAAACAAAGGATTGAGAATGCTGTTAATGGATTCTGTTGCACCACTAGTAAAATAAATATTTTTTTGGCTCACGTTAAGATATTCTGCAATGTACTTTCTGTCATCTTCTATGATTTGTTTTTGATTTTGACCGAGGATATGTTCTGAGGAAGCATTAGCAAATGCAGAGGTCATGGAGTTTTGAACATAATCTTGAACTCTTTTTGAAAGCCTGGTGCTGGCATTATTATCTATGTAAATCATAACTGTATCGCAAATGCTCCCTTGTAAATGTTTTTTCTTCATCTTGTTGAAAGGACTTGATGTTCTATGTGACAGCGTGTTATTTATTGCCTTTGTTTTTTATTTATGCTTCATACTTATTATAATTTATTTCATTTGAAAAATTCAAGGATTAATTGAGGAGAATTATAATGAGTATCAACACACCTACAGTAGATAAAATCTATTTTTTTGGAGGGGAGGAGGGAGCTCAAGGCCCACTCATTAACTTAGGGGATTTATTGAAAATAGGAAAGTTTAAAATTCCTATTTACCAAAGGCCTTATGCTTGGGAAGCCGATCATTTTAATGACTTACTTAATACCATAAAAGAAAATAAAGAGTATACAATAACAGAAATTAAAGAAGGAAATCAAAGGGCTGCTTTTCTAGGTACAATTATAGCTGCTAAAGATATTCAAGCACAATCTCTCGATAATATTTATATAATCATTGACGGTCAACAGCGAATCACATCCCTTTTACTTCTATTAAAACTTTTTTTTGAAGAAATAAAAAATATCGAACAAGACATAACAGAAGAAGTTGATATATTAAAGAAAAGCATGGAAGATATATTTAAAGAATCTATAGGACAATCAAACCCTACTAATACTGATAAAAAAGAATTACTACAAAGACACGAAGAATTATTAAAAAAGAGAGATAATTTAAAAGAACAATTAAGCAAAAATAAAGAGAAAGTTGAAGAACTAAAAGAAAAATTAACTAAAGATAGAATCTATAGAGAAAATGGTAATGGTACTTCTTCAGAAGATTCAAAAGAAGATTTGAAAGATTTTAAAAAAGAAAAATCTATTTTACATTGCATACCTTATGACTCACCTATAGATAAAAGCACTCTGGATACTTTTAACAAAATATCAGACCAATTTAAGGAACATGATATTAGTAAAAATCCAATAAAATCATTAGAATATGTCTTAAAATCTTGTCAATTTTGCCTTTTGCTTGTGCAAGGTCCTGGTGCAGAAGATTATGCTATAGATATATTTAATTCTTTGAATTCTACAGGAGAGCCTTTAACAGCTTTTGAAATTTTAAAATCATTGGTTCACAAAAGAAATAAAACAGAGGCAAAAAAGCTTGGTGCTATTGAAACAACACTAAGTGAAAGAAAAATAAAAAAAATAAAACAAAATAAATATACAGATCGCCTGCTCTTTTTCTTAAATCTTATGACAGAGGGATTAAAACAAGATAAATTTTCAAGTTTTCGAGATAAAAAAAAGGTGCTAGATATTATAGGGAATAAAAATACATTTGATAAAAATAAATTACAATCTTTCCTAGAAGAGATGCGTTGTTTACATGCATTTATTCTTAATCAGTGGGAAAAAAGAGAACAGTCTGAATTATTCAAAACAGAAGAATCTCAAATCTGTTTTGCCTTTTTAAAGTCTATTCAACATGATAGACCCTTACCTATTTTATATCATTTTAAAGAAAGCAATACAGACAATGCAGAAAAATTAGATGAAGTAGTGAAAATTTGTGTTGCCTTTACAGGGCTTTGGAGAGGTATTGCAGGTGGTGGAACAGGTGGTATTGATAAAGAATATGCTGATCTTATCAAAGAACTCTCTAATATAAATGAAGTGATCTCTTTAAAAGATAAAATGAAAAACAAACTGAAAGAAAAAATTAAAAAAAATATAGGAAAAAAGAAGACTGATGATATTAATGAAGATGAAATGAAGAAAAAATGGGTTGAAAATTTTAAAGGTGTAGATATATATAACAACCCAAAATTAGCTCGCTTTCTTATTTTTATTGCTTTCCACAATAAACATTTTGATCAAGAGACAAAATCTCTTAAAAAATCCAAACAGCAATTTCTAAGATGGCAGGAGTGGAATGGTGATGATTATAGGACAGTGGAGCATATTATCCCTCAAGCCCATAAGTCTATAGGTCAAATTGGCAATCTGATTTTACTTCCTCCATTTATTAACAGTCAGGTCAGCAATAGCAAATTTATTGAAAAAAAGGAAAAATATAAAAGATGCTTAAAAGATGATCCTAGTGATGAACTACCTTATCTTGGAATCTTAAAAGAGATCACCTCATACGACACTGAGGACTACGGCACTAAAGATATGGCAGAAGATGGGCATTTAAGTGAAAGTGCTGTAGACAAAAGAGGTGAGATTCTTGGCAATGCTATATGGGACACCCTTTATCAAGACTGGCTCAAATAACTATATATGGCAAATATCGCAAGCTTTTGTAGAGGACTCAAAGCTAGCGGCATCTTCAAATACATCATGGATATTTTTGTGAGTTGTTTTACGAGAGGCTTTTTCCATTCTTTCTCTATGAGATTTTTTAATAGCCTCTTTGTTTTGGCGGATCCAATCAAGTGTTCTGCCCTTCACCCAGGTAAATTTCACTTGATCTCCTCTGTATCCCATACGTTCAAACTCCTCTGCTTTTTCAAAAAGCTTTGGATGTCTTTCAAGCAATCCAACCCACTCAATACTTCTTTGGAAAAAGCAAAAATAACATCCTGACCTTGAACGCCATTCATAATACTTTGGTAGTCCCAGGCCAGAGTCTTCTAAGATTTTGTAAACTCCAGCACGGTCAATACCGTCTTCCTTAAAAGGATATTTAGGTATAATATTAGGCAACCTTGAAATATAACCCTCCCGTTTTTCATCAGCTCGGATCCCTATATAAGAATAACATTTATCAGAGCCAATATAATTTTCGTATGGTTTAATTTTCATCTCTGCTGTACACCATCTGGCCATTGGGGAAGGTAAATAATTCATGTATTTATTGAGATATTCTTCAAAAACTTTTCCACTATTGAGGCGTACAATGGGTTTGCCTAGATAAGCTTCGACTCGATCGAGATATTCATAAGTCTCAATCAGTTCAGAACCCGTATCACAAAAAACATATTCTACGTGAGGGATTTTATTTTTAAGATAGACAGCTAAGGCTGTAGAGTCCTTCCCACCCGACAGAGACACAATATGCCGAGCTTTTTTATCCACATCTAAATAACCAGCCATAACTTAGCCCCTTTTTGTAATAGTTGAGAATTAAAGTGTATTGCTTATCTTAAGCAATCCTTGGAATAAGGTCAAATATTAACCCCAGTTTTTACCGATATGAGCTTCTATTTTAATATTACTAAAAGGTGAAGACATCTGTTTATTTTTATACTTTAAAGGCATTTTTTGCAGGCCTCTAGATCAGCTCCCCAACAATCTGGACAGTTTAGCAAAACATGTCCACCCATAGACCATATATACTTACCCTTTCCATATAAATGAAAAGAATTATCTTTTAATGTATACAAATCAGCAGTTCTATACACAGCTTTACCTGTATCTTTCCTTAATACAGCAAATTCAAGATGACTATCATTATTGATATCTGACCAATAAACACCTTTTCTAATTTTCACAAAAGCGACTTCATACCAAAAAGGATCATAACCATCTTTTTCTATTTGTATTTTCTTTAAAACTTTATTACCAGACTTTAAAATTAAAAGATGATGTCCTATTTGAACTTTGAAACTCTTATGACGTTCTATACCTAAAACAATACGTTGAATCTCTAGGGTTTTATCTTTTGTAGGTTGAATTTTTGTAAGTCCACAAGCAATATGTAAGTGATCTACAAGTTCTTTTTTACCTTTTTGCTTGTCCTCTGGAGTACAGTAAATTTCTTTACGTACCCCTCTATAAGCTTCAGCATAGATTTTATAGATATCTTCTTGTTCTGTAGCTTCCTGAGTTTTTTCATTGTCATCGACAAAAACTTTCTGTGATAATTTATCTGAAGTCGTTTTAGTTTTATTTTTATGATATAAAAAGTGACTACATGATAATAAGACTATCGTTGTCATCATCAAAAGAAATATTTGCATGCATTTTTGAATCTTCATAATATTTAATCTATTATGACTATTGTTTAAGTGTTTCATTATAATACCTAAAAACTTTCTTGGCATGGTTCTCTCCTTCTAAAGTCCATGAATGATAATATTTAACACCATTAAATATCAGTTGAGATATATCCTTGGGCTTGTATCTACGAGGAAGTATTTCTATCTTATGACCTAACCAACGGATACCAGCAGCTATATTCACAAGTGGGTCTAATCTCTCATCTGGTTCTAAATAAATAGGATATTCATCAACTTCAATATAACCTTTCTCATCAGGTAATCCTTTTAGAATTCCTAAAGTGGTATCTAAAATTTGCATTAACCCTGTGGCTGTGCTATTAGGGTCTCTGGTCCTCACTCCTGGTTGAAAACTTGACTCAGATGCTATCATCGCCTTAATCAATAAAGGATCTACCTCTTTTATTAATCTTCCTTTCTCTTTCCAATACTCAGTCCAAAATTGAATCATTGGATCATATTGATGAAATCCTTTAAAACCCTTAATAGCAGGTAACTTAGGATAATTTTTTTGAAGACGAGAATTATAAATGTGCCTTATATTAGATGCATATAATAATTTTTCTTTACCTTTAGGATTTCTGCGACAATGAGCAGATACATAAGTTACTTTTCCCTTTCCAATACGACGAATGTGGTTATTGACATGATGTTGACCAAGTGGGCAAGTAGGGCTTGCAGATGTTGATGTCAAAATGAATACCTCCTTATTCATAATTTGGTTACTATCAATCTAAGCCTTATAGATCAAGGCTGTCAACTTTTAAGATGAAATAGAATCTAAAAACATAATAATATATCTTCTTAATCTATAAGAGATTTTTATAGAAAAATAAACTGTAAAATAATCAGACTCAAGGTAGCTATAGTGCTTAAGAAAACTAACCCCAGCCTTTACCGATATTGGCTTTGTGGGTAATCTTTGATGGTATAAAAAGTTTCACTATTGACTTTACCTAGAATATCCAATAAAACACTACTCTTTTCATAATCATCTAGATAGCTATAATGCTTAAGAAAACTAACCCCAGCCTTTACCGATGTTGGCTTTGTGGGTAATCTTTGATGGTATAAAAAGTTTCACTATTGACTTTACCTAGAATATCCAATAAAACACTACTCTTTTCATAATCATCTAGATAGCTATAATGCTTAAGAAACTTAACCCCAGCTTTTACCAATATTGGCTTTGTGGGTAATCTTTGATGGTATAAAAAGATTCACTATTTACTTTACCTAGAATATCCAATAAAACACTACTCTTTTCATAATCATCTATATAGTTATATAGCTTAAGAAACTTAACCCCAGCTTTTACCAATATTGGCTTTGTGGGTAATCTTTGATGGTATAAAAGATTCACTATTTACTTTACCTAGAATATCCAATAAAACACTACTCTTTTCATGATCATCTAAATGTTCAATAAGCTGGCTAATAGAATCTATAAGCTTTTTATGCTTTTTTAAATACACATCTGACTTTAACATTTGCCTAACTGCCAGTTTGCCAGACTTTTCAAAACTTGAGATCATCACTTGCTTTACTTGCCCCTCAAAACCACCTAAACCACCTAAACTACCTAAACCATCTAAATCACCAAAGGCACCTAACTTCCAGTAGTAAATCTGCTCTATCTCACTCACAGCTCTCTGAAGATTCAATTGAAATAAAGATTCACCTTTCTCACTCCAACTCTTAGGGTGAACCCTTGTCAGAGCATCTGCTAAACTTTCCACAACTAACTGATTGCTTGCATCTTTACTCAATTGCAATATCCTATTAACAAACATCAAAGTATTTTCACTATAAGGGAATGATACAATCTCGTCAGAAAACTCATTTAAAAGAGTTTTCCAATATAAGGCTAAAGGTGATCCTTGCTTCACCTCGTCAAAAGCCTTCGACCCACTGATGACTTTTAACTTTAATAATGCATTCTTTTGCAGTTGAGCTATCCTTTCAATCAAGTGAACATATAAAGAAAATATCTGCTCTAAATCATTTGCTAAATTATTCAAAAAAATATTCTTTTCATTTCTATTTAAATGCATATAAGCTTTTTGAGTATAAACTTGAGGTAAGTCTTCCAGAATAAAAGTCTCTGGCTGTCTAAATACATCTAAAACAGCAACCAACTTTTTCTGCCTTGTTGTTAAATTTTTATGCCTTCTGGTATAAACAGGTACTAAAGAATAAAATTGTGAAATCACTTTTGCTACACTTATAAAGTTTAACTCCGTCAAAGGTTGAAAGTAAGGGATAGGCTTACTAAACACTTCAACCAACTGTTTTAGATAGCATAATTTTTCATCATCTAAATGAATCATTCTTAAACTGTATTTTTTAGGTTGCTTCATTAAATTTTCAAATAATTCTAAATCGATTTTCCCAACAAAGACACCATTGTGAAAAAAACTAATCGGAGAAGAAACCATTCTTGAAAATAAATTTAAGTACAATGGAATCAATGGCAATCGTAGTCCAAAAGGAGGTCTTCTCCATCGATCCATCAAATCAGCTATCAAAATAGGTGATTTTTCAGAAGCTTTCAAGTAATGACAAAAATCTTCAAATAATGGAATCAATACACTTTCTTTTTTGAACCCTAAAAATAACTTTGATTTATCAGAAGTTTCTTTAAATTCAAAAGCATTGGATCTTAATAACGCTTTATAAAGAGCAAATTCAGGTCCTCCTCCTTGAATGCCATACCTCTTGAGATGACAACGATCAAAAGCTTGCATTAAGCGAATGCGACCCTGAATAACAGGAGTACTCGCCTTATGCTTGTTGATCATCTCATTGTAAAACAGGGGATATTTATTATATTCTTTTTCACAAATGTGACTGACCAAATCAGAAATTTCAACAGATTGTGTGATGTGATCATTTAAGCATTTACCCTGATAAAATCCTGAAACATCCCTCTGTGTATTTGAGTAAAGTTTCTTTAAAGATTTTTTAATAATGTCTCTAACTGTCTGTCTGTAATGATCTAATTCTTTTTTCACAAGGGGTCCTGAAGTGAGCATCTCTTTTTGAGAATAAAGACTTTCAATAGCTTGTAGCTCTAATAACTCTGATTCAATTTCAAGAGGTCTATTGATAGTAATAAAAAGACAAGACTTCAAATATATATTGCAAAGCTTGTTTTTAATCTTCGAAATATCAGCATTTGTAAATGCTATAACATAGTAAACCCTGCCGTCTTCCTTTGCATAATCAACACTTGAATTTTTTTCTTCTAGTTTTTCTAGTTCTTCTAATTCTTCTAAAGATATTATATTCTCTCTATAATAACGAGTTATTCCATTTGCAAAATTATACTTTTTAGGGATTACAAAGCTTAAACCAAAGTGCTTCTTTAAGAGATGAACATACCCCGAGGTCGTCAAATGACCTTGTTTTACTTTATTTATCTCTTCTTTTAAATCAATGGAAGATCCTTCAAAGAGGACTAATTCATTTCTAACCTTGTCAAAAATAATTTGTTTATTTTGTTGAAGATATTTAATTGCTTTATTAATTTCAATATCTTTATGTAGACCATATAAAAGACTCTTTAAAGAAGAGTGTGTGATCTTTATAATAGATTTGTTATTAATGACTTTTGCAATAGCAAGCAAAGCTATGATATTTTTTTCACATATCTGAGAAATATCTAATGAGTTTAAAACTTCACTGGCCATAAGTTCTATTCTATAAGTTCCACCTATTCCTATATCAGATGCAATAGTATTTTTAAAATAAAAATAAAGCTCATAAGGTCCTATAAAGTGCATATCACTATCTAAAAGAGTGTTTCTTTTTAAAAACCAATTTAAAGAAAACTCTTCGTTTTGTGTTAAAAAAGAAAATAATGTACGTTCGTTTTGTGCGACCTTCTCACTGAGTAAAGGCAGTAGACTCAACACAGAAGGATGTAAAGGATAACATCCCATAACAACTTGAGTTATTTTTTGAACTCTATATAAGTCAGGAAAGCAACCTGTTGATTTGTTCTGTAAAATCCATTGATCAACAAAGACTTTTAGTTTTTGCCAAAATACTTTGCTTTGTTTTTGTATATTAGATTCAAAAACAGAACCTAAAACAGTATAACTGGATTCATAACTGCTATTAAATGACATCTGATAAAAGCGTCCTTCAATTTTAGTCCATTCTTTTTGAACTGTGGTAGGTAAATAAACTGCATATTGTGAGATAGGTAAATGGGTGATCAAAAGTAAATGCATACCTGAGCTTTTATTACAAGACTCTGCCATATCTTGCAAAAATTGCAGATCAAAAGCACTTGGTTGTTTAACTCCTCTTTCAAGATATTTACCAAACTCATCATAAACAATAAATATACCATTTATTTTTTTCTTTTTTAAAACAGTCAAAGCATTTTGATAAAGGTCTATCACTTGACCATGCCTATACGAAGTCATGCTTGCCCCTCCTGTTATTTGTTTATAAGCTTGAGCAAATAGCTTTTGTGCATTTCTTTTGTTGTACTTAAGTGACTTAAGAAAAACCTTATAATCCTCACATTTTGCTTGGATAAAAGATTTCATCTCATTGTATTTGTGAGGATAATGACTCTCCCAATGATCAATGATTTCTAAAGCCCTCACAGAAGAACTTTGAGATACTTCTTCAAATTCTTTTTCATATCCCAAATAATCAAATGAAGATTTAAGTGCCATATAAAAAGCATCTTCAATTTCACCCTCATCACCATGGAGAAAAACAGGAAGGTAAGTCAGAGCCTTTATTAAGTTATAGTTTTTTATAAATTTTTTTGATGCATTATGTTTTTGTTGATCTATAATCTTTAACAGGTTTTGTTTATTCTTATTTGAAAGTAACCGAGTGATCAATAAAGCAAAAGTTGACTTACCAACACCTGGAGTGCCAGAGATCACGTAAACTTTTTGATTGAATGTATGATCAATCAATGAATCTGTTATAGAAACAAATTTATTTTGAAACTTTTCAGATAAGATGAAATGTTTAAAAAAATGAGGGTCTTCAAAGTCAATTTTCATATTGGTTGATCGAGAAATATTTTGTTTGACTTTGATCATCAGTCTATTTGACAGTGAACCTTGTGTTTTGAGTTTATTGTTTTGCATAATAAGAACCTATGATACTTTTTTCCACTACAGAAGGATGTACTGAAATGGTAAAAAAACCGCCAGAACGACTTATACTAAAAGTTTTAGGGAATAATTCTACAAGTCTATCTAAAAGCTCAATCACTTTGTCAGAATTTAAACAAAATATTTTTACAGGTGAAGTATCTTTATTCATTAATTCATCAAAAGAAAACTCTGATATTTCTTCTAACTGATTCCTCCAAAAGTATATCAATGTGTATCCAAAGATTTCTGTGGGTAAATCATCAATATCTGGGCCTTCAACTCTATAAGAATTATTTGAAAGCCTCTTTATTAAAGAAAGTCCGGATAAAGGACAAATATGAATATCTTCAGGTGTTTTATTGCCATGAAATTCTGGCTTTGTATACATTCTCAAGAGCGTATGGACGTCTTTTGTCAAAGTACTTAATTTGATCGTTTTACCAACAGAATTGCAGTAGTTTTCAAGATGATAAATAATAGAATCTACTGTAAACTCACTGACGCCAAATTTATTAAAGAACCAAAACCATGTCGTAGCATTCTCTTTGTTAGAAGACAAAAAATAATGCAAAATCCAAGCAGAACCTAATTGATCATAATAAGGATCAAAATAACTTAAATGCTTTCCAAGTGGACTTTTGATAGCTTTTCCTTTTTGTATTGTGATCATTTGAGTGGCTCTAAGCCAATATTTTATGGATTTGACCATGTTGGTTCCCACGCCTAAAACTTCTATAGATTTTTCAGGCTGAGCAAATAGATCACCATAATCTTCGATCATTTTCATACCTTTGAAAATCCAATGATCTCTTAAGTGAAAGGTCTCATGTCCTCCAAATTTCATAAGTTTAACCTATACCTATATACTATATGTTGCTACTTACTACAATGATTTTATTGGTTATTTTGAAATAAGAGCGACTCAACGCCTAAGGTTGTACATTGCTACAAGGGTTTATTGGCTACTTTTGAAAGTATTGATTAAAAAATCCCTGGTGAAAACATCTATACTACTGAAAATAAAAAAGACAAATACAAACAAAAAAGCTAAGAAAAAAGTAACCCTATTCAAATTTGTTTCATACTTTTGATGCATAAACCACAAGATCACAATCATAGCCTTTAGCGATGCAATCAACATGGCTACCGAAACATTTATGATATTTGCTCCCAAATCGACTCTGGATGCAGCCACTGTTACCACTGTCAATACCAACAATGAAAAGTAAACCCAAAGATATGTCTTAAAAGGCGTTATGTGATGCCCACCTGCTTTCTGCATGATAAACCTCATTTAACAGATAAATTTTTTAACTTTTTATACTTTACACTAAATACAGTAATGGAAATAAATAAATCCAAATTAAATCTACAATATGCCAGAATAGACCGACCCCCTCTACAGCTGTAAAGTGTTGGGGATTAAAATCTCCTCTCCAATGCCGATAAGCTACCCACGTGATTAAACTCATCCCTGCTAATACATGAATTCCATGTAACCCTGTCATACAAAAATAAAAACTGAAAAATAAAGCTAAGTTTTTTGCATCCATAGATCCATCATAAGCAAACTCTGCCCCAGGAAATAAACCTAAGTGAAACTTATGATTGTACTCAAAATACTTGATCACCATAAAGATCAAGCCACAAGCTACTGTTGCTAATAAATTCCACAAAGCAACGTCTCTTTTGTCTACTTGAATATAATGAATACCCAATGCCATGGTCAAAGAGCTTGTCAATAGCACAACTGTATTGATTGCCCCCATTTTCCAATCTAAAAAAGTAGCCCCTTCTTCAAAAATCTCAGGATAAATATTATTGAAAATAGCAAAGCCAACAAATAAACCACCAAACATGAGAATTTCTGTGACCATAAAGAGCCACACACCAAACTTAGAAGTTTGGTACTCCTGCTCTAAAGAGTCAAAATGATGAGCATGATGATAAGGTTTTGCTGGCTTAACGATACTCATAAGGCCCCTGCGGTGCAGCTGGTGTTTTTTCAAAGTTTTCATGTGGTGGAGGGGATGGAGTTTGCCACTCTAAAGTCTTAGCTCCCCAAGGGTTTGCTAAAGCCTTACGATCAGAAAAGAATCCTTCCAATAAACACAATAGTACAAGTAATAAGCCAATGCCAATCATCCACGATCCCACTGTGGAGATCATGTTTAAGTTAGCAAATTCAGGAATATAATCATGGTAACGACGAGGCATACCTAAATTACCTAAAATAAACTGCGGGAAAAAGGTCACATTAAATCCTATAAACACAAAAGCCCATGACATCTTAGCTAAGAATTCATTGTGCATCTTTCCAAACATCTTAGGATACCAATACAAAATACCTCCCATCAAAGACATAATTGTTCCACCTACCATCACATAATGAAAGTGAGCTACAACAAAATATGTATCATGCAAATGCATATCAATGGCAATGGTCGCAAGATAAATCCCTGTCAACCCCCCAATTGTAAAAATAAATAAAAATCCAAGAGCATAAAGCATGGGCGATGCTAACAAAATAGACCCTTTGTACATGGTCGCTATCCAATTAAATGTTTTAATAGCCGTAGGTACTCCTACTAAAACAGTCAAGACAGAAAAAATCATGTTTGCAAATTCTGACTGACCACTGACATACATGTGGTGACCCCACACAAAAAAACTAATGCCTGCAATCCCTACACTCGAATAAGCAATTGCTTTATAACCAAAAATAGTCTTTCTTGAAAAAGTTGTAATGAGTTCACTGATAATGCCCATCGCAGGTAAAATCATAATGTACACAGCAGGGTGAGAATAAAACCAAAAGAAGTGTTGAAATAACACAGGGTCACCCCCTAATGAGGCATCAAAAATACCTACACCAAAGGCCTTCTCCATCACTAACAACAAAAGCGTGATCCCTAAAACAGGTGTGGCAATGACCTGCAAAATAGCTGTTGAATATAAACTCCATATAAATAAAGGCATATTATGAAAAGTCATACCAGGGACTCTTAAGTTATGAATAGTGGCAATAAAGTTAAGACCTGTCAAAACAGATGAAAAACCTGCAATAAAAGCCCCAAAGGTCATAAAGGTCACTCCACCTTGTGACTTTAATGAACTATAAGGAGTATAAAAAGTCCAACCTGTATCTACACCTCCAAAAAATAGAGAAGACACAGCCAATATAGCCCCAATCAATAAAAGATACCAACTTAAAAGATTTAAGCGAGGGAAAGCCACATCCTTTGCACCAATCTGTAATGGCAAAATAAAATTACCTAAAAAGGCTGGAATACCAGGAATAATCACCAAAAAAACCATAATGGCTCCGTGATAAGTCATAAATTGATTGTAGGTATCCGCATCAAAAAACTGCTGCCCAGGTGCAATCAATTCTAAACGAATCAAAAGAGCAAAAATTCCACCTAAAAGTAGAAAGAAAGAAATCATAATAAAATACATCAAACCAATTCTCTTATGGTCTAATGTTGTCAACCAAGACCATAACCCCTTTCCATGGTTGAGGTAGTTTTCATTTTGAAGTGACATGATTAAAACTCCTTTATATCCTATCATCAAAAATCATCCATCAAAATCATCAAAAGTTGACTAGAATTTAGAAGCCAAGATCATTTTAAGTAGTATGGCTTTAGTCTTATTAAGCCAGTTAATAAAGTCAAGACAAAAGTAAGAAATATTTTTAAAAAATTTCTATTTTTTAAAGTCCATACCATAGATTGTGTTATGCAGAGTCTGTCTTTTTGGAAATTTAAAAACCAAATGTTGATGAGTCAAGGACCACAGGTGATCAACACATCTGGTTGCTGTTTAAATAAATTTTGTGACAATTCTAAGATTTGCTCTGCTGTGATCTTTTTTATCTCCTGGGCATAATTGAATATCTCTTTATAAGAAAGTCCATAAATCTCTCTAGAGAAAATAGCTGCACTCAAAGCAGAATTTTTTTGTAGAGCGATATTATGATGACCTATTAAATATTGCTTTGCTCTTTCTAACTCCTCACTTGATACAAGCTCATTGCAAAGCTTTTGAAGCTCTGATCTGATCATATCAACAGCTTGCTTTGTCTTATCTGGCTGACAAGCGATATAAGTTGCAAAAAAACCTCCATCCTTCCCGGTCAAAGATATGGGGCTGACTGTATATGCTAAAGAAGCTTGATCTCGTAAATGCAGGAATAAACGCCCTGATTGCCCTGATAAAATAGACTCTAAAACTTCTAAAGCAAAACGCCTAGGATCCTGTAAGGTCAACCCTTTATAACCTAATACAATTGACCTCTGAGCTTTGTCTTTCATTTGATGAAAGACTTCTTGAGGCTCAGAAAGAGGTTTGAATACAGGATGTAAAATATCTGTATCACTTCGAGGGATAGCTTCTAATATTTCTGCAAATTTCTCTTTCATCCAAAGAGGATCAAAATCTCCTACAACAGAGATCACTTGATGTTGAGGATTTAGGACTTTTTTCCAATAAGAGATAATATCTTCTTGAGAAATTTTATCTAATGAGTCCGCATGACCTAAAGGGTCTATGCCATAAGGATGATCTTGAAATAAAGTCTGTTCAAAGAGTCTCATAGCTATTCTAAAAGGATCGTCTTTACGTTTTTCAAGTTTTTTAAGCATAGCTACTTTTTCTCTTGCAATAATATCTTTTAAGAAAAGAGGACGTTGCAATACATCTTTTAAAAGTGTGATAGTTTCGTTCAAAGAAGATGACAGAGTTGTTAAACTTAAACCCATAGAGTTCCTTCCTGTGAAACCATGTAAGAAAGAGGCTAATTGATCCAACTTACTTTTAAGTGATACCTCTGTGTGATCTTTAGTTGCTGTAGGCCAAACACGTTTTGTAAGCTCTGCAATGCCCATAAGACCACAAGGAACAGCCACAAGCCCTCCACCATCAAAGCCTATATCTAAACTAACTGTAGGTGTTTGAGAAGATGGATACATATACAGTCTCACACCTGAAGTGTATTGAACTTTTTGTACTCCTGACTTTTGGGGTTGTTGTTTATTTGATTTGGCAAGAAACTTTGAACAAATGTGATCTTGATAATGTTTAAACCATTTTTCTAGCTTGGTTTTATGCTTGTCTGGATCTTTGGTCATCACACAAAGAGAAAAATCTTTTACAGAAAGGTAAGCTTGAGCTGCATGTATTAAATCCTGAGACCTTAAAGATTGCAGTTTATCAAGATATGTCTTTGAGTAATCAGGATCGCCATACATACTTTCATAATATCCATACTTTTCTGAAAGACCGTCGACTGTTTCCATTTCGTAATATTCTTCACTTTCTATAAGTGTTTTAGCTTTTTGAAGTTCTTTGAGATCTACTCTCTGGGTTAATAAAGATAAAAGCTCTTTTGCTAAAATATCTAAGGTAGGATGAATTTTATCTTCGGGTAACATACAAGATATCACAAACAGTCCACTACTTAAAAGTGTGTAGGTATAACAGCTCACATTATTGACATATAAATTTTGTATTCTTAATTGATTATATAAACGAGAGCTATGCCCTTGTCCTAAGATCACAGAAAGTGCATCTAAAGCTGGTAAATCTTTATTGAAATCAGGTGATAGCCTCCAAGCTAAATGAATATGTGTTTCTTCAAAAGGAGCTTTTAAAGTGCTGACATGTTTAGGTTCATGGAAAGAATCTTGCTTAAGTGGTAAGGGTTTTTGTTTTTTAAGAGGTTTAAAGTATTTTTCAATTATATGTTTAATGATGGAAGCTTTAAAGTCTCCTGCAATAACAAGGGTGATATTGGTAGGGTGGTAGTGTGTTCGATAATAATGAGCAATTTGATCAGGAGTGAGATTGCGAATGTTTTTCTCATAACCTAAAATAGGGTAACTATAAGGATGACCTTGATACATTGTAGAAAAAATCAAATCCGAAGACTGATGATGAGGGCTATCTTTTGATCTTTTCATCTCTTCGATAACCACTTCGCGTTCATCGTCAATACTTTGGCTTTCAAAGGTAGGAAAGACAATCATTTGACTAAGAGCTTTAAAAGCAATAGAGGTATATTGACTTGCAATGGTGATATAAAAAACAGTGTGATCGTAGGTGGTATAGGCATTGAGTTGCCCACCTGCTCCTTCTACAAGAGATGCAATCTCTCCTACTTTAAAGTTTTCTGTTGTTTTAAAGAGAAGATGTTCAATGAAGTGTGTTATGCCTTTTTGACTTTCTTTTGTTTCGTTTCGGCTCCCTGTATGCACCCAAGCTTGTACAGAGATCACAGGAGATTTATGACTTTCTACAAGTAAAACAGTGATGCCATTTGAAAGTTGATATTTGTCATATTTTGAAGTATAAGAAATTATGTCTTTTGGTTTGTACATACATATTCCTTTTTGTGTTCAGTTATGTCCTTATTGTGATTTTGCAAAATACAAAGTCAAAGAAGACCTTATAAAAAGTTATCTTAACCTACTTCAAAAAGAAATACATTACATGGGTTGTCATTTTGGTCATAAAAAACCTACTTCTATTTATTTTGGAGGAGGAACGCCTAGTGTCCTCAAACCTTATCAGATTGTTTGGCTTATTGATGAGATAGCAAAGGCAGGTTTTCACCTTGATCAAGTCCAAGAGGTCACTATAGAAGTTGATCCTAAAACAATGGAAGGGGATTTGTCTATTTTAAAATCTCATGGAGTGAATCGTATGAGTCTAGGAGTACAAACTTGCAATAATGATTTTTTATCTCAAATAGGACGTATTCATCGTTTTGTAGATATTCAAAAAACAATTGAAGCTGTTTGTAAGGAAGGGTTTGTATTTTCTATGGATTTGCTTTTTGGCTTGCCCAGACAAAGTTTAAAAGATTTACAAGAAGATATAAAGACTTTTTTAAGTTTTTCACCATCTCATATTAGCACATATCTTTTAGAGGTAAATCCTGGCAATAAACTTTATGCTCATCGACCTTCTGAAGCAGAACAAGTAGAAATGTTGGAATGTGTGGAGGATAGCTTAACAATGGATCATTTTTCTCGTTATGAACTTTCTAATTATGCAAAGGTAGGATTTGAAAGCAAACACAATTTACTTTATTGGAATGATCATGCTTATTTAGGTTTGGGTTTATCATCTCATTCTTACTTAAAAGCTCCAGATGTACCATCAAAGTGGGGTGTAAGATTTTGGAATCCTAGGAGGATGTCTGAATATAAAACTTGGGTTGAAGATTTAAATTTAGAAAAAAGCTTTTATAAGGCAAAGCCAGAAAAAGATAGAGAAGAGCTTTTCATGCATCAGTCTTTAACAGATTTTTGCCATACACAATTAAGAAAAATTAAGGGATTAAGTTATCAAAGCCTTGTGAATAAATATGGCCCACAGGTTGGAGGTATTGTCCTTAATAGGTGTAAGGTATTAAAAGAAAGAGGTTTAATGCATTTTAAATGTTCTCCTCATGCTATGCCTATGCGTCAGGATATCCAACAGTCTGATGATTTAAAGCTTTTTTATGATGATGATGATTATTATGAGAGAGATCAAAAATTACAGATGGAATTGACATTGACATTGGTATTAACTCGAAAAGGGAGGCTACTGTCTAACCTTGTTTTTAAACATCTTACCTTCTTCGGTCCTATGATTATCTAACTTCGGTGATCCTCATCTACCCGTACGTACCTCTTTTAGAAATACGTGCGTTGTTTCCCTCAAAGTGACCAGAGGTCAGACCACTTTCAGTGAACCAACGGCTGGTTTATTTTTAGTGAAAATAAATAGGGCTTGACTTTTTAGATGTGTGATGTTATAAAATCAAAAATTAATTAATTCAAAGAAGAAAAAGAAGGAGAAGTACAAATGAAAAAATATATTTTTATCTTATTTATTGCTTTGCTTTTTTCTAGTGGTTCTCTATGGGCTTATTCTGAAAGCCTTATGCCAAATCAAAGTGAGAGGGAATTACTCAATAATGACTTATTAAATCGCGTTGTTTTCGGTAGCCATAGATCGGTAAGGGAATTGCTAGAAAAAGGTGTGGACGTCAATTATCAAAGAGAAAATGACGGCTGGACGGCTTTAATTAGAGCTAGTTATTTTAGTTATTCAAACAACTTCCGTATAGATATTATAAGGTTATTGATAGAATATGGTGCGAACGTCAATCTTCAAGACAAAGATGGCTATACGGCTTTAGTGTTTGCAAGCTATAACGGCCATACTGAGTAAGCCTTATTCTATCTGCTGAGGATCATTATTAGAAAAACTGACGAGGTGCTAATTGCTAATTTTTTTTATTTAACAGTAAAAATCCTTAATTTATTCTTATTTTAAGCCGATTGAATAAACAGAGAGTAAGCTCTAAAAATCCTTTTCTCAAAATGAGTCACTTTGAAAATAATACAGTAATTTTAAAGGTTTAGCAAATGATGATCAAAGCTCAAAGAAGATTCCATAAGTTCATCCCACTTATTATAGTCATTTTATTACCCTTTTTTTTGATTGCTTATCAAAATTGCAATTTAAACGATATCTCTAACGACTCATTTGTATTACCTGACAGACTTTTTAGAGCTAGTATCCCTGTGTCAGAAGGGGTTTTAGACCCTAGCTGTATGACCTCATCAAATTACAATGCCTGTATTTTTTTGAAAAATCCAGTCGCCCAAAATCAAGCCTCATTTTATCCCCCTATCACTTTCGATACCGATTTGTCTTCTTTACAAACGTATGGGGTGAATCTTGTAGGTATAACAGATAGATATCTAAAAAATCTTACCTACAATGTCAAAATAGACTGGCAAAATGAAGGTCAAGCTGTTCCAAGGGTTCAAGCTGATGCAAATGGAACATGGAAGTTTGAGTATGCTAACGATCCTCATCATCAATTGGCACAAGTGATGACCTATTATTGGCTTATGTACCAGATGAGTTATATGCAAGAGAAAGCAGGAAGATGGTATGCAGAAAATAAAAACATACAAGTTTATGCATTGCGTACTTCATTAGAAAATGATGCTTATTTTGATTATTCAGAGGAGGGTTCAGGCACAATTGCCTTAGGTTATTTTACTTTAGAAGGTCGTATTGCTGCTGCAATGAGTGGAGATATTATTTTGCATGAAGCAGCTCATGCCTCTTTTTATTATTCTAACCCTCACCGGAATACGCAAGATCATGGAACACATAAAATTTGCTATGATGATAGCACTCTTTGTTGTCGTAGTTATAAAGGTTGTTTTAAAGCTATTAATGAAGGTCAAGCTGACTTTCATTCCCTTGTGATCTTCTCATCTCTATCCTCCCCAGCCCATGAGATACCTCCTTCCGTTGGTGAAGGCGTCAGCAATAACTTAGAGAGAGGCTTAGGCATTTGTACAAATAGACATATAGATTCTATAAGAGAGCAAACAGCTATTGCTATATATAATAGCTGTGGGATTAACCATGAGCTAAGAGGTGAAATTCATATCATGGGTAATGTTTATGCTGGTATCTGGTGGGATATTTATAAAAACTCATTGACCAATGAAGATGAAATTTTACAGCTCTTTTCAGATCATCTGCCTGTGATCTCTGGTGATGATACGTTTGAAACAGTCGGGGTAAAAATTTTAAATTTAGAACGTCAAAAATTCAATGGGAAATATGCCAACATTATCAGACAAGCTTTTGCTACTAAAGGATTACATCTTCTTTTGTAGAAGTTGCTGTGCTTGAAAATAAGCAGTTGCTGCGTCTATGATCTCTGTGAGCTGGCCGTTCATAATTTGATTTAATGTGTGTGTTGTTAATCCAATGCGGTGATCGGTGACACGTGATTGAGGGAAATTATAAGTCCTGATACGTTCTGACCTATCTCCTGTTCCAATTTGTGCAAGTCTTTGATCAGAAGCTTTTTGTTTAGCCTGTGCTTGTTGCATGTCTAAGAGTCTAGCTCTTAGAACTTTCATAGCTTTGTTTTTATTCTTCAGTTGTGATTTCTCATCTTGACAAGAAACAACCAAGCCCGTTGGAATATGTGTGATCCTCACAGCTGAATCTGTTGTGTTGACATGTTGCCCTCCACTTCCGCTAGAACGATAAACATCTGTGCGTATATCGTTTTGGTCAATGTGGATATCTACCTCATCTGCTTCTGCTAACACCACCACTGTCACTGTGGAGGTATGGATACGGCCTTGGCTTTCTGTCTTAGGAACCCTCTGCACACGATGAACACCACTTTCATATTTTAACTTACTGTACACCTTTTGACCACTCATCATAGCAATGACTTCTTTATAACCTCCAGCATTGCCTTCTGATGTGGATAAAATTTCTGATTTCCAATTTTGTTGTGAAGCATAAAGACTATAAGCACGGAAAAGCTCCTCTGCAAATAAACTAGCTTCATCTCCTCCAGCACCAGCTCTTATTTCAAAAATAACGTTTTTATTGTCCTTAGGGTCTTTAGGCAAAAGCAATAACTTTAGCTTTTGAGTATAATCTTCTGATTGTTTATATAGTTGATCTAATTCTTCTTTAATTAAAGTGAGAAGCTCTTGATCGGATTCTTTTTTGAGCATTTGATTGTGAGTGTGGATTCCTTCTTGCACTTTTTTATATTGTTGATAAATATTGATGATTTCTTCAAGATCAGAATGCTCCTTCATAAGATCTCTATAGAGCTTTTGATCTTTTATCACTGTTGGATCTTGTAAGCGTTCATTGATAGATGCAAAGCGTGTTTGTACGTTTTCTAGTTCATTGAACATAATTTATTTGTAGCCTTATTTTATTGTTTAAAGCTTTCTCTTACTTAGCTGTTTTTAATGCTTTGATTGGCATAAATCACTATTCTATATTTTTTATTCAAAAGCAAGTTATATCATGGTGTTTCATTTGTTTCAGTAAAAGTGACCAGAGGCCAGTTCATTTTGAGTGAAATGTTAAGGAAAAAGTTCATTAGACAAAAAAAGTAAAAATGCAATTTTTGTGTAGAAAATCTAAGAAAAATATATTTAACTTGACAGAGACAGACAGAAAATATTAAAATAATTATATTAACATAGGGGGTGATTTTGGCTTCGACGTGGGTTATGAGGCTTAAAGAGCATGCCGGGGAGAGTGACCTCGTTAAAAAGACTCACTTTTTGTAATTGGCAACGATTACGCACTTGCTGCATAGAATGATGTAGCCGATTCTAAAAGTTTTTGGTTGCAGGCTTTTAAGAATTGTCACTTTAGCAACCTGTGGTTTTTGTGGGCGACTTACCAGCACAAAAACCGAGATTTCACTGGCAGGTCATCTTAGAGGTAGTTTGTTTGTAGAAGACCTCTAAAGATTCTAAAATACAAACTAAGCATGTAGTCGCTTTAAGAGGAATCACTTGCGGACCGGGGTTCAACTCCCCGCACCTCCACCATTTGGACCCATTATTATCTAACTTCGATGATCCTCATCTACCCGTACGTACCTCTTTCAGAGATACATGAATTGTCCCCCTCAAAGTTTCCCTTCCTTGAATCTTCTACCTCTAATTGCATAAACCCACCAGGTTAAGCCCATTTCAGAGAAATGGAAGGTCAACTTTGAGGCATTGTTTCACTAAAAGTAAACTAGCCTCTGGCTACTTTTGGACATTGCTCTGACAGCTATCGCTGTCTAAAAAGAGCAATGTCGTTGGTTCACTCAAAGTGAACTGGCCTCTGGCCACTTTTGGACAATGACCGCAAAGGCTTTCGCCTTTGACAAAATGGTCATTGTCTCAAAAGCCTGTTCACTTTGAGTAATGAGGATATCTTTGTCTCTTTACACGATGTTAAGGAAACAAGATATTTATTTCACTTTTTTTGCCATTGGCAAAATGGTCATTGCCTCATTTGATTTTCACTAAAAGTAAACTGACCTCTGGTCACTTTTGGGTTGCCAGCCGAAGGCTTTCGCCTTCTTAAATGCTGGCAACCTCAAAAGTCCGTTTACTTTTAGTAGGGGAGGATCTCCTCGTCTCTTAACTACATGTTAAGGAAAAAGAGTTCTTTTTGATGCCGGGTTGCCAGATCCCAGATCCCGGGAAAAGGACCCTTTCATTTCTTAACATCATGTTAAGGAAAACATCCTTCTAATGGTTAGCCCAACGGCTTATCGCCGTTGATCAAAGGCTAACTGCCTAGAAAATCCATTTATTTTGAGTAGGGGTGGATCCTTTCGTCTCTTAACTACATGTTAAGGAAAAAGGTCATTTTTAAGACCTGATGCCCGTTTGCCGGATCCCTGTTGCCGGGTCCCGGATCCAGGATCAACACCATATTAAGAGAATATTTCATATAAACCCTTAGCATATTTTTAAACTATGGCAGATCACAAATATTTTAGATTGGCCATGCAATCTATTTTTTATAAGATAAAACACTTGGCAGGCATTTTAAAAAACTATATAATAAAACCAGGTATGGTAAATACCATAACTGTAAACTCAATGGATCAAGAAACAAAATTATATATGATAATGAAAACAGCATTGTACTTCTTGATTGATAATTGTTTAAATATTTATGAATAGTAGCGATTTATGTAAAACAAATATAGAACAAACGGACGCCTAGAACACAACTAAAATTTATAACCATTATATGTCAATGTAGATGTTTATGTGCTTTCTGATGCATCCGTTGTTAAGGAGTTTAATTATGAGTATCAATAAAAATATTACAAATAACCAAGTCAAAAAAGAATTCTTTACAATAAATGTAGGCGGAATGAACCTTAAATTAAAATCATCATATAATGAAGAAACAATCAAGCAGTTAGCCAATTATGTGAATCAAAAATTCACAAAAGCACGTGATTCCATGAAAAGTGGCTCCTTTCAAATGGCAGCAATATTAACAGCGCTCAATATTGCAGAAGATCATATCCTTTTAAAAAAACATACTCTTTCTGAACTGGATCAAATTGAAAATAAAGTTCAAGCTATTCTATCTGACCTTAAAACCCCTCATGTCTAAAAAATCAACAAAGCTATCTTCTCAAAATCATCTATATCTGCAAAAAAAGCATCTACGTAAACAATTTATAAATTTGAGAAATAATTTATTCTCTACATTAGAAGAGAAGTTTTTAACTGAAAAAAAAGCATTAAAATATATTTCTTTTTTAAAAGATGAATCTGGTTTTTTTGGATCCTACTGTCCCATTCATTCAGAATTTAATCCACTTGCTCTTGAACAAATGTATAGTCATCTTAAATGGGTTTATCCTAAAATCAAAGACAGTCTTTTAGAGTTTCATCAGCGATTAGATCCACAAAATATTTGGAAAGAAAATAAATGGGGAATCAAAGAACCATCTGATACAGCTTCACAAGTCATTCCTCTCAGTGACATCAGAGCTATCTTTTGTCCTGCCCTTACTGTTGATCTCAATGGGCATAGGTTAGGGTATGGCAAGGGTTATTATGACAGAACACTCTGTAAATTTAAAGGCACAAAAATAGCCCTTATCTTCTCTCAACAAATTTATCTTAAAGACCTTCCTCATGAGGAAAACGACGTACTTATGGATTGGATTTTAACAGAAAAAGAGCTGACTTCTGTTTCACTCAAAGTGAACTGACCTCTGTTTCCCTAAAATTGAACTGACCTCTGTTTCCCTAAAATTGAACTGACCTCTGGTCACTTTTGGGCAGTTAGCCCGACGGCTACCGCCGTCGATCAAAGGCTAACTGCCTCAAAAGCCTGTTCAATTTTAGTAAGGAGGATCTCTTCGTCTCTTGACCACATGTTAAGGAAAAAGTTCCTTCATCAAGGCTGGCAACCTAGAAAGCCTGTTCACTTTGAGTAAGGAGGGAGTTGTTTCACTAAAAGTGGTCTGACCTCTGGTCACTTTCTGGCGATGACCGCAAAGGCTTACGCCTTTGACAAAATGGTCATCGCCTAGAAAGCTTGACCACTTTTAGTAGAGAGAATCCCTTCATTTCTTAACAGGATGTTAAGGAAAAAGTTCCTTCATCAAGGCTGGCAACCTAGAAAGCCTGACCACTTTTAGTAGGAAGGATCCTTTCCTCTTTTAACACGATGTTAAGGAAAAAGTTCCTTTATCAAGGCTGGCTACCTCAAAAGTCCGTTTACTTTTAGTAGGAAGTTAGTTGGTTCACTCAAAGTGAACTGGCCTCTGGCCACTTTCTGGTTGCCAGCCGAAGGCTATCGCCTTCTCAAATGCTGGCAACCTAGAAAGCCTGTTCACTTTGAGTAAGGAGGATCCCTTCATTTTTTTACTTCATGTTAAGGAAAAAGTTCCTTCATCAAGGCTGGCAACCTAGAAAGCTTGACCACTTTTAGTAGAGAGAATCCCTTCATTTCTTAACAGGATGTTAAGGAAAAAGTTCCTTCATCAAGGCTGGCAACCTAGAAAGCTTGTTCACTTTGAGTAGGGAGGACCTCCTCGTTTCTTGACAACATGTTAAGGAAACAGTAGTAATATAGTAATATAGTTTCAAATAATTTCCTTATTACTAAAATAAAGTTCTATAGCTATAAATGGTCTGGTAGCTCAATCGGATAGAGCACCTGCCTTCTAAGCAGGGGGTTCCAGGTTCGAGTCCTGGTCAGACCACCATCCTTAGAAATTTATTGAAAATTTGGCAGAGAGGGAGGGATTCGAACCCCCGAAGTCGTTACATGGGCAACCTGCAAAGCAGCTTGCCTCGCAGATGATCAGTGATTATAAGATTGTCATCGTCACATAGTTTCTCTTTGACTTCTTAGCCTTATTCGAAAATAAAAATATCCTTAGAAATTTATTGAAAATTTGGCAGAGAGGGAGGGATTCGAACCCCCGAAACGCTTGCACGTTTGACAGTTTTCAAGACTGTTGCTTTCAACCGCTCAGCCACCTCTCCATCCGTTATTTTACTGCTCTCTTTACAAAAAATCAATGAAAAATAAAACATCTGTCTAGTTTTAATAAGATGATATGAAACATCTAATAAGCTCTGCTATTCTATTTTTATACATGGTGAAAATTATGAACAAAAACATGCTTGAGACACTTATTCAACACACCGAACTTCCAGAACACCTTATCCGGTCTGAATTAAAAACCTTAATTAAAAAATCAGGTCTATCTTACAAAAAAGCCACACTTAGTCAACTGCGAGATATCCTCGCTAAAGAACTCCAAGATGTGATTTTAAAAGCTAAAAAAGAACAATAGTGAAAATACCAGGATCCAGGATCCGGAATCAGGGATCTGGGATCCGGGATCCGGCAACCGGCATCAGAAGGAAATCTTTTTCCTTAACATCGTGTCAAAAGAGGAAAGGATCCTTCCTACTAAAAGTAAACAGACTTTTGAGGTAGCCAGCCTTGATGAAGGAACTTTTTCCTTAACATGTAGTCAAAAAACGAAGAGATCCTCCCTACTCAAAATGAGCAGTTTTTTGCGGCATTGCTCTTTTTAGACAGCGACAGCTGTCAGAGCAAACATCAGAAGGAAATCTTTTTCCTTAACATCGTGTCAAAAGAGGAAAGGATCCTTCCTACTAAAAGTAAACAGACTTTTGAGGTAGCCAGCCTTGATGAAGGAACTTTTTCCTTAACATGTAGTCAAAAAACGAAGAGATCCTCCCTACTCAAAATGAGCAGTTTTTTGCGGCATTGCTCTTTTTAGACAGCGACAGCTGTCAGAGCAATGCCCAAAAACACACCAGAGGTGTGGCTCATTTTGAGTGAAACAGATCAGCCTTTGATCAACGATAAATACTGCCGGATAATCAGTCATACTATGTAAATTTTTCAAAATTGCTTAATTTTTCACAAAAAACTTGAAAAGTCTGTTAAGATAGGTTTTTATAACTAAAACATATAAATATCAAACTAAGGATAAAAGGATAAAATTGTGAAAAATATTTATTTTAAAACACTTTCTTATTTTAAAAATACTATTTTAAATAGTATTTTAAAAATAAAATGGCATACCTATAAAAAAAGCTTCAAAAACTTTCTTCAAGATGATTTTTCCGATGCGTTCTTATCTCTCACTCGTATCAATTGTCTATTGCTGTTTTTGATTATACCATCTCATCAAGTATCAAAGGACAATGTTAAAAGGTCTCAAAGCTATTGGAGCCAAACAAGCCTTACACTATCTACCCTACATTCTATGGTCAATCAAGATTCCTGTTATGAAAAGTCTCTTAATTTTTTAGGTTGTATGCATGCCCTCTCTTCATTGCTCACCCTTGCTTCTGATCAAGAAATTCATCTTTTGTTTCCATCTTCTAAGATCAATCAAGGTATTTCTTATCTTTCAGATATAAATATAATGTCTACCCCTGAAAAAAGATTTCAAGATATTTCTGAAGTTTTAAATGATTTCAAACTATCTATGTCAGATAAGCTTGCAAAATGGAAAAAACTTTATCATCAAACTCAAAAAAATAAAATTGATTTTGAACAAATATTAACAGAAACCATTGAGCGTTATGAGGCCACATCAAAAAGCTTGTTAAGTAAGAGTTTGTTGACATATCTTTTAAGAGGAACACTCAAAAGATTCCATACAAAAAGACTTATTGCTCAAGCCATCAATAGTTATTTAGCTATCACAGAATCACCTCATGCCCATATCATCCCTTTAAGTTTAATTAAAGATCATAGTCAGGTCTCCCACGAAGAATTTAGTGGTGTAGGAATCATTTTATTTCAATTACAAAAGCATCTGATCATCAAACGTGTATTAGATGGTAGCCCTGCTTTTCAAGTAGGGCTTAAGCCTGGTGATATTATTTCTAAGGTGCAAAATGAAGATGTCTCTCAAATACATTTTTCAGAAGTCTCTCAAGTTATAGATAATGTTCCTGCAAAAACAGTGCATTTAGAAATTCTTAGACAAGGAACCAAACAACATTTTGCAGTCAATAAACAAGTTATTAAAGTTGATAATGTAAGGACAGAGTACATTAAAGACAATGACAAAAAATACGCTCTTATCCGTATATCTAGCTTTTATAAACTCAACACATGTGCAGATGTTGCAAAATCCATCGATGAAATTCAACAAGATTCCCAAGTAACAGGGTTAATTATTGACTTAAGGGGCAATCCTGGTGGACTCATAGAAGAAGCCCTCTGTACTGCTGATCTTTTTTTGCCAAAGGACCGGCTCTTGCTAGAAATACGTCCTTTTAATCAACTACAACCATCAGAATTTCATTTTTCTGTTTTTCCACAATTGACAGACCTTCCCCTATTTGTTTTTATCAACGCCGGTACTGCCAGTTCTTCTGAAATTGTGGCAGGTATTTTAGGAGATCACAATCGAGGAATTCTTATTGGAGAACGCTCTTATGGTAAAGGAACTTTATTACATGGAAGCCTGTTTCAATATCCTCAATATCCTAATTTAATTCACTATAAAAAGTTCGCACAATTTTTTTTCCCATCGAGAAGAAGCAATCACATTGTAGGTATTTTACCTCATTATAATGTCCAGTTTGAAGACAAATCACTTACTCCATTTAGAGAAGAAGACCTTTTCACTTATCAACTTTTACCATTTCAAAAAGATGATCCACAAGAGCATTTACCTCACTCCCCTGTCTATCCATATCAAAGTGCCTTAAAAGACTATCAAGATTGCTTAGATGGACTAAAGTCAACTCAAAAGCTACATTATAATCAGCAAACAGAAGATGCTTTTGTAAAGACTATTTTAAGGTGTATCACATCTCCAGATCATCAGATGGCAGCCTCTTAATAATAATAAATATTTATATGATGTCATCTAAGTCCTTGTGACTATTCAAATAAGGGGAAAAGGAAGGAGCTAAAAGTTTGAGAAAATGTATTTAATTCCAATAGCCTCATTTAGCCTCATTTACAACAAACATTTAAAATAAGTAATTAATGCCCAGTGCAACAGCATTGGTACTGTTGCTAATGTTAAGAGAACCTTCTAGCATAAACCCTAAACTCTGTAAGTTATTTAAAGTTAGCTCTGAACCAGCAGCAAATCTGATAGGATACCATAGATTGCTTTCGTGAAACATAATAGCCATCATAGGACCTGTATATGTATTGAAACTTCCAAAATTCGTTCTAAAGGTTTTAGAGATGATAGGTTGAGCATACAAGCCCATCTCGTATGGGGCCTCAACACAAGTAGAACAATGAATATAAGTCATTCCTAAAAGTGTGCCTATAGCAGGTTGATTATTGTGATCAGGAATAGGGATCCATTTCCAACTACCATCTAGTTGCACATCAAAATTACCCTTACCAATACCTAGTCTCCATGAAGAACTTTCAGTATAAGGAATTTCCACGTGACCCATAATAGCTAAACCTTCAATATCCAAACCAGCAGAACCTTCTCTATTGATCAAGTATGAAGAAATATTCATTTTAAGGCGATTGGTAACTTCACCTGTTTGAAGGGTTGAATGCACGCCTGCCCAAGTTAAATGACTGGTCAACGAAAATAGCAAGATGGTCAAAAAAACCATTGTTTTTGTTTGTATGGTTGTATTCATTGTCATAGTATCACCTCTATTTATGTTTATGGTTGTTGGTACTTATTATAATTTATATTTATTTTTTAGCACACTTTAAGTACAAAAACATAATATTTTTGTATTTTTTTAAAAAATATAAACAAATCATGTAAGTTTTACTTACTTTTTGACAAATACTTAAATACTTATGATAAAATAACCAAAAATTAAAATAACTAAAGTGGCATGAAATCTAAATAATATAACTGTTTTACTCTTGAAAGGAAAATATTTGTATGAGAATTATGACTACTTGCCCTACACGAGTTGATCTTGCCGGTGGAACCCTTGATCTCTGGCCTCTCTATACCTTCTTCAACCAGGCCTACACAATTAACTTTGCCATAGATTTAAACAGCCAAGTGACTCTTAAAACATATCCTAGTCATTCTCGGATTTTTCTTGATCTTGCTGATTGGCAATATCAAAAAAAGTTTTCTTCACTGAATAATTTTTTAAATTCACGTGATTCAGAGATATCTCTTATCAAAAAAGTTTTACAACATTTCAAACCTGACTTTGGTTTTGATCTTAAGATTCATTGCAGAAGCCCTGTGGGTGGTGGTTTAGGAGGTAGCTCTAGTTTGCTTATAGCTCTTTTAGAAGCTTTTGAAAAAGCTCTTCATCGTAAACAAGATATTTTATCCCGTGTACAGTTAGCTCACAACATAGAAGCGAGTTTTTTAGGTCAACCTACAGGGACACAAGATTACTTTATACCGATACTTAAAACAGGAATAGTGATTATTTCTTATCATTGGAATGGCATGACTTATCAACACTTCAAAACACCTCAGATCATTAAAGAAAAATGCTTGTTTATTTATACAGGCCAACCGCATCATTCAGGATTGAACAACTGGAAAGTCTTAAAAAATTTTATTGATGGTGATATCCAAACTCGAAAGGCTTTAGAACAAATAGCCGAAGTAGCTCAAAATATGCGTTCATCTTTACTTAATCAAAGCTTAGAACAAGACATAAAATTTTTGTTAGATGAAGAACTAACTGCTAGGTTGTCTCTTTCAGAGGTTTTTAGTAGCCCTCAAATAAATAAGCTTCGTGAAGTTATGCCTTCTGATACAGCCATGAAAATTTGTGGAGCTGGTGGCGGAGGTTGTGTCATGATTTGGACTGATGACAAACAGGCTATTGATAAGATTTGTCATCGTCATCATTATCAAATGCTCAATACAAAACCTATATAAAAAAGGAGGATAACATGTACAATAAGTTAGGCCTTCTTTTTTTGGTATTTCTTTTTTTATTTTCCTTAGATATTGGTCCAAGTGATGTGAGGTTTTTTGATATTTTCACAAGAAACTTAAGCCCCACAGAACAAATGATTCTTTTTGATCTTCGATTGACAAGAACATTAGTGTGTATTTTTGTAGGTGGGAGCCTTGCTATATCAGGACTTCTATTACAATCATTTTTAAAAAATCCTTTAGCAGAACCCTATACACTAGGGCTTTCTGGAGGGTCTAGCTTAGGAGCTGTATTGTTTTTAGTTATGGGTTGGAAGATATTTTTAGGATCTTTTTTAGGTTGTTGGGGATCGGCATTTTTAATATTCCAATTGCGTAAGTATTTTAGACAAAAACAAAGCCTCATTTTACTAGGTGTGATGCTTTCTTTTTTATGTGGAGCTATTGTGACTCTTGCTGTAAGTCTTATGACACCTACCAAGCTCCAAACAGCCCTTTTTTGGATGATTGGACAGTCTGGAACAGAAAGAGATCGCTTTTGGTATTTAAGTTGTCTAGCTTTACTGCTATGCCTTTTGTGGGGTTTAAGGTCTGCCTCTCGATTAGATATGTTTTTAATTGATGACAGAACAACAAGGCCTTTGCATTCTTCTAAAAAACTAGAAAGATCTCTTATAGTAGTGGTGACCTTATTGACTTCTCTATCTGTATCTATTTGTGGATTAATTGGTTTCGTAGGGTTGATCTGTCCACATATTAGCCGTTTGGCTCTGAAGACCTCACGGCATCTAACAAATCTTGTTTTTTCTGCTATTTTAGGTGCTGTGTTTTTCTTAAGTGCTGATATTATAGGAAGACTTTTAGGTGGAACGACCAGTTTACCTACAGGGAGTATCACAGCTATTATGGGAACTCCATTTTTTGTTTTTTTATTATTTAAGAGGAGTGGTCTTTTTCACTCAAAATGAGCCACACCGCTGTTTCCCTAAAATTGAACTAGCCTCTGGCTACTTTTGGGCAGTTAGCCCGACGGCTCTCGCCGTCGATCAAAGGCTAACTGCCTCAAAAGCTTGTTCAATTTTAGGAAGGAGGATATCCTCATTTTTTGACACCATGTTAAGGAAAATATCCTTTTAATACCAGTTAGCCCGACGGCTTATCGCCGTCGATCAAAGGCTGATTGCCTCAAAAATCCGTTTATTTTTAGTAGGAAGAATCCTCTTGTCTCTTTACACGATGTTAAGGAAACAAGATGTTTACTTCACGTCGATAAAATGGTCATCACCTAGAAAGCCTGACCACTTTTAGTAGGGAGGAACCCTTTGTTTTTTGACTACATGTTAAGGAAACAGTTCCTTCTGATCCCGGGTTGCCGGATCACAGATCCCGGATGAACACCATGTTAAGGAAAAAGTTCATTTTGATCCCGGATCCCGGGATCCCAGATCAACACCATGTTAAGGAAACAAGACATTCGTTTTTTTGTTTTTTTTATTCTTTTTAGATTCTGCGTAACTTTCAAAAAATAAATATTATGAGTGGGATGCGAAGGTAGGCTGGAGGAGTTGTTTCACTAAAAGTGGTCTGGCCTCTGGCCACTTTCTGGCGATGACCACGATGGCTTTCGCCATCGATAAAATGGTCATCGCCTAGAAAGCTTGACCACTTTTAGTAGGGAGGATCTCCTCATTTCTTAACACCATGTTAAGGAAAAAGTTTCTTTATCGTAGCCTGCTTGCTCCAAAAAAGCAAGCGAAGGTTGAGGACTTCGGAAGCCTGCCTTCGCATTCCACTCATAAAAAACATACAAATAGAAAAGCAGAATCGAAGGGTGGGGGGGTGGGGTTAGGGAGTTAGTTTCACTCAAAGTGAACTGGCCTCTGGCCATTTTTGGACAATGACCGCAAAGGCTTCCGCCTTTGACAAAATGCTCATCGCCTAGAAAGCCTGACCACTTTTAGTGAAGCAATCAATTATTGTTTTTCTTATATGTATAAAACCAATGAGTCAGAGTGCCGACAGGAATCCCTGTTTGCTCTGCTACTTCTACAATAGCTTTGCTAATTTTTACTTCTTTCTCTCTTTTAACAACTAGAGCAATGGCCTCCTCTTTTTCTGCTTCAGAATACTTTTTCTGGTTCTTAGATAATTTATGATCTTTTTTATGTTTAAAAACCCAATTACTCAGAGTGTTGACAGGAATATTTTTTAGCTCTGCTATTTCTGCAACGGCTTTCTTAAGTACTCCTATCTCTTTCTCTCTTTTAATAACTAGAGCAATGGCCTGTGCTTTTTCTTTTTCAGAATAAGTTTTTTTGCTCTTAGATAATTTGTGTTTCTTTTTATATGCTTTAACCCAATTATATAGAGTTCCGGAATGAATATTTCTCTGCTTTGCTACTTCTGTAACGGCTTTGATTATTCCTATCTCTTTTTCTCTTTTAATAACTAGAGCAACGGCCTCCTCTTTTTCTGCTTCAGAATACTTTTTTGGACTTTTAGATAATTTATGATCTCTTTTATATTTATAAACCCAATCATTCAAAGTCCCGTGAGAAATATTTTTTTTCTCTGCTACCTCTACAATAGTCTTCTCAACTCCTATCTCTTTACTCCTTTCAATTACTAGATTAATGGCCTCTGTTTTTTCTGCTTCAGAGTAAGTAGGAAGCTTAGATAATTTATGTTTTTTTCTATATGCTGTAATCCAATTACCTAGAGTTCTGTGAGGAATATTTTTTTCCTCTGCTACTTCTACTATAGTTTTTAGAAGTCCTATCTCTTTCTCTCTTTCAATAACTAAACGAATGGCTTCTTCTTTTTCTGCTTCAGAATAAGTTTTTTGGCTCTTAGATAATTTATGTTCTTTTTTATATTTTCGAACCAAAGTATTCAGAGTATTGAAAGGAATCTTTTTTAGCACTGCTATTTCTGCAACGGCTTTCTTAAGTACTCCTATCTCTTTCTCTCTTTTAATAACTAGAGCAATGGCCTGTGCTTTTTCTTCTTTAGTGTAAGAATTATGTTTCTTCTTTTTTGAAAAATTCCAAAAAGCTCGCCTAGCTTGATCTATCAGTGGGAAAAGTATATCTTTGATCTGAGCTGGTGTTTTACCATTAAAATATTCTGATAGAAAATGAAAAGGGGACGAATCAACATTCAATGATGCTAAAAAGAAATGTTCTGGAAAAGTGGGAATCCGAAAAGTCTTATCATATCGTTTTGTCTTATCCCTAATATTTATGTACCTGACTGCATCTTCTGTATTACTAAGTTGTAAAATCCGACCATTTTGACGATGTATGTTTCTGATCTCTTCTTCTTTCTCACGAATGGCTAAATTCCATAAGCGATCAAATTCTTCATCATAGTCAATTTTTATCGATGTCAATACAGCTTCATTCAAATTGAGAAGAAGTAATCCATCTGACTGGAATTCAAAAGGCTCTGGGTTGCTACTATTTAAACCTATTTCTTCTAAAAGAAATCTTTGAAAATCCCTTAAAATCCCTAAACTTTCTAAAACAACAAATAATGCACTTTTATTTTCACCATCACCAGCTAAATCCTCTAAATTTAAACGATGGATGGACTCATTGGCTGATTGGATTTTTGTCAAAGCTGCAAGCAGGACATGATAAATATTCACTTTTGCAGGTATAGAGTTATTGCTATGTGTCACTTGAGCAATGATTGAAGCTATTTGGAGCATATTTTGAGCTTCTGGTGAAAGCTCTCTGAACCTTTGATGATCTTTATCCAAAGTGGTAAGTAAAACGCCAGGGCAGTCTTCTTGAGGGAAGGCAAATACCTCATCAATATTGATTACACTGACTACAAAAAATAAACATAAAAAATATTTTTTCATCATAAGGGAAGTCATATTATAGGATTTACTTCTTTATAGCAAGCGATTCTTTTTCACTAAAAGTAAACTAGCCTCTGGCTACTTTTGGACATTGCTCTGACAGCTATCGCTGTCTAAAAAGAGCAATGTCTCAAAAGTCCGTTTACTTTTAGTAAGGAGGATCTCTTCGTTTTTTAACACCATGTTAAGGAAAAAGATTTCCTTCTGATGTTTGCTCTGACAGCTATCGCTGTCTAAAAAGAGCAATGCCGTTGGTTCACTCAAAGTGAACTGACCTCTGGTCACTTTTGGACAATGACCGCAATGGCTTTCGCCATTGGCAAAATGGTCATTGCCTCAAAAGCCTGTTCACTTTGAGTAGAGAGGATCTCTTCGTTTTTTAACACCATGTTAAGGAAACAAAATGCCTTTTCTGCCGGATCCCGGGTTGCCGGATCCCAGATCCCGGGATCCCGGATGAACACCATGTTAAGGAAAATTTTCTTTCATTGCCTTAAAGGCAAGCATTCTGCAAATGAAACTCTTTTTCCCTAACATGGTGTAGAGGAATAAAAGGATCCTCCTCTACTCAAAATGAACAAGCTTTTGAGGTAGCCAGCTTTTTACGACGGCATGAGCCGTCGGGCTGATTGCCCATTACCATTCGCATCCAGATTTTTTATTTGTAAGGACAGAAATTCAAAGCCAAATAAGATGAAGTTTTTTAAAAGCTAATGATATAAATGGGAAAGAGTCTGGTCTCAGGGCCATGATTTTGAAATTTAAGAAATAAATTGAAGATCCAGCTCAAAAGTGGCCAGAGGCCAGTTCATTTTGAGTGAAATTTTAAGGAAACAAGATATTTATTTCACGTCGATAAAATGGTCATCACCTAGTGTTGTTACATGGCAAACTTCAGAGAAGCTTGCTGTCTGACCACTTTTAGTGAACCACCACCACCCTCCTTAACATCGTATGACGCAATTTAGTCAAAATAATCTTAAATAAAATTATGCATAGTCTTTAATATAGCTTATGCAAAAATCACTTGAGACATCCGTAAACCATCAATAATGACAAGCTGCATAAAAGACATTAAAAAATATTCTAAAACAGAAAATATGTTTGAATTCCGGCATTTTTCTAAAAAAAAATCAATGAAATGCCTCTTTAGAGTACTTTTGTCCTTGGCATAGATTATGCATCACAAGAGTAAGCATTGAGCATGAACTCCTAACAAGGCTATGTTCTTCCATTAAATGCCTCTTAAGTAAGAGTTATGATGCTGCACTTCATGTTTTCTTTCTTTATTTAAGTTAGGAGTTTTTGCTTGATGTTTTTATTTTTTACTTCACTTTACAAAAAAAATCTGGCATAAGGAGTTAAGATTTCAAAAAATCAAATTTTTTAAATTTAATAATATAAGTTTTTATAAATCAATCATAGTTTTACTCCTTTCTCCTAGCTCGAAAGGAAATCTAAAATAGTATTTATTAATACAGCAGATACTTTCGGGCTAGGATTTTTAATAAATAAATAATACATTACGATAAAGAAATAGAACTAAACATTTTACTTTTTAACGTCATGTTATTCATTTTAAAGAAATAGTATTTTTTATAATTTTTAATGTAATGGAAAAATCAATTTAATGAAAAAACAAACTCATCCAACAAAATTGTAAGGAGGCTTTTATGCAAGCAACATTTCACAACAATATCACAAGCAATCAAGAGAGAAAAAAGGCTTTAGATTTAGCTATTAGCTCAATTGAAAAACAGTTTGGTAAAGGCTCTATTATGAAGCTAGGAGGAGGCAAAAGCCTTTATGAGAATATCCCTGTCATATCGACTGGTTCACTGTCTTTGGATATTGCTTTGGGAACAGGCGGTATTCCTAGGGGGCGGATTGTAGAAATATACGGACCTGAAAGTTCAGGCAAGACCACAATGGCTTTGTCTGCTATTGCAGAAGCTCAAAGAATGGGAGGCATAGCAGCCTTTGTAGATGCAGAGCATGCTTTAGATATGGTCTATGCAAAGAAGTTAGGTGTACAAACATCTGATATGTTGATCTCTCAACCAGACACAGGAGAGCAAGGCTTAGATATTGCAGAAACACTTGTGAGATCAGGTGCAGTAGATATTTTAGTTTTGGATTCTGTTGCAGCTTTAACTCCTAAGGCAGAGATCGAAGGGAATATGGGTGATAGTCACATGGGACTTCATGCAAGATTGATGTCTCAGGCACTTAGAAAGCTCACAGCAGTGATCAATCGTTCAAATACAACAGTGATCTTTATCAATCAAATCCGTATGAAAATTGGTGTGATGTTTGGCAATCCAGAAACCACCACAGGAGGTAATGCCTTAAAATTTTATGCTTCTGTACGTTTAGATGTCCGGCGTATAGGTGCTATTAAAAATGGTGATGAGGTGGTTGGTAACAGGACAGCTGTCAAAGTAGTCAAAAATAAACTAGCTCCCCCGTTTGCTCGCGTGGAATTTGATCTGATGTATGGCTTGGGCATTTCTAAAGAAGGTGAATTAATAGACTTAGCTGTTAATAAAAATATCCTTGAAAAATCCGGTGCTTGGTATAGCTATAAAGGAGCGAAGATTGGACAAGGTCGAGAAAATGCAAAAGGATTTTTGAAATCCAATCCTAAAGTTATGAAAGAAATACGTCAGAAGCTTTTTGAACATTATGGTATTTCAAGTCCTATATCTAGCAATGGTGGTAATGCTACTAGCAATGCTGCTACTAGCAATGGTGGTAATGCTACTAGCAATGTTGCTACTAGCAATGGTGGTAATGCTAGCAATGCTGGCAATAATAAAACAGAAACAAAATCTTCACCAGCAAAGGTAGCTTCTAAAACTTCTTCTTAGTTCTTTTTTTTTCACTCAAAATGAGCCACACCTCTGGTGTGTTTTTGGGCATTGCTCTGACAGCTATCGCTGTCCAAAAAGAGCAATGCCACAAAAAACTGCTCATTTTGAGTAGGGGAGGATCTCTTCGTTTTTTGACTACATGTTAAGGAAAAAGAGTTCTTTCTGATGCCTGACTGCCGGATCCCGGTTCCCGGATAAACACGATGTTAAGGAAAAAGTTCATTTGGATGCCGGCTACCGGATCCCAGATGAAAATCATGTTAAGGAAACAAGATATTCGCTTCGCTTCTGCCTGATGCCGGTTGCCGGATCCCGGATCCCAGATCCCAGATCCCAGAAAAAGGATCCCTTCATTTCTTTATACCATGTTAAGGAAACAAAATTTCTTTTTTTGTTTTTTTATTCTCTTTTAGATTCTGCATAACTCTCAAAAAAGCGTGAATGTTATGAGTGGGAGGCGAAGGCAGGCTGGAGATCTTCCGCAGACCCGCTTGCTCCTTAAAAGCAAGCGAAGGTTGAGGACTTCGGAAGCCTGCCTTCGCCTCCCACTCATAAAAAACATACAAATAGAAAAGCAGAATCGAAGGGTGGCGGGTGGGGTTAGGGATAAATAACAGGATGTTAAGGAAAAAGTGCTTTTATCTTTTTCACTAAAAATAAACCAGCCTCTGGCTGTTTTTGGGCATTGCTCTGACAGCTTACGCTGTCCAAAAAGAGCAATACCTCAAAAATCCGTTTATTTTTAGTAGGAAGGATCCTTTCCTCTTTTCACACAATGTTAAGGGTTTGTTTCACTCAAAATAAATCATGCCTCTGGCATGTTTTCTGGCAGTTAGCCCGACGACTGTCGTCATCGATCAAAGGCTAACTGCCTAGAAAATTCATTTATTTTGAGTAGGGAGGATCTCTTCGTTTTTTGACTACATGTTAAGGAAAGAAGATGTTTATTTCACCCCGGGATCTGATGCCGGGATCCCGGATCCCAGATCCCGGTTCCCGGTTCCCAGATCCCAGGATCCCAGATTAACTCCATATATAAGGCAACACGCTACTTTTTTTATAAAATATAGAAATAATTAAGAAAGTGCAGTATTGTATTAAAAAGAGAAAAATTCAGGAATAATAAAAATAAAAAGTAAACATAATATACAAAACAAGAAATAAGAATATCATAACCAACAGAACGTTTAAAAAATATTCCAACATAATATTTAATGGATATTTCAAATTTATTTTTGATTAACCAATAAAAAGGTTTTATATGAGTTATGCTCATCTAGATATAGAAAAAAAATGGCAGAAGAAATGGGAAGCTGAAGGTATTTTCCAAGCTAAAAATTTTGCTCAAAAGTCAAAGTTTTATATATTAGATATGTTCCCCTACCCATCTTCTTCTGGTTTACATGTAGGGCATCCTGAAGGCTATACAGCTTCTGACATTGTCGCCCGCTACAAAAGATGCAAGGGCTACAACGTACTCCACCCTATTGGTTTTGATGCCTTTGGTCTTCCAGCTGAACAGTATGCTATCCAAACTGGAGTTCATCCATCCATCACCACACAAAAATCCATAGATAACTTTCGCAGACAACTCAAATCTTTTGGCTTTAGCTTTGATTGGAGTCGAGAAATTTCTACTTGTGACCCTCGTTATTACAAATGGACTCAATATATCTTCACTTTACTTTTAGAGAAAGGCCTAGCTTATCAAAAAAAAATGCCTGTCAACTGGTGTCCTCACCTTAAAACAGTCTTAGCCAATGAAGAAGTCATTGATGGCAAAAGTGAAAGAGGTGGGCATGAAGTTATTCAAGTACAAATGACTCAATGGATGCTTAAAATCACTTCTTATGCCGAGCAACTTCTTGAAGGCTTAAATCACATTGACTGGCCAGAACGTACAAAAGAAGGTCAACGTAATTGGATAGGCAAAAGCAAGGGAGCTATTATAAATTTTCAAATAGCAGAACATTCAAAAAGCATTTCTGTTTTCACAACGAGATTAGATACCCTCTTTGGAGTAACTTTTTTGGTTTTATCGCCTGAACATCCTCTGCTCTCTGAGATCATCAAAAACTCAAAAGAAGTTCAAAGTTATATCCAACAAACTGCACACAAGAGCGAGCTGGATCGCAAAACCTCTCACGAAAAAACAGGTGTTTTTACAGGCAGTTATGCTCTCCATCCCTTTACAGGAAAAGAAATTCCTATATGGGTTTCTGATTATGTACTCATGTCTTATGGAACAGGAGCTATAATGGCCGTGCCTGCACATGATGAAAGAGATTTTGCATTTGCACAAAAATACAATCTTGAGATTTTGCAGGTGATAGAAGGAGGTGACCTTCCTTACGAAGGTATGGGAAGATTGATGGCCTCTGATTTTATCAATGCTTTAGAAAGTCAAGCTGCTATAGATTTGCTTTTATCAAAAATTCAAAATAAGAAAATAGGTAAAGAACATACCACATATAAACTCAGAGATTGGCTTTTTAGTCGACAAAGATATTGGGGGGAGCCATTCCCTGTGATCCATTACCCTCAAAAAGGAATGAAAAGCGTACCTGCTAATGAATTGCCTGTGTTGTTACCAGAGATCACCACCTACGAACCTTCATCTCAAGGTGACTCACCCTTAGCTCAAAATAAAGAATGGATGTTGCTCAAAGATGGAGGGCGACGAGAGACAGACACTATGCCTGGTTCAGCTGCTTCTTCTTGGTATTTTTTAAGATACACAGATCCTCATAATGATAAAGAGCCTTTTCATTTTGACTGTCAAAAATATTGGATGCCTGTCGACCTTTATGTGGGTGGGCCAGAACATACAGTCGGTCATCTTCTCTATGCTCGTTTTTGGCAAAGAGTGCTTTTTGATGCAGGATGGGTCAGTCACCCTGAACCTTTTAAAAAACTTGTTCATCAAGGGATGATCCTAGGGGAAGATGGGGAAAAAATGTCTAAATCCGCAGGCAATGTGATCAATCCTGATGAGGTTGTAGAAAAATATGGGGCAGATGCTCTGCGTTCTTATGAAATGTTTATGGGTCCTTTAAATAAAGATAAACCTTGGCAAGACAAAGGTATTTTTGGAGTCAAAAAATTCTTAGAAAGAGTCTGGCGGTTATGTATCCATCCAGATGGTCAGGTGATCTCTCAAAGTAAAGATATATCTCCAACGACTGAGAAGCTCTTGCACAAAACTATTAAAAAAGTCACAGAAGATATTGAAAGTATGGATTTTAATACAGCTATTAGCCAGATGATGATTTTTGTTAATGAACTTTACAAAACAGGCCAGCGACCTAAACCAGCCTTGATGACTCTCATTCAACTTCTGGCTCCCTTTGCCCCTCACATTGCAGAGGAGTTATGGGAGAGACTTGGAGGGGAGGGTTTTGTATCTTTGCAATCTTGGCCAGAATTTAACCCTATTTTAGTAAAAGAAGATATGAAAACTATTGCTGTGCAGATCAACGGTGTCAAGAGAGGTGTGATAGATGTGAGCTTAGATGAGTCACAAGATTCTGCTTTTAAAAAGGCTTGTCAGATAAATACTGTGAGCAAAGCTATTACAGGCAAATCCATTTCAAAAGTGATTTATGTTCCTGGGAAAATCCTTAACTTAGTCTTGAAGTCTTGAAATAAAAAAAAATATCAAATAATGACAAAGTAATAAATACCTTAATTCTTAACATCATGTTTTTCCGGGATCTGGGATCCGGGATCCGGGATCCGGCAACCCGGCATCAGGTCCTAGAAATGACCTTTTTCCTTAACATGTGGTCAAGAGACGAAGATATCCTTCCTACTAAAAGTAAACGGACTTTTGAGACAATGACCATTTTGCCAATGGCGAAAGCCTTTGCGGTCATTGTCCAAAAGCAGCCAGAGGCTGGTTTGCTTTTAGTGAAAATCAAATGAGACAATGACCATTTTGCCAATGGCGAAAGCCATCGTGGTCATCGCCAGAAAGTGACCAGAGGTCAGTTTACTTTTAGTGAAAAAAAATAATTACCATTCAGGATATTGTTTAATATCTCTTACATTATAAACTTGAGTTCCAATTATGGTTTGTGCCATTAAATCGTGCATGCTTTGAGAGCTAGGTTCAACAATAACAGTTTGCTTATTGGCATTGATAGCTAGAATTTTGCCTACAAATCTTGTTGAAGCTAACAGAGGATCAACAGTGGTTAGCATATTAGAAGTGATTTGAACATTGTCATTGACACAGAATGATTGTAGTTCATAGTTTCGTGGTAGGCATCCATTTGTTCTATATAGCTTCTTACTATCAGAAATAATAGTGCGGTCATTAAACTGCACAACAAAGTCACCTTCATAAGCTATACCTTCTACTGTACCTTGATAAATTTGGTTACTATGAACAAGATAAACTCGATCTCCTTGGTTTCTCTCATCAATAGAAGGTACATTTACATTAAATTGAGCTGTTGGAGGAGTAGGACTTGGAACTGGAGTCGGACTTAGAGAAGGTACATCTACATTGGATTGAGCTATAACAATAGAGCCATGAAATAACCCTATACTAAATAATATAAGTAATTTTAACATTTTAATCTCCTTTCTGTTAAGTTTTAGTTGCTTATTACGTTTTACAATTGCCCTATTATATAACCCTTTAAAGTTCTTGTCAAGCGATTCTTTTCACTCAAAATAAATCATGCCTCTGGCATGTTTTCTGGCAGTTAGCCCGACGGCTACCGCCGTCGATCAAAGGCTAACTGCCTAGAAAATCTATTTATTTTGAGTAGAGAGGGAGTTGGTTCACTAAAAGTAAACCAACCTCTGGTTGCTTTTGGGCGATGACCACGACGACTGTCGTCGTCGATAAAATGGTCATCACCTCAAAAGTCCGTTTACTTTTAGTAGGGGAGGATATCTTCGTCTTTTTACTACATGTTAAGGAAAAATCCTTCTAATGGCAGTTAGCCCGACGGCTCACGCCGTCGATCAAAGGCTGATTGCCTCAAAAATCCGTTTACTTTTAGTAGGGGAGGATCCTCTCGTTTTTTTACACCATGTTAAGGAAAATGTCCTTCTAATGGCAGTTAGCCCGACGGCTACCGCCGTCGATCAAAGGCTAACTGCCTAGAAAATCTATTTATTTTGAGTAGAGAGGGAGTTGGTTCACTAAAAGTAAACCAACCTCTGGTTGCTTTTGGGCGATGACCACGACGACTGTCGTCGTCGATAAAATGGTCATCACCTCAAAAGTCCGTTTACTTTTAGTAGGGGAGGATATCTTCGTCTTTTTACTACATGTTAAGGAAAAATCCTTCTAATGGCAGTTAGCCCGACGGCTCACGCCGTCGATCAAAGGCTGATTGCCTCAAAAATCCGTTTACTTTTAGTAGGGGAGGATCCTCTCGTTTTTTGACTACATGTTAAGGAAAAAGTTCCCGTTTCACTCAAAATGGTCTTTTTCACTCAAAATAAATCATGCCGTCTGTTTCACTTGAAATGAGCCACACCTCTGGTGTGTTTTTGGGCATTGCTCTGACAGCTATCGCTGTCTAAAAAGAGCAATGCCGCAAAAAACTGCTCATTTTGAGTAGGGGAGGATCCTCTCGTTTTTTGACTACATGTTAAGGAAAAATCCTTCTAATGGCAGTTAGCCCGACGGCTATCGCCGTCGATCAAAGGCTGATTGCCTCAAAAATCCGTTTACTTTTAGTAAGGAGGATCCATTCGTTTTTTGACTACATGTTAAGGAAAAAGTTCCTTTCTAAGACCTGATGCCGGGATCCCGGATCCCAGATCCCGGGATCCCGGGTCCCAGATCCCAATTGACACGATGTTAAGGAAAAAGAACTTCATTCGTAAATCCGCTTGCTCTTAAGACAATAAAAGAACTTTTTCCTTAACATGATGTCAGAAGCAAGGAGATCCGCCCTACTCAAAATGAGCGGATTTTTTAGGTGTTGCCTATTTTGTCAAAGGCGAAAGCCTTTGCAGGCAACACCAAAAAACACACCAGAGGTGTGGCTCATTTTGAGTGAAATGTTAAGGAAACAAGATATTGTATTCACTCCCGGGATCCGGTTTTTGATGCTTGACTGCCGGATCCCGGATCCCAGATCCCGGATAAATACAATATTAGGGAAACAAGATGTTTATTTCGTCCTGGGATCCCGGAAAAAATCAATTTTAATTTTAAGTATTTTTACACAGTTTGTATAAAAAAGCTCCTAATTTATCAGCTTGTTTTGCTAATTCCATACAGCCAACAAATTCCAAATCTAGTATTGCCTGAACTTCTCTTAGAGAGCCAAGACTAATATAATAAAATTTCCTACGATCTTTTGCTGTAGGTTTAGCAGATCCTTCAGCTAAATTAAGTACAATACTTGAAACAGCCCTTCGAAACTGACTTCTATGAGGCTCTTTCAGGTGTAATTTTTTAGAATTACGATAAAACTGAGTAGCTAATTGATAAGTTTTGAATTTTTGCATCGTCATAAAAATTTCCTCCTTTCTGAAAACCCGCCAGGGCTTGGGAGGAAATTTTTTAGATGCAAAAATTCATTACAATCAATGCTTTAAAACCAGATCCCGGGTTGTCGGTTGCCTGACTGCCGGATCCCGGATGCCAGATCCCGGGATCCCGGGTCCCAGATCTCAGATAAACACCATGTTAAGGAAAAAGTTCGTTTTTTTGTTTTTTTTATTCTTTTTAGATTCTGCGTAACTCTCAAAAAAATATAAATGCTATGAGTGAGAGGCGGAGGTAGGCTGTAGATCTTCCGCAGACCCGCTTGCTCCTCAAAAGCATTTTAGAAGCATATCTTGTTTCCCTAACATGATGTCAGAAGCAAGGAGATCCGCCCTACTCAAAATGAGCGGATTTTTTAGGTGTTGCCTATTTTGTCAAAGGCGAAAGCCTTTGCAGGCAACACCAAAAAACACACCAGAGGTGTGGCTCATTTTGAGTGAAATGTTAAGGAAACAAGATATTGTATTCACTCCCGGGATCCAGTTTTTGATGCCTGACTGCCGGATCCCGGATCCCAGATCCCGGGATCCCGGGTCCCAGATCCCGGGATCCCGGATCCCAGATCCCGGATAAATACAATATTAGGGAAACAAAAGGTTCATCTTTCTGTATTTTTTTCAAATGTCTTTATTCTAAGGCCATACACAGTAAGACCAAAAGATGTATAAGTTAAGACTTCTGTAAAGTAAAAAAAGTATCTTCTTTAAAATGGTCTTCTTGCTTATGAATAAGAGCAGCTAACAAGCTCAAATCAATATTACCACCACTTAATATCAAGACAGTTTTACCTTTGAATGATAAATTCTTATGGATGGCTGCTGCAACTGTTAAAGCACCTGAGCCTTCTACAAGAGTTTTAGCACGTTCTAATAAAAATAAAATAGCATGCATAATTTGCTGATCATTGACAACCACCATATCATCTAGCAATTTGGAAAGATAATCTTTATAAATCATCTGACTGGGGTGTTTCACAGTAACTCCATCTGCCAAAGAAGAAAAACAAGGTGGAATAATCTGAAGATGTTTTTTATGAAAGGTTTCTGTCATTGAAGGAGCAGACATGGCCTGTACTCCAATCACACGGCACTGAGGTCGCAAAGCTTTGATGGCAACAGCTATACCGGAAGCTAGACCTCCTCCACCTACAGGTACAACAACACAAGATACATCTTCAATGGATTCTACAATTTCTAAGCCTATAGTCCCCTGTCCTGCTATGGTTAAAGGGTCTTCATAAGGATGTACAAAAAGATAATCTTTTTCTCGTACTAGCTCTTGTGCCTTTTGATAAGCCTCATCATAAATTTGCCCTTTTAATATCACGTTGGCTCCGTATCCCTTTGTTGCACTAATTTTCACAGCAGCAGTCGTCTGAGGCATCACAATATAAGAAGGCACAGAAAAAATACTAGCAGCTAAAGCAACACCTTGGGCATGGTTTCCCGCAGAGCTTGCTATAATCCCCTTAGATTTTTCTTGAACAGATAGCTGAGATATTTTATTTAAAGCTCCTCTTATTTTGAAGCTTCCTGTACGTTGATGATTTTCATGTTTGAGGTACACAGGATGCCCTATCCAACGTGAAAGATGTTGTGATAGAGAAATCTCTGTCGTTTGAATCCGGCCCTTTAAAACTTGCATTGCTTTTTGGATATCATTGATTTGTATTGTCATTTTTCCTCTTGTGAATTGAATGAAAACTTCTTAAATTAAATTGGACTTTAAAATCAAACTTATATCATAATATCATTAGCAAACCAAAATAGTAAAATTATTGTGAGATATATTAACACGAACAATATTCAAATGATTCTATATAAGAACTTTTATCAAGATATTTTTAAAAATAAAGAGATATTTTCTAAATATATTATGTTTATTTCTTTTAAGTGTTGCCCTATGAGAATTCTCTATATATACTTTTGAAGTAAAATGAAAAGTACACCCAGTGAAAGAACTCATTTTAAACTAGACCCTTACTCTAACTTTGGAAAACATCGTCCCAAAGACCACCCTCTCTTAATTTTTTTAAAGAATGTTGTTGGCAGTGGTATACCATTACTTTTTTCTCTTTACATAGTTGCTTGTATACTCAGCACAAATATGACTATTCTTCTTAGCTTTTCAGTTGCCTGTTTGACTTTTATTTATATTCTTTTAGATCGTTGGAGCAAAAAACAAGAAATTTCACTTTTTTATATTGGAGGAGATCTTTGGCTTTGGCTTTTATTAATTGTGTCAGCACTGGGGCTTTTGATCAATGCTTCTGAAGTAGGCTTTTGGAGACACTTTACACAAATGCACTGGATTTTATTACTTTATCTTTTTACTTATACTTTTTATCTCTTTCCAGGTATTAAACGATTTTTTTATATTATTCTTATTACAAGTGTCATTGTTTGCTTTTATGGTATTTTACAGCATTTTTGGGGGATTGACTTGTTGTATCTACTAGGCCTCAATCTAGAATCTGCTACTTATTTAGGTCCTCCCATTAGGGAAGAGCATGGCTTAGACTTTTCTTCTAAAAGTGCTTATCATGTTATTGGTTTTTTTGAAAATCATATTGATTATGGTGTTTTGTTAAGTATGCTTTTTTGTTTTCCTATAGCAGGTTTGTTTCTACTTAACAATATCAATATAGGATATCGTATCTTCTTGATATTTGTTTCTCTTTTAATGTCCTTTAATTTGTTGTGGACTTACAACAAAGGGATATGGATTTCTACTGTGATCAGTTTACTTTTTATGTCTGGATTTGTCGGTCGTAAGCTTTTCATTAAAACATTTGTGTTCATAGCTATTGTTTGTGGGGGGTTTTATTATTTTGATAAGACTTTAAGTGAAAATCAAACTGTAGTTCTTGATACACATTATCAAAATCAAAGCACTTATATGGATATATGGAAAGCTCATTTAGCTATGTTTTGGGATCACCCTTGGATTGGAATAGGACTTGAACAAAACGAAGTACATATCAGAAAATATTATCAAATGTTAAATATTGATAATTGGGAGACGGGGCCTATTCATAATACATATATCTCATGGCTTTCAACGACAGGGTGCCTCGGACTTATTGCTTATCTTTTGTTTATTTTGACCTTTTTGTTGATGACAGGCCGTATGTGGATCGAAATCCCTCTATCTAATATTTGGCACAGAACTTTCATCTTAGCTCTGCTAGGAGTCCAAGTATCTGCACATGTTGTGGGGTTGAGTTATGGGTATTTTGGATTTGTTAATGTGCAATACTTTTTTATTTTTGCTTTAGCTATGATCTCTTACATTTATAAAAAGTATAACGAAGCAGAAGTCTTTGATGATCACTGTCTATAGAATATTTAGATTGTAATTTTCTAAACTCTTGGTTTTTTTACTCATAAAACAATCAGTATCTAGTTTATTCATCTGGGATCCGGGATCCGCTTTTTGAGGCATGATGCATTTTGAGTGAAATATTAAGGAAACAAGATTTCCTTTTTTTTGTTTTTTTATTCTCTCTTAGATTCTGCGTAACTCTCAAAAATATACAAATATAAGTATTATGAGTGGGAGGCGGAGGCAGGCTGGAGGAGTTTGTTTCACTAAAAGTGGTCTGACCTCTGGTCACTTTCTGGTTGCCAGCCGAAGGCTGTCGCCTTCTTAAATGCTGGCAACCTAGAAAGCTTGACCACTTTTAGTAGGGAGGATCCCCTCGTTTTTTTACTCCATGTTAAGGAAACAAAGTTTCTTTTTTTGTTTTTTTATTTTTTTAGATTCTGTTTCACTAAAAGTAAACTGACCTCTGTTTCCCTAAAATTGAACTAGCCTCTGGCTACTTTTGGGCAGTTAGCCCGACGGCTACCACCGTCGATCAAGGGCTAACTGCCTCAAAAGCCTGTTCAATTTTAGGAAGGAGGATGTCCTCATTTCTTAACACGATGTTAAGGAAAAAGTTCTTTATGATGCCGGGTTGCCAGTTGCCGGATCCCGGAAAAAAGATTCCTTTATTTCTTTATACCATGTTAAGGAAACAAGGTGTTCGTTTTTTGTTTTTTTATTCTTTTTAGATTCTGTTTCACTAAAAGTAAACTGACCTCTGGTCACTTTTGGGTTGCCAGCCGAAGGCTATTCGCCTTCTTAAATGCTGGCAACCTCAAAAGTCCGTTTACTTTTAGTAGGGAGGATCCCTTCGTTTTTTAACACCATGTTAAGGAAAAAGAACTTTATTCGTAAATCCGCTTGCTCCTGAGGTAATAAAAGAAATTTTCCCTAACATGGTGTAGAGGAATGAAGAGATTCTCCTCTACTCAAAATAAATGGATTTTCTAGGCAGTTAGCCCTTGATCGACGGTGGTAGCCGTCGGGCTAACTGCCAGAAAACATGCCAGAGGCATGATTTATTTTGAGTGAACAAAACAATCGAAGGGCGGTGGGTGGGGTTAGGGATATTATCTTCTGACTCGGCAAGCTCTTGTACGTCCTCCACCTGTGCCATCACAATACCACCTATAATAACGACGTGAATCTCTGCGATCTCTGAAGCTTGTTCCTGATAGACAAGTGTTCAGCTTAGAACCACAACGGCCATGAACTCTTTGTGTTGCCGGTTGCCGTTGCCGTTGCTGTTGCCGTTGCTGTGACTGTGCTTGCTGTCTTTGATTATTTTGTTTAGACACTCGGCAAGCTCTTGTACGTCCTCCACCTGTGCCATCACAATACCACCTATAATAACGACGTGAATCTCTGCGATCTCTAAACTTTGTCCCTGACAGACAGGTATTCAAACTAGAGCCACAGTGGCCATGAACCTTGCGTACGACCCTTGCCGGTTGTTGAGTTGTTGCTTGAGGAGATGGGGATGATGGTGGCTGTGCTTGAGCTTGAGCAGTTTTAGCTAATGCACAAGCTCTTGTGCGAGCATCATTATGATTACTCCCCATGCAAAGCCATCTGTGTTTTCTATGAGTATCTGCTCGATCTACAAATTGCCCTGAACGGCACTCATTGAGAGTGGAAGAACATGCACCATGCACCAAAGTACCTGTCACTGGTGATTGTGCAGATGATTTTGTAGTTCCAGCTTTACTTTCTCGGCAAATAGCAGTTTGACCTCCATTTATACCACGACAGAACCATCGATAAAAACGATTGCTGTCATTTCTGTCATGAAAATCACCTGCAAGACATTTGTTATAAGTGCCACATTTTCCATCAGCACGTGTTCTTTCTTTTTCACAATTGGCATGTTCGCCACCAGCTTGTCCAAGACATTGCCATTTATAATGAGTATTTGTATCTGGTATAATTTCATCATTAGCAACTCCTGCCGTACAACCATTTTGTTGTGAGGTATCACAGACTCCATCGAGCCGTGGAACAGGTCGCTGACTGGCTGTTATTGTACCTTGTACACTTCTACTCCGAACAGGTCTAGCTTCTTCACAGTCCGCTGTAGTACCTCCATGAGGACCTCCCTGACATTGCCATTTATAATGGCTGTCTGTATCATCTACATCTCTAAATTGACCTGCTTGACACTCATTCTTCACAGCTCCACATTGACCATTGACTACAGTAAGAGGTTCTGCACAGAGTCTTCCAGTATCACCTACACACATCCATCTACACTGAGAGTCTGTGTCAGGTAAATCTCTAAAGGTTCCTGCTGCACAGGTATTGTGGGTTGATCCACATTTTGAATCAGGCATTGTACAAATGGCCGTACGGCCCCCGCCACTGCCTTGACATCCCCATTGTTTTCCTTGGATTATACCCATAGGATTGCCTGTTACACATTGCAGATAGGATGTGCCACATTGACCATTTACAAAAGGTATTCTCTTTTGACAAAACTTTAAAGTGCCATAACCATCAGCAAGACATGTCCATACATGATATCGAACAGTGTTATAATATCTAAGCAACCAACCCTCGAGTTCCCCAGGTCTGCCCACTGCACACGTTTTAGCTTCACTTCCACATTGAGGAGGACCACCTCTAACGGCATGGCTGACCTGATTGATCAATTGATCAGCACCAGCCTGTGCATGAGAACTCTGACAGATATGATGACTTAGTCTTCTATCTTCAGGACCAAAAAAGCAAGTCTCTTCGTCTTTTCCACAATAATTGTAATACACTTGCTCTTGAGATGTTGCCCCTTTCACTGCTGTGAGAGTTGTTTTAAATGCTTGACATTCTGATTTAGCAGGAAGTGGTATATTAACTCTCCCATTTTCACAAGCTATTGAAGTAGAAGGAGTATTTTGAGAACCTTCTATTTCAAAAGTACAGCTATCTGCTGAAACAACATCAGTAGAAATATACTGAGCTGTAGAAGGTCTATGGTATTTATAAATATTATTGTTTTCAAGTGATACTGTGACAAGCTGTCCATTGTTGTCCATTAAAACACTAGGGTTAAAATGAACACGCTCTTCTCTGCTCACCTCAAAGATTCTTTCTCTGTAGTTCAAGCAGTGACTTTGTTGAGGATCTACAGGATTTGCTGTGACTTCAATCCTAATGAGGGATGATGCGGTATCAGAATCATCTAGAGAAGGAATATCATATAAAGCTGTAGGACCTTCTGCTGTAAAAACCTCTTGAGAAGATGGGGTGATTTTCCATTCAACAGAAGTAAACAGATTGGAATTGTGTATTGCAAATGTGGCTGATTGACCAAGGGTTAAAGATCCACTTTGAAGTTCAAAATCTAAAATATCCTCAGAAGAGCAATGTTCCCCAATAACCACTCTTTTAGAAAAGTTTGTTAATATTGTTTCTGTTAGAGAAGAAGATTTTTGATTCACTTTAGAATCAGCATTATTTATATCGACACTAAAGGCTGTTGCATGAACATTATAAACTCCAGGGTCTGAGAATAGATATTGATATACAGGCTCATTACTGTTTTCTTCATCTACTATAACTTCAAAACCCCTTTTAATTGTCCATCTAAATTTATTAGCTTCAGGATGAACATGTAAAAGCTCCATCTTTAAATCTGAACCTTCTGTAAATAACTCATCTCTATTGACCTCTCCACTTTCATCCACAAAAGCAATAGAACCTCTCTTATAAGAGGTAAGAGAAGTTGCTTGAGACGGATCGGGTGGAGATTCTTGTAAAAGCCTCTTATCTTTAGTCGTATCTGTCATATTGTTGTTTTTACAATTTTGGAATAATATTAAGTTGGTCACAGACAATACAACTAAGAGCAATGACCACGTCACTTTATTATTACCAATCAGTTTGATCCTGCGATTAATCTTAGGAGGATTTTCTCTAGTGAACTTGGCCTTTTTTTGACTTAAATTATTGTTTTCTGTCATATTTTCTTCCATTTTAAACATCCTTTCTTTATATCTTTGTCTTTTTTGTTATTGTTAAATTAATAGTCATATAACTAAAATCGGCATAAATATTTAAAACTTTAGTTTTTTTTATTTTTTCTTAAAAATTCTTTTTTTTAACATCTTTGTATTTATATTCACTAGATATTTACCCAATAATTACTAGATATAAGATAAACAAATAAAACCTCTTTAAAAGCATTTGAGACTTTGGTAGCCTAAAAAATAAATTTAGTGATTCCAATAGGTTATAGAGCAAGAGGGATTTTATCTGGCTGTGCTTATTTTTTGGATCAAATTTTCTTAAAAATGAAGTACAATGCAAGCAGTGAGTTAATATAATGGAATAATGGATTTTTTAAGTTTTGGCCAGTATAGGCAAATCCCTATTAGCCTCTGTGGCGGAATTGGTAGACGCGGTGGACTCAAAATCCATTGGTAGCAATGCCATGGGAGTTCGAATCTCTCCAGAGGCACCATAAATTAAGTACACATATTTAATAGGATGTAACAAAAGTGACTCAAACATCTACAACGCTCCATCAGATCAAAACATGGGATCTTTTTAATCCATCTCAAGAGCATAAGCTTTTAAGGAATATGGTGCGTGAATTTGTAGAGTCGACTGTTGAACCTCAAGCTCTTGAATCTGACCAAAAAGAGTATTTTAATTTATCTCTTTTCAAAAAACTAGGCTCTTTAGGACTCTTAGGATTAACTGTTCCTGAAAGCTTTGGAGGTGGAGGGATGGGAGCTATTGCAGCCGTATTAGTCCATGAGGAAATTTCAGCTAGTGACCCGGGATTAGGCTTAGCTTACCTGGCACATGCGATGCTTTGTGCCAATAATCTAGCCATCAATGGCAATGACGATCAGAAAAAGCACTTTCTACCCCCCCTTTGTACAGGAGAACATGTAGGTTGTATGGCAATGTCTGAAGCACATGTTGGCACAGATGTTTTGAATATGAAAACATCGGCAAAAAAAGACGGCAATCAATATATTATTAATGGAGAAAAAATGTGGATCACCAATGGCACATTAGATGAAAACAAAACACCTGCTGATTGTGTTCTGCTCTATGCCTGCACAGGAGATAAAAATCATCGCAAGCTTTCTACTTTTGTAGTAGAAAAAAGTAATCCTGGTTATTTTGTAGGGCAGAAAATCAAAGGCAAATTAGGTATGCGATCTTCTAACACAGCAGAAATTGTCTTTGACAACTGTATTGTGCCGGAGACAAATCGCATAGGGAAAGAAGGAGAATCTCTTTTACATCTTATGAGGAATTTAGAAATTGAAAGGCTGACTTTAGCAGCACAAGGCATTGGCATTGCCAGACGTTGTTTATCTATTATGAACAACTACGCTAGAGAACGTAAAGCCTTTGGAAAGCCTCTTTCATCCTTTGGACAAATCCAAAAATACATTGCAGAAAGCTATGCTCAATATATGGCAGCTAAAACGTATGTTTATGATGTGGCTCGCAAATTAGATTTGACCTCTTCAGGTCAACGTATTGATTCAGATGGAGCTAAACTCATTGCGACCACAACAAGTAAAAAAATAGCTGATCATGCTATTCAAGTTCTAGGTGGCTATGGTTATGTGAGTGAATATATAGTCGAGCGTCTTTGGAGAGATGCTAAATTATTAGAAATTGGTGGAGGAACCCTTGAAGCTCATCAAAAAAATATCACCCGTGATCTGAAGAATTTTGTTTTTGAGTAGAATTTTTTGAGTAGAATAATGAAGAGGCTTAATGAAGGAAGTTGTAAAAAAGTACAATCAACTCAAAAAGAAAATCGAAGAACATAACTATCATTACTATGTTCTTAATGAATCTATTATTTCTGATAGGCAATTTGATCGGCTTTTTCAAGAAATCAAAGATCTTGAGGGAAAATTTCCGGAACTGATCACAAAAGATTCACCGACCCAAAGAGTGGGTGGATATGTGGCTTCTGCATTTCAAAAATCCAATCATCCTACATTGATGTTGAGTCTTTCTAATACTTATTCTTCTCAGGAATGTTTAGCTTTTGATCAACGTATTAAAAAACGTCTTGAGATGGATGCTGATCAAGATATGCAATACTTATGTGAAGTAAAGTTAGATGGGGTGAGTATTAACTTAGTTTACGAAGATGGTTATTTAACAAAGGCTATCACTCGAGGTGATGGTCAGATAGGTGAAAATGTAACAGAAAATATTAAAACTATTAAAAGCATTCCTCTTAAATTAAGATCAAAAATTTCTTTTTTAGAAGTGAGAGGAGAGTTATTTTTTTTATATAAAGATTTTCAAAAACTCAATCAGACACGAAAAGAAATGGACCTGCCTTTATTTTCTAACCCTCGCAATACAGCTTCTGGTTCTATCAGACAGCTTGATACATCTATTACAGCTTGCCGTCCCTTGTCTTTCCTAGCACATGGTTGCGGAAAGGTGCGACTTGATTCTCAAAATATTCAAACTCATAGCCAGATCATCGAATTATTTTTAAAACTAGGTCTTCCCTGTTTGCAAATATCTTCTAGTCTATCTCAGCTTGTCTCTGAAAAAAAACATATATCTTTTATAGCACCCTCTATAAAAAAAGCCATTGCTTATTATAAAACCATTTATCAATTAAAAAAACACATTCCATTTGATATTGATGGTATTGTTATTAAAGTTAATTCTATCGAGCAACAGGGATTATTAGGTTCTTTGCCAAGGCATCCTCGATGGGCTATTGCTGCTAAATTTGAGCAAGAAACTGTCACTACCAAAATTAAAGATATTGTCATTCAAGTAGGTAGAACTGGAGCTTTAACTCCAGTGGCTTTATTAGAGCCTGTCTTAATTGATAGAGTCACTGTTCAACAAGCCACTTTACATAACCAAGATGAAATCACAAAAAAAGACATATCTATCGGAGATACAGTGCGAGTGCAAAGAGCAGGAGAAGTTATCCCTGCCATTATAGATGTGATCAAAGAAAAAAGACCACCTGATACTTGTGTATTTCAGATACCAGATAGCTGTCCTATATGTTCTACAAAAATTATTAAGGAAGATGTAGTGTTTCGTTGTCCTAATTTTTCTTGTTCGGGGAGGCTTAAAGCAACCTTCAAGCACTTTATTTCAAAAAGAGCTATGAATATGGATGGGGTAGGGCATAGGCTTGTTGACCAGTTAGTGGATGCAAAAATTATTCAAGAGTTTGCTGATTTTTATAAACTTAAGAAGGATGATATACTTAAGTTAGATAAGCAAGGGGAAAAATCTACACAATTAATATTAAATAGCATTGAAAAAAGCAAACAAGTCACATTATCTCGTTTTATTTTTGCTTTAGGTTTAAGATACGTGGGGGAACAAACAGCAAAGTTATTAGCTGAACATTATCAAAATATAGATGGTTTGTTAGTAGCCTCTTATGAGTCTTTGATTTCTATAGAAGGTATTGGTTCGACAGTCGCAGAATCTCTTATAAAAGAAATGCCAGAGATCACTGAAGTTATTCAAAATCTTTTGAAAAGCGGTGTCTTTATTCAAAATCCTCAAGGGACATCGAAAACACAAGGATCTATTGTGATCACAGGGACTTTCCATGAAAGTCGTGATAAAATCAAAGTTTTTTTAGAAGAACAAGGCTTTAAGGTTCACACTAGTTTGTCTCAAAAAACCAATTATTTGTTGATGGGAGAGTCACCTGGGTCTAAGAAAGACAAAGCTCATCAACTAGGAATTAAAATATTGACATGGGACGATCTCCAAGAGGTTTTGGGTTTGATAGAAACTTCTTAAAGTGGGAGTTTGTTTCCTTAACATTTCACTCAAAATGAACTGGCCTCTGGCCACTTTTGGGTAGCCAGCCTTTGATCGACGGCGAAAGCCATCGTGGTCAAAAGGTGTAAGAAAGAGCTTTTTCCTTAACATGGAGTCAAGAGACGAAGATATCCTTCTTACTAAAAGTAAACGGACTTTTGAGGTAGCCAGCCTTTGATCGACGACGACAGTCGTCGGGCTGGCTACCCAAAAGTAGCCAGAGGCTAGTTTACTTTTAGTGAAACAACTCCTTAACATGGAGTCAAGAGACGAGGAGATCCTCCCTACTAAAAGTGGTCAGGCTTTCTAGGTTGCCAGCATTTGAGAAGGCGAAAGCCTTCGGCTGGCAACCAGAAAGTGACCAGAGGTCAGACCACTTTTAGTGAAAAGTTTACATGATTTTTGCATTTAACAATTAATTTTCTATTTGAGCTTGCAACTTACTTCATTGTGGTATATAAGTGCATACATTATGTTAAAGTTAAAAACTTATTTAATATGTTATTTTGTGATATTTGTTCAAGTGCAAACTGTTTCAGTGTATCCGGTGTATGCAACGTTGTGTTATGAGAAAGATGAACGTATCGCAGGGGCAAATGAAGAACTTCAAGATATTTTTCATTGGGCTCGTTATTTTGCTCATCTTCTAGGAGATCCTAAAGTTCAACTATGGCATGCCCTATTTGTAGCTTTATCACGTGTCAAAGTCGAAGGTGTCGAAGTTTATGATTTTCCTACTCTGCCTGCTATTTTAAAAGAGAAAGGCATTGATTCTCTAGATTTTCTGATGGAACTTGCTGAGAAGCAAAATCTTAAAACCGAAAAAGATGGGGAGACTCAACTAGATAATTCTCATCTGCGAGTGGTGAATAGAAGAGTAGAAATTCTTATTCCTAAAAGTTCTGAAGATATTGGCAAGCTTCCTAAAATCGACGACATTTTACTAGAACAGATTGCAAATGTCCCAAAACATGGACCTAGTGGTCCTGAACACATTCTTATATCTCTTGTAAGAGGTGAGCATTATCTTCGTAATCTCATTTTAGAAAGTCTCTCCATTCCTCAAACATGGTGGCAAAGGTTCAAATCCAAATTCATGGGATTCATGGGGACTCCAAAAGAAATAATCGAAGAAGCAACAACCCAGCTACAACGAATTAGTGAGCATGTCAAATCTAATACAATATATAAACGTCCCGAATCTAGTTCTGCTTTGTCAGCTCAAAACAGGATAAACGAAGTAAAAACAACATTGCGGGGTAATTTCGAAATGACTCTAAGCCAATTCGCGACAGACTTTAAGAAAAAACTATATAGCAATCAAGCTGAAATAAATGAATTCCTGATGGAAAGTCCTCTTGAGCCACGTATGGAAGAATATATAGAAAAAATTTACAAACACTGGAGTGAAGGGAAGAATGTAATTTTGATAGGTTCCTCCGCTACAATTAATTATATGGAAAAAATAATAAAATTTGCTATGTTTCTCCTGAATAGTCCTGACCATCCTCTTTATAAGAAACTCGTACCTGAAAATTTAATGGGTAATAATAGTAACATTCAACAAGTACTAATCGAAATGAGTAAGTTTGGGGGGGACTCTGGTATTCTTGGTGCAGTAAATGACAAAATTAATTTATTAATAAAGTACTTAACAAGGGAAGCAGATAGTGATAACAAAGTGTTTTTGATAATAGATTATTATCAAAGACTAATCGAAGGACAAGCTTCAGGTGATCATACTGCAAATGAAACACGCTTCGAACCTGTGCTTTCATTACTTAAGGAATTAACTAATACAAGATTGATTGCTCACATTTCAGAAGAACACCAAAGCCATCTTAGGACTATAAATGAACATTTTACTAAAATACTCATCGATGAACCTACTAAAGAGCAGATGAGAAATTATATGGAAATTTATTTTGATCAAATAACAAGTGAGAAACATCATTTTAACGGAGAATCAAAAAACATTTTCTTAGAAAGAACATCTCATTATTGGGATACCATTAATTATTTTAGATATAAAGCTTTCGACGGTGCAAGAGAATTAATCGATCTTAGTTTTGCTGAGTATGAGTCTATGCAAAACAATCTAAATCAAAACTCTCTAAAAACAGAAGAAATAGCTGAAGTCGCTGTAGAGAATGTTGTGGTAACAATCCTTTTAGGAATTTTAATGAAGGAAATAGTCTTGCCCTATTAGATAGAATTCCTCACATATTTCTACGGGGAGATTTGACAAAAGAAGAATTTAAAAACATAGCACAGTCTGTGATTAGAGAATGGAGATCAGACACTGACAAGATGGCTTATATTCTTGATTATGAAATTATATTTTTCATAGGAAATAAGATAGAGAGTATACGTTCTATTAGAGATGAAATCAAAAAACTGTTAACTGCCGTTTCAGTAGAAATACCCAGCAGATACCCAGATGTGTTTCAAATTATTCCAGGTAGTCCAGAAAGAAAAAGATTAAAGGAAGGTATTAGAACTGAAATGCAAGTTAAAGAAGATGGTGAAAAAATAATCGTCACCGTATTCAATGGAGATCAACAGATTTATGGTAGTTTTGATTTCTTCTATAGGAATGGAGAATGGATATCTGTTGACCACAATGGAATTCAGAGAAGAACATCAGATATTCATTTAGATGACTAATGGACTTTTTAGATATATGCTGTTATAAAATCAAAAAAGAAGGAAAATTGCTTTTTCTTTAACATGAGGTTAGGGAAAGAAAGGATATTTTTCCGGGATCCGGGATCTGACAACCCAGCATCAAGTCAAAGGGAACTTTTTCCTTAACTTTTAGTGAAACAACAACAGGATGTCAAATGACGAAAAATATACTTTTTATTCTTTTGCTTGTGGCTAGTGATTCTCTATGGGCTTGTGCTGAAAGCCTTATGCCAACAAGGCAATTGGAGCTTGATCATGCATTACTAGATGAAGCTCAACACGGTCGTCTTACAGTTGTAAAGTTATTGCTAGAGGCCGGAGCAAACGTCAAGATGCAATCCGATCGTGGCTGGACAGCTTTAATATTGGCTAGTGCAAATGGCCATACTGAGGTTGTAAAGCTATTGCTAGAGTTGCTAGAGGCCGGGGCAGACATCAATATTCAAACCAACCGTGGCAATACAGCTTTAATATTGGCTAGTAAAGCAGGCCATACTGAGGTTGTAAAGCTATTGCTAGAGGCCGGAGCGAACGTCCATCATCAAGATCCAAATGGCTGGACAGCTTTAATGTATGCAAGCAACGCTGAGATTGTAAAGCTATTATTAGAGGCCGGAGCTAACGTCCACGATCAAAACAAATATGGCGGCACAGTTTTAACGTATGCAGGAAATGCTGAGATTGTAAAGCTATTATTAAAGGCCGGAGCTAACGTCAATCATCAAAACAAAAAAGGCTGGACAGCTTTAATGGTTGCAAGAGATCATGCTGAGGTTGTAAAGGTTTTGCTAGAGGCCAATGCCGATCCTGATATTCAAAGCAATAATGGCATGACGGTCTTAATGATGGCTAGCAAGGATAGGTTTGGATATTCTAAGATTGATACTGTAAGGCTATTGCTAGAGGCCGGAGCGGACTTCAATATTCAAAACAACGAGGGTGATACTGCTTTAATATTGGCTAGCTATGAAGCGTTTGCGGATCCTGATATGGTAAGGCTATTGCTAAAGGCCGGTGCTAACGTCAATCATCAAAACAAAAAAGGCTGGACGGCTTTAATGTATGCTAGTCATTACGGCCATACTGAGATTGTAAAGTTATTGCTAGCAGCCGGAGCAGACTTCAATCTTCAAAACGCACGTGGCCGGAAGGCTTTAGATCTAGTAATATATCCTGGGATTGAAAAAATATTAAAAGCAGCCGGTGCTACAGAATAAAACCAACCCTATATTTGCTTCAAAAGCTTGTTCAATTTTAGGAAGAAGGATGTCCTCATTTTTTTACTTCATGTTAAGGAGTTGTTTCACTAAAAGTGGTCTGTTTCACTCAAAATGAGCCACACCTCTGGTGTGTTTTTTGGTGTTGCCTGCAAAGGCTTTCGCCTTTGACAAAATAGGCAACACCTAAAAAATCCGCTCATTTTGAGTAGGGAAGGATCCTTTTTTCTCTTAACACCATGTTAGGGAAAAAGTTCTTTTTTTTTGTTTTTTTATTTTTTTTAGATTCTGCGTAACCATCAAACAAAAAATAATTAGGGAGAGGATGGGGCAGTGGGAGACTGAAGATCTTCCGCAAATTGAGCTTGCTCCTTAAAAGCAAGCTCAATTGAGGACTTCGGAAGGCTCACACTGCCCTATCCTCAAATAAAAATAAAATGGAAAAAAGCAGAATCGAAGGGCGGTGGGTGGGGTTAGGGATAATCCTTTTGTTGCCGGGGTCCCGGAGGGAGAATATCCGTATTTCACTGTCGATCTGTATTATATTGATACAGAATCTTAAAAAAATTATATATTTTTCACTTTTTTCATTAAATTGTCGATAAATCATTTATAATAAAATTATTGTTTTTTAACACAAGGGAATAAAATGTATATATACAAAAAAATTATTTATTTATTTCGTTTTTATTTTTCATTTGTACAAACATCTGCACAAACACTTCTGCAAAAAAATTGCATAACGCAATTAGCCTACCCCCCCCCCCCCCCCCCCTTAAGTCCAGGTTTTGATTATCTTAAAAAAAATCATTTTAAAAAGTGCAAACAGTCACAGCTAGGAATGGGCTTAGTAGAAATGTTGATTGTGATAACCATGCTTGCCTTAATCAGTGTAGGCACAGCATATTACTTCACACAGAGTCAAACAGTGATGCGTTCATCTGCACAAGATTCAGATTGTCAGAGCATTGCTCAGTCAGCTTTAGATAGAGTGGTCTCATTGGGGACTCGTCTTTATGGATACAAAGCTGGCTATGATTATAATCCACTGCTTATTAAAAAAGGCACTCAAATTGCCAGCACAAATCCAGCTGAATATCAAATCCAAGATATTAGTTCAGGCACTAGCTTAAATACTCCAACGCTGTATACAAAATTATACAGGGAATTAATCAATAGCAACCCTCCATCTCAATTTATCAATACAAGAGTGCCTTTGGTGAAAGTGAATGCTGGTTCTTCTGTTCAGACAGGTACATCTGTCTTGTTGCTGAATGCTGTTAATTTTCTACAATTTTTATATAATTCTGACCCTCAATTTTTTAAAGGCAATAGTAACAAAGGTAAAGAGTTTACTATTACCAGTAGCACCACAACAAGTGATGGAAGAATTGCCTCTTTATGGAAGGACTATCTTAAAGAATATAACCTTCAAAATGTAAAATTCTACATCAGAATTAACCCTGTTGATCTGAAAAATCAAAAAGTCATAGAAAGTTATGCAGATATTAAATGTAAAGAGACAAAGTATAATGGCACTAAGTTTGTATCAACACCTGTGACTTGTCCACGTTCACCTGCTACACATAAATTAATATTGACTCATCCTAGGCTTTCTCTATCACAGAATCCAAGTACAGCTTTTAAAAATAGAATAAAAAGCAGTAATTCAGGTTTAAGTACCATAGGTAATCCTGATTTAGGATTCCAAGTGACAGTTAAGTTAAAATATGAAAAAGAAAGCCAAAGTTATTCTTGCAATGCAATGCAAAGATTTGCTCATCAAACAAGAATGCTTGTAGAAGGGACTCAAACTCCTGTCAGTGTAGAAGTCACCTCCCTCAAGAATGGTCATAATAAGGACTTACTACTTAGTTCACGCAAACAAACCTCGTGTAATACAGATGGCTCTAATTATAAAAATATTATTATGGACTTGAAGTTTCCTCAGAGCAGGTCAAAAGAATTTGGAACAGTTTTGTTATGCCGGGGGATCAGGGGTTGTCTAAGTGGTGATAGCACAGCTGCCTATACGGGGGCAAGTTGTACTTTTAGCAGAGGTCCTTGGCAGAAGTGTCATCAAGTGAAATTTCCGGGTCAAGGAGGCAGTACAAGCAGTACATTTTTAGATAGCAGTGGTAATGATATCAAGCTACGATTAAAGTTCAATAATTTACCACCTAATAGAAGATATGAGCTAGAGGTGATAGAAGCCTCACAGTTGGGCGTAACCAATCCACGTCAGATTATTAGTAGTCGTTTTTATCTAGATGCTAAAAGACCTACATCAGCTGTAAGTATCGATGGTAACGATGTAGGTCAACCCGGAGATGGAGTTAAGAGAAGGACTTACTCAGGTCCAACCACCAATTGGAACTTACCTCGTAATGGTTTGCAGTGCAATCAGAATACTGTCTCCTTTACAGGCAACATCACAGATCAGTTTACCCATAATTTAGAAAACTGCACAAAATTAGGTCGTCGAAGGGATGGTAGCGGCACCACTAATATAAATAGCTCTATTCGTATGACGATTGACAAAACGACAAATCCACCGGTTTGTAAGGGTACTTTGAGCGGGATTCAACATGGTCGACAAACAGTAACCACCATTCCTAAGGATGTCTGTGGAGGTGGCCCTAATGATCCTCTTATATGGGATACAGACCTTCCAAGTACATTTGCAGCTCAAAATTTTCCAAAGAGTACTTATTGGCTTAAGAATAGAGATAAGAAAGAATATTCTATTCTTACAGAAGTACCAGCTAATTCAACAGCAGGTAAATTTCCAAAGCATTATTCTGTGGATTGTGATCAAAGCCAATGTATAGGTACAAGAAAAGATGGCAATAGCGGTAAAATTAAGTGTGAACTAACAACAAGAAGTCTTTCAAAAGACCATGATGGTTGTAATCCTAACAATGTAGGAGTTAAGTATTACCATATTTGTGGAGGCACTGGAGGCACTTCAGCCATTAAGGAAACAAAATGGAGTGTGTTTGTGCCACCTCCAGGTACAAATATAAGTGGACAAGGTGGAAGTAATAATTATAGTTGTCAATATGTGAAGTGTGAATCTGATCGTGTTTGCTGTAATCTTAGTGCAGGTACTTGTGGCACTGGGATAGGTGATAAACAATGTGGTGTGCCAAACACAAGGCATTGCACCAATCCTAAAGGAGGCAGACAATCTAAGAATGATGAAACACTATCTAGCTGTCCACCACTAGGTTTAAATAAATGCACTTATACACTTCCCTGTGAAGGAAAATCACAAACTCCAAATAAATGGACAGATAGAGATAATGATCCTAGTCGTTGTGCTAATAAACGTGCAGGAAATGGATCCAGCAACAGTTGTTCTTTTACAAAACCTTGTAAGTGCAGACATGATGATATGAACGTAGAAAAAAAAAGAAGTGTACTTGATAAGAAGGGTAAATGTTACTTCAACAACTCTTTCGATTCAGGAAAGGTGTGTGATATTAAACTAGATTGTTATAAGTACTATAGATTGGCGGCACAGGATTCGTGTCCTGGAACTACACCTGAATCAAAGAAGTGTAGCCCTCCTGATAGTAGCAATAGCTGGAGTACGACTAAACCTGCTCCTGATCAATATAGTAGGGGGACATGTAAAGGTTTGAATGGGAATCCTCCATGTACTTTAACCTGGGAGGAACGACCTCCAAATGATGATGATAAATGTGTAGCTAAAGAGAAGAGCTATGATGTGCAATTCAATGGATATTGTCAACCGTATACAAGCAGTGGTGGAAGTGGCAGTTGTGAAAAAAACAATCGTCGTTTAGTAGCGGATGATTCAAAAGAAAAATGTAGCCTACGACCCGCCTGCACATCACCAGATCCTTCGTATACTCCAACCCCTGGTAGCACATCATCCGAGTACCAAAAACACGAACAGACTATCCCACGTAATCATAATACTGTTAAATCAAAAACAGATATTTTGTTTGTACTTGATACATCAGGTAGCGTAACTAGACTTATGGAAAGGATGGTTGAAGAGGGCATAGATCAATTTTTATCCAGCTTAAATGCGTCTGCTGATTTTAATATAGCCACTCTTCCAGCTGTAACAGATCATCCTTGGTCAGGAAAAATCTTTTCCACCAAAGGAGGAGGTGAACCAAAAGTACTTAAGTCTACTGCTATATCTTCTTTATCACAAATACGAGGGTATTTAAAACAGAAGTTTGATAGAATAAAGGCAGACGTTAACAGTGAACATCGAGAACGGGGCGATGCACACAAAGAAGAACGTGAAGAAATGAATTTTAAGGCCATAATGGAAAGCATCAGTGGAACACGTTTGACAGAAAATCAACAATTAGGATTTTTCCGTTCTGATGCATCATTGGTTATTATTTTTGTAACTGATGAAGCAGAGGTTTGTGCTAGATTTCCAAGTTATGCTAGAAGCCTTTCTTATACACCTTCTTCAGATAGAGACGAAGATCCAAATGAACAAAGAGGTGCCAATATGTTCTGTAGCGGTATTACACATAACACTGTTCTAGCTGCTTTAAGGAGTTTAAAAGGGGATCAAGGATTAAATATTCATGGCATTTTTGATAGCAACAAACATCCTAATCATCCAAGTAGTCCTAGCAAGGAATTTTCTTATGGAATTCAAGAACTTGTACTGGCAGTCAATGGAGTTGCTATACCTACTCAATCTCGTTCTTATACAACTGGCTTTCAATCTATTTTTAATCATATCGACGCTGAATTACTTAGATCAACATTACAGACCACTCTAAGACATCGCCCTGTTGCCAATTTGACAAGGGTCTTATTGAAAGAACCTGGATTGCCATCTAAATCAATACCTTTTGTGTATGATCCTAACACGAATAGTGTTCGGGTTGATCCAAGCCATGCAGGGACAGTCAATGCTGTCATCACAGTAGAATATTATACTTTGAGGTAGTAGAGACCTACAGACCTACCCTGAAATAGGCAAGAGTTGGTTCATTGATTCACTAAAAGTGGTCTGTTTCCCTAAAATTGAACTAGCCTCTGTTTCACTCAAAGTGAACTGACCTCTGGTCACTTTTGGGCGATGACCGCAAAGGCTTTCGCCTTTGACAAAATGGTCATCGCCTCAAAAGCTTGTTCACTTTAAGTAAGTAAGGATCTCTTCGTTTTTTTTACTCCATGTTAAGGAAACAAGATATTTATATTCACTCCCATGATCCGGGATCTGGGATCCGGCAATCTGGCATACCGGGAACTGATGCCGGTTGCCGGATCCCGGATCCCGGGTGAACACGATGTTAAGGAAAAAGTTCTTTTTTTGTTTTTTTATTTTTTTTAGATTCTGTGTAACTTTCAAAAAATAAATATTATGAGTGGGAGGCGGGGGCAGGCTGAAGATCTTCCGCAGACCCGCTTGCTCCCCAAGAGCAAGCGAAGGTTGAGGACTTCGGAAGCCTGACCCCGCATTCCACTCATACATAAATAAGATAAAAAAGCAGAATCGAAGGGCGGTGGGTGGGGTTAGGGAGTTAGCTGTTTCACTAAAAGTGGTCTGACCTCTGGTCACTTTCTGGTTGCCAGCCGAAGGCTCTCGCCTTCTTATCTCTTTCACTAAAAATAAACCAGCCTCTGGCTGTTTTTGGGCAATCAGCCCGACGGCTCTCGCCGTCGATCAAAGGCTGATTGCCTCAAAAATCCGTTTATTTTTAGTAGGAAGAATCTTCTTGTCTCTTTACACGATGTTAAGGAAACAAGATGTTTATTTCACGTCGATAAAATGGTCATCACCTAGTGTTGTTACATGGCAAGCTTCAGAGAAGCTTGCTGTCTGACCACTTTTAGTAATGAGGATCCATTTCTCATTTAACTCCATGTTAAGGAAAAAGTGCTTTTTGATGCCGGGTTGCCGGATCCCGGGTTGCCGGATCCCGGGTTGCCGGATCCCGGGATCCCGGGATGCCGGGTTGCCGGATCCCAGATACCGGATCCCGGATACCAGATAGCCTACTACTTATGATCAGAAAGCAGAGGATAAAAACACTTTGTATAATGATTATTTTGTGTCTCCTCCCAAACAGGGTCTTCTTGTTGGCATTTGCTTTGAGCAAACTGACATCTTGGATGAAATTGACACCCTGTTGGACGATGAACAAGATCTGGTACAACCCCTTCAATACTATTAAGCCTCTGCCTATAACCTGATGAAGTCTCTGCATGAGGCAGTGCCTTTAAAAGCCCATCAGTGTAAGGATGTAAGCTCTTATGAATAATATTTTGAGTATCAGATGACTCAATCACCTGTCCAGCATACATGACTTGTACCCTATCAGCCATCTTTGCCACCACTGCAATATCATGTGTGATCAACATAAGACCCATTTGATTTTCTAGTTTTAACTCTTGAAGCAGTGCCAATATTTGTGCTTGCATGGTCACATCTAAAGCGGTTGTAGGTTCATCTGCAATCAAAAGATCAGGTTGACAAGCCATAGCTATAGCAATCATCACACGTTGACTCATACCTCCAGAAAGTTCATGTGGATATCTTTTCATACAAGTAGTTGCAGATGATATACCTACATATTGCAATAACTCTAGGATTCTTTTTTTACGTTCCTCCTTATTGCCCATTTTATGTACTCTTAAAATTTCGTCCATCTGAAAAGCCACTGTAAAACTAGGATTTAAACTGGTCATAGGGTCCTGAAAAATCATAGAAATATGTTTGCCACGTATCTTACGCAAGACTGACTGATTGGCTTTCAACAGATCAATATCCTTAAACATTAATTTATCTGCTGTGACAATGGCATTAGGAGAAAGCAAACCCATAACCGCAAGGCTTGTTAAACTTTTTCCACAGCCTGATTCCCCTACAATGCCAAGTGTTTCTGAAGGATGAACCTGAAAGCTTACACCATCAACAGCTCGCAGTCTTCCCCTGAGGGTTTCAAATTCAATACTAAGGTTTTCGACTTCAAGTAAAGGCATTATTTTTTAAGCTTGGGGTCAAATGTGTCCCGAAGGCCATCTCCTAAAAGATTAAAAGCTAAAACAACAATTAAAATACAAAGACCTGGAAGTATGACCAAATAAGGGGCCGTTTCATTAAACTTACGAGCATCTGATAACATGGTTCCCCATTCAGCTGTAGGAGGCTGAGCTCCTAATCCTAAAAATCCAAGGGCTGCAACATTTAAAATACCATCACTAAAGCTCAAGGCTGCTTGAACAATCAAAGGAGCCACACAATTAGGTAAGATATTTAAAATCAATACTCGAAAATGACCACTTCCAAAACTCTTTACAGCTGTCACATATTGTTTGTTCTTTTCTGCAAGAACAGCAGCTCTTGCAATTCGAATGAAACCAGGTATGGCTACTATACTCACAGCAAAAATAGCATTCCACAGGTTAGGGCCTAAAAGTGCAGCGACTACAATAGCTAATAAAATACTTGGCAAGGACATCAATATATCAGTACATCTCATAATAATTTTATCTAAAAGTCCACCTGCATAACCAGAAATTAATCCAATAGCAGAACCTATTGTAGCCGAAAAACATACAACTGAAAAACCTACACCTAAAGAAACTCTTGCACCATAGATCAGACGACTTAAAAGGTCACGACCAATATCGTCTGTTCCTAATACAAATTCCCAGCTACCTCCCTGCCAAACAGGAAACTGCTTAATATGATCTAAGAACAAAGGATGTATCCCATCAGCATCGGGGGGATAGGGTGCAAGCCAAGGTGCAAATGTAGCCACTATTGTACAAATGATAATAAATATTAATCCAACGACTGCTCCCTTGTTTTGAGAAAAAAAATACCAGAACTCCCTAAGAGGTGATGCATAAGCTTTATTTTGATTTGAAGATTGGACTTTCATTTTTAAATCCTTTTCGTTTTCGTTTCACTTAAATTGCTTCTGGTCATTTCAATAACAATCAATAACAATCAATAGTGATCAATTACATCATAAAAATATCCCCAATCCAAAAAATTCCATTTAATATACTATAATATTTCACCTTTTAAAAGGGATTGAGCTTTAAACTCTTTGTATTCATAACTAAAGATGCTTTCAAAGTCAAATATTTTTCGAATAAATTATTATCTCTAACCCATTAATCTATAGAGTATTTCAGAATTTTCATAAGTATCAAATGCAAATAATGCTACTGACTTACTGTAACACAAAAACACAAGAAATAAATTTATATTTTGAATGATTTTAAATTTGCTATGCAGTCTATCCAATGACGATGATAAGACTGATAACTTGTATTAACTAAGGGGATATACACATTGTCCATCCCAGGTAAAGTCATCTTGTGTCCCATCTTAAGCTTAGTGTGTTCATAGTGCTGTGTTACAGAAAGTCTTTCAAAAACAAGTCTATCTAAAGCATGAGGGTAAATGGTTTGCAAATGTTTTTTGACACTTTTAAGTATCCATTCTGTATGTTTTTCTTCTTCTTTAATTGTATTGGCCTTAAAAAAAGTCAACCATTGTGATACTTGATGGTCATTTAATTGATCAGACTGTAGAAAATAAAAAAGACCAAAAATAGGATGAATTTCTCGTTTATATTCAGGCAATAAAATATGTAAATCCAGTATTTCTGCAATTTTTTTAGGATGAACAAAATCGATAGAGATCACTGTCAACGTTTTGCTTTTACAGAGTTTTTGCTGTGATAATAAAAGAGAATGATTTTTTAATATTAATTGAAGCTCATAGAAAGAAATACAAAAAATAAATCTATCAGCAAATATCTTTTGACCATTATGGCACACACAACAAATAGCTTTTTTATCTTTGATCTCTATATTTGTGACTTTATGGCTTTTAAATACATCTCCCACATAATGTTTCAATAAGACACAAAGCCACTGATGACCATATTGTGACAATATAAGGCGATTGCATTGGGTGTAAAAAGCAAATGGTTTTAAAGCAGGACTATCTTCTTTGAGAGGATTTGCTCTTTTGTCAAAAATCAAAGGACGCATAGTTTTGACAATATAAGATATGTCCATATCTAAAAAATCATTTAAAAAATTAAGAGCAGAAAGGGTTTCATCATTTTTGAAGCACAAAGGAAATTTGCGTTCTAATTGAAATGGACTTTCAGATATATTCAGCTGTCCTCCCAATGTAGATGCTTGTTCAATAAGGCATGTCTTTTGACCCTGTTTTTGCATATAAAGAGCCATTAACATACCATAAAAGCCACCGCCAATAATTGCTACGTCATATTTTTTAGACATTATGATGATTTTTTTGCCTTTGTTTTTTTCTTTTTTCTTCTCTTTTTGCCTTTAGAAGCAGATGGCTGATCTTCTACCTCCATTTTTGACTTTGATTCTACTTTTGACTCTGATTCTACTTTTGGCTTTGATTCTACTTTTGGCTTTGATTCTACTTTTGACTTTGATTCTACTTTTGACTCTGATTCCACTTTTGGCTCTGATTCTACTTTTGACTCTGATTCTACTTTTGGCTTTGTATCTGAATAATGAAATTCTAAGTTAGAAAGATCAGGTTGACATTTAGGTTTTTCACTTGAAACCTCAAACGAACAATCTTTAGATTCCTTTAAAATATCTAAAATATTTATAATGCCCTTTATATCCTTGATCAATTGGTTTTTAGCTTTATTAACTTTATCAATATATGGAAATAAATAATTGATGGCTTTGTTTTTTTCAACAGTATCCTGAGCCTTAACTATAATTTGCTGAATTTTTTTATTTGCTAAAAGAGAAAACAAAAGCTCTTGTGCTGTATCTTGATTGCTTTTAATAAACTTTTTAGCTCTTTGCTTGACATGAGACTTTTCTTCATTAATTCTAGCATGTATGCCATAAAGCTTTGCATAGAGTTTATTTCTATCTCTCCAGCCTTCTAAGTCTTCCCACTTTTCTTTTAACTTTTTCAAAAGATCTCCAGTTAAATTATTCAATGTTAAACTCCTTTCTTATTTTGTTTTAGATGATAATTAATAAGTATAAAAAATAGTTTACTTTTATTTTGACTTATTTTAAGTAAAATAGCAAGTTTATAATGTCAAGGGAGCATCAAGGGGTCATCATGAAAAATCAAAAAAACTCTTCTATCACAAAACAACAAGCTTTAAGGAGGTATTATAAAGGTCAGTTTGTTTTAATTACAGGTGGTTCAGAAGGTATAGGGGCTTCTTTAGCTAAATATTTGACTCTTTTAGGTGCAAATGTCTTTATTGTATCTCGCAATCCATCTAAATTAAATATAGCGATGAAAAATATGGAGGATTTACGTCAGGATTCTCATCAAATACTTCAAGCTATTTCCTTAAATGTAAGTCATTTTTCGAATGTAGAAAAAACACTCAATAACATATTTAAAAAAGAAAATCACCACATTGATCTTGTGATCAATTCTGCTGGATATTCTCATCCTGCTTTTTTTGTAGACACTCCTATTGAGACTTTCCACGACATGATGAATGTAAACTACTTCGGCACAGTCAATGTACTTAAAGTCATGATCCCTTATATGATCAAAAACAAAAAGGGCCAAATTTTAAATGTGTCTTCAATGGCAGGTTACTTAGGACTTTTTGGATATTCAGGATATTGTGGTACAAAATTTGCCGTTATAGGACTATCAGAAGCTCTTAAAAGAGAACTAAAACCTTATAATATCTCTGTTTCTGTTCTATGCCCTCCTGCAACTCAAACAGCAGGTTTCGATCAAGAAAACAAAATCAAACCCCAAGAAATCTTTGATATAGAAAAAAAGGCAACCATTTTGACTGCTGATCAAGTAGCTCAAGAAACCCTTAAACAATTGAGATCACGTAGGTTTTTAATTAACCCTTCTTTTGATTCTAAAGTAGCATACTTGCTCAATAGGTTTGCCCCTTTTATTTTAGAACTTTTTGTCAAACGCTCTTTTAAGTCTTAAAACTTATTGACTTTAACAGTTTATATATTAGAATAAGCATCTTTAAATATAGAAGTATGGCTTAAAAGAGTTTTTTATGTTGTTGAGCAGTAAAATCACACATTCTGTTTTAAACTTTTTAGAATCTAAAGATTTAGATGCAGAGATTCTTTATTCTTCTGTCAATACACCAGAGGAGTTTTTAAAAGATCCTTTTTCATGGCAGTCAGCTCAAAGCGTAGAGTTTTTTTTAGAAAAATTTCAATCTCTTTTTAGTCATACAATCCCTTTGTCTTCAAATATCCCTCTTATTCAGCATGTTGGACATGAATGTGTTCATCTACAAGCTTGGGGACCACTTGATGATGTGATCAAAATGATTCGACATCCACAGCAATTTTATGTAAAGCCAGCTAATCTTTTGTCTTATTTTATTTCTCCTACCCCTCATCTGACTAAAATAAAGACAGATCATCAAAAACAAAAAAATAATAATTCTTTTCATTTGTCTTTTTGTTTAGATTTAAGTGCTAATGATTACCCTCACTTTGCTCTTTATTTAAAGGCTGCTTTAGAGGCCCTACCAACCTATATTCATCACAATATGGCAGAAGTTTCTTGGGAAGATAAAACAATCCGTGTGGTATGGCAAAATCAACAGGCTTCTTTTTTTGAAAATCATAAAACAAATCAAATAAAAGATGTAGGTTTAATGGAAGATCCTCTCGTGAAAAAATTAATTCACTCTTTAGAAAAAGCTCAAAAAGATCTTGCAAAATACAAAAAACTTACATCCAAAGACAAAAGCTTTACAAAACAACTGCATTTATCACAAAGTGATCCTGACCTAAAACAACAAAAACATTTACAAGAAATGGAAACATGGAATCATTTGATTCATCAAGTGGCTTACGAAGCTCATCCTTATATTTTAAAATCTTTAAACAACACTCAAAAACTTAGAGATTATTTTATCAGGGTCAAGCAAGTATTGACTGTTCTTTCAACATATAAGCAATGTGAACCTTATATAAAGAATTCCATGAAACAAGCTCAATGGGATTTTATTTCTCAAGAGTTTTTATCTGTTTCACAAGATTCTATTCAAGCACTTCTCAAAGTGAATGAGATTTTAGAACGCCTCACTCAAAAGGCATCTGACTTAGAAAAGTTGAAGTAAAAAGGTTTTATATTATGCCAAAAGTAAAACTGACAGACCTGTTAGCAGATACATCTATAAAACAAATATTTTTGAGAGGAAGGCTACTCCATTCATATCAGCAAATATGCGATCAAATATTTATTTCTCATATCACTTGTCACTCAAAAGAAGTAAAAAAAGGCAGTTTGTTTATAGCTATATCAGGTCATAAGACCGATGGGCATGACTTTATTGATGAAGTTATGGCTCAAGAAGCTTCTGTTCTTATTTTAGAGTCAAAATTTATTGGCAATCTATATAAAACTCAAAATTATGATGGCCTTGTGGTTTTGGTCAATAATACACGTGTACTTTTGAGTCAAATGGCTACACATTTTTATGGTGATCCTTCAAAAAACATTCAATGTATTGCTGTCACAGGCACTAACGGTAAAACCACAAGTGTTTATATGTTAGAAACCTTATTGAAAGCCCTTGGAGAACAAGTAGGGGTTTTAAGTACAATAGATCATCATGTTGGGAATCAAACATGGCCATCTCATTTAACAACACCTTTCCCACTTCAACTTCACCAAAGAATCTTCGAGATGAGTCAAAAATATAAAATAACAACGTTAGTGATGGAGGTTTCCAGTCATGCTTTATCTCAACACCGAGTTGATCATTTGCAATTTACAGCAACACTTTGGACTCATCTCACACAAGACCATCTTGATTATCACCATTCGATGGAAAATTATTTTAAAGCTAAAAAAAGACTGTTTTTTAAACCTCTCATAAAAAAAAATGGCACAATAGCCATCAATCAAGATGATCCTTGGGGACAAGTTCTTTTAAAAGAGCTTTCCTTAAAGGAACAACCACAACGTATAATCACTTATGGCCGTCAGCATAAGACAGATGTGCAAATTATACGCATTCAATCTACACTGCAAGCATTACAGATTAATTTGTGTTATAAGGAAAAGTATTACCAAGCTCATTTAAACTTAGTCGGCCGCCACAATGCTTGGAATTTCACAGGGTGCTTGTCACTCCTTTTAAAAATGGGATATGCCATAGAAGATATTTTAAAAGCATCAGAGCAGATTAAGGGTGTTCCAGGTCGATTAGAGTTAGTCATCCGAAAGCCTTTTTATGGATTTGTAGATTATGCACACACCAGTGATGCCCTTGAACAAACTCTTAAAAGCCTTGATCAAATAAAGTCACAGCCAACCTCTCGCATTATTACTGTTTTTGGATGCGGAGGCAATCGAGATAAAACAAAGCGATCTTTAATGGCTCAAGTGGTACAAAAGTATAGTGATATCATTATTATCACATCAGATAATCCGAGAAATGAAGACCCATTGATGATCATAAAGCAAATCAAATCAGGCTTAGCAAAAGATACAAAGCCAGTTTTTTGTATCCCTGACAGAAAAGAGGCTATTTTAAAGGGTATTCGTTTAGCTCAAGCAGAAGATATTTTATTGATAGCGGGTAAAGGACATGAAAACCATCAAATAATTCAAGGGGAAAAAATACCATTTTCTGATCAAAAGCATTTGCAAGCTTTAGCTCAAACATTTCAAGCTCAATAATATTGCCTTGCTCACTTGTAAAGTGCTTACTTTTAAAGTGTTTACTTCTAAAGTGTTCACTTCTAAAGTGTTTACTTGTAAAGTGCTTACTTTTAAAATCAGTTTAAGGATTGTGGGCATGTTCTTTGACAATTTGTCTGGCATGATGGCAGGCCACTTGACGGCCTTTGATATTTTCTAAGACAGGGATTTTTGTTTTACATATTTCTGTAGCTTTAGGACATCTTAAGTGAAAAACACACCCAGGAGGAGGATTTATAGGAGAGGGTAACTCCCCTTTAAGGGGGCGGCTATATGTCTTTTGACTATCTAAGACTTGAGGTCTACTGGCTAAAAGCCCTTTTGTATAAGGGTGAATAGGGTCTTCAAATATATGATTTCGACTACCAAATTCTGCTACTTTACCTAAATACATGACCAAAACACGATCGGAAATATGCCTAATGACAGAAAGATCATGCGAAATAAAAATATAACTTAGAGTCATTTGTTCTTGAAGGTCCATCAAGAGATTTAAAACTTGTGCTTGAACAGACACATCTAGTGCAGAGACGGGTTCATCACAAATTAATATTTTAGGTTTTAAAATCAAAGCTCTTGCAATGCCAATACGTTGTCTTTGTCCTCCACTAAACATGTGAGGATAGCGGTTGGCATATTCTTTCATTAGCCCTACTTGTTGAAGAGTTTCTAGAGCTTTTTGACGACATGCTTTAGTAGATAGATTGGTATTGACGAAAAGAGGTTCTGCAATAATTTGCCATGCCTTTTTTCTTGGGTTAATAGAGCTGTATGGATCTTGAAAAATCATTTGGATGGTTTGATAAAATTCTTTTGGAGTCCATTGACTAGAATTTATGTCTTTATTGCAGATTTGATATGTACCTCCATCTTGAGGTTCTATTTTCATTAAAACTTTAGCCAGTGTACTTTTTCCGCAACCTGATTCTCCTACAATAGAGAGAGTTTCCCCTTTTATCAGATCAAAGCTCACGTCATCTACTGCTTTCACTGTCCCTTTTGATGAAAAAAAGCCTTTAATATTGTAGTGTCTCTTAAGATGTTTTACAGATAAAATAGTTTCATCACTCACTTGTCATCCTTTTGCACATTCTAGGTTCTAGGTTATTTTTTTATTATTTGTATTGACTTTATGTCATATTATCTTCAAAAGTCAATACTTGTTTCACTAAAAGTAAACTGACCTCTGGTCACTTTTGGACATTGGCTCACTAAAAGTGGTCTAGCCGTCATTTTCACTCAAAATGCATCATGCCTCTGGCATGTTTTTGGGCGTTTATCTCACTAAAAATAAACCAGCCTCTGGCTGTTTTTGGGCAATCAGCCCGACGGCTCTCGCCGTCGATCAAAGGCTGATTGCCTCAAAAATCCGTTTATTTTTAGTAAGGAGGATCTCCTCTTTTCTTAACACCATGTTAAGGAAACAAGACGTTTGCTTCACTGATGCCGGACTGCCGGGTTGCCGGATCCCGGATCCCGGAAAAACTCCATGTTAAGGAAAAAGAGTTTCATTTTTTTGTTTTTTTATTCTTTTTAGATTCTGCGTAATTTTCCAAAACATATAAATATTATGAGTGGGATGCGAAGGCAGGCTGAAGATCTTCCGCAGACCCGCTTGCTCCTTAAAAGCAAGCGAAGGTTGAGGACTTCGGAAGCCTGCCTTCGCATTCCACTCATAAAAAACATACAAATGGAAAGCAGAATCAAGGGTGGTGGGTGGGGTTAGGGAGTTGTTTCACTCAAAGTGAACCACACCTCTCTGTTTCACTCAAAGTAAACTGACCTCTGGTCACTTTTGGACATTGGCTCACTAAAAGTGGTCTGACCTCTGGTCACTTTCTGGCGATGACCACGACGGCTCTCGCCGTCGATCAAAGGCTGGCTACCTCATTTGATTTTCACTCAAAGTGAACTGACCTCTGGTCACTTTCTGGCGATGACCACGATGGCTTTCGCCATCGATAAAATGGTCATCGCCTAGAAAGCCTGTTCACTTTGAGTAGGAAGGATATCCTCCCCCTACTTGAAATGAACAGATTTTTGAGGCATTGCTCTTTTTAGACAGCGTGAGCTGTCAGAGCAATGCCCAAAAACACACCAGAGGTGTGGTTCATTTCAAGTGCAAAAGACGGCATGATGCATTTTGAGTGAAATATACCACAAAATTATAAATAAGCAAGTTGTTTTATAGGAGTTTCATAATATCAGCTTATGCTTGATTATAAACTTTTTTTATTGATTATAGTAAAATTTACAGAGTCTATGTCAAATGGAAGTCTGGTGAAGATGGGAGGTAAGGATGAGGGTTCATCTTTTCTAGGCTTGTAGGAGCTAAGTTCATGAAAGTACCAAATTGTGGTTTCCAAGCGAGTTTAACTGTCCCTACAGGGCCATTTCTCTGCTTAGCTATAATGATCTCTGCTTCACCTTTGTTGTCTGCTTGAGCATCATAATAGTCTTCTCGGTAGATCATCATAATCAAATCAGCATCTTGTTCAAGAGAACCAGATTCTCTTAGATCTGAAAGCACTGGTCTTCTATCAGAGCGGGTTTCTACAGAGCGGTTGAGTTGTGCTAAAGCCATTACAGAAACTTTGAGTTCTTTAGCAATTTTTTTTAAAGTTTTAGAAATTTCAGATACAGCTCTTTCTCGACTTTCTACTTTTTGTTTTAAATCCATCAGTTGAAGATAATCTATAATAATTAAGTCTAAGCCTTTTTGATTTTTCAACCTTCGGCATTTTGCTAAAATTTCAAAAGGACTAATCGCTGATGTGTCATCAATATAAAGTTCAGATTCTGAGATCATAGCTGCTGTAGAAATGAGTTGTGACCAGCCAGCGTCAGGGATTTTACCTACACGTAGCTTTGCAAGATCCATTTGAGATTCAGATGCTAAAATACGTAGCATCAGTTGTTCCTTTGACATTTCTAGAGAAAAATAAGCCACTTTTTTATCTGCCCTTAAAGCAGAATTGACAGCAATATTTAAACTGAAGGCTGTTTTACCCATAGAAGGACGGGCAGCTAAAATCAAAAGTTCTTGTGGTTGAAAGCCTGCTGTCATTTTATCGAGATCAACAAAACCTGTAGGTATCCCTGTCACTTCTGTTTCTTGAGAAGCTAGGCTTTCTAATCGATCCATACTGCTTTTGATCACATCAGTTGCAGAGAGCAATCCGGAGATAGATTTTTCATCAGCTAAGGCATAAACAGAAGATTCCATGTAACGAATAAAATCATTGACGGATTCATGTTGGCTTGGTTCATAAGCCTGTGAGGTCAGATCTGTCAAGGTTGATATGGCTTTCCTCAATTGGGCTTTGTCTTTGACAACCTGTGCATAAGAATGAATATTAGCTATGGAAAATGTCGTATCATAAAGTTGAGTGAGGGTACTGGCTCCTCCAATAGCTTCAAGTTCTCCCTGTTCGGAAAGATAGTTAGAGACCATGACAATATCAAAAGGTTGTCTTTTTTGATATAGGTTTTCTATAGCTTCAAAAATTTTTTGATGGGCGGGTTTATAAAAGTCTGTATGAGTTAAAAGACCTTCTATATCGTCCATAGCTTGGGATTCTAGCATCAATCCTCCAAGCACTGACATTTCTGCTTCTGTATTATGTGGTGGCACTTTCATTGAATATCCTTTTTCTAATTTTATACATCCACAAGTCAAAAATATTTTAGAGAAATAAATGGTCAATTTTAAAGTGATTGACTAGAAATTCATTACTACAAACTATAAAATGTCTATCTTTATTCCTTGCTATGAATATCACTTTTACTCTTTTGCTTTGAATTTGTCATAATGAAATGGCTTGATAGATATTTTAGGTTATAAGATTCTCTGTCAACCTTAAAAAGGGCGACTATTTCATTCTCTATCTTTATTTTGCTATGTCACTAAGCTATATAATGTCAACTCTAACTTGAATGCAATATTTTAATTTGATAGATTATTTTATAATCATTAACTTTGTTAAAAATGCAAGAGAGTGCTTAATACTTAGAGCGATTAGTTAAAGTTAAGAACAAAGTGTCATAACACAAAAAGATTTATCCTGCTAATGAAACAATGGGGGATATATTAGGGAATATATTTTAAAAAAGAAAATAGGTATTGATTTGGTAATTTTTAAGTCTATAATATGTTATTTAAAGTTTGCATTTGCTAAAAAAAGGATAAAGAAAGTAAGGAAACCTTAACATCATGGTTATCTGGGATCCGGGATCTGGGATCCGGCAACCCGGCATCAGGTTCTAGAGTATTGATTGTAATGAATTTTTGCATCTAAAAAATTTCCTCCCAAGCCCTGGCGGGTTTTTAGAAAGGAGGAAATTTTTATGACGATGCAAAAATTCAAAACTTATCAATTAGCTACTGAATTTTATCGTAATTCTAAAAAATTACATCTGAAAGAGCCCCATAGAAGTCAATTTCGAAGAGCTGTTTCAAGTATTGTGCTTAACTTAGCTGAAGGATCTGCTAAACCTACAGCAAAAGATCGTAGGAAATTTTACTATATTAGTCTTGGTTCTCTAAGAGAGGTTCAGGCAATATTAAACTTAGAACTTATTGGCTGTATAGAATTAGCAAAACAAGCGGATACATTAGGGGCTTTTTTATACAAGTTATGTAAAAATACTTAAAGCTAAATTTGATTTTTCTGGGATCTGGGATCCGGCAACCCGGCATCAGATCACAGAAATGAACTTTTTCCTTAACATGAAGTAAAAAAATGAAGGGATCCTCCTTACTCAAAGTGAACAGGCTTTCTAGGTTGCCAGCATTTGAGAAGGCGATAGCCTTCGGCTGGCAACCAGAAAGTGGCCAGAGGCCAGTTCACTTTGAGTGAACCAACTAACTCCCTACTAAAAGTAAACGGACTTTTGAGATAGCCAGCCTTTGATCGACGGCGGTAGCCGTCGGTCTGGCTATCCAAAAGTAGCCAGAGGCTAGTTTACTTTTAGTGAAACAAAAGGACTTTTTCCTTAACATGAAGTTAAAAAACGAGGAGATCCTCCCTACTCAAAATGAGCAGTTTTTTGTGGCATTGCTCTTTTTGGACAGCGATAGCTGTCAGAGCAATGCCCAAAAACACACCAGAGGTGTGGCTCATTTTGAGTGAAAAAGAAACGACAATGAAAACTCAATGGTTAAATGAACATTTTAAATATGATGGATCGCAGTTGCATTCTTTGTTTGCTTACTCTCACTATGGTCTCTTAGGTGATTCTCTGGTTGGCTGGCGAGGAGCTTGTTCAGTGGATTTTGAAAATATGGTAGATATAGAGGACGTACGTAAAAAAGCAAAAATTGAAAGCCAAGATATGATCCATTTGATTATAGAAATTTTTAATAAGCCACTTTTTGTAGCTATTGCTTATCAACGTATTATTGTTGGTTTAATACAAGATGTGATCTTTCAATCATTTTTTGATCAATTAGAACATAACAAGACTTTGTCTACTGATGATTGTGTGAGATTTTATGATCAACTCAAAAGAAAAGGAGATGATTTATATTTTAAAGATAAAAAAATCAATGTGAGCATTGCTACATCAAGTCCTATCTCTAGTTTGATACATGTAGGAGTGAATGTGAGCCATCAAGGCACTCCTGTCCCTACAATGGGTTTAAACGATTTCAATATAGATCCTTATTTATTTTTTCAAAAGATATCACAGGCTTTCATAGCAGAATATGAATCTATGCAAAAAGCTAGCTGTAAAGTCAAATGGGTTTCGTAAAATACAAAGCACAAAACTGACTTAATGATTTTTGTGAAAAAAGATTCTTATTTTGAGACAAATATAGAATGGGTCCTTATTCTGTAGCACCGACCTCTATTAACAGTCTTTCAATATCCTCATAGCTATTCGATCTAGCCAACTTTAAAGCCGTCTGCCCTGCATTGTTTTGATGATTGACGTTAGCTCCATATTCTATCAATAACCTTACAATCTCTGGACGTTAGCTCCATATTCTATCAATAGTTCTACAATTTCATCATGGCCTCTAGCAGCAGCCAACCTTAAAGCTGTTTTGCCTGTTTTTGTTTGAAGATTAGGGTCAGCTTTGGCTACTAGCAATAACCTTACAATTTCAGTATAGCCATTATCACTGGCCCACATTAAAGCCGTCTCCCCATTATGATTCTGAAGGTTAGGATCAGCTCCGGCTACTAGTAGCATCTTTACAATACTTACCATAATATATGAGAAATCTACACGACGAGACATTATTAAACCCTTCTCTGTCCTGCCTTCTGTCTTGTTATTGCTCCAAAACTCATTGCCACTAGCGATTATTAAAGCCGTATTGCCATCCTTAGTTCTTTGATGATTGACATTAGCCTTAGCATCTAGCAATAGCTTTACAAACTTAATATGCTTATACATAACAGCCAATCTTAAAGGTGTTGTGCCAGTGTTGCCTGGAATATTTGGATCCGCTCCGGCTACTAGCAACATCTTTACAATGTTTAACATAATAATAGGAGAATGTACATTACCAGTTGCCACTACTAAAACCGTCTGGCCATCTTTGTTTTGATGATTGACATTAGCCCCGGCATCTAGCAATAGCTTTACAACCTCAGTATGCTCATAGAGAGTAGCCCACATTAAAGCTGTCTGGCCATCTTTGTCTTGATGATTGATATTAGCCCCGGCATCTAGCAATAGCTTTACAAGTGTAGGGTAGCCATCTTTAGCAGCATTCAGTAATGCATTATTAAGCTCCAATAATTCACTCTCACTGAAGTCCACTTTAATAACTTTTTGATTTTGTGGCATAAGGCCTTCAGGACAAGCCCTTGGAGAATCTTTAGAAGCAGGCAACACAGGCGACATAACAATAGAAACAAGCAAGGTTATAAGAATAAAAATATATTTTTTTGTCATTTGTACACCTCTTTGTTTATTATACAAATAATGTCTTTTAACACACTATGTTGAAAAAAACAAGATGTTTTTTCTCTTTACTCTATGTTGGTGATGCGTTGTGTCATTGTGTTCAAACCTGAGTTTTAAAATAAAAAATGGGGTTCTAAGAAATATGATTTTAAACGAAATTCAAGATCATTTTATATTTTTACAAAACAAAGGTTTTGTATCTTAATACACAGATTTTAATACTGGGTTAAATTTGATTTTCATATAGTGGTGTAGGATATTTTCTATTGAAACAAGCTGCACAATAGGTATGTTGATCTTCTTTAACGGCAGAAAATAAATTATCCATTGATAAGTAAGCTAAGGAGTCTGCTCCGATTTCTTTTTTGATATCTTCTAAGCTCATGGTGTTAATGACCAATTTGGCAGATTCAGGAGTATCTACTCCATAAAAGCAAGGTCCACTTGTTGGAGGGGCAGCAACACGGAAATGCACTTGCCTAGCACCTGCTTTTTTAAGCAATTGAACCACTTTTTTACTGGTTGTTCCTCTTACTACAGAGTCGTCTACGACCACAATAGATTTGTCTTTTAAAAGACTGGATAGGGGATTGAGTTTGATTTTGACGCCGAAGTTTCTCATACTCTGTGTTGGTTCAATAAATGTCCGCCCTACGTAATGATTTCTGACAATTCCTAGTTCAAAAGGAATATGTGAATTTTCACTATAGCCAATGGCTGCTGGCACACCGCTATCGGGAACAGGAATCACCATGTCAGCTTTAACAGGCTCTTGAGATGCTAACATCTGGCCTAGTTTTTTTCTCACTTCATAGACACTTTTACCAAAAATAACGCTATCAGGTCTTGCAAAATAGACATGCTCAAAAATACATTGAGATAGTTTGGGGGTTTTTGAGGTTCCTAAATTTTTGGTAAAACTCTCTGAATGCTCACCGGATTTATCTCTAATGAATATTTCTCCTGGAGCAATTTCTCTGATATATTCTGCCTCTATCAAGTCTAAAGCAGATGTTTCAGAGGCTACAACTGTTGTGATCCCATGATGAGATTTTTTATGTCCTAGGACAAGAGGGCGAAAGCCGTATGTATCTCTTACTACGATCAAGCTTTCGTGTGTTAAAATCAACAGACTAAATGCTCCATCTAATTGGCTTAAGATTTTTTTTAATCCCTTTAGGAATGATACATTGGTTTGTCTTGCTAGCAAATGAAGTATGATCTCAGTATCATTTGTGCCATGGAAAAGTGTACCTGACGCAGCAAGTTGCTTGCGAATAAGAGAGGCATTAACAATATTGCCATTATGGGCTATAGAGATTTGACCGGCATGCCATTGGGTGGTTAGGGGTTGAATGTTACTTAAAGAATTGCGACCTGTGATAGAATATCTAACATGTCCAATAGCTACATCACCTTTCAAACGCTCCAGCTCCTTTTGACTAAAGGCATCCACTACCAGTCCTCGACGGCGACTTTGAATTTGTTTGTTTCTCTTACGGTCTAAGCTGACAATACCACAAGCTTCTTGCCCTCTGTGTTGAAGGGCATAAAGCCCTAAGTAGGTCCACTTACTGGCTTCTAGATCGCCCCAAATACCAAAAATACCGCATTCATCTTGAAAGCCCATAATATTTTCTCCTTATATATATTATGATATGGTTTTATAGTTTTATAGTGAAAATAAAGGATTATTTTTAGCTATAGTGGAATATTTATTCAAAAAGTCAAGTTAAAGACGTGACTTTTTAAAAGAATCTGATAGAATATAATAAATTGATTATTTTTTTAAGAGGCATTCTCTTAACATGATGTTTGTTCTGGGATCCGGCAGAACTCTTTCCTTAACATGTAGTTAAGAGACGAGAGGATCCTCCCTACTCAAAATGCATAGATTTTTGAGGCAATCAGCCTTTGATCGACGACGATAGTCGTCGTGATAAACATCTTGTTTCCTTAACATGTAGTTAAGAGACGAGAGGATCCTTTCTACTAAAAGTGGTCAGGCTTTTGAGGCAATGACCATTTTGTCAAAGGCGAAAGCCTTTGCGGTCATTGCCCAAAAGTGACCAGAGGTCAGACCACTTTTAGTGAAAACGGTGGCATGATGCATTTTGAGTGAAAACCGGAGAGGTGGGTGAGCGGTTTAAACCAGCAGTTTGCTAAACTGTCGCACAAGTTTTCCTTGTGCCGAGAGTTCGAATCTCTCCCTCTCCGCCATTATTCTTTTTAAATGTTCTTAGTTTATCATTTTTTATATTTCACTTACCTTGTTTCCTTTAACATTTCACTCAAAAATCCGCTCATTTTGAGTAGGAAGGATCTCCTCGTCTTTTTACTACATGTTAAGGAAACAAGATGTTTATTCCACCCTTACCGGGTTGCCAGATCTCGGATCCCGGATCCCGGATCCCAGATCCCGGATTCCAGGATCTAGCATTCTCATAATCTACTTTATAAATAAGGTAACCTTTGGAAAATACGTAACTTTCCACTACGACAGCGAGGGTTATTTTTCCGCACTTAATGCAAATTTTAAAAAGCTCTTAAAACGAGCTTTTTGTTTAAGACATAACTTTGCCGTTTTATCAAAATCAATTTGAGAATCACTTACACTTACCATAATTATTACTCCTTCTTTTTTAAGGTTGGTTAAGGTTGGCTTAAAAGTTTAGTTTAAAAGGTTTAAGGTAATCATTAAAATTGATAATGTCAAGAGATCATTGCTGATATTATTGACGGGGAATATTAATAGATATATATTCTAATTTTATGCATGAACTTATGAAAAAGGAACGAGTAGGAGGATTTATGAAATTTATAAATGTAATAATGGTATTTTTATTGAGTATGTCATTGAATGTATTTGCTTTAGCAGACACTCCTTGTGGTGAAGGTGTTGAAGGCTTTTACTATCATAAGAGTGAAGGCGTTGAAGGCTTTCACCATCATCATGGTGGTGGATTTGTAGCAAATACAGCTTTTGTAGAGGATACAGCTTATGTAGGGCAATTTTCTGCTGTTTGCGATAATGCTCGGGTCACTGGCAATGCTAGTGTCTATGACAATGCTGTGGTCTCTGGCAATGCTAGTGTCTCTGACAATGCTGTGGTCTCTGGTAGTGCTAGGGTCTCTGACAATGCTAGGGTCTTTGGCTATGCTGAAGTCTTTGGCAAGGCTCAGGTCTCTGGATGGGCTTGGGTCTTTGGCCATGCTAGAGTTTTTGGCAATGCTAGGGTCTCCTGGCGTGCTAGGGTCTATGGCCATGCTGAGGTTTATGACAATGCTCATGTCTTTGGCGATGCTCATGTCTTTGGCAAAGCTCAGATCTTTGGCAAGGCTACTGTTCCTGGTAATCATAGGGTTTCTGGCAATACTATGCGTTGTTACCGTTTCGGCACCTTGAACTGGCTACTTAGTCGTTGGTGGCAATGCTAGGGTTAATGGCAATGGTGTTGTCTATGGCACGACCTATAATCAATCGCCATGATAAGTGAGGATAATGATCAAGCCGACTGTCAAGGCATCCGATACTCTAAGGAATACAATGCATTTTTTGCTCTCTATTATGATCTAAGTATCTTGCTTCATTGGTATTATTTTGTAGCTCCGGCCTCTTTTAATAGCCTTAAAATCTCAATATGGCCTTCACGACTAGCATACATTAAAGCTGTAAAGCCTGTGTTGTCTTGATGATTGACGTTAGCTCCGGCCGCTAACAATGCCCTTACAACCTCTATACGGTCGTTAATACTAGCCCACATCAAAGCCGACATTTTAATCATGTCTTGATGATTGACGTCCGCACCATTGTTTAAGGCCTGTCTTACTTTGTCGACTTTGCCTTCTTTACTATATGTGATAAGAGATTGATTAATATTATCTTGTATCGAATGGTATTCCTCGGACCTCTGTACTTTCCCTCCTGGAGATTGACATGCAATCACAACATAAAAAAAAGGAATAAAAATATATCTCGCTTTCATTCTTTAGACTCCTTATGGTTAGTTAATAAACTTCTAAATTGTATCATAACACCAAAGGATATAGGGTTTTAGAAAATTTAAGTCGGGCTTTGGATTTACTTAAGGATGTTCCTATTCGCTTTTTTTACTTAGTTCTTAAAAAGTGCTTGATTTCGGCCACTAAATAAGATATAATGACAAAAATTGTCAAGATTTGCTTCTAAAACATAGGAAAAGCCCTTTTAATCAAGGCATTAATCTTGCATATACCTTAGTGATATTTTTTTAACCTAAAACCAATTTAAAAGGAGTACTAAACAATGAGAAATATATTTTTTTCTTTATCTTTATTTTTGTCCATGGTTGCATGTCAAAATAAAGAAAATCAAAATTCAGAACCTACTCAAAGTCAAGTACCTACTCAAAATGCAGTAGAAAATGGTGCGGACGTTTATTATCGAGGTAATGCTCTCAACCAATATTATCAAGGCAGTGCTGTCAACAAGACTTTAATGGTTGTTAGTTATGAAGGCCGTATTGAGGTTCTAAGGAGATTGCTAGCGGTCGGAGTAAACCCAAATATTCCAGACGATGATGGCAATACGGCTTTAATTTATGCAAGTTCTAACGGCCATATAGAGGCTGTAAGATTATTGCTAGAAAATGGTGCTAACGTCGATCTTCAAAGCACCAGAGGCAGTACGGCTTTAATATGGGCTAGTTCTAAAGGCCATATAGAGGTTGTAAGGGCATTGTTAGCGGCCGGAGCTAACGTCAATCATCAAGACAAAGAAGATGCGACGGCTTTAATAGTGGCTAGTTATAAAGACCATACTGAGATTGTAAAGTTATTGCTAGCTTATGGAGCTGACGTCGATCTTAAAGACAAACTTGGACGTAGTATCTTAGACTTTGAGAGAGAACTTTCAGAAGATGTGAATAAACTCTTAAGAGAGTCGGCAGGACCACTACTACGCTTAAAAGAGGGTGCAGAACTACTAGCTACCTAATGAATATACGGGCCGTAGCAAGCGGCCTTTATGCTCATCATTCTTAAAACTTTAAAATTAATCGGTTTTTGAGGCAATCAGCCTTTGATCAACGACGACAGTCGTCGGGCTAACTGTTATTAGAAGGATATTTTCCTTAACATTGTGTAAAAAAAACGAAGGGATCCTTCTTACTCAAAGTGAACAGGCTTTTGAGACGATGACCATTTTGTCAAAGGCGAAAGCCTTTGCGGTCATCGTCAAGGTGTAAGAAGGAACTTTTTCCTTAACATGTAGTTCATCTGGGATCTGGGATCTGGCATCCGGGATCTGGCAACCCGGCATCAGAAGGAAATCTTTTTCCTTAACATGGTGTTAAGAGACGAGAGGATCCTCCCTACTAAAAGTAAACGGACTTTTGAGACATTGCTCTTTTTGGACAGCGTAAGCTGTCAGAGCAAACATCAGAAGGAAATCTTTTTCCTTAACATCGTGTCAAAAAACGAGGAGATCCTCCCCTACTCAAAATGAGCAGTTTTTTGCGGCATTGCTCTTTTTAGACAGCGATAGCTGTCAGAGCAATGCCCAAAAACACACCAGAGGTGTGGCTCATTTTGAGTGAAACAGAGGCTAGTTCAATTTTAGGGAAACAAAATGTTTATTTTCTTTTTTTCCATAAAGCCCTCTGAGCGTGTCCTTGGACTTCATATCCATTTTCCTTTAGTCTTCTGCGAATTGTATCATCTGACATGTTAGCAAACTCTGGTATTCCAGCCTTGATCTGCTTGAAAGTTAAACCTCCCGGATGATTTGCAAAGAGAGCTTCTAGCTTGCGAGTAATTATTGCCTTTTCTTCATCTTTTTTTGTTTGATGGCCTTGCTGATTCCATAAAGCCCCCCGACCGCGTCCTTGAACTTCATATCCATTTTCCTTTAGTCTTCTGCGAATTGTTTTATCTAAAATGTTAGCAAACTCTGGTATTTCAGCCTTTATCTGCTTGAAAGTTAAACCTCCCGGATGATCTGCAAATAGAGATTCTAACTTGTGAGTAATTATTGCTTTTTCATCTTGTTTTGTTTGATGGCCTTGCTGATGCCATAAAGCATACGGACCGAGTCCTTGAGCTTCATACCTATTTTCCTTTAGTCTTCTGCGAATTGTTTTATCTGAAATGTTATCAAACTCTGTTATTCCAGCCTTGATCTGCTTTAAAGTTAAACCTTTCGGATGATCTGCAAAGAGAGATTCTAGCTTGCGAGTAATTATTGTCTTTTCTTCATCTTTTTTTGTTTGATGGCCTTGCTGATGATTCCATAAAGCCCACGGACCGCGTCCTTGAGCTTCATATCCATTTTCCTTTAGTCTTCTGCGAATTGTATCATCTGACATGTTAGCAAACTCTGGTATTTCAGCATTTATCTGCTTGAAAGTTAAACCTCCCGGATAATCTGTAAAGAGAGCTTCTAGCTTGCGAGTAATTATTGGCTTTTCTTCATCTTGTCTTGTTTGATGGCTTTGCTGATGATTCCATAAAGCACCTGCACCACGTCCTTGAGCTTCATACCTATTTTCCTTTAGTCTTCTGCGAATTATCCCATCTGAAATATTAGCAAACTCTGGTATTCCAGCCTTGATCTGCTTTAAAGTTAAACCTTTCGGATGATTTGCAAAGAGAGCTTCTAGTTTAAGAGTAATTATTGCCTTTTCTTCATCTTTTTTTGTTTGATGGCCTTGCTGATGCCATAAAGCCCCCCGACCGCGTCCTTGAGCTTCATATCCATTTTCCTGTAGTCTGTTGCGAATTGTCGGATCTGAAATGTTAGCAAATTCTGGTATTTTAGCCTTGATCTGCTTGAAAGTTAAACCTCCCGGATAATCTGTAAAGAGAGCTTCTAGCTTGCGAGTAATTATTTCCTTTTCTTTATCTTGTCTTGTTTGATAGCCTTGCTGATGATTCCATAAAGCTCCCGGACCGAGTCCTTGAGCTTCATACCTATTTTCCTTTAGTCTTCTGCGAATTGTCCAATCTGAAATATTATCAAACTCTGATATTTCAGCGTCTTTTATCTGCTCGAAAGTTAAACCTTCCGGATGATCTGCAAAGAGAGATTCTAACTTGCGACTAATTATTGTCTTTTCTTCATCTTTTTTTGTTTGATGGCCCTGCTGATGCCATAAAGCCCCCCGACCGCGTCCTTGGACTTCATATCCATTTTCCTTTAGCCTGTTTTTAATTGTCCCATCTGAAATATTATCAAACTCTGGTATTCCAGCCTTTATCTGCTCGAAAGTTAAACCTCCCGGATAATCTGTAAAGAGAGTTTCTAGTTTAAGAGTAATTATTTCTTTTTCTTCTTGAGATTGAAGGTAATAGCTTCTCTTTGATATGCTTAATAAAGTTTGTCTGGCTTGTTCAATCTTATGAAACAAATCTTCTTTTATTTTTATGGGAGGTTTATTTAAAAGCTCTGATAAAAAATGGCTCATACCAGTATCCACACTAAAAGTTGCTAAAAAGAAATGCTCTGGAAATGTAGGGATAAAAAAAGTTTTATTACCTGAATTATTCCGCATATATCTAATCTCTTCCTCTTTCTCTTGAACAGCTCTTTCAAAGAATGCAATTGCACTTTCATCATACATAAGGTTAGGTACAGAAGATATATCCCTTAAATGAAGGATGAGCAGATCATTATAATTCAATTCAAATGAGAGGGAGTCACGGACTTGAATATCTAACTGACTTAAAAGAAATTCTTGAACTTCTCTTAAAATTTTTAGTTCTTTCAAAATAAGACCTAAAGCATTAAAGGTAGGAGTATCGTCTATAATATCTGTATCATTCAAGTAATTGAGTTTTTCGTTTGAAGACTCCACTCTTGTCAAAGCTGCCAGAAGAATATGTTTTGTATTCACTGTTTGAGACCCAGAAACATAAGCTATTAACGAAGCTCGAGATAACATATATCGAGAGTTGGAAGCAAGCTCTCTTAAAGTTCTCTCGTCAAGTTGTTGTTTGTCCATCATAAGGCTTTCGGCACAAGCCCATAGAGAACCACTGGCAAGCAAAATAGTAAAAAATAAGCATAAAAGATATTTTTTCATCATAAGGAAAGCCATATTATAGGATTTACTTCTTTATAGCAAGTATTTTTTTTCACTCAAAATGCATCATGCCTCTGGTTCACTAAAAGTAAACCAACCTCTGGTTGCTTTTGGATAGCCAGCCCGACGACTTTCGTCGTCGATCAAAGGCTGGCTACCTCAAAAGTCCGTTTACTTTTAGTAGGGAGGATCCTCTCGTCTCTTTACACGATGTTAAGGGTTTGTCTCACTAAAAGTAAACTGACCTCTGGTCACTTTTGGGTAGCCAGCCCGACGGCTACCGCCGTCGATCAAAGGCTGGCAACCTCAAAAGTCCGTTTACTTTTAGTAGGAAGGATCCTTTCCTCTTTTAACACCATGTTAAGGGTTTGTCTCACTAAAAGTAAACTGACCTCTGGTCACTTTTGGGTAGCCAGCCCGACGGCTACCGCCGTCGATCAAAGGCTGGCAACCTCAAAAGTCCGTTTACTTTTAGTAAAGAGGATCCCTTCGTTTTTTTAACACGATGTTAGGGAAAAAGTTCAGTTTTAGGACCTGATGCCGGGTTGCCGGATCCCAGATCCCGGATAAACATCATGTTAAGGAAAAAGTTCCTTTATCGCAAACTGCTTGCTCTTGAGGTAATAAAAGAAATTTTCCTTAACATGATGTAAAAGAATAAAAGGATCCTCCCCTACTCAAAATGAGTGGATTTTTTAGGTGTTGCCTATTTTGTCAAAGGCGAAAGCCTTTGCAGGCAACACCAAAAAACACACCAGAGGTGTGGCTCATTTTGAGTGAAATGTTAAGGAAAAAGTTCAGTTTTAGGACCTGATGCCGGTTGCCAGATCCCGGATCCCGGGTTGTTTCACTAAAAGTGGTCTGACCTCTGGTCACTTTCTGGTTGCCAGCCGAAGGCTACCGCCTTCTTAAATGCTGGCAACCTAGAAAGCTTGACCACTTTTAGTGAAAAAGACAGTGAGTAAAAAAGACAATTGACGGATAAAATATAGAATGATATATGCTTTTACAAACTACTTATATTCGAAACCCTAGTTTTTAAAAAATAAATTCACAAAGGACAAATTCACAAAGGAAAACTCATTATGAGTATCCACCTAACAGAAAAGTTTTTATATTTTTTCTCAAAAGAAAAAACAGACGGCCATGCAGAAATGAAAAATATTTTAGGCAGTAAAGGGAGTCATTTAGCTCAAATGTCTGCTCTGGGTTTGCCTGTCCCACCAGGCTTTACTATATCTACAAAAATATGTCATATTTATTATGAGAACAACAAAACCCTGCCAACAGAAGTGCAATCACAGGTCAAAAAAGCCCTCTCTTATATTCAACAAATCACAGGAAAGTCTTTTGGAGGCACCCAAAATCCTTTACTACTCAGCGTACGTTCAGGAGCTAGAGTAAGTATGCCAGGGATGATGGATACCATCCTTAATTTAGGACTCAACAGCCAAACACTAGAATCTCTTGTTAGAATTTCTGGAGATGCTTTTTTTGCATGGGATTCTTATCGTCGATTTATTCAAATGTATGCCAATGTAGTGATGGGTATGAACTATAGTGCCTTAGAGGTTATTGTAGAAGATATACAAGCTCAAAAAGGTGACAACTTTGATGTAGAGGATTTAAAGTCTATTGTGAAACAATTTAAATCTCAAATATTAACTGAAACAGGGCAAATATTCCCCGATGATCCTTACGAACAGCTTTGGAATGCTATTTGTTCTGTTTTTGAAAGTTGGAATACTTCTAGGGCTCAAACATATCGTAAACTCCATGGCTATAGTGATCAGTGGGGTACAGCTGTCAATGTACAGTCTATGGTCTTTGGTAACTTAGGAGATCACTCAGCAACAGGTGTGGCTTTTACACGTGATCCTTCTACAGGTCAAAAAGTGTTTTTTGGAGAATATTTATTGAAGGCTCAAGGGGAAGATGTAGTTGCAGGTTTAAAAACTCCAGATCCTCTTACAAAAGCCTCTGTTAAAAAACCTCATCAGAAATCACTCGAATGTCTTATGCCAGATATTTTCAAACAGTTACTGTCTATTGCTCATAAGTTAGAAATTTATTTTCGAGATATGCAGGATATAGAATTCACTATTGAAAAGGGTTATCTTTGGCTTTTGCAGACTCGTAGTGGAAAGCGTTCACCTCAGGCAGGATTGAAGATTGCTATGGATATGTTCAAAGAAGGTTTAATTACAGAAAAAGAAGCCCTTTTACGTATAGACCCTGCAAGTTTAGATAAACTTTTGCATCCCACTTTAGATTCTCAAATAGATTTAGAAGCTGTTCTAGCACAGGGCTTGCCAGCCAGTCCAGGGGCAGCTGTAGGAAGAATTACATTTAAAAATCAAGAGGCAGAAGCTTTAAAGATGCAAAATGAGAGTGTTATTTTGGTGAGACTTGAAACTTCGCCAGAGGATATCCATGGTATGATTGCATCCACTGGTATTTTAACTGCAAGAGGAGGTATGACATCTCATGCAGCTGTTGTGGCTAGAGGGATGGGCAAACCTTGCATTGTAGGTTGTGGAGATCTTGACATAGATGAAGAGAAACAACTATTAAAAGTCAATGGTCAAACCCTCAAAGCAGGGGATTTTATTACAATTGATGGAAGTTCTGGCCAGGTACTTAAAGGGAAGAGTAAAACCTGTCCACCGCAACTAGCAGGAGATTTTCAAAAATTATTAGAGCTTGCCGACCGTTATAGAAAGCTTAAAATTCGTAGCAATGTAGATACACCACAGGACGCCAGACAAGCCAGAAGCTTTGGCAGTGAAGGTATTGGTTTATGTCGTACAGAACACATGTTTTTTGATCCTCGACGGATTGATATTGTCAGAAAAATGATTCTTGCCGACTCCTTATCAGAAAGACAAGAAGCCTTAAATGAGCTACTTCCTATACAAAAAAATGACTTTATAGCTTTATTCCAAGAAATGCAGGGATTACCTGTGACTATTCGCTTATTAGATCCTCCATTACACGAGTTTTTACCTCAAACAAAAGAGCAAATAATGGCTCTTGCAAGGCGATTGCAAATGGATGAAAAGAAACTACACTTACGTGTGCAGAATTTAAGAGAAAGCAATCCTATGTTAGGGCATCGAGGTTGTCGTCTAGCTATTACTTATCCTGAGATTTATAAAATGCAATCCCAAGCTATTGCAGAAGCTGTTTCAAAGGTGATGCTTTCTTCTTCTGTTAATCTTTTTCAGGATAACTCTCAAGAGCAACCTCTTGTAGAAATTATGATCCCCTTAGTTTCTACTCGGAAAGAAGTTGACGTCATTAAGCAAGAAATTCGCAGTCAGATCTTATCTGTTCAAAAGATCAAGGGAGTGTCATTTTCTTTTTTAATAGGAACAATGATTGAATTACCAAGAGCTGCTGTGACAGCTGATGAAATTGCTGAGGTTGTAGATTTCTTTAGCTTTGGTACAAATGATTTAACACAGACAGCTTTAGGACTTTCAAGGGATGATGCCACTTTGTTTTTGAGCAATTATGTTACTCGTGGTATTTATGAGAGAGACCCTTTTGTCAGTTTAGATCAAAAAGGTGTGGGAGCTCTAGTGAAGTTAGCTGTGCATCTAGGTCGTAAAGCTAAGCCAGGGTTAAAGATGGGCATTTGCGGAGAACATGGAGGTGATCCACAAAGCATTGAGTTTTTTCATCAAGTGGGATTAGATTATGTGAGCTGTTCACCTTATCGTGTACCTATTGCTAGACTTGCTGCTGCCAGAGCTAGTTTGATAACACAATGACAAATATAACAGTAAATATAATAAATATAATAAATATAAATTAACAAGAGAAATGATATGACTTTAGAACAAATTTCTCAATTACGTAATCAATGGTTGGACCTCTTGCCTCTACCTAAGCTACATCATCAGGCTCTATGGCAATGGATTCGTATGCAGTTTAATTACACATCCAATCATTTTGAAGGTAATACTCTGACTTATAGCGAAACTCAATTGCTTTTAATCCATGGCCGTGCAACAGGGGACCACAAGCTGAGAGAATATGAAGAAATGAAAGCCCATAACGTAGCTTTTGATTATATATGTCGTCTTGCCAAAGAGAAACATATTATAAGAGAGGTAGATATACGAGACTTGAATAAAATCTGCTTAAAAGAACCATTTTATACAATAGCCCAAAGTCCTACTGGACAACCCACACGTAAAAAGATCATCCCTGGTCAATATAAAACACACCCTAACCATGTATTAACAGAAACAGGAGAAATATTTCAATTTGCTTCTCCTGAAGAAACACCAATACTTATGGCAGAAATTACAGAATGGATCAGAAAGTGGCTCCATCAAAGCACAGAAGATCAATGTCAAAACATTGTGACTTTTCTTTCTGAATTGCACAGGCGATTTATTTTAATTCATCCCTTTGATGATGGCAATGGACGAGTCATCAGACTACTTATGAATTATATACTCATCCGTTTAGACTTTTTGCCTATTATTTTAAATGATCGCAATGAGTATATTAAAGCTATTGTTTTTTCTGATGTAGGAAATATAAAACCACTTGAGGATTTGTTGACTCAACATATTATTAAAATTCTTCAAAAAGGCATCAAAGCAGAAAAACACAAAATCAACCTAAAAGAAGATATTTAAACAACTTTATGGGATATGACAGGAGTTAAATGATGAAAAAAATAATATATTTTATAATTTTTCTTTTGTATGTGACTCCGGCTTATACAACGAACACAAAAACCAATACAAACTCTATCTTTCAAAAAAATATCCATCGGCTCATAAAACAACATCGCATTCGTTCATCAGATTTAAGTTTGGTCATTAAAGATATATCTACAGGCCATTTTAATTATGCTCTCCACGGTGAAATCCCTAGAATACCAGCCTCTCTTACTAAAATTCTGATAGCAGGTGCTGTGCTGAATACTTTTGATCCGGGCCATACTTTTGAAACACAGCTTTTAATTAAAAACAAAATTAAAGAGGGTCTATTGCAAGGTCCTTTATATTTAAAGGGTTTTGGAGATCCTTCCTTTACTTCAGAAAAAATGTGGTATCTTGTTAATGAGCTAATGCGGAAACAAATCAGTCAAATTCAAGGGGACATTATTATAGATGATTCCTTGTTTGATTCAATAAGAAGAGACCCTCATAGATTGCCTCAACCCACTGACAGGGCATACGATGCTCCTATTGGAGCTTTATCTTTTAATTGGAATGCCATCAATATCTTTTTATCTCCTGGACCTAAAAAGAACGCACCTGCTTTTATTTATTTAGATCCTATTGACGAACCCATTCAATTAATTAACAAAATAAAAACAAAAGGCCGAAGATTAAAAGCCACTATTCGGACTGCTACTTTATCGCAACCATCAGAAAAAATAAATCTTGTGGAAGTTTCAGGGAGTATTCCTTTAGGTCATAAAGAAAAAGCTTATTACAGAAAAATCAATCATCCAGATCTTTGGACAGGAGCTAATTTAAAAGCTTTTTTAAAACAAAGAGGTGTCCATGTACAAGGACAAATTAAAAAAGGCCAAGTACCTTCTGATGCTCAAGTTGTAGCCTCTTCTTCAGGAGAGACTGTCTCTGAATTGATACGTCTGATGATGAAATATTCTAATAATTTCATCGCTGAAATGCTCACAAATCAATTAGCATTAGTCGCTGGGTCACAAGTGGGCAATTTATCAGACGGCCTAAGAGTTGTTCATTCACATATACAATCACTGGGATTTTCATCAAAAGATTTTATAACATCCAATGCAGCAGGACTTTCTCGTCAAAATCGTTTAAAAGCTCACAGTCTTGTCAAGCTCCTTCAAATATACCATAGCCATTTTTCTTCTAGTTATGAGTTTATTTCATCCTTGCCTATTGCAGGACAGGACGGCACACTCAAAAATCGTATGAAGTCTGCTAAAGGCCAAGTACGTGCAAAGTCTGGACAGCTTGATGGTGTCATTGGACTTGCAGGGTATGTTCAAACTCAAAACCAAGGGATCAAAACTTTTGCTGTTATATACAACGGCAAAAAACCCAATCATAAAGTAATTCAATTTATAGATCAACTTATACTGAGTTTGTATTCATTATAGATCTAAGATATTGCTCTCTAAGAACTATATCAAACAAACCTATCGATTGGTGAATACATCTGTATAAGCTATATTCGATCAATGATGATCTCTTTCTATTTCAAGAAGCAATTGTGCAGTAAATAAAAGCAAATTTTGTGCCATAAATATTATTTTTGACATAAATTTTGACATAATAAAGATAATGCCTTATAAAAATTCATTTTTCTTACATATTTAATGAATGCACCCGTATGAATGTATAAATAAATTAGACATTTAATATCTATAGTTAAAAAAAATATAAGCGTTTTCATATACCCTATTGTATTTTTTTTGATCTTTGTTATAATATAATGATGATGTTTAAAATGTGTTTCAAACTAAGTATTTATATGATCTTTAGTACTTCTGTGGCCTGGGGGGCTGTTGTCAACCATCAGGAATACACACATAGTTTAGAAGAAGAAGAATCTCGAGCTTGGCAACCTCCCACATATCAGACAACAGAATTATTTGCCGTACCGGAAAAGCTTAAAGAAAATTGGCAATTTTGGGTTGATATTTACTCTCAACATACAACACATCAAGGGGTGATTCATGATTCTCTTTATCCACACCTTGTGTACGAAAAAATTGATTTTTCTAACATAGAACAAAATCCTGAATTGACGGCACAAGAACGTGCCACAAAAAAACGAGAATTTGTCAAAAACAGAAAAGAACATATCAAAAAACTTATTCTTTCTTTATCCAAAGAATCACAACAAAAAGATGAATGGTCTCCTAAAAAAAAGAGACTCTGGACATTATTTGAACGTATTGAAGAAAAGCAAAAATACAAAAAAGCAGCTACTGACCAACGCATGAGATTCCAACTAGGTCAAAAAGATCGTTTTTTACGTGGTATTTTTTATTCAGGACGCTATTTAGAAGAAATGGAAGATATTTTTAAAAAGGCAGACCTCCCATTACAGCTAACTAGACTTCCATTTGTAGAAAGCTCTTTTAATCTTGCAGCTCGCTCCAAAGTGGGTGCCAGTGGTATTTGGCAACTAATGCCTAGGACAGGCCGTCAATATATGATTGTGAATCCTTTTATTGATGAAAGAAACGACCCTATTGCAGCCACTCAAGCTGCTGCTAAAATACTCAAACATAACTTTAACAAATTACAAGATTGGTCTCTAGCTGTCACAGCTTATAACTTCGGACTTTATGGGGTCCGACGCTTACTCAAAAGACGTGGCACTTCTGATCTTTTTGAAATTATAGATAGCAAAAAACGATCTCGTCGATTTGGTTTTGCTTCTGCCAACTTTTATTTAAGTTTTTTAGCTGCTGTGTATGTAGAACAAAATGCTAATAAGTATTTTAAAGAAGAAAACAATAAAGTACCTCTTTGGGCTCACAAACTTAAATATGACTCCATTCGCATTCAACAACCTGTTTCATTTAATTATTTACTTTCCTTTTTTGAAGGCAATCGACAGCTTGCTCTTTTATATAACCCTCATTTAGCTAGGAGCATCCGAAAGGGTTATCAAAATATTCCTCAAGGGACTAAATTATATCTCCAACAAGGAACAACTCAGAAATTTGTCCAAAATATCCCTCAACAAGTACCTCCAGAGCCAACTATATATAAAGTGGCTAGAGGGGATACTTTTTCAGAAATTGCTAAAAAATTTAAAATCCCTTTTCGTCATCTGATAAAAGCAAATAAAATTTCTAATCCCAATCGATTGCGAGCTGGACAGGTCTTGTTGATTCCTGATGTAGAGTAAAACAATATACAAAAAATCATTATGACACATACCTTAAAACAAGTGCCAGGTTATTTAATAAACATGATCCGCAGAAGAAGGCAGAAAAAATTACTTTTGAAATGACTACTTAATTTAATAGGCTATTTTTGACTTTTAAAATCAACGATCGAATGATTCTACGTCTTTCTTTTTTTGTGTATTGCTCTATAACTGTTTGATTCGATTGGCTCCATACACGCCATGCACTCATCACAACAGGAACAACTTTTAGAGTTAAACACCATTTCTTTAAGTTACAATCAGCCTTAGCTATATTCCATTCCTGTACCACAGTATGCCATAATTGCTCAACGATCTTTCCATACAATGAAACCAACCCTTGATTAAAGAAACTCTTATAAGGTTCTAGACTGGAAAGCTCAGAGCAAATCTCTGTAGGCAAAGAAGTTAAAGAAGCTGTGGGATCAAATATCAATCTTGTCATACGACGAGATGTTAGCTCTCTGCTCTTTCTTAAACAAGATTCCAAAATAGTTTCATTGGTAGCACTGGCCCCAAGATACCACTTCGAATCTGCCTTTAAAGTAGAAAGAATATTGGTTTTAAGTAAGTTTAATCTTGGATATTGTGCTTCTATAAGATCTCGAACGCTACTATCTAAAATAGGCAAAAATTCTTTACTATAAATCCCATAAATAAACTCCTGAAACTCTAAGTCTAGGGTACGATAACCTCCTCGTGATAATTGTAAAAAGGCAGTCAATGTGTCTTTATATTTATGGTTAAGACAATTAAGAAACCATGGTTGCAATACTGTATCTTCAGGACCTGTATAAGGGTCACGAAGATTTTCATTTAAGTTTAATGATGTATGAGAGCATTGACTGATTAAACCATCGGCTTTTGTCTTGAGATCTACAGGAGTGATTTGCATAACCCTTTTGACTCTATTTTTAGCCTCAGTGTAGGACTTAGAATAATTATAATTTTGGTTTAAAATTTCCATTTCCCCTTGTTCTGCAAGGGTATTCTGGTCGATCAAGTCATAACCTTCTAAAATCAAATCAATATAAAAATTTAATTTATATTCAAAGCAACTTTCATTTTGTAAAGGTTGAGGAGATGGGTCAACAGATAAGTCTCTTGTTTCATTTGAGTAGCAACTAATAGCAATGCGGGCTGCATCAAATCTGCTTTTAAATACTTGACGGAAAGCTTGGAGTTGTTCATTGATTTGTTTTGTTCTTTCTAAATCATCTAACAGTACCATAAAAGAAGATAGCATTGTTTCTTGAAGAAAAAGACTATGCCACCAATTTTTGTCCTTGGTGGAAAGAAAAGAGCAAGCTTCTATTTCCTCACGTTTAAAGTTTGCAAGCTCTGCCTCTACATTAACAGTCATATTTTGTATAAAACAATTAAAAATTTGATGGTCTAAGTTTCTGTTTGTAAATTCTAAACGCAAATTTGCAAAAGACTCAGCAGGTGTTAAAGACTGAGGGTCTTCTGGTTGCAAACACATTGAAAGCCATTGGCTTTGTTTTGATTGGAGTAATGTTGTTATTTTTGTATTAAGGAATTCATTTGTACCCTCATAAGTATAAGACCTATTGTTAAAAACATTTTGTTTTAAATATTCGAATTTTCTTGGTGAACGGCTTTTTAATCTTTCAGGGAAAAAGCGAAAGGCCGCTAGACTGTCTGCAAAATCTTCACTGGGTTTTGTAGAAGCATAATTATTCACAAAGTCATCATATTCACTTTCACCTCCTGAATGGTTCCATTCTCTTACCAATCTTCCTTGATCGTCATGGTATTCATTAAGTATCCAATTTGATAACTCTCTCCATTCATCCTTACCAGAAATCCCATGCCAAGTATAACCATCAAAAGCTGAATAATCATAATGATGACCTATCTCATGAGAAATAGTTTCTATTGCTTCTGCTCCTACAAATTCGCTTATGGAGTCTTCTTGCCACCATTCTCGATTATTATAATATGCGAGTTGAGTTTTTAAACAGGGATCGCTGAACAATGCCCACCCCCAACTACTGGCGAGAGCACATCCAAAAATTCCTGTAGAATAATTTTGAGGAAATCGATACATTGTTTTTAAATGTTGAAGATTAAAAAGACTTTCTGGATTGTTTTGAAGCCATAACCACATCCAATGAAATTCACGCTCTTTAAAATAATAAGCTTCTAATGGAATTTCCGTAGTATTTAAATGAATACCTCTGACTGATGGAAGATTATTAATTCCAGAAAGTATATAACCTGTCTTAAGAAAAAATAAAAAAGCTATATAACCTTTTTTATCATTTTGAGGTTCATTGTAAATTGTGTTGAAAATACAAGGAGCTGTTTGACAACTAGACACATCAATACTGTCTGATAAGGCTTCACTAGCTCCTAAAAAATAATTAACATGACCTATCGGTAGTCCTTGTAAGAAGATCCCTCGCCATTGTGTCTGCTCACCACTGTAAGGTTCTAACAAATTATTTTCAGACAAAAGTTTGTGAATATCCCTTTGGATTTCTACAAGAGAATAACGATCCTTAGCACATTCTACCTGTGTTTGTGGAGGTGTAGCATCTGTTGAAGCAAGACTGGATTGATTGATTTCACTAAGGTAAGCACTTTCCCATTTAGTTAATTTTTGCATATCATACGATTTCACCGAACCAGGGATATAGGCAAAAATCAATAAGGTAAGGACGGGGCCAAGCAATTTTAAAAATCTTCGTTTATCCATACACATCCTTTTGCACTAAAAGTGGTCTGACCTCTGGTCACTTTCTGGTTGCCAGCCGAAGGCTATTCGCCTTCTCAAATGCTGGCAACCTAGAAAGCCTGACCACTTTTAGTAGAAAGGATCCTCTCGTCTCTTAACACAATGTTAAGGAAACAAGATTTCCTTTTTTTGTTTTTTTATTCTTTTTTAGATTCTGTTTCACTAAAAGTGGTCTGGCCTCTGGCCACTTTCTGGCAATGACCACGACGGCTTTCGCCGTCGATCAAATGGTCATCACCTAGTGTTGTTACATGGCAAGCTTCAGAGAAGCTTGCTGTCTGACCACTTTTAGTAGGGAGTTAGTTGTTTCACTCAAAATGAACAGGCTTTTGAGGTAGCCAGCCTTTTACGACGGCGGTAGCCGTCGGGCTAACTGCCAGAAAACATGCCAGAGGCATGATGCATTTTGAGTGAAAAAATAAGGTTAGGGATAATCCTTTTGCCTCACCCTCGCCTGATTGCCATATCCCAGAAGCAAGATTCTTTCCTTTTCTTTGTAAATGTTTTTAGTAAAGCCTCTGTTTTTATATCGGGAGAATATGACCTTTCATAAAGATGAGAATTGGTAATCTCTAAGAAATTAGGAAAATAGTAATAGAATACAGACACAGGTCTAGTCATTTCCAAAGAAGATATGAGAAGTTAGTAAGAAAAATGACATGACATAAAAGGTCTAAGAATTATTTGTGGCGGTACATGATCAAGCCATGTGTAGGATCATAAGGCGAAACACCTACTGTAACTTTATCTCCTACTACAATACGAATATTAAACTTTTGCATTTTACCACAAAGCTTAGCCTGCACTTGAACATCATTGTCTAGCTTGATCTTGTAAATACCTCCTACACAGGCATCTACGACTTGTCCTTCTAATTGAGCCAGATCATCTCTAGCCATTATATTCCTCCTCTAAAATTAAACTTTTATCCTTACTTTAAAGAATAACATACATTTATATTCTAAAGCAAAACTTTTTATAATATTTTTGGAAAACACTCAAATAATCCCTATCCATAATTACAAGAAACTCTAATAATTACAATCTTTTAGTATCCTCTTGTGATATCTATCAAAAATATTTGTGTGTTACCTCCTGTTGATTCCACTGATTTACTGATAACATATCCATATCATAAGTCAAAGCTTTCTTTGATCATTGACAGGTATTATGAACTATGAGATATTATAAATTACGTTTAATAGTGTTTAAAGCTGGCATAGCTCAATTGGCAGAGCAGCTGATTTGTAATCAGCAGGTTGTAGGTTCGACTCCTATTGTCAGCTCCAATTGAAGGACCCGAAATGAGTGCTAGACGAGAACAAATACATTCTAAAGATTTCCATGCAAGATCTGAGTATGTTCACAATCTTTTTTGCCAAGAAAACCAAGCTCAACTGAACGCCAAAAGGAGAGCAGAAGAAATTCATCCAGAAATGATGATCACCCCACAAGAGGGTAAAATACTTCAATGCCTCATAAGATCCATTCAAGCAGAAAAAGTCATAGAAGTAGGAGCTTTTACTGGATATTCTGCTTCATGGATTGTCAAAGCCTTACCTTCTCAAGGTTTCTTTTGGACATTAGATATTCAAAAAGAACACGCTGATCTTGCAAGGCTCTCTTTATCAGAAATGCAACCTGCCTGTCATTATGACGTCATAGAGGGACCGGCTCTTGAATCTTTGAAAAAGTTAGAAAAGTATGCCCCTATAGATGCTATTTTTATTGATGCTAATAAGGATGGGTATACTCAATATTTAGATTGGGCAGAAAAATATTTAAAAAAAGGGGGCTTGATTATAGGAGATAATGCTTATTTATTTGGTCATATTTATAAAGAGTCCAAATCAACAGAAATAAGCTCAGAGGCATGGACTTCTATGCATCAGTTCAACAAAAGACTTTCTGATCCTCAAAAGTACACATCTACCATTTTACCTACAGAAGAAGGCTTACTTATAGCTTTTAAAGAATTTTAAATACCTAGGATATAGAATACAAAGGTAAAATATTATTATTGTTTTTGTTTTGACTCTCAAATTAAAAAGCTTAATATATATGTATGGCATTGCGAATTTTAGTTGCAGATCACAGTGAGAGTATTTCAAAAGCTATTCATCTTTCTTTAAAAGATTTTGCAGTGAAAATGCAATCTTTTATTCCTGATGATGCATCACAGGTACGTGATAAATCACTTTCCTTAGAAGAAAATATTTTAGAAATAGTTAGTTCATTTAAACCTTCTTTGATTTTTTTAGATACCCTTTTATCGAAAGTCAATGGTTATGAGGTAGCAAAAACTCTTAAAGCAGATGAACGTTTTAAATCTGTTCCTATTATACTTATGTACAGTAGCATCATAGGCATTGATCAAGAAAAATTTCAAAACTCAGAAGCAGATGATATTTTAGAAAAACCATTTACACAAAAAAGGCTACGATCTCTTGTCACAAAATGTCTTGATTTAGAAGATTCACCTTTAGCTGAGTTGGGAGAAGAAATGCAACTTCCTGCTATTGAAGATTTAGATCAAGATATACTCTCTGATATAAAAGATTTACCTCAACAAGGTTCACCCTCACAAAATTCTATGCCTATACAAGATGCTACTTCACAAAATGTAATTGTTCTACCTCAAAAACAACATCCAAATAAAGGACCGATAGAAAAATCTACTGATTTATCTACAGAGACTAAAAATCAACAACCTGAAGGACTTATTAATAGCGATGTAGAACTCAAAGAATTACAAAAATCTTTATCTGAATTAGACGGGGAAGAAGATTTTAAAAAAGTAGAGCTTTTTTCTTCGGATACTTTAAAGTCATCTCAAAAAGCCGACCCCCCTCCATCACAAGCATCTCCATCAAAAGATACACTTGACTTTTCTGATATTGGTTTAGAAGATGTGCGTTTGATCAATTCACAAGAATCAAAGAAAAAAGATGTACCTCAAATAGAAAAAGCTCCAGAGCCTATATCTTCATATTCAACAAAATCTACTACAACCTCTCCAAAAAATATCAAAGCTGTCAGCCCTAATATTTATAAGAAAAAACAAGATACAAAAACCTCACCTGATACCTCTCATACTCTCAAATTAAAAACAACCGATACTTCAAACATTAAAAAAGATATACCATCTAAGCCACCTGCAAAGGTTTTAGATATACAAAAATCATCATCTTCTCAAGATACACTTAATATTAATAAGTCTAGTACTAAAAAACCATCAAAGGTTATTCCTGACGCTTTCAAAGTAGATATTTCAACAGAGGATGCGATCAAAGATGAAACAACAATAAACTTTATAGAACCTCAGGAGGAAGAAGAAATGACTCCTATTAGCTTTCCGCTACCCCCTGAGATCACAGGAGATTCTAAAGAACAAAAATCATATCCTTCTGCAATGTATTCCAAAGAAGAAATTGCTCAGTTAGTTCAAGAAGAGGTTAGAAAGATTGCTCAAAATCAAATCCAGAGAATACTCAATAAAGAACTACCTCAAATGGCTAAAAAACAAATCAAAGAAGAAATTTCTCGCTTGCTTTCAGAGTACGATTCAAATAAGAATTCAAGTAATTAAATATTTCAGCAAGATGTTTACAAATGACAAAAATAGAATTTTTGTAGGAAAAAACAGCCCATGGATCAAAAACAACCTGTAGGCCAAATAATTAAAGAGTGGGCAGATATTTCTGACCTTAAAGCAGAGTATATTGAAAAAATAGAGAGTACCAGTGACTATGCTAAAAAAAGTCGATCGCATTTGATTATTACAGATGAACAAACAAAAGGGCGAGGAAGAGGTCAAAATAAATGGATATGTTCTGGTTATGGGGATAGCATTGCAACGACATGGATATTTGTGGTATCTCAAGCTGTGCAACCTATTTTAGCACCTCTTGTGGGTTTAGTACTTTACAAAGCTCTTTTAAAAACATGGCCATTACAAAAGGTTTTAAGTTTAAAAAGTCCCAATGATATTTATTTAAAAGATGGAAAACTAGCAGGTATTTTAATTGAGATCATTCAACAGGGAAAAGAAACAAAAATATTTATAGGTATTGGTATAAATATTTTTTCTTCACCTCAATTACCCTTTGCAGGATTAAAGGCTACGCACTTATCTGCTGAGGTTTGCAAGGTTCATAAGCAAGATATAATGCATTTTTTGTCTTCTTTAAAACAAGGGCTTGATTTTGCTTTATCGCAATCTTTTGTTTGTCAATTAGCTTTATCTCAAAGAGAAGAAATTAAAAATGCTTTAAACAAATATTGTGCATTCAACAGTAAAAGTCCTTACTATCAGGCAGTGTTAATTGATGGTTCTTTAAAAACTTCTACAGGAATTGTGGCATGGCAAGATATTCCTTGCTTTATAGAAAGAAGTTACCGATGATTGTTTCACTAAAAGTGACCAGAGGTCAGTTCACTTTGAGTGAAACAGAGGCATGATGCATTTTGAGTGAATCAACTCCCTAACCCCACCCACCGCCCTTCGATTCTGCTTTTCCATTTGTATGTTTTTATGAGTGGAATGCGGGGTCAGGCTTCCGAAGTCCTCAACCTTCGCTTGCTTTTGGGGAGCAAGCGGGTCTGCGGAAGATCTTCAGCCTGCCCCCGCCTCCCACTCATAATACTCATGCTTTTTTGAAGGTTACGCAGAATCTAGAAAAGAATAAAAAAACAAAAAAATATGAACGTCTTGTTTCCTTAACATGGTGTCAGAAGCAAGGATATCCTCCCTACTCAAAATGCATAGATTTTTGAGGCAATGACCATTTTGTCAAAGGCGAAAGCCTTTGCGGTCATTGCCCAAAAACATGCCCAAGGTGTAAGAAAGAACTTTTTCCTTAACATGGTGTTAATAGACGAAGAGATTCTTTCTACTCAAAGTGAACAGGCTTTCTAGGCGATGACCATTTTATCGATGGCGAAAGCCATCGTGGTCATCGCCAGAAAGTGACCAGAGGTCAGTTCACTTTGAGTGAAACAGAGGCATGATGCATTTTGAGTGAAAAGAGTGGGTGGGGTTAGGGATGAAGGTTTATTTTGAGTGAAAAGAGTCAGCATAGTTAAATACTCCTTTAAGGGTCTTTCTACCTAACCAACCAGCTTCTACATATTTTATAAGCAAAGGGCTTGATCTATACTTAGGATCTCCTAAGTCTTTATGTAATACCTGCATAATAGCTAAGCACACATCTAATCCAATAAAATCTGCTAACTCCAAAGGCCCCATGGGATGACGACAACCTAACTTCATAGCTGCATCAATATCTTTAGCAGAAGCAATACCTTCGTCTAATGCAAAAAAAGCTTCATTGATCATCGGCATTAAAATGCGATTGACAATAAAACCAGGGCTATCTTTAATAGATTCAACAAAAACTTTTCCCATCTTCTCAGCTAGTGCTTTCACTTGTAAAAAAGTCACATCAGATGTTTGCAATCCTCGAATGCCCTCCACCAATCGCATCACAGGAACAGGGTTCATAAAATGCATACCAGCTACCCTATCAGGTCTTTTAGTGGCCGATGCTAAGCGAGTAATAGAAATTGAAGAAGTATTAGAACATAAAATAGACTCTGGAGGAAGTAAACTGTCAAGTTGAGCAAAAAGCTCAAGTTTTGTTCGAACATCCTCTGTGATGGCTTCTATAACCACTTGATAATTTTTAAAAAATGACCTATTAAATGTGCCAGAGAAATGAACATACAGAATTCTTTCGATGGTCTGAGCCTTTTCTTCCTGAGTGATCTTTTGCTTGTTTACTAAATGAGTAAGGTTTTTTTCTATTTGAGCTTGTGTCTTTTCTAACATTTTTAAAGAGCTATCTAAACAATGAACAGAAAAACCAAAACTTGCTGCAGTTTGAGTGATCCCTTGACCCATCTGACCAGCTCCAAAAACTCCAAGAATTTGAGTTTTTTTCAAAATAAACCTCCTTTTAAAAGCCTTATTTTAATTGTAGCTTATCGTAATAATTATAGGAGAGAGTATGATAGAGTAGCTGTGGACAAACACTTTTAGAAGCCACACTTGCAATAACAGTGGCAATCATCAAGGGGATAATCATCGATTGATCTCTAACCAACTCTGAAACAATCACAAAGGATGTAATGGGAGCTCCTACAACACCAGAAAGATATGCTGCCATACCTAATATGGCTACTACAGGTCCCACAACATCTACAAAATAAACTGAAGAAAGATAATCTCCAATAGAAGCTCCTATAGCAAGAGATGGAGCAAATACTCCCCCCGGAATACCGCTCATGTAAGATGCTAATGTAGAAAACATTTTTGCAATAGGAAAAAATAAAGAAGAATGTGTTGCATCACCTCTTAAAATATCCAATGTTTGAATATAACCTGTACCAAAAACAAAGCCACCAGTGATATGACCTAAAACAGCGATCACTAAACCACAAAAGAAAGCCAACATCATATTTTTATTGGAAGAAAAAGATTGTACCTGTGTTTTTAAGTAAAGCAAAATTTTTGAAAACAGTCCTCCTAACAAACCACAGATCACGCCTACGACAATAGCTATGTAAGATGCTTGATCCCATGAGATGGCAATACTTGAAGCACTCAGAGCAAAGTAAGAATGATTACCAAAAAGAAGCATAGACACAAGAGCAGCAATGACCACAGTGATTAAGGTTAAGTAACTCATTCTTTCTTCAAATTTACGGCTTAGCTCTTCTATGGCAAAAACAATCCCTGCAAGTGGGGTGTTAAATGCAGCAGATAATCCAGCGGCTCCTCCTGCCACAATAATACCCTGTTCAATGTCTTTTTTGTCAATCTTAGCATACTTTGCAAAAGAGCATAAAATAGAAGAGCTAATGTGAACAGTCGGGCCTTCCCTTCCAATAGAAGCTCCTACAAGATGCCCTCCAGCAGTAAGTATGAATTTAGTGATGGCAAGATGCCAAGATAAAAGTGTTGACTTAGAAACTTTAGCTGCTGCAATAACCTGAGGAATACCACTTCCTTTACAAGTCGGATTCACAAGAACTGTTAAACAATGTAGAGCCAATAAGCCAAAAGGTAAAAGGATATAAGGCAAATAAGGTTTATCTGTATACCAAGTGGCATTTGTTCTGGATGCCCAATGACAGACAACTGCAAAGCCAGCAGAAACAGCTCCTACAAGTATAGCCCCCAACCACAAAACAGCACGAGTTTTAAGCAAGTCGAGATCACTCCAGTGAGTGAGTGCCTTTGATGTGTCTTCTTTAATGTCTTTAAGTAGTTCTTTCATTATTATGTATCTTTCTTGTATCTTTTGTTAAATTAAAACTTAAATAAACTTTTTTAGTATTCCATTATTCATTAACTTATTATAGAGGTCGAGATTTTACTTAGCAAGTTTATTTGGACCTATTATTATCTAATTTCGGTGATCTTCGTCTACCCGTACGAACCTCTTTCAGAGATACGTGCATTGTTTCACTAAAAGTAAACTAGCCTCTGGCTACTTTTGGGTAGCCAGCCCGACGGCTACCGCCGTCGATCAAAGGCTGGCTACCTCAAAAGTCCGTTTACTTTTAGTAGAGAGGATCCTCTCGTCTCTTAACTACATGTTAAGGAAAAAGCTCCTTCTATCAATATTTCCCCTCCTTGAATATTCTATTTCTAATTTCATGGATCCACCAGGTCAAACTCTTTTCAGAGAACTGGAAGGTCAATTTTGAGGTGATCGGTCAGAAATTCATTGCATAACATCCTAAATATATACTCTTTGTTGTATATATTATTGTTGGACCTATTATTATCTAATTTTGATGATTTTCGTCTACCCGTACGAACCTCTTTCAGAGATACGTGCATTGTTTCACTAAAAGTAAACTAGCCTCTGGCTACTTTTGGGTAGCCAGCCCGACGGCTACCGCCGTCGATCAAAGGCTGGCTACCTCAAAAGTCCGTTTACTTTTAGTAGAGAGGATCCTCTCGTCTCTTAACTACATGTTAAGGAAAAAGCTCCTTCTATCAATATTTCCCTTCCTTGAATATTCTATTTCTAATTTCATGGATCCACCAGGTCAAACTCTTTTCAGAGAACTGGAAGGTCAATTTTGAGGTGATCGGTCAGAAATTCATTGCATAACATCCTAAATATATACTCTTTGTTGTATATATTATTGTTGGACCTATTATTATCTAATTTCGATGATTTTCGTCTACCCGTACGAACCTCTTTCAGAGATACGTGAGTTGTGTCCCTCAAAATTTCCCCTCCTTGAATATTCTATTTCTAATTTCATGGATCCACCAGGTCAAACTCTTTTCAGAGAACTGGAAGGTCAATTTTGAGGTGATCGGTCAGAAATTCATTGCATAACATCCTAAATATATACTCTTTGTTGTATATATTATTGTTGGACCTATTATTATCTAATTTCGGTGATCTTCGTCTACCCGTACGAACCTCTTTCAGAGATACGTGCATTGTTTCACTAAAAGTAAACTAGCCTCTGGCTACTTTTGGGTAGCCAGCCCGACGGCTACCGCCGTCGATCAAAGGCTAACTGCCTAGAAAATCCATTTATTTTGAGTAGGGAGGATCTCCTCTTTTCTTAACACCATGTTAAGGGTCTGTTTCACTCAAAGTGAACTGACCTCTGGTCACTTTTGGACGATGACCGCAAAGGCTTTCGCCTTTGACAAAATGGTCATCGTCTCATTTGATTTTCACTAAAAGTAAACTGACCTCTGGTCACTTTTGGGTTGCCAGCCGAAGGCTTTCGCCTTCTTAAATGCTGGCTACCTCAAAAGTCCGTTTACTTTTAGTAGGGAGGATCCTCTCGTCTCTTAACACCATGTTAAGGAAACAGTTCCTTCTGATGCCGGGTTGCCGGTTTGTTTCACTCAAAATAAATCATGCCTCTGGCATGTTTTCTGGCAGTTAGCCCAACGGCTTATCGCCGTTGATCAAAGGCTAACTGCCTAGAAAATCCATTTATTTTGAGTAGGGAGAATCTCCTCATTTTTTAACACCATGTTAAGGGTCTGTTTCACTCAAAGTGAACTGGCCTCTGGCTACTTTCTGGCGATGACCACGATGGCTTTTGCCATCGATAAAATGGTCATCGCCTAGAAAGCCTGACCACTTTTAGTAGAAAGGATCTCTTCGTTTTTTAACACCATGTTAAGGAAAAAGAGTTTCATTGAGATTTCTTAGAGAGCCAAGACTAATATAGTAAAATTTCCTACGATCTTTTGCTGTAGGTTTAGCAGATCCTTCAGCTAAGTTAAGTACAATACTTGAGACAGCCCTTCGAAATTGACTTCTATGAGGCTCTTTCAGATGTAATTTTTTAGAATTACGATAAAATTGAGTAGCTAATTGGTAAGTTTTGAATTTTTTCATCGTCATAAAAATTTCCTCCTTTCTAAAAACCCGCCAAGGGCTCAGGAGGAAATTTTTTAGATGCAAAAATTCATTACAATCAATGCTTTAGGACCTGATGCCGGGTTGCTGGATCCCGGATCCCAGATCCCAGATCCCGGATGCCAGATCCCAGATAAATACCATGTTAAGGAAAAAGAGTTTCATTTGTAAGCCTACTTGCTCTTGAGGTAATAAAAGAAATTTTCCCTAATATGGTGTAAAGGAATAAAAGGATCCTCCTCTACTCAAAATAAATGAATTTTCTAGGCAGTTAGCCTTTGATCGACGGCAGTAGCCGTCGGGCTAACTGGTATTAGAAGGATATTTTCCTTAACATGGTGTCAAGAAATGGGGACATCCTTCTTCCTAAAATTGAACAGGCTTTTGAGGCAGTTAGCCTTTGATCGACGACGACAGTCGTCGGGCTAACTGCCCAAAAGTAGCCAGAGGCTAGTTCAATTTTAGGGAAACAGAGGCATGATTTATTTTGAGTGAAATGTTAAGGAAAAATTTCCTTTTTTTGTTTTTTTTATTCTTTTTTAGATTCTGCGTAATTTTCAAAAAAGCATGAATATTATGAGTGGGAGGCGGAGGCAGGCTGAAGATCTTCCGCAAATTGAGCTTGCTTTTAAGGAGCAAGCTCAATTGAGGACTTCGGAAGCCTGCCTCCGCCTCCCACTCATAATCATACAAACAAAATGGAAAAGCAGAATCGAAGGGCGGTGGGTGGGGTTAGGGAGTTAGTTGGTTCACTAAAAGTGGTCTGACCTCTGGTCACTTTCTGGTTGCCAGCCGAAGGCTATTCGCCTTCTTAAATGCTGGCAACCTAGAAAGCTTGACCACTTTTAGTAGGAGGATCCTTTCCTCTTTTAACACCATGTTAAGGAAAAAGCTCCTTCTTACACCCGCTTGCCGGGTTGCCAGATCCCGGATCCCGGATAAACAGCATGCTAAAAAAATTATCCTAAGCTCTGTCTATTACATTCTTAATTATCATTTGCCTTGAAATACATAATATATAATAATATACCATAATAGTTAAATCTTAAGAATTTAAGATAAATATAGATCAGGTGGCTTGGTAGCTCAGTCGGTAGAGCAGAGGCCTGAAAAGCCTTGTGTCGGCGGTTCGATTCCGTCCTAAGCCACCATTTTTCACTCCATTATGCTAAAGATAAACACTTACGTTAAAAATAAAAAAGACTCTATTACTTTGAGAGCGTCGAATTAAAAATATGAGCAGTCAATAAAAATTGATTTAAATACTCCACATCACCGGACAAAAAAGCCTGTTGATAATGATCAGTGATTTTGACTATAAGCTTGCCTCCAGGTAGCTCAATAACTATATCCTCATTAAATGAGTATACCGATCTTGAAATCAAAAAAGCAGTCATAGCTACAGCACCCGTTCCACAAGATTGTGTAAAATCTTCAACTCCTCTCTCAAAAGTTAAACCCTGAACCTTCTTGTCAGAAAGGTAAACAAAAGAAATGTTACTTCCTTCAGGTTTAAAATCAATATGATCTCTTAAATACTTAGCTATGCCTTTGAGTTTATTTTTATTAAAGCCTTGATAACCTACTTGTGTCACAAAATGAGGAACACCTGTATTGACATATAAACCTTTAATCTGCTGATCTTTGTATTGAAAAGTTTTTTCCTGCTCTAAAATCTGAGGGCTAGCCATGATCACCTGCACAAAATTTTTATGAAAATCAACATGGGCTTGAATAATTCCTGATGCAGAGCGAAACCGCACAACAGATGTTGAAACCCACTTGTACTTATAAGCTAACCAGGCCACACACCTGGCTGCATTGCCACACATCTGTGCCTGTGAGCCATCGGCATTATAAAAATCCCATTGAAAATCTACTACAGTGTCTTTTTCTATAAAAATACACCCATCTGTTTTAGAATTTGAAGGTAAAAACGACTGACATAGCTTTTGAGCTATTTGAGGGCGAGATAAACCACCAGAAATTTGATGTAAACAGGCATTGAAATCTTCAGAACGTGCATCCAAGATTAAAAAAGTATTCTGTGTACCAGATATTTTTGTAACTAAAATATTATTCATAGATTAAAAAATAACATTCAGTTGAGAGAATGCAATGAAAAACGCCTCATGTTTAAAACATCAAAGTCATAATATTCATACTTGACAAGCCACAATTTATATCTTGTAACAAATAAAATTGATATAGATAAATAACAACCAACAATGCTAGCAGGAGGAAACCATGAAAGTTTATATTTTTATTTTAAGTTTGCTGTGGGGGAATTTAGTGTATGCTCAAAATTCTCCAAGATTTAAAACAGATGATGTCACCTTTGTTGTGCAGGCCATATTGAGAGGTTATTGCCTGTCTGCTCAAGGTTCCTGAGTTCCTGAGTTTGATAGCCTGCAAAAATAAAGTTGAGCAGTAGATTATGAGTCGAAAGGGATTTTGTGCCACTAGGTTTTTGTTTTTGTGGCAGAATTTTGGACAATCTATTAAGATTAATTAAGATTGTGATGATTCTACTTTTACTTTTAAGCTTTGATGGGTTTTGCTGGTATTTTGACTGCTTTAAATACATCTGTTGCATGACCTGTGATATCTGTTCTCATCCACAGGGTCTTATCTTTTAATGTGACAGGCACTGCTCTGACTTCTTTTAACTTTAACATTGCTTCTGAAACACTCAGTTGCCTTGCTTGTTTATTCTGACCTGTCATTAATTCTTCTCTACATTTAATACCTTTTTCATAAGGAGGATCTCCTCATTCCTTAACATTTCACTCAAAATGAGCCACACCTCTGGTGTGTTTTTGGGCGTTTGTCTCACTAAAAATAAACCAGCCGTCTTTTGCACTAAAAGTAAACTGACCTCTGGTCACTTTTGGGTTGCCAGCCGAAGGCTATTCGCCTTCTTAAATGCTGGCAACCTCAAAAGTTCGTTTACTTTTAGTAGGGAGGATCTCCTCGTTTTTTACTCCATGTTAAGGAAAAAGTTCTTTCTTACACTTTTTGGCTTTCGCCGTTGACAAAATGGTCATTGCCTCAAAAATCCGCTCATTTTGAGTGAAAATTAGAATATATGGGATGCCCATATATCACGCCTTTTAAAAAGGTCATAGAGGTCATCTATCCATTGCCTTGTAGGTAGGACAGAATAAGCTATCGAGAAATTTACAAGATAACCCTGAGAGGTTTGTAATTTAATTTTAACTTGAGTTTGACCCTTATGCTTTTTCAAAAGTGCTTGGAGTTCTTCAAGCTTGTCTTGTTCAGACTCTTTAATTAAAATGCAAATTTCTTTAAAATGTTTTATTTTATCTTCTAATGACTCTAGTTGCTCTACAATGATTTTGGTAACATCTTCTTCTTTTTCTAAAATACCTGTGGCTATATACACTTCATCTTTTATCACTTTTGTTTTGCTATAACAGTCAGAGAAAATAATTAAATCTACTTCATCTGTTGAGTCTTCTAAAGTAGCAAAAGCCATGAGAGTACCTTTTTTGGTAAGCCTTTCTCTTAGACTAGTGATTAAGCCTCCAACAGTGACTTTCTTTTTATGAAACTTGTCGGATAACCTACTAATATGACAAGAAGTTATTTGATCTAGCAAATTTTGAAAGGCCTCTACAGGATGATCACTTAAGAAGAAACCTAACACACTTTTTTCTCTCTTTAATCGCTCTCTTTGACTCCAAGGTTTTACATCAGCTAAAAAATAACTTTGTTGCTGTTGTTTTGAATCTTGAAATAAATTGATCTGTCCTATCTCTTGATCTCTACGACGTTCTTCTGATAGAGCAATGAGCTTGTCATAAGATTCCCATATTTGCCTTCTGGAAGCTCCTAAGTTATCTAAAGCCCCTGCCTGTATGAGACACTCAATTGTCTTTTTATTTAAAACTTTAGCATCTACAGAATCAAAAAAATCTTTTACATCTTTAAATTGTTTTTTAGATTTCCTTGTCGCTATAATGGAATCCACGACCCCTTGTCCTACACCTTTAATAGCCCCTAAACCAAAAAATATCTTCTCACCTTGGATAGAAAATTCATACTCTGAAAAGTTGACATGAGGAGCTTCTAAGTCAAGACCTTTTGTTTGAACATCTTTAAGATATTTGAGGAGTTTTTTGATGTGTGACATCTCTACACTTAAAAGAGCTGTATAAAATTCATGGGGATAGTAAAATTTAAACCATGCTGTTTGAGCAGCCACCACACAATAAGCCGCAGCATGTGACTTATTAAATCCATATTCTGCAAATTTAGCCATCAATAAAAAAAGCTCCTCAGCTTTTTTAAGTGGATATTTGTTTTCTTCAACAGCTCCTTTTAAAAACCGAGCTTTTTGTTGGGCCATCTCCTGCACATTCTTCTTACCCATAGCTCTTCTTAAAATATCAGCTTCACCTAAAGAATAATTAGCAATGCGAGCAGCAATCAACTGAACCTGCTCTTGATAAACAATGATCCCGTAGGTTTCCTTCAGTATAGGCTCTAGTTCTTTAAATAAATATTGTATTTTGGATTGACCATGCTTTCTGGCAATAAACTCATCTAACATTTGCATAGGGCCTGGGCGATAAAGAGCATTAATTGCTGTGATATCTTCAAAGGACTTAGGACGAAATTTACATATAAGATCCGTGATACCTGCACTTTCAAATTGAAATACTCCAGAAGTATCCCCACTGCTCATCAGCTCATAAATACCCTTATCAGAAAGACTTATTTGATTGAGAGAAATATTTTTCCCTTTATTTTGGGCAATGAGTTTTAAAGTCTTATCAATATGAGTGAGGGTCCTTAATCCTAAAAAGTCAAATTTAATCAAACCTATTTTTTCAGCAGACTTCATATCAAACTGGATGACATTTTCCCCCTCCTTCCCTCTATAAAGAGGAGCTAAATTAACAAGGCTCTGATCAGAGATCACAACTCCAGCAGGGTGAATGCTTGCATGTCGGTGAAGGCCTTCAATTTTACGAGCAAGTTCTAAAACTTGCATAGCCTTCGGGTCGCTATCTATAAGCTCCTGCAATCGAGCTTCTTGTTTGATAGCTGCATCTAATGTGATACCTAATGTGTCAGGTATCAGTTGAGCGATCACATTGACTTGAGCAAAGGTCATACCCAACACACGGCCGACATCCCTGACAGCAGCACGGGCTTGCAATCTTCCAAAAGTAATGATTTGTGAAACAGAAGCCTTACCATATTTGTTGGTCACATATTCTATGACCTCCTGCCTTCGATCTTGACAAAAATCAATATCAAAATCAGGCATAGAAATACGTTCAGGGTTTAAGAACCTTTCAAAAATTAAATTATATTTAATGGGATCCAAATCTGTGATGGTTAAGCTATATGCCACAAGGCTACCTGCACCTGATCCCCTCCCTGGACCTACAGGAATATTTTGGGTGCGAGCATATTTTATAAAATCTTGAACAATCAAAAAATAACCTGAAAAACCCATAGAATGAATAATTTCTAGCTCATGCTTTAATCGCTTATAATATTTATCTTTATCTAAAACAGGCTCTTTGTTTTGTTCTGCTTGGACAAAGCGTGTTTGTAACCCTTGCTCTGCTTGAAAAGTAATCTCTTCTAGAATATTTCTGTCGTTATCTATGTTGTAGCCTGGTAAGTGATATATAGGTTGACCTTTTGTATCTTTTAACTGGAATTCTACTTGACATTGTCGAGCAATCTCTAAAGTGTTAGATAAAGCTTGAGGAATATCCTTGAATAATGTTTGCATTTCATCAGGTGATTTAAAATAATATTCATCTGATTCCATTTTATGACGTGAGGGGTCTTGAATGATGGTATTGGTTCTGATGCAATTGAGGACATCTTGAGCGATGCTGTCTTCCTTGTGTGTGAAATGCACATCATTGGTAGCAACAACAGGCACGTCAAGTTGTTTGGAAGCTTCTAAAAGAAAGTCATTGATGGAATCCCACTGAGAGATAGAAGGCTTTTGCATTTCTAAAAAAAGATTTTCTTTGTAAATCTCTTTGAGATTGCTTATTTCTTTCAATGCAGATTGACTACCTTGCTCTAAAAATATGGCAGGAATGATGCCCCTCAATCCACCTGTTAAACAAATTAAATCTGTGGAAAGTTCTTTCAACACTGTCATATCTACACGAGGGCGATAATAAAAACCTTCGAGTTGCCCTTTTGTATTAATTTGACAAAGCTGTTGATAGCCCTTGAAGTTTTTAGCTAAAAGCACAAGATGTCTTAAGGGGACTCTGAGATGGTCACCTTTTGCAAAGCGATCTTCTGTAATAAAGATTTCTATGCCTAAGATAGGGTTGATCTCTTTTTTCTTACAGGCAAAATAGCTTTCTATGGCTCCAAACATATTGCCATAATCAGTAAAGGCAATAGCAGGCATTTTGTATTTGACTGCCAGCTGTGCAAGGTCATCGACTTTGCAAGTAGCTTCTAAAAGAGAATACTGTGTGTGTGTATGAAGATGTACAAATGTTGAATCTGTCATTGTTGGGCCTTTTTATTCAAAACGAATATTCTCATCTCTTAACATAAATATTAAAAAACTGCATATATTCTTTTAAAGTTTTATTATATCTTTATTTTAAGGGCATTTTAAGGGACAAATGCTCCATTCATTTAGAGCAGAAGGATACTTTTTTGACAAAGAGAACAAAAATGATTATATTTAGAGGCAAACTGATCAATGATCCTCAAGTGAAATAATGATAGGTGTCATTAGAAAATGCAATTGAAAATGCAATTGAGTGAAACAATCAAAGGGAAAAAATGTATTTAAAAATAATTCATGTACCTTCAAAAGAAAAGAACAAAAAATGAAGAATTTATCCTCAACGTCCACACAGCTTAAAGATATGCAAACCCTTGTGTCTTTATGTAAAAGACGAGGGTTTATCTTCCCTAGTAGTGAAATATATGGAGGGCTTAATGCCTGTTATGATTATGGACCTTTAGGGGTGCAACTAAAGCAAAATATCAAAAAAGCTTGGTGGAAGGCTATGACACAAAGAAGGGATATCATAGGCATTGATGCAGCTATTTTAATGCACCCCCAAGTATGGAAGGCTTCAGGTCACATTGATGGTTTTTCAGATCCGCTGATCCAATGTAAAGACTGCAAAATGCGATACCGACCTGATACAGAGGCTTCAAAAAATACATGTCCTTATTGTCAAAGTACAAGCCTTACAGAGCCTAAACAATTCAATCTTATGTTCAAAACCTTTATGGGAGCTATGGAAGATTCTACGTCTCAAGTTTATTTAAGACCAGAGACAGCTCAAGGCATCTTTGTCAACTTTGAAAATGTTTACATCAGCTCTCGTAAGAAGATCCCTTTTGGTATTGCTCAAATAGGTAAATCGTTTAGAAATGAAATCACACCAGGGAATTTTTTATTTCGTACCAGAGAGTTTGAACAAATGGAAATGCAATATTTTGTCAAACCCGGAACAGATCAGCAATATTTTGAGGAATGGAAAACTCTTCGTCAAAAATTTTATCAAAGTTTAAATATTCATCACAATATCAGATTAAAGGAGCATGGACCAGACCAGTTAGCTCACTATGCAAAAACAGCTTTTGATATTGAATATGCTTTTCCGATAGGGTGGCAAGAAGTGGAAGGTATACATAATCGCACGGATTTTGACCTAAAACAACATCAAAAGCTTTCAGGTAAAAAACTTGAATTTTTTGATGAAATAAGTAAAGAAAAGTTTTTACCTTATGTGATTGAAACATCTGTTGGTTGTGATAGGTTAATGTTGATGGTTTTGTGTGATGCCTATAAAGAAGAAAATGCACCAACCTCTCAAGAAGATCAAACAGAAATACGTGTGGTCTTAAAACTACATCCTCTGTTGGCTCCTGTGACTGTAGCTATTTTACCTCTTTCTAAAAAGCCTCAACTCAAGGCATTAGCCGATCAAGTGTATACCTCTTTGCAGAAGGAGTTGACCTTAGAAGATATATTTATTGATTATGATGAGACAGGTAGCATTGGTAAAAGATATAGAAGGCAAGATGAAATTGGAACACCTTTTTGTGTCACTGTAGATTTTGATTCTTTAGAAGATCATAAAATAACTGTCAGAGAGAGGGATTCCATGCAACAAGAACGTTTAGATATATCTCAGTTAGCTTCTTATCTCAGAGAGCAACTCAAGTCACTTGTTGCGATGAGTTTTAATGAGCTTTAATGAAGATGAAGATAATTATAATTAAGATAATCAATAGGAGGTTTGTATGAATATAATAACCAATAAAATCAACTTAGCAATTGTTATAGCAGGCTCTTTGTTGCTATTTAGTTATTGGCCCTGTCAAGGATTAGCGATCTTTGTAGAGCCTCAGTCCAATCCATCTCAAGAATCTCAACTAACTCAATCCCAGCCAACAGAAAATAACTTGGTCAAACAAATAGGTGATGATTCTTTACCCTTCTTGCTTTTAAACCCTTCTATTTTAACTGATTCAAGTGATATATTGCGATGTTCCTCAAGTGAGGATTCTCTAGCAGACATCCCTATTCACAAAAATATCTTTGATAATCAAACTCCATTACAAGATACTGTTTCAGACAATCTTCATCAATTGTTAGGCTTCCCCTTGACAGCTTTAGATACAACTCTATTGATAGGTGCAACCGTAAATAGGGTATCAGATCATGACAATCGCTACTTTCAACGCTCCAGACCTCGAAGTATTCTAGCTGAATATTGGATGTCCAAATTCCCCTTGTCAAGAGTGCAGGCAAAAATCACAGGCTCCCATGAGGGTCATTGCTTTTTAACTTTAGTGTTTTGTCCTAACGATGGCAGTTGTATGACAAACAACGATCTATTGGAACCTTACATGCATATTCCTTTTCTGGGTTTATCACAAAAACACCAAGTACTTCTTATTGATCCTATTGACCTAGGAAATAACTTGCAAAGACAATATCAGTCTTCTTCTTGGCAATTCAGGCTTAATAATAATAGACGGTTTGTATTCATGCCCAATGTACCAGAATCTAAAATACACATAGTTGGTTTTTCTGACTCAACTTTTGTCTTTGATGTGATTTCACCACTTATATTGATCGGACCCTTACCTCTACCAGAGATCACCACTAGATGGTTTTTAAAATTTAATATCCTCGAATTAGAAAAAAGCTTTCTCAAAAAGAATCCCTCTCCAACAAAAGCTGAATACTATCGAACAACACTTTATGGTGACGTGAACTTAGAGTCAGAACAAAATTATATTACATATCAGAGGCGTAATAAAGATGGTCAATTTAAAATCTACTATATAAAAAATGTTCCACCTATTTATCATACAGCTTTTCAAGAAGGTTTTGAATATTGGAATGATATCTTTGTAAAACTAGGTGGCTCTCCAGCTTTGTCTTACAAATTTATCCAAGGAGACTATGATGGAGAGCAAGAAATTATGCTAGGGGATCCTCGTTTTAATGTATTAGAATGGAATGTTTATTACCAAGATGATTATGTTCATGCAATAAGCTTTATACAAACAATACCTTATACAGGTGAAATGCTTATGTCCGATGTTGTAATACAAGGTCCCCAGTTAGTAAATAGAGAACAAGAATGGTTTCAACAGATGACTGTCTTATCTAATATTCCTGAATTTGAAATTAATTTTCCTCAAATCACTGTTGAGGAACACATATTTGGATTTTTAAGAAATATAGTAGCTCATGAATTAGGTCACACTCTTGGACTTGAGCATGCTTTTAATGGAACTCTTTTTGCCCAGGGCATTTATTCATCCAATACAGTGATGGATATAATGGAAGGTAAAGAGGCTTATAAACCGTCATCTGGCCTACGTGATCAAAGAGCTATTGCTTATGGTTACTTTGATATTCTACCTGATGAAATAGATATTGCCTGTCATGATAGATATAGTATAGAGCGTTATTTAGGTCCTCCACATCAAGGCACCCAATCTCCAGAATGCACGGCCTTTGATAATACATCAGATCCACTGCGTAACTTTATTCGAGAACTACAGGAGATTTTATATCTACTGACACACAATAAAGATGATCATTTGCCACCTTATTTAGAGTGGAATAGACAAATCGCAGGTAGAGTATTTCAGGTTGCATATAATGTGCTGGCTTATTATTTTTCAGCTCAAACACATTATAATCAGTTGCAAAGTGTGACTATAGACGGTCGCCAGCCAGAAAACCCACAAGAAGTCAGGGATATGGTCATAAGACTTTTAGAACCTTTGATCTGCCATGATGATATACAAATCCTTATTGCTAACAACATAGCACAACAAACAGACTCTTCTGAACTCACATACAAACAAGTGATGCAAAATAATAAATTAAGTTTTGTGAACCTTTTGCAGGCATTGACATTGCGATGGACAAATATTCGCATATTGTGTACTAGGTAAGTTTCCATAAACTTTATAAAAAAGCTTGCTTTGACACATATTCTGTGATAGCTTAAATTAAGGTTGTTTAATATTAGTCAAGGTAGAAAATTTCATTTTTTTCACCTTTATTGATGTTTTAGATGATCGGATGATTGATAGAAGAAACAAATCAATTTAATAAAACAAATTTAAAAGGAGCAGAAAATGGCCAATGGTAAAGGTTTAGATTTTGAAGAAATACATAAAATTTTGCAAAAAATTGCAGAAAATCAAAAGAATTTTGAAGAAAGATTCAACATGGAAGTCGAAATAAGAAGGCAGGAAGCAGCAGAGAGAAGAAAAGAAGAAGCAAAAAGAAGGAAAGAAGAAGCAAAAAGAAGGAAAGAAGAAGCAAAAAGAAGGAAAGAAGAAGTAGCAGAGAGAAAAGCAGAAGCAAAAAGAAGGAAAGAAGAAGTAGCAGAGAGAAAAGCAGAAGCAAAAAGAAGGAAAGAAGAAGTAGCAGAGAGAAAAGAAGAATTAGCAAAATGGCGAAAGGAGCAGAAAGAAAAAAATAAGGAGTTGGATAAATTGTACGAGAGAACAGAGAGGCAAATTTTTAATGTGGATGGGAAACATTCAAAAGCCTGGGGTGATTTTTCTGAAACTTGTATTAAAGAAGGAGCTATCAAAGCTTTTAATTCAGTAGGCTTTCCTGTCGATCATTATTATGCAAATGAAAAGGCAGCTTATGAAAACATTCAACATCCAGAAAAAAGTAGGTGTTGGGAGTTTGACGTCATTGCTTTTAGCCATGAACACAAAATAGCTATTCCGATAGAAGTCAAAACCACATTAGCTAGAAGTCATATTAATGATTTTACAAAAAAGCTTAAGCGTTTTCTACATCTTATAAGAGATCCCCGCACACATAAAGACTTAGATGGTCGTGGTCAAGCGTTACTTAAATTACTTCAAGGTAAAAAAATTTATGGAGCTGTAGGTTATGTGAATCTTCATAAAAAAGAAAAGCGAGGAATTATCCAACATGCCCAAGATAATGGTTTACTTGTTTTAAGTGCCACAAAAGACAGTGCTAAAGTGGTAACTCCTCAAGAATTCCAACCTCTCCTCTTTAAAATACCTCCATTTAAAAGTGAAACTTGAAAAAGAACATCAAAAAAACAACCTGTAATTAAAAAATAAATGGATTTTCTGAGCTTTTTTATTTCTAATGGTTCTATGCTCTTGCCCTTGCTTTTGATCAAAAAATCACATTTTTTGTATTATTTCTAACACTTTTTTTTTCACTTAAAATGGTCTATGATGATATTTATAGACTCATTTTTACGTGACGATAAAAAAAGAAAGTGATACATCATGTACAAAAAAAGCTTAAATTTTATGCACAGACTTTATGAATGGACAATGGGCTTATCAAATACCAAGGTAGCTCTACCAGCCTTGTGTATAGTAGCATTTACAGAATCTAGTTTTTTTTTGATCCCTCCAGACGTGCTATTGATCGCTATGGGAGCTAGTCAACCTAAAAAAGCTTTAACTTATGCCCATTGGTGTACACTTTTTTCTGTTTTAGGAGCTTTGTTTGGATATTTACTTGGCTTTATGTTTTGGACTGTTATCGAAGATTTCTTTTTTGCATATATTTTAACTCAGGAGCAGTTTCAAAAAGTACAGCTTCTTTTTCAGTCTAATACATTTACTGCTATTGTGTTAGCTGCATTCACACCTATCCCATTTAAGGTTTTTACAGTCGTAGGAGGTATGTTGCACGTCCCTTTGTTGCCTTTTGTTTTAGGCTCTATTGTGGGGAGAGGACTGCGTTATTATCTTCTAGGAGGACTCTTTTTTATTTTTGGAGAAAAGATCAAAGTGTATGTTGAAAGACACTTTGAAAAAGCGACTTTATTGATAGGCTTGATTTTTGTATTGATTCTTATTTATTATTACTTTAAGTAAGCTTCTATAGAAAGGATCAAATTTGTGACACTTTTTAGCCTAAAAGAAAGACCCAATCCTCGAGTTATAGTTATTCCTGTGCCTTGGGAGGGAACGGTTTCTTATCAGACAGGGACATCTCTTGGACCTCAAGCTTTGATTGAAGCAAGTCCTCAAATAGATCTTTTGGACGTAGAATTTGGTTCATTAAAATCGTTAGGTATCCACTGTCAAGCTATTCATCCACAACTATTAGAATGGAATAAACAAGCCCTTGCTATAAAAACCTCATCTCAAGAAAATCGTATACAAAAAATCAATACTCTTTCTGAAAAAATCAACAAATGGATCTTAAATCAATGCCAAAAGTATTCTTCTCAAGATGTTCTCATTGTACTTTTAGGAGGAGAACACTCTATTGCTCTGAGTGGATTTCAAACAGTAGCACAAAAAACAAATAATGATTATGGTGTTTTACAAATTGATGCTCACAAAGACCTCAGAAAAGCTTATCAAGGTTATGTATATTCTCATGCTTCTGTTTTTTACAATTTATTAACTAGCCACTTTGCACCTCAAAAGCTTGTACAAGTAGGCATACGTGACTTTTGTGAAGAAGAAAAAATCTTTGCACAGCAACTCAAAGGCCAAATAATGATATTTTATGATAGATATTTAAAGTGTGCTTTACATGAAGGCAAGACATGGCAATCGCTTTGTCAAAAGATTGTTGATGCCCTACCTTATAATGTATATATTTCTTTAGATATAGATGGTTTGTCTCCTTGGCTTTGTCCAGACACAGGAACACCCGTACCAGGTGGATTGGATTTTGATCAACTCATCACCTTACTTAAACAGGTTGCTTCTTGTAAAAAAATTATTGGTATGGATCTGGTAGAAATCGGAGCTTCTGTAAATGACAGGCAATGGAACGGCAATGTGGCCATGAGAATTCTTTACAAAATGTTAGGGTTTGCTGCTGTCTCCCAAAAATGGATTCAACTCAATGAATTCAAAGTATAATTTCTTAAAGCAAGTTTCATTCGCCTTACTTATTGAAAGTCTTCATATAAACAGAGCCATCACAACCTTTAATAAATATCTTATGACAAATGTCAAATGCCAAAGTGCAGTTGGACTTGATCTTCATTGGCTTTTCTCTTGATTAAGTTTTATTTTTAAGAGAAAGTGGGCCTTAAGTGCTAGATAAAATAGATACAGTTTATCAGACGTAATAAAGGTGATATAATGCCCACTTTGGACTTTAAAGGGAAATCAGAAATCCACTCCCATCATTTAGAGGTGCCGTTTTGTGATCTAAGGATTGATCAGAAGAAATCTTTTGTTAATGGCAAAAGCAAATCCAAATGGACACCCTCCTTAGATGATCACCTTATTATCCATGGAGATAATCTTTATGCTCTCAAGGCTCTTTTGCCTCAGTATGCGGGTCAGGTGAAGTGTATTTATATTGACCCACCTTACAATACAGGAAATGAAAATTGGGTTTTTAATGATAATGTCAATTCTCCTTTAATGAGAGAGTGGCTTCATAAAACTATCGATTCAGATGATCTTGAAAGACATGATAAATGGCTTTGCATGATGTGGCCACGGCTACACTTATTGAAAGAGTTACTCTCTGAAGATGGCGTTATTTTTGTAAGTATTGATAGCAATGAGCAAGGCCGACTGATGACAATCATGGATGAAATATTTAAAGACTTTGTCTGTTTGTTTACTTGGGTAAGAAAGAAAAAAGGATCTTTTTTGTCCTCTGAAATAAGAAAAATGACTGAATTTATCTTATGTTATAAAAAAAATAATGCAAACTTAAGACTTTATGGAGAACCTGCATACACAGAAAAACAACAGCCTATTGTAAAGAGAACAAATAGTATAAAATTGCTATCATTATCACCTCATACAGTGCAGACAACATTAAATAATGGAATATATAAAAAAGGCAAAAAAGGAACAGATGGAACAGGAATTGAATTTTTAAAAGACTTTGAAGTCAAAGATGGTTTCATTCATACGGAATTAAAAGTGAAAGGAAGATTTGTGTGGACTCAATCATTTTTAGACAAAGAGATAGCCAATAAAACAGAAATTCATTTATCTAAAAAATTTGGTTTTAATGTTTTAAGATACAATCAACAAAACAAAGTTAAAGCACCATCCACCCTTATTAATATGGATTATGGTGTAGGAACAAATGAAGATGCTACTCAAGAATTAATTAATATTTTTAACAAAAGAGCAGTATTTGATTATAACAAACCAACATCTCTTATTAAATTTTTGATTAAAACGATCACCAATGAAGATAAAAATGCTATTATTTTAGATTCGTTTGCAGGTAGCGGGACAACAGCACACGCTGTTTTAGAGCTAAATAAAGAAGATAACGGAAATCGTAAATTTATCTTAGTTGAGTGTGAAGATTATGCTCATAAAACCACCTCTGAGCGAGTCCGTCGGATTATTCGAGGCATCCCCACAGCTAAAGACGACAAATTAAAAAAAGGCTTAGGCGGTTCATTTACTTACTGCACACTTGGAGATCAGATCACAGAAGAAACTCTCCTACAAGGAAAATCCTTACCTAGTTATGAAGTGCTTTCAAAATATGTGTTTTACACAGCTACAGGTCAAGCTATCCATCGCGTCAAAGAGAACAAAGACTTTTATGTCACCATAGTACATGAGGATACAGCCTTTTTTGTTATTTATAAGCCAGATCAGGAGTTTTTAAGGAGTGATGCCTCTGCCCTGCATTTAGACCGCAAGAGAAGGGTGCAAGAAATAATGAAACAAAAAAAATGTAGTCAAGCTATTGTATTTGCTTCAGCTTGCTTTTATCCACCAGAAGAACTCTCTAATGAAAAGATCACTTTTGCACAGTTACCCTTTGCCATCCACAGGATAGTAGGTGCCTGACTTGGTATTTTTTTCTTGATTAAGTTTTACTTTTAAGAGAGAGTAGGCAGGTGTTAGGTAAAATAAATACAGTTCATTAGACGTAATAAAGGTGATATAATGCCCACTTTGGATTTTAAAGGGAAATCAGAAATTCATTCCCATCATTTAGGGGTGCCGTTTTGTGATCTAAGGATTGATCAGAAAAAATCTTTTTTTAATGGCAAAAGCAAATCCAAATGGACCCCTTCATTAGATGATCATCTTATTATTCATGGGGATAATCTTTATGCTCTCAAGGCTCTTTTGCCTCAGTATGCGGGCCAGGTGAAGTGTATTTATATTGACCCACCTTATAACACAGGGAATGAAAATTGGGTTTTTAATGATAATGTCACATCTCCTTTAATGAGAGAATGGCTTCATAAAACCATCGATTCAGATGACCTTGAAAGGCATGACAAATGGCTTTGCATGATGTGGCCGCGGCTACATCTTCTCAAAGAGTTACTCTCTGATGACGGTGTTTTGATTTGTGCTATAGATCACAATGAGCAAGAAAATTTAGGGCTTTTATTAAAAGAAATTTTCCCTGGAAGAGATATAAATTGTGTCACTGTGATCCATAACCCTAGAGGCATACAGGGGAAAAATTTTTCTTATACTCATGAGTATGCTTATTTTGTTTTACCTGTTAATCAAAAAGTTATTGGAAAGAAAAAAATAGAACAAAAAGATATTGTGTGGCGTAACTTAAGAGATCATGGAGGGGAGGCCTTAAGGACTGACGCTAAAAATTGTTTTTACCCTATCTACGTCAAAGATAAGAAGATTATAAGTTTTGGAAATGTATTAGAAAAAAACAAACATCCAAAAGATCGGGTATTAAAAAAGAAAAATAACCTATTTGAAATATGGCCTATAGATAAAGGTAGGATTGAAAGAAAATGGCGATATGCAAGACAAAGCGTAGAATCTATAAAACATCTATTAAGAGTTACAAAAAATAATGAGATTGAAATAGGCAAGGATTTTAGAACACATCGTACTGTTTGGACAGGTACAAAATATGATTCTAATGAATACGGTACCAAGCTACTCAAATCCATTCTGCCTAGTTGCCCATTTAACTTCCCAAAATCATTTTATAATGTTTATGATTGCATTCATGCTATTGTGGCATCAGATAAAAATGCCATTATTTTAGATTCATTTGCAGGTAGCGGGACAACGGCACACGCTGTCTTAGAGCTAAATAAAGAAGATAACGGAAATCGTAAATTTATTTTAGTTGAGTGTGAAGATTATGCTCATAAAATCACCTCTGAGCGAGTCCGTCGGGTTATTCGAGGCATCCCCACAGCTAAAGACGACAAATTAAAAGAAGGTTTAGGCGGTTCGTTTACTTACTGTACACTTGGAGATAAGATCACAGAAGAAACTCTGCTACAAGGAAAATCCTTACCTAGTTATGAAGTGCTTTCAAAATATGTATTTTACACAGCTACAGGGCAAGCCATCCATCGCGTCAAAGAGAACAAAGACTTTTATGTCACTAAAGTACGTGAGGATACAGCTTTTTTTGTTATTTATAAGCCAGATCAAAAGTTTTTAAGGACTGATGCCTCTGCTTTGCATTTAGATCGTAAGAGAAGGGTGCAAGAAATAATGAAACAAAAAAAATGTAGTCAAGCTATTGTATTTGCTTCAGCTTGCTTTTATCCACCAGAAGAACTCTCTAATGAAAAGATCACTTTTGCACAGTTACCCTTTGCCATCCACAGAATGGTAGGTGTCTGATGCTTAAAGAATATCAAGATTTTGTTTTAGAAAAACTCGATAACTACTTAAAGGTTTTAAGAGAGGAATATTTTATAGAAAAAAACACAGTGGAATTTCATAAACGCAAAGGTATAGAAAACACAATCAAAAGATATTGCCAGGAAACATGGGACAAACTTTATGAATCAGGACACCTTCCTACATTAAGAGATAAAAATGGCCAAATACAAGCTCCTAACTATTTAAATAAAAAAGATGGACTTGGAAATATCATCCCGAATATATGCCTTAAAGTGCCTACTGGAGGAGGTAAAACTTTATTAGGCGTTTGTGCTGTGGAAAGAATAAATGCTAATTATTTTTCCAAGACCACAGGCCTCCCTGGGACAGGCCTTGTTCTTTGGATTGTTCCTACCGATGCCATCTATCAGCAAACCATCAAAAATTTTAAAAACAAAAGTCATAATTACAGAAAGGTTTTTGAAAGAGCTTCTGCCGGGAGAGTAAAAATCTTAGAAAAAACAGATGCATTCTCTCGACAGGATCTTCAAGAATACCTTTGCGTAATGGTTATTATGTTGCAATCTACCAATAGAGAAAAAACAAAAGAATATTTAAAAGTCTTTAAAGATTCAGGGCATTTTATGAACTTCTTCCATCCATCTAATGATCATCCTCAAACTGAAAAGCTTCTTGCTAAATACCCCAACCTTGATTGGTATGGTGATGAAATAAAATTAGGAGGTTTTAAACGACGTTATATTAAACAGAGTTTAGGCAATGCCATTCGTCTGACAAGACCTATCGTGGTCTTAGATGAAGGACATAGAGCTTATTCTCAAAAAGCAAGAGATACTTTAACAGGACTTAATCCAAAGTTTATTTTAGAACTATCTGCTACTCCTCAACAACATTTGAGCAATGTTTTAGTGAATGTATCAGGTCTTAGGCTCAAAGAAGAAGAAATGATCAAAATGCCTATCAATCTAACAACCTTAGATCGAACAGACTGGAAAAAAACACTGTGCTTAGCTTATGATCAGCTAAAAGACTTAGAACAACACGCAAAGACATATCACCATCAATCTCAAAAATACATTCGTCCTATTATGCTTATTCAAGTGGAACGTACATCAGAAGATCAACAAGATAAAAAATTCATCCATGCAGAAAATGTACGTAAATATCTTGTAGAAACACTAGGGGTTGACAATCAATCGATCCGTGCAAAAACAGCAGAAAAAAATGAACTCAAAGATGAAAATCTTTTAAGTAATACCTCACCTGTAAAATTTATTTTAACAAAACAAGCATTGCAAGAAGGTTGGGATTGCCCATTTGCGTATGTTCTTGTGATCTTAGCCAACACCCAATCTAAAACAGCTCTTACACAGTTGATTGGCCGTATCTTAAGACAACCTTATGCTAAAAGCACTCCTATAAAAGCTTTAAATGAAAGCTATGTTTTTTGCTATAATCAAGCTGTGTCCGACGTGGTCTCTGGCATAACAAAAGGATTACAACAAGAAGGCATGGATGATTTGGTAGATCATATTAAATTTGATAACGATCAACTCACAAGACAAACGATCCCTCGTAGAAAGCAATTTAAAGACACGTCTATCTTTTTACCTAGAGTATTACATAAAGATATGGGGGCATGGAGGCCCATTATTTATGAAGCCGATATTTTAAGACATCTTGATTTTTCAAAACTCTCTTACAATAAAGGGAATGCTTTTTTACCAGCAAATCTCAATGCCTTTAAATCAAGTCATATTCAATTAGATATAGGACAAGACCAAGAAAGTTTTATTCATTTATCCTCTGCCACGCAAAAAAGGCAAAATATATCCTCTTTGGACTTTACCTATATGGTTAAGAGGCTTTCAAATATTATTCCAAACCCCTGGCAGGCTGCTAGAATTTTAGAAGAAACCATCAAAGCTCTTAAATTAAAGGGTATTTCTGAAGAACAAATCCATCTTAATAAAGCTTATTTAATAGATGCAATGGAGAGAGATTTACAAGATCAAATCTATCAACAGTCAGAAAACCTATTCAAAGAAAAATTAACCCGTGGGGAAGTATGTTTTAAAATATTTAAAAATTCTATAGACCTTAATTGGAAGATGGCCCACAATATTGATTTTTTAATTTCAAAAGAGGATCAAGTGTTACGGAGAAGAAATGCTGAACCACTCCAGCTGACGCTTTTTGAAAAAACTTATGAAAAACACTACAACCATTTTGAAAAAAATGTCGCATGGTATTTAGATGAAGATGAAGCGGTTAAATATTGGCATAGAATGATTGCAAAAACAGGAGATTATCATATCCAGGGATGGCAAAAGAGAAAAGTATACCCTGACTTTTTAGCCTGTATTGATGAGAGCCATTCTCAAAAGACAAAACTATCAGTCCTAGAAACCAAAGGAGAACACCTTAAAGGTAATGAAGATACAAAATACAAAGATAAACTTTTTGGTTTGCTAGAACAATATGCCAATAACCCTACCGACTTCGGCACTGTCGAAACAGGTACTGTCGAAACAGGTACTGTCGAGACAGGCACTGTCGAAACAGGTACTGTCGAGACAGGTACCTCAGAAACCGCATCAAAAGAAGAAGAAAAAATGATATTTAAAATCCTAATGGAACGTAATTGGAAAGAAAAAATGCAAATAATCCATACAACAAGGTGTAAAAAATAAAGCCTGAGATTTTATACAGTGAGCTGACCATTAACAAATATCGATAATAATAAGTTCCAATAAAGGATTTGACATCTGTTTATTCTTTAGAGCAAACTATTGTATGCTAGTATTTTAACAAAATTCGAGAGGGGAGGTCTGCTAACAGTGATTTTACGTACCTTTCGTATGTTCATTGCTCTCACACTGCTAGGTGTTTGTTTAGGTTTTGTGTGGGTAGGTCTAGGGGGTTTATTTCGTTCTGAATATTCCTTAGGCTATAACGATGGCTATCAACCCCAACAACCTATTGCTTTTGATCATTCCATTCATGCTGGTAAATACCAAATCCCTTGTTTGCATTGCCACGTGCAAGCTGATAAAAATCGCTATGCCACTGTTCCTAGCTTGAATGTTTGCATGAACTGTCACAGAAATGTGGCTGTCACTCAACCTGCTATTGAAAAACTTACATCTGCTTACAATGCAGGCTATAGTATTCCCTGGCTGAAAGTCCATCTTTTACCAGACTTTGTGATGTTTAATCATCAAGCCCATGTATCTGCTGGAGTGCGTTGTCAAACATGCCATGGACCTATAGAGGAGATGCAAGAAGTCTATCAATACTCTAGCCTCTCTATGGGCTGGTGTGTCAATTGCCATCGAGACCCTAAGGATGCCTATCATTTTGATTGGGACAAAAAAACATCACTAGAAGAAGTATTAAAACAAGCCCCCACAAGCTGTGGAACTTGTCATTATTAAAAATAAGGATCAAAAATATGCAAATAAAAACACAACAAAACACATTAAAAAAAACAACCCCTATCTCATCTGAAATCCAACAACCTGCTCATCCCACAACAAAGCCAGAGCAATATTGGCAAAGTTTAGAAGACTTACATACTTTACAGCAACCAAACAAAGAGTTTGCATCTACGCCTTTGGCCACTTCAGAAGATACTATAGAACGTAGAGATTTTTTAAAATTGATGGGAGCTTCAGTAGCACTAGCTTCCACAAGCTGTATTCGTAGACCTGTAGAAAAAATTGTCCCTTATGCTCACAGACTAGAGGAGATAGAACCTGGCATTGCTAATTATTACTCCTCTACTTACACAGCAGGTGGGCAGGGCCAAGGCATTATTGTTAAAACAAGAGAAGGTCGACCTATTTATGTGAAAGGCAATCCTGACTTCCCTACAGCAGAAACATCCTCCCATGGTATCTCTTTATCTGCTCAAGCTCACGTCTTAGACCTTTATCATCCTGACCGACTACGTAAACCTTATCAAGGGGCAAGGCAAGACACATTACAAGAGATCACTTGGGAAAAACTCGATGCATTTGTAAAAGAAAAACTTAAAGAAGGCTCTATTGGGCTTTTGACAGGAAGTGTTCCTTCCCCTTCAACTCAAAATTTGATCAAAAATTTCTTAGGTTCATCAGGTCAACACTATGCATGGGATCCTATTGGAGCAGATGATCTGATAGAAGGGCAAGAAGCTTGTTTTGGTCAATCACTTGTACCTTCCTTTAGATTTGATAGAGCAAAAATGATTGTTTCTATTGCAGCCGATTTTTTAGGAACATGGTTAGCTCCTGCTCATTTTAGCCATCAATTTTCTCAAGGTCGACAGCCCGGTCAGGATATGAATAAACTCATTGTTTTTGAAGCGTTGCATTCTTTGACAGGAGCTAATGCTGATCTGCGATTAAGAGTTGCCCCTTCACAATTCTTGAATGTCGCCATGGCTTTAGCTTATGAAATTGTCATTAAAAATCAACATTCTCAGTTCGCAGAAAATCGTGAAGTGGTTTCTGTCTTAAACAACTTTGCTCAAGCTACACAAGAGACAGGCATTGACCCAGCCATCATCACACAACTTGCTAAAGATTTGTGGGATAAAAGAGGGCAGAGCTTAATCATCACAGGTGGACTGGCAACGAGAACCGCTCAAAGCAAAGAACTCCAAGTGGCTGTGAATTTTTTAAATGCTGTTTTAGAAAATGAAGGTTACACCATTCAGGGCCATTCTGCTATGACTTCTTTTAACGGCTCTTATGCTCAAATGGATGCACTCATTCGTGACCTTGACCAAGGCCGTATCAAAACATTGATTATTTCTGGTGTGGATCCTTTTTATACTATGGGCCAAGCTAAAGATTCTCTTTTAAAAGCTAAAACTATTATTTGTGTTTCTGATCAATTTAATGACACAGCTAATGTAGCTGACGTTATTGCTCCTGCTTCTCATCAAATGGAAGCTTGGGGGGATGCTCAGTTATTCCAAGGTGCTTATTTCATTCAACAACCAACTATTCGGCCCTTGTACTCCACACGTTGTTTAGAAGAAAATCTTATTGCTTGGAAACCTGATGTCATTACGCCTGAACTTGTATCTTTTTTACCTGAGTTAGCAGATGCAGCGGATGGAGTAGACACTATTCCTGTCAGCAAAAAATGGCATACATATCTCAAAAATCAATGGAAAAATTATCAAAAGCAAATGCCTTCAGAAAGCTCTAAACCTTTTGAGACTTTTTGGTTAGACCTTTTACAAAAAGGTTTTGCTCTTTATCAACCGGAAGGCCAGATGAGTCATTCCCCTCGCACCTTTCAAACAAATAGTCTCACACACATTGCTCAAGTAAAAAATACTCAAACAGCTCCTTTAGAGTTATCACTTTATGCAAAGTCAACATTAGGAGATGGGCATCAAGCTCACAATGCTTGGCTACAAGAAACTCCAGACCCTGTGACTAAGGTGGTTTGGGATAATTATTTATTGATCTCTCCAGCAAAAGCCAAAGAGTTAAATTTTACTCAAAATGGCCAACATGCTTTGCTCAAATCAGATCAAGCAGAGGTGACAGTACCTATTTTCATCTCTCCAGGAATGCATGATCAAACTGTGGGCTTAGCTGTAGGGTATGGCCAGTGGCAAAGAGATTCTCGCGGTATCCAACAAAAACAAGTTGGTCAAAATGCGTATCCTTTTATCCATCAACATATCACTTCAGGCTTAAAAGTATCTGTCAGTAAAGCAGAAGGTTACACACAACTGGCCAGTGTGCAGGGGCATCATCGGATGGAAGGTCGACAAATAGTAGTGGCAGCTACTTTGAAGGACTATCTTCAATCGCCTTCTGCTAATATTCACAGACATAAGCTTTTTAGCTTGTATCCAAAACATCAATATAAAGGTCATCGATGGGGGATGGCTATTGATTTAAATGCTTGTACGGGTTGTTCTGCTTGCATGCTAGCTTGTCAGTCAGAAAATAATGTGCCTTCTGTAGGGAAAAAATATGTGTTACAAGGACGGGAGATGCATTGGATACGTATCGATCGTTATTACACAGGAGACACAAAAGATCCAGATGTGCTTTTTCAACCTATGCTTTGTCAACACTGTGAGAATGCTTCCTGCGAAGCAGTTTGCCCTGTAGTTGCCACTGTACATGGAGAGGAGGGCCTCAATCAAATGGTCTACAATAGGTGTGTGGGGACAAGGTATTGTTCGAATAACTGCCCTTATAAAGTACGTCGGTTTAATTGGTTTAATTACACTAAAGTAGCAGACTCTTTAAAAGATGCTTACAATCCTAATGTGACTGTGAGGACTCGTGGGGTCATGGAAAAATGCACCTTTTGTACACAGAGAATCAAAGAAGCTAAAGTCTTAGCTAAAAGAGAAAATAGAAACTTTAAAGGTGAGGATGTAGTGACAGCCTGTCAGGAAGCTTGCCCTACACAGGCGATTGTCTTTGGTGATATCAATGACCCTAATAGCAAAGTCAGTCAGGCCTTTCAAGATGAAAGGACTTTTTCTGTGTTAGAAGAATATAATAATATCCCTATGGTGCGTTACAAAACAAAGATTCGCAATAGCGATCAATTAAAAGGCCAAAATAAAAAACATCATGCATAAATAAAACTTTAAAGATGAAAAGCATGATATGTAAAACAAATAGAAGGGATTGAGTATTTATGATGAAGCGTAAAGAACTTATTACAGGTGATAAAAATTATAAACAGATCACTGAGGATATTTGTTCTGTACCAGAATCTTTGCCTGGTAGGGGATGGTTTGCTTACTTTATACCTTCTAATCTTTTATTGGTTTTATATTTAGTCACCATTGGGATTATTATTGCTGTAGGCATGGGGTTGATGGGAGTCAATCATCCTGTGGGATGGGGGACAGATATTGTTACATTTGTTTTTTGGGTAGGTATTGGTCATGCAGGGACACTGATCTCTGCTATTTTATTTTTGTTCCGGCAAAAGTGGCGAACAGGCATCAACCGTACAGCAGAGGCTATGACTATCTTTGCTGTGATGTGTGCTGGAATCTTTCCATTGATTCACACAGGTCGTCCTTGGTTTGCTTACTGGCTTTTACCTTATCCCAATCAGCGAGGACCTTTGTGGGTTAATTTTCGATCGCCTTTAGAATGGGATGTGTTTGCTGTATCTACTTACTTAACTATTTCATTGGTGTTTTGGTATATGGGCATGATCCCTGATATTGCAACCTTAAGAGATAGAGCAAAAAATTCCTTTAGAAAATGGATTTATGGACCCTTATCTTTAGGTTGGCGGGGGACAAACCGCCATTGGCAACATTATGAGTCAGCTTATTTAATGTTAGCCGGACTTTCTACGCCTCTTGTATTATCTGTACATTCTATTGTATCTTTTGATTTTGCTGTGGCCAATTTACCAGGGTGGCATACGACGATCTTCCCTCCTTACTTTGTGGCAGGGGCTATTTTTTCAGGCTTTGCTATGGTGATCACTTTGATGTGTTTGATACGTATTGGTTTCCCTCAAATGAAACATTATGTGACTGTAGATCATTTAGAAGTGATGAATAAAATCATTATGACAACAGGTTTGATGGTAGGTTATGCTTATGCTTCAGAATTTTTCATTGCTTGGTATTCTGGTGTGAAATACGAAACTTTTACTTTTATCAATCGAGCGGTAGGACCTTATTGGTGGTCTTATTGGATTATGGTTTCTTGTAATGTGATCATTCCACAGCTATTTTGGTTTCGGTTTTTTAGAAGGTCTATAGTACCTATGTTCATTATTAGCATTTTTGTTAATATTGGGATGTGGTTTGAAAGGTATGTGATCACAGTGACATCTTTGCATGCAGACTTTTTGCCTTCTAATTGGGGATTATTTGTGATGACTTTTTATGATTTTGGTGTATTAATTGGTAGCTTTGGTATGTTTTTCACTTTATTTTTATTATTTTTAAGGGTGTTACCTATGGTGGCTATGTCAGAGGTGAAGCCAATGGTACATGTAGGAAAGTAAAATGAAGGGTGTTAAAAATTGTTGCCTTAACATCTAGTTGAGGATATTTTCTTTATTCAAAATGGGCAAATAATTATGAAAAATATAAATGCACAGATGAAGTTCAATTGAATGAAAAAGAGAGGAATTCAGATGAATCAGTTGAATTTATTTAAATCTTCGAATGTTCTTAAAAAGAAACAATGCTATATGCAAACAAATAGAGTTATAAAAATTCTTGATGATCCGCCTCTTAATCATGGCAAAAAATTTAAGTTGAATGACTTAATTGGAAAAGTTCACAATAAAGATTGCATAAATCTTATGTTATCTATGCCTTCTAATTCTGTAAATATGATTTTTGCTGATCCACCATTTAATTTAAAAAAGAAATATACACTATACAAAGATAATTTGTCATTTGATCAATATATGGAATGGACTGAAAGATGGTTAAAGGAAGCCTTTCGTATATTAAAACCAGATGGAAGTTTATTTATTTACAATATACCTAGGTTACTTATACATACAACTTCTATTTTAAATCAATATGCTGAATTTAAGCACTGGATTGCATGGAATTCTAATGGTCAGCCTTTAGGTAAAACCCTCCAACCTGCTCATTATGGAATTTTATTTTATACTAAAACAAGAAATAGTAAATTTTATGATATTCGTACTCCTCACAAAACATGTAGAAAATGCAAAGAATATCTTAAAGATTATGGTGGTAAAAAACATCTAAGGCATAAATTTGGATATCAGATCAGTGATGTGTGGGATGATATACACAGATTGCGACATAATTCTAAAAGAATCGATAATCATCCTTGTCAGTTACCTGTTCATTTGATTGAGAGGTTCATTCTTATGACAACGGATGAAGGTGATATTGTGATGGATCCATTTTGTGGTGGTGGGTCTGTTGCTGTGGCATCTAAACAGATGGGTCGCAAATATATCGGAGCAGAAATAGATCGAAATTATTGTCTTTCTGCCATACAAAGAATGCACAAAGCAACTCCAGTAAAAAATAAGGGTGTTTATGTTTCAATGCATTTAGGTAAAGTACTTTCTATAAGGGACATTGACTTATGAAGTATCTTGAAAAAATCTCTTATAATCAATTTAAAAAAGATATGTGTGTATTTTTAAATATCCCTGAAGTAGAAAAAACTCTAGAAAGAGAAATGGATGACTTTATTAAAACAATATTGTTATCAAAACCTCAAAATGGACATAGAAACCCTATAGATGTTTTAACAGACTATCTTAATATTTCAAATCAAGAAGATAGATTAAAGATAGTACTTGCCTTGTCTAATGGGTCTGAAGAGCAATTAAAAAGGATATTTCAAGCTATTTTTCCAGCAAGATCTTTTACAGAATGGAAAAATATAAAAGATAATACTCTTAAGCGAATAGCCTCTTTTTTGATAAATCCATTAAAAGAGAGGGTTTTCATACCAGAGTTTATTAGAAATAGCTTTTGTTTACCAGACAATTGGATAGATTTATTATCCGATAAAAGAAAGCTCAAAACACTTGTACAAAGTTCATATAAATCAAAATACGCTGTCAAAATGGGAGATGCTTTTGAAAAAAATATTGTTCAAATTGTGGAAAATATGAATATTAAATGGATAAAGGGACCAGTCGAAATTGTAGATAATAAAGAAGTTGATATAGCAATACCTCACACATCAGATCCACAAATATTGATTATGTCTTCTTATTCACTGACCACTTCATCGGCACAAAGCAGTAGAGCAAATGAACAAGCTAGAATGTATCAAGATATTCAAACGCACAATAGGAGAAAAACTCGAAAAAATAAATTCAAGATTTTGTTTATAAATGTTATAGATGGTGGAGGATGGCTTGCAAGAGTGAATGACTTACATAGAATGTGGGAGGAATGCGATTATTGTTTTTGTTATTCTAATGTGCAACAAGGATTAAAAAAAATCTTTAATCATTATAAATTGGCTATTAAATAAGGATTTTTAAGAGTGGTGGCTGGCTATGTCAGAGGTGAAGCCAATGGTACATGTAGGAAAGTAAAATGAAGGGTGTTAAAAATGAGTATAAAACAAACGTTTATATTTTTACTATGTGGTGATTCTTGCCGTGCAAAGCAAGTAGGTGGTGTCATTGGCTATTTTAACAATGAAGATGATTTATTGAAGGCTGCTCGTGCAACTTATTCTGAGGGGTATCGTAAGTTTGATACCATTTCACCTTTTCCTGTACATGGGATGGATGAGGCTATGGGCTTGAAGCGTTCGCCTGTACCTTGGTTTACATTTTTTGCAGGTTTGGTTGGTTGCACTTTTGCATTATGGTTTCAGTGGTGGACTTCGGCAGTGGATTACCCTTTGAATATTGCAGGCAAGCCCTTTTTTTCATTGCCTGCTTTTATACCTATTATTTTTGAATTAACTGTTCTGTTAGCAGGTCTAGCAAGCTTTGGAGCTGTGTTATTGCTATGTCGTTTGCCACAGATCAAACCTCCTATTTTAAATCCTGATTTGACGTGCCATAAATTTGCTCTTTATATCCCCGAAAGTGATCCTTGCTATGATCAGAGTAAAACAAAAAAACATTTAGAGGGTTTAAAGGCCTTAGATGTGCAGTCTTATAAAGAATTTTAAAAGGTTTGGTATGAAGATTTTGATTTTATTATTTATGATGAGTTTCATAGGCTGTGGCTCAAAGAGAGACCCTCAAGTGGAATTGATTCAAGATATGATGCAATCTCCGGCTGTGAAACCTCAGGATTATGATGAAAACAAATCTGGTTCTTTAGCAATGAGGCTACCGCCGGAGGGGACTGTACCACGACAGCAATCTATTCCCTATCGATATTATGAAATTAAAACTTCTGAAGAAGCAGAGCAGAAAATAACAACTCCACAATTTGATGAGAGTGATTTTGAAATGCTACAAAGGGGTCAAAAAATGTATTATATTTATTGTGGTGCTTGTCATGGGATGACAGGCCGAGGAGATGGGCTTGTTGCTACAAAAACAGTTTTAACGCCACCTTCTCTTGTCAACGACAAAATAAAAGGATGGCAAGATGGAGGTATTTATCACCTTATTACTATGGGGCGAGGTTTGATGGGTAGCTTTGCTGCTCAAATCCCAAATAAAAAGGATCGGTGGGCTTTGGTGCATTTTATTCGCCGATTGCAGGAATATGCAGAACCAGAAGATTCTGGACCAGAAGATTCTGGAAGCTCTGTAGAAGCAAAAGAAGTTAGCCCTTAAACAATTGATACAAAATAATAGGCGGGAGCTGTCGGGTGTAAGAAGGAACTTTTTCCTTAACATGGTGTTAAGAAACGAAGAGATCCTTCCTACTAAAAGTAAACGGACTTTTGAGATAGCCAGCCTTTGATCGACGGCGGTAGCCGTCGGGCTGGCTATCCAAAAGTGACCAGAGGTCAGTTTACTTTTAGTGAAAATCAAATGAGACAATGACCATTTTGTCAAAGGCGAAAGCCTTTGCGGTCATTGTCCAAAAGTGGCCAGAGGCCAGTTCACTTTGAGTGAAACAGAGGTCAGTTTACTTTTAGTGAAACAGAAGGAACTTTTTCCTTAACATTGTGTTAAAAGAGGAAAGGATCCTTTTTCCGGGATCTGGGATCGGGCAACCCGGTAGTCAGGCATCAGATCCCGGGATGCCTGATCCCGGAATGGATATCTTGTTTCCTTAACATGGTGTTAAGAAATGAGAGGATCCTTCCTACTCAAAATAAATGGATTTTCTAGGCAGTTAGCCTTTGATCGACGGCGGTAGCCGTCGGGCTAACTGCCCAAAAGTAGCCAGAGGTCAGTTCATTTTGAGTGAAAAAATAGAAGGAACTTTTTCCTTAACATGATGTTAAAAGAGGAAAGGATCCTCCTACTAAAAGTGGTCAAGCTTTCTAGGTTGCCAGCTTTTGAGAAGGCGAATAGCCTTCGGCTGGCAACCAGAAAGTGACCAGAGGTCAGACCACTTTTAGGGAAACAAACAGAAAGGAATAACATGTCATCTGATGATTCATCTATTTCATTGCCTTTAAAGCCTCAATCCTTTCAGGTGTCAAACTCCCTGAGGGGATTTGTGTTAGCCTGTCTTGCAGTAGGGGTTGTGTCTGTGTTGTTGCATTTCTTAGGTTGGTCTTCTACGTTTTGGCAGGCTTTATTGACCAGCTTTTTTTATTTTGTAAGCTTATCTTTAGGCGGGATGTTTTTTGTAGCCATTCAACATGCAGTCAATGCAGGTTGGAGTGTGACAGTTCGGCGTATTGCAGAAGGGATGACAGCTTTTTTGCCAGTAGCCTTTGTATTAGCTTTGGTGTTGGTGTTTTTTGGAGGACATAGCTTATTTGAGTGGTTGCATGCAGATGTTGTTGCTGACGATCCCATATTACAGAGAAAAGTCCCTTATTTGAATTTACCTTTTTTTGCTGTGCGAACAGTTGTCTTTTTTATTGGTTGGATAGCACTTGCTTGGGTGATTGTAGGGCATTCTCTTAAACAAGATCAAGATGGTGATGAAGCAAGGACACATAAAAACAGGCGGTGGTCTATTGCCTTTTTATTATTTTTTGCTTTGTCGTATTCATTGTTGAGTGTTGATTTTTTGATGAGTTTACATCCTCATTGGTTCTCGACAATTTTTGGTGTGTATTGTTTTGCAGGGTTGTTTCAATCTTCGTTAGCCTTCTTAATTATTTTGATTGTCTATTTGATGAAGAGGGGTCTTTTAGATGGCCTAGTGAATGAAAATCACATCCATGATTTAGGTAAACTGCTCTTTGCTTTCACTGTATTTTTTGCATACATTGGCTTTTCACAGTTTATGTTGATTTGGTATGCGAATTTACCAGAGGAAACCATCTTTTTTGTACATAGGGCCCATGGAGGATGGATGGCCATAAGTTATTCACTGTTGTTATTTAAGTTTATAGTGCCATTTTTAGCCTTACTTCCAAGGGCAGCTAAACGGAATGTAGATTGGTTAAGAATAATCGCAGTGTTGGTTTTAGTGATGCAATATGTAGATATTTACTGGCTTGTGTATCCTAATTTTAATGAAGGGCATATTGTGTTTGGATTGACAGAGGTCGCAGTTTTTGTAGGTTGTTTAGGGTTGTTTTTATTTATGGTTTTGAAGTTTTTAAGTTGTTATCCCATTGTGCCTTTAAAGGATCCTCGCAGGCACGAGGCCCTCCACCACCACATTTAGGAGTACTCCAATGACAAGTGTCTATTATAAATAATCATTTTACCAATGCCATTGGCAAAATAGTCATTGCCTCAAAAATCTATGCATTTTTAGTAGAGAAGGATCCCTTTATTCTTTTACACCATGTTAAAAAACGAAGAGATCCTCCTTACTAAAAGTGGTCAGGCTTTCTAGGTTGCCAGCATTTGAGAAGGCGATAGCCTTCGGCTGGCAACCAGAAAGTGACCAGAGGTCAGACCACTTTTAGTGAAACAGAGGTCAGACCACTTTTAGTGAGCCAACCACTTAATGACACTCCAAGTTAAAAAAGTTTATTTTTTGCTTGCATTTGTTTATTTTAAGTATTAAGAGAATAAAGAAAATAAAAACTGACCAAAGGAGGATTTTATGAAGATTTTTTATTTAAGCGTACTTTTTGTACTTTTAACAACTAATGTGCTTGCTGAAGATGTATCGACAGCTAGTGAAACCAATAAAATAAATAGCATTTCCTCTAAAGAAATTATTTCTGAAAGTGAAAGTCTTTACAGCCAGATGTACGCTGAAAGTCAATTATTAAGCTCCGGCGAAGGGATGGATGATTTCCAACAAGGACAGAGAGATGATCAAGATCAAAGTGATAGTGATGAGGATAAAAATGATCAAGATTCAGAACTTGTTGGTAGTATGAATGGTATGGATGAGGACACCACTTTTGCAGAGGTGACTGTTACAAGGGAATTAGCAGAGCAAGAACAAAGTGATGATGAAACAAAAAATGAAGCAACAGTACCTCAGGGAGCAGAAGCTACTAGCACTCAAACAACTGCTACTACTACTGCAACTACAGACAAGCCATCTCGATTTAGCTTTTATATTGAATCATGGAATGAAGGTTTATTATCAGAGTTAAATGAAGGATCTGGGACTTATTGGACCATTCGTCCACAATATCGGCTAACGGATAAGTTAAGTGTAAGATATTCTTTTGAAGTAACTAATTTATGGAACTGGTCTGGTGACGAAGGAGCTAAAACTCTTCAAACATCAATGGGTGATCATTATTTAATGTTTAATCACGGTAGTTTTTCTGCAGGTCCTTTTGATCTTTTTGGTTATGTACGGATTTATCTACCTACATCTAATAGGACAAGAAACATTGGCCAAATAGCACGTGTTCGCTTTAAATCTTATGTGACCTTGCCTGTCACAAGAGATATTAAGTTGGCATTTCGATTAGAGACCAACTATTATCAACACAGTACAGATTCTTATAGAGATTTCGATGATGATTGTGCTGGTAATTTCTGCCCTGCAAATAATATGTGGTTCCGTATTGAACCAATGCTGGGATTTTTAGGGAAAATCTATGGTCCTTTCTCTTTTGAATCCATACACGGTTTCCGTTATATCAGGAAGTTTACCAACGAAACAGCCCAGATACAAGGAGAAGAACCTAACAAAGCAAGTGAAATCGAGTGGTATAATGAATCAGGTGTTATGTTTGATGTTCCTGGAGCACCGGTCACTTTACTTGTTGGTTTCTATGATAGTAGAAAAACAGGAGGTTCTATATTAAAAAGACTGCCTATAGTTTCTTACTTTACTGGCCCTCATAATGAGTCATATTGGGTATTTTCTGTATGGGCTTCTATTTAATTAAATACATAAGTACTTAAGCTATAAGCTATAAAGGAGGAGTATTATGAAACAGTTAAGCTTTACGATAGGCATGAAAGTAGCAGGTTTATTTTTAGTAACTTTATTTTTAAATTCAACGTCTAGCCTAGCTCAATCCGATCTTTGTGATGTTCGTTGGTATGATTCTGCGTATAATTCTGGAAGTAGCAGATACATATCAAATGCTATCAGCAATGGTGCTAATGTCAATCAATATTGCTCAAGTGGGGAATTATCGCCTCTACTACTTGCCTTAGAATATGATAGTGATGATGTAGCTTTAGCTTTGATACGTGCAGGTGCTAATTTATATCATGATCCTAGTTTATATTATAATCATAGAACCCTAACCATGTACTCTGGTCCTCGTCCTATCGATGTGATCGATTATCGATGTGAGATCGGATCGATAGATCAAAGAATATGCAATGAAATCAAACATCTTGAGGCTATAGATGTGGCTCATAATAACTTGTGTGACCCCTCTTACTGGCAGTCTTTTTCTTTGCAGAGTAGATCTCAAATCACAAACCGTCTGCAGGCTGTGATGCGTATGCCGGGATTAGATGTCAATCATTATTGTGGTAGTGGTAACCGCCCTTTGCATATTGCCATTAAAAGCACTCTACATCCACATCATCCACTAATGACAGAAGGAGTTGGTTTTGCTATAAACATTTTTTTGAATGAAGGAGATCATCATTTTACTGGAAATGATGTTTATCAATTATTGTTTAGACTTCTTTCAGAATACCAAAGGCTTAGCAGATCCCTCAACTGAAGCACAAAACTTGAAACTGCCCTTTTTAAAAAATAAAAAATGTTTATAGTCAAGCTTAACATTATGAAACTTTTACTTTAATAAATACTTTCTATAGTCTATAGCAAATAATTTATAATTGTTTATTTAAAATATTCGCATTGTTATCATTTTGTAATATAATTGTAATATAAAAATAAAAATTTTAATTATAAATAAGAAAGAAATCTTTTTCCTTAACATTTCACTCAAAATAAATCATGCCGTCTTTTGCACTTGAAATGAACGGATTTTTTAGGTGTTGCCTATTTTGTCAAAGGCGAAAGCCATCGGGCTAACTGTTATTAGAAGGATACTTTCCTTAACATGATATTTATCCGGGATCCCGGGATCGGGCAAACCGGCAACAGAAGGGACTTTTTCCTTAACATTTCACTAAAAGTAAACCAACCTCTGGTTGCTTTTGGACAGTTAGCCCGACGGCTCTCGCCGTCGATTAAAGGCTAACTGTCTCAAAAGTCCGTTTACTTTTAGTAGGGGAGGACCTCCTCGTTTTTTGACGCAATGTTAAGGAAAAAGATTTCCTTCTGATATTTGCTCTGACAGCTTACGCTGTCTAAAAAGAGCAATACCGCAAAAAACTGCTCATTTTGAGTGAAACAGAGGAAACATAAAAGGAACTTTTTCCTTAACATTTCACTAAAAGTAAACCAACCTCTGGTTGCTTTTGGACAGTTAGCCCGACGGCTCTCGCCGTCGATCAAAGGCTAACTGTCTCAAAAGTCCGTTTACTTTTAGTAGGGGAGGATCTCCTCGTTTTTTGACGCAATGTTAAGGAAAAAGATTTCCTTCTGATATTTGCTCTGACAGCTTACGCTGTCTAAAAAGAGCAATACCGCAAAAAACTGCTCATTTTGAGTGAAACAAAAGGATTACATAATGAGAATTAGAATGGATATTGCTTATGATGGAAGAAAATATCAAGGATGGCAGATGCAAAGCCATACAGAACAGACTATTCAAGGACAGATTCAAAAGGCTCTCTATGAGGTTTTTCAGAAGGATATTGTAATTCATGGATCTGGCCGGACTGACACGGGAGTTCATGCAGAACATCAAGTAGCTCATTTTGATATTACAGATACTTTATCTGTTCATCGACTGACTTCAAAAGAAAAACCTCTTAATTTAATAAAGGCTTTAAAATTTTATTTACCTCCAGATATTGTGATCAAAAAAACTTCTATAGTACCTAAAAGCTTCCATGCTCGCCTGAGCGTAGTGAAAAAAATTTACACTTATCGGATTTGGAATGAACTTTATTTAAGTCCTTTTATGCGTTATTATGTTCATCATATTCCACATAAATTAGATTTAGATTATCTTCAGAAGGCTTCTGAATTAATTACAGGAAAAAGGGATTTTAAAAGTTTTCAAAATGCAGGATCCCATCTACAAGATACAGAGTGCTTAATATTTTCTACTCATTGGTCTCTCAAAGCTTGTTCTATGATAGAAGGCTCTTATATAGAGTTTCGTATAGAAGGGCAGAGGTTTCTTAAGCAAATGGTCAGAAACATCATTGGCACTCTTTTATGGATGGAATATAAAAAAATGGATATTCAACATTTAAATGAAATTATAGAGTCCAAAGATAGAAAGCAAGCCTATAACACAGCTCCTGCCCTAGGACTTTATCTAACAGATGTGATCTATGCTCAATGAATAATAACTCATTGTATAACAAAAAGTTTCTAATTATTTTAAACTTGTGAGTCATACAGATATTACTATAAACCATTGAAAATATTAATATTCTTTCAACACTCTGTCATTGACCTTTTATTTAACTTCATGCAAATAAATGAAAAGAATATTTTTTGATGATATTTTTCTTAGATTGTGGTAAGCAAATTTCATCCTAAGTATTTTATGATTGCTCATCTTTTTATTATTAAATAAAAAGGATTTGTTATGAAAAAAGGACTTTGTTTTTTTGCAATCATTTTGAGTTTTTATTTTGTTGATGCTCAAGAAGTTGATCTTTCATTTGTTCAAGAACAAGCTATGAGCGAAGAGACTATAGAGTTACACCTTCAGCTTTTAGATGCATGGAATGAATATTTAGATCAAGCAGAGCGACTTGAAAATGGTAATTATCAAATAGCAGGAGTGCAAGGAGGTACTCTAGCTCTTATAGCTTATACTTTAAAGCAAATTAAAAAAGGTCGTAGAATTTCCATATTAGATCTCAGTCAGTTGAGATATTTTAATCACAGAAATCTTATGATCAAGAAAGAATTTAAAGAATTAAAAACAGCTTTAAAAAATTATACAATCACTTTGAAAGCCAACCATCCTCACGATATTTTTTTTAATAAGCTTGAAGCTTCTAATGACTTAACTGATGATTTTTATAATACATTGAAAATTAACAATTCCCCTGATCAACTTCCATTAAGTATTCTAGAAAATGACATACATGCTTTAGATGAAATAGATGATATAATTGAAATTCAAAGCGATGTAAGACATAATGTGAGCATTACTCGTACGCCTACACGTTGGAGTTCTGTAAGTAATATTGGTGATTTAACTATAACATTTTGGGAAGGTACAGATATGTCTGATGATGTAAATATTAGAATAAGTCATTCGCAACAACTTTTAGCGAACCGTAAGAACTTTATGAGTCAGTTGAAAAGGGCCTTAAAAACATCTGTTCATAGATATGTACCTCCAGTTACAAACATCATACCTGGAGGAACGCTTTTATTAATGGCTATTATTTATTTATTTTCTGCCAGTGATTTAGAAGCTATAGAATCTCAAAACACTCCGACAGATTTTGAAATAACACCAGAGATGTATGAGCATATTCAAGATGAAATTTCTATCGTCAGAAATAATTTACAAAGTTTATTTTAAATTCACTAAAAGTGGTCAGGCTTTCTAGGTGATGACCATTTTATCGACGGCGTGAGCCGTCGTGGTCATCGCCAGAAAGTAGCCAGAGGCTAGACCACTTTTAGTGAAACAGCTCCCTCCCTACTCAAAATGAGCGGATTTTTTAGGTGTTGCCTATTTTGTCAAAGGCAAAAGCCTTTGCAGGCAACATCAAAAAACACACCAGAGGTGTGGCTCATTTTGAGTGAAACAGACCACTTTGAGTGAAACAGCTGTTTCCCTAACCCCACTCCCCGCCCTTCGATTCTGCTTTTCTATTTGTATGTTTTTTATGAGTGGGAGGCGAAGGCAACCTTCTGAAGTCCTCAATTTTTTTCACTCAAAATGAACTGGCCTCTGGCCACTTTCTGGTTGCCAGCCCGACGGCTGTCGCCGTCGATCAAAGGTTGATTATCTCAAAAGCCGATTAATTTTTAAAGTTTTAAGCATGATGGAGCATAAAGGCCGATTGCTACGGCCCGTGTATTCTTATTAAATAGTTATTCTGCTGACTCTCTTAAAAGTCTTTTCACATCTTCTGAAAGTAATCTCTCATAGTCTAAGATATTCAATCCAACATTGTCTTCAAGATCAACGTTAGCTCCGGCCGCTAGCAATGCCCTTACAACTTCAATATGGTCTTCAAAACTAGCATACATTAAGGCCGACTGGCCTCTTTTGTTTTGATAATCAACTTCAGCTCCGTCCTCTAGCAATTTCTTTACAATATTGCTATAACCTTCACGACTTGCTATTATTAAAGCAGTATCGCCACGTTCGTCTTGATAGACGTTATCTCTGGCCACTAGCAATGCCCTTACAATCTCCATTCTATCTTGAAGATTAACATTAGCTCCGGCCGCTAGCAATGCCCTTACAATCTCTATATGGCCTTCACGACCAGCCCGCATTAAAGCCGTCCAGCCATATCTACTTTGATGATTGACGTTAGCTCCGAAAACTAGCAATAACCTTACAACCTCTATATGGCCTTCATAACTAGCAATCATTAAAGCCGTCCAGCTATTGTATCTACCGAAGCGTCTGTTGTCTACAAAATCGACGTTAACGCCATTTTCTATCAATTCCTTTACAGTCTCTATATGGCCTGCAGAACTAGCAAGCACTAAAGCCCCACCCATGCTACTTTGAGTAGCTTCTGAAATTTGACATACAACCATGGACAAAAATAAAGATAAAAATATATTTCTCATTGTTTGGTACTCCTTTTAAATAAGTTTTAAGTTAAAAAAATATCACCAAGGTATATGCAAGATTAAGGCCTTGATTAAAAGGGCTTTTTCTATGTTTTAGAAATAAACCTTGACTTGATAAGATTTGTAATTATATCTTATTTAGTGGCCGAAATCAAGCATTTTTTAAGAATTAAGTAAAAGCGGATAGGAACATCCTAAGTAAGTCCAAAGCCCGGCTTAATTTTTCTAAAGCCCTATAGTTCCATAGTTTTTTATAAGGAACTTTTTCCTTAACATTTCACTCAAAATGAACTGGCCTCTGGCCACTTTCTGGTTGCCAGCCGAAGGCTATCGCCTTCTCAAATGCTGACAACCTAGAAAGCTTGTTCATTTTGAGTAGAGAAGGATCTCCTTGCTTCTGACACCATGTTAGGGAAACAAGATATGCCTCTAAAATGTTTTTGGAGAGCAAGCTCAATGCAATAAAGGAACTTTTTCCTTAACATGCTGTTAAAAAACGAAGATATCCTCCCTACTCAAAATGAGCAGTTTTTTGCGGCATTGCTCTTTTTAGACAGCGATAGCTGTCAGAGCAATGCCCAAAAACACACCAGAGGTGTGGCTCATTTTGAGTGAAAAAGACCACTTTTAGTGAAACAAACGTACTTGACATGCCATCAAGATATGTTTATATCTATGCAAATGAATCAAGTGAAAAAGAACCATCTTAAGAATCAAGGTCAAAAAGAAAGGAGAAGTATTATGAGACAGTTAAAACAATTAAACATGAAGCAATTCAACACAATTAGTACGAGGGTAGCAAACTTAAGTAAAAATGTAGCATTAAGTACAAAAGTAGCAAGCTTGAGTAAGAAGGTAACAGGTTTAACTTTGAAAGTGGCAAGGTTATTTTTAGTAACTCTGTTTTTAACAGCGGATGCTTTAGCTCAAACCAATCTTTGTGATGTTAGTTGGTATAACTCTGCCAGTATCACGGATATATCAAATGCTATTAGAAATGGTGCTAATGTCAATCAATCTTGTTCAAGTGGGTCATCGCCTCTACTGCTTGCCTTAGAGCATGGCAGAACTGATGTGGTTTTGGTATTGATACGTGCAGGTGCTAGTTTGGATTATCAAAACCCATACTCTCGTCAAACACCTATTCAAGTCATTAATGACCGATGTGATATGGAGCAAATAGATCGTAGTGTCTGCAATGAAGTCAAGCGTGACTTTGAGACAAAAGCAGAAGCTCATAATAACTTGTGTGACCCTCGTTGGTGGCAGTCGTTTTATCAGCAGAGTGAGTCTCAAGCTACAAGCCGTATGCGGGCTGTGATGCGTATACCAGGTTTGGATGTTAATTATGATTGTGGTAGGGGTGATCGCCCTTTACATATTGCTCTACAAGATTCCTTAACTCCACTCACAAGAGGAATTACTTGGGCTATAGGGACGTTTATGTACGAAGATAAAAGTGTGGATCGTTTTGTAAGAAATAGACATGGCAGATCACTTATAGATCTTGCAGAAGTTAGATATGATCATCAGATAAGAGATAATTATGTTAATCTTTTACAGAGGTTTTGTAATGATCAGATAACAAGACAAGAATATAATCAACAATATGATCAAATTTATATTAATGAATTGGGCGTGTACATATATATAAAAGGATATGAGAGTGATCAAAAGTATCAAGAAACTGAAGTTAATGTTAGTCAAGAAATTTTTGGTACCACTCACACTGGTTCAAAAGCTAAAAAACAGCTTTGTTTAAAATATAGTATAGAAGATAAGACAGTTTTATGATTTTAAACATGATGTTATAAGCTAAAAGGATGTGAATTATGTGTATTTAGATAGTAATAGGCAAACGAACCCAATGACCAAATGATGCCGAAAAAATATATTTTTATCTTATTTATTGTTTTGCTTACTACCAGTGATTCTTTATGGGCTTGTGCTGAAAGCCTTATGCCACAAAATCAACATGATGACACCAGATTAAGAGAGCTTAATCCTAGCTCTCAAGATATGTTATCTATAGCTTCATTAATAGCTTATGCTTCTGAGTCTCAAACAGTGAGTGCAAATCATATTATTATGGCAATTTTGACAAGAGTTGAATCCTTAAATGAAGAGATCAATCGCTTGCACTTTACAGACATAGACGGCCATCTTAATTTTAATTCTTTAGTTATTATTTTGAAAGAATTTAATATTTTAAGAGAAGTTCAAGAATTTCTCTTAAGTCAGTTAAATATTCAAGTCCATAATCCTATTTCATTTGAGTTAAGAGATAATGATTTACTTATTCTTCATTTAGAAAATATCTCTTTCATACCTGCCCTTGATTATAATGAAAGTGCAAATGCCTTATTGGAAAAAGTTATTATTATGAAAGAAAATGTCGAGAAAGAAAATGCGACATATCCGATATCTATAGATCATTTCTTTTTAGAGGCTTTAAGGATGGATACAAGCCATTTTGTATCAGAGCTTTTAAATAAACCTCATATAGAGATTGTAGAAGATTTTTCTCATAAAATTAAGCAAGCAAGGCAACCATTATTAAGCGTATCAAAAAGAAAAAGACGTTATTATTCTCAGGAAACAAAAGACAGAGCAGTGGAATTAGTTCGTCAGATAGGTAATGTTAAAAAGGTAGCAGAGATATTAAATATTAAATACATGACTTTATTAAAATTGGTTCATCAATATAAAATCAGAGAGAACAAACCTGTGCAAAGCAGGAAAAAATACACTCCAGAGCAAAGGGACGAAGCAATGCAATTAGCTCGTAAGGTGGGTTATAAAAAGGCAGCAGAGCAATTGGGGATTCTTGATAGTAATATAAGAAACTGGCTTCTTAAAGATAAAAAAGAGAAGAACGAACCTGTGCAAAGCAGAAAAAAATACACTCCAGAACAAAGAGATGAAGCAGTGCAATTAGCTCGTAGGGAAGGTTATGAAAAGGCAGCAGAGCAATTAGGGATTCCTCTTCATAATGTAAAAAGATGGCTTCTTAAAGATAAAAAAGAGAAGAATGAACCTATACAAAGCCAGAAAAAATACACTTCAGAACAAAGAGATGAAGCAGTGCAAGTAGCTCGTAAGGTGGGTTATGAAAAGGCAGCAGAGCAATTAGGCATTCCTCCTACTACTGTAAGACAATGGCTTCTTAAAGATAAAAGAGAGAAGAACGAACCTGTGCGAAGTCAGAAAAAATACACTCCAGAACAAAGAGATGAAGCAGTGCAAGTAGCTCGTAAGGTAGGTAATAAAAAGGCAGCAGAGCAATTAGGGATTCTTCCTGGTAATATAGATAGATGGCTTTTTAAAGATAAAAAAGAGAAGAACGAACCTGTGCGAAGTCAGAAAAAATACACTCCAGAACAAAAGAACGAAGCAATGCAATTAGCTCGTAAGGTGGGTAATAAAAAGGCAGCAGAGCAATTAGGGATTCCTCGTTATAATATAGATAGATGGCTTCTTAAAGATAAAAAAGAGAAGAACGAACCTGTGCGAAGTCAGAAAAAATACACTCCAGAACAAAAGAACGAAGCAATGCAATTAGCTCGTAAGGTGGGTAATGAAAAGGCAGCAGAGCAATTAGGGATTCCTCGTTATAATATAGATAGATGGCTTCTTAAAGATAAAAAAGAGAAGAATGAATCTATACAAAGCCAGAAAAAATACACTCCAGAACAAAAGAACGAAGCAGTGCGATTAGTTCGTAAGAAAGGTTATATAGAGGCAACAAATCAATTGGGGATTTCTGTTGTCACTTTAGAGGAATGGGTTCAGCAATCTCAAAGCAGGCAGAATTATACTCTAAAAGAAAAAGAGAATGCAGTGCAATTAGCTCGTAGGGAAGGTTATAAAAAGGCAGCAGAGCGATTGGGGATTCCTCCTACTATTGTCCATGAATGGCTTCTCCAATATTATAAAAACAATTCACTGTCAGACATTGTCTGGGATCCCGGATCCGGGATCTAGCAACCCGGCATCAGATCCCGGGATGCCTGCTTGCCGGATCCCAGATCCCGGGAGTGAACATCTTATTTCCCTAACATTTCACTCAAAATGAACTGGCCTCTGGCCACTTTTAGTGAAAGTGAACCAACGCCAATGAAAACAACATTTGTTCCTTTTTGACTTGCTGCCCAGTCTTAACATGAACTTGTTTGACCTGCCCATCTATGTTTGATTTTATAAGATATTCCATTTTCATAGCTTCTAAAGCTAAAAGATTTTCACCCACTTTCACTTGATCGCCTTCTTTCACCATAACCTTTAAAACCTTGCCTGGTGTATGAGCTACAACAGATTGTTCTGTAAGGTTTTCTTGTAAGAGATCATCACTAAAAAAAGTATCTTGCTCAGTCCAAATAGCACCTCTAAAATGCATCCACAAATGCAGAGGATCAAAACCTATAAAGCCCTTATGTTCTTGTCCATCAAAAGTCATGTCTAAGGATTCTATCTGAAATTTTGGTTTTTGCCACTGCTCAGCATAAGATTTTTTAAAAATAGATATAGCATTTTGATGAGAGATTCTATTTTTTTTATGTACAAATTGCTTTGCATGATTTTGAAAAGCCAATTGCCATTTGGAAAAATCTTTTTTTGTTCTAGGCTCAAGCCCTTTATCAAAGTATTTACTAATAAAGTCAGTGGTCACTGCTCCTTTCACAAAGACAGGATGTTCTAAAATACTTTTCAAATAATCAAAATTCGTTTTAACTCCAAACACATAAGATTCTTTAATAGCTGCCTTCATCTCTTCAATACAAGATATGCGATCTTTTGCCTTAACAATGATCTTAGCAAGCATGGGATCATAAAATGGCGACACTTCATCTCCATCATCTAATCCATACTCAAACCGCCTATTTTCTTTTGTAGACCACTTTTGAAAAATAACTCCTGTACTAGGTAGGCCTTCTCTATAAGGGTCTTCAGCATAAATACGGCATTCCATCACATGCCCTAAAGGCTTTAAGTGAGAAGAATGAAATGGTAATTTTTGACCTGCTGCCACTTGGATTTGGGCTTTGACAAGATCAACATCTAAAAGCATTTCTGTCACAGGATGTTCTACTTGCAATCGAGTATTCATTTCTAAAAACCACCAATCTTGGCCATCAAGTAAAAACTCCACAGTACCTGCTCCTACATAATTTACCGCCTGTGCTGCTTTGATAGTAGCTTGAGCCATCTCAGCATGTATCTTGTGAGGTATAAGAGCAGGAGATTCTTCTATGATTTTTTGATGCCTACGTTGAATAGAACAATCTCTTTCAAAAAGATGTGTCACTTGTCCATGGCGATCACCAAAAATTTGAAATTCAATATGTCTGGCTTTTTCTATGTATTTTTCTAAAAAAACTTTATCAGAACCAAAAGCAGCTAAGCTTTCTCTACGAGCAGAGTTGAGCTGTTCTAAAAAATCATCTTGTGATCTTGCAATTTTAATTCCTCGACCACCACCACCTAAGGCAGCTTTAATTAAGACAGGAAACCCAATCTTACTAGCTGCATTTTTTAAATACTCATCCGTTTGCAGTGAGCCTTGATCGCCAGGGATCACAGGCACACCAGCATCAGACATGATTTTTCTAGCGATCATTTTATCTCCCATATCTGCAATGGCTTTATGGGATGGACCGATGAAAGTCACACCTGCATCTTCTATAGCTTTAGCAAACTGTGCATTTTCAGATAAAAAACCAAATCCAGGGTGAAGGGCATCGGCTTTGGCTTTACATACTGCTTTAAGATGAGCATCGATGTTTAAATAGCTTTCTGATGGTGGAGAATCTCCAATACAAATAGTTTCGTGAGCAAGCCGGAAGGCTATAGTTTTTATATCAGCTTGAGAGTGTAGCAAAACTGTAGGAATCTGCAAAGCTTGACAAGCTTTTAAAATACGTAGGGCCACTTCTCCTCTATTTGCAATAGCCATTTTTTTAAAGTAAGGCTTCATTGTATATCCCTATCGTATGAAGGAAAGCAATAAATTGATATTCTCCTGTACATAAAGAGGTTGTAGGCCTTGACTATAAGTTGGTTGCAATTGAGCATACGGGATTTTATCTCTGCGAATCAAATGTAAAAACTGTGGAGAGATTTGAACTTTTTGAGCTTCAGCTAAAATCTCCTGTATAGATAATCCTCTCACTCTTTCAAAATGATCTTGTGGGTTGAGAGAAAATAACATAGATAAATTTCTATTTAAAATATCTGGAGCAAGTTGTATTGCAGAAAAAAAATCATTAGCTAAAAGAGGCCTTCCTAAAGGCCTTGTTGAAGTGAGTCCTAATTCTTGCTGATCAATATCGCTTAGATACATTTGATAGAACCTTTGAAAATCCTCAGGTTTCAACATATTCTTTTGTAGAACCAGTCTAATCAATTGTTGCAAAACAGGGAAATTTTCATATAAAAGCATAAGTGCCAATCTTTTGGCCTGCTTCAACAATAATTCCATCTCTAATACAAAAGGTTCATTGTCATTTTCTGAAAGACTTTGATCCTTCCATGTCGAAAAAGTAGAAAGTGTATTCGGTGACGGAGGACAATCGTCTTTCTTTTCTATGAAAGAATATCTAGGACATAGATATTCAAATGCATTGAGACGGGCCTGTGCCATATCACCATCATAAGCTTCTGATATATAATGGAAATCATGTAATCCATCCACTACTATACCTGCTATATTTATAATTATTCTATCAAAATAATGAATTTCAAGTTCATTATGATTGACTCGGCCATCTAAAAACTTCCAATCTATTAGACTGTTATTTTGATTTTGTTTTAGAGAAGGAACTAAATGGGGATATATTAGAAGGTTGAGATCACTTTGTTGTTGAGGGCCGTCAAGAAGTAAAAGCATAAGTGCATGAGCTGATTCATGAAATGGTATAGTTATACTTTGTTGAATAGAACCTGCTGTGTGTTCTAATCTTAAAGTAGGAAGTATCCAGTCAAACTCTTTGACAAATTCTCTTTGACCTTTATCATTGATTGTTTCTACAATGACCCCTATATTGATTCTTTCAACATCTTTATATCTTCTTACAATTTTTTGAGTCTCGGAGAGATCCTTTAAGTAGAGAGTAAAACGATAATCAGAAGAAGAATTTCCTCCTAAGGCTCGATGAAAAAGATTCATAAAAAAATTATTTGGTGGAAACTCTCTTTCTAATGCTTCATTAAAAGATTGCAACAAACCTTGAGGTAAATATTCTGACATATAGTTACGCAATAAATCATCTGCACCTGTGTTTTGCATTCGTGAATTACATTGTTGATCACAGATAAAGGTAACTAGATGTTCTCGTCCATTGCTCAATTGAAAGACCAATATAAAAGCATTAATCATTCCAGATTCTGTCAACACAACATCTAAAAAGTATAAGTTTGTAATACGCTGATGAGCTATTTGCTGATCCTGAGCTAGTAGTGAAGATAAAGCAAGCAGAATCATCATAGGATCTAATGTTATCATAGAAGCAAGGAGAGATGTCCCATTAAGTAAGATCTCTCCTCTTGTCATCCCTAAAGCATGTATAATATTAGCATATTCTACTTCATTTAAAAACTCAACGGAAAAGCCTGCATCAGTGAGATGATCTATAAAATGATGTAAATGGAGTTTTGAGGTCTTTTTGATGATATGATATGAAAATGGAGTAAATAAAGGGATACCTGATTGCATAATATTTGCATTGAATAAATCAAAATCTTCATCTTCAAGAGTTTGTTGAGTATTTGTTTGTGTATCCATCTGTGCATTTTGTGCATTGACTCGATTGGTTTGTAAGTTGATTTGCAGAATCAGCAATACAATAATAAATAGTTTTAGTTTCATCATAATTTTAAATCTCCTTTAAATTTCTATTTTGACATTGATTAACATTAAAGAAAAAACACATCAAGCTAGCACAGCCATAAGCCCTTGTCAAATGATCTGTAGCTAATTCCTGAGTTTGATAACCTGCAAAAAAAGTTTAAGAGATTTCAATAGGTTATGAGCGTAATAAGATTTTATGCCACTATAAAAAGAATTTAATTTTTAATAGTTTCAAAATGCTATTATATCCTCTGTATTGCTTCTTTTAATTTTTGCAAATAAAATTTTAATAATTTCTCGAAAGGCTTTTTCTTTTAAGATACCTTCATTGGCATAAATATAATTATGGCAGTCCTCAAGAATAGATAAAAGATCTGTTTTTGGTTTTAAATTTTCTTTTGAAGGAGAAAATATCTTTGATGTACTTATTGTTGGTTCAAAAATAGACATTTGTATCATCTATTCTCCTTCTTCATTAAGGTAACGATATATTTTAAATTAAAAAAAAGTCAAGAAAAAGACGGCTGGTTTAATTTTAGGAAAAAATCATTGAGAAAGTCTTTTGAGCTTTGAAGGGATTGAAAGTATATCATCTAAAATAGCTAAGCATGAGGGGAAGATCAATGTGGTGAGAAAGGATCCACACAACATACCCCAACCTAAAGCTAAAGCAATAGGCACCACAAAGCGATCCAACCCACCTAAACCATACGCTGTAGGCAAAATCCCTGCTACTGTGGTAAAGGTTGTTAAAAAAATAGGTCGCAGGCGAGCCTTACCAGCCTCTAAAATACTTTGCATTTTATCAAGTCCTTTTTCTCTAGATTCATTGACAAAGGAGGTAAAGACAATCGAGTTATTCACAATCACCCCCGAAAGAGCAATCATACCTAAGCAACCCATAAAAGATAAAGGTTTATCATGAAAATAAAATGCCCACACGACAGAAGTGATCCCCAAAGGCACTGTCACAAATAAAACCAATAAAGCTTGAGATAATTTTTGAAAGGTTAATACCAAAATCAAAAAGATTCCAAAGATAGCTACTATAAAAGCTCTTTTAAGAGATGCTAAGCTTTCTTGAGTGTCTTGATCTTCCCCTCCAAAAAAGAAATTAACAAGTGGAAACTGTTCACGCAGTGTAGGTAGAGCTTCTCTGACTTGGTTATTGACATTCATGGAGGTAGTAACTTTGGTGTCCACATCACCTCTCACCTCAACTTGACGCTCGTTAGCTTCATGCTTGAATGTAGAAATACCTTGATATGTATCAAAATCCACAACAGAAGTAATAGGGATAAGATTGCCCATAGCATTGGGAATTTTAAGCCTACGAACAGTTTGTGTAGAACTTTTAAATTGTTCTGGCCAAGTCACTCTTACGGCAATCTCTTCATCTACTTTTTGAATATATGTTGCTTCAATGCCTTCAAAAGCTGCCCTGACAGACATACCAATGTCTATAGAAGCTAGCTGGGCTGCTAAAGCTTCTTTTTGTAAAACCTTAACATGTAGCTCTTCTTTACCTACATCATGTGTATCCCTAATTTCAGATACCCCTTTGATATCTGCAAGAAATTCTTTTAGGCCGTCTACCGCAGCCATAATCTGAGTGTATTCATCTCCTCTAACTCCAATACTCACAGGAGGTCCTGTTTTAGGTCCAGAACCTCTTTTTTCAAAACTAATCACTTCGATGCCAGGAGGATGACCTGTTTTTTCCCTCAAGTCATCAATGATCTCAGTAGCTGTGCGATCTCTTTCTAGCTCTGAAGTGAGATACACCATAATCAAACCTAGATGGCTACCTCTTTTAAAGTCAGGGTCGCTGGCACTGGCCTGATGTATTCCGCCCTTTGTAATATAATCTTTCATTTCTGTGGGGTCTAAAGTAGCAATGATTTTCTCAAGAGGTCTCATAAGTTCCACTGTGTCCTCTAGTGGAGTCCCAATAGGAGCTTGGATCTTAACCATAAAACTTTCTACACCTGTAGATGGGAACAATATAAAGTCCATATATTTATGAAATAAAAAACCTGTAGCCACAAAAAATGCCAAAGCAAGAAAGACCACCAAATACCGCAATTTCAAACTTAACTTTAAAGCTCTTTCATATAAAACTAAAAAGAACTTCTTCCAAAGATCGTCAACTTTTTGATAGATTTGCTTCTTTTGCTTTTGAGGAAGTTTCTTTTGAGGAGTAGCATCTACATTATTTTTATTTGTGGGCGAGTTAAGAGCTTTTGCATATTTTCTGGTTAAAAAACTCGTATGATGTGGAAGAATAAAAAAGCATTCAAAAAGACTTAAAGCCAACCCTGACAGAACGCCTAATGGCAGTAGAGCAATAAACTTACCAAAAATCCCTGACATAAACATCAATGGCAAAAAAACCACAACCGTTGTAGAAACAGCAGCCGTAACTGGTTGCCATATTTGACAAGTTGCTTTGATAGCTGCCTCCTTAGATTGATAGCCTTTTTCAATATACCTCATAGTGTTTTCAATCACCACAATGGCATCATCTACCAACATCCCTAAAACAATAATCAATCCCATCATTGTCAGTAGATTAAGGCTGATACCTGTTGCATGAAAGAAAACAAGAGTTCCAAGGAAAGAAAAAGGAATACCAATAGCTGTCAAAAGGGCAATCCTTAAAGGGAAAAACAAACTTAAAATAATAAATACCAAGCCTAAACCAATGGATAAATTATTGACTAATACTTTAAGCCTTCTGCGAATAAAATAAGAAAGATCATCCACAAAAGTAATTGCAATGTCATCAGTGAAGCTGGGTTTAAGGTCTTCTGTCTTTTGTTTGATAGTATCGACTAATTTAATAGCATCGCTATTTTCTTTTTTTATAACAGTAAGATAAATACCTGGTCGGCCGTTACCTCTATAGATTGTCACAGGCTCTGCTAATCCGTATGAAACTTTTGCAACATCCTTAATATGAATGGCATTCACTAAGTCATTGGATCTGATCACAGTGTTTTCAATGTCTTTCACATCTTCGTATTCGCTCACTGTGCGAATGAGAATCTCCCTTTTGCCATTAGATGTATTTTGCTCGATTGTTCCTCCTGGAATGGCTTGATTTTGAGCAGAAATGGCTTTTACAATGTCAGCAAGAGTCAGCTGGTACAAAGAGAGTTTACGAGGAAAGGCTTCCACACGGATTTCTAGCTCACCTATGCCATAAGGTTTCACAGCAGCAACACCATTGAGCTTTTCAATTTCTCTTTGAATAGATTTAGCCGTATCACGTAACTTGAGGGTAGGTATATCATCTGTGCCACCAATCAACAGTTTGATCACAGGGCGATTTTTACTTTCCATAGAAGTCACCACAGGATCTTCAGCGTCCTCTGGAAAGCGATCAAAACGATCAATGACTTCTTGCACATCTTGCTTAGCTTCCACTACTGTGGTTTGGTCAGGGTCTAACTCTAAGACAATATAACTTCGACCTTCGACAGATGTAGAAGTGAGTTTTTTAATCCCTATGACCTCTTTGAGTGCTAACTCTAAAGGATTGGTGATCAGCTTTTCAGTCTCTGTAGGAGAGGCTCCATGAAAGAGGGTTTCTATAGCTAAAATGTCGTATTCAATGTTAGGGAATGCTTCTTTTTGGATGACAAAAGCAACATAAATGCCCATGACAATGGTGTAGATTAATATAAGGACAGCAAAGAGTCCTTGCTTAGCAAAAAATTCAATTAATTTGTTCATCTTCTATACCTTTTTCAGAATATCTATTTTAAAATCCCTTTTTAAATCTTTTTAAGTCTCTTTTTTAATCCCTGAAGTTTAATCCCTGAAAATAGACAACGTTGACAAAAGAACAGTGTCACTGAAATTGAAAGTAAATTTAAAAGTCCATTTTGAGGGAAATCAATATAAAGATTTTATTGTTTTTGGGTTTATTTTCTATCCTTTATTTATTTTAACAACATGACTACTTTAAGTAAAGAATTATTTCACTAACATTTCACTCAAAATAAAACATGCCTCTGGTTCACTAAAAGTAAACTAGCCTCTGGCTACTTTTGGGTTGCCAGCCGAAGGCTTTTGCCTTCTCAATTGCTGGCAACCTCAAAAGTCCGTTTACTTTTAGTAGAGGAGGATCCCTTCGTTTTTTAACACGATGTTAAGGAAACAGTTCCTTTTTTTGTTTTTTTATTTTCTTTTAGATTCTGCGTAATTTTCAAAAAATATAAATATTATGAGTGGGATGCGAAGGCAGGCTGGAGGAGTTGTTTCACTAAAAGTGGTCTGACCTCTGGCTACTTTCTGGTTGCCAGCCGAAGGCTTTCGCCTTCTCAAATGCTGGCAACCTAGAAAGCTTGACCACTTTTAGTAGGAAGGATCCTTTCCTCTTTTAACACCATGTTAAGGAAAAAGAGTTTCATTTGTAAATCCGCTTGCTCCTTAAAAGCATTTTAGAAGCATATCTTGTTTCCCTAACATGGTGTAAAGGAATAAAAGGATCCTCCCTACTCAAAATAAACAAGCTTTTGAGGTAGCCAGCTTTTTACGACGGCGGTAGCCGTCGGGCTGGCTACCCAAAAGTGGCCAGAGGCCAGTTTATTTTGAGTGAAAAAAGTTGAGGACTTCGGAAGCCTGCCTTCGCATCCCACTCATAAAAAACATACAAATAGAAAAGCAGAATCGAAGGGCGACGGGTGGGGTTAGGGGTTTGTTTCACTAAAAGTGGTCCGGCCTCTTTTTCCCTAAAATTGAACTAGCTTCTGGCTACTTTCTGGCAATGACCACGATGGCTTTCGCCATCGATAAAATGCTCATCGCCTAGAAAGCCAACCACTTTTAGTGAACAAACCTATCTGGATATGTGTTTGTTGTAGTTTTTCTCTATTGAATCCTTGTTGCATTTTTCTGTTTATGAAATAAGGGCTAAAAGAAATTTGTATATTTTGCAATAAGCTATTGGCATTTAGCTCATTAGCATTTTTTGCAAAATATTCTATGGTATAAAGTGTGTGAGATTGAGGATGAACTTGTTTTAAAATAGTATCAAAAATATCCTTCATTGTTATTTGACTTTTTTCCAATTTCTTTATTGGAAACCACTGGCCAGAGGTGACTTCTACAAGGGAAGGAAATTCAAAATAATTTTTAGAAAACCCGCTAATATCCCTTGTGATAGCAAAAAGCTGTGCTTGACTGTCTTCTAACTCTTCTAAAACACCTGGATGGCCTATATCCTGACTATAAAAAGGAGCCGTACGTCCATCAACATCTAAAGTAGCAAAAGGTCGAACCCAAAACAAGGCATCTGTCACTAAAACAATCATACGTTGACTGTCAGCCTCCCAGGGAGTGTCTCTAGCTGTTGCCAGCAATCCTTCCAAGGCGTTTTCTGTGTTGAGTTTGCCTCCGCCTCCAACCTGTTGACGAGATAAGTCATTTAAAAAACTCATAAGATTTTCATTTTCTGGTGTTGAAGGATTATCTTGCACAAAGTGATGGCATTGCTTGATCAGCAAATCTTTAAATGTGACTAAACAAAACCTTGCATTCAAATCAGAGAAGGCTAGCTCTTGAGCCAGAAAATCAATATTGTTTTTGATCCAATGAATATGTTTTTGTTCTGTTGTATCCAGCACAAAGACTATTTCCAATGCTGGATAGGCTTTTTGTACATCAGTAAAAAAAACAGGATTTTGTATTATTTGTTGATTGTCTGTAACAATTAAATCTTCTTTTTGAAGATCGCTTATTGGGAATCCCCTATAATTGTAAGCTCTAAAAGAAAGATTGACCTTAGTTGTATTTGGTGGAGGCGGAGGTGGATTGACTTGATGATTATGAGTTAAATTTATTTCAAGTGTTTCAAGAGGTGAATGGATTTCTATGACTTGTGTTGGCATTTTAGAGAGATTTTTTTGGGGAAATTCTGGTTCAATAGGAGGTGATGGTATTTGCTTTTTAAAAATTTGAGAAGTTTGAGGGATTTCAGAAGTTTGAGAAGTTTGAGGAGTTTCAGAAATTTGAGGCGTTTGAGGAAGAGCTGGTGGTGAAGACATAGAAGGCACTCGAGAGGGTGGAGCATCTTTAAATGAGATAGGTTTTAAAGGGGATGGAGATGAGGATGTGGAAGAATGAGGTGGTGATAGCTTTTGAGGAGGTTTTAAATTAAAATGAACCTTTTTTTGACATCCAAAGCAGAAGAGAAGTGCAACACACCACAACATATTTTTACAGCTTTTGAAGATGTGGCTTTTAATGATATACATTTTGGGCCTTTAGCTTGGTTTATAGGTTTGTATAGGTTTTGCAAATTTCCTGAATATATGTCGGCATTTATCAATATCCAAAAGATTGTATGAAAGTCGCAATATAGTCTTGATCAATACATTCATTGAAAATGCACAGACTTTTGAGGTGGTCAGGCTTTTGCGACAGTGGTAGCCATTAGGTAAGTAAGAAGGATGATGGGTTGCCGATCCCGGATGCCGGAATAAGGGTTTTCATTTAGGGTTCATTTGTGTCTATCAATAATCAAGTAGTTTTCAATGGATGTTTTTTTATTTGAGTTTTGTTATAGGGTGCTATACTACTCTTAATTTAAGTATTTTAAGTTTATTAATTAAAATCGATTTATTAATCTAAAATCGATTTATTAATCTAAAATCGATTTATTAATCTAAAATCGAAAGAGACAAAGGAGACAATAAATGAATACAAATACCACACTTTGGAATTTAACAAAAAATGAACAAGGCATCATCCATGGATTTCATTCTCAACTTCCTTCTCGTTATATCAAAAGGCTAAGGGAATTTGGTTTTGAAAAGATTTCAAAAGTCTCATGTGTTAAAGAAGGCAGTTTGAGAAGTTATAAAATTTTTCAAGTAAGAGATAGTGTTTTCTGTGTGGACAAAGAGCTTGCCCTTAAGGTGCATATCAATAAGGTTTCATCAGGTATTTAAAACTAGTATTTAAAACTGGTATTCAAATCTGGTATTAAAAATATGCAAACTTCTCAAAAAAACTTACGGGTTTTGATTGTAGGAAAACCCAACTCTGGCAAAAGCTTGCTTTTCAATCGTTTAACAGGCCTGCGACAAAAAGTAGCTAACTTTTCAGGAGTGACTGTAGATATAAAAACAGCACCCTCTGATTCAGGGGATATACTTTACACAGATTATCCTGGAGTTTATTCCCTCCATCCTGTCACAGAAGATGAAAAATGTGTTGTGGATTCTTTTCATCAATCACTTAAAGAAGATCAAGTTTCTGCTGTTTTGTGTTTGCTAGATGCCACAAGATTAGAAAGAAGCTTGATCTTTGGACTTCAAGTACAAAAGGCAGCTCGTCAACACAATAAGGCTGTGGTTTTTGCTTTGAATATGATAGATGAAATAACTGAACATGGTCTGTCTATAGACGTGCAACAAATGAGTGAGGAGCTAGGTAGCCCTGTCGTAGCTATATCCGCTCAAAAAAAACAAAACTTAAACCATCTTAAAAAAGTCATTCATCAGATATTAGCTTGCCCTCAAGACTACCTTCCAAAAGTTCCTCCAAAGTTAGATATTTTTAAAAAAAGCAAAAAAGTTCATAAACTCTTTTTTTCAAATCAAACTCAAAGTCAAACTCAAATCCAAACTCAAAATCAAAATATTAAAAAGCAAGCAGTAAATCATAAGAGCCATAAGAGGATAAAAAACATTAAACGCCCAAAAGTGACACATCAAGATGTCATTTTAAAAAAGCAAAATCGCTTTGATGAGTTTTTTCTTTCTCGTTTTGGTGGTGGGATTTTCTTTGTGATCATTATGGCTTTTTTATTTCAGTCTATTTTTACTTGGGCAACACCTGCTATGGATTTTGTAGAGAGTAGCGTTGCCTTTTTAGGTCATTTAACTGCTTCTATTTTACCCAAAGGCATTTTAAGGGACTTTACAAATGATGCTTTGTTTGGTGGTATAGGTTCTTTTTTAGTTTTTGTACCTCAGATTTTTATTTTAACTTTTATTATTGGATTTTTAGAAGATAGTGGTTATTTAGCAAGGGCTGTGGTGATCTGTCATAAACCTTTGAGTTTAGTTGGGCTTTCCGGTAAGAGCTTTGTGCCTTTTTTATCAGGGCATGCCTGTGCCATCCCTGCTATTTTTGCTGCAAGAAATATCACCTCACCTAAAAAACGCATTTTAACTATGCTCACTATTCCATTGATGGCTTGTTCAGCTCGTTTACCTGTATATGCTTTGTTTGTAGCTGCTTTGATACCTCCTATAACATACTTTGGAGGTCTTATGGGTATGCAAGGGCTAGCATTTTTTGCTCTTTATGTCTTTGGTATAATAACAGCTTTGTTAGTTTCTATGCTTTTATCGCAAACTTTCTATAAGCATACGACAGATATTCCTTTTGTAGTGGAATTACCTCCTTATAGGTTTCCTAGCATGTTACCCCTTTTGAGGCACTCTTTTTACAGTGCTTGGTCTTTTATGAAAAAAGCAGGTGGTATTATTTTTTGCACAGTGGTAGTTATTTGGGTGTTAGGTTATTTTCCCTCTCAGGATTTAGAAACCTCATGGCTAGCTCAAATTGGAAAATGGATAGAACCTATTTTTGATCCGTTAGGCCTTGATTGGAAATTCAGTGTAGCTATTTTGACTTCTTTTTTAGCTAGGGAAGTCTTTGTAGGGACTTTAGGTACACTTTTTAATATTCAAGATACAGATGAAAATATTTCTGCTCTCTCTGATCAAATAGTCGCTGAAGTCAGTTTGGCATCAGGTCTCTCTCTTTTGGTTTTTTATGCTATTGCTTTGCAGTGTGTTTCAACAGTAGCTATACTTAAAAAGGAATTCGGCAGTTATAAAGCCCCTGTTTTGGTGTTTGCTTTCTATGGCTTTTTAGCTTATGTATTTGCTTTAATAACCTATCAAATTTTAATATAATCCCCCCTCCCGAAAATTTGAAAAAGTTAAAAAATAATCCACATCTACTTCGACAAACTATTATATTTATGCCATATTATGAAAAAACTATGAAAAAGAGAGCTATTTTGTGTACACTGAGGCAAGTATTTTAAATATTTTTATGAAAAACATTGCTATACCATAAAAAAGTTTTTATAATAAACTTTATGCATTCAAAGCACCTACAAAAACACATATAAAAATACAAAAACACATATAAAAATACAAAAACACTAACTAAAAGGGAGGACATATATTTATGCCAAAGGTCAAGAGTCACTCTGGTGCTTCTAAGAGGTTTCAGTTACTTAAGGGAGGGAAGATCAAACGTAAACAAAAAGGCAAACGTCACATTTTGTCTAAAAGATCTTCTAAGGTGAAGCGTCAATTGACACGTACGCAGTATGTTCATAGTGCAGACAAAGAACGTGTTTCCAGAATGTTAGGAGGTGCATAGTGAGAGTTAAAACAGGATTTACTCGCAGAAAACGCCATAAAAAAGTCCTAGCAAGGGCTAGTGGCTATTATGGTGCAAATAGTCGTTGTTACAAAATCGCAGTTGAAAAAAATGATCGTGGTTTAGCTTATGCTTACAGAGATCGCAAAGTTAAAAAACGCACAATGCGATCCTTATGGATCACGCGCATCTCTGCTGCAACAAAGCTCCATTCCCTTAACTACTCAAAGTTTATGCATCTTCTTAAATTATCGTCTATTCAGCTAGACCGCAAATCTTTAGCCTATCTTGCAGCAGAAAATCCTAAAGCTTTTTCCAGTTTGGTCAAAAGGGTGACAGCAGATTGAGATCTAAAACGCCTGTATCTTTTTTGACTAATTTTGAAGAACGTAAACAAAAACATATCCATCTTGCTCTCAAGAAAGAAAACCAAGCCATATCTGCATTTGAAACCATCCATCTGCCACATAATGCCCTTCCTGGTATAAACTTCCAAGATATTCAACTAGAAAGTTTTATTTTAGGTCAAAAACGCAAGTCTCCTTTCTACATTGCTGCTATGACAGCAGGTCATTCTCAGGCTGGTCCTCTCAATAAAATTTTTGCAGAAGCCTGCAAGGCAAAAGGTTGGATTTTAGGTGTAGGGAGTCAACGTCGACAACTCTTTGATCCTGAGGCATTTCAAGAATGGACCCAACTTAAAAAATACAAAATCACGCTTTTAAGCAATATTGGCTTAACCCAAGCCATTGAGTTAGTGCAGAAAAATCAAATATCTCAAATATTACAGCTTGTTGAAAGCCTTGAGGCACAAGCCCTTGCTATCCACACCAATCCTCTCCAAGAAGCCCTTCAACCAGAAGGAACACCTCAATTTAAAAATGATCTGCAAGCTATTGAAAAGATTTGTAAGGAGATAAAAGTACCTATTATTCTCAAAGAGACAGGTTGTGGTTTTTCAAAGGATACCCTGCAAAAGCTTAATGGTATTGGTTTAGCAGCAGTGGATGTCAGTGGCATGGGAGGGACTCACTGGGGACGCATAGAAGGACAACGATCTCCTAAAAATTCTCTGCATTTTAAAGCTGCTCAAGTTTTTCGGCAATGGGGTAATACCACAGTAGAATCTCTGTGTTCTGCTCAAGAGGTCAGACCAGATTATGAAGTTTGGGCATCAGGCGGTTTGCGGTCAGGTTTGGATGTTGCTAAAGCTATGGCTTTAGGTGCATCGGCTGTAGGCTTTGCTCAGCCAGCTCTCAAAAAAGCACTTGAGGGTGGAGTAGATGCTCTTATTGACTGGATGTCTCAAATAGAGTATGAATTAAAAGTTGCCTTATTTTGTTTAGGACTCATCAACACCAAAGATTTAAAATCACAAAAGATAAATAAAAAGGTAGAATTTATATGATTGATCCTCAAGAGATACAAGGCTTTTCACAACTTAACAGACAGCAAAGGTATCAGAAGCTTTTAGATTGGGGACTTTTGTCACTAGAAGACATAGCACATCTAAAGCAAGGCTCACCTGTGTCTCATAACATGGCAGAGCATTTCATTGAAAATGTCATTGGTTTTTTCCAAATACCGTTGGGAATAGTTCCTCACTTTGTGATTGATGGTCAATCTTATGTGGTACCTATGGCAGTGGAAGAAACTTCTATCATTGCAGCTGCAAGTAAGACAGCTAAATGGGTCAGAGAAAATGGCGTCATCACAACAGCTTGTAAGGGGAATGGAGCTATTGGCCAAATGCAGATAGCTCAAGTAAAAGATATAGCTCATTTACAGGAAATGTTCCAAATCCATCGAGTGGAAATTTTAAAAGATGCTAATAAGCTTGTACCTCGTCTTCAACAGAGAGGCGGTGGTTTTTACGATCTTAAGTTGCGTATCTTATCTAGGAAAAAAGACAACGGATTGATGGCTATTTTTCATCTTTATGTAGATACAAAAGATGCTATGGGTGCCAATATGATCAATCAAGTTTGTGAAGGGCTTAAAAGTAAAATAGAAAAACTCACAGGTGAAAAAATCACTATGTGTATTGTGTCTAACTTATCTGATACCAAATGCGTTCAAGCGGAGGTGGTTTTAGAAAAGATGGATTCTGATTTAGGTCATAAAATAGAGGAAGCTTCTTATTTTGCGGAGGTCGATCCTTATAGGGCTACAACCAACAACAAAGGGGTGTTAAATGGGATAGACCCTGTATTGATTGCTACAGGGAATGATTGGAGAGCTGTTGAGGCTGGTTTGCATTCATACGCCTCTCGAAGTGGTCGTTATACTTCAATCACTAAGTGGAAAATGGATTCTGGTTGTTTAAAAGGCTTTTTAGAAACACCTATGTCTCTTGGCACTGTGGGTGGTGTGACACGTTTACATCCTACAGCTAAAATGTGTTTAAAGATGTTAAAGGTGACTTCTGCACAGCAGTTAGCCCGTATCATAGCAGCAGTAGGTCTGGTGCAGAACTTAGGGGCTTTAAGAGCCTTATCGACTGTAGGTGTTGTGAAAGGCCATCTGCATCTACACACTGCTAATTTAGCGATGACAGCTGGTGCGACAACTGGTGAGTTGACTACTTTAAAAAAAGCATTGCAAGAGCAAATAAAAGATCAAAAAAAGGTATCTGTCTCTGAAGCTATCTCTACTTTGCAAACCATCAGATCTAGTGACAATGCACTTATTAGCTGATCTTCTAGCAAAGCTCAGACTCTTCTTATTTGACTTTGATGTTTCCCATTGTGAGGATTTTTTGTCTGTGAGGTTTGCGGTAAGCCTTCGGGCTGATTGCTCATTACCATTTGCATCCAGATTTTTTATTTGAGATTACGCAGAATCTAAAAGAGAATAAAAAAACAAAAAAAAGAAACTCCCTCTGGGATCCGGGATCTGGCAATCAGGCAAACCGGCATCAGGTATTAGAAGGAACTTTTTCCTTAACATTTCACTCAAAATGAGCCACACCTCTGGTGTGTTTTTTGGTGTTGCCTGCAAAGGCTTTCGCCTTTGACAAAATAGGCAACACCTAAAAAATCCACTCATTTTGAGTAGAGAGGATCTCCTCATTTCTTAACACCATGTTAGGGAAACAAGATGTTCCTGAGTTTGACAGTTGATTTGCAAATGTGGATATCTTTTTTTTTAAGAATGCTTTATTTATAGGTGTTAGAGGGATTTGCAAGCTTGAATTTTTGGGATTTTGTAAAAAATCCTAGTGGCACAAAATTCGAATGCAGTGCGTTAAAAAGTCGTTTTTTTCTTGATTTTTTGTATTTTTGTTCTAGTATATTCTTATGTTCATAAAGAAAACAAAAAACTCTAGAGGACAAACTTACTATCAAATAGCTGAAAGCTATTGGAAAAATGGTAAAAGTCACCATAGAACACTTATGTCTTTAGGAAAGTCTAAAGATGATCGATTAGAAGACTTATCCGAACTGATCAGTCGTCATTTAGATATCATCTCTGCGAATCAATTAGCTAAAAAAATTGATATAAAAAATACATTTATCTTAGGTCCTCTGCTTATTATAGATGCTATTTTTAAACAGTTGAACCTCTATGAATTATTAGCAGATTTGAAGAAAAAACATCCTAAACTGCGATTTGATTTTGTTAAGATTATTTTCACATTGGTTATAAGTCGATTTGTAGAGCCATGTTCTAAACTGCAAGTTTTTTCACACTGGCAGAAGTTATTTTATCCGGACTTTTTAGAAAAAGAACTTCATCTTCAGGATATTTATCGTTCTTTAGATATTCTAGCAGAACATAAGGAAGATATAGACTTTATATCTAATATGAATTACAAAAAATACATAAGTCATCCTACTTCAAAAGACAAGCCTCAATTAAATGAAGATGCAATAAAAGCATCAGAACAACAAGATGGATTTTTTGGAATTATTACAAATGCAAAAAATTTATCATCTAAAGAGCTTATATTAAATTATAAACATCTTTGGAAGGTAGAGAAAGCATTTAGAGATATAAAAGGTTTTCTCAAGACTCGTCCGATGTTTCATTGGACAGACAAGAGGATATTAGGTCACTTGGTATTATGTTTTATATCATATCTTTGTGAAGCTTATTTAAGCAAGAAGCTTTATGAAAAAGGTATTAAATGTAGAGAAGAATTAATGACAGGTCAGAATAAACAAGCAAGGCAACTGAGTGTTTCAGAAGCAATGTTAAAGTTAAAAGAAGTCAGAGCAGTGCCTGTCACATTAAAAGATAAGACCCTGTGGATGAGAACAGATATCACAGGTCATGCAACAGATGTATTTAAAGCAATAGGAGTCAAAATACCAGCAAAACAATTAAAAGTAGAATCATCACAATCACAATCTTAATTAATCTTAATAGATTGTCCAAAATTCTGCCACAAAAACTGATATTGTAGTGGCACAAAATCCCTTTCGACTCATAACCCACTGATTTTACTCAACTTTATTTTTTCAACTGTCAAACTCAGGATTTTGAGTAGAGAGGATCTCCTCATTTCTTAACACCATGTTAGGGAAACAAGATGTTTATTTCACGTCGATAAAATGGTCATCACCTAGAAAGCCTGACCACTTTTAGTGAAAATGACGGCTAGTTTACTTTTAGTGAAACTAATCGCCTCCTCCGTCTGCGTCCTCAGAAGGCCCTGGATTAACTCCGCCATTAGAGCCACCACCATATTTTATTTTCTTTTTGAGCAAGAAACTGACCGAGTTGCAATTCCCTTACACTTCCATTTATAATGAGTGTCTGTTTCAGGCAACTGCTTAAGTGAACCTGCAGAACATCCATACTTAAGAGAATTATCACATCGTCCGGCATGTCTATATGATACTTTTCTTATTGAGCAGAAGTCTGCTCCACACTTCCATTTATGATGTGTGGCTGTACCACTTAGAACCGTGGGGGAACCTGAAAGACATTCATTCCTACGACTATTGCGACACTGCCCTGATGGTCCTGATGTTCTTCGCTGTGCTGATCTTGTACCACCTCCTCCAGCTGTTGGTGTTGCTTTTTTACACTCTCTTGAATTCGCACCGCCATCTATCCCATCACACCGCCATTGATAAAACATATCGTTATCTGGATACGCTGCATCATTTGGTACACCATCGAAACATCCATTATTTATGGCCTCGTTACACCTTCCACGAACAGGACGTGCAGGCCCTCGTTTTCTTTTGGCACAGCCGACTTCTCTTCTACCATTACAGCTAGAAATTTCTTCATGTGGATCATTACGGCAGGTCCAGCGATAGTGAGTATAAGTATCACCTGGATGCGGGTGTTTATCTCCAGTGGCACATGAATGTTTAGTGTCACCACACTTCCCACATATAACTGCTTTTGGTGGTGAATTGCTACTTTTTGATGCACTGCAAGGGACTTCTCTTTTATTATTGCATTTAGCAAGTCTTTCATGTGGCTCATTACGACAAGTCCAAAGATATTCAGTCGCACTGTCAGGTGGGTGTTGGTTATATGTTCCAGAAGAACAAGGATCCTGTGTATCAGAACCACATTGTCCACATCCAGAGACAGCACCTCCACCTGGGCTTGCAGAACCTATTCTCGGGTATTTCCATCGACCGATGCTACCCTTTTCACAGGTCTCATTTGTGACGTCAGTCCATGCAGGCTCTGGAAGATTTCTTCCAGCTACCCCTCTTAAAAAATCAATAATTATAACATCTTCACTGTTATTAGGAGTTCCTCCACCACGATAATAAGCTAAAGCATCTGCGGAAATGCGAGAACAATCTCCTCTGACACAGTTATAGCCAAACCTGTCGTCTATGCGATGTAACTCATTCACAACTAAATCCAAAAATCTATGGTCATTAGTATACTTCATCTCCCTTTTTGAACTATCCCATACAGCTACAGCCTCATAAGCTTCTTTATTTTCCTTTTTAAGTCTTTGTACCACATGTTGCATCCTAGCTGGCTTGTTTTTAGATAGAGAATTACAAGTGGAGTAGCCACTAGAACTGCCACCTGTTTCACCACTGAGGCCACCACTACTAGAATAGCTACCTAATGTAGCTCCGCCTGTGCCATCTGCGGCTGGCAACCTATAAAACTGCACATTGGTTCTCTTAAGTACATTTCTCACACTATTTCTTGCAAGCCCTGAAATCATAAAGCCCACAATTTCTCCAGGTTTTGGTATCCATCGATTTAAAGGAGATACTTTGATATGCCCCCTCCATGCACTATTATAGACTTTACTCAAAGGACGTGTGTTCTCATGACCAAATTTACATCTTTGTCCTGGTCGAAGCCATTCGTATGTTGCCGCATAATAACGACCACTGATTTTAACAAATACCCAGGGATTACCCACTAGTTGACCCTTCTTTAAAGGATTCCCTGCAGGCCATCGACCTCTTTCTGTATAGTCAATACAAATTTGTCCACCGCTTTTTACTTGAACGGAAGTTATGCGAGAAGTTTCAGACCATCTACTCACATTGTGGTGAAGCCAAGTGACTTTTGAAAAATCAAAATCAGAAAAATCACTATTTCCTACCGAAACGCTACCTCCAGAACTGCTACCTCCAGAACCTGTCCTTGGATATTTCCAATAACCCTTTGCTGGATTAGCCCTGCCTTTGTGTCTTTCGTGGCTTGTGTCGTCCCACTGAAATTGACAACTTGAAGATATAATATCCACAAAACGCAGATCACTACTCCTATTTCCATTGCCACTTCCACAATAATAAGCAATGGCATCGTAGGATGCATAATTAAGGTTATGTTGTGTCCTGTGGTAATAACCCCATCTGGTATCTGTTTTTCTCAGCTCTACAAGGACCTTCTCTAAAAAATCATAGTTACCATTCCTAGCAGGCTTAATGCAGTTATTAGAATTTCTAAGTAAGCTGGGATGGTCTCTTGCAACTTTTCGTACAATAGAAAGTCTATTAGGAACAGAGCATTGTCCAAGAGGTGTTTCACTACTAAGAGTCGTAGTCCCTCCTGGGCCACCTCCTGGACTACCCCCTCCTGGGCCACCTCCACTAAAACCGCCTCCTGTTTTTGTCGTATCATCATTGTTAGTAGAAGGAGGAGGTGGTAGAGGGGGAGGAGATGATCCATATCTATTATAAATCCAAGCCCCTTGAAGATTAGATTGTAGATTCCAAGTGAATTGAGGATTGCTGTCACAATTGTTAAGAATTTCATAAACATTTATGTTACTACTTCTTTGACGATCTAGACCATTTGTCCCTTTATACCAAGCAACATGAACTGTTGAGATTTGATCTGATTCGTTAATGCAATCTTCACCTATTGGGCAGTAATACCCCCAACGCCAAGAATCATTAGGATCACCATACTCTCTTAATCTATTTATTTGATCATCTACAAAATTATAATTATCACAAGCATCCTCACCAGGTGGTGGAGGGGGATCGTGATCGTTAGGATTTCCTTCAGGGTCAGGGTCAGGGTTAGGGTCAATTTCACGTGGAGTTTGATTGGGTTCTGGTGGTAGTGGATACTGAGGAGCTTCATTATTTGGATGAGTCGTAGGTGTGGTGGTAGAAGCAATGTAAATAGGATTATCTACTGATTCACAATTGTTAAATTGCAAGCTCAGTAGAGCAAGAAATACAATAATAGCAATCAAAGAAAATTTCTTATTCATTATTTTTATCTTTTTATTAAGTTGAAATTCTCAGATTCTCTCTCAAATGATCTATCGGCAGGTATCATTTAAAACCTAAGTCTTATTTGAATATCTTTTCAAAGTGAGTGGATAGAACCTAGAAACAGTAAAGAAATAAAGCCATCTAGCAAGCTAACCTACCTATTTGTGTGCTGTTATGTGGATTGAAAAAAGATAGAAAGTTTATAAATACTAAGGCTAAGGAATGATCTCTTCACATCGGCCTCCTAGACATTGCATCATTGCACCATCTGTGCAATCTGAGTCTGTTTGACACTCATCAACAGGACCTGCAGATGGAGCTGTTTTTGATATAGCACAGGCGACTTCTCTTCTACCATTACAGCTAGAACTTGCTCTATGTGGTCTATTACGGCAAGTCCAGCGATAATGAGTCGTAGTATGACCTGGATGCGGGTGTCTATCCCCAGTGACACAATGAAGCAAAGTCCTACCACACTTCCCACATTCGACTGCTCTTGCAACTGCTTTTGGTGGTGAACTGCCACTTTTTGATGCTCTACAAGGGACTTCTCTTTTATTATTGCATTGAGCAAGTCTTTTATGTGGATTATTACGACAAGTCCATCGATAGTCAGTAGCATTAGCTCCTGGGTGTGGGTGATATGTTCCAGAAGAACAAGGATTCTGTGTATTAGAACCACATCGTCCACATCTAGCATGGACAGCACCTGTGCCACCACTAGAACCACCACTTATGCCAGAACCACCAGAACTCGAGCCTGGGCTTGCAGAACCTGTCCTTGGGTATTTCCATCGACCGATGCTACCCTTTTCACAGGTCTCCTGTGTGACATCAGTCCATGCAGGTATTGGAGTATTTCTTCCTGCTCCTCTTAAAAAATCAATAATTTGAACATCTGCACTATTATTAGGACTTCCTTCACCACGAAAATACGCCACAGCATCTGCGGAAATGCGAGAACAACCTCCTCTGACACAGTTATAGCCAAACCTGTTGTCTATTTCTCTAAACCTGGCCACAACTAAATCCAAAAATCTATAGTCATTGGTATACTTTGAACCATTCCATACAGCCCTATAAGCTACTCGATGGGCCTCAGCTAATTTTTGTACCTCACGTTGCAAGTTAGGTGGCCTTCTTGTAGATCGAGAATTACAAGTAGAGTAACCTCTAGAACCGCTACCTGTGCCACCACTTGTGCCACCACTTAGGCCACCACTACTAGAATAGGTACCTAACATAGCTCCACCTCTGCCGTCTGTAGCGGGCAACCTATAAAACTGCACATTGGTTCTTTTACGTACATTAGGCCTTGTATGGCTATGTCTTGCAAAGCCTGAAACCATAAAGCCTACGACTTCTCCAGGTCTTGCGACCCATTGTTTTAAAGGAGATAGCCTGATATGCCCTCTCCATGCACTATTATAGACTTTACTTAAAGGCTTTGTGTTCTCATGACCAAATTTACATATTTGTCCTGGTCGAAGCCATTCGTATGTTGCACCATAATAGCGACCATTAATTTTAACGAATACCCAGGGATTGCCATCTAGTGGACCTCCACCTAAGGGGTTCCCTGTGGGCCATTGACCTCTTTCTGTATCATTAATACAAATCTGTCCACCGCTTTTCACCTGAATAGAAGTTATGCGAGATGTTTCAGCCCATCCACTCACATTTTGATCAAGCCAAGTGACTTTTGAAAAATTAAAATCAGAAAAATCACTATTTCCTCCCGAAACGCTACCTCCTCCAGAACTGCTACCTCCTCCAGAACCTGTCCTTGGGTATTTCCAATAACCATTTGCTGGATTAGCCCTATTTTTGTGTCTTTCGTGGCTTGTGTCGTCCCACTGAGCCTGACAACTTGAAGATATAATATCTACAAAACGCAGATCACTGCTTCTATTTCCATTGCCACTTCCACAATAATAAGCAATGGCATCATAAGATGCATGATTAAGGTTATGTTGTGTCCTGTGGTAATAACCCCATTTGCTATCTGTTTTTCTCAGCTCTACAAGGACCTTCTCTAAAAAATCATAGTTACCATTCGTAGCAGGCTTAATGCAGTTATTAGAATTTCTAAGTAAGTTGGGATGAGCTCTTGCAACTTCTTGTACAATAGAGAGTCTATTAGGAACAGAGCATTGTCCAAGAGGTGTTTCACTACTAAGAGTCGTAGTCCCTGTGCCACCTCCTGAAGTACTTCCACCAGAGTCGCCTCCTGTTTTTCTCGTATCATCATTGTTAGTAGAAGGAGGAGATGGTGGAGGAGAGGATCCATATCTATCATAAATCCAAGTCCCTTGCATATTTGCTCGTCGCTCCCAATTCAATTGAGGAGGATTGCTGTCACAATTGTTAAGGATTTCATAAACATTTATGTTACTACTTCTCTGACGTTCTGCACCACTTGTCCCTTTATACCAAGCAATATGAACTGTTGAGATTTGATCTGGTTCATTAATGCAATCTTCACCTATTAGGCAGTAATATCCAAAACGCCAAGATTTGTTAGGATCACCATTCTCTCTTAATCTATTTATTCGATCATCTACAAAATTATAATCATCACAAGCATCCTCACCAGGTGGTAGGAGGGGATCATCATGATTTTCTGTAGGGTCAATTTCACGTGGAGTGTTATTAGGCACTGATGATGGATAGTAAGGATCTCCATTATTTGGAGGGGTGGTAGAAGTGGTTTGAACAGGGCCCTTTACTGATTCACAATTGCTAAATTGAAAGCTCAATAGAGAAAGAAATACAATAATAGCAATCAAAGAAATTTTCTTATTCATTACCTTCACTCTTATTTTTGTCTTTTTATTAGGTTTTAAGATTCTAAAATTATCCCTACCTAAATGATTTATCGGCAGATATTATTTAAAAACTAAATCTTATTTGAATATCTTTTTAAAATGAACGGATAGAACCTGAAAAAAGTAAAGAAATAAAGCCATCTAGCAAACTAATTTAGCTATTTGTGTGCTGTCCTGAGTTTGACAGTTTTCCAATAAATAATCTCTTTTTAATCCCATAAGACTTTTAGCAAAATTTTTTCAACTGTCAGTTCAGGTACTATAAGTAGCTATTGAAACTAAAAAAACAATCACTAATAAAGTTTAATGATGGCAGGAATAAATCAATTATTTTGTAATGATTCTATAGGATCTCACTTTGTGCTTTAGATATATCTAACTGAATACCTAAGCCCATTGTGGAAGAGAGTGACATTTTCCGTAGATAAACTCCTTTACTGCTATCTGGCTTTGCTTTGATAATAGTGGATAATATAGCTAATAGATTTTCTTTGAGTTTTGTGATTCCCAAACTTTTGCGACCACAGGTAGCATGCACAATGCTATTTTTATCAATCCGAAAATTAAGCTTACCCTTTTTTTCTGCTTCGATTGCCTTTTTTATATCCATAGTGACAGTGCCTGTTTTAGGGTTAGGCATTAAGCCCCTGGGTCCCAATATTTTAGCTACTTTAGAGACCAAAGGCATCATATCAGGAGTTGCAATAGCTCTATCAAAATCTAACCACCCTCCTTTAATTTTTTCGATGAGATCTTCATCTCCTACAAAGTCAGCACCAGCTTCTTGAGCTTCCTTTTCTTTTTCACCTTTTGCAAATACTAAAATACGAATACTTTTTCCAAGTCCGTGAGGCAAGCTCACAGCTCCTCTCACCTGTTGATTAGATTGCTTAGGGTCAACACCTAATCTCAATGCTAAATCTACAGATTCATCAAATTTAACCCCATTTTGATTTTCTACAATGATTTTTAAAGCTTCTAAAAGGTCATATTTTTTTTCATTGTCGAAATCAGCTTGGGTTGCTATCAATCTTTTAGAAAGTTTTGCCATAATTTTTATCTCCTTAATTATTTAGTCTTTCATAATTTCTATGCCCATACTTTTAGCTGTACCTGTCACCTGCGATATAGCAGATTCTAAAGAAAGTCCGTTGAGGTCGGAAAGTTTGATTTCTGCAATTTTTTTAAGAGTGGCTGAGTTGATTTTTCCTACTTTGTCTTTTTGAGGCATCTTAGAACCACTCTTTAACTTTAATTCTTTTTTTATCAAGACTGAAACAGGAGGTGTTTTGGTCACAAAAGAAAATGACCTATCTTGGTAAACAGTGATTAAAACAGGGATTAAGAGATCACCTTGCCCCTGTGTTTGAGCATTGAATTTTTTACAAAAATCCATAATATTAACACCATGTTGACCTAAAGCAGGCCCCACAGGAGGTGATGGATTGGCTTTCCCTGCCAGTATTTGTAGTTTGATATTACCTGTTATTTTTTTTGTTGCCATGAGATTTCTGCTCCTTTTATTTTATTGTATTTTATTTTATTATTCATTAAATGTTGGGTGTTGGAGCACAAGACGGGACTCAAACCCGTGGCCTTCGCCTTGGCAAGGCGACGCTCTATCAACTGAGCTACTTGTGCTATTTGTGCTATTTGGACCTATTATTATCTAACTTCGTTGATCTTCATCTACCCGTACGTACCTCTTTCAGAGATACGTGAATTGGTTCCCTCAAAATTTCCCTTCCTTGAATATTCTAATCTAGTTTCGTATATCCACCAGGTCAAGCTCATTTCAGAGAACTGAAAGGTCAATTTTGAGGTGATCGGCTAGATGCTCACTACTAAAATTTGTATTTACTTCAATTTCTTTGTACATATCATTCTCAATCCTTTCTTTGGGCCTTTTATTATCTAACTTCGTTGATCTTCATCTACCCGTACGTACCTCTTTCAGAGATACGTGCGTTGGTTCCCTCAAAATTTCCCTTCCTTGAATATTCTAATCTAGTTTCGTATATCCACCAGGTCAAGCTCATTTCAGAGAACTGAAAGGTCAATTTTGAGGTGATCGGCTAGATGCTCACTACTAAAATTTGTATTTACTTCAATTTCTTTGTACATATCATTCTCAATCCTTTCTTTGGGCCTTTTATTATCTAACTTCGTTGATCCTCATCTACCCGTACGTACCTCTTTCAGAGATACGTGCGTTTGTTTCCCTCAAAATTTCCCTTCCCTGAATATTCTAATCTAATTTCGTATATCCACCAGGTCAAGCTCATTTCAGAGAACTGAAAGGTCAATTTTGAGGTGATCGGCTAGATGCTCACTACTAAAATTTGTATTTACTTCAATTTCTTTGTACATATCATTCTCAATCCTTTCTTTGGGCCTTTTATTATCTAACTTCGTTGATCTTCATCTACCCGTACGTACCTCTTTCAGAGATACGGCGTTGTTTCACTAAAAGTAAACTGACCTCTGTTTCCCTAAAATTGAACTAGCCTCTGGCTACTTTTGGACAGTTAGCCCGACGGCTCTCGCCGTCGATCAAAGGCTGGCTACCTCAAAAGTCCGTTTACTTTTAGTAGAGGAGGATCCTCTCGTCTCTTAACCACATGTTAAGGAAACAATTCCTTTATCGTAAGTCGCTTGCTCTTAAGGCAATAAAAGAAAAGTTTCCTTAACATGGTGTAAAGGAATAAAAGGATCCTCCCTACTCAAAATGCATAGATTTTTGAGGCAATGACCATTTTGTCAACGGCGTAAGCCGTTGCGGTCATTGCCCAAAAACATGCCAGAGGCATGATGCATTTTGAGTGAAATGTTAAGGAAACAATTCCTTTTATATTCCCTCAAAATTTCCCTTCCCTGAATATTCTAATCTAATTTCGTATATCCACCAGGTCAAGCTCATTTCCGGGATCAGGCAAGCAGGCATCCCGGGTTCCGGAACCTGTTGCCAGCTTGCCGGATCCCAGATCCCGGATCACGGGATCTGGCAACCCGGGATCGGATCCTGGGGTGAAATAAACATCTTGTTTCCTTAACATCATGTTAAAAAACGAGGAGATCCTCCCCTACTCAAAATGAGCAGTTTTTTGCGGCATTGCTCTTTTTGAACAGCGATAGCTGTCAGAGCAATCGTCAGAAGGAAATCTTTTTCCTTAACATCGTGTCAAAAGAGGAAAGGATCCTTCCTACTAAAAGTGGTCAGGCTTTTGAGGCAATGACCATTTTGTCAAAGGCGAAAGCCTTTGCGGTCATTGTCCAAAAGTAGCCAGAGGCTAGACCACTTTTAGTGAAACAGAGGTGTGGCTCATTTTGAGTGAAACAACTTATGCCTAACATTTTATTTTCTTATAATAATGATTCTATATAGCTTGCTTTTTATAATACTATTATAGTAAAGAAAAGTAAATATATTTACTTTAGAAGTCAACAATAACTTATATTTTTATAAAAGGAGGCATTTATGTCTATAGAATTACCACCCTTACCTTATTCTAAAGATGCTTTAACACCTTATATTTCTGCTGAAACAATAGATTTTCATTATAATAAACACCACAAAGGTTATGTGGATAAGTTAAATGCTGCTATCAAAGATACAGATTTAGCTACAAAATCCCTAGAGGATATTATTCAATATTCTTTTAAGAAAGGCCAAACTGGTATTTTTAATAATGCAGCACAAATATGGAATCATACATTTTATTGGAATAGCCTTTCACCTCAGAAAAATGCTCAACCAACAGATTCCTTACAAGATGCTATCCATGAAAGCTTCGGCTCTCTTGAGGCTTTTAAAGAGGAATTTACAAAGGTAGCTATTAGCACATTTGGTTCAGGATGGGCTTGGTTGGTTAAAGACCTTACTACTAAAAAACTTAAAGTTGTATCCACAAGTAATGCCCAAACCCCCTTAACAGATGACAGTCTCACACCATTACTCACTTGCGATGTTTGGGAACACGCCTATTATATTGATTATAGGAACGCACGTCCAAAATATTTGGAAGCATTCTGGCATATAACCAATTGGAATTTTGCCTCTAAATCTCTATAATCTTATGCTGCTTTTAAAATTTTAGCTTTAGCTTTAGCCTTAGCCTTAGCTTCAGCCTTGTTGCGTCTGCATTGAGGAAGATCAATGTTATATTGTTTGACTTTTCTATACAGTGTTGCTCTTCCAATGCCAAGGGCCATAGATGCTTGTGCTAAGTTCCCATAAAATTTTGAAACAGTCTCTTCGATGACCTTCTTTTTTATGTCATTAATGGTGGGGGTTGATGAAGAAGGCATCTTTGTAGAGGGTGATGAACTTGGAAAAGGTAAAACTTGTCCTGTAGCTATTTCTTGTGGTGATACTTCTTGTTGTGATTGCACATGAAGGTCTGCCATCAATGTAGACTTAAAATGTGGATTAGAAAATCCTTTTTGCCATTGTAGTGAAGTGAGTGTCTTGATGTGATAACCTTCGTTATGTGACCATTGCCTGACTTTATGAATCTCCCTTTGATCATTACTTATAAAAATAATAGTAGACGGATTAGAATCTGCCATAGCTATTTTCCTTTTATTGTTTGGGTTTATTAAATTGTCCTAATACTTTATATTCAATTTATCGGCTTTAGAGTGCTAAGACTTAACACTTTTTAAATGTTTTTTTTTAAAAGTAAGAATTTTTTTTATAAACATTTAAAATAACTCATAAATTTTTTACCTGCCTCCACCCACAGATACCCGGAATGTACTTCAAAAATAAAAGTAAAGTTATTTCTTAATGTGATGATTATTGATTTTGATACTCTAAAAGCATTAAAATTCTTTATTGTGAAGCCTCTGGAAGTATTTGTTTGTAGCAATTCTCAGTTGTGGGAAAAGCAACCACACAGCAATAAGATTTGGTATAACCATTAAGCCTAACATAGTATCAGAAAAATTTGTGACAGGAGTTGAAGACCACACAGAACCTATCACAATCACAATACAGAAGAACACTTTATAAGCAACAACCCATTTGTTTGTGTTTTTTAATCGGCTAAAAAGATAAGTTATTGACACTTCACCATAATAAGACCAACTCAATGCTGTAGAAAAAGCAAATAAAGCTGCTATTATGGGTAGAATATACGAGCCAAAGCCAGGCAAAGAGAAATCAAAAGCCATTTTAGTTAGCTCTAACCCTTCAACATCTGATGTCCAATAGCCAGAGATTAAAATGACCAATGCTGTCATAGTGCAGATCACAACAGTATCAATAAAAGGTTCTAAAAGAGCTACAACGCCTTCCCTGACAGGTTCTTTAGTAGAAGCTGCTGCATGTGCAATAGGTGCTGAGCCAAGGCCTGCTTCATTGGAAAAGCAAGCTCGTCTTGTTCCCTGTTTGATCACTTCAGCAAAAACAACTCCTGTAAATCCCCCCACAGCTGCTGTACCAGTGAAAGCATCTGATATAATTTGCATAAAAATACTAGGAATTTGTTGAATATTTATCAAGATCACAGTAAGTGCAGCTAAAACATAAATACTACCCATAAGAGGCACTAAATAGCTAGTCACTAAAGCAATTCTTTTGATACCACCTATGATCACAAATCCCATCACAAAAGCTGCTATAAGACCAGTAGCTATAGGAGGGATGAAAAAAGAGGAATGTAAAATATTAGCTGTGTGATAAATCTGGAATAAATTGCCAATCCCTAGCCCTCCAATCACAGAAGCTATAGCAAAAAAAACAGCTAAGAATCTCCAGTGAGGTTTTAAGCCATGAACAATGTATTGAATAGGGCCTCCTAACACCTTCCCGTGATCATCAATACGTCTATACATCATAGATAGTGTACACTCAGCATATTTGGTGGCCATTCCTAAAAGTCCAATGACAATCATCCAAAAGGTCGCCCCTGGCCCACCTGCTTTGATAGCAATGGCTACCCCTGCAATATTGCCAAGCCCCACTGTAGCAGATAGGGCTGTTGAAAGTGCTTGAAAATGTGTGATCTGACCTGGATCTTCCTGACGATCATATCGGCCTATGATGACCTTGATGGCATGACAAAAACCTCTTAACTGAACACCCCTTAAAAGTATGGAAAATAATAATCCAGAACCTGCTAGGATGATCACTAAGGGTAAACCCCATACATAACTGACAAGAACACTTAAAAAAGAATCAATAGTGGCAACCATAACTTCCCCCCTTAAAACGCAAAGTTTTTATTAGGTATCCTCATTAGACTCAATGAGGTTCATTAGGTTTAACAAGACAAGCTAATACAAATATGCCAACACAGTCAATAAATAAATAAAAGCTTTCATTGCACCGCGTATATCTTTCACTCAAAATGAGCCACACCTCTGGTGTGTTTTTGGGCATTGCTCTGACAGCTATCGCTGTCCAAAAAGAGCAATGCCGCAAAAAACTGCTCATTTTGAGTAGGGGAGGATCTCCTCGTCTCTTTACACGATGTTAAGGAAAAAGTTCTTTCGGATGCCGGGTTGTCGGATCCCGGGTCCCAGATCCCAGGAAAGATCAAATTTGAATTTAAGTATTTTTACACAGTTTGTATAAATAAGCTCCTAATTTATCAGCTTGTTTTGTTTCACTAAAAGTGGTCTGACCTCTGGTCACTTTCTGGTTGCCAGCCGAAGGCTATTCGCCTTCTCAAAAGCTGGCAACCTAGAAAGCCTGACCACTTTTAGTAGGAAGTTAGTTGTTTCACTCAAAATAAATCATGCCTCTGGCATGTTTTCTGGCAGTTAGCCCGACGGCTACTGCCGTCGATCAAAGGCTAACTGCCTAGAAAATCCATTTATTTTGAGTAGGGAGGATCTTTTTTTCTCTTTACACGATGTTAAGGAGTTGTTTCACTCAAAGTGAACTGGCCTCTGGCCACTTTTGGACAATGACCGCAAAGGCTTTCGCCTTTGACAAAATGGTCATTGTCTCAAAAGCCTGTTCACTTTGAGTAGGGAGGATCTCATCGTTTTTTGACTACATGTTAAGGAAAAAGATTTCCTTCTGATATTTGCTCTGACAGCTATCGCTGTCCAAAAAGAGCAATGCCGTTGTTTCACTAAAAGTGGTCTGACCTCTGGTCACTTTCTGGCGATGACCACGATGGCTTCCGCCATCGATAAAATGGTCATCGCCTCAAAAGCCTGTTCACTTTGAATAGGGGAGGATATTTTCGTCTCTTGACCACATGTTAAGGAAAAAGTTCTTTCGGATGCCTGACTGCCGGATCCCGGATGCCAGATCCCGGGATCTCGGATGAATATGATATTTACTCCCGGATCCCGGGATCTGGCAATCTGGCATCCTGGGTTCCGGGACCTGATGCCGGGTTGCCGGGTTGTTTCACTAAAACTAAACTGACCTCTGGCTACTTCAATTTTAGTGAAATTAGTGAACTAAACGACATTTGCTTTGGGTAAAGTTTTTTTAAGTTTTGAATCCCTCCTAAAAAGGCATAAGCTTCAAAGCCTTTCTGTTGCATGTATTCAGCCATCATAGCTGATATTGTGCCGTATGTACAATAAATTAAATAAGATTTTTGAGGGTCTAAAGACTTTATCTTTGTTTGCATCAAATCAGGTTCTATATGCAAGGCCTGTCTTAAATGATGGGCCTTATAAAGATGCTTTGCTTGGCAATCAATGATGTGATCTTCTTTTGCAATTTGTGTTTTAAATAAAGAAGTTTTTTGTAACTTTTTAATATCTAAAGTATCTAAATTAAACTTTTGGCTAGATGCTAAGCAAGCATCTAAAAGTAAAGAGTTCATTTGATCTTCTTGTGCTTTACATTCTTGAGGTGTAGCAGCCAGTGTCGGAAATGTGTGTGTAATATGACACCGCTCTTTGATATGTTCAGAGAGAAAGCCTGTGCCAATACGATAAGATTGATCAATGATCTCTTGTTTATCCATTCCGATTAAAGGTCTTAAAATAGGCAAAGAAGTTATTTCTTCTATACTGCGTAAGTTTTTAAGTGTTTGGGAACTAACCTGACTTAAGGACTCTCCTGTCACAATAGCATCGGCATGATAATTTTGAGCAAAATGTTCAGCTACTTGTAACATTTTCCTCTTGAGAATGACTTGCTTGTAGCTGTCTTTCACATTTTTTGCAAGCTCTTCTAAAATGTGGTCAAATGGCACAGCTATCAAATCTTGTCCTCCTCCCCATTGTTCTACTAAAACTTTAGCGACTTGAAGGACTGATCGTAAATAAGCTTGCCCTGCTAAGTTACAAAAAATAAAATGGCATAAAAGTCCTCTTTTCATCAACATCCAAGCAGCAACAGAGGAATCAAAACCACCCGATATCAACACAATAGCTGTTCCTTGAGAATTTCTAGGAAAACCACCTACCCCCTTAATTCTCTCCAAACTTAAATAGGCTATTCCATTAATAATATCAATTCTGACTTCTTGTTTGGGATTTTTAAGATCTACTCCTTGAGAATAAGGTAAGAGTTTTGCACCTAGTTTTTCTTTTAAGCTTTGAGAAGTAAATTTTTTCATACCTGCTGTTTTGACAACCACAGCAAAAGTTTTGCGAGTGACACTCTTTGCAAAAGTCTTCTCTCCAAGCTCTACAAGAGTGTTTAAATCGTCATTGGTTTCTGCTAAGACAAGAGAAAAAGAAGCAATACCAAATATTTTTTTCAACAGAGGCAAAGTATTATCAGGATCAATTGTTTGCATTTCTAAATAGTTAAACCGCTTGATTATTTTGACAGAAGGATCATAAATGCGAGCTTTATTAAATATGTCTTTTTTTAAAACCTCAGTCAGTTGTCTTTTAGCTTTTTGACCTTTGAGAGCCATTTCAGAGCTGTAGCGAATAAGAAATTTAACTGGTTTTTTTATCATCAAAATACCTCTTTAATAGAAAAAATATTCTATTTTAAATCATCATTATACCATAGACTGTGTAAAAATACTTAAAGCCAAATTTGATTTTTCCCGGGGGATCCGGGATCTAGACCCGGCATCAGTGAAGGTCTTGTTTCCTTAACATGGTGTTAAAAAATGAGGACATCTTGTTTCCTTAACATGTGGTAAAAAAACGAAGATATCCTCATTACTAAAAGTGGTCAAGCTTTCTAGGCGATGACCATTTTATCGACGGCGACAGCCGTCGTGGTCATCGCCAGAAAGTGACCAGAGGCTAGTTTACTTTTAGTGAAACAACTAACTCCCTACTAAAAGTAAACGGACTTTTGAGGCGATGACCATTTTATCGACGTGAAGTAAACATCTTGTTTCCTTAACATCATGTTAAGAAACGAAGAGATCCTCTCTACTCAAAATGAGCAGTTTTTTGTGGCATTGCTCTTTTTAGACAGCGTAAGCTGTCAGAGCAAACATCAGAAGGAAATCTTTTTCCTTAACATGTGGTAAAAAAACGAAGATATCCTCATTACTAAAAGTGGTCAAGCTTTCTAGGCGATGACCATTTTATCGACGGCGAGAGCCGTCGTGGTCATCGCCAGAAAGTAGCCAGAGGCTAGACCACTTTTAGTGAAACAAATTGGCACTTTATTATTATTTCAAACTATGCCACAATATAAAAATATGTAGAAAACCAAACAAACAAATAAACAAAAGGACATAATATTGGATACCATATTACTTCATTTTTTAATATTTACTATTGCAGCTATTATTTTTGTTCCTCTTTTTAGAAGACTGCAAATGGGAGCTATTGTAGGCTACATGTTCGCTGGTGTGATCATTGGTCCGCATCTGACTGGACTGATCACAGATACAAAATTCATTATGAGTTTTTCAGAGCTAGGATTAGTCTTCTTATGGTTTTTTATTGGTTTGGAGCTAACACCTTCTCGTATTTGGCGATTACGTCGGTGGATTTTTGGTTTAGGGGTCTGTCAAGTGCTAGCCACTGGTTTGATTTTAATGGCAACTTCTTATTTTTTAGGATGGAGTTTAGGAGCATCTTATGTGATTGGCTTTGGACTAGCTCTTTCTTCTACTGCTTTTGCTATGCAACTTTTAAAAGAACACCATCAATTTAACACCACACATGGACAGGGTTCTTTTTCTATCCTTATGTTTCAAGATTTAGCTATTATCCCACTTTTAACTTCTCTGTCATTTTTTACAGATGGCCAGTTAGTGCTACCTACTTTAAATAATATATTACAAATTATAGCCATTATTATTGCTTTAATTTTGATAGAACAATATGTCATCAGCCATATATTACATCTTGTGGCAGCTAGTCAAACACAAGAAGTTTTCACTGCTATGTCTTTATTACTTGTGATTGGTGCTGCCCTTTTGTTTGAAACTGTAGGATTAAATATGGGTATGGGAGCTTTTGTAGCAGGACTCCTATTGACAAAATCTGAATACCGGCATGAGTTTGAGATCAATCTTAATCCCTTTAAAGGCTTATTAATGGGGCTTTTCTTTATTTCTGTAGGTATGTCATTGAATCTTCAAGTACTGCTCAGTTCATGGTATTTCATTATACTTATTACATTGGGCTTTATGACTTTTAAGGCCAGTATCATATTTGCATTAGGCCATTTATTTCGTTTTCCAAAACAATCAATACAAAATATGTCATTTACCTTGCCTCAAGGTGGTGAGTTTTCTTTTATTCTTTTTAGTTCTGCCCTTAGTAAAGGAGTCATGGATATAGAATTAAGTTCTATATTAACAGCATCTGTTATTATGAGTATGGCTATCACTCCTTTTGTATTTTCTTTAAACCAAAAGTTTTTACCTATAGCCACAGACAACTTTGAATCTCATGCAGACAAAAATAAAATAAACAAAAAATTAGATAAAGAAGTAGAAGTCATTATTGCAGGTTTTGGTCGTTTTGGACAAATTGTAAGTCGGTTTTTAAGGACAGAGGGCATTAAATATACCATTTTAGAACACAGTGCTTCTCAAGTAAAAGCTGCTCGTAAATTTAATAATGCTGTCTATTATGGAGATGCTTCAAGGGCAGACATTGTCAAAGCTGCTGGAGGGGATCAGGCAAAGGTTTTTGTCTTAGCCATTGATGACGTAGATAAATCTACAGAAACAGCAAAAATGATCTTAAAAAGCTTTCCTCATCTTAAAATTATAGCTCGCTGTCGTCACCGAAGACATGCTATGGATTTATTTGATCTGGGTGTTTCTAGGATACATCAAGAGGTTTATCTAAGTGGACTAGAGGTAGCTAAAGAGATATTACTTTTAAAGGGTTGTCATCAAGAAGTTGCCCATCTGCGTTTAGCTCGGTTTCGTAAATATGATGAAAAGTTATTTCAAAGACAATTGCATTCTCAACATGGAAGAGAAACATTTGTATCTTTTACTCATCAAGTCAATCAGGATTTAATTGATCTCTTAGAAGAAGACGAAAAACAAACTTTATCTCATAATTAAATCAAACAGAGGCTTCTTATGTCTGTTCAACAAAATCTTATCTATTTGCAGAATCAAATAAAAAAAGCTTGTCAATCTATCAACAGAGATGTTCAAGATGTTTTACTTTTGGCTGTTTCTAAAAAGCAACCTTTAAATAAATTACAAGAAATTGCAGAAGTTCAAAAACATTTTGCAGAAAATTATGTGCAGGAGCTTTTAGAACGTCAAAAACTTTTGCCTTATTTAAAATGGCATTTCATTGGAAGATTGCAATCAAATAAACTTAAATTTTTAGTCGGCTCTGTTGAGTTAATTCATACAATAAGTCATTTAAAACATCTCTTATTAGCTCATAAAATAGCTCAGGCTCAAGACTGTCCACAGAATATTCTTTTGCAAATCAACCTTTCTGGAGAGTCTTCTAAAGAAGGTTTTGAAATTTATCAGATCAAAGAAGCTTTTATTTTTTTAAAAAACAATCCGTACCTTAAATGCAAAGGCTTGATGACCTTACCCCCTTTGACACAGAAGGCAGAAGATTCTCGAATGTACTTTCAACAATTAAGAGAATTATTAAAATCTTTTAAAAAACAATTTGCATTTTTAGGGGAAGATTTTAAAGAGCTTTCTATGGGAACATCTCAAGATTTTATTGTAGCCATTGAGGAGGGAGCTACCATTGTGAGATTAGGAGAAAAGCTCTTTGGATCCAGGTTTTACTCAAAATAATAAAAGGATTGAAGTATGACAAAGCTACATATTCCTGTTTGCACTGCTGAGATTTTAAAAAATATACCTGCCCATTCTGTCAACTTTTTAGATGCGACTTTGGGTAGAGGTGGTCATACGAGAGCATTTTTTGACCACTTTCCGAATATTAGGGTGATGGGTATTGATTGTGATATAGAGGCTATTGAGTATGCTCAAAAGCATTTTAACTCATATATACAGTCAGGGCAGTTGAGGCTTTTTCATAAAAACTTTTTTGATGTGGATAGTTTTTTAACAAAATCATATCTTTTTGACGTCATTTTAATTGATTTAGGAGTGAGTTCACCTCAGTTAGATGAACCTTTAAGAGGGTTTAGCTTTTACTATGAAGGACCTTTGGACATGCGTTTTGATCAAAGCCAATCATTAAAAGCTTCTGATTTAATAAGAGATTGTTCTGAAAAAGAACTTATCTACATTTTTCAAAATTATGGGGAAATTAAAAGTCCTTATAAAGTAGCAAAAGCTATTTTTTCAGAGAGAAAGAAAAAACCTTTTATCACAACAACACAGCTAGCTTCATTTATTGCTGAGATCACAGGGTGGAAACAAAAAGGCCAACATCCAGCTACAAATTATTTTAGAGCTTTAAGAATTGTAGTCAATAATGAGCTAGAAGGACTTAAGGTTGCATTGATTTCTTTGATGAAATATTTAAAGTCCAAAGGTTGTTTGTTTGTGATATCTTTTAATTCTTTAGAAGATCGCATTGTCAAGTGGACTTTCCGTAAAAATAAAGATTTAGGTTATCCTCTTTATAAAAAAGTGATTGTCCCTTCAGTGTTAGAGCAGAAAAGTAACCCTCGCTGTCGTAGTGGAAAGTTACGTATTTTCCAAAGGTTGTTGGTTCACTAAAAGTGAACAGACTTTTGAGACAATGACCATTTTGTCAAAGGCGGAAGCCTTTGCGGTCATTGCCAGAAAGTAGCCAGAGGCTAGTTCAATTTTAGGGAAACAAAAGGATTATCCCTAACCCCACCCCCCGCCCTTCGATTCTGCTTTCCCATTTTGTTTTTACTTGAGGATGAGGGCAGTGGAAGCCTTCCGAAGTCCTCAATTGAGCTTGCTCTTTAAAAGCAAGCTCAATTTGCGGAAGATCTCCAGGCTCCCACTGCCCCATCCTCCCTCTAATTATTTTTTATTTGAGATTTACGCAGAATCTAAAAAAATAAAAAAACAAAAAGAAAGAAACTTTTTCCTTAACATGTGGTCAAGAGACGAAGAGATCCTCCTTCCTAAAATTGAACAGGCTTTTGAGACAGTTAGCCTTTGATCGACGGCGAGAGCCGTCGGGCTAACTGTCCAAAAGTAGCCAGAGGCTAGTTCAATTTTAGGGAAACAGAGGCTAGACCACTTTTAGTGAAACAGAGACAGTTTACTTTTAGTGAAATTTAATGAAACTAAATACATCCTTGTTTCCGTCTACCTTCGTACATCTCTTTAAGCATTATTAGTATACCACGCTTTAAGTTGTAATTATTTATTTTTCCTTCTCTATAATCCTGGCTTATTTGAGCTTCATGGCTGTCCATAACACGTTGATGACTCCTATTTATTTTTGCAACTTCTGCATCGAGATGAATCAATTGATCTCTAATATAATCGCAAGTAGTATCACCATATTGAGTTTGAAATTGTTGCGAAGGCGAAGATAGTTCTTCTTCCTGAGCTTCTAAAACAACAAAGCTAGTTAATAATAGACCAAAAATTACAAAAAACATTGAAATGTACTTCATAAGTACCTCCTTTTAGATTAATTAATAATGTGTTTTCTTAAACCAAGCAGATTCAGATCAGAATGAATCTTCAAAAACAAAAGTCTAATTCTCGACAAATGCAGGATGTATCTTATCACACAATAAACAAATAAGTCAAGTGCTAATAAAAAAAAAATATATATGAAATATCAAAAAAGTATATTAAGGGTAAAATAAACAGGATTAATGCCCAATCTATTGAGTTGACAACTAGGGAATAATTACAAATTCTTGAAAATTTTACATCCTTAACCACTTTTAGTGAAAAAGTGAAACAATGTCTGATTTAAAAATGCCTCCAATGGGCATTTTCATTGTGATGATAAATATGATTCCATATTGAAGCTTTAGAAGGGTTAGCTTCTAATCGTACTTGTTCTGTTACTTTCAGAGACAAATCATTGTATTCTTTGTATAAGGCTTTTATCTGCACTTCTTTTATAATACCCATTTTAAGTAAACTTTTTTCAAATATTTTTAATGGATCAGAAGCACTTGGATCTAAATTAGCTCCACTAGCAGAAGAATGACCATACATACGAGAAACTTCAACCTCTGCTAAGACAGGTTTTCTTTGCTTACGCACATAATCAAATGCACATTGTAATTGCTTAAAACATTCTATAGGATTCAAACCATCTATTTGTACTGATCGTATACCAAAAGCCTTTCCACGATCTATGATTTTTTCTTCCCCATGTTGCGTTTTATAAGCTGTGGAAATACCCCATCGATTATTCTGCACAATGATCAAAATAGGTAATTGATTTTTTGGTCGAGACGACCAAATCAAACAAGTAGCAAAGTCTCCTTCTGCTGTCCCTGCATCCCCTCCAGTCACAACAGTTATGCCATTTGATCTTTTGCGATGTTGGACCCATGCTGTCCCAATAGCTAAAGAGTACTGCACTGCTATAGGAGATGTGATGGGCATAACATTCCATTGAGGGATACAATGATGAGCTACAAACAGCCGACCTCCTGTTTGTATATCTGTTTTTTTATTCATCATCAAGCGGATGGCATCTTGGTATGGCATACCCATAGCTAACAAAGTAGACAAAGCTCGATAATGTAAATGTAAATAGTCATAATCAATTCCAGAACCTTTATGAACCAACAATCCTAACGGCACTCCAAAGCCCTCTTCTCCAGGACCTCCAATCCAAAAATAACCCTGACCACTCTTGTAAATTTTAATCAATCGCTCTTCGAGAACTCGTGATTTCACCATCAAATGATGTATTTTTAAAAGCAAGGCTTTATCTAAAGATGGCATATAAGCTCCAGATGATATTATAATTTGCTATTGGGCTAAGAACGAACGAGTCGAACAAAAGTCAGTTTCCCTAGAAGATCTCTGCGGGCAATCCAACCTAATAGAGGTAAAAAGACAAGCCCTGTGATTGTCATAATAAAACATCTCCATGCCACTAAGATAGGATAAATAGGAGATTGCCTTTGTTCCAAAGTTCCTAGAGTCATGTCACAAGCCCATTCTCCCATAGTCGATCCAAAGAAACTTCTAGCTGTCATAAGATAAAAGTTCAAAACAGCCAAAAAGAGAATAGTTAAACTTAATTGCAAGGCAGGGTCACTTTGAATATTTGTTAAAATATAAGAAGTGTTGACTTGGGTGATCAACAATAAAGGCACAATAAAAATATGCAACAAACCAATCACAGCAAATAAATCTAAAAGAAGTGATCCTAAATGAGGAGCAACATATTGCGTTCGATCTAAGGCAAGAGTATTTTGTTTTGCTAAGGATTGTGAAGTATGAGTCGAATAAGAAGCAGAGTAAGCAACATCAGCTGTATCAGCAGAAAGAGAACTTGTGGGAATCCTATTAGGAGGAGGTGGTGGTGGAACACTTTCAGGACTTATAGCTGTAGAAGGGGAATCTGACACCGAAGGTGAGGTTGTACTTTGTGTTTGAGGAGCTTGAGGTCTGGTCACAGATGAAAAAATATCATTGTGAACAACATGCCGGCTTTTTTCAAAAACATTTTTGTCAATCTCACTAGCAGGCTCAAACTGAACATTTGGATCTGTGATTGAAGGTATTGACTGTTCATTTTGAAGAACAGAATGAGGCTTTGAATGACTATCCTCAAAAAGATTTGCTAATTTTTTATTGTTCTGGTCTGTTGTTTCTACATCTGAAGATGTGTTTTCTACCAAGCTTAAAGCCTGAGTCTCTTTATCTTCATTTAAGTCTAGTTTAATAATGGGCTTCTTTTTGTGAAATCCAAGCCCTTCGTTTATGGGTTTAAACTGAAATTCGTCTTGTTCCATTTCCATAAAATATCCCTTTTGTTTGAGTCTATCTATTTTATAGCCTGACATACGTAACCTTTGTTTGGCAAAACAAATTTGAAAGAATCTTTAATTTTGACAAAAAAATATATTTAAGGTATCCTAAAAATAGATAATATGCCCATAAACTGATCTCATAAAGATCATAATAGTCATAAAGTCATAAAGAAAGGAGAAAATATTATGTTGGTGATCACTCTTAAGGCCTTACATTTAATTTCTATGGTAGGATGGTTTGTTGGGCTATTTTATATATTCCGTCTTTTTATGTATCATATTGAGAATAAAGATTCTCCAGAGGTCATTGAATTAATCAAAAGAATGACCTATAAGCTTTACTTTTTTATGATGACTCCTTTTATGGTTTTAACTCTCTTTTTTGGATTCTGGCTACTTACCCTCACTCCTTTTTATCTCAAAATGGGTTGGTTCCATATTAAATTAACCTTATTGGCTATTTTAATCCTTCACCATATTTTTATTAGCTATATTTTGATGCGATTTCGTAAGGATCAGTTATTTCTTACTCAACTCCAGTGCATCTTATTGAGCCATGTTTCTGGATCTTTATTAACCTTAATCATTTTGATTGCAGCATGGAGACCTTCTTTTTAATAATTTTGCCACAACCAAAGAATAATAATTATGCCACAACTAAAAAAATGGCTTTTGATACAAATCATATTAAGTATTGTAGGCACTGGTCTTCTTTTTTTCTTCTTTAGTTCACACACTGCGATTGGATTTTTCTTAGGAGCTTTTTTAACGACTCTGAACATTATTTTGTATGCTATTTTTTGCTATTTTGTCCTTAACAGTCCTCAAAAAAAAGCTTTTTGGTTTTTCTTAACACTCATGCCACTTAAATATTGTCTTTTGATCGTAGTTATTTGGCAGGTTGTTCAAAGTGTCAATGCTGTTTGGTTTCTTGTAGGTTTATCTTCTTTAGTCATAACTAACTTTATTTTTATTCCTTTTTTAAAGAGGTAATGACTTCCTAATATAAGCCATCAATTGACCTACAAGATACAAAGAACCTGTCACAACTACAAGGTCTTCCTTTTGACACGGCTTGCAAATAGCATGAATAGCTTGTTTAGGATCTTCAATATAATCTGTCACTTGATCTAGCCATTGACTGTAACCTTCCTTTTTTCTTCCTTTAAATTCTGCTGTTGTCAGATAAATATGATGGTTTTTCACTTTTAAGAGATGAGATAAAATCACTAAAGGATCTTTTGTCTCTGAAATACTCAACAAAAAATAAATTTCTTTATAAGAAAAGTCTTTTAAGATATTTATTAAGCTCTCAATGCCTTGCTCATTATGATCTCCAGAAAAATAAACAGGACACTTACAAAATGTTACATACTCCTTGTGCATACGTCCTTCCCATCGGACTTCTTTAAGAGATTGAAGATATTTTTGTGGATGAAATCCTAGCACCTCGTATGCTTTTAAAGCAAGAGAGGCATTTTCCGCAGCTCTTTTGCCCAATAAGCTCATCTCTTGCTTTTGATCATAAATTGTGATGAAAGTCCTTGGTTGTCCGTGGACTGTTTGTGTTTGATGAGTATAATGATCAGCTTCATGCCAAGTGGCCTTTGTATGAGCAATCGTTTGATTTTTAAGTAATTGTAGCTTTGGATATTGATTAAAAACAGAAGATGCAATAACCTGTGGGTTTTCTCCATGAATAATGCCCAGCTTTTGCTCTGCAATTTCTTCTAAACTCCAACCTAAAAGGTGTTGATGGTCATAACTTATTTGAGTGATGACAGAAACTTTGTGTGGGATGACATTTGTGCAATCCCATAAGCCCCCTATACCTACTTCAAAAATAGCATATTCAACAGGTTCAATTAATCTTCCCTTAAAAAATAATTCAGACGCCATCAAAGTGAGTATTTCAGAATGACTCAATTGCCATTTTTTATAAAACTCAAATACAGATGAAAAACATTTAACAAATAAATCCTCACTAATAGGCTCTCCATCAATTTGTATACGCTCACAAATAGAAATAAGATGAGGGGATGTGAATAAACCAACTCTTTTGCCACTTGCCGTTAGAAGTGTTTGCAGTACCTTAGCTACAGTTCCCTTGCCATTCGTCCCTGCAATTAAAATCACCTTTTCCCTGCACAGTGTTTTGACTTGCAAGTCATTAAAAGCTCCCTTAATGGCTTTTAATTTATGAAAAGGACGAGAGATATACTGCTTTTGATGAATTAAATTTTGGACTTCTTGGAAAGAAAAAGAAAGGTTTATCGGATTTGACATAATAAAATAAACATAAGTTATTTACAGGAAAAAAGTTTGCAGTATGGTGTTCAGCTTCAAAGCTCAATATCTTTAGTATTTTATATTTTTATTTAAGATGGTAGACAATTAAAATAGCATTCTGAGCTTTAATCTAAAATAGCATGCCCTAGTTTTAATCTTTCAGCGTAGCTATGATGATTTTGAAAGATAAAATAGTCAAGGTTTTTCAAGTCAACTGTTTCATAATGAGACAATAACGCAAGCGCGTGATAGATAAAAGCCTAAGAAACTAGCATTTAAAGTGTTTAAATGTGATTTTTGTCTAATTTTCTCTTAAAAATCACAAATTTTTGTTGAAATTTGATATAAATTGGTCATAATAAGAATTATCAGTACAATACTTACAATATTTAAAATATTTACAATATTTAAAATATTTAAAAAAAGGTTTTATTATGATCAAATCCATTAAGTTTAGTAATTTTGCATCTTTTTCTGGTGAAGGAACAATTGACTTTTTAGTCAATGAACATGCTCCGAAAACTTATGCCTTTAAAAAATGTGGTTCTGATCGTCTATCAAAAATATCAACCATCCTAGGAGCTAATGGTTCAGGGAAAAGCAATGCACTGGGATCTCTATTTTACTTGAAAAAGTTTATTGTTGATTCATTTTTTTTAAAACCGAGGCATGTATTATATAATGCTTATAGACTCCAAGAAGACCAACCATCCTCTTTTGAAGTAGAGTTTTATATAGAGCAGAAGCTTTATAGGTTTCGCTTAAAGATCAATAAAGAAAGAGTCTTGTTAGAAAGCTTAGACTATCGGCCTGAACAGAAAATGCGTAATTTGTATTCAAGAGAGTATAATCCTACTACAAATTCCTATACTTTTAAAGCTACCGATGAGTTAAAACTTAAAAAAGACTTTATTAATATGGTCAGGCCCAATGCCTCTGTTGTATCCACAGCAGTACAGCTCAATAATGAAAAGCTCTTTCAAATCAAGGAATATTGGAGCAACATGGCTTTCTCACTTCATCGTAATCATGCTTCAATTGAAGAAATATTCAAAACTTCTTATTTTTACTTTAAAAATAAAGATTATTTTAATGAAGCTAAGGATTACATCAGAAAAATGGATCTGGGGTTAAGTGATGTTCAAATAAAAAAAGGAAAAGGCGTTAGAAAATCAAGTCAAAAAGAAGAGATATTATATCTTGCTTTTGGACAACATCAACATAAAAACAAACACTTTATGCTTCCTTTCATGGAAGAATCTCATGGAACACAACAGATCTATACTCTACTTAGGCTTATTTTACCTTCTCTAAAAAAGGGTACACCTTGTGTGATAGATGAATTTGAATCTTCTTTACATCCGGATATGCTACTGTTTATTTGTAATTTATTTATACAACCAGAAACCAACCCTCACGGCTCTCAGCTATTGTGTACCATCCATGCACCTATTATACTGAGGCTACTCTCAAAATATCAGGTATTTTTAACTGAGAAAAACAAAGACTGTGAAAGCGAAATTTATAGACTTGATGAAATAGAAGGTGTCCGATCAGATGATGATTTAGCTAAAAAATATTTAGCCGGTACTTACGGTGGAGTCCCTGATATTTAAATTTTGGAAGATATATATGGAAAATATAAATCATGACAAGAAGAAATAAATTAAGGCATACTATACTTATTTACTGTGAAGGTCAAAGGGATTGTGATTTTGTCAAACATTTAAAATCCATATTCTGTAAGAATAAAACAATTAAGGTACAACCAGGACAGGGTGGTGGACCTTCGATAATAATTCAAAATGCTGTGAAATATAATCATGCTGTCGAATATAAAGAAAAATATATTTTCTTAGATTCTGATTGTCTTAGTGAAGATGACAAAAAACAAAAAGAAAAGGAAGCTAAAAAACAAGACATCATTTTAATATGGTCGCCAATATGTTTAGAAAATCTATGGCTTCAAATACTCAATGGCTACCCTAAAATGAACAACTCACAAGAATGTAAAAAGTATTTTAATGAACATTACAAAGGTAGAAAACTTCAATTTAGACAGTTGTTCCCTAAAGAAAAATTAAGCAAAAAAAAAGATACAGTATCCACATTAAAGCAATTGATTGAAATGATCAGCTAAAAAAGGAGTACATTTAGGATGTTTTGGATTGATATGCACTGTCACTTTCCGATGCTAGAGCAAACACCTGATAAGGTGATTCAAGAAGCTTATCAAAATAATGTACATTATATGATCACCATAGGGACAAACCCACAAGATCATCAAGAAACCTTTGATATTGCAAAAAAATACTTTCCAAATGTAGCTTGTGCTTTAGGTATCCATCCCCATGATGCACTTGAATATACACCTGAAGTACAGAGCTTCCTCCAACAAAAAGCAAAGGAACACCACGTGGTTGCATTAGGAGAAATCGGTTTAGATTATTATTATAAAAAGTCTCCTATCCCAACACAAAAGGAAGCTTTTGAAAAGCAATTAGCAATAGCCTTATCTTTAAACCTTCCTGTACAAATCCATACGCGTGATGCGGAAGAAGACACTATAGCTATTCTTAAAAATTTCTCTCGCTCTAAAACACTCAAAGGTACTATTCATTGCTTCACAGGGACACAACATTTAGCAGACAAGGCTTTAGAGATGGGTTTAGATATTTCCTTTAGCGGAATTGTCACCTTCAAAAATGCTCAAAACTTACAACAAGTAGCAAAAAATTTACCTATAGATCGCATCCATATTGAAACAGACTCACCTTTTCTCACCCCTACACCTCATCGTGGTAAAAAGAATGCTCCTTCTTTTTTAATTCATACAGCAAAGTTTTTAGCTCATTTAAAACAAATACCCATTGCAAGCTTTCAAAAACAATTACAAAAAAATGCTCAAAGAGCCTTTCCTAAATTGTCATTCTTAACACATAAACACAAAGATATAAGTAATAGAATAAATCCTTGAAATTTATCTCTTAGATAAAATTTTTGCAGAGATGGTATGAACGACACTTTCTAAACGACTTTGATTATTTTCCATGCCCTGATTAGAAATTTCAATCAATAAACGACTATCCTGAGGTACTTTGGTATCTTCTGGTATAAACCAATGAATATAAACCAATATCCCTTGAGGTGTCGTTTCATAATAAAAACCAATATCACCTGAAATGTTATCACTTTCCTCTGTTAAAATTTTAGCTGAAAGCTCCCCGCTAGCTAATGGATCTAATACTTGGATTAAGAGGCTTGTTGTTTCCCCAGAATAAAGGGCTACAATATTGGGTCCTGTGACTTTTGGAATCAATACTCGATTAAAAACAGTCAATGTCACTTGATGTGTCTTCGAAGAAACTCCATTTATAGAATTCGCAAACATATTAAGTGCATAATTTGCTCTACTCAAACCTGCTTCTAAAATGTCTGTTTTTATACGATATCGAAATTCCCATATATTCTCATCTATTTTATTTTTTTCAACAAAGGTCAGCAATCGATTAAGGTCTCTTATTTCTTCCCCACCACTAGCTACATGGTTTAATGTCAAAACAGGACTTTTATTTTTTTCTTGTGGATCAAATACATGCACAACCATTATTCCATGATCACCCTCTCGCAATGTGCTAGGCATATCAACAATCTGTAAAGTCAATGCTTGAAAACGCTTTGTTACAATCAGTTTAAATTGATCTGTACTTTCTAAAATTAACTTTCCTGTTGTTTTGAGTTGAAACTGCACCTGAGTGTATTTTTCTTGACCCCCTTCAAGAAAGTCTTCACTGGGTGTCCATTTAAAAAGATACTGCCTTTCTACTTTGCTAATATCTTTCATTTTTTCAAAAGTATAATCTTCTTCTGCAAAGGCATCATCTTTAAGTTGCACTTCAAAATCATCAAATTGATCTTCTTCTAAAAAAATCTTTGCTGTGATCACAGCTTGCAGTTCTTCTGTAGTAGAAACTTGCCAAAGATCGTCAGCTATGATACGGCCAAAGTATTCTACAATTTTTTTATTATCTTCTTCTTCAGCTTCTTCAGACTTTTGAGGTTCCATATCAGCAAGCCTATCAAATTGATCTTTAATAGATGTATCTAAGCCACTTAATGGATCTTGTGAACAACCAACAAGAAAAAATACCAAACAACACAAGGTAAACTTCATAATAAAAGGAGGTTTTGATATGGTTTCCAATAGATGCTCCTTCTTTCTTACTTATTTTTAAGATAAGGGTTTCTAAGATTTATTTCAAACAAGATACTTAGCTACTCTACGAAAGATATAAGGGTTAATGACCAAAGACTATATTTGTTTTATATGAGAGGCTTTGAGAATGCAATTTTCTATTAAAAGAGCTTTAGGGATGGAAGTGCCTTTGAGCCGATAGTCTGTTTCTAAAAGCAAAGTATGAAATGCCTTAAGCTGTTGAAAACTCCAAGTTTGGCTTTGCTTTACATATTGATGCAGAAAATAAGGTGATACACTTACTCTTTTGCTTATTGCTGAAGAAGATAACTTCATGGTTTGAGCCTCTTTAATAAGCATTAAAATACGAATTTGTCTTGAGAGCATAGCTAAAATAGCAATCTCATTTTGACCTTGTTGAAATAAAGATTTTAGACATAAAAGAGCTTGTGAAGAACCAAGTGCATTGACCAAATCAAATATAGATTCCATATCAGTTTTAGAAACAATCTTTTGAATGTCTTGAATAGTAATAGATGGTTTAGATTTTACATGTTGTATTAGTTTTGTCACCTCATTATGAAGGTCTAGCATAGAAGGACCTACTCTTTGCAGTAAGAAGTAACATGTTTTTTCATCTATTAATTTTTGTTGGCGGGATGCAATCAATCTCATCCAAGCAACAATTTGAGAGTCTTTTAGCTTTGCACATTTCACGATGGCTCCTACTTTAGATATAGCACTTAAAAACTTGCGACGAAGTCCTATTTTATGATCTGTAAAAACTAAAACACAAGAGGTCACAGGCTGATCAATTAATGATTGAATGGTGTCTATTTCTTTAAAATTATTAAGACCTTTAAGAATGACCATTTTTTTGTCAGCAATAAGAGGTAAGGTTTTAACAGATTCTATAATTTGAGATGCCGAAGTATTATCAGCATAAAAGGTTTGTAAATTAAAGTCCCTGAGCTTTTTATCTATAATAAGATTTGAAAGACGTACAAGAGCTTCATTGAGAAGGAAAGCTTCCTCTCCATAAAAAAAATAAACAGGTAAGATATTTTTTTTTTGAATTTCTGTATTAAATCGAGTCCAGGTCCATTGAGTCTGAGCCATAGCTAAATCCTTCTTTTTAATACTTCTTATAAAGAGATCATAAAGAGTGACCGTTTATAAGAATATCTCTTACAAGGGCCTTTCCATTTTCAGAAATAGACAACACAACCTCTAACTTGTTTGATTTGATTCGTTCTTTCAATTGTTGAATATTAAGTTCTTCTTGTAAATTATAAGATTCTATCCCTGCAAAAAATATATCTTGGACGCAAAATCCCTTAATCATCAGATCACACCCATTTGGTTTTTGATAAGAAAAAGCTTTAGGCTTTAAACAAACATAGGCATCTTGTTTTCCTATTTGTGTGAGTGGTAAGGGAGGTTGACATATTGAGTCCACGCCGTATTGGACTTTATAATCCAATGAATAACCTAATAAATAACTACCCTGATCATCTTGATGTAAATTGAGTTCAATCGGTAAAATGACAGTGGTTGCATCCAAAACTTTTTGCCTTTTATAAAATGTTAAAGCTATCAAAGCTAAGATAGGTATAAATAAAGCAATCAATACAGTTTTTTGTGAAAGGATTATTTGCCCATTTACTTTTTGTTTAATGAGTCCATTGTTTTTATTTTGAGGATGAGTTTGAGAATGTTCTTGTATAATAGTTTTTCTGGTCATAGCTTTTCCTTAGTATGCTCTGTTCATAACATTAAGTATTTTATAAAGCAATTTTTTATCAAAGTCATTACCAAATTGGCTCTTTCTTTTATTTTACTAGCTGGTAAGTCCATTTAATTATAGATTGATAATATTTATGTAAAAGAGCTACTAAAGTAATTAGTAAAATGCCTGATACAATTAAACCTATTCCTGTAGTAGCAAGTCCTTCTAAAACTTGAAAATATATCACTACCAATCGAATACCTGTTATAATTAAGAAAAACTGAAATAACTTACGCCACTGAAAGCTTGCTGCCAACAAAGACATACTCAATAAAATACAGACTGAAGTCATACCATAAATCAGGTCAGAGTCCACATCAAAAAATATTAAGTGAAAGAATATAAGGTACACAAATAAGCATGCTAAAAAAAGCATTCTTTGAGTTTTACTGTAATTTAAGAATAATGAACCGACTAGAATATTTAAAACAGCTACAATGTAACTTGGAACAAAAATCATAAGGCTATCAGCCTTAATAGAACTAAAAGCTTCAGCAGAAAAAAGTGAAGCACATACCATAAAAAGACTACACCATTTAAAACTTCTTGTATGTACACTTTCTCCTGTTAATGCTTTAAATACAAGGGTTAAGAGTGTCCATATCAAGGCAGTTGTCATATAAAAAGAAGTGTTATCATAAAATATAGAATCCCATAAAAAAGTGCTTTCTATAGAGCCATTCCATCCAACTAAAAGACTCACAGTCCATACAAAGGCAATAAAAAAACTATTAGATATCATAGATACACCCACAGTGATCAAAGAACAGAAAAGCAAAGCATTGTAAATATCTCCTCCTGTGTGGTAAATTTCAGAGATCAGACCAATGGAGGCAAAACAACTCAGCAGAAAAACAACTAAAAGAATATGTAGAAGCACTTTATGCTTTTGCTTCCAAGCCCAAAAGCAACTGGTAGCTAAAGCAGTTAAAAGAGCAAAATCTACAGAAAGCTTAACTCCATCTGAAATATTTTCCCAATGAGCAGAAACTAAAGTCACAATACCAGTACCAATAATAACTGCACCCAGAGTAATAAAACCATAAAAGATGTATGGTTTATTAGGTTGACTCATTTCGTAAGCCTTTATCTGATCAGCTTGCTTTGCAGTGATGATCTGCTTTGCAACCCAAGCTTTAAGCTTTTTCTCTAAAAACATTAATAGACCCTTTGCTTTAGTTTAAAGAATTATTTGTGGCATTTTTATTTTTATACTTACAAAATATATACTTTTATTTTATCATAAGGACAAGGGAAATAACTAATCATTATGACACCTCATATACTATATAACAAATACAGACTTTTAACGCCTGGTCCTGTTCCTGTGCCACCAGAGGTTCTTCAAATATTCTCAAAGCCCCTTATACATCACAGAACAAATCATTTTGCAAGCACCCTCAAAGAAGTACTTAAAAAACTCCAAGATGTTTTTCAAACTCGTCAACCTGTTTTGATCCAAACAGCTACAGGAACAGGACTTATGGAAGTAGCTCTTGTCAACACTCTTTCACCTGGAGATAAAGTGCTTGTTGTAAATGCAGGTAAGTTTGGGCAACGTTGGGTCAATTTATCAAGAGCTTTGAATCTTCAACCTATTGAAATCAAAGTACCGCTAGGTCAATCTATTTGCCCTGCCATTGTACAAAAATATCTCTGTAAGAAGACCAAAGCTATTTTAATACAAGGGACAGAAACTAGCACAGGTGCTTTGCATCCTATCCAACAAATAGCTCAACTTATTGAAGGCACAGAAACACTTTTGATCGTAGATGGCATAGCAGCCCTTGCTGTAGAAAAGCTACCTATGGATTTATGGGGATTAGATGTCTTGATTGGAGCAGGACACAAGGCCTTTATGTTGCCTCCTGGTATTGGTTTTGTTGCCCTTTCACAAAGAGCATGGCATCAAAATCAAAAAAACTTTCTATCCCGCTTTTACTGGGATTTAAAAGCAGAACATCAAGCTAATCAAAAAGGACAGACGCGGTTTACTTCTGCTATCCCTCATATCCAAGCACTGCATTGGATACTTCACAATCATAAACTTTATCCAAAGCAACACTATATTAAAATAGCACAGACTTTTAAAGCAGTAGCTCCACATTTAGGTTTTCAAATCTTTCCTCAAAATCCCAGTTTAACCCTTACAGTTTTTACTTTAAAAAATTGGCATAATTCATCAGGTCAATATGTTGGAGCGAATGCAATTAAAGATCATCTTTACAATCAATACCGTATGACAATTGCCAGCGGGCAAGGAGAATTAAATAATAAAGTTTTACGTATAGGACATATAGGGCATATACAAAATGAAGATATTTTAGCAGTTATTCAAGCTTTAGCAGAAACCATGCAACACTTTGGCTTTGTTGTTCATCCTGAAAAAGCACTCAAAACAGCCTTAAAGAATTTACCTATAAAATAGAAATTTGCAGAAGTTATTTATATAACAAGGCATTTTTAATGAATATGAAAAAGACGTACCACCTCATCATCCCTTATTAAGTGTCTAAAAGGTGGAATAAAATGAAACCATTTCTTTTCTCTTTGACTATTTTGAAAATAAAGAATCTCAAGAAGCTTTGTGTCTGTTTCAAAAGGATAACTTGTAAATATCTGTATATTTTCTGTCCAAGTTTTAAATAAAAGATCTTCAACATTTTTTTCGACATTTACCCTATGTCGCCTTTGAAGCCATTGGTTATACTCAGAAAGAGGTACTTCATAAGCTATATGCATAACTTGGCGTTCTCTATTGTTTTCTTGAATGATTATATTAGCCATTTCTTCAATCACATTGCTTAACAACCTATGAAAAGTTCTCTCAAAATTACAGGGACTGACCGAAGGGTCCTTACTTAAAAGCTCTCCAAAATTCCATGTTTCAATAGGATATTGTGTATAAAAACTTCTCAATTGCTCATTATTTAGCGATCCATCTCTCAAAAGATAACGAGTGAGCTGTGCGAGATATTCAAAGTTACTTAAAATAATACCCTGTGTTAAAGCTGTCACATCAGCTATCCACTTTTCTACTTCTAAATCAATAGCCTGTCTCATATCATGGTTTAGATTTAAAGTGTCTAGAATATTAAAAATAGAATTATAATTATCATGATCTGGACAAGTTAATTTTATAGCATTTGAATGACCTAAGCACACAATAGCATAATAGGCTAATCTTCTTGCTTGTTCATAATCTCCATTGGCCTTGAGTTGATTTCTTCCAAATACATCTACTATCACTTGACCTACAAGAGCATGGGCCATATAGGATATAATATGTTCTCTCGTCAAAAATGGTACAAATACATCCTCTAAATAAGTGGCAGATCCTTCAATGGTTAGCCATTGATCATCAACAAACTTCAGTTGAGGAAATAATGTAATAGAGTCAAATCCAGTGATATTTGCTAGTAAAACCCTTCGAAGTACTTCATGGGATGCTTCGTGAAAAGCTAATGGGACTTGCTCTCTTATAAGAAGTGCAACAAAAGAATGAGCATGCAACTGATGATCATTTTGACTTAAAGTTTCAATAGTCAATGGGCTTTCAAATTTAAGATCATATTTTTTTTGAGTTGTTAAAATGCCGATTTTAAAATAATTTTCTTTTACATTGATATCTTCAAGATAGAGTGAAACAGATTCCCCTTGGGGTATATTTTTTTCTTCTAAAAATGCTCTTAAAGTTTCAGCTAAATGAAAGGTATCTCTATATGCTCTTTGAATCATAAATAGCCTTGAGGGATCAAAGGAAGATACTAGAGATAAATGTAAGCAAGAATCTTCTATTTTAGAATCTTTTTCCAAAAGACAAACTTCTACACTATGAGGTTCTTCTAAGGATTGTGACGGATAGTATAACATCATAAAGTGTCTATCCTTATGAACCTTATGAAAATGAGAGTGAGAAGAATCAAATAAAAGATCTGGCCATTTTTCAAAAATTTGATGTTTGTTTTCAATAAACTCAAACAATGTACTTGTGGCAATAGGAGTTTGGTACAATAAAATAGCATTTGACACCTCAAAAGCTTTGACGATATTTATATATTCTTGTGAGTTTAAAAAGTTGACAGACCATTGATCGGATAAGTCCTGAATGGATAAAGATAAATGAAATTGAGTAAATTTACGAATGCTTGTGAGATCAGTTGGCGAATGAGGGAAAGACATTTTGAAATCTGAAAGCTCAAAAGCAAGGCAAGGCAATAATTTAATAAAGTACAAAACAATAGTTACTGAAAAAAATATAAAAGTCTGCCTTAAAATGTTTTGAAACATTATATTGACTTTTTGCAAGAGTTGTTCCATAAAAGATGCACCATAAAAAATGAGATTAAAGAATTATGTTTCTTCTTTACTTTTTTACTTTAAAAAAGTTTTGCTTTTTTGTTTTAGGTTTAAAACTTTGGTATAAATTTTGAGATAACAAATATTGTTTAAACCCCCTTTTATTATAATAATTTAAATAAGGAATATCATGCAAATACTTATTATATTATTTATTTTTTCTAGTCCTACATACTTATACAGCCTTGCATTGAATGACCATGCGGAGCTTACCAAGATAGCCATTAAAGAATTTACGACTTGTTTTCAATATGAATCACCGAGTATCCAAAGAGGGCAGGACTTTGAAGAACTATCTAATATAATTATTGAAGCTAATTTACAAGAAGACACTTATTACTTTAACAAAATGCTACAATACTCCCACTTTTATAACCCTTATGTTTATGTAAATGCCAAATGGTTTAATATAATTGATAGATGTCCTTCTAGCTATCGTATTTTACATATTGAGCAAATTTTACAAGGATACCTGAAAAGACAAACAATCAGTGCATTTGATTTATTTTGGGATCATAGATGTCAACACAACATTATGCAACGGATGATGGGTCCTTTAAACCCACCATCACCCTCTCTTTATTACAGTCAAGAGGACTTGATTGACACTATAAATCAAGGTGACCTTTATCCATCCTGGGGGAACAATCAGCAGTCAGATGACAAACAATATTTTTATTTATTAGGGCAAGCTATTCATCATTTGCAAGATATGTCTTCTCCGACACATGTTGTACCTATTATGCATTTTTCTATCTCTGATTGGAATATAGTCCCTTTTCAAGATGGTTTTGAGAGCTATACAAATCGGATAAAGATATTAGAAAGGATTGTTGAGGAATCAAACGCGAGTTCCTTAGATACAATATGTCATTTTAAAAATGCAACTCCTCAAACACTTTTTGAAATACTAGATGAAGGTGCTAAAAAAACTTTGCGTTCTTTAAGTCAAGAAGTGCCTATTTCTGTTATAACTAATCCCAATATTTTTGAGCGTAGGTCTGTCACTTGGGAAAAGTGGTATGATACAACACATCGAGATGCCAATGGTTTTAGTCAATATGGTGTTTATGGTAATACTTTTGGTTCGAATTTGTTTTATTTGTACAATGATGACCCTACCACACCTGAAAATGAAGGCACCCGGACAATCCTTGTAGATATGGAAATCTATGATGATTTTGTATATCAGCAATATAAACAAGCCATTGAGTCAACCCAAAAAGCTCTACATTTTTTTTCACTAAAAGTAAACTAGCCTCTGGCTACTTTTGGACATTGCTCTGACAGCTATCGCTGTCCAAAAAGAGCAATGTCTCAAAAGTCCGTTTACTTTTAGTAGAAAGGATCCTCTTGCTTTTTGACACCATGTTAAGGAAAAAGTTTTTTTTTGCCGGGTTGCCGGGTTACCTGATCCCGGATCTCGGATTCCGGATCCCGAATTGACACCATGTTAAGGAAAAAGTTCTTTCTTACACCTTTCGACCGCAACGGCTTACGCCGTTGACAAAATGGTCATTGCCTCATTTGATTTTCACTAAAAGTAAACTAGCCTCTGGCTACTTTTGGACATTGCTCTGACAGCTATCGCTGTCCAAAAAGAGCAATGCCATTGGTTCACTCAAAGTGAACTGGCCTCTGGCCACTTTTGGACAATGACCGCAACGGCTTTCGCCGTTGGCAAAATGGTCATTGTCTCAAAAGTCTGTTCACTTTGAGTAGGAAGGATCTCTTTGTCTCTTGACCACATGTTAAGGAAAAAGTTCATTCTTACACCCATGTTTTTGGGCAATGACCGCGTTTGTCTCACTAAAATTGAACTAGCCTCTGTTTCACTCCCGGGATACGGGATCTGGCAGATAAAAAAGACTTGACTTTAATGTTGTTTCATAGTAAGATAATTACGTAGCCGACTTTATTGATATTGATGCTTAAGACGGCTTTTTATACTTTAAAAAGATGTGAGTTAGTGAAAAAGGACATACAGAGATTTTAAAGCTATTGTTAAATGCCAAAGCTACAAAATAAAACCAACTCTATACAATTTTGATTAAAGTCAGACTAAACTCTGACGATACATAAATAGTATGTTCCTGGTGTTTTTTGCTAGACGGGCTTTAGATAATATTTTATGATTATGCACTTTTTAATGCTTTTTTTATATTGATAAGGTGATGGTATAACGAAGGAGGACATTATGGGTTTCTATGAATTTATTTTAAAGATAGTTGAATATTTAGACCTACCAACAATCATGGCTATATCTTTTATGGGATTTTTTCTTTATGATAGAGCGGTGAAAAGGACAACTCAATCAGAAAATAGATTAAATGAACGGATAGACAAATCAGAAAATAGATTAAATGAACGAATAGACAAATCAGAAAATAAGTTAAATGAACGGATAGACAAATCAGAGAATAACTTAAGGGAATTGGTAAACCAATCAGAAAATAGATTAAATGAACGGATAGACCAATCAGAAAATAACTTAAAAGAACTGGTAAATAGCTTAAAGGAACAGGTAAACCAATCAGAAAATAACTTAAGAGATCTACTGGTTGCTACAATTAAGCCTATCCAAGAACAAGTATACAATCATATACCTACACAGATCAGTAAGCTTGAGAAAAAAGTTGACGACATGGTAAAAGAAAATAATCAAAACTATAGGGATATATTAAATTTATTGAATCAACATTTATCTAATGAACTAACTAAACAAAAACCACCGGAGTAAACCATGAACTCTTTTATAAGAGAAGAAATGGCTAAAGAAAATACAGAAAACCTAAAAAGGCTTACCAATATAGCTAGTGGGATGCTTTTTTTATATTGATAAGGTGATGGTATAACGAAGGAGGACATTATGGGTTTCTATGAATTTATTTTAAAAATAGTTGAATATTTAGATCTACCAACAATCATGGCTATATCTTTTATGGGATTTTTTCTTTATGATAGAGCGGTGAAAAGGACAACTCAATCAGAAAATAGATTAAATGAACGGATAGACAAATCAGAAAATAACTTAAATGAACGGATAGACAAATCAGAAAATAGATTAAATGAACGAATAGACAAATCAGAAAATAAGTTAAATGAACGGATAGACAAATCAGAGAATAACTTAAGGGAATTGGTAAACCAATCAGAAAATAGATTAAATGAACGGATAGACCAATCAGAAAATAACTTAAAAGAACTGGTAAATAGCTTAAAGGAACAGGTAAACCAATCAGAAAATAACTTAAGAGATCTACTGGTTGCTACAATTAAGCCTATCCAAGAACAAGTATACAATCATATACCTACACAGATCAGTAAGCTTGAGAAAAAAGTTGACGACATGGTAAAAGAAAATAATCAAAACTATAGGGATATATTAAATTTATTGAATCAACATTTATCTAATGAACTAACTAAACAAAAACCACCGGAGTAAACCATGAACTCTTTTATAAGAGAAGAAATGGCTAAAGAAAATACAGAAAACCTAAAAAGGCTTACCAATATAGCTAGTGGGATGCTTTTTTTATATTGATAAGGTGATGGTATAACGAAGGAGGACATTATGGGTTTCTATGAATTTATTTTAAAGATAGTTGAATATTTAGACCTACCGACAATCATGGCTATATCTTTTATGGGATTTTTTCTTTATGATAGAGCGGTGAAAAGGACAACTCAATCAGAAAATAGATTAAATGAACGGATAGACAAATCAGAAAATAGATTAAATGAACGGATAGACCAATCAGAAAATAACTTAAGAGAACTGGTAAATAGCTTAAAGGAACAGGTAAACCAATCAGAGAATAACTTAAGGGAATTAGTAAACAAATCAGAGAATAACTTAAGGGAATTACTGACTGCTACAATTAAGCCTATCCAAGAACAAGTATATAATCATATACCTACACAGATCAGTACGCTTGAGAAAAAAGTTGACAACATGATAAAAGAAAATAATCAAAACTATAAGGATATAGTAAATTTATTGAATCAACATTTATCTAATGAACTAACTAAACAAAAACCACCGGAGTAAACCATGGACTCTTTTATAAGAGAAGAAATAGCTAAAGAAAATACAGAAAACCTAAAAAGGCTTACCAATATAGCTAGTGGGATGCTTTTTTATATTGATAAGGTGATGGTATAACGAAGGAGGACATTATGGGTTTCTATGAATTTATTTTAAAAATAGTTGAATATTTAGACCTACCGACAATCATGGCTATATCTTTTATGGGCTTTTTTCTTTATGATAGAGCGGTGAAAAGGACAACTCAATCAGAAAATAGATTAAATGAACGGATAGACAAATCAGAAAATAAATTAAATGAACGAATAAACCAATCAGAAAATAAATTAAATGAACGGATAGACAAATCAGAAAATAACTTAAGGGAATTGGTAAACCAATCAGAAAATAGATTAAATGAACGGATAGACCGACTGGAAAATAACTTAAGAGATCTACTGGTTGCTACAATTAAGCCTATCCAAGAACAAGTATACAATCATATACCTACACAGATCAGTAAGCTTGAGAAAAAAGTTGACAACATGATAAAAGAAAATAATCAAAACTATAAGGATATATTAAATTTATTGAATCAACATTTATCTAATGAACTAACTAAACAGAAACCACCGGAGTAAGCTATGGACTCTTTTATAAGAGAAGAAATGGCTAAAGAAAATACAGAAAACCTAAAAAGGCTTGCCAATATAGCTAGTTGGATGCTTTTTTTATATTGATAAGGTGATGGTATAACAAAGGAGGACATTATGGGTTTCTATGAATTTGTTTTAAAGGCATTTGAAACTTTAGACGTATGGACAATTATAGGTATAGTTGGTGTTGGCTTGTTTTTTTATGATAGAGCGATGACACGGATAGACAAATCAGAGAATAACTTAAAAGAACTGGTAAATAGCTTAAAGGAACAGGTAAACCAATCAGAGAATAACTTAAGGGAATTAGTAAACCAATCAGAAAATAAATTAAGAGATCTACTGACTGCTACAATTAAGCCTATCCAAGAACAAGTATACAATCATATACCTACACAGATCAGTAAGCTTGAGAAAAAAGTTGACGACATGGTAAAAGAAAATAATCAAAACTATAAGGATATATTAAATTTATTGAATCAACATTTATCTAATGAATTAACTAAACAGAAACCACCGGAGTAAACCATGAACTCTTTTATAAGAGAAGAAATGGCTAAAGAAAATACAGAAAACCTAAAAAGGCTTGCCAATATAGCTAGTTGGATGCTTTTTTTATATTGATAAGGTGATGGTATAACAAAGGAGGACATTATGGGTTTCTATGAATTTGTTTTAAAGGCATTTGAAACTTTAGACGTATGGACAATTATAGGTATAGTTGGTGTTGGCTTGTTTTTTTATGATAGAGCGATGACACGGATAGACAAATCAGAAAATAACTTAAAAGAACTGGTAAATAGCTTAAAGGAACAGGTAAACCAATCAGAGAATAACTTAAGGGAATTAGTAAACCAATCAGAAAATAACTTAAGGGAATTAGTAAACCAATCAGAAAATAACTTAAGAGATCTACTGGTTGCTACAATTAAGCCTATCCAAGAACAAGTATACAATCATATACCTACACAGATCAGTAAGCTTGAGAAAAAAGTTGACGACATGGTAAAAGAAAATAATCAAAACTATAGGGATATATTAAATTTATTGAATCAACATTTATCTAATGAACTAACTAAACAAAAACCACCGGAGTAAACCATGAACTCTTTTATAAGAGAAGAAATGGCTAAAGAAAATACAGAAAACCTAAAAAGGCTTACCAATATAGCTAGTGGGATGCTTTTTTTATATTGATAAGGTGATGGTATAACGAAGGAGGACATTATGGGTTTCTATGAATTTATTTTAAAGATAGTTGAATATTTAGACCTACCGACAATCATGGCTATATCTTTTATGGGATTTTTTCTTTATGATAGAGCGGTGAAAAGGACAACTCAATCAGAAAATAGATTAAATGAACGGATAGACAAATCAGAAAATAACTTAAGGGAATTAGTAAACAAATCAGAGAATAACTTAAATGAACGGATAAGCCAATCAGAAAATAACTTAAGAGATTTACTGACTGCTACAATTAAGCCTATCCAAGAACAAGTATACAATCATATACCTACACAGATCAATAAGCTTGAGAAAAAAGTTGACGACATGATAAAAGAAAATAATCAAAACTATAAGAATATATTAAATTTATTGAATCAACATTTATCTAATGAACTAACTAAACAGAAACCACCGGAGTAAACCATGGACTCTTTTATAAGAGAAGAAATGGCTAAAGAAAATACAGAAAACCTAAAAAGGCTTACCAATATAGCTAGTGGGATGCTTTTTTATATTGATAAGGTGATGGTATAACGAAGGAGGACATTATGGGTTTCTATGAATTTATTTTAAAGATAGTTGAATATTTAGACCTACCAACAATCATGGCTATATCTTTTATGGGCTTTTTTCTTTATGATAGAGCGGTGAAAAGGACAACTCAATCAGAAAATAGATTAAATGAACGGATAGACAAATCAGAAAATAACTTAAGGGAATTAGTAAACAAATCAGAGAATAACTTAAATGAACGGATAGACCGACTGGAAAATAACTTAAGGGAATTAGTAAAGCAATCAGAAAATAACTTAAGGGATTTACTGACTGCTACAATTAAGCCTATCCAAGAACAAGTATACAATCATATACCTACACAGATCAGTACGCTTGAGAAAAAAGTTGACAACATGATAAAAGAAAATAATCAAAACTATAGGGATATATTAAATTTATTGAATCAACATTTATCTAATGAATTAACTAAACAAAAACCACCAGAGTAAACCATGAACTCTTTTATAAGAGAAGAAATGGCTAAAGAAAATACAGAAAACCTAAAAAGGCTTACCAATATAGCTAGTGGGATGCTTTTTTATATTGATAAGGTGATGGTATAACGAAGGAGGACATTATGGGTTTCTATGAATTTATTTTAAAGATAGTTGAATATTTAGACCTACCGACAATCATGGCTATATCTTTTATGGGCTTTTTTCTTTATGATAGAGCGGTGAAAAGGACAACTCAATCAGAAAATAGATTAAATGAACGGATAGACAAATCAGAAAATAAATTAAATGAACGGATAGACAAATCAGAAAATAACTTAAGGGAATTGGTAAACCAATCAGAAAATAACTTAAAAGAACTGGTAAATAGCTTAAAGGAACAGGTAAACCAATCAGAGAATAACTTAAGGGAATTGGTAAACCAATCAGAAAATAACTTAAGAGATCTACTGGTTGCTACAATTAAGCCTATCCAAGAACAAGTATACAATCATATACCTACACAGATCAGTAAGCTTGAGAAAAAAGTTGACGACATGGTAAAAGAAAATAATCAAAACTATAGGGATATATTAAATTTATTGAATCAACATTTATCTAATGAATTAACTAAACAAAAACCACCAGAGTAACCCATGAACTCTTATTCGTTTCACTAAAAGTGGTCAGGCTTTTGAGGCAATGACCATTTTGTCGACGGGAAACAAACATCTTGTTTCCTTAACATCGTGTTGATTTTTTCTGGGATCCGGGGCATCCAAAGGATTATCCCTAACCCCACCCGCCACCCTTTGATTCTGCTTTTCTATTTGTATGTTTTTTATGAGTGGAATGCGGGTGCAGGCTTCCGAAGTCCTCAACCTTCGCTTGCTTTTGGAGAGCAAGCGGGTCTGCGGAAGATCTTCAGCCTGCTCCCGCCTCCCCTCATAATATTTATGCTTTTTTGAAAATTATGCAGAATCTAAAAGAAAATAAAAAAAACAAAAAAATGAACGTCTTGTTTCCTTAACATGGTGTAAAAAAACGAAGGGATCCTCCTTACTCAAAGTGAACAGGCTTTTGAGACGATGACCATTTTGTCAAAGGCGAAAGCCTTTGCAGGCAACATCAAAAAACACACCAGAGGTGTGGCTCATTTTGAGTGAAACAACTAACTTCCTACTAAAAGTAAACGGACTTTTGAGATAGCCAGCCTTTGATCGACGGCGGTAGCCGTCGGGCTGGCTATCCAAAAGTAGCCAGAGGCTAGTTTACTTTTAGTGAAACAACTAACTTCCTACTAAAAGTAAACGGACTTTTGAGGTTGCCAGCAGCAGATGAAGGAACTTTTTCCTTAACATGGTGTAAAGGAATAAAAGGATCCTCTCTACTCAAAATAAATGAATTTTCTAGGCAGTTAGCCTTTAATCGACGGCGGTAGCCGTCGGGCTAACTGCCAGAAAACATGCCAGAGGCATGATTTATTTTGAGTGAAACAAACGGCTGGTTTATTTTTAGTGAGACAAATGGCGGGGTGGACGGGACTCGAACCCGCGGCCTCCGGCGTGACAGGCCGGCGTTATAACCAACTTAACTACCACCCCCACAGATATTGCAGGCTTCTTATCATAAAATATTGAAACCTCTGATCATATTTGACCTTGTGGTATGAAAGATAAATTCCTCATCTACTATTATAAACATCTCTAAAAGATAATTTTATTGTTTTCTTTAAAATTTTTTCTTTATTGAAATGGAATCTATAATGATTTTATTTCATAAATGTAATAGGTTTAAGTTATTTTTTTGTTTAATATTTTGTGCTTGCAAATAACAGAATGGATGCAAATGAAGATATGGATTAAAAATGTACGACTCAAATACTTTATATTTATTCTTTGTTTTGCACATCATTCATGCCATCAACTATATAATATCTTATTGCTTTCAAAATGCTAAAAAATACAAGACAACAATAAGTTATCCTACAAGCTCGTTAACAGCAAGTCAAATTAATCTGGAACAAGGCGAAAACTCTGCATGTAGAGTTCATCACTTCTGGGAATAAGTGAAGGTGAAGCCACAGTCCTTATCCCTCCCACACAACTAGTTATTTTATCTTTGGGACAAACATAATAAGTAAAGACACTTTCATTAATACTATTATGAGACATTTCACAAATTTCACAAAACATTTTGTGTTGTGATGATAGTGTTGAAGAAGCTTCATAATTATCACAATTTGACTTATTACCTTCACAATTTAAGACCTGCACACCAGCCCCACAACATTTATTGTAAATTGTTTGTTGTGGTGAATCCATAGTCTTTGTTGCAAGTTCTTTACACTTATTGTGACAGTCAGCAGTGTATTGTGTTTCCTCACAGTTAGGAGGAGAGGGTGCAGGTGTAGCAGTGCATTTATCCTTAACATCAGTTAAAAGGGGTGAAGGAGCTGGTATTGTACTTGTGGTTACTGGTGCATTTTCAGCATTTGTTGGTGCTGCTGATCCACCTGCTCCTTCTAAATGAACTAAGCAATATTCCCGACCAGAAGATGATTTTAAACAACGAGAAGCAGGATAAGGAGATGGAGTACGGATAGGGATCCTACATCCAAGTTCAAGTGCAAAGTCAACGTTGAAATTACAACAATTAGGAGGAGTGCAACTTGTTTTACCTTCTTCATAAGCAGCCTTAAGGATCACAGCAAAGTTTTCCATCTCTGTCTGCATAATGTAAGCTTCTTTAATCTTTGTCTGATATCTGGCATGATTGATGGTGTAAATATGCACTGAACTGAGCATAGAAAATATAGCCACAGAGATCATCATCACCAATAACATGCCGACAAAGCCAGCTTCATTATCACAATCAAGTTTCCTTAATAATTTATATGTGGTTTTTTTAATGAATACCATACACCCTCTTATATTTTTCTTATCTCATTTTGATACATATATTTCTATGAGATAGCACTATCCTTAATCTTTTTTGTCTTTTATCAAATACTCAATACTTTTATTTTAGCATAATATTTTCATAATGACTTATATATTTTTATAAAATTTTATATGATTATAAAATAAACAGTGTCTGACGTTTTTTGTCCATTAGAAGTTCGTACTCTTATATTCCATTCAATAAGCTCTCAAACCCACTATTTTTAAGCCCAATAGCACAAAAACATGGTATTATTCTTGCTATTTATATTATTATGAAGAATAAATTAAAAAGTTTATATAAATATTTATTTCTAGGTCTGACTATTTTATTGGGTTTATTTGCTTTAATAGTTTTGCCTTCCTGTGGACAAAAAGACAATCCTCTTATGCCGACAAATCCCATTATCAAAGAAACTCAACAGCTCAGTCAACCTCATCACCGCAGACAAGGACAACGTATAGCTGTTAGTACTCGACGTTATATCGAAAGAGAAGCTCGTCCTTATGCTGATCATACTGATTTATCTACTACCCAACCTGCTGATTTACCACTAGGTTCTTCCAGTTCAATGTATGATGATGATCTGTCATCTTCAGACAGAGCTTCAGACAGAACAGGTGTTTATATAGAAGATGTCTCTATACAAGAACACAGACTTGAAGGACAAAACTTAATTGCTACTTTGAAAATACACTCTAATGGACAAGAAGCAGAAATTGATCTCATGGGTGTATTGTTGCAAGATGGTACAGCTGATATGTTTCAAATAACACCCAATCCCTTAGTTGTAGGAGTCGCCCTTTGTCTTGATACAGAAGATTGTTTACATGTTGTCTTAGATATTTATTATAGAGACTTAAGTGGCCAGATTGTCAGGTATCAAGTGGAATCTATCACGCCTACAGAAGATAGCTCTGCAAACATAGATAGCACCCCTACAGAAGATGTAGATGACAGCCCTAGTCCTGCAACAGACAGAGATGAAGGTACTCAAACTCCATCTCAACCAGACGTACATGAGGTACCTGCTAGTCATACACCAGAAAGTCCAACAGTAGAGCAAGTGGAAGTTTCACAAGAGGTGGCGTCTTCTCCTCATACTTCACAAGAAGGCTCAAGAGATGATGGGCATGATCATGGGCATGATCATGATGATGATGATGATGATAATAATGATAATGATGATGTGCCACAGCCTGTGCATGCAAGCGTTTTAGAGGAACATGCTGAAGAAGGTGGTGATGAACTCCCTGCGGAATATGCCAATAGACCTCCTACAAACATACAAGCTATTCAGAGGCTTCCGATTCCAACAGCAGATGAAGTCAAAGAACAAAATCAACAAACAAGGCAAGCAAGAGAAAGAATACACGAAGGAGTATCTGTTGAAGCTATTCAAGAAGAAATACGCCAAAATATAGGTACAGATCAACCTGAGGTTCTAGCTCCACTTCCATCACAGCCTCTTGTGATCCTAGCCCCTAACTCGCAAGATATGAAAAAATATACTGACTTTATGCAACAAAGAAATGCTAGAATGAAAACACTTTTAAATCAAATGAGAGAAGATGCTAATAAACAAGAATATCCTCCTCCTACTCCTGAAGATGTATCACCACAAGATCCACCTGTTACTGCTCAAGGAGTAGATGTAGTTTCTGATACTAGAGATGCATCCCATCCTGTAAGCTCTAATCCAGATGTTGAAAGTGCAACCTCTAATCCTAATGTTCAAAGCCGAATTCCTCAACCTGTCATCACCACAGAAGAAAAGTTTGATGTTGCTTCAGAAGCTGTAGAGGTACAAATAGCGATGGGTATGCTACATGGTCCTTTGATAGATGGTTATCGTGATGAACTGGCCAATGGTGCAGTAGGACAAGATCAAGCACGTGGTATGCGAAGTGGTGGCAGACTTAATCAAGGAGTACCTCTTATTGATGCTGTACATGGGATCAAATGGATAGATTATAGTCAAGCTAACATAGAAAAACGTTTTGTAGCTTCTATTACAAATTACTTTTTTAGAACTATTGGGCCTTATTTTAAAAGGGCATTTCCAAATCACTTTATTGTAGTTAATAGGTCTTCACTCAGACATGGAGGCAAAATGAGAGGTCATAAAACACATCAAAATGGTTTAGATTTAGATATAGCTTACCCTCATGCCAATCCCCAGACACAAAGGTTTTGGAGTGTTTATAATGGACGAGAATTTATTATGACGGAAAGAGACGCTCAGTTGACCATGTATTTATTGCAAGTGATGTCTTCAACCAATATTGTCAATAAATACCATGTTGATCAAAAGGTCAAAGATTATTTGGTGCATCTAGCAGAAAGAGATGGCAAGCTTAAAGAGCAATGCCCTGTTTTAACACAGCTGTGTCCTATTTCAGGTCATCACAATCACATACATGTCCAGTTAAAATGTACACAGTTTAATCCTCGTTGCAGACAGTCTGCTGATCCCCCTTATGGAAGCTGTCCTATGCCAAGAGCCTGTCGGGGGATTTAGTCTCTGCAAGCCTCTTCAAGCTCCTGAGTTTGATAGCCAGCAAAAATAAAGTTGAACAGTGAGTTATGAGTCGAACGGCATTATTTTTATCGGCGGAATCAGTGGGGAGATTGTTTTTTTATTGACCTTTTTTATTATTGTTAAGTAAATGATTAATGATCATATCTTGCCCATTTTTAATTTCTTTAATGTCTTCTTTAAGCTCTATCCTAAGCTCTTTAATGTCTTCTTTAACCTCTATCCTAAGCTCTTTAATGTCTTCTTTAAGCTCTATCTTAACTTCTTTAATGTCTTCTTTAACCTCTCTAATCTCTGTAGGGATATGATTACTTACTTGATAAGTTAAGTAAAAAAGTAAAATAAACATACATAGGACAATAAAAGTGATCATGCCATGCTGTTTAAAATATTTATCTATTTTCTCCCACAAAACCAAGTAACTCATTTTTCCCCCGTGTGCTAATTGCCCCTGAACTATACAGAATAAAAAGTTCTTCTTCATATTTTTCACTAAAAGTAAACCAGCCGTCATTTTCACTCAAAATGCATCATGCCTCTGGCATGTTTTCTGGCAGTTAGCCCGACGACTATCGTCGTCGATCAAAGGCTAACTGCCTAGAAAATCCATTTATTTTGAGTAGGGAGGATCCTTTTTTCTCTTTACACGATGTTAAGGAAAAAGTTCCTTTGGTTCACTCAAAATAAATCCTGAGTTTGATAGCCAGCAAAAATAAAGTTGATTAAAATCAGTAGGTTATGAGTCGAACGGCATTATTTTTATCGGCAGAATCAGTGAGGAAAGTGTTTTTTTATTGACCTTTTTTATTATTATTAAGTAAATGATTAATGATCATATCTTGCCCATTTTTAATTTCTTTAATGTCTTCTTTAAGCTCTATCCTAAGTTCTTTAATGTCTTCTTTAAGCTCTATCCTAAGCCCTTTAATGTCTTCTTTAAGCTCTACCCTAAGCTCTTTAATCTCTGTAGGGATATGATTACTTACTTGATAAGTTAAATACAAAAGTAAAATAAACATACATAGAACAATAAAAGTGATCATGCCATGCTGTTTAAAATATTTATCTATTCTCTCCCACAAAACCAAGTAACTCATTTTTCCCCCGTGTGCTAATTGTTGAACTATATATCAGAATAAAAAGTTCTTCTTTATATATTATATTAGATTATTTTGTGGGATATGTCAAGAAAAGTCAACTGTTTCACTAAAAGTAAACTGACCTCTGGTCACTTTTGGGTTGCCAGCCGAAGGCTATTCGCCTTCTTATCTCTTTCACTAAAAATAAACCAGCCTCTGTTTCACTCAAAGTGAACTGGCCTCTGGCCACTTTCTGGCGATGACCATGACGGCTCTCGCCGTCGATAAAATGGTCATCGCCTAGAAAGCCTGTTCACTTTGAGTAAGGAGGATCTTTTCGTCTCTTAACACCATGTTAGGGAAACAGAGTTTTATTCGCAAACTGCTTGCTCTTGAGGCAATAAAAGAATTTTTCCTTAACATGGTGTAAAAGAATAAAGGGATCCTTCTCTACTCAAAATGAACAAGCTTTTGAGGTAGCCAGCCTTTGATCGACGGCGTGAGCCGTCGGGCTGGCTACCCAAAAGTGGCCAGAGGCCAGTTCATTTTGAGTGAAATGTTAAGGAAAAAGAGTTTCATTCGTAATCCGCTTGCTCTTGAGGTAATAAAAGAAATTTTCCTTAACATGGTGTAAAAGAATAAAGGGATCCTTCTCTACTCAAAATGAACAAGCTTTTGAGGTAGCCAGCCTTTGATCGACGGCGTGAGCCGTCGGGCTGGCTACCCAAAAGTGGCCAGAGGCCAGTTCATTTTGAGTGAAATGTTAAGGAAAAAGAGTTTCATTCGCAGACCCGCTTGCTCTTAAGACAATAAAAGAAAAATTTCCTTAACATGGTGTAAAGGAATAAAAGGCTCCTTCTCTACTCAAAATGAACAAGCTTTTGAGGTAGCCAGCCTTTGATCGACGGCGTGAGCCGTCGGGCTGGCTACCCAAAAGTGGCCAGAGGCCAGTTCATTTTGAGTGAAATGTTAAGGAAAAAGAGTTTCATTCGTAATCCGCTTGCTCTTGAGGTAATAAAAGAAATTTTCCTTAACATGGTGTAAAAGAATAAAGGGATCCTTCTCTACTCAAAATGAACAAGCTTTTGAGGTAGCCAGCCTTTGATCGACGGCGTGAGCCGTCGGGCTGGCTACCCAAAAGTGGCCAGAGGCCAGTTCATTTTGAGTGAAATGTTAAGGAAAAAGAGTTTCATTCGTAATCCGCTTGCTCTTGAGGTAATAAAAGAAATTTTCCTTAACATGGTGTAAAAGAATAAAGGGATCCTTCTCTACTCAAAATGCATAGATTTTTGAGGCAATGACTATTTTGCCAATGGCATTGGTAAAATGATTATTTATAATAGACACTTGTCCTGAGTTTGACAGTTGATTTGCGATATGTGGATATCTTTTTTTTTGAGAATGCTTTATTTATAGGTGTTAGAGGGATTTGCAAGTTTGAATTTTTGGGATTTTGTAAAAAATCCTAGTGGCACAAAATCCCTTTCGACTCATAACCCACCGATTTTACTCAACTTTATTTTTGCAGGCTATCAAACTCAGGACTTATATTTATTTCACTCCCGGGATCCGGGATCAAGCAATCTGGCATCCCGGGATCTGGGACCTGATGCCGGTTTGTCCGATCCCGGGATCCCAGATCCCAGATCCCGGATGAACACCATGTTAAGAAAATAAGATGTTCGTCTTTTTAGATTTTTTTTCTAAAAGGTTAGGAAAAGGGTATTTAAAAGGTATTTGAAAATTAGAAATCAAGTAATTTCGGTCACTTAATACTGTAACTTTTGTATAAAAGTTACAGTATTAAGTGTTTGTAATTGTTAGACTTTTTTAGGTCGACTTTAGAAATTTCTAATTTTTCGTCTAACACAATTCTTATCGTTTATTATGACATAAAACTTTATATTTTTGTTAAAAAAAATCAAAAAAAATGACATTTTGTATCAAAAAGAATCACTTTTTTAAATTTTTGTATCATCTTGAAAGACTTTACTAATCTTAAAAACATAAGATCAGCAAAACAAACAATAAATTTTCATTTGTGTTTTATAACTTTTGCTTTGTTTGATTTTTCAAGACAATTTTCTTGCAAAAATTTGCCTGTTTTTTACTCTTTCAAATTGTAACTTTTATACAAAAGTCACAGTACTAACTTATTGAAATCACTAGGTCACTGGAAATGAACTCCACCTACGTCATAAATGACGTAGGTATATGGACATAATGGTGTTATGGACAGATCAAATCAAAAAGGTTTTAGTTTAATTGAATTAATGGTCGTCGTGGCTATTATTGGTCTTTTAAGTGTTGTGGCAATCCCACAATATCAAAAATACAAAATGAAGGCCAGACAGGGAGAGGCTAAACTTTCTTTATCGACACTTTACACAATGGAAAAGGTATTTATCATCAAATATGGATGGGGTACGGCCAACTTTTCACAGTTAGGATATAAACCAAAGGGTGTTTATTATTATAATACAGGATGGAGAAGTGGTCAAAAGTATGGACATCCTTTTAACGTCAACGAGGCAACAAAGGTGGCCATAACAGCAACACCTTACACAGGTCCTCTGCGAACCGGAACTTCAACAAATATAGGTAATTCATGCATGAATCAAGACCGGGCACCTGAAAGAAGAGAAGATTTTGATTGTCTTTTAGTATATAATTCTGCACTTGTCAGACGTGTAGCTCCACCTAATATCATCCCTATATTGGGAAATAGATGGACAAAGATAGAGAATATAGGTTATAGGAATGTAAAGTTTTTAATTGGAGCACAAAGCAACACGCATCATGATGCTTGGATTATAACAGAGAAAAAGAAACTGATGATTATTACACCTTCAAAACAATTTTGGCGATGAGGCTTTAATATCATCCTTTAGTCTTGTATTGATTGCCATGCCTTCTTTGAAGTCTCAAACATCGAAACTTTACAAACCATTCTATTAAACCCACTGGATGATACAAGATTGTTTCTTTTTTATAAATCCATGTATTTTTTTGACTTTCTTAAAGCTGTGTTGCACCTTAAAGTAAACGGATTTTTGAGGTTGCCAGCCTTTGATCGACGACGGTAGTCATTGCAGTCAAAAGGTGTAAGAAAGCACTTTTTCCTTAACATCGTGTAAAGAGACAAGGATAACCTCCCTTATCCCTAACCCCACCCGCCACCCTTCGATTCTGCTTTTTCTATTTTGTTTTTATTTGAGGATAGGGCAGTGGGAGCCTTCCGAAGTCCTCATTTTTTTTCACTCAAAATGCATCATGCCTCTGGCATGTTTTCTGGCAGTTAGCCCGACGGCTACCGCCGTCATCAAAGGCTAACTGCCTAGAAAATCCATTTATTTTGAGTAGAGGAGGATCCTTTTACTCCTCTACACCATGTTAGGGAAAAAGTGCTTTTATTACCTTAAGAGCAAGCTCAATGCAATAAAGGAACTTTTTCCTTAACATGTAGTTAAGAGACGAGGAGATCCTCCCTACTAAAAGTAAACGGACTTTTGAGGCAATCAGCCTTTGATCGACGGCGAGAGCCGTCGGGCTGATTGCCCAAAAGTGACCAGAGGTCAGTTTACTTTTAGTGAAACAAACCCTTAACATGTAGTTAAGAGACGATGATATCCTTCTTACTCAAAGTGAACAGGCTTTTGAGGCAATGACCATTTTGTCAAAGGCGAAAGCCTTTGCGGTCATTGTCCAAAAGTGGCCAGAGGCCAGTTCACTTTGAGTGAAACAAAGGCTAGTTTACTTTTAGTGAACCAACGACATTGCTCTTTTTGGACAGCGATAGCTGTCAGAGCAAACATCAGAAGGAAATCTTTTTCCTTAATATGAAGTAAAAAAATGAGGACATCCTTCTTCCTAAAATTGAACAAGCTTTTGAGGGAGTTAGCCTTTGATCGACGACGACAGTCGTCGGGCTAACTGCCCAAAAGTAGCCAGAGGCTAGTTCAATTTTAGGGAAACAGATGTGTGGTTCATTTCAAGTGCAAAAGACGGCATGATGCATTTTGAGTGAAAATAACGGCTGGACTTTTTAGATATATGCTGTTATAAAATCAAATCTTTTTTTAAAAAAATGGATGTTTAGATCGTCTTTTGTTGTCTTTAGGTTTAAATAAGTTTTATAAGGTCACAAACCCATTTGATTGGATGGAGCTGATTTCTTTGCAGGGCAAAACCAATTTTTTTGAAAAAAAGGTCGGTGATTATCAGAAAGCTGGTGTTATGGTCAATCAAGCCAATCAAATCTTTACTCTAGATGCAGACTTTTAGAGTTTTAAATGTCTCTAGTTTTAAATGTCTCTAATTTTAAATACCTCTAACTTAAATATCTCTAATTTTAGGGTTAATAAAGATATACACAATATCAACCATCATATTAATTAACATAATCATTGTGGCAATTAATAAAATACCACCTTGGATCACTGGATAATCTCTTGCTTCTACACTTTGGACTAACCATCTGCCAATACCTGGCCAAGCGAAAATTGTCTCTGTCAAAATAGCTCCTGTGACGATAGTTCCTAACATCAAACCAATCACTGTCACAATAGGGATTAAGGCATTCCTTAAACCATGGACAGCAATAATTTGAAGATGTGTCAATCCCTTAGATTTAGCTGTCCGAATATAATCTTCGCCTAAGACCTCTAGCATACTAGACCTTGTCATACGAGTGATCACTGCAAGAGGAATAGTACCAAGAGCAACAGCAGGTAAAATCAAATGTCGTAAAGCACTTAAGAAAGCTCCATCACGTGGAGCAAAAAGGGTATCAATTAAAAAGAAACCTGTCATTTTTGGAAATTCATACATAACATCTATACGGCCAGAAACAGGTGTTAGACCAAAACCTATAGAAAACCATAGAATCAGCATCAAGCCCCACCAAAAAATAGGCATAGAATAACCCAACAAAGCTCCTGTCATCACAGTATAATCCCAAAAGGAATTTCTTTTGACAGCTACAAATACACCTAAGGGAATGCCTAATAAGACAGCCCAAAGAAGACCTGCTAGGCCTAACTCTAATGTAGCAGGGAAGCGATCAAAAAACTCTTCGGTGACAGGAACATTCGAACGCATAGAGGCACCTAAGTCACCTCGCAAGGCTCCTTTAATAAACTTTAAATATTGTATGTGGATAGGTTGGTCTAAACCCATAGTTTGTTTCATTTGAGCATAAACCTTAGGATCTGCTCCTCGCTCTCCTAACATCACTAGTACAGGGTCTCCGGGGACCATGCGAATAAGCCCAAATGCCAAAATAGACACCCCGAAAAGTGTAAAAAGCAAAGCACAAAATCGATTTAAAAGATACTTAACCATAAATTTTATTCACTTTTTATTATTTGTTGTACATCAGAATCAAACAACACTTATTTAAAGCCCCGAGATATTCTTTTATAAGATCATTTATCTTGTTTGTACAGGAGGATTATACAATAAATAAGTTTTTCAGCATAAATCTTTTTATTTTACAATTTACTACTTACCTTTACCCCTTATTTATTTACCTCTTTACCTTTACCCCTTATTTACCCCTTTTACCTTGACCCTTTACCTTGATATGACTTATTTAAAAGCTATTTCTCATTTAAAATAAGAATTTTTTATAGATATACTTTTGAAGATCCACAATGCCTGTTTTTTTTATGCAAGAGACGACAAATACATCTTGGATTTGACTGTCTTTTTGTATTTTTTGATAGCGTGTTTTTTTTTGGTGGTTATTTAATTTATCACATTTGTTTAAAACAACAATGATATGCTTTTGCTTTAAAGGTAAGTCTTCTAACCAATGTAATAGCTGAGATTCATCATCAGTCCAATCCCTTCGAATATCCATGACCAAAATCAATCCTTCCAAAGATAACCTTGTTTTAAAATAAGTTTCTACTATCTTTTTCCAATTACGGATCTGAACCTGGGGGCGTCGAGCATATCCATAACCTGGCATATCAACTAGAGAATATTTGGTTTTGCACTCAAAAAAGTTTAAGAGTTGTGTTTTACCGGGAGTTGCAGAAACTCTAGCTATTTTTTGACCAGAGAGAGCATTGAAAAGGGAAGATTTGCCAGAATTGGATCGACCTATAAAAGCTATTTCAGGAAGTATAGATTGTGGATAATCAATAGGCTTTGTAGCACTTTTAACAAAGATAAACTTTGATGATTTCATCATTTTTGCAGTATCCACAAGATATTCCAAACAATTGATATTTCAACTCAAAACATCCCCTATTTGCTTGAAAGCAGACAAAATTCTATTCATTGCACCTGTAAGTCATACCCTTTGCTATAAAACCTGTCAAATAATAATTTAAATCCTGAGAATTTAAATCCTGAGAAATGCAAAAACAATGCTTGAAAATTTTTGTCTTTTAACTATTGACAAACTTATATGATGTGTCTTATCTTTATGGCTATGAAATATTTTATTATAATGATGCTTTTGTTATCAGTAGGATCTGTTGTTCATGCAGATATCTGTGATATTCTTTGGTTAAGTAAGGCCCGGCCAGGACAGGTTGCACAACAAATAAGACAAGGGGCCGATGTCAATCAAACTTGCAATGAGTTTGAAGACAGACCTCTGCACTTAGCTTTGATTTATGAATTGAATCCTGGTATTGTTTACGCCCTTTTAAATAATTGTGCTAATATCTCTGTTCCTAACAAGAGTGGAGAGACTCCTGTAAATATTATAGAAGAAAGACATCATTTTGCAACGCAAAGTGTTGTAGAAGTATCAAAATTACTTGATTCTCAAGAGATCACTCAACGGGAACATAATCAAATACGACAAACATTATCTAAAACCAATTCAATTCGTAATACCATCAATAGAATCGCGTTAGGACATCGGCAAATAAACTGTCCTGACCCTGACAGATAAAAGAACACAAAAAGTATTTAGTAAAACAAGGTTCTCATGTTATATTTTTAAAGTTGATTTCTGATGATCGTTAGCATATAAAAGTATGGCATCATGGTATGAGTTTTAGTAGGAGTTTTTGATAGAGGAGTTGACATAATGAATACAGTCAAACATTTGACATTAAGAACACTTTTAGATGCTGGAGTACATTTTGGACATCAAATCCAAAAATGGAATCCTAAGATGAAACCTTATGTTTTTGGATCTAGAAATGGCATTCATATTATTGATCTTCAACAAACACTGGCGATCACTCGTAAGTCTTGTGAATTTATTAAACAACTGGCTAGCAATGGTCAAAGTATCCTTTTTGTAGGTACTAAAAATCAAGCCATTAAGCCCATACAAACAGCAGCTAAAAAATGTGAGCAGTTTTATGTTACAAAAAGATGGCTAGGTGGCACAATGACTAACTTTAAAACCATCAAAGCTAGTATTGACAGGCTCAGAAAACTTGAAATTATGAAAGAAAAAGGCGAGTTTGATCATTTTAGTAAAAAAGAAATAACTCGTGTAGAAAAAGAACTTTTAAAACTCAATGAATACCTCTCTGGCATAAGAGAGATGAAAGACACCCCATCAGCTATTTTTGTTGTAGACATTAAAAAAGAACATATCGCAGTGGCTGAAGCCCGTAAACTCAAAATACCTGTTGTTGGCATTGCTGATACCAATATAGATCCCTATCTTGTTGATTTTCCTATTCCTGGCAATGATGATTCTATTCGATCTATTACACTCTTTACAGAACTGATCACAGAGGCTTACTTAGAGGGGCAAAAACAATTCAAAGCAAAACAACAACTGATAGAAACAACCCCTCAGATCAAAAAAACTTCAGATGACAAACCTGATAAATCAAAAGAAAAGTCCAAAGCTGATGGTCCCATTGTCATCAGAAACAACAAAAGAAAGCTTGTAGCAGCAGGCACAGCTGATGAAATGGAGATTGATCTAGAGCTTGCTCAGACAACAAAAAAGCAAAAAGGTAGCACTCCTGGGAAAGGAACTAAACTAGCTCAGTCTAAAGCTCATACTAAAACTAAAGATCATACTAAAGATAAAGCTCATACTAAAACTAAAGATCATACTAAAGATAAAGCTCATACTAAAGCTAAAGATCACACTAAAGATAAAGCTCATACTAAAGCTAAGGATCATACTAAAGATAAAGCTCATACTAAAACTAAAGATCATATTAAAGATAAAGCTAAAGACAAAGCCAAGGATAAAGTCACTGATAAAAAAAGTAAAAATCTTCATCAAAAGAAGGTAAAAAGCACCACTCAAAAAAAGACAAATAAAGAATCCAATAAAAAAACCAAAACGAACTTAAAAAAAGCAACCCCTTCAAAGGATAAAAAATAAATACTCACTAAATTTACGAATCGAACATAGGAGGTCAATGTGGCTATATCAACAGATCAAATCAAACTGTTAAGAGAGCGTACAGGTGCAGGCATGATGGATTGTAAAAAGGCTTTAGTAGAAACCTCTGGTGATATAGATCAGGGAATTGAATGGCTTAGAAAGAAGGGATTAAGTAAAGCTGCTAAAAAGGCAGGAAGGTCTGCTACAGAGGGGTTAATCAGTAGTTATATTCACAGTGGGAAAATAGGCGTTCTGTTAGAAGTAGGTTGTGAAACGGATTTTGTAGCTAGGAACCAAGAGTTTCAAGATTTTGTCAAAGATATTGCTATGCATATTGCTGCATCTTCTCCTCTATGTGTCTCTTTAGAGGATTTACCATCAAAAGAAGTAGAAGCTGAAAGACGTATTTTAGAAGCAAAGGCAATTGAAGAAGGTAAAAATAAAGACTTCTTAGATCGAATGATTGAAGGGCAGATCAACAAGTGGAAAAAAAACAAAATCTTATTAGAACAACCTTTTGTCAAAGACCCTGACAAAACAATACAAGATATTTTAACTGCTACTATTGCAAGAATAGGGGAAAACATTGTGATTCGCCGTTTTGTAAGATATGAGCTTGGATTATCTGATACTTAAAATATAAATAAGGATTTTAAAAATTGATTCCAAAATACAAGCGTATTTTATTAAAGCTCAGTGGAGAAGCCCTTGCAGGTCAAAGTAAAGTAGCTGTTTCACATTCTATACTTGAGAGAATTACTGATGATATTATCAAGGTTTATAAAACCAATGTACAAATTGGTATTGTCATTGGTGGAGGCAATATTTTTCGAGGGATTGCAGCCTCTACTAAAGGGATGGATCGAGTCAACTCTGATTATATGGGCATGCTAGCTACTTGTATCAATGCCTTGGCCTTACAAGATGCTTTTGAAAAAAGAAAAATCCCCACTCGTGTGCAATCAGCAATCGCTATGGCAGCTATTGCTGAACCTTATATCAGGCGACGTGCTATTCGGCATTTAGAGAAAGGGCGTATAGTTATTTTTGCTGCAGGAACAGGGAATCCTTATTTCACAACAGATACAGCAGCAGCTCTTAGAGCTATGGAGATCAGTGCAGACATTATCTTTAAAGCTACAAAAGTCGATGGCATCTATGACAAAGACCCTTTTAAAAATACAAATGCTTCTAAATATGAAGATATTTCTTATACAGATGTTCTTAAAAATAAGCTTAATGCTATGGACGCAGCAGCTATTAGCCTTTGCAGAGATAATAAAATACCTATCTTGATGTTTAACCTCAATACATCAGAGAATATTCTACGAGCTGTCTGTGGTGAAAAGATAGGAACAATTGTATCAGGAGATTAATCCTGTAAATTTCATATTATTCATAAGTTATGAGTAGATAATGGTGCCCAAGGCCAGATTTGAACTGGCACGACTTTATTAAAGTCGCAGGATTTTAAGTCCTGTGCGTCTACCAATTTCGCCACTCGGGCTTTTATTTTAATAAGCTTTATTTTAATAAATTTTATTATAAATTTTATTTTATAAGCCTTTATTTTATAAGTGTTATTTGACAAAACAATTATAACAACATAAGACTTATACAACATTTTGATATATTATAATAATGCTATTTTAAAACTTTTTACAAATAATTTTAACTTTTTCTCAAAAAATATCAAATCAGCAATAACATAAATATAAAAACAAAGAGAAAATAGAATGGCAAAGCAGATCACACAAAAGACAATTGAGATTTATAAACATAAGGGGCAAAGAAGGGCTAACAACCCGCAGGTAGGGCTTGTGACTTCTACAACAGATAAGCCTCTTGTGAAAACTCAAAAATACTCACACGGGTTAAAATCCGATCAGTACAAATATGACCCACATTTTGACCCACAACTTGATTGGGCAGGTAAAGCTGAGAGGCTTTCTTTTGAAGTGCCTCTTGTTCCCCTTCATATTCATGAAAAAATAGACCCTCGAAGCATTATTGAGATTGTTCGCAAGAGAAACACCATTGACACTCGGCAATTGTGCTTTTTCCATAATCCGACAGAACAAAGGCCTATCAAAAAAGAAATTGAATTTTATCAACATGAAAAGCTTTGGAGCAATCGTTTGATTGCTGGTGATTCTCTTTTGGTGATGAACTCCCTTCTGCAAAAAGAGGCAATGGCTGGTAAAGTGCAGTGCATCTATATTGACCCACCTTACGGCATTGAGTACGGCTCTAATTTTCAACCTTTTATTGGCAAAAGAAATGTGCAAGATCGTAAAGACGAAGACCTTACGGCAGAGCCTGAGATGATCAAAGCTTTTCGAGATACATGGGAGCTTGGCATTCACTCTTATTTGACTTATCTTCGTGATCGGTTGTTACTAGCAAAGGAGCTATTGACAGAAAGTGGCTCTTGCTTTGTGCAAATCTCTGACGAAAATGTCCATCTTGTGCGTAATTTAATGGATGAAATTTTTGGCAAAGAAAATTTTGTCACTAATATCACATTTCAAAAGACTGGTAGTCTTCCATCAAATTATATGTCAAATACATGTGATTATATTATTTGTTATGGAAAAAACAAAAAAATGACTAAATGGAGAAAATTATACATGGATCGTTCATCTTCTTTGCACTTACTAAAAAGTTACAATTTTATTGAAAATAAAAATAAAAAAGAAATCACATCTATTACTCAAGAAGACAAGAATATTTCTTATTTTAATAAAAACAAAGATTTTATTTTTCAATCTGTTTCTATGGAATCATCTGGTTCATCTGAAATGGGATCAAGAGAAATAGAAATCAATGGACAAACCTTTAAGCCTCGCAATAATGCTCATTGGAAAACAACATTAGAAGGAATTAAAAAATTACACAAGGCTAGAAGATTATTAATTTCAAAAAATAGTATAAGATATAAAATGATGTTTAGAGACTTCCCGGTGACTTCTTTGACTAATATATGGTCTGACCTAATGGGAGCAACAGATTTAAAATATATTGTACAAACGAATGAAAAAGTCATCCAGCGTTGTATCTTAATGACCACAGATCCAGGCGACCTTGTCCTTGACCCCACTTGTGGTAGTGGCACAACGGCTTACGTGGCAGAAAAGTGGGGGCGTCGTTGGATTACCTGTGACACCTCTCGTGTAGCCCTTGCTCTGGCTAAACAAAGATTAATGACAGCCACATTTGACTATTACCAAATCAAAGAACCTGCCCAAGGTGTCAGTAGTGGCTTTAACTACAAGACAGTCCCTCACATCACCTTAAAATCTATTGCTAACAATCCAGACATCAAAGAAGGCATGAGTCAAAAAGCCATAGAGGAGGCGATCGCACGCCATGCCCCGCAAGAAATACTATACGATCAACCTCTTATAGATAAAACAAAATTGCGTGTGTCTGGGCCTTTTACTGTGGAAGCTGTGCCTGCCACAAGGGTAGAAAGTACCACCAAAGACAAACCTTATGGAGAGCAAATCAAATTTGAAGCAGAATGGTTTGACAATCTTAAACAAAATGGCATTAGAGGGAAAAAGGGGCTTTCTAAGGATATTGCATTTACAAGGCTTGAACTCATCCATGATGCTCAGTACATCCATGCAGAGGGTGAAACTCAAGATGGGCAAAAAGTTATTGTGTGTTTTACTTCCCCTTACTCTCTTTTAGAAAAGCGTCAAGTGGAAGAAGCTCTTACAGAAGCTAAGGTTTATCGAACTGACTTGGTGATCTTTTGTGCCTTTCAATTTGATGCTGACTGTTCTAAAGATATACAAGAAATAAACATAGGCAAAACAAAAATATTGAAAGTGCAAATGAACAATGACTTATTTACCTTTGATCTTAAACAGAAAATAAAAAATGAAAAAGAGAAAAGCTTTTGGTTAATAGGTGAACCAGATGTGCAGATAGAAAAAATCAAAAAGGGTGAGCATAAAGGCAAATACATTGCCCGTGTGGAAGGGTTTGATTATTTTGATACTAGAACAGATGAAATCATCTCTGGAGGTAAAAACAAGATTGCACTTTGGATGTTAGATACCAATTATGATGATCGCTGTTTATATCCACGTCAGGTATTCTTCCCTCCTTCTGGCAATAAGGATGGATGGTCTAAGCTTAAGAAAACATTAAAATCAGAGATCAATGAAGATCTTATAGATAAATTTCAAGGGACAGAGTCTATCCCTTTTGAGGCAGAAGAACATAAAAGAATTGCTGTCAAAATCGTAGATGATCGAGGGATTGAGAGCTTTGCTGTAGAATCCCTTTGATGGAATAGTTTGTTTTTTTAATACAGTTTAGTTTCATATAGTTTAGAAGGACATAGAATGAATGATCAAGATAGAAACTTTCAATTTATAATAAAAAATATCAGGTGCTTTGCTCAAGAGCAACATTTTAATATTCGTCCTTTAAAGATAGTGATTTGTAAATTTATTTTTATAGCTTTATTGTTTATGTTTTTACATACACAGTCCACTTACGCACAAGAGATCAAGAGCTTTTGTAAGTGTAATTACTTGGTCTTTATTGTCAATAGCAATAACAGTGTCAGCACATCGGCTAATATGAGAACATTTGAACAATTCCAACGATCAGATGATGCCTGTAAAAGAATCAACAACCTTTGTGATACCAGAAACAAGGGGGTTCTTGATTACATTGGTTGTACGAACCGGTCACTTAACAAACAACAAAAGGAGGGAACATCAAAAACCGTATCAGAAAACCCCTGTGAAGATCGCCTTAACAAAGCAGAAAAAGACTTTACTGATCAACTCAATCAAATCCTCAACAAAACAAAAGACAAAACAAGCCAATAATAATGATTTTTTATATTATAAAAGTTTTCTTGATATTAAAATACCTTAGATACCTAAAAAGGACTAAAAATGAATATTGATTTCTCTAAAATCAGACCATATAACGGAAGTCAAAATTTTGGATTTGAAGAACTCATTTGTCAATTGGCCCGTCTACAAAAACCTCAGAATGCATCACATTTTATAAGGAAAGGCCTAGGAGGTGATGCGGGCGTTGAATGTTATTGGGTATTAACTGATGAATCTGAGATATGCTGGCAAGCAAAGTATTTTATAGATGGAATGAAATCATCCCAATGGACCCAGCTGTGTAACTCATTTGAAACAGCTTTAAATAAACATCCTAAATTAATAAAATATATCATTTGTCTGCCTTTTGATAAACCTGATAGTAGAAAGCAAAATAAAAATAAGCAATCCGAATCTTTTGAGGACAAATGGAATGAACATGTCAAAAAATGGAAAAATCTTGCTAATGAGAAAAATCGTAATATTGAAATTGAATATTGGGGGAAACATGAAATAACAAATTTCTTAACCATTGATGATCCAGAATATTCTGGTAAGGCTTTATTTTGGTTCGATGAAACTGTATTATCTTCTAAAAAGCTTGAAGACTTAGCAAATAGATCAAGAAAAACATTAGGAGATAGATACACACCTGAATTTCATGTCAATCTACCAATTTCTAAAAACCTTGAAGCCTTCTGTCTTCACCCTCAATGGTGGGAAGATTTTAGAAAAAAAGTACAAGAACTAAATGAGAGAAGTGAAGACTTTTTTAGAGGATTTATAGATAGCTCTGATAAAGACAATATTAAAAAGCTACAAATTCAATATTCTCAATTGAGAGATAATCTATTGAATGGATTAAAACACAAGAATATTTTGTCCTGTATAAATGAGATAAAAAAGCAAATAGATAGTATAGAAAAGAATCCCGATGTTTTAAATTTTTTTATAAATGATGAGTTAAATAATAGGCGACTTTTTCGTCGTTTTTCTAACGCATTATACCAGCTTTCTGAATTTTTAGATAGTAAATTTCTCAGAGCAGCAAAGGTCGGAGTGGCTCTCCTATATGGTGATGCAGGGATTGGCAAATCACACTTAATGTGTGATATAGCTCTGTACAGAGTAAAAAATAAATTGCCTATTATTTTTCTTTTAGGGTCTCAATATGGTGGTAGTGATCCTATTTCTCTTATAAAAAACTCTCTTGATCTTGAGCATTACACTAATTCACAGGTCCTTGGAGCAATAGATGCTCTTGGAGAAAGATCAGGTTCAAGGACTTTGATTATGATTGATGCTATCAATGAGGGTCTACACAAGGAAGATTGGCAAAACCATCTCAGTGGCTTTTTGTCGCAAATATCTCAATTTAAAAATATCGCAATTCTTTTAAGCTGTCGAAGCACTTATTTAAAATATCTATTACCAGATAATATTCATAAGGAAATGTCTGGGGATCAATCATTAAACAGTACCAATGAAGAGAGTCTTGTGCCAATTAAACATCCAGGATTTCAAGGATGTGAACGTCGTGCTACAGAGATATATTTGTCTAAACAAGGTATTTCAAAGCCTAGTATGCCTGTATTATATCCAGAGTTTACCAATCCTTTATTTTTAAAATTTGATAGAATGAAAAATTTTGAAGGTCATCATCTTGATATTTTATTAAAGTTATCAACAGAACCTTCACATCCTTGGAATGCAGATTTTCTACATAAGAGTTTAGTAAATAAAACTATGCCTGAACGTGATTCATATTGGTCAACCTATCTAGCTTTAAATTACACTTCAGAGTCTATTATACAAGATATTATTGAGTGGTCTCATTCCGGAAATATAGAAAAGGTAGAAGAAGAGAGAATAAGACTATGTGCCATTGTTTTGTTTTGGTTTCTCACTACATCTAATAGAAGGTTGAGGGATAGAGCCACAAAATCATTGGTACGAATGCTCTCACAGTATCCTTCTCTTTTACTAAACTTACTGTGTAAATTTCATTCAGTGAATGATCTCTATTTGGTTGAAAGGCTATATGCTGTTGTATATGGAGTCATTTGTAATGTTTCCTCTGATCATCAATTAATTTCAAAAATAGCAGAGGCTACTTTTAAATTTGTATTTGAAGATGCAAAGCCTCATATACTTCTAAGAGATTATGCACGTGGTATTTTAGAATTTACTTTGTGTAAAGGTTTGCTTCCTCAACATATAAAAGTTCAGCAGTTTCGTCCACCATATAAAAGTCGATGGCCAATAGAAAACCCTAGCAACAAGCAAATTGAGGAAATAGCTGGTAGCATATCAATTATAAAACATTCTGTAATAAATGGTGATTTTGGAAAGTACATTATGAGGTGTGTTCATGATTTCTCACCAACATCTTTGAATCAACCTTTTCCAGAAACACCAGAAGATTTAAGAGAGAAATTTGCTAAAGAAAAGTTAGATAAAGAAGATAGAGAGGAATATGATAGATGGCTGTCTAGTTTACGTAATGATCCTGCTGAATTCAGTCGCAAATGGGCCCAAAGATGGGTCTGTCAACGTGCCTATCAACTTGGTTGGTCAGAAAAATTATTTTTAAACTTCGAACGAAAAATTAGAAATTTTCAATATACAGATAGAAAGACTCCTCTGCCAGAAAGAATAGAGAGAATAGGAAAAAAATACCAGTGGATTGCTTTCCACGAGCTGTTGGCGTACTTATCCGACAATGTACATTTTATTGGAGAAAGATTTGATGATTCTAATGAACAAAAATATAAAGGCCCATGGCAAATATGGGTAAGAGATATTGATCCCACAATATGGATAAGAAAAAATGGTGAATACAAATCATCTCACAATAAGAGCAATACATGGTGGCAACCCTATCAATTTTCATTTCATAAAATAGAAAATATTGAAGATCAAAAGAAATATTTATGGAATAAAAAACAAATTCCTGATTTTTCTAAGTTATTACAAATAGAAAATCCTAATAATAAAAATAGCTGGTCAGTATTATCTGGTTATTGGCACGAGCAACAAAAAGAATCTATTGAAGATAAAGATGCTCCAAGATTAAATGGATGGTTTAGCATTGAATCTATTTGTGTTCCTAAAAAAGATTGTCATTTAATAGAGAAAAATTTAGAAAACAAATATATTGCATCTTCTGAAATGCTTGAGTTTCCATCTATAGATGATCAAAAATTTTTTGGAGAACATCCTTGGCACTTTAATTGTCAACTTATATCAGGATGGGGGCATCTTGATATAAATTCTATAAGGTCTAAGTATGAATCATTAGGATCTATTAGATGCTTTGTACCTTACTTAAAATACCATTGGGAACAAGGAAACCAAGACTATTCTATTGATGATACAATATCATTTTATACTCCTCCAAGAGAATTCATAAAGGATTTGAATCTCAACAGAACCAGTGATTTTGGATCATGGCAAGATAAAGATAACGTGGTTTTTTGCGATCCAAGTATTAAGGAATATGGCCCAAGTTATGCCCTAATGGAAAGTCATAAATTAAAAGAATGGTTAGCCCAAAAAGATTTAGAGTTATTTTGGTTAGTGAGTGGTGAAAAAGAATTATTTTCATTCTCTTTTAAGGATGGATTTTATGGAATAGTAACATATAAGGGTTTATTTAAACTTGTTGATGAAGTACCTAAAGGGTCTATCTACTTTGAAGAAGAAAGACCACCTGTTAAAATCAATCCTTAATGATATCAAAGAATTTTTAAGGACTGGCTTTTATGAGAGAGTCTTACTGCCTTAAACCTCTGAGAGTCGTATCTTAAAAACTTAAGTCAAACTCCAAGGTATTTCTTGGATGTTTTTTATAATAATTATATCATTGTTGACCTTTTTTGAATGTCTCACATCGGTCACTTAACAAACAGAAGGAGGGAACATCAAAAACCGTATCAGAAAACCCTGTGAAGATCGCCTTAACAAAGCAGAAAAAGACTTTACTGATCAACTCAATCAAATCCTCAACAAAACAAAATAAGTCATTTTTTTAAAGTGTGTATAACTTTTAAGAATGAATTAAGAAGGATTGTATAAAAATGAAAAGCTTAAAAATTAAAAAAGAAATTGTGTAAATAAGAATATAAGGGCCGTAGCAAACGGCCCGTATATTCGATCATGCTTAAACTTTAAAATTAAAGGTTATGTCTATTTAACGTCGGTATTTTTTAATTCCGTAGAGATGCATCCTTTCTTTTTTCCATATTAACAAGCGATTGAAGTAACCGCATCCTACTAAAAACTGCAAAGAAATAAAAAAACACCAAAAAACATATCATAAATATTTTATTTTCAGATCCCCAAAAAAGATAAATAAAATAAAGTCCCATCAAGAGGCCGGCTATCCTTCCTAAAATCGGGCCTAAAAAAGTCTCAAAAAATATCATATAAGGTATTGAAAAGAAACCTATAAATACAGACATTAAGATAAGAGGCAGTAAACATATAATCATAAGAGCAAATACTAATCGTTCTAAAACTTTGTCCATATATCCCCCCTATTAAAAACAGAAGGGCCATTTGGCCCTTCTGTAAAATGAAAACTCATAATTAAGTTCTCAAAAAGGTTTATGTATCATTTAATTTTTTACAAAAGCCCTTTACATCACTCCAATTGACCCTCGTACAATTCATAGGCTCATTATTTTCTACTGTGATTTTTAAACTACATGAATACACTCTATACTTATGAAAAGTCCTGGATGTTGACAGCTCTTTATTGCAAACATCAATTGTCGGGTTTAACCCACTGATCACTCGACATGTAGCACGATCACATATATTGATAAACCTCTCAAAAGTACCTACTGTCTTATCCCTGATAGCCTCATCCGGATCAAATACACCATCGTAAGCCATCCGGCCAGTGTTAATATCTATTTGCATTGTTTTGTTAAGAGATAATTCATACTTTTCAAGGTTTCTTTCAGTCTTGGCCTCGGCTGCTAGATAGTTATATTTATAAATTAAATAAAAGGCATGTATCCAAACCACGACCAATAAAGCCAATAAATACATAAATTGTCTCGGCTTTGCTAAATATTTGATTGCTTTTCTTATTTTAAACATGATTATACTCTCCAAAGATAAAATAAAAGCTATGGGCTTGTAAACCCATAGCCTAAAGGTTATTCAAAGAACATTTTAGTCAATTCCGCTTGCTGTGTTGGTTAGTGTTTTCTCATCGGTCATAGTCCATTCGTCATATCTGGAACCTCCAAGATTTGCAATTGAGTTTATCGTAAAGGCTATATTCTTAGAATTGGTGTTGTCTACTCCACCTCTTGATAAACCGCATGTGAAAGTTGTACAGTTAGCATTTAAACCAGTAGCCGCTGGACACGAGGCTACCCTGGTAGTCGCATGAATTTCAACGGATGGACAACTAGTAGGACAATTCGTCCCTGCCTGAGCTGTTATAGCACAACTCCCTTGAACTGGTAGCTCGGGTTTAACAGTACCAATTTTATCGTCATAACCAGGGACAAAAGATGCACCTATTTGCTCATTATTTACATCATCTGGATTGATAGCTAAAGGACCTCTATAACCCGTCACACGACTTGTGCTATTTACATTTCTTGTGGACGGCATGGCAACATTATCGTTTTTATTCCATCCTGTTATGTATCTAGCTTCTCCCTCTTGAACATATCCTAACTGATTAAGATTTGGAGTACCAAAACCCCATTCATTGATAAATGTCATTTGGGCCAAATAAATGCCACCTAAAGCAGCCTTTGCTTCAGTTTGCATTGCCCTTTTTTGAAACCTAGAATAGTTTGGAATAGCCACAGCGGCCAATAATCCAATAATTGCTACGACGACCATTAGCTCGATTAAGCTAAAGCCCTTTTGATTAAATTTTAACTTTTTCATTTTAAAACTCCTTCGTTAATTAATTAAAATTTGGATAGCATCTTAAACCATCCTCTTTTACCTTTTATAGTTAGGCTTGTTTGTATCTCCCAGATGCTTACCTAACCTTTTTCACTCAAAATGAGCCACACCTCTGGTGTGTTTTTGGGCATTGCTCAGACAGCTATCGCTGTCCAAAAAGAGCAATGCCTCAAAAACCCGCTCATTTTGAGTAGGAAGGATCTCCTTCTCTCTTAACACCATGTTAAGGAGTTTGTTTCACTAAAAGTAAACTAGCCTCTGGCTACTTTTGGATAGCCAGCCCGACGGCTTTCGCCGTCGATCAAAGGCTGGCTACCTCAAAAGTCCGTTTACTTTTAGTAGAAAGGATCTCCTTGTCTCTTAACACCATGTTAAGGAAAAAGTTCCTTCTTTTTTTCACTCAAAGTGGCCTGAGTCCTGGTCACTTTGAGTGAAACCCAATGAAACTACCTTAGTGCATTTATTTTGTATTTTGTCTCTATACCTTTAGAGAGTACAAAAAAATGACTCTAGTGATTTCAATGACTTAGCACTGTAACTTTTGTATAAAAGTCACAATTTGAAAGGGCAAAAAACAGACAAATTTTTGCAAGAAAACTGTTTTGAAAAATCAAACAAAGCAAAAGTTATAAAACACAAATGAAAAATTATTGTTTGTTTTGCTGATCTTATATCTTTAAGATTGGTAAAGTGTTTCAAGATGATACAAAAATTTAAAAAAGTGATTCTTTTTGATACAAAATGTAACTTTTTTTGATTTTTTTTAACAAAAATATAAAGTTTTATGTCATAATAAACGATAAGAATTGTGTTAGACGAAAAATTAGAAATTTCTAAAGTCGACCTAAAAAAGTCTAACAATTACAAACACTTAATACTGTGACTTTTATACAAAAGTCACAATATTAAGTAGCTGAAATCACTGAAAATCTAATTTTCAAACCTAAATTCCTTACCTTTTCAAAGAAATCCATAAAAACGAACACCTTGTTTCCCTAACATGATATTTATCCGGGATCTGGATCTGGCAACCCGGGACCTGGCACCCCGGCAAATTAGCATGAGAAAGAACTTTTTCCTTAACATGGTGTAAAAAAAATGAAGGGATCCTCCTTACTCAAAGTGAACAGGCTTTTGAGACGATGACCATTTTGTCAAAGACGAAAGCCTTTGCGGTCATCGTCCAAAAGTGGCCAGAGGCCAGTTCACTTTGAGTGCAAAAGACGAGCATGTCCTATAATTCGGTGAATTTTTCTTAGAGAAGATGTTAAGATAGAAGGCTCCTGGTTGGCATATTTCAGCCAACCAAATTTTATTAACAATTAACTTTTAAAAATAAAAAGAAAGGAGCCATTATGAAGTGTACCAAAAATAGTCATTCATTTCAAGTTTCAGCCAATACTTTGTCAGAAATTCGTCAGATTGTAGAGGATGAGATCAAGTCATCTATTCTTTGTTCGGTCTATGGTTTTTTTGAAGCAGAGCTATTAGAGCTTTGCGGTGAGCGTTATGGTCGTCATAGAGATACACCATATCATAGAGCTGGTAGTGATAAAGGTAGCATACTTGCAGGTGGTCAAAAGTTGCAGGTTAGGAAGCCTCGTGTTAAGCAGTCAGGTCGTGAAGTGAGGCTTAAGATCTATTCAGCCCTTCAACACTATGACATACTCAGTGATCGTGTTTTAAAACATGCCATGAGTGGAGTTTCATCACGGAATTACAATCATCTTTTAGATGATATTTCAGGAGGGCTTAAACTTTCTAGGAGTAGTGTGAGTAGAGTTTTTAATAAGTCATCTAAACAAGCCCTTGAGTCGATTAACAATCGTGATTTAAGTAAGTACAGGTTTCCAGCGATAATGATAGATGGAGTGGGTATTGGTTCTACGCTGGTTATAGTGGCCTTAGGAATCACAGATCAAGGTAAGAAGGTTATATTAGGTCTTAAAGAAGGCAATACAGAGAGTTGGGAAGTTTGCCGTGATCTTCTGGAGGGACTTATAGGTCGTGGTCTTGATAAAGAGAAGGGTTATCTTTTTGTGATTGATGGTAGCAAAGCATTAAGGAAGGGAATAGATAGAGTATTTTCAGGTCGTTCAGTAGTTCAGCGTTGTATTCAGCATAAAGAGAGAAATATTCTGAGTTGCTTACCTCCAAGTCGTCACATAGAGTTTAAGAGTCGTTGGAAGAAGTTACATGGTATGCCAGATGAGTTGTCATCGAAGTTAGAGCATGAGTCTTTATTAAGCTGGTTAAAGCGGGTCAATCATTCAGCATTCACATCTTTAAAAGAGGCAGAGATGGAGACACTGACAACGATCAAGCTTGGAGTTTCATTACTTTTAAGGAGGTCATTATCATCGACAAATCCTATTGAGTCTGTTTTTTCAGTTGTGAGGGAAAAAGTTCGGAGGGTAAAGAATTGGAGTTCTTCTTCAGATCAAGTTTTAAGATGGTCTGCTGTGAGTCTATTGGAAGCAGAAAAACATTTCAAAAGCATTAAAGGATTTAAAGATTTAGAACAATTAGAACAAAGTTTAAAAAAAATTATTATTGACAAAAAGAAAAAACAATTAAAAACTAATTTATGAGCCGTCTATTTTCACCGATATCAGGGACAAGCTCCAAAAGACGGCATGATTTATTTTGAGTGAAACAGAGGCTAGTTTACTTTAAGTGAAGAAAATGCAAGCAAAGTTTTATTGTGACAACCCACAAATAATTAGGCCATCCTGCGGAAAAATCATTATCTTTTAGTAAACCATGTGCTAACCTATTGCGGTAATTTTTACCTGATTTACTCACCAGAAGAGATCGCAAATGAAATATCATATCTTCTCCAAATATTTTTTCAGTTTCAGACCCTCGGAGAATTTTATTGAGATCAAAATATTCCTGGGTTAAGTTAGGTTGACTCTGTGCCTCGTCTTGTTCTTTTTCTGCCTTATGCTTTTTTCTTTGTTCTTTTAATTTTGTGGTAAGTACTCCATGTTGCTCTAAAATCATACGAATAGAATTTTCAATTTGTGGAATAAGCAAATGCATACAGGTTAAATGATCTCCTTTTAATCCTGCATTTAACCCCTTAAGAAAAATTTGTTTCCGTTCTTTTGGAACAAATGGATTTTCTTTAATTAAGTTTTCAAAGGTATGAAGTGATAAGCGACGTTCCAGTGTACTTCTTATTTGTTCCATAACTATTCTTAAGTTATTTTTTAGCCATTTTAACTAAAAAAGCTTGTCATGGCAAGAGATATACTCTAAGTTGATCAAAAAAGAGCATCCATCAAAGAAGAAAATATATAAAGCATTTACAAATAAAGAGAGCCTCTTGTAAATATTTTGCCTAGTGGATAGAAATAATAGAAAACAACCTAAACAAAATAAGTCATAACATGTCAACAATCAAACCTATCAAAAAACTGATTATTAACTCTCCATTTCAAGAGCCGATAAAGCATTGGTATTGGGATAAAACTCATCAAGAACATGTCTTGAAAAAGAGCCGTCGGCCTGCTAACTATATTATTAATGACCCCCAAAACAAATCTTACGACGAATATGGCATCGTAAAAGAAATTCCTCTTGTCAATAACATACGCAAAAGAATGACAGAATGGAAGCAAGAAAATTATCAAGGGATCACCACCACCACTCACCAACTATTAGAATATTGGAATACAAACCCAGAAGATTCTGGTCGGAAATATAATTTCTTTTTTGCTCAATTAGAAGCCATTAAAACTTTGATTTTCTTACTAGAAGCTAGAGAAGATTTTAAGCAAGGTCTTGTGATACCTCAAGATGAGAAACTCCATCGATTATGCTGTAAAATGGCCACCGGTACAGGTAAAACAGTCGTGATGGCTATGACTATTGCTTGGCAAATACTCAACAAAATCAATCATCCACAAGATACAAGATTTTCAAAAAATATATTTATTGTCACCCCTAATTTAACTGTCAAAGAAAGACTCAACGTTTTAAAATATAGTCATCCTCACAACTATTATAAAGAATACAAGATCATACCTAACCATTGGCAAGAAAAATTTAGGCAAGGTAAAATCTTAATTAAAAATTGGCAACAATTGCAATGGGAAACAGAAGATCAAATTCAAAATAGAAAAACTGTCGATAAAAGAGGACCTCAAAGTGATAAAGCTTACATCAGAGAAGTGCTTGAAGATATAGCTACATCTAAAAATATTCTTGTGATCAATGATGAAGCTCATCATGCATGGCGATCTTCACCAGAAATGAAAAGAAAAAAAAGAACTTTAAAAAAAGAAGGTATAGATGTAGATCAAGCTACAAAATGGATAGAAAGCTTAGATCGCATTCATCGCACGATAGGAATTCATAAGATCTTTGATTTTTCTGCTACACCTTATATCCCCATGGGTTCAACAGCTAATCCACAAGGCTTATTTGGTTGGATTGTCAGCGATTTTGGACTGGCTGATGCCATTGAGTCCGGACTTGTCAAAACCCCTCAATTTGCTGTAGGTGATGATGCCTCCATCAATAAAACTCTCAAGCCAAGACTCTATCATATTTATGAAAATGACGAAGTAAAAAATGATCTCAATAGAAAGGCTTCTGAAAAAGAACATCTACTAGATATTGTCAAAACAGGATATACATATCTTTGCAGTAGTTGGAATAAAAAATACGAAGCATGGAAGGATGCCTATAGACAAAATTTAAAGGATTTCCGCCCTCCTGTAATGATTTCAGTAGTGAACAGAAAAGAAACTGCTGATCGACTTGAATATAGCTTTAAAACTGATGCCATCCCTGGCATTCCTGAAAAATTTAAAGGTTCGAACAAAACGTTCAAAATCTACTCTGGATTAAAAGATGATGAGGATGAAGAAATAAGAAAACAACTCAATAATATAGGTAAAATAGGAACACAAGAACAACATATCCATCACGTTATTTCTGTAGCTATGCTCTCTGAAGGTTGGAACTGTACACAAGTCACCCATATCATGGGTTTAAGAGCTTTTAGTAGTCAATTGCTTTGCGAGCAAGTTATAGGCAGAGGCTTAAGACGCACCTCTTATGAAATTAATGATGAAGGTCTATTTAGACCAGAGTATGTGCATGTCTTAGGTGTACCTTTTGCTTACCTCCCTCAAGAGGGGAACGACACTGGAAAAAAAGAAGATATCACAAGATATTGCATTTATCCTGAAAAAGAAAAATCAAAGTATGAAATCTTATGGCCTCATATAGAAAAAATTAAAGTCTACCTGAGATCAAAGCTCACTATTAATTTTGAAGCTATAGAACCTTTTACAATAGATGTTTCTCAAATTCCAAGAGTTCAAGAGATGGCTTCTGTTCTTGACGGCAAAAAAGCAGGATCTGTCACTGTTTTAAATCTTCAAAAAATTCTTGAAGAACAAGAACAATGTGATCGCAATGATCGTCTGAAGACACTGACCTGGAAGGTCACACATCAAGTTTACAATCAAGCTGATTTTCATTGGAAAAATGAAGTATCTAAACTGGATGCCCTTCAAATGATTCTTTATCTTGTCAAAAAATTTGTTAATTCACCAATGTTTCAAGTCAAACCTGATTGTGAAAAAGAAAAAAAGGAGCTTATTGTCATGATTAAAATGAATGAAATTGTCAATAAAATCTTAACATTGATACAAGCAGATTCTTTTGAACAAGTCTCTGCTGTTTATAATGAAGAAATGCTTTTCTGTTCTACGGCTGATATGGAAGAGTGGTGGACTCAAAAGAAGGTAGGTCTTTTCAAGAAAACACACTTAAATCAATGTGTGATTGACAGTCATTGGGAATATGCTTGTGCTAGAGAGCTTGACAGAAATAGCAATGTACTTGCATTTGTTAAAAATGATCACTTAGGATTTGAAATTAATTACATGGATGAAGAAGGAAAGAGAAGAAAATACATCCCTGATTTTATTGTAAAGCTTTTTGATGAGAATTATTTAATTTTAGAAGTTAAAGGGAATAAAAAGAAAAGAGATATTCAAAAATGGGATTTTATGCACCAGTGGTGTAAAGTCGTTTCACAAGACTCAGAACAAAACTGGTGTTTTTGTATTTTAGAAGATTCCACAGGCGGTCAAATACACAAAATTATTGACGAGATGGTCTCTGAATGATCCCTGAGATAAAAAGCATCCAGCATCCAGAAAAAACTAATCTCATAGTTTCTGTAAAAGAATACAAAAATAAATATTTTTCAGACCATCTGGCCTTTTGGCCATCTAGCTATCTAGCAAAAGCTCTCTCAAAGAAGCGGTTGCCTCATCCTGAGTTTGATAGCCAGCAAAAATAAAGTTGTGAGATTTCAGTAGGTTATAAGCCGAGAGAGATTTTGTGCCACTACAACTACAATGTAAGCTTTTTACTGTAAGCTTTTTAATTTAGGGGAAATCATTAATTGATTCATCTGACACTTCATCTTTCCCCTTATTTTTAGGATTTTCATATTTTCATCATTATCTTTACTCAATAATACATAGCTTTCTATATCAAGGTTTTATTGATAAAAATTTACAAAAATATGCTTCACTAGAAGTTCCACCAAAATTTACAAATTAAAATCTACAAACCTTTAATACCTATAAATAAAGCATTCTCAAAAAAGAAAATGCCCAAATTTGCAAATCAACTGTCAAACTCAAGAAAATAAAAAAAGATTCTCACTTTGAAACAAATATAGAATTGGTATTATTCTGTAGCTCCGGCCTCTCTTAATAGTTTTTGAATTTCAATATAACCTTCTCGATTAGCATAATATAAAGCCGTATAGTCACGGTCGTCTTGAAGATTGACTTTGGCTCCGTTCGCTAGCAATAGCTTTACAGCCTCAGTATGGCCGTTATAGCTTGCAAACACTAAAGCCGTATAGCCATCTTTGTCTTGAAGATTGACGTTCGCACCATATTCTATCAATAACCTTATAATATCTATACGGAAGTTGTTTGAATAACTAAAATAACTAGCTCTAATTAAAGCCGTCCAGCCGTCATTTTCTCTTTGATAATTGACGTCCACACCTTTTTCTAGCAATTCCCTTACCGATCTATGGCTACCGAAAACAACGCGATTTAATAAGTCATTATTGAGTAATTCCCTCTCACTTTGTTTGGCATGCATAAGGCTTTCAGAATAAGCCCATAGAGAATCACTAGAAACAAGCAAAGCAATAAATAAGATAAAAATATATTTTTTCATTTGTACTTCTCCTTCTTTTTCTTCTTTGAATTAATTAATTTTTGATTTTATAACAACATATATCTAAAAAGTCAAGCCCTATTTATTTTTAGTGAAACAGCCCACTTTGAGTGAAACAACATAGATTGTCTAAAATTCTGGCACAAAAACAAAAACCTAGTGGCACAAAATCCCTTTCGACTCATAACCTACTGCTCAACTTTATTTTTGCAGGCTATCAAACTCAGGAACTTTATTTTTAGCTCAAATGAACCTTTACAAAAAACTCAGGTTTTGTTTTCATAGTTTTTATAGTTAGATAAATCTTTCAATACTCAAGTCTATATTGTGTTTTTTTATGGAAAGGTTTCTGCTATCCTAAAAAGATGAAACGTCGCACTTTTATAGTTTTTTGTTTCAGTTTTGTGACTGCTTTGGTGGTTGGATTTTACTTCATCTATTCATCAGACTTTTTTAAACTCAAAAATATTCATATTTCATATATTCCTTCGTTTCAAACAAAAGAAATCTATTGGACAAATCATATCAATGTCCTACGTAAACAATTCGATCAAATGAAAGGACGACATCTTTGGAGTATTAATCCTTATCAAATCAAAAGAGAGCTTTCTAAAAAAAAATGGATTCAAGCCTTCCGGTTACAACGTATATGGCCTGATCAATTAAAGATTTTATTAAAACCTAAAAAAATAATAGCTCTTGAAGTCAACCACAGGGCAACGGTTTTCCCTCTTGCTCGTGACGGAAGTACATTAGATGCTAGCCCTCTGATGATAGCTCCCCTCGCACCTATTATAAGGTATTCTAAACAAAGTTTCTTAAAAGATACAAAAATAAGAAAAAAACTCACCTATATGTTATCTCACTTACCAGATCAAGGGGACCTTAGTTTGCAAAAAGTTGATGAAATCACAATAGAGGAAAATCAAATTTATCTTCACTTACTCAAGGAACAAATGAAAATACAGTTGGGTGAAAAACATATCCCTGTTAAAATAGCACGTGTTTCTAAAATATTAAAATACTTAAGAAGTCAAGATATTACAGGACGCGTTATTGATGCTGACTTCTATCAGAAAGTGCTTGTGAGGCCTTTAAAACACCGATAACTTATTTAGGGGGGGGGTAAAATTGAAACAACTCAAACGCAAAGAATCCATTATTGCCAGTCTAGATGTAGGTAACGTAGAAGTACGTGTTGTGATCGGTCAAGTTTATGAATCCAGCATAGATATTATTGGTGTAGGGCGAGCAGCCACAAGTGGCTTACGTAAAGGAATAGTGGTCAATATTGATGCCACCACAAAAGCTATCCATGAAGCTGTTGAAGCTGCAGAGGCCATGGCAGGAGTAAGTATTTCTACAGTTTATGTGGGTATTTCAGGGTGTCATATTAATTCCTTCGATTCAAAGGGTATGATTGCCATTCAAGGGAAAGAAATCCGCCCTATTGATATTCAAAGGGTTATGGATGCAAGTCAAGCGGTTTCTGTTCCATCAGATCGTAACGTAATTCATATTGTATCTAAAGGTTTTAAAGTAGACGATCAGGAAGGCATTAGTGACCCTATAGGCATGTCAGGTGTGAGGTTAGAATCCTCTGTACATATCGTGACAGCAAATCGTACAGCCTTGCAAAATGTTTTAAAATGTTGTCAAAAAACAGGTTTAAAAGTAGAATCTTTAGTATTAAATACACTAGCATCAGCTCATTTTTTATTGAGTGCAGATGAGCAGAAACTAGGTGTAGGTCTTGTAGATATTGGCAGTGAAACAACAAACATCATTATTTATACAAAAGGAGAACTGGTTTATACAGCAGTTTTGCCTATAGGGGCCTCTTCTATCACAAATGATATTGCCATTGTGTTGAGGACATCACCTCATGCAGCAGAAAACCTTAAATGTCAATTTGGATGTGCTATGCCTCACCTTGTGATGGAAGATGAAAAGTTAGATGTTATAAGTGTAGGCAATCATAAATCTGAAGATATAAAAAGAAAATACCTCTGTGAGATCATTGAAAGCCGTGTGGAAGAAATATTTCACTTTATCCAAAATAATATTCAAAAAACAGGTTTTGCAAATCAAATGGCATCTGGTATCGTACTCGTAGGGGGCGGAAGTCAATTAGAAGGTCTTGTAGAAATGGGAGAGTTTCTTTTTGATATGCCTGTTCGTAGGGGACAAATTCAAAATGTAGGAGGACTTACAAAAACAGTCAGTTCCCCTTCTTTTATGATGGGGATAGGTTTACTGTTGTATGGTTTAAAAGAAATACAAAAAAGAGGCCGAGTGTCACAATCTACTCAGTGGTTTGAAAAAATAAAGTCAGCTTTTAAGTTATTTCACTAGGGTTCATCTTAAGTGCATCTTAGTGCATCTTAAGTGAAATAAAGTGTATAAGATTTTTTGAAAGAGTTTAGATAATCTGGCAGGTGGGCAATGAAGACATCTTTCTCAAAGAGCTTGACCTGTTGGATTTTGGATTTGCAAAGTGAGATAATAATAGATTCTACAAACTAAAAAGGAGTTACTATGTTAGAATTAGACGAAAATGTAGAATTAGGAGCCAATATCAAGGTGATTGGTGTGGGCGGTGGTGGTGGCAATGCCGTGTCCACTATGATCAATAGTGGTTTAAAAGGTGTTGAATTTATTATTGCCAACACTGATAAGCAAGCTTTGAATTCTAACTCAGCAGATATTCGTATACAGCTGGGTCAGGAACTCACAAAAGGGTTAGGTGCAGGAGCCAACCCTGAAATTGGCCGGCGAGCAGCCATGGAATCACAAAATGATATTATGAATGCTCTTAAAGGTATAGATATGGTATTTGTCACTGCTGGAATGGGCGGTGGAACAGGTACTGGAGGAGCTCCTATTGTTGCTAAAATTGCTAAAGATATGGGAGCCTTAACTATTGGTGTTGTCACACGTCCTTTTGTCTTTGAGGGACGTAGGAGGCAACGTCACGCAGATATTGGTTTATCTGAATTAAAAGAAAATGTAGACACATTGATTGTGATTCCAAACCAAAAACTTTTAAGTATTTCAGCAGAAAAAACTCCTCTGCTGGATACTTTTAAAAAGGCAGATGAGGTTCTACTCAATGCTGTTCAAGGTATTTCTAATTTAATTAATGTGAAAGGTTTAATTAATTTAGACTTTGCAGATATAAAAACAGTCATGTCCAATCAAGGGATGGCCATTATGGGAGCAGGACATGCTTCAGGAGATCACCGAGCAACAGAAGCTGCTACCAATGCTATTTCTTCACCTTTATTAGAGAATATCTCTATTGATGGAGCTACAGGTATTATTATCAATGTCACAGGGCCTCCTAATTTGAGTTTGCATGAAGTCAATGAAGCTTCTATTTTGGTCACAGATATGGCCCATGAAGACGCAGAAATTATTTTTGGTGCTGTCATTGATGAAAGCCTGACAGATGAATTAAAAGTGACAGTCATTGCGACTGGCTTTGATGAACACAACAGTGCTAAAATCTATCAGAGAAATTTTAGAAATAGAAAACCATCTGTCGCCCATCGCCCATTTGCAGAAGTGAATACAAGCCTTGCCTCTCACTCTTTTACACCTTCTATAGATGTAGATGCCTCTTTTCAAACACCAACTCATCAAACACTTACTAACCTCCCACCTAAACCTGTAGCTGTGCCTGTAAATGTACCTGTAGAAATGCCTGTAGAAAATGTTGCAAAGCCTACACATAATATAGATCACAATGCACATAATATGGATATGGATCACAACAAAAAAGAAAATAATAAAAATTTTAAAGAAGATACTGCGGGAGCTGAAGGTACTGCGGAGACTGGAGGTACTGCGGAGGCTGGAGGTACTGCGGAGGCTGGAGGTACAAAGGAAAATATTAAAAAAAACACTGAGAATGAGGATATTCAAACAAGACAAGCCTTGTTAGCAAAAATTAAAACTTATAAGCAAACTGCTACTGACTCAAAAAATAAATCCTCTCAGCAACTTTCAATGGATATGCAAACGGAAGACTCACCTGCACATTCAGCAGAGAAATTAGCAGAGAAGCTTTTAAGTTCACCATTTGAGCCAGGTGTTTTAGATGTGCCAGCTTACATTCGTAAACAACAAAACCCAAAATCCCCTCATGTTTAAGTTCCTCCCCCTTCGAGGCCCTTTTTAATTTGCAGAAACTGCCCTCCTAAGAGCAGAAAAATTCCAATAAGAATACCAGCAATCACTAAAACTTTTAATAAAAAGGCAAAGTCCCAGCCGATTTCTACATCATCAGTTTGAGTTGTTATTGTACGATTTTCTAATGGAATGGCTTTTTTGACAAGTCCAGTCCCCCCGCCTCCTGCTTCTGAGGCAGGTGATCTTCTAATGCGAGTTTGATTATCTCTTTGTTTTTTTGCCTTTTGAGAAAGACTTACAAAACGAGAACCTATAATATCTCTTCCTCTCACCCTATTTAATGAACCACTGTTACTATTGGCAACAGACATGCTATCACTTTCTTCTTTATTTAAGGCAACTGTATTATTTTGACCAGAACCTCCTGCTCCTGCTCCTGCTCCTGTGCGAAGTCTACCTGTACCAAATATCCCTGTATTATTAGAATTTCTTTTTGTAGGAATAAGCCCTTTATTTAAGCCACCTCCTATTCCTCTACCTGCTCCTCCTGCTTTATTTTGAGCGATTGCATTGGAAGCACCTTCTCCTGGTGGAATATTTGGAGCGGGAGGAATATTAGGGGCTAAAGGAATGTTTGGAGCTGGGGGAATAGCTGGAGCCGGTGGAATCAATGGAGCAGGAGGGATACTGGGGGGCGGTGGAATGTTGGGAGCGGGAGGAATCAGTGGGGCGGGAGGGATATCAGGGGCTGGTGGAATAGCCGGAGCTGGTGGAACAGATATATCAGGTGTTGTAAAAGAAAATGTAGGCATTTTGCATTTCCCCTGTTGCTCTCCAGGTAGTTCGCCCTTTCTTAAAAGGCAACCTAGATAATGTTGTTCATTATTATCCCCATAAATTCCTTCTAAAAAAGTTCGAGTGCCTTTATGAAAAGCTTGCAAAAAAGCTCCTATCACAGTTAATACAATTACCATTAATAAGAGATATTCAGTAACAGCTTGCCCTTTAGATAGTTGCAGAGCCGATCTATCAAAGATGTATTTTATAGATTTTTTTATTAATTTCATTGGTAAAAAGTTCCTTCTTACACTTGCTTACCAGATCCCGGATCCCAGATCCCCGGAGGATTCTATCCTCCATTATTCATATAATAATACTCCCTCCTTATACTTCTTATCTTTTTCACTAAAAGTAAACTGACCTCTGGTCACTTTTGGGTTGCCAGCCGAAGGCTATTCGCCTTCTTATCTTTTTCACTAAAAATAAACCAGCCTCTGGCTGTTTTTGGGCATTGCTCTGACAGCTTATGCTGTCTAAAAAGAGCAATGCCTCAAAAATCCGTTTATTTTTAGTAAAGAGGATATCTTCGTTTTTTAACACCATGTTAAGGAAAAAATTCCTTCATCACCGCTGGCAACCTCAAAAGTCCGTTTACTTTTAGTAAGAAGGATCTCCTCATCTCTTAACTACATGTTAAGGAAAAAGTTCCTTCTTACACCCTGGGCGATGACCACGACGGCTCTCGCCGTCGATCAAAGGCTGAGCTGTTTCACTCAAAGTGAACTGGCCTCTGGCCACTTTCTGGCGATGACCACGATGGCTTTCGCCATCGATAAAATGGTCATCGTCTAGAAAGCCTGTTCACTTTGAGTAAGAAGAAACCCTTCGTTTTTTAACACAATGTTAAGGAAAGAGTTCTTTTTGATGCCGGGTTGCCGGATCCCAGATCCCGGAGGGTACTCTCCTTCATTATTCATATAATAATACTCCCTCCTTATACTTATCGATTTATTTCACTCAAAGTGAACTGACCTCTGGTCACTTTTGGGTAGCCAGCCCGACGACTTTCGTCGTCGATCAAAGGCTGGCTACCTCAAAAGCCTGTTCACTTTGAGTAGAGAGGAAACCTTCGTTTTCTAACACCATGTTAAGGAAACAAGACTTTATATTCACTCCCATGATCCGGGATCTGGGATCCGGCAATCTGGCATACCGGGAAGTGATGCCGGTTTGCCAGATCCCAGATCCCGGATAAACAGGATGTTAAGGAAAAAGAGTTCTTTCGGATGCCTGACTGCCGGGTTGCCCGATCCCGGAGGGTACTCTCCTTCATTATTCATACAATAATACTCCCTCCTTATACTTATCGATAAAAACACACAAAATCTTAAGTTGGACCTTTTATTGTCTAATTTCGTTGATCTTCGTCTACCCGTACGAACCTCTTTTAGAAATACGTGCGTTGTTTCCCTCAAAATTTCCCTTCCTTGAATCTATAATTGTCTTATTTCGCAAATCTATCAAATCAAGCTTTTTTCAGAGAATTGAAAGGTCAATTTTGAGGTGATCGGTCAGAATCTCACTACTAAAACTTGTATTTACCTCAATTTTTTTGTACATATCATTTTGGACCTTTTATTGTCTAATTTCGTTGATCTTCGTCTACCCGTACGAACCTCTTTTAGAAATACGTGCGTTGTTTCCCTCAAAATTTCCCTTCCTTGAATCTATAATTGTCTTATTTCGCAAATCTATCAAATCAAGCTTTTTTCAGAGAATTGAAAGGTCAATTTTGAGGTGATCGGTCAGAATCTCACTACTAAAATTTGTATTTACCTCAATTTTTTTGTACATATCATTTTGGACCTTTTATTGTCTAATTTCGTTGATCTTCGTCTACCCGTACGAACCTCTTTTAGAAATACGTGCGTTGTTTCCCTCAAAATTTCCCTTCCTTGAATCTATAATTGTCTTATTTCGCAAATCTATCAAATCAAGCTTTTTTCAGAGAATTGAAAGGTCAATTTTGAGGTGATCGGTCAGAATCTCACTACTAAAATTTGTATTTACCTCAATTTCTTTGTACATATCATTTTGGACCTTTTATTGTCTAATTTCGTTGATCTTCGTCTACCCGTACGAACCTCTTTTAGAAATACGTGCGTTGTTTCCCTCAAAATTTCCCTTCCTTGAATCTATAATTGTCTTATTTCGCAAATCTATCAAATCAAGCTTTTTTCAGAGAATTGAAAGGTCAATTTTGAGGTGATCGGTCAGAATCTCACTACTAAAATTTGTATTTACCTCAATTTCTTTGTACATATCATTTTGGACCTTTTATCTTTTTCACTAAAAGTAAACCAACCGTCTTTTTCACTCAAAATGCATCATGCCTCTGGCATGTTTTTGGGCAATGACCGCGTTTGTTTCACTAAAAATAAACCAGCCTCTGGCTGTTTTTGGGCAATCAGCCCGACGGCGATAAGCCGTCGGGCTAACTGCCAGAAAACATGCCAGAGGCATGATTTATTTTGAGTGAAACACTAATGTGGGCGGAAAGTGTTTATTGCTAGCTGGCAAAAGGTACGTACCATGAGAGCAGATGCTCCCTTTTTAGGACAATAAGGATAGAGATGCCCTATATTCCAAGCTGTTCCTGCAATATCAAAATGAGCCCAAGGAATATCATCTACAAAATAAGACAAAAAGGCTGCCCCCTTCGTGCTACCTGCTCCCCTCTTTCCATCGCAAATATTTTGTAAGTCAGCATGTGTGCCTTTCATTAATTTGCGGTGTTCTTCATTCAAAGGAAGTCTCCAAGCATTTTCTTCAGTAGCATCAAGAGCCTTATTGATCGCTTCAGCTAGCTGTTTGTCACGAACAAAATAACCTGTATGATAAGCCCCTAAAGCTACAATAATAGCTCCTGTAAGGGTAGCTACATCCACAATAAACTGTGGCTTTTTTTCAACAGCAAGACATAAAGCATCGCCTAAAGCTAACCGACCTTCTGCATCAGTATTAAAAACCTCTACAGATGTGCCGTTACGAGCATAATGTATATCCCCTGGCTTTGTAGCAGAAGGACCTGGCATATTTTCTGCTGCTGCTACAATACCAATAATATGCACAGGAGCTTGAAGCTTTTCAAGTGCTACAAGTGTTCCAATCACATCAGCACTCCCACACATATCGTATTTCATCTCCTCCATAGACTGAGAAGGCTTAATACTAATACCACCTGAATCAAATGTGATTCCCTTGCCCACAAAACAAACAGGAGCTTGACCTCTCACGTCTTTGCTTTTGTATTCCATAATAATCAAGCGAGATTCTACAGCACTGCCCTGCCCCACACCATAAAGAAGTCCCATGCGTTCCCTTTTGATACGAGCTTGATCCCATACAGTCACCTTAACAGAAGTGCCTTTAAACTTTTTCTGTACTTGCTTTGCTAAGGTTTCAGGATTAATGATGTTGCCAGGATGGTCACTAAGCCATCTAGCAAACTCAACCCCCTCCGTAATACAAAAAGTCTGCTTGACAATATGATTTAAAGAATCTTCGACTGTTTTGCTTTGTTGTGCAGACTGTGAAGGACGCTGTGTGATGACAAGATGCAATGTTTCAAAAGAATATTTTGATTTTTCACTTAAATGATCTTCGAATTTATAACTAGCCAGTTTAAAACCAAGTAAAAAAGCTTGTGTGATTTTCTCTGTTTGTCCTGCAAACAAATAATCAAAATGTTGTAAATTTAGCACAGCCGTTTTAGCTTTAAGAGTAGCTAAAGCCTTATAGGCAATAGCTCCACCTCTACGGAAAGCCTCAAGACAAAGGGTTTCTTTTTGGCGAAAGCCTTTCACTTCACCAAGACCCACCACTACAACATGCTTGGTATATGTACCAGAAGATCTCAAAATTAAGCTTTGATCAGCTTTTGCCAAAAAAGCTCCTTCATGGATTGCCTCTTGAATTTTATCTAAAAGCTCTGGAGAAGAGTGAGGCTTTATGATAAAAAAATCTTTTTTAGAAGGCAGGGCAAAGCTCTTATGGTCATAAGATATTTCTTTGCTACGAAGGCAAAAGATCACCTCCACATCTTGAGTTTTTAAACCTTTTATCACAAAATCTTTAGAAGATTCTTGGGTTAGGACTTTGACATTGATTTTATTCACTGATTCCTCCTTATGTTATTTTTAAAGTTATGGTATTTCATGGTATGACAAGTCGACATTGGCGGTCTTGACATAAAGCCTCTGTGATTTGATCATACTTTACATTTTGATATCTTTTGCAGTTTATAGAATCTTTATTTTGTTTTACAAAATCTAAAAAAATATCCTTATATTGTCTATTCACTGTAGCAGGTAACCGGCAAAAACTTTTTACTTTGATACAATCTCTATTTGTTTTGCATACTGTCCATTGAGGGTCCATTGATGATGGTCGTGATACAGCTTTGTTTTGTATGCTGGATGAAGCACAAGATATGCAAATTAATAAAATAATGAGTAAAATAATTTGTTTTTTCATTATAATCGCTTATTGATGTTTTTATTTACAGCTTACAGCTGAGCAATACATTCAATCGGGCAATAATTTCAACATTGTGTTATCATCAAAATCATCAAATCAAAATCATCAAATCATACAATTACAATAAAAAAACACTTTGTCAATGCTTTGTCAACAATGAAGGAATAAAAAATTTGAAATAAGTAACGTCTATAGATATAATGAGGCTATAATGATGACTCAAAAAGAACCCTACCATATTATAAGCTTCTATCAATTTGTGACGTTCTCACAAAAGGAGCTTTTGGATTTGAACCAATCATTGCAAATGCTCACAAACAAGCTTCATATCAAAGGATTAATCCTTATTGGCCAGGAAGGAATCAATGGAACTATTGCTGGCTCAGGGGATGCTATTTCTCATATCAAGTCTTTTTTAGATGAGAAGTTGGCATCAAGGCTGTCTTATAAAGAGAGTCTTTGTGGTTTTTTACCTTTCAAAAGGATGAAGGTCAAAGTTAAGAAAGAAATTATTAAAATGAAGCTAATTGATCCCAAAGAAATACTAGAAAAATCAATATATCTTTCTCCAAAAAAATGGCATAACCTACTTAAGCAATCATCTCATCAGAAAAATAAAAGTGTGCTTTTAGATGTACGCAATTGGTATGAGACACAGCTAGGAAGCTTTCCCTCCTCTCACATTTTAAATATCAAAACATTTGCTGAGTTTAGTGATCAATTTAAAAAACTAGGTCTAAAAAAAGATCAACCTATTTATACTTTCTGTACAGGAGGCATTCGATGTGAAAAAGCCTGTATGGAAATGCAAAAAATGGGCTATAAATATACTTATCAATTACAGGGAGGTATTTTAGGCTATCTGCAAGAATATGCTCATCAAAAAGATAATCAATGGCATGGAGAATGCTTTGTTTTTGATCATCGAGTGGCTGTCAATTCTGCTATGGAGCCTTCAAAGATTTACTCTCTTTGTCCACATTGTGGACAGCCTGCTCGAAATATTCTTCATTGTAAGTTTTGTGGCAAACCCACAAAAATATGCGATGCTTGTTTAGCAGCTGGTTGTTCTCGCATCTGTTCTAAAAGTTGTCAAAGTCAAAATCAACCTGCATCTCAAAAATAAAAAGCTGTATTAAAAAATAAGAGAAAATAATATGAAAAAATTCTGTTTAGAAATCTCAAAAATCTTAAAAATCACAAAAACCACAAAGATTCAAAGAAAAGAGCGAGGTTAAATATAATATAATGATGAAATTCTTTTTATTATTGCCTGTATCCTTAGCACATTTTCTTGCCCCTTTTTTTTTAAAGGTGGTGTGTTTTTTTCGCAAAAGAGTGACCTATCAATGGTCGCCTTTTCAATGGCATAATCTTCAATTTTTAAACCCTTTAGGGATTGCTGGAGGCATAGATAAAAATGCCTTTAACGTTGATGATTGGTGGACACAAGGTGTAGGCTTTATAGAAATCGGTACAGTCACTCCTCAACCTCAAAAAGCCAACCCTTCACCGGTCTTGCTGAGAGATACTCAAAATAAAATTCTCTGGAATAAGTTGGGCTTTCCTAATAAAGGTGCAGAGTTTATTAAAAAAAGACTTCTTAAACTTAAAAAACCTTATCCTACGCCTATTTTTTTAAATATAGGTCAAAATAGACAGACACCTAAAGAGCATGCATCTGATGATTATATTTCTTTAATTCAGGACTTTCGTCTAATTGTGGATGGATTTGTTATAAATATTTCTAGTCCGAATACAAAGGGACTTCGTGATTTGGCTTCCCCTTCTAAAATAAAAACTTTTTTAGAACCCATAGCACAAGTAGCCTGTGGAGGTTCTAAGCCTTGTCATACCTTTTTAAAAATAAGCCCTGATATGACAGCTAAGGATTTTTTTCATTTGATAGATGTGAGTTTGAGTTTAGGGTTTAAAGGGTGGATTTTAACTAATACGACAGAAGCTAGGCCTTCCTCATCTAGCTATCCTCTGGATGGAGGACTTTCAGGAGCTTTTTTAAAGGAAAAGTCTTTAAAACATCTTCAGTTAGCCCATCATTACTTAATAGAAAAATTAGGAGAACAAAAAAGAAAGGAATATTTATTGATTTCTGTAGGGGGTGTATTAAGTCCCTCAGATGTCAAAAAACGCTTATTTCATGGGGCAGATTTGGTACAGGTTTATACAGCCCTTGTTTTTGAAGGTCCTTATTTTTTTAAATCTGTAGCAATGGAAGCAAAAAATAGCATCCCAAAGTCTTAGGCCTTCTAGTGAGGTTAAAATGAGGTTAAAAAATAAATTAAAATACACTTTAAAGTATGTAAATATTAAGAGAGGTTCACTTTTTTGACCTCATCATAAAAACAAATGAAATAAAAGAGCAAGTTTTTTCTAACCAAAAGGGCAAGTAATTCAGTCTAGTTTTTAAAGGTCATAAATAGAGAGGTTGCACAATATCAGCTTTGTTGTGAGACTATTCTTATGAGCTATGTAAAAATAAATTTTTAGAGAGGGGGGACGTAAAATGCTCAGAAATATTCTCATTCAAAAAGGGCTTTCTAAAAGGGAAGCAGAGGTTGTTGAAATGGTCACTAAAGGCTTATCCAATAAGGAGGTAGCTAACCAGCTTTTTGTGACTGAAAAAACTATTAAGTTTCATCTGACTAATATTTATAAAAAGATGAACTTAAAATCGAGGGCTCAGTTGATTGTTTGGTGCATGCCTCATCAGCATTTTTTAGAGGAGGAAGCAAGGAGAACAACACAGCAGCAACAGGTGGTACAGGGTCCTAATGAACAAGGCTTACTTGCTCATCAAAACCCTATTCCTAGAGGAAGTTCTACAGTTACTTCTATGAATGCTAACACTCCATCAAATTATTTGAATCATCCCAGTCAACATCCTGTTGGAAAACCGCATTTCTGGGGGAAATAATGCTTTCCTTTCATCGGATAAAGGAAGCTAAAGGGTAAAAGGGTATCATCGTGGGAATAAATGCAATGAAGAAGGTCAAATCCTCAATGCATTTGAACCCACCCCCCTCCAAGCCCATCATAACCTTATCTCAATATCAATACTGTCTAAACAATTGACAACTCTTTAACTTTTAGTTATCAAAATAGTTTATTTTATCTCTGAGCTTGCAAATAATGCACTTTCATTTTGGCCCTTATTTTGCTTATAAAAAAGTATAAGGAAAAATAAGGGGAAATAATATGTGGACGACACGTAGTGAAAAAATATATGTTGCAATTTTATTATTAGTGGCTTGTTTGTTTGAGGGATATTACACTTTTTATGTGGATGCATCACCATTATCACAGCAAGTATATGAAGCTCTTCAGAGCAGATCTGTAAATTTCAATAAAGCTCATAATATTAAGAACAAAACAGGTAAAGAATCTTCTGTTTTGATCAATGATTCGTCTATTGCCCGTAATTGGGGATTAATGGGAACAAGTGAAGCTGACATTCGAGCAATGAAGGCATGGGAAATCTCTAAAGGCAGTCGAGATGTTGTGGTAGCTGTGATTGATACAGGCATTGATGTACAGCATGAAGATTTAAAGAATAATCTCTGGAAAAACCAAGGAGAAGTTGGTTTAGATAGCAGAGGCAGATCTAAAGCTACAAATAAAATAGATGATGATGGCAATGGATTTGTAGATGACGTGTATGGTTGGAACTTTGTATCTAATAACAAGGATATTAAAGATCATCATGGCCATGGGACACATGTCGCAGGGATTATTGGTGCGGAAGGTAGTAATGGCAAAGGTATTAGTGGAGTTTCACCTAAGGTGAGCCTTATGATCTTAAAGTATTATGATCCTCGTTTTCCCAATACAGATAACCTGAAAAATACAGTGATGGCTATTGAATATGCTGTCAAAATGGGAGCTAAAATTATTAATTATTCAGGTGGTGGAGTGCAATATTCTAAACATGAGTTTAATGCTATTAAAAAAGCCAGAGACAAAGGTATTTTATTTATAGCTGCTGCTGGAAATGAGAAATCTAACTCCAATAAATCTGATTATTATCCTGCAAAATATAATTTAGATAATATTATTTCTGTGACAGCTATCAATCGTTCTACAAAGGTTTTATCTTCTAGTAATTGGGGTGATCAGACTGTACATATTGCAGCACCAGGGGATAATATTCGTTCTACTCTGCCTAATAATCGATATGGAGAAATGACAGGAACATCTCAAGCTACAGCTTTTGTTTCAGGAGTGAGTTCTCTTTTGTATGCTCAAAACAAAGAATTTAATTACTTAGATGTGAAAAATCAAATTTTATCTACTGCTGATGAGAAAAGAATACTTCGATCTAAAACTATTACCTCTGGAAAGTTAAATGCATGGGCTGCTTTAGCTATGAAGTCTTCATCCATGTCTATTACAGGGCAGAAAGATGATCTCCATCATAATTTACCAGTTGATTTTGTACAGAACACAGCAGGGATTCATACTATAAACTCTGTGGGTCACTTGAAAAATCAACCTTCATCTCAGATCAAAAGCAATATGGGTAATATTAGTGAGATATTAAGGCAAGCTTCTGAACAATAGCCTTTTGCAAAGATAATTTTTTGCCCAGTAGCAAAGGGATAATCCCTAACCCCACCCCCCGCCCTTCGATTCTGCTTTTTCATTTTTGTTATATGAGTGGAATGCGGGTGCAGGCTTCCGAAGTCCTCATTTTTTTTCACTCAAAATGCATCATGCCTCTGGCATGTTTTCTGGCAGTTAGCCCGACGGCTACCGCCGTCGATCAAAGGCTAAGCTGTTTCACTAAAAGTGGTCTGACCTCTGGTCACTTTCTGGTTGCCAGCCGAAGGCTCTCGTTCACTCAAAGTGAACTGGCCTCTGTTTCACTAAAAGTGGTCTGACCTCTGGTCACTTTCTGGTTGCCAGCCGAAGGCTATCGCCTTCTCAAATGCTGGCAACCTAGAAAGCCTGACCACTTTTAGTAGGGAAGGATCTCCTCGTTTTTTAACAACATGTTAAGGGTTTGTTTCACTCAAAATGCATCATGCCTCTGGCATGTTTTCTGGCAGTTAGCCCAACGGCTTATCGCCGTTGATCAAAGGCTAACTGCCTAGAAAATCCATTTATTTTGAGTAGGGAAGGATCCTTTTTTCTCTTAACACCATGTTAGGGAAAAAGTTCTTTTTTTTTGTTTTTTTATTTTTTTTAGATTCTGCGTAACCATCAAACAAAAAATAATTAGGGAGAGGATGGGGCAGTGGGAGACTGAAGGATTTGTTTCACTAAAAGTGGTCTGACCTCTGGTCACTTTCTGGTTGCCAGCCGAAGGCTATCGCCTTCTCAAATGCTGGCAACCTAGAAAGCCTGACCACTTTTAGTAGGGAGGATCTCCTCATTTTTTAACACCATGTTAAGGGTTTGTTTCACTCAAAATGCATCATGCCTCTGGCATGTTTTCTGGCAGTTAGCCCAACGGCTTATCGCCGTTGATCAAAGGCTAACTGCCTAGAAAATCCATTTATTTTGAGTAGGGAAGGATCCTTTTTTCTCTTAACACCATGTTAGGGAAAAAGTTCTTTTTTTTTGTTTTTTTATTTTTTTTAGATTCTGCGTAACCATCAAACAAAAAATAATTAGGGAGAGGATGGGGCAGTGGGAGACTGAAGGATTTGTTTCACTAAAAGTGGTCTGACCTCTGGTCACTTTCTGGTTGCCAGCCGAAGGCTATCGCCTTCTCAAATGCTGGCAACCTAGAAAGCCTGACCACTTTTAGTAGGGAGGATCTCCTCATTTTTTAACACCATGTTAAGGGTTTGTTTCACTCAAAATGCATCATGCCTCTGGCATGTTTTCTGGCAGTTAGCCCAACGGCTTATCGCCGTTGATCAAAGGCTAACTGCCTAGAAAATCCATTTATTTTGAGTAGGGAAGGATCCTTTTTTCTCTTAACACCATGTTAGGGAAAAAGTTCTTTTTTTTTGTTTTTTTATTTTTTTTAGATTCTGCGTAACCATCAAACAAAAAATAATTAGGGAGAGGATGGGGCAGTGGGAGACTGAAGGATTTGTTTCACTAAAAGTGGTCTGACCTCTGTTTCCCTAAAATTGAACTAGCCTCTGGCTACTTTTGGGCAGTTAGCCCGACGGCTACCGCCGTCGATCAAAGGCTAACTGCCTCAAAAGCTTGTTCAATTTTAGGAAGGAGGATGTCCTCATTTTTTAACACCATGTTAAGGAAACAAGACTTTATATTCACTCCCATGATCCGGGATCTGGGATCCGGCAATCTGGCATACCGGGAACTGATGCCGGATCCCGGATCCCAGATCCCAGATCCCAGATCCCGGATCCCAGATCCCAGATCCCGGATCCCGGATCCCGGATCCCGGATTCTGGGTATTTCACAGTCGATGTGTATTATATTGATACAAAATCTTAAAAAAATTATATATTTTTTACTTTTTTCGTTGAATTGTCGATAAGTCGTTTATAATAAGTTTAAGGGTTCAGTTATGATTTATATATACAAAAAAATTATTTATTTAGTTCGGTTTTGTTTTTCATTTGTACAAATATTTGTACAAACACTTCTGCAAAAAAATTGCATAACGCAATTAGCCTACCCCCCCCCCCCCCCCCCTTAAGTCCAGGTTTTCATTGTCTTAAAAAAAATCATTTTAAAAAATGCAAACAGCCAGAGCTAGGAATGGGCTTAGTAGAGATGTTGATTGTGATGACCATGCTTGCCTTAATCAGTGTAGGCACAGCATATTACTTCACACAAAGTCAAACAGTGATGCGTTCATCTGCACAAGATTCAGATTGTCAAAGCATTGCCCAATCAGGTTTAGATAGGGTGGTCTCATTAGGGACTCGTCTTTATGGATACAAAGCTGGCTATGATTATAATCCACTGCTTATTAAAAAAGGCACTCAAATTGCCAGCACAAATCCAGCTGAATATCAAATCCAAGATATCAGTTCAGGTACTAGCTTAAATACTCCAACGCTGTATACAAAATTATACAGAGAATTAATCAATAGCAACCCTCCATCTCAATTTATCAATACAGGAGTGGATTTGGTGAAAGTAAATGCTGGTTCTTCTGTTCAAACAGGTACATCTGTCTTGTTGCTGAATGCTGTTAATTTTCTACAATTTTTATATAACTCTGACCATGAATTTTTTGATGAAGAGGAACAGGACGAAGACGAAAAAGGTAAAGACTTTACCATTACCAGTAGCACCACAACAAGTGATGGAAGGATAGCTTCTTTATGGAAGGACTATCTTAAAAAGTACAATCTTCAAAACGTAAAATTCTACATTAGGATTAATCCTGTTGATCTTAAAAACCAAAAAGTCATAGAGAGTTATGCAAATATTGAATGTAAAGAGACAAAGTATGTCGGCAGTGAGTTTGTATCAACACCTGTGACTTGTCCACATTCATCTACTCACCCGACGCATAAGTTAATACTGACTCACCCTAGGCTTTCTCTATCACAGAATCCAAGTATAGCTTTTAAAAATAGAATCAAAAGCAGTAATTCAGGTTTAAGTACCATAGGTAATCCTGACTTAGGATTTCAGGTGACAGTTAAGTTAAAATATGAAAAAGAAAGCCAGAGTTATTCTTGCAATGCAATGCAAAGATTTTCTCATCAAACTAGAATGCTTGTAGAAGGGAATCAGACTCCTGTCAGTGTAGAAGTCACCTCCCTTAAAAATGGTCATAATAAGGACTTACTGCTGAGTTCACGCAAACAAACTTCGTGTAATACAGATGGCTCTAATTACAAAAATATTATTATGGATTTGAAGTTTCCTCAGAGCAGGTCAAAAGAGTTTGGAACAGTCTTGTTATGCCGGGGGATCAGGGGTTGTCTAAGTGGTGATAGCACAGCTGCCTATTCAGGGACAAGTTGTACTTTTACAAGAGGTCCTTGGCAGAAGTGTCATCAAGTGAAATTTCCGGGACAACCAGGCAGTACAAGCAGTACATTTTTAGATAGCAGTGGTAATGATATCAAGTTGCGATTAAAGTTCAATAGTTTACCATCTAATAGAAGGTATGAGCTAGAGGTTATAGAAGCCTCACAGTTGGGCGTAACAAATCCACGTCAGATTGTTAATAGTCGTTTTTATATAGATTCTAAAAGACCCACATCAACTGTAGCTCTCAATAGTGATGAGGACGATGTAGGTTCAATCAGTGATGGGGTTAAGGGAAGGAATTACTCAGGTCCAAATACTCGTTGGAAATTGCCTTTCACTCGTGTGAGTCATAGTGGAAGAAGTTTGAATGTTTTGTATATCACTGGTATACAGTGCAATCAAAATAATGTCTCCTTTACAGGCAAAGTCACAGATCAATTTACTCATAATTTAGAACCTTGCACAAAGTCAGGTCGTCGAAGGGATGGTAGTGGCACCACTAATACAAGTAGCTCCATTAGCATGACGATTGACAGAACGACAAGTCCACCGGTTTGTAAGGGTACTTTGAGCGGAATTCAACATGGTCGACAAACAGTAACCACCATCCCTAAGGATGTCTGTGGAAGTGGTTCTGGTAACCCTCTTGTATGGGATACAGACCTTCCAAGTACATTTGCAGCTCAAAACTTTCCAAATAGTACTTATTGGTTTAAGAATAGTGATAAGACACAATATACTATTAATACAATTGTACCAACCAACTCAACAGCAGGTAAATTCCCAAAACATTATTCTGTAGATTGTCATCAAAGCCAATGTGTAAGGACCAGAAAAGACGGCAATGGTTCTCCCATCGAATGTAACCTAACAGCACCAGGTTCTTCAAATGAACATGATGGCTGTAATCCTAGATATGTAGGAGTTAAATATTACCATATTTGTGGAGGCACTTCAAGTGTTAAGCCAACACAATGGAGTGTGTTTGTACCACATCCAACTACACCTATACTTGGGCTTGGAGATGGTCATAGTTGTAAATATGTGAAGTGTGAATCTCACCTTGCTTGTTGTGATCGTAATGCAGGTACTTGTAATGGAGTAAATAATGAACAATGTGGTGTACCCAACACAAGGCATTGCACCAATCCTAAAGGAGGCAGACAGACTAGGAACGATGAAACACTATCTAGCTGTCCACCACTAGGTTTAAATAAATGCGAATATCTACTTCCCTGCAAAGGAAAATCACAAACTCCAACACAACGGACAAGAACAGATTATAATCCCTCTCGTTGTAGAGGTAAGCGTGCAGGTTCTGGTGATGCAAACAAATGTAGTTTTAATAGAGAAGCTATCTGTAAAAATAATTATATGAGCGGTACACACGCTAAATCGACTATTGAGAACGATAAGGGTAAATATTATCTCACCGATAATAATGAGACTATAGGAAAAAGTTGTGATGTTGAGGCAAGTTGTGCTACAAAATGGCGACTTGATAGTACGGACGGCCCATCAGATGACTGTCAATATACAGATGCCTTGGGTGTAAAGCATAAATATAAATGTAGACTAAAGGATGGTGTACCTAATGAATGGCAGAGTTCTGAGCCTGAATCTACAAGAGCAAGCTCAGGAGTTTGTGAAAATATTCCTGGAAGCCAACATGTAAGGTGGGTACTGAAAGTGAACCAGGATGAAACTAAATGTAGAGCTAAAAGAAAGACACTTAGTGTGCCATTCAAAGGACATTGTCAACCTTATACAAGTGGTGGTTGTACTAAAAACAAGCGTCGTAAAATAGATAATGACTCACAGCAAAGATGTAGACTACGACCCGCTTGTGGTTACACTCCAACCCCTGATCCTATTCCTGACCCTAATGCAACTCCTGATCCTAATGCAACTCCTGACCCTAATGAACCTAATCCCCATGGAGCCTGTAGCAAAAGAAGAGGAGGATGTACAGGGTCTTATTGTGCAGAATCAGTAGGGTGTCATGATTCTAATCGATATAATTGTCATGTTAAAGATGTGGGTGGAAGGTGTTATCCATCTTGTGGATATTCTTGTAATCTAATGATGGAGCGGTTAGGAAATAGTCTTTGGTCGAACAACGGTCGTAGTTGCCGTTTAGGCCATGGACCATTAGATTCAAATCCAGATCCATCAAAAGGTTTGATTGCAACTTCATATGATACAAAATGTGAAGATTTAGACAGATATGGAACTGGACCTGGTGGTTGGAAAGATGTCGTGCCTCCTGGCCTAACAAAAAGAGATATATGGGAACTCCAAGTGAACTCTGGTAGACATTGCTGTTATAGAACTTCTCTACCTAGTCAAAATGTGAATCCACCTGCTGATCCTGATCCACCTTCTAATCCACAATCTCCAGCTTGTAATAATGCTCAAGAAGATGCTTGTCATAGAGGTACACTCCGTCCAGTAGCTGACACAGCCACTGAGTATAAATGGTCTTGTGTACTTGGTGGAACCTCAGTTTCATGTGCCAAAGCAAAACCTAATCGCCCTGAAACTTGCACTGGCACTGGACAATACAACGATGAATCCAGCTGTACCAGTGTCTCTGGTAATGATACATGTAAACAACAAAATGGATGCTGGGTCCGAGGCGACCCCGTCCCTGGACAATGTGGCAGTACCTGTGGCGCCTGCACTGTTGGACGACGTAATTCCAGTCCTGCTTGCATGGAAGATGGTCCACACACATGGAGATGTGAATGGACCTGTCATGGACAGAATAGAGGGCGAATTAATTGTTCCGTTCCCCATTTGCCTTCAAATGAATGTAACGAATAGAACTTCCGTACCTAATTCAGATCCTCAGGATTCAGATTCCGATTCCGATAGCAACCCTGTCTCTGGACAATGTAGCAATACCACCTGTGGTGCCTGCACTCCTGAATCAGTAGATTCTAATTGTAGAGAAGATGGTGCACACACATGGAGATGCGAATGGTATTGTCCAGGACAGAATGGAGGAAGAGGTCAGAATTGTGCAATATCAGGTTGGGATTCATCTACATGCGATTGATTCATCTTTAAATTCCAAGTTATTCCCAAGCCAAGTTATTCCAAAGCCAAAGCAATGTAACTCCAAATCAATAAGCATCCACTCTTTGCAAGGCAAGCAAATAGACAGCCCGACCTAGCATTGAAAAGTAGCATTGAAAAGTAGCATTGAAAGGTGAGATGATCTCTTGAATAAAATTTGCCCAACATTACATCCAACATTACATTTGACGGGTGTTCGCTAGATGAGTGCCGGCTGATAACCCTTCCCAACATTACATTTGACGAGCTTTGGATTGAACATCTAAAGCAGCTTCTCGCATCACTTCACTTAATGTAGGATGAGCATGAAAAGACCGAGCAATATCCTCACTAGTGGCAGAAAATTCCATAGCCACAACAGCTTCTGCTAAAATATCAGAAGCCCTCGGACCTAAAATATGACAACCTAAAATACGATCATTGGTTTTATCTGCTAAAAACTTCACAAGTCCTGATGTTTCTCCAAGTGCCTTAGCCCTTCCATTAGCAATAAAAGGAAATTGTCCTTTATTATATTCGATGCCCTGATCCCTTAATTGCCTTTCTGTATAACCTACACTAGCAACCTCTGGCCAAGTATAAATAATATATGGTATGGTCAAATGATTCACGTAAGCTTTCTGTCCAGAAATAATCTCAGCAACAGCGACGCCCTCCTCTTCTGCTTTATGTGCTAACATAGGCCCTTCAATGATATCGCCAATAGCATAAATGCCAGGGATATTGGTTTGAAAGTTTTTATCTACTTGAATCTGCCCTCTTTGAGTGCATGCAATCCCCATATCTTTTAAACCAAGCCCTTCACTGTAAGGCTTTCGCCCAATGGCTACAAGGCATACATCCCCCTTCATAGATTTTTGACCTTCTTGAGATTCCAAATCTAAAGTGATTTCTTTCTTCCGATTGAGATGACAATCTATGACCTTTGTGTCTACTAAAATATTCATACCTTGTTTGATTAAAACCTTTTTGAGTTCTTTGCTTAAGATTTCATCCATTCCAGCACAAATATAAGAAGCAGCTTCAACTAAAGTCACTTTAGCACCAAGACGTAACCAAATAGATGCCATCTCTAAACCCACAGCACCACCACCTATAACTATTAGGGTCTTCGGCACAGCAGACAAACTTAAAGCTTCTGTTGAGCTGATGATCCTCTCACCATCAAAAGGCAAAGAAGGCAAAGGTATGGGAACACTGCCAGAAGCAATGACAATGGCTTTACTTTGAATGTCCTGTTGCTTTTTGTTATTGGCTGTCACTTGTATAGATTGAGAGGATGTGATCTTTCCCACCCCATGAAATACTTGAATTTTGTTTTTTTTCATTAAAAAATCAATGCCCTTATTGAGGTCTTTGACAATATTGCTTTTTCTTTTCATCATAGTGGATAAATCTAACTGATAGTTTCCTTTAATGCTAATGCCATGCTTAGCTGCATCATGTTGCAGAAAGGCAAAATGTTCTGAGGAATCTAGCAAAGCCTTACTAGGGATGCAACCCACATTAAGGCAAGTACCACCTAGCACTGAGTCTTTCTCGACCACAGCCGTTTTAAGACCCAGTTGAGCTGCTTTGATAGCCCCTGTATAACCCCCAGGACCTGCTCCAATAAATGTGATATCAAAATTCATAGCCATACTTCCTTTCTCTATTGTAGAGTCTGTTGAAAAAGATGCTTATTTTTACTTCGTTTTTTACTTCGTCTTTATAAATAATATAACATTTAAGTTAAGGTCAATATTTTTTAAGTTTAAAAAACATTTTAACATAATGATTCAAAATATTACCATTGAATAAACCTACATTAAATGTTTGTTGTATTTTCAGTGATGCACAGACGTTAAAATAAAAAAGTGGTCAGTTCAGTGAGGAGGAGCAATAATGGCAGGTGTCAATCCTGCACCGCAAAGCTTACAATATTTTGCGTCAGTATCATGGAAAGATGTTTGACATCGAGGACACATTAATTTTGAAGCTTGGTATTTTGTAAATGAAGACGATATAATACCCGTAGGGATAGCAATGACACCATAACTAATAATCATTAAACAGCTAGCAACCATTTGACCCCACGTAGTTTGTGGAGTGATATCACCATAACCCACAGTGGTGATTGTCACAATCGACCAATAAATAGATCGAGGGATGCTTGTAAATCCGTGTTCTTCACCTTCTATAAAGAACATCACAGAACCCATAAAAGTCACAAAGATCATCACAGCTGTTAAAAAAACAATAATCTTCGTGCGACTCTCCTTCAAGACAAAAGTCAAAACTTTTACAGCTTCTAAATATCGCAGTAATTTAAAGATACGAAAAACACGTAGCAATCTAAAAGCTCGGATCACAAGGAGAGAAGTTGTCCCTGAAAAAAATAAACTTAAATAAGATGGAAATATAGCTATAAAATCAACAATGCCATAAAAACTAAATATATATTCCCGTTTGATACGGGCAGAATAAATTCTTAAAAAATATTCCATTGTAAAAATCACCACAAAAAACCAATCGCAATACATAAAAAAGCTTTTATATTGAGTATTCTCTATGCTATCTAAGAGAACAATAGCAATACTCAAAATAATAAAGCCCATCAATATCTGATCAATAAAGGTAATGTTTTTTATTGCAATAGGTTCATAAGGATTGACTAAAAATGTTTTTTTAATGGTGTCCTTTAATGTTTGTTTTTGTTTCTTCATAATATCATTATCCTTATTATTGGCATACTTTGACTATTGGCATATTTTGACAAAGCGTCTTTTGCCGACTTTTAATATAAAAGGTTTATCTGATTTTGACAAAGTGATCTGTGTGTGTTCATCAGTGATCACTTCTCCATCTTTTTTAACTGCCCGACTGCGAATAAGCCTTCTAGCTTCACTATTAGATGAAACCATTTGGGCCTCTACAAGCAATTTGCATATCCCTATTGGATTGTCCTTTAAAATAAACTCTGGTATTTCATCAGGTTGCCCTCCTCTTGAAAAAACTTTTATAAACTCCTGATGAGCTTGCTCTGCTTCTTCTTGAGAATAAAACTGTGATGCCAACATTTTAGCTAGTTTTATTTTAGTGTCTCTTGGATTTTCTAAAGCAAACGGGCCTGTTTTATTTTTAAGGTCCGTTAGCTCCTTGACACTGATCTCTGTGAGTAACTCATAATATCTTACCATTAAGTCATCTGAAATTCTCATAATTTTACCAAACATGTCTTTTGCTGATACATCTAAGGCAATGTAATTATCGTAACTTTTAGACATTTTTTTTATACCATCTAATCCTTCTAAAAGAGGTAATGTGAGAATGCATTGGGGAGTTTGATTGTATGACTTTTGTAGCTTTCGTCCAGCTAATAAATTAAAGATTTGATCTGTCCCTCCTAATTCAACATCTGCTTTTAAAACCACAGAATCATAGCCTTGTAGTAAAGGATATATGAGTTCATGGAATGCAATAGAAGAATCATCTGAAAAAAGCCGGTTTTTAAAATCGTGCTTTTCTGCCATGCGGGCTAAGGTGTATTTGCTCATAAGCTTGACAAAATCAAAAGCAGAAAGCTGAGAGGTCCATTCTGTATTGTAACGTATTTGTGTTTTTTGTTTGTTGAGTACCTTAAAAACTTGTTGAGAATAAGTCTGTGCATTTTGTTGAATTTCTGTCGCAGTAAGAGGTGGACGCGTTTCGTTCCGACCTGTGGGGTCTCCAATAAGAGCTGTAAAATCTCCAATGAGAAAAATCACATCATGTCCAAAATTTTGAAATTGCCTCATTTTGTTCAATAACACAACATGACCTAGATGCAAGTCAGGACGGGTTGGATCAAATCCTACCTTGATTTTGAGAGGCTTGCCTGTTTGATGACTCTTTTGCAATTTTTGCAAAAGCTCATCTTCACGCTCAATTTGTACAATACCTTTTTTCAGTTCTGTTAATTGCTCTTGAGGATTTAAAGTCATTGGCATTATGTTTTCAACCCCTATATCAATGATGATCCTTAAATTTAATATAATGTAATTTGATTGAGGTATCAATTATGCTACTCGTATGCTACTCGTTGCTCTAATTGCTCTAAGATAAAACTTGAAATATAATATTTTCTGATAATAATTTTATTGTCGACTGATCGATCAAGTCAATAATCCCTCACCCATAATGAATCCATGATAAACTCTTGAAATGAAAAACCCTAGAAATTAAAAAATGATAAATGACATGTAGTGTCATCTATAGATTTTTAGGTTATTAAAATGTACATCAAAGAGAGTAGAGTTGTGTAAGTGGCTCGTGGGGTTGTGAAGAAACAATACAAATATTTATGGAGGATTTTATGTCAGAGGTTAAAAGAGAAGAGATCAAAAAGATTGCTTTTTTAGGTGATTATGTTGATGGACAGTTTGTGACTGGTCAAAAAGCAGACTCTACATACGAGAAAATCAGTCCTGCTGATACATCGGATATGCTCTGTGAAGTGAACTCTTATGAGGGTCATGTGGATATAGCTGTCTCTGCTGCTAGAAAGGCTTATCCTACTTGGTTAGAGTTAAGCCAAGAAGATCGTAAAAATTATTTAATGCAGCTAAAGACTCTTTATCAGGACTCCAAGGATCAATTAGCACAAGTTATTTCAAGAGAAATGGGTAAACCCCTGTGGGAAAGCCATACAGAAGTGCAAGGCATGATATCTAAGATTGACATCACCCTTAATCAATCTATGCAGTTGATCAAAGATCAGTATGTAGAAGGATTGCCTGCTAATATCAAAGGCATAACTTCTTATAAAGCTAGAGGTGTGTTGGCTGTGCTGGGGCCTTATAATTTCCCAGGTCATCTGCCTAATGGCAGTATCATCCCTGCACTGGCTGTGGGTAATACTGTGGTCTTTAAGCCTTCAGAGCAAACTCCTATGACAGGTCAATTGATGGCTCAGTTATTTCATCAAGCTGGTTTCCCTAAAGGGGTGTTTAATCTCGTCCAAGGCGACGGTCGCATAGGGCAGAGACTTGTCAAACATCAAGACGTGGACGGCGTACTTTTCACAGGCTGTTATGAAACAGGTCTTCAGATCAAAAAAGCCACTCTCGAAGATTATTGGAAGATTTTAGCGTTAGAAATGGGTGGGAAAAATACATCTATTGTTTGGAAAGATGCTGCTTTAGATAAGGCTGTTTATGAGTGCATTGTAGGAGCTTTTAGCACCACAGGGCAGAGGTGTTCCTGTACAAGCCGTATTTTAATTCATAAGGATATATCTGATATTTTTATTGAAAAATTTGTTAAGGCTGTTCAAAGCTTGACTATTGGCCATTGGAGTCAGGATGTTTTTATGGGGCCTTTGGTTTCCAAGCAAGCTTTTGATAAATACTTTTATTTTCAAAATGTGGCAAAGGAGGAAGAAGCCCAAGTCTTATTAAAAGCTCAAAAATTTGAAAACAAAGACTACCAAGGTTATTATGTCACTCCAAGTGTGCATTTTGTGAAAAGTTCTCTAAAATCACTCTACCAAAAGTCAGAAATTTTTGGTCCTGATGTGGCTATTTCTGTTGTAGACAACCTTGATGAAGCACTGGCTATTAATAATGCCACAGGTTATGGACTTGCTATGTCGATCTTCACACAGGATGAGAAGCTTTATAAAAGAGCTTGCTTGTATGCAAAAGTAGGTATTTTGAATTGGAATCGTTCAACAGTGGGGGCTAATTCTTTGATGCCTTTTGGTGGGCTTGGTAGATCAGGTAATGATAGACCCTCTGGATATTTTGCAATTTATTACTGCACATCACCTTTAGCTTCTTTGCAAGATCATAATGAGTTAGATTCACTCAAAGTGAACCGCCGTCTTTTTCACTCAAAATAGATTTAGTTAATAACTCAAATATCTTATCAAGACGTTGATTGACATGATCAAATTTTTGATTGGTTTGTTTTGCATTGTCATCAATTTTTTGATTGAGTTCCTTTGCATTGTCGTCAATCTTTTGATTAAGTGCCTTTGCATTGTCATCAATTTTCTGATTAAGTTCCTTTGCATTGTCGTCAATTTTTTGATTGAGTTCCTTTGCATTGTCATCAATTTTCTGATTAAGTTCTTTTGCATTGTCATCAATCTTTTGATTAAGTGCCTTCATGTTGTCTTCTAGTCTTTTAATTTTATCTTCTAGTCCTCTAATTTTATCATCTAGCCCTCTAATTTGTGAAGGTAGATGATTATACAGCTGTAACTTAACACCTCCAGCTAAATAACATAAATAAAAAGCTGAAAAAAGAAGGAAAAGATGGATACTCTCTTTTGAAATAGTGAATAAAGACTCAAACCATTCTGGAAAACTCATATTTTAAAATCTCCTGTTTTTGTAAAGTGAAGAAAAGTTCATCCGTATTTATATGACTTTTATTTTATTATACCTTATTTAAGGGAAAAATCAACAGGTAGTGATAAATTATGATGCATTGCCATAAATTGCCACAAAGTTCAGTAGGCTAGTACTTTTCAGGATAGGGAAAGTATCTGAAATCGGCAAAAAGCAACCAAAGCAAACAAAGCAAACTCTAAAGCCAACCACCTAACAGAGCCATCAGCACCTTTTCATACGAGCTTTTTCCAGAGAAGTTTCCAATCTAAACCAAATTAAAGTTGTGAAAAGGATTAAGTTATTATGAAACATAATACCTTATCGCATTTTGTTAAAAGTCTTATGGTTTAAAAAGAGATTATTTATTTGGAAGATTAGTTAATAACTCAAATATCTTATCAAGACGTTGATTGACATGATCAAATTTTTGATTGGTTTGTTTCGCATTGTCGTCAATCTTTTGATTAAGTTCCTTTGCATTGTCGTCAATCTTCTGATTGAGTTGTTTTGCATTGTCGTCAATTTTCTGATTGAGTTCCTTTGCATTGTCGTCAATCTTCTGATTGAGTTCCTTTGCATTGTCATCAACTTTCTTATCTAATGCCTGAATTTTATCTTCTAGTCCTCTAATTTTACCTTCTAGTCCTCTAATTTTACCTTCTAGTCCTCTAATTTGTGAGGGTAGATGATTGGTGACTTGTTCTTTAATCTCATTTTTAAAATCCTCGATTCTTTGTTCAATAGGTCTGATATAAAATCTCACAATTCCAACTAAGCTACCAAAAAAAACCATGATAGTTACAAGTATTTGTAAAAGCTCCATTTAAAACCTCCTGTTTTTGTAAAGTGAAGAAAAGTTCAAACTATTCGTAATTTATATGACTTTTATTTTATTATACCTTATTTAAGGGAAAAATCAACAGGTAGTGATAAATTATGATGCATTGCCATAAAATCCAGTAGTTTGCTATTGTTCAGGATAAGAAAAGTGTCTGAGATCGGCAAAAAGCACACTCTAAGGCTCATTTACCAACCAGGGCGATCACCACCCACTTACACGAACTCTTTAATCCAGACTCCACACAATTGAAAGCCTCTTTTGTCTCAAAATAAGAATGATCATCCAACGCATCCATCCAATGCCCCAATGCCAATCCAACGCCAACGCATCCAGTCCATTGACTAAGTCAAAAGCCCTGGTAATATTTTTTTCTCTCAATAGTCTATTAACAAAGTTAAAAACCCTTTAACTTCCTTAGTTTTTTTCATATCCTTTCATATCTTCTACTATCCTCTAATATCAAAACATAGACTTTTAACCTAAAGCCCAACACAGACTGAAAGTATAGTAATCATCCGAAAAGTTTACACATAAAAGAATCTTTGAGAAAATATCATAAAAGGTGGTGAATCCATGACAAATCAAAAAATTTTATTACATTTACATTCAATCAGTATTTTAATTCTATCTTTTATATTCATATCCTGCGGAAGCGATAAGAATAACAATAATAATAATTTTAATAACAATGTAGAGATTAATGTAACAGGCTTATCCAATGATACCAAAGCTTTGAGAAATAAAGAATGGCGATGGGGTTGTGAGGAATATAATAAAACAGATAAAAAGAGAAAAAACGTAGATTGCACTTATCGACATGCTATCAATCAAAAAACGACTCATACATTTGCTAGCAGTGTAAAGTATGACAATACAAGAAAAGCCACACGAAAAGGTGAATCTAAAGATGATCGTACAAAATATTATATTCATGTTCAGGCAAAAGCTAAAAGTAATATAGTATCAAAAGTCAAAAGTGTTTATACTCTATTAGATACAACCCCACCACAAGCTCTCAAGTCTTCTAATGTAAAAGCTCCAACTGGTAGAAGCACCGGGAAGACTTTTAGAGTGACTGTGAATGGTCTTAAAACGGGCGACACAGTGACTATTTATGCACCCCCCCCCCCCCCCCCCCCTCAAATTTCCTAGGATTACGCTTTCTAGCCTCTCTCTTCGCACGTAGGAACACAGAAGGTTCGAATTGCGTATCTGGTAATGCAGTAGGTAAAGCGACAGTCTCTAGTGGCACTTCTGTTGTAGTAACGGTCACGGCAAGGGAAGGGACAAGTAACTATCACGCTCAAGTCGTGGATGAAGCAGGTAATAGAGGCCCATGTAGCCAGGTCTTTGAACATACAAATACTGGCGGAATTTTAGAAGTGACAGGTCTTACGACTGACAAAAACCCCCGTAGGTTTAAAAGCTGGGAGTGGGGTTGCACTACAGAAAAGACCTTGCCTTGTGAATATCGTCATACAATAAATAATAAAGCGACTCATTTATTTGATAGTAAGGCGACTTACTCTGCTAATAATAGAGCCAACACAACAGGCAAGACCAACAACCTGTGGTATTTACATGTTCAAGCTAAAAACACAAAGAGAGAATCAAACGTCAAATCGGTTTCTGTTAGAATTGACAGAACAAGCCCTGAAACTCCAAATGCAGGTTCAGTAACTTATAAAGTTCTTAATAGCAGACTCCATTCTTTGGAAGTGACCTTTAGAGACCTGATCCTTAGAGATCGTGTTTATCTATATAATACGTCAAATTGTCAGGGTAGCTCTTTAGGAACTGCCAGAGTGACTAATAATAACCAAGCAGTCATTACATTTAAGGCAACGGGCAATCGTCAAAAATACTATGCTCAAGTCGTGGATGAAGCAGATAATAGAAGCGGGTGCGGTGAGGTGTTCACTTACCCTGATAATGTGTTGCCAGTTCTACCTGCGGTGACAGGTCTTGCCAATGATAAAACACCTAGAAAGATCAAAACTTGGGAGTGGGGTTGCACTACCGAAAGCATGGACCCCCCTCATACCTGCGAATATCGTCATACAATAAACGACAAAGCGACTCATACATTTGCTGAAGGAGTGGAATATTCTTTAGATAATGAAGCAAGTACAAGAGGTAAAGCCGACGATAAATGGTCTTTACATGTTCAAGCTAAAAATAGGGCAGGTGCATCAATCGTAAAGTCTGTTTCTGTGACAATAGATAACACAGCACCTAAAACACCAGATAATAATTCTATGACCTTTCGGGCTACAGATAACCATCAGGTGACAGTGACCTTTAGTGATACTGGAATTCTACCAAGGGAGCATATTTATATTTACGAAGCTTCAAATTGTCGGGGACGTACCTTAGGTAATTCTGTAGTGGATAATAACAATAGAGCCGTGATCACATTTAATGCGGGTTCAACCCCTAAAAGATATTATGCCAATATTATAGATCAAGCAGGCAATAAAGGTGGTTGTGGGTATTTATTTGCTTATCCTTCAGGGAGTGCCTTTATTCCACAAGTCACAGGTCTAACAAATGATGATGTCCCTCGACAGAGAAAAACTTGGCAGTGGGGTTGCAGTGTACAGGGTTGTACTTATCGACATGCCATTAATCGAGAAAGAACTCATACATTTGAAAGTGGAGATGCTTATAGCACGACAACTGAGGCGACTAAAGAGGGTGCATCCGGGGATAATGGCAGAAAGTATTATATTCATGTTCAGGCAAAAACCGACGCAGGAGAATCAAATGTAAAAACTGTCTATGTAAATCTAGACAAAACTCCACCGGCTACACCGACTCAAAATGATATAGTGTATTTAATTCTAACTGAAGATGGAGATGATAAGCTTAGGATTCAATTTTCAGGTCTTACTGTGGGTGATACAGTAAAGGTTTATACAATGAGAAATGGTGAATCAAGCTCTTTCTTAGGCACGGCAACAGTTGAGAGTGATGAGACCTTTATAAAATTTCCTGTTCAAACAGGCGAAACTGATTATTGTGTACAGGTGATTGATCAAGCTAAGAATGCAAGTACCTGTAATCTTATTTTGACGTACCCTGCCCGACCCCCTCAAATTGTTTTAACAACTCCAATGCCAAATCCATCACCTAACTATTTACATGATAGACCAACGTTTACTGTGGAAAAGGCAAGTGGCAATAAGATCGAGCTTTATGCTGATAGTGGTACTGGTGGTGATGCTTGTACTGGAGTAAACTGCTGTGATGCTGAAGGGGATAATGTAGAAAAAGTTGCTAACAAAACCTGTCCTACTACAGGCCCATGTACAATTCAGGTAGATGCAGATAAGCTTTCTTATCCTGCTTTTTCAGATTATAAAACTTATACATTCTATGTGAAAAAAGAACATGACGGCCCTGATAGAGTTAAAAGGACCAAATGTTCTAAAGTAGCAACTGAAAATAAAAATGTAGAATATAGATTGTGGCCTTATAAAGCAATACACTTAGGGTATCCTCCTCGGACAGCTTGTCATTTATCTAAATTAGGTAAAATAAGATGTTGGTCAGAAGCCGGGGGAAATAATAGTCATCCATCGTATTTTAACAGGTGCTTGCCTCCGGGTGGGACATTTGGACCTCAAGGAGATGCAAAAGAATGGCTTGCATCTTTTGATCCAATGAGATTCGCTAATTCTGTAGACTTAGGTTGCAAAGAAGCAACAACAGGAACCTGTCCTTCTGATAAAAAATACAAAGCTCTTGCTCTTTCTTTCAACTCCACTGGAGCCAATGAATACCATTTTTGTGCTATCCTAGACGATCAAGAAGTCAAATGTTGGGGAAAGAATACACATGGCCAATTGCTCCAAGGTAATAAACTTGATTCAAATGAGAATCTTAATCCGGCTTCACTTGATACTATTGACTTAGGAAATAATTTAAAAGCTAAAGCTATTTCGGCAGGTGTAGCTCATACTTGTGTGATCACAAATGATGATAAGGCAAGATGCTGGGGAAAAAATGACCACGGGCAACTAGGAAAAAATACAGGCGAGAATGCTATAGGAGATGAATCCGGTGAAACATCCCCATCAGAAGTTGTTGATTTAGGGACCGTCAGAGCTATTTCTGCAGGTGAAAATCATACCTGTGCAATCCTGAAGAGAAACAACAATGATGATGATAATAAAGTTAAATGTTGGGGAGACAACCAAGCAAGACAAATAAAAGATGCTACTACTCCAAATTATGGAAAAGATACTCCTAATACAGTAACCAATGCCGGCTTTTTTTCAGATAACGATGAAACTGCCTATAAAGCCAAGTATGTTGTGGCAGGATATAAACGTACATGTATTATTCAAGAGACTACTGATAATGTGATCTGTAGATCAAACCATACTGATTTTAATTCTATAGACGCTCCATCGGCCACTGTTCTATCCTTTGAGGCTACACCTTCAAATGATAAGAAACTACAAACCATTAAATTTAAAGCACCTGATACTAGAAAAGCAGTAAGCGTCTCTCTTGGTGAAGTTAGTGCTTGTATTTTATCAAAAAATACTGGTGAAGCCATTTGCTTTGGAAACTCAAACAGAGAAAATGATAACCATCGAGGCCCTGTTGTGAATGACTTAAATACTGAAATATTAGGTGGCAATAAAGTTCAATCTATAGACGCAACACGATGGACCAACTGTGCTACTTTAAATAATGGTCACGTCAGATGCTGGGGGTCCCATAATACCCCACCTGATGATGAAAGACCTGAGATATGCAAACACGATCCTCCTTCATAAACAAGTCTCTAAACTTCAAAAAATATATTTCATAATGCCTGGGGGCCATGTTTTTTAAAGAGATTTCGTGGCCCCCTTTTTTCAAACTGCAAACACTTTCAGAGCATCTTAACAATCATTAATCCTTCTTGACTTTTTAAAAGGGTATTACAAAATAAATGACCCATCAAAGTATTATAAGGTAAGCCTGACAGCACATCACAAAGACCAAAAAAGCTGATACCATATAAAAGACTTGACCTTAATGTTGTTTTATGCTAAAATTATTACGTAGCCAGCTTTATCGACATTCAAGTAAAAAATTGCGATTAAAGTCAGACTAAAATCCTGACGATATATAAAGGCATAACCAACCAAGGAGGACATTATGGAAGCTTTCATTGAAATACTTAATCAGCTAGATGCAATGACCATCTTAGCTATGTTTGGTATAGGATATTTTTTTTATACTAAAGTGACAAATTCTTTTAATGAACGAATCAACCAATCAGAAAATAACTTAAAGGAATTAGTAAACAAATCAGAACATAATTTAAGGGAATTGGTAAACAAATCAGAAAATAACTTAAGGGAATTGGTAAGCAAATCAGAGAATAACTTAAGGGAATTGGTAAATAGCTTAAATGAGCGAATAAACCAATCAGAAAAGCACTTAAAGGAATATATAGATGCTAAAATTGAACCTATTCAAGAGCAAGTATACAATCATATACCTACACAGATGAAAGCTATGGAGGATAAGCTTGATCGAAAGTTCGATACATTGTATGGACTCATAGTCGATAAAGGCAAAGAAAAGGGCAAAGAGATGAAAAAAGAACATACTAAAAAAGAAAAGCCCGTATGATCATCCACATTGATTGGAAACCTTAACCCTCATAGTATGTTTCCAGTGTTTGTTGTTAGACGGGCCTTAGATTATGTTGTATAATGATGTACTGTTTAAATGCTTTGTTTTTTTATATTAATCGGGTGATGGTATCACTAAGGAGGACATTATGGAAGCTTTCATTGAAATACTTAATCAGCTAGATGCAATGACCATCTTAGCTATGTTTGGTATAGGATATTTTTTTTATACTAAAATCACAAATGCTTTTAATGAACGAATCAACCAATCAGAAAATAACTTAAAGGAATTAGTAAACAAATCAGAAAATAATTTAAGGGAATTGGTAAGCAAATCAGAGAATAACTTAAGGGAATTGGTAAATAGCTTAAATGAGCGAATAAACCAATCAGAAAAGCACTTAAAGGAATATATAGATGCTAAAATTGAACCTATTCAAGAGCAAGTAAACAATCATATACCTACACAGATGAAAACCATGGAGGATAAGTTTGATCGAAAATTCGAAATTATGGAAGATAAGTTCGATCGAAAATTCGACACATTGTATGGACTTATAGTCAATAAAGACAAAGATAAAGAGATGAAAAAAGAACATACTAAAAAAGAAAAGCCCTTATGATCATCCACATTGATTGGAAACCTTAACCCTCATAGTATGTTTCCAGTGTTTGTTGTTAGACGGGCCTTAGATTATGTTGTATGATGATGTACTGTTTAAATGCTTTGTTTTTTTATATTAATCAGGTGATGTATAGCCAAGGAGGATATTATGGAAGCTTTCATTGAAATACTTAATCAGCTAGATGCAATGACCATCTTAGCTATGTTTGGTATAGGATATTTTTTTTATACTAAAGTGACAAATTCTTTTAATGAACGAATCAACCAATCAGAAAATAACTTAAAGGAATTGGTAAATAGCTTAAATGAGCGAATAAACCAATCAGAAAAGAACTTAAATGAGCGAATAAACCAATCAGAAAAGCACTTAAAGGAATATATAGATGCTAAAATGGAACCTATTCAAGAGCAGGTATACAATCATATACCTACACAGATGAAAGCCATGGAAGATAAGTTTGATCGAAAGTTCAACACCATAGAAGAGAAGTTTAATCGAAAGTTTGACACCATGGAGGATAAGTTTGATCGAAGATTCGAAATTATGGAAGATAAGTTTGATCGAAAATTCGACACATTGTATGGACTTATAGTCAATAAAGACAAAGATAAAGAGGTGAAAAAAGAACATACTAAAAAAGACAAGCCCTTATGATCATCCACATTGATTGGAAACCTTAACCCTCATAGTATGTTTCCAGTGTTTGTTGTTAGACGGGCCTTAGATTATGTTGTATGATGATGTACTGTTTAAATGCTTTGTTTTTTTATATTAATCGGGTGATGGTATCACTAAGGAGGATATTATGGGGTTCTATGAATTTGTTTTAGAAATACTTAAAACTACAGACCTAATGACAATTATAAGCCTATCTATTATTGGCTTTATTATTGGCTTTAAGTTTTATGACAGGGCAACTAGATCTTTTAATGAACGGATCAACCAGTCAGAAAATAACTTAAGGGAATTGGTAAACCAATCAGAAAATAATTTAAGGGAATTGGTAAACCAATCAGAAAATAACTTAAGGGAATTGGTAAACAGCTTAAGGGAACAGGTAAGCAAATCAGAAAATAATTTAAGGGAATTGGTAAGCAAATCAGAAAATAATTTAAAGCAATATATAGATGCTAAAATTGAACCTATTCAAGAGCAAGTAAACAATCATATACCTACACAGATGAAAGCCATGGACAATAAGTTTGATCAAAAATTCAACACCATAGAAGAGAAGTTTAATCGAAAGTTTGACACCATGGAAGATAAGTTTGATCGAAAATTCGACACATTGTATGGACTTATAGTCAATAAAGACAAAGATAAAGAGGTGAAAAAAGAACATACTAAAGATAAAGAAAAGCCCTTATGATCATCCACATTGATTGGAAACCTTAACCCTCATAGTATGTTTCCAGTGTTTGTTGCTAGACGGGCCTTAGATTATGTTGTATGATGATGTACTGTTTAAATGCTTTGTTTTTTTATATTAATCGGGTGATGGTATCACCAAGGATGATATTATGGAAGCTTTCATTGAAACACTTAATCAGCTAGATGCAATGACCATCTTAGCTATGTTTGGTATAGGATATTTTTTTTATACTAAAGTGACAAATTCTTTTAATGAACGGATCAACCAATCAGAAAAGAACTTAAAGGAGTTGGTAAATAGCTTAAAGGAAATGGTAAACAAATCAGAAAATAACTTAAGGGAATTGGTAAACCAATCAGAAAAGAACTTAAATGAGCGAATAAATCAATCAGAAAAGCATTTAAAGGAATATATAGATGCTAAAATGGAACCTATTCAGGAGCAGGTATACAATCATATACCTACACAGATGAAAGCCATGGAAGATAAGTTTGATCGAAAGTTCAACACCATAGAAGAGAAGTTTAATCGAAAATTTGACACCATGGAAGATAAGTTTGATCGAAGATTCGAAATTATGGAAGATAAGTTTGATCGAAAGTTCGACACATTGTATGGACTTATAGTCAATAAAGACAAAGATAAAGAGGTGAAAAAAGAACATACTAAAGATAAAGAAAAGCCCGTATGATCATCCACATTAGAAACCTTAACCTTGACGATTATCTAAAGGCTGACAAATGGCAAACATGGCTCAAGCGATACGCATGGCTCTCCACTATGCTGAAAATCATCTTGAACTCAAAGATATTTTTGGGCAAGATGTCGGCCCACCTCTAGGAGGTATTTTTACAGCCACTCAAGGTTTAAAGACAGCTTGGAATACACCTCTTGATGAGCGAGGCATTGTAGGTATGGCTGCTGGCATTGCCATGACAGGTGATCGCTGTGTGGCAGAAATCCAATTTGCAGATTATATTTTCAACACTATAGACCTTTTAAAACTTATAGGCAATACCCATTGGTGTTCTAATGGTCAAATGCATTTGCCCTTAGTTTTGAGAATCCCTGTAGGTGCTGGCATTCGAGGGTCTGTTTACCATAGCCATAGTTTTGATTCTTGGGCTTGTCGCATTCAAGGGTGGAAAATTATTATTCCTAGCACCCCACTTGATGCGTATGGTTTGTTGATCTCTGCTATTGAAGATCCAAATCCCGTGATGTTTTTAGAGCCTAAAGCACTACTGAGAGTACGTGGCAAGGAACTCATCCCTGGAGAACCGACGGATCAAGAAGAACTCAAGCAACAGATTGATGCACCTGTGGGCGATTTACGTAAAATATGGTCTCCCAACTTTCCAGACCTTAAATACCTTTCCATCCCTATTGGTCAAGGTCACAGATTGCAAGAAGGTACTGATGTGACTGTTATCAGTTATGGACGTATGGTTTTATTTTGTATGCAAGCTACTCACGCTATAGAACAAAATAGTGGTGTGAGCATTGAGGTGATAGATCTTCGCTCTGTCTATCCATACGATTGGACTTTGATTAAAGATTCTGTTTCAAAGACCAAACGAGTGCTTTTTGTGGGTGAAGATACTGAAGTGGTTTGTTTTCAAGAACATCTCATGCGGAGGGTCATTGATGAATTATTTTATGAACTTTTAGCAAAACCAAGAGTGCTTGCTGCTCAAAATGTTCCTGGTGTGGGCTTGCATGAAAACTTGGAAGAAGCTACGATCCCTCAAATAAAAAATATTCAGGCAGAAATAGAAGCCATCTTAAATGAAGTCCCTTGATTTTTATGAAAATTATTTTTTGCTTTATATCTTCTATTCTAAAGATAGCAAGGTGTATACGCTACCACCAATAAAAAATAGTATCATATTTCTTGACAAGTATGTAAAGAAACTTTATATATCTAAATTTATTTTCTGAAAGAATATAAAGCGTTATAAAAACTTTATGATTTTTTATACTATGTGGGTATGTAGGAAACAAGAAGTGATTATGTATTATAAAACACAAAATCTTTTTTTGAAATGGCTTGTGGGATTGCTTTTTCTTGTGATCTCTATACAAATGGCATACAGCACATCTTCTTTGCAAGGTAAAGCTTTGCAAGATAAAGCAAAAACTTTAGTTTACTGCTCTGAAGCTAGTCCATCAGGTTTTAATCCACAGTTTGAAATAGACGATGCTAGTTTTGAGGCCACTCGTCCTATCTTTGACACCCTTGTTGACTTTGAATATGGCAAAACAAATATTATCCCTAAGTTAGCTAAAAGATGGACTATTGACAATAAAGGCTTGGAATATACATTTGAACTGAGAGAAGATGTGAAGTTTCATGCGACATCTTACTTTGTCCCTACTAGAAATATGAATGTAGATGATGTGATCTTTAGCTTTAAAAGACAAATGGATTTACATCATCCTTATCATAAGGTCAGTGGTGGTCTTTATAAATTTTTTCACAATATGGATATGAAGTCTGTTATTAAGGATATTATTAAGATAGATAATTACAAAGTAAAATTTATTCTCTCAAGACCCAACGCTCCATTTTTAAGCAATTTGACAATGCCTTTTACAAGTATCTTTTCTAAGGAGTATGCAGATCAAATGTTGCAAGCTAAAACTCTAAAGATGTTTGATCGTCAGCCTATTGGTACAGGTCCTTTTGTTTTTAAACAGTATAAAAAAGATCATTTGATTCAATATGAGGCTTTCCCTGATTACTTTGATAGCCAAAGAGGTAATATACAAAATCTTATTTTTTCTATCACACCTGATGCTTCTATTCGTTTTCAAAAGCTAAAAGCCAATGAATGTCAGTTAATAGCTGTGCCTGCTCCAGAGGATTTAAATGCCATTAAAAAAGATAAAAACTTAGATCTTGTCAAAGCAGAAGGTATGAATATTGCTTTTTTAGCTATTAATACTCAAAAGCCTCCTTTTGATAACAAGCTTGTACGTCAAGCAGTGCATTATGCTTTGGATAAAGAGGCTTACATTCAATCTGTTTATTTAGGTCATGCTCAAAAAGCTTATAATCCTATCCCTCCTACAATTTGGAGCTATCATCATCAGGTGAAAAGTTATGATCACAATGTGCAGAAAGCAAAATCTTTAATAAAGAAAGCAGGATTTGCGAAGGGGTTTAAAACGGATCTTTGGGTTTTACCTATATCAAGACCTTATTTACCATCGGGTAAAAAATTAGCAGAGATGATGCAGTTTGACTTAGCTCAAATAGGCATTCAGGTCAAGCTGGTCTCTTATAAGTGGCCTACTTATCTTGCAAAAACCAATCAAGGAGAACATTCTTTAATGCAACTAGGCTGGAGTGCTGATAATGGAGACCCTGATGATTTTTTATATTCTCTCTTGAGTTGTCATGCTATTAAGACAGGGGCAACACGTGCTTTTTGGTGTCATCCTGTTTTTGATCGGCTAGTATCTCAGGCAAGACGTATAATGAATCGTCAGGATAGGATTCAACTCTATCAAAAAGCTCAGGTGATTTTTAATGAGGAAGTCCCATGGATACCCATAGCATATTCCACTATTTATGTTGCAAAGAGGAAAAATGTAGTTGGTTATAAGATATCACTTATTGGCAATACAAATGTTTTTACTTACGTGTTATTACACTAAAAGTAAACTAGCCTCTGGTCACTTTTGGGTTGCCAGCCGAAGGCTATTCGCCTTCTTATCTTTTTCACTAAAAATAAACCAGCCTCTGGCTGTTTTTGGGCATTGCTCTGACAGCTTACGCTGTCCAAAAAGAGCAATACCTCAAAAATCCGTTTACTTTTAGTAGGAAGGATCCTCTCGTCTCTTAACTACATGTTAAGGAAACAGAGTTTTATTCGCAAACTGCTTGCTCTTGAGACAATAAAAGAATTTTTCCTTAACATGGTGTCAAGAAGCAAGGAGATTCGCCCTACTCAAAATGCATAGATTTTTGAGGCAATGACCATTTTATCGACGGCGTAAGCCGTCGGGCCAAAAGGTGTAAGAAAGAACTTTTTCCTTAACATGGTGTTAAAAGAGGAAAGGATCCTTCCTACTCAAAGTGAACAGGCTTTCTAGGCAATGACCATTTTGTCAATGGCGAAAGCCATCGTGGTCATCGCCAGAAAGTGGCCAGAGGCCAGTTCACTTTGAGTGAAATAGAGTTAGAAATTAAAAAGTACAAGAAGTCAAAAAAAGGGAAGAGACATAACCAAGCTTTTATCGTAATAAGTTGGTGGAAAACGGATAAAAGCAAATCGAGATTTGTTGTCAGTAGAAATGCATTCTATTTTAATAGTAGCGACAAACAATAACACCCTAATAAACTCATTACTATGTCTATTTGAGGACTCGTCTAAGAATTTTCCCTATATGACTTTTAGGTAGTGTTTTGCGGAATTCAATATACTTGGGAACTTTGTAAGCCACAAGGTGCTTTCGAGAATGGTTCATAATATCTTGTTTTGAAACATCATCGTTTTTAGGAATAATAAAAACCTGTACAGCCTCTCCTGATTTATCATCAGGTACTCCCACAGCAGCTACTTCTAAAACATCTGGATGCATAGCAATCACATCCTCTATTTCATTAGGGTACACATTAAATCCAGAAACTAAAATCATGTCTTTTTTTCTGTCTACAATTTTCAAGTAACCACCTTCTTCTAAAATAGCAATATCCCCTGTTTTAAGCCAGCCATCTTTTGAAAGCACTTTTTTTGTTTCTTCTGGATGTTGCCAATAACCCTTCATCACCTGTGGACCTCTGACACAAAGCTCGCCTGGTTTCCCAACAGGTACTTCCTGTCCCTTTTTATCAAGCATTTTCACTTCTGTCGAAGGTAGAGGCAATCCAATAGAACCCACTTTTTCTTTGCCATCAAGAGGATTGCAAGTCACAACAGGAGAAGCTTCTGTCAGTCCATAACCTTCTATAATGACTTGTCCTGTGTGAATATACCACTGATCTGTTACAGCCTTTTGCAAAGCCATGCCTCCTGCCACTGATATTTTATTAGTAGACCAATCTATTTTAGAAAAAGAAGGATGATTCATCAAAGCAGAGAATAAAGTATTCACCCCTGTCATCACAGTAAAGGGATGTTTTTGAAGTTCTTTAATAAACCCTGAAATATCTTTTGGATTTGTGATCAGAATGTTACAGCTACCGATTTTCATTAAAGCCATACAATTAACTGTGAGTGAAAAAATATGATACAAGGGTAGGGCTGTGATAATTTGTTCTGTACCTTCTCTTAGCTGTGGAATAAGCCAAGCCCCTATTTGTTCCATATTTGCTATGATATTTTTATGAGTGAGCATAGCCCCTTTACTGACACCCGTTGTTCCCCCTGTGTACTGTATAAAAGCCAGGTCCTCTCCAGAAGACTCTTGAACATTAAGAGAATGCTTCTTGCCTATATCCAATGCTTCTTTGTAGGAGATAGCTTGAGGGATATTGTAAGAGGGGACAGCCCTTTTCATGTATTTTAAAGCTATATTGACCAGTAAATTTTTAGGAAACTTAAGTCCATCTCCTGCTTCTGTGACCACAACATGTTTAATTTGTGTCTCTTTGAGGATACTTTCTAGTTGTGCAGCAAAATGAGCTAAAATAATAATAGCATTAGCCCCTGAATCTTGAAACTGATGCTTCATTTCTCTAGCAGTATATAAAGGATTGGTATTGACTACAATAAGACCAGCACGCAAGGCTCCAAAGATAGCAATAGGGGTTTGCAAAAGATTAGGTAATTGTATGGCAATTCTATCCCCTTTTTGAAGACCTAAGTGGTTACTTAAAAAAGAAGCCATTTGATAAGTGAGACAATCTAAATCATTAAAAGAAATTGTCGTCCCCATATTTTTAAAAGCAGGTAATTGGCCAAAGCGTCTACAGGCTCCTTCAAAAACTTCCACTATGCTTTTAAAGGCAGATGGGTTAATCTTTTCTGCAATCCCTTTAGGATAATGTTTAAGCCATATTTTTTGCATAAGTTCCTTTTTATTCTCTTTGTCTTGTCAAAATAGAAGCTATCTTTTATTTATTAAAATATTTTTAAATTTATTCTTCTGATGCATCATCATTCCTTTGAAAGACATTCATTCAATAGTTATACTTCTTAATTTAGATAGTTACTTTTAATCTGTATTTTGAATAATGGTTGAATCGAATATATTATTTTTTATGTTAATTAATAGGAGATTTTTTTGTCAACGTCTTTTTCACTCTTTCACTATTTCACTAAAAGTGGTCTAGCCTCTGGCTACTTTCTGGCAATGACCGCAATGGCTTTCGCCATTGGCAAAATGGTCATTGCCTAGTGTTGTTACATGGCAAGCTTCAGAGAAGCTTGCTGTCTGACCACTTTTAGTGAAATAGACTCCTAAGCCTTGACAGCTTTTCAAAAAGAAAGCTATAAGAATATCTTGATTTTTTATTTGTATTTGTATAAAAAATAAGTATGAAAGCATCTATGCGTACCTGGTCAAAATTTACAAAATCAGGGATTGTTTTTTTCTCCTATATATGCTCTTTGACGGGCTATTTTTTAGGTATGTTGCCAGGCCAACCCTTTGAGCTAGCTCACCTCGTATTATTTTCTATCGGGTTTATTTTGCTTGCTGCAGGAAGCTGTGCTTTTAATCAAGTGCAAGAATCTTCTCTTGATGCTCAAATGAAAAGAACTTGTCGACGGCCTATTCCGTCAGGTCAAATTTCTTGGCTTTTAGGTTTTCGCATAAGTCTTTGGATGCTCACACTAGGGCTTTTAATTTTGTTTTGGCTCAAACCTCTTGTGGCCACACTTGGACTTTTGACTCTGATCCTTTACAATGGTTTGTATACCCTTTGGTGGAAACCTTATATGATTTTTGGTGCTGTTCTAGGTGCAATCCCTGGAGCTATGCCTGTGGTCATTGGCTACTTTGCTACTAGAGACTTATTGGCTTTAGGCATTGAATGTATTTACCTTTTTCTGATTTTGTTTTTATGGCAAATGCCACACTTTTGGTCCTTAGCCATCAAATATGCAGAAGATTATAAAAAAGCTCATATACCAGTCTTACCTGCCATACTAGGGCGACAAAAAACTCTCTATCATATAGGACTCTATATATTTACTTATACTGCTGTAGCTATAGCATCCCCTTGGTTTGTAGATGCTCATTTCTTTTATGTATTTTTAGTACTTCCGTTTGCTTTTATTTTACTTTATGAATTTTTTAGATTTTCTCAGAAGCCAGCTGGTACAGGATGGCTAAGGTTTTTCTTATGGGTAAATGCAAGCCTATTTGCTTTTTTATTAGCTCCAGTCATAGATAAATGGCTAGGTATTTTGATCAGGTCCTATGACATTGTATGGTAAATCTGATATTCTTTACATTTATTATGGGCTTTGACTTCAAAGCTTTTTTATACATAGAGAGGTTTTGAATATGAAAATTTTAAAATTGAAAAAAATACTGCGGAAAGAGATATTAATAAAAAATCAATTTTTAGTTTATCCTCTTTTTTTGTTGTATTTTTTCAATCTTTCTTATGCTGTCTCTCCAAAAGATCATTCTCAAAATACCTCTCAGGCTAACAATAAAAAAGTTATACAAACTTTGACTTTAGATTTTGTCCTCACAGAATTAATTAAAAGCTCTGATACTTTTAGGATTGTTACATCTGAAGCCTTTGCTATCCCAAAGGCAGAATACTTATCTCGTATTCCTACAGAGACTCGCTTGACCTCACAAGTAGGCCTTCGCTCTGATGGTTCTTCTAGATCTAACAGGCATATCTCTTCATTTTCTACTATGCGAAATTTTGGTGATGGTCCTTATTATAATGTACAAGCTGATACTTTCTTTCAAACAGGAACAAAAGTTACTTTGGGTTTAAATAACACTTCTTTAGCCAATGCCTTTCAATCAGATCTTACATTTTCTGTTTCACAATCATTATTAAGAGATTCTTTTGGCTATCAAACAAAGAAAAGACAACAAGCTGGTGTATTATCGACAAAAGCTGCTCAAGAATCTTTAGCTTTAAATATTGAAAACTGGGCATTGGATGTGATTCAAAACTACTATAATGTATGGAAAGTCCGATCTGAAGTGCAAGCAGCTCAAAATCATTTAGCTAGTAAAAGAAGATTGGTCAATATTACAAGAATAAAACGGAGGCGAGGTACAGCAGAGAGATCAGATCTTTTGCAAGTAGAAGGCTCTCTGTTAGAAGCTCAAGTAAGGTTGCGTTTAGCAAGGGAATCTTTGATGAATATATGGCGAGAGGTTGTCTTAAATCTTAAGCTCCCTAGCCACTGGCTTGTTTATGACCCTTTGAAAATTAATATATCATTGGATTCTGACCATGTAATAGAAGATTGTGATATCAATGATATTCCTAAAACATCTACAGAAGTGCAGTATTGGGAATATTTAAAAAATGCAAGTCTTTTAAAAAAAAATGTTGCTCGTAATGCTTTCTTGCCTGACTTGAAACTTGTTTTAGGATTATCTGCACTCAATCAAGAAAATTCATCAGCTTTCCAAGTGATGAAAAAATCTTTTCTATTTGACAATACAAGCCTTTTTGCAGGTTTTGAGGTGATGATGCCACTTTCAAAATTTCAAGAAAAAGCAAATATGTCAGAGGCTTTAGCAGAGCATGCTAAAGGGGTCGCTATGTCATCTTATATGCGATCTCAGTTGCAACTCCAATGGCTTAATAATTGTTCACAGTTTAAGGAGCTTGAAAATATTGTCAAACTGCGAGAAGAAAATGTGAGCAAGCAAACAGAGAGAGCCACATTAGATGAAAGACGCTATTTATTAGGGCGTATTCCTCTTTTGCAGATCATTCAATCAGGTGATGAAGCAACAAATAGCCATCTGCAATTAAGTGAATCTCAAGTAGAACTTAAATTAAGTGCATGGAGAATGACAAAAGCCTCCGGACAATTAAGAAAATCCTTAGAGAAACTTCAAAAAGTTATATCAAGCCAGTAGTTCTATTGGACCTTCTATTGTCTAATTTCGTATATTTTCGTCTACCCGTACGAACCTCTTTCAGAGATACGTGAATTGTTTCCCTCAAAATTTCCCTTCCTTGAATATTCCATTTCTAATTTCATAGATCCACCAGGTCAAGCTTTTTTCAGAGAAATGGAAGGTCAATTTTGAGGTGATCGGTCAGAAATTCATTGTATAACATCCTACATATATGCTCTTTGTTGTATATATCATTCTCACTTCTTGGACCTTCTATTGTCTAACTTCGTATATTTTCGTCTACCCGTACGAACCTCTTTCAGAGATACGTGCGTTGTTTCCCTCAAAATTTCCCTTCCTTGAATATTCCATTTCTAATTTCGTAAATCCACCAGGTCAAGCTTCTTTCAGAGAACTGGAAGGTCAATTTTGAGGTGATCGGGCAGAAATTCATTGTATAACATCCTACATATATGCTCTTTGTTGTATATATCATTCTCACTTCTTTATTTGGGCCTTTTATTATCTAACTTCGTTGATTTTCGTCTACCCGTACGAACCTTTTTTGGAAATACGTGCGTTGGCTTTGGCTCACTAAAAGTAAACCAACCTCTGTTTCCCTAAAATTGAACTAGCCTCTGGCTACTTTTGGACAGTTAGCACGACGGCTCTCGCCGTCGATCAAAGGCTAACTGTCTCAAAAGCTTGTTCAATTTTAGGAAGGAGGATGTCCTCATTTTTTAACACGATGTTAAGGAAAAAGTTCCTTTATCGTAAGTCGCTTGCTCTTGAGGCAATAAAAGAATTTTTCCTTAACATGCTGTAAAGGAATAAAGGGATCCTTCTCTACTAAAAGTGGTCAAGCTTTCTAGGCAATGACCATTTTGCCAATGGCGAAAGCCATTGCGGTCATTGCCAGAAAGTAGCCAGAGGCTAGACCACTTTTAGTGAAATGTTAAGGAAAAAGAGTTTCATCTGATGCCGGGTTGCCGGATCCCAGATCCCGGATAAACAAAATGTTAGGGAGACAAGATGTTTATTTTCTTTTTTTCCATAAAGCACCCGGACCGAGTCTTTGAGCTTCATATCCATTTTCTATTAGTCTGTTGCGAATTGTCTTATCTGAAATGTTATCAAACTCTGTTATTCCAGCGTCCTTGATCTGCTTTAAAGTTAAACCTCCCGGATGATCTGCAAAGAGAGTTTCTAGTTTAAGAGTAATTATTGTCTTTTCTTCATCTTTTTTTGTTTGATGGCCTTGCTGATGCCATAAAGCCCCCGGAACACGTCCTTGAACTTCATACCCATTTTCCTTTAGTCTGTTGCGAATTGTGCTATATGAAATGTTAGCAAACTCTGTTATTCCAGCCTTGATCTGCTGGAAAGTTAAACCTCCCGGATGATTTGCAAAGAGAACTTCTAGCTTGCGACGAAGTCTTGCCTTTTTTTCATCTATTATTGTTGGATGATTCCATAAAGCACTCCGACTTCTTCCTTGAGCTTCATATCCATTTTCTATTAGTCTGTTGCGAATTGTCTTATCTGAAATGTTATCAAACTCTGTTATTCCAGCGTCCTTTATCTGCTGGAAAGTTAAACCTCCCGGATGATCTGCAAAGAGAGTTTCTAGTTTAAGAGTAATTATTGCTTTTTCTTCATCATGTCTTGTTTGATGGCCTTGCTGATACCATAAAGCATACGGACCGAGTCCTTGAACTTCATATCCATTTTCCTTTAGTCTTTCGCGAATTGTCCTATCTGAAATGTTAGCAAACTCTGTTATTCCAGCCTTGATCTGCTTTAAAGTTAAACCTCCCGGATGATCTGCAAAGAGATCTTCTAGATCGTGACGAAGTTTTGCCTTTTCTTCATCTATTCTTATTTGATGATTCCATAAAGCCCCCGGAAAAATTCCTTGAACTCCATACCCATTTTCCTTTAGTCTGTTGTGAATTGTCTTATCTGGCATATTAGCAAACTCTGATATTCCAGCCTTTATCTGCTTGAAAGTTAAACCTCCCGGATGATTTGCAAAGAGAGTTTCTAGCTTGCGACGAAGTCTTGGCTTTTCTTTATCTATTCTTATTTGATGATTCCATAAAGCCCCCGGAAAAGTTCCTTGAACTCCATACCCATTTTCCTTTAGTCTGTTGCGAATTGTCCTATCTGAACTGTTAGCAAACTCTGTTATTCCAGCCTTGATCTGCTTTAAAGTTAAACCTCCCGGATGATCTGCAAAGAGAGCTTCTAGTTTAAGAGTAATTATTGCTTTTTCTTCTTTAGAATGTGAATTGCGTTTTTTCTTTTTTGAAAAATTCCAAAAAGATTGCTTAGCTTGATCTATCAATGGATAGAGTGTACCTTTAATCTGAGCCGGTGTCTTACCATCAAAATACTCTGATAGAAAATGAAAAATAGGCAAATCAACATGCAAGGATGCTAAAAAGAAATGTTCTGGAAATGTGGGAATCCGAAAAGTCTTATCATATCGTTTTGTCTTATCCCTAATTTTTATGTACCTGACTACATTTTCTGTATTACTAAGTTGTAAAATCCGACCATTTTGACGATGTATGGTTCTGATCTCTTCTTCTTTCTCACGAATAGCTAAGTTCCATAAGCGATCAAATTCTTCATCATAGTCAATTTTTATCGATGTCAATACAGCTTCATTCAAATTGAGAAGAAGTAATCTATCTGATTGGAATTCAAAAGGCTCTGGGTTGCTACTATTTAAACCTATTTCTTTTAAAAGAAATCTTTGAAAATCTCTTAAAATCCCTAAATTCTCTAACACAACAAATAATGCACTTTTATTTTCACCATCACCAGCTAAATCCTCTAAATTTAAACGATAGATGGCCTCATTGGCTGATTGGATTTTTGTCAAAGCTGCAAGTAGGACATGATAAATATTCATTTTTGCTGGTATAGAGTCATTGTTATGTGTCACCTGAGCAATGATTGAAGCTATCTGGAGCATGTTTTGAGCTTCTGGTGAAAGCTCTCTGAACCTTTGATGATCTTTATCCAAAGTGGTAAGTAAAACGCCAGGGCAGTCTTCTTGTGGGAAGGCAAATGCCTTACAAACATTGATTACATTGACTACAAAAAATAAACATAAAAAAGGATGATATTTGTTCATCATAAGGAAGGCTATACTATATTTGCTTCTTTATAGCAAGCAAGAAGAACACGATGTCAAGTAGAAAAACACGTTTGTAAAAAATATGTTCTTTGCAAGGGTTTATATGAATAATTTACATGGTTTGTGAGTTGATTTTTGATTTGATTTTCCCTCCGGGATCTGGGATCCGGCAACCCGGCATCAGGCAGAAAAGGCATTTTGTTTCCTTAACATGTGGTCAAGAGACGAAGAGATCCTCATTACTAAAAGTGGTCAGGCTTTCTAGGCGATGACCATTTTATCGATGGCGAAAGCCATCGTGGTCATCGCCAGAAAGTAGCCAGAGGCTAGACCACTTTTAGTGAAACAACCCGGGATCCGGCAGTCAGGGATCAGAAAGAACTCTTTTTCCTTAACATGGTGTTAAGAGAAAAAAGGATCCTCTCTACTCAAAGTGAACAGGCTTTTGAGACAATGACCATTTTGTCAAAGGCGAAAGCCTTTGCGGTCATTGTCCAAAAGTGACCAGAGGTCAGTTCACTTTGAGTGAAACAACTCAGCCTTTGATCGACGGCAAGAGCCGTCGGGCTAACTGCCAGAAAACATGCCAGAGGCTAGACCACTTTTAGTGAAACAATCTGGCATCAGGTCCTAAAGCATTGATCGTAATAAATTTTTGCATCTAAAAAATTTCCTCCCAAGCCCTGGCGGGTTTTCAGAAAGGAGGAAATTTTTATGACGATGCAAAAATTCAAAACTTATCAATTAGCTACTCAGTTTTATCGTAACTCTAAAAAATTACATCTGAAAGAGCCTCATAGAAGTCAATTTCGAAGGGCTGTTTCAAGTATTGTACTTAACTTAGCTGAAGGATCTGCTAAACCTACAGCAAAAGATCGTAGGAAATTTTATTATATTAGTCTTGGCTCTCTAAGAAATCTCAATGAAACTCTTTTTCCTTAACATGGTGTTAAAAAACGAAGAGATCCTTTCTACTAAAAGTGGTCAGGCTTTCTAGGCGATGACCATTTTATCGATGGCAAAAGCCATCGTGGTCATCGCCAGAAAGTAGCCAGAGGCTAGACCACTTTTAGTGAAACAAAACAAGCTGATCAATTAGGAGCTTATTTATACAAACTGTGTAAAAATACTTAAAGTCAAATTTGATCTTTTCCGGGATCCGGGATCTGGCATCCGGCAACCCGGGATCAGAAAGAACTCTTTTTCCTTAACATGGTGTTAAGAGAAAAAAGGATCCTCTCTACTCAAAGTGAACAGGCTTTTGAGACAATGACCATTTTGTCAAAGGCGAAAGCCTTTGCGGTCATTGTCCAAAAGTGACCAGAGGTCAGTTCACTTTGAGTGAAACAACTCAGCCTTTGATCGACGGCGACAGCCAAAAGGTGTAAGAAAGAACTGTTTCCTTAACATCGTGTCAATCCGGGATCCGGGATCCGGCAACCGGCAACCCGGGATCAGAAGGAACTGTTTCCTTAACATCGTGTAAAGAGACAAAAGGATTCTTCCTACTAAAAATAAACGGATTTTTGAGGCATTGCTCTTTTAATATAATTTTGAAAGCATTTTGTTTCCTTAACATGATGTTAAAAGAGGAAAGGATCCTCCTACTAAAAGTGGTCAGGCTTTCTAGGCGATGAACATTTTATCGATGGCGAAAGCCATCGTGGTCATCGCCAGAAAGTAGCCAGAGGCTAGACCACTTTTAGTGAAACAACTCCTTAACATGGAGTTAAGGGACGAAGGGATCCTCCCTACTAAAAGTGGTCAAGCTTTCTAGGCAATGACCATTTTGCCAATGGCGAAAGCCATTGCGGTCATTGCCAGAAAGTAGCCAGAGGCTAGACCACTTTTAGTGAGCCAATGCCCAAAAGTAGCCAGAGGCTGGTTTATTTTTAGTGAGATGTTGATTAGATATCTGGATAAATGGCAATTTTATAATCTTCAATGCCAGTGACTTGCCCCTCTTGATCAAACTTAATTTCTTTCCATAGTCTATGTTGATAAAAACTGTATCTCCAATACTCTGCTTGTCTCTTTTGCTCTGCAAAAATAGGATGGCCAATGAGATCAAGAATTTCAAATGTGGACATACCTCTTCTTATTTGAGTAAATTTTTTAAGAACTTCTTCGTCTTCACTCCATTGATTAATAAGCTCCGATGTGTTCCTTTTTGAAAAAAGCTCTTCATATAATAAATCATCTATTGGTTGGAAAGGAACTCCTGAGTTCATAACAGATACAACAAAACTATTATTTTCATGTCCTCTGTTTAAATCACAATGCCCTAATTCATGAAAGAGCAATAACTCTCTGATTGAAGGGCTGAGAGCATTCCAAATATAAGGATCAATAAAAATCCAACGTAAACCTATTGTTTCTAATCTCACTGTACAATTAGCTGAAAGTATTCTTAGTCGTTTAAAAGCAAAGCGAATATTATCCTTTATAGGTGAACCTTTAAGGTTTTCATATTTATCAATATAAGGTAAAAGTTCACTATCTATGTTTTCAATATAGGGTATCAATTCTTCATCATAATCAGAAATTTCATAGTTTCTATCAAAATCAGCACCATGACCCAATAATAAGCCTACAGCCTGATTTTTACTAGCTCTTGCAGCGTAATAGAGGGGTTGTTTACCTATGAGGTCTTTCTTATTAAGATCAGAACCAGCTTCTATCAAAATTTTTATAATGTCTATATCACCTATATGAGCGGCAATATGGAGTGGTGTTTCACCTGAATCATTTGTGGCATTCACGTCCATACCTAAATCAATGAACATCTTAGTGATCACCTCTCTTCCACTGCTAGTAGCAGAATACAAAGGTGTATTACCTAGATGATTCGTCTGGTGAATATTCATGGTTTCAGTGATGCGAAGCCCTATCAAACTATCTATAATATCAATATGCCCTGTAGCAGCATGTCTATGTAAAATAGTATTACCTAGCTTGTCTATTTCATTAAGGTCAATATCAATAAATGACCAAACTTCTTCTATATCATCCATTCGGATGGGGAGAGAGATAGACTGAGCATAAACATAGCCTTGAGTTAAAATCAAAAGTATTGTTTCTATATATAAACAAAGGCATATTTTAGATACAAAGTTCAATGTGGAAAATATTTTTTGATGCATAACTTTTTATTGTATGAAAATTTATTTTATTCCAGCAAACTTATTTTAAAAATAAAATAGAATTATAAAAAATAATAAGCTTTATAAGAAAGAATATTTATAAGTGGGTTTAAAAACCATAGTTCAAATATGATAGCAAGGCAGTTTATAATGATGACATATCTTTACACAGAACCTTTAAAAGACAGGCTTGACAGCTTGTTTTACTTAATGAAAGTAATATGTAATTTTAGTTTATGCATAAAGCTAAGCAAGTATGTGACCTGCTATCTGAAAGTCTAGGGACCTTTGGGCATCAAGAAAAATAACCTTCCGTAATTATTAACATGATAAGCTGCTACACTGGCATATTGACTATAGCCAAAAAATAAATCTACACGAGCTTTTCCTCGGATAGCACTACCAGTGTCTTGATCTAAAACAAATCGAGAAAAGTTTTGTATGCGAATGCGTCCTGTTTCTCTCCATATATTGTAACTTGGCCTTTTAGCTTGTACAAAAGCTAAAATACCTTTTTGTCTATAATATCTGCTATCTGTTGCTATAGAGCGGTGATCTGTTAAAGACACGTCGTCACTTCCAATGGCTGCCCTTAAGGATGGTTTAAAATATACATAATTAGGTGAGCTACAAATCATTTCAGCTTGTCTCTTTGGACTGGCTGCTAAAAACCTTTGTTTAGAAAAAAATCTTGTACGTTTTTGGTTGCTACCATCAAAATGCAAATAAAAATTACGGCTACCATCAACAAAAGCTGTTTGCCCTCCTCCTTGAATGTGCAAATTATAAATGTTATACAAATTGTCAGTATAGAATAATTCATAGCCATGACCTAAAAGTCTTCCTTGAATATCAATTTGACATCTTGAAAGAGTCCTTAAATGAGCTACCTGAGGCTTTGCATAAACTGCATATCTAAACCTATTTGTTCTAATCTTTGAAGCTAAAAGTGTAGGATGATAATAAGCAGTAAAATGAGCAGGATGACTTCGATTGATAGAACTTTTTGGCTCATAAACATGAAATTGATTGATCAAAACTTGATGGAAAGCATACCGACATTGATTCATATTTTGATTTCTTAAACAGTCTTTGTAAGCATGATATAAGACTTGAAATTTTCTCAGTGCAAAAGGCAGTATAGCCCTAGGATACACATCCTCTCCAAATTGAATTGTTCCAGATAAATAAAGCTGTTGAAATCTTTTAAGTTGATAGCTAATGGCCTTGTCCATACCATTAAAATTTAAATCATCTATAAACCATAAAGGAATCTTTGATGGGTCTATGCGTTGAGTAGGAGTGACATGTACAAAATGAGATCTTTGAGGTGCTTGTAGAGATGAGGGATTGTCCTCTGTTCCTTGTAAAATATCTTCATTGAATTCAAAAGATCCTGCTTGGAATTCTAATCGATCACAAGAGAGCATTAGGCCCATCAAACTTAACATTAAAAATTTTAAGACTTTTGTTTTATAAAAAAAACCTCTGAGTTTATAGCTAAAAGGTAAATAAAAATAAAATATTTGCATAAATCATCCTTTCACTAAAAGTGGTCTGGTTCCCTAAAATTGAACTAGCCTCTGTTTCACTCAAAGTGAACTGGCCTCTGGCCACTTTCTGGCGATGACCACGATGGCTTTCGCCATCGGTAAAATGGTCATCGCCTAGAAAGCCTGTTCACTTTGAGTAGGAAGGATCCTTTCCTCTTTTAACACCATGTTAAGGAAAAAGCTCCTTTATCACTGCTGGCTACTTTTGGACAGTTAGCCCGACGGCTCTCGCCGTCGATCAAAGGCTAACTGTCTCAAAAGCTTGTTCAATTTTAGGAAGGAGGATCTCCTCATTTCTTAACACAATGTTAAGGAAAAAGAACTTCATTCGTAACTTCATTCGTAAACCCGCTTGCTTTTAATGTAATAAAAGCACTTTTTCCCTAACATGGTGTCAGAAGCAAGGAGATCCTTCTCTACTCAAAATGAACAAGCTTTCTAGGTTGTCAGCATTTGAGAAGGCGATAGCCTTCGGCTGGCAACCAGAAAGTGGCCAGAGGCCAGTTCATTTTGAGTGAAAAAAATTGAGGACTTCGGAAGCCTGACCCCGCATTCCACTCATAAAAAATATACAAATGGAAAAGCAGAATTGAAGGGTGGTGGGTGGGGTTAGGGATAATCCTTTTGTCTCTTAACACGATTTTTCCTTGCCTGTCTGCCGGGTTGCCAGATCCCAGATCCCAAGCCCCCAGATCCCGGTTCCCGGATCCCAGCCCCCGGATCCCAGGTCCCGGATCCCAGCCCCCGGATCCCAGATCCCGGATAATCATCTCCCCCTCATCCTTGACTAAATTCTATTATAAAATATTATCTTTAAATAGCTTAAAAATCAATATTTATAACCTACTTAGAGCCGAAGGTCTATTTAAACTGAGAATATTTACAATATTTATAAGGACTTTTATGTAAAAATTACATACTTAAATTTAGGTTGAAATATTTTACAAAATGTTGTAAGGTTCGGATTAAGTTTAAGAAGTTTAATAAATGCAAGTATTAAAAATACAAGTATTAAAAATAAAGGAATAGATTATGAATATTCAATTATTTGTTAGAATAAGTGTTTTAAGTTTTTTATTTGTTTGTGTGATTGGTTTTATTTACTATTTAAAACCACAAGAACAAGAAGGAGATATTGACATATCTTCATTAAAGGATCGCAATCAATATATCTCGAAATATAACAAGCGAATTTGTAAGTATGATATTGTGGAGATGCAAATAAGGTTCAAATCAAATACAAACGCTACCTCCCTTAAACTTGTTGATGGAAATTGGATAGGTAGAGGTGATGCTCCTTTAGAGTTAGTGCAGAAGAGTATTAACGACTTTTGCAATATTAAGATAAGAGATGAGGTTGATCTTGAAATGTTAAAAGCTCCTCTTGAATGGTCTGAAGATATTGAATTTGTGTTTTCAGATAGTTCTCATATACAAGTGCAGATAAGTAAAAAAGGTATTATTAAAATTGGAACCCGTCATTACTTTACAACACATCTTTTAGAATTAATAAATGCTATAGGGATAAATTAACACTTCTGGTTCACTAAAAGTGGTCTAGCCTCTGTTTCCCTAAAATTGAACTAGCCTCTGGCTACTTTCTGGCAATGACCGCAATGGCTTTCGCCATTGGCAAAATGGTCATTGCCTAGAAAGCTTGTTCAATTTTAGGAAGAAGGATGTCCTCATTTCTTAACACCATGTTAAGGAAAAAGTTTCTTTATCGTAGCCCGCTTGCTCCTAAGACAATAAAAACACTTTTTCCTTAACATGTTGTAAAGGAATAAAAGGATCCTCCTCTACTCAAAATGAGCGGATTTTTTAGGTGTTGCCTATTTTGTCAAAGGCGAAAGCCTTTGCAGGCAACACCAAAAAACACACCAGCGGTGTGGCTCATTTTGAGTGAAATGTTAAGGAAACAAGATTTTCGCTTCACTCCTGCCGGGTTGCCAGTGGCCGGATCCCGGATCCCGGATAAACCCCATGTTAAGGAAAAAGTTCCTTCTTACACCCTGGGCGATGACCGCAATGGCTTTCGCCATTGGCAAAATGGTCATTGCCTCATTTGATCTGCACTAAAAGTAAACTGACCTCTGGTCACTTTTGGGTAGCCAGCCCGACGGCTACCGCCGTCGATCAAAGGCTGGCTACCTCAAAAGTCCGTTTACTTTTAGTAGGGAGTTAGTTGGTTCACTCAAAGTGAACTGGCCTCTGGCCACTTTCTGGTTGCCAGCCGAAGGCTATCGCCTTCTCAAATGCTGGCAACCTAGAAAGCCTGTTCACTTTGAGTAAGGAGGATCCCTTCATTTTTTTACTTCATGTTAAGGAAAAAGTTCATTTCTGTGATCTGATGCCGGGTTGCCAGATCCCGGATCCCAGATCCCAGGAAAAATCAAATTTGAATTTAAGTATTTTTACATAACTTGTACAAAACAGCACCTAATCTATCAGCTTGTTTTGCTAATTTCATACAGCCAACAAATTCCAAATCTAGTATTGCCTGAACTGTTTTTCACTAAAAGTAAACTAGCCTCTGGCTACTTTTGGACATTGCTCTGACAGCTTACGCTGTCCAAAAAGAGCAATGTCTCAAAAGTCCGTTTACTTTTAGTAGGGAGTTAGTTGTTTCACTCAAAATGAGCCACACCTCTGGTGTGTTTTTGGGCATTGCTCTGACAGCTTACGCTGTCTAAAAAGAGCAATGCCGCAAAAAACTGCTCATTTTGAGTAGGGGAGGATATCCTCCTTTCTTAACTACATGTTAAGGAAACAAGCTGTTTATTTCACCCCGGGATCTGATGCCGGGTTGCCAGATCCCGGATCCCAGATCCCAGGAAAAATCAAATTTGAATTTAAGTATTTTTACATAACTTGTACAAAACAGCACCTAATCTATCAGCTTGTTTTGCTAATTTCATACAGCCAACAAATTCCAAATCTAGTATTGCCTGAACTGTTTTTCACTAAAAGTAAACTAGCCTCTGGCTACTTTTGGACATTGCTCTGACAGCTTACGCTGTCCAAAAAGAGCAATGTCTCAAAAGTCCGTTTACTTTTAGTAGGGAGTTAGTTGTTTCACTCAAAATGAGCCACACCTCTGGTGTGTTTTTGGGCATTGCTCTGACAGCTTACGCTGTCTAAAAAGAGCAATGCCGCAAAAAACTGCTCATTTTGAGTAGGGGAGGATATCCTCCTTTCTTAACTACATGTTAAGGAAACAAGCTGTTTATTTCACCCCGGGATCTGATGCCGGGTTGCCTGATTGCCGGATCCCAGGATCCCGGATCCCAGATCCCGGGATCCCAGAGATTTTAATTAGCACAGGTATTGGTTCCTAGATAATAATAATTACCTACTTCATCTAGCCAATACTCACCTTGAAAAGGCCAATATTCAAAACCTCCTTGTACATAGAAGTTTCGATTTCGTTCTGCTTGTGATAGACTTTGCATTTTGGTATCTCGCTCCACAATTCTACGTTTTAATACATCCTTTTGAGCATTCAACATTTCATAGCGAGCCAGCCCATGTTGCCGAATAAACTTTGCTAAATCAGCTCTTATACGCCTTAAATGAATAGCAATTTGTTCACCTACAACTTTTTTAGTATTTTGCAATCTTCTAGTCAGCAATCTTTTAGCATAACGTCCCATTTTAGAATTTTGCCATGCATCTGACATACTGTTGACAGCTTGTAGTTCTTTTTGAACTTGTGTGATATAAGACATACCACTGCTGACATCTTCCTCTGTAAAAATATGCTTAACGGCAATATAAGGGACCTTTGTATTTTCTGGTTCTTGATATAAATAATCACCATTTTGATACATCTTCTCAAAATCACTGTAGATATCTCTGGAGTTATTATTTGCTCTCATATAAGTTCTAATTTTATCTCTCACAGGAAAATATACTTTTTGAAAGAAATTAAGCGTTCTTTCCATTTCTTTGTATTGACAGATATAAAGGTAAACAATGGACCTTAAAATAAAAGATTCTGGTTGATAATTTGTTTCATAATAAGGAGAGTGCAAAGAATGAAAATTACCTAAAACAAATCGAAATTGAGCAGCTCGCATCTGGGCCCATGTCAACTCAAAAAGAGAATCAAACCATTCTTGTGTATCTCTAGGAATACGTCTGTAGAGATCAATAGCTCGATTCCAATCTTTAAGCTGATAAGCAGATCGGGCCATGCCCATAAGTCCCATAGCCTTTATACGATCGTTCACAGGATGGTTTGCTCTGCTATCTACTATACGAGAAAAAGACCTCAATGCTCGTCGTGGCCGATTTAATTCTGCATAAGATAATCCTTCTAAATATTTTGCATGAGGATAGACTTTACTATTGGAATTAATGTTTCTTAAAGTTCTTATAGCTTCTGAAAATTGTTTATTATTAACTTGTACTTCACCAATACGCAGATGAAGGCGATCTCTATGAGCTTTTGGAAATGACGCTAAATCAATATTACCCAGTGCATAATTTAACACAGCACTTGAGCTTAAAATTTCATTTGTCAAAAGAATAAGCTTTTCTACACTGGGTTGAAGATACTTAGGATCTTTTCTGCGAATGACCTCAGAAAATTGAAAGGCAGAGATTTGGAATAAATTCATTTTAAAAAGTGTTAGCCCTAAAATATAATAAATACGTCCTCGCCTCCTAAACGATGAGTGAGAGCGTAAGTCAAAAAGTATTTGAGAGGCTTCTTCAAATCTGTCTTCTTTCAACAAACCGACAGCCTCACCTAACTGCCTTAAAGCTCTTGATTTTCTCTTTTGCTGTGGCCTTTTAGTTTGCGCTTCTGCTGATGAAAAACGCATTATATGTTTTATAGAAGATATTTCTGTAGGGGTATCTAAGGCAAAATAAGTGATAAGAAACACCAATGTGTGCCACTTTAAAACTTTTGTCAGTAGATCAACATGAATATATTTACACATAATCAACATTCTCTCAAAAAGTATTTTATTGACTTTATCGGCATTTTTTCTATCTATATTTAGCTCCAGGGAAAAATAAACTCCAACCTAATGACATATAAACATCGGTTTGAAATCCCAAATCCAAATTAGGTGTTGCTCCCCCGTCACAACTCCAATCAAAAATTTTAGGATGCAAAAACCATCCTACACTCCATCTTAAAGCACTTCCTTTAGATAGAGGAATAAGCTGACCTGCTTCTAAATTAACTGTGATCGCTTTTGCATTACATTCCTGTCGGTGTGTCAGATTTCCTTTATATCTAGTTTCTAGTTGAGACATGCCTCCTCCTCCACTCAGATACATATCAAAAGGTAAAATACCACCTCCTATTCTAGCAAACTTGCCATAAAAAGGTGTGTATTTAATACTTATACCATAAAGATATCTTGGAGAAACCACACCATTGACTTCAATCTGTCTACTTTCTAAATCTCTTGTGACTTTACGCCTCAGTCCAAAGACATAACCACCAAAAAGCTCCATACCCAAATATTCACTGAAATGAAATCCTAACCTTCCAGAACCTACAAAGTTATAATAAAAAGGATTATTGATTAACCATCCCACATTAGGAAAGAACTCAAACCGAGATGTCTTAGGTAAAAACTTTCTATGAATGACAACAATATCCTTAGAAAGAACCAAATCTCTCACTTCCTCTGCTGAAAGATGTTGAGGTGCTACATAAATAGGTGGAGGAGATTTTCTTTCTTCTTGAGACACATCTTCGTCTAGTGGTTGTGCAGTGGATATTTGTATCCAACTGGTACACAGTAGAAATGGCATAAGAAAGAATAAAAACCTTAATAACATTGCAATTCCTCTGAATCTGCATAAATGAGTTATTTCATTATTTGCTGATAGTATCACCAGCTATATTTACATATTTTAACATAACTTCATTTGATTATATTTCTATTTTAAGAAAATAATGGGTAAAAACAAGACGATAGCATTGATAGTTGACTGACATAAAAAATGAATTTAACAGAACGTGTGGCATTTTAATTCATCGACAAAGTTTGACTTATTTGTCATAGAATCATAGAACGGTCACTCATTAAGCCATTTGATAGAACAACCCATAGAAGGATATTGTTTAAAATCTACCACTTGATCATTTGCAATGAGTTTAACAGCATCTAAAAGCTCTTGCCGAGTCACTTTGCTAGCATCTTGCCAAGAATCATCTAATCGCCCTCTGTATTTTAAAAGATGCTTTCTATTATAGACAAAAAAATCAGGCGTACAAACTGCTGTAAAAGCTTGAGCTACTTTTTGAGATGGGTCATGCAAATAAATAAAGTCATAGTTTTTTTGCTTCCAACGTTTTTGAAGATTTTTGTAAGAATCTTCAGGATATCCTTCTGCATCATTAGAGCATATTCCTATAGTCTGAAAGTTAAATTGAAGGGCTTTTTTATTTAAGGTAATTATTCTGTCTTCTACAGCCTGCACATAAGGACAATGATTGCAGATAAATGCCACTATCAAACCTTTGTCTTTGAAGTCTGCTCGACTATACCATTGTTCATCCATACTCTGAAGCTTAAATTCTGGGCAAGGTGTATTCATAGCTACTGACGGTGTGTAAGTTAATGCCACTTTGAAACCTCCTTATAACCCTCATAGCAAGTTTTGTGTTTTGTCATTTATTTGCTGTCTAAACGTCTAAACGTCTAAACGTCTAAGCGTTTAAACGATATGTTCATATCGTAAGTTTTAAGATGATTAGCTTATTCAATGAATGTACAGAAACATCCGTGAACAATGCCTTGAAACTGAAACTTTAATTGATCACCCGAATAAAGTCAAAAATATTTTTTCTGTTATTTTGACTTTATCCTGATTTTCTTTTGAAAAAAGGAATAGCTCTAAGAACATCTTTGAGGTCGCCTTTTAAAATATTAATAGGCTTTTTCATAGTGTAAGTGATGGCTTGTAATTCTTGTTTTGCTTCTTTGAGATTGTGATCAAGATGAACAGCATATTTCAAATGTTGTAAAGCAGCTTCTTTATCACCTAACTCTTTGTAGAACAAACCTCTTACAAAATAAAACAAAGCTGTATTTCGAGATTCTGGAGGAATAGTATTAAAGGCCATTTTAATACTATTGGCTTTATTAGATAACTTGTCTTGATTAGATAACTTGTCTTGACTAGAGACATTGACCAATTGAGACCAAATCAAATAAAGACGCATTTCAGCAGTGGAGTTTGTATGCATATCAACAGCTTTTTGTAGTAGTTCTAAAGCTGTTTTTCTGTTGTTCGTATGGAGAGCCTTTTTGCCTTCTTCAAAAAGCTGTCTTGATTGTTCCAACACTTTAAAATTGCCATGCTCTAAGGAAAGCTCATAGTCACTTCTCTTCTTTTTATCAGATAATATTGTATAAGCTGTTTTAATTCTATTAAAGATGCCACTGAGTAAAACCTCACATTCTTTAGACCCTTGAATATTTGTTGCATTAGGATAAAAGACAGTAGATAGGTTTTTAAAAGCTTTTGTCACATCAGATACCTGAGATTTTTTCGAAACATTTAATATTTCAAAGTAATTTTGGTTATTAAGATCATTTGTGATCTTTTTTAATCGGAGGATTTTTGTCTGTAGTGTCTCTTCAATATTGACATATTGTAGATAAACCATTTGATTCATCAAAAGTAAATGCAAAATGAAATAAACATCGTTATTCCATTTAGAATATTTATTTAATAAAGATAAAATAGAGTGCTTTTCTGTTTGTATTGACTTTAAAATATTTATTGTCTCTTTACATGTAGGAAAAGTAAACCTTGAAATAGAAAATTCTGTTGTTGTATGAATTTGATAGTTAAGTTTATTCAAGTAAGTATTCTTTATTTGCTGAATAGGTAATTTTGATATGAGGTATTCAATATAAATATTATGAAGTTCTTTTTGTCTAATGTTTGTTTGTTGTTTATTTGCTTGGATCAGACTCTCTTCAAATGAAACATTATAGTACATGTCTTGTACAAGATTTATTAAACGCATACTGACTTGTTCTTGTACAACAAGAGCTATCATGTGAGGACTCATTAAGTTAGCTTTAACAAGTCTTGAGCCAATTTTCTCTATATTTTTTTTATTGGTTTGCTCATCTAAGAAGGGTTGTAAATCTTCAAAGGACAAGATATTTTTTTTAATAAGGATATCTCCAAAAAAAGACTTTCTATCTTTTTGATTGGTTTCTATAGATGTAATAGCCCCATTTGAAAAATGAATACTTTGTTCACTTTTATTATCTGCTGTGAGTCTTAAAACACCAGAAATTTTATCATATAAAAGCAATTTGATCATTTGAGGCAACATAAATCCATGTAACTTTTTGACTTCACTCACAATAGAAAGCCTTTCTTTAAAAGAGAGATATTGTTTAATAAAGGCAGTTGTAATAGAACTCTCTTTGGGCTTGATATGTTTTGTAAATTTTTTGTTGATCTTTTTGATCAAATCATCTAAAGGAAAGGGTTTTGATAAAAAGTCGCTAGCATTGGTTTTTGCTTTTAATTCATCAAATACTTCTTCTGTTTTTAAAACTCCACTGATAAAAAACAAAGGCTTTTCAGAAGAATTGTCTATTTCTCTAAATTTTAAAGCCAAATCAAGGGCTGTCATCTCTGGCAATAGGCAATCAATGACAAACCCACTAATAAAGTGAATTTTGTGATAATAGAGGGCCTCTTTGGGAGTGGTTGCAAGGGTGGCCCGATAACCTGCGTTTTTAATGGCTTCTTTAAGAGTATTGCCAAATTGCAGATTATCTTCAACAATAAGTATTTCAATGTCCTTTTTTTCCATAATTTTTTAACCTCTCTATAACCTTATCGGCTTTTTTTAAGACTTTTGAATTAAAAAATGAATATTTTTTTTGCTTAGCTGTCTTTTTGACAATATTTTTATTGTCATCGGTTAAGTCTAGGTATAAAAATAGTGTCAAAATAAATTTCAAATGAAGCAATAATGTAAATATTTTAGGTTTTTTAATTTCTTTCTAAGGAGGATGATTATGACAAAAGAAGTTACTGATAAGAGTTTTTATACGGATGTTTTAGATGCTCAAAGGCTTGTTTTAGTGGATTTTTGGGCCCCTTGGTGTGGCCCCTGTAAGGCATTAGCTCCAAAAATAGATAATATTTCCAATGATTTAAATGATCAACTCACTGTTGTAAAGATGAATATTGACCAAAATCCTGACATACCAGCTACTTATGGTGTCCGTAGTATCCCTACCCTTGCTTTATTTAAAGATGGTCAGCAAATAGACCAAATCATTGGCAATCAATCTGAGGAGAATATCAAAGACTTGATTTTAAAACATCTATAGATAGATATTGTTACATTCTAAAGGATTTATAGTCCTTTATAGTCATACAGGATTTGCTATTTATTTTCTTTTTTGAAAATTTTATGAAGTTTTATGGAGTATGAAAGCATTTATTTTTTATAAAGGGATTATTTTATTTGAATGCTTGAGTGCTTTTTATAGATTTTTATTAGCTATCTATTAGCTAAAAGTATAGTTATGAAATAAGTTTTTCAACTTTTTAACAAAATACAGGTATTAAAATAGTATAATAAAAGTATTATGAATTTTAATACAATACTTTATGTCATTTGTTTTTTTATTTTTTTATTTCTCAAGCCTCAAGCAAGTAGCTCAAATGATTTGAATGCACTTTTGTTAGCACAATCTCAAAACAACCCCGGTTCAGGAAGAAGCTTTGAAGAAGAGCAACAGCTTGGTAGTTATGCTGTAGGTTCTTCATTGAGATCATCTCCTCGTCGTTTTGGACTTAGATTTTTTGGAGCTTTTAATTTTGCTTCTAACATTAAAAGCCATGTTGCCTCAAATTCACTTTATGGAGGATTCAGAAACCGTTTTGCAAATTCGTCTATGGAATATATCTTTCCTCATAAAGAGGTGTTAGGGTCTTTTTCTTTTGGTGGCAGTGTTTTTATGTTTCTCACAAATCAGATAGGTGCTATAGCCACTCTGAGTTTTGAGCTTCAAAGCAAAGTGGAGCAGTATAAATACAAACAATATGATAATAATTATGGTGGTAGTCAGCCAATACAAAGAGGACATGGATGTGGACAAAGTAGTCGAGATAGGGATTATCTTCTTTGTCCTCTATCTGATCAGTTTTGGTATTCTATTTTAAGTGCAGAAGTTTCTGCTCAATATCAAGTGATGCCAATGGTTTATATTTTTGCTGGACCTAATTTTTTTATACCTATTGGTTTTCGAACCCAGCCTTCTGGAATAGGAGGATTTGTAGGACGTAACCCCCTCCCTCCTAAAATTACAGGGGGGATAGGAGGGCAAGCTGGGATAGGAGGTAATTTTCGCAGTTTCTTTATGGAAGTGCTTTTTAAAACACAAAATATGACTCTAGAAGGCATTACAATCTCACATAACCAAGCAGAGAGACTTGAAACAGGTCGACTTTGGGGTTTGATGATCCGAGGGGGCATTCAGATTTAATCATTTCACTTCATTCATAGAAGGTATGTCTTCATTGCTTAATCTTTTAATCTAAAAAACCAATCTTGTAATTGAGAATTGACTTTGATGTTTGCAACAACTTTAAGATTTTCTTTTTTTTCCTTTAACATTTCACTTAAAAATCTATGCATTTTGAGTGAAAATGACGGCTAGACCACTTTTAGTGAACCAAACTCCCTAACCCCACCCGCCACCCTTCGATTCTGCTTTTATATTTTATTTTTATTTGAGGATGGGGCAGTGTGAGCCTTCCGAAGTCCTCAATTGAGCTTGCTCTTTAAGAGCAAGCTCAATTTGCGGAAGATCTTCAGTCTCCCACTGCCCCATCCTCCACCTAATTATTTTTTGTTTGAGATTTACGCAGAATCTAAAAAAGAATAAAAAAAATAAAAAAAAGGAATGCTTTGTTTCCTTAACATGCTGTAAAGAGACGAGGAGATCCTCCTTCCTAAAATTGAACAGGCTTTTGAGGCAGTTAGCCTTTGATCGACGGCGACAGCCAAAAGGTGTAAGAATGAACTTTTTCCTTAACATTGTGTTAAGAAACGAAGAGATCCTCCCTACTCAAAGTGAACAGGCTTTTGAGACAATGACCATTTTGTCAAAGGCGAAAGCCTTTGCGGTCATTGTCCAAAAGTGGCCAGAGGCCAGTTCACTTTGAGTGAAAAAAACCATGTAAAATTTACAAAGTACTCTATAACCTTTACAATGTGGGTTGTTTTCGTTTGCAATCGTTTGTAATCTGTGCATAATAGGTCATGGAAGGAACTTTTTCCTTAACATAGTGTTCATTCCGGGATCTGGGATCCGGCAATCGGGCAAGCCGGCATCAGAAGGAAATCTTTTTCCTTAACATCATGTTAAAAAAGGAAGAGATCCTCCTTCCTAAAATTGAACAAGCTTTCTAGGCAATGACCATTTTGTCAATGGGAAATAAACATCTTGTTTCCTTAACATCGTGTAAAGAGACAAGAGGATTCTTCCTACTAAAAATAAACGGATTTTTGAGGCAATCAGCCTTTGATCGACGGCGAGAGCCGTCGGGCTGATTGCCCAAAAACAGCCAGAGGCTGGTTTATTTTTAGTGAGACAAACGCGGTCATTGCCAGAAAGTAGCCAGAGGCTAGTTCAATTTTAGGGAAACAGAGGTCAGTTTACTTTTAGTGAAACAAACTTAAAAGACTTAAAGAAGGAGAGATATTATGAAAAAATTAAGCATTAAAAAAATTAGTAAGAAAGTAGCAAGTTTAAGAGAAGTGGCAGGTTTAGGTACAAAGGTAACAAGTTTTAGTTTGAAGATGGTAGGGGTGTTTTTAATGGCTCTGCTTTTAAGCTCGGTGGCTGTTTTAGCTCAAACTACTAACCTTTGTAATATTGATTGGTATAGTTCTGCCAGTAGTAACGATGTATCAAATGCTATCAGAAGTGGCTCTAACGTCAATCAATCTTGCTCAAGTGGGTCATCGCCACTGCTACTTGCCTTAGATTATGGCAGAGCTGATGTGGTCCTGGCATTGATACGGGCAGGTGCTAATTTGGATCATCAAGACCCTTACACTCGTCAAACACCCAATCAAGTGATCACTGACCAATGTGATAGAGGCCGGATCGATCGCAGTGTGTGTAATGAAGTCAGACGTGGCTTTGAGGCAAGAGCCGAAGCTCATAATAACCTGTGTGACCCGCGTTGGTGGCAGTCATTCTATCGACAGAGTCAAGCTCAAGCTAAAAGCCGTATGGAGGCTGTGATGCTTACGCCAGGTTTAGATGTTAATTATGATTGTGGCAGGGGTGACCGCCCTTTACATATTGCCCTACAGGATTCCTTAACTCCATTGACAAAAGGAGCTTCTTGGGCTATAATGACATTTATGTATGAAGGTGAAAATGTAGGTAAAAATGTAGACCGTTTTGTAAGGAATGGATCTGGTAGATCCATTATGGACCTGGCAGAAGTTAGACATGACCATCAAACAAGAGGCAATTATATTAATCTTTTAAAGAAATTTTGTAACAATCAGATAACAGGGCAAGAATATAATCAACAATATTATCAAATTTATATCAATGAAGCAAGTGTATATATATATATAAAAGGATATGGGAGTGATCAAGCGTATCAAGAAGCTAATGTTAATTTTAATCAAGAAATTTTTGGTAGCACTCACACTGGTACAAAAAACAGAGAACAGCTTTGTTTAAAATATAGGTAAAATGATTTTATAGTTGAGCATATTAATTTATCTAAAATATTGACAGTTTGATAAAAAATAGACACTAAGAAGCAAATAAATGCCTTAAAACTTGGCATCCCCCTTGCAGGTTTTAAAGTAGGTGAGGTTTTATTTCATGTACTTTCAAATCAAAGGGGGATTGATTTGTGATCAACAAAAGCTGTTTTTTAAGATATTCATTTTGTTATTCCAGTTTGATTATTTATATTAGCTTGGTATTTGTCTTTGTTCCTACATTAAGCTTAGCACAATCACGTTCACCTGGAGATGCTCCAGGTGGAGGCTTTGCAGGTAGACCTATAATCCCTTATGAGCAACAAGGCCTTGTAACAACTCCCACTACAAGCCCTCGGCATACTGAAACAATAGAAGGTTTAAGAAATAAACCTGCAGGTACAACTCCAGCGACTGAAGGTGCTAAAAGTGGCAATAGATTTGGTATATATTCAATGGCTTGCACTACTATTCAAAGCACAGTCCTAGATTTAGCATGCAATCAGAAGGCTTATGCATCGGCGACCAAACCTGTCACAGATCGCTTCGAACAGATGATGGCCAATAATAGCAATGGAAGTCAGAAGGACCAGTGCCAGTTGGTACAACAGATGAATGAAGCAACTAAAAAAATCAATCAATCCATCACAGGCAAATGCCATACGGCCATCCTCTCATGTAAAACCACTTGTGGTATGGCCCTTAAAAATGCTAAGGTAGCCCACGCTGCTGCTATTGAACCTACGGCCAAAGCTATGTTCTGGGCAGAGATGACCGCTATTAGCAAGAGTATGGCAAGCTGTGCTAGCAAATGGGCCAGTGTTAAGAAAACCAGCGATCTTCAGATAGCTCGTAATACAGATGCCATTAAGCAAGCTAAAGACTGCGTAGATGGTTTGGGTGGATCCGGTGAGTTGAGCGATTCTTCTAATTGCGATCAACTTCCGCTAGCTAAAAAAAACCTCTGTCAACAACTAGGTGAGGTGGCCTTTTGCAAACAACATCCAAAGATAGATTTTTGCCATAGTGTAGATAGCCTCTTTGCCGGCAAAAAAGATGCCCCCGGTCCCGGTCATACGAATGCCAATGCCATCACTTCAAACCCCTTAAAACAAAGGCTTCCCAGGGGGGGGGGGGGGGGACAAACGTCCAGGAGATCAATCGCAACAAGACTTAGCCACGTCTGAAATATGTCAACAAGATCCAGATAGCCCGGAGTGTAAGAGAGATGAGTGTAATTCTCTACCAACTTCAACGACTCGTGGTTTATGCCATTCAGAAGGTATAGAAGTTATTTGTAAACATCTCTCTCAATTGCCTCAATGTAAAAAAAGAGCGGCCGATTTAGCTAAGAATAAGGTCGACCCTTTAAGTGGTCATACAAGTTTAGGATTAAAAGGTGTAAGCTTTGCTGGTGGCGGAAGTGCTGGTGGTTCTGCTGGTGGAGGTTCTGGCAGTGGAGGAGGCTCTGGCAGTGGTGGCTTAGGCTCTGATTTTGCAAGCGGAGATGGTGCAGAAGGATTAAAGCCACTGGCAGGATCATCTGTGATAAAGGTGGATAAGGATGGGAATGTCCATGCTCTTGTGAATGGTCGATATACAAATTTAGGTAGTGGCAGGCGAGCAAGGAATCTCCACAAAAAAATATCAGGTTTAAGTTATAGTGATTATCTATTGCGGAAGCCTCAAAAGCGAGGACCTGCAAGTATCCAGCAAGGTAAAGCTAAAAGCGAGGTCACACCTGCAAATGGCTTAACCAACTTCCAAAAAGTCTCCCGAACAATAAAATTGCTTTTCCCTAATTTGGTTCCGTTAGTTCCTTCAAAGTAATCATTAAGTTTATCCGGGATCCCGGGAGTGAACTTCTTGTTTCCTTAACATGGTGTTAAGAAACGAAGAGATCCTCCTTCCTAAAATTGAACAGGCTTTTGAGGGCATCAGGCAGAAAAGGCATTTTGTTTCCTTAACATCGTGTTAAAAAACGAGGAGATCCTCTCTACTAAAAGTGGTCAGGCTTTCTAGGTGATGACCATTTTATCGACGGCGTGAGCCGTCGTGGTCATCGCCAGAAAGTGGCCAGAGGCCAGACCACTTTTAGTGAGCCAACGGCATTGCTCTTTTTAGACAGCATAAGCTGTCAGAGCAATGCCCAAAAACACACCAGCGATGTGGCTCATTTTGAGTGAAACAACTCACTTTGAGTGATTTGTTTTGTTCTTGCTTTTCTGATTTTTTTTGTTTTTTGCTTCTTTGATAGCTGCTATTATTCTATCACTAGATAGCACTGCAGATACTCTGTTACCTGTTTTGATTTTGAAATGCTTAGGAATTGATTTTCTTGAGACAACTGTGCGAAGACCTCCTCTTTGAGAAAGAGTCACTGTCTTTTTATCAAATTTTATAATCGTTCCTGTAACTGTCGCATCTTGAGAGAGTCCTGCAAAAGCAGGAGTCATACACAAAATAACTCCTCCAATGGTTAAAGTTATTAAAATCTTCATTTTTTAACCCTCCTTTTTTTTTATTTATAGTCTTTAATTACCTTGTCCTCTTCCTCTTAGTCGTGGATTTGCGTTGTATATAGGATATCTGGATCGTGCTCTCGTTTCTTTTGCTTGTTGTTGACTAAGCGTAGACATGGTGACTGCGGGGTCAGCTGCACAATCATCTGCATTTGGACAATCTGTTAATCCATGACGATCAGTTATAGCAAGACACACAAGCTTCACAATCTCATATCTATTCGACTCACGAAAAAAGCATCTACCAGATGCTATACAGGTCTTTTTACGCTCTGTACAATTGTTGGTAGAAGGAGAAGAAGGTTGATAAATAAAGCCATGTGATCTTCGCGTACGAGCGGCAGAAGGAGGATAATCAATAACAGAGGGTTCAACGTAAACGAATTGTTCGTTGCGATATTCTCCATATTGACAATGAGAAACATCAGGAACTTCCTCTCTGCGAGGTTCTATAGGAAAGCCTATTGTTCCTCTTTTCTCTCTGAGTCCCTCATCGCCGTAACATTCCGCATTACTAAGTATCTCATATCCATTTTCTTCTGCAACTGCAATTGTATCTCCGAATCCTAATTCATATTTCTCCCTAAGTTGATCTACAACCCATTCATTGTGCGTTAGATCAGAATTTAGAGGATAGTCTCTGATGCCCCCTGGAGGCCTTCCCAACCTCACAGGGAGTTTCTCTCCCCCAAGACGAGTGATGACCACTCTTAAATGCTCAAGCCTTGTGTTGGAATATATATAACAATCTCTATTATTACAATTCATTTTTATCGATCTATTTCGTGATGGTATAATATGAAAGACTCCTGAATGACTTACATTACAGGCTACAGAGGTTACTCTTGCCTGTACAACAGAACTCAAACCCACTACACTGCAAAATGACAGAATAGCTGATAATAAAGGTTTTGATTGCATTATTTTCCAAAATAAATATTTTAACTTTTTCATTTTTAAATCCTCCTTCGTTTGTTTCACTAAAAGTGGTTTGTTTCACTCAAAATAAATCATGCCTCTGTTTCCCTAAAATTGAACTAGCCTCTGGCTACTTTTGGACAGTTAGCCCGACGGCTCTCGCCGTCGATCAAAGGCTAACTGTCTCAAAAGCCTGTTCAATTTTAGGAAGGAGGATGTCCTCATTTCTTAACACAATGTTAAGGAAAAAGATTTCCTTCTGACGTTTGCTCTGACAGCTTACGCTGTCTAAAAAGAGCAATGCCGTCATTTCACTCAAAGTGAACTGACCTCTGGTCACTTTCTGGCGATGACCACGATGGCTTTCGCCATCGATAAAATGGTCATCGCCTAGAAAGCCTGTTCACTTTGAGTAGGAAGAATCTTCTCGTCTCTTTACATCATGTTAAGGAAAAAGTTCCTTTATTGCAACCCGCTTGCTCTCCAAAAAATTTTAGAAGCATGTCTTGTTTCCCTAACATGGTGTCAAGAAGCAAGGAGATTCGCCCTACTCAAAATGCATAGATTTTTGAGGCAATGACTATTTTGTCAATGGCGAAAGCCGTTGCGGTCATTGCCCAAAAACATGCCAGAGGCATGATGCATTTTGAGTGAAATATTAAGGGAAAAATTCCTCCATTAAATATGTTTCATTTTGAGACATACTCATTAAGAATGACCTGTGTTTAATTAAGTAAGAAATATAATATGAAATAAGGGATAGTTTTTTAGACAAATTGTGAGAAAAGGTTAAATATCTAGAAAACCCTTTATTGCTAGAGAGAGAGAGAGAGAGAGAGAGAGAGAGAGAGAGAGAGAGAGAAATAAACCTTTCAATGAAATTTGTTGTTGTCATAGTTGTCATAAATACCTCCTAATACCGGACTGCCGGATCCTGGAAAAAGTACTTTAAATACCTTTTCATTAGTTCTTATCGGCAAGAAATATTGAATACTTTTATCAATCTTGAATTTTATTTAAAACCTAGACTTTTGCCTTATGATCCATTTCACTCAAAATGAGTTGTTTCACTAAAAGTAAACCAACCTCTGGTTGCTTTTGGGCGATGACCATTTTATCGATGGCGAAAGCCATCGTGGTCATCGCCAGAAAGTGGCCAGAGGCTAGACCACTTTTAGTGAAACAGTGAAACAGTGAACCCATTTGAACGAAAAAAAAAGATAAGCCTTCAAGGGCTTATCTTTTTTTATTCAAAAAATAAAACTCTTTTTCCTTAACATCTTGTTAAAAAACGAAGGGATCCTCCTCTACTCAAAATGCATAGATTTTTGAGGCAATCAGCCTTTGATCGACGGCGTGAGCCGTCGGGCTGATTGCCCAAAAACATGCCAGAGGCATGATGCATTTTGAGTGAAAAAGACTTCTAAAGACTATTCCACAGAAGATAAAGCATCGATTTCTTCTTGTGTAGCCAAAGAAGTTCCCGAATCAGGGTCAATCTCAAGACCAGCAACAGCAAAGCTAAAAGCACATAACTTTTCCATTTCTTCTGCTTCATAATCATAATCAAGCTCATGACCTTCTGGAGTGTTCTTCATCTGTTGTAAAGCAGTTTTAGAAACAACACGAACTTCACCGATAGATACACCATATTCTGTCGTTTGAATATGAAGAATGTTGCCTGTTTCAGGTAGTCGTTCATAATCAGTCAATAATTCGTTATTAGAAACTACAATGTCAGCACCATTGTCTTTTCTTGCTTTAGCAAGATCATAAGGAACAAAACCAGAACCCGCCTTGCCAAAAATAATAGTATTTCTGTCAGCATTGTACTGAAAAGTTCCTATGTCTCCACAAAGATCAATACTTTGACTTTGCTGAAGAACAGGATCTGCTCCTCCCATAGAATGTATTGGCGAAGCAGGAGCACATCCTACAGCAAAAGTAGCCAATAGAGTTAATAAACCTAAATTGTTATGCATAATTACCTCCATAAATTAAAATCAATGCTTGAAAACAAACATCAATCAGTTAAAAAAATAAAAATCATCCTGCCACTAAAAGTAGCAAAAGCTATACCATCTCTAATACCTATGCATAAACCCTGATGCAAAACCTCAAATATAACCAATAAACCATTAAAAACACTAATAAAATTAAACGCACTATGAAGATATATTGAGGATATTTATTTTGGCATTGTTTTTGTTTGATGAAAAAAACAAACAAAAAAGGTCCCTTAGAGTGACAAATTTGGGTGTTATATTTTAAATAAGGAGAATCTCAAAATACAAAATATGCTTTAAATACAAAATAGGCTTGACATTATGCCTTTCTCTGATTATAATTTATTTTTTTGAGGGGGGGGGGGGGAGTTATTGATTTTAAAGGGAAATAAAGGACTTTAAAGTAAAATAAATAAAAGTAAAATAAACAACAATAAAAAGTAAGCTTAAAAGAATATAATAATGAAGACTTTTATAAATATTTTGACAATTTGTTTAATTATTTTGAATTCTAATAAAATATTAGCAAGTTCTGACAATCAATCAGAGTTGCACTGTTGGTTTTTCAATTGGTTCTGCAATGCAAATACAAATGCAAATGCAAATGAAAATAAGACAGAAGAACAAACAGAAACAGTCACATCTTTTGAAAGAGACAAACCTTTATATCAAGCTATGAGCTTAGAAGAAATTGCTCTCATCTTAGAACAAACAGAAGCTATAGACAAAGCCCTAAGTCAAGCTGAACAACTTGACAATAATATGCACCGAGTTCAAACAGCTAATATTGTTCATTACAGTTTAGCATACCTAGCCTATTATCTATATCACCTACAACAATCAAATAATATCTTAGATACTCAAATTGTACATAGAGGTCGATTGCGACGCCTTGGAGAGATACCAGCAGTTATAAATCAACCGCATATTATAAAGCCATTTGAGGAATTAAAAGAAGCCCTTGCTGGCACAGAGATCACCATCACTAAAAATAATAAAAGGCCCCATTGGAGGAATATAGAAGACATAGGATTACCAACTCACCATAGCACAATTATTTATTATCCTAAGGATGATCGTTTCACTGTTCAAATGCAAGATCAGACTTTTAATGTTTCTCATGTTAAAAGTATCAAAGTGAGCAAAAGCAGAGAGTTTTTAGAATTTCCAGGCTTATATGATCACAGTGACAATGTGGTGAAAGAATTAGGAGAAGTACAGATAACATACAATCGTTCTCACTCTGGCCGTGAACCTCATACATATCAAAGTGATTTAGAGATCAGTTATAAAAGAGGTATATTACGTGGAGATACTCTCAGAAATGTTTATCTGCAAGGAACATTGGATTCATCCCACACGCATCCACCCTTTAACACGCGTCTGACACAAGTTTTAAAAAAGACACTGCCACTTATGGTAGCTATAGGGATAGGTGCTTATTTTTTTTCTGATTTTGATTCTGATCACTTTGACAGTAATGGAAATAGCAGTATCTTGCTTTCGACAGAGCAATTAGAGCAATTAAAAATACAAAATGAGCTTCACAGACGTATGCTACTTGACTTGATTTGATTTTAACAGGCTTTTGTGTTGAAATAGTGGACTGTCCTCGTTTTGATTTTGAAATTCTTAAGATGATCATTAAAAGTTTTAAATTCTTTGACAATCACTATAATAGGATACAAAATACTTGAAATACATAAAAGGATGGACAATGGATTGCGGGAAAAAATATAAAAAATTAAATCAAATTTACAAAAAAAAGCTCAATAAACTAGAGAAAACATTCAATATAAGATTGATATGGGTTGGCTTGTTGATGTTGGGTTTGTTGTTGTCAGCATTTTTCCCTGACTGGCATTTGGGCCTGCCAAGCTTAATTCTCTTTGGTTTTCCTTTTATTTATGCTGTTGTCAAAACACAACGTCTCAAAAAACATATTCGAGAGTTAGAACATGCACAAGTATTTTATCGCCGGCAACACCTACGCCAAAAAGGAACTTATCAAAACGATGCTCGTAAAAAAGCAAAAGTCAATACCATAGCAGATGATCTTGATCTCTTAGGTCCCCAGTCTGTCTTTACCATGATAGATGAAACGATCATGCATTACTCCAAACAAAAGTTTTTAGACCTTTTATTAAATGGAGATTTATCCCAAAAATCCATTCTTGAAAGACAAGCTAGAACAAAAAAATGGCAAAGGCTAACACCTCAATTTATCAAGTGGCTTGTCCGTACATTAGCTCAAATTCCTGAACAAAATACTTTTGAAAACACAACCGACTTTGAAGACCTTTTAAAAGCAAAAAAAGACTTTTCCGGGCCTTTTCTTTTTGAAATAGGATTATGGATGGCCTTTTTAGCTTTTATCATCACTTTGGTGGTGTACTGCTTTATAAGCACCCCCTTTGCTTTAAGTGTCCTGGCTATCACGTGGACAATTTTCTTTTTATTTTCTATGTTTTCTCTTAAATATAACGGAGGGGCTTTTTCTCATGCTCAAGCACTAGAAATACATCTACCACTTCAATCGACTTATTTTAATGGCATGTATCAAATAGCTCAGGCAAACAAAGAAGACATGTCTGACCTCTCTCAGCCTCTCATCAAACATAACCCACAAAAGTATTTTGCAAATATTTCAAGTGTGGTTAGTTTTCTGGGTGTACAGTCTAACCCTCTGTTGCTTGTGATTATTAATTCTCTTTTACCTTGGAATGCTTTTTTTGCCAAAAAGCTTATCAAAACCAAATCTCAGTTGAACAGTATTTATGAGGATATTAAAAAGGCTATGACTCAAATAGAAGTGCAAATTTCTTTGGTTTTTTTGTATGATTTCCAAACCAAAACCCTTCCTACATTTACCAAAGATGTGGCTATTAAAACAAAAAATGCTTATCACCCTTTGATTGAACGATCCAAAGCAGTAAAAAATTCTATTTTTATTTCTAATAAGAGTCCCGTCATTTTGATCACAGGTTCTAATATGTCAGGCAAGTCTACTTTTCTAAGAACTATAGGTATCAATCAGCTTTTAGCTTTGATGGGAGCTAGTGTATTTGCTGATTCTTTTGAAACCTTCATTGGCAAAACCTTTACATGTATTCGGGTTTCTGATTCTCTCCAGCAAGGTTCCTCTTACTTTTATTCAGAAGTTGTACGTATTCATAATTTGCTATCTGAAGCTAAAAAACAGCCTTCTTTATTTTTAATCGATGAAATATTTAAAGGTACCAACAGTAGAGAAAGATTACTAGGTTCTCAGGCCTTAATCAAAGCCCTTTGTAACTCTAAAAGCTTAGGATTTGTGACAACACATGATATTGAATTGACTTCAGCCATCAAAGGATTAGAAAACTGGCATTTTACAGATCATACCCAAAATGATATTTTAATGTTTGATTATCAGATCAAAAAAGGAGCAGCTACAACCACAAATGCTCTTAAAGTGATGAAGTCTGTTGGGTTACCCGTAGATGCCTATTTATAAAATAGAAGGTTTTGCTTTTCTTTTGGAAGGTTTTTCTATTAATGATTTTTTCATTTTGTATGTTTTCATTAACTAACTTTAAACCTCTTTTGAGTGATAAGACAACGGTGAAATATTATCTCTTGACGGACTTTTTAAAACTTTATATATATAAAATATAGGAACTAAAGGAACTTTTTCCTTAACATGGTGTTAAGAGAGAAAGAGATCCTCCCTACTAAAAGTAAACGGACTTTTGAGACAATGACCATTTTGCCAATGGCGAAAGCCATTGCGGTCATTGTCCAAAAGTAGCCAGAGGCTAGTTTACTTTTAGTGAAACAAACCCTTAACATGGTGTTAAGAGACGAAGAGATCCTCCTTCCTAAAATTGAACAAGCTTTTGAGACAGTTAGCCTTTGATCGACGGCGAGAGCCGTCGGGCTAACTGTCCAAAAGTAGCCAGAGGCTAGTTCAATTTTAGGGAAACAGAGGTCAGTTCACTTTGAGTGAAATAGACCACTTTTAGTGAAACAAACCCTTAACATGGTGTTAAAAGAGGAAAGGATCCTTTCTACTAAAAGTGGTCAGGCTTTTGAGGCAATGACCATTTTGTCAAAGGCGAAAGCCATCGTGGTCATCGCCCAAGGTGTAAGAAGGAACTTTTTCCTTAACATGGTGTTAAGAGACGAAGAGATCCTCCTTCCTAAAATTGAACAAGCTTTTGAGACAGTTAGCCTTTGATCGACGGCGAGAGCCGTCGGGCTAACTGTCCAAAAGTAGCCAGAGGCTAGTTCAATTTTAGGGAAACAGAGGCATGATTTATTTTGAGTGATAACGAATGAAGGAACTTTATGGAAAGTAGTAATCAAAAATATATCACTGTTTGTTTTGTTGCCATAGCCATCATAGCTGCTTATGTTATGAGCATTATTATTGAAACCCTTTCTATGACTTGGGTTTTATTTGCTAGATACTTCCAAGGTGATTTGATGATTCATGGCTTACCTGTAGCCACAGGGCTTGTGACCTTTTTGTTGCTACAGTTCAACCCTCGTATTGTGACAAGGGCTGACGAAGTAATTATAGAGACTCAAAAAGTGGTCTGGCCTTCTCAAAAAGACACTATGGGCATGACCTTTGTGGTGACTGTTATGTTGCTTATTTCAGGTTTATTACTTGGTGTTTTTGACTTGATCTCTGGCTATGTGGTCAACTATATAATTGATTTATAATTATAAATTGCTGTTTTTCTGTTTATCAAATGCAAATGACGTGTAAACTTTTGCCACTAAAACTAAAAAGTGATTAGAAGTAGACTATTTTAAGCAAAAAACAACATGCTTTATTGTAAAAAAAATAATAAAGGAATCATAAAATGGATCAAACAAACCCTCCTGATTTAAAGTGGTATGTTGTGCATACCAAGACAGGATCAGAAGTACAAGCAAAAGCTTCCATTGAGAGCCGTATTAAAGAAAAAGGCTTTGAAAAGCAATTTGGTCAGGTCCTTGTTCCTACAGAAAATGTCGTAGAGCATGTCAAAGGCCAAAAACAAACCACAGCTCAAAAGTTCTTCCCTGGTTATATCTTTGTACAAATGCATTTAACTGAAGAAACTTGGCATTTGGTTAAAGGTTCTATGAAAGTTTCAAATTTTGTAGGGCCTTCTATCAAAGGTGATTCCATCAAGCCAGTTCCAGTCCCTGAACATGAAGTGCAAAAAATCACCAGACAGATGACAGTTGGTGTAGAAAAACCAAGGCATAAGGTGTCCTTTAGAGTGGGAGAGTCTGTGCATGTGACAGGAGGCCCTTTTAGCAATTTCAATGGTACTGTGGAAGAAGTCCATCAAGAAAAAGGCACAGTGAAAGTCTTGGTCAATATTTTTGGAAGACCTACACCTGTGGAACTTGACTTTGGACAAATAGAAAAATCTTAGAAAGGGACATTTTCCTTAACATCGTGTTTATCCCAGGATCCGGGATCCGGGAATCGGGCATCGGGCATCAGAAGGAAATTTTTCCTTAACATGATGTTAAGAAATGAGGAGATCCTCCTCTACTCAAAATGCATAGATTTTTGAGGCAATGACCATTTTGTCAAAGGCTTAAGCCTTTGCGGTCATTGTCCAAAAACATGCCAGAGGCATGATGCATTTTGAGTGAAATGATCAAGTGATTATGAACTATCAGAACTCTATTGTGATCTGTGGATCATAATCAATAAATGCACAAAGTTCTTGTTGAGGTCTGTATGGATAGAAAAAAGCTTTGTTTTTTATGTAAAAGGTCATCTCACATCTCTTAAATATTATGAAAAAAACCAATTTATCTTCCATCAAAATCATTGCTCAAAACAAAAAAGCTCGACATGATTATCATATTTTAGATGTTTATGAAGCTGGCATTGTATTGACAGGCAGTGAGGTCAAGTCGCTTAGAAAAGGACAATGTCAACTCAAAGATTCGTATGTGGATGTCCATAAACAAGAATTATTTTTGAGAGGGACATACATCAGTCTATATCTTAAAAGCAGTTACAATAACCATGAACCAGAAAGACCGCGTAAGCTTCTTATGCATAAGAGACAAATTCATCGCTTAGATGGTTTCATCAGACAAAAAGGATTGACCATTGTGCCACTTAAAATTTATTTTAAAGGGGCTAAAGTTAAAGTAGAGATAGCGACTGTCAAAGGTAAAAAGCTTTATGATCAACGTGAAACCCTTAAAAAGCGTGATATGGATCGTAAAGCAGCATTGGCACTTAAACGTTAGATGACATGTCAGCTTATTTGAAAGGCATTTAAGTTAAGAATTATATTTTAAAATGGCAGTGTTGCATGTACTCCATACGCGTCTTAGGATTGTCTTTAAAATCACCTCGCAGATCACAAGTCTTTGTGACACTATCCATGTCTTTTATTCCTCTTGCCATCACACAGTAATGCTGAGCAGTGATAGACACAGCAATATGCTGAGTGTCTAAAATAAAACAAAGAGCATCTGCAATTTGTTGAGTGAGTTGTTCTTGAATTTGTGGTCTTCTGGCAAAAAAATTAGCAATGCGATTTATCTTAGAAAGACCTATAATATATTTTTGTGGAATATATGCAATGTGAGCTTTGCCGTGAATTGTAATAAAATGATGCTGACAAAAAGTCATAATATTGACATTTTTGACGACAATCATCTGATCATAGTGTGTCTTGTTAGGAGTCACTGTGATTTGAGGGAAACAATCTGTACGGAGTCCTTGAAAAATCTCATGCACATACATTTTAGCCACCCTTTGTGGAGATTTTGCTAAGTCCTGATCTTGAAGGTCCAGGCCAAGAGTCTTCATAATGCCTTCAAAATGTTGGGCAATTTGAGCTTCTCTCTGACTATCTGATAGAGTGTTAGATTTTAAGCCAGAAAGTCGTACGTGGGCTAGAATATCCTCTGTAGACAGTTGCCTTGAATCACAAACTGCACTATCATTATTTGCAAATGGTTGATTTTTTGATGAACTCATAAATACCTATTTATTTTGTTATCAACTTAACTTAAATAAAAAGGGCATAATATGCAAGAAATAATATCTCTTAATCTACAAATTGAACCTTATCAAGTCCATAGCTTGCCTACAGGCTTGTTTGGATTAGATGGAGGGGCAATGTTTGGTACAGTCCCTAAGGTTCTTTGGGAAAAAGCTCATCCTGCAGATCAAAAAAATCGCATTGCATTAGAAGCAAGACCCTTACTCTTGATATCTGATCAGAGGAAGATCATTGTGGACACTGGCAATGGAGCTGATTTTGTGGCAAAATATGGGACCCGCTTAGGTCAAAAATTTGCAGATATGTATAGCATTTCTGCTACTGATCAGCCACCTGTTGTGGAGGCTCTTAAACAAAAAGGACTCCATTCAGAAGACATTACAGATGTGATTTTAACACACCTTCATTTTGATCATGCTGGTGGAGCCACGACGACTCTTCATCAAAAGCTTGTTCCTACTTTTCCAAAAGCCACTTACTACGTACAAAAAGATAATTTAGAAACAGCTGAAAATCCTAACTTAAGAGAAAGAGCGAGTTATTTCCCTGCTAATTTTAAGCCTCTTTTGGAAGCAAATGTGTTGAAAATTTTAGATGGTCCTGTGGATGAACTTCTGCCTAATATCTCTGTGACCTTGAGCTATGGGCATACCAAAGGTCAACAAAATGTTTTAGTCTCTAGTGATACAGAGGCTTTATTTTATTGTGGAGATGTGATTCCTACAGCCTCACATATAAGGCTAGCTTGGGTGATGGGCTATGATCTGCATCCACTCCTATTGATTGAAGAAAAGCATAAAATCTTAACTGAAGCTACAAAAAATAATTGGCTTTTATTCTTTGAGCATGATCCTTATATAGAATGTGCAAGAGTGCAGTATGACCCACATAAAAAGAACTGGTTTGCTGCAAAAAAATATAAACTTTTCAGGTAATTTTTTGTTGTGTTATAATAAATAAATCAACTAAAAGGGCCATCAATAAATGAGTTTTTACATCACAACACCTCTCTACTATGTTAATGACTCACCTCATATTGGCCATGCCTACTCTACTGTGATCTGTGATGTACTTCATCGTTATCATCTTCTTTTTGGTGAAGATTCTTTTCTGCTCACAGGTACAGATGAACATGGGCAGAAGGTTGAAAATGCTGCCACTAAAAGAGGGTTACCCATTGAGCAACACATAGACGAATATGCAAAACATTTTCAGGACTTATGGGCGGAGTTAGAAATCAAAGAAAGCTTTTTTATGCGAACCACAATGGACTTTCATAAAAAAGTTGTACAATCTTGCCTTCAAGAACTTTGGGATAAGGGTGAAATTTACAAAAAAAATTATGAGGGTCTTTATTGTGAAAGTGAAGAAATTTTTTATACAACCAAAGAACTCAAAGATGGTAAGAGTCCGCTTGGAAACCCTGTTCACAAAATCAAAGAAGAAAATTACTTTTTTAGAATGTCTAAATATCAAGAAGGGCTTAAAGATCATATAGAGCAAAATCCTCATTTTATACAACCAGATTCTAAAAGAAACGAAGTTTTAGGATTTTTAAAACAGCCTTTAGAAGATCTGAGTATTAGCCGGCCTAAGTCACGTCTAAAGTGGGGTATTGAAATCCCTTTTGATACACAGCATGTCACTTATGTGTGGTTTGATGCTCTTTTAAATTATGCTTCTGCTATAGGTTACCGCCAAAAAGAAAAGCAAGATCAATTCCATCAATTTTGGCCTCAAGCCATCCATATCATTGGCAAAGATATTCTGATCACTCATGCCGTCTACTGGCCTACTATGTTGATGGCACTTCAAGCTCCTCTGCCAAAGCAAATATTTGCTCACGGGTGGTGGCTGACAGAAAATAACGAAAAAATGAGCAAATCTAAAAATAAAGTCCTCAAACCTCTTGAGGTCAAAAATATTATTGGTGTCCATGGCTTACGTTATTTTCTTACAAAAAGCATTAACTTTGGCAACGATGCTCACTTCAAAACAAACTTAGCTATTGATTGTATCAACACGGACTTATCGAATAATTTAGGCAATCTTTTGAGTCGTAGCAGTACTCTTGTGGAAAAAGGCTTTCAAGGTTTAATACCCATCTGTGTTGCAAACCAACCACCCACAAAAAAATTAATAGCACAAGCCGAAAGCCTTGCTCCTCGGGTTAAAGAGGCTATTGATTCTCTAGCCCCTCAAAAAGCACCTCATTTGATCATGCATTTTTTAAATGCCACCAATAGTTATTTGGAAGAAATGAAACCATGGATTGCTTTAAAAGAGCTTAAAGCCAATCCACACCTGAAGGATCAACAAATTTTAGCAGCAGAAGCTCTTTATAGTTGTTTAGAAGCCTTACGTATATCAGCTATTTTACTGTATCCTATCATGCCAGTGAAAATGAAGGTATTACTTGAAAGGATTAACTGGCAAGTAGCTCCATGCTTTCAAGATGCACAAAAGTGGGGGCTACTTCAAGAGGGGACAGCTATTAAAAAATCATGTCCTTTGTTTCCTCGCATTTGATTGAAATAAATGAACTTTGATATTCTCAATACAAGATTTTTTTGCATGCAACAAAATCACAAATCTTTATAGTCTTGTATTTCAACCCCATCGTAAAAATAAAGTAAAACATCTTTATAGCTCCATGGTTCTTCATAATTTGCAGGATATTTAGCATTTCTTGTCGGCCGGCTTTGGGTTTTACTTGTATCCCATCCATTTGTGATCAGTGCATTCGCTGTTTGTTGAGGAAGCCCACGTCCATGTCCAAATCGAGATTCTCCATTACCGCAGTTCACATAGTCTGGAGTATTTCTACGTCTAAAGATAGCTACCCTTTCATCAGTTTTAGTATAAGATCGAGAACAGGCATGGTATTCTGTGAAAGCCACTCTGCCATTATAGGTGAGTACTTCGCCCAGTGTTTCTAAAACAGATCTGTATCCTTTCCAAGTTTCTACACGAAATCCTCTATATGCTTGAAAAGCTGTATTAGGTCCCATATCCCATCCACGTGGGTGTACTCTTCTATTTGTACGAATCCACCATAAAGCATAAGTACGAGCTGCAATAGCTTGTGCTTTATGGGTATCCATTGCATAGCGAGAATAAATTTCACTTGCTACAACAGACTGAACATAATGTTCTAAAGGGATATCATTAATAAGACTCCATTCTTCTATTTCATCTTCTTCTCTTTTATTGTTGTCTTTTTTCCCTCTTTTTGTGATAGCAATACGAAAATATCCTCTATAGCGTTGATTGATCTCCCTGTTCCTTCTATTAACTTTCCATCTCACTTGTGTTGTCGCATCTTTCTCTTGAGAAAGAGGCGTGATTTGTATTTGATAAACAGTGCGAGTATTTTGATAATTAATAAGTCTTTTTAAAGGATATTCTTGCCATGAATCATTTCTTCTGCTTTTATACTTTATCTTATTATCATTACAGCTAAGTCTTCTATGACATCCAATAATTAATTCTATTTCATTGACTCTATCTGCTATGAGTGTTCGGCTCATTTCAGGTTGTTCAGGATTGAAAGCTTCTATTTTAAATAAATTATCTGGAGCATTCGATGTAGAAGAATGATCTCTTAAAGAAAGCCATTTCATATCTTCTTCTGAAGTTCTAGCATAAACAGTATCTCCCCAATAGATAGGAAAAAGCTTAATACCTGCTGTTATAGGAAGCATATTCTCTTCTAAAGCCGATTCGTACCGTCTCTCTCTCAACCAACTGCTAGCCCATTGATCTGTTATCTCATCATTACGTTTACGTTCAGCTGCCCTAGCTGCTGCTTCAGATCGTGCTTTGGCTTCACGTTCTCGTCTGGCAGCTATTCTCCATTTAAACTCCTCTTGATCATTTTCTGTGACTTGTTTGATAAGATTTTTTAAATCAGATTCTAGATCAGCTAAAGGGTAAATGATGCAACGATCTGTAAAGCAAATAGAGGCCTCAGATTCAGAGTTTATTTCTAAAAGAGAATATCTATTAGGTAGGTTATGCATTTGATGGTTTTGAATATCTGCTTTCAAAACTCTATAGTTACTTCTTGTTCTTCTGTCTTCGTATGATAGGCGACTCCATCTCTCAATAGTCTCTCTAGCAGCCCACTGCCCTTTTTCTGCTGTCATTTCTTTTCTTATATTTTCCCTTATAGGAGTGTCCTTGCGAGCTTGAATCGCCCATGCAATGGCCTCTGCTCTTTGAGCCACAGCTGTTGCCTGAGCTTCTAGTCTTGCTTTATATGCTTGAGATTCTTGCATTTCAAGGGATACAATTTCTTGATGTCTCATGGCCCTCATTTCAGCTACTTGTCTTCTAGCTATTTCTTCTTTTATTTCTTGTCTTTCTCCTGCCCGCATTTGAAGGTGTTTGCTGAGTTGTTGTACATTTTCTATAGCATTTTCAGAGAAAGCTCCTAAGCTTTCTATTGCCGTCTTTCCCTGGCGTTTTAAATAATCTAAGTTAGATTGCACTTCTTCTGAGTTCCATTTGTCTTTTGTCCACTCCCAGGCCTTTTGCATTTGATATGAAAAACCCTCTAATGTATCTAAAGCCTTTGAAAAGGCCTCTGGATATTTTTCAACAGAGCTAGTCTCTTGTTTTGATGGAGTATTTGATGAAGTATTTGATGAATCATCAGAAGGTTCTTGAGGCATTTGAGGTTCTTGAGGTATTTGAGGTATTTGATTAGCGGAAGCCATCAATAGATTTGCTTTATTGAGGTTTAAGTTTTGTTGTATTTCAATAGTCTTTTGTCTGATATGATCAAGGAAAGAGCTTAAGTCATTGTGATCCTGATCAAGGTGTTGAAAGTGATCTGAGTCTAAATAATGTTCTAATTTCAGTCGCTTTTGTCTTTCTTCTTCGAGAAGCCTTTGCAGTCTTTTGCGATTTTCTTCTGGATGGTCTAGTAAGTATTGTGTAGAGGGGTCAGGCATGTCATCAAAGTTTGATTTTGATGGATCTCCACAAGCAACCACAATAGAGGACAAAAGACTGCATATCAATAGATTTCGGAACGTTACTGATGCCAACACTTTAAGTTGCACTCCTCCCCCTGCTTAAGTTTTTATTATACAAATAATAGAATATTTTGAATAGATTTGTTTAAATATTTAGACTTTATGAATATACACACTGAAGTTAGCTAAAGAAGGGTTGAAATGAATCTTTAGACTTGGAGTTTTTCTATTATTTATTTAATAGCTTCTGAGTTCCTGAGTTTGACAGCCTGCAAAAATAAAGTTATGAGATTTCAGTAGGTTATGAGTCGAAAGAGATTTTGTGCCACTAGGATGTAAGCTTTTTTTTACTGTAAGCTTTTTAATTTATTTTTAGTGAACCAATTAACTCCCTAACCCCACCCCCTGCCCTTGATTCTGCTTTTCCATTTTTGTTTTTACTTGAGGATGTGGCAACGGGAGCCTGGAGATCTTCCGCAAATTGAGCTTGCTCTTTAAAAGCAAGCTCAATTGAGGACTTCGGAAGGCTTCCACTGCCCCATCCTCCCCTTAATTACTTTTTATTTGAGATTTACACAGAATCTAAAAAAAATATAAAAAAACGAATGCCTTATTTCCTTAACATGATATAAAATGAGACACCTCTGTTTCCCTAAAATTGAACTAGCCTCTGGCTACTTTTGGGCATCCCGACGACTGTCGTCGTCGATCAAAGGCTAACTGCCTCAAAAGCTTGTTCAATTTTAGGAAGAAGGATGTCCTCATTTCTTAACATCATGTTAAGGAAAAAGATTTCCTTCTGATGACAGCTTACGCTGTCTAAAAAGAGCAATGCCTCAAAAATCTGCTCATTTTGAGTAGGGTGGATATCTTTGCTTCTGACACCATGTTAGGGAAACAAGATATGATTCTAAAATTTTTTGGGAGGCAAATGAGTTGCAATAAAGGAACTGTTTCTTTAATATCATGTTAAGAGAGGAGAGATCCTTTCTACTAAAAGTGGAGGTTGCCAGCAATTGAGAAGGCGGTAGCCTTCGGCTGGCAACCAGAAAGTGACCAGAGGTCAGACCACTTTTAGTGAAGTAAACCTTTCAGTTTACCTCCGCCTCTCATTCATAACATTCACGCTTTTTTGAAAATTACACAGAATCTAAAAAAAATAAAAAAAACGAATGCTTTGTTTCAAGCATATAAGGATATGAGAGGATCCTTTTTCCCGGGATCTGGGATCCGGGATCCGGCAACTCGTTGTTAAAAGGAACTTTTTCCTTAACATGGTGTAAAGAGACGAAGAGATCCTCCTTACTAAAAGTAAACGGACTTTTGAGACATTGCTCTTTTTAGACAGCGTAAGCTGTCAGAGCAATGTCCAAAAGTAGCCAGAGGCTAGTTTACTTTTAGTGAAACAATGCCTCAAAATTGACCTTCCAGTTCTCTGAAAGGGGCTTGATCTGGTGGATTTACGAAATAAGATAATAATAGATTCAAGGAAGGGAAATTTTGAGGGAAACAGTTCACTTGTTTCTAAAAGAGGTGCGTACGGGTAGACGAAGATCACCGAAATTAGACAATAAAAGGTCCAAATAATGAAGCAGAAAAAAAATCCATTAGAATTTCATTCATCAGGTCGTCGGGGGAAAATAGAAGTGATCCCTACAAAGCCTTGTGATACAGAGCAAGACTTAGCCTTAGCTTATTCTCCGGGTGTAGCTATTCCCTGCACAGAGATTGCTAAGGATCCTCTTAAGGTGTTTGACTATACAGCACGTGGCAATCTTGTGGCTGTCATTTCAAATGGCACAGCTGTTTTAGGTTTAGGAAATATCGGCCCTCTTGCTAGCAAACCTGTTATGGAGGGTAAGGGCATTCTCTTTAAAAAATTTGCTGATATTGATGTATTCGACATAGAGCTTAATGCTAAGACAGTGGATGCATTTGTTCAAGTTGTCAAAGCCCTTGAACCAACTTTTGGAGGCATTAATTTAGAAGATATTAAAGCTCCTGAATGTTTTGATATAGAAGAAAGACTGACTCAAGAGATGCAAATTCCCATCTTTCATGATGATCAACATGGGACAGCTATTATTTCTGCTGCAGCTCTCATTAATGCAGCAGAGATCATCAATAAACCACTAGATCAGTTACGTTTGGTGTTCAATGGAGCGGGAGCAGCTTCTATTGCTTGCGGGAGACTCTTTTTAGATTTGGGCATACGCAAAGAAAATATTATTATGTGTGATTCCAAAGGTGTGATTTACAAAGATCGCAAAGAGGGTATGAACAAAAATAAACAAGAATTTGCAATTGAGTACAATCAAAAAATACAAAATCTTAAAGAGGCTCTTGTGGGTGCTGATGTGTTTTTAGGTTTGAGTGTGGGTGGAGCTATGACTTCAGAGATGCTCAAAGGCATGGCAAAAAATCCTATTGTTTTTGCATTAGCTAATCCTACTCCTGAGATTATGCCTGATGTAGCTCGATCTGTACGCTCTGATGTCATTATGGCTACAGGGCGAAGTGACTTTCCTAATCAAGTCAACAATCTCTTGTGTTTCCCTTTTATGTTTAGAGGAGCTTTAGATGTAAAAGCTACAGCTTTGACAAAAGAGATGAAACTAGCTGCTGTCCATGCTCTTGCCCAGCTAGCTCATGAGGAAGTACCAGAATCTGTTTCGGTTGCTTATGATGGAAAGCATTTTGAATTTGGACCTGATTATATTTTACCCAAACCTTTTGACCCTCGTGTTTTATTGAGAGTTGCTCCAGCGGTAGCTAAAGCAGCAAAGCTTTCTGGTGTGGCTCGTTCTCCTATCACAAATTACAATAAATACAGAGAAAGACTTGAATCTCTCCAGGGAGCTTCTAAAGAATTTGTAAGGGATATTATCAATAATGTGAAGAAAAATGTAAGAAACAAAAAACATAACTTACCTAAAATTATATTTGCTGAAGCGAATAATCCCAAGGTCCTCAAGGCTATAGCTGAGGTTTTAGAGGAAGGCTTTGCACAGCCTATTTTACTTGGAGACAAAAAAGGCATTACAGAAAAAATCAAAGATTTGCATTTAGATGAACTGAAAGATTTACCTATTTGTACTCCTTGGTCTCATGTAAAGTATGATAAATATGTCAAAGAGCTTCATCGATTGAGGCATCGCAGGGGGGTTCACTTGCGAGAGGCAGAGCGTCTTATACGAGATGTCAATTATTTTGCTGCTATGAGTGTGCGATTGGGGGATGCAGATGCTATGATCACAGGGGCTACTCAAAACTATGCTGATTCTGTACGTCCTGTTTTACAGGTGATTGGTAAAAGCTCTGGGAGCATTGTTGCAGGTTTGACTATTATCATCATTCATAAAAAAGCATATTTTTTTGCTGATACCACAATCAATGTAGAACCTTCGGCTGAGCAGTTAGCAAATATTGCTATTCACGTAGCTGATGTAGCTAATTTTTTTCGGATAAAGCCTCGTATTGCTATGGTGAGTTTTTCTAATTTTGTGTCGGGATATCCTACGCCTCTTAAAATGAAACAAGCAGCAGATATTGTACGGAAAACACATCCTCATTTATTGGTTGATGGTGAAATGCAAGCTAGCACAGCTTTAAATACAGAGATTATGCAAGAGCTTTTCCCTTTTTGTCATTTAAAGCAAGCTGCTAATATTTTGATTTTTCCTCATTTAGATGCTAGTAATATTGCTTATAAGATGGTGCAACATTTAGGTAAGGCTGAGGTTTTAGGGCCTTTTTTAATGGGGGTCAATCATCCGGCCAATGTGTTGCACAGATCTTGTACTGTCAACGATATTGTCAATACAGTTGCTTTTACGGCATTGCAAGTACAGACATTTAAGGATAAAAAATTAAGTTTATAATGAAGTACAACTTAAAATTTATAATTGAAGTGTACATTGCATGAAAACTTTAAGGCATTTGATTCATCAAAATTTTATTATAGGTATTCAAGGCACTCGTCTGACTCCAGAAGAATGCAAACTTTTTTCAGAGGAAAACATTGGTGGTGTGATCCTCTTTAACCGTAACATTGAATCACCACAGCAGTTACATGAGTTAATTATTCAATTACAATTATTAGCAGCTAAATCTCCTGATCAGAAACCTTTATTAGTGGCTATGGATATGGAAGGAGGGCGAGTGCAAAGATTGCAACAAACTCCTTTTACCAAGTGGCCATCCATGCAAAAAATAGGCTTAGCAGATTCTCCTTCTTTGGCATTTGACTTTGCTCTGTCCCTTGGCAAACAGATCAAAGCTATTGGTATCAACACCAATTTAGCACCTTGTTTGGATGTACTCACTCACCCTAAGAACAAAGTCATTGGAGATCGAGCTTTAAGTACAAAAAGTGAAGTAGTGGAAAAATTAGGTTCTGCTATTGTAAGAGGGTTTATTAAATCAGAAATTATATCTTGCGGAAAGCATTTTCCTGGACATGGGGCTGTTGCTGAAGATAGCCATCAACAAATGCCTATAGACGAAAGTACTTTAGACACATTTGAAGCAATTCATTGGCCTCCTTTTAAACGAGCTTTTCGGGCTAAACTGCCTTTGCTCATGACAGCCCATATTAAATATTCTCAAATCGATCCTCACTGGCCTGCTACATTATCTGAAAAAATATTAAGGGAAATACTCTACCGCCAATTAGGTTTTAGAGGCCTTATAATGTCTGATGACTTAGATATGAAGGCTTTAAGAAATCATTGGTCTGTGGAAGAAATTGCAGTTCAGTCTGTTAGGGCTGGATGCCAGTTATTGCTTTATGGAGATGGCTTTAAGTCTCTTTATTTAGCAGGTGAAGCCCTTGAGAAGGCCACTTTAAACGACCCTGATATTCAACAGAGAATTATAGATAACCATCAAAAGATTATTGAACTTAAAAATAAAACTTTAATCCCCTTTAAACCTTTAACTTATAAAGAAGCCTTACAGGCTATTCGGCAGGCCAACCCTCAAGACAATATAATAGCCATATCTTAAACTATTGAATTTACTTACATTTATTCTGTCTATATATAAAAGTTAAAAAAAATATATTTTTTTATTTAAGTATTTTAAGACTTCTACCGATTTATTTAATGTGTACCAAAAAGATACATTATTTTAACTTAAGTAATGAAAAGTAATGATACACAAAATCGTAATAACAAATAAAACATTATGAAATAGGGGTGGAGGATATATCTTATGAATATAACAAATATAAAGAAAAAAATTCAAACCCAATTGCGTAATAATCGTATCAACACGGAACATCGCAAAGTTTTGTATGTTTTAGTGGGTTGTTTGTTTGTATTATTTATTGGCTTTCAAAATTGCCAGACAAATAATTCTGCTGGAAAGGGGGCAGGGACCTCACAATCTCTTGGATTAAGTGTTCTTCCAAAAGATTTTGATACACCAAAAGGAGCAGTAGAATGGACTTGGAGATGTACTGATACAAAGAAAAACTGCACGTATGCTTCTCGCATTACAAATGCAAAGCAACAATCTAAATTTACAAGCAATGATTTTAAAGCAAACAATAAAAATGCTAAAAGAATATTACAAGATTGTTCAAGTCCTCCCTGCACTTATTACTTACATGTTCAGGCGATGGATAGTAGTTCTGGATACAAATCTGGAGTGATCACAAGAAAAGCTGTTATAGGAGGAACATCATCTGATGAAACATCATCATCATCATTAGAGGTGACAGGAATTGTTCCACCCACTTCGCCTCAAACTTCTGTGACTTGGAATTGGAACTGTAACAAACCGCCGTGTACTTTCCGTCATGTTGTCAGTGCTTCTGCGACTCATGCATTCACTAATGAAGCGTATGGAGATACCAAAACAGTAACTTATCCATCAGCAAATACAAAAACAAGTGGTACTTTTTATTTGCATATTCAGGCAAAAAAGGCCATGCCACGAGAAGAATCTCAGGTCACAAGTGTCCGGTTTGAAATCACACAAACTTTAGTTATAGTTGATCAAATAGCTACAGGCACTTGGCATAGTTGCTTTTTATCTCAGGGTTCAGTTAAATGTTGGGGGGATAATTCAGCAGGGCAGTTGGGTTTAACTGCTGGCAATACGACAGACAGTATACGTCGCATAGGTGATCAGAGCAATGAAATGAGTCGTCTCCTTACTGTTCATTTAGGTAGAAAAGCTATTACCATTGCAGCAGCAGAGGGAGCAGAACGGCTTCATTTATGTCAAGGTGACAACACCAATAATTGTTGCCCTGATTCTAATACACAAAATCGACAAACTTGTTTGAATACTTTACAAGCTGCTGCTTCACCTGCTCCTTCAGTTGCTCCATCTCCAGTCTTTGCACAGGCTCCTGCCTGCACAAATGGTGAAAACTCTGTTAATTGTTGCGATAGATTGTATCCTCCTCAAGCTTCAGATACCTGCCAAAACAACACACAAAAACAAGGAAAACATACTTGTGCTATTTTAGATAATAATAAAATAAAATGTTGGGGGCAAAATACTTATGGTCAGTTGGGATTAGGTCATACAAATGATATAGGTGATGGAAGTGTTGATGAAATGACAAATCTTGCCACTGTGAATTTAGGAACCAATTTGACAGCTTATGCTATTGCTCTTGGAAGCCATCACACGTGTGCTATTCTCAAAGAGAATAAAGCTATGAAATGTTGGGGATACAATGATAAGGGTCAGTTAGGTTACGATAATACAGTAAATATAGGCCATAACGCTCAGAAAATGGTAGCCAATCAGCCTCCTGTAGGCGGTCAAAACTTTAAGGTCAAGGCCATCACTGCTGGACACAAACATACTTGTGCTGTCCTGACCGGTGGTAGTGATGATGGTAAGGTGAAATGTTGGGGTAGTAACGAATATGGTCAGCTAGGTTTAACTGCTGGTAAAGATAGCAGTAATGTTAATATTGGTGATGCCACAGGAGAATTTGCAAATATTTCACCTGTGATGTTAAATAAAAAAGCTGTGGCTGTCACAGCAGGGGCCTACCATACCTGTGCAACTTTTGAGGATAAAAGTTTAAGATGTTGGGGTCGGAATCATGCAGGGCAGTTAGGTTTAGGTGATAATCAAAACGATAAACAAAACTATGGCGATCAGTATAATGAAATAGCAGCTTCTAATGTTGCTATTGCATTGGGTGCTAACCGCACTGTGAGTGCGGTTGATGCAGGAATTGCTCACACATGTGTTCTCTTAGATAATAGTAAAATGAAGTGTTTTGGAGACAATTCCAAGGGTCAATTAGGAATAGGCAATAATCAAAACACCAAATCATACATTGGAGATCAAGCCAATGAAATGGGAACTCATTTACAAGCTGTAGCTCTAGATAGTGGACGGAGTGTGACGGCTATTTCAGCAGGTGGCTCTAATGCGTGCTTTGTTTTAGATAATGGGAATGTAAAGTGTTGGGGAGATAATTGGTTTGGTCAGTTAGGGCAAGGGGCAATTACAAAGCGTAGAGCTGATGGGACTATTGACAATCAAAACTTAGGTGATAATGAACCCATCACAAATGTAAGTCCTATCCCGTTGCCTATAAACGGCCAGTGTGGTACAGAGAGGAATACGTGTTTGCACGGCACTCCTGATGATCAAGCAATAGAGGATACTGCTACTGCGTATAGGTGGCACTGTGAAGGACTGCATGGTGGTAGCACAAACCAAAGTTGTTCTGCAAATAAACCACCAACTAAAACACCGACCAAAACACCGACTAAGACACCAACTAAGTTACCAACTAAAACGCCAGCCTCTCCTTAATTTTGATGACAAACGCCGGAGAGGTTATTGCATATCTAATTCATCAAGAATTATTTGATCATTGATAGCTGGATTATTATTTTCTTCTTCTGAAAATTCTTCTGCGACACTGTAAATAGAACCTGTAGCCAATAAAGGAAGAATGAGGCTACGAAAGACACCATGAACAAATCTAACCCTTCTAGCACCTACTATTTGAAGAACTGTCACAAACTTTGCATAAGAAGAGTGAGGAGAAGTGACTCGATGTTTTATTAAAGCTTGCATTAATTTAGATTTAAATTTAATTGAATGATCATTAGGAATATCTGCATTTAACTTTATAACTGATATTTTATTACCATTCAAGAATTTTATATGAATTAAAGCATCTCTCACACTTCTTTTGCTAAATAGTTTAACATTAATAGAATGAATAGATCCTAGCATTAAAGGTTCTGTGAGGTCGAATGAATCTGAAGTATGAGCTTCTAATGTTTCAATTAACATATCATGTTCTTCTTGAGTTAGATCATTGATGTTGATATTGAATTCCTCAACAGGCAAATCTTCACAGCCATTAAAAGGGCAATAAGCTAAGGCATGGTTTGAAGATAAAAATCCAATAAAAACAAAAGCCATTAATTTGAGATATGTATTTTTCATTATGATTCTCCTTTCTTAATTTTTAATGAATGATATTTAATAAATGAATGATTGAATGATGCTGATGCGAAAGATGCATGCAAAAGTTAAAATTCATTTACATTATCATAGAAGATCATTAGCAATATGAATGCCAAATATAATAAGTCTATTTTTATAGTACTTTCAAGTTATTTTTAAGTAATATAGACTGAAATGTGGATTGAAAATTTTACATGGACTGTGTATTTTTTTCACTCAAAATGAGCCACACCTCTGGTTCACTAAAAGTAAACTAGCCTCTGGCTACTTTTGGACATTGCTCTGACAGCTTACGCTGTCTAAAAAGAGCAATGCCTCAAAAGTCCGTTTACTTTTAGTAGGGAGGAACCCTTCGTTTTTTTACTACATGTTAAGGAAACAGAGTTTCATTTGTAAGCCCGCTTGCTCTTGAGGTAATAAAAGAAATTTTCCCTAACATGGTGTAAAGGAATAAAAGGATCCTCCCTACTCAAAATGCATAGATTTTTGAGGCAATGACTATTTTGTCAACGGCGAAAAAAGTGAAATAAATAGCTTGTTTCCTTAACATGGTGTTAAGAAAAGAGGAGATCCTCCTTACTAAAAATAAACGGATTTTTGAGGCAATCAGCCTTTGATCGACGGCGAGAGCCAAAAGGTGTAAGAAAGAACTTTTTCCTTAACATGGAGTTAAGGGACGAAGGGATCCTCCCTACTAAAAGTGGTCAAGCTTTCTAGGCAATGACCATTTTGCCAATGGCGAAAGCCATTGCGGTCATTGCCAGAAAGTAGCCAGAGGCTAGACCACTTTTAGTGAGCCAATGCCCAAAAACAGCCAGAGGCTGGTTTATTTTTAGTGAGACAAACGCCCAAAAACATGCCAGAGGCATGATGCATTTTGAGTGAAATATTAAGGAAACAAGATTTCGTTTTTTTGTTTTTTTATATTTTTTTAGATTCTGCATAACTTTCAAAAAAATGAAGAATATTATGAGTGGGAGGCGGGGGCAGGCTGAAGATCTTCCGCAGGCCCGCTTGCTCCCCAAAAGCAAGCGAAGGTTGAGGACTTCGGAAGCCTGCACCCGCATTCCACTCATAAAAAACATACAAATAGAAAAGCAGAATCGAAGGGCGGTGGGTGGGGTTAGGGAGTTTGTTTCACTAAAAGTGGTCAAGCTTTCTAGGTTGCCAGCATTTAAGAAGGCGAAAGCCTTCGGCTGGCAACCAGAAAGTAGCCAGAGGCTGGTTTATTTTTAGTGAAATGCAACGACCTGACTGGACATCTTGTCACTGCCCCATCTTACCCTAAGTAGCTAAGAGATAAAATAGTGATATCATCAAATTGCTGAGATGAGCCAATAAATGAAGTCACATGCTGAGATAGAGCTTTTGTAAGATATTTTGGAGATGTAAAGGTATTGTGTTCTAAAAAATCTCTCATACGATATTCCTCATAAAACTCCTTATTTTCATTTTGTGCTTCTGTCACTCCATCAGTATAAAACAACAAAATATCTCCTTTAGACATTTTAATAGACTGCACATCATACTTAGCATCTTTAAAAGTTCCTACAAGTGGCCCTTGGTTTTCACTTAAACAAACCACTTCGCCTGTACGTTTTTTTATGTAGGGTGCTGTATGGCCTGCATTTGTAATTTGTACAATACCTGTTTGTACATCCATAATACCTACAATCAAAGTCACAAACATACAGCGTTCATTGTTATGTGAAAGCTCTCTGTTGACATTGCTAACAATATCCTGTGATGTATGTACAATATCTAATGTTTTGTGCAAAAAGGCTTTTGTCACAGACATAAACAAAGCAGCAGGTACACCCTTACCTGATACATCACCTATAGTGAAATAAATTTTATTTCTATCTTGTTTATCTATAAAGTCAAAATCATAAAAATCACCAGAAACAACCTGAGCAGGTTGTAAAAGAGCATCAATAGCAAATCCATTCCCTTTGATCACCTCAGGTAACATGTCCATTTGTACTTTTTGACCAATTTGTAGATCACTTAAGTATTTTTTATTTTGCTTTGTGATGGTTTTGTAAGCACCAGTGAGTTCTAAGTTTGTTTTATCTACTTCTATATTTTTCCATATAAAAAATAAAGCCAATACAAATATTAAAAGCACAATAAAACTATTTTGTAGATTAGCTGTTTGTTTGTAACTGATAAATGTGGCAAGAGCTTCCTGAAAATTCCATTCAGCAATCACACCAAATTGATATGTTTGATCCCACATCCATCGCCCTACAACATTGTCATTTAAATAATTAGGATAGCCACTTAAATTAACTCCTTTATGACCTGCGATAACATCTTGAGCTGATAAAGAAAGAATAGACTGATCATCAAGAGGATCACTACTGATTTTTAAGCCTGTTATACTATCTCCTAAGATAAAACCTCTTTGAAGGAGTTCATCCATCCATCGGCTTTGACTGATAAATTCACCCTTTGTATTGGCTATATATATTTCATCTGTGTTGTAAAAAAAGTGTCTTTTAAGCAATCGACTTAATATTTCCTCACCATCAAGTAAAAGATAAACAGCTCCTTTTTCTTCTGAGATGCGAGTGCCAAAAATAATGGTTTTGGTAGGTAAAAGAGATGCCAATGTATCATCTTGAGATACAAAATAAACAGTCTGATAGGGAGCGTGATTGATTTGCCTTTGCATGAACGAAGGTATTTGAAAAAGTTTACCTATAAGAGATTCATCATCACTAGCTACTATAAAACCTCCTGCATTTGTTATGATATATTTTTCAGATATTTCTGATTCTAAAATACGGGAGGCGGAAAATTCTTCCTGAAATTTATTTGATGTATCTCCTTGAGTATTTTGAAAATCTTCTTCAGAAACATGATAAGATATTTCATTCGCGATAAATGAAGCTTCTATTTTTGTCCTGTTAATCCAGTCGAGTACTGTGTTATGTCCTGCTTGAAGGATTTGATCTAAATGACTATTTAAATTATCATAGATCAATATTCTATTTTGATTAAAACTCCACCAAGAAATACTTACAGTTAATAAGATAGTCACGGTTGCCCCTGCAATTAAGGGCCAGTGTCTAAAAAAATAAGTACTGAAAAATCTAGAAATAGGCAATTTATGTTGAGTGACTCTTTGGATTTGCTGTAATTGTGGAGAAAAAATAATTAATAAGAAAGATATAATAACAAGGCAAAATATAACACCCAGGGTGATCGTTAAAGATGTATAAAGTTTTTTTCTGGTTGTTTTATGTTTGTTGAGTGTATCTGAGAAGCGAGTATTGACCAACTCAAAAAAGGTATTTAAAAAGTGCATAGCTTTTTGTTTGATTTGATTGTATTCATCCCCATGGAGGATTTGTCTTGCTTTAACAGGATCAGCAATGTTTAAAGTGTATCTTCCATCATCATCGGTGGCCACAAATCCTATCATAATATTCATAGCTTGTTCTTGTAATTGGATAAGGTTTTTGGTAGCTACTTCAGCTTCTTGAAAAAAAAACATTTCTTTTTGGGTCAAACTTTCTTGCTGGATAAGTGTTTGTAAATCTATAGGATGGCTGTTTTTGCGTGGAGGCTCTCCTGTAGCGACATAGAAGTCCCAATAGATATTGTGGTAATCTTCAGGACGAGGACGTATGCCATCTTTGATATCTAAAATAGTTTGAAAATATTCTCTGTATTTGGTATCTCTTGTCACTACATATAATCTAGACATGCGAGTGAGATCGTCAATAGTTTGACGTAGTTCATCTGAAAGAATGCTAAATCGATATCGACGATCTTCAAAGTCTATGATTTGATGATCACTTTGAAGAATCTGGAAAAAAATAACAGATGAAATAATGATCAAAATCAATAAGGAAGAACATATAATTAATAAATTATTCTTAAGTTTATGAGAGGTCATAAATTTGCCTTACAATGTCATTTGTAAATACTACATTTGTAGATACTACATTTGTAAATACTAACTAATAGATGCGTGAGATTTTTATATTGACCTTATATATTATGACTTTAATTCAAGGTTTGAATCAAGGTTATAATTGACCTTGTATAAGTATTTTGCATAATCTATTTTAGACTTAAGTCCTTTTTTATATGGAGGCTGGTCGCATTAAAGCTTGATAGCTTCCTTAGCAGATGTACTTAGAATGCCTACTGTTTTGAAAGATTAAAATAAAATTTTTATAGAGGTTTTTAATTGCAAAGGTAGATGTGCTGATGTGTACATTTTTTCATGCTTTTAGTGTATGGATCAATATTGTTGTGTGTTAAGGTGAGAGGATTTTTTTTTGCCATATATTTTCATCTTGTTTGAGTTCAAAGACAAAGCGATGGTGCAAGCGATATTCTCCTGCAATCCAAAATTCAAAGTAAAAAGGACGTACTAGAAATCCTCCCCAATGAGGTGGCCTTGGAACGCTGTGAGGATATTTATTTTGAAAATATTTTATTTGCTTTGAAAGCTGATCTCTGTGAGTTATTTCTTGGCTTTGTTGAGAGGCCCATGCTCCTATTTGGCTTTGATAAGGGCGAGAGGCAAAATATTCATCAGATTTTTTTGCAGAAACTTTTTTAGCTTGCCCTTGGATGCGTATTTGTCTTTGAATCTGATCAAAATAAATAAGGATAGCTACATAAGGATTTTCTTGAATATCACAAGCTTTAAGACTTTGGTAATTGGTATAAAAGGTAAACCCTGATTCTGAAATATCTTTTAAAAGCACAATCCGACTAGAAGGCACACCTTTTTGATTGCAAGTGGTCAAGGTCATAGCAGTAGGTTCAATCAAATTGAGCTTATGAATATCCTGACACCATGCTTTCATTATCTCAAAAGGATTATAAGCTTTCTGTAATCTTTCAACAAGAATATCCATATCTCCCCAGGTATATATGTTTTTTATACATGAATAAAAGGTCCTTACAAAGTCAAATCTTCATTCTGATCAAGACCATATCGCAATGATGATGGCACAGATGCTTGTTTTGATGATGGTTCTTCTTCCTGGAAATAAGCCTTGATAATATCTCGAAAGACAGGAGCTGCTCCCTTTGAGCCAGAACAAGAATTTTGTGCAAAAACAGCTACTGTAATTTCTGGCTGATCAAATGGAGCATAACCAACAAACCAACCATGATGTCTTTGTAAAACTGGCATGTCTTCACAGCGACTAAAAAGTTCATTGGCACTCATTTTCTTTATCTGTACAGTTCCTGATTTGCCAGCTGCTTTTACTCCTGGCACTTTATACCATCTGGCAGTTCCATTTTGACCATGTATGACTGAAAAAAGCCCTTCCTGAACTGTGCGATAATTCTTTTTTGCAATGGTCAATTCTGTATTAAAACCTCTTGATGGATCACGTAGGAGTAAAGGTTTCATTTCTTTAATTGCTTGGCCTTCTTTGTTTAAAATTTTATCTATTAAGTAAGGTTTATAAACAGGACCCGCATTAGCAATACCTGCAAAAATAGTGACCATCTGAAGTGGAGAAGTTAAAACAGATCCATGTCCAATAGCTACATTTAAGGTCTCTCCTAGTTGCCATGGTTGTTTTTGGATTCTTTCTTTCCAAATGGTATCTGGCATCAATCCTGCCACTTCCCCTTTAATCTCTATGCCTGTTTTCTTTCCTACACCTAAAGAGCGGGCATAACGAGCCATCTTTTCAATCCCTAACTCTTTACCTAAATTATAAAAATAAACATTACAAGATCGCTCAATAGCTTCAACTAAGTTTAATGTTCCATGTCCATGCCGACTGGCACAATAAAAAGGACGCAGTCCTAACTGAAATTTTCCACGGCAAGTATACTTTTGATTTGAAGTTATTCCTTCTTGCAAAGCAGCTAGTGCTATAATAGCTTTAAAAGTGGAGCCTGGCGGATGATGATCTTGAATGGCCTTATTTCTTAGAGGTTCCAAAGGGTCGTTGATAAGAGATTTCCAATCTTTTGATTTTATCTTTGGCCAAAAAAGTGCTGGATCAAAGCTTGGAGAATTGACCCATGCTAACACTTTGCCTGTTTTATTTTCAAGAACCACAACAGAACCTATACGTCCTGTCTTAGCAAATGCCTTATAAGCAACCTCTTGAATACGTTGATCCAGTGTAAGAATCAATGTATGTCCTGGTTGAGGATTCTCAATAGAATCAATGAGACTAATCACTTGAGGGATTTCTATCGACTTGAACTCTCTACCAGATACATCAACTTGTACAAAGGTCATGCCATTTTGACCTCTCAAATAATCATCAAAGTCAGACTCTATTCCACTGCGACCAATGGTATCACCCTGTTGAATTTGTGAAACATCTTGTTTTTGATTTTCTTGTTTAATTTGCTCTTTAGTGACTTCACCTACATAACCAAAAAGCTGAGCTCCATTATCATTCATTAAATAGGTACGTTTAATACGTACCTCAACTTTCAAACCTGTATAATGTTTTTTCATTCTTTCAATGCGAGCTACTTCATCTCTATTGAGATCTTCTTTGATGACAACACCTTTGAAAGCACCTTCTTTTTTGCTAGAAGTATTTAACTTTTGAACAATGTCAGAGGCCTTCAAGTTTAAAACTTTAGCAACTTCTTGGGCTGTAAGTTCTAAATTTTGAACATATTGAGGTGTGATCACTGCATCAAAGCCAGGGCGATTATCAACTATAATTTTACCCATGCGATCTAAAATCATCCCTCTAGGAGCAGGTAGCTTTTGCAATTTGATATGATTCCTTTCAGACCATAGCCGTAAGCTTTGACCTTGGAAAACTTGTAAATACCAAAGACGACAAACAAAAACACCAAATACAAGACCAAGAATTAAATATAAAAATTTATATTTGTGGGTCAGTTGTTTAACTTCTTCCTCTGGATTGGATAAATAAAATTTTGTCATATATTTCTCTCTTTTGGCCTTCTCGACTTTGATACTTTTATGTTATGAGTATTCTTTAAATTTTTAAAAAAATCAACAATTATACTATGGATAGGTAGAAACTTTTTTCTTCACACAATAAAGGTGTATTCATCTGGGATCTGGGATCCGGGATCTGGGATCTGGGATCTGGGATCCGGGATCCGGGATCTGGGATCCGGGATCTGGGATCCGGGATCCGGGATCCGGGATCCGGGATCTGGGATCCGGGATCCGGGATCCGGGATCTGGGATCTGGGATCTGGGATCCGGGATCTGGGATCTGGGATCCGGGATCCGGGATCTGGGATCCGGGATCCGGGATCTGGGATCCGGCAACCCGGCATCAGGCAAACGGGCAGGAGTGAAGCGAAAACCTTGTTTCCTTAACATTGTGTTAAAAAATGAGGAGATCCTTCCCTACTCAAAATAAATGGATTTTCTAGGCAGTTAGCCTTTGATCAACGGCGAGAGCCAAAAGCCGTAAGAAGGAACTTTTTCCTTAACATTTCACTCAAAATGCATCATGCCTCTGGCATGTTTTTGGACAATCAGCCCGACGGCTACCGCCGTCGATCAAAGGCTGATTGCCTCAAAAATCTATGCATTTTGAGTAGGGAGGATCCTTTTATTTCTTTACACCATGTTAGGGAAAATTTCTTTTATTATCTCAGGAGCAAACAGTTTGCGAATAAAACTCTGTTTCCCTAACATGTGGTCAAGAGACGAGGAGATCCTCCCTACTCAAAGTGAACAGGCTTTTGAGACAATGACCATTTTGTCAAAGGCGAAAGCCTTTGCGGTCATTGTCCAAAAGTGACCAGAGGTCAGTTCACTTTGAGTGAAACAAAACGGTCACTTTATTTGAAAAATATTTGGGTTTGGAGTGATAGAAATATCTTCTCTAGGTGAGTCAAATAATCCCGATTGACCTTCTATAGTCTCTATAGTCCAATTATTATTGTCTCTGCGAATGAGGTTCACCGCATATCTCATTTGAGTAGGGATTTCTTCTCTTGTATCAAACTGATTTAAAGAAGTATCTAAACTTTCAAAGTGTAAAAGGAAAATAGCCTCAGTTTGTCCTATGTTTGGTATACCAGATATAGACTCCCCTTCCATCCAAGCTGTACGTAGCCTATTAATAAGAGAAGGTGCAACCACTTGAATATTACCTCTCATTATTTCATTATTGTTAGTGTCATTTGCTCTATCTATGAAAAGAATTTTATTTTTAGGTGAAAGATCAGCAGGGCTTGTTTCAAGGTCTTCTACAGAGGCTAAGAGGGTTATATTTGTCCCTTCTATTTCCACCTGCCTGTTTATGTTATAGGTCAGAGTGATATCTTCTTCATCAAGCCTTATATCTATATAGAATGCAAGCAGATCACCATCTTGATTATGTGAGGCTCTCCATAAACGAATAGTTTCAATATTGGTAGGAGTGTATTCATCGGGTGTTGTTTCAATAGTATTGACAAGGGTTGTCACTTGATTTTTAAATTCTGCAAGGGTATTGTTCCATACCTCATTGTTGACTTGACTGCAACCTATAAAAATAACTGCTAAAAATAAAATAGTTATTGAAAATAAATTTTTCATATAATTACCACCCTTTAAAAAAAAATCCTTTATCCCTTACTATGATCTTAATTATGAATAAATCTCAAAATAAATACAATCTTTTTCACTAAGTTTCCCTAAAATTGAACTAGCCTCTGGCTACTTTCTGGTTGCCAGCCGAAGGCTTTCGCCTTCTCAATTGCTGGCAACCTAGAAAGCTTGACCACTTTTAGTAGGAGGATCCTTTCCTCTTTTAACATCATGTTAAGGAAACAAGGCATTTTTTCATCCCTGTCTGCCGGGTTGCCGGATCCCGGATCCCAGATCCCGGATCCCAGATCCCGGATCTCGGATGCCAGTTGCCGGATCCCAGATGCCGGATCCCGGATCCCAGATGCCGGATATGGTATCTTGCCTTCCGGCAAACAGGCACTCAGGATTTAAAATAACCTGACTGCCTATTCCTCTAGAGGAGAATATCCTCTCTTTTCTTAACAACCTACTGCTCTGCTGGAGGATTAGCTCCTTCTGTATTTAGAGGCAATTCATTAAAATCAACATCAAATGGGGGATTAACCTGAATTTCATCTTCTTCTAATGTAGCACCAGGAATAACTTCATGGCCAATGACCAAGTTATAAATTTTAAATTGAGGCTCATCGTCAATATGTGTTAAAAGATTTTCTGAAATATGAAAGCTCAGCCTTAAAGGTTCAACTGATAGAGCCTCTGCTAAATTAATAAGCCTACTGATGGTGCCGTTATCTATAATTGACCCACTCCCCTCTACAAGAACACTAGCAACGTCTGCTGAAGAAGTATGGTTGTCAACAGTAAGTGACAAAGCTTCACTATTCTTATCGGCCAATGTGACTTTTGCATTTGCCTTTCTTTCTAGCTTGAGTTCTTCAGAAGCTGTATTATTATTCCAATACACAGCAGAAAGTGCAACTTGAGCATTTTTGTCGTTTAATGCATCAAAACCATCTGCATCATATTGTACATTAGATAAAGAAACAAACTTGAAAAATCCTTTTACACTTGTAAATTCATAATTCTCATCTGTTAAACTTACGTCTCCACCATTATGAGGTGCTTTGATAATGGTCATAACATCTGAAGACACGTTATGAAGTTGACCCTCAATGCCATCAGCTTTTTCATCTATTGAAAGTACGACAGCTCCCTGGCTTACATCTGAATCACTCGAGAGTGACCATTCAGGAGCTACAATTTTTGTATTCCCTAAAGTAAAGGCAAGAGATAGATCATAAGAATGCAAATTTATACCATCTCCATTAATTTTAGATATATTCCCTTGTTCATCTAATTCAAATGTGAGATGACTCAAATTCTCAAGAGATTCTAGCTTACCTTCTGCATGAAGTGCTTGAGCTTCTTCTAAAACTCTCTCTTTATAGGTTTTTTTATCTGCTTCTATGCTTCTTGGCCTCTGATCTGTACTGTTGATAGATCCTTCATTAGCACAGCCTACAGCAAAAACCAACCCTGATAGAGCTACTACTGCAATTAATAAATAAGTTAATTTACGCATAATTTTCTCCATTTAATTGATGATTAAGTTTGATGGGGTCCAAAAGACATAAGCCCTTTGAAATTAAATAATACTACCCCCAAGTTAAATATTTACACACAATATATTATTAAATAAAACAGCAAAAAATATACCAATCACTCTTGTTATAAGATTAAAAAAGATATATCAAAGGTCAGCATTCCTTAAAGGCTTATAAATTAAAGGATATAAAGATTTAAAAGTTTTTCTGAGAAAAGGCATTTGTATCATTTTGAAACATTTCAAACGCTTGAGAAATTGTAAATTAAGATAAAAATATTCTTTTTGACAAAAAAAATAACAACAACTGACTAACTCTTAGACATATCATTTCCATCTTAAAACATGTCCATAAGTCTTTTGAAAGGCCATGCTATACCGCCTCCAATCTTTTTTAATCCCTCTAAAAGATTACCACCTACACTCTCTAAAAGATGTGCTATAGGTGTATATCCTTCTGCAAAAGAGCTTCTTTGAAAAGGATTTACAGCAGTTAAACGAGAAATCTCTAAATTTATACGAGCAGAATTGGTTCCCATACTAGCAGAAAATTCAAAGAGAAAGTTTAAGGGGGCTAAGTTTTTTCTTCTTAAAGTGGATCTTAAATTAACAACACTGGCATCCTTATGTTTATAATTGATTGCCAATAAGACATTTACGTTTTGAAATTGACCAGGGTTGTGGAAATCCCTTGCAGATTGTTTAAAATGTAAATTGATCACCCGGTATCTTGTATCTACCACAGAATACAAATCAGCATAAAAATCAATTTTTCCCTCTAAAGTCACATCAGAGTTCCCAGTAGCATAACTTGTTGTATCAAAATAAGAAAATCCTTCTCTTATTGCATCTCCTTGAGGAAGATAAGATAATACACCACTATCTCGATTAAAAATATTATTTGTATTCAACGCCCCTGTATTGCTAGAAGGTATATTGCCACTACGTCTAGCCCAATGCAAACTAGAGATGACAATGTAAACTTGTCTTTCTTGCATAATAGGATCAAGAAGCTCTTGAACTTGTGGAGCAGCAGATAGATATGAATAAGAGTGTGCAGCTCTAGCAAAGGTCAACCTGAAAAAAGCCTCTGTGGAAGCTGTATTATTTATTAGAGGGCTTTGAGTGGTGAGAGCATTTCTAATCTCAGCAAACATACTATTGTCTGCTAAAAGAATAGAACCTCTAATCTCTTGCATAGAGTTATTGATTTGTAGTACTCTGACATAATTACTTTGATTATTTCCAAGACCTCTTAAATCTTCTTGAGAAGGAACAATAAAAGCACTACGACCTCCTATAAGCACTCTATTAGCAAAGTTATAGGTTTTTGTCTCATTACCTATATGCATCTGAAGCACGGGTTTGTTTCGGGTGCTATCCCACGTCATGGTCCACAAGATGTTTCTGACATTGCTATCGGCAGAAACTATACGTCCATTTGTGTAAAGATGATCTGCAGTGCTTTGAATTTCTCGTTCGTACTGGCTTAGCTCCCCTGTAAAATTGCTATAATCAGCACCTTCTTGAGATGATTCAGCACATCCCATCAATAAAATATAAAAGCCTAATAAAAGATATTTTTCTCTATTCATTTTGTAACCTTTCCTTATATATTTATCGGAAAGTAAAAAGAAAAAACTATTTTGACTAAAGTCTTTTTATAGACCATTTTTTATCTAAAATTTTGTTAAGGTAAAAGAAATATACAGATAAAACAAATCTTAAGTCTATGGCATTTTTATTGAATATTTTAAATTGAAGGGCATGAGGATTAAAAAGCTTTATGAAACAGTGTCATTATCTTAATTGTTCATGCTGGCAATAAAATCTTCATTACTCTTAGTGACTTTGAGCTTTTTCAATAGAAATTCTATGCTGTCTACCACATTCATAGGAGCAAGAACCTTTCTTAAAATCCAAAGCTTTTGCAATAAATTGTTATCTAAAAGAAGATCTTCTTTGCGAGTACCAGATTTATTGATATCTATGCATGGGAAAATTCGCTTTTCCATTAACTTACGATCAAGGTGAATTTCTGCATTACCTGTTCCTTTAAATTCCTCAAAGATCAGTTCATCCATACGTGACCCTGTATCAATCAAGGCTGTGGCTATAATAGTCAAGCTTCCCCCTTCTTCAATATTTCGAGCTGCTCCAAAAAATCTTTTTGGTTTATGCAGAGCATTCGAATCCACACCTCCAGATAAAATCTTACCTGATGCTGGCACAACTGTATTGTAAGCCCTTGCCAAACGAGTGATGGAATCTAACAAGATCACAACATCATGTTTATGTTCGACAAGCCTTTTAGCTTTTTCTAAAACCATCTCTGCCACTTGGATATGCCTTCCAGGAGGTTCATCAAATGTAGAGCTGATCACTTCTCCTTTTACACTGCGCGACATGTCTGTAACTTCTTCTGGTCTTTCATCAATTAACAAAACAATCAAAAAAGCTTCTGGCTGGTTAATAGAAATAGCATTGGCAATATCTTGTAATAAAACAGTTTTGCCCGTCCTAGGAGGGGCTACAATCAAAGCTCTCTGTCCTTTACCTAATGGGGACATCATATCCACAACACGAGTGGTGAGGTTGGTGGGATTATGTTCTAGATTAAGCCTTGCATCAGGATAAAGAGGTGTTAAATTATCAAACAAAATTTTATCTTTAAACTGCTCTAAAGGTTCTTTATTAAGAGTGTCTACTTTTAAGAGTGCAAAGTAATTTTCATTATCTTTAGGTGGACGGACTGTCCCTGCAATTGTGTCACCTGTCCTCAAACCAAAACGTCTGATTTGAGATGGACTGACATAGATATCATCTGGCCCAGGCAAATAATTATAATCTGGGGAACGTAAAAATCCATAACTATCAGGCAATATCTCCAAAATACCATTACCAAAAATATCACCAAATTTAGCAGCTCGTTTAAGAACTTCAAAAACCAAATCTTGACGACGGAAGCCTGCTGCATGCTCTATTTGTAGCTTAATGGCAAGGTTCGTGAGGGCTTCAATTTTTTTAGATTTAAGATCTTTAGAATTAAGAGATTTTTTTTCTTCATCAGTTAAAGAGTTTTTAATTTTTTCTATCTGGTCTTCTGTTAGCTCTGTGTTGAGACCAGCATCAACATCATCCCCTCCTTGATTATAGCTTTCAAATCTGCGATAAGATCTTCTATGATTTGTGTGGTCATTGTTGTTAGATGGTCGTCGTCCACCGGTTGTCTGTCTATAATTACGATACCCTCCTGTAGCTCGACGCCCCCGATAATTATCTCGATCCCGATCTCTATCTCGATAATTATCCCGATCCCGATCCCGATAATTATCTCGATCCCGATCTCTATCTCGATCCCGATAATTATCTCGATCTCTATCTCGATAAGAATATTCTGATCGCTTATCTTCTGTTCTTTCTGATGACCGACTAGCTCTTGCTTCTGTTGTAGATGATTCTACTTTATAAGAATCTGACACAATAATTGACTCCTTTCGTTTATTTGTATGTTTTATTCAAAATGCTCTCATTTCTGATCGCTTTAATTAAATAGAAATAGAGAACATCTTCTTATTCCTTAACACTCTATTAAAGAATAAATATTTTTTATTATTCTTGTGTCTTTTATTAAGACACAGAAACTCTTGAATAATTGGATTGATTTATTCTTATCAGGTTTTTACATGGTATACTTTAAATAAAAATATTATTCTTTCTTTGTTTTTTGCGAGATCGGTTTACAGGAAAATCATTTACAAGGTAAGAGTTATATTTTAGTGGCTTATATATTATCTTCATACTTTTTTCGTAAAAAGTCAAACTTTTTATTTTAAATAAAAAAAAATTAAGTAATTTTTTTAAGATCAAGCCTTTTTAACTGAAATATATATTTACCTACAATGTTATAAATAACTAAAATTTAAAAGGAAATAATAGCATTTGCTTGAACTCCATAGACCATTCTCCGAGAATCCCCTATAAAGCCAGAACCAGGGAAAAGCCATCCTGTTTCAAGACCTAAGGTCAAATATTGGCTACTTTTATACATAAATCCTAGATCTATTTCAAATCCTAAGTTTCTAGCATCTGTCCCCTGTGAAGGCACAGGTAACATAGCCCAGATCACATCTGTAGTTAAATATCCATTTTTAAAAAGAGACTTTGTGAGATGAGGAGCAATAAAAAAAGCATTGGTTAAATATTCCATATCAGGCAAATTATTCCTATTATTACTTTGTTGATAACTTTGAGACTCATTTGCTGTAGGAGGGTGGACACGATAAGAACCTCCAATGGTATCTTGATGACCAATAGCATGGTTAAACATTAACATACCTACAGGATAGTTGCGATGAGCAATAAAACCCTCGTATTTGTCTGTCGTCTCTGGGTCGTCTCCTGAAAGATAACCTGCCTTAAAGCCCCACTGCCATGATCCAGGGTGAGTCATAAACTCTGCTATGGCACCATAACCAGACACAGCTAAGGCATTGCCCTGTGAGTCAACAGGAATACCTGTATCTCGACCTAAAACAAAATCTACTTCTAACTTGACAGTGCCAATAGAAAAGTCTTTTTTTACAAATGTTCCTAGATGGTAGGTCGACCAGTGGTCGTTTAAACTTGTAAGGGCTAAATCTGTTTGAGGAGGAGGAGGAGGAGGAGATGTCCCTAAGTATTTATCTTGAATAAATGTATCTCTTAGAGAGAGAGGAACCAGCGGACCATAAACCATAGGTTTAGAGCCACTTCGTCCATCTGTGATCACACCTATAAAATCAAATAATAATTTTGAGTCTACTAGCTCATATTGTAAATTAATTAAATACCGATAGACGTTAGATGTTCCATAAAGGCCTTTAGAGAGTACACCAAATATTGGACGGATAGAAAGATTGCCTGCCTTAAACTCAACACCTATACCATCTATGTGATCCGCAAAATGATCTAAATGTTCGTCACCTGCATCAAATAAAAGACCTGCTCCAAAATCCAGTGGTAATCGACCGCCCATCAGCTTGACAAACTCATTGCTCCAACTAAAGTACAAGTGAGTCACATCTACTCCAAGGTCAATAAAGGATTGCAGAGAAGAACCTCGTGATATTTTATCCATTCCCCAAAAGCTTCCTGCTTTGTATTGGAACGTATGACTCCAAGGATTTGTCAGCATGTCAAAACGACCATGGACAGAAAGTCCATCTTTTACTTTAATCTCTGGCTTAAGTCGTAGCTGGTTTAAAAAATAAAACTTCCCTGAACTGCCATCTAAGCGGGAGTTTCTCATCCAAACACCTTCTAAGGAATATTGGCCATTGAGTTCTAAAACAGCAGCAGCCTGAAGTTCTTGATTTATTCCCATTATTAAAGTTAAAACAAAAGCTATATATTTTAAAATTCTCATAAAAACCTCTATCTTATTATTGTTCTTAAACAATGCAAATAAAATTTAATCCCAATACATTCATAAACCTCGTCGGACTAATTCTTCTTTGTAAAATCTATCATAAAGAGCTTTCCATTCCTCACTACCTTCAAGAATAGTCCGCTTAATAGATTGAATTTTATGCCTGACCTGATCATTGAGAAGTTCAAATTCTTTTAAAAATCTATCTACAGCTTGCTTAGCCACTTTAAGGGCCCGACCGTCATCATCGTAATCCACCAGATCATCCTCCCAAACCCCATCTATGATCAGATGAGCAAAATGTATAGGCACTTCTGCAACGACCCCACCTTTTGCCTTCCAGGTATCAGGTCTGTTTTGTTGAGCAATAAGCTTCTTTTTGATCATCTCAAAGAGCTTATGTCTATCAATGGACTCATTGCTTTTACTCTCTAAATCTTCTAGTATCCTTCGAGCTTCTTTGTCAATGGCTTTGTCTTTTTCTTGATCAGCTATAATATATCCCATAGCCTGTGTCAAGACCCTATCTTCAGCCACCTTGAAGGTTACAATATGATTCGCCTTAAGATCATTAAAGACACTTGCGACCATTCTTTTAATTTGTTCTTTGCTCCATTTCATCCCCATACATCCCCATCATTTTGACTCAACATCTATTTGTACCTTAAGTCAAGTGTTTATATTATTTTTTTAGAGATTCTGGGTTTTACAGAAGGATTTTATTTGATCAAATATGTGGATGGGGCCAATAAAATGCCAAAATTAGAGGGGAAACAAACGAGAATTGTTGATTTTTTCAGATATATCTATGGCTAAAATATCTAATTTATCTAACAAAATAGACTGACCTTTTACTTTAGAGGTCATCCCTAAGAGCATCCCTTTGATTTTTTTGTCTTCATTGAGCAGAGGTAATAAAGTGAGATGTTCTGGATATTTTCCTTCATTCCAAATTTGAAAAAAAGTATCATTCACAGGGTTGGGAACAACATAGCCATGGTATTTTTGTTTTGTCTTATAGACAATACGGAAAACACTAGGCTTGTTTAACAAGATCACATTATGGGTTGATGGTTGTTTGAGCCATGATTGATCCCATTTCCAAGGCTTTAACACATTATTTTTTAAAAGAAGAAGCATGCTTCTATCAAAAAAAGTATTTATATGATTGAGAATGTCTTTATAAATTTTTTCATGCTCTTGATTTTTAAGTTCATTGCTTTGAATAGGCCCCTTTTGTGGAGGTGAGGTAGAGATCAGTGATGTTTTTTTTTGAATAGAAGACGGAGGTGTTATATGTAAAGGAGATGTTTTTTTCTTAATAGATGAAATACTCGGTACAACAGGAGATATTTTAGATTCTGTTGTTTTTATTTGGGTTTGAGTCTTCATTTGAGATGAATGAGACACTTTAGGTAAGGGAGATGGTGTTTTGTTGGAAGTCTTTAAGAGGGAGGAAGCTATAGCTGGTTTTTTCATCTGATGTACATCTTGTGTGCTTTCTGATTTTCTAACGGGTGTGGTTTTTTCTTTAGAGGTTTTTTGTACTGGCAAATGAATGTGACCAAAATGAACATTTTCTAAACCTGTTTGAGCAGGTTGTTTTTTCTGAGAATCTTTTAATTCTTCAGTTTTGGTTATTTCTCGAGAATGTGGAAAGTTTTTTAATGTTTCTGTTTTTGCTAATCCTGGATAAGATAACTGTGAAAGGCTTATTGAGCGTGTCATATCTTTTTGATTGATGTGAGTTTTTTGTTTCCATAAGAGGATACCCTCAATAGGAACCAATATCCATTGATATTCTTGTGGTAAATCTAAGCTATGGATGGGTTCTAAGCAAGCTAAATAAAGCACACCCTTCCATTCTTTAATAGGTAGAACATGTTCAGGCCAAAAACCATGATATTTTTTTAAAATAGCTTCATCTACCTTGTGTTTATGAAAAAAACTGACTTTGAGCCTAGGCAGTTTATATTTTTTAAAAGCCCATTCACCATATACGTCAGAGTTAATTTTTTTATTTTTCAAAATCCAAAAAATTAAAGATTCATCGGCCTTTGTAGCAGATATTTTCCATTCTGCGACTTTTTGTTCTGGTATCTTAAAATAAGGGGTTAAATAATTCTCTATTGACATAATTTACTTATCGGCTATTCTTTGAATAGACTTAAAAGCTGGACTTATGAATAAAAAAAGTGTATTAATATGAGGCAAAATAATGAAATCCAACAATTCTGATCCCGAAGTCCTTTGCTATAGAATACATGCCCATAGTCAAAAAGGGCGTTTAACTCGTATACCTGTATCTTCACTCACACCAGGCGATATGCAAATCCAAGTGAAATATTCAAGCGTCAACTACAAGGATGCTTTAGCAGGTCTAGCTGTCTCTCCTATTTTAAAAAAATACCCTTTAAATGGAGGGGTTGATTGTGCAGGCATAGTGTTGTCAAGCTCTAGTAATGCCTTTCAAAAAGGTCAGGAGGTTTTATTACATGGTTGTCATTTAAGTGAGTTCAATGATGGAGGTTATTGTCAACAGGTCAATGCCCATTGTGATGATGTTATTCACAAGCCAAAGGATTTAACTCTTAAAGAGTCTATGATCATTGGCACAGCAGGGTTTACTGCAGCCCTTTGTTTATTTCGTATGCTCAAAAATGCTCAAGATGTCAACAAAGGTCCTATTTTGATCACTGGAGCAACGGGAGGTGTAGGGTGCCTTGCTATTGATTTATTTTCTCATTTAGGCTATGAAGTGTGGGCAATGACAGGCAAAAAAGATAAACACAATTTTTTAAAATCTTTAGGGGCTACAAAAGTCTTTGATTTTAAAGATCTGCCTTTAAAAAAACGTCCTCTAGGTCAAGGACTCTTTGGAGGTGTTATTGATAATGTAGGAGGGAAGGTTTTAGAAGGATTATTGCCACATATTATGCCCTGGGGGAATATAGCCTCTGTAGGGCTAGCCCTTTCGCCCTCTTTTGCAACCACTGTGATGCCTTTTATTTTAAGAGGAGTTAGCCTTTTAGGTATTAGTTCAAATAATTGTTCTTTAGCTGATCGGCAGGCCATTTGGCAAAATATAGGCGGAAAATGGAAGTTTCATCATTTAAAAGAAATTCTCACCGAAGAAATCACATTAGAAGATTTAAACTTTGTGTTTCAAAAAATGTTGAATAGGGAAACATACGGAAGAATTATTGTAAAAATAGGGGAATAATGCTCTCTCATGCCTTAATTTATAGCATCAAGTGTTATTTATTTCAAACAAGTATTTTCATGTCTGTTTTGGGTTTATTTTTTTTATCAAGTTGTAGTTCAGTCCAAAGCAGAAGTCTTTTGTTATCGTGGCCTTTAAATTCCAAATCTCATCATCTCAAATCACGTATTTCAAGGGGGTTCTCTTACAGAAATGATCATTATGGTATTGATCTGGTAGCCTCTATGCATAGAGATGTGTTATCAGCACATGAAGGATATGTGGTCTATGCTGGCAATGATTACAGAGGGTATGGTCGTTTGGTGATTATAGATAGTGGACAGGGTTGGTCTACATTTTATGCTCATCTTGATCGTATCTTTGTAAAAGAAGGTGCCTTGATCCAAAGAGGTTCTTCTATTGGAACAATAGGCATGACAGGTAGGACATCAGGTCCTCACCTTCATTTTGAACTCAGAAAAAATAAAAAACCTATTGATCCTCAAAAGTATCTCCCTTAAAGACTTTTAGAGATGAAAAGAAGAACTATTGACCTTTATAGATTTTTAAATTATCATATAATCATAAAAGACCAGGACAGACACAAGCTTTATTGTGTATATAATGTTATGAAAGGAAAATCATGGCTGATCATCTAAAACAAACAACAGACTCTTTACAAATAGGTCATCTTCATTATAACTATTATAGTCTTCAACAAGCTCAGAAGTGGGGGCAGGTCGATCGTTTGCCTAAGAGCTTGAAGATTCTTTTAGAAAATCTTTTGCGGTTTGAAGATGGTCACACAGTCACTCTTGAAGATATTAAAGCTCTTGCTTCTTGGACAGATCATAAAACAATCAAACACTCTATTGCTTATCATCCTACAAGGGTCCTCATGCAAGACTTTACAGGAGTTCCTGCAATTGTAGATCTGGCAACTATGCGAGATGCTTTAGCAGAAAAGTCTCAAGCAGATCCAGAAAAAATCAATCCTTTGATTCCTGTTGATCTTGTGATTGATCATTCTGTCTCTGTTGATCAATTTGCGTCTTCAAAAGCTTTTGACTTCAATGTGCAAAAAGAGTTTGAACGCAATAAAGAACGCTATGAGTTTTTAAAATGGGGACAACAATCTTTTAAAAACTTTCGTGTTGTCCCTCCAGGAACAGGTATATGTCATCAAGTCAATTTGGAATATTTAGCACAAGTGGTTTGGACCAATAAACAAAATCAGACGATCTACCCTGACACCCTTGTAGGAACAGATAGTCATACCACTATGATCAATGGACTTTCTGTTTTAGGTTGGGGGGTTGGAGGTATTGAAGCTGAAGCTGCTCTCTTAGGGCAACCTATTACTATCCTCATCCCTCAAGTGGTGGGTGTATGTCTGAGAGGCACTCTTAAAGAAGGCTCTACGGCTACAGACCTTGTGCTTTATATCACAGAGCAGTTGAGGAAGCTAGGTGTAGTAGGAAAGTTTGTGGAGTTTTACGGACATGGCTTACAACATTTGTCTTTAGCTGATAGGGCAACCATTGCAAATATGGCTCCTGAATATGGAGCTACCTGTGGTTTTTTCCCTATCGATCAAGAAACTTTAAATTACCTCAAACTAACAGGACGATCTTCAGAACAAATACAACTAGTGAAAACGTATGCACAAGCTCAAGGACTTTGGTGGAACATAGAAGGAGATTCCGATCCAGAATTTACAGAAACTCTTGATTTGGATATTTCAGATGTAAAATCTTCGATTGCAGGACCCTTTCGACCACAAGATCGTATCGAACTAGAGCATGCAGCAGATCAGTTTGAAGTTGAATTCAAAAAACAAACTTTGAAAAGTCGTCCTTCAAAAACACAAGACAAAAAAAGTGAAGTTTCAGATGGTGATATTGTGATTGCAGCTATTACAAGCTGTACAAACACATCCAATCCTTCTGTTATGATTGCAGCAGGTTTAATGGCTCAAAAAGCCAATAGACTTGGACTTAAGATGAAACCTCATTGCAAAACATCCTTAGCCCCTGGATCTCAAGTGGTCACAGAATATCTTGAAAAGTCAGGTTTACAAAAGGAGTTAAATGCTTGTGGCTTTCACCTTGTAGGATATGGTTGTACAACATGTATAGGTAATTCTGGTCCTTTACCATCTTCTATCTCTCAAGCTATTAAAGACAATCATTTGATTGTGTGTTCTGTGCTTTCAGGCAATCGCAATTTTGAAGGGCGAGTCAACCCACAAACAAAATTTAACTATCTGGCATCTCCTTGTTTGGTTGTGGCTTATGCACTAGCTGGTTCTATGAAAGTTAATCTTTATAAAGATCCACTAGGACAATCTTTATCAGGCCAGCCTGTTTACTTAAAAGATATATGGCCCTGTCAACAAGAAGTTCAGTCTATTTTAGAGCAGTTTTTAACACCTCAGATGTTTAAAGAAAAGTATCAGGATGTTTTTAAAGGTTCAAAAGCTTGGCAGGAATTTCACGTATCGGATCAAATATGCTATGAGTGGCAAAATCAAAGCACTTATATTAAGAAGCCACCTTTTTTTGAAGATATTCAAAAGCCAGGACAAGGTAGTAGCAATATAGAGAAAGCTCGCATTTTAGCTATTTTAGGGGATCATCTGACAACAGATCACATCTCTCCTGCAGGGGCTATCCCTTTAAACTCACCTGCAGCAGAATATTTGAAAGCCTGTGGTGTGGAGGAGTGGCAGTTTAATTCTTTTGGTGCTAGGAGAGGAAACCATGAAGTGATGATGAGGGGGACTTTTGGTAATATCCGTTTAAGAAATATGATGGTGCCAGGGATAGAAGGTGGTTTTACAAAATGTTATGCTAGCTTGCAGCCTCATGAATCTATTAATATTTTTGATGCAGCTATGGAATATCAAAAGATGCACATACCGCTTGTTGTATTTGCAGGTCAAAATTATGGAATGGGTTCTTCCAGAGATTGGGCAGCAAAAGGCACAAAGCTTTTAGGAGTTAAAGCAGTTATTGCAAAAAGCTTTGAAAGAATCCATAGATCTAACTTGATTGGAATGGGTGTTTTACCTTTGCAGTTGAAGGAGTTGAAGGAGCATTTATCTCTTACAGGGGAAGAAAAAGTCAGTATTCAGTTAGATGATCTTAGACCTAGTCAAGAAGTGATTGTTCGTTTGGAAAGTGCAGGTGGTCGAGTGTGGAATGTTTCAACAATATGTCGGATTGATTCTCAGACAGAGATGAACTATTACAAGAGTGGTAGTATTTTGCATTTTGTTTTACATTCATTTTAGTGAAACAACTCCTTCAGCCTGCCTCCGCCTTCCACTCATAACATTTATATTTTTTTTGAAAGTTACGCAGAATCTAAGAGATAATAAAAAAAACAAAAAACGAAAGGATCCTTTTTCCGGGATCTGGGATCCGGAATCTGGCAACCCGGCATCAGGCAGTCAGGAGGGAACTTTTTCCTTAACATGTAGTCAAGAGACGAAGAGATCCTTTCTACTAAAAGTGGTCAGGCTTTCTAGGTTGCCAGCATTTGAGAAGGCGAATAGCCTTCGGCTGGCAACCAGAAAGTGACCAGAGGTCAGACCACTTTTAGTGAAACAAACCCCTAACCCCACCCGCCACCCTTTGATTCTGCTATTCCATTTTGTTTTTACTTGAGGATGAGGGCAGAGGGAGCCTTCCGAAGTCCTCAATTTTTTTCACTCAAAATACATCATGCCTCTGGCATGTTTTTGGGCAATGACCGCAAAGGCTTTCGCCTTTGACAAAATGGTCATTGCCTCAAAAATCTATGCATTTTGAGTAGGGCGGATCTCCTTGCTTCTAACACCATGTTAGGGAAACAAGATATGCTTCTAGAATGTTTTGAGGAGCAAGCTCAATTTGCGGAAGATCTCCAGTCTCCCTCTGCCCCCATCCTCCTCTTAATTACTTTTTTTTTGAGAGTTACGCAGAATCTAAAAGAGAATAAAAAAAACAAAAAAAGGAACTTTTTCCTTAACATTTCACTCAAAATGAGCCACACCTCTGGTGTGTTTTTGGGCATTGCTCTGACAGCTATCGCTGTCCAAAAAGAGCAATGTCCAAAAGTAGCCAGAGGCTAGTTTACTTTTAGTGAAATTAGTGAGCCAATTGACTGAGCTATTTGAAAGAAAGCCTGGGATTCGATGCTCTGAGGGTGTGTTTGTACAACAGGTAAACCTGCTTCCCCTCCCATAGCTACAGAAGTATGAAATGGCACTTGAGCTAAAAGAGGAATATTATTTTGAGTTAAATAAGATTGTAAATCGCCTTTTGGAAAAAGCTCCATACGTCCTTGCTCTGACCTAAAATAAGACATATTTTCTACCACCCCTATCACAGGTACTTTAACTGTTTTAAACATATCAATAGACTTGATCACATCAGCTAAAGCCACATTTTGAGGGGTTGTGACAACCACAGCACCTGTAATGGGAATCCTCTGTGCCAACGTCAACTGCACATCACCTGTCCCCGGAGGCAAATCAATTATAAGAGCATCTAACAACCCCCACTGAACATCTTTTAAAAATTGATCAATGGCTTTAAATAGCATGGGTCCACGCCATACCACAGCAGAGGTTTCTGCTACCATAAAGCCAATACTCATAACCTTCATGTTATATTTTTCTAATGGGATCAAACGATTGTCTTTACTGACAGTAGGTTTCTGATTGAGCAAACCCAACATACGAGGAATGCTAGGGCCATAAATATCACAATCTAAGAGTCCTATCTTTTTACCTTGTTGACAAAGTGCCAGAGCTAAATTACTTGTTACAGTGCTTTTGCCCACACCTCCTTTACCAGAAGCTATGACAAAAACATTTTGTATGCCATCAATAGATGCTTGTTGATCGAATGGAGAGGCCATAAATAAAACTCCTTTTTGATTGACTATATAATTACTACAGACATCATTATCAAGTCTAGTGACAAACTCATAATAATCTTAAAGAGAGATTATTATAGCTACAAGAATAAGGTAAGAATAGCAAAAATATTGAAGATATTTTAAGCTTTGTCATAAAAACTTGCAGAGCATTGCAAGCAAAAATAAAATGAATTTAAAAAAGAAGTTTACTTTATCATAAATAATAACTATAGTGGGACAGAAAAGCTCTCTATCGTGTGAAAGAGCCTTGTTGTGATCAGTAGATTCTATATAAGGAGATTTTATTATGATAAAAAGAGAAGAAGGTTACTTTCGTGGATTAAATGATTCAGAACTGTTTTATCAGTCTTGGATTGTTGAAAAAGCGACAGGTGTTATAATTGTAACACATGGTTTAAGTGAACATTCAGAATGTTATCAAAGATTTGCTAATGGTTTAAAGCCTCTTAATGTCAATATTTATGGTTGGGATTTGCGAGGGCATGGACGCTCTGAAGGTAAAAGAGGTGTCGTGTATGATTTCTTTGATCTCTGTGAGGACCTGAAACTATTTATCAAGTATGTTCAAGATCAACAAACTGATATACCAGTATTTTTATTAGGGCATTCTATGGGAGGACTGATCTGCAATAAAATGCTACTTTCTCTTAACGAATCAGAACTCAAAGCACTCAACGTAAATGGATTACTTTTAAGCTCTCCTTTATGTGGTTTATCTGTCGATGTACCTAAGCTTTTACTGATGGCAGGGAAGTTTTGTGCCAAATGGCTTCCTGACGTTGCTTTTCGAAGATACGATATTTGTTATGATAAACTTAGTAGAGACAGAGATGTGATCAATGAATACAAACATGACCATTTAAGACATGATAAAATCAGCCCTAGGCTCTTTTTTAGTTTAGAAAAAGGCTGTCAGTATGTTGTAGATCATGCATCAAGGATCAAATTACCTATTATAGTGATGCAAGGAGGCCAAGATACATTTGTCAGTGTGGATGCGACTAAAACTTATTTTAAAAGAGTCACCTCGGCAGACAAGACTCTTAAGATTTATGAAGGCTACCTCCATGAAATATTTAATGATATAGGCAGAGAAAAAGTTTATTCAGATGTAATGGCATGGCTTAAAGAGAGGTTTTAATATTTTTTATTAAATTTTATAGTTTGATTTGATACAAAGCCTTTACCCATACAAAGCCTTTACAAATAAAAGAAAGAACAACACATAAAAAAATCTAGCGATCAATTCACAGAGGAAAATGGAAGGAATAATGAAAACTTCTCAATTTGAAACAATTATAATAAAATAAATTCTTAAGTGCTTTTATTTAAGCTTAAAGTCGAGTTTAATGATCTTTGATCTTTGATCTTTCGTTTTTTAACTAAAGCTTCTAACCTTTTAATCACCTTACACTTTTTCTCATACTTTTAAGGCTAGAAGCTATGGTGGTGAGAACAACAGACTATTGATTTGTTCTAAAGTGTAGAAAAAAGCAAATGGACTATTTCTATTTGTTTTTTCCCATCATATAAAGGAAAATGACACTATGCAACGTAGATATTTTATAGAAAAATTACTTATGTCCCCACAAATTGTATTGATTGTGTGTTCTATTTGGATGATCTTTCACCTTATAGTAGATGGAACGGCCGTTAAAATTTGGAAGTTATCTCAAAAAGAGGCTTATCTCACTCATAAGATCGATCACTTAAAAGAAAAAAGCCTTAATATATCGCTTGAAATCCAAAAAAATTACATGCCGACCCATTTAGAAAGAATTGCTAGAGAGCATTTTGATATGGTTGAAGATCAGGATTTAATTTTTTTGTTTCATTAACATTAAATAAACACAAAAAATATTTGAAGGATAAGTATTTATCAGGAGAATCTATTGTGTCTCAAAGTTCTCAAGAGTCCATCAGATATGCTTTAACTCATCTTTCGGAAGATGAAATATCATTCAAAGAAGCCATCAAGGAGTTTGCTAAAGAAGAAATCAAACCTTTAGTTTATCAAATGGATCAAGCTTCTACAATAAACCCTGATCTTATACCAAAGCTTTTTGATATGGGAATTATGGGGATCGAAATACCAGAGGAATTTGGAGGTTTAGGTAGCTCTTTTACAACAGTTTGTTTGACTGTTGAGGAGCTAGGTTGTGTGGATGGTTCCGTTAGTATTTTAGTGGATGTACAAAACACGCTTGTGAATAATGCACTGCTTTATTGGGCTAATCCCAGTCAAAAGGCAAAATATTTACCCTTGTTATCCTCTCAATGGATAGGGGCTTATGCTTTATCAGAAAGCTCGAGTGGGTCAGATGCTTTTGCTCTAAAACTTAAAGCAGACAAAAAAGGTGATTCCTATTTATTAAATGGTCATAAGTTATGGATCACCAATGCTCAAGAAGCTCAGCTTTTTTTAGTCTTTGCTAATGTTGATTTTTCTAAAGGTTACAAAGGGATCACAGCTTTTTTAGTAGAGAGGGATTTTGAAGGTTTTTCTGTTGGAAAGAAGGAAAGCAAATTAGGTATCAAAGCTAGCTCTACTTGTGAATTGATCTTCGATCAATGTAGAGTACCTAAAGAAAATATTCTAGGTGAGATTGGTCAAGGTTATAAGATTGCCATTCATGTTTTAAATGAAGGGCGGATTGGTATTGGAGCTCAAATGATTGGTATTGCACAAGGAGCTTATGATGCTACCAAACAGTATATTCTTTCAAGGCAACAATTTGGCAGTCCTATTGCAAAGTTTCAAGCTGTGCAGTTCCAATTAGCAGAAATGCGAATGCTTTTAGAAGCAGCCAGACTCATGGTTTATAATGCAGCTCGATTGAAGGATGCAGGTTTATCTTTCACAAAAGAAGCAGCTATGGCTAAGTTATTTTCCTCTCGCATGAGTGAAAAAGTTTGCTCACTAGGTGTTGACCTTTTTGGAGGCAATGGCTTTACCACAGAGTATCCTATTGAAAAATATTATCGTGATGCTAAAATAGGTCAAATATATGAAGGCACTAGTAATATGCAACTTCAAACTATTGCTAAAATGGAGCTGAAAAATTCTTGACTTTGATGTGTTAAGGCCTTTCTTTATTCAATAGCTATTATAGTATACTTGTGTATTCGTCGGATTTTTCATTAGATTAGCATTAGCTTTTACGTTAGATTTTGCATTAGCATTAGATCGTATCAAAATAAATATCGATAACAAATACTTCATCATTACAGGACAGGGAAAATAATTAATTGATGGCTTCTTTTGCAAGTCATTATATTTATGCTGTCAAAGCACAAATATCATTATCAATTGATTTAATTGATAAAAGAATGATAAATGATATGTGGAATGATATATGCATATATGCAACAAACAAAAGGTGATAGAGTGTGTGGTATTATATGTGGTATTAAGAGATATTTTGAGTAAACTATGCAAAGTTTTCTTTAAGTGAAGTGCAGAGAAGATGAACAACATTACATTATAGGTATAAATATGGATATTCAATCTACGCCTAATCCGAATGCTTTAAAATTTATTGTGACTAAAAAAGTTATTGAGGATGGGAAGGCTACTTTTTATCCAGGTGATGATTATAAGGGAAATATTTTAGCTAGAGACCTTTTAGCTATCCCAGGCATCATACAAGTACATTTTTTTGAAAATGCCATTAGCATTACAAAAGAAGGCGATCCCAGCTTGAATACTTCTGATTGGAAGGACCTATCGCCTCAAATTGAATCAGTATTGATCACAAGATTGCCCACTCATAATCCACATTTTAATCAACAAAAAGCCCAAAATAATAAAATGTGTAAAGAGCAAACATCACCTGCCTTGCAAAAAATAGAAGCTATTTTAGATCGCACTGTCAGAAGTGGATTACAAGCTGATGGAGGGGATTTAGAAGTTGTTAAGTATGAAGGAAATAAGCTTTATATACGTTACGAAGGGGCTTGTGGGACCTGCCCTAGTGCTGTCACTGGGACACTTTATGCCATTGAATCGATCCTTCAACAAGACTTTCCAGATATTCAAGTGATCCCTATAGACCCTTTGATCTGACCTTATTTTTCCTGAATAGGGTGTTCTTCCGGGATCTGGCAATCCAGCATCCCGGGTTCCAGGACCTGATGCCGGTTGCCGGATCCCGGATCCCAGATCCCGTATGAAAACCATATTAAAGAAACAAAATATTAACACAAATATATGATTTGGACTTGTGTCTGTCTGGAATCTTATCTAAAGTCAAATAGATGATCTCTTTACGACATATAATTTTTTTCACATTGATTAGCTTTGGTTTATTGACTCAAAAAATAACCTTCGGTCACAGTCAAGCTTCGCTGAGATCCTCTCAAACCGCAGAAAATTTAATATCTCTAAAGTTTGCTGTTTTGTTATGCCGGGCTGATCAAGTAAGAGATGCCTTGCTAAGGGGTGAAGACCCTAATGCCTTAGATGATAGAGGTCAATCTTTTTTAAAAGTTCTTTTGGCTGATGAAGTTTGCGATAGAGAAAATGATAAAAAAGCAATCATCCAGTTATTCTTAGATTTTGGAGCAGATCCCAATGCTATAATTATTCCAGAATTGGAAGAAACATTGTTAATGGTTGCCGCAGATAAAAGAGACAATATAGAGATTATTAAAATAATTTTACAGGCTGGTGGCTATCGCACAATAGACGCCACAAATATTCAGGGGAATACAGCCTTGATGTTAGCCGTCTTAAATGAACGTATTGAAACTATATGTTTTCTACTCAGCAGGGGTGCAAGGATAGATATTAGCAATAAATGGGGATGGACTGCTATAGGATATGCTTTGGTCCATAAAACTCAAAAGTCGAAAGCCATATTGCATGCTATGTCGAGATACAATCCTGAAAATCCACCAGAAGTCATTTTTGAAAATTGTATAGACCTTTTTCCCTAAAAGTGTTCAGTTTGAGGCAATGACCATTTTACCGATGGCGAAAGAAAATGCAATAAATAGCTTGTTTCCTTAACATCGTGTAAGGATATGAGAGGATCCTTTTTCCGGGATCCGGGATCCGGCATCCGGGAACCGGCAACTCGGGATCCTGGTGTAAGGAGGAACTTTTTCCTTAACATGGTGTTAAAAAATGAGGATATCCTCCTTCCTAAAATTGAACAAGCTTTTGAGAAGGAACTTTTTCCTTAACATGTAGTTATGAGACGAGGAGATCCTCCCCTACTAAAAGTAAACGGACTTTTGAGGTAGTCAGCCTTTGATCGACGGCGGTAGCCGTCGGGCTGGCTACCCAAAAGTGACCAGAGGTCAGTTTACTTTTAGTGCAAATCAAATGAGGCAATGACCATTTTGCCAATGGCGAAAGCCTTTGCAGGCAACACTCAAGGTGTAAGAAAGAACTTTTTCCTTAACATTTCACTCAAAATGAGCCACACCTCTGGTGTGTTTTTGGGCATTGCTCTGACAGCTATCGCTGTCAGAGCAATGCCTCAAAAATCTGCTCATTTTGAGTAGAGCGGATCTCCTTGCTTCTGACACCATGTTAGGGAAACAAGGTATTCTTCTAAAATATTTTTGGAGAGCAAGCGGGTTTACAAATGAAAATCTTTTTCCTTAACATCGTGTTAAAAAACGAAGAGATCCTTTCTACTAAAAGTGGTCAGGCTTTCTAGGTGATGACCATTTTGCCAATGGCGAAAGCCATTGCGGTCATTGCCAGAAAGTAGCCAGAGGCTAGACCACTTTTAGTGAACCAAAGTACCTTCTAGCTGGAGTAAAAAAGCCTTTTTTTCTATCCCTCCTGTAAAGCCACCCATCTTACGTTGAGTCATTTTTGTTTCTGATGATTTACGAATTACCCTATGACACGGGATAATAATAGGGATAGGGTTTTTACCATTTGCATTGCCTACGGCCCTATATCCACGATAACACCCCATCATGCCTGCTTGTTTTTGATAAGAAATGACCTGACCATAAGGAATCTTTTGTAGGGCATGCCAAGCCTTCCTCTGAAAAGATGTACCTTGCCTTAAATCTAAACAGAGGGAAAATTGTTTTCTTCTCCCTTCAAAATACTCTTTGATTTGCTTTTCAGCTTCTTGTAAGATAGGGTATTTTGGCTTTAAAGTAGCAAAGGGAAGGACATAATGAGAGGATGTATTCCAAAAAACCTGTTGGAGTCCCTGAGGAGAGGCCAACAAACCTATCCATCCAAGTGGACTTTGAAAAGCCTTATAATAAAGTTGCATATTTGTTTTACCTTCTATAATATGATATTTTTTAATTTGAAGGTTGCTTATCTATTCAAGTTATATTAATTAAAAAAGAGAATAATAAAAAAGGATTTTTACTATGTCAAAATTAAAAAACACACCTTTTCAAAAGTTAATTTTTCTTGGCACTCTGTGCATCGGCATAATATGTTGGGTGGGATGTGGCATACAAAAAGACACTCGAGATATTGCCCACAACACAAAATCTATTGAAACTATTAACCAAAAGATAGATAGTATTGTAGAAGCCTTGCAAGTACTTGAAGGTGTAGCATTTTCTTTAAAAAACATTGCATCTCACTTGCAATCCATAGAACAAGATTTAGATCCTATAAAAAACATTGCCAATCATCTTCAAGAACTCCACAACATAGCAATCACTTTAAAAAATATACAATGTCAAATTGATGGCTTGCCACTTCAGGATTGGATTGAAAAAATGATTGAAACCTTAGACTCCCCTTTATTTTCAACATCAGGTATATTTGCCACAGATCCCACAGATCAAGATAACGTTGAGAATACTAATGCAAATCCACTTACCTCCGAGGCCTCTGAGGCCCCTGAGGACCATGAGAATCCTGAGAATCCTCAGACAGATACATCCTCTCCAAATGAAGAAGAAAATATCTCAACAGAACCTTCCCTTGCTTTCAATACAGGAGATGCTGATATTGAATGCATCGAAATAACAAGGGGGCCGTAATGCAAGTATTTATTTATATTTTCATATTATTTTGGTCTTTCTCAACTAGGGCTTTAACAAATGACACAATTATTATAAAAAGCTCAAACGATCAGTGTATACCAGCAGACTATGAAAGAGTAAAACTCAGAATTACTCATTTTGAAAACTACAAAGAAATTGATGATGAGATTTCTTGGAGTATGATCTGGAATGAATGGTTAAAGGCATTTAATCCAGAACATCCTATCACAGGTATTATATCTAGATTGATCTTTCGGCTCAATACCCGAAATATCAGACCACTAGATATGAAAATATCTCAAGAAACTGCAATACCTGTTCCAAAAACTACAGAAGTAGGTACTACAGAAGTAAAACGCTCCGAAGTTTCATTTATATTTTCTCCGATGGGTTTAGACAGAAGGTATGCAGAAATCTATCCTCGAGTATTTTTGATATGCAGTATTTCAGAATCTCAAGGAGAGACCCTCACATTGAATCATCGTTGTGAACAAATACCTAATGACAATAGGTATGCCTTTCGATCATTTTCTTCTACATTTCAGATGATAGAACATGATTGTGGTTTTAAAACTTCTTTTGAAGTCCTTATGAGCCTTGATCCTCAACATGTCAATGCTATTTACCAATCCATTGGAGAATATCATAGATTGCCTCATATCTTTCTACGTTTTTTTTTGCAGATGTCTAATAGAGACAATTTTTTTGCCTTATATTTTAAAAGTTTTTACAGACAATTTCTTTAGCTTTATTGACTTGAATCCCAAAACTACTTATGTTAAGCTTTTAATATGAAACTATGTATGTCTAGGGGAATCACAATGCATTTTGTACAACCACTCTTAATGATATGGAGCTTTTTCTATTTGATTGCTTGCTCATCAAGTCCATCTCACATAGTCTCATACAATCCTAAAAAAGTGCCGGATTTTTTAGAAAGAACTATTTCAGGAGATTATATTCAAGTTTTTAAGGCTGCTCAAATAGCCTTAAATAATTATCCTATAGCTATCAGCGATATGGAATCTGGCATCCTTAAAACAAACTATATTCAAAATGAGCAAATATGGCAACCGCCTTATCATGCTCAGCTGTCTGAATATCGTTACACTTTGAGTATTTCAATTTTAAGAGTTAAAAATAAAAAAGCTACTCAAGTCACCATTGTCAAAGATATGGAACATAAAAGAAATTTCATTTCAGAATACAAAAAAGTCAAAACTGATGGCTTAGAAGAACTAACTATTTTATATAGAATTAACAGGGAAGTTTTATTTCAAAGAAGACTTGAACAACAACATGCATTAGAGAGTAAAAAGACATTATAACAAGCTTTTGACTTTGATACTTTAAATATTATTTTTTTTTAAGCAGAAATGCATCGAAGGAATCATATTTAAACACAGAATAATTAACAAAATTTCAAATAATACAAGAGTAAAAATAATATGTCTAAAAACATCAAAACAAATAACAATAATAACTCTAAAATTTTAAGTTGGTATGGAGCAGATCCTCCAGGGGTTTTAACAAAGCTCTCTCATATCCTTCATCATGGTTATTTGAAAGATACAGGTAAAATGGTTATTTTGCCTGTTGATCAAGGTTTTGAACATGGTCCTGATCAGAGTTTCTTTAAAAATCCTGATGCTTACGACCCTCACTACCATTGGAGATTAGCCATAGAGTCCGGTTGCAATGCCTTTGCTGCTCCTCTTGGATTTATAGAAGCTGGTGCAAGAGAATATGCAGGGGAAATTCCCACCATTCTCAAAATCAACAGTTCTGATTCTTTATTTAAACCAGAAGGTCCTATTCCTTCAATCACTTCTGGTATTGAAGCAGCTTTGCGTTTAGGTTGTGCAGGTATTGGTTTTACCATTTATCCAGGGAGTTCTTATCGTAAACAAATGTATGAAGAAATATCTGTATTGATAGAAGAAGCCAAAGCAGCAGGGTTACTCATTGTGATCTGGAGTTATCCTAGGGGTGAAGGTTTACAAAAAGAACATGAAACAGCTTTGGATGTTGTCAGCTATGCTACCCATATTGCTGCTCAATTAGGGGCCCATATCATTAAAGTTAAACCTCCATCTGCCACACTGAAAAATCCAAACCTTTACAAACCTCATAACCAAGATGAGCATCCAGATTTACAATCTTTAACCTATCGTACAAATATTGTGTTAAGGGCAGCTTTTAACTCTCGACGCATTGTGATCTTTAGCGGAGGTCCAGCTAAAACAGAAGATGATCTACTCAAAGAAATACAATCATTGCATCAGGGAGGTAGCTTTGGAAGCATTGTAGGACGTAATGCTTTTCAAAGAGAGAAGCCAAAGGCACTTGCATTGCTTAAAAAAATTATGGATATTTACGCAGGGAAGTCTTAATGTCCAATCGCCGTGATAACCCTCTTAAAGCAGAAAAACGCAACAAATTACATGCTTTAAAAAAAGCAAACATCAACCCCTATTCTTATTCTTTTGAAAGGGATATATCTTGTAAAGATTTTGTTGATCAGCATAACTTTTTAGAAAGTGGTCAAAAGCTAGAAGATAAATCTTTCCAAATAGCAGGCCGGGTGATCACCAAAAGAGATATGGGTAAGGCAAGCTTTTTTCATATTCAAGATCAAACAGGACAGCTACAATGCTACCTTAAAATACAAAATATATCTTCAGAAGATCAAATCCATTTTAAGCATTTAGATATCGGAGATATTATAGGGCTTAAGGGTTTCCCCTTTAAAACAAAGACAGGACAGATGAGTTGTCACTGCCAAACTTTTCAAATTTTATGCAAATCATTAGAATCTTTGCCAGAAAAGTTTCATGGGCTAACTGACATTGAGACAAAATATCGATTGAGGCATTTGCATTTGATTGTCGATCAAAAGGCCAAAGAGGTCTTTCAAACACGGGCTATGATCATTAAAGAAATTAGACATTTTTTAGATCAAAAAGGTTTTATAGAAGTAGAGACACCTATTTTGCAACCTGTGTATGGAGGAGCAGCTGCTCATCCTTTTGTAACTCAGCATCGCACCTTAGATATGAGGCTCTATATGAAAATATCTCCTGAAATTTACTTAAAACGATTGATTGTAGGAGGCTTTGAAAAAGTTTATGACTTAAATAAAAATTTCAGAAATGAAGGTATTGATAGATCTCATAACCCTGAATTTACAATGTTAGAGTGGTATGAAGCCTATACTGATTATTTTTATCAGATGAAACAATTTGAAGATCTAATATGTCATGTTGTTAAAAAGATTAAAGGTTCAGAACAAATCATATATCAAGGTCGCACACTTGATTTGACTCCTCCTTGGAAACGTCTCACCATAGACGAAGCTCTTAAAAAATATGCTTCTTTAGATGTAGCTAGTTTATCACAAGATAAACTTTGGAGGCTCTGTCAAGAACAAGGTTCAACTTTGAACAAAGAAGCATCTTATGGGGAAGTATTAATGGAGCTTTTTAATTGTTTAGTAGAAAGGCAAATATGGGATCCTACTTTTATTATGGATCATCCTATTGAGGTTTCCCCTTTAACAAAAGCTCACAGAAAAACACCTGGGCGTGTAGAGAGATTTGAACCTATCATGGCAGGCATGGAGTTAGGTAATGCTTATTCTGAACTCAATGACCCTGAAGATCAATATCAAAGGCTTATCAAATTAAGACAAGAAGGCCAGCCTTTATCTGAAAGCACTTTGAAAGAAGCTAAAGAATCTTATCATCCTTTAGATATGGATTTTATGCATGCCATTGAAGTAGGTATGCCTCCTACTGGCGGGGTTGGTTTAGGGATAGACAGATTGGTAATGCTTTTAACAGATCAGTCTTCTATTCGAGATGTTATTCTTTTCCCCACGATGAAAGGAAAGTAATTTTTCATCGTCCTCATGTTAATGTAAAATAAAACTTAAGTTATTTTGGAATTTTTTATTATCTATACTAAGAGTAATGTAGCGTATCATTGTTGAAATTTGCTTTTGAGACCTTGCCAACATGCATTGTAATCATGCTGTCTCAAAGGTCCCTGATGAGCATATTCTGTGACCTGAAATGGCCGACTGCTTTCAAACATGAAAGCTAAAGAAGTTTCATACTTTTCAGGCTGAAGCTTTTTATCGCTAGCTTCTTGAAAAGCCTGGGTGTCAGGTCCATGTCCTGCAAAGCTATTGTGTAGACTACCGCCTCCAGGTAAAAAGCCTTTTTCTTTTGCATCATATTGACCGTAAATCAATCCCATAAATTCACTCATGATATTTCGGTGATAATAAGGAGGGCGAAAAGTATTTTCTGCAACCATCCATCGAGGAGGGAAAATCACAAAATCCATATTTGCTAAGCCAAACTTAGGTGAAGGAGAAGTCAAGACAGTAAAGATAGAAGGATCGGGATGATCAAAGCTGACAGAGTTGATCACATTGAAAAGCCTCAGGTCATATTTGTAAGGGAAATAATTACCATACCAACCTACAACATCTAAAGGGTGATGATCTAAAGTGGCCCTAAAAAACTCACCTGCAAACTTGTGGATCAGATAAAAAGAACCTTCTTTATGATGAAAGTGTGCATCAGGTGCCAAAAAGTGTCGAGCATTAGCTAAGCCATTAGAGCCAATAGGACCTAATTGTGGTAATATAAAAGGACATCCAAAATTTTCACAAATATAACCTCTGGCCTGTGAGGTTTTCAATTGTACTTGAAATTTAATACCTTTAGGAATCACGGCTATTTCTTTGGGTTGAATCTCAAGAATGCCAAACTCTGTGTGTATTTGCAGATCTCCTAACTCAGGTACAATCAATAAATGCCCATCAGTATTAACAAAAAAAGAATCTACCATAGAAGTATTAGCAGTGAATAAATGCACAGCTAGCCCACATTGCTCAAGTGGATGACCTGCTACGGCTATTGTTTTAATACCCTCTAAAAAATTATGAGGTTCTTGAGGGATTCCAAGTGGGTGCCAGCGATATTGGATAGGAGAGCAAAAATATTTTTTAAGTGGAGGTGTTAAAAAATTTTTTAAATTTGTTTTTTTATCGGGCTGATAAGTAGCATGTTTGACTGATGGTAAAATACGGTACATCCAAGATCGCAGGTTTTCATGACGGGCTTGAGTAAAGGCTGAACCTGATATTTGTTCGGCATAAAGTCCTAAAGGGTGCTTTTGAGGGTTATTTTGATGAGGAGGAACTGCTCCTACAATGGTTTCACTTGTGATGAGATTTCCAAGTCCACCTTGCATACAAATACCTTCTTTTACTTTATTTTACTAACTAAAACTTCATTGATCAAATTGATTGAGAAAACCTTGAAGTTTTCTGAAAAGCACTTCTGGTATTTCATGTCCACCCTCAAAACTAAACAAATGCCCTTGCAGTCCTCTTTTTTGGAGGGCAACCTCTAACTTTTTTGCTTCTGTATAATTTAAAATATCGTCACTATATCCATGAGATTGAAAGAAGGGCAATCCCTGCCGACTCACAAGGCTTCCCTCCCATAGCTTGTCTTGATGAAATAAAGCACCTGATAACACAATTAAGCCTTTGATATTTAAATCTGTAGTCATAGTTAAGTAGGTGGCCAGCATAGCCCCTTGACTAAAACCTCCTATAATTAAATGAGATTGACTGAAGGGCTTTAATGCTTGATAGACATTTTTTAAAACAAGCTTTGAGTCTGCATGAGCCTTTGGATCAAAAGAAAAATCCCTTTTTTCAATAGCTTTTGTATCTATATCAAACCATGCTTTACCTAAAATTAAAGGGTTGTTGCTAACGTTTATATTTGAGGGTTGAGAACCTGGAGGACCTGCATAGACAGCTTTTGGTCCCTCTGGAAAAATCCACCGAATATTGTTATTTGTTGGAATATATCTGTGCAAAGGATATAAGTTAAGAGCATTAGCACCATATCCATGGAGCAAAACCAAATTATATTGAGCTTGCAAGTTGTTTTCTACAACCAATGCTTTTAAAGGTCCAATATCTATAAATTGTTGAGCTACTTTAGGCATAGTTAGACACAACGCGTCATAAAGAGTTTAAATCCAAGTTGATTTTATTGGTTTTTACCATATTTTTAAATATATTTTGCTTTAAGCTATTGACTTTTATCGTGGGCTGTTTTAAAAGGCTTTATACACAATAAAGCATTGATGATGTTTAAGTGTCAAACATTAACTTAATTATTTGTGTATATTATTAATCAAATAAGGTTTAGGAATAAGGTTTAGGTTTTTTTGTTCATTCTAATCTTTTAAATACCTAGGAGGTAATTCATTATGAAAACTATAAAATTAAAATCAATATTAGCTATAGTAGCAATAAGTATTTCAGGGATCTTAACTATAACAGGATGTTCTCCTTCAAGTCCTGACCATGTAGACAATGAAGGGTATGTCAATAACTTAAGAGTACGTAATTCAGATTTTGATAGCAGAAATGCTAGAAGCTTTGAAAGCTTCAGAGATGCTCAACGTGTAGAAGAAAGTTCTATAGTAGCAGATCAACAAGGAGGAATCAATACATTAACTGCGGAGCAAGCAGAACTTTTTGAGAATTTTTTAAGTTGGGCTACTCCAACAACTGATGATGAAAGTGAAGATACTAGTGAAGGTGAAAATGAAAGTTCAGATGGTAATACAGGTAGTGCAGAAAGTGCTAGTGAGAGTGAGGGTGAGGACTATGTTGTCTCTCTTAGTCTTGATAGTATGAAATTTGTAAATGTAACACCAATGGATGACCAGGGTCAGGTCATTGGAGTTGAATTAGAAGATGAAGATAATGGGGATACCGGTTATGATCACAGTGGAGAATATCTCTTTGAAAATAATGTTCAATTAAGTGATGGCAGAAAACTTTTATATAATCGTCATGATCTTGATGAAACAAAAACAAGTAAAGCTGTAACAGTTCTTTTATTAGATCAAAATTATGAAGCTCATAAAAACAATCTTATAAGAGCTGAAGTAGCTTTAACTTCAAGAGAGGCACTTAACGAATATTTAGAACCTAAAGATGAAGAAGGGGAAGAAGAGGAAAGAAAGTGGAAAGCAAACACTGCATTGCAAGCTCGTTTTATGGTTAACTTTGGTAAGGTAGAAAATGTGACAGCCAATCTTTTGCCTTGGGAAAATGGAAGTGTTCCAGAAGATGCAAATGTTATTGCTTGTACCCTACCTACTGAGCAACAAAGTGGTGATGTAGCACCTCCTCAAACATCAGCAGACCAGCAGAGTGATGTGGTACCTGCACTACCCGCAGATGCATTAAGCCTTTGTTCTGCAAGCAATGCTTTAAGCAATGCTACTGTGCGTGTACACATGGCACAGATCATTTGGTTTGCCCCTGAGCAAATAGACGCATGGAAACAATCTCTTGCACCAGGAGAGGGAACAACAGAGGATGTTGTTACTACACCTACACAAGGTGCCATGTTCTTCCAAGGACCTACAACAGATGAAGCTTCAGATCAGTCAGCAAATCAAGCTGACTCTGTAGACACTTCTGCTCCAGCAGATCCAGTAGTAGCTACAGATAATGTGCCTGCGGATACAAATATTGCTGAATATTTAAGTTATTCAGGTCATTTGTCACTAGAGGTCAATACTGACAACTCTGATCAGGGTCCTGCCAAATCTCTCCATTTCCAAAGTGATAACAGAGATGAATTTAGAAGAAGCTTGGAACAACCAGAACCTGCTGATTCAGATTTTCTTAGTGCTTTAATTGAAGAAGCCCCTGATAGTACTGATACTTGGACAACTAGAGAACTTCATGATAGAAGACTAACTCTTGGTGTCGATATAGTCGTTGGTAATTATGTGATGCAACTTGCTCTTGAAGGTCTTGAGTATGTATCTAACCTAACTCCAGTTGCCGATGATGAAGCTCCTGCTCCTGCTCCCGAAGCTCCTGCTACTGAAGCTCCAGCTACCGATACTCCTACTGCTGATGCCACTGATGCTCCTACTACTCCTACTGCTGATGCCCCTCCTGCTGATGCTCATGCCACTGATGAAGCTCCTGCTCCTGCTCCCGATGCTCCTCCTGCTGATGCCACTGATGCTACTGCTGAACCTACTCCTGCTGAACCTACTACTGCTGAACCTACTACCCCTGCTGAACCTACTACTCCTGCTGAACCTGGCAATACAGAAGCTGAACCTACTACTCCTGCCGCTCCTACTGAAGCTCCTGCTACCGATCCTGCTCCCTGCTGAACCTACCGACCCCTGCTCCCGATCCTGCCGACCCTGCTCCCGAAGCTCCTGCTCCCGCTCCTGCTCCCGAAGCTACCGATCCTGCTCCCGATGCTACCGAAGCTCCTGCTCCCGAAGCTCCTGCTCCCGCTCCTGCCACTGAAGATACCAACGATAATAATGAGCCACCTGCTACTAATAATAATACTGTGACTAATGATGATTCTATTGTATAAAAAGGTGTTTTCATTATACCAATGAAAACACATTGATCCTGCCCTACTGTATAGTGTGCCTACTGTATAGTGTGTAGGATAAAGACAAACTTTCTTTAAGTTTAAAGGGCGACCTTAATAAGATCGCCCTTTTTTTTATTTTGTACATCTAAGCTTAACTAACCCTATCACACAATAATAAAAAGCCCTTGTTTAAATATCCATCTCGTGGTAATATGAAGTATGGGATTTCATGCATTAAAATATGTAGAAGATTTAAAAATTGCCGGTGTGCCTGATCAACAGGCAATGGCTCAAGTGCGTGTTCTAAAGGTCATAAAAATATGTTAAAATTTCTACTAAGGTTTTTATTTGGTAAGCCACCTCAAGTGACGTTCACTTCTGATGGAAAGGTTTCTCATCAGCATCCAGACAAATACTGGGAAGATTGGAAAAATCGTTTTTCTCAAAATGCTTCTTATAAGTGGACAAATCATTCTGGCAGGACTCAAGGTTCTTTTTATCGTTAGGAAGGGAAATTTTATTTCCCGCAGGCAAAATACCTTCTTTATAACTGATAGCGTACAGGGATAGGGTATCTAATGCGGTACCACAATAAAAACAATCCAATTAAAATCATCAAACTGCACAAGATTTGACCCATACTAAAATACTGTGCAAAAAATCCTAACTGCTCATCTGGCTGACGATAAAATTCCACAATCGACCGGGTGATCCCATAGAAGATCAAATAAGCTGCACATAAAATGCCAGTGCGTGACCACTCTACAAAAAGTAGATGTTTTTTCTTTTTAGATTTTTTAGTTTTATCTTTAGAAGTATTTTGACTTAACAATGCTTTATAATCTGGAGCATAGCCTTTACGAGTTTCCCATTTTTCTACAAGGATTAATAATATTAAAACACAAAGTCCTTCTCCTAATGATTGATAAAGTTGTGAAGGGTGCCGTGGTTCTGGCCCCGATTGAGGGAAAATCACAGCCCAAGGCACATCTGTCACACGGCCTGCTAATTCCCCATTAATAAAATTACCTATCCGACCAAAGATAACACCCAAAGCTGAACCAAAAACCACATTATCTGCAATATGGAAAAAAGTAATATGGTATTGTTTGGCCATTAAAATACAAGCCATCATAAAGCCAATAGCAGCTCCATGATAAGAAAGCCCTCCCTTCCAAATCGCTATAATATCTCCAGGATTTTGTAGATAGTTCCAAGGATCATATACAACCACATAAGCTAGCCTTGCTCCTAAGATCATAAAAAACATTAAATAAGTGATTAAAATTTGAATTTCTTCTGGGTTTAATGCAAACTTGCCTTTTTTCCACCGATAACAGAGTAGAAAATATCCTGAAACAAATCCAATAATGTACATCATTCCATACCAATGAATATTGATAGGACCTACAGAAAGTAAAACAGGATCTAGATTATGTGTCCAATAAGTCATAATTAAGGCTTTTGCTCTTTTTTAAATTCTTCTTTAGCATCTCTGATCATTAATAAAATAAAAATACAAATACCTGACACAATACAAATATCGGCCACATTAAAAGCAGGCCATGTATAATAGTGTTTAAAATGAAAGTCTAAAAAGTCAATCACATGCTGAAAGCGAATACGGTCAATGTAATTGCCAACAGCTCCCCCAAAAATTAAAGAAAGGGCAATAATTTGTATGATGTCATTGGACGCTACTTTTCTTAATATCAAAATAATAATCAATAGAGCAAAAGGAGGTAGAATCATAAAAAAAGTTTCACGAAAAATAGGCTCTGTTTCAGCTAAAAATCCAAAAGCAGCCCCTGGATTCCTCACAGAAGTAATATTAAAAAAATCAGGAATGATGGCAACACTCTCCCCTACATGAAAATAAGTATAAATATACATTTTTGTCAGCTGATCTAATGCAATGATTGTCCCTGCAATAGAAATAAGAATAAAATATTTCATTTTTACACCATGTTAAGAAAAAATCTGTTTTAACGTCTATTTAATTGTTACAAGCTTTTAAAATCAAAGTACATTTTGGACAGAGGTCCGGTAAAACTTCCCCGACCTGTGGATTAAAATGCCAACATCTTACACACTTTTGTCCTTGCGCTTTCGTCACAATAACTTCTAGTTTCTCTATTTGTTTTTCTAATATTTCTTTCTGCCCTTTGTTATTTTCTTCTCCTGTGACAGATAAATTTTCTAAAACAATCTCTGAAACAATAAAAAATTCTACCAGTTCATCCTTAACTGAACTTAAAAACTTGTAAAGCAAACTATCCTTTTGACATTGCAAGCAAACTCTAGCTTCTAAGCTAGATCGCATTTGCTTTTTATTTCTTAAGTCTTCTATTTTTTTACTCACCTTTCTACGCAAAGCTAAAAGCAAAGTGTATTTTTCTTCTAAGTCAGGTCTATCCCATTGTGTCCTTAACCTTGGAAATCTCATCAAAAAAACACTTTTCTTATTATTCGGTAAATGATCACATACTTCTTCAGATAAAAAAGACAATATAGGAGCCATTAGCCCAATAAGAGTCTCTGTTAAATACCATAGAGCTGTTTGGGCAGATCGTCTTTCTGGACTGTCTGCCTGACAAACGTAGAGTCTATCTTTAATAATATCTAAATACAAGGCTGACAACTCCACATTAAAAAAGTTATTGAGTAGATGATAAATTTTATAAAAAGCATAACCCTCATAAGCTTGAGTGACTTCTTTAATGAGTCCATTGAGTCGATGTAAAATCCACTGATCAAGGTCTTTGAGTTGCTTATATGGCAACTGACAAGCCTGAGGGTTTTTTAAAAAGTCATTTAAGTTACCTAGTAAAAATCTCATTGTATTACGAATACGTCGATAAGTTTCTGTCAATCTATCAAAGGCCTCTGGATTACAAGTCATATCTTGTGTGTAGTCTTCATGTACTGCCCACAGCCTTAAAAGCTCTGCTCCCTTTTTTTGAATAACACTTTGAGGGTCCATAATATTCCCTTCGCTTTTACTCATCTTAACACCTTTAGAAAACATCACAAAACCATGTGTTAAAACATTTTTAAAGGGAGGTTTTTGTTCTATAGCTACAGACGTCAATAAGCTTGTATGAAACCATCCTCTATGTTGATCACTTCCTTCTATATAAAGATCAGCAGGGAAGGTCATTAGAGGGTGCTTTTTCTGTATAGCAGCCCAACACACTCCACTATCAAACCACACATCTAAAATGTCTTTCCCTTTATGAAAAGTATTTTGGCCACACTGTTGACATTGAGCATCTGGTGGCAAAAAAGCAGAAACAGGTTTTGACCAATAGGCTTCAATGCCATTTTCCTTTTCCATGCTGTCTGCTATTTTATTCATAGATTCTAGAGTATGATAGGGATGATGGCAATGGTCGCAGTAGAAAACAGGGATAGGAACACCCCACAACCTTTGCCTTGATAAACACCAGTCTGGGCGATCAGCAATCATTCCAGTTATGCGTTTTTCTCCCCATTCAGGAATCCAGCCTACATTTTTTATAGCTTTTAATGCCATTTTACGGATAGGATGAGATTCTTGATCCATAGAGACAAACCATTGCTGTGTGGCACGAAAAATAAGAGGTGTTTTACTTCTCCAACAATGAGGATAACTGTGTTGAATTATTTCATGTTGAATCAAATGACCTGATTTTTGAAATTGCTTTACAAGCAGTGGATTGGCATCAAAAATATTCATGCCTTTGTACTCAGGAACTTGATCTGTGTAACAACCAAAATCATCTACAGGACTGAAAATTTCAAGTTTGTATTTTTTCCCTAAGTAAAAATCATCTGTACCATGACCAGGAGCTATATGCACAATACCTGTCCCTGCTTCCAATGTTACGTGGTGAGATAAGATCACAGGTGAAATTTGTTTTGGATACATCACTTGATAAGTCATGATTCCTTCTAGCTGTTGACCTTTAAAAGGTCCTGCAATGTGTTTTAATTTTTGATTTATTTTCTCTTCGAAAGAAGATTGTAATTCTTTTGCAAGAATAATGTATTCTTGATCTAGCTGATAAATGTTGTAATCAAACTGAGGGTGAACAGCATGGGCCCTATTAGATGGGATTGTCCAAGGGGTTGTTGTCCAAATGACCAAAGCTGTTCGATAATCTTTGGAGCAACTCTGAGGAAGTAATTTTTCAATACCTTCTTTGATGTAAAATTTCAAGTAGATAGCAGGGCTTTTATGCTGTTGATATTCAATTTCAGCTTCTGCCAGAGCTGTTTGTAGGGCAGGACACCAATGTACAGATTTTTGGTCTCTATAAAGAACTCCTTTTTGAATCATCTTTGATAATATACGTACTTCTTCTGCTTCGTATTCTTTTTGTAAAGTTAAATAAGGGTGATCCCAATCGGCTAATACACCAAAGCGTTTAAATTGATCTGTTTGAATTTGGATCCATTTTTGAGCCTCCATACGACACATCTGGCGAATTTCTTTGGGGCTTTTTGATTCTTTTTGAGCTTCGAGCCTTTTGCTCACGACATGTTCTATCGGCAAGCCATGGCAATCCCATCCAGGGACAAAGGCAGCCTTATAACCGCTCATAGCTTTGTATTTGACAATAATATCTTTGAGAATTTTATTTAAGGCATGCCCTATGTGTAGGTGGCCATTTGCATAAGGAGGGCCATCTGTGAGGCAAAAGGAAGGGGCTTTTTTGTTTTGTTCTAATAGTTGTTCATGTAGGTTCATATCCTGCCATCTTTGGATAAAATCAAGTTCTCTGACGGCCAAATGAGCTTTCATCTGAAAGTTTGTTTGTGGGAAATTCAAGGTATGTTTATAATTAGGCTTTTCTAAATGTGTAGGTGAGTTCAAGTTGACTCCTTTTGATCAATGTTTTTATACACAATGGATTTATTTTAAGAAATGTTTTTTGCTTAGGCAAGCTCGAATTTTCAATAGGGGGGAGGGTGTTGTTTCCCTAAAAGTGGCCTGACCTCTGGTCACTTTCTGGTTGCCAGCTGAAGGCTACCGCCTTCTTATCTTTTTCACTAAAAGTCAACTAGCCTCTGGCTACTTTTGAGCTGGATCTTCAATTTATTTCTTAAATTTCAAAATCATTGCCCTAAGACCAGACTCTTTCCCATTCATATCATTAGCTTTTACAAACCTTTATCTTTTTGGGGTTAATGGCCTTGCGGATACCATAAAGCAACCGTACCGTGTCCTTGAGCCTCATATCCATTTTCCATTAGTCTTTTATAAATTGTCGCCCGTGATATGTTAGCGAACTCTGATATTCCAGCCTTTATCTGCTCGAAAGTTAAACCTTCCTGATGATTTGCAAAGAGATCTTCTAACTTGCGACGAAGTATTGCCTTTTCTTCACCTTTTTTTGTTTGATGGCCTTGTTGCTGATCCCGTAAAGCAAACCGATTATTTCCTTGACGTTCATATCCATTTTCCATTAGTCTTCTTTCAATGATCCAATTTGACATGTTAGCGAATTCTCTTATCCCAGCCTTTATCTGCTCTAAAGTTAAACCTTCCTGATGACCTGCAAAGAGAGCTTCTAGTTTGCGACGAAGTTTTGCCTTTCCTCTTGTTTGATGGCCTTGATGATTCCATAAACCAAATCGACCGATTCCTTTTCCTTGAGTTTCATATCCATTTTCTCTTAGTCTTTTATAAATTGTCTGATTTGACATGTTAGCAAACTCTGATATTCCAGCCTTTATCTGCTCTAAAGTTAAACCTTCCTGATGACCTGCAAAGAGATCTTCTAACTTGCGACTAAGTATTGCCTTTTCTTCACCTTCTTTTGTTTGATGGCCTAGCTGATGACTTGCTTCTGGATCTTGAAGAACCCATCCTTTTAAAGTTTTATACGTTAAGCCTAATTGCTCTGCTGCCTCTTTTATACTACCCTTCTTAAGAGCTAATTGTACTGCTTCATCTACTTTCTTTAATGCACTTAATATAAGAGGTTTGTGTTCATTTGCCACCATCCTCCCTAAGTCCTCAAAAAAATAATAACTTATTCCTACTCCTATATCAAAAAATATATCCCCTACAAGTTCATGAAGTTTTTGTGTCTCTATGTCAAGAAAGGAATTTCTTCTATATCTGCCACGGAGTGCAAGAAAGAAATACTCTGGAGTTACTGGTAAGGGATAGAAATTGTCTTCTCTATTGTAATTTATATGTCTATCGTCATTCATGTCATACATATACCTCGAAGCATAACTCGAAGCGACACTTCTAGTATAAACAATGGCTACCTTAATTAAAGCAATCGCACTTTCATCATATATAAGGGTAGGTATAAAATCTAGATCCCCTAAATGAAGAACAAGTAAATCATTATTTTTTACCTCAAATAAGATGGAGTCAGGAAACTTAATAGGTTGTAACGGCTTTAACGGAATATGTAAACTCTTTAAGAGAGCTTCTTGAAATCTTCTTAAATGGACTCCTTCTATTTCTTTAAAATGAGAAGCAAATCTATCCATAGTTATATGTATATATTTTTTCAAAGCAAGAGCTATACCATTAAAATGTGGAGTGTTATCTATGGGATCTGGCATATTCAAGCGATTGAGCTTTTTATTTGAAGTCTCAACTCTCGTCAAAGCTGCCAGAAGAATGTGTTTTGCGTTCACTGTTTGAGACCCAGAAGCATAAGCTATTAACGAAGCTTTATGTAACATATATTGAGAGCTAGGAGCAAGCTCTCTTAAAGTTCTGCCGTCAAGTTGTCCGTGTACCATAAGGCTTTCAGCACAAGCCCCCCTCCCTACAGAACCACTGGCCCTCCCCCCTACAGAACCACTGGCAGTCAGCAAAACAATAAACAATAAATAAGATAAAATATATTTTTTCGTCACTTGTACATCTCTTTGCTTGTTAAACAAAGATGTCTTTTAACACACTATGTTAAAAAAAACAAGATATTTTCTCTTTACTCTATGCTGATAATGCGGTGCGTTGTTTCACTCAAAGTGGTCTGTTTCACTCAAAGTGAACTGGCCTCTGGCCACTTTTGGACAATGACCGCAAAGGCTTTCGCCTTTGACAAAGTGGTCATTGTCTCAAAAGCCTGTTCACTTTGAGTAGGGAGGATCTCCTCATTTTTTAACACGATGTTAAGGAAAAAGTTCGTTTTTTTGTTTTTTTTATTTTTTTTAGATTCTGCGTAATTTTCAAAAAACATAAATATTATTATGAGTGGGAGGCGGGGGCAGGCTGGAGGAGTTGTCTCACTAAAAGTAAACCAGCCTCTGGCTGTTTTTGGGCATTGGCTCACTAAAAGTGGTCTAGCCTCTGGCTACTTTCTGGCAATGACCGCAATGGCTTTCGCCATTGGCAAAATGGTCATTGCCTAGAAAGCTTGACCACTTTTAGTAGGGAGGATCCCTTCGTCCCTTAACTCCATGTTAAGGAAAAAGTTCTTTCTTACACCTTTTGGCTATCGTCGTCGATCAAAGGCTAACTCCCTCAAAAGCTTGTTCAATTTTAGGAAGAAGGATGTCCTCATTTCTTAACAGCATGTTAAGGAAAAAGATTTCCTTCGGATGTTTGCTCTGACAGCTTACGCTGTCTAAAAAGAGCAATGCCGCAAAAAAACTGCTCATTTTGAGTAGGGAGGATCTCCTCATTTTTTAACACGATGTTAAGGAAAAAGTTCGTTTTGTTTCACTCAAAGTGAACTGACCTCTGGTCACTTTTGGGCGATGACCGCAAAGGCTTTCGCCTTTGACAAAATGGTCATCGCCTCAAAAGCTTGTTCACTTTGAGTAGAAAGGATCTCTTCGTCTCTTAACATTATGTTAAGGAAACAGTTCCTTTGGATGCCAGATCCCGGATCCCGGATGCCAGATCCCAGATGCCGGATCCCGGATCCCAAAATAATTTTACATCTCTGAAGGAGTAGGTACTCCTAAAATACCAAGACTCTGACTTAAAATATGTTCAATGCAATACACAAGAGTCATTCTACTTGCTTCTATATCCGGATCTTCTCCTAAAATTCTATGCTTATTATAAAAAGAACTAAATTCTTGACATAGTTTCAATACATATTGAGCTAAAATATGAGGCTTAAATGTTCTCCATGCTTGTTGTAGAATTTCTGAAAAAGTAACTAACATCACTAATATTTGCATTTCTTCTTGTGTTGTAAGATTTTGTTTAAAATAAGGAAGTATTTCTTTTGTATATTTTTTAAGAAGACTCCGACAACGAACAAGAGAATATTGAACATAAGGACCGCTATCCCCCTCAAAGTTCAACACATTAGACCAATTAAAATCAATGTTTTTGATACGGTCGCACATTAGGTCATTGAAGATCACAGCTCCTATACCCACTTGTTTTGCAACCTCTGCTTTGTTTGAAATTTGAGGGTTTTTAGTCTCTATGATATGTGAAGTCCTGGAAATAGCCTCATTAAGAACATCTTCCATAAAGATCACATTGCCAGTTCTTGTTGACATTTTACTATCTCTAAAGTGGTAAAGACCAAAGGCAATATGATGACAGTTCTTAGCCCATTCATATTTCATTTGATCGAGTACTTCAAATATTTGTTTGAAATGGAGAGACTGTTCAGACCCTACAACATATAATATTCTATCTGCTTTGATGACTTCATGGCGATAGATAGCACTGGCAATATCTCTCGTAGCATAGATTGAAGATCCATCTGATTTTTTGATAATGCAAGGAGGACCATTTTTAAGAAAAACCACAGAAGCTCCCTGACTTTCTTGCAGGCAACCAGCGTCTTGAATTCTTTTGACAGTGGCGTCTAATTGATCATTATAAAAAGACTCTCCTTGGACAATATCAAATTGAACATCTAAAAGATTATAAAGTTTTTCATGTTCTTTTGTTGTGATAGAGATAAATAATTTCCAAAGCTGAGTTATTTCAGGATCTCCAGATTCTAGTTTTTTAAAGCACTCTTCTCCTTTGTCCTTAAGCTCAGGATGAGTTTTCATTTCATTATGAAATCGCACATATAATTTGTAGAGGGACTCGAGAGGTTCTTTTTCAAATGAGTACTCATGGTGCCATTTTTGATAAGCATGGACCAAATGACCAAACTGCACACCCCAATCTCCAAGATGATTCCATCTAATCACTTGAAAACCCTGTGTGTGAGCTAAATGACAAAGTGCTTGCCCAATGACAGTGGCCCTCAGGTGACCTATGCCCAATGGTTTCGCTACATTAGGGGAAGAATATTCTATAATGATTTTCTTTGAAGGTTTTTGTTGTGTTTGATCGTTAGGTTTACTAAAGACAAATCGACATAAAATTTGAGCAAGATAGCTACTAGAGAAATGAAAATTTACAAAACCACCAATAGCTTTGATGTTTGTCACCCCATTGATATTTTGCATTTGAACTTCTTGAGTTATTTTAGAAGCTATTTCTTGTGGTGATTTTTTCAGTTCTTTTGCTAGTGTAAAGACAGGAAGTGCTAAATGCCCGTGTGAAAAAAGTTTTGGCAGTGTCAGTATTTTTTCAATGTCTTCTTTTTGCCAAGATGTCCCTTGAAACAATGGCAATAAACTTTCTGCAAGGCTTTTCTTTATTTCTAACAACATCTCTGCATCTTGTTTGAGTTGAATTTAATGATTTTTAAACTTTCTACTCTCTTCACTTTGCAAATATTCTCATTTCATCTCTATCTTGAATTTTGATGTATATGTTCCTTTTTTCCAGACACACTTGATGAAAGATAAATTTCTTAGATTTTTCTAATGAATTATTGTGATCCATAAGAAATTTCATAATTTCATAAAAAGCCTTCCTGCATTTATTGTGCTTCTTTTGTAGTTTCTTTATAAATGCCTTATACATAGTGTTCAAAGTCAACTTTAAAATGATTGTTGGTTTTTGACTTTCTCTAAAAAGACAGCCACTTGTGGAGATAGAAGAGAAAACTCTTTTAAATTTTGTTCTTTTATAGATTGATCCATATTTTGACTCATCATTTTTAAATCTTGCTCTATGTTTTGCAATTCCTGTACTAAGCCTATATCCAATGATTGCTTTTCTAAATCTAATGAGTCAATTTCATGCAAGGCCTCCTCCCAAGAAGAATAAAATATTCTCCATTCTTCTATACTTTTATGATAACGATCATAACCTTTTTCTAACTCTCTGATCTGACCATAAAAACTCTTCATACCTTTAGGAATGCGAGGAATAGTTTTAGCCATAACCTTTTTTTTAATGTTTTCAAGTTTCTTTTTTTCTTCTTGTCTGATTCTACGAAATTCAGATAAGTTATAAGCAAAGTTGTCTTTATCTTCTCCAATAAAAAAACTATGACTAAAAGAAGCCTCTGCTATTTGACCTGAAAAATAATAATAACCCTCTGGTAAGCTTAAATGATCTAAACGTAAAATAGCCTGACCATTTTTATCTAATCGAATCAAAACATTGCGTTCAAAGTTATTGGTACTTAAAATTTGGTTTTCTTTATTCTTGATTTTTAATTGTATTGTCTCTTCAGTTTGTTGTCTTGATTGAAAATGTATTTCTAAGCCATTGTGTAAAACATTATATTCTAAGATAAAAGGTTTTTCTGATAATAATTTCTGCACTTGCTGTGAAGAGTCTGTAAAAAAAGATAACATAACCAAACCCACAATAATAAACAAAGAAGCCAAAGACATAACAATTTTATTTTTCCTTAATGGTGTTTTGTTATAAAAACGAAGATCAACAAATTGTTTTGCTAAATTAGAACTAGTAACTTCAGATGGTCTTTCTGTGTCTATTAAAGAAGATATTATAGAAGATGGAGGTTTTGCTTGAACCACTGATTGACGTAATTCTGTATCACTGACCTGTCCTAAATCTACAGGCTTCTTATGTTTTTTAAATTTGTGAGATATAAAATGATTGAATTGAGGTAAATGACGAATCATTTGCCATTCTTTCATGCCTTCAGTCCAAATCCAGTCAGAATAAGATATCTCTCCTTTATGTAAAGCTTTGATGACTTCTTTTGTACTATAAGAAGCATACTGAAAAGCAAGAGGAGATGTTGCTTTCTGTTTGAGATACTTCTGATAAACAGTCCAATCTTTTTTAGGAATGTCTTTATTATGAGAAATACGACTTCTAAGAATGATCTTTTGAAACTGCCACCGATCCTTAATAGGTATCCATTCTTTTTCTCCGGAGCGATAAATTAAATCTTCTGGATAGATTTCTTTTTGTTGAATTTTAAGTTCTATTTGTGATAAGGAAAATGGACCTTCTACTTTACCTAAGTTTGTAGTGTACCAATTTTTCATTATGATTTTCCTCAAAATGCATTTTGACTTGACTTGAATAAATGTTCTTATGTCTTAAGTAGGCTATCGTATAGATGACTCAAATAGATGACTCAAAATAAAAAAACTCATATTTCATAATACAATGGATAAGCCTAACCATTTAATTTTTAAATGTTTTTTAGACAAAGACAACAAGAAATTTGATGCTATTCTTTCGTCTTGCTCACGTTGATTGTGATGATCAAGGTAGGTTTTTATCCTGCATGATATTGCTTTTGAACAGACTCTCTAATCTCAGCTCCTTCAATACTAAACCTTGTCCAAGGAATAGCCTGAAGTCTTTTAACTTCAATAGGTTCTTCCGTCTCTTCACAGATTCCATAAGTCCCCTCAGCAATCTTTGATAGAGCGACTTCTATCTCTAAAAGCTGGTGCCGTAAACGATGTTGATTATGCACAATTCCTGATTCCATCGAACTTTTAACTGCCAAATCTGTTTCATCCCCTCCTCTCTCCGTGCTGTGTCTTCTCAGTTCTTCATGGTTAGAACGAGATCTATTCATAAGCTTCGTTTTCTGTTCTAATAAGCTTTGATGGCATTCTTCTATAAATTCCTTTGAAAAAAAATCTTTTGAATGAGCAAACATAAATATCCCCTCTGAATTCTTTTATTAATAATTTAATTGATCCTCTTAATTGTTCTTTCTTACCTTTTTGACTTGTGACAAATACACCCTTGAAAAGGGTTAATTTATTAAAATTATCTAAGTTGATAAAGTAAGAATTTATGCTAAAACTTATGTTGCTTAAAAATTTTGCTATATTTGTGTCAATAAATAATAATCTCATCGGTCCTTTGAGCGTAAACTTTAGAAAAAAATATTTTTTTTCATCAAAATATGTAAATTTTTTAGACAATCACCTTTTGAACACTTTTTTTTTCAGAGAGTGTTTAAAAATGAGACACTTTTTCTTTGCTAAAAAAGCATAAGACTCCGCAGAGTGATCATTCTTACAGAATCAGAAAATTGAAGCGACCTACACAAAAAACCATATCACAAAAATCAAAAGAATATATTTTATGTATTGAGAGGGTATGAAATTCATCTTACGTCTTAAAAACTGTCTTTTAGTGTTAAATATTTGTGTTTATTTGTTAGAAATCAAGTCATTTTTCGGTCTTTTTTCCCTTAAGCCATTTCATAATAGAACCGAATAATTTTAAAAGAGGTACAACAAAAAATGATAACAACTCCATAGAGAAAGGAAGGTTTAAGTATGTTTGACGAACTCAATGTAGAAATTTCTGAAAATATGCCCTTATTACCGGTCAGAGATATCGTAGTTTTTCCTTATATGATTTTACCCTTGTTTATAGGGCGTGAGTCTTCTATTAAAGCAGTAGAGGAATCATTATCCCGTAATAGGTTGATTTTTTTATCATCTCAAAAAGATATCACAGAGGAAAATCCTACTTGTGAGTCCATATTCAATATAGGAACAGTGGCTATGATCACAAGAATGCGTAGATTACCTGATGGAAGAATCAAAATACTAATACAAGGTATCTCTAAAGCACAAATCACATCTTATATTCACAACCATCCTTATTTAGAAGTTAAAGTTCGGTGTTTCCCCAAAGAAGGAGAAATACACATACCTGATCATGATCAACTAGAAGCAGAAGCTCTTATTCGAAGCCTCAAAGACCTTTTAGAAAAAATCATTGCACATGGCAAGATGCTCTCACCAGATATTTTATTGGTGCTAGATGATGTCGTGCATCCTGGCAGAACAGCTGATCTTGTGGCCAGCAACCTTAATTTAAAAGTGCCGGATGCCCAAAGAATACTTGAAACAGATGATCCTACGACTCGTCTGAAGATTGTCTTAGAATACCTTACAAATGAGTTAGAAGTTTTAGCCATGCAAGAAAAGATAAAAAATACAGCCAAAGATGAGATGAACAAAACACAGAAAGAATATTTCTTAAGAGAACAGCTACGTGCTATTCAAAGTGAGTTAGGGGAGATGGATTATAAAGGTGAAGACATTGAGGAATTAAGAGATCATATCAAACAAGCAGGCATGCCAAAGGATGTGGAAAAAGAATGTCTCAAACAGCTACATCGACTCTCTAAAACACATCCTGATGCAAGCGAAAATTCTATTCTGCGTACTTATTTAGATTGGTGTATTGAACTACCTTGGAAGCATGAGACAGTCGATAACCTTAATTTAAAGCATGCTCGAGAAATTTTAGATACAGATCACTATGGTATTGAAAAAATCAAAGAAAGAATTTTAGAGTTTTTAGCCGTCAGACAACTTAAAAAAGACATGAAAGGGCCTATTTTATGCTTTGCAGGTCCTCCAGGCGTTGGGAAAACTTCGCTTGGAAAAAGTATTGCTAAAGCTATGGGGCGTAAATATGAACGAGTAGCTCTAGGTGGTATAAAAGATGAAGCTGAGATCAGAGGACATCGACGTACGTATGTGGGAGCTATGCCAGGGAAGATTATACAAGCTCTTAAAACTGTAGGTTCTAAAAACCCTGTTTTTGTTTTAGATGAAATTGATAAACTTGGAAACGATTTTAGAGGTGATCCCAGTGCTGCTCTTTTAGAAGTTTTAGATCCAGAGCAGAATCATACTTTTAAGGATCACTACTTAAATGTGAATTTTGATTTAAGTAAGGTGATGTTTCTTGCCACAGCCAATGTGTTGGAAAATATACCACGTGTTTTAAGAGATCGTATGGAGGTGATTAATCTTTCTGGATATACTGAACAAGAAAAATTATTTATTTCTAAAAAACATCTTATTAAAAAACAATTAGAAGCTAATGGTGTTGTAGATAAGAACATAGATTTTACAGATAATGGATTACAAACCATTATCTCTAATTATACAAGGGAAGCAGGTTTGAGAAACTTAGAACGTGAGATAGGGAGCATTTGCCGTAAGGTTGCCACTAAAATAGTTGTTAATGGGGAAGAAAATCAAAATAAAAAGCATATTATTAAATCTAGTAATGTAGAGAAATTCTTAGGGCCAGCAAAGTTTATCAGAGATGATATGGAAAACGAAGATCGCATAGGTGTAGTGACAGGGCTTGCTTGGACCTCTGTAGGAGGAGAGATTTTATACATTGAAGCACTTAAAATGAAGGGCAAAAGTAAGATCACTCTGACCGGGCAATTAGGAGATATAATGAAAGAATCAGCACAAGCTGCACTGGCTTATACAAGAGCCAATGCAAAGGCTTTGGGCATACCTGACAAATGGTTTAGAGAACATGAAATTCATATTCATTTGCCCGCAGGTGCTATTTCAAAAGATGGACCATCAGCTGGTATTGCTATTGCTACTGCTATTATTTCTTTGATTACAGAAACAAGTGTGAGAAGTGATGTGGCTATGACAGGTGAGGTGACTTTAACAGGTCGCATTTTAGCTATTGGTGGATTAAAAGATAAAGCCCTTGCTGCATTAAGGCATGGCTCAAAAAGCGTGATTATCCCTTTCCAAAATACAAAAGACTTAGTAGATATTCCAAAGGAGTTTAGACAAAAACTGAACTTTATACCTGTTAAGCATATTGATGAAGTGTTAGCTATTGCCCTTGAGAAAAAAGCCAAACCTGTTAAGCTGACACCACGGACCGCTACAGTCAGAAGAAAACCATCAACTAAGTTCCCAGCGGCTATTTAATGAATATAAGAAACATGGATTTTAAAACTGTAGAGTGCTTATATTATTTTGTTTTTAAATAACTACTTATTTATTGGTTATTTGCTCTTAAGTTTAATAATTGTCAAACCGATAGATATAAATAAAGTTTACAAACTTAAATATATATGATTTTTTATTCATCTTAAAAGACAAGAAAGGAGTCCAATGATCAATCGTAATAACCCTATAGGTCGTTATCATATAGGAACAGGAAAAATCCTTCTCTCAAATATTGAAATCATACCAGGGAAGACTATTGTAGAGCATTATGGTTTAGTGCAGGGCAGTACCATAAGAGCAAAACATGTCGGCAGAGATATTATGGCTGGTTTTAAAAATATATTTGGTGGAGAGCTGAAAGGATACACAGAACTTTTACAAGAAAGCCGAGAAGAAGCTCTTTCTCGTATGGTTGCTCAAGCGAGGGCTTTAGGAGCCAATGCTATTGTGAATGTTCGCTTTGCTACCTCTGCTATTGCAGCAGGAGCAGCAGAACTTTTTGCTTATGGCACAGCAGTTAAGGTGGAATAATGGAACTGCTTATTTCTATTATTCTACTCATTACTGGATATCTTACAGGTCGTTCATTTGAAGTCAGACATTATAAAAGAATACGCCTAAGAGAAAAAAAGTTTCATCATATCCCTATCATTACAAGTAGATGGCAAGAATGTATCGAAGAAGATGAAGAGGGTATTTTATTTACTGGAGGCGTTGTTATTTCTTCAGACTATTTTAAAACATTTATATCAGCACTGCGAATGTTTTTTGGAGGCCGTATACGCGAATATGAAACCCTCCTTGATCGCGGGCGAAGAGAAGCTATTTTACGTATGAAAGAAAAGGCTGCTCGCTGGGGAGCAGAAAAAATTATCAATATGCGATTAGAACATTCTTCTATCTATGGTGGCAATATGCAAAAAGGTGGATTTGCACTGCCTGCCGTCGAAGTGTTTGCATACGCAACTGCTATTAAAAAGAAGTCAAGCCATTGATTGCTTCTATAGAAATATAAATTTTCTTAATAAAACCAATACCTTAATATAATTTCAAGGTTTCTATATCCAAAAATGCAAGGTTATTTTTAAATTTAACCTTGCATTTTGGGAGTCTATATCCAAAAATACAAGGTTATTTTTAAATTTAGCCTTGCATTTTGGGAGTCTATATCCAAAAATACAAGGTTATTTTTAAATTTAACCTTGCATTTTGGGAATTTATATCCGAAAATAATATAAGATAGGTTTTCATTCATTAAGAGGGAGTTTTATGCAAGGTCAATTATTTCATCGTTTGATATCCTCAAAAATAAAATACAGACTTCAGAGCAACCCTACAGTGGCTATTTTAGGTCCAAGGCAAGTGGGTAAAAGCACTTTAGTTAAAGAATTTATAACCAATCAACATCAGAAAGTTTACTTAGATCTAGAAGCACCTAAAGATTTATTGAAACTCAATGATCCTTATACTTTTTTATCTCAACACAAAGAGAGCTTAGTCATTATTGATGAAGTTCAAAGAAAACCAGATTTGTTCCCTATATTAAGAGTTCTGATTGATGAAAATAGAAGACCATGCAAATATTTAATTTTAGGTTCAGCATCTAAGCATTTAATCAAACAGTCATCAGAGAGTCTTGCAGGTAGGATCAGCTACATCAATATGTATGGCTTCAATTTATTAGAAGTGCCATCTCAATCACAAAGAGACATTATAAAACTCTGGTTGAGGGGAGGTTTCCCTAACAGTTACCTCAATGCAGGTCATTTGAGTTTTCAATGGAGAAAAGATTTTATAATGACTTATTTAGAGCGTGATATTCCTCAGCTAGGTTTTCGTATTCCAGTGGAACAATTACAAAGATTATTAATTATGTTAGCACATTATAATGGGAAATTATTAAATATATCAGAGCTGGCAAAGAGTTTAAGTTTAAGTAGCAAGACAGTGCAGAATTATATAGACATATTGTGTGAATTATTTTTGATTAGAAAACTCTGTCCTCTATATATGCATACCAAAAAGAGATTAGTTAAATCTTATCGTATATACATTAATGATACAGGTATTCTGCACAGTTTGTTAAATATTGCAAACTATAATCAATTGCTTTCACATCCTATTATTGGAGCAAGTTGGGAAGGCTTTGTTATTTGCAATATATTATCTATATTGCCTCACACTGTAGAAGCTTCTTTTTACAGAACAGCAGCAGGTGCTGAAATAGATTTGGTTTTAAAGATAGGACAGGAGTTATGGGCTATTGAGATAAAAAAAAGTGCAGAAAATTTTAAAGTCTCCAGAGGTTATCACAATGCATGTCAAGATATCAAAGCTGATAGAAAGCTTGTGATCTATGGAGGACATGATCGATTCCCTTATAAAGATGATATAATAGTGATGGGTTTGTTACATATTCTTAAAGAAATTAATAAAATAAATATTTAAAATGTTTAAAAGGAGTTTTATTTTGTATGTCCCTAAAGAAATTCCAGAAGGAATTAATACACCTAAAGAACATCCTTTGGTAGCTCTTTATCAGATACTATTACCAGCAATGCTTCTTATTGCTACAGCTTTTTTCATTATGCATTTGCTTTTAGGTTGGCTTGTTCACTATATCACACCAGAGATGGAAATGAGATGGGGGAGTGAAGTTTTTCGATTTGAGTCAGATTCTAATTTTTTAATACAAACAAAACCAGAAGTCATTCATTTAGCAAATGAATTGTGGCAATCTTTTACATCAGAACCTCATCTCAAACTCAAAGTAGATACTTTAGAGACAACTTCTCAGAATGCTTATATGACAGTAGGTGGAAGGATGTTGCTCACACAAGGTTTAATTGAAAAAGCACAATCAGAAAATGAAATAGCTATGGTGATCTGCCATGAGTTAGGGCATTTGTATCACAGGCATGTCATTCATCAGGCAGGGTTGCATATAATATGGATGATGGTTGTTTCTTTAGTTTCACCTTCTGGTGGTTATAGTCATTCTATTGATTTTTTGGCAGGGCGACGATTCATAAGAGAACAAGAAGTACAAGCTGATTATTTTGGCTTAGATTGTCTTTATAAAAAGTATGGCCATGTTAATGGAAGTAAAAGCTTTTTTCAAAGAATGTCTGAAGAGCAGGAAGGAAGCTTTTTAGATCAAATACCAGATTTTTTATCTACACATCCTCATTTTGAAAACAGAATAAGTAACTTACATAATTATGCTGTAGAAAAAAATTATTCTTGGGATGGACCTTTAACTCCCAACTCTTTTCACTCAAAGTGAACTGACCTCTGGTCACTTTCTGGCGATGACCACGATGGCTTTCGCCATCGATAAAATAGTCATCGCCTAGAAAGCCTGTTCACTTTGAGTAGGGAGGATATCTTCGTTTTTTAACCACATGTTAAGGAAAAAGTCCTTTCTGATGCCGTGTTGCCTGATCCCAGATCCCGGATGAAAATCATGTTAAGGAAACAAGATGTTTATTTCACATCGATAAAATGGTCATCGCCTCAAAAGCTTGTTCAATTTTAGGAAGGAGGATGTCCTCATTTCTTAACACCATGTTAAGGAAAAAGTCCTTTCTGATGCCGTGTTGCCTGATCCCAGATCCCGGATGAAAATCATGTTAAGGAAACAAGATGTTTATTTCACATCGATAAAATAGTCATCGCCTAGAAAGCCTGTTCACTTTGAGTAGGGAGGATCTCTTCGTTTCTTAACACCATGTTAAGGAAATAAGATATTTATTTCACTTTTTATTTCGCCATTGGCAAAATGGTCATTGTCTTATTTGATTTTCACTCAAAGTAAACTGACCTCTGGTCACTTTTGGGTTGTCAGCCGAAGGCTTTCGCCTTCTCATCTTTTTCACTAAAAATAAACCAGCCTCTGGCTGTTTTTGGGCATTGGCTCACTAAAAGTGGTCTAGCCTCTGGCTACTTTTTGGCAATGACCGCAATGGCTTTCGCCATTGGCAAAATGGTCATTGCCTAGAAAGCTTGACCACTTTTAGTAGAAAGGACCCTCTCGTCTCTTTACACGATGTTAAGGAAACAAAATGCCTTTAAAATTATATTAAAAGAGCAATGCCGTTGGTTCACTCAAAGTGAACTGGCCTCTGGCCACTTTTGGGCAATGACCGCAATGGCTTTCGCCTTTGACAAAATAGGCAACATCTAAAAAATCCGCTCATTTTGAGTAGGGGAGGATCTCCTCGTTTTTTAACACGATGTTAAGGAAAAAGTTTTCCTTCTGATGCCGGGTTGCCGGCTGCCGGATCCCAGATACCGGATCCCGGGAAAATTAAATTTGATTTTAAGTGTTTTTACACAACTTGTATAAATAAGCTCCTAATTTATCAGCTTGTTTTGCTAATTCCATACAACCAATAAGCTCCAAATCTAATATTGCTTGAACTTCTCTTAGAGAACCAAGGCTAATATAGTAAAATTTCCTACGATCTTTTGCTGTAGGTTTAGCAGATCCTTCAGCTAAGTTAAGTACAATACTTGAGACAGCCCTTCGAAATTGACTTCTATGAGGCTCTTTCAGGTGTAATTTTTTAGAATTACGATAAAATTCAGTAGCTAATTGGTAAGTTTTGAATTTTTTCATCGTCATAAAAATTTCCTCCTTTCTAAAAACCCGCCAGGGCTTGGGAGGAAATTTTTTAGATGAAAAAATTCATTACAATCAATGCTTTAGGACCTGATGCCGGGTTGCCCAATTGCCGGATCCCGGATCCCAGATCCCGGATCCCGGATGCCAGATTCCGGATCCCGGATCCCAGATCCCAGATCCCGGATCCCAGATCCCAGATCCCGGATCAACAAAATGTTTAGGACTTTATTTGAAGCTAGACCATAGTAATAAAAATGAGCGTTATATGAAATTATTTAAAATAAAATATAAAGAATCTCATAAGTTGAACCGAACCATTATTTAGATATTTAGAACTTAAAAATTATTTAAACTAAACAAGTAAAATATTAAACTTAAAGAGGTTTATTATGACTATTTTTATTCATCATACTTTTATTAATCAAGCACCCCCCCCCAACACATCGCGTCATAGCTATTTTTTAGCAGACACGTCTTTAAAAAGAATAACAAACACTATAAATTTCATAGCAAAACAACAATGTGGTTTGCTTTTTGCCTTAATAATATGTACTGGAATAAATAGTGGATTGGCTCAAAGTGGTACGGAGCCTCTACCCGATAATGTAAGACAAAGATCAGATGGAGCTATTGATTTTATCCCTCCGATAAAAGAAACAGTAACAGTCAATGAAGAAGCACCACGAGACACAGCAACACCACAAAGCACAGCCAACACAGGAACAGCACAAATATGTGAAAAACTCAAACATTGTGAAGACTGGCAGATACAAGATGCTAGTGTTTGTATTGTAGAAAAACAAGAAGAACAAAACAAAGAGATGGAATGTTCTCCCTATTTTAGGGGTAGTGGTATGAACACAAGGAATGCTGGAGTAGTGAATCTTATACTTAAGGTGGCTTCACTAAATGAGATGTTGGAAAAATTAAATGCAGAGGTTTCTAATGCATGTTTCCGCATAAAAAGGTTAATTTTTATAGGAGGAGGAAACTCAGGATATATGAATATAGGTTTAAACCAACAAACTGTAAGCCAATTAAAACCTTATAGTTGCCTTATGACAAGGAGATCTGATGTACTTATTGATGGAAACCCTATTGGCAAAGGATGTTCTGGTCGGTTTTTTATGCAAGAAATAGCTGAAAACCTTTTACCGCCAGATGATAGGCGGGCGTCTGTACTTTTTCGTACAACAAATCGTAATCGATACCGATATGTGAGATTGCGAAACCATGATGAACAGTGGCGGTACCATAGTTTTTCTGGTGGAAGTATGTGGGATCATAGAAATGTACTTGGAGGATATGCAAGACGTAGTAAATCACTACCAGATTTTTGCCGAGACGATATGAATGATAAAATCACTCGTATTAAGAGCCAAACTCGCGACTTAATGAACAATGATGGCAAAGAATGTTCTAGATTAATTCAATGCCGTGGCAGTCGACTCCCTTATGCTGATGTTCTAAACAATGCTGAAAGAGTAGCTGGGAATATCAGAGAAAATGATAGGAATTCATTGCTCGATGCCAATAGAGCTTATATTCAAATGTTACATATACAGAATGTATTAAGTCAATGTACCTCAGAAACAGAACACATAGGATGTACATATCAGCAATTTTTAGGTCGTGGTGGAAGTGGTAGATCTTCAGTCAGTGGAAGTGATTCTAATGAAGAAAGTGGTGGTGTCCAATAAGTCAATCACCTAACAAACAGCACAAGGAGTTCTAAGATGTTCATTTGCAATCAAAGTGATCTATTCAAACGACAGATATTGAAAGGTTTTTTTGCTCTATTGATAGGGCTTACTTTAACGGATTTTGTGTTTGCTAGAATTGTAAAACAACCACAACAAAAAAAGACTGCATCTGCATTTGCAAAAGAACCTCCACGTAAGGATTTGTATCGAAAGATCACAGAGATCACTGGAGTTTCTTTAAAGCAACTTTCTGATCTTGTTTTTCAAAAAGGAAATGCTCAGCAAAACAAAAAAGCACTGACTAGATTATCTCGCTGGAGCAATAAAAAAGAGCCTCAAGGAATAATAAATCGTATTTATCCAGAAAGAATCCAATCCGTGCAAAAATTCTGCGATCAAAATGCACATAAGATTCCAGGGTGTCACTTGCAAATTGAAGATTTAAAGAAAGAACAATCTAATTTGAAAGCCCTCACAAAAAAGGCAAAGACAGATAAAAAATTAGCACTATATTATTATTTGGTGGTATTCAACCATACTTTAAAAGATACAGTTTTCAATAAAGCATATAACCGATTTACAAAGATTTGTCCGGAGGCAAAGATCAATACAGAGCCTTGCATGGCAAAAAGAATGAGTATTCTTCATGTTTACGATATTGTCAACAAATTAGAACAAGTAGCTTTAGCTAAGACCAGGTCTGAAGATACAAAAGAAATAGCAAAAAGTATCAATCAATCAATTGCCGTCTATACTCACTAATATTCACTAAAAGTGGTCTGTTTCACTGGTTCACTAAAAGTGGCCTGTTTCACTGGTTCACTAAAAGTGGCCTGTTTCACTGGTTCACTAAAAGTGGTCTAGCCTCTGGCTACTTTCTGGCAATGACCGCAATGGCTTTCGCCATTGGCAAAATGGTCATTTGTTTCACTAAAAATAAACCAACCTCTGGCTGTTTTTGGGCAATCAGCCCGACGGCTCACGCCGTCGATCAAAGGCTGATTGCCTCAAAAATCCGTTTATTTTTAGTAAGGAGGATCTCCTCTTTTCTTAACACCATGTTAAGGAAAAAGTTCCTTCTTACACCCTGGGCGATGACCACGATGGCTTTCGCCATCGATAAAATGGTCATCGCCTAGAAAGTCTGTTCACTTTGAGTAGGGGAGGATCTCTTCGTTTCTTAACACCATGTTAAGGAAACAAGATATTCGTTTTTATGGATTTCTTTGAAAAGGTAAGGAATTTAGGTTTGGAAATTGGAATTCCAGTGATTTCAATAAGTTAATACTGTGACTTTTGTATAAAAGTTACAGCATTAAGTGTTTGTAATTGTTAGACTTTTTTAGGTTGACTTTAGAAATTTCTCATTTTTTAGTTTTTTATAACCTAGGCTTGACTTTTTAGATATATGTTGTTATAAAATCAAATGGAGGTACAAATGAAAAAATATATTTTTATTCTATTTATTGCTTTGCTTGTTTCTAGTGATTCTCTATGGGCTTATTCTGAAAGCCTTATGCCAAATCAAAGTGAGAGGGAATTACTCAATAATGACTTATTAAATCGCGTTGTTTTCGGTAGCCATAGATCGGTGAGGGAATTGCTAGAAAAAGGTGTGGACGTCAATTATCAAAGAGAAAATGACGGCTGGACGGCTTTAATTAGAGCTAGTTATTTTAGTTATTTAAACAACTTCCGTATAGGTATTATAAGGTTATTGATAGAATATGGTGCGAACGTCAATCTTCAAGACAAAGATGGCAATACGGCTTTAGTGTTTGCAAGCTATAACGGCCATACTGAGGCTGTAAAGCTATTGCTAGCGGCCGGAGCCAAAGTCAATCTTCAAGACGACCGTGACTATACGGCTTTATATTATGCTAATCGAGAAGGTTATATTGAAATTCAAAAACTATTAAGAGAGGCCGGAGCTACAGAATAAGACCAATTAGCTACGTATTTTTTTGACTTTCTTAAAGCTGTGTTGCACTTTGAAGTAAATCAAGGTGGGAGACACAACTTGAATATCAAACAATATGTAGCTTATTATCGAGTATCAACGTCAAAGCAAACTATTGGCTTGCAAACTCAAGAGACAATAGTCAAAGCCTACCTTTTTCACTCAAAATGAACCACACCTTCTTTTTCACTAAAAGTGGTCTGACCTCTGTTTCACTCAAAATGAACTGGCCACTTTTGAGCTGGATCTTCAATTTATTTCTTAAATTTCAAAATCATTGCCCTGAGACCAGACTCTTTCCCATTTATATCATTAGTTTTTACAATCCTTTATCTTATTTGGCTTTGAAACTCTGTGCTTACAAATAAAAAATCTGGATGCGAATGGTAATGAGCTGGATCTTCAATTTATTTCTTAAATTTCAAAATCATTGCCCTGAGACCAGACTCTTTCCCATTTATATCATTAGTTTTTACAATCCTTTATCTTATTTGGCTTTGAAACTCTGTGCTTACAAATAAAAAATCTGGATGCGAATGGTAATGAGCTGGATCTTCAATTTATTTCTTAAATTTCAAAATCATTGCCCTGAGACCAGACTCTTTCCCATTTATATCATTAGTTTTTACAATCCTTTATCTTATTTGGCTTTGAAACTCTGTGCTTACAAATAAAAAATCTGGATGCGAATGGTAATGAGCTGGATCTTCAATTTATTTCTTAAATTTCAAAATCATTGCCCTGAGACCAGACTCTTTCCCATTTATATCATTAGTTTTTACAACCCTTTATCTTATTTGGCTTTGAAACTCTGTGCTTACAAATAAAAAATCTGGATGCGAATGGTAATGAGCTGGATCTTCAATTTATTTCTTAAATTTCAAAATCATTGCCCTGAGACCAGACTCTTTCCCATTTATATCATTAGTTTTTACAACCCTTTATCTTATTTGGCTTTGAAACTCTGTGCTTACAAATAAAAAATCTGGATGCGAATGGTAATGAGCTGGATCTTCAATTTATTTCTTAAATTTCAAAATCATTGCCCTGAGACCAGACTCTTTCCCATTTATATCATTAGTTTTTACAATCCTTTATCTTATTTGGCTTTGAAACTCTGTGCTTACAAATAAAAAATCTGGATGCGAATGGTAATGAGCTGGATCTTCAATTTATTTCTTAAATTTCAAAATCATTGCCCTGAGACCAGACTCTTTCCCATTTATATCATTAGTTTTTACAACCCTTTATCTTATTTGGCTTTGAAACTCTGTGCTTACAAATAAAAAATCTGGATGCGAATGGTAATGAGCTGGATCTTCAATTTATTTCTTAAATTTCAAAATCATTGCCCTGAGACCAGACTCTTTCCCATTTATATCATTAGTTTTTACAACCCTTTATCTTATTTGGCTTTGAAACTCTGTGCTTACAAATAAAAAATCTGGATGCGAATGGTAATGAGCTGGATCTTCAATTTATTTCTTAAATTTCAAAATCATTGCCCTGAGACCAGACTCTTTCCCATTTATATCATTAGTTTTTACAACCCTTTATCTTATTTGGCTTTGAAACTCTGTGCTTACAAATAAAAAATCTGGATGCGAATGGTAATGAGCAGTTAGCCCGACGGCTCACGCCGTCGTAAAAGGCTGGCCACCTCAAAAGCTTGTTCATTTTGAGTAGGGCGAATCTCCTTGCTTCTGACACCATGTTAAGGAAAATTTTCTTTTATTGTCTCAAGAGCGAGTAGGTCTAAAAAATGAAGGATGTTTTCCTTAACATGTAGTCAAAAAACGAAGAGATCCTCCTTACTAAAAGTGGTCAGACAGCAAGCTTCTCTGAAGCTTGCCATGTAACAACACTAGGCGATGACCATTTGATCGACGTGAAGTAAACATCTTGTTTCCTTAACATCGTGTAAAGAGACAAGAGGATTCTTCCTACTAAAAATAAACGGATTTTTGAGGCAATCAGCCTTTGATCGACGGCGAGAGCCGTCGGGCTGATTGCCCAAAAACAGCCAGAGGCTGGTTTACTTTTAGTGAGAATAAATAACGGCTTGACTTTTCAGATATATGCTGTTATAAAATCAAAAATTCAAATTCTATATTTGTCTTAATTTTTGTTTTTTCGTATGATGACAATATAAAAAACCTAAAAATAAGGGGAAAAACGAAATTTCAGATAAATAAATCAATGCTAGAGATAATATTAAGCTAAAAGTTGCTATTTATGGATATTGTGTTTTGGTTTCATTTAGAGTATTTGTATTATGTTTAAAGATATAAAGGAGGTTCAAAGTTATGACAGAGAGAGTTTTATTACAATTAACAATAGATGCTATTTTCAAAGCTTTTTTTGAAAAGAGAGAAGACCTTTTAATTTCACTGGTAGAGAATTTTGTACCTTTGCCTAAAGGTTCTGTGATAGAGGGTGTTTCATTATTAAACACAGAGCTTCTTCCCGATAAAGTTCCAGACGAATACAAATCCTTTACTTTAGATTTGCGTGTGAAATTAAGAAGACGGATCAGAGGCGTTCTTCAAAATACAGAGATTGTCCATGTAGAAGTTCAGACGACAAGTCAAAAGTTTTTTACAGATCGGATATTAGTTTATGCTTCTAGGGCTTATTCTGGTCAGATAAAGAAAGGCGAAGATTTTAATCAATTACTTCCTGTGTATTCACTTGTTTTTACAACAGCTAATTTAAAAGAATTTGCAGGGATAAAGGATTACTATCATATCTGCAATATCCGTCGGACAAAACCACCAGAAGTGATTATGTCTCGTGGATTGTGTTTTGTCATTGTGGAATTAGGCAAGTTTCAGTCAAGGTTGCATGAATTATTTGACAAAAAGGCAGATTGGTGTTATCTTTTAAAGAACTCTGGTAATATGGATTTAAAGGAGTATACCAATTTTCAAAACAAGGGAGGTATTATGGCAGAGGCAGCAAAGCATTTATGGATATTATCAAAAGATGAGACATTACAGGAGCTTGCAATGGTAAAAGAGAGAGACAGAAAAGATCAAGCAGCCAGAGAAGAGGGTGCTTATGAAGAAGGAATGAAGAAAGGGATGAAGAAAGGTCGTAAGGAAGGAATGGAGAAAGGAATGGAGAAAGGAATGGAGAAAGGAATGGAGAAAGGAATGGAGAAAGGAATGGAGAAAGGGATGAAGAAAGGTCGTAAGGAAGGAATGGAGAAAGTAGCACTAAATATGTTGAAAGAAAATCTCAATATTTCATTGATCTCTACAATGACAGGTTTGTCCAAAGATGACATTCTCAAGCTGAAGAAATAATTTGCCTTTTTTAATTATAAGATTTGTTGGTATGGATTTAAAGGAGTATACCAATTTTCAAAATAAAAGGGATCTGGCAACCCGGCATCAGAAGACACTTTTTCCTTAACATTTCACTCAAAATGCATCATGCCTCTGGCATGTTTTTGGGCAATGACCGCAATGGCTTTCGCCATTGACAAAATGGTCATTGCCTCATTTGATTTTCACTAAAAGTAAACTGACCTCTGGTCACTTTTGGGTTGCCAGCCGAAGGCTTTCGCCTTCTTAAATGCTGGCAACCTCAAAAGTCCGTTTACTTTTAGTAGGGAGTTAGTTGTTTCACTCAAAATGCATCATGCCTCTGGCATGTTTTTGGGCAATGACCGCAATGGCTTTCGCCATTGGCAAAATGGTCATTGCCTCAAAAAATTATGCATTTTGAGTAGGGGAGGATCTCCTCGTCTCTTAACTACATGTTAAGGAAACAAGATTTCCTTTTTTTGCCGGTTGCTGGATCCCGGATCCCAGATCCCAGATCCCAGATCCCGGATGCCAGATGCCAGATCCCAGATCCCGGATAAATACCATGTTAAGGAAAAAGTTCCTTTATCGCAGTCCGCTTGCTCCCCAAAAGTGGCCAGAGGTCAGTTTACTTTTAGTGAAATGTTAAAAAAACAACGCAACAAAAATTATAAATATTGCCCAATCTATTTCTACTATGCTAACCTATTTTATATTTGATCTTCTTGTAAATTGTTTTTGAATGTGCAGATACACTATAATGTTTTTTTCAAAAAGATGTAGCTTCAAATAATCTTTGAGACTTTGAGAAAAAAGGAGGATATTATTCGTATCATTGGCATTGATCCAGGAACACACATTTGTGGCTATGGCCTTATTGATGTCAAAGCAATAGATAGTATTCTTTACTTAGACCATGGAATGTTAAAAGTTCCAAATAAAGACTCTGTTGCTCAAAGGCTTTGTAAAATAGGAGATCAACTTGAAGAGCTTTTATCAAAATTTCAACCTCAGGTCGCTGTGCTAGAAAAAGCTTTTGTAGGACGCAATGCTCATACAGGTATTGTTTTAGGTCAGGCACGAGGGATGCTTTTATATCTCTTAGCAAAACACAAATTAGAAATTCAAGAAGTAGCAACTCGTCAGGTGAAAAAAGGCATCTCTGGAAGTGGACTAGCTTCTAAAAAACATATTCGTCATCTCATACTGCATACACTTCATCTTAAAGATTCATACAAAAATCACCTTTTAACATTAGATGCAACTGATGCATTGGCTATGGCTTTTTATCATGGCCGTTCATACACTGTACGTAATAAAATGAATAAAGAATCCAGAGCATAAGTAAGGTATAAAATGTTACAACGTATTGTAGACAACAGAAAAGACCTTAAAGATAACTCTCTAGAGCAGAAACTTCGTCCATCTTCTTTCAAATATTTCCCTGGTCAGGACAAGGTCAAAGAAAAATTACAAATTTTTGTTAAGGCTGCTCGTCAAAGAGGAGAGGCTCTTGACCATACACTTTTATGTGGCCCTCCAGGTCTTGGTAAGACGACTCTCAGTTATATTTTAGCCCATGAAATGAATGCATCTATTAAAACAACATCTGGTCCTACAATAGAAAAAAAGGGTGACATTGCTGCTCTACTCACACATTTAACCCCTCAATCTATTTTGTTTATTGATGAAATTCATCGTCTTAATCGTACAGTGGAAGAATATTTATATTCTGCTATGGAAGATTTTTATATTGATTTAATCACAGGGGAAGGACTAGCAGCTAGGTCTATGCAATTTCAAATAGCTCCTTTTACATTGATTGGAGCTACCACAAGAGTTGGCTCTTTGAACGCACCTTTTCGAGACCGGTTTGGTATTGTAGAAAGATTGGATTTTTATGAGGCATCGGCTTTAAAACAAATTGTTTTGCGATCTGCAAAGCTTTTAAATGTAGCTATTGATGAGGAAGGAGCAAATGAGATCGCTACAAGATGTCGAGGGACACCTCGTATTGCCAATCGTTTGCTAAAGAGGATCAGAGATTATGCACAGGTCAAGGCTGATGGAAAGATCACAGGAAATATTGCAAATTCTGCTCTTAAGCAGTTAGAAGTTGATCATAAAGGTTTAGATGGCATGGACAAGAGAATACTCAACTTTATTATTAAAAAATGTGATGGAGGACCTGTAGGAATTGAAACAATGGCTGCTGCATTGAGTGAAGAAAAAAACACATTAGAAGATGTCTATGAGCCTTTTTTAATTAAAGAAGGCTTTTTAAATAAAACACCTCAAGGCCGAGTAGCAGGTTCTTTAGCTTATAAACATTTAGATGGTTGTGACTGACAACATAGTTTAAAAAATTTATCTTTTAAGGTTGTTGGATTTTCTATGTCATGTCATTGAACAAATCATTGAACAAACAGCAGAAGTTATAAGTCAGACGATTTAAGTAAACCAATCCTAGAAGGCAAAGCATGTTTGAGCTTTTTACTCAACCAATAGTTGATTTTGATAAGCACCTGAAGATCTATGTTGGTTTTATATCCTAACCTCTCTAAAAAATAAACCACATCTTCTGTTGCTACATTACCCGTAGAGTTTTGTGCATAAGGACAACCCCCTAATCCACCTAAGCTAGAATCAAATGTACGTATGCCATAATCTAAGCTCTCTTTAATATTGGCTAAGGCCATACCTCTTGTATCATGAAAGTGCATGGATATATATTTTGCGGGTATTTTTTTAATTAAAACATTGAGCAGTTGATTCACATCCTTAGGTGAAGCTGCTCCAATTGTATCTCCTAGGGCTATCTCGTCACATCCTATATCCATAAGTCTTTCTGCTAAACTTACAACTACACTTGGTTTGATGCGTCCTTCATAAGGGCAGTAAAAAGCTGTGCTAATATAACTTCTGAGATGATCACCTGAAGAAATAATGGGCTTTATCTCTGCAAGCCTTTTGAGGCTTTCTTTAATAGTACAATTAATATTTTTTTGAGTAAAAGATGTGCTAGCTGCTGTGAAAAAAGCTATATTTTGAATACCAGATTTTTGTGCTTTTTGCATGCCTTTCATATTAGGAACTAAAGCAGAAAAAGCCACTTGCTGAGATATTTGACCTGAAGCTTGTTGCTTAATAAGTTTTTGAATTAAATCAAAGGATCCAGCCATTTGAGGGATCCATCGAGGTGATACAAAAGCACCCACTTCAATCCTCTGCAATCCACTCAAACAAAGCCGTTTAATAAACTCTCTCCGAGTCGATTGATCGAGAATAAAAGATTCATTTTGTAATCCGTCTCTTGGCCCTACTTCTACAATTGTGACTTTTCTGCTCCTGCTCATAATTTCTTTTCTCTCAAGATACTTTATTTTCTGGCTATTAGCATGCCGTTTGTAAATGTTTTTTAAAATTTTACCTACCAAAAAAAATACTCAATTGTGCAGTGAGGTCATAAAAATCCAAATCTTCCACCTTGTGATCATGAATCATAGATGCTCCGCTAGAAATATCTTTCCAATAAGTACTTAACATAAAGTCTTCATAAAGCTTCATATAACGAGCTTTGAGTCCTAGGGTAATTCTTCGAGTGAGTGCATGGTCTACTCCTAAGAGAACTTGCATTCCTAAAGAATGGTCATCTTCTAATGTTGTTTCTCCAAAGGAAACATTTGTGTTGGGTATATATATATCTTCATCTCTAGAAAACCATGAACTTTGGATATTTGGATGACTCACACCGACTCCTACACCAAGGTAAGGGGTTAAGTTTCCAACTAGTTGATAGAAATCTGTATAGAAATTCATAAAGTAATGTCGTGCATCAAAGTGAAAGAAACTCTGATGGGTAAACTGAGAATGGAAATAATCATCTCTTTGTTCATCAGTGCTTGTAGTGCGATCCAGCATTTTGCGGTATCCATATTCGCTTTCAAGGCGGAATCGCAATGGTATATTTCTTCCCACAGGACTAAAAGCATATCCAAGCATAATACCTGACGTCAGAGCAAGTGTTGAAGTCGATTCACTTCGTTGCGTTTCACCTTCTAATACAGGTGTATGATCTTGATTGAAGATGTTATCTAAAATTGTTCCTGCATTAAATGCTACATAAACTCCTATAGCACGTTGATTTCGCCGTGATCTTCTTCTTCTTGTGTTATGAAAATAGCGATTAAAGGTAGCATTTTCAGTATTCCATTGAGATGCTTCATCTTCAACAAGACTGACTAAAGCTTGATGTAAGAGAGATGTTTGAAATTCTCTAGTCTGTATTGCTTCGTGAGTTAAGTATTGGTAAACATCTTGAGTGTTGTACTGACTTGCAAGGTAAATGGCGTTTTCTCCATCAGTATTTTTCATTGACACATTTGCCCCTTGAGTGACAAGAGTAATGATTTGTTGCAAATGAACCCCCGCACGTACAGCTAAAAGCAAAGGGGTGTTTTGTTTTTCATCACAAGATTGGTTAGGATGAAATGACTCTTGGACAAGTACACTTTGTAGCTCATCTTGTATATTTTTATTCGATTGCCACCATGAGAGACTACAAAGATTTGTATCAATAAAGGTAGCTTTTAAAGGTGTTACAGTTCCTAATATTAAAATAAATAAAATAAAGTGTTTCATAATAAACCTCCGTTTTTTTTCACTAAAAGTAAACTGACCTCTGGTCACTTTTGGGTAGCCAGCCCGACGGCTCTCTCCGTCGTAAAAGGCTGGCTACCTCAAAAGTCCATTTACTTTTAGTAGAAAGGATATCCTTGTTTTTTGACTACATGTTAAGGAAAAAGTTCCTTCTTACACCTAATTGCCGGATCCCAGATCCCGGGTTGCCGGATCCCAGATCCCGGGTTGCCGGATCCCAGATCCCGGGTTGCCGGATCCCAGATCCCGGGTTGCCGGATCCCAGATCCCGGGTTGCCGGATCCCAGATCCCGGGTTGCCGGATCCCAGATCCCGGAAAAAGTACCCCTTCATTTCTTTACACCATTTTAAGGAAACAAGCTATCTTTTTTTGTTTATTTTCTTGAACTAAATATTAAATGGCGTACCCGGCACGATTCGAACGTGCAACCACCAGATTCGTAGTCTGGGACTCTATCCAGTTGAGCTACGGGTACAAAAGTTATCAAAAAGAAATTTATCTTGCTTGAGAGAATAAAGAACAAACTATTCTAAAATCATCTTTTTTAACCGTTCCTGAGCTGCTTCTACAAAATCAGGATCAGAGCTATTTTCTATAAGCTCATTTAATAAAGTAATGCCTGCCTCCTTCATGCCTCCTTTAGCATAAAGACGAGCTGCTAGTAAGGAAAGCCACGAAGGCCCTCCTAGCTCATGTGTTCTTTTCATCAGGTAAGCAGCCCTTTGAGGATCTCTGACTTCAGCAAGATAATGGTATGCTGCATTGTAATTGAGGTTGTAATGATCGGGAAACTCCTTGAGTCCCTTTTCCATCATCTGTCTAGCTCCTTCTCGATCATCTACCACAATACTTAATAGTACTCCACCATGAACATAAGCATACAAAAATCGAGGGGAAAAGTCAGTGATCCGATCTAACATGTGAAAAACCCAGCCCTCATGACATCTTGATGGAGGCATATCACTTGTTAAAATCTCATCAATGCTAGACCCTACATTGTAAGATTTTTTTTTACCCTGCTCACAAATATCTATATCTTGCAATAAACGTATCCACATCAAAGAAGCAAAAGCTTCTTGGAAACCAAAAGAAAAATGTACCATTTCCTTGGGAGGAATAATATAAATATTGTTTTTTTCCTCAAATTTTAAATGAAGGAAAAATGACGGAGTGAGAAGAATACCCATAAATCCTAAAATAAAAGCAAATATAGCCCATTTGTTGTGATAAAGAGATTCTTTCATAAATTTTAACAAACTAACTCTCCTCTTTTTTTGTCCATATATGATTTAATTATACACCTTATTATTTAAGTATACACCTTATTATAAAATAAAAAAACTGAAAATGGGCCTGTTTTTTTTCACTCAAAATGCATCATGCCGTTGGTTCACTAAAAGTGGTCTGACCTCTGGTCACTTTCTGGTTGCCAGCCGAAGGCTTTCGTTCACTAAAAGTAAACCAACCTCTGTTTCCCTAAAATTGAACTAGCCTCTGGCTACTTTTGGACAGTTAGCCCGACGGCTCTCGCCGTCGATCAAAGGCTAACTGTCTCAAAAGCCTGTTCAATTTTAGGAAGGAGGATGTCCTCATTTCTTAACACAATGTTAAGGAAAAAGATTTCCTTCTGACGTTTGCTCTGACAGCTATACGCTGTCTAAAAAGAGCAATGCCCAAAAACACACCAGCGGTGTGGCTCATTTTGAGTGAAACAATGAGGGGGACAATTCACGTATCTCTGAAAGAGGTACGTACGGGTAGATGAAGATTAACGAAGTTAGATGATAGAAGGCCCAAAATAAGGATTGAGAATAATATATACAACAAAAAGCATATATTTAGGATGTTATGCAATAAACTTCTGACCGATCACCTCAAAGTTGACCTTCCATTTCTCTGAAATAGGCTTAACCTGGTGGGTTTATGCAATTAGAGATAGAAGATTCAAGGAAGGGAAACTTTGAGGGGGACAATTCACGTATCTCTGAAAGAGGTACGTACGGGTAGATGAAGATTAACGAAGTTAGACAATAATAGGTCCAAAGTAAGGCTTTTCTTTAAAAACATACAGGTTTTTCAAGTTAGGCTATATTATATAATAATAAGGGTGTTTTCTTAACATTTCACTCAAAATGAGCCACACCGCTGGTGTGTTTTTTGGTGTTGCCTGCAAAGGCTTACACCTTTGACAAAATAGGCAACACCTAAAAAATCCGCTCATTTTGAGTAGAGAAGGATCCTTTTATTCCTTTACACCATGTTAAGCCCGGGATCTGGGATATGGGATCCGGGATCTGGCAATCAGGTGTAAGAAGGAACTTTTTCCTTAACATCGTGTTAAAAAAGAAAAGGATCCTCCCTACTCAAAGTGAACAGGCTTTCTAGGCGATGACCATTTTATCGACGGCGAGAGCCGTCGTGGTCATCGCCAGAAAGTGACCAGAGGTCAGTTCACTTTGAGTGAAATAGACCACTTTGAGTGAAAACCAAATGAGGTGAATATGAAGTATCTATATAAAACATTGGCATTATCTTTAATTGTGGTATTTTATTTACCATTCATAGCAACTTGTAGCTGGGAAGCTAAAGATACAATTAGAATTCCAAATTCTCGACCAAATCCTACCCCTACTCCCCCCCCTCCTACTCCTACACCCACCCCTACACCTACTCCCACTCCTACTCCTACACCTACTCCCACTCCCACTCCAACTCCTACTCCCACTCCCACTCCTACTCCTACCCCTACCCCTACTCCCACTCCAGCCAGTTCATCTAGTTTTTCTTCTCATCCATCAGGTGTTTTTGTGGCTAAAGTTTTGCCACAAACATCCAACACAAAAGAAAGCTTAAAACAAAGTTTTTGCAACAAAAACCAAAGACTACCTCATTACAAAGAAGTTAATGGTCAATGTCTCCCTTCTTGTCAAGAAAGGCTCAAAGAAAATCTCAAACGTTCTGGTGTTGTTTTAGGGATAGGAGAGTTATGTCATCATCCTCTAGCTACTTCTGCTATTGAAGAAATAGTCCCAGAAGAAGAAATTTATGAAAATAAAACTTGCTGTTCTGTACGTTGTATCGAAATGAACCCTGATGATGCAAATATAGAGAGTCCTGATTGTCAAGTGGTAGAAGAAAGAAGCTATGTGCAGTGCTTAAAAGATCATCAAAATAATCGACCAGAAGGTTGCCAATTATTAAGTAAAGAAAACAAAAAAGGCATTCATTACATATCTAAGCATAATTAAATAACTTATTTTAATATGTTTTATCGCATTTCCAAGTCTAAAATTTCTAATCGTTTAATTTCATCTCTTAACCGGGCTGCTTCCTCAAATGCCAAATTTTGAGAAGCTTCTTGCATTTGCTTTTTGAGTATTTTAATGTCTTTTGCAATTTGAGCAGTTCGCCCTTTATACTGCTCATAAAGCTTAGCTGGCAAGTCAATAGCACTTGTATCTATTAAAGGAGAATCCATACTGCTATGAGTTTCTTCTTTTAAACTAGCAGCTACATTCTTTTGTATTGTCTGAGGAGTGATCTGATGTTTCTTATTATAAGCTTCTTGTATTTGACGACGACGTTTTGTTTCTTCCATAGCTTTTTCAATAGAACGAGTTTTCACATCAGCATAAAGAATAACATGCCCATTTACATTTCGAGCAGCTCGTCCCATTGTTTGTATCAAGGATTGAGCTGATCGTAAAAACCCCTCTTTATCTGCATCCAACACAGCTACTAAACTAACTTCTGGCAAGTCTAATCCTTCTCTTAAAAGATTAATGCCAATCAAAACATCAAAAACACCTAATCTAAAATCTCTTAAAATCTCTGTCCTCTCTAGGGTTTTGATATCGCTGTGCAGGTATTTTACTTTTAAACCGATCTTCTCATAATACTGACTTAAATCTTCTGCACTTTTTTTTGTCAATGTTGTGATCAAGATTCGTTCTTTTTTCAAAATGACTTTTTTAATTTCTGGTAAAAGATTATCGACTTGATGGGTTGCAGGCCTTATATCTACAAGAGGATCTAAAAGTCCTGTAGGGCGAATAATCTGCTCTACAATACAGCCTAGTGATTTTTCTAATTCATACTCTGCGGGTGTTGCAGATACATAAATGGTTTTACTTAAAAACTCATTAAACTCATCAAAGTTTAAAGGACGATTATCTAAGGCAGAAGGTAACCGAAAGCCATGCTCTACAAGTACTGTTTTACGTGCCTTATCTCCATGTGACATAGCTCTTACTTGTGGAATAGTGATATGGCTTTCATCTATAATACATAAAAATTCTTTTGGAAAATATTCAAGTAGAGTAGGAGGAGGCTGGCCAGGCTTCCTTCCTGTAAAATGTCTGGAATAATTTTCAATGCCGTGACAAAACCCCATTTCTTCAATCATTTCAATATCATAATAAGTTCTTTGTTCTAATCTTTGAGCTTCTAATACCATCATATTTTGTTGCAAATGCTGTAACCGCCCTCTCAACTCCTCTTGTATAGAAGTAATAGCCTTTTTAATTTGCTGTTCTGTTGTGACATGATGACTTCCTGGATAAATGCTGATAGAATCTTGCTGTGATAAACGAGTTCCTCTTATGGGGTCAATCCAAGAAATACGATCAATATAATTGCCAAAAAACTCTATGCGAATAGCTCGATTTTCTTCGTATGGAGGATGAATATCTACCACATCCCCCTTGACGCGAAAAGTCCCTCTATGAAAGTCAATGTCATTTCTGTCATATAAAATACGTACAAGTTCTTTTAAAAAAACATCTCTGTTTATTTGATGGTTGACTTTAACAGATAACATCATTTTTTGATATGCTTCTGGACTACCAAGACCATAAATACAAGATACACTGCTGACAATCAAAACATCACTACGTTCAAACAAAGAGTGTGTAGCAGCATGCCTCATTCTATCAATTTGATCATTGATAGAAGAATCTTTTTCTATAAAAGTATCACTAGCAGGTAGGTAGGCTTCAGGTTGATAATAGTCATAATAGCTGACAAAATATTCTACAGCATTGTGTGGGAAAAGTAACTTAAATTCAGAGAACAGCTGGGCAGCTAAGGTTTTATTGTGAGCAAGAATCAATGTAGGCAAATTGAGTTTCTGAATCACATTAGCCATAGTGAAAGTCTTACCTGAACCTGTCACCCCTAACAAAGTTTGATGATCTAGCTTTTGAAAATTATCCACTAGAGAGCTTATAGCTTTCACTTGATCTCCTGCTGGAGCAAAATCTGAGACAAGCTGAAAGGTAGCCTTTGTGCGGTTTGTATTTTGCCATGTTGTTTTTTTTGCCATTTTTACCTCATCAAGAAACAAAATCAAATATCAAGCTTCTCCCTATAAGATATTTTTTCTATCATTATAATTTAAATTTTTCAATTGATCACTGTATCTTGTTGTATAAAGATTTTATGCCTTATTGATTTTTCTGACTTGGATGTGATGGTTTAAATGAGACAAGTCATATTATGCCTTCTGGCTGAGTTTGACAGTTGAAAAAATAAAGTTGAGTAAAATCAGTGGGTTATGAGTCGAAAGAGATTTTGTGCCACTAGGTTTTTGTTTTTGTGGCAGAATTTTAGAAAATTTCTTTTATTACCTTAAGAGCAAGCGGATTGCGATAAAGGAACTTTTTCCTTAACATCGTGTTTATCCGGGATCCGGCAATCCGGCAACCCGGCAGACAGGCAAGAATGAAGCGAATGTCTTGTTTCCTTAACATCGTGTAAAGAGACGAGAGGATTCTTCCTACTAAAAGTAGCCAGAGGCTAGTTTACTTTTAGTGAAGCAGAGGTGTGGCTCATTTCAAGTGAAACAGCTAACTCCCTAACCCCACCCACCGCCCTTCGATTCTGCTTTTCTATTTTGTTTTTACTTGAGGATGGGGCAGTGTGAGCCTTCCGAAGTCCTCAATTGAGCTTGCTTTTAAAGAGCAAGCTCAATTTGCGGAAGATCTCCAGGCCCACACTGCCCCATCCTCCCTCTAAATTACTTCTTGTTTGAAAGTTACGCAGAATCTAAAAAAATAAAAAAAACAAAAAAAGGAAATCTTGTTTCCTTAACATCGTGTTTATCCGGGATCCGGCAATCCGGCAACCCGGCAGACAGGCAAGAATGAAGCGAATGTCTTGTTTCCTTAACATCGTGTAAAGAGACGAGAGGATTCTTCCTACTAAAAGTAGCCAGAGGCTAGTTCAATTTTAGGGAAAAAATGAGTGAAAAAATAAAACGAATACTTGACTTCTTAAGGAAGATATTGTAAATTTCTGCGATGCGTATAAAATAAACAAGATCACCGGAGTCTAAACAAGATGAAAATATTCCCCCAATTAATCTTAAAAAGATTATTCCTATTGTCTTGCTTACTAGGATGCTTGCTGGGACCTTTTTTAAAGCCCGACCTATCTTATGGACAATCTCAAGAGGCAAACCCCCAAGAGACAAAGCCTCAAGAGGCACAAACACAAGAAGATCAAGGATTAAGACAGCCTGCCAGTAACACCATCCAACAGATCAACGTTAAAGGGAATAGCCGGATTGAAACAGATGCTATCCTCACTCAAATTAAAGTTAAAAAAAGCTTTAACTACACAACAGCTCAGCTCCATCAAACTGTACGTGAAGATGTCCAAAGACTCTATCAAATGGGCTATTTCTACAATATTAAAGTTGATCATACAGATCAAACCCTCACTTACACCATCACAGAAAAACCCTCCATCACAAAAATTAATTTTGAAGGCAATGACTCTCTATCTGATGAAGACCTGCAAGCAGCTTTAGATATTAAGCCCTATCAATTTTTAAATATTTCTTCTATTCGCTTAGCTGCTGATAAAATGCAAAAACTCTATGAAGAAAAGGGCTTTTTTCTAGCCTCTGTGGATTATGATCTGCAATACCTTCAAAACAATGCAGCGGATTTGACCTTTCAAATTGAAGAAAATGACAGAGTCAAAGTCAGAGATATCACTATTTTAGGTAATGAAAATATCTCTGACGATCTACTCAGGTCAGTTATGCTAACTAAAAAAAAGGGCTTTTTTAGCTTTCTGTCTGGTTCAGGCCAATACCGCAAAGAATTCTTTGAAAGAGATGTCCAAGTTTTGAAAATCCTTTACTACAACGAAGGCTATATCAATGTAGAAATTGATATGCCTAGGGTCTATATTTCCCCAGATAGAAAAAACATTGCCATCCGTATTTCTATAGAAGAAGGGAAGAAATATAAAATAGGCAACGTAGATGTTGTAGGAGATGAGCTTTTTTCCTCAGAGGAGCTTTTAAAAGAGGTCTCTATCAAAGATAGTGAGTTTTTTGCCTACAATGTATTACAAGGAGACTTAAGTCGACTGCAAGCTATGTACGGGGACCTAGGTTATGCTTACACTAACGTTGTACCACAAACTCGAGTGGATGAAGAAAACAGCACAGTCAATCTCACCTTTGAAATAGATAAAGGTGAAAAAGTTTTCATCAAAAATATTACCATTGTAGGTAATGAAAAAACAAGAGATAAGGTCATCAGAAGAGAGCTAAGAATCAAAGAAGGTGAGCTTTATAACGAAACAGACAAAAGACGATCCCTTGCCAATGTGAGAAGACTTGGATACTTTGAAGATGTCATTCTTCAACAAAAAATCAACCCTGATGACCCCACCACTATGGATATAGAGATCCAAGTCAAAGAACGTAGCACAGATAGTATCCAGCTACAAGTAGGTTACAATGGACGTAATGGTTTTATGGGGACTGTCAGACTTCAAAGTTATAATTTGTTCGGAAGAGGACAGAGTCTAGCATTAGGTGCAACTCTAAATTCTGCAAATTATAATGCATTCCAACGCCCTTTGGGCTTAGATTATTTCTTTCAATTCACAGAGCCATATTTTGTAGATACACTATGGTCTGTAGGAATAGACGTTTATCATACAGAGTTTTATATGTTGGAGGATAATTATAGAGAAAATCGTACAGGAGGTGGCCTACGACTAGGTTATCCTCTAGCTGACTATCTAAGAGGATTTATCAATTACAAATATTATCATACCACTCTGACACCAGATGACAATTTTGATGATACTGTACCTACATTTAAGACTTTTTATGATCACCCTGATACAGCTAACGGCTCTCGTAGTGTTATCGGTATTTCTTTAGAGTATGATCGAAGGGATGATCGCCTCTATCCTCGAAATGGTGTATTTTTTTCATCCTCTCTGGACTATGCAGGGATTGGAGGGAGTAAAAAATACATAGAAGGGTCTTTTAATGCACGTTTTTTCAAAGAAATTTTTAAAACTCTTGTGATTCGCAATAATTTGACTTATGCTTTTCTTAAAGCTCCTCATGGAAGGCACATTCCTTTTAACCAACTTTTAAGGTTAGGGGGTGCTGATACATTGAGAGGCTATGATTGGTTTACTGTAGGTAAAGCAGAATATTCTGAAAGACGAAAAGCTGAAAAAGTTGTTGGTGGGACACAACAATTTTATTATAACTTAGAGCTACAATTTCCTCTGGTATCCCGCATGAACTTACAAGGTGTTTTATTCTTTGATGCAGGTTTTGCAGATGATGTGTTTTACTTACAAAATTTTAGAAGTAATGTAGGCTTTGGATTCCGTTTAAATACCCCTATATCCCCTATAAGGATAGAATTCGGAATACCTATCGCTAAGAAAAGAGGTGAGAGTGGTTTTGTCTTGCAGTTTGATATGGGCAAGCCAGCACCTTTTTAAAATTTTAAAATAATATAATGAAATAATATAAAGGAGTTGAACGATGAAACTAACAAAAATTATTATTTTAACAGGTTTATTGAGCGTTTTTTTGTTTGCAGAAGTACTTGTAGCTGATCAGGCAAACAAAAAAGAGGACGCTACAGAAACTTTGGGCATCAAATTAGGTTATGTGGATATGAGTGTAGCCATCCGAACAACTCGAGAAGGCCAATCTGCTGAAAAACAACTGGAAAAAGAATTCCAAAAAAAACAAAAAGAACTAGAAGCCAAAGAAGGTGATCTTAAGACAATGGTTCAAAATTTGAAAAAACAAGCTATGGTGATCTCTGATGAAGTGCGTTCACAAAAAGAAATGGTATTACAAGAAGAACAACTGAAGTTTCAAAAATTACTTGCAGAAAGCCGTCTTGAGATGCAAACAAGAGAAAGGGAACTAACAGAACCCATCTTAAAAAAGCTACACACAGTGATTGACCGCATCGCTAAAAGAGAAAAGTATGATATGATCTTACAAAAAGCAGATATCACAATCCTTTGGTCTAAACCAAAGTTTGATCTTACAGATCAAGTTATTAAAGAGTTTGATGGTATGAAATCAAGTAAAAAGAAAAACTAAACCCCTATAATAAAATCCCATCGGATTTTTAAGATGCCATTCTCATCCATTAAACCCTTAGGAGGGTGAGGGAAAGGTGCTGTCATTTGAAAACTCTCAACTGCAATATGATCAAAGTCTGTGATTTGAGATTTTTTTAAAACCTGAATACCCACTAAAACACCAAAACGATCTAAAGTGATTAATAAACTAGTTTTTTGTTGAGATGCTAAAAAAATCTCACCTTTTAATAAAATATTTCTGACCTTTTCCTCGATCATAGATTCCCATGAAGGTTGCACCTGCTCTTTAATGCGAGCGTAATATGTATAAAATTTAAAAGCTTGAGTGTTTAAAAGTGTCTGCTCACCATCTTCTATATCTTCTAAGTAATCACTGCTGTCTCCAGCTTGAATATTAAACCCTAGACTACTGATCTGCCTGTTTTGTTTTGTTTCTCTCTTTGTAAATTGTTTTTGGCTTTCTGTCTTTTGCATATAATGCTCCCAGCGAGTCTTTGGCATCAAATCCGAAACAGACGGATAGGGTTTTGACGAAGATCCAGGCGAAGATGCCTTCTGTTGAGATATAGGCATTTTTTGACTTGCTTGACCAGCCCTAGATGCTGTTTGTTTTAAGACTTTCTGATGATATTGACTGAGAAATTTAGCTTTATTAGGAGCTTTGTCTTGAACATAGCTTAAATCTCTCCTCTGCTCTACTATTTGCTGAGGAGTTTTTTGAACTTTGAGCTGTTCTGAAACGTCTGCTTTTTTTATAAAAGTCATTTGTATCAGAGAAGACATTTGCTCATCAGGTTCAGGCAGAGCTTCCCTTTGATATAAGGCTAAAAAGCTCACTGCCAGTGTGTGCAGAAGCAATGAAAGAGTGATATATATGACCGGCAAGGGCCATCTTACAAAAGTTAATTTTAAGATTTTCATATCTATACTTCGGTTATTTTTTTATTTTGATTTAATTTTTTTTGTATTTTCTGCATCTTGCTTAAGCCTTATTTTCTCACAAAGTTTTTGCTAAATTTGTAAAAGAAGTTTAAAATAGCCTTAAAGGCTATTTATTATTTAAAATATAAGGAAATATAATGAAAGACCAATTACACTCTCAAAAGGTATCACATCAAAAAGCACAACATCCTGAGGTACACTCTCAAAAGCCTTCCCATATTCTGGAATTTAAGATTCAAGATATGTTGCTTACAGGAACAGATGAAATGTTTATTGCCGATACACTTATTCGAGAATGGTCCTCTAATACTTACAATGACCTTCAGTCTCATACAGTATGTCAATTCCTTATCCAATGCGGGTTTTATGCTAGTTTATGTAATCAAATAGCCCAAAGAGTCTTGAAACGTCAAGAAGTTCCATTGCAAGATGTCGCCTATATCCTTAAAAAATTTGACACTTATATTGATCAAGAATCTGTCGATTTACTCTTTCAAGGCCTAGAAGAATCCTGTCAAAATGAACTGCTAGCTTTTATGAGCCATGACGAAGACCTCTTAAATGAAAGTATTGAAAATAATTGGAGGGGCCATCTTAAAAAAATTCAAAAACATCTTATCGAAAAGTGGCGAGGTGTATCAAAAACAGAGAAAAAGCCCCCCAAAAAAACAGAGAGAAAAACAGAGAAAAAGCAAACCTATATAAAACACACACACAGTTTAGATACATCACAATCACAAGAAGCCTCTGATCAGATCACCACATCTCAGGCCATCCTAGAAGAAGCAGAATATAAAGACACACCTTCTGAAAGTCATTTTGTGCCATCTGTTAAATCTCAAGAAGAATTTTTAATCAATCGTATTTTTCAGCAAGTAGAAAGTGAATTTCAAGAGACCCTCAGTAAAGCCCAAAAAGAAATTATCCCATCTATTTTGAAACAAGCCCAACAGATCCCTCATCTAGCATACGACTTAGCTGTCAGTCTTTTTGTGATGGGAGCTTATCAAGAAGCCCTCAATGTCTTAAATCAATATGAATCTCGATGTCATGATCTGTCTATGACATCTCTTAAGTCTATTGATTTTTTAAAGTTAGAGGTTTACTCTGCCCATAAATGTTATTTAGAACTCTTAGAACACATAGATAATCTTTCTGAAAAATATATGGATGAAAACCCTGATGTGCTTTTATCACTTATGTACTTTAAAGCAAAGGCCTTATGGGGACTTAATAAAAATAATGAAGCTATTGAACTGATGTCTGAAATTGTCAAACAACAACCTGATTTTAAATCTGCCGATTTAACATTATCCCAATGGAAAGAAGTGGCATGAAACATTCTAAATATTATTTTTTCTGTTTATTGCTTATATTTTTTGGACTCATGGGGTTTTTATATGCCTACCACCTACCTCTGATCAAAAGCTGGGCCATAGACCAAATCATCGCCCAAAGCCAAGACCAAAAAATCCATATCATACCTGAAAATATTGACTTCAACTTACTGACCATGAGCTTTCATGCCTATAATATAAAAGTGAAGCCCCAAAAAGAAATTCGTCAATATTTATCAGACTTTACAATTGATAGCTTACATATTACTTTAGATATTTCTTTTTTATTTTCGGGTTATTTTTTGATTAAAGAAGTGCGTATACGGGGGGCAGATTTAGCTATTAAAATCTTGCCAAAGTCTTCTAAAAAGCTCGTTAAAAAAGAGAGTCGCTCTTTATTGTCTAGTTTAGATAAAGAGAAAATATTTCAATATTTAGATATTCCTATTTCGTCTGTGATTTTAGAAGATACACAGCTAAACATTCGTCACTATGAAAAGCAAATAAACTGGAAAGATCTTTTTTTAAAGGTAGATTATAAAAATAACAATTGGTCTGTGTTTGTCAACAGTCCTTCTTTTACTTATCATCACCAAAAAAGACAGCTAGCTAGCTTGATCAATGCAAATTGGACTTTTAAAACCAGTGTGCATTTTGATAGAGAGAATATCTTTTTATCTAGCTTACATATAGGTAGAAGTTCTAACTTTCTTCATCTTTTTGCAGGGCATTGCTCTATTGAAAAAACATTCAATAACTGTCTAAGACAATATCAGTTGCAATGGCGTTCCCGTTTGCAGTTCAAGCAACTACATGAAGTAGCACTTCTCTTTGATCCAGAATTGCCTATAACACAAACCAAAGGCATTTTAGAAACTTCTGCTCAATTAAAGCAAAACAAAGGTGTCCCTTTAAATTCACAGCTCAGGGCTTATGCTCATGGCTTGCAACTGAATCGCTTTTATCTAGGTCGGCTTCAATTAGAAGGGACCTTGCAAGAAAATGCCTTGAAAGTCACAAAGTGGACAATTCAAAACAAAAACAATCATTTTGATTTATCCAATACAATTTTGCAATTTGATGATTTGCTTTCATTGCAGACAGAAATTCAAATCAAATCTTTAGAATTAAAACAGCTTTTGACAGACTTTCATATAGGGCCTCCTCCCTTGCAGTTAAATGCTCAAGGCCGTCTGCCTTGCAAGGGCCAGTTCAAGTCTCCTTTTAAAATACAATGTATTGGTAGTCATTTAAACTTAAGTGACTTTTTAGTACATAGTAGCAATCAAAAAAGCATTGCAGCTTTTAAAGAAGGAATAGCTACAGGCAATGTGACCATCAATAGCCGTGAAGTCATTATCAATGCAGGTCTTGATATTGGTCAAACCATAGGAGCTGTCTCTGGCCATGTCAATTATAAGTCAGGCTTTCGCTTTAGTTTTGGAACACGAAAATTGAACTTCAAAGATATAAAATCTTTAGCCGATCTTAAAATAGAAGGACAAACAGCTATCACAGGTTTAACACAAGGAAATTCTCAATATGCTACTGTATTTATGGATCTTAAAGCTCAAAATATTTGGTTTGAAGACTATGGTATTGGAAATTTCACATCTACGATGCAATATCAAAAAGGCCAGCTTTCTTTTCAAAATATCCAGGGGCATTTTGAAGACAGCCAGTATAAAGGAGATTTGAATATTGATTTGAGATCTTCTACTTTAGAAGCAGAAGTCACTTCTGAAAAAATACAATTAGCTGACCTTAGAAATATTATGCAAAGAAAATATCTTTTCCCTCTCCCTGTTTATGCTGAGGGAAAAGCCTACCTTAAAGTATGGGGTCCTTTTCAATTTCATCAATTAAGCTATAACTTAAATATCACTACAGAGCAAGGAGCTATAGCTCAAGAATCTTTTGACCAAATCATCTTTCACGTAGAGGCCCAAAAAGGTGAAGTAGAAAGCCAGCAAGTAGAAATACACAAAAGTCTTGGGAAAATTGCTATTCTATCAGGAGTGGGGCATCCTGATGGACAAATTGATGTACAGATCAAAGGAACTAATCTTTATTTAGAAAACAGTGAAACCTTACAAGACTATGGGTTAGATGTTTTTGGTCAAAATAACTTTAATATATCTTTACAAGGCCATGTTTTAAAACCAGAAATGAAAATTTCAGGACATATAGAGGGCTTTCATATTTCAGAACTTCCTGTTGCCACACCTTATTATAATATAACTCTTTCTTCTCGAGGGGTTCATATAAATGGCCATTTAGAAAATCAAACTTTAAACTTAGAGACATTAATTCCTTGGCATGCTCAGGCACCTTTTTTTATTAAAATGAAGATGAATGAGTGGGACTTTGCTCCAGCTTTTGCTCTCATCAATCAAGAAGCTTTGGTGCAGGAATACGAAACATCTGTATCAGGTCAAGTAGATATTTCTTCAAATTCTGATTGGATTTGGATGGCTCATGGGAATATTCAGCTAGACAAAGTTATATTGCAAAGAGGGAAAAATGATCTTTATTTAAAGCAACCCACATCTATTGCATTTGAATATGGTAAGATGAGTATCAAAGACTTTCTTTTGACTGGAAATAATACACACTTTCGAGTCCATGCTGAAAATTCTCAAAAAGATAATTTGAACTTATCTCTCAACGGAAAAATTGATACATATATGATAGCTTTTTTAACTCCATTTTTGGAAGACTTAAGGGGGTTATTAGAACTAAGGTGTGATATTAGAGGTTCAATGGATCAATTGCAACTCATAGGTAGTGCTTATATCAATGATGGAGATGCTAGACTTAAAAATATACCTCATACACTCAACAATTTAAAAATGGAGGTTTTATTTTCTGAAGAAAATATTATTCTCACAGATTTAAGTGGTCAATTGACAACGGGGCAGTTCCATGCCAATGGCCAAATTGCTGTGGAAGGTTGGCGTAATCTACCTACAAAAATTTTAGCCACAGCTAACAATATCACATTGCATGTTCCTGAAGGTATAACAACACAAGGGGACGCTCAAATAGAAGTGTCCGGATCTTGGTTCCCATTTCTTTTAAAAGGCACTTATCATGTCAATCAAGCTAGAGTTGAAAAAGAATTTGAAGATGATATCCCTGATACCTCTCTACAACGTTATGCCTATCTCCTACCAAAGTCCTTATTTAAAAAGAAAAACTCTGCATTTATATGGGATATGCATGCATTTTTTCAATCTGATGCAACCATTGCTAACTCCCTTGTAGAAGGGGAATTTTTTGGTGACTTGAAGCTCCTTGGACCTCTTGACAACCCTTATTTTGATGGAACAATTCATTTTAAACGAGATAGTATTCTCAAATTTAGAGATACACCTTTTAATATTATATCAGCTAGTTTGCGTTTTCCTCCTGAACAACAAGAAGTCAATCCTGTGGTCTCCTTAGTTGCTAATGCCCAAGTCAAACAATATGATATTAATATATCCATACAAGGGACAAGTGAGGATCATAATATTACATTTGAGAGCAATCCCTCTTTGCCTGAAAGAGATATTATTAGTTTAATTGCTTTGGGCTTTACCACTACAGAAGAAGACGAAGGACGCATTTCATCAGGGGAGAGAATGAGGCAACAGACAGTCAACTATGCAGGCAATTATGCAGGACGCTTGACAGGAGTGGGAAAGGCTCTCAAAGAAACTGCTGGCGTTGAAATGAACTTTTCATCCAGTAGTGAAGAGTCAGAGGATTTTGAAGATATACCAAAAGTAACTTTTAAAAAACAATGGGGACAAAGATTAAGTACAAGTGTGAGTCGACATTTAGGTTCAGCTGCCAATCCTGATGATTTAGATACTGTCAGAGAAGTTCCTACCTCTGATGTCAAGGTAGAATATCAATTAGATGATAACTTTTCACTTGTAGGTATATGGGAGAACAGAAAACGACACCTATTGGATCGCACACAAGCAGATTATCCTGTAGATAATAACGTAGAACGTGAAAGCATCTTTGGAATAGATTTAAAATATGAGATAGAATTCAAATAAGGTTCTCTCCATGCATCTAACACGAAAAGTCTTTAAACATTTGCATCATCAATACAATCAAAAAGCTATTGGATTTATAAATAACAAAGCTATTTTGGTTTTTTGTTTTATGATTTTATTTGCTGATCACGTCACTTCTGAGCCTGCAACTTACATAGGTTTAACTCCAGAAGATAGGCAAGTGCTTTCGCAAAGAGGATTATTAAGATCTTCTCTATCTTTGCCACAAGCGAATTATCTTATCAAAGAAATTTTCAAACTAGGACGCTATGAAACAGTTGAGTTGATCACTGAAGAAAAAGATGACAAGATTTATTGGAAAATTATAGCTCAACCCAATAGAAAAATTGCCGATATTGTGATCACAGGCCATAATGTGTTATCTCAAAACCAAATAATGAATTCATTGAATAAGGGCGAGGTCTTCATCTATCAAGAACTACTCAATGATGTGGAAAAAATCAAAGAGCAGTATCGAGAAATAGGTTATTTGGATGTGAAAATAGATCTTAATTTTGAGGATACTCAAGAGCAAAGTGTTCTGGTAAAAATGAACATTGAAGAAGGTCTTCCTTGTCAAATAAATTCTATTGATTTTGTAACACCTCATCAAAAAATAAAAGAATTGCTTTTAAAAAGAGTGAGGTCCTTTGTAGGTAAAAAATATACAAAGGAATATTTACAAGAAGTGACAAATAAATTACAACAATTTTTATTTCAAAAAGGTTATTTAAGGGCTACTTTTTTAGAATATGACTTACATCTTAGTGACGACAAAAAAACAGTAGATATTGTTTACATAGTCAAGGATCCTTATTACTTTTCTATTCATTTAAATATTTCTAATGAGGAATTTATCCCATCTCTACCTTATAAAAAGCCACCTCCGACTTCTCAGGATGTTATGAAGGCACTCCTTTTAAATGAAGTAGATGGTCTGACTTCAACGACAGTTTTATCTCAAAGAGTGAGAGATTTTTATAAAAGTCAGGGATATTCTAAGGTGAAAGTATCTGTTTCAGAAAATATCTTGTCTGAAAATTTTGAGCATCGTATTTTCTTTGATATCCAACCAGGATATAGATTTTATGTTAAAGCAATAGAAATAATGAGTTTGAATAAAGAAAGAAATGCCTATTATCTAAAGCTCTTAAGATCTCACCGGTCTTATTTTACAAGATTATCAGAACCCTACGTAAAAGATCAGATACTTAAGGATATAGACATGCTTATTAGTACATTACAAAATCAAGGTTATTTAAGAGCAAGAATGCAATCCTTAATAGAAACCTTTCATCCTAAAAACAAAACTGTTAGTTTACGTATTGTTATCAATGAAGGTTTTTTAACAAAAATTAAGAGTGTTCATTTTACAGGCAATCAGCATGCTACAGATGAAGATCTGCTCGAGCTATTAAAGCTCAATCTAGGTGAGCCTTTAAATCTTTCCCTTTTAGAAAATGGATTTGAAACACTTAAAGAATATTATTTTCAAAAGGGGTTTTTACATTTCAAAATAAGCAATCCTGATGAAATTATTACTTATAATAATAATAACACATTAGCAGATATTCACTTTGATTTGAATGAAGGACCTGAGGTGAAGGTCCAAAATATTTTAGTTCAGGGTAATGAAAAGACAAACTCTGATGTGATTTTAAAGGAGTTAGCATTTCAACCAGGATCTATTTTAACATGGGATTTGATCAAAGAAAGTCAATATCGCCTGCAACAAACAGGATTATTTTCTAATGTAGATATTTCTTTACCAGAAGTATCTCAACATACTGTTTTGGTGCGTGTTACAGAGAGAAATCCAGGCATTTTAAGATTCTTGTTAGGTGCTAACAATGAATTTGATTTAACTTTTCGAGGAAGTGTTGGTTTAGGTTATCGTAACTTATGGGGGACAGCCCGCGGAATCAATACACGTTTAGAATTAAGATATGCTAATGATGTTAATTTTTTAGGCTATACAGTTGGTATGAGTTATTATGAACCATTTATTTTTAGCTCCAGAACAAGAGGTCGAATTAATTTAGTACATTCAAGAGATTTAGAATCATTATTCCAGCGTAGTGATGATATATTGATTGAAGATTCTACAGCTCTGGATTTGCTTTTAGAACGCGAGGTGAATAGGCAGGTCACTTTAAATTACACTTTATGGAAGTTAGAGATAGAAAAGAGGTTTTATGGTCGCTCCAATGATGAAATTGAACGTCAAAGTATCGGCTCTACTGGACCAGGTATTGAGTTTGATTATAGGAATGATCCTTTTAATACAACAAAGGGGATTTATTCTCAATTTAATTTAGATTTTGCAGATCCTTTGTTAGGTTCTACCAAGTCCATTCGTTATCTGAGATTTTCAGGAGGGTTTAATATTTATACGCCCTTACTGTCTAAAATTATTTTAGCTAGCTCTATGCAGGGTGGTTATATTACTAATTTAAATAGATCTCGTTCATTGATTCCAGAATCAAGAGTTTTTTTTTTAGGGGGTCAATCGACGCTGAGAGGTTATGAGTTGAATTCTATTCCTAACAGATCAGGACTTTTAGAGGATGAAAGTATGTCTTTAACTATTCCTACTTATAGTTATTTTTATCTTTTAAAGTCAGAATTACGGTTTGCTATTTTCAAAGCATTAGGGGGTGTTTTGTTTTATGATGGAGGTGGAGTGAATATTGATCAAAGGCATCAAGAGGATGAATATAGAGATGCTGTAGGTTTAGGGATACGTATTGCAACACCTGTGGGTCCTGTAAGTATTGAATATGGCTTTAAGTTAAGAAAGAGGAGCGAAGAGAGCTTAGGTCGATTGCATTTTTCTATTGGTGCCTTTTAATGTATTGGAATGTATTGGTTTGACTTTGATGTTTACAATATAAGGGTTTCTTTTTTTAACATGATGTTAAAGGATGATAGGGTCTTTCTTCTGGGATCTGGGATCTGGGATCTGGCAACCCGGCAACAAAAGGAAATAGGCCATGTAGCTCAGTTGGATAGAGCACAAGTTTCCTAAACTTGGTGTCGCAGGTTCGAATCCTGCCATGGTCACCACACCTTTCCGGGATCTGGGATCCGGCAACCCGCCATCAGAAAGAACTTTTTCCTTAACATTTCACTCAAAATGAGCCACACTGCTGGTGTGTTTTTTGGTGTTGCCTGCAAAGGCTTTCGCCTTTGACAAAATAGGCAACACCTAAAAAATCCGCTCATTTTGAGTAGAGAAGGATCCTTTTATTCTTTTACACCATGTTAAGGAAACAAGATATGCTTCTAAAATGCTTTTAAGAAGCAAGCGGGTCTGCGGAAGATCTCCAGTATCCCTCTGCCCCCATCCTCCTCTTAATTACTTTTTTTTGAGAGTTACGCAGAATCTAAAAAAATAAAAAAAACAAAAAAACGAAATCTTGTTTCCTTAACATGGAGTAAAAAAACGAGGAGATCCTTCCTACTAAAAGTAAACGGACTTTTGAGACAATGACCATTTTGTCAACGGCGAAAGCCGTTGCGGTCATTGTCCAAAAGTGGCCAGAGGCCAGTTCACTTTGAGTGAAACAACTCCTTAACATGGAGTAAAAAAACGAAGGGTTCCTCCCTACTAAAAGTGGTCAGGCTTTCTAGGTGATGACCATTTTATCGACGGCGAAAGCCGTCGTGGTCATCGCCAGAAAGTGACCAGAGGTCAGTTCACTTTGAGTGAAATAGACCACTTTTAGTGAATAGTAGGGTCTCTTTCTGTTTCAAGCTCAAAAATAACTCGCACCACTTTGTCCATAGCTTGATCATAAACAAATCGTTCATTGTTATCTAAATTAATATAGTAAAGACTTTCAGGAAGGTGAGTTTTATTTTCTTTTATGGCAGTGAAATGATATGTTTGCTCTCTCCAACGGGTCAGCCAATATTGCAATGATTGCTCTTCTTGTGTAGGATTGCGATAGGTATAGGTGACTTGACCTTCTTGATCAACTTGAAAATTTTCTCCTGAACGATATTGATGGACAGTTTGTCCTGAGGCTGTTTGTTGGATACTTTGAGGATTTCCTCTTTGCTTTTTGAGTTGCTGTATTGAAACAGGACCTCTTTCTAACTGATCTGAGGCCTTTGGCAAACACCCTATACAAAAACAAATGACAATAATTCCTGAAATCTTATATCTCAACATACTTTTATTATATATTGTAAAATTGTTGTTTTCAATAATAATTTTTATTGATAAGCATGATAAGCATTATAATATCAAGACAATTGTCCATTGAAATAAAAATTAAGTTATAGTTGCAACCTAAGAATCAACACGATATTATCAAAAAGTCTTTGAAAAATGCTCATCTTTAGACCTAAACTTAAGGATTCAAAATGGATATGGTGATTGCCTTCCTACAGCTAGTATTAGGTTTAGGGCTATTGTTATTGTCTGCTGATTTTCTTTTAAAAACTATCATCACTATTGCAGAAAAAACAGGCATTCCTGCTGCTTTAATCACAGTGACTCTTGTAGCACTTGGCACATCGTTACCTGAATTAGTCACTTCACTTATAGCTTCTTTTAAAGGTGTTCCTGATATTTCACTTGGCAATATCATAGGTTCAAATATTTTTAACCTCTTGGTTGTGATTGGATTTGCTTGTTGTTTAAAACCTTTACAAAACACATTTGTATCTGTGAAAAAAGAATGGTTTTTTTTGATACTCGCTACTTGTCTTTTGTGGATTTTAGGGCAGGACTTGTTTTTAACAAGATGGGATGGCCTTTTGTTTTTGATATTATTTGCTATATTTTTATATTCTGTTGTGATCAATCATGTAAGAGGGGATAGCTCACAAGATACTTTATGCCAAACAAAGAGAAAGCCTTCCACGGCAAGCTTTAAAGATTGGATGTTTCTCATATTAAGTATTGGTGGTTTATTAGCAGGAGCTCATTTGGTTTTATTAGGTGCTGTGCATATAGGAAGGGCTATGGGTATGACAGAGAGGCTTATAGGTTTGACAATTGTCTCTGTGGGGACGGGGTTACCAGAATTAGCTGCTTCCCTTGTAGCAGCTTTAAGAAAAAGACATGACATATCCATATCTAATGTGATTGGCTCAAATATTATGAATACTCTCCTCATCACAGGAGCGGCCTCTTTGTGTATGCCTTTGACAGTCACAAGAGATATTATGAAATATGATTATTTCTGGTTGTTTGGAATCACATTGGGCTTGTTGATTTTATCTATTTATATAAAAGCATTTGTTCGTATATTGGGTATTTTCTTACTTGCTTTATATTTCATCTACTTATTGACTATTTTTTATTAGCTTTGTCACTTTGATAAGGATTATTTTTATTGCCTTAAGAGCAAACGGTCTGTGGATGAAACTTTTTTTTCTTAATATTTCACTCAAAATAAACCAGCCTCTGGCTGTTTTTGGGCATTGCTCTGACAGCTTACGCTGTCTAAAAAGAGCAATGCCTCAAAAATCCGTTTATTTTTAGTAAAGAGGATATCTTCGTTTTTTAACACCATGTTAAGGAAAAAGTTCCTTCATCAAGGCTGGCAACCTAGAAAGCCTGTTCACTTTGAGTAAGGAGGATCCTCTCGTCTCTTAACTCCATGTTAGGGAAACAAGATATTCGCTTCATTCTTGCCTGTCTGCCGGATGCCGGATCCCAGATCCCAGATCCCGGATAAACACCATGTTAAGGAAAAAGTTTTTTCTTACACCTTTTGGCTCTCGCCGTCGATCAAAGGCTGATTGCCTCAAAAATCCGTTTACTTTTAGTGAGCCAAGCACTTTTAGTGAAACACTTGCAAGGAGTGAGTAATTAAGATATACTATTATCAGCATCATATTTTAATACTAAAAAATAAATAATTGAAATGTTGAAAATTCAAGAACGAAACTAAAAAAATAAAGGAGGCATCATGGGAAATTTTACAGAATACCTTGTTTTAGTTGTGAGTTTGTTAGGTGGTTTTGCCAGTTTGATTATTATACTGCGTCTTTTGCTAGGGCCTATTTATACAAGGCTAAAGCATATAGAAGACCAGGTCACTAATCATATTCCAAGTCAGTATAAAGAACTAGATCTAAAGTTTACTGAGCAAATTAAAGCACTGGATCAAAAGTTTACTGAGCAAATCAAGGAAGTAAAAAGTGATCTCAAAGCACTGGATCAAAAGTTTACTGAGCAAATCAAGGAAGTAAAAAGTGATCTCAAGGCATTGGATCAAAAGGTGGATAAATTAGCAGAACAGCTTAATCATCGGCTTGATACAATATTTGAAGTATTAATGAAAATTCAAGAACGAAACTAAAAAAATAAAGGAGGCATCATGGGAAATTTTACAGAATACCTTGTTTTAGCTGTGAGTTTGTTAGGTGGTTTTGCCAGTTTGATTATTATACTGCGTCTTTTGCTAGTGCCTATTTATACCAGGTTAAAGCATATAGAAGACCAGGTCACTAATCATATTCCAAGTCAGTATAAAGAACTGGACCTAAAGTTTACTGAGCAAATTAAAGAAGTAAAAAGTGATCTCAAGGCACTGGATCAAAAGTTTACTGAGCAAATCAAGGAAGTAAAAAGTGATCTCAAGGCACTTGATCAAAAGGTGGATAAATTAGCAGAACAGCTTAATCATCGGCTTGATACAATATTTGAAGTATTAATGAAAATTCAAGAACGAAACTAAAAAAATAAAGGAGGCATCATGGGAAATTTTACAGAATACCTTGTCTTAGTTGCTAGTTTGTTAGGTGGTTTTGCCAGTTTGATAATTATATTGCGTCTTTTGCTAGTGCCTATTTATACAAGGCTAAAGCATATAGAAAACCAAGTCACTAATCATATTCCAAGTCAGTATAAAGAACTGGATCAAAAGTTTACTGAGCAAATCAAAGAAGTAAAAAGTGATCTCAAAGCACTGGATCAAAAGTTTACTGAGCAGATCAAAGAAGTAAAAAGTGATCTCAAAGCACTGGATCAAAAGGTTGATAAATTAGCAGAGCAGGTCAATCATCGGCTGGATAAAATTAATGATAGGCTAGATAAATTGTTTGAACTACAAAGTAAAGGAAGATAACTTTATATAATAAAATTCTACTGTTGTAGATAAACTAAAAACGTAACAGTTTATTTGAAATATTAATGAAAATTTAAGAACAAAAGTAAAGGTTTATTTTTTATTTTTTATGGAGTGGGAGAAGGAGTGGGAGCCTCAAGAGGGCAAATCTGTGGAGCAATCCTGTTATTCTCGGCTGTTGGAGATTGGAAGGTGGAACCCTGTCTTCCCCAACATTTAATTTCTGCATTTGCATTAGAATCTTCTACATAAGCACAGTGTGCTGTATTAGCTGTGGCTAAATATTTTACTTTTTTACCGCTACCTAAGCGATCCCCTGATAAATCATCTAAAAGATTCCTATCTGGATGAAAACCTCCTCCCGTTGTTTCTTTCGCACCAAAGCAGTTGACAGTGCCATTATCTAATAACCCGCAACCTACAGCTTCACCTAGTGTGAAGGCAGTAGGCTTTCTGTCTCCTGCAAATGTTATAGTATTTAAATAAATATTAGGAGCAGTACCTGTGGAACTGACCGTTATGCCTTCATTTACTTCACCAGTTCCTGTATCAGCCAGAGATCTTCCCAAATAAAATAAATGTCTACCCTGACATCTTAATTTACCATCATCATCACCACCTTTAATGATAATACAAGTATCATAAGCTCCAGCAAGTATAGCTTTAGCTTTCTTCCCACCATCCATTGGTAGTATAGAAGCAACTGTAGCCCCAACACCATTTGAATTATCACACTCAACATGTGTGTCTGCATCACTATCATCATTATTATTATCACCAGATTTATAACCCTTACCATTACCATAACTACATTTTTGACTTGGACTAACTCCTGCTTCTAGCCTATCTGCATTTATTTGGTTAGAACCATTATATCCCCAACATTTGAATTTATCATCATCTGTTGTACCAGAGGTATCATCTAAAATTGCACAGGTATGAGCTGCACCTGCTGAAATAGCTTTTGCTCTTAAGTCTGTCCCTAAAACAACCGGATCAATATCAGCAGGATTATCACTGCTAGTTGTATTATCCTGCCCTAATTGCCCGTGTTGATTATTTCCCCAGCATTTTATTTTATTATCATCAGCATTATCATCATCAAAGTCATCTAAAAGTACACAGGTATGCAGTCCACCTGCTGAAATAGCTTTGGCCCTTAAGTTTGTCCCTAAATTAATTGGATTAAGTTCAGCAGGATCATTTTTGTCAAGCTCATCATCTTGCCCTAATTGGCCATGATTGTTACGCCCCCAACATTTGACTTTTTGATCATCTAAAAGTACACAAATATGTCCTAGTCCTGAAGGAACACCAGTACCAAAGGCTGCCCAAAAACTTTGTCCTCCTGCACTTAAAGCAATGGCTTTATATTTTGGACAATCTGAACCACTACCACTTCTGCACCCCAAATCAATTTTCTTCTCTAATTGATTGGGATTAAAGATGGCCATAAGCTTATCTGCTGTATTTGGATAGCTATCAGAATTGTCATTGTTATCAATCCGACCTCCAGAAGGCAAACATTGGTTTTTGTGCTTTTCTAATCCGTTAAAGATAGTACCATACCACCAACAACTCACTTCACCCTCTTTTGATAAAAGACAACCTAAAGGATCACCTCCAGTACCTCCTCCTACATGGATAGGTTGCCAAGGCCAGAGGTTATAGGCTACGGATTTTTTATTTTGTTGTTCAGTAGATTCACCTTCATTATTTTCCTTGCTACATTTTGAAACTTCCTCACCATCTTCATCTGTGTATTTTCTTTCAACATAAAAAGTAAACTCCTCTGGTTCTATGACAAAATTATCAGGATATTCCAGTTCACTTTCATCGAGAGGGTTACTATTTATTTGATCACCGACCTGAATTGTAAAATCTGCACCACCAGTACTTGGATATACAGCACTTGCCACTAGGTCTATCCCGCTTGTATTTTTATTGCAACATTCTGTGCCAGTACATTCAGTCTCACCTTCAAGCTTATAAAGAAGCACTGTATCTCCAGCTTCTACATTACTTACTTTGAATGTAGGTCTATCATGTAAGTAGTTATTAGAAGGATTGGCAAGAGGAGTATCATCTAGCTCTAAACGCGGAGCAAGAATTTCAGGAGGATATGTAAATAGCTGAGTACATCCGCTCCTATTGCCTGCCCTATCTGTCACTTTTCCATAGTAAGTAGTGCGATTTGCTTTTGCTGTGATGTCGATCGTAACTGTTCCATCTGAATCCACTGTCCCCTCTGAACCTATAGAAGATGAACACTGACTATCTGTATAAATGCGAACCCTATCTCCTTCCATTAACTCCTCAAAATTCACACTCAATGACCTAGTAGCCCTATTGTTGACAACAGGGACAGGCTCTTCTAAGTTCTCGTCCTTATCTAGGGTTGGAGGTGTTTTCTTTATCTTCGCACTGACCGATTTGACCTCAGAAGGACCAGCTACATTCTTAGCTTGAACATGTAAATAATATGTACCATCGGTTTCTTGCCCTCTTGTATTTGCTCTATCAGTTATAGTATAAGCCACACTGCTAGCAAATGTATGGGTGGTTTTTTGATTAATTATATGACGGTACTCACAAGGATGTGTGGATTCTGTAGTGCAACCCCACTGCCAGCTTTTCACTCTTCTAAGAGTCTGATCACTTTCTAGACCTGTCACTGTAGGCAATAGCGGTAACACATTTTCTGGATATGTAAAGACCTGCCCACATCCACTCCTATTACCCGCCTCATCTATGACACGAGCATAGTAATTCTGGCGACTGCCAGTTGCTGTCAGGGTAACCACACCCTCATTATTATCTCCTACTGTGGTCGTTCCCAAAGAGCTACTCTGGCAATTTGATACATTATAAAGAAAAACGCGATCTCCTTGCATGAGATCTCTAAAAGTCACTCTCAAAGAATGTGTCTGACGATTGAGAAGGGTGACTTTAACTGAATCAGTATTTGGAGTTTCAGGCTTTGTTTTATCAATCCTCACAAACACAGATTTGATATTTGATTCTCTCTTCGAATTTTTAGCTTGAACATGTAAAAACCATCGCCCATCAGCTTTGCCACTTGTATTAGCTCTGTTATTAGCAGAGTAAGTGGCCTTGCTATCAAATGTATGACTGATTTTTTGATTTAAAACATGACGATATTCACAAGGAAGCGTACTCTCTGTACTACAACTCCACTCCCAGCTTTTAAACCTGCGAGGATTTTTATCTGTTGCAATCTTTGTCACCTCTAAAATTCCGCCGGTATTTGTATGGTCAAAGACCTCACTACATGGACTTCTATTGCCTGCCTCATCCACTATCTGAGCATAGTAGCTATTTGTTCCTTCCTTTGCTGTGACATCCACTGTCACAGAAGTGCCACTAGATACCGTCGCTTTGCCTACTGCATTACCGTCTCTGCAATTCCCTCCTTCTGTATTCCTACGACTAAAAAGAGAAGCTAAAAAACGTAACCCTAAAAAGTTTGAAGAGCTACTACCACCTTCTACATAAATAGTCACTGTGTCTCCCTTCTTAAGGTTATTCACAGTCACCTTAAAAGTTTTTCCGCTACTATTATTAATAGGAGCTTTTACATTAGAAGATTGCGGAGCCTTTGGAGGAGTTGTATCTAATAGAGCATAAACACTTTTGACTTTTGATACTATATTGCTTTTAGATTTTGCCTGAACATGGATATAATATTTTGTACCATCATCTCCAGATGCACCTTTTTGAGTTGCTTTCTTTGTATCGTTATACTTCACACTGCTTGCAAATTTATGAGAGTTCTTTTTGTTGATCTCGTGACGATAGGTGCAATCAACGGATTTTCTTTTTTTATCTGTTTTATTGTACTCCTCACATCCCCAACTCCATTCTTTATTCCTAACAGCTTTAGTCATATTCACTAAACTAGTTACATTAACCTCTAGATTATTATTAAAGTTATTATTATTGTTATTTTTATCACTTCCGCAAGAGATGAATATGCAAGATAAAACAATGAGATTTAGATAATAAAGAGATTTTAATTTTATTATATTCATAATACCTTTTATTATATTCTAACTGAGCTAATTTTTGTTTTGTTCTGCTCTGTTATCTTTGAATATATTTTATACTCGTTTTTTTGCTTCTATACCTTTCTCAAATTATATCGGTAGAAATGCAAAAATAATTAATTTTTTTCAAAAACTGTCTCAAATTGAACCATAGTCTATATTAATATCTACATTTGTCTGTTTCACTAAAAGTAAACCAGCCTCTGGCTGCTTTTGGATAGCCAGCCCGACGGCTCGAGCATGTCCTATAATTCGGTGAATTTTTCTTAGAGAAGATGTTAAGATAGAAGGCTCCTGGTTGGCATATTTCAGCCAACCAAATTTTATTAACAATTAACTTTTAAAAATAAAAAGAAAGGAGCCATTATGAAGTGTACCAAAAATAGTCATTCATTTCAAGTTTCAGCCAATACTTTGTCAGAAATTCGTCAGATTGTAGAGGATGAGATCAAGTCATCTATTCTTTGTTCGGTCTATGGTTTTTTTGAAGCAGAGCTATTAGAGCTTTGCGGTGAGCGTTATGGTCGTCATAGAGATACACCATATCATAGAGCTGGTAGTGATAAAGGTAGCATACTTGCAGGTGGTCAAAAGTTGCAGGTTAGGAAGCCTCGTGTTAAGCAGTCAGGTCGTGAAGTGAGGCTTAAGATCTATTCAGCCCTTCAACACTATGACATACTCAGTGATCGTGTTTTAAAACATGCCATGAGTGGAGTTTCATCACGGAATTACAATCATCTTTTAGATGATATTTCAGGAGGGCTTAAACTTTCTAGGAGTAGTGTGAGTAGAGTTTTTAATAAGTCATCTAAACAAGCCCTTGAGTCGATTAACAATCGTGATTTAAGTAAGTACAGGTTTCCAGCGATAATGATAGATGGAGTGGGTATTGGTTCTACGCTGGTTATAGTGGCCTTAGGAATCACAGATCAAGGTAAGAAGGTTATATTAGGTCTTAAAGAAGGCAATACAGAGAGTTGGGAAGTTTGCCGTGATCTTCTGGAGGGACTTATAGGTCGTGGTCTTGATAAAGAGAAGGGTTATCTTTTTGTGATTGATGGTAGCAAAGCATTAAGGAAGGGAATAGATAGAGTATTTTCAGATCGTTCAGTAGTTCAGCGTTGTATTCAGCATAAAGAGAGAAATATTCTGAGTTGCTTACCTCCAAGTCGTCACATAGAGTTTAAGAGTCGTTGGAAGAAGTTACATGGTATGCCAGATGAGTTGTCATCGAAGTTAGAGCATGAGTCTTTATTAAGCTGGTTAAAGCGGGTCAATCATTCAGCATTCACATCTTTAAAAGAGGCAGAGATGGAGACACTGACAACGATCAAGCTTGGAGTTTCATTACTTTTAAGGAGGTCATTATCATCGACAAATCCTATTGAGTCTGTTTTTTCAGTTGTGAGGGAAAAAGTTCGGAGGGTAAAGAATTGGAGTTCTTCTTCAGATCAAGTTTTAAGATGGTCTGCTGTGAGTCTATTGGAAGCAGAAAAACATTTCAAAAGCATTAAAGGATTTAAAGATTTAGAACAATTAGAACAAAGTTTAAAAAAAATTATTATTGACAAAAAGAAAAAACAATTAAAAACTAATTTATGAGCCGTCTATTTTCACCGATATCAGGGACAAGCTCGACGGCTCTCGCCGTCGATCAAAGGCTGGCTATCTCAAAAGTCCGTTTACTTTTAGTAGGGAGGATCCCTTCGTTTCTTGACTACATGTTAAGGAAAAAGTTCCTTGGTTCACTGGTTCACTAAAAGTGGTCTAGCCTCTGGCTACTTTCTGGTTGCCAGCCGAAGGCTATCGCCTTCTCAAATGCTGGCAACCTAGAAAGCTTGACCACTTTTAGTAGAGAGTTAGTTGTTTCACTCAAAATGCATCATGCCTCTGGCATGTTTTCTGGCAGTTAGCCCAACGGCTTATCGCCGTTGATCAAAGGCTAACTGCCTAGAAAATCCATTTATTTTGAGTAGGGAGGATCTCTTCGTTTTTTGACCACATGTTAAGGAAACAAGGCAGTTGTTTCACTCAAAATAAATCATGCCTCTGGCATGTTTTCTGGCAGTTAGCCCAACGGCTTATCGCCGTTGATCAAAGGCTAACTGCCTAGAAAATCCATTTATTTTGAGTAGAGGAGGATCTCCTCATTTTTTAACACGATGTTAAGGAAAAAGTTCATTTAGATGCCGGGTTGCCGGATCCCAGATCCCGGATGAACATCCTATTAGGGAAATGGAATAAATAACTCTAAGTTATTTTTGATTCTGAGTGAGAAGCACCTTGATCTCATCTATTTTGTGGTTGATCTCTTTGACATTATTTTGAAGATGATCAATTTTTTTGTCAGTATCAGTGATATGGTTATTTAACTTTTCATTGATAGGAGCAATTAACTCCTTAAAGAAGTACTTAAAATCATCAAATTTTCTATTGGACTCCTCCTTAGCATCATCGATTTTCTTATCTATATTATCAAATTTTCTATTGGACTCCTCCTTAGCATCATCAATTTTCTTATCTATATTATCAAATTTTCTATTGGACTCCTCCTTAGCATCATCAATTTTCTTATTGACATCATCAAATTTCTTATTAACACCATCAAATTTCTCATTGATATTCTCCTTAAAGTCATCAAGCCTTTTATTGATACTCTCCTTAAAGTCATTAAATCTCTTATTGGACCCCTCCTTAAAGTCATCAAATCTTTTATCCATAGCCTCAAATCTTTTATCCATAGCCTCAAATCTCTTATCTATATGTGCAACAGCTCGCGTTAAATACCAAGCTGTCACAGTAAAAAAGCCTGTTGTAATGAGTATTTCCATAAAATACCTCCACATCTGTAAACTATAAGTAATTCTTATCAAAATCTAAATATATCAAATATAATGTGATTTCTTTAAATAGGATACTCTGCATTTTTATAAAAGTCAAACTTATTTTTGATGGTTATGAAGACCAGGCAAGACCAATCAAGACCAGGCAAAACCAGGTAAAGCCAGGCAAGACCAGGCTCTATAATAAAATGTAAATACTTAAGATGATTATTTGACTGTAAAAATTCTTAAAAGTTATAATATTTTTAAAGGTATTAGGTGTTGTTCCATGCTTAAAGCAATTGCAGTTAAAATCTTTGGTAGTTCACATGATCGTGAGATGAAAAGAATTCGTCCACTAGTCGATCAAATCAATGAGCTAGAAAAATCTATCAAATCTCTATCTGATGAACAACTCAAAGCTAAAACATCTATATTTAAAGAACAGCTTTCTAATGGAGCTAGTCTGGATGATATTTTACCAGAAGCCTTTGCTGTTTGCCGAGAGGCCTCTTGCCGTACACTTAAAATGCGTCATTATGATGTACAGCTCATTGGTGGTTACATTCTGCACAAGGGCCGAATTGCAGAAATGAAAACAGGCGAAGGTAAAACTCTCGTAGCCACTCTCCCTATCTACTTAAATGCACTTTTAGGTAAAGGTGTACACCTTGTGACAGTCAATGATTATTTAGCTACAAGAGATGCTGATTGGATGGGGCAAATTTATAAATTCTTAGAACTTTCAGTAGGTGTGGTAACACACAGTCAATCAGATAAAGAACGTAAACTAGCTTATAATTCAGATATTTTATATGCCACCAATAACGAGCTAGGTTTTGATTACCTTAGAGATCACATGAAATATCACCTTCAAGATTATGTGCAGAGAGATCATTATTTTTCTATTGTAGATGAATGCGACTCCATTTTAATTGATGAGGCTAGGACCCCATTAATTATTTCTGGTCCAGCAGAAGAATCCACAGATAAATATACAAAGATCAATCGCATTATTCCAAGCCTTCAAAAAGAAATACATTTTACTATTGAGGAAAAATCTAAAAGTGCTATGTTGACTGAAGAAGGCAATAACACAGTTGAAAAACTTCTCAACATTGATAATTTATATGATCCCAAACATATTGAACTCTTACATCATATTTACCAAGCTTTAAAAGCTCATCACCTTTACAACAAAGATGTCGATTACATGATCAAAGATGGTGAGATTGTTATTGTAGATGAATTTACAGGCCGATTGCAACCAGGTCGTAGATGGAGTGATGGTCTTCACCAAGCCATTGAAGCGAAAGAGCATGTTCAAGTCAAAAACGAAAACCAAACACTTGCTTCTATCACGTATCAAAATTATTTTAGGATGTATGACAAGCTGGCAGGTATGACAGGAACAGCTGACACAGAAGCAGTTGAATTTCAAAAAATTTACAATTTAGGAGTCACTGTTGTTCCTACCAATGAACCCATTGCTCGCATAGACTATGATGATGTCATTTACAAAACAGAAAACGCTAAGTTTAAAGCCATAGCTAAAGACATTGAAGAAAAGAACAAAAAAGGCCAACCGATTTTAGTAGGAACAGTGAGTATTGAAAAATCAGAAAAAATTAGCAATTTTTTATCTCAACTGAATGTAAAACACAATATACTCAACGCCAAACATCATGAAAAAGAAGCTGAAATCATTGCTCAAGCAGGTCGCAAAGGGGCTGTGACGATTGCTACAAATATGGCAGGTCGAGGAACAGACATTGTATTAGGAGGCAATCCAGATATCCTTACAAAAACTTTAGAACCTAATGAAAGCAAACGACAAGAGGTTTATCAAAAGTATATTGTGCAGTGTGAAGAAGAAAAAAAGAAAGTCATTGAGGCAGGAGGGTTACATATTATAGGAACAGAAAGGCATGAATCACGTCGTATTGACAACCAATTAAGAGGTCGGTCTGGTCGACAAGGAGATCCTGGGAGTTCTTTGTTTTATTTATCTCTTGAAGATAATTTGATGAGGATATTTGGAGGAGAGCGAATTCAAAAAATTATGAATCGCCTCAATGTACCGGATGATGAAGCCATTGTTTCGTCTATGGTGTCAAGAGCTATTGAAGGGGCTCAGAAAAAGGTCGAAGGTCATAACTTTGATATTCGAAAACATCTCATTGATTATGATGATGTTATGAATAAACAACGTAAAACAATTTATGCCCTTAGACGGCAAGTATTAGATGGAGATAATATTGACACTATTGTCAAAGAATATTTAGGGGAGATGACCTCAATATTATTAGATCAATATGCTCCTGAAACCAGTGATCCAAAAACGTGGGAGTTAGAAAAACTCAGAGTGGCTTTACATCAACAATTTGCTGTTGACCTTCATCATGAAGAGATAGATTGGACAAGCCAGTCACTCACAGATAAAATCAAATCTCTTGTAGGGGATCGTTTTGAAGCTCAAAAAGCACATCTTGCAGTCCACTATGATCAAATTAAAAAGATGATTTTATTACAAACCATAGACATCAAATGGAAAGACCATCTGCAAGTGGTAGATCATATTCGAGAGAGTGTGTCTTTAAGGGGATATGCTCAAAAAGATCCTTTGATTGAATATAAAAAAGAAGCTTATGCAGCATTTGAAACTATGGATCAAGCTATCAAAACAGAAACTTTAGAAAAACTCTTTAAGATTCAAATTGTAGCTAATAGAACCAACGAGTTAGAAGATGATATGGGGTATGGGCAAGCACCTTCAGATATGGAAATGCAAAGTGGTGAAGATCTCACACAGTTTTCTGGAAGACATTTACCTCCTCAAGCGACTGATCGCAGTAATGGTATGAAGGCCCGTATACAATCTAAGACCCCTTTTGTAAGACAGGGTGCAAAGCCAGGGAGGAATGACCCTTGTTATTGTGGTAGTGGTAAAAAATACAAAAAATGCCATGGCCGTTAGTTTTTCAACTACCTCAAACACAAATCAATGGTCAAATGCTCAACTATTGATTAAACTTTTTGAGTTTTTCTCTATCTAAGGAGTTTTCATCTCCAGCAGAGATCACCCCTTGAGTTTCTAAAAATTCTTTAGCCACACGAGAGCCTGTTTTGACATATCTATCGTAAAGTCTTAATAGATCGGTATTGGTTTGAATATTGGATTTATGACTAAAAAATGTCAGCAAATCCATAAAGCTCATAAAATCTGTAGCAAACTCCATATAAAGTTCTTGAAAGGACTCATCCTTAATCACTTTTGATAACCTTTGATAAGCAACACAACCAATATCAGCATAATAGTCAATATCAATGATTTTGTATTTAAGTGAATCACCTAAAAAGCCACTGATATAAAGACTTGTATCTGCAAGCTTTTTAAGAAGATTAACGCGTACACCGTGCTTTTCATTGGTAGCAGTCAAGAGCATTTCTGCAAGAGTACCTGTTGAAGGTTGACCATCCTCTCCTGTTTGCTTTTCCATTTCAAATAAATTATCTGAAGATAAAAACTGCTCCATGATTTCTAAAAGATAGAAACGAGCCATTTTTGAAGGATAAAATTTTGTGTGTTGCATACCCTCATCAATCACTTCAGAAAAGTAATCTCTACAAGAAGTGAGGAGAGCATTTGTTGTCACAGATCTCATCATAGCCTCCTTATATTTATTCGGTTATAAATAACTGTTTTCTTAAATAAAGATAGCATATAAGGGTATAAAACTTTAGGACTTTAAGCTGTTCAACTCCCTAAAGACCTCTACTTTAGGATTGCAGGCGATTTTTGTTGATAACAGTTAATGAAAATCAAAAGCCCATCTCAATAAATTAAAATAAATAGAATGTCACAATTGTTGATGGTAGCAGGAATAGTGACTACTGACTGAGGCGGAATTTACGCTTGATACGCTCTGTGCCTGAGCTTGCAGAACTTTTAATCACAGGAGTGACAAAGACAACAAACTGGCTTTGCTTTCTTAAAAAATCCTTTGAAGCTAATAATGAAATAAGCGGATTTTCAGAAGTATTTGGTATCTTATTATAACCTGTGTTACTAGTTTGAGACACAATACCTCCAATGGCTGCACTTTGACGGCTCCTAACAACCACAGTTGTTTGAATCTTATTTTTAGCGATAATAGGTTGGCCATTACTAAGCTGACCTGATACAGCTGACACATCAAAGCCGACCTCTAGCTCAATATTATCGTTCGCTCCTTTAACACTGGGTGTAATTGTAGATGTAATACCTACATCTACAAAAGCTGTTCCTGTGGTACCCCCTTCACCTAGTTCTTGATAAGGAATTTTTGATAGCTGATTAATTTCTCCTTTCTTTCCGTCTTTGACAATCACACTGGTACTTTTTAAAACACGGGCATGTCCATGTGATTTAGCCCAATTTAATTTAGGAAGCAAGTTAGAAATAGTCCCTGTAATAGTTCCTACAATTCCTCCCAAACCCAAAGCATCACCACCGGTGCTATAATTAAGTTTTGAACCATCTTTAATATCTGGTTGCCACTGAAATCGAAAAGATTTTTGATAGTCTTTATTTAATTCTACAAAGTGTACCATAATTTGAATTAACTTATCTGGTGGTTTTTCTTGCTTAGGTGCTGGTGGAGGAGGCTTGATTAAATTGATCACATACTTTTTTGAACCAATCCGGCGGATCACCTTACCATCCCCTCGAATAACTTCTACATCTGGAAAATAAACCTGTGCAATCTGATACGCTCTATTACTCTCAGAAGCATTGCCCATCCCTTCCAGAAGAAATTTACCATTAACATTTCTGACATGGATTTGTGGATTATTGATGTCTCTTTCTATAAACTCTGCGATTTTCCTTTGTGAGACAGGACTTAAAGTGACAAAATTAGCTGCCCTATCATTACCATATTGTTCTACTACAGTGTGGATACGACTTAGCTCTTTAGGCAATAGGACCTGCCCATCCACAATCACTTTGTTATCAATGATCTTAACTGTCACTCCATCAATTTCACTAAGGAGTGATTGGATTTCCTTAGCTACTCGATTGAGATTGCTCTTTCGAACTGTGAGGAAAAATTCTGAGACAATACGTCCTCTCCTATCTTGAATAGTTAAAGTAGCAGACCCTTGTCTTTTTGGTGAAAAACGTAAAGTTTTAAATTCTTTGAGATATTTCACTGAGGTGAATCTTTTAAAGTTTCCTTTAAAAGTATATTTGCGAGGCATGTAAGGCATTTTGACATTTTCGTCAAGTCCTACAACAAGATTAATGTACTTGCGATCCTTTTTAGGTTCTTTATTACGTTGGGCCAAAGCCACATCTGTATAAAAAAAATCAGACGACAAAGTCAATAAACCTAAAAATAAATATATTCTTTGTTTCATCATTACCGCCCTTGTTTTTGAATGGGTGGAGGTAAGTTAGCAGGATTAAATGCTTGTTGTCTGACCTTTGTTGTTGTGGCAATTCTTCCCAAAAGAGAATTCATTGTACTTGTAGGTGATTTTGAGCTTGAGCGATCAATAGTGTTGCGAAGTGTGAGATAAATGCCTCCAGGTGAAGCTATTTGTAAAAATACTAAATCTTGGGCTTCCTTAGGACTGACCTCTAATGTAATGGTTTTAAAAGAAATATCTCCATTGAGGTTTCTATAGCCTACGACTTGATCCCCTTCCACTTCTGCTGAACGGGGAATGTTATTTGTGATATTGATCCCTGTAGCTAAAATCACAATATCTTGCATAATAGTTTTGACTTCTACCTTGCGGTTTGTGGATGTACCGCTGGATAAAGACGCTAGTATATCAACACGATCGCCTGGTCTTAAAAGTTTAGCAACACCTCGCACTTCATCTATAGAAATTGTCACAGCCCTCTTATTAGGTGCAATTTGACTAGAAAGTCCTGTGACAGGTCCTGGAGCAAGCAGTTTTGTAGTGAGGATTTGTTCTCCTTTCTGAATAGGGGCAGAAGCAATGGTGTTAATAGCGTCCTCTGGATTGGTGATCGCTCCTGGCTGTATAAAGTGAACAGGGATTTCTCTATACTCTATCATGCTATCATCAATGGTTTGCATCTCTAAAATTTCTGTTGTAGCTACCACCACACGCTTTGTGACACCATAGAGTTTATCATATTCTGCTTTTTTCTCTTGTGAATAACTATACACAAGAAACATAGCAAATATACCTGCCCCTAATGAGACGGCTAATGTTCTAGTTGGATTTGAATTCATCATTAACTCCTTTTTATGACCATGTTGCTTTATTTTTTAGCTTTGCTCTCTCGCAAAGAATTTTTTTATATAGACTTAGGATATATGCATTACTTTTTATCATTTCTTTACTTTTAATAACTATCTAGTTTGGTTTACAGGATGCATTCAAACATATCCCATAACCTGCTTTAATCCACACAGGGTCAAATTTATAATCTGTAATATTTTTTTTATCATTATTATTCTTTGCATCTTCTACCATTTTTCTGTGATCAGCATTTGAAGTAGTATTTTTTTTAGGTGGAAAAGCAATCTGTCTTTTTGTCACTATAAACTTTGAATTTGGATTGTCATCTTCATCTGTTGTAATAAGGTGTAATCTAAATCCATTTTTTTGATTAGAAATCAGAGTATCCAGTGTATCTCTGTGATATGTTAAGTAAGTACGATTATTAAATGTATCAAATGCATAATTACGAGCAGCAATAGAGTTGACAATCCCTGAATGCACTATTCCAAAAAAACCTAAACTAAAACTCAACATAATCAAAAAAATTGTAATAGATAATATAGCTTCTATAGAAGCAAAGCCTTTCTGACTAGTCAGTTTCTGGCTGGCCAGTCTCTGGCTGGCCAGTTTCTGGCTAGCTCTTATTGTTTTATTATAAAATATATATTTTAAATTTTTCATTAGCATCCATTATCCCATATAGGTGCTGAGAACTTCTTCATTTCACTTTGATATGCTTTGTACATATCACCATTATCCATTTCCATAATAAGATCAGGACGGTTCCGGACAAACTCTTGACATTTATTCATGGGAGGTTCTCTGCCAATATACGAGTTGACACTGGATATAAAATTGCCTGATGTTGTATCCCCTAAAAATGGCAAATCAACTGATAATATTTTAGCATTGAATTCTATATAAGTGCCTATCCCTCTATCTCCTACTTTTTTGTTATTAGAAATAAGCTTGTTATCGTCTTTGTCTGGCAGGTTAAACCATTCTGGTTTCATTTTAAAAATACCTCCATTTATTAAATATTCATATTTATCCCTTGCTGCTTTTTTTTGTTTACCTTCACTTACATCAGAGGCCACATAACTGCGAGATGTGGCAAAGGCAATGTATTGCAGAACTTCAACAGCAGATAGAGTGAAACTCAAGATCACAATCAACATAAAAAAGCTTGCCATAAACATAAATCCAAAAAGAAAATCAAATGCCAAAACACCTTTTTGGTTTTTTAAACTTTTCATTGAATCTTTTCTCCTTTTATAGAGACTTTTCTATCATCAACTATTCCTGGATGCATCTTTTTCGCTTCATCTCTTGTACCCCAGTTACCACTTTCTATCATGCCACGGATACCTTTTTCCCACGGTGCTTTAATCAAATTTTCAGCTGTATCTCCAATTGCACCTCGAATAATTCCAGCGATGCCTACAAAGATCACCAAAAGTAAAATGAGTTCCACTGTCACTTGACCTGTCCTCTGTAATAAAAATCTACATTGCTTTTGCTGCACTCTTTTATACATAAAAAGTCTTTTAAATATCATTTGGCCACCTCCATCATGGATATATGTGTCGACCATGCCAAACAAATAGGCACAGTGTAAGGAATCACATGTAGAGAACTCTTCTCTGGCTTAAGATGATAAATCAGTAATAACGTAAGATTATTAAAAATTTTGAAAAAACCACCAGAGATCACAGAGTGCATCAAACCCATCACTCCTCCCCATAAAATAGCAAGGAGCATCACATTGAAGACAACATGTCCGCTTGTGGTCATAGCAAAGACCATCAGAAGCTTCACATCACCAGCTCTGATAACACCTAATAAAAAAAGTGGAAAGCCTAAAGCAAAGGCTACTAGAAAGCCATAAAATCCAGTTATTAAACCACTAACCCCACCAGTTACAGCTACAATAGGTATACTGAAAGCTAGCAAAGACAAAAAAAGCCAGTTATGAAATTTGCGATGCCAAATATCATCTATCACGCCAATCACTAGGATTAAAGTAGGTAATAGAAATAAAGTAAAAACTTCTATCAACATATTACCGATCACTCCAACTCAATGGATTGTCAATGTTACCAGTTGCTATTTCCTGGAAACCTGCTGCTGTATCTAACTGCCTTTCAATGCGTCCTCCTAAATGGGGACCAGCACTTTTAAAAGTTTTTCCTATAAGGCCACCCTCTCCCATTGTTATAGGTCCATAAATAAAGGCTGTTAGTGTTAATAAAATCACTAATTCTATTGTCATAATAAAACTCCTTTTTAAAAAATAATTTATTATTGATGTAAATAGACCAGATAGGTTCTTATGAACCTATAACCTCATTTTCTTTATCGGCTTTTACAGTAAATAAGCTTAGATTTTTTGATAAATTGTGAAAAAAAATAATATTTTTTTTAAAAAATGACTCAAAATTAGACATAAATATATCAAAATCTTAAACGTGCAAAAGTTGAATGGATTTTTGAAGAGATTCTAAGAAATACTGAACATCCTTTAAAGTATTGTACAAACTAAAAGACACTCGGAGAGTCCCATCTAATTGAAACCTTGCCATCAATGGCTGACAGCAATGATGCCCTGCCCTCACAGCTATTCCATAATTATTTAATATTTGCCCCAAATCCTGATGATGACAACCTTCTACAATAAAAGAAATAGCAGATTTTCTGATAGCACCTACAGCCTCTGGTTGTCCAATCAAGCAAGCACCTTTTATATCTTTTAACCCATTTAAGGTTTGTTGAATTAAGGTCTGTTCATGTTGCATCACAGCAGAATAAGAAAATTTCTGAAGAAACTTTAAAGCTTCAGAAAACCCAATCACACCTGCAATATGAGGTGTTCCTGCTTCAAATTTTTGAGGCATTTCTGCATACGTCGTTTGTTCTTTGCTCACTTGTGAGATCATCCCTCCTCCATATTGATAAGGAGGCATTTTTTCTAATAGTTCTTGAGAGCCACATAAAAACCCTACACCTGTGGGTCCAAACACTTTATGGGCAGAACCCACTAAAAAATCACAAGCTAATTCTTGCATATTTATTGGAGTATGAGCTAAGGCTTGGGCAGCATCTACAACAACTTTAGCTCCTACGGCATGACCCATTTGAGTTAAAGACTGCACAGGATTTTCTATGCCTAATGCATTGGAGATAAAAGTAAATGCAAAAATTTTGGTTTTATGACTTAATAACTTTTCCACTTCTAATAAATCCAAAGTGCCGTATTTATTGACCGGTACAAATTTTACAGTGCATTTTTTCTTGTGGGCTAATACTTGCCAAGGCACAATATTCGAATGATGTTCCATCTCTGTGATCAAGATTTCATCCCCTGGTTCTAAGATGACTTCCCCTAAACAAGAGGCAATAAGATTAAGGCTTTCTGTGGTACCCCGTGTGAAAATAATTCTTTCATGGGAGGAGGCATTTAAAAAGCTAGCTACAGTCGATCTAGCATTTTCATAATCACTCGTAGCTTGGTCACTTAAATAATGTAGCCCTCGATGCACATTAGAAGCCCCCATTAAATAATATTGATTGATGCGATCCACAACAATCCTTGGTTTTAAACTAGAAGCTCCGCTGTCAAGATAGACCAAAGGTTGACCATTGATTTTGCGTTTTAAAATAGGAAACTGCTCTTGAATGTAAGAAAAATCCACAGTCAATCCTTTGTTTTCATCTTAAAATGTCCAATGATTGTCTAAAAAATGTGCATGAATACTTGTAAGAATTTGAATGTCTTCTTGATCCATTTCAGGATATTGAAAGATATAAACAGAGTACCGACAATTTTGAGAAGAATCTTGTAAGATCAAAGTGATCTCATAAGTACCAAACACATCTGGATTAAGTACCAATCGCGGGGATGCAATAGGTTGTGGAGAAATAACAGAACCTTCAGGGGAATGAACTCTCCAAGTATAAGTTAAGCGACTTGGATCTACTTGAAGACTAGTCATTCTTGCATAAAACTGAAAGACAGGATCTTCTGGAGTAGAAAAGTCTGCCTCCTTGCCAATTTCTATTTCTAATAAGTCTTGAGAATGATAGCACACCACAGATGATCTCTGTGTTGGCTGTGTTGGTTGTACTGGTTGTGCTTGAGCTAGCTGAGGGCTAAATGCCAGTACAGTCTGTGGATAATTAAAATAACAATATATAAAACAAAAAATAAAACAGCACCTAAGTACTGAATAATTGAAAACTGATACTAAGTTTAGAATCATATTTACCTCTTTGTTTAGGTTGATTGAACATAAATACTGACTCAAGATGATACATTACAAGGTGTGAAATATTTAATGTATCATCTTTCTCAGGACTAAAAAATAGTTTATTTTTCGTGCCAAGTCAAAGGGCTTTATATGAAAAATTTTATAACCCACTATAATTACTTAAAAATTTAATATATCCTCTTAAAGGTCAAATTTATTTTTATATTTTTTTATAATTTTTTTATCAAACTGACTATTGTAGAGTGGTTTGTTTCGTCTTTGACTCTTGTTTCTTTTTGTGTCACACTATATATGCTAGCTAAATCTTCAATATGATGAAAACATGATGATTAAAAAAATGGCTTGATTATGAGTGTATTAGAATTCAAATCTATTTTAAACAATTTTGAAAAAGAATTTCCAAAGTGTGCTGAAGGATTTCATTCTTTTTGTGAAAAAAACAATGTCAATCCTAAAAGTCTTTTTGATTTAGAGGTTTCATTAGAAGAGCTTGTATTAAATTCTTTTTCTTATGGTAATCCTAAGGGGCCAGTGACTATTGTTGCTTGTATTCAAGATGGACAGATCAAGGTTAGTGTTCACGATTTTGCCCCACCCTTTAATTTACTAAGGCAAGCACCTGAGCTTCCTGAAGGGAATATAGAAGACAGGTCAGGGGGAGGGATGGGTATCCACCTTGTTAAAAATTTAAGTGATCGCATTGAATATTCAGGGTCTCAGAAAGGTAATCAAGTGACTTTTTTTAAGACAATCAGATCCAATCTCGGTTAATTTCACTAAAAGTGGTCTAGCCTCTGGCTACTTTCTGGCAATGACCGCAATGGCTTTCGCCATTGGCAAAATGGTCATTGCCTAGAAAGCTTGACCACTTTTAGTAGGAAGGATCTCATCGTCTCTTAACCACATGTTAAGGAAAAAGAGTTTCATTTGTATGCTTGTTTGCTCTTAAGGCAATAAAAGAAATTTTTCCTTAACATAGTGTAAAGAAATAAAAGGATCCTCCCCTACTCAAAATAAATGGATTTTCTAGGCAGTTAGCCTTTGATGACGGCGGTAGCCGTAGGGCTAACTGTTATTAGAAGGATATTTTCCTTAACATTGTGTAAAAAAACGAAGAGATCCTCCCTACTAAAAGTAAACGGACTTTTGAGGTTGCCAGCATTTAAGAAGGAACTTTTTCCTTAATATTGTGTTAAAAAAGGAAAGGATCCTTCCTACTAAAAATAAACGGATTTTTGAGGTATTGCTCTTTTTGGACAGCGTAAGCTGTCAGAGCAATGCCTCAAAAATCTGCTCATTTTGAGTAGAGCGGATCTCCTTGCTTCTGACACCATGTTAGGGAAACAAGGTATGCTTCTCAAATGTTTTTAGGGAGCATGCGAGTTGCGATGAAGGAACTTTTTCCTTAACATGGTGTTAAATGAGAAATGGATCCTCATTACTAAAAGTGGTCAGGCTTTCTAGGCAATGACCATTTTGCCAATGGCGAAAGCCATTGCGGTCATTGCCAGAAAGTAGCCAGAGGCTAGACCACTTTTAGTGAAAAAATGTTATTCAGGAATGGGCATATTATTTTCTCTATACCATCTTTGAATCTCTGGCATTTCTCGAATATAACTCCAGCTACTCACATAATCACGTTCACGTCGCTCATTTTTTCTATTATTATAACCGTCTGGTATTTGCTTTGAATACTCCCACAAAGGCATTGTGAGTTCTTCTGCATTAATAGCATCTTCCCTTAACCCATGTGATGATAAAGAACTTCCTCTGTACCCAACATCAGCAAACCAAATTCTATTACTTTCGTCTTTTAATAAGGTGTATTCTAATTGACCATTACGTGATGGATAAACATAAGCTGTGACATCTCCATATACTGGAGAGTTTAATTTATAAGAACTTGTAGAGCGACTATAATTGGGTCTATTTGCTTCTACTTGAATGCGAACATCTCTTGGATTTGCAAAAAATCGGTTGACTGAGTCTGCAATCTTTCTTTCAACACCAGGATTTATAATGGTATCTCTGCGAAAGTCTTCACCCACCTTTCCTTGATTTAAATGATCTTTAAAAGAGTGATTAACTCTTACGATACCGTCTAATTCTATGGGTTTCATCTCGTCTATTTGACTTCTATCCAATGATCTTGCTCTTTCTGATAACGCTGCTTGAATCTCGTGGGGGAGTGTGAGGGCATTTTCGTCTATCCCTTTATCATAACCTGGCCTAAGTCCACTTTTATTTACAGCTGGTAACAATCTGAAAACACTTTGTGATTTAGACCTATAAAATATATGATGATTTGAAACACCATTGACTGTGACTTTAGCAACAGTAAAAAGTCTTCCATCTGGATCTTGGAAAAATTTCCCGACTTTTACATCATCTGCACCTCTGACTCTAATAGATTCTGTAGGTAATAATCCTCTCTGTCTTGCAACATCATAGCCGTTATTTATTGGTCTGCCCAAATCTTGTATATCAACTGACTTCATATATTGTCTTCCACTTGCTGATGTCCAAGTGACAGAAGCTCTATCATTGTCAATAGATACAATATTCACATTGGATCTTTCGCCATTTGATCTATGGATTGATACCTCATCATTTATTTTTATACTTTGAACATCTAAATTAAGAGGACTTTGAAGCAAGTGAGGATGAATATCTTTATGTCCAATGATAGTTATTTCCATGGGATCATCTCCCATATTCAACAATTCCACACGCACACGACCGTCAGGAAGAATCTCTTGAATTGTACCATTTGTAAGTCCTCCTCCTCTAGCTCTAGACCGAGGAACAGCCACTACTTGTCCTATTGTTGGAGTTACATCTCTCCTATATCGAGGACGATTAGAAGGAGTCGGATCAAAGTAACTTGCATAGTTTTCATATCTCTGCCGTTGCTGTTCAAATGGAGTATTTGGAGCCAAAGCTCTATTTACTACTGGAGGAGTTCTAGGTGCTACTGGAGGAAGCTCTGGGGGAGGGGAATAAGGATTTCTTCTAAAAAGATTTCTAACCATTCCTATAAAACCAGGCATTTCTGCTGCAGATAAACCAACAATGCCGTTTTCCATCAAAGTACGAATTTCTCTCTGATTAAACCCTTGATTTTTGAGAATACGTGCTTTTTGACGTAACTGAGCTTGAGTGTAGTTACCTATTCTAGCAGGACTTCCATCTTTTCCTGGCTCATTTTGACCTACTTCATGGGCTTCTATGACAGCACGTCTCTGCTGAGGAGTAAGGTCTCTTTCAAGAACATGTCTTGCCTCATTTAATCTCCTTCTATTGTGAGAACCTCTTGCTTGTTGTGTGACATCATCTAATTTATCAAAAGCTTTAGCAATATTTGAAAACCTTCCTGAAGCTTTGATCCCATGCTTTAGTAATACAAAACCTCCTACAGGAGGTATAAATATCTCACCAATAAACTGACAGACAGTTTTTGACTTAGCTTCAAAATTAAGACAGCCTATTTCTTGATACTTTTGTGAGATCAACTCCATCACACGACTTAAAAGCTGTTTTGATATAGACATACTCATCCGCATTAATGCATTTGTTTCTCTAAATGGTAAAGAGGCTTCTTGATAAGCTTTTGAATATTCTGTGTGTAAATAGAGATTCACTCCCTCAAGGTATTCAGAAGCCTGTTGATAGGTTTCAGCTCGCACCTCTGAAGATGATATATGTCCTACTATGCTCTTTGTTTGATCCCATATAAACCCCAGCAGTGCTTGCACAGAGCTAAAGACACCTTCTGAACAACCTCTCAGAAAATGCCAAATATTCACCGCAGATCCAAATAAAGAACGTCTTTCTGTCATAGTTTGACAGTTCATTTTTTTGTCTTCTTCTACATTTTGACAAATAGGACTAGCTATCACAGCTTCGCAAATATCTGTAAGATTATTGGTGATCTCATTACGAGGAAGACACAAATCTGTGTAGGCATGAATCATTGGGAGCATTGAAAAACTCACACTTTGAGAAGATCTAAGACTTTCAATAATTTCTTCAGTAGAAGGTGCTTCCTGTGCAACAGCTTTTGAAAAAAGCAATATGGACAAAAGCAGTATATAAATGGAAGTTAAAATATTTTTCATTGAGAAAGCATCCTTTTTGCTTTGTTTATAAATTGACTAGCAAGATGCCTTTTTATAGGTACTTCCTGAGGGTGAGAGACTAAAATTTGCTGTGTTTTTGATGCATAAAATAAATGCACTTCATAAAAACGAATATGCTGTCCATTGGTACTTTTATAGGATCCTCTTAGAGTCAATTCATAATGATCTGACCTTTTCTTCCATTGAGAAGTATTCACAGTCCAATGAGTTATGCCTAACAGACCTAACATTTTCTGCTTGTCACGTTTTAAACTTAAGAAAAAATCTTTAGATTTGATTTTATTCCAGTCTATTGGTTTGATTCTATTTTGAGATTGAAAAGTTCCCATCACTTGCCTTTGACCAGTTAAATTCCAAACCCATACATTGTTGTTTTTATGATTGAGTTGCCAAGGATCAGTTATTTGAGCTAATACATTTGAACAGAAAACACTACATAAAAAATAGAGACAGAATATTTTATAGTTTATCTTTTGCTTGCATGAAGCAACATGTTGGAAGGCAAGACAAATGAATGAAATCATTACAAAAGATGCATTTAATTTATTAAGACAAAGATTTATCAAGTCTATAATATGCATGTTAAATATTTTAAAAATGGCATGGTATTTCATTGTGCAGAATTTATGTTTTTTAACCTGTTTTGAAATTATTTAAAGTCTAGTTATAAACAGTTATCTATCACTGTCTAATACATATATCGGTCATAATGTGATTTTCTTTAGAGTTTTCAAGACCAATCAAGTCAGCTCAGCTCTGACAAAAGTCTATAAGGATATAGCCCATACCACACAGACAACAGAATATATTTTAGAAAAAATTTTATTGTAAAGGGAATTGTTGAGGTTTGTTTTTAAAGCCACAACTTTTACAAGCTGATTGCTCTGTGATCTTTTGATAATGCTCATCTATCTTATAAGAAAAAGCCAATTCGTGACCACATAAATAACAACAATAATATTCTGCAACGATATGATCATGTTGTGGTGGTATGATATCTTCTTGAAAATTATTCATAAGAACATCCTTTCTGTTATAAAGATATATTTAAAAGTTATGATTTTTTGTTTGGTATTTTTAAACAGATCGGATAAAGCAGATGGAAAATAAATAAAGAATGAAAAAATTATTGCATTTCTATTTTTTCGTCAAGATGATAATTTAAAGAACAACTATCAAGCTGGTTGCTAGACTGAAGTACTCCTAAATGCTGGACAGTCCAATCATACAAGGTTAATTCTTTTTTAAGAGCATCCACTGATGAGGGTGGAACGATCAGAACATAGCCAATACCACAGTTAAAAGTTTTAAGCAGTTCTGTTGTTGTCATCCCTGTACGCTGTTGAATTTCTTTATAAATAGAAGGCCACGTCCATTGGTCTATCGTAAAAGAAATTCCCTTTTGTAAAACACGTTGTATGTTATCCATGCCTCCACCTGTGATATGAGCCATGCCGTGAATCTTTATTTGCTTGTCTAAAAGCTTAAGGATCGGCTCTACATAAATACGGGTAGGAATGAGTAACTCTTGTAAATATTTTGGTTCATTATGAAAAATCTTTCTTAAAAGACTGTAACCATTGCTATGAAAACCAGAACTTTCAATACCTAAAACAAAGTCCCCTGGTTGCATATCTTGGCCTGTAATTATTTGATCTTCTTCAACAACACCTACAGCAAAACCTGCACAGTCAAAATGACCTTTTAAATAAAAGCCAGGCATTTCTGCTGTCTCACCCCCTACAAGCAGACAACCTGCTTGCTTGCAAGCTGATTGCACTCCTAATAAAAAATCCTTAGTTGTCTTAAGGTCTAGTTGTCCACAAGCAAAATAATCTAAGAAAAACAATGGCCTTGCTCCCTGTACAATCAAATCATTGACGCACATAGCCACTAAGTCTTCACCTAACCCTTGAAGTTTTCCTGCTTGAATACCTAAGAGTAGTTTTGTCCCCACACCATCAGTACAACTAACCAAGCAGGGATTTTTATATCCAGAAGGGAGCTTAAAAATAGAAGCAAAACCACCAATACCAGAAAGCAAGTGCTTTTCAAGCCAGCGACATTGAGAAGAATCTACTTGATGGGATGTATCCTTAAGCCACTCTACAAGTTTTTCACCTGCTTGAATATCCACGCCTGCTTTTTTGTATTGTGATGACAAAGAATTGATCATAGTACTTTTTCCTTTTCCTTGCAGTCTTTTTTTGATGGGTGTATTGTACAATTATTTTAAGTGGTTTTTCAAGAAAGAAGTGTTTATTTATTATTACAAGGAGAATAAAAGTGGCTAAAGTTATCATTTATTCCAAAGATCATTGTCCTTATTGTGATAGGGCTAAGAGCTTATTCCAGTCTAAAAACCAACCCTTTGAAGAAATTTGCTTTAAGGAAGATAATATGGAGGATTTCAAGAAGCTTCAAGAAAAAACAGGCATGAGGACAGTCCCTCAAATTTTCATTGATGATGTCTTAATTGGTGGCTTTCAGGAACTATCCGAACTAGATCGCCAAGGTCAATTAGATAAATTACTTATCTAACCTTAATCTTTCTATACACTAGACACTAGACGCTAGATGCTTTCATATACTGACTTCTGATCTGAATACACTAGAGTATTATGAAATGCAAAGTGTCTAAAAAACAGTCAGTTGTTGGACCAGAATTGTCACTTAAAATCTTATTTTTGTTTTTTCTTATTTTTCACACTTAAAATGGCTTAAAAGTAAGGATTTTACCTTTAAAAATGTCTTTTTTAAAAAATATTTTGGCATGATATTTGAAGTAATAATTTATGTAGGGTTTATTAAATATAAAAATGAGGAGGGAATAATGAATAAAAGAACAAGCCAATCTATTTTACATACAATATTGCTATTTTTTACTTTGATGTTGACTACAGCATGTTCTGATCATTCTGGTATAGTTGTTGTTCCATCTACTACAGGCAATGATATACAGCCAATGACAAGATCTCGTTCTGTTTGGATTCCTCTTGAGTTACCTGACCCTAGTGAGAATGCAGACGATCCCATAGAAACTGTAGCAGAAGATTTCTTAGGTGAATATCTCACAGGAACAGTCAGCCGAATAGAAATCCAATTTCAAGGTCAAGATATTTTTGTCAGTGTATGGGATGAAGATGCGATAGATGAAGATGCTCCACACACCACTCGATTGACGTTTCAACAAGGTGTTGTGACGGAAGAAAGAGCAGCTCTATATACTGACGATCATGGTAGCCTTTATCTTTATCAAGAACAACAGCTTGAAGATGGTCATTATGAATTCAAATTAGTATTCCAAAATGAAGAAATAAATCTCAATAACAATGGAAATGAAGGTGTATTAGGATATGCCCAAATAGCTCTCTGTGAAGTTGAAAGAAATTGCTAAATCCTTTGTTTTCATTTGTTTCCCTAAAAGTAAACTGACCTCTGGTCACTTTTGGGTAGCCAGCCCGACGGCTTTCGCCGTCGATCAAAGGCTGGCTACCTCAAAAGTCCGTTTACTTTTAGTAGGAAGGATCTCCTTGCTTTTAACACAATGTTAGGGAAACAAGATATTCGCTTCATCCTTGCCTGTCTGTTTGATGCCAGGGTGCCAGATCACGGATCCCGGAAAAATATCCTTTCATTTCTTTATACCATGTTAAGGAAAAAGTCAATTCTGGGATCTGATGCCGGGTTGCCGGATCCCGGATCCCAGATCCCGGATCCCAGAAAAAATCAATACGATGTTAGGGAAACAAGATGTTCGTTTTTTTTGTTTTTTTTATTTTTTTAGATTCTGCGTAACTCTCAAAAAAATGAAGAATATTATGAGTGGGAGGCGGGGGCAGGCTGGAGATCTTCCGCAGACCCGCTTGCTCCTAAAGTAATAAAAGCACTTTTTCCCTAACATGGTGTAGAGGAATAAAAGGATCCTCCTCTACTCAAAATAGTTGTTTCACTCAAAATGAGCCACACCTCTGTTTCACTAAAAGTGGTCTAGCCTCTGGCTACTTTTGGGCAATGACCGCAAAGGCTTTCGCCTTTGACAAAATGGTCATTGCCTCAAAAGCCTGACCACTTTTAGTAGGAAGGATCCTTTCCTCTTTTGACACGATGTTAAGGAAAAAGATTTCCTTCTGACGATTGCTCTGACAGCTATCGCTGTCCAAAAAGAGCAATGCCGCAAAAAACTGCTCATTTTGAGTAGGGGAGGATCTCCTCGTCTCTTAACATGATGTTAGGGAAAAAGTTCCTTTATTGTAGCCCGCTTGCTTCCAAGACAATAAAAACACTTTTTCCCTAACATGGTGTAAAGAAGCAAGGAGATCCGCCCTACTTGAAATGAGCGGATTTTTTAGGTGTTGCCTATTTTGTCAAAGGCGAAAGCCTTTGCAGGCAACACCAAAAAACACACCAGCGGTGTGGCTCATTTCAAGTGAAACAGACGGCATGATGCATTTTGAGTGAAATGTTAGGGAAACAAAACGCCTTTCCTGCCTGATGGCGGGTTGCCGGATCCCAGATCCCGGATCCCAGATCCCGGATCCCGGATCCCGGATCCCATCCCGGATCCCGATCCCGGATCCCAGATCCCGGATCCCGGATCCCAGATCCCAGATCCCAGATAAACATGATGTTAATGACATTAACTGTCTTTATCTTGCAATCACCTCAGCATCCTTTGGCTTTTTAAAAATAAAAACAGCATCTTTGATCTTTTTATTTATTGAAATTTCAGAAAAATGAAGTGATGTTTTGTTTTCTAATGCATCCTGATAAGTAACCCTTGTGATCAAAAATTGATCATTGATCTCTACTTCTAATTGATGAAGAGATGCTACATCTTTATGAGGTTTTAATTTAAAAACATACGATGAATCTTCTTGTGAAGCTTTTGTTTTTTGAGCTTCTAAAAGGTTAAAGTATTTTAGAATATCACCCAACTCTAAAATAGATAATAAAGCCTGCTCTAAAATAGACCTTGTTTTAGAACTGATCACTCGAATAGTATCATCAAATGCAGGAGTATCAGGATACTGTATATGCCAACTTCCTTTTGTATTAATCAATAAAATAGACCTAACTGGCGTTTTAAACTCCAAACGCATCAAGCCCCCTTTTTTGATTTGAAGTTCCCCTTTATGAACGTTTTGCCTTTGCAAAAGCTTAAGAATATTTGTTTTTGTCACCTTTGATTGCAGGGTTTGCATTTGAGTATATTTTGCTTCAACAGCATTGAGTATATCAGAAAAATCATCCTCTGCCTTATCAAGATCTTTTTTATCCTCATCAACAGGTATACTTTCCACACTCTGCTGACTTTTATTTTCATCAACAGATATACTTTCTGCACTTTGCTGACTTTTATTTTCATCAACAGATGTACTTTCCGCACTTTGCTGATTTTTATCTTCATCAACAGATGTACTTTTCACACTTTGCTGATTTTTATTTTCATCAACAGATATACTTTCCGCACTTTGCTGATTTTTATTTTCATCAACAGATATAGTTTCCACACTTTGCTGATTTTTATTTTCATCAACAGGTATACTTTCCACACTCTGCTGATTTTTATCCTCATCAACAGGTATACTTTCCGCACTTTGCTGATTTTTATCTTCATCAACAGATGTACTTTCCACACTTTGCTGATCCAAATGATCCGAATGATCCGAATGATCCATTTGATCCAGTGGACGCACCAGAGTAGGTGAAGTAGAAGCTGTTTGAGAAGGTGTAAAATCCAGTGTATTTACTTTACTGAAAGCTAAAGAACTTTGCAATAAAACAACAGCAAATAATAGTAAAAAATACATTTTAAATTCAATATAAACTTGCATCATATATCAATTATAAACTGATTGTTTGCATTTTACAAGCAAATACAAAAGGTTGAAAGTAAATCAACCGACCAAATGCCTTTCGAGCTGCAAGTATAGTCGATCCTGTAGTGCAAATATCATCTACAAATAAGATTTTTTTATATTTAGACGGTTGAGCAATTATAGATACCTGAGACCTCTGGCTTTTAGATTTAAAAGCCTGTCTATAAGACCCTTGTCTTTTAAACCTAAACCATGACTTTTCGTCGACGGGTTCAAAGCTTAAAAGCTCTGATGCTACTGGCAAATGTAAGTGTTGACCTAAAGCCTCTGCTAAAACTTGAGCATGTTGACGATCGTGTGTGTGAGAAGGAGCAGGTACAATAACCTCTGCCTGTTTCCACCAAGAAACTGCATTATTAAATAGTATTTCTTGCATAAAAACCTTGATAACCAGAGACCAGCCTATTTTATTATAATTGCCTTTTAAGCTTTGAAGCAATCGAGATATAAAATCATGGTTGTGTTCATCCCACTTCATTAAAGAGTAAACAGGTCCATCCTGATACGCAGGAGCTTTATGTGATCTCAATTGAGCTTCTTGTAAAAAATATTCCTGACAAGATGGGCATAACCAATCTATAGGTTGCCTATTTAAAAAACTATAACCTAAACGACATACCCCACAGATCTTATAATATTTAAGCATAAGGGATAATATTTTTAAAAAAATAGCCTTATTTTGAATGTTCATAATATTCATAATGTTCATAAAATATGAGTCCCACTATCGACATACATGGTTGTACCAGTGACATGCTTCCCACCATCACTACAGAGATAAGCAGCCATTTCACCCACATCTTCAATTGTGATATTTTCTCTTAAGGGGGACTTGTTTTTATTTTGTCCAAGCATCTCTTTAAAATCACGAATACCAAGTGCAGAAAGAGTTTTAACAGGGCCTGCTGAAATAGCATTAACACAAATAGATTTGGGTCCTAAGTCATAAGCCAAGTAACGCACAGAAGCCTCAAGGGCAGCTTTAGCTACACCCATAACATTGTAATGGGGGATCACCTTTTGAGAACCTAAATAAGTCAGAGTAATAATTCTACCTCCATTGGGCATAAGAGGCTCTGCTAACCTGGCAAGACGTATTAAAGAATAAACACTTGTCTGCATTGCTGTTAAAAATCCTTCTTGACTGGTGTCTATAAAACGACCTTCTAAATCATCCCTTTGTGCAAAAGCTAAAGAATGAACAAGAATATCTATATGACCAAACATCTCTTTGCTTTTTTGAAAAAAGGCCTCAGCTTGCTGAGGATTATTGACATCTAACTCTTCTATAAACTTTGCATTGATACTTTCTGCTAAAGGTAACATACGCTGTTTGAACCTATCATTAAGATAACTGAAACCCAGCTCGCAAGCTCTTTGATGTAAAGACTTAGCAATACCCCATGCAAGGCTTTTATCATTAGCTACTCCAAAAATAAGTGCCTTTTTCCCCTTAAGACATTGATATTTCATTAAGATGCTCCTTTTATATTATACATTGATTTTGTTATGATCATCATTATTTATCGTTGTAAATACTGACAATATTATTTTTAACAGACATATCAACATATCCTTTTAAATACTAGATGATCTAAAGCATTAAAAGACTCAAGTCAAGATTTCATAATCTTTATTTCATTCCAAGCGACAATATTTTTTAACGCTCTATAAAGAAATCTTCTGAGGTGCATTATAATAAATTAAAATCATTATTGATTTTTAAGTAGACTTCCTTTAATAATAGCTTTTTAAACAAATATCATATCTAAAAGAAAAGCTTTCATTAAAAAACTATGCCAGAAAAAATAATCAAGACAATCATGTAAGGGAAACCATGTAAGGGAAACCATGTAAGGGAAACAATGAGAAATACCCCAATATAGCAAGAAAAAATATCAAAACTAAAAGAAGATTAAAAATAAAAAGGATACAATGATCAGTTCTCAAAAAGTCATGGATGTAACTAAAGTAGCCCTTGGAACTCCTGTGCGTTATTTGGCTTATGACTCAAAGGCTAAAGGATTTTTATTTATTCTCTTAGCATGCTTGCTATGGTCTATTGATGTTCTCATCAGATATCCTTTGATTGCAAGCGGAGTAAGCCCTGCCATTATTGTTTTCTACGAACATCTCTTCGTCACATTACTTTTTATTCCCTTTGCCATTAAACATTACAAAAGAATCCAAAGTTTACCTTTGAGCCATCTTTTTTGCTTCATCATTGTAGGAGCATGGGGTTCAGGGATAGGGAATTTGTTCTTTTCCAAAGCTATTGGTATAGCCAACCCCTCTGCCATCATCCTTATTTCAAAACTACAGTTGATTATTGCTGTTAGCCTCTCTTATCTTGTTCTGAAAGAAAAAATTAGAAAAGAATTTCTTCTCTGGAGTAGCCTAGCTATGCTAGGGGCTTTTCTCGTTTCTTACCATGAGCTAAAACCCTTTTTAGAAGAAGGATTTGCTATTTTTTCCCAAGATCAAGTATGGGGCTATCTCTATGCCCTTATTGCTGTGGGAGGATGGGGAACAGCTATAGTTTTTGCTAAAAAGCTATCTCTTTGTGGCTATACAGAAAAAGAAATTATAGCAGGTAGATTTTTTTGGGGATTGATAGCTATGATCCCCTTTATTAAAATAGAAACTCTGACTTTTTTACCATCTATCACTGTTAATACAGGCTCTCGTATTGCCCTTTTGGTTTTTGGCTTTGCCCTCTCTGGTATGTACTTTTATTATCTAGGGCTTAGCCTTGTTAAAGCCCGCATAGGAGCTGTGGCAGAACTATTCTTTCCTCTCCTAGCTGTCAGTGTGAGCTGGATATTTTTAGGTAAACCTTTAAGTGGCATCCAAATCACCGGTGGTATCATTTTAGTGGTCTGCTCCCTTATGATTCAACTCAAAAGGTATTAAGAATACCAAGGTATTAAAAATACCAAGGTATTAAGAATACCAAGATATTAAAAATACCCATTTAAACTTCAAAAATATTCCATTTGTTCTCTGTAAACCCTGTAAAATTTTCAAAAATACAAAATAAATATTGACAGCATGCGTCAGGTATATTAAAAATTAGATATATTTTTAGAAAGATTTGACTTTTCTATAACTGTAGGTTAAATAAGAGCATACATTTAGACATAGATTATGTAAGAGTCTTTGAAGTTTACAAGAGTTTTTAAGTTTATAGAAAGAGAAGATTTTATAAGCATAAGAATTTTAAAATAGAATTTTAAAATATAAGTAAGAAATATAAGAATTAAAAAAATAAAATCTTCTATAATAGGAATAGAGGAAATAGTGAAAACAAAGTAATGAAGGAGGTCTATTTTGGATCCAGTTAAAAAACAAAATATCTACAATCAAAACGCTCCACCCGCTCCGTCCGCTCCATCAAAAATGCTTCAAAGAAATCCTCCTCAGGATCACAGACAACCCATGCCCCTTAAAATCATTAAGCGTTACCAGAATAGAAAGCTTTATGATACCCAAAGGAGTCGTTATGTCACTTTAAATGATATTGCCAATATGGTACGCACTCGCAAAAATGTCAGAGTTGTCGATAATAAAACCAAAACAGACATCACAGCATCCACTCTCACTCAAATTATTTTTGAAAAAGAAAGGAAAATGGGCGTCTATGCTCCTCTTCCCATTTTATTTAAAATAATCCAAACGGAAAATGGCAGTATGTCTTCTTATTTGTCAAAATTAATTACCCCTTCTCATTTGAAACAAGAAGCTCCCGTTAAAGAATATGTTTATGACTTAATGGCAGAAAAAGGCCCTGTTTCTTATAAAAATCCTCCAATGCAAAATAAAAAAAACCAAACGACTCCAAAAAATCAAAAATCAAAATCACATTTAGATTCACATGTAGATAAAGTTAATCCTACTTTACCTAACAGTCTTCGTTCTTCTTTTTAAAAAAGTATGGAATGACAAATAGTTATTTCTTAAAAAATATCTTAAAAATAATTGTGCTAAATTTCAGAATAAAGTCAGTTTTTATTCAAGGATTTGAGTAGGTTGTAGTAACCCTACAATAATGCCTACAGCGTGTTCAGCTTGCTGACGGACTTGAGGGTTGGGGTCACTTTGTGCTAGACGTTGAAGCTGTTGTCTAAAACTTTCATAGAGTATTCTACTCTCATTTTGGTTCTGCCTTTTCAATGACACTAACTGATTGGCTTGCAAAACCGCATCTGTATTAGATGAAATATTAGAGCCTTCTTTAGGTGCAGTCGCTTCAGAAGGTTTTAAATTCCTAGTGGCAGACTCCGCAGCAAGTACAGCTACTTTTAGCCTTATATTGTCTTCTGGAGAATGAATAGCTCTCATTAAAACAGAAAGTTGTTGGAATTCTGTATAGTTTTTTAAGATGTCTTCAGATCTTTTTTGGTCTGCAGAATGATTACTGACAGAAATACGCACAAGATGATTAAAAGTTTCAAGACTTGGAGTACTGGATAAAGCAAGAAAACCAAATCTTTTCACTTCCTGAACAGAACTTTCTATTAAAGCATCTACCACAGGATGAAAAACATTAGCTGACACTTGACCTGATTGATGCTCATTAATGAATTGATTTGTTTTTTGTAAAGAAGGGCTACCCGTCAAATAAGATATCCAATCATCTACTGTTGTAGGTGTCTGGTTATTCAAACGACCTCCTCGAGCATAAGCTGCTGGAAATAAACCTGAGCCTGTGTCTGTATGATCATCTTCTACTTCTTCTCTTTCTTCTTGAGCATAATAATCTTCTTCAAAATCTAATTCTTTTTCTTCATCTTCTTTCTTTTCTTCGTCTTTATCCTTTTTTTCTTCATCTTTTTTCTTGTCGTCTTTTTTATCTTTTTTGTCTTTTTTCTTTTTATCTGTTGTGTGAGCAATCTTTCCTTTCATCATATTTTTAAGACTGCCCCACTGAGCTCCTCTTTTAAGAGTTTTTTTCTTAGTTACTAAAGTTCCAAATTGTGCTCTTGTATCTAAACTTAAAGGTTCATCTAATAAATGATCTATATGAGTTTGAGATTGACGGGGATTGTCAAGATCTGACTGAGAAGTAAAAAAACCAAAAGTATAACCCGTGACGACGAATATCAAAACAATACCTACCCATAGCCATTTGTTTTGCCTTATAAGATCCATTAGAATCACTCCTTTAATAATTATTTTTTATAAAAATAAACCTTCTAATAATATTCAAAGCAGAAATTGTTCCAAGTGGCTTAATATAGCTAAATTATTAAAATTGCTTAGCTTTTTGTATTTTTTAAAGAGTGAACAATAAGAGATCAATATGTCGTTTTTTTAGACAGATCAAATATCTCGAAAGATATATCTTATAAAAATACAAGTTATTTTAACATGTTAGACAAAATAGGCCCCTATATATAGAAGGTGACAAATTACGACCCATTATAAAAAAACAAAGAGCATTTTTTATAAGATGAAAATTTCAATAGAAATTTTAAGTTTTTGAGATAATGGTTTTTTCTGTTAAAAGGTCTTTTTTGAGTTGGCTCTTTTTACATGCAACAGGTATTTCACCTTGTTGTACGAACAAAGCTTGGGATGGACATGTTTGAACACAGAGATTGCAATAAATACATTTTGAAAAATCCATATAAAATTTATAAATATTTTTTTTATCGGGCAGAGATGAAGATTGTGTTTTTTTTTGTGCTGTTTCAGGAAAGGCTATAATATCTATAGCTTTAACAGGGCAGACCACTTCACATTGCAGGCATTCTGTACATTTATTTTTTGCAAGTCCATATAAAAAAGGGCGTTGCCTAGGTAGCTTCCTTAAAAAAATTGGCTTTTGAGGTTTTAATAATTTAAAGATTTTCATAACGGCTCTCCTTTATTTATTCTGTCAAAGAAACCCAACGAAGCTAGAGCTAAAGGTATTTTTTTATCTGCTATTTTTGATAAGAAATGAGGTAAATACTTATAACCTCTCGTCCTTGATGTTGAAATATCTATTTGCCAATTAAATACTGATGCATAAATAGGACCACTCGATCCTTCTACAACAAAAACACATCCCTTAGGATCTTTCATTTGTTCTTGACAGATGGCTATAGCAAGAGGTGCGTTGCTTTGTTTTGATAAGTCAAAAAGCAATACTGTAAGATGTCTTAAAGAATACAAGATATTGTCTGCTACACATTGCAAACGATCGAATGCGTCGCCTAATGGAGGTTTATTTGATGGAAGTAAAAGAGGGGCATACTTTTCTAATCCATAAGAAGCAAAAAGACGAGCATCCCAAAAACTTTGTGATGCTTTAGCCACCATTCCTCCCCATGTCGCCTTTTCTAATTCATCTCTATCCAGAGGAAGAAAATCTTTTAATGGGTATTTTGTTTTTTCTACAAACTGACGGATGTGATCAGACAGAGATGGAGTGATTTCTAAAAGATATTTTTCAATAAGTCTTTGATGGCCTTGATTGATCTCTTGATGGACCCCTCCTATGACAATAAAATGAGGAAAAATACGATGATGAAAAGCCAGCTCTTGTATTTGAAAAAAACATTCTCTGTAATCTAACCACAGATCTTTCCAAAAATCCCACTGAAGTTGTTGACAAATACCTTTTAAATATTGCAGTCCCCATAAAACTCTTTGCAGTTCACAAGCAAAAGTACGCAAGAGGATCGCTTTAAAAGGAGGAACAATTTGCCAAGCATTTTCATAAACACCGGCCAAAGCCCAACTGAGAGCAACTCCTTCAAAAGGATCTATTTTGCTAGACCAGTGAAGGCTCATGTTAGGAGGTAATGTTTGCATTTTGTTTAAAAGAGCTTCCTGTTGGATATGTTGTATATTTAAATTGAAGTGATTTTTTATAAAAGAATTTTCTTTAACAAAAAAAGATTGCAGTTTCTTACAAAAAGTGTGCTTTTCTGAAGTTTGAACTAAAAAATGATATTCTAAAAAAGGCCTTAAAAGTTTTAAACAGAGAAAAACACCTTGAGGAACTTTAAGAAGAATCAACGGATGACAAAGTCTCATTTCTTTAAGCTTTACAAATATATTCCAAAAATCATCCTCTTGAATATATGAAATTTCTGAAGTCTGTAATTCAGACTTTTTAAAGAAGTTTAAAGAAGTCTTTGGGTGAACGTCAGTAAACATTTAAAAAGTTATCCTTACTTTTGCTGGGTATTTTAGTATCTAAAGCGAGCTTGATTCCTGATATAATTTGCTCTGGCGAAGGAGGACAACCAGGAACAAAAACAGATACAGGTAAAATTTGATCCACTGATACATTTGTTTGCTGTTTTGTTTGATAAACAACACCTGAAAGAGAGCAAACACCTATAGCAATAACTTTTTTATCTGTGAGAAGTTTTTCATAAACTAATTTAATATGTGTTTGAAGTTGTGGAGCAAGCCAACCTGATACAATTAAAAGATTGGTTTTGTGAGGTGGACTAGGAATAAGAGTCCAAGGTTTGATATGGTCGTAGAGGGAACTAAAAACATTATCTATTTCTAAGGTGCAACAACCATAGACTTCAAGACAAATATGTAGAGTTTTAAACAAGGGACACCTCTTTAATGTAAATTCATACTTTAGTATAGCTTTTGCATAAAGATTTTTTGAAGGGCAGAAGATAATTCTCTACAAAAGTCTATAGCCTTATTGTATGAATAATATACAACAAACACTGAAGGTAAAATATTTTAATACTTGAGAGATGAGCGGCTCTCTTTTAAGTCAAAATATTTGCTACAGTTGTAAGTGTTTAAAAGATATTAACACTTGTCTAAAGATTAGACACTGTTATAGCCAATAAGTGCATTATTATTTGGCATAGTAATTGCTATAATATATTATAGAGGGTTATCAGAATTAAGGAGGTATTTACATTTATGCTTAAAATACTTTTTGCAACAAGTTTAGCATCTATAGTTTGGTATATAGTTTTATCTATAATAGACACAAAAGTTAAAAATAAAAACAGTATGTCATCTGTTGATAAATGGAAGTCCATCCATACTGCAAGACAGAAACGATCATTTTATTCTTAAAATTTCTTTTTAATGACCTGTTATTTTAGAAGTTAAAATTAGAGAAAATATAAAAAAAGACCCTTATATTTATTTAAAGGGCCACTTGTCAAAATTTAAACTGTTGTACTTAAAATTAATTGCCACAAACTGTACTGACAATTTGTGTTGCAACGACATAAGGGTCAGCATTTGCACCAGGTCTTCTATCTTCAAAATAACCACAACCAGCTTGATGCGTTGACAAAGGAATACGTATAGAAGCTCCTCGATTAGAAACCCCTGCTTTGAACTCATCAATATGGCAAGTCTCGTGAAGACCTGTCAAACGCAGTTTTAAGTTATGACCATAATTCTTGATATGGTCATGATGATGAGCTTCTAATTTGGCAATAGCTGCATGAATAGCCTCTATTCCCTGACCTTGACCTTTGCTTCGCATAGCTTTTGTAGAAAAGTTTGTATGCATACCTGCTCCATTCCAATCTCCTAAAATAGGTTTATTGTAAAAAGAAACAGAAACATCACAACTTTCAGCAATACGCTTGAGAAGATAGCGAGCAATCCAAAGGTGATCTGCTATTGTGAGAGGATCAGATGGTTCGTCTTTTCGACCACGATAACCTACTTGAAACTCCCATTGAGAAAGCATCACTTCTGCATTGATACCATAAATATTTAAGTTGGCTAAGGCACACGCTTGAGCATGTTCTTCTGCAATTTCACGCCCATAGACACGACCTGCTCCTACACCACAATAAAAAGGACCTTGAGGAATAGGATAACCTCCTTTAGGCCAACCCACTGGCCACATTTCTGACTCCAACTCTCCTGAAAAGAGAGTGTACTCTTGCTCAAAACCAATATAAGGGTCTTGATCAGACACCTTTTTTATCAGATCAGACAAACCAACCCTTTTGTTTGTAGGGTGTGGGGTGCCATCTGCATTTAAAACTTCACAAAGAACAAGATAGTGTTCTCCATCTCTTAATGGATCTGGTGCTGAAAAGACAGGCTTTAAGATACAATCAGAATTTCTACCTAAAGCTTGCCAAGTTGAAGAACCATCAAAACTCCATTCAGGGAAAGAACTTAAATCTCGATCTTCCTTATAAAATAACATTTTGGTTTTAGAACGCAACTCTTGAACAGGGCTGGCCCCATCTAACCAAATGTATTCCGCAAAATTTAACTTTTTACTTGCTTGGCTCACATGACACTCCTCTTATTAATTAATTAAAAAGTTAAAACCAATTAAACATCTAATAATGTAAAACATCAAAATAGTTTATAGCTTAAAAAATACAAATTGACTGCTCTTATAACTATTTTAAAAGCCACTTTAATTGAAAGCCATTTATAAAGCAAGACCTTGTTGTTTATTTTATGCAAATTTTGCATTTAGCAATTTTAATGAACTGTCTAAAACCTCACCACAAATACTCAAACTGCCGTAACATATTTTTTTTATTTTTGTAAATCATTGAAATCTATCAACTTTATTTTTGGAAAGCATTAGATATAATTTTTTTTTAAGTAGGTCTTAAGTTTTAAAAACTTCCTGCCGATGACTAGAGTATACATAAAAAATATTCATAGATGATAAAGCGAATTTTGTTAAAGATAGAATAGGAAGCAGAATGTCAACACAAAATGATAAACTTATAAGCCATCTTTATGGAAAGGTACATGTCATAGCTTTTATGGTTTTATTGACCTTGACATGTATTTTGTTATTTCAAAATTGTGAGCCTAATTCTCTTGTATCTTCAGATAATGAAAATCCACAACGACAGCGACAACAACAGCAACAGCAACAACAGCAAAAGGAGCAGAGTGATGAAGAAGATGATGATGATGAAATAAGATCTTCTCCTAATAGTAATAAAGGAAGTATAGTCTTTATCAATGAACAGGGGAATGAAATAGATCCTGTTAATTATTTTCCTATTAATACCAATGTGAATATGCAGGTCATTCACGCAGATCCTCTCTCTAATTACTTTCAATGGACTATCAAGAAAGGTTTTGAAACAATTGTGAATAAAGCCACTAGTAGCACTGCTACTTATAAACACCGTTTTGTTCAACCTGGAATTTATAATATCTTTGCAAAATCATATAAAACAGTGGACATGAATAACCTACTAGGTCAATTTAACAAAATAGTTGTTATAGGAGAAACTTGTTCCCAAACTGATATTTTAGAAATTAAGTTACAAAGCGGTGCAGTAAATGTAGGTCAATCAGCAACTTTCACTATTCGAGATCCTCTTTTATTTTCTTCTATTCGGTGGAGGGTCACATTACCATCTCAACAGGTGATCACTTCAGAAGCTGGAACTGTTACTTTTAATATCCCTACGACAGCTTCTGTAGGTTCTGATTTAATCCTAGAAGTCAAAGCCAATCCTGTAGAATCTTCAGAGAGTCAATGTACTGTTTACAGACAAAAAACACTTCAAGTCACTGAAGATACATCTCCTTATTTTAATCCGCCTCTTATTTTAGATAGTGATGGACAGAATGCTATTATGTCTTTAGAAAGTAATGCCATCTATAAACACGATAGATTATCTTCTCAGTATATAGCAGTTGATATTGCAGCAGCAGATAGTTGTTCTTTTCAAAAAGGCTCACAGATATACCCTATCAACTGTGTTAATGGCAGAGTTGATATGTTTCCTACAACTACAACAGGTGATGACAAAAGAAGATCTATAGAAGATCCCAAGCAGAATTTTGCTCCTTTATATTCTATATCAAGCAGAGAATGTCAAGAATTTGAAATAGAGGTCACAGCCATCAAAGGAGATTCATCTTACCAGCAAGCTTATTATAGTTATTGTCCGACAGATGAAGATATTTGCTTTTTTGGAACTGCAGAAGACAGACCAAGTCATCATACATGTCAAAGGGGATCTGTTGCACTTAATAGTGAAAATGAACCAATTAATGGAGTCTGTCACAATGCCGTTCAAAATGGCTGTCAAAAAGGTCAAGCCAATGACAATGCTGTTGTTGACACAGACACCCATTACAGGTGGCATTGTGTAGGGCAACATGGCGGAACAACAGCTACCAATTGTCAAAAATTTAAAGCTGTCCATGGAGCTTGTAATAATGCCGTTCAAAATGGCTGTCAAAAAGGGCAATCAAATGACAATGTCATTGCTGATACAGACACTCATTACAGATGGCATTGTGTAGGGCAACATGGCGGAACAACGGCTACCAATTGTCAAAAACTAAAAGCAATCAATGGAGTTTGTAATAATGCTGTTCAAAATGGTTGTCGGGCAGGGCAAGCTAATGACAATGCTCTTGCTGATACCCGCACACATTATAAGTGGCATTGTGTAGGACAACATGGTGGAACAACAGCCATTAATTGTCAAAAAATAAAACCAATTAATGGAACTTGCAATAATGCCGTTCAAAATGGTTGTCGGGTAGGACAAGCCAATGACAATGCTATTGCTGATACCAACACTCATTATAGATGGCAATGTGTAGGGCAACATGGCGGAACAACAGCCATTAATTGTCAAAAATTAAAGCCAAGCAATGGAGTTTGTAATAATGCTGTTCAAAATGGTTGTCGAGCAGGGCAAGCCAATGACAATGCTATTGCTGATACCAACACACATTATAGGTGGCATTGTGCAGGTTTACATGGCGGAACAACGGCCATTAATTGTCAAAAAATAAAACCTGTCAATGGGGCTTGCAATAATACTGTTCAAAATGGTTGCCGAGTTGGGCAAGCTGATGACAGTGCCATTGATGATACCAGTACACATTATAGATGGAAATGTCTGGGGCAACATGGCGGAACAACAGCCATTAATTGTCAAAAAATAAAACCAGTACATGGAGCCTGTAATTATTTAACTCTTAATTGCCAAAGTGGTAAATTCGTCAATGCAGGTTTTGATCGTCAAAATCCTAATATAAAGAAGTGGTCTTGTGAAGGACAACGTGGTGGAACAACTGCCTCCTGTCAATGGAACACAAATAATGGCCGTTGTGACAATACACAAAGAGATCGTTGTTTATCAGGTACGGCTCAACGCAAACCCAATGCTAATGGATTTCATAAGTGGGATTGTGTTGGCAGAAATGGTGGAACAACGGATAGTAATTGTCAGTTTTCTATATCTGAACATGGACAATGTAATAATGCCATTACAAATGATTGTCAAGCAGGCAAATTAAATGACACACACGATACCGACACACATTATAAATGGCAGTGTGTGGGCCGAAATGGACAAAATGCAGAAAATTGTCAAAAAATTAAGCCTGTCAATGGGGCTTGCAATAATGCTGTTCAAAATGGTTGCCGAGTAGGACAAGCCAATGACAATGCTATTGCTGACACCAATACACATTATAAGTGGCATTGTTTAGGGCAACATGGTGGAACAACTGTTACTAATTGTCAAAAACTCAAGCCTATCAATGGGGCTTGCAATAATGCTGTTCAAAATCGTTGTCAAACTGGCCTGCTCAAGGATGTAGCAGATTCAGATACACATTATAAGTGGCAATGTGTAGGGCAACATGGAGGAAGAGCAGCTACAGATTGCCAAAAAGCAAAACCTGTTAATGGAGCCTGCAATAATGCAGTTCGAAATGGCTGTCGAACTGGACAAGCTAATAGCAATGCTATTGCTGATACCAACACACATTATAAGTGGCATTGTGTAGGACAACACGGCGGAACAAATGTCACCACTTGTCAAAAACTCAAACCCATCAATGGAGCTTGCAATAATGCAGTTCGAAATCGTTGCCAAACTGGTCTGCTCAAGGATGTAGCAGATTCAGATACACATTATAAATGGCAATGTATAGGGCAACATGGTGGAACAACAGTCACTACCTGTCAAAAACTTAAACCCATCAATGGAGCTTGTAATAATGCTGTTCAAAATCGTTGTCAAGCTGGCTTGCTTAAAGATGTGGCAGATTCAGATACACATTATAAATGGCAGTGCGTAGGACAACATGGCGGAAGAAGTGCCACTAACTGCCAGAAATTCAAACCTGTCAATGGAGCTTGTAACAATGCCGTTCAAAATGGCTGTCGAACTGGACAAGCCAATAGCAATGCTATTGCTGACAGCAACACACATTATAAGTGGCATTGTGTAGGGCAACATGGCGGAACAACGGCTAGTAATTGTCAAAAACTAAAACCTGTCAATGGAGCTTGTAATAATACTGTTCAAAATGGTTGCCGAACAGGGCAAGCCAATAGCAATGCCATTGCCGACAGTAGCACACATTATAAGTGGCAATGTGTAGGACAACATGGCGGAACAACAGCCACCACCTGTCAAAAACTCAAACCAATCAATGGAGCTTGCAATAATGCTGTTCAAAATGGCTGTCGAACTGGACAAGCCAATAGCAATGCTATTGCCGATACCAGCACAGATTATAAATGGCATTGTGTAGGGCAACATGGTGGAACAACAGCAACTAATTGTCAAAAACTAAAACCTGTCAATGGAGCATGTAATAATGCTGTTCAAAATGGTTGCCGAACAGGGCAAGCCAATGACAATGCCATTGCCGATACCCGCACAGATTATAAGTGGCATTGTGTAGGGCAACATGGCGGAACAACGGCGACTAATTGTCAAAAATCAAAACCTGTCAATGGGGCTTGTAATAATAACGTACGCAATGGTTGTCAAGCTGGACAAGCCCGTAACATAGCTAGTACAGATACACATTATCAATGGCAATGTATAGGGCAACATGGGGGAACAACAGTCACTACCTGTCAAAAACTAAAACCTGTCAATGGAGCATGTAATAATGCTGTTCAAAATGGTTGCCGAACAGGGCAAGCCAATGACAACGCCATTGCCGATAGCAACACACATTATAAGTGGCATTGTGTAGGGCAACATGGTGGAACAACAGCCACCACCTGTCAAAAACTCAAACCTGTCAATGGAGCTTGCAATAATGCAGTTCAAAATGGCTGTCGAACAGGGCAAGCCAATGACAATGCCATTGCCGATAGCAACACACATTATAAGTGGCATTGTGTAGGACAACATGGCGGACAAACAGTTACAAATTGCCAAAAACTTAAACCCGTCAATGGGGCTTGTAATAATGCTGTTCGAAATGGTTGTCAAAGTGGTTCGCTCAAAGATGTAGCAGATTCAGATACACATTATCAATGGCAATGTGTAGGACAACACGGCGGAAGAAGTGCCACTAACTGCCAGAAACTCAAACCTGTCAATGGGGCTTGCAATAATAACATACGCAATGGTTGTCAAGCTGGACAAGCCAGTAGTCGTAATATAGCTAGTACAGATATGCATTATAAGTGGCAATGTATAGGACAACATGGTGGAACAGCTACAACCTGTCAAAAACGCAAACCTGTCAATGGGGCTTGCAATAATGCCCTCCAAAATGGTTGTCAAGCTGGGCAGGCCAATGACAATGCCATTGCAGATACAGACCTGCATTATAAGTGGCATTGTGTAGGACAACATGGCGGAACAACGGCGACGAATTGTCAAAAACGCAAACCTGTTAATGGAGCTTGCAATAATGCTGTTCAAAATGGCTGTCGAACTGGACAGGCCAATGACAATGCCATTGCTGATACCCGCACAGATTATAAGTGGCATTGTGTAGGGCAACATGGTGGAACAACGGCGACTAATTGTCAAAAACGCAAACCTGTTAATGGGGCTTGCAATAATGCTGTTCAAAATCGTTGTCAAACTGGTTTGCTCAAAGATGTAGCAGATTCAGATACACATTATCAATGGCAGTGTATAGGACAACATGGCGGACAAACAGTTACAAATTGCCAAAAACTTAAACCAATCAATGGAGCTTGTAACAATGCTATTCAAAATCGTTGTCAAACTGGTCTGCTTAAAGATCTAGCAGATTCAGATACACATTATCAATGGCAATGTGTAGGACAACATGGCGGAACAACAGCGACTAATTGTCAAAAACTCAAACCTGTTAATGGTGCCTGCAATAATGCTGTTCGAAATAGTTGTCAAAGTGGTTCGCTCAAAGATGTAGCAGATACAGACCTGCATTATAAATGGCAATGTGTAGGACAACATGGTGGAACGTCAGCGACTAATTGTCAAAAACGCAAACCTGTCAATGGTGCCTGCCATAACGCTGTCCGAAATAGTTGTCAAAGTGGTTCGCTCAAAGATGCAGCAGATACAGACATGCATTATAAATGGCAATGTGTAGGACAATATGGTGGAACAACTGCGACGAATTGTCAAAAACGCAAACCTGTCAATGGAGCTTGCAATAATGCTGTTCGAAATGGTTGTCGAGTAGGGCAAGCCAATGACAATGCCATTGCCGATACAGACCTGCATTATAAATGGCAATGTGTAGGACAACATGGTGGAACAACAGTCAGTAATTGTCAAAAACTAAAACCTGTCAATGGGGCTTGCAATAATGCTGTTAGAAATAGTTGCCGAACTGGACAGGCCAATGACAACGCTATTGCTGATACCCGCACAGATTATAAGTGGCATTGTGTAGGGCAACATGGTGGAACAACAGCGACGAATTGTCAAAAACGCAAACCTGTCAATGGAGCTTGCAATAATGATGTACGCAATGGTTGTCAAGCCGGACAGGCTAACGATGGTGCCATTGAAGATACAGATATGCATTATAAGTGGCAATGTGTGGGACAGCATGGTGGAACAACAGCGACGAATTGTCAAAAACACAAACCTGTCAATGGGGCTTGCAACAACGAAGTACGCAATGGTTGTCAAAGTGGGCAAGCCAATGACAATGCCATTGCCGATACCCGCACAGATTATAAGTGGCATTGTGTAGGAGAACATGGTGGAACAACAGCGACGAATTGTCAAAAACCTAAAACTATAAACGGTGTATGTAATACCGCTCAAAAATATGCTTGTTCTGCAGGAAGATCTAATCCCAACGGACATGCAGATACAGATGATCTATTTAGATGGACTTGTGAAGGACTCAATGGTGGCACAAATCAATCTTGTCAGAGAAATAGACCTATCAATGGTAAATGTAACACAAAACCAAGAGGTCATGGTTGTCGCTCAGGAGCTATTCAGGATGTAACTGAACGTGATGAGTTTCATAGATGGAAATGTGTAGGGCAACATGGAGGAAGTAGTGTGAGTTGTCGTCGGGCTTTAATATGTCGACTTCATATTTTCCGCTGTATTATATGGCATGATAATCGCCCCAATATACCAAGTGAAATGCCTGATGGAATACCTAGAGGATAGTCAGCAATAACATTTCACTCAAAATAAATCATGCCTCTGGCATGTTTTATGGCAGTTAGCCCGACGGCTACCGCCGTCGATCAAAGGCTAACTGCCTAGAAAATCTATTTATTTTGAGTAGGGAGGATCCTTTTATTCCTTTACACTATGTTAAGGAAAATTTCTTTTATTACCTCAAGAGCAAGCGGGTTTACGAATGAAGTTCTTTTTCCTTAACATGGTGTTAAAAGAGGAGAGGATCCTTTCTACTAAAAGTAAACGGACTTTTGAGGTGATGACCATTTTATCGACGACGAAAGTCGTCGTGGTCATCGCCAAAAAGCAACCAGAGGTTGGTTTACTTTTAGTGAAGCAAACGGCTGGTTTATTTTTAGTGAGACAAGACATGCTTTTAAGTAAGACAAAAGCCTAAATTTTAAATAAAATTAAAGTGGTAAAAGTATTTTAGCCGATAATAATAGTGAAAGGTGGTTTATTTATGACAACAAATTTCACTGAAAGGTTTATTTCTCTCTCTCTCTCTCTCTCTCTCTCTCTCTCTCTCTCTCTAGCAATAAAGGGTTTTCTAGGTATTTAGCCTTTTTTTATAATTTATCCACCAGCAAACTATTTCTTATTTCTTATTATATTTCTTACTTAATCAAAGATCATTCTTAATGAGTATGTTTCAAAATGAAACATATCTGATGAAGGAACTTTTTCCTTAACATAGTGTTCATCCGGGATCCGGTAGACAGGCAGTCCGGCAATAAAAGGAAAAGGAAGATGAAACGAACACCTTGTTTCCTTAACATGATGTTTATCCGGGATCTGGGATCCGGTAAGCAGGTGTAAGAAGGAATTGTTTCCTTAACATGTAGTTAAAAGAGGAAAGTATCCTTTCTACTAAAAGTAAACGGACTTTTGAGACATTGCTCTTTTTAGACAGCGATAGCTGTCAGAGCAATGTCCAAAAGCAACCAGAGGTTGGTTTACTTTTAGTGAAACAAACTCCTTAACATGGTGTTAAGAGACGAAAGGATCCTTTCTACTAAAAGTAAACGGACTTTTGAGGTAGCCAGCCTTTGATCGACGACGAGAGTCGTCGGGCTGGCTACCCAAAAGTAGCCAGCGGCTAGTTTACTTTTAGTGAGCCAAAGGAGGATTTAAAAATGAAAAAGTTAAAATATTTATTTTGGAAAATAATGCAATCAAAATCTTTATTACCAGCTATTCTGTCATTTTGCAGTGTAGTGGGTTTGAGTTCTGTTGTACAGGCAAGAGTAAGTGCTGTGTATTGTGATGAATATGTTGATGTAGTCCAGTCAAGATGTCCTAGACTCATAGGTTCGACATCTTCTTGTGCGTCGTCATCATCGAGATCGGTGAGAATGAACTGTGAAGGTGCGAGTGGCTATATTGATAATGAGACAAAGCTTAGTAGTTTAGGACTGCTAATCACTAATCCTCGTACTAGAAAAAGAGAGATCGTTCATCTTAACATTGGCAAAAGAGATGCAGACGTAGCAGGGCCAATCAAGAATTATTATAATATTCCCTTACGCGAAAATCGGTGGGTTATGGATCAACTAGCAGAAAAAGACATAATATTAGACCGTGAAGATCAAATTGAAGTTGCAGAAGGGGGATATGGACTAAGGAATGATACATACTTTTACAGCAAGAAAGATCTCCTTCCCAGTAGCCGAATGGGTACAATACGCGATATTATCAGTAATAATAACTCTAGTCCAACTCGTAATCGTACCCCCAGTTCAACTAGAGATCTCATTAACTGTCGTTATATTGGGTATGATATTCCTTATAGTATAGACACTATTGATATAGATCCTTATCTTATTAGCAACAATGGCTGTGGAACAACTCAGTTATGTGCTTCATACGTTCAGTGTGATATTGGATTCACTCGTGAGGGAAGGAATGCGTATTCTAATTTTGCTTCATGTTCTCGTCTTAGAAATGGTAAATGTCCAACAGCAATTGATTGTATACATGAAGCAGGAACAAAAGTTGATAGAGGAGTAGTAGAAGAAGATGCAATAGTAGCACAACCACCTTCATGGCCAGAAACTCCAAGTAGAAGAAGGGGAAGGGGAGCTTTTTAACAAACGAAGAAACAACCTAAGGAGGATTAAACAATGAAGACTTTAATAATTTTAATTACCGGAGGAATTATTTTGTGTATAACTCCTGTTTTTGCAGGAATTTATAAAAATGCGACAATTACAGGAAGGATTATAAAATTTGATAAAGATACAGTAACTCTTTCTCAAAGAGGAGGTCGTCGCACAGTTGTCTCAAGAAAATCAATTCCTGAGTACTTCAAAATTGAAGCAGGCAACAACGTTTCTGCAACTGTACCCAGTAGCAGAATGTTAGCAGCTATCAAAGAAGCAAAAAATAAAAGTAAAAGGAGTCAAGAGAGCAAAAATAAAAAGAAGTGAACATCTTGCGTGTTTATCCGGGATCTGAGATCCGGCAACCCGGCATCAGGCAGGAAAGGCGTTTTGTTTCCCTAACATGTAGTCAAGAGACAAGAGGATTCTCCCTAACCCCACCCACCGCCCTTCGATTCTGCTTTTCCATTTTGTTTTTACTTGAGGATGGGGCAACGGGAGCCTTCCGAAGTCCTCAATTGAGCTTGCTTTTAAGGAGCAAGCTCAATTTGCGGAAGATCTTCAGCCTCCCGTTGCCCCATCCTCCTCTTAATTACTTTTTTTTGAGAGTTACGCAGAATCTAAAAGAGAATAAAAAAAAAATAAAAAAATGAAACTCTGTTTCCTTAACATCGTGTTTATCCGGGATCTGGGATCCGGCAACCCGGCAAGCAGGTGTAAGAAAGAACGTTTTCCTTAACATGGAGTTAAGGAACGAAGATATCCTTCCTACTAAAAGTGGTCAAGCTTTCTAGGCGATGACCATTTTACCGATGGCGAAAGCCATCGTGGTCATCGCCAGAAAGTGACCAGAGGTCAGACCACTTTTAGTGAAGCAACGACATTGCTCTTTTTAGACAGCGTAAGCTGTCAGAGCAATGCCCAAAAACAGCCAGAGGCTGGTTTATTTTTAGTGAGAGAAAAAGAGTTAATGATCTGTTGAGTATCTGAGGGCTGTTTGTTCTGCAACAAGCTGGATGATTTGATCTTTTCTAGCTTTTTTAAGATGAAGTTTTTCACGAGCAAGGTGTTCAATACGTTCAGGTCTATTCAGTCCTGCCAGAAAAATTTGTTTTTTACGGTAGGCATCTGTCATTTGGTGTTCTGTTTTTGTGAGTTTAAAAACAGCATACCCAAGCCTACGAACTTCCATTTTAGCAAAAACTATCAGCATCATAGTAGAGATAACTATAAGACAGCTAATAATAGGTTTGATGCTATCTTTCTTGACAAATTCGTTTGGAAAATATCCAAATAATTTATTTGTGTGATTTTGCTCATTCATAGTTGCATTTTATAAGTTTTAAGAAGAGCTTGGCTTTATAAATTTCAAATTCTATACTTTTGATTTGTATTCCTCACTCCCTTTTTTTCTCATCCCCCTTTTTTCTCATCCCCCTTTTCTCATCCCCCTTTTTCTTATCTACCCCACTCCCCTTTTTTCTCACCCCCCTCCCCTAAAAAAGCAATGAGACATCAAACTACTTTGAATGCAATAAGTCAGCAAGATCTGCTGCAATATTGACAGCTTCTTTAATATCGGCTCTTTTCATGTATTCTTTCTCTTTAAAATCAGGATCACGTCGTTTTTGTTTTGCAATTTCTTTTTTCTCTTTCAAGTCTTCATTTTCATTTAAAATTTCTGATATATGAATAATATGATCACGTTCTTTATTCTTTTTAATTTCATCTTGAATTTCCTTAAAATCCTTGCTCTTACCTATTCGTCTTTGAGATTGATGAGCTAATTTTTTTAAAATACTTTTTGTCACTTTTTTCCAAGCTTGACGCCCTTTATCTACAAAAGCTGTTTGAGAAATAAAAGGTTTAATTTTTTTAGGAGGTAAAGAATAATCTAAATACTGCTCTCCAACATCTTCTCTGGCATAAACACTGGGGAAAATAATATCAGAGATCACTCCTGTATGCTGTGTGGATCCTCCCCCTGGGATAAAAAACATACCCATTGTAATTTTAAAAGCTCCAATGTCTTTAGATAAATTGATCACAGACTGCACACTTCCTTTGCCATACGTATGATCAGCTCCTGCAATCACAGCACGTCCATAATCTTGTAAAGCTCCTGCAACAATTTCAGAGGCACTGGCACTCAATCGGCTGGTTAAAATCACAAGAGGTCCTGCATAATCGACCTGAGTATCCTTGTCACTTAATATTTCGGATGTTGTCATATTTCGAGTTTTCCCAGATGTTTTTACGACATTACCAGTTTTAAAGAAAAGCCCTGCCACCTTCACTGCTTCTGTCAAACTGCCACCACCATTTGAAGATAAATCCAAAACCAAGCCATCAGCTTTTCTTTTTCTTACTTGTTGAAGAAGTTTTTTAACATCCTTATAGGAGGACCGGCCTTTTCTCTGAGAATCCAGGTAAAATGAAGGTAAATCTAAAACAGAAATTTTCTTTTTTCTCTTTTTAGAAGTTTTATTGACATGATCAACATAGCGAATACTTGCAGCATTTTCTTCTAAGTTAATTTTGCGACGTATGAGTGTGATTTGAAAATGTTTTGGCTTTTTACCCGGTACAGGGCGTAGAATCTTTAAACGTACTTTTGTGCCTTTAGGTCCTCGAATCAACTGCACAACCTCGTTGAGGGGCATGTCAATAATAGGGACAAAAGAACCTTTGGTTCCTTGAGCAACAGCTAAAATTTTATCTTCTACTTCTAAAAGACCAGAAGCTTCCGCAGCTCCACCTTTTATAAGATTTTCTATCACAGTGTAACCATTTTCAGAGCTTAAAGAAGCTCCTATGCCTTCTAAAAATAACTTCATCTGCATTTCAAAATCCTCTAAGCGATCTTTAGAGAGAAAGTCAGAGTGTGGATCAAGACTTCTGGCGACTGCATACAAAAAATTAGCGTAAAGAATTTCTGGCTTTCTACTAGAAAGCTGGTTAAATTCCCTTTGATACCTCTTAAGAACTTGCTGTTTCGCTTCATTAAGATTCATATCAGCAACCATAAAATTAGCCATCTGGAAATGAATATACTTTTTTTGAAAATTCTCTAATTGAGCTTTTGTTTTAGGATACTTTCTTTTAGAAGCATCTAAATGAATTTGCTCTTTTGAGTTCAATTTGTAGTTTTTACCTAAAAATCTTTGAGCAAATTCCATACGCTCTTTTGTTCTTTTCAAATAAATCTGCTGAATAGTCATAAGTGTTTGACAGGACTGTTGCTGTAAGTTTTTATAAATGCCTTTCATTAATCTTTTAATCCTATTGACATCCGATTGGAGAAGGTAAATTTTAGAGCTATCTAAAAATTTAATATATTGATCGATTGTCTTATGCTCTAAATTGACTGTGATCTGACTATGTATAATATGATCTTGAAGCATAGCCGTGATAATAGGATGCAAAAAGGGACAATCTAAAGAAGCTGCAATAGCTTTATTGCTGTTTAAAAGATGAACACTGAAAAGATAAACAAAGATGAGTAATATAAACAAGAACTTGCATTTGTATAAATATTTTAAAAGCCCTTGAGAGGCCTTTTTCATTTGATTTGAACATTTTTGTTGCCAATGCTGCCAATAGTATTGATGAAACTTCATTTGATTATCTCCGATACAATAATTATGCTGTTGCCTACAAAAGTAGCCTATTTATTTATTATAACACATATTTTACTTTTTACTTGCTTTTTTCTTATAACTTTTTTTACTTTTGAATTTAGGGTCTTCTTTTATTTTATTGTCTATAATTTCAATAGCTTTCTTTAAGTTGACTTTTTCAAGTGGTACATCTTTTGGCAGGGCATAGTTTTTTTTGTCCCACTTGATATAAGGACCATACCGACCCTCATAAATAGCCAGAGGTTTTTCTTCATGGCGGCCTAATTCTTTTAAAGGTGTTTGAGCTTTTCGCCCTCGGCCTCTTTTTTCCTGAGCAAGTAACTCTAAAGCTCTTTTCAAATCAATACTAAAAAGATTGTCTTCTTTAGGTATAGATCTGTAATCTTTTTCATGCACTATATAAGGACCAAATTGTCCATTCCCTACTTTGATGGGTTTTTTATCTTGAGGATGATGGCCTAGAGTTTTAGGGAGAGATAATAAAAAAAGAGCTTGCTCTAGGGTGAGATCTTCAGAGGATAGATGCTTAGGAATAGAAGCTCTTTTAATAGAAGTTTTACTAAGTCCTAAGGCATCTCCTAATTCCCCCAACTGAATGTAAGGTCCATACCTACCTTCTAATAAATAAATAGGTTGGCCAGTTTGAGGGTCTTTGCCAAAGGCATCTGCTCCTGTTAGCTTTTTCTCTATGAGTTTATTGATCCACTCTGCATCGACTTCTGCGGGAGGTTGCACATCTGGAATAGAAGCACAGACTTTGCCTTCTGTGCCTTCCTTACACACATAGGCTCCATATTTACCCACTCGAAATTCAAATTGATCTAAGTCTTTTTGTTTAAACTCTTCAATGCCATTAAGCGATCGTGCTTCATTTGGGTCAATTTCTTCTTCTTGCTTCTTGACGAGATCTTTCAGTCCAGCATCTCCAAAATAAATGCCTTTTAAATATTTCACCCAATCTAACCGGCCCTCTGCAATATTATCTAAAGATTCTTCCATCTCAGAAGTAAATTCTGATTCTACATAATCCGGTAAATGACTTTTAAGTAATTGTGAGACAACCAATGCTGTAAAGGTCGGGATCAAAACAGAGTTTTGCTTGATCACATATCCCCTCTGCGTGATGGTAGAGATGGTGGGTGCATACGTAGAAGGACGGCCAATGCCTCTTTTCTCCATAGTTTGAATAATACTAGCTTCTGTGTATCTAGCAGCAGGTTTGGTCTTATGCAAAGTAGACTCTATTTTATGGCAGGTCAAAAGATCCCCTTCTTGGAGATCAGGTAAGATAATGTTTTCTTCATCTTTAGCTTCATCTCGGCCCTCCTCATAAGCTTTTAAAAAGCCAAGAAATTCAATAGTTGTACCTGATACTGAAAAAATAGCTTGATGAGCTTGAATCCTGAAACTAACTTGTCTTTGTTTTGAGTCAGTCATTTGAGAGGCTATGGTTCGTCTCCATATCAAATCGTAAAGTTTTAATTGGTCTTTTTCAAGTTTCATTTGACTGGGATGTTGAAAGTCTGTGCCGGAAGGGCGAATAGCTTCGTGGGCTTCTTGAGCCCCTTTGACTTTTTTTGAGGCATAACTTCTAGGCCGATCTGGTAAATACTCTTTACCATAAAGTTTTTGTATAGACTGTCTGACAGTGTTAATAGCTTGACTAGAAATAAAAGTGCTATCTGTCCTCATATAAGTGATATGCCCTTGTTCATAAAGAGCCTGAGCTACTCTCATAACATGGGTAGCTCCCCATCTGAAACGACGACTGGCATCTTGTTGCAAAGTAGAAGTAATAAATGGAGAAGGGGGCTTTCGATAAAGTGTTTTTTTATTAACTTCTATCACTTTCCAAGTAGCAGATTGGATTTCTTGTCTTAATTTCTCAGCTTTTTCTTTTGAGAGCCATAGTGTGTCTACTTGTTTATTTTTAAAAAGCTTCCCTGTCTCTGGATCAAAGTCTTGACCTTTGGCTATTTTTTTATTGTCAAGACTGAGCAGTTTAGCCTGAAATGTTTGCTTTTCAGGAAGTGGTGTCTCTTGAGTCTGAGAAGATTGAGGTGAAAGCTCAGCAAGCAAGTTCCAATAATCTGCGGAAATAAATTTCATTCTTTCAAGTTCTCTTTCTGTGAGAATTTGCACAACAACTGATTGCACCCTACCAGCAGATAAACCATAAGCAATTTTTTTCCATAAAAGGGGTGAAATGGTGTAGCCAACTAAGCGATCTAATATGCGACGAGCCTCTTGGGCTCTGACTAAATCTTCGTTAATTTGTCTAGTACTTTCTAAAGATTCTAAAATAGCTTTGCGAGTGATTTCGTGGAAAACCATCCTTTTAACAGGCACCTTAGGTTTTAAAATTTCTAAAAGATGCCATGAGATACTTTCACCTTCTCTATCTTCATCTGTTGCTAAATAAAGCTCAGAAGCATTTTTGAGCTTTTGTTTAAGCTCTGTAATAGTTTTTTTCTTTTTTGGAGGAACACAATAAAGAGGTGAAAAATCTCTATCCACATTAACACCTAGTTTAGACCAAGATTCTTTTCTGTATTTTTCTGGAATATCTTTAGCACTGCTAGGAAGGTCTCTGACATGTCCCATACAAGAGATCACATCAAAGTTTTGTCCTAAAAACTTACGTATAGTGCGAGCCTTTGTGGGAGACTCTACAATGACAAGTTTTTTGTGGGATGATTTTACCGGCACGAGACTTCTCACTTTTTCTTTGTCGTTATTATTTTTCATTTTTATAATAACGTATTTTAAACTGACATATTTTAAACATATTGTCAAAAAACTTTTCTTATAATAATTATTTTATACCTTGATATTAGATCAACTATAAATACAAATATGTAAAAAATAAATATTGCTTAAAGTTAAAAAATACAATTATTTTAAATAATTATAACAATAATCTCAAGCTATTTATTTTCATAGTAAAAGATCAGAGTATACTTTTATAGAAGCTTGCTAAAAGGAGACTGCCTAAAAGGATAGCCAACAACCACTTAAATATTTTAAAAAGAATAGTGTTGTTCATTTTGAGATAACTCCTACTGCAAAAATAGATATTTCGTAGAGTAAAAGCAATGGACCCATCATAAGAGCCATGCTGATCACATCTGGAGGGGTGAGCAGTGCTGATAAAATAGCTAGTAAAACAATAGCATAAGGTCTTTTTTCTATAAGGTCTTTTCGAGATAATATGCCCATCAAAGATAAAAAAGTCAAAATAAGTGGTAGCTCAAAAGCTAAACCAAAGACAAGTGTGGTCGTGATGAAAAAGGAAAGATATTTATCTATAGAAATAAGCGGAACATCTTGAGGGTCTCCAAAATTCATTAAAAAATAAAATACCAAATCATAAACAATAAAGTAAACAAAAGCCACACCTGTTAAAAAAAGAAGACTCCCTAAGATCACAAATATAAATGTATATGTTTTTTCTTTGAGATAAAGTCCAGGGGCTATGAAAATCCATACATGATAAAGCCAATAAGGACAGGTAAAAATAATACCTCCTAAAAAAGAAATCTTTATATAGGCCATAAATTTATCCATCACACCAGTATAGATCAAACCTTTGGAATCTGTGGTAAGAAAAGGCTCTATGGGCATTCTAATGATAGCAAATAAAAAATCACTCCCTAGCCAACACAGCAAACAACCAATGAATATCCCATATAAAGAGTAAATCAGTCTTTTTCTCAATTGAATTAAATGACCAATCAATGTATCTTGACTTGTTGAGTTTAAAGGATCATTTTGTCCAGTCATGGCATATCTTAAATAATTTAAGTTGTTATTCTTTGGTTATTTTGAAATGAGGTGGAAGATTTTTTTTAATAGAAGACTTTGTATTTGTACTGGATGTATTCTTGTTAAAGTCTTTTGTAAAATCATGTATTTTGATGGAATTTATAGCTCTTTTGAGTTCATTGATTGTGCGTAATATCATTTGTGTCATTTGAGGAAGTTGCTCAGGTCCTATAACTAGAAGAACTATTATGAATAAAAAAATCCATTCCATAAGACCAATATTCAACATAATAACCCTTTGCAAACAATAATTATAAAGCTTTATTTTAAGATGTTGTTTTCATTTTGAACATTTTGCATATCTGATTTGATTTCTTCTATTTTTTTATCAATGTTAATTCTATGTTGTTGTATACGTGAATGCAGTGTACTTCTTGAAACTCCTAAGAACTTTGCAGTGGAAGTTTGATGACCTTTATGTTTTATAAGAGCATCTGTTATAATGATTTTTTCCACCTCTCTTAGAATAGAATCATTTTGTAATTTGTCAAGAGATAACAATTGTTCAGAGATCAGTTTATCTATCAGGCTTGTTGAACTTGATGATAGGGGAGGTCGTATAAGAGGGCTGTTAATCAAATATGGTAAATCAGTAACACACACTTTATCTTTGCATACAACAGATGCACGAGCTACAAAGTTCTTTAACTCCCTGATATTACCCGGCCAATGATATCCTTTAATTTTTTGAATCACAGGTTGATGGAATTTTACCTGCATCTCTCTTGCAAATTTGAATAAAATGCTTTCAAAATCTTCCATACGTTCTCTTAGAGCTGGGATCTTTATTTGAATCACATTTAATCTAAAGAAAAGATCAGATCGAAATTTATCCTGTAGAATCAATGATGGTAGATCTCTATGAGTGGCTGCAATGATTCTTACGTCTGTTTTAATTGTAGAATCACTTCCTACAGGACGGATTTCTTTGTTTTCAATAGCTCTTAAAAGTTTAGGTTGAAGATGAATATCAAGATCTCCTATTTCATCTAAAAACAAAGTTCCCCTGCGAGCTGCTTCAAATGCTCCTTTTCGATTAGAAGTAGCTCCTGTAAAACTACCTTTAATATGGCCAAAAAGTTCACTTTCTATCAAAGAATCTTTAAGAGAACTACAATTCACAGCAACAAATAAACCATGCCGGCGAGGAGACTTGTCATGGATATGCCTTGCAATGACTTCCTTGCCTACACCTGATTCTCCTTGAAGTAAAATAGGTAAGTCTTTTTTACTATACCTTGATAAGCATTGTAGACTTTTATTCCATACTTCGTTTTGAGATTGAAGATAAGTATTATTTTCTTCTTGGAAGTGATTGTCTTTATGGATAAAAGAGATCAGCCATTCTTGATGACCTATCCTTAAGCGATCTCCTTCAGATAAATAGGCTTCATTGATATGAGTTCCGTTTAAGTAAGTGCCTGTCTCACTCCCTAAATCTCTAGCAAGAAAGCCTTTATCGCTTTTTTCAATGCACAAATGGTATTTTGACACACCAGAGCAAGGTAATTGCAAATGATTGCTTGAACTTTGACCAATAGATATACGATTTAAAATAGTCATAGGTGAAAGACTTACGCTATCTATAGGATATAGATAAAGCATAGGTCTTGTTGGATCAGTTATAGTCCATCTAAGTTGTTTTCTCATATTTTAATCCTCCTGTTTTTGTTATGTTTGAATTGCTGTTTTTAATTTTAAAAAAGTCATAATATAATAAATGAAGTATGTAAAATAAAAAATCCTCTATGCATAAATTTTTCTTATAGTTTGTATTATTTTCACTCAAAATAAATCATGCCTCTGGCATGTTTTCTGGCAGTTAGCCCGACGACTGTCGTCGTCGATCAAAGGCTAACTGCCTAGAAAATTCATTTATTTTGAGTAGAGGAGGATCTCTTCGTTTTTTGACACCATGTTAAGGAAAAAGATTTCCTTCTGATGCCGGGTTGCCGGTTTCCTGATCCCGTATCCCGGAAAAACACGATGTTAAGGAGTTGTTTCACTAAAAATAAACCAGCCTCTGGCTGTTTTTGGGCAATCAGCCCGACGACTTTCGTCGTCGATCAAAGGCTGATTGCCTCAAAAATCCGTTTATTTTTAGTAGGAAGAATCTCTTCGTTTTTTGACACCATGTTAAGGAAAAAGAGTTCTTTCTGATGCCGGGTTGCCGGTTTCCTGATCCCGTATCCCGGAAAAACACGATGTTAAGGAGTTTGTTTCACTAAAAGTAAACTGACCTCTGGTCACTTTTGGGTTGCCAGCCGAAGGCTATTCGCCTTCTTAAATGCTGGCAACCTCAAAAATCCGTTTATTTTTAGTAGGAAGAATCTCTTCGTTTTTTGACACCATGTTAAGGAAAAAGAGTTCTTTCTGATGCCGGGTTGCCGGTTGCCAGATCCCGGATCCTAGATTCCGGATAAACACAATGTTAAGGAGTTGTTTCACTAAAAATAAACCAGCCTCTGGCTGTTTTTGGGCAATCAGCCCGACGGCTCTCGAATATCTTGTTTCCCTAACATGGTGTAGAGGAATAAAAGGATCGTCGATCAAAGGCTGATTGCCTCAAAAATCCGTTTATTTTTAGTAAGGAGGATCTCCTCATCTCTTAACTACATGTTAAGGAAAAAGTCATTTTGATGCCGGGTTGCCGGTTCCCAGATCCCAGATCCCGGGTCCCGGGATCCGGGATCAGGCAAGCAGGCATTCCGGGTTCCGGGATCTGTTGCCTGATGCCTGACTGCCGGATCCCGGGTTGCCGGTTGCCGGATCCCAGATCCCAGATCCCGGATCCCGGGTTGCCGGTTGCCGGATGCCAGATCCCGGATCCCGGAAAAACGTTAACGGCTCACGCTGTCAATAAAATGGTCACTAAAATGGTCATTGTCTCAAAAATCTATGCATTTTAAGTTAATTTCCCTATATTTTTTTAAGTAAATTTTAAAACCTGCCGATAAGGTATTTAGATAAATAAATAAATCAATCTTTATTAAGGTCGGTACAACATGTTTAAAATGTTTAAAAATCTAAAATCTAAAAAAAGGCTTGCTTATTTATCGTTAGCATTGCTTATTTTGTCTTGTTTGGTATTCAGTTTTAACAACTGTGCGAAAAGCCGTTTTGACAGTAAGACGTCCAGTTCTCAAATAGAACAAAAGCCAGCTTCGATTCCAGTTCCGGTTCCAGGACCATCTACAACTTCGACTCCAGGACCAACGGCAACTCCAGCTCCGACTCCCGGACCATCTCCAACTCCGGGACCATCTACAGCTCCAATTCCAGGACCAACTCCAGATCGGATTCCAGAACCAACGGCAACTCTGATTCCAGGACCAACTCCAGCTCCACAGGTAGTTTTAAGACCAACTCCAACAACATACACTTGCAGGCCTCGTCATGGTCGTGCAAATTTAAAACAGGCTGTTATTAATGGTGATATAGAGGGTATAAAGAATTTGCTAGCGGCCGGAGCAGACCCTGGTAGTCTTTCGTATACTAAAGAGGACGAGGCTGGAGACTCTGAGGGTGGTTTTATACATAATAACAAGGTTTCTTATAAAGGGTATTCTTTGTTTAGAAAGTCCCTTGTCAAAAATACAGAAATTTTAAAGCTATTTTTAAAAAGTACTTGTATGAATGTTAATATGCCGGTGGACAAAACCCACAATACACTTTTAATGTATGCTAGTGGCAAGACTCCCTTCATGCTTGAAACCATTGAATCTGTAAAGTTATTGATAGCGGCCGGAGCTAACGTCAATTATCAAGGCTATGGTGGCTATACGGCTTTAATGTGGGCTAGTAAGGATGGCTATACAGAGGTTGTAAAGTTATTGCTAGCGGCTGGAGCCGATCCAAACATTAGAAGTCGATTTGTGCGTTATTTCTCAAAGAAGGACGAGACAGCTTTATTGCTGGCTAGTAAGTGGGGCCATACAGAGATTGTAAAGCTATTGATAGCGGCCGGAGCTAACGTCAATCGAGCAAATGCAGATGGGGAGACACCTTTAATGCATGCTGTTAATGGACTCCTACAGAAAGGAAAGTATCCAATAGTGGTGTCTTCAATCGATCATTATAACGAATCTATAGACTGGATAAGAAATGTTTTTAGTGATAGAGGCCATGTAGAGATTGTAAAGTTATTGATAGCGGCCGGAGCTAACGTCAATCATCAAGACAATAATGGCCGTACGGCTTTATTATGGACTACTAGACGTCAATCTAGTGGACATAACCGTACTGAAATTGCAAGGTTATTGCAAGAGGCCGGAGCTACAGAATAATATCAATTCTATATTTGTCTCAAAATAAGAATCCATAAAGCCGATGTATCCTTTAAGAGAAAATATCTTATAGATTCAAAACAAAAACAAAAAGTTAGAAAATAAATATTGCTTATACTTATAATAAGATTTTATTTTATTTACTCCTCAAAGTATAAGATAATATAGGTAAGGTAAGAAATATGAATATTTTATAGAACCTTTATTTATTCAAGCAAAACGCATAAAAATGATCATTGAGGTGAAAGCATAAAATGCACAAAATGTGTTTTAAAATAATATTTTTTTATTTAATAGGACTTTATTTGTTTATTTTCCCCATACAAGTGCAGGCTAATTGCACCTTAGAGATGAAAATAGAAAGTAGCATTGGTGTAGCTGTTTATGATTATATTGAAAGGGGACAACAAAAGGCTATCTCAGAATCTTGTTCTAGCATTCTTTTATTAGTGAATACTCCGGGTGGAGTGATGCAAACAACCCGTTTGATTGTAGAGCAAATTCTCAATTCTCCTATCCCTTACCTTTGCTTAATTTATCCTGCAGGAGCTCATGCAGCCAGTGCTGGAGCTATTATTATGCAAGCTTGCCACATAGCAGGGGCAATGGAATCTACCAATATAGGAGCTGCAACTCCCATACAAGCTGGAGGTCAAGATATACCCGAAGATATGAAAAAAAAGGTTATCAATGATACCCTCAGCTGGATTGAGGGCTTAATAGAAAAACGTGGTCGCAGTCAAAAATTTGGCAGAGATATGGTCACAGAAGCCAAATCTGTAGGAGCAAAAGAAGCTCTTGAAATGGGGGCTATTGATTTTGTAGCCATATCAAAGGCAGACTTTTTACAGCAAGCTTCAGGGAAAGAGGTGCAAATGGTATCAGGTCAGGTCACATCTGTAAAAACATCATCCATTAAACCATTTCATATAGGCTTTCGCTTCAAACTTTTAGATATTTTCACAGAGCCTTTTCTTATTTATTTTATATTTATGGGGAGTCTACTGCTTTTATATTATGAGATCACTCATCCAGGAACTCTTGTCCCAGGGGTGGCAGGGATTATAGGACTTGTCATCTCTTTAATGAGTTTTCATAAGTTAGATGTTTCTTGGGCAGGATTACTGCTTATGTTAGTTGGCATTGGATTTATGATAGGGGAAGCTTTTGTTCCTAGCTTTGGAGCTTTAGGAATAGGTGGCATTGTGTCTTTTGTGATGGGAGGTGTTTTTTTATTTGATGAAAATAAATTTGGCTATGAACTTCCTTTGATCAGTATGATCCCTGTTGCTATAGGCTTTGGTTTGTTGATGATTTTGTTAGGGCGTATTGCATTAAAAACACGTAGCCTTCCTGGTTTTCACTATGGTCAAGAAAGTGTGTTAATGGATAAAGGGGTGGTTGTACAGGTTTCTAATATTTCAGATAGAAAATGCAAAGTAGCCCTAGGTGGAAGTATTTGGAATGCCATCAGTGACTCTCAAGTCACATTAGATCAGGAAGTGATAGTTAAAAAAATAGAAAATTTAACCCTTTATATTAGCCCCTACACTCCTTCAAAAGAATAAAAATGAGCATGTCCTATAATTCGGTGAATTTTTCTTAGAGAAGATGTTAAGATAGAAGGCTCCTGGTTGGCATATTTCAGCCAACCAAATTTTATTAACAATTAACTTTTAAAAATAAAAAGAAAGGAGCCATTATGAAGTGTACCAAAAATAGTCATTCATTTCAAGTTTCAGCCAATACTTTGTCAGAAATTCGTCAGATTGTAGAGGATGAGATCAAGTCATCTATTCTTTGTTCGGTCTATGGTTTTTTTGAAGCAGAGCTATTAGAGCTTTGCGGTGAGCGTTATGGTCGTCATAGAGATACACCATATCATAGAGCTGGTAGTGATAAAGGTAGCATACTTGCAGGTGGTCAAAAGTTGCAGGTTAGGAAGCCTCGTGTTAAGCAGTCAGGTCGTGAAGTGAGGCTTAAGATCTATTCAGCCCTTCAACACTATGACATACTCAGTGATCGTGTTTTAAAACATGCCATGAGTGGAGTTTCATCACGGAATTACAATCATCTTTTAGATGATATTTCAGGAGGGCTTAAACTTTCTAGGAGTAGTGTGAGTAGAGTTTTTAATAAGTCATCTAAACAAGCCCTTGAGTCGATTAACAATCGTGATTTAAGTAAGTACAGGTTTCCAGCGATAATGATAGATGGAGTGGGTATTGGTTCTACGCTGGTTATAGTGGCCTTAGGAATCACAGATCAAGGTAAGAAGGTTATATTAGGTCTTAAAGAAGGCAATACAGAGAGTTGGGAAGTTTGCCGTGATCTTCTGGAGGGACTTATAGGTCGTGGTCTTGATAAAGAGAAGGGTTATCTTTTTGTGATTGATGGTAGCAAAGCATTAAGGAAGGGAATAGATAGAGTATTTTCAGGTCGTTCAGTAGTTCAGCGTTGTATTCAGCATAAAGAGAGAAATATTCTGAGTTGCTTACCTCCAAGTCGTCACATAGAGTTTAAGAGTCGTTGGAAGAAGTTACATGGTATGCCAGATGAGTTGTCATCGAAGTTAGAGCATGAGTCTTTATTAAGCTGGTTAAAGCGGGTCAATCATTCAGCATTCACATCTTTAAAAGAGGCAGAGATGGAGACACTGACAACGATCAAGCTTGGAGTTTCATTACTTTTAAGGAGGTCATTATCATCGACAAATCCTATTGAGTCTGTTTTTTCAGTTGTGAGGGAAAAAGTTCGGAGGGTAAAGAATTGGAGTTCTTCTTCAGATCAAGTTTTAAGATGGTCTGCTGTGAGTCTATTGGAAGCAGAAAAACATTTCAAAAGCATTAAAGGATTTAAAGATTTAGAACAATTAGAACAAAGTTTAAAAAAAATTATTATTGACAAAAAGAAAAAACAATTAAAAACTAATTTATGAGCCGTCTATTTTCACCGATATCAGGGACAAGCTCATAAAAATACCAGCAAAGCTTTTTTGGGGCCTCTCAGTTTAGGTTAGGGATGACAATATCTGTTTTTTCCTGAGTTTGCCTGAGCTTAACAACCTTCAAATGTTCATGTAGATTTTCAGTATTATTATAATGACGCTCTTTGTATTCTCTTTGTTCATTGCAGTAAATCGAGCATTTAGAATCTAGCACTTAAGGGTTTAAAGAGTCCTGCCCTGCTTTTTTGCCTCAATATGAAACACTTTTCATATAAATAAAATTTCCTTTCATAAAGACTAAAGTCTTGGTCTGACTATGACGATAGATTATGAAAAGGGGGAGAGGTTAATGTGGTTAGGAAAATATTTTAATGTAGTTTGACAATCCATCCCCTCATCAAACTTTGACAAAAAACAAGGAAAAGAGTTCCAAGAAAAATTTGAAAGAAGAAACTTAAATCTTTCTGTTCAGAATATTTCTGCTCAGAATATTTCTGTTCAGTTTTTTTCTCAATTTAAAGTGAGGTCATTTTGACATTGAAAAATCAAGTAAATATTTATTGTTTTTCTTTATTTGAAGCTGGTTATTCTTCTGTTCATTCATTGATTAGAGAGTTATTTAATTCTCCTCAAAATATCTGTCCGTCACTGTCTCAAGGTGATTTGCTGTATGTTCTTTCCACACTTCCACCTGCTAAACCATTACATCACAGCACTCAAAAAATGAGTCTAATCAATGAGGATGATAAGACAGTGGCATTAGAAACTCATGTTTCGTTTTGCAATAGACACAAAAAAAATATTATTCCGGAAAATAAAAGAGGACAAAAAAACATCTATCCTCAAATAAACCAAGATAAAGCCTTAGAGAAGTTTTGCTTTATGACAGGTCTCAAGGGAGATCAGGTATCCTGTCAGTTTCTTGGACCTCGGAGAGAAGATAAAAAGGATATTTATTTTACTATTCACAATATTTTTAGCATTGAGGGAAAATTTCATATTTTAGATCATCATAAATTCAATCAAGCTTTAAGTAAGGGCGTAGGATCTAGAAAATCCTACGGCTATGGATTAATTTTAATGAAATAAGGAGGATTATTATGAGTCAATCAATTAAAACTATTACCTTTGAAGGTCTTTTAGATGTTTGGGGTGTCTATAATTACAACAAAGTTGGTAAAAGAGATGGACATGAGAATCATTTGTGTGCAAAGACTTTCACTGAAATTCAAAATGTAGATCAAAGTCAAAAGAGAAGAAAAGATTACACATCTTCGCGTTGTTTGAGGCATGAGATATTTAAAGACCTTCAACCCAGACAACCTTCAAATAAAATTTTTGCTGATAAATTTATTGAAATGGTAGCCTCAGAAGTAGGGCTTTTAAGAGGTTATTTATCACCCGATGATGGATTTAAAAAATGTTCTCCTTTACATATAGCAGATGCGGTAACTACTGATCATTTAGATATTGTTTTTGATCAAGGGAGTAGTTCTAAGCCAAAAGAAGGAAAAGAGAAAAATAAAAAGGGTGAAGATAAAAGTGATACGTCCATGTTTTCAAAAGATAACCTGCCCTATAGGAAACAAAAGCTTTTAGGTGGGATAAATCTTAAAGAGCTTCAATTTTTATCTCTCTATGGGGTAGATAACGATTTTTCTATGATCAACAAAAAAGATAAAGATAAATGTTTAGAGCTTCTTAAAGAGTATTTTGAAAAACATGGTGTCGACTCTGCTCTTGAAATCAAAAAATACATTGACAAAGATGCTATTTATAAAGTTCCAAGAGAGGGGATTTTATTGAATCAAAAACAAATAAGGCACCTTGTGAAAGTTGTTTTTCTAAGAATACGTAGTATTCATGGGTTAAAAGCAGGATCCAGATTAGCTTATCAAAAGGGATCACTTAAAGTTTCTTTTTTTGATGGTGAAGATACAATAGATGCTGAAGAGTCTAAACTGAAAGAAGAATTAAGTAAGATAGAATTTCATCATTTTTTCAAAGAATTTAAAGAAGTAACTGAGGATTGATTATGTCATACATTAAATTAAAAGTCCGGTCAGGCGGTATTTATATCAGGCAAGACAAAGCATGGGAGAGAATAAAAATTGGCAAATTATTTCTTTATCCACCACAAGAGACAGGAGAAAAGGATATTAAATTAATTCCTCACCCCAAACATAGCTCTCAAAAAGTCTTATCTCTTGTCAGGGAGAGTTCTCTCAAGGGATTATTTTCTTACCTTATGGGGGAGACGCAAAAGATAAAGAAAATAGAAGATAGTCAAAAGCCGTCTATTCAAAAGCTTAATTCTACCTTAGATGCCATAGTACAAACAGTAGCTATTAAAAAAATATCAGAACCTCATATCACGACTTTTTTTGAAAGGAAAGACACCCATTATAAAAAATCTGAATTTTCTGATCACCCTAAAGTGAATCTCCATAACCATCCTTTTGAACATGCGGATCCCACAATAAAACTTTTAGGAAAGCCTTTAGTGAAGATATTACAATCTGCTTCCTTGTCTTTATCTCTTTCAAATATTTATTCTCTCTTTCAAGAAACTGTTATTACATATAAGAAAAATAAAGAAGAATATGAAAAGTTAAAACAAGATGCACTCAAACTAAGTCAAATTATAGATGAAAAAATCCCTCAATCAAAATTAAAAGATGGTATCAATACAGCTTTAAAAAGAATACAAGATGAAAAATCTATAAGTACACAAGTTTTAAAGCTGATAGAAAAAATTTGCCATTTATGTGACTTAGATACTGATTTTTTAGATCAAATAAAAAAATCTCGTTATGGCAAATTTAGTGTTTTTACTGATTTGAATAATACCAAACAATGGATAGATAAACAATATTATTCTGTTGTGAGGGGGACACCGGCTTATATTGCTTGTGTGGATTTTGATATTTATTTATCACAAGAAGCTTTTGAAGAAAACCAAAATTCCTCGGCTTGGGAAGATATGATCCAAAAGTTCAAACAAGGGCCAAACCTAGCTAGATGGGGCGAAGGAGGTGTGGTTTTTGTGGATTATGATGGCCTTGAGGAAATGGGACGTGGTTATGAGACAAAAGATCCAATTTTTGTAGAGATATATCAATTAAGAAAAGCAGGAATAAAAGAATTTAAAAAATATGATTGGGAAAAAGACAATGAATCAAAAGCAAAAAAATAATGAAAGCACTTTATTAGCTAACACAAAAGGGCAACCTTTAAAAGAGCATTCTATGGCTGTAGCCCTTTATGGTCACTTACTGCTCAAATCATTAAACTTCAAACCTGATAAAGAAAGACAACTCAATAAATGTTTGATCTCTGCTGGCCTGCTCCATGATATAGGGAAGGTCTCAAAAGATTTTCAAAAATATATTCACAGCAAATCAAACGTCAAAGATGATTTCAAAGAGATACCCATGGATGCTGAATCTTTTAGGCCAAAAAGTTTTAAAGGACCATTTCATAATGAAATTTCATGGGCCTACATTGCTAACTTTGTAAGATTTAATAATGGAAAAATTAAAGATATTGTTCGTCATTCTGTTTATTGGCATCATCCTGCTAATTGTAATGATAAAGAAGATACATTAAGATTTGAAAATTCTAAAGTCATATTTGAGAAAATAGAAGAAGACAATATAAAACAGAATATATATAAGTTTGTTAAAGAGCTTTTTGATTCTTTTCCTTTGTATGATCAGAATAGCAATAAACCTGATTTAGAAGAACCCAATGATGATATTGAAGAAATACAATGTCCTAAGTTTTTCAAACACGAATCAGAAACTGTTTATGATAATGCCTTTAAACAAATTTGTCTTAACTTACTTCTTGAATCTGATAGAGCTGTGTCTTTATGGGATATCACTGAACTTCAAGAGTTTTTACAAAACTGGAAAGATAGAAAATCAATTTTTGCAGAAAAAAAGCTACCATTTCATATTATGGAAAATCTTAATAAAAACTCAAAGAGCAAAGAACAAAATGATTTAGCTTATAAAATGTCTAAGTCTAATAAAAAACTTGCTGTTTGTGGAGTTGATCCTGCTGGAGGTAAGACCAGCATTGCTCTTTATTGGTGGCATCACTGTCAAAATAAACATCCATTGATCATAGCTTTGCCAAGACAACATCAGGTGACAGGTTTGTTTTATTCCATTAAGGAAGATTGTAAAAGAATTTATGGTAAATATCATAATATCAAAATAGAAGGTGTTTTTAATGGAGAAAGAAAACGTTGTAATCCGGAGGCAGAAAAAAGTAGCGAGCTTTTAACTTCAGATATTAATATTATGGTTTTTGATAGGTTTTTAAGCCCTTATTATAAGAGGAGCCAGTCTTCTGAATTTATTAAGATGCTTCGCTCTCATTTGGTTTTAGATGAATTCCATGAGTTTAAAGAACACCCTAAAATGATCCCTGCTTTAAAAGAAATACTCACAATAAGGAGCCGTTGGCTTCACTCAGAAGTTAAAACGTTGATGTTGAGTGGCACACCAGACCCTTCTTTATTAAAATACATCTCTGTAGAAGATAGCTGTGTTTTTAAAAGAGATCAGCTTTCAGCCAGAGAGAACCATAAATTTAAAATCTCTGCTCAAAGCATGAAAATAGAAAAAATCAATACATTTAAACCTGATTGTTTGTATTCTTTTTTAAGAGTAGAAAATAGCCAAGAAATTTTTGCTAAACTTTTAAAAGCACAGACAGATCAAATAAAACTTATTCATTCTTATTTCACTGATGAGGATAAAAAAGAATTATTAGAATCTATTTTGCAAGAGCATGGATCAAAAAAGATACTCATCAGTGACAAATCAGTGATCACATCAAAGATGTTGCAATCTTCTTATAACTTAAGCTTTCAAAAAGCTCTTGTAGAATTATCGCAACCTCATGCGGACTGTCAAACTGCTGGAAGAATCAATCGATTTGAGAATAAAAAAGATGCACAGATATGTTTTATCTACAATGATGAGACAGAAAAGTTTTTTAATAAAAGAAAAGCTGATTTTCAAGAAATTCATAAAAAATGGCAGGGTTATCTTTTAGATTTTATTCAACAGCAGGATGGAAATTTTATCACCATAAGAGATCTTATGAAAGCTTATGATAATTTTTGGACTGATGAAAATATCAAAGTATCTTGTGAAATTTTAGAGCGACAACAAACAGAAGCTATTAAAGATTTGAATAAGTATATTCCAAAAAGGTCTTTATCAGGGAAAAACAAAAAAGCACAAGTGTTTAATAGTTTATTTAGAGGGGAATCTCGGCTTTTAAGTGCCTGTGTTGTAGATGATGATGGCCAACCAGTCAAGCAATTGCAAGGAGTCTGTTTGCTCAGTGAAAGTAGAGACTGGTTTATTACAAAAATAACAGAAGCTATGAGGGTATGTTTAGAAACAAAAAGTAAATGTCAAAAGGCTAATCAAATCAATAATAGTGAAGAAGTTTTTGAATTTAATAAGTACATTAAGATTTATGGCTTTAAGTTAGAGAGACCTTTATTGTGTTCTCATGTTGATGAAGAAATTAATCAATGCTTATCAGAACATCTCAAAGATCAAGATAACAATAAAACAGAGCATCGGGTGTATCATAAAAAGTTTGGATTGGTTAAAGAAGATTTATTAAAAATTTTAAAGAAATAAAATATGTTAATTAAAAAATGAATAAAAGAAAGTATATAAGTATTGATGAAGTACAACCCTTGATTCCTCTATCGAGAAGAATTCCTTTTTATTATATAGAATATAGTAAGATCAAGAGAAAGGATAACGATATAAGAATTTTCAAGAAGGGTTTAAAAGAGGAGTATTCTATTCCTGTGTGTGGAATAGGGGGGTTGTTTTTAGGGCCAGGGACAAGTATCACATCAGAATCTATGAGAATTATCTCATCGAGAGGTTGCTTGATTGGTGTGATGGGTGGGAATGCTGCTCCTCTTTATTTATGCTCTACACAGCATAGATCTCCTTCTCCTCGTATCAGGCAACATGATGTCATATTTGATGAGAAAAGAAGAATAAATGTTGCAAAGATTCTTTTTCAAAAGAGAGCTACTTTTATAAAAAAATATTCTTCTGTGAAATTACTTGAATTTCCATCTGCTCAAGAAGGGGACAATATTAATACCCTTTTAGCAAAGGAAGGAGCATGGGCTAGAGAGGCTTATAAGTTATTAGCTATTGATTATGGAGTGCCTTTTGTGAAAAGAGGAAAGCCTTATAGAGGTAAAAAAGATCCTCTGACTTTTTTAAACTTTTTGTCTTATTCACTTGCAGATTTAACAATTTTACATTTAGGTTATGATCCTAATATTGGCATACTGCATGGCAGGACAAAAGGAGGAGGTTTGTCTTACGATCTCGCTGATGTGGTTAAACCTGTGATTGCTTTAGAGTTGTCTTTTCTTGCTGTTAAAAAAGAGTGGAGTTTAACAGAAATAAAGAATCAGTTTATGAAATTAGTTTTAGGAATAGATGTTTTAGATTATTTAGTCAAAACATTGAATGAAGTTTTTAAGCAAGAAAGCAAATGATTGTTATTATTAATGATGCTTTAAAAGAAAAAAGTCATAAAGCCCGTGGGATCATTGGCAGATATTGCTGGAGAATTGCAATGGATGTATGGGTTTGGCCTAAAAATGGTATTAGAGAAGATATTTTAAAAGAGTTAAGAAAAAATAATGAAGATTTTAGAGTGGTGTTTATATGGTCTGATGGGACTCATCACTTAGGGTTTCGCTCTTATGTTTTTGGTGATTTAAAGAGCCGTCAAACTGATGAAGGTATTTTTAATCATTTAATAGAAATAAATTGAAATGTTTAACTATTTGTTATTGTTAAATGTTTTTATAGAAGTGTTACGCCCGTGTGTGGGCGGTAGAAAGAACCGGCTATCTTCACTTACAATGTGATTTTTGTTACGCCCGTGTGTGGGCGGTAGAAAGTTTTTCTTTTTTCCAAAACTCTCTTAGAATTTGTTACGCCCGTGTGTGGGCGGTAGAAAGAAGAAGTGTGCCAACTTTGGCAGTGAGTGTGAGTTACGCCCGTGTGTGGGCGGTAGAAAGTGTAAAAGAAGAAGCAATGACTAGAGTACCTCGTTACGCCCGTGTGTGGGCGGTAGAAAGCAAGCACTTGAATCCTAAACTCATCGTCTTTAAGTTACGCCCGTGTGTGGGCGGTAGAAAGCAAGCACTTGAATCCTAAACTCATCGTCTTTAAGTTACGCCCGTGTGTGGGCGGTAGAAAGCAAGCACTTGAATCCTAAACTCATCGTCTTTAAGTTACGCCCGTGTGTGGGCGGTAGAAAGAATGGACGAGGATATTACACTGAGAGGTAATTGTTACGCCCGTGTGTGGGCGGTAGAAAGAATGGACGAGGATATTACACTGAGAGGTAATTGTTACGCCCGTGTGTGGGCGGTAGAAAGAATGGACGAGGATATTACACTGAGAGGTAATTGTTACGCCCGTGTGTGGGCGGTAGAAAGTTTAACGTCATTAATTGTCTCACTAGGAACGTGTTACGCCCGTGTGTGGGCGGTAGAAAGAACTTTAAGGGTTTTAGTTAGAGCCTCATTATGTTACGCCCGTGTGTGGGCGGTAGAAAGAGGACGACTTTTTCCTTAACATTTCACTCAAAATGAGCCACACCTCTGGTGTGTTTTTGGGCATTGCTCTGACAGCTCACGCTGTCCCAAAAGAGCAATGCCTCAAAAATCTGCTCATTTTGAGTAGAGCGGATCTCCTTGCTTCTGACACCATGTTAAGGAAATTTTTCCTTAACATGTGGTTAAGAGACGAGAGGATCCTCATTACTAAAAGTGGTCAGGCTTTTGAGGCAATGACCATTTTGTCAAAGGCGAAAGCCTTTGCGGTCATTGCCCAAAAGTAGCCAGAGGCTAGACCACTTTTAGTGAGCCAACCTCGCCCGTGTGTGGGCGGTAGAAAGAGGACGACTTTTTCCTTAACATTTCACTCAAAATAAATCATGCCTCTGGCATGTTTTCTGGCAGTTAGCCCGACGGCTGTCGCCGTCGATCAAAGGCTAACTACCTAGAAAATCCATTTATTTTGAGTAGAAAAGGATCTTTTTATTCCTTTACACCATGTTAAGGAAATTTTTCTTTTATTGTCTTAAGAGCAAGCGGGTTACAATGAAGGAACTTTTTCCTTAACATCATGTTAAGAGACAAGAGGATCTTTCCCTACTAAAAGTAAACGGACTTTTGAGACATTGCTCTTTTTGGACAGCGATAGCTGTCAGAGCAATGTCCAAAAGTAGCCAGAGGCTAGTTTACTTTTAGTGCAAATCAAATGAGGCAATGACCATTTTGTCAAAGGCGAAAGCCTTTGCGGTCATTGCCCAAAAGTAGCCAGAGGCTAGACCACTTTTAGTGAAACAGCCCACTTTTAGTGAAACAATGAAACAAACGTATTTGACATTCCATCAAGATATGTTTATTCTATGCAAAATGAATCAAGTGAAACAAAATCATCTTAAGAATCAAGCTCAAAAAGAAAGGCAACAAGCTATTTCTCAAGCTCATGTCCATGACTTGTCTTTCAAGAGATTTTTTGATAATGTAGAGAACATATTAGCTTTTCTAAAACTTGTTTTTTCTCAGGCATTTCTAAATCTTTTTAACCTTGATTCGCTCAAAATAGAAAAGAATGTTTTAATAGCAGGTATAGAAATGCAAATAGATCTTCTTATTTCATTGACCCTTAAAAACTCTCAAAAAACAGTCAAATTTATCTTTCTCTTAGAACACAAAAGCTGGCCAGACCATAATGTCTTAAAACAATTGTTAAAATATCAGGCTACAGTCTATGAAAAATATGGTTATCCAGTAATTCCTATTGTTTTTTATCACGGGATGAAAAAATGGACAGTGCCTATTTCTTTCCATGATTACTTAGAATCTCAAGGTTATTTTCCTGATCATTCTCGCAGTCTTATTGCTCCTTACCTTATGAATTTTTCTTATGTACCATTTGATCTATCGGTTTATGATATAGAAGCGAAGGCAAAAGGTTCAATGATCAGCCCTATTTTGCATTTATTTCAGGGTATTTGGTCTTTAGATAGTAGAAAAAGTACAAAGGAACAGCATGATTTTTTCATAAAATTTTTTTCATTTGTGAAAAAAGTGTCGCAAAGTACCGATAAAAAGTATATAATAGAACTCATCACTAAAGCGATGACTTATTTTTATCAGTACAATAATCAGTTAAGTAAAGAAGTTGTTCAATCAGCTTCAAAAGAAGTGACCCAACAATTAGGAGGAGAAAATATTATGGAAGCATTTGATTTTACCATAGAAGGAACTATGAAAAAAGGCATTCAGATTGGCCGAGAAGAAGGCATTCAGATTGGCCAAGAGAAAGGCATTCAGATTGGCCGAGAGAAAGGTAGGCAAGAAGGTAGGCAAGAAGGTAGGCAAGAAGGTAGGCAAGAAGGTAGGCAAGATATTATCTTAAAAATGCTTAAAAATAACATGGATATTTCAACCATTGCAAAAATCACAGAGTCCACAGAGAACAAAATACGAGAAATACAGAAAAAACTAAACAATCTAAGCTAAATATTATGGAAGTTGACATTCTTATTATAGGTGGAGGGGTTGCTGGTTTATCAACAGCCATTCACCTTCAACAATTAATTAAACGCAATAAGCACATAGATCAGCCTTCTATTTTGGTTTTAGAAAAAGGCTGTCAAATAGGTAACCATAGCCTTTCAGGAGCTATACTCAATACCATAGCCTTAAAAGAACTCCTTGAACCTCAAGAAATCTCTGAAGCTCTATCAGCTTGCCTAGCCACACCCGTAAAAAAAGAAGCCATCTATTATTTAACAGATCACTGTAAAATAAAATTTCCTTTCATACCTCCTCCACTCAATAACAAAGGCTATTTTATTATCTCTCTTTCTTTACTCAATCAATGGTTAGCTCAAAAGGCAGAAAACTTAGGCATTGATGTTTTACCTGGCTTTGCTGCCACTCAAGCCCTTTATGAAAACAACCGAATCGTAGGTGTCAGAACTGGCGATAAAGGGCGGGATAAAAAAGGGCTTAAAAAATCTAACTTTGAAATGGGTATGGACCTAAAAGCTAAAATAACTATCTTTGCAGAAGGTCCTAGAGGTTCCCTTTTTAAAAAAGTAGCAACACAACTTCATCTCAGAAAAAACAAAGCTCCTGACACCTATTCTGAAGGAGTTAAGGAAATAATCCAAATGCCTCAAGGCACTACACCCCCCGGTCAAGTCATTCATACACTTGGATACCCACTCAAAGAGTCTATGGGTGGCACGTTTATCTATACATTGAAAGAAGATCGCATCATTATTGGCCTCGTAGGATACTTGTCAACACAAGACCCTTTGTTTGATCCTCATAGAGAACTTCAAAAATTTAAAAAGCATCCCTTTATTTATAAAATGATCCAAGGAGGAGAAGTCATCGAGTATGGAGGAAGAGTCATCCCCGCTGGAGGATGGCATTCTATGCCTCAACTTTACCATGACAGCATGATGGTCGTTGGAGATACGGCTGGAATGGTAGACGATCAAAAACTTAAAGGTATTCATCTGGCTATGAAATCAGGTATGTTAGCAGCAGAAGTAGCCTGTGATGCTCTTGTTCAAAATGACTTTTCTCAACAAACATTAAAATCTTACCAAGCAAAGGTTGCCAGCAGTTATATTCAAAAAGAACTTTATAAAGTGCGTAACTTTCATCACACCCTCAGTCAAGGTCTCTTTGTATCAGCCCCTCTATTAGCCATGCAAACATTGATGAAAGGTCGTTCTATGGTAAAGCATGTTATTCCAAAAGATTTTCAAACGACAGCACCTATTTTAGATATATGGGGGTCCGATAGAGAGAAACATCCAGACAATCAGTTACCACCCCCAGATGGAAAGCTTTTTTTTGATAAACTCTCTAGTGTCTATTTAACCGGTACTCAACACGAAGAAGATTCACCCAATCATTTACTTGTTCAAGATACAAATATTTGTAGCCAGACCTGTTATGAAAAATTTGGCTCCCCTTGTCATTTTTTCTGCCCTGCCCATGTCTATGAAATGGTCCCTCAAGAAAATAATTCAGGACAAAAAACAAATCAAAAAAGACTTCAAATCAACTATACCAATTGCATTCACTGTAAAACCTGCGATATTAAGTGTCCCTTTGATAATATTTCATGGACTCCTCCAGAAGGAGGCGGAGGACCTCAATATAAAAATACCTAGATCAAGTGAGACAAAACTACCCACCCTTTAAAATATTAATGATTTTTTTAGAAAGAGGTTTAAGAGATTCAAAAACTCCAACCCCTTGCACTGCACTGGCTTCAAAATCAGGAGCATTGTATTTATTCAGTTGCGATCGCAACTCATTGACAAGCATAATATTAGGTAAATCTCTTTTATTGTATTGAAAAATTAAGGGAATTTGATGAATATTATAACCTTGTTGTTCTAAATTGGTTTTAAGATTTTCAAGAGATTGTAAGTTTTCTTCCATCCTCTCTATTTGACTATCAGCTACAAAGATAACACCATCCAGCCCCTTTAAAATAAGCTTTCGACTAGCATCATACACCATTTGCCCAGGAACAGAATAAAGATGAAAGCGTGTTTTAAAACCCCGAATATCACCAAGTGATAAAGGTAAGAAATCAAAAAAAACTGTTCTTTCATTTTCTATATTTAAACTCATTAATTTAGATTTAGGATCTTGTGTGGTCTTTTGGAAAATCCACTGCACATTGGTGGTCTTGCCCCCTAAAGACGGACCATAGTAGACAATCTTACAATGAATTTCTTTTGCATTATAATTTACAAACGACATTTGGACCTTCTATCTATTTTGCACTAAAAGTAAACTGACCTCTGGTCACTTTTGGGTAGCCAGCCCGACGGCTACCGCCGTCGATCAAAGGCTGGCTACCTCAAAAGTCCGTTTACTTTTAGTAGGGAGGATCTCCTCATTTTTTTACTCCATGTTAAGGAAAAAGTTCCTTCATTGCATTGAGCTTGCTCTTAAGACAATAAAAGAAAAATTTCCTTAACATGGTGTAAAAGAATAAAAGGATCCTCCTCTACTCAAAATGAGCGGATTTTTTAGGTGTTGCCTATTTTGTCAAAGGCGAAAGCCTTTGCAGGCAACACCAAAAAACACACCAGCGGTGTGGCTCATTTTGAGTGAAATGTTAAGGAAAAATTTCCTTTCCTTGAATATTCTATTTCTAATTTCATATATCCACCAGGTCAAGCCCTTTTCAGAGAAACGAAAGGTCAATTTTGAGGCGATCGGCTAGACGCTCACTACTAAAATTTGTTTTTACTTCAATTTCTTTGTATATATCATTCTTACTTTTTGGACCTTCTATTTTGCACTAAAAGTAAACTGACCTCTGGTCACTTTTGGGTAGCCAGCCCGACGGCTACCGCCGTCGATCAAAGGCTGGCTACCTCAAAAGTCCGTTTACTTTTAGTAGGGAGGATCCCTTCGTCCCTTAACTCCATGTTAAGGAAAAAGTTCCTTCATTGTAAAGACAATAAAAGAAAAATTTCCTTAACATGGTGTAAAAGAATAAAAGGATCCTTCTCTACTCAAAATGAGCAGATTTTTTAGGTGTTGCCTATTTTGTCAAAGGCGAAAGCCTTTGCAGGCAACACCAAAAAACACACCAGCGGTGTGGCTCATTTTGAGTGAAATGTTAAGGAAAAAGTTCCTTCATTGTAAAGACAATAAAAGAAAAATTTCCTTAACATGGTGTAAAAAAATAAAAGGATCCTCCTCTACTCAAAATGAGCGGATTTTTTAGGTGTTGCCTATTTTGTCAAAGGCGAAAGCCTTTGCAGGCAACACCAAAAAACACACCAGCGGTGTGGCTCATTTTGAGTGAAATATTAAGGAAAAAGTTCCTTCATTGTAAAGACAATAAAAGAAAAATTTCCTTAACATGGTGTAAAAGAATAAAAGGATCCTTCTCTACTCAAAATGAGCGGATTTTTTAGGTGTTGCCTATTTTGTCAAAGGCGAAAGCCTTTGCAGGCAACACCAAAAAACACACCAGCGGTGTGGCTCATTTTGAGTGAAATGTTAAGGAAAGAAAGCGTTCGTTTTATCCTTGCCTGACTGCCGGATCCCAGATCCCGGGATCCCGGATAAATACCATGTTAAAGAAACAAGATATACTTCTAAAATGTTTTTAAGGAGCAAGCGGAGTCTGCGGAAGTAGAAATTCTATATACAGAATAGCAAAAACCAAAGAAGTAGTAGGCGAAGCATCTACAACAGTAGAAATTAATTATAGTATATTATTTTTTTTAAGCAAAGATACTGTCTTTTCTTGGATTGTCATTAACTTCTCAACGTTTTTACCCAATATATTTATGGTTTCTATTATTTTTACATTATCTTCTTTTATTTTTACATTATCATCTTGAACCTTCTTATATCTTCCTTAACCTCGTTAATCTTTTCTTTAACCTCTTGTTTCACTTCTTTAATATCTTCCTTAATCTCTTTGATTTGTGTAGATAAATGGTTAGATAGCTGTCGATATAAAGTCCAAAAACAGAACCATATCATCCCTGCAATAAATAATATAATAAGGGAAAATATAGGATGTTTTACAAAAAAATCCAAGATCAAATTAATATCTACTGATGGATCAATTCATAAAGTGTTTTCCTCTCTCTTTTATTATCCATGTTTTTTTATTATTTATGTTTATTTTTTATTCATGAATATAAATTGGTTTCGATAGTGATTTAGCCTTTAGAGCATGCACGTCTATTTAGTCGGGATTTCGTAGCATAAACTTTAGAGAAAAGATAGACGTTTTTATTTAAGTGTCTCTAAAAGAGACAATAAAAAACATAAAAAAATTATGAAACTCAAATAAACTCACTTTCAAAGTTTAAAATGATTTTTTTAACAAACAGAGAGGAGATGAACTATGACTGAAAATAAAGGTAAGACCGCTTTAATGTATGCCTGTGATAAAATCCATTATGAAAACATTTAAGAATCTTTAAAATCAATTAACTATCCTTCTGCTTCCTCCCCTGTTTGGCAATTATCTATAACCTATTTTGTTTTAATGTCAAGCCTTAATACCTATTTTAATAAAAACTATAAGTGGGAGTCCTACCAATCTTTGGTCTTATTCTGTATCAATGGCATCTAATAAGAGATTTTCAATATCCTCATGCCCGCCCTCTCTAGATAACCTTATGTCTTGAGGCCTGATGTCTACTTCAGCATCTAGCAGTAGCTTTACAATTTCAATATGTCCGTTATAAGTAGCATAATTTAAAGGTGTCCAGCCATTATCATCTTGAACATTTGGATCGGCACCGGTCTCTAGCAATTCCTTTACCTTACTGGTATTGCCTTCGGAGCTATGATACATTAACTGCGTTCTTTCGCAACACGTCCAGTTTGCCTTAATGCTAACATCTGTAATGGCTTTAGGCTCAAAACCATGATTTGGATATCTATCCAGATAGCCCCAGGTAGCCCATGTAAGACTTTGATTCAGCAAAGTCACTGTGAAAATCAAAACTGTTATTAATTTCTTTTCCATTTTACCTCCTATAAAGGATATTTCTTTGGAATATTTAAATATTTATTTACCTACCACACAGAACGTAAAAGATCATCATCGAAGTCAACTCCTTTGACCCTTCGTGTCGATATTTTTATTGTTGTCAGAATTTATCATAATGATTAAAGTCGGCTACTCTTGATTGAGTCCCTGTATTACTTGCCACTTTCCTTTTCTGTGAATGATTTGATAGGGGGGCATTGATCTTTAAGATAGGCTTTGACCATTGTCTCCTGAGCTTGCAAGCCAATAGTTTGCCTTGATGTTGATACTCTATAATAAGCTACATATTGTTTGATATTCAAGCTGTGTCTCCCACTCTGGTTTACTTCAAAGTGCAACACAGCTTTAAAAAAGTCAAAAGATACATGGTTTTATAGAAAAAAACAATCAAGTATCATCCAGTGGGTTTAATAGAATGGTTTGTAAAGTTTCGATGTTTGAGACTTCAAAGAAGGCATGGCAATCAATATAAGAATAAAGATTGATATGTGAGACAAATCTCAATATATAATAGCTAACTTATTAATTTATATTTTCTAACCATAGCCATAAACAACATATCATATATGTCTTTGTAATTCTTTGAAAGAGCTATGCTTATAGCCGACCACCCATCTCTGGTTTTTATTTCTACGTCTGCATTGTCTTCTAGCAACATCCTTACTATCTCTGTACGTCCTAAATAACTAGCCAACATTAAAGCTGTCATACCTTTTTTCCCCTGGACGTCGATGTTTGCTCCAAAGTCCAATAAAAGCCTTATAATCCCTATATGACCAAATATACAAGCTCCCAATAAAGCTGTTCCATTGTCATTGTCTTGAATATCTGGATTTGCACCATCTGCTAATAAAAGCCTTACAATCTTTATATGACCTTTAGCACTTGCTACTAGTAAAGCCGTAAAGCCTTCTTTATAAGTTTGAATATCAGCATTTGCATTTGATAATAATAAAAGCCTTACAATTTCCTCGTGGCCGTTTGTACTAGCAAATAATAAAGCCGTCCAGCCATCTTGGCTTTGAATATTGACATCGACTCCAGCCTCTAGCAATAACAATACAATATCTGTATATCCGTTATAGCTTGCCATCATTAAACCCCTCTGGCCAGCTTCTCCTTTAATGTCAATATCAGCTTTACTTTCTATCAATATCCCTACAACATCTGTATGTCCGTTATCACAAGCATACAATAATTGTTTCCTGGGATCTGACCGATTGCCAAAGATCAAAAAACAAAAAAATATTGCTAGAGAAATAATAATAAAACCTGCCATAAGCATAATATCGGTATGACTTTAGTCTGACTTAATGATTTATGTGAAAAAAAGATAAAAAAAAAGATTCTCACTTTGAGACAAATATAGAATTGGTATTATTCTGTAGCTCCGGCCGCTAGCAATAACCTTACAACTTCAGTACGACCATCCTGTCTTGCATAATATAAAGCCGTTTTCCCTGCTTTGTTTTGAAGGTTAACGTCAGCACCGGCCTCTAACAATAACCTTACAATCTCAATATCTCTTCTTAAACCGGCTATTAAAGCCGTATTCCCTTCATTATTTCGAATATTGACGTTAGCTCCGGCCGCTAGCAATAGCCTTACAAGCTCAACATGGCCATATAAGCTTGCCCATATTAAAGCTGTTCGGCCTCTTCTGTCTTGAAAGTCGGTATCAGCTCCGGCCGCTAGCAATAGCTTTACAATCTCAGTACGACTAGCATGCATTAAAGCCGTCCATCCTTTTTTTGTTTGATGATTGACGTTCGCTCCGGCCTCTAGCAATAGCTTTACAATCTCAGTACGACCATTGCTAGCATACATTAAAGCCGTCGTGCCATATTTGTCTTGATGATTGACATCAGCACAAGTCGCTAGCAATAGCTTTACAATCTCTATATAGCCATAGCCCTCACGACTAGCCAACATTAAAGCCGTCATGCCATAGTTGTCTTGAATGTTCACATTGGCATCGGTCGCTAGCAATAGCTTTACAATCTCAGTCTGGTGTTGGTGATGGTGTTTACGACCATTGCTAGCATACATTAAAGCCGTCGTGCCATAGTTGTCTTGAATGTTCACATTGGCATCAGTCGCTAGCAATAACCCTACAATCTCTATATGATTAGACTGACTAGCCAACATTAAGGCCGTCTTGCCATATTTGCTGTCTTGACTATTTATATCTGTACCCTTTTCTAGCAATGCCTTTACATTTTCTACATGTCCATCTTCACTAGCTCGTCTTAAAGCCTCTCCATCATCAACAGTGGCTTCATTGATTAATGGTTTTCTTATATTAAGAATAGGCAAGCCAATAAACTTTGAATTGCAATTTGGCAATGTCGGGCTTGGACTTGCTACTGGACTCGGGCTTTGATTTACTCCGGGTCCTGACTTGTCTGGTGATGGTGTTGGTGTTATGGAAGTGGATGACTTGCTCCCACCGCATCCAAATAAAGACAAACACAATAAGATAATGGTTATTCTAAGATACATATACTTCTCTAAGCTACTTAATAGCCTTAAGTACTGTATCGGCATCTTTTCAAGGGACTTAACTATTATTTGAGAATTTTTTAAGAAATATCAGTGATTTGTATCAAAATGATAAAAAAACAAAAGGGCGGTTAAGCCCTTAAAAACATGTTTTCCACTTTACTTCTTAAAAGATTTCTTAGAGAAAAATCCTTCAAATGACTTGTAAAGAAACGCTGTCTGTCTGAACATGTCTTTTATAGAATCCATTACATCCTGGTTTTTGTGTAATGGTCTAACTTTATTAAAGTCACCGCCTGCCCTTTTGCATTCGTTTAGGCCTCCATGATAATGAATATGTCTAAGTTCGCTAAGTGCAAAACCTGTTAAAAAATATAAAACTTGTACTGGCATAATTTACCCCCTTATGGTTTGGTTAAAAATTAATAAAACTAAAATAAAAGGGCCGTTAAACCCTTATTGTTAAAAAAAATATATGGGCCGTAGCAAACGACCCATATACTCATCATGCTTAAACCTTAAAATTAAAGGATTATGTGATTAATCTTTATCTGTTCCGTCCTGACTAACCACTAACGTACGCTCATGGTTAATAGTCCAAACATCAAGATCATCATCAACTATACCTGTGTCTTTTGTTCCCAGGTATCCCACAGCTCCAGCTAAATAATTTATCCCGCTTGTTCCACTTATATATAGACCATTTTGAAGTGGTGCTTGACAAGAGCCACCTCGCCAAACACAGTTTGCAGCGACAGAAGCAGCATCACAAGCTGTACCGCCTGCATTATCAGCACATGCATGTCCTGCCGTACCGCTAAAAGCTGCGTCATTATTAGCTGTTACTGTTGCAGGCATAGTTTTACCCACATTGAAATTTTGATTTGCGTTATTAGATTCTGCTTTTGGTCCTCTATAATTAGCTGGATTCGACTCTGCATCTCTTGTGCTGGTAGTTGCTCCTGCAAAGCCAATAGTATAATTATTTTGATTTCCATCAATATCATAACCTAGCTGGTCCATATCGGATGTTGCATAATTCCATTCTGTTATAAATGCCTTTTGTGCTACAAATAAACCACTTAAACCACTTTTTGCCTCTGTTTGAATTGCCCTTTTTTGAAACCGACTATACTGTGGTATAGCAATAGCGGCCAATAATCCAATAATAGCCACGACGACCATTAATTCAATTAAACTAAAACCTTTTTGATTCTTAATTAAACGTTCCATAATAACCTCCACGGTTTGTTTCACTCAAAATAAATCATGCCTCTGTTTCACTAAAAGTGGTCTAGCCTCTGTTTCACTAAAAGTAAACTGACCTCTGGTCACTTTTGGATAGCCAGCCCGACGGCTCTCACCGTCGATCAAAGGCTGGCTATCTCAAAAGTCCGTTTACTTTTAGTAGAGAGGATCTCCTCGTTTTTTAACAAGATGTTAAGGAAAAAGTTCCTTCTTACACCTTGGGCAATGACCGCAAAGGCTTTCGCCTTTGACAAAATGGTCATTGCCTCAAAAGCCTGACCACTTTTAGTAGGAAGGATCCTTTCCTCTTTTGACACGATGTTAAGGAAAAAGATCTCCTTCTGACGTTTGCTCTGACAGCTATCGCTGTCCAAAAAGAGCAATGTCTCAAAAGTCTGTTTATTTTGAGTAGAGAAGGATCCTTTTACTCCTCTACACAATGTTAAGGAAAAAGATTTCCTTCTATTGATTTCCTTTTCACTAAAAGTAAACCAGCTTCTGGCCACTTTTAATGAACCCATCCTAAACGACCTAGTGATTTCAATGACTTAGCACTGTAACTTTTGTATAAAAGTCACAATTTGAAAGAGCAAAAAACAGGCAATTTTTTGCAAGAAAATTGTTTTGAAAAATCAAACAAATCAAAAGTTATAAAACAAAAATGAAAAACCATTGCTCATTTTTCTGATCTTATGTCTTAAAGATTAGTAAAGTGTTTCAAGATGATACAAAAATTAAAAAAAGTGATTCTTTTTGATACAAAATGTCACTTTTTTTGATTTTTTTTAACAAAAATATAAAGTTTTATGTCATAATAAACGATAAGAATTGTGTTAGACGAAAAATTAGAAATTTCTAAAGTCGACCTAAAAAAGTCTAACAATTACAAACACTTAATACTGTAACTTTTATACAAAAGTCACAGTATTAAATAGCTGAAATCACTTGATTTCTAATTTTCAAACCTAAATTCCTTACCTTTTCAAAGAAATCCATAAAAACGAATATCTTGTTTCCCTAACATGGTGTTAAAAAGCAAGGAGATCCTCCCCTACTCAAAATGTATAGATTTTTGAGGCAATGACCATTTTGCCAATGGCGAAAGCCATTGCGATAAACATCTTGTTTCCCTAACATGATTTTCATCCGGGATCTGGGATCCGGGAACCGGGATCCGGGATCCAGGATCCGGGATCCAGCAAACCGGCATCAGAGCATTGATTGTAATGAATTTTTGCATCTAAAAAATTTCCTCCTGAGCCCTTGGCGGGTTCAAAAAGAACTTTTTCCTTAACATGCTGTTAAGAGAAAAAAGGATCCTCCCCTACTCAAAATAAATGGATTTTCTAGGCAGTTAGCCTTTGATCGACGGCAGTAGCCGTCGGGCTAACTGCCCAAAAGTAGCCGAGGCTAGTTCAATTTTAGGGAAACAGAGGCTAGACCACTTTTAGTGAAACAGAAGGAACTTTTTCCTTAACATCGTGTAAAGAGACGAAGGGATCCTCATTACTAAAAGTAAACGGATTTTTGAGGCAATCAGCCTTTGATCGACGGCGGTAGCCAAAAGGTGTAAGAAAGAACTTTTTCCTTAACATGGTGTTAAGAAATGAAGGTTTCCTTCCTACTAAAAGTGGTCAAGCTTTCTAGGTTGCCAGCTTTTGAGAAGGCGAATAGCCTTCGGCTGGCAACCAGAAAGTAGCCAGAGGCTAGACCACTTTTAGTGAGCCAATGCCCAAAAACAGCCAGAGGCTGGTTTACTTTTAGTGAATTAAATAAATGGATTTTCTAGGTAGTTAGCCCGACGGCACTGAACCGTCGGTCACACTTTGAAAATATCTATCGGGTTCTGTTGTTGTTACTTGTTCTTTGGACATAACCACCGCCCCTTCTCCTAGGAACTCTTTGACTCCTCTGTGAACGAACTCTTGGGGCTTGTTGTCTTGGAGCTACTCTATCAATATTTAAATCTCTAGGTCTACTCAAAGCATCAAATTGATACGGTGTACGCACACCTCTTCCTCTTCTGCTTCTGATATTATAACCACCACCGCGTAGATCATTACGACCTGATCTGTGAGATACCCCATCATCTAAAAGAATTGAAGGAGTTCTTAAAGAGTAACGATCTCTTCTATCCATAAAAGAACCATCTCTAAAGTTTCTTGAACGGAGAGGTCGTCTTGAAAGAGGGCCTCCTCCCAATGTTGTAGAAAGTCCAAATCGGCTACTTGAAGGTATAACAGCCATATTGTTTCTGAGGCTCTTAGGGAAAGCATAATTTCTAGCAGCAGTGACTTGACTTGAACTTAAATTTCCAACAATGCTGTTAAAGTGAGTGTTAAAAGCTCTTCGAGCTGTATGCATCTTAAGCTGTGTGGAGTACATCACTGTTTCAGCATGACGCATATTCTGAAGTGCTATTTGATAATTATGTTGATCCATAGGAGTACTAAAACCACGCATTTCTATCTGAGCCATATAATTTTCTGCTGTGTTATAAGCTTCTGTCGCTTCTGTGATCTCTTTATTCCAATTATGCATTTTTTCTTTATGCTCATCAGCAGCAACTCTCACCTCTTGGCTTTTTTCAAACTTCTCTTTTAATGCCACAAGGTCCTCATCACCTTTTAGCTTCTTTAAAGTCTGTTCAAAAAGCCTCTCGTCTGACTTTTTTGTACTGTAAGCTAGATCATCTAATATCTCCTCAATGGTAGCTAAAGATTCATCTTTATCTTTATTGTCTTTAACTTGCTTAATAAAACATCTTAGTTTTGCACTTTTATGTCCTTTTTTGCTACAATCTTGCTCTTCCAGGCTGGCCTGATGTTGTGCATTTCTATTATTGTTGATCTGAGCAATGATTTGATCAGCATGATTAGTTACAATTTTTTTGATTTTTTCTTCATCTAAATCTTCACCAGGTTCTAAACCAAGATCACTCCGTGTCAATTCTATCTGAAAGCTCTGTTCATTATCGCATTCACAAGAAACTCCTGATTCTGCCTCTAAACCAATACTTTCAAAAGTGTTAGATTCAACCTTTAAAATAACCTTATCCTCATCATTTCCACTATTAACATTGAGAGGACGCGGACCAGAAGATGTGACTTCTTCAAAACTTACCTTTAAATGAGTATCTGCTTTTCTATCTCCATTTACATCAAAAGGAAGATCTGTAGGACCAATGCCGGAAACAACCTTTTGCATATTTTGGATTAGCTCAGCTATAGGTGTATTTGCTGGAGCTGTAGTAGTAGGGTTATTGTCTGCTGCTGGTTCTTCTGGTTCATCTGCATCTGCAACCTCTACTGTAGTAGCTTCTGCTGGTTCTTCTGGTTGTTCATCTGCAACCTCTACTGCTGTAGTACCTTCAGCTACACTTGAAGTTCCTACATTTTGTCCACCTACTTCATTTGCACCTGCATCTGAAGCTTCTGCATCTTGTTCAACTGTTTCAGGTTCAGCTACTTCTGCTGGTGCTGGTGCTGGATTTCCTGATACAATGCTACGGCTTTCTAAAACAGGAGTTTCTATAGTTGTTCCAGTTTGTTGTGTTAATAAAGAAGGAGCAGAAATAAGACCGCCTGATGCTCCTCTTGATGCTCTTAAGGCATGTTTTAATGCATTTGGATCACTATTACTAGCCATTTCAGATCTTCCCTCATGGTTAAGGGTTTGTATATTAAAAGATGTCATAGCAAAAGCCATTGGAATTAATAAAAAGACATATAATTTATTTTTCATGATTTACCCCTTCTCTTATGGTTTGTTACAGCAACCCGCAAAAACGGCTCGCAAAAAATACAATTCTCCTCAAAAAATTATGTTGCAAAGAAGTTGCCAAACTTTTAGAATATTAAAAAAAACATATAAGTACTTAAAATTATTATGTTTTAAACACAGACCCTCAAATATCTCTATGACGAGATAAAATTTAAAGTGACTATAATAAAGCCTTTAAATAGGGGTATTTTGCAAAAGCATAATATTTTCAATAACTTAAATGTGACTACATAATAGACATATTCTGTTTACAAAATAAACACTTTATATTTTAATAGATGTGATATTTATAATGAAAGATGCTATATTTTAGAAAATATATAGATTAAGATAAGAATAAACTTATGAAATATTTAATTTCAAACAGAGAGGAAGGTTACAATGAACAAATCAGATTTGGTGCAAGTCATTGCTCAAAAGGCAAAGATCACAAAGGGGAAGGCAGAATTAGTGGTAGATACTATTTTTAATACCATGAAAGATGCTATATTAAAAAATGCTCGCATTGAAATTAGAGGGTTTGGCTCTTTTGCCAATCGTCAATACAATGCCTATAAAGGGAGAAATCCTAGGACAGGCCGTGTGATTTCTATTAAGCAAAAAAAGTTACCTTTTTTTAAAGTGGGCAAGGAGTTAAGAAACGATTTAAATAAAACGATAGCCCGTAAAAAACATAACTAATCATTTATGGTTATGACAAAGTTATGACAAACAAGACAAACAAAAATAGAGAGGAACTTATATCATGACACAATTTATCTTTAAATTTATGATCACAGGTGTTTATTTTTTCATGGCTATTTTAACTATAGCCTGCACACCACAAAATACAGCAACCACGGATATTACTTTGGATACTCAAGATCAAAAAGTCAGCTATGCTATTGGCCGTCAATTTGGACAATCCTTGAAGGCTCAAGGTGTTAATGTGGACGTTGATGTGATGGCTATGTCAATTCAAGATGTGATCACAGACAAAAAGTCACGTATGACAGATGAGGAAATGATGAAAGCCATTCGAGATATGCAAAAAACAGCTATGGAGCATCAACAACAACAGGCTGAAGCCAACAAAAAAGCAGGAGAGGAATTTTTAAATGAAAACAAAAAAGCTCAAGGAATTGTCTCTACAGATTCTGGTTTGCAATACCAAGTACAAAAAATGGGGGATGGCCCTAAACCTACAATAGATAGCACTGTCAGAGTGCATTACAAAGGGACTTTGATTTCAGGGGAAGAATTTGATAGTTCTTATAAAAGAGGCACACCTATTGAATTTCCTGTCAAAGGTGTGATCCCAGGATGGACAGAGGCCTTGCAGTTAATGCCTGTGGGTTCTCAATGGAAGCTCTTTATCCCTAGTCACTTAGCTTATGGACCTCGTATGCAACAAAAAATACCAGCTAATTCTACGTTGCTTTTTGATGTGGAGTTATTAGATATTGTTGACGATCAAAAGACCCAAAAAGCTGATACCCCTAAATCTCCAAGTCAATAATTTATATGTTCATCTAAAATATCTTGGCGTAGTTTCTTCATAAGAGAAAGATAAAAGTGTAAATTATGAATAGTGTTAAGTCTTATAGAAAGAATTTCCCCCGATAAAAATAAATGCCTTAGATAAGCTCTGGAATAATTTTGACAGGTATAGCATGTACAATGAGGATCAAGAGGTTCTTTATCATTTTTATATTGTGTGGCTTTGATGCGTATACGTCCCTGAGAGGTAAAAAGTGTGCCATTGCGAGCCACACGCGTCGGCATCACACAATCAAATAAGTCTATACCAGCTTCTACCATAAGTTTTAAATCAGTAGGCGATCCTACACCCATCAAATAACGAGGTTTGTTTGCAGGTATATGAGGAGCGACTTCTTTCACTAAACGATGCATTATTTCTATAGGTTCTCCCACACTCAATCCTCCTAATGCATAGCCATCAAGGTCGAGACGGGTCACATATTGAAGGCTTTTAAGTCGAGAGGTTGTTTCTAACCCACCTTGTATAATACCAAAGAGTAGACTCTCTTTTCTAGTCATAGCTTTTTGACATCTATGAAGCCATCGGTGGGTTCTTTCAGTCGCTTGATGTACTTCTTCTTTAGAGTGTGCAAAAGGTGGGCATTCATCAAAAGCCATGATGATATCAGAGCCTAAATCTATTTGGATTTGCATGCTCTTTTCAGGTGAGAGCATATATGTACTTCCATCTAAATGGCTTTTAAATTCAACGCCTTCTTCTGTAACTTTTCTTAATGCTCTCAAGGAATAAACTTGAAATCCTCCACTGTCAGTTAAGATAGGTCCTTGCCATTTCATAAAGTGATGGAGTCCCCCATGTTCTTTGATGATGGCTTCACCTGGTCTGAGATGCAAGTGATAAGTATTCGCTAAAATCACATCTGCCCCTAGAGAAACAAGCTCATCTGAGGTCAGTCCCTTTACTGTAGCCTTTGTCCCTACGGGCATAAAGGCTGGTGTTTGAATAGCTCCATGAGCTGTTATGAGCCGGCCTGCTCTAGCTTGACCCTTTGTTTTGATAACCTCAAAATAGCCTATTTGATTTGAAAGCATATAAAAGCCTAACTTACAAGGATATTAAGATGTGCTTTATTTTTCTGTCTAAAAGTTATTGCATATTAGAAATATTTAAAAAGCACACATATTAAAAGGTTTCAAGTTTGTTGACAAGCTCTTTGACAGCACGAACAGAATGATCAAAGTGTTTTTGTTCTTCTGGTGTTAATTGAAACTCAATGACTCTTTCTAATCCATTTGCACCTAAAACACAAAGCACTCCAATAAAAAGATCATGGACAGCAAATTCCCCTTTTAAATAAGCAGTACAAGGTAAAAGGCGATTTTGTCCTTTTAAAATAGCTTCAGCCATTTGCACAGCACTGGCAGAGGGAGCATAATAAGCCGAACCTGTTTTTAAAAGCCTAACAATTTCAGCCCCTCCCTTACGTGTTCTCTCTACTAAAGCATCCACCTGATTTTGACTGAGTAGCTCTAATAAAGGAATACCTCCCACAGAGCAAAGACGTGGTAAAGGGACCATAGTATCCCCATGTCCTCCTAAAACAAAAGCATGTACATCTTTAACAGAAACATGAAGTTCTTGAGCAATGAAGGTTTTAAATCTACCGCTATCTAAAACACCTGCCATACCTAAAATGCGATTTCTTGGAAAGTTTAGCTCTTTTTTAGCAATGTAGGCCATAGCATCTAAAGGGTTAGAGACTACAATGACAATACTGTCAGGTGCATGTTGCTTAATGCCTGAGCAAACTTCCTTCATAATTTTAGCATTAGTAGCAAGTAAGTCATCACGGCTCATGCCTGGCTTGCGAGGTAATCCAGCTGTTATAATGATGAGATCAGAATTGGAAATATCTTTGTAGTCTTTTGTTCCTGTAATGTGGCTATCAAAATATGAAATAGGGGAAGACTCCAACAAATCAAGAGCTTTACCTTTTGTCATACCTTCATGAATGTCTAACAGAACCACATCTCCTAGCTCCTTAAAAGCTAATTGATGGGCAGCTGTTGCTCCTACAAATCCACTGCCAATCACAGCAATTTTTTTCCTTTGAAATAGCATAATATCCCCCTTATTTTTTAAAAGACTATTATGGTATAAATAAAAAGACAATCAAATCTTTAAACTTTAAATAAAAAAAGAGACCACAAGGGACTCTTTTGTCTAAATACATCATTTGTTTCACTAAAAGTAAACCAGCCGTCATTTTCACTCAAAATGCATCATGCCTCTGTTTCCCTAAAATTGAACTGACCTCTGGTCACTTTTGGATAGCCAGCCCGACGACTGTCGTCGTCGATCAAAGGCTGGCTACCTCAAAAGCTTGTTCAATTTTAGGAAGAAGGATCTCTTCGTCTCTTGACCACATGTTAAGGAAAAAGTTCTTTCTTACACCTTGGGCAATGACCGCAATGGCTTTCGCCATTGACAAAATGGTCATTGCCTAGAAAGCTTGACCACTTTTAGTAGGAAGGATATCTTCGTTCCTTAACTCCATGTTAAGGAAAACGTTCTTTCTTACACCTTCCGACGGCTCTCGCCGTCGATCAAAGGCTGATTGCCTCAAAAATCCGTTTATTTTTAGTAGGAAGAATCCTCTTGTCTCTTTACACGATGTTAAGGAAAAAGTCCTTCATTCGTAAATCCGCTTGCCCTTGAGGTAATAAAAGAAATTTTCCCTAACATGGTGTCAGAAGCAAGGAGATCCGCCCTACTCAAAATGAGCAGATTTTTGAGGCATTGCTCTTTTTGGACAGCGATAGCTGTCAGAGCAATGCCCAAAAACACACCAGAGGTGTGGCTCATTTTGAGTGAAATGTTAAGGAAAAAGAGTTCCTTTTGATGCCGGGTTGCCAGATCCCGGATCCCGGGATCCCAGATCCCGGATAAATACGATGTTAAAAAAAGCTCTCTTTATCATTACTAAAGCCTCTGGCTATACATGATTGTTTTGTAGTTTGACAAATAAAAATATGTATGCCATGAATAAAAAAATGACTTTTCATTCAACAGACCTTTTATTGTTTTTTCAATCTTTACCACAATGGCCCGATATTCAATATATTGTTCAACATTTTAATAAAGCTGGCTATAAGGCATGGCTTGTAGGAGGTTGCCTGCGAGATGCCTTATGCGGTATAACACCTACAGATATTGACTTTGCAACAGATGCTCTGGCTTCTGATATAGAAAAGCTTTTTCCTAAGACACTTTCTGTGGGGAAAGCCTTCGGCACAATCATTGTATGCGGAAACACTCAAGATTATGAAATCACTTCTTTCCGAAGCGACGGTGATTATAAAGATGGAAGACACCCTGAACAAATCACATCTGCAACACCTGAAACAGATGCACAGAGAAGAGACTTTACCTGCAATGGTTTGTTTTTTGATACACTCAATAATAAACTAATGGATTTTGTAGAAGGCTATAAAGATATTGTGCAGAAACAAATCCGAGCCATTGGCATAGCCGAAGAACGATTCTCAGAAGATGCTTTAAGGTTATTGCGTGCCATCCGTTTTGCTGCTCAACTCAATTGGAACATAGAAAGTAAAACACTTAAAGCCATTAAAGTTAAAAGATCTCAAATCACTTTGGTGAGCATAGAGCGTATCAAACAAGAACTTTCTAAAACTTTGATGGCCCCAAACCATCAAAAAGGACTTGAATTGCTCGAATCCACAAATCTTTTTGATGCTTTTTTAAAAGGTGTAGATCTTCCCTGTTTGCAATGGCCTGTGATCACTCTTTATGGCTCTCTCAATGCCCGCTTAGCAGCTATGACCTATCATTGGCCTCTTAAATATACAAAAGTTTTTTTTAAAAAAATAAAGATGTCTGACAAAAATATCCATTGGATTTTATCTTTGTCTTGTCTTGTCAGAGACGGCATAGAAAATAAATCTTTAGCTGATTTCAGACAGATTGTCGCTGATCCTCATTTTGAAGACATTTGTTCTTTGCTTAAAACATTTGAAAGAAAAGATATTTTAAATAAGCTTTCTCAAATAAAACAAGATTACCCACAACTACCCCCACATTTTTTTTCAGGGCATGATTTAAAAGCCATGGGGTTTCCCTCAGGTCAACGTTTAGGATATATGCTTAAAGCTTTAAGAAAAGCCCAACTAAATAATAAAGTGCAAAGTAAAAAAGAAGCTTTGGCTTTTTTAAAAGCTTGTCAAGATAAGACTTAAATTCTTTAGAATTTATAGATTTTGAGGCTTTCAAATCATCAAAGTTTAACTTACTTATAATTTCATTTAGTAAGCATTTTGTGGAGCTGTTTTGTTTTCAGCAAAGTATTTGTTAAGATATATTTGAGTTTTGTTACGATATTTTGTTTGAGGGTAAATAGTTAAGAGGTTTTCAAATCTCACTTTAGCCTTCGCTTTAGAACCTGCATGCCAATGGCTTAATCCACTATAATAAAAAGGCTCATCAAAATTATCACAAACCTTGATAGCATCATCAAAGGTCGTAGAAGCTTGTTGAAATTTCCTTTGTTTTAAAAGTGTTTTCCCATGAAAAATGTATCCAGGACAATATTTATTATTTAATTCAAGAGCTTGTAAAAAATTCTCTTCTGCTAAATGAAGTCGATCTGTCACGTAATACACTATTCCTAAATTGACATGACTTTTTTCTGGTGAATGGTACTTGAGATCTTCCATAGCCTTTTTAATCTCTCGGATAGCACTGGGGTATCTTTTGAGTCGAATATACAGACGGCCTAAGTTATTTCTAGCTTCTGAATATTGGGGATCTAATTGTAAAGCCCTTTTAAAATAAGTTTCTGCTAACTGAAATTTATTTCTAGCAGTGTAAGTTAAGGCCAAAAGATTATGTACTACAGGGTCATTAGGATGTAAATCTTTAGCTCTAGTCAATTGCCTAAAAGCTGCTGGATAATTACCCGCACTTAAAAATTGACTGCCTAGTTGTAAATGAAGATTTGTTTGATGGACTCTACGTTGAGACTTATGACTGCAAGCTGTGTGTATAAACACACTTGAAAAGACAAGCAAATAAAACCAAAAATTATATTTTTTCATAAGAAGCTTCAAACAATAAAGTTTTTATTTGTATATTGGCCATCCATAAAATCTTGAAATAACTTTACTTCTATGCTAAAATGTTTAAACTCTACTTGTAAACTCATTTGTCAATAATCAAAAATAATCAAATAAAAAGATTTATTTTAAGTATACAAAAAAAAATAAAACTAAAGCTATTTAAAAAGAGAATTTATGGATTTAAAACAAACAGACTTCCAAATTCAAGAGGCTATTGAACAAGAAAAAATAAGACAGCTACATGGGTTAGAGATGATTGCTTCTGAAAATTATGTCTCTGACGCAGTCATGCAGGCTCAAGGTTCTATTTTAACTAATAAATATGCAGAAGGGTATCCCCGGCGGAGATATTATGGAGGTTGCCAATTTATAGATCAAATAGAACAAATAGCTATTGATAGAGCAAAAGAGCTTTTTAATGTAGCTTATGCAAATGTACAACCCCATTCAGGGTCACAAGCCAATATGGCAACCTATCTTGCTGTGGCCAAGCCAGGGGATGTGATTATGGGGATGGACCTTTGTCATGGAGGTCACTTAACTCATGGATCTCCTGTTAATTTCAGTGGGTTACTTTTTTCTGTAGTTTCTTATGGGTTAGACCCTCAAACAAATCTTCTTAACTATGATCATATTCGTGCCTTAGCTAAAGAATATAAGCCTCATATTTTGATTGCAGGCTATAGTGCCTACCCCCGTCAATTAGACTTTGTAAAATTTAAGGAAATAGCTTCTGAGGTGGGAGCAACTCTGCTCGTGGACATGGCTCACTTTGCAGGACTCGTAGCAGGCGGAGTGCATGACTCCCCTGTAGATGTAGCTGATTTTATCACCAGCACAACACATAAAACCTTACGTGGACCTCGGGGGGGATTGATCTTAACTCAAACAGAAGAAAACGCTCGAAAAATCAATTCAAAGATTTTCCCTGGTCTACAGGGAGGCCCTTTAGAACATGTCATTGCAGCTAAAGCAGTTGCCTTTAAAGAGGCTCTGACCTCTGAGTTTAAAGCATACACACAAAAAGTCATAGACAATGCTCAAATTTTAGCCGATGAGCTTTTGAATAAAAATTTTGATTTGGTCACAGGAGGGACAGACAATCATCTCTTGCTATTAGACTTATCACGTACGGAGATCACAGGTAAAGTTGCGGAAAAAGCTCTAGGTATGGCAGGCATCACAGTGAATAAAAATACTGTCCCTAATGAAAAAAGATCTCCTTTTGTGACAAGTGGTATAAGAATTGGAACACCAGCTTTAACCACAAGAGGCATGGGTTCCACAGAGATGAAATGCATTGCTTCTTGGATCCATAAAGCTATCCACTGTATAGACCATAAAGAAAAATTGCAATCTATAAAGCAAGAGGTCAAACAACTCAGCCAGTCTTTTCCTCTCTATATGGAATCCTCTCCCCCTTCTAAAACTTTTAACAAAAATATTATATAAGCTGTGAAATTCTATAATATTTGAGATTTGAGCATCCTGAAATAATAAGAAATATATTGATTTTTAGTGGAAAATGCGGGTGCCTTGACTAAATAATATTTGGCCATCTATAGCTCCGACAATAACGTTCATGACATTGTTATCTGTTTTAATATCGAATATCCATCCGAGCTGTTGAGAGTTATCTCGTCCTACATAAAGCTGGGGATTTGGATACTTGCTAGGATTGATCTCTTGAGGGCTATCTCCTTGAAAATGATCAATAGCCTTTTGTCTGGCTTCTTCTCTTGAAACTTGTATTGTTGTGTCAAATTCACGGACTTCTCTTAAATGATCATTGATTTGATAAACGCGTCCTGTTTGTTTATTTACAAAGACCTGTAGAGCAGCACCATAAACCTCATAACCATTGACAACCTGTTGAAGGTAGTAGTTAGTACCTATAGTACCTGCATCAGAGACTTGAGGTTGAGCTATTTGATTTGGTGTGACACCAAAAAGAGGAGCTAACTCTTTAGCCCATCCCCATATTCCATCAGATGAAGAAACATCCCCGTCACCAACCCATCCTGTGATCTGACCACTGTCATCTTGTACTGCTTGCCATAGATAATCAGCATTGGGGGAAGGATAATGTTTGTTTAAAAATTCATCTATATCTTCCCTGTCATAATCATCTAAGTTAATTTCTTCTTCAGGGTCTTCTAATATAAGAGGTAGATTTTTTTTTGTCTCTTGGGAAGGGACTCGGCTAGCTTGCTCTAATGCTCCTTTTGACAGAGTGAAGTTTGCATCTTCCATATCTTGATCTATATCTACTGGGGATGAACTCTTATAAAAGTAAAAAACCCCCAGTAAACATAAAATACTTGCTATAGATATATAAATGATTGTTTTTTGCTCCATATAACTATTTTAACACAAAAATATAAAAAATATATCCTTTCGCATAGTTTTTTTCAAAAAAAATATAGTTTGGACTTTAGGTCTGTCGCACTCAAAATGAGCCACACCTCTGGTGTGTTTTTGGGCATTGCTCTGACAGCTTACGCTGTCTAAAAAGAGCAATGCCGCAAAAAACTGCTCATTTTGAGTAGGGAGGATCTCCTCGTTTTTTTACACCATGTTAAGGAAAAAGAGTTCTTTCTGATGCCGGGTTGCCGGATCCCGGTTCCCGGATCCCAGAAGAACACGATGTTAATGAAACAAGATGTTTTTGGTTCACTAAAAGTGGTCTGACCTCTGGTCACTTTCTGGTTGCCAGCCGAAGGCTATTCGCCTTCTCAAAAGCTGGCAACCTAGAAAGCCTGACCACTTTTAGTAAGGAGGATCTCTTCGTCTCTTGACCACATGTTAAGGAAAAAGTTCTTTTATTGCAGGCAGAGCCGTACTCCTTAAAAACATTTTAGAAACATATCTTGTTTCCTTAACATGCTGTAAAGGAATAAAAGGATCCTCCTCTACTCAAAATGAACAAGCTTTTGAGGTAGCTAGCCTTTTACGACGGCGGTAGCCGTCGGGCTAGCTACCCAAAAGTGGCCAGAGGCCAGTTCATTTTGAGTGAAATGTTAAGGAAAAAGTTCTTTTATTGCAGGCAGAGCCGTACTCCTTAAAAACATTTTAGAAACATATCTTGTTTCCTTAACATGCTGTAAAGGAATAAAAAGATCCTCCTCTACTCAAAATGAACAAGCTTTTGAGGTAGCTAGCCTTTTACGACGGCGGTAGCCGTCGGGCTAGCTACCCAAAAGTGGCCAGAGGCCAGTTCATTTTGAGTGAAATGTTAAGGAAAAAGTTCTTTTATTGCAGGCAGAGCCGTACTCCTTAAAAACATTTTAGAAACATATCTTGTTTCCTTAACATGCTGTAAAGGAATAAAAGGATCCTCCTCTACTCAAAATGAACAAGCTTTTGAGGTAGCTAGCCTTTTACGACGGCGGTAGCCGTCGATAAAATGGTCATTGCCTCAAAAGTCCGTTCACTTTTAGTGAACCAAACCATACGATGGATTAAAATGAGGTACGAGTAGGTTTTTTGCTCCTTTTACCTAAGAAAACTTTTAACTGCATAGTGACATCAGAAAAGTTTAATTCATCTACACTGGTGTTATAAGTGATAGGACGACCGTTGTGAGGAGATGTCCTTGATTGATGGTTTCTTAAAAGCTGCCAATAATGATCACTTGATGTAAATTCTTGATGGATTTGCATCATACGTACTCTAAGCCCTAGTTTAATTCTTTTAGTCAGAGTGTAGTCTGCTCCAAAAATCCATTGTGTGGCAGGGGAATTATCTCCTTCAAATTTAAAGTTTCCGACAGAAATAGTACCTGCAGCGTTAGGATTGACGCCTTGACGAGAGAGAGACTCTCCTTCTTTATGCCGATACCAGACGGAAGTGTAATCCATATTGGGATCCAGATTACCAAAACCAAATCCTACGTAAGGTGTTAGATTGTGAAGTCCTGCACCTAATTTGCTCAACAGTTTAGGAAAATCTGCATAAATATTTGCAAAGTACTGATTGGTGTTTAATTCTGAGAAGCTTTCATGTGTAAAGGCAAACTCAGAATCTTTTGGCCCTAAAACAGCAGAAGACCAAGTATTATTACCACTGATTTGACGACGTGCATATTCTGCCTCAACTCTGAGAGTGACTTTATCGGTAGAGAAAGGTTGAAATCCATAGCCTAACATCACACCTGCTGTCACACCCACTTGTGTTTCAAAAGGTGTTTTCCAACGATCTGCATAGTTCATACAACTTGTATGAGTGAGAGGTAATGAGAAAGAGCTAGGAGGTAAGAAGGTATCACAATTTGTAGGAAGACCATCAGAAGTATTATTCAAATCAAACATGGTTTTAAGAACAGTTCCTACATCAAAAGACACATAAACACCGACAGGAGCATTTCTGTGCCAGGGATCAGGTGTATAATTGCTATAGTATTGAGTATAATAATCAGCTACTTTTTGCCCATGTTCCTGTTGATGTAGAGCTACATTTTGATAATGTTCTATTAAATGTGTATAATACGTTAATAATTTATTGTTGTATTTAATCCGGTCTTGTAATGCATTTTTATTTTGTTCGACTTGTTCTGTAGCTAATCTTGCTTCAAAAGTTTCAACATTTTCTTTAAGTTCTTCAATGCTATCTTCTAATTGCTGGATGTACAAATCAAAGTTTTCGCTATCATTGTTTGCATGATCATTAAAAGATGGCATGTTTTGAAAGGAATGCAATCGAGCCGTCTCTTCTGTCATGATTTCTTCAATGGCAGCCTCTAAAATAGCGGTGCGATATCCGTTTGTTTGTGTGGCAGCATTTAAGACATATTGATAAACCTCTTGAGATGGATGTTGCAAAGCAAGGTAAACAGCATTTTCACCAGCTGCATTTTTAATTGTCACATCAGCACCTTTTGTTACAAGAGTTTTAATGGTTTCAAAGTCAGCATTTTGCATTAATGCAAAGTGAATGGCTCTATGACCTTCTGCACCACAAGATTGATTCAAATCAGCTTCTGACTGACTATTTAAAACACCTTGTACATCTGATACAGTGGCTGGCCAGTAAGAATGACTGCAAAATACTTTTGGTACATTTGCTGCTTGAGCAAAATTTCCAAAAATAAATGTTAATGATAAAGTGTATAATAAATGTTTCATAATTCCTCCTTTTGTTATTGTTTTGTTATTGTTATATTTATTAATTTTATTGTTTATTGTGGTTTTTTCTAACATTTATTTTTATTAAAGCTTACATTTTTATTAAAGTTTACTAAATTTAAATTTATTAAAGCTAAAAAAAGAAATCAAATTTTTAACTTTTTACTGTTATTTTTTATCTTATATGCACTATTTTCAAAAAAAATGCAAGAATTTTTGTAAAAATTAAGATATTTTTTTAATTTATTTACTTTTTTATTGACGCTCTGTTTACATTTATATAATTTTTACATACTTTGATTGCCTGATTGCCCTGAATTTAGAATTTGTTAGTTATTAAAGATAGCATTATTATATTGAAACAAAACTTAAAAAAAATCATGTATTTTTTATTTTTTATAGATGTTTAGGTGCTAGGATACTTTCCTTTTGTATGGACCCGTGATCTGGGATCTGGGATCTGGAATCCGGGATCCGGCAAACCGGTAGTCAGGCATCAGATCCCGGGATGCTTGATTGCCTGATACCGGGAATAGATATCTTGTTTCCTTAACATCTCACTCAAAATGAACTGGCCTCTGGCCACTTTTGGGTAGCCAGCCCGACGGCTCACGCCGTCGTAAAAGGCTGGCTACCTCAAAAGCTTGTTCATTTTGAGTAGAGAAGGATCTCCTTGCTTCTGACACTATGTTAAGGAAACAAGATATGCTTCTAATTCACTCAAAATAAATCATGCCTCTGGTCACTTTTGGGCAGTTAGCCCGACGGCTACCGCCGTCGGGCTAACTGCCCAAAAGTGACCAGAGGTCAGTTTACTTTTAGTGAAAATAAATTGACCTTTCCATTCTCTGAAAAGGGCTTGACCTGATAGATTTGCAAAGTAAGATAATAATAGAAGGAACTTTTTCCTTAACATGATGTTAAGAAACGAGGAGATCCTCCCTACTCAAAATGAGCAGTTTTTTGCGGCATTGCTCTTTTTAGACAGCGATAGCTGTCAGAGCAATGCCCAAAAACACACCAGAGGTGTGGCTCATTTTGAGTGAAAACAAGGGACATAGCTCAGTTGGTAGAGCGTCACTCTTACAAAGTGGATGTCGTCGGTTCGAATCCGGCTGTCCCTACCATTTATTTTAGTCATTCAAAATCATTCAAAGTCATTTAAAATGATACAAAAATTCAAAAAGTGATTCTTTATGATACAAAATATAAAAATATTTGATTTTTTCAACAAAGGTATGAAGTTTTGTGTCATAATAAACGATAAGAAAGTTATGTTGAGATAAAAAATTAAAAACCCTCCATTTATAAATGGAAGTGAAAAAGTCTAACAAAGGTCTAGCTAGCAATGACACGTACTTTATCTTAATAACTTATGTGAAGATTACAATGCTAAATCATTGGAATTATTAAATTTATTTTTTAACTTTATAAAAATGTAAAAAAGGTTTTTATAACAAATGAAACATTTGAAGTTATCGGATGGTTTTTCTTTAATAGAAGTCATGGTGACAGTGGCTATTATTGGTGTTTTAGCTACCATAGCTATTCCTCAATACAGTAGCTTTAAAAGAAAGGCCATGCAGTCAGAGGCAAAGACTCTTTTGTCAGGTATATATGCAGCAGAGATGACTTTTATAAATGAATGGGGACTAGGTACAGTTAATCTTGAACAAATGGGTTTTGAAATGGGGCAAGGGGAGATTACTTATATGGTAGGATGGAATCCTAACAATCGAAGTGGTGGATCTGGAGCTTTACAGATCAATGTCACAAGTCGTGCTGGACTTCAAGGTTATCGTGGCCCTCTTGCTACTAGTACCAATCAAGATATAGTCAACACACACAAGCTTTGCCCATCTTGTGTGCGAGCTGGTGCCGATAAGTCTGCAACAAATATAGCTAATGCTATTGAGATAACACCTGCCAGGGCGAGTCGATGTAGTGTAGGTGAAGGTGCAGCAGGTGCAAATCCGAATGCTTGTACTAATGCAGGTGGTACTTGGAATAATTATTATAGAGCATGGCGGAAAGGGGCCTCTGCGATACGTAATAACCCTAGTGGTTATATATTTTTTGTAATTGGAGCTATTGGCAATCTTGGAGGAGATATCAATGATGAATGGGTTTTAGATGAACATAAAAACCTTGAAAATGTAAAAAGCGGTCTATGAAATATATGAAAGGGAGTTAATTATTATGAAACTCAATAAAGCAGGATTTTCTCTCATAGAACTTTTAGTGGTGGTTTCTATTATTGGATTATTGGCCACTTTTGCTGTTCCACAATATCGGAAGTTCAAAGTAAAGGCTATGCAGGCAGAAGCAAAAACTATGCTGGCCAATATTTATACTGCTGAAATATCATTTATTATGGAGTGGGACTATGGCACGTCCAATTTTGAACAGCTAGGTTTTGATGTGAATGGAGATGTACGTTATATGGTTGGTTGGCCTACAGCTCAAAGGAATGCTGTCAATAATAATATTAACAGTACAACCCGGTTAATAGGATATATGGGTCCTCTTGCTACTACGAGCAATCAAAATATAGTCAATACACATGCAGCTTGTCCAGATTGTCTTGTTCCATATGCAGGAGTATCTCTTCGTGGAGGCTCCATCAAAATAACTGAAGGAACAAGAAGTGGTTCTTGTAGTATTTCATCACACACGACAGAAAGTGCTTGCATAGGTGCAAGTGGAACATGGACCTCTCCTCGCTCTGGTGCTTTAGCTATAGATAATCAGGGCAGTTCAGTGACGTTTAGAATAGGAGCAGTGGGTAATTTAGGGGTTATTGGTAATCCTGATTTCACCGACGATTACGATGATCAGTGGACTTTAGATCAGAACAAAAAGCTTGAAAATACAGTCAGTGGACTTTAGTACGCTCAGTAGGATATTCTTTTGATTTGCACTAAAAGTGGTCTGACCTCTGGTCACTTTCTGGTTGCCAGCCGAAGGCTACCGCCTTCTCAAATGCTGGCAACCTAGTGTTGTTACATGGCAAGCTTCAGAGAAGCTTGCTGTCTGACCACTTTTAGTAGGGAAGGATCTCTTCGTCTTTTAACATGATGTTAAGGAAAAAGTTCTTTCATCAAGGCTGGCAACCTAGTGTTGTTACATGGCAAGCTTCAGAGAAGCTTGCTGTCTGACCACTTTTAGTAGGGAGGATCCTTTCGTCTTTTAACACCATGTTAAAGAAAAAGATTGTCATTTGTCTTTTAATTGATTATATAACCTATATTATGACAAAGATGTCTTATCAAAATATTCAAAAAGGCTGTTTACTTTATGAAGGCAAGGCCAAACGCATCTATCAGGTGATAGATCAACCCAACCTTGTTTTACAAGAATTTAAAGATAGTCTCACAGCTTTTAATGGAGAAAAAAAAACCACTTTAAAAAATAAAGGCCTCTTAAATCATACCATATCTTGCATGCTCTTTAAATATCTTCAAAAACAAGGGCTAACAACACATTTTATAACAGAACAAAATACTATGCTTTTAACACAAAAGTTAAAAATGATCCCTTTAGAAGTCGTTGTGAGGAATAAAGTCGCAGGCTCTCTTAAAAAACGCTTAGGTCTTAAAGAAGGCAAGGATATAAACCCTCCGCTCATTGAACTCTATTTTAAATCAGACTCACTAAAAGACCCTTTAATCAACGAAGACCATGCCTTGCTTTTAAAGGCAACAGATTCATCCACACTACAAACCCTCAAAAAGATGGCTTTAGAAATCAACAAGCATTTAATAAAGGTATTTACTTTAGCAGGATTTCATTTAGTGGATTTTAAATTAGAGTTTGGAATAGGACAGGCAAGTGATATTATGCTAGGAGATGAAATTTCACCTGATACATGTCGTATTTGGGATATCAAAACAAATGAAAAACTTGATAAGGATCGCTTTCGTTTTGACTTAGGGGACGTTCAGCTTGGCTATCAAATAATATTAGATCGTTTGCAAAAAATATCTTAGATGTTTGTAGATTATAGGAGTTTATAAAATGAAATGGGGTGTGCATATTTTACCTAAGCCAGAGGTTTTAGACTCTAAAGGAAGGGCTGTTTTGCAGGCTCTTCAACATGAAGGGTTTAAAGTTCAAAATTGTCAAATAGGCAAATATATCATTTTAGACGTGCAAGAAGAAAGTCCTGATACCTCTTATCAACAAGTCGAAAAAATAGCCCGTGATATTCTACATAACCCTTTGATAGAAACTTTCACTATTATAAAATTAAATACATAGATACGGACAGTAATATGAAAGAAGATATTTTAAAGTGAGGCAAACTTAGCAGTGAAATGCCTTAGAAAAGGTGGCTGTTCTATAATCTTCACACCTGTTATTTGATCTTTTTTGTGGTACAGTTGACATAAAGCTTCTCCTACATACCTTATTTGATCATTGCTGTAAACCCTGCGGGGAATGGCTAACCTAACTAACTCTAACCGAGGAGGAGGGTTGGGGAACATCACAGATCCAATTTCTACAGCTCGAATACCAAAATCACGATAAAGAGCTATCACAAGAGCCTGCCCTGGGAAGTGTTCTTTTAGAATATGTGGCAAAAAATGAGAAGCATCCACATAGACAGCATGCCCTCCAGAAGGCTTCATAATAGAAATACCTTCCTGACTTAACATATCGCTTAACATTTCAACTTGCCCTATTCGGTAAGATAAATAATCCTTTTCTACAACCTCTTGTAAACCTTGAGCCATAGCTTCTAAGTCCCTTCCAGCTAGTCCTCCATAGGTTCTAAAGCCTTCACACAAAATTAACTGATCACAGAGAGCCTGAAACAATTGCTTTTTTAAGAGGTTGTTCTTTTTTAAAGTGATAAATCCGCCAATATTTGTAAGGGCGTCTTTTTTCCCTGACATAATACAGCCATCACTTAAAGCAAATACTTCTAATGCAATTTCTCTGATGGATTTGTTGTTGTATCCTGATTCTCTTTGTTGAATGAAATAACAGTTTTCAGCAAAACGACACGCATCTAAGAAAAATGCTATTTTATATTTATCTAAAATTTTCTTAACAGCCTTCATGTTTTCTAAGCTAGCAGGTTGTCCTCCACCAGCATTGTTTGTAATTGTCATCATCACAAAAGGGATGCATTCCTTGCCTTTCTCTTTAATGATCTTTTCTAACTTTTCTAAATCCATATTACCTTTAAAGGGATAGGGCTTACTTATATCTAATGCTTCTTTGCATGGAAAATCTAAGGCGATACCTCCAAGTTGTTCAATATTGGCTCTTGTGGTGTCAAAATGTGTATTATTAGGAATAATAACGTGAGGTTTTTCTATCAATGTAGAAAAGAATATATGCTCTGCTCCTCTGCCTTGATGAGTAGGGATGATATATTCATGGCCAAAAAGTTTTTGAGCAACTTTTTGAAAATGATAAAAACTTTGAGAACCCGCATAGGACTCATCACCTAAAAGTAAATGACTCCATTGTCGATCACTCATAGCACTTGTGCCACTATCTGTCAGAAGATCAATATAAACATCTTTGGCAGGTATTAAAAACATATTCAAATAAGCATTCTTAAGTCTGTCTTCTCTTACCTCTAAGGGAGGTAAGGTAATGCTCTCTACCATTTTAATTTTAAAAGGTGGAAGATTTTTCATAAAGCCTCCATTTATAACTATCTACATATAAATCAAATAAAAGATCAAGTAAAAACAGGGTTTATTTTCCATCAAAATAATGCAATATAGAACTTTGATATGTTTCTTTCTCTGCTGAAAATAGATTCTATTCATGGAAGGATGTATGTTTGTTTAACTTCTATAGTATTTTTAAGTCTTTAAGAGCAAAAATAATAATCAAGTATATACTTTATAAATAAGCTTAAGAGATGTTTTCAAAAATGAGATTGTTTTTTTTTAGATTAGGCTACTTTTTTAAATTTGTTTCGGGGGAAGGGGATACGATTTGCTTCAATCTCATGCATGTAAGAGGGGATTATACCTGTAGGTTGAATTTCACCGACCAATCGACCGTCCTCTCCTTTTGCCATATTGGTTAGTTCATAAATAGTGCGAAGGTTGTAAAATCCTTTAGCATCATAATTAAGCACCTCGGCTACACTGTGAATGCGTCGGCTCCCATCAGAAAACCGAGATATTTGCACCACCAGATCAATGGCTGAACCAATTTGCTGTCCAAGAGCCTTTTCACTAATTTTAGCATCTGTTCCCATAGCAAGGGCTTCTAATCTCACCAGGGCATCAGCTGGAGAATTTGAATGGATTGTACCAAAACAACCTTTATGTCCTGTATTCATAGCACTGATCAGTTCAAGTGCCTCTCCGCCTCTCACCTCCCCTACAATAATACGATCAGGCCTTAACCTCAGACTACTTTTAAGAAGGTCTCGAATGCTGACTTCCCCTTTGCCATCTTCATCTGCCATTTTTGTTTCAAAAAAAACAACATGTTCGTATTCTACTGAAAGCTCTGAAGAATCTTCAATCACAATCACTCTCTGGCCCTTAGGAATACGACCTGCTAGAATGCCTAAAAGTGTTGTCTTACCTGATCCTGTTCCGCCACTGATGAGGCAGTTCTTTCCCAAAAAAACAGAAAGGTCAAGAAATTGAGCCACATCAGGTGTCAAAGCTTTAAAACGAATATAATCTTTGAGGGTCATTTGAACTTTCGAAGCTTTACGAATAGCTATGGTCGTGCCATTCCTAGCACAAGGTGGGATGACAGCATGTATGCGATAGTTTTTAGGTGGAGGCAAGCGGGCATCTAAGGTTGGATTTTCATGGTCAATCACTCGACCTACGCTTTGTGCTATATTGTTGATAGCTGCTAAGAGAGCATCTTCATTAGGAAATTGATTTTTAACCTTATGGACTTTACCTGATTTTTCTATAAAAATTTCGTAAGGTCCATTGATCATCACTTCTGTGACGCTCTCATTGTCTAACAGATCAGCAATAGGTTCTAAAAAGGTATCTACAGCACTACTAAAAACATTGCTCATTTTTTATCCTTTATATGGATTATTTTATTTGAATATCTTAATGTCTTATCGACACAAATGTGAAAAAATTAAAAAATAAAATTTAAGCTTCTACAAAATATCCTGAGGATAAAAAATATACTTATGCTACATATATAAATGAGGGTTATCAAAAATATAAAATACATAAAAAAGCATAAAAAACAGTAAAAAATGCTTGTTTATAGATATATCTTATGATATATTCGTAACTATGGGTTTTAATGCACTAAAACATGTAGAAGATTTAAGAATTGCCGGTGTACCTGATCAACAGGCAAAGGCACAAGTTCGCATTCTACATGAGATCATTGAGTCTGATTTAGCTACTAAAAGAGACATTCTAGATATCACAAATCATATTAAATTATTGGAAAATCATATTAAATTACTGGAAAATAGCAATCAAGAAATTAAAAGAGATATTAAAGTACTAGAAAAAGAAATTATAAAAATCAAAGAGTCTATTTCCAAATTAGAACTTAGAATGACTATCAAATTAGGTTCTTTATTGATCATTTCACTGAGTGCTTTGGTAGCACTTTCAAAGCTTAATTTTATTTAACTTCCACATAAGTGAAAACAGCACGGCCTAAAGGATCTATCTGATAGCCTGATATATTTTTTCTAATAGCACGATAAACTTTAGCATAAGCTAGTGGTACCCAGGGGACTTGTTGACTAAAGATCATTTGAGCTTCCTTATAGAGTTGAGTTCTCTCTTGAGTATCTGTAGAAATCTTAGCTTTATTGACAAGATCATCATAAGGTACATGACACCACTTTGTATTATTAGAACCTCCTTTTACAGCATCACAGCTTAAAAGAGTGTAAAGAAAATTATCTGGGTCAGGAGTATCACCAATCCATCCTATTTGTGCTAACACATGCTCTCCTTTACTCAACTTATCTAGATAAGTTCCCCAATCATAGGTCACTAAATTGACACGAATGCCGACCTTGGCTAAATCTCTTTGCATCATTTCTCCTAGTCTTCTGCTAGAGGGGATATAGGGTCGAGAGACAGGCAAAATCCAAAGATCTGTTTCAAAGCCACTTGTTAAGCCTGCTTTTTTTAACAAGGCCTTTGCTTTATCTATATTATAATCATATTTTTGTACCTGATCATTATGACCCCAGCTAGCAGGGGGGAGAGGTGTGTGGGCTATTTGAGCATGGTTTAAATACACTGCATTAATATAAGAGTCCCTGTTAAGGGCATGGTTTAAAGCTTGACGTACTAAGACATTATCAAAAGGTCTCTTAGTGACATTAATAGCTAAATAGCCTACATTTAAACCAGATTTTTCTAAAAGAGTGAGGTTTTCATTTCTTTTGATAATTTCAAAATCAGCTGGGTCAGGATAAGCTATCAGATGGCATTCATTGTTTCTTAATTTTTGAAGTCTTACATTGGCATCAGGTGTGATGGCAAAAACAAGTGTTTGGATATTGCCTCTTTTGTCAAAATAATCAGGAAAGGCCTTATATTGAATTGTACTATCTTTAATGTAATCTTCAAAAACAAAAGGGCCTGTACCGATAGGGTAGTGATCTATCTTTTCAGGTGTTTTAGCTTCTAGCATATTATCAGCATATTCTTTAGATAAAATGGATCCAATACCAAAAGCTATATTGTTAAGGAAGGGAGCATCTGGTTGAGAGAGTACAAATTTCACTTTATGTTCATCTATTTTTACAATATCTTGAATGGTTTTATTCATACTCATAGAAGAAAATATTTCATATATACCACCAGAGACATTATGATAAGGATGTTTGGGGTCCATTTGTCTTTTAAAGGAAAAGATCACATCATCCGCGTTCATATCTCTAGTAGGTGTAAAATATTCTGTGGTATGAAATTTTATATTTTTCTTGAGAGGAATGATATATTCCTTACCTTCATTATTGATTTCATAGTTTTTTTCTGCTAAGGAGGGAATAATCTTTGTTGTCCCATGCTCGTAATCAAAAAGACGATTGTAAACAGGGTAACCAGCATTTGCAGATGTTCGAGAAGTAGCTAACTGAGGATTAAAATTCTCTGGAGAGCCTTCAGAACAATACACAAAGGTTTTGTCTGTTGTATTATTTGATGTTTCTTGTGTGGCCCCTTGTACTGTTGTCTGAGTTTCTTCCTCTGGAGACTGTTGCGTACAAGACTGTGTGCAAGCCACTGTTAAAAAAGGACAAAGCATTAAAATAAAAAATTTTAAATTATGTTTTCTAGTCATTGTGATCCCCCTTATTACTTCCTCATTGCTTTATTTTATAATTATGGTATCGAAATCAAATTTTATTCTATGTCTATATATGTAAAAATATCCTGCCCTAGAGGAGAAATTTTATAACCAGAAATATTTTTTCTCATTCCACGGTAGAGTTGAGCATGAGCGATCGGGATTGTTGGGCTTTCTTCTTTATAAATTTCTTGAGCCTTCCTGTAGAGTTCAATTCTTTTTTGACGGTGAGTGATTTCTCTAGCTTGAGTCACTAATGCACTATAAGGTTTATGACACCATCTTGATCGATTCAGTCCCCCATCAACAGCAGCACAACTTAAAAGTATGTCGAAATAATTATCTGGATCAGGTACATCAGCCGTCCATCCATGATGTGCTAAAGTGTGTTCTCCACGAGTTGTTTTATCTAAATATGTTGGCCAATCAAATGTAACTAATTTCACACGTATGCCTATTTTTGAGAGATCTATTTGCATCATTTCACCTAATCTTCTCCCAGAGGGAAGATAGGGCCTAGCAACTGGTAAAGTCCAAAGGTCTGTCTCAAAGCCATCAGAAATTCCTGCTTTTTTTAACAAAGCTTTTGCTTTTTCTACACTGTATTCATATTTTTTAAGGTGATCATGATATCCCCATATTGTTGGAGGGAGCATATTGCTAGCCTTTTGAGCGTGTCCCAAATAAATAGATGCAATATAAGCTTCTTTATTTAAGGCATGATTTAAAGCTTGACGTACAAGTTTGTTATCAAATGGTTCTTTCTTCACATTAATAGTTAAATAACCTACGTTCATACCTTGAGCTTCAAGGAGTGTTAAGTTTTTATCATTTTTAATTGTGTTGAGATCTGCAGGGTCAGGATAAGTCATAAGCTGACACTCGTTATTTTTAAGCTTTTGTAATCTGACACTAGCGTCAGTTGTGATAGCAAAAATAAGTGTATCAATATTGCCTTTTTGGTCGAAGTAATGAGGGTGGGCTTTATAGCGAATGAGGTTATCTTTGATATATTCATTAAGTACAAAAGGACCTGTACCAATAGGTTGATTGTCTATTTTTTCTGGCGTTTTAGCTTCAAGAAGCTCATCAGCATACTCTTTAGAAAAAATAGCTGCAAAATCCATAGCTAGAAAAGCAGTAAAAACAGCATTGGGTTGAGAGAGAATAAACTTTACTTTATGTTCATCTATTTTGACAATATCTTTAATGATATTATTTATACCCGTGGAATTAGCGTATTGATAAATCCCTCCATTCACCTTATGATAAGGATGTTTGGGATCTATTTGCCTTTTAAAAGAAAAAATAATGTCATCTGCATTCAGCGTCCTGGTAGGGGTAAAATAGGGTGTCGTATGAAATGACACATCTTTTTTGAGTTCAAATGTGTATTGCAAACCATCAGGAGTTACTCCCTTTTTTTCATCCCATTTTTCAAGCAAACTAGGAATCATATTAGTTGTGCCGTTCTCGTAATCAAAAAGGCGATTATAAATAGGTCGAGTAGCAGTAAATGAACTACCATCTGATGCCATTTGTGGATTTAATGTGCTAGGAGAACCTTCGGAGCAGTATGTAAAGATTTTTTCTGTTGCTTTATTTTGAGTGGCTTGTTGTCCATTTGTGGCTTCTTGTTCTTGGGTTTGTTGTCTTTGAGTGCAGGCAACTAGCAGTGGAATTACTAAAAATAAAAATGTTGGTATTGATGATTTTAAAAAATGTTTGGATTTAAATAGCACGTCTTGTGCATTTTTTGAGTTAAAAAGCATATCCTCCCCCCTTTTTTAGTACTCTCAACGTTTTTGATACTCTCAACCTTATTATATTTTAAGGTGCCTATGGACTGTTGTCTAGTAAAAATAAATAAAAAAGCATTGCGTCATTCTATTGTATAATTAAGAAATTCTTATATTAACTTCTTGAAAATCGCTTTAAATCGCTTTTGAACAAAAAATTTAACACGGTTTGTCATTCATCCTTATTCCTAAAATTTTTTGTCATTGACATTTTTTGATTGAAACTTTGTTTAAGCTTTATTAAATTGCTTTATGAAAGACATTTGTAAGAAAAAAGTGTTCATTTTTCTAAAACAATCAATAATAATAATTTTAAAAATTAATTTTATAAAGATATTTTTCATTTATGCTATGACAGTAGACCTTAAGAATTCAAACAAAAAACAAACATGATGATTAATATTTTAAAATAAAACAACAGAAGGGTATTTTCTATGTATGTGATCAAGAGGGATGGTAGGAAAGAATCTGTTAAGTTTGATAAAATCACTTCTCGCATTAGAAAGCTTTGTTATGCTTTAGACAGAGAGTTTGTTGACCCCATAGAGATAGCGAAGAAAGTTATATCTGGAGTTTATGATGGGGTGACCACTGTAGAGCTAGACAACCTTGCAGCTGAAACAGCAGCTTACTTAACGACCAAGCATCCTGACTTTGCACTACTGGCTGCCAGAATTGCCGTTTCGAATCTTCATAAATGCACAAAAAAATCTTTTTCTAAAACAATGGAAAGGCTTCATAAATATGTGAGTGCTAAAAACAATGAAAAAGCCTCTCTCATTGCTGATGATATTTTTGAAATCATTATGAAATACAAAGATCAACTAGATTCAGCTATTATTTATGATAGAGACTTTGATTATGATTATTTTGGTTTTAAAACTCTTGAAAGGTCTTATCTTTTAAAGATTGATGGTCAAATTGCAGAAAGACCTCAACACATGCTCATGCGTGTAGCTCTTGGCATTCATAGAGAGAATATTCAAGCAGCTATTGAAACTTATAATTTACTTTCAGAAAAGTGGTTTATTCATGCATCCCCCACATTATTTAATGCAGGGACTCCTAAGCCTCAAATGTCTTCTTGTTTTCTTCTTGCTATGTCAGAGGACAGTATTGAAGGTATTTACGAGACTCTTAAAAATTGTGCCTTGATTTCGCAATCTGCTGGAGGTATTGGCTTGAGCATCCATAATATCAGGGCTACGGGTAGTTATATTCGTGGCACCAATGGCACTTCGAATGGTATTGTCCCTATGTTGAGGGTTTTCAATGATACTGCTAGATATGTGGATCAAGGTGGGGGCAAGCGTAAAGGAGCCTTTACTATTTATTTAGAGCCATGGCATGCTGATATTTTTCACTTTTTAGATTTGAGGAAGAACCACGGTAAAGAAGAACAAAGAGGAAGAGATCTCTTTTATGCTCTTTGGGTACCTGATCTTTTTATGCAGAGGGTAAAACAAAATAAAAATTGGTCTCTTTTCTGTCCTAATGAGTCTCCTGGCCTTGCTGATTGTTATGGAGAGGCGTTTGAAAAGCTTTATTTAAAATATGAAAAAGAAGGCAGGGCAAGGCAAACCATTAAGGCACAACATTTGTGGTTTAAAATTTTAGAATCCCAAATTGAAACAGGAACTCCTTATATTCTCTATAAAGACCATGCTAATAAAAAATCCAATCAAAACAACTTAGGTACTATTAAATCCAGTAATCTCTGCACTGAAATCATAGAATACACATCAAAAGATGAAATTGCTGTTTGTAATCTAGCTTCTATTGCTTTACCTAAATTCGTCAATAAAGACCATTTTGATCATCAAAAGCTCTTTGAAGTAACACAAATAATTACTAAGAACCTCAACAAAGTTATTGATCTGAACTATTATCCTGTGAAAGAAGCTAAAAAATCCAATATGAGGCATCGACCTATTGGTATTGGGGTGCAAGGACTTGCTGATGTTTTTATTCTACTTCATTTGCCTTTCACGTCTCTTAAAGCCAAAGAGCTTAATAAAGAAATTTTTGAAACCATTTATTTTGCAGCTTTAAAAGCTTCCATGGAGCTAGCTAAAGAACAAGAGCCTTATCAATCTTTTAAAGGCAGTCCTGCAAGCAAAGGCATTTTGCAATATGATATGTGGGATGTGACGCCTTCTGACAGGTGGGATTGGGATACACTCAAAGCAGATATTAAAAAGTATGGATTAAGAAATAGCTTATTACTTGCTCCTATGCCTACAGCTTCCACCTCACAAATTTTAGGCAACAATGAATGTATTGAACCTTACACTTCTAATATTTACAATCGTCGTGTTCTATCTGGAGAGTTTACTGTAGTCAACAAACATTTAATGAATGATTTGATACGTTTAAATCTCTGGAATCCACAGATTAAAAGCAAGATTATTCTTGCAGGGGGTTCTATTCAAGATATCAATGAAATTCCAGGTGATATTAAAGCCCTCTATAAAACAATATGGGAGATTTCACAAAAAGATCTTATTGACATGGCTGCTCAGAGGGGGGCTTTTATTGATCAGAGTCAAAGTTTAAATCTCTTTTTAAAGACTCCTGACTTTGCAAAAATGACTTCTATGCATTTTCATACTTGGAAGATGGGACTGAAGACAGGTATGTATTATCTACGTACACAGGCAGCAGCACAAGCTATTCAATTTACAGAAGAATTACAACAAAAAAAAGAAGCAAAAAAAGACAATCAATTAAGTAAACCATATCCGTTAGATAACCACAATACAGTCTCTAAACAGGTTCAAGCTCATCAGACTCCGCCTCGTACATCTGATCAGGTAGATTATGAAGAGTTACAACAAATAAATAAAGTCTCTTCAGAAAAAATATCAAATCATCAAATGTCACATTCTAAAAATACACCACTTATGCCTATCAGTGGCTCTCGTTATACAGGTACAGATTCGTCTTCTTCGGTGGTGGCATCAACACAGCAACCTGCTAGTGATCATGTCACTGCTACTGTACAAAATGTGGCTTGTTCTTTAGATAGCTCAGAGTGCCTGTCTTGTGGAAGTTAAAGATTGTCACTTGGGATCACATTATTTTCTTTTAATTTTCTGATAACTAATGACTTCTTCTTTTTGTAGATGAGAGAGAAAAGCTTATTTTTAGACTTTAAAGATGCAGATTGCAAAAGTGTACTTTTGTTTTATGAGTGCGTGTGCCTAAAGACGTTATGAAGACGTTGAGATAGACGACTGATTTTACGAGAGGCTGTTTTATTTTTAATCATGCCTTTTTGAGTAGCTTTACTTATTTTGCTTGTATATATCCTTAAGAGCTTTTTGATTTCTGTTATAGGGTGAGAAGAAGTGTCACTTGATTGAGAAGATTCTTTTTGCAAATGGCCCCCTGGTGATGGCAAGGTTTTTAGAAGCTTTTTCTCTGCTGTTCGTACAGATCGAAGAGTGCTTTTGTTCCTGGCTCTTCTGACAATATTTTGTCTAGCTCTTTTTTTAGCTGATTTGATATTTGCCATATTTTGCTCCCTTTAATGAACATTCAGTGGTGAATATAATTATTTCTTTTTATTTTTTAATAGTTTTGATAGATTATAACATAATTTATAGCTATAATTTAACCTTATATTTGTCAATAAATAAATTTTGATTTTTATTTTAGTTAAAATGACTTGCATATAAATATAAATTAAGTTAGGTTATAACTTACAAAGTGTGTGATCAGCTATTAATAAACAATGAGACAAATAAATAACTTAGGGGAGGGGGTCATTATAACTTTGAAATGGCGTCCTTTAACTGTTTTGCATCTTTTAATGCATCTTTTAAATTATTAAAAAGGTTAAATTATTAAAAAGGTTAAATTATTAAAAAGGTTAAATTATTAAAAAGGAGAATACAATGACTTCAAATCATAAACAACAATCTGCTATAACAAAAGCCCAACTTGTGGAGGGGGTATATGCTCAGTTAGGTTTTTCTAAAAAAGAAAGCTATGATTTAGTTGAAATGGTTTTTGACACTATTAAAGAGACTTTAAAACATAAAGACGGAGTTGTAAAAATTTCAGGTTTTGGTCGATTTACAGTACGGGAAAAAAAAGAAAGAATGGGACGAAACCCTCAAACAGGTGATCGCATTAAAATTAGTAAAAGAAAAGTTCTTTCTTTTAAGCCAAGCCATTTGATTAAAGATGCTCTTAATGATAAATAAATATTTTTATTGTGTTGTGGTAGCAAATGGAGCATTGCATGGATCAAGCAATACAAAATGAATTAAGAGATAGCGATCATGATCATCTCAATAAGGTGATTTTTCAAGATTCTATACAATCAGCTATCACTCCATCCTCACAGATTGAACTTCAAGATGACCTTGATTCTAACTCTCATGTTGATGTGGATATTTCTAATATGCCCAAAAAAATTTCAAATGACTCTGAGCTTTCCACTACATTGCCTACAGATGCTTCTTTTCTAACTGATGATTCTATCTCGGATGAATCAGATAGAAAGAATAAAACATTTAAGCTAGAAGATAATAAACTTTGTTCTCCTGACTTTTCAGATGATTTTGAAGGATTTGAAAGAGAGAATCAAAGTCAAACCACAGAACCTTCCTCGTCTCAAGAGAATTCTCAAGGAGAATACGCTCCCATCTTCAAAGAGTTAGAGAAAGTACCTCACAGAATGGCATTTAAGATAGGAGAGGTTGCTCTTCTTACGGGAGTAAAGTCTTATGTCTTGCGATATTGGGAGTCTGAATTTGAGGCTTTGAAACCTAAGAAAGCTCACAACAATCGCAGAATGTACACTCAAAAAGATATTAGAACCATCTTACTGATTAAAAAGCTTTTATATAAAGATAAATATTCTATTGAAGGAGCTCAAAAAGCCTTAAGAACTGTTCAAACAGAATTTAAAGGGCAGAGCCAAATATGGAGTTTATCTTGCAAACAGCAAAAAGCCATAACAGATCTTAAGAGTTTGATTGGAATAACTTCTCGCCTGAAAGAAAAGCTCAATATAAAATAAAGTGGGATCAATTGACAGGTTGTCTTTTTTAAGTCAATGTAGCATATATCTCTAAAAAGAGGTCCATATAAGTAGATAAAGATTTTGTTTTTCATACATTAATGGATGGTGTGCTTATAAACATGACAAAATGAAAATGATAGCAACAAGAAAGGAATAGCAACAGATGAGTCAAGAAATTAAAATTCCTTCAGTAGGAGAATCTGTCTTAGAAGTCACTATTGCCGAATGGTCTAAAAAAAATGGTGATTCTGTAAGTACAGGTGATGTTCTTTTAGTTCTAGAAACAGATAAGGCTTCAGTGGAGATCACAGCAGAGAGTTCTGGTGTTCTTAAAATTCTTAAACCAGAAGGTAGTACAATCCCTATAGGTAGCCAGGTAGGTCTTCTTGAACCATCCACAAAAACTCAGAAACAAGAGACACACAAAGCACAGACTACCTTGAAAAAACCAACAAAGCCACAAGTGACACAAACTATTAAGACAGAAGTACCACAACAAAAAAGTTCTCAGCCAGAAATTCCAGAAGACATGTTAAGAAAGCTTCCTCCATCTCTTCGACATTTACTGCTTAATCAGCCAGATCAAGTCAAGCAAGATATTTTGCAACCAACAACTGAAGAAAAAATCAAAGACAAACCATCTTCTCAACCGACTTCTCAAGTTCCACAAAAAACAGAAATAAAACCTCTTTCAACTATCCGTAAGACAATAGCTCGCCGTCTTAAGGAGGTTCAAAACACAGCAGCTATTCTCACAACATTTAATGAAGTAGATTTAACAGATACCATGAATGTAAGAGCAAAATATCAAGAGGAGTTTACAAAAAAACATGGTGTCAAGCTTGGTTTAATGAGTCTTTTTGTCAAAGCCTCTATAGAAGCTTTGAAAGAATTCCCTCTCGTCAATGGTTTCATCAAGGAAGATCATTTGGTTTATAATCATTTTTACAATATAGGAGTTGCTGTCAGTACGCCTCGTGGGCTTATTGTTCCTGTTCTCAAAGATGCTGATCAGATGTCTTTAGCAAAAATTGAACTACAAATTAAAAAGTTTGCTTTGGATGCAAAAGAAGGAAAGGTCTCTATGGATGACCTCAGTGGTGGTACTTTTACAATCACCAATGGAGGTGTTTTTGGATCAATGATGTCAACACCTATTTTAAACCCTCCACAAAGTGGAATCCTAGGCATGCATGCTATTAGCGATCGTCCTTCTGTGATAGATGGTCAAATCGCTATACGGAAGATGATGTATTTAGCACTTTCATACGATCATCGTATCATTGATGGCAGAGAAGCTGTGGGCTTTTTAGTTAAAATTAAGGAGAGCATGCAAGATATACGTAAGTTATTGCTTCAAATATAGATATAGACTTATCTATATGAGGTAACATCTAAAAAATATCTTCATTGAATTAATAGCGTACGATGAGGCTAACTATCTAAAATCCTAAAGGCATGGTTTATTGTAAGGGAAACAAATAAAGTCTTATGGATAGATCACACATTCATTTAAAACTTATAGAAAAACATGACATAGCGGTAAAATTTTTTAAACGCAAAGGTTTATCGTGTCGTTTTCCTGTTTATACCAGTGTAGATATTCGAGATGCTGGATTTAAAATCACTCCTGTAGATGCAAATATTTATCCTGCAGGGTTTAATAATATATGTGATGTGGACAAAGAACATGCACCAGAAGTTTTTAGGACGTATATTCATAAACATTACGGATCAACTTGCAAAAAGATTTTACTGATCACTGAAGAAAATACCAGTAATTTATTTTATTGGGATAATGTGTTTGCTCTTTTAGAAATTATTAAAAATGCTGGATTTGAATGCAAAGTTAGTTTCCCTGTAGAAAATGCCTTTCTTTCACATATAGTTTCTGCTGCTGGTAGGACGATCACACTTTCTCAGATCTCACGTAGTACAAAAGGTGAGCTTATGGTAGATGGTATAATTCCTGATTTGGTGATCAGTAATAATGACTTTACTCAAATATATTCTCTTTTACAAAATAAAAACTATCCTATTAATCCTCCTCAAGAGCTAGGTTGGCAAAACAGAAAAAAACATAATCATTTTTCTTTTTACAACCAATTAGCAAACCAGTTTTGTCGCCTCATAGATCTTGATCCTTGGATTTTTACAATAGAAACACAGCTTATTGATCATTTTGCATGGCAGGATCAAAGTTCCATTAAAGAGTTAACCAATAAAGTGGATCAAATGATCGGTTATATTCAAAAAGAGTACAATAAAAGACAAATCAAATGGAAACCCTTTGTTTTTATTAAAAATAACTCTGGAACTTATGGTATGGCCGTTACTCAGGTGACATCTGGTCAAGATATTTTAAATTGGAATAATAAAATGCGTCAAAAAATGAAGCGAGGAAAGGGACAAAGCAAGATCACAGAGCTTATTATACAAGAAGGCATTCCTTCATCTATAAGAGATGATGAAGGTTTTGTAGCAGAGCCTGTGATTTATATGATTGGTAATGAATTTATAGGAGGTTTTTTAAGGACTCATAGAAAAAAATCAGAAAAAGAAAATCTTAATTCCCCAGGAGCTGTTTTTAAAAGATTATGTATGAGTGACCTGAAAATAAATAGATATGGCTTACCATTAGAAAATGTTTACAGCACAGTCTCACATTTGATGGAACTGGCTGTTTGCCAAGAAGCTTCTTTTTTAAAAGCCCCTTTTCATAAGTACACATAATTTTGCGTTGGTATAGACATAATAGGTCCATGTTATGTCAAAAAAATAAACAATACAAAAAATATAAATAATATTAATAGCTTATAATTATATTTTTATCCTTTTGTGTTTATAATTTCTGATATTTTCTTATCACTGTGACTATTATTATTTATGTGTGGTGAGGGGGCTTTTTTAAAAAATGAGTTATTTTAGATACTTAGCTTTTTTGTCATTTGGCATTTTATTTGCCTTACTTATTTATAAAGGATAAAAAATAATATAAATGTTTTGGAAATAAGAGATAGGAAGAAAAATGAAGAAAAGTACATTATACCATTTTGCATTAAGTTCAGTTATATTTTCAGCGGTTTTTTTAATTTCATGTGCCCCTCCTCCACAACACAGTTGTTTTTTCGTGCGAAACTCTCAAAAACAGAGGGTTTCATGGAGTCGTAATTTACCTATTGTATTATGGATGAACGAAAGTATTCCATACGAATATAGAGAAGCTTTTTATGCAGCAGAGAGAGCATGGGAAAATGAAACAGGTATTGATTTTTTTGACATACAAGAACAAGAAGACAGATCAGACCGGCATAGGGCAGATAGCCGATCTGTTATTTATTGGTTAGATGAATGGAATGAGAGCAAATCTAGTGAACAGGCTAAGACAATAGTCCATTGGGCAGGAAGTCAAATTTACGATGCTGATATTCTTATTAATGCTAAAGATTATTCATTTTACATAGACTCAGAATCTGAAAGTGATTATAGTGGTATGGATGGAAGTAAAGCACTTCATTTAGAGAGTCTTATGATCCATGAATTAGGACATGTTTTAGGACTTGACCATAATACAGACCATCGTAGTGTCATGCTTACACATTTATCACAACAAACAGTGAGAAATAATATAGGCAGTATAGATATTGAATCAATACAGTGTGAGTATGGTGCATACTTTAATAGATAAAAAATAAGCTTTATTTTATCTCAAATGAGGGATAAGATAACAAATGCTTTTTAAGGAACATTTTTAAGTTTTAAGTAGAACAAATAGTAAGGAAATTAATTTTTAACTGTAACTCGAAATAAAGGAATTTTTATGAATTTACAAACCAATAACGCATTGCAAGAACAAAAACCTAGTCATTTTTCTCATAAGACTATTCAGTGGAATAATTCTTTTTATACTCACAATGATGGACTGTCAGAATTAAGGAACTCTATTGATCGGCTTGAAGATCTCAATGGGCGTTTAAAGTATATGATGACAGAAATTCATTCTTTAATTACCAATAATTAATTATTGTCTTTGATTGGGCATTTTTGATTTTGATGCTCTCGACATGGGGCTTTCTTTATTGATGAAAGCAATGATTCTATAAATAAAAGGAGTAAAAATGAATATTAGATTTTATTCCTTTTTAACCCTTAAAATAACTAAGGATGCTCTTTTTATCTTGGCAATGAAATTGCAATATTGTATTTAATATAAGGAGATTTTGAAATGAGATTTATATTTTTTGTATTTGTTATTTTGTTTTCTTTGAATCTAAAAGCCAATGCTTTGGATCCTACTGCAATGAATGACATTCTTACAGAGGCCACCTCTTATGATACAGGTCGCCAGCTTTGTTATGCATATACATACTATCGTGCAGAAGGTAGAAATCCAATGGTTGATCATCCTACGGCAACTATAGATTCTGATGATCAAGTTCTATTTATAGATGCTGATGGTTTTGTATATAATTCTTTTGTCAATGATGAGAAATATCGAGCAGGAATGATGCAGTGGCTTGTCATAAGGAATAAAACCTTTAGGAGTGCCTTATTGACTGCTGATCAAACAACCAATGAAAACAGTCAACATGAAGAGTGGTGGCATGGTCGTTCAAAATATGTTAAGACTTTAATAGAAACAGAAGGCTTTGAGAATGCCATCATAGACTGTGCAGATGCCCACAATGTCAATGCGGATCAGCTACTTGAAAATATTAAAAGAGATATTTCTAACAATGACATATTTGCTACGCTCGGTGGGCGTTTTGCTCAAGAGGCTGCTATAGGTAAAGGCTTGGGAGTAGTGTTCAGAGGTATTAAATTATTAAAGCATGGTGTGACCTGGCTTGCTAGATGGAGTAGAAATGCCAGAGCCTACAGATGGCTTATGAGTACCAAGGTTGTTCGAGCTTTAAAGACGCGTATGCAACTTTTATGGAATCAGGATCGCATACTTCAAGCACGTAATAGTTTTTCACGTATTCGATGGCGTGAAGTAGGTGCTGGTGTAGCAACTAGTACAGCTATACTTGGTTTAAGTGCTATCAAGTTAAAATTTGTAGACAGTCCTTATCTTCAGGTGATTGAGGAGAAGAGAGCAGCTCGAAGGCAAGGAGAGGAGCTAACAAAAAATGGTCTAGAAATCGATGGTAATCAAAAATTTTGGAGTGCGAGATATAGTGCATACAAAGAATTAATTGAAAGTTTAAATGTTGCAACGACTGGGTCTACATATAATATGTCTAGGGAGAGTTATACGGAGCGTCTTTACAGATGTGATCCTGTTTTCAAAGAGTTACGTAAGTTCTGTACTTATATCAATGTTTATGTAGTAGATTATTATGTTGTTCAAAAGGCATTAGAACATTTTAGACAAGATTGGTTTACACAGGAAATATCTGAAGAGATCTTTACGTTAGAAGTTATGGAGCAAATGTTTCATTTGAGAAAATTGGTGTTAGAAAGAGAGGCTACTTCTGGTGATCAACGTGCTCAATTGACATTAAGACTTATGGAGGAATCTCGAAATGATCCTTCTTTGAAATGCGATTTTAATGATAAAACCTCTTTGACTTTATGCCGACTACACTATCTTTACATTATAAAAGATGTGAATGGACGTCTCACACCTCAACAAGCCACTCAACTTGAACAATTAGAGAGTATGTACTTATCTTCTTAAGGATGAGAAGCTATAGCTATAAAAACGAATCAATTTTTTATAAAAATTTTCGGGATTTAAAACCTGAGTTTGATAGCCTGCAAAAATAAAGTTGAGCAGTAGGTTATGAGTCGAAAGAGATTTTGTGCCACTAGGATGTAAGCTTTTTAATTTAGAGGAAATCAATGATTTTCTAGGTTAAAAGGTTTACGATTAAAAAGTTTATATCCTAGTTGCACGAAATTATACTACACCATGAAAAATTAACCATTTTCTTTTTCTCTGTTATAAGCCAAACGTCCAACTCTGTGTTTCTTGTTTCAATTAAAAATTTTACATTTCTATAGCCTATATTGACGACTTCATTTTCTCTAGGATTACTTTCACCTAATTGATTTGCATACACTTGAGTACGATTTGATGGGAGGGCTGTTCCTTTCCAATGAAGAAAACAACCACGGTCTTGGTTTTTGGCAGCTTGATCTGATGATGGGCCATTGCAGGCATGTCTGGTGTTTACATAGTTACCAGTTGAAGTTGCCAGAGGGCCTGTGTAAGTCACTGGTACATTTATAGCAGCCCTAGTTCTAGCATTGACGTTATATGGAGTACTAGTTTGACGCCTTACGGGCCATCCTGATGAGTAATAATAAACACCTTTGGGTTTATAGCCTAGCTGTGCAAAGTTAGCAGTGCCATAGCCATAAGTAGTGATAAAGAGCTGTTCCATTGTGTAAAGAGTGGATAAGGCAAGCTTGGCCTCTCCCTGTCGTGCCTTTAGTTTATACTTTTGATATTGAGGGATAGCTACAACACTTAAAAGACCAATGATAGCTACTACCACCATTAACTCTATAAGAGAAAAGCCTTTTTGATTTGATTTGTCCATAATATCCTTTTAAACACCTTATTTCCTTAACATCGTATTTATCCGGGATCTGGGATCCGGCAGTCCGGCATCAGAAGGAACTTTTTCCTTAACATCGTATTTATCCGGGATCTGGGATCCGGCAGTCCGGCATCAGAAGGAACTTTTTCCTTAACATCATGTCAAAGGACATCTTGTTTCCTTAACATCGTGTAAAGAAACGAAGGGATCCTCCCTACTAAAAGTAAACGAACTTTTGAGGTTGCCAGCATTTAAGAAGGCGAATAGCCTTCGGCTGGCAACCAGAAAGTGACCAGAGGTCAGACCACTTTTAGTGATTCTAAATGAGCTTAGTGATTTCAAGGACTTAGCACTGTAACTTTTGTATAAAAGTCACAATTTGAAAGAGCAAAAAATAGGCAACTTTTTGCAAGAAAATTGTTTTGAAAAATCAAACAAAGCAAAAATCAGAAAACACAAATGAAAATTTATTGTTTATTTTTCTGATCTTATGTCTTTAAGATTGGTCAAGTGTTTCAAGATGATACAAAAACTTTAAAAAGTGATTCTTTTTGATACAAAAAGTCACTTTTTTTGATTTTTTTTAACAAAAATATAAAGTTTTATGTCATAATAAACGATAAGAATTGTGTTAGACGAAAAATTAGAAATTTCTAAAGTCGACCTAAAAAAGTCTAACAATTACAAACACTTAATACTGTAACTTTTATACAAAAGTCACAGTATTAACTTATTGAAATCACTAGATTTCCAATTTCCAAACCCAATTTCCTTATTTTTTTTTAAAAAATTCAGAGAAATGAACCTCTTGTTTCCTTAACATGGTGTTAAGAAACGAAGAGATCCTTTCTAGTAAAAGTGGTCAGGCTTTCTAGGCGATGACCATTTTACCGATGGCGAAAGCCATCGTGGTCATCGCCAGAAAGTGACCAGAGGTCAGACCACTTTTAGTGAAACAACTCAGCCTTTGATCGACGGCGAGAGCCGTCGGGCTAACTGTCCAAAAGCAACCAGAGGTTGGTTTACTTTTAGTGAAACAAAGGAGTGAAATAAAAGCTAGACCTTATCTGACTTAAGATTTTAGCTCTTTTATCCGATGGAATTAAGGAAAAGAAGAAATATACTCAATAGGCATGGAGTGTTTATAAATATATGGAAGTCAACAAAAAATTTGATAGATATACTTTGTTACACCAGATTGGTAAGGGGGGCATGGCAGAGATTTATCTGGCTAAATCCTCCGATAATGAGATTCTGGCTATTAAAACTATATCGGATGCTTATTCTTCTAACATAGATTTTGCTAAAATGTTTGAAGCTGAGCAAGATATTGTAAAGTATATGAAGCATAAAAACATTGCTATTGTGTATCCTGCTCATAGAAATAAAAAAAAACAAAAGCATTTATTTTTAGCCCTTGAATTTATTAAAGGGAAAAATTTAAGACAAATTTTAAAAGACTTTTATTCCAAAAAAACTGACCTCACATTTGCAGAGAAAATTTATATTACTAAAGAAATGGCATCTGGTTTGTATTATGCACACACATTTATTCATCCTAAAACAAATGAAAAACTCAACATTGTACACAGTGATATTAGTCCTCAAAATGTGATGATCAATGTGGAAGGAGAGGTGAAATTAATTGATTTTGGCATATCCAAAACACGTTCTAATAATCCATTTCAACCAGCCAATATGCGAGCGAACACACTGCAAGGTAAATTTAATTATATGAGTCCAGAACAAGCTGAAGGATTTGAGATAGATCAAAAGACAGATGTTTTTTCTTTAGGTGTTGTACTTTGGGAAATTCTTGCTAAGGATCGTTTATTTTATGCTAAAAATGCCAATAAGATTCTTTTAAAAGTAAAAGAGGCTCATATTCCTTCATTAGAACAAATGAATAATGAATCCAAATCAAAATTAAATATTCCACAGCAACATGTCAAAGAAGTAGAAAAAATTGTTAAAAAAGCTCTTGTAAGAGATAAAAACTTAAGATTTTCAGCAAAAGAACTCCATGAAGAACTTTCTCAACTGCTTAAAAAATGTTCGTGGGATCCTGACTTTAGTCCGGTGCAATTAGGTGATAAAATTAAAAAGGCTTATACAAGCGACTTTAAGGAAATTGATGAGATCATACAAAAAGCTTTGTTAGAAAAGAACATTGAAGTTGAAGAAAAAACAGAAACCATTACTGTTAATAATAGTTTTCTAGCAGAATCAGATCAAGAACGTAATCTAGCAGTTTCTAGAGTTTTATTTGATCAAAACACAGCATCAGAAGCATCTAAGTCTATTCATTTTAAAACAATACCTTCTGCTTCATCTAATAATAATCATCATCAAAAGTCAGAAAATTATGCAAGAAAGAAGCATTATATTAAGACAAACTACGAACCTTATCATAAAAAAATCCAAAGAATAGATTTCTCTCTTGTCTTGCAAATAGGTTTATTTTTAATTTTTTCAACAGGTATTTCTTCATTGCTTTATTTTAAGATCACACATCCGGAAGAGACAGAAAAAGAAATAACAAAGTGGACAGAAAATACAACTTCCATGTTTAAAACACTTAAAGATATGTTAAGTCCTAAGAATAAAGAGATGGCATCTCAGACAGCAAAAACACCTGTGCCTTCCATTACTTTATTTATCTCAAGCACTCCAGAAGGAGCTAAAATTTTTATAGATGGTGTTTGGTCTTACAAAAGAACTCCTAGACAAATCACATTTTTAAAGAACAAACCCATTACCTTAAAAATGGCAGGGTATAAAAACTACACATTATCGACAAAAGAAGTAGAAAAAGCTATTTTAGAAAAAAACCAAACTTTGATTATCTTAAAAAAATAATCTTGTATCAAAAAGTATGTGTTTATCCAGGATCCGGGATCTGGGATCCGGGATCTGGGAACTGGCAACCCAAAAGTGACCAGAGGTCAGTTTACTTTTAGTGAACCAACGCACGTATTTCTAAAAAAGGTTCGTACGGGTAGACAAAAATCATCGAAGTTAGAAAAAAAATTAACAAAATTAGACAATAGAAGGCCCTTAATGAAGGATTGAGAATAATATGTACAACAAAGAGTATAGATATAGGATGTTATGCAATGAGATTCTAGCCGATCACCTCAAAATTGACCTTCCTATTCTCTGAAAGAAGCTTGATCTGGTGGATGTACGAAATTAGAAATAATAGATTCAAGGAAGGGAAATTTTGAGGGAAATAGTTCACGTATCTCTGAAGGAGGTACGTACGGATAGACAAAAACACACGAAATTAGACAATAGAAGGCCCTTAATGAAGGGTTGAGAATAATATGTACAACAAAGAGTATGGATATAGGATGTTATGCAATGAGATTCTAGCCGATCACCTCAAAATTGACCTTCCTATTCTCTGAAAGAAGCTTGATCTGGTGGATGTACGAAATTAGAAATAATAGATTCAAGGAAGGGAAATTTTGAGGGAAATAGTTCACGTATCTCTGAAGGAGGTACGTACGGATAGACAAAAACACACGAAATTAGACAATAGAAGGTCCTTATTGCAAAATAAACTTTTTAAAATGGCTTTTAAAATGACAGCTTTTGCAGTGAGTTTGTTCTTGAATTTGACTGTAGGAGCTATTAACCTTATAAATAAAAGAGTTTTTTTGTCCACATTGCTCACAAACAAACTGTTGAGTATAAATAGACTCAGCACGAACATGCTTAGCATGAACATGCTCAGCATGGACATGCATTGTAAAATAAGATTCATCTATAGATGTTTTTGGTAAATGGCTTTCTTGTAGATGATTGACTTGTTGTGGTTTTTGTAAGTTCATTATTTTCTCCTTATGATTTTAAGTTTATAAAATATTATTTCCCATAAGACACCCCTAGATTCTTATATGGTTAAAAGAATATTCACTTATGCTTTCAAGTGCCTTAAAATATAAATATTTTATTATATAAAACTTTGGACTTGAAACTTCTTTATAAAAAAGGGTGAGATGTGAAAAATGAAGAAGGTATGAAATTAGCCTTGTTAGAAGCTCAAAAAGCTTTTGATCTTAAGGAAGTCCCTGTAGGGGCTATTATTACAAAAGATGATGAAATTTTAGCTAGGGCCTTTAATCAAAAAGAAAGTAGCCATCAACCTACAGGACATGCTGAAATTTTAGCCATTCAAAAGGCTGCACAAAAACTGGCAACTTGGCGGTTATCAGGATGCACACTTTTTGTCTCATTAGAGCCTTGCTTGATGTGTGGAGGAGCTATTTTGCAATCACGTATCTCAAAAGTAGTGATAGGAGCATTGGATCCTAAAACAGGGGCTGTTTTTTCCCTTTATCAAGTTTTAAATGATCAAAGACTTAATCATAGACCAGAAGTAGTCAGTGGTATCTTAGAAAAAGAATGTAGCCTTATATTAAAAAATTTCTTTCAAGAAATTCGATCTTCTTTTTCCTAAAAGTGGTCTGACCTCTGGTCACTTCTAGTGAAATGATATTGTATTATGCAATATATTGTTTTTTATTATGCAATTATATATTTTATAATGCAAATAATATGAGTATTAATGGCTTTGAAAAATTGACTTTTATAATTTTTAAAGAGAGTTATAAAGAGGCATAGAGGTCATAAAAAAGACCTTATCCTCCAAACAACCCCTTTCATCTTAAAAAAGAAAGGGTAAAGCTATAAAAGTATAAGTTTTTATCAAGACACTACATATTTTAAGCTAAAAACATATTGTGACTGTGACTTTTGTATAAAAGTTACAGTATTAAGTATTTGAAATTACTTATATTTTTTAGATCAAATGAGTGGATTACGTATTATGTTTCATTAATATGCAACATTTTAGGGGAAAATTATTTTTCACGTTAGAGACCCATCAGGGTGGTAGAGATATAAAATTTTGCTAATGGGTCAGAATTGAACATTAGTTTTTAATATAATGGTTTTTCTCCATGATTTGGGACCCGGCAATCCGGCAACCCAGCATCAAGCAGACAGGCAGGGATAAAGCGAACACTTTGTTTCTTTAACATGATGTTTATCCAGGATCCGGGATCATATCCCGGGGTCCGGATGCCTGTTTGCCGGATCCCGGGGTGAAATGAATATTTTGTTTCCTTAACATGTGGTCAAAAAACGAAGAGATCCTCCTTCCTAAAATTGAACAGGCTTTTGAGGGCATCAAGCAGAAAAGGCATTTTGTTTCCTTAACATAGTGTTAAGAAACGAAGAGATCCTCCTTCCTAAAATTGAACAGGCTTTTGAGGGCATCAAGCAGAAAAGGCATTTTGTTTCCTTAACATAGTGTTAAGAAACGAAGAGATCCTCCTTCCTAAAATTGAACAGGCTTTTGAGGGCATCAAGCAGAAAAGGCATTTTGTTTCCTTAACATGGTGTTAAGAAACGAAGAGATCCTCCTTCCTAAAATTGAACAGGCTTTTGAGGCAGTTAGCCTTTGATCGACGGCGGTAGCCGTCGGGCTAACTGCCCAAAAGTAGCCAGAGGCTAGTTCAATTTTAGGGAAACAGCCCACTTTTAGTGAAAAGAAAAACTAGACTTATCCTATTCTAGTCGTCCCCTTCTAATATTCGATACAATAAAAGAATAAAAGGATTCAATAGATGAGCAAAAAACAAATAACCATTGCTTTGATTTGTACTGTTTTTATTTTATCCATATCATTTGGAGTAAAAGCTACAAAAAACAATTACATATTACTCTCTGTATTTACTAAAGCTCTACACATTCTACAACAATACTACGTAGAAGAGGTCAATACTGAAAACTTGATTCACGGAGCTATTAAAGGCATGTTAGCAGAGTTAGATCCTCATACCCACTTCCTTTCAGCAGATATGTATAAATCTTTTCAATCTACGACATTAGGAGAATTTGGAGGCATTGGTATAGAAATCACTTTAAAAAATAGTGTTTTAACTATTATCTCTCCTATAGAAGATTCTCAAGCATGGAAAGCTGGTATTCAAGCAGGAGATCAAATTGTAGCTATTGACGATCAATCTATAAAGGGCCTGACCCTTTCTGAAATTGGACAAAGGCTAAGAGGTCCTCTAGGTACAAAAGTGAGATTGAAAATTGTACGCCCAGATGAAAAAGAACCTAAATTTTTTGAAATAGAAAGAGGCCAAGTCAAAGTACGTTCTGTAAAATATATTAACTTAGAGTCAGGCTATGCCTACTTCCGAATGACAAGCTTTATTAAAAAAACATACGACGACTTTAAAGAGTTATTAATGAGACACAAGAATCAAGAAGGTTTAAAAGGGTTGATTTTAGATTTAAGAAATAACCCCGGAGGGCTTTTAGATCAGGCTATTAAGATCACTGATTTATTTATTGAGAAGGGTGTTATTGTCTCTACTAAAGGTAAAGATAAAAGTAAAAATAATATTATTTATGCTCACAATGAAGATACTCTTACTAAAGATTTTCCAGTGATTATTTTGATCAATGAATATTCAGCAAGTGCTAGTGAAATTCTTGCAGGAGCACTGCAAGATCATAACAGAGCTCTTGTTATGGGGCGTAGAAGCTTTGGCAAGGGTTCTATTCAATCTTTGGTCAAATTTGATGATGGTTCTGCTCTTAAAATGACAGTGGCACGTTATTATACTCCCAATGGACAAGCTATTCAAGCAAAAGGTATTATGCCTAATATTAAAATTGATCATGTCAATTTAACGGCCTATAAAAAAGCTCTTGTGCAACGTAAAATCAAGAGAGAAAGCGACATAAAAGGTGCTTTAAAAAAAGAAGAAGAAAGTAATGAATTTACAAAAACAACAAATAATGAACACAAAAAGAAGCTTTTAGATACGGATTTTGATGTTTTGACAGCTTATAATTATTTAACAGCTCACCAAATTTTACAAACCCCTAAAAAAATAAATTAAAACCATTGCCTACTTGTCACTTTGTTGCATATTTGATATTTTATATTCAAAGGCATAATCACAATGGTAACATATCGGAAACTTATTTATATCTTTTTAATTATAGGGTTGACCCATCCAGCTATGGCTGCAATAGATAGGAGGACTCCTCTATCAAATGTAACAGATATAGCTTGCAGAGATCTTAAAAAATCTTTTTTAAGGGTGAGTGTACATGGTTCTAACTTACGCCATTTTCGTGTGACAAAAACACCTTCTGGAGAACCTTATCAAGCCCTTATATTAAGATGTCACCGTAAAAATTGCTATATTGCCAAAGAAGCTAAATACATTAATCGTTACTTACCAGAACATCCACATGCTAATAACAAAGGTTTTGTACGCTATCCAGATATTAATCCTCAAAGAGAGCAAACAGCTTTAAGAGCTGCTGTTATGGAGCTATCTGCCCTAGCTAGAAGACAAGCTTGTGGCTCTTCTCTAGACCAAACACCTGATGGCATGCTCATCAAATACCACTTGAGTCAAAAGGTTGAAAGTGATGTTTTTAATATAAATCAAAATCGTCAAATTATCTCTTGGGTTCGCAATTTCAGAAATGGCAAAAGTGTTATTCTGTCTTTTGAAGAATAGCCATCAGATATGGAGGTTACCAGACTGTCTGACAGCCTAAGAGATCATAAAAAGAGCATTCAATTAGCAAATAAGTGTTGTATAATTTATTTTTGAGAGGACTTCTAGGAGTTTTATGCTTTTGGTGTTGTTTGATGAATTTTTAGATCATTTAAAAAAAAATAAAAAATATTCTCAAAATACTTTTTTAGCTTATAAGAGAGACTTATCGGTTTATAGGGAGTTTGCTCTAAATGCCCAAGAAGATGACGACCTTCAAGATTTTATGATTTTTATGGATGAAAGAGGTTTAAGTCAAAGATCACAAGCTCGTGTGATCAGTAGTCTCAAAACTTATTTTAAGTTTTTGCAACAAGAAGACCCCAGACAATTGACAGACAATATATTGTCTTTGATTAATAATATACCTTCTCCTCGCTTGTCTTCACTTCCACCACCAATTTTAAGTCTTGAGACTTTCAAAAAAATATACCAAGCCTGTCAAACAAATAATCACTTTAAAACCTTGCGTAATCAAACAACACTTTTAATATTATTTGATTTAGGCCTTCGAGTTTCACAGCTTATTGCGTGTAATTTGCAAGATATAAACAAAGAAAACAAAACATTAAAAATTTCAAAAGCTAACTTACAATACACTATCCCTCTTTCAGATATTCTTCTCAAACAATTAAAATTTTATATATCAAAGGTACGACCTCACTTAAAACCAGAAGATGTGCATGCACTTATTTTGAATGATAAGGGGAAGCGGGCTAGTCGTATAGATATTTGGCGTTGGCTTGCCACCTGGTCAAAGAATGCAGGATTAGATGAAGTCGTACACCCTCAGCAGTTCCGGCATGGTTGTGCAGCTGCCCTATACAAATCAGGTGCTAAATTAGAGTCTATTCAAGAGCTATTAGGACATAAACGTATAGAAAGCACAAAGAAATATCCAGCTTGCCTTTCTAAACCTAAAATAAAAGAATCACTTGAATCTGTTGTTGAAAAACATCATCCCTTATCTCAAATGCCATTTCTTCCACCCTTTTCTTAGAGTGTGTTGAGATGTGATCCCCACAATAATATAAACAATTTAAGTTTTAAGAAATTTCCAGGAAAGAAGTTGAAAAAATCCTCTTCATAAAATAATATATAAATGCTTTCAGTCTATGATAGCTATGATCAGGATGAAGAAGCATAATTAAATATTGATTGTCTTAAGAAATACCTTTTAGTTTTAGAATTTACATTGCAGTTTAAACACTTTAAAAATATATCAAAACCAAAAAATAAGAAGATAATAATATGAGTGATTTAGATAAAATTTTAGATGCTTTTCATGGGTCAGATTTATACATGGCCTCTGGGTCCATTCCTTTATTACGCCGTAATGGGAAAATATATCCTATAGAAAACCACCCGCCCCTCACAGATGATCAATGTTCAGAAATAAAACAAACGCTTTTATCCTGCTTGACTGATCAACAAAAAGAGGCTTTCTTTGAAGAAAAAAATATTCTTTTTATTTATCAAAGACAAGATCGATATAGAGTATTTCTGCACGAAGAAGAAAATAATAAATTAAAAATTCATTTTCATTGCATTCCCCTCTTACTGCCATCTATAGAAGAGCTAGGTCTTCCCCAAAATATTATTGAGATTGCAAAATACACAGATGGACTTATTCTTATTTCAGGACCAATGAACAGTGGTCGATCAACAACAGCAAATGCTTTTATAAAGTATTGGAATCAAAATAAATCCCTGTACATCCTCACATTAGAAAGGCTCTTAGAGCATCCAATGGCATCTGAAAAATCACTTATTCATCAAAAGCAAATAAGTTCAGCTCAACAATTCAATGTTTATAATATTTTTCAACAAAATATGGATGTTTGTTTTTTATCAGATATGTATCACTCCCTTGATCGTAAAAAAGTTCTGGATGTTTGTGTAGGCGGTTGTCTTGTTATGACCACAACATTTGCTACATCTGCTGTCAATACTATTGAACAGTTTTTAGAAGGTGAATCTGCTTTGATGGCTAGACGTTTAAGCACTCATCTAAAGGCTATTATTTATCAACGACTTTTACCAGGTAAATCTGGTGAACCAGTTTTAGGAACTGAGATTTTACTTTCTACACAAGAAATACGCAAATGTATCCAAAATCAAGACTTAGCTCCTATTGAAGATCTGATCAAAAAAGACCAACACACAACAGGTATGATTTCTTTTAATCAATCTTTAATGAATCTTCTTATTAAAAGGAAAATAGAACTTCGTACAGCATTTTCCATGAGTCCTAATCCACAGGAGCTTGATCATCTTTTAAAAAAAGTAGGGATATAAAATATATTCAATATTTTTCAATATTGTCTTTTGTTGGTAATTTTATTTATAATAGAAGAATAAAAAAGTAATAATAATGATCATTAAGATTTATAAGGTTGGTTAAAATGCCTACATTTTCTTTTCAAGCTAGGAACATGCAAGGTAAGGTTGTCAAAGGATCCATTGATGCAGAAAATGATCTAGAAGCTAGAGTCAAACTAAAAAGCCAACATTTGATACCTCTCAAGCTCAAAGAAAAAGCCAAAAGCAACAAAGACATTATCTCTCTTGTAGGCTTTGCTACAAAAAAGAGCATTTCATCTAAGGAACTCCAAAGCTCAACAAGACAATTCTCGACTTTGATAGATGCAGGGATTCCTATACTTCAAGCTATTTCTATATTAGCTTCCACAACTCAAAATCGTAATCTAAAAGAAGCTTTATTAAATGTGCATGATCGTATTCAGGGTGGAAGTGATCTCAGTGATGCCCTTTCAGCTAATTCACAAATTTTTGATACAGCTTATGTGAGTATGGTCAAGGCAGGTGAAACAGCTGGTGCTTTAGATATTACACTCAGACGCATAGCTGAATATATTGAAAAGTCTGAAAGAATTAAAGGCAAAGTAATTGCAGCTCTTTGGTATCCTGCTGGTGTTTTAATTATCTCTGGAGTGGTTATAGCTGTTATGATGATTTACGTTATCCCTAAATTTGAAGAGCTTTTCTTAAGCAGTGGTATGGAACTTCCTGCAATAACAAGGTTCATTATTAATACAAGCCATTTTGTCAAAGATTATTGGTATCTTATCATTTTAGCTATTATAGCATTAGTTGTAGGTGCCATTAATTTTTACCAAACAAAAAATGGCCGTATACTTGTTGATTCTATACTTATTCAGTTGCCTCTTTTCGGCACTTTAATACAAAAAAATGCTCTAGCTAGGAGTTGCAGAACGTTCTCTAGCATGTTATCCAGTGGTGTTTTTGTTTTAGACAGCTTAGATATATCTGGAAATACAGCAGGGAATCACTTTATTCAAGAGGCTTTTAAAAATGCTAAAACTTCTATTATAGAAGGAGAATCTATTATAGTGCCTTTTTCTAAAAATAAATATATTCCTGGTATGGTTGTTCAGATGATGGGTATTGGTGAACAAACAGGTTCTTTAGATAAACTTATGGAAAAACTAGCTAATTTCTATGAGGATGAAGTAGAACGATCCACCAGTGGATTGATCAGCACGATTGAACCTCTTATGATTATCTTCTTAGGTCTTATAATAGGTTTTATAGTGATTAGTTTATATTTGCCTATCTTCCAACTTTCAGAAGGAGTGACATAACATGCAACCTTTTGATAGTTTAAAACTTCCTCACAAATCCTACCCTTTCATAGCTCCTATTTCTAATTTACATAATAAGCTTTTTTTTATAGAGATTTGTAGGCTTATTTTTTATGTTTTAGTGACTTTAAGTTTTTTAGCTTTTCAAATAACCAATCATTTTTTTATTATTCCTGATATCAATAACATCTTTTACACGATGCTTTTTTTAGCATTTCTACTTAATTCTATTTACTTGCTCTTTTTTTATCATTCCAAATATTTACTAGTTACAGTGATTATTTTGTTTGTATTTGATACATTTTTTATTTCTTCGTTGGTTCATATCACTCAAAATACTCAGCCTATTTTTTTGTTTTTGTATTTGATCAATATCCTTCTGTTTGGTTTGATTTTTCCATGGAGAGGAGCTTTTTTTTTAGCTCTCTTGACTTCTTTTCTTTTCACTGTCCTGCTTATTTTAAATCCTTATATTGTCAATAGTAATTTAGCTTTTGCCTTAGGGGTCAATAATATGGCTTTTTTCTTAGTGGCTTTTTTGAGTAGCTATTTAAGTAGTCAAATGGGTTTTATGGGGCAGAAAATTGAACATCAAACACAGAATATTCATACTCTTCAAGATATGAATAAGCTGATCTTAGAGACTATGCCTTCAGGACTTATTGTTTTTGATACCAAAGGATATATTATGCAGTTTAATATATCAGCTAAAAATATTTTAGAAAAAAACTTACTTCGTATTTCTATATCTTCTTTATTAAAAGACCTCAATACATATCTTAATTCCCCCATATATCAAAAGAAAAAACACATTGTATGGGAAGAGACCTATACACTTCAATCGACTGAAAAACGCCTTGGTTTAACGCTCACACCTCTCACAACAGAAAACAGGAAATGGAAGAACCATTTAAGAGATATCAGTCAAGGAACTGCTCAAAGTGATCCTATTTTAGGTCATATTTTACTTATTCAAGATCTCACAAATATTAAAAGACTTGAGGAAGTTGCCAGAAGGAATGAAAAAATGGCTGCCATTGGACAATTAGCTGCTGGCATTGCCCATGAAATACGTAATCCATTAGCTAGTATTAGTGGAAGTATTCAACTGCTTGAAATGACTTTATCACAAGATGGAGATGGCACTGAAAATAAAAGGCTTTATAATATTGTTTTAAAAGAGATCGACCGGTTAAACCTCTTAATTACAGAGTTTCTCAATTATGCTAGGCCAGAGAAGATCCCCAATGATCAAGTTAATATTCATCAGGTGTTAAAGGATACTCTTGAGAAAATTAAATTAAACCATAAATTACCTTCGCATGTTAAGCAAAATGTTGATTTAAGGTCTAAAGGATCTCTGATAGGCCAAGTAGAAAAGTTAGAGCAGGTATTTTTAAATTTAATGCTCAATGCTTATCAAGCTATGGAAAAAACTCATCCTGCCCAGATATTTGTTAAGTCTTATAATAAAGGGGGTTGTCTTTTTGTATCTATCAAAGATACAGGTCCTGGACTTAATCCCGAGGTGAAAGATCGCATTTTTGAACCATTTGTCACTACAAAATCTTCTGGGACAGGTTTAGGACTTGCCACAACCCATAAAATCTTAGAAAATCATAAAGCAAAGATTCATGTCAATTCTGAAAAAAACAAAGGAACTGAATTTTTAATTGAGTTTACTCGTCTTTATGATGTAGAAAACAAGAGTAATGTAGTTCATTTAGAACAAAGAAAAACGCAAAATATTTAACTTAAAAAATAAATAAAGGAGTGTATTTATGAATGCAAAAATATTAGTGGTTGATGATGAACCATCCATCCGAGAATTTTTAGAAATTATGTTAAAAAAAGAAGGATATGAAGTGACTTGTGGAGAAGATGGTCAACAAGCTATAGATATTCTCAAAAAGAAATCCTTTGATATGGTTGTCTCTGATATGCAGATGCCTCATGTCACAGGCCTTGAGTTACTTCATCATGTGAATCTCAATTATCCTGATATTCTTTTTATGATCATCACGGCTTTCGGCACAACAGAATCTGCTGTAGAAGTGATGAAAAAAGGAGCATACGATTACATCACAAAGCCTTTCAAAATAGATGAAGTGCGTATCAATATTCAAAATGCCTTAAAAAGCAAACATCTTGAGCGAGAAAATCGTAGTTTAAAAAGAGAATTACAAAAAGAATTTCACTTTCAAAATCTTGTGGGCAATTCAGATGTGATGCACAATATTTATGGAGTTATTGAAAGAGTTTCAAAGTCACCGACCAATGTTCTGATCACAGGTGAGAGTGGTACAGGTAAAGAAATGGTTGCAAAAGCTGTTCATTACAATGGTCCTTTTAAAGATAAACCTTTTGTGACAGTCAATTGTGGTGCTATCCCTGAATCTCTTATGGAATCAGAAATGTTTGGACATAAAAAAGGATCTTTTACAGGAGCTATTTCTGATAAACAGGGACTCTTTGAAACTGCTGATGGAGGGACACTCTTTTTAGATGAGATTGGTGAGCTACCTCTGTCTATTCAAGTGAAATTACTTAGAGCTATTCAAGAGCGAGTGATCCGACGAGTAGGAGATACCAATGACATTAAAGTTAATGTGAGGCTTATTGCTGCTACCAATAGAGTTTTAGAAGATATGGTCAAAAGAGGAGAGTTTAGAGAAGATCTTTATTATAGATTAAATGTGATTTTGATTCATGTTCCTCCTTTAAGAGAGAGAAAAGACGACATTGCTCTTTTAGCAGAGTGCTTTTTAAAAAAATATAACGAAAAATTAATGAAAAATATCCAGGGTATTTCTGATGAGGCTATGGCATCTCTTAAAAAGTATCACTATCCAGGAAATGTGCGAGAATTAGAAAATATCATTGAGCGAACAGTAGCTTTAGAAGGAGGGGCAAGTATTTTACCAGAAAGCTTACCTCCTTTTGTTATGACATCTTCTGGTCGAAAAATGGCGTCCAGTCGAGATATTGAAATCACTGATGAGGGTGTTGAATTAGAGAATATCATTGGGCAAATTGAAAAAGAGTTAATTGTTAAAGCTATTCATAAAGCAAATAGTAAAAAAGAAGCTGCAAAGTTATTAGGTATTACATTTCGCTCCATGAGATACCGAATAAGAAAGTACAATTTACAAGGGCCAGGAGATGATGAACTGGAAGAAGATTCATTATGAAACAACATATTCAATGTATCAAATGTACAAACACCATGAAGCCTCTTTTGACAAAAAAGGGGGTTTTAATTGACGTCTGCTCTGGTTGTCAGGGGGTTTGGCTAGACCATGGAGAGATTAACTTTTTTGTCAAAGAGAGCCATCGTCTTAAAAAATATTGGCACTTTGGTTTAGACAAACCTCATACTATAGAAGACAAATGTCCTAAATGCCAAGTTCCTCTCAGACAGGGTGTACTGCCAAATTTTTCTTATCAAGTGGAAGAATGTCCTTCCTGTCGTGGAATTTACCTGGATGCCCATGAATTCCAAAACATGCAAAAAGATAAACTCTTTAATAAAATACAAAAAGATACATCGATACTTAGCTCTAGCGAAGACACAATACCCAAAGCGTATCACCCTTATGTTAAACTTCCCTCCTTTGCTCTTACGACCACTATGGTGGTATTTTCTCTTTATGGAATATTATTTGGAGTTATGGTTTTTGCAATGGAAACTGCTAGTTTACCTTTGTGGGCCGGATCACTTGGATTTATTGTTATTGTGCTATTGCAATTTTATTTTTCCCCTATTATTTTAGATTGGCAACTGAAGTTTTTAGGCTCTCTGGATTGGGTCAGGCTCGATCAATTACCAACTCATTTTAAAGACTCCCTAGTAAAACTCTGTCAAGAAAACCGCATCCCTATCCCACGTATGGGGATCATTCGAGATGCAGCCCCTCAGGCATACACATACGGACGGACACCTTATAGTTCAAGGGTTGTATTCTCTAAAGGTATGTTTGATTTATTAGACAAAGATGAAGTAGAAGCTGTCCTAGCCCATGAGTTGGGACATATTAAGCATTGGGATTTTGTCTTGATGACAGTCATTCAAATTGTACCTATGGTACTTTATAATATTTATGTAGCTTTCAGAGACGCAACGGATAGTGAGGATACAAGAGATAGAGGTGGAGGCATTGCCTGTGCCATTGTTGCCTACATAGCCTATTTGATCGCAGAATATTTAGTGCTATTTGCTTCAAGGGTCAGAGAATATTATGCTGATAAATTTAGCTGTTTTGCAACACAAAAGCCTAACAAATTATTAACTGCCCTAGTAAAAATCTCTTACGGACTTTTACACTCTCAGTCTACAGAAGCTAAGAGAGAAGAAAGCTCTGAAAGCTCTCAAGGTATTCCACGGAAAGAAATATCTAGTACATCTTCATCTAACAAAAGCCATGAAAAAAACTCTGACAGCAATTTAGTTTTTGGAGCTAGGGATCCTTCACCAGATCGACGAAGCGTTGAAACATTAAATATTATGGGCATTTCTGGAGCTAAGCAGTTAGCTCTTGCTCAAGGAACAAAGAGCGAACAATACTCACCAGAAACTATTAAAGATATTATGAGGTGGGACCTTTGGAATCCTTGGGCTTTTTATTATGAACTCCACTCAACACATCCTCTGACAGCTAAAAGGATTAATGCCATTAGCTCTTATGCCTTAGCTTTAAATCAAACCCCTTATCTAATATTTAAAAAGCAAAAACCAGAAAGCTATTGGGATGATTTTTTAATAGATTTTTTTGTTTTAATTTTGCCATATCTTTTAGGCATATTAGGTGTGGTTTCTTATATCTTTTTGACAGGTCAAAATTATACAGAACTTTATACGCAGATATTCACTGACATTCATTGGAATACCATACTGGGTGTTGGAAGTATTGCTCTTTTATTTGTTTGTGTAGGAGCTTTGATTCGCACCTTAAGGACTTACCCTGGTGGTAACTTTATTCCTTGCTCTATAGCAGCTCTTTTAAAGATCATTAAGGTCTCTCCTGTACGATCTTATCCTATCTTATTGCAAGGGAAGATTTTAGGTAGAGGAGATGCAGGGTGGATATTATCAGAAGATTTCTTTTTAAGGGATAAAACAGGAATTATTTTCTTAAACCATGAACCTTTTGGTCTGAATATTTGGTTTGGATTTTTCCACTTTAAAAAATTACAAGGAAAAGATGTGGTGGTGAGAGGGTGGTATCGCAGGTCGCCTACTCCTTATATCGAAGTTAAAAAGATTCAAGCAACTGACTATGAATCGAAAGCTTATACTTATTATTACAAGTTAGGTTTTTCTATCCTGGGTATGATTGTTGCTCTGATCACTTTGTTTATTATAACTTAATTGGCGCTATCCTTGATTTTGACTTTGATGCTCTCTACAGAAAAGCATTTTTTGAATCGAGCAAGCTAAAAGTCAATTTGTTATTGATCATACGGGCTTTTCATGCTCTTTGGCATCTGATTTTTCCACAGCTTTATCTTTGTCAATTAAAATCTCCAATAGACGATCAAACTTTTGATCAAACTTCCTGTCTACTTCTCTGATCTGTGTGGGTATATGATTGTATACTTGTTCTTTGATAGGATCAATTAGAGTAATTAATAGATCTTTTAAGTTAGTTTCTGATTGTTTTATCATTTCCTTTAAGTTATTATCTGATTGTTTTATCATTTCCCTTAAGTTATCATTTGATTGTTTTATTAGTTCCTTTAAGTTATCATTTGATTGATTTATCTGTTCCTTAAAAGATCTGGTCGCTCTGTTATAAAGAAAAAAGCCAATAATAGACATAGCAATGATTGTCATTAAATCTGTAGTTTCAAATATTTTAACAATCCAATCCATAACACCTCCTTAGTCATTTTTTTTTAAGTCCTTTTTTTCCACAGCTTTATCTTTGTCAATTAAAATCTCCAATAGACGATCAAACTTTTGATCAAACTTCCTGTCTACTTCTCTGATCTGTGTGGGTATATGATTGTATACTTGTTCTTTGATAGGATCAATTAGAGTAATTAATAGATCTTTTAAGTTAGTTTCTGATTGTTTTATCATTTCCTTTAAGTTATTATCCGATTGTTTTATTAGTTCCTTTAAGTTATCATTTGATTGATTTATCTGTTCCTTAAAAGATCTGGTCGCTCTGTTATAAAGAAAAAAGCCAATAATAGACATGGCAATGATTGTCATTAAATCTGTAGTTTCAAATATTTTAACAATCCAATCCATAACACCTCCTTAGTAGTCAGTAGTCATTTTTAGTCCTTTATATTATATTATACTCTAAATCTGGTTTTTGTCAAAAATAGATGTTATGATCACAAAAAATGGCACGAAACAACGAAAAACCCCACTCTAATACTGACAATATAATGAATTTTAGAGATGTCTTTTTTATAACCTCTTTAAATTTTAATGGTTTCTTTTTTCTTATATTAAATTTGTTTTTTGTTCAAAATGACCACAATTTAATATCTCTTTGCTAAGTAAGTCAATGGCATTAAATTTAGTTTGACATGCATCATCCCTTTACATAAAAATAAAGTGACTTATTGAAAATTTTAAATTAAGCCTATAAAAAGTGCATTAATGATCATAATGGAAGGCTTAAAGTTTGATTTCTAACACTGTGTTAAAAAACAAAAGGATCTTCTTCCGGGATCTGGCAGACAGGCAGGGATGAAGCGAATATCTTGTTTCCTTAACATGGTGTAAAGAAATGAGGAGATCCTCCCTACTAAAAGTAAACGGACTTTTGAGACATTGCTCTTTTTAGACAGCGTAAGCTGTCAGAGCAATGTCCAAAAGTGACCAGGTCAGTTTACTTTTAGTGAAAATAAAATTTGATTTCTAACATTGTGTTAAAAAACAAAAGGATCTTCTTCTGGGATCTGGCAGTCAGGCATCAGATCCCGGGAGTGAATATAGTGAATAGCTTGTTTCCTTAACATGATGTAAAGAAATAAGGATATCCTCCCTACTAAAAATAAACGGATTTTTGAGGCAATCAGCCTTTGATCGACGGCGAGAGCCGTCGGGCTGATTGCCCAAAAACAGCCAGAGGCTGGTTTACATTGAAAAATAAAGTGACTTATTGAAAATTTTAAATTAAGCCTATAAAAAGTGCATTAATGATCATAATGGAAGGCTTAAAGTTTGATTTCTAACACTGTGTTAAAAAACAAAAGGATCTTCTTCCGGGATCTGGCAGACAGGCAGGGATGAAGCGAATATCTTGTTTCCTTAACATGGTGTAAAGAAATGAGGAGATCCTCCCTACTAAAAGTAAACGGACTTTTGAGACATTGCTCTTTTTAGACAGCGTAAGCTGTCAGAGCAATGTCCAAAAGTGACCAGAGGTCAGTTTACTTTTAGTGAAAATAAAATTTGATTTCTAACACTGTGTTAAAAAACAAAAGGATCTTCTTCCGGGATCTGGCAGACAGGCAGGGATGAAGCGAATATCTTGTTTCCTTAACATGGTGTAAAGAAATGAGGAGATCCTCCCTACTAAAAGTAAACGGACTTTTGAGACATTGCTCTTTTTAGACAGCGTAAGCTGTCAGAGCAATGTCCAAAAGTGACCAGAGGTCAGTTTACTTTTAGTGAAAATAAAATTTGATTTCTAACACTGTGTTAAAAAACAAAAGGATATTCTTCCGGGATCTGGCAGACAGAAGGGATGAAGCGAATATCTTGTTTCCTTAACATGGTGTAAAGAAATGAGGGGATCCTCCCTACTAAAAATAAACGGATTTTTGAGGCAATCAGCCTTTGATCGACGGCGATAAGCCGTCGGGCTGATTGCCCAAAAACAGCCAGAGGCTGGTTTATTTTTAGTGAGAATGAAATGAAAGGAGCATTATTATGTTAAAAGAGTTTATGTCATTTGTTGCTTTTGATGTAGAGACCACAGGATTTTTAGTCGGAGTGGATCAAATCACAGAAATTGCTGCTGTTAGATTTGAAAATGCTCGCCCTACATCTGTTTATACAACCCTTATTAACCCCAAAAAAAGCATTCCTGTGAAAGTCACAGAGATCACAGGGATCACAGATGAAATGGTCAAAAATAAACCTACAGTGGATCAAGTATTAGATAAATTTGCAGAGTTTTGTGGAAAAGACCCACTTGTTGCTCACAATGCTCCCTTTGATTTTGAATTTTTAACTGCTGATATTAAAAAGTTTGAAACAAAGGCTCCACAAGGCCTGGTATTTGATTCCTGTAGTATGGCAAGAAGTATCTTTCCGGGCCTGCTTAATTATAAACTAGGGACCCTTGTCAATCACCTTCATATTTCTGCTACTGATTTTCACAGAGCTCAAGAAGATGCTTGTTATTGCGGTCATCTTATGGTTCACATTTGCAAACAACTTGTGGTTCATAACCCTTCATGCAGTTTGAAAACTCTTGAGCATTTGATGAATGGTCGTCCTCCTTTGAAATTTGTTCAGGTAACACGTAAACCTAAGCAGATGGAGATGTTTGCTTCTCCTTTTTAAAATAAGATTGACTTATGTAATGTTTTGAATTTAACTATAAATAATATCACTTCAATAATAAAAGGAGTTTTTTATATATGTCTGAAACCCCAATAGAAGATGTAATTTCTATAAAGCCTACTCTTGAATCAGAAAATAAAATCAAAACTATGCCTTCACAGGCAGGTCAAGATATTCCCGAAGAGTCCGGGGAAAAAGACACCTTCGCTCATCTCTTAGAGACCGAATATGCTCGTGACTTTTCACAAGGAGATGTGGTCAAAGGCGTCGTGATTGACATTCAAAAAGACTTTGTCTTACTGGATATTAATTATAAATCTGAAGGACTTATCCCTATCAGTGAGTTTCAGCCACAAGATCCTTTTGAGAATACTACAGAAGGTCAAGAATTTTCAAAATTTCCAATGAAAAAAGAAACAAAATCAAAAAAAATAGACAAGAGCAAAGACCCAAAACCTCAAAAAGAGAAAAAGCAAGTTGTGATTGGTGATCAATATGATGTGTATATTGATCGTCTTGAAAATGACAGTGGTATGGTTGTTTTATCTAAAATCAAAGCCGATCTATTAGAGGCATGGAATCAAATTTCCAAAGCTGCTGAAAGTCAAGAGGTCATTGAAGGGCTTGTAGTAGCAACAGTCAAAGGGGGATTAAGTGTTGATATTGGTGTCAAGGCTTTTCTCCCAGGGAGTCAAATTGACGTACGCCCCATCAAAAATTTAGATGAATTTGTAGGTAAAACTATACAATGTAAAATCATTAAGTTTAATAAAAAGCGTGGTAATATTGTACTCTCCAGAAGAGCTTTATTAGAAGAAGACCAAGACCAATTAAAAGTACAATATAAAACATTAGAAACTATCAAAATGGGAGACGTTGTCACAGGGATTGTCAAAAATATCACAGACTATGGAGTTTTTATAGGTTTTGGAGGTCTAGATGGTCTCTTGCATATTACAGATATGAGTTGGAAACGTATTAAACATCCTTCAGAGTTATTAGAAGTTGGTAGCAAGATAGAAGTCAAAGTTCTCAAACATGATGAGAAAACAGGACGAGTGAGTTTAGGACTTAAACAGTTGCAACCAGATCCTTGGAGTGGTGTCATAGAAAGCTTTCCTATCGGAAGTAAGACAAAAGGACGTATTGTGAGTTTAGCTGATTATGGAGCTTTTGTCACATTACAAGATGGCGTAGAAGGTTTAATTCATATCAGTGAAATGAGTTGGACCAAGCGATACAAACATCCTTCAGAATGTGTCTCTGTGGGGAGTGAAGTCGATGTGGTTGTTTTAGATGTGGATTCAAGTCAAAGACGCATTAGCTTAGGCATTAAACAATTAAAAACTAATCCTTGGGAGGAGTTAAAGAAAATATACGAACCAGGAACAATCATTCAAGGTGAAGTAAAATCAATCACTGACTTTGGTATTTTTATAGGCGTGGAGGAAAATATTGACGGGCTTGTACATGTTTCTGATTTTTCTTGGACAAAAAGAGTACATCATCCATCAGAAAATTTTAAAAAAGGCCAGACAGTCAAAGCTGTAGTTTTAGGGTTAGACGTAGAACATGAAAGATTTAGCTTAGGTATTAAGCAGTTAGAACCTGACCCTTGGATTGATATAGATAAAACCTTCCCTATAAACAGCAGACATAAAGTCACTGTTGTCAAAATTGCTGATTTTGGTGTGTTTGTAAGGCTGACAGCTAACTTAGAGGGTTTAATTCACATTAGTGAAATGCCCAAACCTCGATCTGAAAAAATCAATACCTATCTTAAGATAGGCGATCATTTGTCGGCAGTGGTGGTAAGTGTCGATAAAAAAGCTAGAAAGATAGCCTTGAGTGCAAAGCTTGCTCAAGATGATCCAGAAGGTAGTCCATCTACAACAAGCAAAACCAGTCTTGGCGATCTATTTGGTGAAGCCTTTAAAAAAGCCAAAGGTAGTAAAACAGACAAAATCAAGCCTCCTCTATCACAAAAGCCAGAGGCTTCTCAAAAAGACGAGATAAAAAAAGACAATAATGCAGAGAAAAGCTCAAGTTAATTTATCAATAAACTCATCAAAAGTTCAGTGTTTCTTAGACTTTTATGCTAAAGTCATTCCTTACTTTAGTTTATTATTTGTATATTTTCATAAAATTTAATCATTTCATCTTTAAGCTCTAGGTAACTATTCCGAAAATACTTTAAGACATAGATTTTTAAAACAATTGAATAATTCTTGAATAAGCACTTCATTGAGGAGAGCAACAACAAGGAGCTTAAAATGAAAACAACACAAAATAAATTATTAAGTTTAATAGTTTTAGTATTATCTCTTGTAAGCTTAAATGGTTGTGGAGGTAAAAACAATCAATTTGGATATGGTTATGGAGGGGGTGGTGGCTGTGCTGACTTCTATGTGGATGTTATAGCTCTTCCTGGTGCTTTTTCCCAAACTCAGACAGGTGGACAAGGTTTAGATATAAGTGTAGCAGGTGATGCATTAGAAAGGATTGGAATAGGTCGTATTGGAGGTAGTTTAAGAGGAAGATCGGCTCGGTTAGAACTCACATTTAATCTCAGAAGAGAGGGAGGTTATTTTTCTCCACCTATACAAACAGCTGTAGGTAACGGACAAGTGACAAATTGGATGGGAAACATAGGCGGAACTGTTGACAAAGTGAATATACCTGCTAATTTTAGATTTAGACAATATGAACCAGGTTCTATTGGTGATCTTGTAGAAGAAACAGTTAAAAATGCTTTTAAACAACTACGAGATTCTATGAGGGACTGGTATGCACCACTTAAAACAACTATACATCAGGTACGAGGTAATAGAGCTATTATTCCTTTAGGTTCAGATGACGGTTTAGCAGATGGAGATACTTTTTATATTTTCCCTGGTGGAGGTTATGCAAGCGGTTATGGTAATTATTCTTGTAATACAACTAGACACCCCGAAGCTAGGTCAATAGCTTCAGGACAAATTATTCAAATAAACGGTAAAAATGCTTTACTTGAATTAAGCGGAACGCAACCAGGCGGTCGACCTATTCAAACAGGTGATTTAGTAGAAGCTGCCGTCACGAATGATAACGATAGAGATAGAAACAGAAGAAGAAGCAGAGAAGATAGAAATAGAAGAAGAAAGATCACATTGGGTTTAGGTTATATAAGACCTGTTGTGGTTAATTTTAGATCTATTGATAATACGAGAAGTTATCCTAGAAATATTACATTTTTTATTAGAGGTGCTTTAACAAGGTATGCAGGTGATTATAATTTTCAAATCATTCAATAAATTTTCAAGGTGTCGGCTTCTTTCTTAAATTTTAAAATCATTGGTCTAAGATCAGATGTTTACTGTTCTAATCATTTTTTTAAGACTCCTTTTTTGTTTAACTTTAATATCTTATTCTTGCAAATATAAAATTTATATGGGTAATATCAAAGGCGTAAGCTTTTGCAGTCAACATCAGAAAAAAGCCAAAGACTTAATGTATTTTAAGATGTTTATGACTTAAATTTTTAATGAAATTAAGGGAAATAAATTATGTTAAAATCATTCTTTATCCTGATGAGTGTTGTTATTACAGCCTTTATCATAATAATTATGATGGCTAGATACATGGGACTGAAAACAGAACATACTTGGCCTAGTCATCAGTTTCAAAGAGGTCCTTTTGAAATCATCGCACACAGAGGAGGAGGTCTTGAAGCACCAGAAAATACTATCCCTGCATTTGATCATGCAGCTCAGCTCTTTAACGATATTATTCTTGAAATGGATGTCCATCTTTCTAAGGATGGACATCTTGTTGTGATCCACGATGAAACAGTAGACAGGACTACTGACGGAAAAGGCAAAGTCAGTGATCTGAGTTTAGCAGAACTTCAAAAACTTGATGCAGGTTATCATTATCAGGATGCACAAGGCCAATATGCTTATAGAAGGCAAGGACTTCAAATCCCTACCCTTGAAGAAATACTTGAGAGATATCCTCAAAGAAGAATGACCATTGAACTAAAAGCTTTTACAACTCAAGCTGTTAAAGCTTTTATAGATATAATTATAAAATTTAATGCTTCAGAATACATCACTATAGCAAGTTATTCTCACCGGGTGGTTGAATATATCAGATCTCAACATCCTGATTGGATTTTTGCAGCCACAAGTACAGAAATGTACCAATCTTTGATTTTATTGAATATGTTTTTAGAACCTATCGATCCGATCAGAGCAGATTCCTATTATATTCCTGAAGTGAGTACAGGCATTCCAGTTCTCTCAAAAAGACTTTTGAAAGAAATGCACCGCAGAGGTAAACCTGTCTTTATATGGACTGTCAATGATAAAAAAAACATGAAAAAACTTATAGAATTTGGTGTTGACGGCATTGTGACAGACAGACCTAGTCTTTTACTTGATATAATCAATGAAGAAGTAACGCCTTAAGCTGTTTTATCGATTGGCTGTGCCATCTAATAGCTACTATGCCGTCTAATAGGAGCTTTAAAATCAACATATTTGACTTTTTTGCAAAAATTTTGTATACTCCATAGATGTTATATTTTTATCAAAAAGATACATTTTTAAAAAGTAAAGTTAATTGAAGGCTTATTTATGAAGACAGTAATTATAATAATCTATTTTGTTTTTTTTTTCATAGCCATTCCTTTGAAGGCTACTACAGAGATATTATCTCAAGAGACATCATCTCAAGAGACATCGTCTCAAGATGTCAATGCGAATGTGTCTCCTCCATCTACAAAAGTCCCATCTTTTGCTATGGCCAAAACAGAATCTTCTATTAGCACGCCAGAGAAGGCACTTAATCCTAATGTCGATAGAAAGAACAACCCTCTTACAAATCTACCTATTGAAAGTTTTATAGCAGAAGAACCCCTCTCACAAAATCAACAAATTTTACCAAAAGGTGTATGGCATCCAAGATTTATCTTTGGAACCATTTCTGAAGTAGCCCATCTTTTTGATTACTCTTCTAAACTTACATCTATGAGTCGCTATGATATGACTTTTAATGCAGAATTTTTAAGAGAAATGCAATTAAGTGAAGATTTTGATGAACTTTATGAAACTCTTAATGAACTTTACCCTGGAGAAGCAGACAACATTAATTTAGGTTCTCTTAAATTTGGAGGAGGACCTGAAATTTCATATATGGGATTTGCTCTTGCTTATGGATTGACAGATCGCTGGACTATTGGAGCAGCCCTCCCTATTGTCAAGATGTATGGAAGTGTCACAATGAATGTTGAAGGGGAGAGTACAGTTTCAGATATTAAACAAAGAATCATATCTTCTGATGTTGACAGTTATCAAGAACTTATTGATGGACTTGATCAACTTCCTCAAACGCAAGCAGACCTGATCGATAGATTCAATGAGCATCTTGAAAGCAAAAACTTTAAAGGCTTTGATCAAATTTATTTCAAAGGGTTAGGCGACCTACAAATTTTTAGTATTTATAATTATTTCAACCGCAGTCCTTGGAATTTTTATTTTATGACAACTGTTAATTTACCTACAGGACCTAAGGATGATCCTGATAACTTAGTGGATTTGCCCAATTTCGCTCAAACAGGTGTCCTTTTTAAATCACTCCATCAGTTTCAAGCTTCTCGTCGTCTCACTTTAGGTGGTGCTTTGAGTTATAACTGGAAGTTACCAGATATGGCCATTCAAAGAGTTCCTACACACGAAGATGATATTTTACCAGATGAAGACAGAAAAGAATTTCTTTTTAGAAATATAGGCGATATCCTTTCACTTGAAGCTTTTAGTAACTTTCGTATCAATTCATTTTTAAGCTTTGATATGGCCTTGTCTCTTTCTTTTAAAAATTCTGATCGTTATAATGGCGATCGTTTGGATTATAACTACTCTTTGTTAGAAAGAGAAACCAACTCAAAAGCCCACTGGCTTAACGGAAGACTAGGTGTTCATCTGTCATCTATTTCTTGGTTTCAAAAAGGGAACTTTCCACTGCCTTTTGTCTTAAGTTATAACCACTCAGATATTTTTTATGGACGTAATGTACGTAGGGAAGTCAGGCATGAGTTAAGTCTGCTTTTATTCCTCTAAACCTTAAGCCAAATCAGGCTATTATAACTGAAATACGGTGATGAAGTATGATACTATAGGTGATGATTATGAATAAATTAATAAAAATAAATTATAACATTTTAATACTTACTTTATGTGCATGGAATCTTTCTTGTCAAAGACAGCCCGTGGAGAAATCTATCCCGCCTGTTGAATCCATCAAACAGGAAAATATCAAAATCAAAACATTTCCTCTTTCACAAGATATTAAACTTTTCCAATGGCCTAACACAAATGCAGAAGTTTTACTTCATCAAACATCAGATATTTTTCTGTTTGCTGAAGGGCTTATGGAACTTGGACGATTATCAGATAGACAGATTTTATCAGATTTAGGACATAAAACTATTTCATCCTTTTATGCCCATCCCGATAATTATACCTCTTACAATATGGATCGTACAAACTGGGTTAAAATTGCCTTTGGAATAAAAGACATCAGTGAATGTAGTAAAGATATGAGGGAGTACAGTGAATGTCTTCAACACAATGGTAGAGAAACAATATTACTAGAAGGTCCACCACAATATCTCGAAACAAAAAGTCCTAACGAATACACAACATATCAAGACGATGGCCATAACCACAAATTGCCAATAGAAGGAGGAGTCGCTTATCAATTTCAAACAGAATTAATTAAACCTATGATCACCTACATAGAATGCCACTTCAACAAACAACAACTTTATTCATTTTATAATAACCTTAATTTTAACATTAACTGTCAAGACTTGATGCTATGTCAACAAGCAGATCAAACAAGCTGTGAAGAAGTTGATAGGCATTATAGTGATCTCCTCCTTTTATTAGAAGAACCACCTCAAGTATCACTTCCTTTTACATCTCTTTTAACAGCAAATAATGAAATTGTTAGATCAAATATTCTATCTTTTTCGATGGATTATTTGACAAAAGATTCTCAACAATCTCAAAAAGATGCTCTTGTTCAAATTCAAAATCGCATTGAAGATTTCAAGTCATTTTTAATATCAACTCAATCCTCTATGCTTACAGATAATTATTTAACCTCAGATAATGTTGTGATTGAAAATATCAATGCCATTATTTCAGAGATTGAAATTCTACAACAAAATATAAATATAGCTACACAAGAAGCCGACTCTTTGAGCTTTTTAGAAAATCTTAATACTTCTTTACAGAATCTTTTTAGTGATTTACCTATATCACCTCCTATTCTCAACGAGATGAATCAAGCTGTTGAGCTTTTTAGAAATCTACCAAAAGATCAACCAATTTTAAATCTCCTATTATCTCAACCTGTCAGAAAGCTTATAATTTTAAGAGAATTTGCCAATAGGCTCAACGAGAATCTATTAGGAATTGCAAAGATTGTAAAAGATACTATTATCTCTGGTCTTCAACAACAGATTGCACCAGAAAATATTTATGATGTCATCCATTTAGAAGCAAGATCTATAGTGGCTGACCGCATACTTAATGAAGAATACCAAGAAGAGTCTATGTTGCCGGGTATAGAGTTTTCAAATATACAAATGACAAAAAAAGGCGATCAAATTGCATTTGTTCCTACAAACAGTAAATTATCATTTACTACAAATGGTCTTACATTAGGAACAGCTATGTCAGTTTTAGCAGAAAGACTAAAAGGACTTAGTCATTATGAAAAAAAGTTTTATGATAACTATAATCATTATCCACTTTTATTTTCTCTTTTTAACAAATCTTTAAGCATGGTAGGTCATTATATATTAGATAAACCTGAAGGAGAAGACAGATACAGAGAAGTGCTACCTACAAGTTTTTTCAGGCCTATTAATAGAGCTTCCACTCAGGATCGCGATACCAATGTCAAAATTTATAATTATTATGGCCAAGAGGATGAGGAAGGTATACAACCTGGATACTTTGCTATCCCTGATCAATTGGCTTTAAAACATGATAAGCCTTTTACAGTAGATTTAGAGAAAATGCAAGAACCTATGCTTGCAACAGCTATAGCTCAAGCAGAGATGATTCGAGGAGCTTCAAAAATGTTAGTATATCTTAGACCTGATAGACAAAATGATTACAATGAAGGTATGGGACAGATCACAGTGACAGAACAGGTAAAAGAAGTGGTCTTTCCTAAGCTATCTGTTTTTAATTTACACTTGGGTATTGCAGGTGTAAATTTGATTAATTTACAAAGGCAAGGATTAAATATTTACGATCTTTCAGGTCAAGCAACGGATGTACGGCAATGGGACTGGGAAGCTATAGCAGAAGACGGCTCTGAAAATCCTAAAGCTCTAATGGCTTCGATTCATGATGTGAGGGAAGGGGTCCATTCTATTTTAAATCATATTGACACAATCAATATGGCTAGGTTAATGATGGCCAATGAAGAGTTTATACACGCTGTAAAAGACCTAGACACAGAGAATATAGATAATATTTCTCAAATTGATAGAAACAATTACAAAAAAGTCAGTGACGGTATTATTCAATTAAGAAAGCTCAATTTAGGTTTGAAATTCTTTATTACAACAAAGCTACAAAAAGAAGAAGGATGCTTTGTGGACAATTATGATGTGCAAACAAAGAGATCTGGTCATACTATGTCTTTTGATACCCAAGTACAAACACTCATGGCTTTGGTACAATTTTACAAGGAGGCTATGGAGATCACAGAAGAAAATGGACCTCAAGGTTATCTCCTGAAAACAAGTATTTTAAATGCTTTTAATTGTCTTCAAGAAAAGTTTTTTGATAGAGAAAATCTTTATTATGTGGCAAGGCAAGGTGAGGATGAAAGAGCTAATCTAAGAGAGATCACAGATTTTTTAAGGTTGCTTTATAAATTAGAAGTTATTGTTGAAAATGAAGCAGATATTAAACAGTCATTAGATGATCTTCGGTCTTCTTTAATTCTGATTTATATTCGTCAGATCACTCCTTTGTACCAAACTTTGTACCAAATGTTCGTTATGAATCCATGAGGTGTGATTGTGTCGTATAAATATCCTCAGACTATTGATGAACTGAAATGGACTCGTAATATTGGCATTATGGCCCATATTGATGCAGGTAAGACCACCACTACAGAACGTATCTTGTATTACACGGGCAAAAGTCATAAAATAGGTGAAGTCCATCAGGGTAATACCACTATGGATTGGATGAAACAAGAACAAGAAAGAGGTATTACCATTACAGCAGCGGCGACCACTTGTTTTTGGAAAGATCACAGAATTTCTATTATTGATACACCAGGACATGTTGATTTTACTATTGAAGTAGAGCGATCTTTGCGTGTTTTAGATGGAGCTATTGTTGTTTTTGATGGTGTCAGTGGAGTAGAACCTCAATCAGAAACTGTTTGGTATCAAGCAGACAAATACAATATCCCTCGTATATGTTTTATCAACAAAATGGATCGTGTGGGTGTAGATTATCAAGCAGCATTGGATTCTCTTGTTGAAAAAATTAAAATCACTCCTGTGATTTTGCAATGGCCAATGGGTCAAGAAGAAAACTTCTCTGGCGTGATTGATTTTGTTTTAATGAAAGCTATTGTTTGGAAAAGCAATGATAGAGATGCCGTTTTTGAATATCAAGAGATACCTCAAGAATATCAAGAACTAGCTAAAAAGTATAGAGAGCATCTATTAGAACAAGTTGTGGAATTTGATGATGAAGTGATGGATATGTATCTTAAAGAAATACCTTTAGAAACACATCACATTAAAAAAGTTATTCGCAGTGGAGTTCTTAGACAAAAAGTCTTCCCTGTTTTGTGTGGCTCTGCTTTTAAAAACAAGGGCATTCAACCTTTACTAGATGCGGTTTTAGACTATCTACCTAGCCCTTTAGATAAACCTACTATTAATGGATGGAATAAAGCAAAAGAAGTGATCCCATGTCCTACTCGATTTGATCATTCTTTAGTGGCTTTGGCTTTTAAATTACAAACGGATACTTTTGCAGGCATGCTCACTTATTTACGTATTTATTCTGGTGTTTTAAAAACAGGTATGACTGTTGAAAATACATTACTTTCTAAAAAAGAAAAAATAGGCCGTTTAGTGAGGATGCATGCAGATAACCGGGAAGAAACCCAAGAGTTAAAGGCTGGAGATATTGGAGCAGCTATTGGATTAAAGTGGACAAGGACTGGTCATACCTTGTGTGGTATAGGGAAACATATTGTTTTAGAATCTATTGGTTTGCCAGAGCCGGTGATTTCTATGGCTATTGAACCTAAGACAACAGAAGATCAAAAAAAACTTGTAGTTTCTTTAGAAAAACTAAAACAAGAGGATCCCTCTTTTGTTGTAAAAGAAGATACAGAAACAGGACAAACTTTGATCTCTGGTATGGGAGAACTTCATTTAGAAGTGATCAGAGAGAGACTTAAAACAGACTTTCATGTCCAAGTCAATGCAGGCCGTCCACAGGTCTCTTATCGAGAAAAAATATCTCAAGTCTCTTATGGTGAAGGGAAATTTGAACGTAGATTGGAAGGTAAGGAAGGCGATCAGAAAGCTCAATTTGCTTATGTGAAAGTAGAAGCTATGCCTCTTGAAAAAAACAAAGGACTTATAATAGAAAATACACTTGCTTTAAATGTTATTCCAAAAGAATTTATAGCTCCTACTTTAGAGGGGATTAAGGAAGCACTAGACAATGGCATTATATCAGGTTATCCAGTGATTGATACAAAGGTATGCTTAACAGATGCTACTTTCCGTGAACGTGAACAAGAGTCACCCTTATCTGCCTTTAAGGTGGCAGGGGTTATGGCTGTGAAAGATGCTTTGAATAATGGTTCATGTTATCTTTTAGAGCCGGTAGCTCAGTTAGAAGTAACTACACCTTACGAATTTTTAAAAGCAGTGATTGGTCATCTAAATGCAAAAAGAGGGGTGATCTCTCAAGTTTCAACCAAAGGGCATTTGCAGGTAATTGAAGCAGAGGTACCTATTGCAGAGCTTTTTGGTTATGCTACACAGTTACGATCTATGAGTCAGGGTAGGGCTAATTTCTCTATGGAGCTAAGTCATTTTGAAAGGTTGCCACAAAAACAAGAACGAGAGCTTTTAATTAAGCAAGGCCGTTTAACACCATCTTCTTAAAAAAGATATTTCTAGCTATTATTTATTATGACCCCATTCACATTTTATTATGAGGTGATATGAAGATGAAGTTTTAAAAAGTCTATTTTTCTGTGGGAGTTATTGATATTTCATGGTAAAAAGGCGACAGATTGCCTTTCTTTCTCAAGTTTATTTTACAAATCAAAGCCTAATGCGTTATGATCACACAATAATAAAAAGTCCTTGCCTAAATATCTATCCTGTGGTAACATGAAGTATGGGATTTAATGCACTAAAATATGTAGAAGATTTAAAAATTGCCGGTGTGCCTGATCAACAGGCAAAGGCCCAAGTGCGTGTTCTAAATGACATCATCGAATCTGATTTGGCTACTAAAAGAGAAATTTTAAGTATGACAAATCAAGCCAGATTATTAGACAACAGTAATCAAGAAATCAAAAGAGAGATCAAAGCATTAGACAACAGCAATCAAGAGATCAAAAGAGACATCAAAGAACTGGAAAACAGTAATCAAGAGATCAAAAGAGACATCGTAGAAATTAGAAAAGACATTAAAGTATTAGAAAGTAGCAATCAAGAAATTAAAAAAGACATTGTAGAAATGAAAAAAGACATCACAGAAACGAAACAAGACATTGTAGAAATCAAAAAAGACATTGTAGAAATGAAAAAAGACATCACAGAAACGAAACAAGACATTGTAGAAATCAGAAAAGAAATCGTAGAAATGAAAAAAGATATCACAGAAACGAAACAAGACATTGTAGAAATCAGAAAAGACATTGTAGAAATGAAAAAAGATATCACAGAAACGAAACAAGACATTGTAGAAATCAGAAAAGACATCAAAGTATTAGAAAATAGCAATCAAGAAATCAAAAAAGATATTATAGAAATGAGGAAAGACATTAAATCATTAGAAAAAGACAATATAAAGATAAAAGAGTCTATTCATAGAATAGAACATGGATTTAAAGAGTTAGAACTCAGGTTAGTTGTCAAGTTAGGTTCTTTATTGATCATTGCATTGAGTGCTTTGGTTGCACTCTCAAAGCTTAATCTTATTTAGTTTGTAGTATCATATTTGCATTGAATAGATTTTCTAAAGTCTTGTCATAAGCACTCTTAGATACAAAATCTTCTTGCACTTCTCAACTATTAGAACAACTCAAATTTATCTTTCCAAATATTAAATGCAAGATTTATAATAGCATAAGGATTATATTCATCTTGCTCCTCTTCTGTTTCTCTCGACCTTTTCATAATAATCACTTCTAGTTTGAGTGCTTGTTGGAAAAAGCTCTTTTTGAATAACATCAGAGTCTATTTTTTGAGGGTCTCTTGTGGCACATCTTTTGCGAGCTGTACAAATAACTTGAGAGTTTAATAACTGACCTATTTTATCTTGCATGTAGGCCCCTAATACTGTGCGGTCATAAATTCTTTCAACTTCGTCTAAAACTGTATCTATGTCCTCTAGATCGTCACCTAATTCAGAAAGTTTTTGTCGTAAGTCCAGAGTTTCAATCGTTGCTTCTTGAATTACCCTTGCATTAGTCACCCCTCCATCTTGATAAACGTCACCTACAGTTAGATTTTGTAATCCTTCTATATCTCTTTTTAGTGTCTCCAAATCGCTTCTCCGTGATCTAAGTTCTCTATCTATTGCCCTTTGCCTCCTTCTTGCTTCATTGTATCGGGTTCGCGATTCTTCTGATATTCTTACCTCCGATTCCTCTCCGCCATCAGGTGTATGTCTACAAACAGGATCTTTGCCATCTCTTCTGTAGCTATATACAACCCCTGGACATTCATCTTGGACTGCTCGTGCAATAGGGATCAGTTCCCTTTCTAAAGCCTCTATACTTCTTTCCGTGGCAGTTATCTGTCCTCTTTGGCGTGCTATCTCTCCATTAATAGCATTCCTTGCGGATTCATGGCCTGTCTGAGTAGTAACGGTAGCTGTAACTCTCCTTCTAGCAGGGTTTCTGTCAGTAGCGATAAGATCGATAAGACCGCTTTGTGCAAATGCTTCATTAGGTACAAAGCCAATTAATATAAAGATGATTAGACATCCTTGGCAGATTATTTTTTTGTTTGGAACACAAAACAAATATATGATTTGTTTTTGTAACCTTATGATTTTGTAAGGTAAATAAAATAATACTTTGATCAGCTTGAGATTATAAAATGATAAAATAAACTGTCTTAAAGATTTACGTGCTAAAAAATAGCTATGACGCGACGTGTCGGGGGGGGGGGGTGATTGATAAAAATTTAATAAAATTAGTCATGGTACACCTCTCTTTTTTAAAATTTGAAAAATTGAATATTTTACTCATTTAACAACTTAAAAAATTTTTTAAGTTCTAACTTAACTAATAGTTCGGCTCTATTTATTAAATCCTTTACCTTTTATTTTAAATAATTTGACATAAAGAAGTCATGCTCGGTTTGTTTTTATGACTTTTGTTTAGGTTCGCGTAAAATGTGTTTAAAGTTTTTTCACTTTATCTTTTTTTAGAGACAATGAAATATTATTTCTAAACAGCCCTAAGTCTGACATTGATTTGCGAGTAAAAGGAATGCTTGTGTTGAGAGATTAAAATTAAAAAATATCTGCAAGATCAGAAGGAGAAAATCGCTCGCCATGTTTCTCCTCTAGCTCGTCTAATCTTTGAACAATGTGATCTATACCTACTTGTTGGGCATATTGTAAAAGCCCTCCACGGAAAGGCGGAAAGCCTATCCCCATAATCATGGCAAAATCCACATCTTCTGGTTTTTCAACGACATTTTCTTCTAAAGCTCTAGCAGCTTCATTGATCATAGCATACAAAGGCCTTGCAATGATCTCATTTTCTATAGCTTCTTCTGACACTTTATTTTGATCGATAATGATCTTAAATTCATCATAAAAACTTTTATCTTCACCTGTCTCCTTTGCCTTTTTATCATAAAGATAAAAACCTTTTTTGTTCTTTATACCTAAACGAGAAGATTTTGATAGCTTTTGCATTAATTTTGCAGGCTTAGCCCTCTCTCCAAAGCCTTGATGAAGAATATGAGCGACCTTCACCGCAACATCAATGCCCACTTCATCAATTAATCTCAAAGGTCCCATGGGCATTCCAAAATCAAGAAAGGCTTGATCAATCCAACTAATAGGATAGCCTTCTTCCAATAAATAAACAGCTTCATTCAAATAAGGCAAAAGCAATCGGTTGACTAAAAAACCAGGAGAATCGTTGACCACAATAGGCATCTTGCCCATGTATCTAGCAAGCCGAAAAACTGTTGCAATAGCTAAATCAGAAGACTCTTCTCCACGTATCACCTCTATTAAAGGCATTTTGTGAACAGGGTTGAAAAAATGCATGCCTACAACATTTTCTGGCTGATGGTGTGCATCTGCCATCTCTGAGACACTTAAAGAAGATGTGTTTGTAGCAATAATACATTCTGATTTACATCTTTGAGATAACTCTGAAATGACAGTTTTCTTAACCTGCATATCTTCTACTACAGCTTCAATAACAACATTCATCATTTTGAAACCATCATAATTTGTTGTGACAGTCAAAAGATTTTGTCTCTGTTCGTATTCTGATTTAGTCATAAACTTTCTTTTTAAGCTTTTATTCCAAAGGCGATGAGCTTCTTGAAGTCCTAATGACAATGCCTCTGTTGTGATGTCTTTCATCCTTACTTTAAAGCCATGGTCAGTAGCTAGGTGGGCAATCCCTCCCCCCATAGTTCCTGCTCCTAAAACTCCAATATGTCGAATAATTGGAATATCTTCTCTGCTTATACCTTTTGAAAGACCGGTTTGTTTTTTCTTAGCTTCCATTATATAAAAAAGACGGATTAAATTACGACTCACATCAGTAGTAGCTACTTGAGCAAAACCATGAGATTCTATTTTCATGACCTTTTGTCTTTGAGAGGCAGGAAGTCCATAAGTGGACCTGACCACTTCAATAGCTTTAAGTAAGGCAGGGTAATGCTCTCCTTCTGATTTTTTTATTATAGTCTTTCTAATTTGATGAAACACGATCCATCGTCCAAAATAACTATATAAAAATTTAAGAGACCATGTTTTGGGTCTACAGATTTGAATACGTTTTTTACTACCTTCAGAGATTTTTTGCTTTGCAAACTGCAAAGCTTTACGTTCTAAAAGGTCTGGATCAACTAATTGATCAATTAATCCTAGCCTAAGAGCTTTTTGTCCATCGATACCTCTACCTCCTAAAATCATACCTAGCCCTTCTATCAGACCAATAGCTCGAGGCAATCTCCAGCAACCTCCAAAGCCTGGAATAAGCCCCAATCGAGTTTCTGGTAGTCCAATCTGAGTCGATTCATCATCTGCAGCTATCCTGTAATCACAAGCTAAAGCCATCTCACATCCACCTCCTAAGCAAGCTCCGTGAATAGCAGCAATGAATGGAATAGGTATATCTTCTATTTGATTGAAAAGCATATGTCCTATGCTACAAATTTTCTGGGCTTCTTCTGCATTTTTAAGTTTTTGTATTTCAGCAATATCCGCACCTGCAATAAAGACATTGGGCTTTTTAGATATCATTACAACTGCTTTATATTGAGATAAATTATTTTTGATTTCACTTAAAATTTCTTGGAATTTTTCAATCACAGACAGAGAGAGTTTATTGACCTTTTCATCTGTCAAGTTCCATTCAATTATAGCTATTTGATCTTGAGATAACAGTTTTAGCCCATCTGCTACTTTTGTGTTTGTCATGATGAAATCCTCTCTAAAATCATAGCCCCTCCTTGTCCTCCACCTATACAAAGAGTTGCTAGTCCAAACCGCACATCTGAACGCAATTGCATTTCTGTCATTAGGGTAAGGACAAGCCGAGAGCCAGTTGCTCCTACAGGATGTCCTAATGCAATAGCCCCTCCATTGACATTTACTTTATCGAGGTCAAGTTTTCCAATAGCTTTTAGAATGTCTAATTCAGAATATGCGAATTGATCATCTTCGAATGCTTTTTTGCAGGCTAATACTTGAGCTGCAAAAGCTTCGTTGAGTTCTATAAGTTCTATATCTTTTAATTCAAGACCAGCTTTTTTAAGAGCTACAGCTGTGGCATAGACAGGACCCAAGCCCATACGCTTTGGTTCTAATCCATAGAAGGCATACGTCTTGATACTGACTAAAGGTTTTAAGCCCAGTGCGTCAGCTTTTTCTCTTGTCATTAATAGGAGCATAACTGCTCCATCTGTAATGGGACAAGCATTTCCAGCAGTGACTGTGCCATGCCTTTTATCAAAAATAGGTTTTAATTTACCTAAAGCTCTTAAGGTTTGATTTTCCCTTGGGCCTACATCTTCTTTAACAACTGTTTTATAGTCTGGGGGCATAAAAACAGGCGTGATTTCAGAAGCCAATCTGCCTGATTTTTGAGCTTTCACAGCTCTGTTGTGGCTTTCTAATGCAAAATCATCTTGATACCATCGTCCAATATGAAACTCTTTTGCTAAAACCTCTGCGGTTTGTCCCATATTTAAACCACAGAAAGGATCTGTTAGACCTTCCATTAAAGCAACCCGAGGTTTAAGGTATTTGAGTTTTAATTTCCACAAAGCAGAAAATTGCTTTCTAAAAGTTTTAGCGTAAGTAAATTCTGTAAAAATATCCGTTAAACTTTGTTGAAAAACTAAGGGAATCTGAGACATACTTTCCGTTCCACCCGCGACAACGACATCAGCCATACCCGCCTTGATCTTATCAAAAGCAGTGGCAATGCTCTCTAAAGAAGATGCACAATTGCGATGAACTGTGTGTGCTGAAATCGATTGAGGCAATCCTGCACGTAGAGCAATCACACGAGCAATATTGACTGTGTCAATAGGGTTACCAATATTACCTATGATCACTTCTTGGATTTCATTTGCTTTTATTTCTGTCTTATATAAAAGCTCTTTAAGAACAATAGTACCTAAATGGGCTGCATGCATTGTTTTGAATTGCAACCCTGCTTTTACAAAAGGCGTACGTAGACCTCCTACAATGACCACATCCTTTGCCTTCGAACGATTTTCATAAGATTTTTGAATTAATTTACTTAGCATGACTTTTCCTTTTTTAAAATGACTTCAACAAGTATATTTTTACTTTAAACTTTTTGATTGAGACTGTCTAGCTTTTATTTCATTAAAATATAATTATTGATCATCAATAACAATTGTTTTTGACAAAGAGGTAAGATGCACTAGTACTTTTGACTTTAGAACCCTCAAAAATGAATCTCACAGCAAACAATACAACATATTAAGTGCTTTTTTGTCATATATCTTTATATATCAAAAATGGACCCTAAGCTTGAGGATTAAAATGATCAAGAGTCAACTTTGAGAATGGCTAAAAAGGCAGACTGTGGGACATCCACACTACCAATTTGTTTCATGCGTTTTTTGCCTGCTTTTTGTTTTTCTAAAAGTTTTCTTTTTCTAGTTATATCTCCTCCATAACACTTTGCTGTCACGTCTTTTCTCATAGCACTGATTGTTTCTCTTGCAATGATCTTCGAGCCAATAGCTGCTTGAATAGCTACTTGAAATTGCTGACGTGGAATAAGATCTTTCATCTTCTTGGTGAGAGACCGCCCTCTGTGATAAGCATGGTCCTTATGGATAATCAAAGATAAAGCATCTACAGGCTCTCCATTTAATAAAATATCTAATCTAACAAGTTTTGAAGGTTTAAATCCTATCACTTCATAATCCATAGAAGCATAGCCTTTTGAAATAGACTTTAATTTATCGTAAAAATCTAAAACCATTTCATTCATTGGTAGTTGATACTCTATAATGACTTTCTTTTTTGTAATAAAGTCTAATTTATCTTGCATACCTCTTCTTTCTTCACAAAGATTTAAAATACTTCCTAAATATTCTGACGGTGTGTGGATAGTGATTTTTAAAAAAGGTTCTTCTATTCTGTCTATTTGACTAGGAAGATCTGATGGCTTTTCTAAATGCGTCATTTGACCATTTGTTTTATACACATGATAGACCACACTAGGTGCTGTGGTGATCAAAGATAAATTAAACTCTCTTTCCAGACGCTCCTGCACAATTTCTAAGTGCAGAAGTCCTAAGAATCCACAGCGAAAGCCTAAGCCTAAGGCTGCTGAATTCTCTGGTTCAAAACTCAAACTAGCATCATTTAAACAGAGCTTTTCTAAACTGTCTCTTAATTTATGGTAGTAGGTAGAATCAATAGGGAAAATACCAGAAAAGATCATTGGTTTTATATTTTTAAAACCAGGGAGGGCTTTTTGAGCAGGCTTATGAGTTAGAGTGATTGTTTCACCTACTTGAACATCTCTGATATTTTTGATACCGCAGACCACAAAGCCAACTTGACCTGCTGATAGTTCTTGTTTTTCTATAGGAAAAGGTGCATTGACACCTAATTTTAGCACTTCATAATCAACAGAGGAGGCCATAAAGCGTACTTGATCACCTACCTTCAAGTTTCCATCAAAAATACGACATAGAACAATCACCCCTTGATATGTATCAAACCAGGAATCAAATACCAAAGCTCTTAAAGGTTTATTTGTATTGGCAGATGGAGGAGGGATTTGTTCTACAATGGCTTCTAAAATTTCTTCAATACCTATATTGTTTTTAGCACTGGCAAAGATAGTAGAGGTTGCATCTATACCCACAGCATTTTCAATTTGTGAGATCACTTCATCAGGATTGGCAGCAGGTAGGTCAATTTTGTTTAAGACAGGGATGAGTTCTAAGTTATGATCAATAGCTTGATAAACAGTAGCTAAAGTTTGAGCTTCTACGCCCTGAGCGGCATCTACAACCAACAAAGCTCCTTCGCAAGCAGCAAGAGAGCGGGACACTTCATAAGAAAAATCTACATGACCTGGTGTATCTATGAGATTAAATTGATACTCTTGACCATTCTTAGGAAATTTGTAATGGATGCAAACAGTTTGAGCTTTGATAGTAATACCTCGCTCTCTTTCTAAATCCATATTATCTAAAAATTGGTTCTTTTTTTCTCTTTCAGAAAGAGTTTTGGTAAATGTGAGAAGGGCATCAGCTAAGGTAGACTTGCCATGGTCAATATGAGCAATGATAGAAAAGTTACGAATATTCTGAGCTTTCATTAGAAACCTATTATTTTATTGTCTAAATATTTCTTTATCTGTATATTTATTGTATATATTTTTGTGAGAGATACTACGATTTATTTTTCTTTTGACTTTTATTATACTTTAGACTTTTGTTGATTTGCACTAAAAATAAACCAGCCTCTGTTTCACTAAAAGTGGTCTAGCCTCTGGCTACTTTTGGGCAATGACCGCAAAGGCGTAAGCCTTTGCAGGCAACAGATGTAAGAAAGGAACTTTTTCCTTAACATGGTGTTAAGAGACGAAGAGATCCTCCCTACTAAAAGTAAACGGACTTTTGAGGTAGCCAGCCTTTGATCGACGGCGAAAGCCGTCGGGCTGGCTATCCAAAAGTAGCCAGAGGCTAGTTTACTTTTAGTGAAACAAACCCTTAACATGGTGTTAAGAGACGAAGAGATCCTCCCTACTAAAAGTAAACGGACTTTTGAGGTAGCCAGCCTTTGATCGACGGCGAAAGCCGTCGGGCTGGCTATCCAAAAGTAGCCAGAGGCTAGTTTACTTTTAGTGAAACAAACCCTTAACATGGTGTTAAGGAACGAAGAGATCCTCCTTACTAAAAGTAAACGGACTTTTGAGGTAGCCAGCCTTTGATCGACGGCGTGAGCCGTCGGGCTGGCTATCCAAAAGTAGCCAGAGGCTAGTTTACTTTTAGTGAAACAAACCCTTAACATGGTGTTAAGAGACGAAGAGATCCTCCCTACTAAAAGTAAACGGACTTTTGAGGTAGCCAGCCTTTGATCGACGGCGAAAGCCGTCGGGCTGGCTATCCAAAAGTAGCCAGAGGCTAGTTTACTTTTAGTGAAACAAACCCTTAACATGGTGTTAAGAGACGGAGAGATCCTCCTTCCTAAAATTGAACAAGCTTTTGAGGCAGTTAGCCTTTGATCGACGGCGTGAGCCGTCGGGCTAACTGCCCAAAAGTAGCCAGAGGCTAGTTCAATTTTAGGGAAAAAAACGTACGAAGGTTTTATGGAATTAAATGCTTGGGGTCAAACTGATATAGGATGCCATCGTAAGAGCAATCAAGATAGATTCTTGATTGATCAAAAGCATCTCCTTTATATATTAGCCGATGGCATGGGTGGTCATCATGGGGGAGATGTTGCCGCTGAAATTGCTGTTAATACAGTTAGAGAAGTCACAATTAAATATTACAATGAGGCAAAAGGTGTTGATTATAAGATATTAATGACAGATATTTTCAATGCAGCTTCTCGAAAAGTTTATGAGAAAAGTAAAGAAAAAAAAGAATTAAGCCGAATGGGAACAACTCTTGTGGTAGCCCTTTATCGTGATGAAAAGCTTTATATAGGACATGTTGGTGACTCAAGAGCTTATTTAATCTCAAAAACAACTTGTGGGAAAACTGGTATGTGGCAAATGACAGAAGACCACTCTTTGATCAACCAACAAATTCAAGCAGGTTTAATTACACCTAAAGACAAGAATTTGCATATTCATAAAAATGTACTGACTCGTAGTATTGGATTTCAAGATCAAGTCAACTGCGATGTGGTTGTAAAAAAAATTAAAAAAAATGATAATATTTTAATTTGTTCTGATGGTTTAACAAATATGGTCAGTGATGAGGATATTTATCAAACCTATCTTCAGCAACCTCAAGAGCAATTGGTTCCTAAACTCATTAAAATGGCTAAAGATGCTGGTGGTTTAGATAATATCACTATTGTCCTTTTAAACGCAAAAGAGACGGAAGATATATGAAAAAGCTATCTTATCATACAGCTTTAACTTCTGGATCTGATTTATGGGTACTCCCTGATAGGAAGTGGTCTTCTTGGATTCCAAAGATAGACTGGTATTTAAACTTGCAAATTTCAAAGCCATATCCTCACACAACCTTATCTAAAAAACAAATAGAAAGACTTACTTCTGAATGGGAGCTACCTTACTTTAAACCTCAAAAAGAATATCCTGCACGTATGATCGCATCGGCAAAGCTTTTACCTAACACTAGAACTGTGATTTTACCTTTTTCTCAAGAGAAGGGGATGAAACCTTGGCTTTGTAAGGTTTATGAAATATGGAAGAATATACAGAGCCAGTCATTAAGAATATTTTTGCCAGATGGTCAGGAATACAATCAAGCCATCATAGATTGGCCAAAACAATCTACACTTGACATTGTTACTGTGGTAGAGTTTAAAAAGTCATCATAAGTAAAAGGAATAAAAGGAACTTTTTCCTTAACATGTAGTAAAAAGATGAAAGGGTCCTTTTTCCAGGATCCGGGATCCGGGATCTGGGATCCGGGATCTGGCAACCCGGCATCAGGTCCCGGAACCCGGGATGCCAGATTGCCAGATCCCGGATCCCGGGAGTGAATATCTTGTTTCCTTAACATGGTGTTAAAAAACGAGTGAACCAAAAGGAAGGCATGGCTATTTTAGATATTATCACTTATCCTAATCCCTTTCTTAAGAAGGTTTCTCAACCTCTTGCTGTCAATAAATCAGCAGACGGAAAGAACTTTATTCAAATGACAGCAGAGCATAAAAAGCTTGCATCGGATATGTTAGAAACTATGTATAAGGCTCCTGGTATAGGCCTTTCTGCTGTTCAGGTAGGTACGTTGATCAGACTTCTTGTGATTGATATTCGTATGCCTGATCGTGCTGACATGCCTTCAAGCCCACATAGTGTTAATCAAGAACACCTCACAGCACTTGAAAAACAAGTCACCTATCCTTTAATTATGTTTAACCCCGTTATTTTAAAACGTAAAAATAAAACAAAATATCAAGAAGGTTGCCTAAGTGTACCTGGTATTTTTGAAACAGTTGAGCGATCAGCATATATAGAAGTCCAAGGCTTTGATCGAAATGGTCAACCTTTTGAAGTTAAAACCGATGGTATTTTATCTATTTGTTTTCAACATGAAATTGATCATCTTGATGGGAAGCTTTTTATTGATCGCTTAAGCTTTCTTAAAGCCAGTCACATTCGCTCTCAAATCAAAAAACTTGCAGAAGAACAAAAAAAGAATATATCTTAAAAATTCCCTTTCTGTTCATTGATTTTACTTATATCAAATCCTGTCTTGTTTTGAATTGCTTCAAGAATTTATGACTTTCTTCTAGTTAAAACTCAACCTTAATCATCCGAAACTTCTTAGAAAGCATTTAAACTACTGCACTGGAATGCATCAGAACAGGATTTTAATATGGTTTACAAAAAATCAAAGCAACAAATATTTTTTATAAAAATCGTGATGAGTAGCATATCGGTTTTGGTTTTAAGTGGTTGCAAGTTTGGTCATCTTGTAGATCAATCCCGTCATTACTGTACAAGTGATGTTATTGATACAAGAGTTTTGTTTTTTGAACAGAGCAAAGGGCGAAAGTTTGCCTTTAATATTATTTTTATGTCTTTTGAAATTGGTAGTTCTTATGTCACTCGTTTAAGATTGCAGATGACAATTAGAAATGGCTCTACAGGAGTCGAAAGACTCGCATTAGGTCAAGGCACAGTCAGAAATCTCTCATGGGGGGTTGGTTCAAATATTCCTGTTGTTCAGCTTGGCTATCAACGTAATCATGGTAGCAATACAGGGACTTTTTCAACATTGATCCAAAAAGCTATCAGGAATGGACTGAGTGAATTAAGAAAAGCTATAGATAATTATGAGTCATGGCATATTGCTGTAGATAGTATTTCTGAGGAAGGTAAAATCATTATTCCTTTTGGTTCATCTGATTTTATTGAAAAAGGGAGCCTTTTCCCTATTTATTCTAAAGCAAATATTCAAAGAAAATCTCTTTGTTATCATTTAAAAGATACAGAATCTGATTTTGTAGCTACAGCTAAAGTTATTGATGTCAATGATCAACAATCAACTCTTCAGCTTATTCAATCTGGTCGCTCAACACAAAGAGTGCAAACTGGAGATCTCATAAAAGCTTTTCGTAAACATAGTCAGCAGAATAATCATAATGAAAATGCACCGCAAGCTATAACCCATAAAGTGCCATTAACTCTTGGTCATGTTTATAATTCTCGTATTCGATTGCGGGTAAATGGTTACTGGTCTGAGCAAGATATCACTCCTGTTATTCGAAACTCCCTTTTAACTCAAGCACGTCATTTTGGATTCTATATCACAGCCTCACCTGATACACCTCTTTGATTCTGATCTTTCAATAGAAAAGAGGTCAAAATTGTTTGCAGTCATGTATGTCCAATTTAAAAATCATAATAATGCATTTGATGAATCTTTAGACACCCTTTCAACAAATAGACAGTGCATGTAAACATTTAATTTTACTTATTAATTTAAAGTTTACTCTCAATAATAGCATAAAAAGTGACATAAAACATCTCTGATGATCCATTGGTTTTTTTAGCTTATTTGCTATTATCTCATCAATAAACTTCTATAAAAAATATCAACCATATAGCTTATCTTCCTTTATTTAAAGGCACTTCAGAAAATTTTTGTTACTTATAAAAGCTTTTTCTTGTCAACTATCAAACTTTTTTTGATAAAATTTTTAAATCAAAATAGCTTTAAGTTTTCTGTAAATAACTTTTTAAAGAGGTGAGAGAATAAAAAGTTTATTTGTTATTTCAGTAACTTGTGAATATGGTTTCTTTTTTGGCATCTCTTTTGCTTGATTAAAAATAAGGTATAAAAAAATATTAATAATAGATTAAGAGGTATAAAAATGGTCATTAGGGTTTTACTAGTTTTATGTATGTTATTCGGTTTATCTGTTGTTGGAATTGCTTGTTCTCAACAGGCAGCACCTTATTTTGACAATCCTTATTATAGTCATACCGATCGTTATAGTAATACGGATCGTCGTCCTGTGAATCGTACCAGATGCGATGGATCTCAACGAAACTGTGAAGAAGATGAACGTCGTAATGAGGACGATGATGATGATCATCGTGATCGTGATACTAGTAGTGACGAATGTGATCATAACAATCCTGATTTATCTATCCCTGATTGTACACTTTGGTCCGATGGAGCAACTGCACGATTGACTCAGACATCAAATTTTGAAGATTTTGCAGATGTTATGTCTCTTAATACAGATCACATTGCAAATATTCAGATTAACTTGGCATTGTCCAAAGTCGGTGGAAATACAAAGTCTCTTTATGGAGGAGATATCCGTCTTGGCTTTTATAATGAATATGATGATGAAATCAATGAAGCAGAAGGTGAAGCGTCTACAAATGCTAGTCAAATCCCTTATAATCATTGGGTTACACATGATAAAAACAATAATCGTAGAATTGATGTAGATAATGGTGAGCATTATATTAAACTCTTTTTTGAAATTGAAGGTGGAGCATTGATTGTGGTGGCTTACCCTCGTGGTGACAACTATGCTCTGACAGGTGAAGTATTCTTCAAAGAATTTGATAGAAGAAGGTGTTCAGTGACTAATACATGGCCATGGTTTGGCTGTGGTGCTGCCCCTTACTTTACAGGTGGAAGTCATTGCTGGGTTTTACCTGCTGGACTCCATGATTTTGAACATGGTGCTGGCTTTAATGTGCATGACTGTCGTGCCTTTGTTGTGGACTTAACCAGAGATGGTGGGAGACATGCAAGGGTTGATACAAGCTCTATCATTCATCCGGGTGCGACAACACAGGGACGCTATATCTCTATAGGTCATTTTGAAAACTTAGTGCCATCAGATGCAGGAATTACTTTACCTTTTAGCACGGATTAAACGGATTAGATGGATTAAAAAATAAATAAGGCAATAAATAAATAAAAAGAGAATATTAAGTAAAAATATTATTAAGGAGTAAAAGTTATGAAAAGCTTAAGTCAATCTGTCATTAAAAATATTGCATCTGTTAAAAACAGTACCTTGTGTCGCAGGGGGATATTAGCTCTCTTTGCAATAATTATAGTAGCTTCCCCTATTGGCTGTGGGAAAAACAAACAAGGCCGATTTAGCCATCTTGGTTATAGAGCTGGTGGTGGTCATTACTCTGGTGGTCATTATTTTGGTAGTGATGTTTATATCGGATACAATAACAATGGACATGAAATTCGCTTAGAGTTTTTGCCTCTTCATGGCAATTATGGCAACAGCTATGGAAATGGATATGGAAGCGGATATGGATATGGACAAAATGGAAGAAACGGACCTGTAGATATAAGAGGTGAAGTGGTTTTTAGTGACTTGATCAATCCTACTGGCTACTACAGCAGAAGTGGTTATGGTCGTGGTTATGACAGAGGTGGCTATGGACATGGTGGTGCTTATGACAGAGGCGGTTATGGACATGGATATGGATATGGTTATGACCCTTGTTACATAGAGCCTAATATACCTTATCAAGTTCAATCAGATAATCAATTTGGACAGGCCACTTTGCAAGGAGCAAATTTTGGAAATTATGAACTCTTAGCTTATGGCTCTTATGGTGAAATAGTGAGTATTTCTCCTGTAAATCCTCAGATAGGTGCAAGTTTTACTGGAGGACATAACACTCCTAATGGTTCGCTTTATGTATATATGGATGTTGTTGTTCAAAGAATAGATGACCCGAATGCTTATTGCCCTCAAAGACAAGTCACTTTTGGTTCCAGCATTTGATTCCACTCAAAATGAGCCACACCTCTGGTGTGTTTTTGGGCATTGCTCTGACAGCTTACGCTGTCTAAAAAGAGCAATGCCGCAAAAAACTGCTCATTTTGAGTAGAGAGGATCTCTTCGTTTCTTAACACGATGTTAAGGAAAAAGTTCCTTTTGTTGCCGGGTTGCCCGCTTGCCGGATCCCAGATCCCGGATCCCGGATTCCGGAAAAGATCAATTTTAACTTTAAGTATTTTTACACAGTTTATATAAAAAAGCTCCTAATTTATCAGCTTGTTTTGTTTCACTAAAAGTGGTCTAGCCGTCATTTTCACTCAAAATGCATCATGCCTTTGTTTCACTCAAAGTGAACTGACCTCTGGTCACTTTTGGACGATGACCGCAACGGCTTTCGCCGTTGACAAAATGGTCATCGCCTCAAAAGCCTGTTCACTTTGAGTAGAAAGGATCTCCTCATTTTTTTACTCCATGTTAAGGAAAAAGTCCTTTTTAAACCCGCCAAGGGCTCAGGAGGAAATTTTTTAGATGCAAAAATTCATTACAATCAATGCTTTAAAACCAGATCCCGGGTTGCCGGTTCCCATCTCTCAGTTCCCAGATCCCGGATAAACAAAATGTTTGTATTTTTTTGTTTTTTTTATTCTTTTTAGATTCTGCATAAATCTCAAACAAAAAATAATTAATTTTGTTTATAATACTTGTTTTTTAAAGCAGATAATAGCTTTGAATGAAACCCTTGAAACCCTCCATTGCTCATAATTAAAACAACATCTCCTTTACATACATTTTGACGAGTTAAACGAATAATATCTTCTATACTTTTTGTTGCAAATACCTTCTGCCTATTTGTTTGTTTATTTCGAATATCTAAAACAAGTTTTTCAATATTTAGTCTTTCATCTAAAGCTAGCATGTCTTTTTTATAGACATCAGATAGGATCACAAACTGAGCATCTACAAAAGCATCGACATACTCTTGTTGGAAAATAGCCCTACGAGATGTTGCTGATCGAGGTTCAAAAATAGAAATCACCTTCTCCCCTTTAAAATGTTCTTGAACAGACTGTATGGTTTGTTTAACAGCCGTGGGGTGGTGGGCAAAATCATCTATCACCACAATACCTCCAGCTCTTCCAATAATTTCTTGCCTTCTTTTAACACCTAAAAAAGTTTTAAAGGCTTTTTGAATAGCCTTTTTTGAAAGGGCAAAAGGCATTTCTGCAATAAGGGCATACACAGCGAGGGCATTTGCTATATTGTGATGACCAAAAAGAGAAAGCTCAAGGGTTATATTTTTACTGCTATCAGAAGATAGCACCTCAAAGCTAATGCCTTCTTTTTGCTTTTGGATATTTTCTACCCAATAATGTGGTGGCTTATAAGATTTTTCACGACAGAGAGCATAAAGAAAATAAGGGCATTGTGCCATTTTAAGCATGTCACACACAACAGGATCTTCCCCGTTAGCTACAAGAAGACCTTTTGTTGGGATTATTCTGAGCAGTTGTTGAAAGGCTACCTTAACTGCATTGAAATCAGGGTAAATATCTATGTGGTCCATTTCAATGGATGTCAGGATCACATATTGAGGTTTATAATGAGTGAACTTAGGGACTTTATCAAAAAACGCTGTATCATATTCGTCGCCTTCAATCACAAAAATATCTTCAGAAGATGAATGAAAAGAAAATTCAAAGTTTTGAGGAATCCCTCCAATCAAAAAGCCTGGATCTTTATCGCAAGCTTTAAGAATCCAGCTTAAAAGAGCTGTACAAGTTGTCTTGCCGTGAGTGCCACAAGGTACAATGCTTTTTTTCTGATCGATAAGCAACTGACCTATCATTTCTGGTAGGCTAGTGTATGGAATTCGCGAGTTAAGTAAAAATTCCACTTCTGCATGTTTTCGTGTCATAACATTGCCCACAATAACGATATCTGGTAGTGATTTTAGGTTTTGTAATTGTTCGACGATAGGAATATTTAATTTTTGAAGTTGTGTCGACATAGGCGGATAAATATTTTGATCGCTTCCAGTGACCTGAAAACCTTTTTGTTGGAGTAAGCCTGCTAAGCTAGCCATAGCTGTACCACAGATGCCCATTAGGTGAATATGGGAATTTGCTCTTATATTTTCAAAACTTGTGATACGTGGCATGGCATAACCTTTTTAAAATAGTTCTTTATGAATTGTCTTAAAAAACTCTCATTTTAGCAATGTAATAAAAAGGGTGAATTAATAGATTTTCTTTTTTCAAGATTAAGAAGTTTGAGGCAGTCAAATCTATAAAATATTGAGATGTTATAGAGGTTATTGCCTTTCAAAAAATAAATGTCTCATTTTGAAACAAAGTTAGCATATTATAGGATAGCTAGACTTTTGTGTGAAAAGATAAAAGAAAAAGAGTTATTTTGTAAATTTATTTGATGTTTTTGCCGACAAAGAATTTATAAGATAGCACTTTTAAAAAGCTTTTTAAATAAGAGTCTTTTTAAATTGAAAATATTATTAAGATTTTTAAAGGTATAAAAATGCAAGCTTTAAACAATTTAAAAATCTGCTCATTAAGTCGCCTCATATTTCGACAGTCTTGTGGTTTATGGATTGTAAGTATTTTATTGCTTAATCCTCAAGTAGGGCAAAGTTATACGCCCTCTCCTACAGCTACACATCTAATGTGTGAAGGGTGTCGTGATACTTTTACAGACTTTATAAGCAGAACAAATGAGGTGGTGCAGGGTGCAGCAACAGCTCCCAGTACTCCAGTACAGTGTCCAGATAATGTGCAACATATTCGAAAATTAATGGCTTTATCTTATGGTAGCTGTAAAGCTTTTGATGAAGTTGACTGGTTTAATGTAATATACAGTAGTGACTCTAATAATGGCATCTTTTTAAAAGGTTATCGTACAGCACCTTCGAGACCACCATGTGAATATCAAACTAATGATGGCAAAGCTTGCACTTTTGTTGATAATTATAATGACGTGATGAGTAGTCATCCTTATAACAAATTACCACAAGAGTCTGTCTGTCAACAACACACGCAATGTAATTTTGGAGGTGAGCAAAAAAGATGCCCTACATTATTTGCTTTAGCTAGCGAAGGTTATGCTTACCACGATCAAACAGATGGCAAAATTGATATTTTTAAGTATAAAACAGGAGGGCATAATAATCAGATGTTTTTAGGTTGGAACTGCTCTGAATATGTGACGACAGCTATGGCTTTAGCTGGACACCGCATGATACAAAGAAGCGATGACAATGCAAAATGTGGAGACGTATTATCAGAAGACCTAGGGCAAGGGACAACAGAGGATGAACTGAAACAATCTTATCCTAGCTCATTTTATAATAACTTAGCTGATAATCATGCAAGTTGTAGCTGTTTAAGGACAGTCGACATAACTCAAGAAAATAACAAGATCGAGTCAGGAGATATTATAACTTTAAATAGTGGTAACAGTAATGCTCCTGGTCATGTTATGATTGTGGAAGCAACCGGTGATCCATTTTTTCGTAACCCCAACCCTAATAATGTAGATGGTTGTAAAGAAGAAAATATTAGCTTTGCTCAATTACAGATAAGGACAAATCATTCCTCTGGAACAGGTGGCGGACCAGGCAGTATGAAGTTTAATGAACATCAATACATTCAATATGCACAAAGCTTAACCCGTGCTGTCTCTCAATATCAACATAATAATAAAACTTGTATGAATAATCCTGCTAATAGCGGTTTTAATCACACTCCTTGTGCTGAAGGAGAAAACTGCGATGATTGTTGGGATGATCAGGACCAAACGAATTTTGAGAGTTATCTTCACTTGGCCGAAAGATTAGACCCTAGTATTGAGGCAGAAAGTGACAAATGGAAGACATGTGAACAAACAGGAGGTGATTGTACACCAGGTGCATTGTGGGCTGGGAGACCTAACCCTGATTGGCTACGCATGAGAAAGTATTTAAGTGCTGTCTGCCTTCGTCGATTTTTTCCAACTACATCCGAAGCCCGCACAGCAAGTGAAATTATAAGTGCAATGGGAAAACCTCCACCCTTCAACGTTATTCGGCATGCTGCAAATGACACAGAAGCGAGTTCAGATAAAAAAAACAATTGCCTAACTCAAGAGGATAAGCGTCCTAGCTTAGCTAATGAAGATTGTTTAGGTGGATGTCAAACAGAGAAGGAGAATTTATGTACCGAATATTAAAAACAACCTTATTTTTATTTATTTTGTTTTCTGCTACAGATTTATTGGCATTTGCTAAAGAGATGATGTTTGTGGGAAAAAATAAAATTTACAGAACTCCACAAGCACTCAATCAACCTGTTAATCAAACACCTGCCTATAAAGCTTGTCCAAAAAGAATCAATAAAACCATAGCTAAAAGACTTATTACATATTGGATGCAAGCTGAGATGTGGGGGCAAACAAGATCAAGTATTGCCAAAACCAGATGCCTACAAAGAAAAACCCAATACAAAGTGGTTTTGCCCGGCCCTCCTACAGATATAGCAAAAAAACCTGTGCCGGTTTTTGCCAGTGGATGGAAACTCTTGAGCTTGAAAAAACTACAAGAGACAAAATTTTCTACTGATTATATAGCCCGCATTCAAGTCAAAGCTACATCTGCTAGAAAACCTGCTTCTTTCTCGCAAAAAGTTTTATTTGCTTTCCCTAAAGGAATGGAGGCAAAACTTTTTGGTTGTGTGATGCTACATTCAAATTGGCAAAAACATTTCATCCAACGTCAATGCTATCAACGTTAAATCACATTTAGAATATCCTCTTGAAATAAATGTATTTTTAAGGCAGAGTACTATGTGATGGAATTTCATTCTTTAAGTTTTCATTTTATAGGGATTGGCGGAGTGGGTATGAGCGGTCTTGCTGAGCTACTCCACAATATGGGAGCTACTGTCACTGGAAGTGATCTTGTGTCGAGTACATACACCCAAGATCTTTCTACATTAGGCATTCCTATTTTCTATGGACATGCTAAAGAACATGTAGGTCAAGCTGATGTGGTTGTGTTTTCTAGTTGTGTCTCAAACCATAATCCAGAAATGCAATGGGCTAGAAAGCAAAATATACCACTGATCCCAAGAGCAGAAATGTTAGCTGAACTCATGCGGTTTAAAAGAGGTATCGCTGTGGGAGGAAGTCATGGCAAAACCACTACAACAAGTTTATTGGCTTCTATTTTTTTGCAAGCCCACAAGGACCCTACCATTGTCGTCGGAGGACGGTTGAATTTAATCAAAAGTACCTCTAAGTTAGGTCAAGGGGATTGGTTGATTGCAGAAGCTGATGAAAGTGATAGAAGTTTTTTAAAACTATCCCCTGAAATTGCTCTAGTGAGCAATATAGATAATGATCACCTAGATCAATACCAAGACTTTGAACACTTACAACAAACTTTTTTAGAATTTGCTCTTAAAATACCTTTCTATGGTTTTGCTGTGGTGTGTGGAGATGATCCCTTGATCTGCAAAGTTTTTGCAGATTTTCCTAAAAAAATACGAAGGTATGGTTTTGAAGATCATAATGATTACCAAATGAAACAAGTTTCTGATGGCTATGATGTTTATTTTCAAGGGAAGAATCTAGGGAACTTTCATTTAAGTTTGCCTGGTCACCATAACGCCTTAAATGCTTGCGGTGCTATTGCTGTAGGTATTGAGTGTGGCCTTCATAATAAGGATGTGATCAAAGCTATCAATGAATTTGTAGGCATAGAAAGAAGATTTCAATTTAAAGGACACTATCAAGATATTCCTATTTATGATGATTATGGGCATCACCCTACAGAAATTAAATATTTAATTCAAACATTCAAAGAAAAATGGCCCCAAAAACGTCTAGTGGTCGCCTTCCAGCCACATAGATTTACTAGAACCCAAATATGCTGGGAACAATTTAAAACTTGCTTTGAAGGAGTCGATGAGCTGATGATTTTTGATATTTATTCCGCAGGAGAAAAACCTATTGAAAATATTACATCGTTAAGGCTCTGTGAAGAGATGCTTTTGACTTGTAAAAGAAAATATATGGGATTATGGAATAAACAAAATCCAAAACTAACCCATGAAATTAAAAATGCCCTCTCAGAAGGAGATATTTTGTTGACCTTAGGGGCAGGTGATATTTTTGAATTAGGCCTGACTCTAACCACTTAGCTTAGCAAAATAAAGTTGGCATGATGTGGGCAGAGGAGTATTTTTAAAAAGAATTTTAAAAAGAATAAAGCCATAAACCATAAGAATCACTTGTGTATTTTAATATTCCCCTTTAAATCAAAAGAAAAAATAACACAAAAGGTACTTGACAGAATTTATAAGGCTTGTTATAAAGACTTTTTATGTATTTTATGTTTATGTAAAGGAGTGTACAGGAGTTTTTATGGGAGTTCTTATGAAAAAGCTATTTTGTATCTTATGTGTCATCAGTTTGCCTGTTTATGGGGATATGAATTGGGATGCAACAGAAAAATTATTTAAAGAAGTATCACCGCATTTTTTTCGAAATATTTCTCGAGAGTTAAGGACGCTTTTTTTAAGAGGAGATGTTGCTAGATTTAATGCATTGAGATCACAATATCCAGATATTGTGATTAATTTACAAAGAGTGCAATGCCAGGACAGACGATTAAAGGGTATTAACCTTCAAAATGTTATCTTGACTCAGAGTGATTTTCAAGGCTGTGACCTGGAAGAAGCTCAATTTCAAAATAGCTATCTCCCAGGAACCAATTGGAGTTCTTTTTATGGATTTGGTGAAACCAAGCTCAATAATACTAATTTTACAGGAGCTATTTTTCATAAGCAAAATGAAATAGAATCTAAAATTGCTCAATTTTATGATGATCGAATCCATAGAATCAATAACCGTCGAATCAGTCGAATCAATAAAGCTCCTGTTCAGGTAGATTATTCAGTCTATTTCTACAACACTGATCTCACAGGTGTTACTGGTTTAGATCCAGATATTTTAGAAACTCATTTGCAAAACGAAATTATAGGGATGACAGGTACACTTTCAACAGGACAGGAGGGTAGTGTTATTACCTCAGAGAGAGGTATTTATGTATTTAATGATTTTTATACTATATTAAATAGTATGAGACCATATCAAACAATGGTCTTAACCGAAAGGAGTCCTTTTGTACAATCTCTCAGAGAAGAAGATAGAGAGAAACTTATTGGCAGACCCGCTTGGATTTTGTGTGGGCAACACTTTGCCAATGACTCATTCGATGTTATCAATACAGACCCTCGTCTTGTAATGATTTTGTCTAATTTTTCTTCTCATGGTTATGTCAAAACTGCAGGAGATGTCATTATCGCTGGCAACCGCTGGGCCAGTAGAGAAAATCAATTCGACGGACAAGTTTTTTATAGCTATTATCGACATGAAGAAGGCGAGATCTGTCGGCAATTTATACACAATCGACCTTACCGAATCATATCCCCTGGTATGGCTGGTACTTATGTACCAGAGCATGGCTTTAAAAGTATAGACAAAGACAAACTAGAAACAATCACTGCAAGCAATCCTTTTATTTTGTCTTTAAACGGAGCCAACAGAGAAGCCAACAAAAAAAGATTTATCGGTAAAAAAGCTTGGGTTCTGTGTGGAAGGCATTTAGGTAGTACTTCATTTGATGTACTCAATAGTGATCCTGACATTGTGATTATTTTAGATAGGTTTTCTTCACATGGATATATTAAATCATCAGGAGATATTATTTTAGCTAACAATCATCAAGAACACCATATTCAAATGAATGATTATCTCTTTTATAGCAGTTACAATAGCAATAGACCTTGCAGAGATCCTTAATCGCCTGGCAGGTGTTTTTAAAATGGTCTATGGCCTATGGTTTATGGTCTATGATTTACGGTGTTCCAGTACCAACATTGGATAACTCAAAAATAGGGACCATAATAGACATCACAATCACTGCAATGACAAGCCCTATGAATATAATAAAAATTGGCTCAAGTAAACTTGTCAATCCCTCCACTTTAGTTTTGACTTGAAAATCAAAGGCATCTGAAACCTGTGTGAGCATATTTTCAAGATCGCCTGTTTTTTCACCAATATTGATCATGTGAATCACAATAGGAGGAAACTGTTCTGATTTTTTTAAAGGAGCTGCAATGGATTCTCCTTCACTGATATTATCCCTAGAATTTTCAATGGCTTCTGCTAGAACAGAGTTATTCACTACATTTTTAACGATATCTAAAGACTGCAACATAGGAACACCTCCAGTTAAAAGAGTTGAAAGAGTCCGTGTGAAACGGCTGACAGCAATCATGCGGGCTAAATGCCCTACAAGAGGGATTTTAAGAAAGATTTTATCCCAAGTGACAGAACCTGTAGGTGTTTTTTTCCAAAGATGAAATAATGAATATGCTCCAAAAGCTCCTATAAATACAATGAGCCAATAATTGACTAAAAACTCACTAAAATTGATAACCATTTCAGAATACCAAGGGAGTGTCAGGTCTGGTGATTGTTCAAAAATTGTTGTGATCTTAGGAATCACATAAATGAAAAGCACAACTAAGACAATAAGTGAAAAAACCAACATAATAATAGGATAAAGCATGGCCGATTTGATTTTTTTATTTAGCTGATCCTCTGCTTCGGCAAATTCTGCTAAACGTAATAAAATGATATCCAATGTACCTGACATTTCGCCAGCTTCACACATAGAAACATAAATTTTATTAAAAAAGTGAGGATATTTTTTTAGAGATTTATGCAAAGCTTGACCCTCTGTCACTTGATTTCTTATCTCTGAAAGAGCTTCTCTAAGTGCAGAATTTTCTACTTGCTCACTCACAGCTCCTAAGGTTTCAACAAGAGGGATGTCAGCTTTTAAAAGAGTAGCTAACTGTCTAGTCATTAAGGACATATCTTCTGTAGAAGCCTTCCGGCTTTGAACTTTAGAAGATTTTTTACCTGCAGCCTTTCTTTTACTTTTGATATCTACAACAAAAATACCATCTCGCTTCAGCTTGGTCTGAGCCATCCGAATACTGTCAGCTTCCACTGTACCATGAGTGTTCCTGCCTTGCTTAGTAAGTCCTTTATACTCAAACATTACCATTTGGGCCTTCCATTATCTAATTTCGTGTGTTTTCGGCTACCCGTACGTACCTTTTTCAGAGATACGTGTACTGTTTCCCTCAAAATTTCCCCTCCTTGAATCTATTATCATCTAATTTCGTACATTTACCAAATCAAGAATCTTTCAGATTTTTTGCACTAAAAGTAAACTGACCTCTGGTCACTTTTGGACATTGCTCTGACAGCTATACGCTGTCTAAAAAGAGCAATGCCTCAAAAGTCCGTTTACTTTTAGTAGGGAGGATCTCCTCATTTTTTTACTCCATGTTAAGGAAAAAGAGTTTTATTCGCAAACTGTTTTCCTTAACATGGTGTAAAGGAATAAAAGGATCCTCCTCTACTCAAAATGAACAAGCTTTTGAGGTAGCCAGCCTTTTACGACGGCGTGAGCCGTCGGGCTGGCTACCCAAAAGTGGCCAGAGGCCAGTTCATTTTGAGTGAAAAGTTAAGGAAAAAGATTTCCTTTTTTTGTTTTTTTTTATTCTCTTTTAGATTCTGCGTAAACTCAAACAAAAAATAATTAGGGGGAGGATGAGGGCAGTGGGAGCCTGGAGAAGTTGGCTCACTCAAAGTGAACTGGCCTCTGGCCACTTTTGGACAATGACCGCGTTTGTTTCACTAAAAATAAACCAGCCGTTTGTTTCACTCAAAATGAGCCACACCTCTGGTGTGTTTTTGGGCATTGCTCTGACAGCTTACGCTGTCTAAAAAGAGCAATGCCACAAAAAACTGCTCATTTTGAGTAGGGAGGATCTCCTCATTTTTTAACATAATGTTAAGGAAAAAGTTCATTCTTACACCTCTCGGCTCTCGCCGTCGATAAAAGGCTGAATGCCTCAAAAATCCGTTTATTTTTAGTAAGGAGGAAGCCTTCATTTTTTACTACATGTTAAGGAAAAAGTTCCTTCATCACTGCTGGCAACCTAAAAGTGGCCAGAGGCCAGCTCATTTTGAGTGAAATGTTAAGGAAATATTCAATGTTTCAAGGCTATTTTTAAGCTTCAAAACATCAAAATTTCGACAACGTTTAGTAAAGTTGCTAAAAAAGACCACTTATCCTCATAAGTGGTCTGAATAACATAATAAATTGAGTACAAAATTAAACTATTCAATCTTTAGAGATAAGAAGAATTGATATGACTCTTATCGTCATATTGACAAAATCCTTTAGGATTGATATTCTAATATTAATTTCTATGGTCGTAGATTGTAGATAAATTCATAAGCTTAAAGTGGCTTGATAGCCTCTTTTTTTTGTGAATATAGCTTTTGAAAGAGGATTTTATGAATGATCATTCAGGTAATGGCAACGGGCCAGAAAATAATCAATCATCACCACTGGATATATTTTCATCATTGCTAAAAGGATATACAGGTTTTTTTATCCTTGTTTTGTTTATTTTGTTAATAGTGGTAAATTATTTTGGATTGCAAGATTTGTATTCATCAAAAGAGATAATAAATGCCATTTTATCAATTATTGTTTTAAGGGTTATAATACATTCTTCAGTAGACCCGATAAAAAAAGAGATAGGACCTATTAAAAAAGAAATAAACCCTATTAAGGAACAAGTAAATAACCATATTCCTACCAAGATTAATAAAGTAAAAGAAGAGTTAAAAAGTGATATTAATAGGGTAGAAAATAGACTAGATAAGATTATAAAAATACTAGTTAAAAAATAAAGAAAAAGTTCCTTCATCACTGCTGGCCAACCTCAAAAGTCCGTTTACTTTTAGTGAAACAGAAGGAACTTTTTCCTTAACATGTAGTTAAGAGACGAGGATATCCTCCCTACTAAAAGTAAACGGACTTTTGAGACATTGCTCTTTTTGGACAGCGATAGCTGTCAGAGCAATGTCCAAAAGTAGCCAGAGGCTAGTTTACTTTTAGTGAAACTAAATATATTTGACAAAAATATTGCCAAATGGATACTATGAAACACAATGGAAGTTTATCAAATACCTGCCCTGCAAGATAATTATGCATTGATTTTGCATGATCCCCTGCTTAAAAAAACAGCAGCCATTGACACCCCTGATACTCAAGTTATTATAGACTTTCTCTTAAAAAAAAATTGGCACTTAGACTATATTTTCAACACTCATCATCATGCAGATCACATAGGAGGAAATTTAACCCTTAAGAAAAAATATTGTTGCCAAATTTTAGGCTCTCAATATGATTCTGATCAGGGCCGTATTCCCGGCTTAGATATAGCTTTAAAAGCAAACGATACCTTTGAATTTGGAAAAACCTCTGTACAAGTTTTCTTTGTTCCAGGCCATACACTGGGCATGATTAATTATTATATCCCTTCTGAAAACTTGCTTTTTACAGGAGATTGTCTGTTTTCACTAGGTTGCGGACGGCTCTTTGAAGGGACACCTCAAATGATGTGGGAAAGCCTAAAAAAATTAAGAAAATTGCCAGATCAAACAAAGGTTTACGCTGCCCACGAATATACAGAAAAAAATATGCAATTTGCATTGACTTTGCAACCTCAAAAATCTGAGCTTCTCAATTACTATCAAAAAATTAAATTTATGAGATCTCAAAATCAACCCACATTACCTACCACTATAGAGCAAGAAAAAAAACTCAATCCCTTTTTAAGAGTCGATCAAGATGATTTTAAAGAAATAGACCACCATTTATCTCCTTTAGAAAAATTCACTATTATTAGAGATTTGCGATCTCAATTTTAAAAATCCACCCATCCTCTTCTATTTAGAAGAGTCACTCCCTTCTAACATACTAAGTGCCAATCTTAAGGCACGGACACTTCTTTGAACTCTTTCTTCATTTTCTGATATTTGTGCCTGAGTTGATTGATTTTTCTTGCGATATCCATCAATATCCATTGTTAAATGATCGGCTTTTCTTTTTAAATTTAAAATAATTTCATCTTTGTTTTTTAAAAGAGCCATTTTCTCTTGTTTGACTAGCTCTAGTCGATTTTCTAATTCAATTTCCCTAATGCGTACACTTTTAAGGTCTTTAGCTAATCTCTTTGTAAGTTGTTCAACTTTTAACTTCATATTGTTTAATTCCTTGTCTTTTTGAAAAAGAGACTCTTCTATTAGATTTCTTTCATCTGAAAGACCTTCTATTTTTGTTCGGCTTCTTCTTTCGCTTGAATCTAATTGGGCAGCTAACTCCTCTACTCGCTTTGTTAAGCTTTCAACCTCTAAAGACAAACTTTCATTTTCTTGGCGTGTAGAAAATAACATAGATTCTAATTCTTTTATTCTATCTTGAGCCATTTTAAGCTGATCTGCACGCTTTAAGACTTGCTGTGCAGAAGATGCAGGATGCATAAGAGGCATTTGCTCTTCTACATGGTCCACATGGTCTACATGATGTATAATATCTGTAGCTGTCAATGAAGATGAAGAAGTATGAGATGTACCTTCTATAGGAGTTTTTTTATTTTCTTCTTGTTTATTTAAGCTTTGTACAAGGGACAAATCAGAATCTTCCGCAGAATTAGTAGAATTAAAAGAAGACTCAAATGAAACATCTTCATCCTTGTTCTTACGGAAAATAGTTATATCATCAATATAACCGTCTTCCGCAGACTCTATGATCTCATTTTGATTTGATGATTCTATATCCAGTGCTTCCGTTTTGACATTGGTCTGTACTTCCTCTTCTTTAACATGATTAACTTGATCTGTATGATGGACCTGACCTTTATCTGATGAATGCTCTTGAAGGGCTTCTTGTATATGATCTTCATTGGTATTCTTACTTTTTGAAGCCTCATCTGTTAAAACAGTTTTGGTATTTCCTAATAAAACAGGCTCTGATTTTGAATTTTCATCTAATGAATCAGCAGACTTGACAATACTTAAATGAGACTTTTCAACCATTTGTGTGTTTTCCAGTGATGATAAGAGGGCATCATTTTGCGAAATTGGAGTTTGACTTTTATTATCATTATTAGAAGGTTCTTTTTGAACCTCTAGATCAAGGAACAAATCGTCTATTTCTATAGCTGTGTTTGTGTTTTTTGTAGGCATAATATTTTATCGGCAGATTATTTATGATTATTATCATTTTATTTTAAAAGACAGGTAAAATTGACCGACAATAAAAATTTATGTATCATAATGATACACTTTTGGCATACTTTAGTGCTTTGAAATTGGTTTTATTATAAAATGATTATGAAGGGAGCTGTTATTATGTTATTGAATCAAAGTCCAAATCAACACCTAGGATGGACTTATCAAATGCACACCTTCGGTTGTAAGGTCAATACATACGACACAAGTCTTTTAGAGCAACAATTTAAAACAATATCTCTTTTGCCTTCTGCTCATGCAGATATCCATATTTTTAATACTTGTGCAGTCACACATGAAGCCATTAAAAAAGCTCAAAAACAAATCCGTAGATTGAAACTACGAAACCCTAAGGCCAAAATTATTGTAACAGGTTGTGGAGTTCAAGTAGACACAGATCAGTTCACTAGCTTAAAGGGAGTCGATCTTGTGGTAGCTAACAGTCATAAAAGTCAAATCAAAGAGTATATTCCTTTATTAATGAGAGGACAATTATCTCAACGTATTTTTAAATCCAATATTTTTAAAAAACAAGACATGGAATTCGGTGGAGGTCTTAAAAGTGGCAGAACAAGAGCCTTTCTTAAAATTCAGGACGGTTGTAATAGTTTTTGTACTTATTGTGTTATCCCCTTTGCAAGAGGGAAAAGCCGAAGCTTAAATGTCAACCTCCTCTGTGATAAAATCAATCAACTGATAGATGAAGGCATTTGTGAGGTGGTTCTTACAGGGGTACATATTGGAGATTACCATTACCAAGATATGCAAGGGCAATCTTTTGCTTTGAGTGACCTGCTACAAAGTGTATTGGAGAAAACATCCATCCCTCGTATCCGTTTAACAAGTTTAGAGCCTTTAGAATTGACAAATGACCTTATGGAACTCTATCAAAATCCTCGTGTATGTCCACACTTTCATTTAAGCATTCAAAGTGCTTCAACTCCAACTTTGCAAAAAATGCGAAGGCAATATACAAGTGAAGATGTACAAAATGCTCTTTTGATGATTGAACAAAAGCTTCCACATGCTTTTGTGGGCATGGATGTTATTGTAGGATTTACTGGAGAATCTCAAGAAGATTTTCACCAAACTTACACAAGGCTTGAAAACTTACCTTGGGATTTTATTCATGTCTTCCCTTATAGTGTGCGACCTGGAACAAGAGCTTCTAAATGGAGAGATGATGTGCCTCTATCAGAAAAAAAGCAAAGATCCCAAAAACTCAGGAAATTAAGTCAAATGCGTTATTTTAAAAAAGCATTAAAACAGATAGGTTCTCAAAAGAAAGTCTTAGCTCTTAAAAAACAAAAAAGCATTCAAAAGTTGCTCTCTAGGGATTATTGGAAGTGTATTTTAGCAGAAGATACTATGCTCAAAGATATACATGGAGATAGAGAATTTAAAGTACAAATTATAGGACATCGGTTTTTAGCAGGAGATGTCTTTCTATTAGCTAGCAAAATTTAATTTTTTAAGTTAGAGCAATATCAATACTATAGACACCTGATCACATTTTACACACCTATTTAAAAACTACTTTTAATGATTCTTCTCCTCATCTTCAAAAAAACTTACTTTCACAACATATTAACTTATTGAAACGTGTGAATAGCACTTTTGGCCTATTATTTGCTTGTTCTATAAGTAAGGGTTTCTAAAAATAATTTTTTTATCTTTAAAGGGTTAAGAGGTTAAAATGAATAAAAAATCAATTCATAATTTATTTTCTTGCTTTACATTAATATTTACTATGATGATTACAGGGATTGGCTGTAAAAGTGCAAACATAAATGTCAAGCCACCTCCTCAGATCATTGAAAGTATTCGTCGTGATACGATCGAAGTGGAGCAATCTGCTACTATACAAAAAGTTGATATATTAGTTGTTATAGATACTTCTAGTTCGATGAATCATCATCAACAAAAATTAGGTGCAAAGTTTGGTGAATTGATCTCAAGCTTATCTCAAGTTGATTGGCAAATGGCTTTTATTAATGCAGATGATTCTACTCCTATTGTTAATGAAGATGGGTATCATGGTGCATTTTACCATTTAGAGGACGCTCAGGGAGAAATACGCGATGCTAAAGGAAACCTTGTGAAAATTTTAACCAATCAATTACAAAATCCACAAGAATTGTTTCTAAATACAATTAATAGAAATGGCAAAAGTTCACGAGCCGTTAATGCTCAAACTGGAGTCCGTGAAGACTCTGGTGTAGAAGTTCCTTTGAGAAACATTAAAAATGCTATTGATAAACGTAATGAAGAAAATGAAGGATTCTTTAGAGACAATGCAGCCCTAGCTGTTATAATACTCTCTAATGAAGATGAACTTTCCAATGGTTTAGAAATTACCAATGCACAAGGGGAAGTAACAACCAGCCCAACACAACCTTCAGAAGTGATCCAGACTGTAAGAGGTGCTTTTGGTGAAAATAAGAATCTCTCTGTTTATGGAATCATTGTTCAACCGGATGATCAAAGTTGTATGAAAAAAGAACTCGAAAGATATAAGTTGATTGATACAGAAGGTGAACCTATATTTAGTACCTTTATTGCTAATCTAGCAGCAGGACGAGGAAGCACATATAGTATTTGTGATGATGATTACAGTGAAACTCTTGTAGACATCAGTAATCGATTGGAAGCTATACTTAACCTCACTGAAGTAAACCTTAGATATGAAAATGTAGTAGAAGAAAGTATTACATTAGACTTCACACCTGCTGAGAATGCTGTCTCTGGAAGCTTTGATGAAGAACACAATAAATATGTCTTTGATCAAGCTCCTGCTTCAGGCACAACAATAAACATTCAATATAGCTACATAATTCAAAAGGTTATTGAGTAGTTATTAAGTCATAGCCATTTAACAAATGTGAGATATGACGAGAATTAAGAAGGCTTGTATCAAAGTAAAGAGAAATAGTCTTAGAGAGGATGAAGGTTAAAGAGGATGAAGGAAAGAATAAAAAAATATAATTATATTATTTGTTTGCTTATAATTGGCATTTTATATACTTATATAGCTCCACAAAAAGCAACTGAGCAATTACTTCCATCTCAAACTAAAAGTCAATCAGATGATTTTCATAAATATGAAAGTTCTGTAGATTCAAGAGTGAATTATCACTTAAGTCTCTTATCTCGTAAAATGCAATTTCAAAAATTGCAAGCAACATCATTGGTGAAAGAAGTTGAATATTTGAAGAATTCTCATCCTAAACTTTCTTTAGATCACAAAAAGCCAACACATCATAGTCAACCTAAAAAACTACAAAATAATGATCTAAGTCTTACAAACCAAGTAGATGCTTATATTCTTCAGAAAGAGAGAGAAAGACAAAGACAAATACTTGAAGAACAAGAAGAACAAAGATATAGACAGGAAGTTATTCAAAATTATAAACAAAGAGCTAAAGAAGCTGGATTCGAAATCGTCATTAAGGATGATCACATTGTAGAGGCCAAGAAGATAAATTAAAAAATAGCTTGGACTTTTTTTCAACTGATAACTTTTCCTCAATTGATATTTTACAAGTAACATTTTATATTAGGAACTTAAAAGGAGCATTTTTCTGCACTTTAAAGCCTATTCATCTAACGGAGTTAAGGCTACCCTTTCTTTAAAAGGAGCAACTTCTTTTCTGAAAAACTCCCACCCTAAACCAAATTAAAGTTGTGAAAAGGATTAAATTATTATGAAGTTTAATAAAGCTGAGAGCGTAATACTTTATCGCATTTTGTTAAAAGGCTTATAGATTTAAAAGAGATTATTTATTGGAAAGATGAGTTAATAACTCAAATATCTTATCAAGACGTTGATTGATATGATCAAATTTTTGATTGGTTTGTTTTGTATTGTCATCAATCTTCTGATGAAGTGCCTTTGCATTGTCATCAATCTTCTTGTCAAGTGCCTTTGTATTGTCATCAATCTTCTTGTCAAGTGCCTTTGTATTGTCATCAATCTTCTTGTCATCAATCTTCTTGTCAAGTGCCTTTATGTCAGACCGCATTTCTATTTGATTGTCTTCTAATCTTTTAATTTGTGAAGATAGATGGTTGTTTAAATATTTTTCTATGTCATCTATTTGTTTTTTAAGAGGACTACTTAAAAATCTCATAATTATAATTAAGCTAGCTAAAATACTTAATAATCCAATTCCAAAGCCAAATATTATTTCTAAAGTGCTATATGCTTCCATACTTTATACCTCCAACTTAATCATTTGACTTATCATTATTTAAATTCATTATTTAAACCTCTGATGATTTTAATACCACCTAATGATCATTGTACTATATTAAGGGATTTTGTCAACAGGCAGTGATAGATTGTGATGCACTGTCACAAAATCGAGTAGACTGCTATTTTGTAATGACAATTTAATTCACTTGAAAATGATCACTCAAAATTGTGTATCACATTAAAACAGATGCCTGATTTTTTTTTGCAAAAATAAGCAAAAATCCTTAAGTCTTTTAAAATAGTGCCGATACCATACTGAAGGATGGAAAAGAAGCCATTTAATTAAATTTTTAAAATGATGAAACTTATGAGAAAATAAAAGAGTAAAGCAGTCAAGATATAAACAAGCAACATTTTATAAGCCTATTAGAATCTATAAAGTATACTTTTGATCATACATCTTTAGTTTTGTAGTTTTATATCCTAAAACCTAACAACAGATAGGCCATAAAGGCCATCATTGAAATTGAGTATCTTTTAAAGAACAGGTTAAATAAGTTAGAAAGATAAAACGGCTTTAAAATCTCAAATTGACACACCACACTAAGGTATTGACAATTTGTCGCATTTGATTTTAAAAGATATATTAAAAGATATATTCAAAATATCAGGAGGAATGATCAATATGACTGAAAACACAGAAGGCCATGACCCTTTAGCCGTAGCCAATTATTTTATAGACAACTTCAAAAATAATGGTAGGGAAGAGCTTACATGCTTAAAATTGATCAAGCTTGTTTATATCGCTCATGGCTTTAAATTAGCTTTGATAGGTAAGCCATTAGTTAATGAATATGCTCTTGCTTGGAGATATGGACCGGTCTTTCAATCTATTTACCATGCTTTTAAAATTTTTCCAGTTATTAAAAAAGAAAACAAAGCCAAAGAACTCGACGACACAAATAAGGGATTAAGAGAACGTCGAGCTTATTTTAGTGAAGACGAAAAAAAGATAATGGATGTTGTTTTAAGAGATTATGGCAAGCTACCTGCATGGGATTTATCAGGACGGACTCACATAGAGGGGAGTCCATGGTTTCTAACAATAAAAGAAAGCAATGGTATTCAAGGTAAGTCTATTGATAATGAGATCATAAAGGAATATTATTTGCAATTTTTAGAGGATAAGACAGATCAATGACATCTATAGACAAGCTTCCAAAACTATCTAAAGAATATCAAACAGACAGTCAGCCAAGTGAGAAACAGTCTAAACAAACACTACTAAACCAGCAAAACGAATCAAGTAAAGAGGTAATATTAAATAAGGTGGTACAAGAGCAGATCGCAGTCTCTCAGTCTGAAAGAGAACATAAAAAAGAATATGCTCAAAAAGTTTTTGTTCTTATTCAAGTTTGGTTTTATTTTGTTTTGGCCATAGTTTTTTGTCAGGGTTTATTTAAGTTACTTTGTGATATATCTATTTTTGACAGGTTTGAATTTATAGCCCTTTTAGGGGGCTTATCTTTAAACTCTTTTTTATTTAGTAGGGTTGCATTTTCAAACCTTTTTGGTGAATAAAAGGAAGGTAGGTTTCTTTACAAATATCTAATAAAAAGTTATATTTATATCTAATGGACAGACCTATCCGTGTTTTAATTGCTAAGCCTGGTTTAGATGGGCATGATCGAGGAGCTAAAGTTGTAGCTAAAGCTTTGCGAGATGAAGGTTTTGAGGTGATCTACACAGGACTTCATCAAACAACACAAATGATTGCTACAGCAGCTATGCAAGAAGATGTAGATGTCGTTGGTCTATCCATACATTCAGGTAGTCATCTCACACTTGTTGAATCTCTACAAAAAGAAATGCAATCACTTCAAATTAAAAAGCCTATTTTTGTAGGTGGCATTATTCCAGATAGCGATATAGATCATCTTCTTAAAATGGGTGTAACTGCTGTTTTTGGGCCGGGTACATCTCTTAAACAGATCATTGATGCAACTTGGAAGCTTGCTCAGATGCACAAGCCTTCTAATAAAAATAAACTTATTAAACCCCTTCAAACTTAAAAGGATCAACAAACATGGGACTTAAATGTGGAATTGTGGGTTTACCTAATGTAGGCAAAAGCACTCTCTTTAATGCTTTAACAAGTGCAGATGTTGCTAGCTCAAATTATCCTTTTTGTACTATTGAACCTCATTCAGGGATAGTGGTTGTACCTGATCCTCGCTTAGATAAAATTGCAAAAATTATTGGTAGTCAGAAGGTGATCCCCGCAACCATGGAATTTGTCGATATTGCAGGTTTGGTTAAAGGAGCTAGCAAAGGACAGGGACTAGGTAATAAATTTTTAAGCCATATTCGAGAAACACAAGCCATTATTCATACTGTCAGATGCTTTAAAGAAAGCAATGTTGTCCATGTACATGGACAGATCAATCCTGAACATGATATATCTATTATTGAAACAGAACTGCTACTTGCCGACTTAGAAACAATAGAAAAACGTCTCTCTAAACTCAAAAAACAAAACAAGGCAGGGATCACACCTCTACAAGAAAAAGAAATGGAATACACAGAGAGCGTCTACAAGATTTTACAAGAAGGTCAACCTGCATCACAAGCTTCTATAGAAGTTCAGAATTATTTGCGAGGATTACACCTTTTAACAGCTAAGCCTGTTCTCTATGTATGCAATGTCTCTGAAGATGACCTCACACAAGATTTAACGAATTGCACCAATAGAGATATAAAAGTAGTGATAGAAAAAGCAAAAAGCCAAAACAATCAAGTCATTATGCTCTGTTCAAAATTAGAAGCAGAAATATCACAATTACCTCTAGATGAACAAGTAGAGTTTTTGCAGTCAGCAGGATTAGACAAGCCAGGTCTGCATCGTTTGGTATTAGAAGCTTATAAACTGTTGCATTTAATGACTTACTTTACGGCAGGCCCTAAGGAAACTAGGGCATGGACCATTAAAAAGGGAACATTAGCTCCTCAAGCTGCAGGTACAATTCATTCTGATTTTGAAAAGGGTTTTATCAGAGCAGAAGTGTACAAATGTGAAGATCTTTTTAGGTTGCAATCAGAAACAGATATTAAGGAAAAAGGTCTTTATCGATCTGAAGGAAAAGACTATCAAGTTCAAGATGGCGATGTTATGTTGATCAGACACTCTTGATATTGCTCTTGATTTGAGAAATCTTGATTTGAAAAGTAAGGTGATCATTTGACTATACCTATAAAGCCTTTTGACCACATGATATGAATAGTAAAAGTTTGAGAAAAGTGAAAACTCGAATACTATAAGGATGCTTTTTCTGGGATCCGGGATATGGGATCCAGGATCCGGCAACCCGGCAACAAAAGGATTATCCCTAACCCCACCCTCCACCCTTGATTCTGCTTTTCCATTTTATTTTTATTTGAGGATAGGGCAGTGTGAGCCTTCCGAAGTCCTCAATTGAGCTTGCTTTGGGGAAGCAAGCTCAATTTGCGGAAGATCTTCAGGCTCCCACTGCCCCATCCTCCATCTAATTACTTCTTGTTTGAGGTTACGCAGAATCTAAAAAGAATAAAAAAACAAAAAAACAAATGCTTTGTTTCCTTAACATTTCACTCAAAATGAGCCACACCTCTGGTGTGTTTTTGGACATTGCTCTGACAGCTATCGCTGTCTAAAAAGAGCAATGCCTCAAAAATCTGCTCATTTTGAGTAGAGCGGATCTCCTTGCTTCTGACACCATGTTAAGGAAACAAGATATGCCTCTAAAATGTTTTTGGAAAGCAAGCTCAATGCAATAAAGGACCTTTTTCCTTAACATTTCACTCAAAATGAGCCACACCTCTGGTGTGTTTTTGGACATTGCTCTGACAGCTATCGCTGTCTAAAAAGAGCAATGCCTCAAAAATCTGCTCATTTTGAGTAGAGCGGATCTCCTTGCTTCTGACACCATGTTAAGAGACGAAGAGATCTTTCCTACTAAAAGTAAACGGACTTTTGAGGTGATGACCATTTTATCGACGACGACAGTCGTCGTGGTCATCGCCCAAAAGCAACCAGAGGTTGGTTTACTTTTAGTGAACCAACTCCTTAACATGGTGTTAAAAAACGAAGAGATCCTCCCTACTCAAAATGCATAGATTTTTGAGGCAATGACCATTTTGCCAAAGGCGTAAGCCTTTGCGGTCATTGCCCAAAAACATGCCAGAGGCATGATGCATTTAAAGTGAGACAAACATCTTGTTTCCTTAACATGAAGTAAAAAAATGAAGGGATCCTCCTTACTCAAAGTGAACAGGCTTTCTAGGTTGCCAGCATTTGAGAAGGCGATAGCCTTCGGCTGGCAACCAGAAAGTGACCAGAGGTCAGTTCACTTTGAGTGAAATAGACTAAAAGTCTAGTTAGACTAAAATAATAAAGTAAGAAGAGCTATTTGAATATATCATAATCTTATGAAATATTTTCAATATCTCATCTTGCTCTTATTGTTTAATCCCTTCAATATGATCTATCTAAATCATCTAAGGACAACATCACTCTATGCTCAAACTCTCGATGAAGGGGGAATGCCACCACCACCGCCACCACCACCTAAATTCCCACCATCCTCACCTACACAACCTTTCAAATCTGGGAAAACCTCTCAAATCAACAAAATAAATCCTAATAAAAAAAGCTTTGCTGATGCTTATACAGAAGATATTACAAATGAAAACTTTCCAGACCTTGTGGAAAGCTTTGACTTTCAAAATGCAGATATTTCTGACGTTGTTAAAAGTATTTCCAAACTAACAGGCAAAAATTTTATCATAGATGTCCAAAACCTAAGAGGCAAAATCACTATTATTGCCCCCTCTCGTATCACAGTTGCAGAAGCATACAAGGCTTTTTTATCAGCACTAGCTATTAATAATCTCACAGTGATACCTACATCTGATGGAAAGTTTTTAAAAATAGTGCAGTTACGTATAGCACAAAAAAACAGTGAAATTTTCACTGGTTCATACACGCCCAACACAGATCAAATGATCACACGGCTTATTCAACTGAAACATACAAAAGCTTCTGATGCTAATACATTGCTTAGAAGTTTGATATCCACACAGGCCATTTTGCAACACCATGAACCCACAGATACTATTGTCATTACAGATTTTGGTTCTAATATTAATAAAATTATGAGGGTTATAGAAAAAATCGATGCTTCTAGTGTGAATGAACAAATGGTTGTTATACCCATTCGTTTTGCTCGAGCTAAAAATATTGCAGAGCTTATAGAAAAAATTCTCAACAAAGGGGAAACACCTAGTAAAGGAGGCGGTCGCCCCAATATCCCTCGCTTTCGAAGACAAGGACAACAAGGACAACAATCTACTTCGGCTTTTTCTCTTGTTTTACCTGATGAAAGAACCAACTCCATTATTGTATTAGCTAATAGACAGGGCATTGTTGAAATTCGCAGGTTGGTTAAGCAACTTGATTTTGCTATTGAAGATGAAGGAGGACTTTATGTCTACTACGTAAAACATGGCAAAGCAGAAGATATTGCCAATACTATTAATGGCATTGCCGAAGATAAAAAAGGAGGTGCTTCTAATAAGGGAGCTAATATTCCTGGCAGACCTCCTTTTCGCCCAGGACTTACACCTCCAAAAACTTCTAGCTCATCAGGTGGAGCTGGACTTTTAGGTGGAGAGATCAAGGTCACACACAGTGAACAAACCAATAGCTTGATCATTGCAGCAGGCCGACAAGATTATGAAGTGATCCTTAATTTGTTATCTAAAATTGATATTCCCCGTGACCAGGTCTTCGTAGAAGCTATTATCCTTGAAATGGCTGTTAATGATCAATTAAATTATGGATTTAATATTTTAGGCGTTTTACCTAATACGAACGGACTAGGGCGAGCGGGATTTGTCAGTCCGGGAGGTCTACAACAATTTGTTAATGTATTAGGTACAACTGGGTTGGTCTTAGGATTTGCAACAGGTTCCCCTGTTATGATCAATCCTAATCCACTTGCAGGCAATAGTGCAAGTAATTTTGAAGTGCGATCGGTTAATGGATTTGTCAATTTTTTAAAAACAGTCACTGAAGTCAATGTGCTTTCTACCCCTCAAATTTTAGCTCTTGATAATGCCGAAGCAGAAATTGAAGTAGGTGAAAGGGTACCAGTTGGTAATAGCATTGAAACCAATACAGCAGGTATTACACAAGCTAGACCCGACTATGAAGATGCCAATATTAAACTTAAAATCATTCCACAGATTAGTTCTGATCAAGAGACAGTCCGTCTTGAAATTGATCAATCTATAAAAGATGTTGTACCGAATGCAAAAAGTCCTTCTAGCCCTTCTTTTACCACAAGAGCCCTTAAATCAGATGTCATTGTTCGGAACGGAGACACCATTGTCATTGGAGGACTTATGAGAGATATTGAGTCTCCAACAACAAGTAAGATCCCTATCTTAGGAGATATTCCGATCTTAGGTTGGCTATTTAAATCTAAACGGGTTTCAATTAACAAAATTAATTTATTAGTTTTTTTAACACCTCGAATTATTAAAACAAGAGCCGATGTTCGAAGATTATCAGACTTTAAACTTAAAGAGAGATTGCAGTTTATCAAGGATGTAGGAGGCCGAGATGCCCATGGCCGTAAGATAGAGGAAATCCGCATATCCAATGCCAGGGGTCATGTAGCAACAGAAGACCTTTTAGAAAATAGCATAGAAGATCTACAATCTCCAGAAATAGAAGAGTTGCCATCTACAGTAGAAGAAACTACAGAAGAAGATCTTATAGAAGATGATCTACTTGATGAAGATATAGAAGAAGCTCTGCAATCTTCAGAAATAGAAGAACTTCCATCTATAGAAGAAGACCTTATAGAAGATACTGTACCTGATGAAGATACAACAGAAGATTTGCAATCTTCAGAAATAGACGAACTTCCATCTACAGAAGAAACCCTTACAGAAGATAACATACCTGATGAAGATACAGAAGGAGCCTTGCAGTTTTCAGAAATAGACGATATCACATTAGGTGAAGAAGAAAATAATACCAATCTAGTAGAAGAAAACATTGATCAAAATACAAATGAAGTTCTAGAGTTACAAGAAGAACCAGAAGAAACAGAGGACTTCGCAACACTGCAAGAGGAAGATGATACTAAGTCAGAAGAAGAAGAAAATAATGAAGGTGAAAGTGAATTTAAATTTGAATTTTAATAAGTACAATCATTGCATTTCAATTATTGAAACCATTTTTAACTTTGTTGAGTAGAGAGGGAATTAAATTTTATGCCAAGTGAAAATATGGAAAGCTTATTATTTAGACATATTAAAATATCTCGGCCAGAGATTCAAGGGTTACTATCTTACAACACACTCAGTGGGAAAAACTTAGGAGAAGTCCTTGAAGAACAGAAAGAAAAACACAAGGCAGAGAAAAAAGACAAAAAAGAAGACCTAATTGACTTTATTTTAGAAACGCTCTGTGGCTATTTAAATCTTAGCTACATTAAAGATATCCCTATCAATGATATTCCCATAGATCTTGTCAGAGACTTACCACTGAAGTATGCAACAGACAATGCTGTTTTGCCCTTTAAATCAGATACTCAAACTGTCACTATTTTGATATCTAATCCATTTAATTTAGAAATTATCAATGATCTACGTGCTTTTTTTGGAAAACAAATCATTCCCTTAGTTTCTACTGCTACCAAAATCCAAGATGCTGTCAATAAAGTCTATGAAAAAAGTACAGCAACTTTTGAAGGACTCGATGATATAGATGAAGAAGAATACGACTTAGATGAACCGATCATTGACCTTCTTGAATCAGGAGATGATGATGCCCCTGTTATTCGGCTTGTCAATAACTTGCTTTTTCGTGCTGTCAAAGAAAAGGCATCAGATATTCATATAGAACCTTATGAAAAAGACATGGTGGTTCGCTTTCGCATAGATGGTGTGTTGTATGATATTTTTAAACCACCTAAAAAATTTCAAAATGCTATCACTTCACGTATCAAAGTGATGGGACACTTAAACATTGCAGAAAAAAGACTTCCTCAAGATGGACGTATTCCTCTTAAATTTGCAGGTAAGGATATTGATGTGCGACTCAATACAGTCCCTACAGCACATGGTGAAAGATTAGTCATGCGTTTGCAAGATCGCTCTAATGTGATATTAGAGTTAGAGCAACTAGGCTTTCCAAAAGATACTCTCGAAACTTTAGCAACACAGCTATCAAAAACACATGGTATTGTTTTAGTGACAGGGCCTACAGGTAGCGGAAAATCCACAACCCTTTACGCAGGTTTGATGAAAATTAATTCCGTTGAAAGAAACATCATCACTGTAGAAGACCCTGTTGAAAATCGTATTCATGGGATAGGACAAATCCAAGTTAATTCTAAAATTGGTTTGACTTTTGCTAGCGGTTTAAGGGCTATTTTACGTCAAGACCCTGATGTTATTATGATTGGTGAAATTCGTGATTTTGAAACAGCAGAAATTGCTATCAATGCATCGCTCACAGGACACCTTGTGTTATCGACTATTCACACAAATGACTCTGCGGGTGCTGTCCCTCGATTGATGGATATGGGATGTGAACCTTTTTTAATTTCTAGCTCCTTGCTGTGCATTGTAGCACAGAGGTTAGTGCGTATGCTTTGTCCTCAATGTAGGGTTAAATACAAACTTTCACAAGAAGATATTGCAACATTAGGAATCACGCAGGATATTGTCAATCGTAGTAAAACTTTTAAAGCGATTGGTTGTAATCACTGCAATCAAAAAGGTTATGTCGGTCGAACTGTGATCTCTGAATGTCTGGTCGTCACAGATGAGATTCGCAAATTAATTTTGCAAAGAAAAGATGGAGGCACTATCAAAAAAGCAGCTATTCAAAGTGGTATGAGAACTATTCACTTAGATGGTATCAGAAAAGTCCTCACTGGAGTCACTACAATCGAAGAACTTCTCTCTAATTCTCAAGATGAGCAATAATATAACCATGAAGACGAGAAAGAATCAGTTAGTTTCTTGATGTGATTTTTTTATTTCAAGACAAACCTTAGCTGACTGAACAAATATTTTTTTAAAAGTCTTTGATAGTTTTTATTTTAAGTGAAAGTTAAATCCTGAATTTGACAGTTGACCTGAGTTTGACAGTTGATTTGCAAATTTGGGCATTTTCTTTTTTAAGAATGCTTTATTTATAGGTGTTAGAGGAATTTACAAGCTTTAATTTTTTGAATTTCGTTAGAATTTGTAGTGAAATAAAACTCGAATGTGATGCGTTAAAAAGTTATTTTTTTATTAATTTTTGCTCTTTTATAAACTATCGACAGGGCTTTAGACTTACTTAAGGATAAATAGAATTGGTATTATTTTGTAGCTCCGGCCTCTTTTAATAGTCTTACAATTTCTTTTTGGCCCTGGTTTCTAGCAATCATTAAAGCCGTATAGCCATCATTGCCTTGAAGATTGACGTCCGCTCCGGCCACTATCAATAACTTTACAGTCTCAATTTGATTATAAGCAACTGCCATCATTAAAGCCGTGTAATCGGATTGATCTTGAATATTAACGTTGGCCCCGGCCGCTAGCAATAGCTTTACAATATCAGTATAGCTGTTAGCGATTGCCAACATTAAAGCCGTATAGCCATTTATTGTTTGAAGACGGGTGTTGTCTCCGGCCTCTACTCGAAAATTGACGTTAGCTCCGGCCTCTAGCAATAATCTTATAACTTCTATATGGCCGTATTCGCTTGCCCACATTAAAGCCGTAAAGCCATATTTTTCTTGATCATTGACGTTAGCTCCGGCCACTAGAAAAAGCTTTACAATCTCTATATGGCCGCTATAACTAGCCGACATTAAAGCTGTGTAGCCAAATTTGTCTTGAAGATTGACGTCCACCCCTTCCGCTATCAAAATTTTTACCATCTCAATATGCCCATCCCGACTTGCACCAATTAAAGCTGTATTGCTATTTTTGATATATATATTGCCAGACTTTCTCATTAAGCCCCTCTTAACAAAAGCATCACCAATGATTTGATATACTTGATTTGAAAATTCCATTTGTCTTGAAAGATTTAATATCTTAAAACCAGCATCAGCAAAATCATCAGAATAAGTCAATAAAGGTAAGTGATTATGAAATAGTTGAGCAATCCTTACTTGATCTGTTTGTGGGTGTGTATAAACTTCATACCATATAGAATTGTAGACAACGCCCATGCAGTGTATTTGTCCTTTGCTCTCCTGGAACATGGTAGATGCAGTGGTGTTATTGTTCTTTGGACTCCTGGACACAGCTATTTCATCGTCACATGATATAAAATCTCCATTTGATAAAACGCCTGTAAAAGCCATGTATACATGAAAATCAGCCTGCCCTTCATTAATAGCAGCAAAGCAACCTAAAAAACTTCCACAACGCATAAAAAAACGACTGTCTTTAGATCGAATGAATCCTGCCCTTTGTCCTCTAGCGTAAGTAAGATTTGCATGACCTGCTTCGTGAGCTATAATATCCACTTCTAAAGAGTAAGATTCATTTAAGACTATTGTTTTGTCTGACGGTGACCAGCATCCTCCCCAGTTACGACAGGGACCTTCTTTGTTCCCTGGACTTTCTACAATTATACCTTTATTATCTGCATGCCATCCACCGGCATTTAGTTTCATCCATTCTCTTTGATACATTAACCAATAATAAACCATAGGTTGATATGCCCTTACATTATTAACAGTTATATAATCATTTCTTAACGTTGACAAAGAAGGAATGGCAGTTCTCCATTTTCCATTTCTTAATGTAGCCCGTTCCATTGTTGTTCCATCTGAAAACGTATAAGCGGGCTTTATTTTATAATGACTATTTTCAAGATAACTGCCTATATTATCTCTTATATTAACAGCATAGTTAAAAGAACCTGATACACTATAAATACAGGCATTGAAATTTAGATTTGTCCAACAGTTGTCTATGATACGACCGACCATATCCGGTATGCGTATCGATGATGCCGGGGTTCGACCTGGTGTTGGACTAGGATTTGGTGTCGGTGTTGGGCTTGGAGTTGGTGTCGGGCTTGGAGTAGGAGTTGGACTCGGAGTTGGAACTGGTGTCGGAGTTGGGCTTGGAGTTGGACTCGGTGTTGGGCTTGGAGATGGACTCGGTGTTGGAAGTGGACTCGGGGCCGGGGTTGGACTTGGAGTTGGTGTTGGAACTGGACTCGGGGCCGGGGTTGGACTTGGAGATGGTGTCGGAGTTGGACCGGCATCATTCAAAACTCTTACAATGTCATTATGTCCATTTTCCCTGGCCAGTGATACCGGAGTATTTCCATTATTATCTTGATAATTTACGTCAGCATCTTGTTCTATTAAAAGCCTTACAATATCTATATGACCATTCTGGCTTGCATACATTAAAGCCGTCCGACCATCATCATCAACTTGAGTGAAAATGAATCAACAGTAGAAATTTATAAGTCCCTTTCAATCACCTAACAAATGCATTACGATCCGATTGTTTTTAGATCCTTAAGAGCAGGCGGACCTGTTAAGGAAACCTTTTTTCCTTAACATGTATTCAAGAGACGAAGAGATCCTCCTCTACTCAAAATGCATAATTTTTTGAGGCAATGACCATTTTGTCAATGGCAAAATATCAAAGTGAAATAAACATCTTGTTTCCATAACATCTTGTAAAGAGACAAGAGGATTCTTCCTACTAAAAATAAACGGATTTTTGAGGCAATCAGCCTTTGATCGACGGCGAGAGCCGTCGGGCTGATTGCCCAAAAACAGCCAGAGGCTGGTTTATTTTTAGTGAAAATGAATCAACAGTAGAAATTTATAAGTCCCTTTCAATGATAGAATTGATGCAAAAGAATATCTATCTACAACAGTAGAAATTTATAAGTCCCTTTCAATATACAGCCCTTGAGGCAATAACACCGGATCTACAACAGTAGAAATTTATAAGTCCCTTTCAATAAACTGTGGAGCAAAGCCAACATTAACATCTACAACAGTAGAAATTTATAAGTCCCTTTCAATAATAAAGTAAGATTTGCAGGGCTTGTATCTACAACAGTAGAAATTTATAAGTCCCTTTCAATTTATAGCTTTTAAATCAAAATCTTCAATCTACAACAGTAGAAATTTATAAGTCCCTTTCAATAGAAGCGACCATCAATATATCCTTTAAGATCTACAACAGTAGAAATTTATAAGTCCCTTTCAATCCTTGAGGTGCAAAATATCTAGGTTTCGCAGAAATAATATACTAAATTTTCTTTTTAAAACCAATAATTTTGCCATCTTAAGTTTATTCCTTACATTAAGTTACATTAAGACCAAGGTTTGCATAACCTCTAAACCACAACAAAAAAGACCTATACGTAATATATTAACCTCATAATCAACCAAAGTCAACCCTAAAACCTAAAATAAAACTTAAAAAATGCGAAAATTTGAATCTTTCTGAATGGACTTTCTATTCTTATGATGATATTCTATAACTATATTTCATGGATTTCATGGAAATGTACTTATGAATAAAAATAATACCTTGATCGATCTTAATTTTATGAGAACGGGTCCAGGTTTTGAAATTGAAAAAAAACACCTATTATTATTCTGATGTTCAACTCAACACTTTTTTAAGAAATCTTTTGCGTCACATCTCATTGCTTGAAAAAATAAAAATTATAAAATTCGTCAAAAAACATAATTGCTTAAGACGATCATTTGCACCAGGTTATAGAAGCACTAACAACATCATAATACCTCAACTTAATAAAAAAACACAAAACTCTATAGAAAGGCATCTAAAAAAATCTATCAAAAATTATTTTCAATGCAATAATAAATCTGAAAACCCATGAAATAAAATTTCAAATCAAGAGATACTCAAATCTCTAAAAAAAATAAAGCTAAAATTCTTTTTTAGCTTTACCTGCCTAACTTTGCTAACTTTAAGCTACAAAGATTAAATCCTCATCATCATTTTGAGCATAACCAAACTTAATCACCTTACAAGTTCGACTCAAAGAAAAAATAATCACACTATCAGATTGTGTAAAATGTTTAACAAAAGAACCTTCTATCTCTGATATTAAATTATTTAACATTCTTTCACTGTTCCTGATTTGAAAAACAGAATATTGTAAACGATAGCCAAATTTGCACAAAAACTTAGCTAGCTTTCCTCTTAATTTATCCTCGCTAATATCATAAGCCACAATCAACATTTATCCTCCTCTTGCTGTGACAAAAGAAAAATTGGATAATCTTTTATAAGCTTCTCTTGCATAAAGCATCTATAATATTGTTGCACATAAAAGAACATAGGATTTTTATGTTTCAAAATAGCTTTTAAAAGCCACGCAATATAAGGTTGGCTTTTCTTTCCAAAAAGACGATATTGTTTATTGACCTCTATAAAGTCTTCTTTTTTGATTTGTCCAAGTCCATACGCTTTCTTAATGCGAGCATCCACAATAGGTCTAAAAGGTTCTATTAAATCACACACGAGGGACTTCCTCTGATAAAAACACTGATGATACACTCCTTTATAAACATCAAAACCATAAAGCCCCAATAAACCTTCAATAAAATTAAAAAGCATTGTATAACCCGTATCTTGCAAAGAGTTGATAGGATCATGTTTCACTCTTGGTCTTCGCACAATCCAGTTGCAATCTCTAAACAAAATTTTAAAATATTCTTTAGAAGCAATACCTTCAAATCCTAAAATTTCTTTCAGTGTTAATTGACGTGAATTAAGATTTTCTTTGAAAATATCAAGCCTTTCAATACTTTGCCTAATCGAATGATCTTTGTTGCGAACTTTTCTTAGTAAGTGGTTTTGATTTTCTATTTTATTTTTAATAATATGTGTGGCAATATATTTGGTATTTTGAAGAATAAACAGGAATGCCTTGCAGGATGTTTTTGCGAGTGCTATAAGATTTGGAATCAATAGTTTGATGGGCTACTTTGCCTGCAATTTGTGGAATATCTTGGTAAGAGATTTGCTCTTGCCTACCATAAATTTGATGAAAGTAAATAGAGCGAGGACAAAAAATAAAATCATTCAAAAAAGATATAGAGACATAAGATTCCATATTAGATTTATCGGTAAAAAATGCTTAATCCTTTAGTTCTTAAAACAAAAATTTTTATGATTTAGAGAAAATTTATTTTCATTTTGAGAATCTGCTAATTAAGTTCAATCAATATTGTGATTTTCTGAGTTATTATTATTTTTTTATCCTAATTCATTTTAAGATAAAAATGATCAAGAAGGATGGGTCATCCCTGACTGTAAGATATAGGTTGAACAAAATGCACAGGTTGAAAACAGCTATTTTAATGCGTCAAGTCTGATTTTTCATATTTGATATGCATTATTGATAAATACATCAAACTTATGTACACTAGGAATATAGGACTCTTAATGAAGCTTCTTTTGACAACAACATATAATTTGGTTCACTCAAAGTGAACTGACCTCTGGTCACTTTCTGGTTGCCAGCTGAAGGCTTTCGCCTTCTCAAAAGCTGGCAACCTAGAAAGCCTGTTCACTTTGAGTAGGAAGGATCCTCTCGTTTTTTAACACAATGTTAAGGAAAAATTTCTTTCTTACACCTTGGGCAATGACCACAACATAGATTACCATATATTTTAAAAAATATTTTTAAAAGATAAATCCTAAATTTGACATTTGTTTATAATTGTAGCTTGTTTTTTAAGGATGGGGCCTTTCATTTTCTTCACTGATCATCTTTTTTAAATCTTTAAAGGGTTGATGTTTTAGTTGCTTTGAATTTGCCTGCCTTTGATTGCTCTGTAGTGGATGGATTTTTTGTAGATTGTGCTTTTGTTTGTTGAAGGCTTCACCTTTTTTTGAGTTATCATGCTTTTGTTTAGTCCGATGATTTTTATTTTGATAACTGTGTACATTTTTACCTTCAGTGTTTTGAGACTGAAGTGGCTCCATTTTACCAATCTCATTAGAGGTTTTTAGCTTTTTAGCAATGTTATAAGCCGCTACTTTATCAGGGTCATTGATGTCTTTTAAAATATGTTCTTTATTAAGATTTTGAGTATTAAAACCACATAATTGGCAAACAAACTGTTTTTCTTGGAATTTCTTTTTTTTGTTTTTTTCTGATGCTGGCTGTCCTTTTTCACAGTAAGGGCAGTTTTGACTTGTATTTTTTTCGTCCACAAAAACAATCACTCCTATTTGTGAAGACTTGACAAAATTTTTATTATATTGACTTTTCTGGTCTTCTAAAACTTTTAATTCTCTTTTGTATTTATCAATAATATTTTGAGGCGTTTTTTCATTTAACTTATTGAGTTCTTCTTTAACTTTCTTTATATTGTCTTCAATTGTATTTATATTTACTGCACATTTCTGTTGTTCATCTCTGACATCTTCTCTCAGTTGAATAATGTCTTTAACATGAGGCGGAACTGAACCCAAAGCTTGAAACTTATTATAAAGAGCATTCTCTAATCTGCGGGCAATATTTTCATCATCTTGAAAACCATCTGATACACGATTGACTTTTCCTGGATCGAGATCTTCTAAAATCACAAAGCCAGGATATGTTTTCTGTAAGTGACAGATCACACCTACCATATTGGCAGTGATGGCATCTCTTAAATGATTGATTTGTAAAATTTCAGGTGTATGACTTGTCTTATTTTTAAATAGTTCCTCAAGATAGCGATTGAGATCTGTTTTAATTTGTTCCTTAGATAGAACATCTTTATATTTTGTGGAATATTCATAAATAGTTTTTATTTCTTTTTCACCATACTTTATATTCAAAACACCTTCAGGATGATGTTCTTTTTCTTTACCATCTTTGTATTCACTCCATTCCAATGTTACACTTGCATTTATTTTGCTTTGAGCATAAATTTCATAAAGCTGGCGTTTAGCTGATGCTTTCTTGAGTTTCAAGTAAGTCATCACATCACCATTGGTGAAAATTTTACCTTTGATCACCTTAGCTGTGGTCAAATCTAAGCAAGAGACAGAATGAGACTCAAAAATATCTTTATTGGGTTCTTTATTTTTATCAAGAAAATAAGAGAGATTCTTAATAGCCTTACGATCAGTTTCTTTTCTTTCCTTACCATCATCATAAGGCTTTGAATGATTGTAGTCTTTTAAGGTATAACACTTAATTTTTTGTTGAAAAGTAGGCTGAGCTATGCTTTTACCATTGACTTGGTACATGTCTTTATCAGGATCAAATTTGACAAGGCATAAAGTAGCCAGTTCAATTTGTCCTCGATCAATGCCATATTTCCAAGCTGTTTTAAAATCATGCTCATTATTAAAGTTTTGATTGAAGTTATCGATTTTCTCTCTTATTTCTTCAGGTTTTGTAAAAGCAAGTTCTTCATATCTCTTACCTGCATTAAGTGCTAAAGTGAAATTAACTGTGATTTGCTCCTGCTTCCTACGATGCTTAAATTGATCAGAAAAACCTCTTTCTTTAAGGTATTTTTCTAAATCTTTATCGATACTCCGATACCTGATTTTAACTTCAGGGTTTAAACGTACTTCACCCACATTAATTTTTTTTACATTTATCTCTTTATTCCAAAAATTACTCCAAAAGGCTTGCCATAAATCAGTATGATATTTATTTTCAGTTTCAATGTGAGGGTTTTGATGAGTATTTTTGTTTCGTTTTTCTAAGTCATAAGAAGTTAAATTTAACACAATGACATCAAACTTTTTAATGAAATCCTCTTTATCTTCTTTATTAGCAAATGTTTTTTGAACAACATAGTAGCAGTTTTTTTCTAAAGCTTTTTCAAATTCTTGCAAGGTTTCCGCTTTATTAACTTCTTTTAGATTGAAGTTTTCCAATTGTAGTTTGTCTTTAGCGTAATCTGACTTTAATACTTCTTTGAGATATTCAAGTTTTTTCTGATCTTTTTCTTTGACCTTTTGTTTATCTCCATCAGTTTTGATTTCTTTAGCTTGTTTTTGAAGATTCTGTAAATCTTCTGGCATATCTCTTACAAAAGTGCTTTCTTCAGCAAAACACAGTTTATGTAAGGCTCTCATAGTTAAAGATTCAAAAATACAAAAGTTATCTTTTTGAAGTGAATTACTTTGCCTATCTTGAAGACGATTAATATTTTTTTTAGCATCTTGCATCTTGCTTTTAGGTATCAACCAAAGTTGCTTTTGATGAGCTTTTATATAAATTAAACTCCAATACTCTGTCTGCACAGCTTCATCTCTTTCTTTTTCAATGCCTTTGATTTGAGCAATGAGTTTACCTCTGTCCTGTGCTATTTTTTTGTAGTAATCACAAAATTCACCATATTCTGTAAAATAAAAACGATGATTTTTATTTGAACAAAAAAGCCATTTTCCTCTTTCTTTTGCTTTGCCTTCTTTTTGAATGTCTTTAGTTAGCTTCACAAACTCATTATATTTTTCTACTGATCTATTTCTATAATGTAAATTTTTATGGTTGTCATTAAATTGGAATAAAGAAAATGTTTTATTGATACTTTCTTGATTAAGATGTTTATAACTCAATTCATAATCTTTAAGATTTTTATTTTTGACTGTGTAACTACTCCCTTTCTTTTCATCACTTGCAATATGAGCCATCACTTCATAAAAAATAGATTTTTGTTCTGCTTTAAAAGATTTCATCAAATCATACGTTCTATCTAAGGAAAGATGACAGGTGTCTTTAGTTATATCTCCAAGCTTATACTCAGCACAATATCTTTTAAGCCATTCTTTTTCTTGTTCACTTTTAAATGTGAATATTTCTGCTTGTTTTTTTATTTTTTGATCTGATTCTATATCCTTAAGCTTTTTATTTAAAAAATGGTTTGCATCTAACTTTATTAAAAAAGTGTTATTTTTACCTTCTTCAATATTTGAAAAATGATTTTCTTTTTTCTTTTTTTTCAATTCTTCCAATTCTCTACTATAGTCTTCTTTTGATTTTTTATTAACAGTGTAATAGTTAAAGCTAGCTTTGGCTATTTCAATACCTTCTGCACTGCTAGATAAATATTCTTTTTCTGCATTTCTGAGGTCTTTCTGTGCCTTCTCTAAATTTTCTTTAAGCTTTTTAACTTTTTCATCTAGCTGTGTATTTTTAGTATGAAGTTCTTTAAGAAAATCCATAATATAAGGTAAATTCTTTATATTCAGTAAACTCCTAATGATATGAGCTATTTCACTTTTTCGAGCCTGATCTTCTAATGGCTTTTGAGACAGATTTTTAAACTGCTTGCTTAATTCTCCCCAGTTTTGAAACCATTGATTTAAATAGTGTATAGGTTTTAAATCTTTAAGAGCATATTTACCTTGCCTGTTGTTGCTTTCTTTGATTAAATAGTAGAATTGTTCTTTGTGCCAAGTTTTAAGCCATGTTTTATTGATAGATATTTTTTTGCTATATTTTTTACTCTTATCTTTGGAATCTTGATCGTTCTTTTCTTCTTTTTTACTATCTACATAGATCAATTGATGTAAACTTTCATATATTTCTAGCAAAAGATTTGATAAATCTTTAAGATTAATTTCTTCTTGATTGTTCTGCTTTATTTTTTTCAAAAAGCATTTACTTTGTTTTTGAGGTTCTAATTTAAAGCGAATAGCTCTTGTGTATTGATATGGATTGTCAAAGTTTGTTTTATTATTATTGGTAGAGTGGGACATAATTTCTCCTTTTTTGAAATAATGAATTAAATTTAAAAATTTATTAAAATATAGTTTTAAAAATATGTATGCTTTGATGAAAAAATTGATTTTGTAAGAACATATAAACTTATCGGTAGATTAAATTTTAGCTAAAGCATAAAAATAAAAAATATTATTAATTATTAAATAACTGATACATTTTGAAACACTTTTATCAAATGATTGATTCAAATTGAGACGATTTAACTGTTTTTATATTTTTTGGTTCATAAAATACTTTAGATGCTTAAGTTAAATAGCATTTATACCGATAAAAAAAAGTATCAATAAACAGAAGGCAAGTATTATATCTTCATTTGATACGATAGTATTGTCAGCATCTTGGTTTTGCCTTTGGTCAATTGCACTGCATTTAATTATGCAATGCATAATTAAATACAGCTCATAATACACAATAAATGAAAGGATTATCTATTATGAAAAACCCAGATTCAATATTCAAAGAATTTACAAATCAATACAATGATCAATCAGAATGAAAACAATATCACAGAAAGTCTAAATTTAATAGAATCTTTAAAGGTATTAAAAGAAGCTGATCCTAAAAAACTCTATATCAAAAATGACCGGGCTATCACAGATATATCACAATATCTTTTTGGTGAGTGGAATGTAATTCAACGTTGCCTTGAATATTATGTTGCAGAAAAAGTATACCCTTTACTAAAAGGTAAAAAAGAAACTCAAAAACTTTTAAAAGATAGAGAAAAATGGCTAAAGCAATCTTATTTAAGTTTTGATGATATTCATAAAGCTTTGGAGTTATATTTTGAACAGTATAAAGATAAAGAATTAAATCAAGAAGTACTAAAAGAAGAAGATCAAGATGATCAAGGGAAAACAACAAAAGAACAAAAAGAAATTGCTATTAATAAGCCTCTTTGTAAATATTTTGAATCCCTCACTATTAAAAAGAAAAATGAAGAAAGCAATTTATTTGAAAAAGTTGGGCTACTTGAAAATATACAAGATGCAAAATCCAAAGCTATTAAAGTATTAGAAAAATATAAAAATGCTAAGGATGAAAAACTAAAAAATGATCAGAAAGCTAAAAATATTATCAAACAATATCTTGAGTCCTTAATGGACTTATACCATTTTTTAAAACCCTTATCTATTCAGATTAGAGGGAATGATAAAGATCAAAAAGATATTTTTGAAAAGGATGGCTTATTTTACAGTGACTTTGATGTTTTATTTAAGTCTATAAATGCTGTTGTTCCACTTTTTAATCAAACTCGCAATTATCTCACCAAAAAACCTTACAGTATAGAAAAATATAAACTAAATTTTGAAAATCCTATATTGGCAGATGGTTGGGATCAAAATAAAGAAAAAGATAATTTCTGTGTATTATTTAAAAAAGACAGCCAGTATTTTCTTGGAATAATGGATAAAAAACATAAGAAATTATTTGAAAATAGTGATGTGCCAAATAATGGTGAACATTATGAAAAAATGATTTATAAGTTATTACCCGGTGCCAGTAAAATGTTGCCAAAAGTTTTTTTTAGTCAGAAAAATATTAATAATTACTCACCTTCTGAAGAAATTTTAGCTATAAGAAATCATGCAAGTCATACCAAAAATGGAGAGACTCAAAATGGTTTTGAGAAGAAAGATTTTGATCTTCAAGATATGTATAAGATGATTGATTTTTATAAAAATTCCATTGCAAAACACCCTGACTGGAAGCAATTTGATTTTAAGTTTAATCCAACAACACATTATAAAGAAATAAATGACTTTTATCGTGAAGTAGAACATCAAGGGTATAAAATCACTTTTCAAGATATATCCAAAAGCTATATTGATCAGTGTGTTCGAGAAGGTAAGCTTTATTTATTCCAAATTTATAATAAGGATTTTTCTCAAAAGAAAAAATCCAACAAAGGTAAGCCGAACCTTCATACTATGTATTGGAAAGCTTTGTTTGATGAAGATAATCTTAAAGATGTGATCTATAAACTCAGTGGCAAGGCAGAGCTGTTCTATAGAAAAGCTTCTATTTCAAATGCAAAAAAAATTACTCACCTTAAAGGCCAATTTATTCAAAGCAAAAAAAATAAGAGCAAAAAAAATATATTTGATTATGATATTATCAAAGATAAAAGATTTACAAAAAATCAATATTTCTTTCACGTACCTATTGAATGTAATTTTAAAGCGTCAAAAGTCAATAAATTTAATGACAAAGTCAACCAAGCTCTTAAGAAACATATAAATAATGTGAAAATTATTGGTATTGATAGAGGCGAAAGGCATCTAGCCTATTACACAGTCATAGACCAGAAAGGCAATATCTTGAAACAAGATAGTTTAAATGAGCCTTTGAATCAAGGTAGAGACTACCAAAAACTTTTAGACAACAGAGAAAAAGAAAGAGATCAGGCAAGAAAATCTTGGGATACTATTGAAAAGATCAAAGACCTTAAAACAGGTTATCTCTCTCAAGTAGTACATAAAATTACAAAACTAATGGTTAAACATAATGCCATTGTAGTCTTTGAAGATTTGAATTTTGGATTTAAAAGAGGTCGCTTTAAAGTAGAAAAACAAGTTTATCAAAAGCTAGAAAAAATGTTAATAGATAAACTTCATTACTTAATTTTTAAGGATAAGGATAAAGAGCCACATGACTTAGGAGGTTTATTCAAACCTTTACAATTAACTGAAAAGTTTGAGAGTTTTCAAAAAATGGGCAAACAAACAGGGTTCATTTTTTATGTTCCTTCTTATTACACCTCTAAAGTTTGCCCTGCCACAGGATTTATCAATTTACTCTATCCAAGATATGAAACTATAAGAAAAGCAAAAGAGTTTTTCAGTCAATTTGATCAGATTTGTCTCCATCCTTCTGAAAATTATTTTGAATTTCATATAAATTATGAAAGCTTTAACAAAAAAGTAGAGGGCTTACAACAAAAATGGATGATATGCAGTCACGGCATCCGACTAGAAAGTTTTAGAGATAGCAAAAAGAACAATCAATGGGATACTCGTAAAGTGGATATAACTCAAGAAATAATAGAGCTGTTTAAAAAGTATTCTATTGAGTTTAAAGATGAAGAATGTTTAATTGAGGCTATCACAAAACAAGATAAAAGAGAGTTTTTTAAGGAGCTTATGAGATTATTTAAATTGACTTTGCAAATGCGTAATAGCAGAGTTAACACAGATGAAGATTGGATGATATCACCAGTCAAAGATCATCGAGGTCACTTTTTTCATTCAAGCAAATTAAAAGATCATTCTATGCCTCAAAATGCAGATGCTAATGGAGCTTATCATATTGCCCTTAAAGGCTTATTGATGCTCCAGCAACTTTCAAAAAATAGTGAAAATAATTTTAAACCAGATTTAAGCAAAAAAGCTTGGTTTGAATTTATAAAATCTCAACAAATCAAATAAACCAACAAAAAAATAAAACAATCCATCTAAAACTAAAATAATCATGATAAGAAATCAAAAAAGGAAGCTTAAAGTGGCTTACAATATAAAATATATAATTAAAGATAAGAGAAAAGATTCAACCAACCAAACTAAAAAACTTTAACACTCAAACAAAACCTAACACTCAAAGCTCAAACAAATTTAACATCCAAAACCTAACACTCAAAATCCAAACACTCAAAGCCTAACAATCAAAAAACTAACAGCTTCTTAAAAGCTGATAAACTCTCTGATATGATCATTGAACTGGACAGTTTCATTACCGACCTAATAACTTAAATTGACCTGAAGCAACAACCTTGCTCTGTCCCATAAGTATATCAGAAGGGTCAACAAAATCACCTATTCTAATCCATCCTTTTTGCTCTTGTGGAAATATATCACTATCATCACAAGCATCTAATTCGAAATTCATAACATAATCATTAAGTCCACCAAAAGGATCAATAGAAAAAAATAATAAACAAGCATTTTCTATAGTGTGAGATCCTGAAGCATGTGTCACTCTATAGTGCAGTTTCATTCTATAATGATCATTGACATAAGTAGCATCAGAAATGCCAGGAATAGGGGTATTCCGTTGAATATCAGTAGTCTCAGTTACATAAGAAGCCGCCGACGCTGCACCTGCTCCCACAGTAGCACTAGTAATAAGAGCTCCTGTTACAGTAGTGATTGTAGCAGCCTTCTTTATCTTAGCAGGAGCAGAAGCTAAAGGAAATAACACAGTTATAACATTACCAATAATATGACCTAAAACAACACTGCCCGTAGCTGTTGCTGTTGTAAAATTAAAATCAGCACCAGAAGATACAGCGTTATAAGTACTGCCTCCTACAGCAGCAGAGCCTCCTACTATCCCAATCCCAATACCTAAAAGATAAAAACTCTTTGCAAAATCTAAATATGTGTAAGACTTATCTAATTGATAACCAGAACGGCTAGCTACTGCTTCTAAAGAAGTATTTATTGTATCTAAAAAATTATGAATTTCTTCCGGTGTTAAACGATTGCTGTTGTCTAACTCATCATTTGTTGTATTTTCAGAAAAATCCCTTTGATGACCTAGGTACCCTTTGTCAGAAAGGTCTGTAGCCATAACTTGACTGTAAAGATTCAAAACGATAGCCATAAATAAAATAGCTGATAAAATAATTTTTTTCATTATACTTTTCATTACAACCTTCTAAACTTTATTTTAAACTCAAAACATCTTCACATTTACAATATTTTAAAACTTTAAAATTACTTTTGCAATATTTTTGCCAAAAGTTTACTCCTTTATAGATTCATCTCAACTTTCTTTTAGTATATAAAATTTGCTAAAATTATCCTAAACTATAGATAAAAATCCTATATTTACAAGCCTAAATTCCTGCTTTGAAAACATCTAAGGATTATTATAATAAAATATAAGTATGGAGCAAAGGGTTGACAAGGACCATTTTTGTCAATATATGACAAAAATAGTCGCTAACAGCCAGCTTTCCCACTATCGCAATATCACGTATAATCAACGTATAAAATCCATTTGAGATAATAATATTGAGATTTTCAAAGAAATTTATTTTTGATTTAAGATGATATAGATTGAATAAAATTAAAGTGTACAGATTAAAAACAACTATTTTAATGCATTAAGTCTGATTTTTCATGGTTTGATATGCATTATTGACAAATACATCAAACTTATGTAAGCTAGAAATAATAGTGATAAAAAGTAAAATTTTTGCTATTAACTTAACCATAGTAAGCTATATAATAGAAATGGAGCAAAAACATGAAACAACCAGCAATAGATTTACAATTACTTCAACGTCTGCAAAATAGTGGTTTTACAAAACAGCAAGCCGATATTTTAATCGATTTGCAAAAGGGGAGAGAAAACCAATTACAAAGCGTAGCTGATAAAAGAGATATCTTGCTTATTCAGAAAGATATAGAACACCTCAGGAAAGATATAGAACACTTAAGAGCTGATACCAAGAAAGATATAGAACAGCTAAGGGCAGATACTAAAAAAGATATAGAACAGCTAAGGGCAGATACCAAGAAAGATATAGAACAGCTAAGGGCAGATACCAAGAAAGATATAGAACACTTAAGAGCTGATACCAAGAAAGATATAGAACTGCTAGGTGCAGATACTAAAAAAGATATAGAACGGCTAAGGGCAGATACTAAAAAAGATATCAATAACCTTTCAGAAAAAATAGAGCAACTAAGGGCTGATACCAAGAAAGATATAGAACAGGTTCAATTAAAGATAGAAATGCTTAAATCTTCATTAACCAATAGAATACTTGTGATTATAATCACTGCGACAACTCTTGCAGTGAGTGCATTAGGACTCTTAATGAAGTTTCTTTTGGAAACAGCATAAAATCATTATCTATCCCATTATCCTTTAACTAAAGTACAATGAAGCATTTTTTAAAATCCAAATTATGTTGGCATTGTGCTTTTATTAATGTTTTTAGAGACATTATTACCTGATAAGACTGATAGTCATCAAATTAATATTATTTAATGACTTTAGCTTTTTCCTTCTCTAAGTTTTTCTAAAAACCTTCATAAAAATCTTGTGCTGTAGGTGCAATAGCAGGACCAATAGTTATATGTTTAATTATAGGGAGATATAATGGTTCAAATTGTCGGTAGGTATAAGTAGATTTAATACGACCACCATCATTAATATATTCCACACCAGTAGTAGTATTTTGTATTGAAAAAAGCTCTTCATTGAGTGCTTCAAAAGCCCTATCTAAATCATTATTTAAAACGTATTCATAGTGATAGGATTCAAGGTCTATATTGCAACCAGGATATCCACCTCTTCTCATATATTCCTCTACAACTTCTCTAGAACATTTATCTGAATAGCCATTACAAACAAAAGTAAGAGGAGGTCCACCTCCTCTCCATGCGTCTATTTCTCTAGAACATCGCTCTTCTCGTTCTTGCTCCTGCTCAAAAATATATGGAATCAATAATGGTTCAAGTAGGTGAAGATTCATAAAAGAAAAATAAGGCTGTCTTTGTTCATATCCACCACCATCACTGTGCTTTCTGTTTAAATCACAGTGTCCTAATTCATGATATAAAAGAGCTTCTCTCATTTTTTCATTGTCTTTGTGAAAATTCCAAAAACCGCGATCTAAGAAAACAGTACGGGTCAGAGAATCACAATATCCAGCAAATATCATACTTCTATCATGCTGAGTATTTTTCATAAGGTGATTACTTAAAATAACTTTAATATTTGCATTAATGGGTTGACCTGTATACTTCATCTTGAGAGCATTGTACTTTTCAAGATAAGGTAAAACAGTTGGATCTGTTTGAGCTTCTGCTATATAACCAAACACATCAAGGTTATTCTCTACGAGTTGAGTGAATTCATCAACAACGCTCTCATCTATGGTGTCCATCTGAAATGAAAGATAATTTCGAATAGCTTTGTCTATTCCTTCATCAGTCAGATCAAAGCTAAAAACCATATTTGATTGCAAGATAATAACTAAATAAATACATATTTTTTTCAACATAATTTATATCCTTCCTTCCTTATAACTTTAGATTTGTTGGCATTTTATAAAATTTGGCTTTAATTGCCGTGTTTGCTAACTCATAACTTTAAATTTACTGGAATTTTATAATATTCATGTTTCAATGTCAAGTCGGGTTTATTTCACTCAAAATGAACTGGTCTCTGACCACTTTTGGGTAGCCAGCCCGACGGCTTATCGCCGTCGTAAAAGACTGGCTACCTCAAAAGCTTGTTCATTTTGAGTAGAGCGGATCTCCTTGCTTCTGACACCATGTTAAGGAAAAAGTTCCTTCTTACATCTTGGGTGTTGCCTACAAAGGCTTTCGCCTTTGACAAAATGGTCATTGCCTCATTTGATTTGCACTAAAAGTAAACTAGCCTCTGGCTACTTTTGGACATTGCTCTTTTTGGACAGCGTAAGCTGTCAGAGCAAACATCAGAAGGAAATCTAACATTGTGTTAAGAAATGAGGACATCCTCCTTCCTAAAATTGCTGTCAGAGCAAACATCAGAAGGAAATCTTTTTCCTTAACATTGTGTTAAGAAATGAGGACATCCTCCTTCCTAAAATTGAACAAGCTTTTGAGGCAGTTAGCCTTTGATCGACGACGACAGTCGTCGGGCTAACTGCCCATTACCATTCGCATCCAGATTTTTTATTTGTAAGCACAGAATTTCAAAGCCAAATGAGTAAAAAGTGATAAAAACTAATGATATAAATGGGAAAGAGTCTGGTCTCAGGGCAATGATTTTGAAATTTAAGAAATAAATTGAAGATCCAGCTCAAAAGTAGCCAGAGGCTAGTTCAATTTTAGGGAAAGAAATGTGTGGCTCATTTTGAGTGAAAAAAAAACTTGCTATTAAGTCGTATATAATTTATAGTCAATAAAGATAATTTGTATGTCTTTTGAAACTTAATTTTAACTTCATCAGATACGGTGTAAAGTAAAGTGAAAACAGCAAATGAGGTGAATATTTTAGATTTTTTATTGCCTTCTGTAAGGCCATTTTTTAGTGATATATGGGATTTGATATTTGCTCATCAAATGGCTTTTTTGACACTTTTTTTGATTGTGTTGGTAGGGTTGACTTTGTTTGCCTGGATCGCTAGAGAAGTGTTGACATGGTTCTTACAAACAAAGCAAATTAAAAAACAAAACCAAATACTTATTAAACAAAATCAAGTGCTTGTGGATAAAATAAATGCAATGCAAGCGGATCTGTCTGGCGTGGTTTTAGCTCAAATGAAAGAAACATTAATTTCTCCTTTTACCCCTAAGACTCATAAAACGACAGAAGGTGCTATGAAAGGAACTCTTGATACTATAATAGATGAACCCTTTATTGAATCTACCACTTCTGTACCTACAGCCACAGAAATCAAAAAACCAACATCTGAAACTAACATTGCACGCACAAGACTATAAAAAACGTTTAAAAAATATTTAGTACTAAAATACCTTGATCAACATGATTAAGATAAACGGACCTCATAATGAATGATCAGTTTTTAATAGAAAGCCTTTTTTCAGTAGCTCAAGGTGGCATCACACCCATCCTATGGCTATTGATCTTGTTATCTATCCTCAGCATAGCTATTATACTAGAGCGTACAATTATTTTAAGATCTGCACTTAAATCCAGTCAGGATTTTCGAGATCAATTAGAGAATTCTCTGAAATATAATAAACTAAGCAAACTAGATCACCTCTTTCTCAATAGCTTTGAAGGGCAAGCCTTAGAACAAGCCCTTCAGTATTTCAAAGATGGCCAAGATCATGGGTTTGATGAGATTTTTAAATTTTATGCTATAAGAGAAAAGCCAAAGCTTGAAAGAGGACTTAACTTTTTAGCTACTGTTGGTTCAAATGCTCCTTTTATAGGTTTATTAGGTACTGTTTTAGGAATTATGAAAGCCTTTAAAGACTTAGGAGTAGCCACAGCAACTTCTGGTCAAATGGCTCTTGTAATGAATGGGATTGCAGAAGCTCTTGTGGCTACAGCTGTAGGGCTTTTTGTGGCTATTCCAGCTGTGATTGCTTTTAATACATTTACTAAAATGGTCAAAATGATCTTAACAAATATGGATGCTGTTAGACAAATTGGAATTGCTTATTGTAAGCAAGAAATGCAAAACATGGAAAGAAACCAACCTAAAAATGATGATGAATGATGATAATGAACCTATTGCAAATATTAATGTGACCCCCTTTGTAGATATTATTTTGGTGGTCTTGATTATATTTATGGTTACAACTCCTATGTTGGTGCGTTCTTCTCTTGATGTTCAGCTTCCTCAAGCTTCTTCTGGTATAGAGTCTCCTCCATCCCCTATTCATGTTACTTTAGATCGCTATGGTCAAATAGATCTTAACGGGCAAACAGTCACCTCAGAACAGCTCCAAAACCAAGTATTTGCTATCACTCAAACTCATCCAAATACTCAAGCTATTATTTCTGCTGACCAAGATGTTTCTCACGGACAGGTCATTGCTATTATTGATATTGTAAAAACAGCTGGGGTACGCAAATTTGCCATGAGCGTTCAATGAAACCTATAGAAGATATACTCAAATATCAATTTAAAAATTCTCAACTGTTAAAAGAAGCTTTAACCCATAAAAGCTTTGCTAAAGAACAAGGTCAGACAAAAGACAATGAACGTTTAGAGTTTTTAGGTGATGCTGTTTTACAACTAGCAATCACTGATATTCTTATGAAGAAATTTCCTCAGGATCATGAAGGCCACCTTTCTAAAAAAAGAGCTTACCTTGTAGGTGAGCCTTGCTTAGCCCTTATAGCAAAGGAATTACAAATACCAGATTTTCTCTGTTTAAGCAAAGGAGAAGTCCTCACCGGAGGACATAACAAACCACGCTTATTATCCAGTGCCTTAGAAGCCATTATTGGAGCTATCTATATAGACTCTGGCTTAATAAATAGCAGAACCTTTATAGAAAGAGTATTTAATGAAGAATTAAAAAATATATCCCATACACTGCATCATACTCACTTGAAAGATTATAAAACACAGCTACAAGAGATGACATGGCAAAGGTATCAATGTATCCCTCAATATGTTCTCACACAAACAGAAGGGCCTGATCATAATAAAATTTTTTATACAGATGTATTAGTTAATGAAAAGATTATTGCAAAAGGCTCTGGAAAAAGCAAAAGAGAAGCACAGCAAGTGGCAGCCTATAACGCTCTGACTACTTTTACTTGATCCATCTTGATCCATCTTGATCCATCTTGATCCATCTGACCCAAATGAGATCTCTTTGAGTAAAGCAAAACTGTTTCATATTGAGACAATTTTTGATTTTTGTCTCAAATTTGTCTCAAACTTAAGACATAAATACAGATAAATAAAAAAAAAGATTGCCATAGCCTTTTAAATTAGGTTACAATAATATCAGTAGTATTAATTAATATTATATCAATCATTTTACAAAGGAGGACGTAATGCGTTATTTATATTTATTATTATGTGTATTTGCTTTATCAGGATTTATAAGTCATCAAGCAGGTGCTTCTGTTTATGATGCAGGAACACAATGGAAGGCTATTGATACAGTTACAACAGTTGACTGTAGCGGTGACAAAGATAGCGATCCAGGTAGTGATAATGATTAGATATTTCTTTTCACCAGTCAAATGCATTTGACCCATAGAAGCCCTCATTATGAGGGCTTTTCATTATTTGCCCTATCAGTTTCCTTATCAGTTTATGTCTATGTCTATGGATTTATGATGATATAGAGATTATGGATAATAAAAGTACATGTTTTTTTCATTTCAAAGCGACAACCCTATAAAATATAATATCTTTTGATTTTTCTTCGTAAGACTTCGGCATATAATAACCTAATCTTTCAAATTGAACAGGATGTTGCTGAGCTTGAAGATCTTGAGGGTCAGGATCATCTGCAAACAATAAACTTGCACTTTGCTCTATTCTACCATTTGTTTCTATGACCAAAGAGCTGGGATTCAAATATGTTTTATAATCCTCACCGCTAGCAAGACATCCCCCCTTTTTAAAACGAAACAAATGATCATAATGATATACCTTAATGGGCAAAGATAAGTTAGCAGATACCCAGTGAATAATAGGTATTTTTTCGCCTTTTTTTAGTTGAATGTTTCGATCTTCAGAAGGAATTTGACCTCCTTTGGTTTCTTTATAATAAGAACACTTTAAATATTGTACTTGGCCGTTTTGATCTTTAACAATTTCATCACATCGAATAACATAAGCGTATCTTAAACGTACATGCAATCCCACTTTGTGGAGTTTATTTACAAAATCACTTTTCTCAATTAAAATATCTTGATTGAAAGGGATATTTCGTTTACCTAATTCTGGTTTTTGAGGATGTTTTTTGGCTATGAGGGTTTCAGAAACCTTGCCTGCTAAAATAACTTTTATAGGATCTATCACAGCCATCAAACGACAGGAAGTACGTCCAAGCTCCCTTCTGAAAAGATTTTCAAGCAAAGATGTTTGTATTGTCGATTGATCTTTTGTCACCCCTATCAAGTCACAAAGTTCTACAATAACAGAAGCCGGATAGCCACGCTGTTTCATCCCTTCTATAGTAGGCATACGCGGGTCATCCCATCCTTGTACATATTTTTTCTCGACCATCTCTAAGAGATGTCTTTTACTTAAAATAGTGTGATCTAAGTTAAGGCGATCAAATTCAAACTGCCTTGGAGGATTTGTAATTTCTAACTTTTCTAAAAACCAATTATACAAAGGGCGATGATCTTCGAATTCTAATGTGCAAAGAGAATGAGTGATTTTCTCAATCGCATCAGATTGTCCGTGGGCAAAATCATACGTAGGATAAATACTCCATGTATGACCTGTTCGTGGATGAGGTTTTTTTTTAAGTATGCGGTACATAATAGGATCACGCATGTTCATATTACCAGAAGCCATGTTTATTTTAGCACGCAAAACTTTGCTACCATCTTCAAAATGACCATCTTTCATCTTCTCAAACAGTTCTAAATTTTCTTCTATACTGCGATTACGAAAGGGACTGTTTTGACCAAGGACGGTAAAAGAACCTCGCATTTTTTGAATATTTTGAGGGGTGCTATCATCTACAAAAGCTAAGTTTTTTTTTATTAAAAAAACAGCCCATTGATAAAGTTGTAGAAAATAATCAGAGGCATAATAAAGATGTTTCCCCCAATCAAAGCCAAGCCATTGAATATTTTCTTTGATAGCTTTAATGTAGTGCATTTCAGCTGTTTCAGGATTGGTGTCATCAAACCTAAGATGGCATCGTCCTCCAAATTGTTGAGCAAGTCCAAAATTAAGGCAAATAGCCTTAGCATGTCCAATGTGAAGATAACCATTGGGCTCTGGAGGAAAGCGTGTGACCAGTCCATCAGAAGTTATTCTGCCAGAGGCTATATCTTGTTTGATAATCTTTTGAATAAAGTGATCTGGCTTTTGTTGAGTCATTGTCAAAAAACCTCACTTATTTTTTACCACCTATATTTAAAGTCAGCTTATTATCATGGCTTTAAGAATTTCTTAGAAACTTTTTAATAAAAAGGGAATTTAATTAATTCAATAATTTCAATAGCTTACTTCATAATCACTACAATTATCTTTAACAAGGACTTTGCTTTTTTCTTAAAGAATGCTTTTAAAATCTCTAAAAAACCTTCACAAATCCAATGAGAGTGTATTGTTTTGAGTCATGTTGATCTTATTTGTAAAAATGGCGACCCCTACGGGACTCGAACCCGTGTCCTCACCGTGAAAGGGTGATATCCTAGACCACTAGACGAAGGGGTCATACAGTGTTATAATAATAAATGGTGAGCCGCTCTGGACTCGAACCAGAGACCCTCTGCTTAAAAGGCAGATGCTCTAACCAACTGAGCTAGCGGCCCTTATATTTATTATTTTTCTGCACTGTTTATATAAAGTAACACAAAACACCTTTTTAAAAAAGAACAAATAACAGGTCAATATTTTTTTATTATAAATATGAAAATAAATATTAAAAGAGCATTTACTCAAAAACCTAATAGAAGAATTATCGGGCTACATGCCTGTAAAGAAACTCTTAAAATTAGGCCTTGGAGTATCTCCATAGCTTACCTATCCCATCAATGGAAAAAGTCGGTAGCACTTAAAGAGTTGCATGCTCTCTTACTGAACCATAAAATTCCTATTACATATAAGAGAGAAAATTTTTTAAAAAATTGGCAAGGACTTGCTTTAGATTGCCATAGTCGACCCACTTGGGACTGGAGTATTGTGAAGAAAAGCAAGCAAATTGTTTTAGTTGCCATTGATTCTTTAGAAGACCCACAAAACCTTGGAAATATCTTGCGATCCTCATGGCTCTTTGGAGTTTACGGTATTATACTTGGCAAGCATCACTGTGTTCATCTGACACCTGCTGTGCATAAAGTAGCCAGTGGTGGAGTAGAACATGTCCCCATACAAATTGTATCTAATTTGTTAAATGAACTTCAAAAACTCAAAGATTTAGGTTTTTGGATATATGGTTTAGAAACATATAGAGAGAAAAATTCAAAACCTTTATGGCAAGAAACTTTCCCTAAAAAAATTATATTGATTGTAGGAGCGGAGAGTAAAGGCTTACGTAAAGGAATCAAAGGGGTTTGCGATCAAATCCTTACTATTCCTCAGGTCGAAAAAACCCATAGCTTAAATGCTTCTACTAGCTTAGCAGTTGCACTCTATGACGTACATCGTAATTTTTCACTCAAGTAAGCGTTTGGTTCACTAAAAGTGGCCTAGCCTCTGGCTACTTTCTGGTTGCCAGCCGAAGGCTATCGCCTTCTCAAATGCTGGCAACCTAGAAAGCCTGACCACTTTTAGTAGGGAGGATCTCCTCGTTTTTTAACACGATGTTAAGGAAAAAGTTCCTTTTGTTGCCGGTTCCCGGATCCCAGAAAAAGGATCTTTTTATTTCTTTATACCATGTTAAGGAAAAAAGAGTTTCTTTTTGTTTTTTTATTCTTTTTAGATTCTGCATAACTTTCAAAAAAAAGTAATTAAAGAGAGGATGGGGCAGTGGGAGCCTGGAGATCTTCCGCAAATTGAGCTTGCTCTTTAAAAGCAAGCTCAATTGAGGACTTCGGAAGGCTCACACTGCCCTATTCTCAAGTAAAAACAAGATGGAAAAGCAGAATCGAAGGGCGGGGGGTGGGGTTAGGGAGTTGTTTCACTCAAAATGAACCACACCTCTCTTTTTCACTAAAAGTAAACTGACCTCTGGTCACTTTTGGGTAGCCAGCCCGACGGCTACCGCCGTCAATCAAAGGCTGGCTACCTCAAAAGTCCGCTTACTTTTAGTAGGGAGGATCTCCTCGTCTTTTGACACAATGTTAAGGAAAAAGATTTCCTTCTGATGCCGGGTTGCCCGATCCCGGATCCCAGATAAACACGATGTTAAGGAGTTGTTTCACTCAAAGTGGTCTAGCCTCTGGCTACTTTTGGGCAATGACCGCAAAGGCTTTCGCCTTTGACAAAATGGTCATTGCCTCAAAAGCCTGACCACTTTTAGTAGGGAGGATCCCTTCGTTTTTTAACTACATGTTAAGGAAAAAGTTCCTTCTTACACCTTGGGCAATGACCGCAAAGGCTTTCGCCTTTGACAAAATAGGCAACATCTAAAAAATCCGCTCATTTTGAGTAGGGGAGGATCCTCTCGTCTCTTTACACGATATTAAGGAAACAAGATTTCTTTTTGATGCCGGGTTGCCGGATCCCGGATCCCAGATCCCGGATCCCGGGATCCCAGATAGACACAATGTTAAAAAACAGGGTGTTTACCTTGAATAATAGATATTCTAGTAGATGACAGTTCATTCTAATAATCCAATTCTAAAGTAATTCAACCCTAAAGACTTGGCTTTATCTGAAAAGAATAATTCAAATTTTTTACTGTTGTAAGATAAGAACTGGTTAATAAAATAAAAAGAGGTCCTTGTGGCTTCTTTTTTTATAAAGACATCTTAGTAATAAAGTAATAAAGGCCTCTAAGTATGATGCTCATAGTTATTTTTAGCTATCCACTCACCTTTCGTCCATAAGCCTATATAAACTTGATACAATGTGTCAGAATAAAATAATTATTGTTTTTTTCAAACTATTGATTTATCTCACGTATTGTCTATACCTTAATCTTAGTTTAAGTCCAAATTTAACCAAGTTTAAGTTTAGATTTATTTCAACAAAACAATAAGTAGAGCAGAACAAGTGGCAGAACATTAGAAGGGGAGAAAAAAGAATGTCTCGAGTATTTTATTTGTATATCACAGCTTTATTAACTATCACTTTAATACAATTGATCAAGCAACCACTCTACGGGGATCCCAAAAAAACTCAAAAAACAAAAGCCTCATCTGTAAAAATAGATGGCTCAAGTACTGTTTTCTTAATTACAGAAGCTGTGGCAGAAGAGTTCTTAAGAGAGAATCCTCGCATACGTGTAGTGATAGGTGTTTCTGGTACAGGTGGCGGGTTTAAAAAATTTATTAGAGGGGATATAGACATCACCAATGCTTCTCGCAAAATTAAAGAAATCGAAGCTAAAGAAGCTCAACAAAAAAAAATACAATACTTAGAAATTCCTATTGCATACGATGGTATTTCTATTGTGACAAATAAAGCAAATAACTGGGTAGATTTTCTGACTGCACAAGAACTTAAAAAAGTATGGCAACCAGGTAGTACTGTGAAAACATGGAAAGACATAAGAGCTAGCTGGCCATCTGTACCTATTCGTCTTTATGGACCAGGTACAGATTCAGGAACTTTTGACTATTTCACAGAAGCCATCAATGGGAAAACCCAAGCGAGTCGACCTGACTTTAATAGAAGTGAAGATGACAATGTTTTAGTACAAGGAGTCGCAGGCGATCGAGGAGCGTTGGGATATTTTGGCTATGCTTATTATATAGAGAACAAAAGCAAAATCAAATTGATACCTGTTAAACATAATGGTCCAGCCCGTTACCCTACTATATCTACAATTAAAAATGGCAATTATTCTCCTCTATCACGACCTCTTTTTATATATGTTAATAAAGCCTCATTAGTTAAACCTAATGTAAAAAACTTTTTAAAATTTTACTTAAAAAAAGTAGCTTCTCTATTAAGTGAAATTGGTTATATACCACTTCCAAAAGAAGGTTATGCATCTTCATTGTATACCTTAGACAATTAAGAGTGAGAGCTGTGATTTATAGCAATACAATCAATAAAATAATTAATAAAATATTTAAGTGGTCATTAGTCAGCTGCCTTGTTCTCTCTATCCTTACAACTTTGACAATAGTTTTTATTATAGGTCAATCAAGCTGGGCTTTTTTTCAACAAGTCTCTTTATGGGATTTTCTTTTTGGAACAGAATGGACACCCCAATTTATTCCAAAATCTTTTGGTGTGTTACCTCTTGTAGCAGGGACAGGTTTTATTGTATTAGGAGCTATTTGCCTCGCATTGCCTTTAGGTTTAATGCTGGCTATTTATTTATCAGAGTATGCTTCTTCCCCTGTTCAAACTATTCTCAAGCCTTTTATTGAAATTCTAGCTGGTATTCCCACTGTAGTATATGGCTACTTTGCTTTAACCTTCATCACCCCGCAACTGAAAATCATTCTTCCTGAAACACAAGTTTTCAATGCTTTAAGTGGATTAATTGTTGTGGGGATTATGGTATTACCTATGATATCTTCTCTTTCAGAAGATGCTTTTTCTGCAATACCTACATCTTTAAGAGAAGGAGGCTATGCTTTAGGAGCTACACAATTTGAGGTGATCACACAAATTATCTTACCAGCCTCTGCAAGACGTATTGGAGCTTCTGTTCTCTTAGCTATATCAAGGGCAACAGGAGAGACAATGGCTGTAGCTTTAGCAGCAGGCTCTACTCCTAAGTTTTTAATTCACCCTTTAGAGAGTATTCAAACCATGACAGCCTATATCATACAAGTTTCATTAGGTGATACACCAGCTAATGGCATAGAATATCTTACTTGCTTTGCTGTTGGAGGATTATTGTTTGTGATCACATTGATTCTGAATACTGTCGGTATTGGCCTGATCCGCAAAATTTAACTTTCACTTAAAACAAAATCTATCAAAGACTTTGTTTCACTTTCACTAAAAATAAACGGATTTTTGAGGTTGCCAGCATTTAAGAAGGCGAATAGCCTTCGGCTGACAACCCAAAAGTGACCAGAGGTCAGTTTACTTTTAGTGCAAAAGACGGCATGATTTATTTTGAGTGAAACAAAATGACTTCATGGCCAAATTTAGCAAATTTTTCTTGAAGAATGTCTTCTATAAGAATCTGAAGATTATATTCAGTTCTCTGATTAAGGTTTATCCACATGGGCTCTGATTTAAACCGAATCTTCATTTTAGGCTTTATATCATCATTGTTCATGCATGAGTTAAATGTGGGTAGCTCTTTTCTAAATGCAAGTACAAGTTCTTTTAATAAATTGTTTACATTTGTGTTTACTAAATAAGTCAAAGAGTCCATCATAGAATGTTCTGGACCTTGTAAATCTGGTGCAATTTGACTGCCATTAAAAAGAGTAGGAAGTTCACCCTCTACCACTTGATGTTCAACTCCTGTCTGATGCTTCCAACGGCCTTCTAGTGACCATATCCACTGTATAGTGGAGCTGTTAGTAAATGTATTTGTCACAACATGCAAATCATAAACCTCTACGCAAGGTTGAGCAAAGCTTATATGACTGTACAAAAAGAAATTCATCATAGAAAATATCTTAAGGTATTTCATAATAACCTCCTTAATAATAATAATGAACGAAATTGATTTGATAGATTACCTTTTACTCAATGTTTAAAGCAAAAGTCAAACTAAAAACTCTTTTTTATAATTTATTCTATTATGACTTGAAATATGTTATATAATAAATAAACAAAAGATTGATTTTAAAGACAAAAACAAAATAACGCGAAGCATATTGCTCTTTTATTTTTAAGAAATAAAAGATCTAACAAAGCAAGATAAGATTTCATCAAGATATTTTGAAAGTGTTAGCTTCGATAATTACTAACTAAAAAGACGAAAAGGTATTTCTTTAATGGACCTTACAGATAATCAAAAATTTGGAATAAAATAAAGAAACTATGTAAGGCAAAAGAAAGCAACGCATTTATGTCTTGATGACTTCGACAATAAGCAATAAGTATGACAAAGATTAAAAAGTATGAAAATTTTGAAAGTTATTTTTTTTCTCATCACACTGTGTACTGTCATCCTATGTGTGGGGCTTTCTTTTTGGCTTTATCACCTTCATCAGGATATTCAACACAAACTTCAAAGTCAAAAATTTGTTTCTCCTGTAAAATTTTTTGCTAGCCCTACAGAATTTTTTGCAGGTCAAAAAATCTCTTTTGATGAAATTTTATCTGAGTTTCAACAACGAGATTATAGAAAACGCCTCTCTCATCAACCTGTCCTGCCTGGTGATTATACAATCCTCACTGCTAAAGAATGTCTTTCAAAGCTTCCTGACATGCGTCTGAAGGGACTGCAATCTTGTGTCGTCTTTAGAAAAAAATCTCAACTGGATACCCCCTATATTATAGCTTTTGGCTCTCTTGCTATAAATACTTTGCAAGAAATATCTGATCTTAATATTTCTATTGAAAAAACAGCCCATCATATTTTGCAAATTTATGGATCAAAAGGTCTGATCCATGAAGGAAGCATTCAGTTAGAACCTCAAGTTTTTGCACAATACTATGGCAACCAGTCTATTTTAAGACAAATAACTGCTTTAAGTTATATTCCTCTATACTGCTTAAATGCTGTACTGGCAATTGAAGATGCTCAGTTTTTAGATCATCAAGGTATAAGTCTAACAGGGATCGCTAGAGCTACTATCAAAAATATTTTAGCAGGTCGTATTTTACAAGGAGGTTCCACAATCACTCAACAACTGGTTAAAAATTATTTTCTAACTTCTCAAAGAACTTTTAAAAGAAAACTTACAGAAATAGCTATGGCTTTTTTGTTAGAATACAGGGCTAAAAAAGATGAAATATTAGAAATGTATTTAAATGTTGTTTATATGGGACAGCTAGGTTCTTTTGAAATACGGGGTTTCCAGATGGCTAGTCGTTATTATTTTGGTAAAGATATTCAAAATTTACATTTACACGAATGTAGCCTACTGGCAGGAATGATTCGTAGTCCTGGCCAGTACAATCCTGTCACTCAACCTCAAAAAGCCCTCAATAGAAGACAAATTGTTTTAGATAAACTTTTAGAACTCGAGTTTATTTCTGAAGATGATTTTCAAGAAGCTAGAAATAAACCTCTCCCACAGAAACTACATATAACCCCTAACAGGTCTGTTTCTTTTTTTGTAGAAGCTACCAGAGATCAAATAAAAAAATTAGGTTTTAACTTAGAAGAAGGTTCTCATATTTACACAACACTTAACTTGAAAGCCCAAAGGTTTGCACAAGAAAGCATACAAAAAGTTTTACCTTCTATTGAGAAAAAAGCTCTTCAAAAATCAAAAAATAAAAGACTGGAAGTAGCCCTTGTAGCTACACAAGTACAAACAGGCTTTGTTCAAGCTATTGTAGGAGGACGAGATTTTGGAATATCTCAATTCAATAGAGCCTATCAAAGCAAAAGACCTATTGGTTCTATTGTCAAGCCTATAGTTTACTTAACAGCTTTAAACCAAGAAAGTTCTGTGCCATGGACACCTTTAAGTCTTTTAGAAGATAAAAAGGTGACGATTAAATATCCTGGAGGTAGCTGGTCTCCTAGAAATTATCAAAATAGATATTTCCAATCTATCCCTATGTACTATGCTCTTTATAGGTCTTTGAATGCAGCCACAGCTCACTTAGGAGTACAGATCGGATTAAATAATATCACTCAAATAGCTCAACGTCTGGGTATTGCATCTGATCTGCAACCCTTACCCTCTCTGACTTTAGGTACATGGGAGCTTTCTGCCTTTGATGTATTGCAAGCTTATCATACACTAGCAAACTTAGGTCAGTATTCCAAGTTGACTTTGATTAAGAAGATAGAAGATGCACAAGGTGAATTAATTTATGAATACATCCCTGAAAAAAAACAAGTGATAGATGCAAAAGCAGTAGCCCAACTACTGAGTATGATGAAGCAAGTTATTCGTAATGGAACAGGTCGAGGAGCTTTTTTGCGGGGGCTTTATTTTCCAACAGCAGGTAAGACAGGGACAACTAATGATACAAAAGATGCTTGGTTTGCAGGGTTTAGTCCTTTTCATGCTACTGTGGTCTGGGTAGGTTATGATGATAATACATCTCATGGATTAACAGGGGCTTCTGGAGCTTTACCTTTTTGGACAGAATATATGTTACAATTTGCATCTCAATATCCCTTAGAAGATTTTCCTCAAGTGGATGGCACACAGACAAGACATGTAACACAAGCTGTGCAAGAAGCTTTAGGCATTCCTCAAAAAACAATTGTGCCTTTTTTAGAACTTACTTTTTTAGATGCAGAAGAAGCTTTTGATGAAATTGTTTCGGGTAACGCTTTAGATGAAAAATAAAATGAATAATGGACTAGCCTTCTCTTAGAAAAGTTTTTATTTCATTGAGATTTATGATCCCCCCATTTAGGTTTATAGTAGTTATGACGATCAAAAGTGATTCTTTGCTCTTTACTACCATCAATGCCAATAATATAGAGTTGTTTTTTACGGGTGCGATCACTCGTGAATAAAATATGTTTGCTATCAGGAGAAAAAGTAGGTTCTTCATTATTAGCACCTCTGCCGTTAGGTTTTTTAGCAGAGGTGAGTCTTTTCAGTCCTGTGCCATCTGGTTTAATAATGAAAATATCATAATGTCCTCGATCTCCACCAGAAAAAGCAATCCACTTACCATCAGGAGACCAAGTGGGCGAAGAATTATAATAACCTGCAAATGTGAGTCTTCTCACTCCACTTCCATCGGCATTCATAATATAAATCATAGGTCGGCCAGATCTATCAGAAGAAAATACAATCTTTCTTCCATCAGGACTCATAGCAGGTTCTACATTCATGGCTCTATAAGGTCCTTTTGTGATTTGCTTTAGACCTTCTGTACCAGCTAAAGCTATACGGAAAATATCAGAATTTCCTTTTGTTGTGAAAGTTAAATAAAGAAATCGACCTCTGGGATGAAAAACAGAGCCAGAGTTCATTCCCTCTCTAGCAGACAAAATACGCCTTTGACCAGAAGAAATATCTAAATGTACAAGATCTAAGTTGGTAAACTTACGCCCCTTACGTCTGTGTATATTGTAAGTACTATAAGCAATTGATTTGCCATCTGAAGACCATGATGGAGATGTGGATATAGACCGGTGTCGAGTTCTTCTTTTGATATTATGACCATCCCAGTCCATAGTATAAATTTCTCTCCATCGTCCTCCACCTCGATCACTAGAAACTACAACCTGTGACAAAAACATGCCTTCATTCCCCGTGATCACTTTGAATAAATCATTAGAAAAAGTATGAGCTAGCCAGCGGGCTTTTGCTCCAGTTGTTTGATATGTTCTTCTGAAGATTAACCTTCTGTTTGAAACATGGTAAACGTAGGTTTCAAAATAAAGCCTGTTATTACTTAAACTTGCTGTGCCAAGGATTAAAAATTCAGCTGAAATTTGTTGCCAGTTGTTAAATCGAAACCCATTAGGATTTTGAGGATAAGGTGTTAAAGCCATATTTTTTGTATCTTCTAAAAATGCTGAAGATTTGATCATTTGAAAAAAGATACTTGTATCTAAATTATGATGAATGGTGTTGTAAAGAGTTCTGCCTACAGGTGAAGGAAGTCCTTGAAAGGCAGGCATAGCAATAAAGCTTTTTTGTACCTGTGCCTGATCGATAGTGATAGAGATGCCCTGAGATGTAGTAGACACAGATTTTGAAGATTGTGCATAAGATGCTTGCTCAAAAAATAAACCTACAAAATAAAAAATAATTATTTTCCACTTCATTATTTTAATATACTACAAATTTGCAAAAAATACAATCCATGAGGATTTGTATGGACAATTTGACAGATTATGGTAAATTGTTTCAATCGATCTGTGCTTATAGCTCAGCTGGTAGAGCATCACCTTGACGTGGTGAGGGTCAGAGGTTCGAGTCCTCTTAAGCACACCATGTTTGTTTCACTAAAAGTAAACTAGCCTCTGGCTACTTTTGGACAATCAGCCCGACGGCTTATCGCCGTCGATCAAAGGCTGATTGTCTCAAAAGTCCGTTTACTTTTAGTGAAGCAATGCATTTTGAGTGAAACAAAAAGCAAATCCTAAAAATGACATTTTTTTTAAACACCTCAACTATTTCATCATAATAGATAGCCATAATTTGTCATCAAACGATCTATTTTGGTCATTGAGGTGACCTATTTTGTCATCAAGCGAGCTACTCTGACCTCTTTACTGAATTGTTTATAGGTATTTTAAGCCCTTCATATTAGCTTTTATTATGGTCTATATTTTGCATGCAATAGAATTTATAATAGATTTTTGTAATATTTTAGACACAACCTATAAGGAGATAAATTATGAGAACAGGCTTTTCTTTATTAATGACAATTTGTTTATTAAATACTCAAGTTCTTTTTGCTTCACAATCAGAATTAAACCTACAAGTAATAGCTCAAAAAATGGCTAGCAATATTGAAAACTTAGAAGAACACCCTGGTTTATCGACTGATATTCAAAATATACTGCAACCATATTCAGATATATTCAACGCTATTGCACAGATGCCAACCAATCCTGAATTTGAGCCTTATATTAAAAAATATGAAGATCTAAAAGCTCAATACACAGGCATTCACACACCTGTAACTACCAAAATTTTATTAAGTTCATCGCCACTTTTTTTGAATGAAAAAGATTATACTGGATCAATTGAAGGTACTGCTATTTGTCAGACAGATCTTAATCTTATTATAATAGACCGCGTTATGTGGGAGTACTATCGAGATAATGATGAAGTAAGACAACTCGTGGTCATTCATGAAGAGCTTGTCCCTGATATCGGTGAAAATAGACGGCTCATAAATTAGTTTTTAATTGTTTTTTCTTTTTGTCAATAATAATTTTTTTTAAACTTTGTTCTAATTGTTCTAAATCTTTAAATCCTTTAATGCTTTTGAAATGTTTTTCTGCTTCCAATAGACTCACAGCAGACCATCTTAAAACTTGATCTGAAGAAGAACTCCAATTCTTTACCCTCCGAACTTTTTCCCTCACAACTGAAAAAACAGACTCAATAGGATTTGTCGATGATAATGACCTCCTTAAAAGTAATGAAACTCCAAGCTTGATCGTTGTCAGTGTCTCCATCTCTGCCTCTTTTAAAGATGTGAATGCTGAATGATTGACCCGCTTTAACCAGCTTAATAAAGACTCATGCTCTAACTTCGATGACAACTCATCTGGCATACCATGTAACTTCTTCCAACGACTCTTAAACTCTATGTGACGACTTGGAGGTAAGCAACTCAGAATATTTCTCTCTTTATGCTGAATACAACGCTGAACTACTGAACGACCTGAAAATACTCTATCTATTCCCTTCCTTAATGCTTTGCTACCATCAATCACAAAAAGATAACCCTTCTCTTTATCAAGACCACGACCTATAAGTCCCTCCAGAAGATCACGGCAAACTTCCCAACTCTCTGTATTGCCTTCTTTAAGACCTAATATAACCTTCTTACCTTGATCTGTGATTCCTAAGGCCACTATAACCAGCGTAGAACCAATACCCACTCCATCTATCATTATCGCTGGAAACCTGTACTTACTTAAATCACGATTGTTAATCGACTCAAGGGCTTGTTTAGATGACTTATTAAAAACTCTACTCACACTACTCCTAGAAAGTTTAAGCCCTCCTGAAATATCATCTAAAAGATGATTGTAATTCCGTGATGAAACTCCACTCATGGCATGTTTTAAAACACGATCACTGAGTATGTCATAGTGTTGAAGGGCTGAATAGATCTTAAGCCTCACTTCACGACCTGACTGCTTAACACGAGGCTTCCTAACCTGCAACTTTTGACCACCTGCAAGTATGCTACCTTTATCACTACCAGCTCTATGATATGGTGTATCTCTATGACGACCATAACGCTCACCGCAAAGCTCTAATAGCTCTGCTTCAAAAAAACCATAGACCGAACAAAGAATAGATGACTTGATCTCATCCTCTACAATCTGACGAATTTCTGACAAAGTATTGGCTGAAACTTGAAATGAATGACTATTTTTGGTACACTTCATAATGGCTCCTTTCTTTTTATTTTTAAAAGTTAATTGTTAATAAAATTTGGTTGGCTGAAATATGCCAACCAGGAGCCTTCTATCTTAACATCTTCTCTAAGAAAAATTCACCGAATTATAGGACATGCTCTTCATGAACTAGGACATTGTGATTTAAAACAAGATCATCTTCATAATACCATTATGAAGCTTAATTTTCCAGATGGCTTTTTCTGTAAGGAAACAAGAGATTGGGATCCGCTTTATGAAGATTTTTTTTCAATGCAAAATACACGACTTAAAGATATATTTTTTGAAGAAGATAATAATCCTGAAGGCTATAGGAACGGATCTCATCCTGATGATCCTGATGATCCTAATTATCAAAAAGTAGTATATAGAGAGAAAAATCTTCGCTTAATGGCTCTTAATGAGCTCTTTCTTACACTTAATAAATGTTTATCGATTGGCTCTACTCCTTGTACAAATATGCATGAAGAATTCGAGCGTCTTAAGAAAGAAGCGATGGAGTACGAACATGAAATAACACTAATAAACCCTTCAGATTGTAGTTAGTTTCTGAGTTTGACAGCCCTGCAAAAATAAATTTGAGAGATTTCAGTAGGTTATGAGTCGAGAGAGATTGTGTGCCACTAGGATGTAAGCTTTTTAATTTAGAGGAAATCAATGATTTTCTAGGTTAAAAGGTTTACGATTAAAAAGTTTATATCCTAGTTGCACGAAATTATACTACACCATGAAAAATTAACCATTTTCTTTTTCTCTGTTATAAGCCAAACGTCCAACTCTGTGTTTCTTGTTTCAATTAAAAATTTTACATTTCTATAGCCTATATTGACGACTTCATTTTCTCTAGGATTACTTTCACCTAATTGATTTGCATACACTTGAGTACGATTTGATGGGAGGGCTGTTCCTTTCCAATGAAGAAAACAACCACGGTCTTGGTTTTTGGCAGCTTGATCTGATGATGGGCCATTGCAGGCATGTCTGGTGTTTACATAGTTACCAGTTGAAGTTGCCAGAGGGCCTGTGTAAGTCACTGGTACATTTATAGCAGTCCTAGTTCTAGCATTGACGTTATATGGAGTACTAGTTTGACGCCTTACGGGCCATCCTGATGAGTAATAATAAACACCTTTGGGTTTATAGCCTAGCTGTGCAAAGTTAGCAGTGCCATAGCCATAAGTAGTGATAAAGAGCTGTTCCATTGTGTAAAGAGTGGATAAGGCAAGCTTGGCCTCTCCCTGTCGTGCCTTTAGTTTATACTTTTGATATTGAGGGATAGCTACAACACTTAAAAGACCAATGATAGCTACTACCACCATTAACTCTATAAGAGAAAAGCCTTTTTGATTTGATTTGTCCATAATATCCTTTTAAACACCTTATTTCCTTAACATCGTATTTATCCGGGATCTGGGATCCGGCAGTCCGGCATCAGAAGGAACTTTTTCCTTAACATCATGTCAAAGGACATCTTGTTTCCTTAACATCATGTCAAAGGACATCTTGTTTCCTTAACATCGTGTAAAGAAACGAAGGGATCCTCCCTACTAAAAGTAAACGAACTTTTGAGGTTGCCAGCATTTAAGAAGGCGAATAGCCTTCGGCTGGCAACCCAAAAGTGACCAGAGGTCAGTTTACTTTTAGTGCAAAAGACGGCATGATGCATTTTGAGTGAAATGTTAAGGAAACAAGGTATTCATTGAACTTATAAGAAGCAATAGGGGTTGGACTCTAAGCTTATGAGCAGGTATTTTAACGGGTATACTGCGGTCAGAGTTATTGAAAAATAGGCTTTGTTCTTAAAAATGCAAAGAAAAAACATATTTTATAACGCATTACCATCTTTATATCCCTAATATTTGACTTTTAGTATGAATAGAGTATAATAATATAAAGTGGGGTACTAAGATATGGACATAACTTTACAAATAATCGCTATTTTAGGTAGTTTAATTGTTGTGTTAGCTAGCTTCATCATTATCTTGAAGTTTTTAATTGACCCCATTAAAGAACAAGTATGTAACCATATACCCGCACAAATTAAAGAACTAAAGGATGACATAAAGAGACTTGATCAGAAGTTTGAACAGAAGTTTGACCAGAAGTTTGAACAGAAGTTTGACCAAGTTAATCAACGCCTCGATAGGATGACTGAACAAATTAATCAACGTTTCGATAAGATATTTGATATATTACTCAGTCAACATACCGGGCCTAAAGGGAAAAAATAGAGTATAATAATATAAAGTGGGGTACTAAGATATGGACATAACTTTACAAATAATCGCTATTTTAGGTAGTTTAATTGGTGTGTTAGCTAGCTTCATCATTATTTTGAAGTTTTTAATCAACCCCATTAGAGAACAGGTATATAACCATATACCCACACAAATTAAAGAAATAAAGGATGAAATAAAGAGACTTGATCAGAAGTTTGAACAAGTTAATCAGAAGTTTGATCAAGTTAATCAGAGGTTTGAACAAGTTAATCAGAAGTTTGACCAAGTTAATCAACGCCTCGATAGGATGGCTGAACAAATTAATCAACGTTTCGATAAGATATTTGATATATTACTCAGTCAACACACCGGGCCTAAAGGGAAAGAATAGAGTATAATAATATAGGGGTACTAAGATATGGACATAACTTTACAAATAATCGCTATTTTAGGTAGTTTAATTGGTGTGTTAGCTAGCTTCATCATTATTTTGAGGTTTTTAATCAACCCCATTAGAGAACAGGTATATAACCATATACCCACACAAATTAAAGAAATAAAAGAGCATCAAAAAGAATTAAAAGACGAAATAAAGAAACTTGAGCAGAAGTTTGACCAGAAGTTTGACCAAGTTAATCAGAAGTTTGATCAAGTTAATCAGAAGTTTGAACAGAAGTTTGACCAAGTTAATCAACGCCTCGATAGGATGACTGAACAAATTAATCAACGTTTCGATAAGATATTTGATATATTACTCAGTCAACACACTGGGCCTAAAGGGAAAAAATAGAGTATAATAATATAAAAGGAGGTACTAAGATATGGACATAACTTTACAAATAATCGCTATTTTAGGTAGTTTAATTGGTGTGTTAGCTAGCTTCATCATTATTTTGAAGTTTTTAATCAACCCCATTAGAGAACAGGTATATAACCATATACCCACACAAATTAAAGAAATAAAGGATGAAATAAAGAGACTTGATCAGAAGTTTGAACAAGTTAATCAGAAGTTTGAACAAGTTAATCAGAAGTTTGATCAAGTTAATCAGAGGTTTGAACAAGTTAATCAGAAGTTTGACCAAGTTAATCAACGCCTCGATAGGATGGCTGAACAAATTAATCAACGTTTCGATAAGATATTTGATATATTACTCAGTCAACATACCGGGCCTAAAGGGAAAAAATAGAGTATAATAATATAAAAGGAGGTACTAAGATATGGACATAACTTTACAAATAATCGCTATTTTAGGTAGTTTAATTGGTGTGTTAGCTAGCTTCATCATTATTTTGAAGTTTTTAATCAACCCCATTAGAGAACAGGTATATAACCATATACCCACACAAATTAAAGAACTAAAGGATGAAATAAAGAGACTTGATCAGAAGTTTGAACAAGTTAATCAGAAGTTTGAACAAGTTAATCAGAAGTTTGATCAAGTTAATCAACGCCTCGATAGGATGGCTGAACAAATTAATCAACGTTTCGATAAGATATTTGATATATTACTCAGTCAACATACCGGGCCTAAAGGGAAAAAATAGAGTATAATAATATAAAAGGAGGTACTAAGATATGGACATAACTTTACAAATAATCGCTATTTTAGGTAGCTTAATTGTTGTGTTAGCTAGCTTCATCATTATCTTGAAGTTTTTAATTGACCCCATTAAAGAACAAGTATGTAACCATATACCCACACAAATTAAAGAACTAAAGGATGACATAAAGAGACTTGACCAGAAGTTTGATCAGAAGTTTGATCAAGTTAATCAGAGGTTTGACCAAATCAATCAACGCCTCGATAAGATATTTGATATATTACTCAGTCAACATACCGGGCCTAAAGGGAAAAAATAGAGTATAATAATATAAAAGGAGGTATTAAGATATGGACATAACTTTACAAATAATCGGTATGTTAGCTAGCTTCATCATTATTTTGAAGTTTTTAATCAACCCCATTAAAGAACAGGTATATAACCATATACCCACACAAATTAAAGAACTAAAGGATCATCAAAAAGAATTAAGAGATGACATAAAGAGACTTGACCAGAAGTTTGACCAAGTTAATCAACGCCTCGATAAGATATTTGATATATTACTCAGTCAACATACCGGGCCTAAAGGGAAAAAATAGAGTATAATAATATAGGAGGGTACTAAGATATGGACATAACTTTACAAATAATCGCTATTTTAGGTAGTTTAATTGGTGTGTTAGCTAGCTTCATCATTATTTTGAAGTTTTTAATCAACCCCATTAAAGAACAGGTATATAACCATATACCCACACAAATTAAAGAATTAAAAGATCATCAAAAAGAATTAAAAGAAGAAATAAAGAAACTTGATCAGAAGTTTGAACAGAAGTTTGATCAAGTTAATCAGAGGTTTGACCAAATCAATCAACGCCTCGATAAGATATTTGATATATTACTCAGTCAACATACCGGGCCTAAAGGGAAAAAATAGAGTATAATAATATAAAAGGAGGTACTAAGATATGGACATAACTTTACAAATAATCGCTATTTTAGGTAGTTTAATTGGTGTGTTAGCTAGCTTCATCATTATTTTGAAGTTTTTAATCAACCCCATTAAAGAACAGGTATATAACCATATACCCACACAAATTAAAGAATTAAAAGATCATCAAAAAGAATTAAAAGAAGAAATAAAGAAACTTGATCAGAAGTTTGATAAGATTGATCAGAAGTTTGATAAGGTTGATAAGAAGTTTGACCAAGTTAATCAGAGGTTTGACCAAATCAATCAACGCCTCGATAAGATATTTGATATATTACTCAGTACACAATAACAATAAATAAGAATAAATTAACCAATGATGCTCAATCAAGAAGCTTATGCCCTAATGGCTATAGCTCCTGACTGCAAGCTTCTTTTATTTCTTTATGCTTCAAAGACTTATTTCAAATGCATCAGCATCAGCATCAGCATCAGCATTAGCATCAGCTTAGCATCAACATTCACATTAGTAGTGACGATTATAATATGGGGCATAGTAAGGATCGTAGTAAGGGTCATAACTAGTCTCGTATATCTCTTCTTCCATAACAGAAGCTTTACCTGTTCCGATGCGATCTCCGCCATATTCCACAGTGATATTTGCACGGCTCTTACTGCCATCCACTAGATCTTCCAGATCTCCTTTAACTTTCATAATAATTCGAGGTTGTCTGTGACCTGGATCGTATACAATCCTAAACTGTCCGTCTTCTTGCACTCTGAGTTCACCTGTGATCACCAAAGCTCTATCAGTAGAAGACACCCATTGTGTACCAAAATAACCGTTATTAGCACCTAAATAAAATTCAATATCAACAAGTGAGCCATGTTCAGGGTTATCATCCATATAAAACTCTACAACAAATTCTTCATAATTTTGAGTAGCCCATTTACAAGAACTTATAGGACTTCCAAAAGAACCACCATGATGCCATTCACCCATCATTCCATTATTTCTATTGTGACGGCAAAGACCCATAATTTCTTCTAAAAATCGACCATAAGCCTCTGTGTCTCTTATACTCATAGAGTCGTCAGTAGAGAGGGCAAAACCACCATATCCTTGAGCATATCTACTAGCAGGGAAGGTTCCATAAGGACCTTGACCATATCCATATTGTGATTTTGAACAACCAACCAATGTGGCAATGCTCAAAACAGCCACAAATGAAAAAGTAATCCATAGTTTCTTTATTGTTTTATTCTTCATAAATGCTTTCATAACTTAAATCCTCTATTTTGCTTTTTTGATTCCTTTTTTAAGGCTTTATTCATTCAGAGCCTCTTAACTTTTACAATTCACAATCTGTGCCAAATTAAAATACGCTGAAAATAAGGGAAAAAGCACATTTTAAGAGTTTTAAGGTGTTAAATTTATGAAATAGTGACAAAAAACGTCCTTTTTAAGGTCTCTCTTTTAAGGTTTTTGAACTCTTTAAGGTCTTTGATCCATCTTATAAAGGTCATAAAGCCATATACAAGGAATCAAATATTGTAGGTTCAAGGATGTTTAAAAAGTATCAAAGAAGTCTCTTTTCTATTGATTTTTTGAAATATTTAGAAATCATTGGAAGTTTGCTAAAAGGTATAGGCACTCAGCTACAGTTGTTGTAGAGCTTGCTCTTTATTATCTTGCACCTCTACTACGGCCGCTTCTACTACTGCCACTACGCAAATATCTTTCAGCACTATTAGAGCTACATAGTTTAGGGTCAAGATTTCGATCATTGTCACAACATGTATGGTGTGCATTTTCGTACTGTGCTGCAAAGGAATCTATTGATTTATACTCACCATAGCCTCTACTGCTAAAATAAGAGCCTGGACGACCTGCTTCTACAGCTTGTTGCAAGGCCATATATGTTCCGTTATCTACATTATATTGTTGTTGTCTCCGTACATACTGACTTTGTTTCTGCATTGTTTCTTGTTTATGATAAAATTCCAGAGTTTCATTTTTATGTTGTAAGTCATTTAACTCACGAACAGCCTCACTAATGCCTCGTCTATGAACTTCTTGTGCATCATTAAATTCTTTATCTGCCTGTTCAACTAAAGTGTCTAACTGCTCATTCATAGCTACCAGTTGTTCTTCTAGATCTTGTATTTGATCTATTAATGCTCCTTCTGCACGCCTTAACTCTCTTTGCAGTGATTGATATGTGTGACGTGCTTCTTCTATTGTATTTTGACTTTCTGCACTGTTTCGACAGCTAGCATAGGCCCTTGCACCAACGAGCCTTAATCGATCTGCTGGATCTTCAGATGCTTGCCTAAGATTTTGAGTTGTTTGTCTGTTCTCAGCTTGTCTTCTAATACGCCTTCTCTCTTCGACGATAGCTTCGCTACCTGCTTTATTACATTCGATAGCGATACCACGTAAAGCACTTTGATATGCCTGTGAGGCCTGGTCAGCTTCTCTTGTGTCATTGGATTGCAATTGTGTCAGCTGTCTTGATAGCCCGCGTATTTTACGATTGATGTTTAAAGCCTCAAGACGTATGCTATTCATTTGTTCTGTGATGCCAGGAGGTGGTTGAGATAAAAACTGATTTAAACCAACAGAACGTTCTTCCATTCTTTTTGCTAATTCTTGCATTTTCTCTTGATTTTCTTGTAATGCATTTTGATGCTTCTGCTCCTTTTCAAGGTCCTCTTTATCATCTTTATCTTGATCTTCTTGATATGTTTTTAACTTTCCTTCAAGCGTTTCGAGTTCATCGCTATTTTCATCAAATTGCTCTTTAGCAGCCTGAGGGCATTCCGTTGCAAGTTGACCTTGGAATTGAACACTTAGAACCCCTGCTGCACCGATACTTTCTCGAACCCTACGGCATTTTTGTGCATCAGTAAGACACTCACCACCACGGGCCCTGCACCCTGGCGGTAGATCCGCTCCAGCACGATTCATACTGCTTATTTCCCTTCTACATTCTCTTTGATCTCTTTCAACCTTTTGTGTAAATCCTTTTACTCTAGATTCAAAATTTTGTGTTTCTCTGCTTTTGTTTGCTCGTAATCGTTCAGAAGTATTTATTTTATTCTGGATACACATTGAATTATAGCTTGGTTCACCTGGTGTTAGTGGACAATTCCTTTCTAATTCGTCTAAATCTTCATCTATCTTAGTGATGGTGCTATTTAAGTTATCACAATCGCTTTTTATTATTTCGCAAGTCTCTTTATCGAGAGTAACACCATTTGCTTTGCATGTACTTCCTTCATAGGAAGAACAGCTAATCGCATTAGAAGGCTGAGCAAAAAATACTATGGCTAGAAAAAACGCAAATGCTATAAGATTTTTTAATACTAAAAATTTATAATTATCTAAAAATGAGATTCTCATAATGAATCACTCCGTTTTATTTCACTTAAAATATATCTTGTTAGGGATTTAGGCTTATTTTTGCTTTAAACCTTAAGCTCCTTTTAAATTCCTAACGTCCTAACGTAAACCAATAATTAAACCCTATATATATGTCTATCGGCAGAAAATAAAAAAATATTCTTATTCTCTTTAAAAAAAATCTTAAAAAAATTTAATTTTTTTTTATAAAACTATTGTTATATCTGAAAAATGGTGTTATTATAAAAGAATGAGGTTTCCAAAGGGAACACAAGAGATCAACTCAAATCTCTAAAGAGGCAAGCTTCATTAGGGTTTGGGTGTTTTAAGGTAAGGCAGGTAATAAAAAACTCGACAAGATAATGGAAGGGATCTGGCTCTGATAACGGTGAGTAAGCTTGGCTTAAGGCTTAAAAGGTGAATGAGCCTTTTGTCTTAAGAAATGGATCTTAGGATGCCTAAGATCTTCAAGAAACCTAAAGTTATTATTCACGGTACCCACTTGTATGAGATTTGGAGTTTTTTAAATGGGCTGATACTTTAAGACCGCTACTTTTTTTTAAGTAGCCGTGCTTTCTAACTTCCCTTAGGACGCCTCTTTTTTTTTATTTGACTCTTATTTGACTTTTTGTAACTTTTTGTAACTTTATGTAACTTTTGATGACTTTTTGATTAGCCCTGCTAGACTTTGTGCTTTTCCACATAAAAAACATCCTTTTAATGATAGCCATAGAATAATAAACATGATTTTAACAGCATCTTTATATTGAAATATCAAATATTTATGTTAAAACTTACATAATGGCAACATATCTTCTCAGACGATTTTTATTGATCATTCCAACTTTTTTAGGTGTGACAGTCCTTGTTTTTACTATCACTCGGTTTGTCCCCGGGGGTCCCATTGAACAAATGCTTAGCCAAGCCCAAATGGCCAATGCTGGTCGTATGGATTCGTCTGAATCGACTTTTTCAGAAGAACAAATCCAAGAGTTAAAGGTCTATTACGGGTTCGATCAGCCTGTCTTGATAGCTTATAAAAATTGGATTTTGAAAGTATTTTTATTAGACTTAGGTCAGTCGACCCGTTATGCAGAACCCGTGTGGGATCTAATTCAAGAACGCCTGCCTATTTCTATTTTTTATGGTGTGATGACTTTATTGATCACTTACTTAGTTTGCATTCCGTTGGGTATACTTAAGTCTATTCAACATGGGTCTTTTTTAGATAGTCTGACAAGTGTATTTGTCTTTATAGGTTATGCGATCCCTGGCTATGCACTAGGTATTTTGTTGCTGGTGTGGTTGGGTTCTCGATGGGAGTGGTTCCCTATGGAAGGCTTTACCAGTGACGAGTTTGATGATTTGTCTTTTGGAGGCAAAATCAAAGATGTATTTTATCATGCGACCCTTCCATTGATTGCTTATCTTGCTGGCAATTTTGCTATTATGACTTTTTTAATGAAAAACTCACTGATGGATAACCTTTGTGCTGACTATGTGAGGACAGCTCTTGCAAAAGGTCGGTCTTTTGTTCAAGCTATTGTCCACCATGCCCTTCGCAATAGTTTGATCCCTATCGCAACACATTTTGGTAATAATATTTCACTCTTTTTGACGGGTTCTTTTCTGATTGAAACTATTTTTAATATAGATGGCATTGGACTGCTGGGATATGAATCCATTGTGCAGAGGGATTATCCTGTTGTGATGGGTATTTTGGTGATATCTTCTCTGTTGTTTTTTATTGGTAATATTTTATCAGATATTTGTGTGGCTTTAATAGATCCAAGGATACGTTTTCAATGATCAGGCTGAATCCTTTGACTCTTAAGAAGATTCAAAAGTTTAAATCCATCAAACGGGGTTATTACTCCTTGATTATTTTTACTTTTTTAGTTTTTTTGTCTTTATGTGCTGAAATGCTGATCAATTCAAGGGCTTTGATTGTTCAATACAATGGGCAATATCACTTTCCTACTTATGGGGGCATTATACCTGGAACCACCTTTGGACTTGATTACGAATACGAGACCGACTATAAAAAACTTCGGGAACATTTTAAGGGAAGCAATAATTGGGTCCTCATGCCGTTGGTACCCTACAATCCTTTTGAAAATGACTATCAAGAAGATCAATACCCTCCCTATCCGCCTTCTGTGGAAAGCCAGCATTATTTAGGTACAGATACAGCAGGTCGTGATGTGCTAGCTAGGCTTTTTTATGGCTTTCGTGTAGCGATTATTTTTTCTCTTGCCTTACTTATTTTAAGTTACATTGTGGGTATTATAATGGGTTGCTTGATTGGATATATTGGGGGACGTTTTGATCTTTTCTTTCAGAGGGTTATTGAGATTTGGTCAAATATTCCAAGGCTCTATATTGTGATCATTGTTGCCTCTATTATTTCGCCCACTTTAGAAATACTGATTGCTATTATGGTATTTTTTGGATGGACAGAGATCACTTGGTATATGAGAACATCCACTTATAAAGAAAAAGCAAGAGAATATGTTTTAGCAGCTAAGGCGTTAGGAGCCACCCATCGCAGGATTATTTTCCATCATATTTTACCAAATATTGTTTCTGTGGTTATTACTTTTATCCCATTTTCCATTGCTTTTGGAATCACTTCTTTGACGGCACTGGATTATCTGGGTTATGGGTTGCCAAAGCCAACACCCAGCTGGGGGGAATTACTTAAGGAGGGGGCTTCACAGATAGATTCTATTTGGATTGTGACATCTGTGATTGTAGCTATGGTACTTGTTTTGACAATGGTCACCTTTATTGGTGAAGCCATCAGAGAAGCCTTTGACCCTAAAAAATTCTCTTACTACCAATAACCCCCCCCCCTTGTTTGTTTACTTATTTTGCTCAACAAAAGTAGTCTGACCTCTGTTTCACTAAAAGTAAACTGACCTCTGGAGTTTTGTAGGGCTGTCTAGAGCCACCTTCCAAATCGCTTAACAGCCTGCCCATACAGTAAAATGTCATCTGAATATTTTTTAACCTCTTTAATAGAGTTATATAAGATATCCATAAATCTATTTTTATTCATATTAAATCTTACCTCTTGATAGTGCTTAATGCTGTCATTTCTCATCTCAATCTCTCCAATATTTTGATCATTAAACTTAAACCTCTTTTTTTAGTGTTCATCATTTATAGTCTCCAAATAAGAAGCTCATGTGATTTTTTGACATAACTTCCATTATTATTTTTTATACGATTTTCTCCAATACGAGTATCCCCTTGACCAAAAGTATATTGCCATCTTGGAAATGTCATTTTGCATTCTTTGTACCATTTTCTAATTGTAGGACAATCATTGTAAGATAAAATAAATCCACCAGTATGATTTAAAAGAATATCTCTCAAAAGTTTATGGTTAAAACCTTTGTGGTGAATAGGAAAATTTCTATGTGGGTACATGCCTACAAACATTTTACTATCATCCCCAAGAAAATAGGGTGGATCACAATATAAAAAGTTATTTTTATATTGTGGTATTGTTTTTTCAAATGATTGGCATTTTACTTTGAGTTTTGGAGCCTTGAATGTTCTTACTTTCTCTAGCATCTTTTTATATCTTTCTTCTTTTAAATAAACACTAGATGGCCAACCTAAAAAATGAGGACCATAAGACATATTGCTACTAAAATAATATTGTGCAGCTAAATCTAATTTGTTTAAAATATTCTCCCCATTCCAATGGGCTTTTAAGACTTTCTTTTGTTTATAATATTCAGACTTTGTTGGATAAAACTCTTTTAATTTATTATATAATTCTTTTGGATAATTAATTTGTATATCCCAATAATTGACTAAAATATCAAAAATATCAAAAGATATAACTGGAATGTTTAATTCATTTGCACAGGCGACTTCGACTGCACCTCCACCTATAAAAGGAGAGACAAGACACGGTATATCTTCTGGTATCAAATCAACGATCATACCGACTGCAAGACTTTTACCCCCGGCATATCTTAAAGGTGATCCTATATACCTTTTAAATTTATTTTTACCACGAATTGTTCTAAGACTTGTTAAAAAATTTCTCTTATGAGTTGAAGAATGAATGTTATTTCTTCTATTATTGATAGCTTCCATATTATTCATCCTTTGTATATTGTATATTGTTTTATGTATATTGTTTTATGATAAAATCTAGTGATAAAAATAAAAATTAATATTTCAACAGCCTATAACATTTATTAAAATAGACCATAATATTTAAATTGTATTAAAGTCAAAGTGTTTCCAGCTTGTTTCTGTGATTATTACTTTTATTCCATTTTCCATTGCTTTTGGAATCACTTCTTTATATAAATAATTTTTATTAAAAATATAAATAGATTTTTTTTAAAAAATATATTGACAAGGGATATTAATAGGTGTATAAACTCCATTGAACTATGTCTATGTAAGAAACAATTATTATGAATAAAGTATAAGGAAGAAAACTCATGAATTTTATAAATGTAAATGTAATGATAATAGTATGTTTATTGAGTATGTCATTGAGCGTATTTGCTTTAGCAGACGAACCTTGTGGCGAAGGTGTTCAAGGCCGTTACCATGATCATGGTGGTGGGTTTGTAGCAAATACAGCTTTTGTAGAGGATACAGCTTATGTAGGACGACATACTGCTGTTTGCGATCATGCTCAGGTTTATGACAAAGCTCAAGTCTTTGGCTATGCTAGAGTCTCTGGTAATGCTCAGCTCCATGGCAATGCTAAGGTCTATGGTGAAGCTGAGGTCTATGACGAGGCTAGAATCTTTGGCTATGCTAGGGTCTCTGACAATGCTAAGATCCATGGCAATGCTTGGGTCTTCGGCAATGCTAAGGTTTCTGGCAATGCTCAGGTCTTTGGCTATGCTAGAGTCTTTGACAATGCTACAGTCTCTGCTAATGCTAGAGTCTATGACTTTGCTATAGTCCATGACTATGCTCGAGTCTGGGGCAATGCTAAAATCTTTCGCACAAATGTGATCGGTAATATGTCACTCTGTCTAACAGAGTTCACATGTAATGGCTCCAATATTTTCTCCCATTGACAACATACTCATTTGTTTCACTAAAAATGGTGTAAGGAATTAAGAAATGACAAAAAAATATATTTTTATCTTATTTATTATTTTGCTTACTGCTAGTGATTCTTTATGGGCTTGTGCTGAAAGTCTTATGTTATCTGACGAAGTGATATATACAAGGATGAAAACAGCTATTAAGGAAAGCCAGCTTGAAACTGTAAAGCAATTGATAGAAGCTGGTGCAAACGTCAATCTTCAAGACAAAAATGGCAGGACAGCTTTAATGTTGGCTAGTGTGTATAACCGTACTAAGATTGTAGAGCTATTGCTAAGGAACAATGCAGATCCAAATCTTCAAGACCAAGATGGCTGGACGGCTTTAATATTCGCTAGTACTGGAGATTTCTTCGGTGATATGGCGAACAAAACTCATTCTGATTTTTCTGATATTATAAGGATGTTGCTAGTAGCTGGAGCTGACGTCAATCATCAAAACAATGAAGGCTGGACGGCTTTAATAAATGCCTGTAGATTTAACTATACTGAGCATGTAAGGGTATTACTAGAGGCCGATGGAGTGGACGTCAATATAAAAATATTAAGATGGACGGCTTTAAATTTTGCTGAAAATAATCACAATACTGAGATGATAAGACTCTTAAAAAAGGCCGGTGCTACAAAAGCTACTTATTAGACTCTCAATCTCTAAGACTTCAACTCAATATAACTGTTGTCTTTAAGATATTTATAGATAGAAGCACCACAGTCGATACGATGAATTGTCTTATCTTCCATTATAAAACTTTGATTGTTGTTAATAAAGTTTTTAGCTCTCTCTTTAAAGCCAGAAGAAGATTTTATTTTACCGATAAGTAGAAATACACACTTCTTTTCTAACAATATTCCTCGACTTTTCAGCCAATGAAATGTGTCTTTAAATTGTTCTATAGCATCATACCTAGCACGGCCCCCTTTAGCCTCTATAAAAACTAAGAATTTTTTATCAACCCACAAAACAAAATCGCATCTTTTGCCTTTGCATTGGATTTTTGAATTATCCTTGATTTCTTTATCTATATCTACCGCAACACTATTTTGAATGTTTTCAAAATCAACTAAACATTTTTTCTTTCCTCGACCTGTTTTAATGATCCTAGGACCTTGATGAGAAATGTTAAGCTCTTCAAATAAATCAGAGATTGTTTTATGCTGAGGTTTTTTCATCTTTCTTGTGACTTTCACTGTAAATATCCATTGTCTGATCATAAAGCATTGTACTGACATCATCATGGTCTTCTATAGAAAAACCATCTTCATGATCAAATGGAACTTTTTCAATAATGACATCTTTTTGTGATTGTGGTTTGAAATGATAAACAGCAAGGTCATCCTCAGTCAGAGAGTATTGACTACCCATGATTTTTTGTCTTTTTTCTTTTGCAACATTGTCAATCATTCGATAATCTTCTATTTGTGTTAATAATTTCTCACTATGAGTGGTGATCACCACATTGACTCCTTTTTTAACAAGTGCTACAAGCATTTTAGTAACATCTACCTGAGCTTGCGGGTGCAAATGAGCTTCTGGTTCATCAATGATCAGAGTGTCCCCGGGCTTGATATAATATTTTAAAAGCAAAACAAGAGGAGCCATTTCTGTAACCATAGAAGATGATTGTAACATATCAAAAGTAATATCTTCTTGTTTGAAAACAAAATGAGGGTAATTTATAGGATTCAAAATAACTTCTATTTTCCCCTTTAAAGTATTTTTTTCAAAATCATTTACAACTTGAAGTACTTCATGAGAACTCTTATTATCTATATCTATCTTAACAAGTTTATCTAAAAGATCAGCCATATCACCACTGATAGATCTAGGACCCCGAATATCTTTTTTTGCTAGATTTTGAATGGCCTGCCCAACAATGAGTGGATGAGTTTGTATCAAACCAGTACGTGAAGAAGGAAGATAATAAGGATCTTTAGCATTAAGAAAAAATCTAAAAAAACTGCTTTCTAAATAATAACAATAAGTTAAGAAATCTCTATTAAATTTTTCTAAAAATGTCTCTATACCTATACTTTGATTCCAAAAGCTACTATCTTGTTCATAAGTTTTTTTTAAAGCAGGTATGAAAGAACTTTCTAAAAAATGATCTGAATGAAATTGAAATACTGCTTTATTTGCAAAGTCTGTAAAACCTTCATCGATGTTTATCTTACCTTCTGTCCTACTTTTACCTGACATCTCTAAACAGATTATCTTCTTTTTTTTATCACTCATAGTACCACTTAGTGTGATGGCTAAGTTATCTTGCTTAGGACTTTTGATCAGATCATGCATATTTCCTAAGCATTGATACATCTTATTGATCAGTACTTTTTTCCCATATTCCTCCATAAGAAAGTGACGAAAAAAATTATTAAGCCTTTGAGATTCAATGCAATTTTTTAGCATTTGGCAGAACTTCTTATCATTTCTAAGTACCTCATTGATAGTGATATTTTCTTTTTTTAAAAAGCTTTTTAATTTATCACTAGATAGGATTTCTTGAGTTGTGTTGGGCTTTAATAGGGAAGGATCTGTAGAGGCCTTTAAAAAACTATAAAATAATTTGCCCATACAAGATTTGCCTGTATTGCTAGGGCCAGCAAAGATCGTCAGAGGCTTAAAACATACCTGACCTTTTGTGATAGGACCAAAATTAGATACCTTAATTTCTAACTCAGGCTTTCCAACCAAGGACGGTTGAGTATTTATCTTCGATTGATTGTGTTCCTGCTCTGTCATATTCAAGCTCCTTTTTATAGCTATGGAGATATGGTTATGGAGAATTTTTAAAAACTTTATCTTCCATAATTCCATTAAGTTTATCTTAATCTTAACTTAATAAAAACATACCTCATCACTATATCATTGATTATGATCTCAATCAAATACTATTGCTTATAATGAGGCCTCAAATCTTTAAAGCAAAGTTTAAAAGTATAAAACAATTAAGATCATGGCTTTTTAAAAGATTTTTTATTTGATCTTAAAACTCTATTTATAGTCACAGAATATATCTCAGTGCGTATGTAACCTATTGAAATCACTTATTTTTATTTTTGACAGTCATCTTAAAAGGAAACAGCTTGATTTTTCACTAAGATATTATTTATATTATTAAAAAGTACATTAAAACATTAAAATACGAATGATCATAAAACTTATTTCTAAAACAAAAAAACAAAGAGGTTGAGATGAACAATCAATTAAAAAACAAAACACAATCTAAAACCAAACAAAATCAACATAAATCACATCATACATCAATGCCTAGATCTGATTCTCATAGACAACATGCTTTTAAAAAACAGTCACGCAAGCATAAAGTTTCAGATAAACATAAACCTCATCATTCACCTCACAAATCAAAAAAATCATATCACAAAATACAAGATAAAATAGCACATAAACTTGCATCTCAGGCAAAACATCCAAAAGAACAACCTGATACTCAAGCCCTCAAAGAACTTGAGCATTACAAAAAAGAACTTCATCAATGTCAAACAGAGCGAGACCAATACAAAAAAAATCTTTTATACTTAAAAGCAGAATTTGAAAACTATAAAAAAAGAACAAGCTCTGAAAAAGCTAATTTTTTAAAATATGCTTGTGAGCCTTTAGCTATAGAGGTTTTAGATGTAGTAGATACACTTGAAAGGGTTTTATCTTTTAAAATAGATCCTCAAAATGTTCAAAGTTTTTCTGATGGTATTAAAATGGTACACTCTGCTTTTATAGATGCTCTTAAAAAACACAACGTAATAGCAGTCTCTGTTTTAGGTCAGCACTTTAATCCTCATTTATGTGATGCTTTGAGTAAAGAACCAAGCGACAAAGTTCCTCCAGAACATATAAGCCAAGTGATAAAAAAACCTTATAAAATGCATGATAAAGTCATTCGTTTTGGACAAGTGATTGTAGCACAAGCCAATCCAGAATCTAAAACTTCTCAAGAATCTTTATCTTCAGAAGAAAAGACTGAAACAATTATTCCATCACCTTAGCTTTTGAACTAGAGTCATAATGAAAAAATGGAAAGATCACTACAAAACTTTAAATATCCCTTTTAACTCGGATCATGCCGAAATTAAACGAGCCTATCGTAAATTAGCTCATAAATATCATCCTGATAAAAATACCGATCAAAATAAAAAAACAGCAGAATATCTTTTTAGGCAAGTGACAGAATCTTATAAACTGCTTACTAACCCTTTACTCAAACGTGAATACGATGAAATGTATCAAAAGCGACAAAAAAAGCAAGCTACGGAAGCTAAAGCCCATCACTCAAAGACAAAAGGCAAAAAAAAATCTCAAAAAACAACAGGGAAGAGTTCTTTTCAAGACCTTGTTAAAAATGTTTTTAACAATGCAACCGAAGAAACTATCACACAAACAATGAAAACCCGTAACCAAACACAAACTTATATAAGTAAAAAGGTTAAACAAGGTCGTCATCTTAAATATCAACTCAACCTCACTTTTGAAGAGATATGTGATGGATGTGAAAAAATAATTACTTTTATTCGGAAGCGTAAAAATAAAAATGAATCTGCTACACTGAGAATCAAAGTCCCTGCTGGAGTCACAAAAGGGAAACAGCTTCGATTGAAAGGGGAGGGTGATGAAGGTGTAGGTCTTTTTGGTGATCTTTTGGTTGTGATCAATGTACTCACACATGACCTATTTAAAGTCAAAGGCCACCATGCTTATTTAGACCTGCCTATATCCTATCGACAAGCTGTGATGGGAGCTAAAATTAAAATACCTACATTAAGAGGAGTTCACAATTTGACAATCCCACCTATCACAAAGCATGGCACTGTTTTATATTTAAAAGGAGAAGGTTTTAAAATCTCAAATGAACTAGGCGATTTATTTATTAATATACATATTGACATTCCTAAAGACTTAACTCCCATTGCTAAACACAGACTTGTAGAATTTGACAGAAGTGTAAATCATACTCTGCCCTCTGCTTTTCAAAAAACTCTATCACAACGTAATAAAGTTTAAGCTATTTAACGATCTCACCTTCCTCTACTTACTATTATCTCTATATTAAAATATCGCTTTAGCCGATTCTCTATTTCCATTAAGAAATATCCTGAAAGTACTGTCTTCGTGGTTTTCAAGGTTGGTCACTTAAGTTCTGAGTCCTGAGTTTGATAGCTTGCAATTTGATAGCTTGCAAAAATAAAGTTGTGAGATTTCAGTAGGTAAAGTCTTATTTGCCTTTAAGCTAAGAACACTTCGGTAGCTCTTTTTTTGTATCACCTTGTATCACCTTAAAACGATTTCTTAACTTTTTGTATCATTTTGATACAAGTTACTGATATTTCTTAAAAAATTCTCAAAAAATAGTTAAGTTCTGTCCAAATTTTCAAAAATCCTGCATTCCATAGTTTTTTATAATCCATACTTGACTTTTTAAATATGTGTTGTTATAAAATCAAAAAATCAAATGAAGGTACAAATGAAAAAATATATTTTTATCCTATTTATTGCTTTGCTTGTTCCTAGTAATTCTCTATCTATGGGTCCTATGGACCTATGGGAGACTTGTGCTAAATTCCTTATGCCAAATTCCAAACAAAAGGTTATTAAAGAGTCCTTAAGTGAGAGTCAATTATTGAAGCTAAGTAATGCTTTATTAAATCTTGTTCGTGCCGGTGGCCGTACTAGATTGATAAAGAAATTGCTAGAGGCCGGAGCTAACGTCGATCATCAAAACAATGAAGGCTGGACGGCTTTAATGTTGGCTAGTCGTCAAGGCCATATAGAAATTGTAAGGTTATTGATAGACTTTAGAGCTAAAGTCAATCTTCAAGACGAAGATGGCAATACGGCTTTAATGGAAGCAGTCCGAGTTGGTAACATAGAGATTATAAAGCTATTGCTAGCTTACGGAGCTAACGTCAATCATCAAAACAATGAAGGCTGGACGGCTTTAATGTTGGTGGTGGCTAGTGAGAATAATCATATTGATATTGTAAGGTTATTGCTAGAGTTTAGAGCTAACGTCAATCATCAAAACAAAAAAGGCTGGACAGCTTTAATGTTGGCTAGTGGGAATAATCATATTAAGATTGTAGTAAGGCTATTGATTGTAAGACTATTGCTAGAGGCCGCTGACGTCAATCATCAAAACAATGAAGGCTGGACGGCTTTAATGTTTGCTAGTGAGAATAATCATATTGATATTGTAAGACTATTGCTAGAGTTTAGAGCTGACGTCAATCTTCGAGACAAAAAAGGCTGGACGGCTTTAATGTTAGCAATCCGAGTTGGTAACATAAAGATTGTAAAGGTATTGCTAGAGGCCGGAGCTAGAGTCATTTATCAAGACGAAGATGGCTATACTGCTTTAATGTTGGCTAGTGGGAATAATTATATTAAGATTGTAAGGCTATTGCTAGCGGCCGGAGCGGACGTCAATCATCAAAACAAAAGAGGTTGGACGGCTTTAATGTTGGCTAGTGAGAATAACCATATTGATATTGTAAGACTATTGCTAGTGGCCGACTATGCTACTACTAATACTGATATTCAAAACAATGATGGCTGGACGGCTCTAATGTTGGCTAGTGAGAATAATCATATTGATATTGTAAGGTTATTGCTAGCGGCCGGAGCTAACGTCAATCATCAAGACAAAGGTGGCAATACGGCTTTAATATATGCTAGTCGTGAAGGCCATATAGAAATTGTAAGGTTATTGCTAGAAAATGGTATTGTAAGGCTATTGCTAGAGACCGGAGCTGACGTCAATCATCAAAACAATGAAGGCTGGACGGCTTTAATGTATGCTAGTGATAAAGGCCATACTGAAATTGTAATGTTATTAAAAGAGGCCGGAGCTACAGAATAATACCAATTTTATTTATCCTTAAGTAAGTCCAAAGCCCCCGGCCTAATTTTTCTAAAACTCTATATTTCCATAGTTTTTTATAAGGAATAGTTTTTTATAAGTAAATTTTTCCTTAACATGCTGTTCATCCGGGATCCGGCAACCCGGCAGTTGGGCAAGCAGGTGTAAGAAATACTTTTTCCTTAACATCGTGTAAAGAGACAAGAGGATTCTTCCTACTAAAAATAAACGGATTTTTGAGGCAATCAGCCTTTGATCGAAGGCGAGTGCCGTCGGGCTGATTGCCCAAAAACAGCCAGAGGCTAGTTTACTTTTAGTGCAAATCAAATCCTAGGTTTGATAGTTGATTTGCGAATGTGGATAGCTTTTTTTTGAGAATGTGTTATTTATAGGTGTTAAAGAGATTTGCAAGTTTGAATTTTTAAATTTTGGTAGAATTCCTAGTGAAATATTTTTTTTAATTTTATCAATAAAGCCTTGATATAGAAAGCTATACATTATTGAGTAAAATGATGATGAAAAATGATGTAAAATAGCCTCTTAGAGACATTGTTGGCTAGAGACATTGTTGGCTCAATCGATAACCCTTACGAAATAATTCTAGATCTAAGGCTGCACCCAATTGACGAATGTTTTCTCCTGTCCTTGCACGTGCTTGATTGATAGCCTGTATAAAGGTCGCAGTCTCTCTTTCAGAATAATTTGGTAAATTCTCAATAGCTTGTGGTATAAACCTATGTTGTCCACCTACTTCTAAAAAATGCACAAGATGATCGCGAAGCCTTTCTTGATCTGGTCTTAAAGTTTTTCCACTTCGCATTTCAGCACTTAGTGCATTGAAAGCAGCTTCCATAGCTTGCAGATCATTTTGATTTTCTAATGTGGTGATCTTTTCAATAGTTTCATTACTATATCCCAATGATGAAAGTGTATTTGTAAGACTTCTCTGAATATTTATATTTGATCGCCCCGAATCTTGGTTTCTTGTAGATTGCCTAGATGGCAGTCCTGGTGTTTCTAAAATTCGACTTTGCCACTGAGGCCACTGAGCATTTGGTGGTCTTGTCATCATAATATTAGGTGCTTGCAACCCTGGCAACCCTGGAACAGGTGCTGGTGCTGGTCTTGCTGGCCTAGGTCTAGCTACTACTTGAGCATAAACATCACCGATCAATAAAACAATCAATACAAATAAAAAATAATTAAAGTATTTTGAAGTTTCCATTAAAGTCCTCGCTTTTTTCTTTATCTAACTTATCTAAATTTATCTAAACTTTACCGAATTATTTATCCAAATAAATCTTTTTTACTTAATTTAAAACTCCATTTCACTCCATCTCACTAGCATCATATACATAATGCCCTAAAGAATGTAAGATACTTTTACACTATTTTTTTATTCATTGCAAGGAAAAAATGACCTCATTATAAAGATTATAGGGTTTTTAATTGCATCGTGAAAATTTTACATAATCAGACTATGAAAAAGGCTTTTTTTGTGAGATGATAAATGAATGTAGGTGGCGTAGCCAAGTGGTTAGGCAGAGGTCTGCAAAACCTTGGACGTCGGTTCGAATCCGGCCGTCACCTCCAAACCTCCAAACCTTCAAACCTCCAAACCTTCAACTTTTATTATTCTACTGTCACTGATTTGGCAAGATTGCGAGGGCGATCCACATTATGTCCTAAAAGACATGCAACAGAGTAAGCAACCATCTGCACAATAACAGTCTCTAAAATCAAACCAGTTGCCCAATGAGCTTTTGGCAAAATAGGATAAATGCCACAATCAGCAAAATCGTTTGCTTGTTTTTCTCTTAAATCCTGATCTGATCTTGTTGTCACTTCAATAATCTTTCCACCTCGTACCCTCACTTCCTCAAGATTGTTTTTTGTTTTTTCATAAAGATCATTTTTGGGAACCAACACCACAATACTTGTGTTGTGATCTACCAGTGCGATAGGACCATGCTTCATCTCTCCTGCTGCATAACCTTCTACATGCAAATAAGCCAGTTCCTTAAGCTTTAAAGCTCCTTCAAGGGCAATAGGGAAGCTTAAACCTCTCCCCATAAACAACACATTTTGGCTCTCTTTGATCTGCTGTGCCATTTTTTTAAAAATCAAGCTAAAATATAAAACTTGTTGTATTTGTGTAGGTAGAAGCTTTAAGGCTTTGCAAAAGTCTGCTTCACAATGAAGATACTTCTGACTTGCATGATGGGAAAGCCTTTGCAATCCAAAAGCCAGCACATTACCAATAGCTAGTGTATTTGTAAAAGCTTTTGTACTTGCAACACTGACTTCAATACCTGCGGACATATCTATACAGGCATGAGCTTCTCTATCAATAGTAGAATAAGGCACATTGCAAATAGCTAGCGTACTTCCTCCTTTTTGTTTCACTAAACGTAAAGCTGCTAATGTGTCTGCTGTTTCTCCACTTTGAGAAATAAATAAATAAAGATTTGAAGAGCTGATCACAGGATCACGATAACGAAACTCACTAGCAAGCTCTACATCCACAGGTATTTCTGCCCATCTTTCTATAAGATATTGAAGGGCTAGCCCTGCATAATAACTTGAACCACAAGCAATAATGAAAATGCGTTGAGCCTCTTTCATTTGCCTTTTCACATCACTCTTTAAATGATCAAAATGTATCTTATGATGAGAAGGATCTAAAAAAGGTGCAAGCACTCGCTGTATAGACTCGCTTTGTTCAAAAATTTCTTTCAGCATAAAGTGAGGATAGCCTTTTTTATTTATAGCTTCTTTTTTATTAGATAAAGCAATAGGTTTTCTTTCAATAGGTAGACCTTTGAGATGAAATATTTGATATTTTGTTTTTTGAATTTTAACAATCTCATTGTCTTGCAAGTAAACTATTTTATCGGTATGTGGTATAATCGGCTGGATATCACTAGCTACAAAAATTTCTGAAGGTGATATACCTAAAACCAACGGAGGACCAAACTTAAAAGCTAGCCATGTCTCAGGTTCTCTTTCATTAATAGCTAGAACACAGTAAGCCCCTTTTAGGTCTGTCATTGTTTGTTGAACTGCTTGCAAAAGGTCTCCAGTTTTTTTAAAAGCCATTGAAAGTAAATGAGCAATAAGCTCTGAATCTGTTTCAGATAAAATCTTTGATCCAGATTCTAAAATATGTTTTCTTAACTGAATGTGATTTTCAATGATCCCATTATGCACTATACTGAAACCATCAGCATAATGAGGGTGAGCATTTTTTTTAGAAGGGACACCATGGGTAGCCCATCGGGTATGACCTATGCCTAGTGAACCATCAAACTGGATATCTTTAACTTCTTTTTTTAGGCTAGCAAGTGGCCCTTGTGCATGCCTTTGTTGAATCCTCCCTTTGTCAAAGATAGCAATACCTACACTATCGTAGCCTCTGTATTCTAAAGCTTCAAGACTATTGAGGAGTATTTTTTTTGTGTTTTGAGGACCTTGATAGCCAATAATTCCACACATTGTATTTTCTCTCTATAAGACTTAATTAAGAGTTTCTTGAATTTGGGCAATATAAGGGAGGTTTCTGTAGTATCCTTGATGTTCTATGCCATATCCTAAGACAGTTTGCTTTTCAATTTCAAAGCCAACATAATCTATAGTGATATTTGCTTTAAGAGAGTCTTTTTTTAAAATTAAAGTTGTTGTGGTCAGAGAACTTGGCTGTTTCATTTTGATAATATTGATCAAATATTCTAAAGTCTGTCCTGAAGATACAATATCTGTGACCAATAAAACATGTTGGTTTTTAATGGAAGAAGCCAGGTCTAATGTAAGTCTGCGATTTTGTAAGTTTTTGTGATCTAGAAAGAAAGATGCAGATATAAAGTCACATTGAAAATCTCTATTAATATTACGAATGAGGTCAGAGTAAAAAATAAAAGAACCCTTAAGTACACAAATAGTCATAAGATTTTCTTTAAGTTTTTCCTCTGATGAGGCAAATTTTTCAGAAATCTGCAAGCCCATCTCTTGCACACGCCTTTTGATTTGCTCTTCTGTAAATAGCGTTTTAAAATGACTAGGTTTAGGTAACATATTAACTCTCTCCTTTATTTTGACTTGATTTACAAAGGTCATCTCATCATTTAAACACAACCTATTTTGACTATCTCATATCATAAACTCATCTCTTGTCAAGAAAAATCAACAAATGCATTTCCTAGAGGCATCTAGGATGACCTTAGACGATCTCAAAATAAACCCACTATAATCTACCATAAAGTATAGGAAAGTATTATAAATAAATTGCCGATGAGTCTTTTATGGTATCTACAATAATACCATTCGTAAAAAGTTATTTATAAAAGGTTCTGAAATATCAACCATTTTTAAAATGGTGCATTTTTAAAATGGTAACTTCACACCTTAGCTATTAAAATCTAAAAAATCCATATAAGGAATGGGGTTAATTATTAAAAAAAAAGACTGGTTTCTCTTAGTTGCATTGCCCTTACTACTGGTTTGGACCATTGACCGGATTACAAAATATTGTTTTCTTGATTTCCCAGAAGACAAGGTTAAGTTTTTGGGACCTCTAGGTTTTACACTACATCATAATTCAGGGGCTATTTTAGGTTTCTTTTCTGATCTGCCTCCATTATTACGGATTGTGTCATTGTCCACAAGTGGCGGTTTTTTGATTTTTATCTTTATTATTATACAAATCTTTTTACCTATTCGATCTCCTTTTTTAAGATCTGGAATGGCTATTTTATTAGGTGGTATCTTAGGGAATATTGCAGATCGTATCTATTGGGGATCTGTTATTGATTTTGTTTTTGTGTCTATTTTTTCTTATTATTCTCCTGTTTTCAACTTAGCAGACGCATTGCAATGGGTAGGGTATATTCTGATTGTGTATGGCTTCGTGATAGAAGGGAAAGAACTTTGGCCTGAATCTAACTTAAGGCAATCTTATATCATAGATAAAAAATATCAAATCCGTTATTGTATGAGGCTCATATCATTTGGTCTTGCATTTTCTATTATCGCAGGTATTTATTCCTATACCTTCTTACGAGTGGCTCTCCAGCAGATTGCATCTGATACACTTTTATCTGGGGCTACCCCAATAGATGCTAATAGAATACTTATTACTTTTTTGATTCTTTATATTATTATCAGTATTGTTTTTACTGTTATTTTGTTCTTTTCAGGGATAGCCATCTCTCATCGTGTGGCAGGTCCAGTCTATGCTTTTCAGAAATTCTTGGAAGATATCATGGATGGCAATATCCGTTCTCTGAAATTAAGAATGAGCGATGAATTTATCCAATTAGAAGGCACTGCAAATAAATTTGTTAAAAAATTCTCACATCTTTTTGAACGAGAAGTTTGTTCTTCAAAAAAAGATGACTCCACTAACTCCGCTAAGCAAGACAGTAGCTAAATAACTTTTTAAAAAGTTTTTACTGTTATTTTGTTCTTTTCAGGGATAGCCATCTCTCATCGTGTGGCAGTTCAATCTATGCTTTTCAGAAATTTAAGAATTGAGTGTAGCTTGGACCAATCGGCTGATGGTTTTAGAGTCAGCACGGCCTTGTACTTGAGCTATGACTTCTTTAATAGTTTGCCCCATCAGACGCTGATCTGGTAATTTGTCATCATTTTTTAAAGAAGCAATGACATTGTTTATGATTTTTTTAAGTTCATTTTCAGTCAGAGGCTGTGGTAAAAATTCTTTAAGGATCATGAGTTCTTTTTGTTCCTTTTCAGCAAGGTCCTTCCTGCCTCCTGATTGAAACTGCTCAATGCCTTCTTGCCTTTGTTTAGCTTGTTTTTGAATGACAGAGATGATGTCTTGATCTGTGATAGGTATAGGACGTAAGGTGATCTCTTTATTTTTAATTTGAGATAACAAAAAACGCAAGACTTCCAATCGGCTTGAGTTTTTAGCTTTCATTGTTTTTTTAATTTCCTCAGTGATTTGCTCTTTTAAACCCACGCTTACCTCCAATAATAAGGTTTATGCACTTTAGCTGTTGTTATGATAGATTCATACTATAGATTTACAAAATACATACTTTATAAAAATATTATAAACAATCTTTTAAAAGTGAGATTTATATTTTGAGGGAAAGCATCTCAATTTATGAAAAAAACCCATAACCAGAAAGCTTTCTGTGTTTTTTCAAGGCTCGCTTACGGGCTGCTAATCGCTTCTTTTTATTTTTGATGCTTGGCTTTTCGTAATGCTCTCGTTTTTTCACTTCAGAGAGCGTACCTGCCTTCTCCACCTGCTTTTTAAACCGGCGAAATGCTTGCTCAAAGCCTTCTCCATCCCTGATTTTAATGTAAGTCATCTAAATCCCACCACCTTTCATCCGAAACTTTAGGCTAAATCTAAGCTTTTATAAAGTCAAATAAAATATTAACTAAATAAACGATCTAAGCGATCTTAAAGGTAAGGTCGTGTATATTTTTGTTATTTGAAGCTAAAAGTGTCTTCATTTGCATATTAAGACCATTTAAAATTTTGATAAGTTTTTTTTTATAGTAGAAATTATTGACAAATGATGTTAAAATAAAAAGAACACGCATTAAGATCATATTCAAATTCAAATCAAAAAGGGGAAAGTTTAATAAAAAGTGGCATATAATATTTTATTGAATGACTTTGATGCTTTGAGCATTAAAGCTTCTATTACTAATAAAAACAATAAATGATCGCACCATGATTTGCAAGCCATCATATCAACATCAAAGTATAAAAGGTCCCAATGAAAATCTATACAAAGAAAGGCGATTTAGGTACAACAAGCCTGCTTGGTAAAACCCAAGTCTATAAGTCAGAAACACGTATCAATGCCTACGGTCATGTTGATGAGCTAAATGTTTACATTGGGCTTTTATTAGCTGATGCAAAAGAACGCAAAGAATGCTTAGATGAAAAACTAGAGATATTAGATTTTCTTCAAAATATTCAATTTCAACTTTTGACAATAGGAAGTCATTTAGCTTGTGTAGATAAAACTTTTTTAAAGCAAATCCCTCCTCTCAAAACAACATGGACAGACAATTTAGAAAAGCAAATAGATCAAATGACAGAACATTTACCTCCTTTAAGAAATTTTATTTTACCAGGAGGTAGCCGGATAGCTAGTCTGGCACACCTTTGCCGTGTCACTTGCCGAAAGACAGAACGCACTTGTGTTGATCTCAGAGAGTCCATTGACCCAATGATTCTAGCTTATCTCAATCGTTTGAGTGATTATTTTTTTACTTTGTCTCGTTATCTTAATTATTTACAAAAAATCCCTGACACTATTTGGAACCCAGACCAGAAGCCTTGAGATAAGAACGATTTAAGCGAGCAATAGCCTCTAAACTAATATCTTTGGGGCAAGACGCCGAACAAGAACCTGTATTAGAACAGGACCCAAAACCCTCCTTGTCCATAGTTGCTACCATATCTAAGACACGTTTGCTTTCTTCTAGTTGACCTTGTGGAAGTAATCCTAACTGAGAGACCTTAGCTCCTACAAACAGCATAGCTGATGCATTTTTACAAGCAGCCACACAGGCTCCACATCCAATACAAGCAGCAAAATCAAAGGCTTTATCGACTTTTGATTTTTTGATAGGAATACTATTGGCATCAGGAGCATTACCCGTTGATACAGAAATATAACCACCAGATTGTATGATCCGATCAAATGCTGAGCGATCTAACATCAAGTCTTTAATAACAGGAAAAGCTTTAGCTCTAAAAGGTTCTATCACAATAGTATCCCCATTATTAAAATGCCTGAGGTGTAACTGGCAAACAGTGGTTCCTTTTTCTGGGCCATGTGGGTTCCCGTTGATGGTCATACTGCACATTCCACAAATACCTTCACGGCAATCATGGTCAAAAGCAATAGGATCTTGGCCTTGTTTGATGAGTTTTTCATTCAACAAGTCCATCATTTCTAAAAAAGACATATCTGGATTGACTTGATCTAAGGTATAGTCTACAAACCGACCTTGCAATGATTGCTGAGGCTGTCGCCAAACCTTAAGTTTCAAGTGATCAATTAGCTTTTCTGACATAATAACCTCATTTTTATTTGTAGCTTCTTTGAGCAAGGTGAATACGAGAAAACTCAAGCTCTTCTTGATGTCTTCGAGCCTTCTTTCCTGCCCCTTGATATTGCCAAGCTGCTACATGTGTAAAATTTTTATCGTCCCTTAATGCTTCACCTTCTGGAGTTTGATATTCTGTCCTAAAATGTCCTCCACAAGATTCCTTTCTTTCTAAAGCATCTTGGGTCATGATTTCTCCCAACTCTAAAAAATCTAAAACCCGACCTGCTTTTTCTAACTCTACGTTGCACTCCTGACCTTCTGGCAAATGTACATCTTCCCAAAATTCTTCTTTCAACTGAGCAATCCTTGTTAGGGCATGTCTTAAGCTTTTTTCATTCCTTGACATACCTACATCATCCCACATCACCTGCCCTAATTTGCGGTGGATATCATTGACTGTTTGCTTTCCTTTTAATTTTAACAATTTTTGTAGAGTGTGCTGCACATTTTTATAAGATTCTTGAAATGCTTCATTTTTTAAGGATACATCCTCTAAAGTGTGATTGGCTAAATAATGGCCTAGTGTATAAGGTATAATGAAATAACCATCGGCTAGCCCTTGCATCAAAGCTGAAGCCCCTAAACGATTGGCCCCATGATCTGAAAAATTACACTCTCCTAAGGCAAAAAGACCAGGGATAGTTGTCATTAAATGATAGTCTACCCATAAACCACCCATAGTATAATGGACTGCAGGATAAATTCTCATAGGTGTTTGATAGGGATCTTCGCCTGTGATCTTTTGATACATAGCAAATAAATTGCCATATCGACTAGCAATCACATCTGTTCCTAAATCTTCAATAGCCTTTTGAAAATCTAAATAAACAGCTTGCTGAGTGTTACCTACACCAAAGCCTTCATCACAAACTTTTTTAGCTGCACGAGAAGCCACATCACGTGGCACAAGATTGCCAAAGCTAGGGTACCTGCGTTCTAAATAATAGTCTCTTTCTGTTTCAGGGATATCTTGTGGCAAACGTACATCATTGGACTTTTGAGAAACCCAAACCCGTCCATCATTCCGCAAAGATTCTGACATTAAGGTTAGCTTTGATTGATAGTCTCCAGAGATAGGAATGCAGGTGGGATGGATTTGTGTATAACAAGGGTTTGCAAAAAAAGCTCCTTTCTTATAAGCACGAAAGCTAGCTGTGACATTAGATGCCTTTGCATTGGTCGAAAGATAAAATACATTACCATAACCTCCTGTAGCTAATAAAATAGCATCTGCTTTATGAGATTTGAGTTCTCCTGTGATCAAATTACGCGTGATAATGCCTCTAGCTTGACCTTTGATCACAATTAAATCCAGCATCTCATGTCGAGGGTACATTTCAACACGGCCTTGAGCTATCTGTCGAGAAAGAGCCGAGTAGGCCCCTAATAAAAGTTGCTGTCCTGTCTGCCCTCTGGCATAAAATGTACGCTTGACTTGTACTCCACCAAAAGAGCGGTTATCTAAATAACCTCCATATTCTCTGGCAAAAGGAACTCCTTGAGCAACAGCTTGATCTATAATGTTGATAGAAAGCTCTGCAAGACGATAGATATTAGCTTCTCTAGCCCGGAAGTCTCCCCCTTTAATGGTATCATAAAATAAACGATAAACACTGTCCCCATCATTTTGATAATTTTTAGCTGCATTGATCCCTCCCTGAGCTGCAATAGAATGGGCCCTTCGAGGGCTATCTTGAATACAAAAAGCTTTAACTTTATATCCAAGTTCTGCTAAAGATGCAGCAGCAGAAGACCCTGCAAGTCCCGTCCCTACAACAATGATTGTATGCTTAGGCTTATTGTTGGGTGCGACAAGGCTCATTTGAGATTTGTGGTTTTGCCACAAGGTCTCTAAATCTCCGCTTGGAATTTGAGAGTTTAATACCATAATTAAAACATCCTCTAAGACATTTTGAAATTTTCGTTTATATTCCTAGTAAAAAAATAATATATACAAAGGGGCTAGGCTAAAACCTACAGCAATTATAATACCATAAACCATACTACATTTTTTTAAGACTATCATGTATTTTTCATTGTAAAAACCCAGTGATTGCAAGGCTGAATAAAGTCCATGACTTAAATGAAACCCTAGTAAAGAAACACTGGCCACATAAATACTGACATAAAGTGGGCTTTGAAACTTTTCAACAACAAGACGGAAAATATCTCGAATAGGAGTCTCATTGTAAGTCACTGTGTAATAGGCTCCAAATTTAAAATTAACTAAGTGTAAAATAATAAAAAGTAATAACAAAATGCCATGGTATTTCATGGTACGAGAAGCCAATGAGGCTTCTTTAGGCGAAGTTTTAGAAGTTGCATAAGGGACTGATCTGGCTTTTGCATTTTCAATAGCTGTCTTGATCCCATAAAAAACATGCGTGAGGAGTAAAATGAGCAATCCTAACTCGGCAAGTAAAATACCAGGGTTACTTGTAAGGGCATGACTGTATTTGTTATAAGCTTCATCTCCTAAAAAAATCAGCAGATTGCCTAACATGTGCATAAGGACAAAAATGGCCCATCCTAAACCGGAGAGAGCCATTAATTGCTTCTGCCCTACTGAAGAAAAAATATACATTTGTTTCATATTTTAACCTATTGCACTTATGCTACAAAAGCCATTTTGATCCGTCAATGAAAACATTTAACTCTCATATTTAACTCTTATAAATGAGTAGATCAAACTCATTATGAAATATCGAATATCAAGATATAAAATATCAAGATATCAAGATTAAGCCCCCTATCTTAAGTCTCTTTCTATTTGGAATCGAGATCTAAAGATGGGATTTGTGTCAAGCCATTCATATAAGGTTGGAGTACATCAGGGATCACCACAGAACCATCTTTTTGTTGGTAGTTTTCTAAAACAGCGATCAAAGCTCTGCCCACAGCCAGACCACTTCCATTGAGTGTATGGACAAATTTCAATTTACGATCTGGTGATCTTAAGCGAATTTTAGCTCTTCTGGCTTGAAAGTCACCACACAAAGAAACTGAAGAAATCTCTCTATAAGTGTTTTGTCCAGGCAACCATACTTCTAAATCGTATGTTTTCAATGCAGAAAAACCTAAATCTCCTGTACAAAGACTCACAACTCTATAAGGTAGCTTAAGTCTTTTGAGAATTTCTTCTGCATGCAAGGTCATTTGTTCTAGTTGTTCTAAGCTTTCATCTGGATGGACAATTTTCACAAGCTCTACCTTATGAAACTGATGCTGACGTATCAAACCTTTTGTGTCTTTGCCATAACTGCCTGCTTCCGATCGAAAGCAAGGGGTCAATGCCACAAAAGCTAAGGGTAAACTCTTATGATCTAAAATTTCATTGGCATAATAATTGGTAATGGGAACTTCTGCGGTGGGAATAAGGTATAAATCTTTATCGCTAATACAAAAAACATCTTCTTTGAATTTAGGAAACTGCCCAGTATTCCATAAAGACGTAGCTTTGACCATATAAGGTGGGATTGTTTCAATATAGCCATGCTCTTGGATTTGTACATCCAACATAAATTGACATAAAGCTCTTTCAAGCCTTGCACCCAATCCTTTTAACATGGCAAAGCGTGAGCCGGAAATCTTAGCAGCTCTTTCAAAGTCTATTATGTTTAAATACTGACTACCTAACAAAACGTGATCCCTAGGCATAAAATCAAATGAGGGTGGTTGGCCTACGTGACGTTCTACACGGTTGTCAAACTCTGAAACCCCTATAGGAACAGAACCATGACATCTATTTGGCAAAAAAGCTAATTGACTTGTGGTAGTCTTGTTCAATTTTGTTGAGTTCTTGTTGCATTTTTTGAATTTTGTCACCGAGATTTCTCATGGCTAAGACCATTTCTGAAGTGTCTTCGCCTTTCTTCCTTTTAATGGCAATTTCTTTAGAGGTACGGTTTTTCTCTGCTTTTTGAGTTTCTACTTCTAAGAGTTTATCTTTACGTTCTTGATATTTTTCAAGCACTTTATCTAAAAGCCGAACATCATCCCCGCGATTTTTTAAACATTGATGGTAATCTTTTAAATCTTGTATATTGATCATTGTTCATCACCTTTGAGTTGATAGTTCATTTTTAAAATATATTTTCAAACAAAGCAAATATTTTATTTATTTTGAATATTTTATCTATTTTAAATATTTTATGGATTTATTGACTCTATAGGCTTGATCACATACAGTGAATAAAATAGATGCTTAAACTTAGAGTCAACTTAAGCCATTTTATTCTACTTTGCTTTGATGAACATGAAAACAAAAAACAAATGAAAACCCATATTAAAAAGTCTTTCTTCTCTTTGTAAAAATGCACTTTCAATACATTTGGCTCTTTGATAAAAGCAAATGAACAAAATAAGAACATATTTTAAATAGGTTTCAAATGAATTCTATAATGTGGCAACCCACTTGCACAGACCAATCCCAAATGTCTGAGTTTATGAGACAAAAAGGATTTTCTTCTTACCATGAGCTATATGACGATAGCATTCAACCTCCTAGTTCAACACATACATTTTGGAGAGATGTTTTGGATTTTTATTCGATCCTTTATGAGGGTGATTCTTCCATTATAACTGGACCACAAAATAGTTTTTTTAATTACTCTTGGTTTCCATCTCTTAAATTAAATTTTGCAGAAAACTTACTTGCTAAAGGACAAGACGATCACATAGCTCTTACCTTTGAATCTGAATCTGGTATGACAAGACAAATCTCTTATCAACAGTTACGACTTGAAGTGGCTCGATTCCAAGATAACATTAAGGATATTGTGGTCCAGGGAGATGTGGTCGCAGCCTATATGCCCAACATTATTGAAACTGTTATTGCTATGTTAGGGACCACCTCTCTAGGTGGTGTGTTTACTTCAATGAGCTGTGATTTTGGTGTAGATAGTGTATTAAATCGTTTTGTTCAAACAAGACCCAAGGTTTTAGTCACTGCAAATGGTTATACATACAATGGTCAACGTTATGACCTTATAAATAATATTCAAAAAATCATTCCTCAACTCAAGCACCTTCAAAAGGTTATTATTGTAGATTTTTTAAAGACAAATCATTTTAAAAAAAAGATCAAAGCATCTATCCCTATTGATATATGGGAAGAAGCTGTGAGTTCACGATCACAAATTAAGGCCAAAGATTTAAAATTCAAAAGAGTTCCTTTTAAAAGTCCTCTTTATATTATGTATTCTTCAGGCACAACAGGAAAGCCTAAATGCATTGTACATTCTGTGGGGGGTACACTTTTGCAACATGTTAAAGAACTTGGATTACATTGTGATTTTTCTGAAAATAAAACTATTTTTTATTTTACCACTTGTGCATGGATGATGTGGAATTGGCTGATCAGTGGGCTTTTTTTTGGTGGAACTGTATGTCTTTTTGAAGGTTCTCCTAAATGCCCGTCTGTTTGGCATTTTTTTGAGATGATCAACAGAAAAGGTATTCATATTTTTGGAACAAGTCCTAAATTTTTAAGTATCCTTAAAGATTCAGGCTATCATCACAATATAGCTTTACCTACCTTACAAACTATTTTATCAACAGGTTCTCCACTCAGTGAAGATTTATTTGATTTTGTTTATAAGTCCATTAAGTCAGATGTGATGTTATCCAGCATTGCCGGTGGTACAGATATTTTAAGTTGTTTTATGTTAGGCAATCCCCTTTTGCCTGTTTATAAGGGAGAGATCACCTGCAAGGGTTTAGGGATGGATATAGTTGCTTTTGATCTTCAAGGTCAAGCTACTGTTGAAAAACAAGGAGAGCTTGTGTGTAGACAGAGTTTCCCGTCACAACCTGTTTTAGATATTTTCCCCAATGATAGAGAAAATTATCAAAAAGCTTATTTTTTAAAATATCCTAATGTATGGTGTCATGGAGATCAAATTCGTATATCTCATAAAGGTACAATACGTATTTTTGGACGATCTGATGCGACCTTAAATCCTGGAGGTGTACGTATTGGCACAGCAGAAATTTACAACGTAGTTGAAAGCCTTGAAAATATTGAAGATAGTTTATGTATTGGTCGAAATTGGCAGGGTGATGTTCAAATTTTATTATTTGTGAAACTTAACAAAAATATTTCTTTAGATCAAAAATTTGAGGACTTTATTCGTCATGAGATCAAGAAAAGGCTAACAGTCAGGCATTTACCTGCTTATATTTTCCAAGTGGGTGCCATCCCTTATACTCGCAATGGCAAAAAGATGGAAATTTTAATTCGTAATTTATTTGATCAAAATCCTGCTCAACAACAGGACTTACCAGATATAGAAGCTGTAGCAGATCCCCAATGCTTAAAGCAATACAAAGAAATTGCTACTACCATTTAAAAACATGTACAGAAAATCACTGATTTGACTGGTTTGACTGATTTGATGGCAGATCAGCAAAAAGTTCGGACGGAGACTTTGTAGTGCCTTTATTTCGATTTTGAGCTTTACGGCTTTGGCCTTGCTTTATTCTCTTCCTATGCCTTCTTAGACGAGTTTGACGAGTGGGGGAAGCCATAAAATCTCCTTTTAGATTAAATATTTATAATACTTCATTTTTTTTGAGTATAAACCATTTTTAAATTAAAAGTCAAAAAAGAATTATTTTTTTAAGCTCATTGCATTACTCATTGCATTAAAGATTGAACATCTTCTTTATACCTTGCTATTGTGAAAAAGATTTCAAAAAAGTACAACTTAAGATAAATTTTAAAATATATTTTTCAATATCTGATTTTTTAATATCTATAAATAAATCTATAAATAAATAAGGACGAGAAGATCATCCTTACTCAAATAGCCAGGGGGAATTTTATGCAAGAGCCTATTTTATCAAACCAAAATGATCGTTTTGTCCTTTTGCCCATTAAATACAAAGATGTTTGGGATATGTACAAAAAAGCAGAAGCAAGTTTTTGGACAACAGAAGAAATTGATTTATCATCAGACCTACAAGATTGGAAAAAGCTTAATGACAAAGAAAAACATTTTATTAAGCATGTACTGGCTTTTTTTGCTGCCAGTGATGGCATCGTCAATGAAAATTTAGCTCTTCGCTTTTGTCAGGAGGTACAAATTCCAGAAGCTAGATGTTTTTATGGTTTTCAAATGGCTATGGAAAATATTCATTCAGAAACCTATAGTCTCTTGATTGATACTTATATAGAAGATATGCAAGAAAAAAATCATCTTTTCAAAGCTTTAGACAATATACCTGCTGTGAAGAAAAAAGGTCAATGGGCTTTGAAATGGATTGACAACAGTGGTTCTTTTGCAGAGAGGTTGGTGGCATTTGCTGCTGTAGAGGGGATTTTCTTTTCCGGAAGTTTTTGTGCTATTTTCTGGCTTAAAAAACGTGGCTTGATGCCCGGATTGACTTTTTCTAATGAGCTGATCAGTAGAGACGAGGGTTTGCATACAGATTTTGCTTGTTTGCTTTTTGCAAAGATACAAAATAAACCCTCACCAGAACGTATTTTAGAGATTATCACAGAAGCTGTTTCTATTGAATCTCATTTTGTCACTGATGCCTTGCCTGTCAGCTTGATTGGTATGAATGCCAAACTGATGACACAGTATATTCAATTTGTAGCAGATCGTCTTTTGTTGTCTTTAGGTTTAAATAAGTTTTATAAGGTCACAAACCCATTTGATTGGATGGAGCTGATTTCTTTGCAGGGCAAAACCAACTTTTTTGAAAAAAGGGTTGGTGACTATCAGAAAGCTGGTGTTATGGTCAATCGAGCCAATCAAGTCTTTACTTTAGATGCAGACTTTTAGAGTTTTAAATGCCTCTAACTTTAAATGCCTCTGACTTAAATCCTGAGTTTGACAGTTGATTTGCAAATTTGGGCATTTTCTTTTTTAAGAATGCTTTATTTATAGGCATTAGAGGGATTTGCAAGCTTGAATTTTTGGGATTTTGTAAAAAATCCTAGTGGCACAAAATCTCTTTCGACACATAACCTACTGCTCAACTTTATTTTTTCAGGCTATCAAACTCATGATTTAAAGACAAGCTTAGAGTCCCTTTTGTTTTTTTCAATATATCTTTTTCTCAAATTGATACAAATTGCTGATATTTCTTAAAAAAATCTCAAAAAATAGTTAAGTCCTGCCCAAATTTTCTAAAATCCTATAGTTCCATAGTTTTTTATAACCTAGGCTTGACTTTTTAGATGTGTGATGTTATAAGATCAAAAATTAATTAATTCAAAGAAGAAAAAGAAGGAGAAGTACAAATGAAAAAATATATTTTTATCTTATTTATTGCTTTGCTTGTTCCTAGTGATTCTCTATGGGCTTGTGCTGAAAGTCTTATGCCAAATCAATTGGATATTAAAATAAATTACTAGAGGAAGCTGAACACGGTCGTCTTAAATCTGTAAGGTCATTGCTAGAGGCCGGTGCGAACGTCAATTATCAAAAAATAGATCACCCTATAGGTATGACGGCTTTAATGTATGCTATTAATGGAGGTCATACTGAGATTGTAAGGTTATTGATAGAGGCCAAGGCGGACGTCAATCTTCAAACTTATGGTGGCTTGACGGCTTTATTGGTGGCTAGTAGTGGAGGCCATACTGAAATTGTAGGGTTATTGCTAGCGGCCGGTGCGAACGTCAATTATCAAACAATAGATCAACCTATAAGTATGACGGCTTTAATGGTGGCTAGTAAGAATAATCATATTGATATTGTAAGGTTATTGCTAAAGGCCGGAGCGGACGTCAATCTTCAAGCTTATGGTGGCTGGACGGCTTTAATGTATGCTAGTGATGAAGACCATACTGAAATTGTAAGGTTATTGATAGAGGCCAAGGCAGACGTCAATCATCAAACTTCTGATCGCTATACAGCTTTAATATGGGCAAGCCGGAATGGCCATACCGAGATTGTAATATTATTGATAGAGGCCAAGGCGGACGTCAATCTTCAAACTTATAATCGCTATACAGCTTTATTGTGGGCTAGTCGTGAAGGTCATACTGAAATTGTAAGGTTATTGATAGAGGCCGGAGCGAACGTCAATCATCTTAGTAGTAGTTTTGGTAGTTATTATGAAGGTACGGCTATAGCGTTGGCTATAGATAGAGGCCATACTGAGATTGTAAAACTATTAAAAAAGGCTGGTGCTATAGCACCATAGAATAAGACCAATTTTATATTTGTCTTAATGACAGAGAGGCATTTGCTACGTCTCTCTGTTTTTTTGACTTCCTTAGAAAATCATCCTATACCAAAGAAAGCAGTTTAGAAATATAAACAACCCTGAAGGATTCTATGACTGGCCAAAGTAAACAAAAAGAATTATTAAAAAGTGGTATGATTAAAATATTAACCGATTATTTTTTCTTTGGTGTGAGGCACAACAGGCCTGCGGTAAAGCTGTGACTGTTGTTTCAAAAAAGCCTTGATTTTGAAGGTATTTAAGAAAAACATTGAAACTAAAAGAGATAATCCATCTAAAAATAAAAGTCAACAAGAGCCATATTTAAAAATTTTAGAGAAGTTAGATTTATTAACACGTGACTCTCGTTATAGTTTTATGATGAAAAATTGACAATCTCACGATGACCTTCATACAATTATTGAAAATATTATTAATGGAAATAAAAGCGAAAATGAATACAAAAGCTTAAAAATAATTGATTTATCTGGTATTCCACCAGCCGTTTTTTGCACTTGAAATGAACCACACCTCTGGTTCACTAAAAGTGGTCTGACCTCTGGTCACTTTCTGGTTGCCAGCCGAAGGCTATTCGCCTTCTTATCTTTTTCACTAAAAATAAACCAGGCCTCTGTTTCCCTAAAATTGAACTAGCCTCTGGCTACTTTTGGACAATGACCGCAAAGGCTTTCGCCTTTGACAAAATGGTCATTGTCTCAAAAGCCTGTTCACTTTGAGTAGGGAGGATCTCTTCGTTTCTTAACACCATGTTAAGGAAAACATCCTTCTAATCATTAGCCCGACGGCTCTCGCCGTCGATCAAAGGCTGAGCTGTTTCACTAAAAGTGGTCTGACCTCTGGTCACTTTCTGGTTGCCAGCCGAAGGCTATTCGCCTTCTCAAATGCTGGCAACCTAGAAAGCCTGACCACTTTTAGTAAGAAGGATCACCTTGCTTTTTAACAGGATGTTAGGGAAAGAAGATGTTCGTCCTTTTGGATTTTTTGAAAAGGTAGGAAAAGGGTATTTGAAAATTGGAAATCTAGTGATTTCAATAAGTTTGTTTCACTCAAAGTGAACTGGCCTCTGGCCACTTTTGGACAATGACCGCAAAGGCTTTCGCCTTTGACAAAATGGTCATTGTCTCAAAAGCCTGACCACTTTTAGTGAAAGAAAGGCATGATGCATTTTGAGTGAGATGTTAAGGGAACAAGAAGTTCATTTCTCTGTATTTTCTAAAAGATGGGGAAAAAGTATTTGGAAATTGGAAATTCAGTGATTTCAGCTATTTAATACTGTAACTTTTGTATAAAAGTCACAGTATTAAGTGTTTGTAATTGTTAGACTTTTTTAGGTCGACTTTAGAAATTTCTAATTTTTCGTCTAACACAATTCTTATCGTTTATTATGACATAAAACTTTATATTTTTGTTAAAAAAAATCAAAAAAAGTGACATTTTGTATCAAAAAGAATCACTTTTTTAAATTTTTGTATCATCTTAAAACACTTGACCAATCTTAAAGACATAAGATCAGTGAAATAAACAATAAATTTTCATTTGTGTTTTCTGACTTTTGCTTTGTTTGATTTTTCAAAACAATTTTCTTGCAAAAATTTGCCTGTTTTTTACTCTTTCAAATTGTGACTTTTATACAAAAGTTACAGTGCTAAGTCATTGAAATCACTAGGCTCATTTTTTTGTACTCACTAAAGGTATAGAGAGAAATAAAAGGATATTATGGACAGATCAAATCAAAAAGGCTTTTCTCTTATAGAGTTAATGGTGGCAGTAGCCATCATTGGTCTTTTAAGTGTTGTGGCAATCCCACAATATCAAAAGTACAAAGCGAAAGCTAGACAGGGAGAGGCTAAACTTTCCTTATCTACACTTTACACAATGGAAAAGGTATTTATCACTACTTATGGATATGGTACGGCCAACTTTTCACAACTAGGATTTAATCCAAAGGGTGTTTATCATTATTCGACTGGATGGCCTCATGGTAATAGGTATGGCACTCCACACAACGTCAATAAGTTTCGAAAATCCGATATAACAGGACTACCAGTAAGCTACACAGGGCCTCTAGCTAAAGATGCACAAGGTCAAAACGATGAAAACAATGTCAACAGTAGCACTGCATGTGACAGAGCAACAGCAACAACAAGACGGAAACCTTGCTTTCTAAAAACACCTACTACAGGTAATGGCGGGATGGCCCCTCCTCGTGTGGTCACTGCCAGTCAGTTAGGTGAATCAAATCCAAGAAACATAATAATAAACAATAATGGTTATAAGGATGTAAAATTTCTTATTGGAGCAAGAAATATCTATAATGATACCTGGATTATAACAGAAAAAAAGAAGCTTCTGAATTTCTATAGCAATAACCCCTTTTAAGATTTTGTTTCAAATCATTTTTTGTGAGCGGATCAACATATAAATATCTCTTAAATGCTTCCTTTGTCCAAGATTAAAATACCAATAAAGCCCAGCAAAACCCATCAAAGCTTAAAAGTAAAAGTAGAATCATCTTAATCTTAATAGATTGTCCAAAATTCTGCCACAAAAACAAAAACCTAGTGGCACAAAATCTTATTACGCTCATAACCTAATGAAATCCCACAACTTTATTTTTCCATTGCTCTCAAACTCAGGATTAACATCATGTAAAAAACAAGGATATTATCCCTACTAAAAGTAAAAACAAGCTTATTATAAATAAACAAAAACTTCTCTTTTATGTGACAAATACCTATAAAGATTAAACTTTTTGTTATTGTTATTTTTTAAAATAATAGACAAAAAAGCTAGACAAAAATAAAAAATTGTGGTATAATAAGCTTCTTTAAAAGAATAACTTTATAATTTAAAATCACAAAATCACAATCACAAGGATTGAAATGACAATAACGGCAAAAAAGAAAAAGCACTTTTTATTATTTTTTATAACTTTGTTGTTTTGTACTTTAAAAGCACAGGCAACAGGATTTACATATTTGGATGATTTGCTTTTTGAAGCAAGAATACAAAACCTCATGCACTTTGAGTTATTCCAAGTGGCACTGTGGAAATGGTTAGGGCTACTTTTAGGTTTGACTGTCAGTCGCTTCTTTATAAGGTACATATTGACCTTTTTAGAAAAATATTTAAACCAATGGATTGCAAAAACACAAACAACTTGGGATGATCACGTCTTGGAAGCTTTAAGACCTTCTAATAAATGGCTTTTAGCTTGTCTTTTTTGGTTTTTATGGATCCATCTTTTCAACGTTCAAGGTAGTACATTAACTTTTCTTTTATTTTTAATTAAAGTGGTGCTATGTCTTGCTATTTTAACTGCTTTTTATAGGTTGACAGATATCATCGTTGACTTTTCTGTTCAGTGGATGAACAAAAGCCAATCTTTAATTAGTCAGCAGATGGCACACACTTTAAAACGTGCATTGAAAATATTAGTAGTGGTTTTTGGTATTTTAGTAGCTCTTCAAAACTTAGGCATTAATGTGGTGAGTGTCATGGCTGGTTTAGGCTTAGGCGGATTAGCTTTTGCTTTAGCAGCTAAGGATATGTGCAGTCATTTTTTTGGATCGATTATGATTTTTTTAGATCAACCCTTTCAAGTAGGAGATTGGGTGATCATTGGTAGTGTAGAAGGAACAGTAGAAGATATAGGCTTTCGTTCCACTCGCATTCGTACTTTTTATGATTCCTTAGTGGTTATCCCCAATGGCGATTTATCTACAATGAACATAGATAATATGGGAAGACGTAAAATGCGAAGGATGAAAGCATTTTATTCAGTGACTTATGATACCCCTTCCCATAAAATAGAGGCTTTCATAGAAGGGATCAAAGATATTATCCGGCAACATCCCTACACAAATAAAGAAAAGCTTCATGTTGTTTTCCAAAGTTATAAAGAGTCCAGTTTAGATGTGATGCTCTATTGCTTTTTAGAAGTTCCTAGCTGGGGTCAAGAGCTTATAGTCAATCAAGAAATTCATTTAGCCATACTCAAATTGGCAGAAAAATTAACTATTGATTTTGCCTTCCCTACTCGTACACTTCATATTAATTCTGCAAAAGAAATACCTAATTAAGAAAAACCATTTGTTTGACAAATAAAACAGACGCCTATCAAATAAAAAAAGACGCCTATCAAATGGAAGGTATGCTATAAAATAACTCTCTCTAGTCAAGAGGAGACTCAAATGTCACAAAATGCTACAACAGAAAAGCCTGTAAAAGATCGTATTTCTATTGTCATTCCTGCCTATAACGAAGAAGCTAGACTCCCATCTGCCATTAAAAGTATTAAATCTTTTTTTACTAAAATGAATTTAGATATAGAAGTAATTATCGTTGTAGAAAAATCCACTGATAAAACTTTAATAGTAGCTGAAAAATATATAGAAGATAAAAGCATTAAAACCTGTGTGCAGTTTCAATTAATTGATAACAAGGTCCATCGTGGTAAGGGCTTTGCTGTCAAATCAGGTATGCAATATGCTACAGGAGAATATATTTTCTTTTGCGATGCTGATCTGGCAACACCTCTTGCTGAGGTTTTAAAATTTGTAGCAGAGTTTAAAGAAAATCCTCATATAGATATCTTGATTGCTGATAGAAAGCATCGTCAATCCTTAGTCAAACAAACTTTTATAAGACAAAAAATAAGTCAAATCTTTGGTATTGTCATACAACAATTTATTCGGTTACCTATTAAAGACACACAATGTGGCTTTAAAGCCTTCCGTTACAAGGTTGCAAAAAAGATTTTCCCTCTCATTGAATGTGATCATTTTGCTTTTGATATAGAAGTTTTGCTTTTAGCAAGGCACTTTCACTATACCTACAAAAACCTTCCTGTAGTATGGCATGATATAGCAGGCAGTACTGTGAACTTATGGCTCGACCCTCTTAAAATGCTCAAAGACATCATCATAATGAAATATCGTATTTCTAAAATTTCCAAAACATCATAATTAATTCATACACAGTACACAGAAATCTTATTTTATTTCTAATTTATTTTATTTCTAATAAAGACTGCTCTATTATTTTTTCAGTTATTAAAATATCTTTTGATTGCATGATGGCAGGGATTAAAAAGCGAATCCGATGAGGGCCATGACCACATCCAAAAGCAATCAAACCATTTTTAAAAAGTGCTTTAACCAGCTGTGTTTGTTTTTCTTTTTGTCCATCAAATGGAGTGAAAGCAACCATTAAACCCATACCCCCTATATCAGAGATCAATCCTTTACAGCTATTTTGAGATAGCCTTTCTAACATAGTGACAAATGATTCATGGATAGATTGAATCTTTCCCTGAGATCCCATATAACCATCAGCATCTAAAATTTCTAAAATTTTTAATGCGACAGCTAATTGAGGAGTGGACGCAACAAAAGTACCAGCAATTAAGCCTGGCCCAGGATTATATTCAGGAGTGTAAAGGGTAGCTCCCAACTGGAGAGTCTTAGCTACTGTAACAACATCTATATAAGGACCTAGGTCTAATCTTTCATAAGCAAAAAAGGCACCTGTCCGGCAAAAAGTTTGAATTTCATCAACCCATATAGCCAGGCCCGCCTTTTGGCACTCTTCAAGTAGTGGGATAAAAAATTCTCTAGGTGCTACTTTATAACCACCTTCTCCTAAAAGAGGTTCAAAAACAAAGGCAGCAATATTATTCTTATTTTCTGCAATATGTTTTTTAAGTTGAGCTAGAGAATGTTCTACAGAACGAGCATTTTTAGCATCGTAAAAATCCACTCTTAAAACCTCATTGTATGAAGGCAATCCTATTTTATGAGCAGGGTTATCTGATATTTCAGCCATCATAGTCGTACGGCCAGCAAAGGCTTCTTTCATAGTGATGATCTTTCGAGCCGGTGTGTGTTTTTGTCGAGTCATTTTAAGAGCATTTTCATTAGCCATAGAACCTGAAGTTGTTAGCCAACAATGTCTCAATCTGGATTTTTTAGAAGCAAGTTGTACTAATTTCTCTGTCAAATGAATCCATTCTTTATTCAGCTGTAAATTACCTTGCATAAGTATATCTGAAAGACTAGCTTGAAGGGCTGTTTCCATTAAAACAGGATGGCTATGCCCCATAATATGAATACCAATGCCATTGATCAGATCCATTTTGATACTACCATCTTCAAGCTCTACATAAACACCATGACCACGCCCCTTACCAATGTAAGGTAAAAAAAGAGGTCGACCTCTTAATTGATGAACGCTTTCTATCAGCGTTTGATTGTATTGACTTTGAGAATCCACAGGAACTCTAGGTCCTTGAATATCAGAGTTAGCATCTGTGACTTTTTTAACAAGTGTAGAAATTAAATTTTGTACGTCTTTATCCATAGTGTTCTCCTTTTGCATCTGCAATACTATAATAAATTTATATTTTAAATACACTATTTTATAGATGTCAATAAATCAACAATTATATAATCCAGCCACCACCCATTAGTTGTTTTTCTTTATAAAAAACAGCAGCTTGACCAGGTGTGATTGCTCTTTGTGGCTTTTCAAAGACAAGAGAAGCTTTTTGGTTATTTTCTTTCTCTCTAGAAAAATAAGCCCAATCTCCTACATGTTGATAGCGAACTTTCACCTTAAGTCTTTGACCATCTTCTATGGTATCTAAAAGATTTAAGTTTTCGACCTGCATTTTATGAGTCATTAAATATTTTTCATCTCCAACCCATACCTTGCAAGTACGATGGTCGATTTTAATGACATAAAGAGGGGTAGAACCAGCATTGATACCAAGTCCTTTCCTCTGTCCATACGTAAAATGATGAATCCCTTGATGTGTTCCCAATACTTCACCTGTAGGGTAAAGACAAATAGGCCCTTTTTTAATATCCTTTTCGCTGACATGTTCTTGAATAAACTGACCATAACCTTGTGATCCAATAAAGCAAATCCCTGTGCTATCTTTTTTACGGGCATTAATTAAATGAAATTTTTCTGCATATTGACGCACTTGTGATTTTTGCAAGTGACCAATAGGAAAAAGTAACTTTGCAATACGCTCTTTTGCTAATGTAAATAAAAAATAAGTTTGATCTTTCCAAGAATCTTTGCTTGTAAGAATGCCATAAGTATTGTTTTGTAATAGTATTTTTTGAGCATAATGACCTGTAGCTAAAAAATCACAGTCTAATTCCCACATCTTTTGAAAAAGATAATCAAACTTTAAAAAAGTATTGCAATGAACACAAGGTAAAGGCGTATGCCCTTTGAGATAAGCTGCAATAAAAGGATCTATGACATGGGTTTTAAAGCTAGATTCACAATTGATCACATAAAAAGGGATCCCAATTTTATCTGCAACATCTCTGGCATCGTCTACATCTATACTTGAACAACACGTTCCATTACCTTCTTCAATAGCACAATTTTTAGAATAATCCCATACTTGCATAGTGACACCAATCACCTCATAACCTTGTTCTGCCAATAAAGCAGCAACTACAGAGCTATCCACTCCACCACTCATGGCCACTAAAACTCGATGTTTTTTTTTAGTTTGGCAAAAAGTATTTTTAGTTTTAGAAAAAGACAATGTGTTACCCATTGGTTTAAATTCTCTGAGATAAATACAAGTTTTTATTTTGATGGCTCCTTAACCTATTTATAACACTTTCAAGTGCTAAACAAAATGCATTAATTTCTTGTTGTGTGGAATGCCACCCCAAACTCACTCTTAAGCTACTTTGTGCTTCCCTTCGGCTTAATCCCATAGCCCTTAATGTAGGACTTGATTCTTGTTGTCCTGAACTGCAAGCAGCCCCTGTACTGACAGCAAAACCTAAAAGATCTAAATTAATCAAAAGTGTTTCTCCATCAATACCATCTATTATAAAATGAGATGTATTACAAAGCCTTTTGACTCCCTTCAAAATTTGTAGACCTCTTATTTTAGAAAGCTTGTTTTCCATTGTATCTCGAATGTCTTGCATACGCAAACAAGCTTCTTGTATTTGATCTTTCTTACTGGCCATAACAGCAAAGGCTCTAATACCTAATGTGTTTTCTGTGCCAGCTCTTCGAGAACGCTCTTGTCGCCCTCCATGGATCAAAGACGAAAGCATATAACCTGTTTTGATATAAACAGCTCCGCAACCTTTTAAAGCATAAAACTTATGTGCTGAAAAGCTTGCAAAATCAAGATCTAAATCAGATACAGAAAGAGGCATTTTACCTAAACCTTGAACACAATCAGAGTGAAAAAGTACTTGCTTTTGATGGGCTATTTTGACCATTTTCTTGATAGGATAAATATGGCCTGTTTCATTTTGAGCCAACATAAAGGATACCAAAGCTGTATCCGGTCGAATAGCTTCTTTAAAAGCCTCTAAATCTACTTGGCCTTGTTTGTTTACAGGGATGGTCTCGACAATAGCACCCAGTGATTCAATAAATTCAAAAGCTTTTAAGGTGGAAGGATGTTCAACAGCTCCTACCAAATAATGATTTTTACTTTTGTTGTATTGTTGGTTATGAAAATAAACTCCTTGAATAATCTGATTGTTGGATTCAGAACCTCCAGAGGTGAAAACCACTTCTAAACTCTTAGCTCCTATTAAGTTTGCTATTTGAGATCGGCTATACCTTAAATGAGATTTGATATTTCTACCGTAAGAATAGGTTGAACTGGGATTACCCCAATCTTGACTCCATTGCTTCAAGGCAGTAGCAATATCAATATCCAGAGGCGTCGTAGCATTGTGATCTAAATAACTCATTGCAACACCTTTTTACCTTTTGATGATTAACAGTATTATTTTTAAAACTTTGTTATTGTATAGGCTATTGTCAATAGCCAGACAGCTGTCGAGAGTTTTGCATGTCTTTCCAAAACCAAAATAAAAGAGGATCGAGATCGATGGATTCAATAATAGATATCTTATCATTGAGAACAGCTGAAGTTTTGATTTCATGCAATAAATTGTCTTTACGATTTGCTTTTTTAAATTGAGAGTTGCCATTAAATTGGAGTGCTGTATCAGCAAAACAATTAGGTCCTATCACAATAATTTGAGATATTGTATATTTTTCTAAGTATTTAAGAAGATCTTCTTTTATAGACAAAGAGGATGCTACACAGTCATATTGATTGCTGTCTTTATTGTGCTTGAAAAAACTAAGCGTGTTGTTATGGGATGAAACAATCTGAGACTGAGAAGTTTTTTTTGTTTTAGATGAAGATTTTTTATTTTTATCCTCATCCTTATCCTCATCCTTATCCTCATCCTTATCCTCATCAAATAATTTTTCAATTAGATCTTTAATGGTAAGAGTTTTTCCACATATTTGAGAGGCATACGTAATATGAGAAGGTGTAATGAAAGCAAGAGGGCGAGCTTGTGTTTTTAAGTAACGCTTATAAAGTCCAACCTGTATCAAAGTCATCACAACATACCAAAAATGAATATCAAAAGAAACAGCCTTTTTAAAAAGTGCTTCATCCATGTTGATTAAAAGATAGAGCTTTTCTTTGAGCTTTGAATAGTGAGGAGCTTTTTTCTGATCAAGAATATCTATAGTTTGTCTAAATATGAGGAAAATCTCTGGAATACGTAAAACATTTCGACAAAGAGCCATGTTGTTTAAAATATGGGTATCTTTAAAATAAATCATTCTTTCCATAATTATTTTCCTTTGTTTTCTGCTTTTCTCTTTGCAGTGTTTTATAGAGCGACTATCAAAAAATAACCTAAATATTACAGACGCATCTAAAATGAGAAATTTTTAAGTTCATTCTTTTAAAATAAATCCTGTCCCCGGAGTAAAATACACTTCAGGAGTGACACACCCTTAGAGTGGTACACTCTAGGAGTGGTACACTCTAAGAGCGGTACACTCTAAGAGCGGTACACTCTAAGAGCGGTACACTCTAAGAGTGGTACACTTCAAAAGTGACATATAGATCACTCTATTGTATATAGCAAAGGATATGCCAATTAAAAAGGTGTAAAAAAGGCATTTGAATGAGGGCTAGAAGGTGCTTTTTTCATAAAAGGATGTAAAAAATACACATACTGTTTCCTCAAAATAAAACCTTCTTATATATGATCTTATTTTGTATATCTCACACATCTCACAGCTTTTCTAAGGAAATAGTACTTTAATAACACCTCATGTTATTAAATAATCTCTTGCTCATTTTGGTTTTGATATGATATTTTCATTCGACCATTTGTGCTGTCATTATTTATGGAAGACCCCAAAAAAACTTATTTTAGGAGAACCAAAGTCAAATTATGGAATCTTTTTTAGGACTAGCTTTTATTTTTATCTGTCTTGTATGTCTCGCGGTTGTTATTTTTTGGCTGATCAAAAACTTTGAGAAAAAGCTTTTGAGTTATCTTTCTGGCGAACTACAAAAAAAACAAGAAGAAACTATAAAGCAAGCCATCAAAGAAGAAAACCAATCTCATCGGGAAGAATTTCGTCGTAATAGCCAGGCCTTAAGAGAAGAAGTCAATGATTCTATCCTTAAAAACACAGGTAGCTTAAGAGAAAGTCTTGAAAAAAAGCTAACTGACTTAACTGAACAGAACAAAAAAGACCAAGGCTCTTTAAGAGAAGAAGTGTTTAATCAACTTGATAAAGTGTCATCTTCAGTCCATCAAAACAATGCAGAGTTAAAAAATGTGGTCGACCAAAAAATGAGTCAACTCACCGAACAAAACAAAAAAGACCAAGGCTCTTTAAGAGAAGAAGTGTTTAATCAACTTGATAAAGTGTCATCTTCAGTCCATCAAAACAATGCAGAGTTAAAAAATGCGGTCGACCAAAAAATGACTCAACTCACCGAACAGAATAAAAAAGACCAAAGCTCTTTAAGGGAAGAAGTGTTTAATCAACTCGATAAAGTGTCATCTTCAGTCCATCAAAACAATACAGAGTTAAAAAATGTGGTCGACCAAAAAATGAGTCAACTCACCGAACAAAACAAAAAAGACCAAGAAGCCTTAAAGACAGAAGTAGGCAAACAATTAGATCAGGTCCGTGAGACTGTGAATGAAAAATTACAAGGTACGTTAGAAAAAAGACTGCAAAATGCTTTTTCACAAGTAGACGAAAAGCTTGTTCAGTTGCATAGAGGTTTGGGAGAAATACAAAACTTGTCTGGCAATGTTAAAGGCTTAACTCAACTGATGAGCAATGTGAAAAGCCGAGGGATTTGGGGGGAGATTCAGTTAGGTCGCATTTTAGAAGATATATTCTCTCCTCATCAATATATTAAAAATGCCCAAGTTAAAAAAGACAGCCATGAAAGAGTAGAGTATGCTGTCAAAATGCCTGGTAGAAATAAAACTGATTTTGTTCTACTATCTATTGATGCTAAATTCCCTTTAGAAGATTATCAAAGATTGATAGAGGCCACGCAGAAAGAAAACCAAATAGAAAATATTGAACGTTACCGTAAAAACCTTAAAGATATTATTAAAAAAGAAGCCCAAAATATTTCTAAAAAATACATTAATCCTCCTATGACGACAGATTTTGCTATTTTGTTCCTGCCTACAGAAAGCCTCTATGCTGAAGTCTTAAGTCAACCAGGTTTGAGTGAGAGTTTGCAAAAGCAATATAAGGTATTGATCACAGGTCCAACGACTTTGACGGCCCTGCTCCTCAGTTTATCTGTAGGTTTTCAAACTCTAGCTATTGAAAAAAAATCCACTCAAGTTGTTCGTTTATTAGCCGCTGTGAAAAGTCAGTTTGGCAACTTTGTAACGCTATTAGAAAAAACAGAAAAAAAGATTTCATCAGCATCACAAGAAATAGGCAGAGTCACAGAAAAATCTAAAAAAATTCAACATAAACTTGAAGGCATGCATCAAATAGAACAAATATCCAGCAGTGAAGCTTCCGACCTTCTTCAAATTCCTCTTGACTCTGACTCTGATTCTGACTCTGACAATAAGAATGTGTAAATCGTTAGATTTTTTTTACTTAAAAGTATTTTTATATTCGGTTGAAACATTTTAAGTACTTAAGGCAATGATTGTCCCTATAATAGAAAATATCTCAAATAAGTGTCCGACATATCAATACAAAAATTATTTTACAATAAGTTTTTATTTTGATGAGGAAGAACTTTATTATTTGTCTTTTATTTTTTAACATAATAAGGATATACTTAAAGAATATAGTACCAGAATAATAAAGCAGTCTTAATAGTATAAGATTGATGAATGAAGACATGAATGACATAAAAAGGAACAAATTATGGCTCAGAACAAAGTTTTTATTGTCAGTGGTCAGCGAACACCTATAGGTGCTTTTCAAGGTTCTCTAGCGGACGTGCCTGCTCCTCAGCTAGGAGCTATTGCTATTCAATCTGCTATTGAAAGTGCAGGACTTCAACCTCAACATATTCAAGAATGCATTATGGGAGAAGTTTTGACAGCAGGTGTAGGGCAGGCTCCAGCTAGACAAGCTGCTATTTATGCAGGGCTACCTACATCAGTGGAATGTATGACAGTCAATAAGGTCTGTGGTTCAGGTCTTAAAGCTGTGATGTTAGCTCACAATGCTATTCAATTAGGATTAGCAGATGTGATTGTGGCTGGAGGGCAAGAAAATATGTCACAGGCTCCTTACCTTGTGAAAAAAGCCAGAGAGGGCTTACGTCTAGGACATCAGGAGTTCACTGATTCTTTAATTTATGATGGACTTTGGGATCCCTATAACAATATGCACATGGGCCATTGTGGCCAGTTATGTGCAGATGAAAAAAACTACAATAGAGAAGCTCAAGATGCCTTTGCAATAAATAGTTATCAAAAAGCTCAAAAAGCAAGAGAGCAAGGTGCTTTTAAGAGCGAAATAACAGAAGTCTCTGTCAAAAAAAGAAAAGAAACTGTGATTGTTAAAGAGGACGAAGAAATTGAAAAAGTGCAGTATGACAAAATACCTCATCTGCGTCCTGCATTTAAAAAAGACGGAACGATCACAGCAGGTAATGCCAGTAAGATCAATGATGGAGCAGCAGCTCTTGTTTTGATGTCAGATCATGTTGTGAGAGAAAAAGGCATTAAGCCTATAGCTTATATCTTAGCTCAAGCTTCCTTTGCTAGAGACCCTCAGTGGTTTACCCTTGCTCCCTCTGGAGCTATTAAAAAAGCTTTGGATATGGCACATCTTCAAGTATCAGATATTGATCTTTGGGAGATCAATGAAGCATTTGCTGTGCAAGTGATGGCTGTCATAGATGAAGTAAAGATTCCTAGAGAGCGTTTAAATATCCACGGCGGGGCTATTGCTTTAGGACACCCCATAGGTGCTAGTGGTGCTAGAATACTCATCACTCTTTTACATGCTATGGAGAATCTTCAAGTAAGGCGTGGCCTTGCTACCCTGTGTATTGGTGGAGGCGAGGCTTCAGCTGTTATTGTAGAACGAGTCTAAATATATTTCAAAAATTTTCAAACGGTCATCTATGCCATCAAAGCCATGTCATGCACTTTTAAAAGCTTTTGAATGAAAAAACATTATTGACTTATATTTATTTAATCAGTGTAATATTTTCATGGCAGTGATCAATAAGAACCTTATCGAAAATATCCAAATGTTAGCGTGTGACTTAGATGGTGTCTTGACAGATGGACGTATTTGGTTAGGCTCAGATGGTCACTGGAAGCGAGCCTTTTGTGTTCGAGATGGTGTAGGTATAAAAAGATTGCAAGAGGCTGGTTATAAAGTAGCTATTATCACTCTGTCTGATGCAGAAGACGTACGCAAAAGAGTCACTTACTTAGGTGTTGATTACTTTTATGAAAAAATTTTAGAAAAAACACCTTCTTTTATGGATCTCCTCAAAAAAACAAATCTACAAGCCAATCAAGTCGCTTATATGGGCGATGATATACCTGATCTACCTATTTTACAAAAATGTGGCTGGAGTATCAGTGTACCTAATGGTTCAGATGAAGTGAAAGAGGCTGTTCATTATGTGACTAAAAGTCCAGGTGGACTAGGGGCCGTACGTGAAGTTTGTGAAATTTTATTAAAATACGGTTATTATAGTAATAAGTAGGAGGAATGTTTTTATGTTGATAGCCCCTGTCAGATATTTTATTGTCCAAAGCCTTTTGACAATAGTGACTTTTTTGACTGTTGGTGTAGTTGTGGCACAGGAAAATCTCAACTTAACAGATAAAGAACTAGCAAGAGAGTCTGTTTTACCTGTGATTGAAGGGGCTCAAGCTATCAGAAATCGCAATGTCTCTAAAGGAAGAGCTTTTACTTTTTACCCTTTTGGAGGTCTTGTACTCAATAATCCTTTCTTTTTTAGTTTAGGCCCTGGGGGGACTTTAGGATATCATTTCAATGAATTTCATAGTTTAAATCTGTTGGGAGCTTATTTTTTTAATACATCCACTCAGTATGCCACAGACATTGCTAATGATCGGGAGTTACAAGGCGACGATAACCAGTATTTGAGAGATATAAGGAATTTTCCAAAGGCTAAAATGTTAGCCTTAGCTATCTATGAAATGTCTCCACTGTATGGCAAAATGAGCTTTGCAAAGAATGTTGTATTAAATATAGATTTTTTATTTTCAGCAGGAGGTGGAACTATTATCTTTGATGCAGGCTCTCCCTTACCTGCTTTTACTGTAGGAATGGGTCAGAGATTGTATTTTGGTAAAAGATGGGGCATCCGCTTAGATATTATGGCACTTATGTATCTTGGCCCAAATTATCTTGATGCCAATATTACCCAGGCTATAGCAACTAATGAACCATACATATTAGATCATTTTAAACGTCAGCTGACTTTTCATTTTCTATGTTCTGCTGGACTTGTTTTCCTTCTATAATACCTTCACATTGAAAGCTCAAATCTTATATATACAAGTCTACTTGCCATGTTAAAAAAGTGAAAAGAAAAAATATGTGACAACAGCAAACAAATCAGTATAAAATCCATCTATAAACTGTACACCTAAGAAATATTTACTTCTGAAATTGTTCTACTTAAAAAATATAAGGTCTTTATATGAAGGCAAGAATTTTTGACAGTATGGCCTTTACCTATTTAACGATCATAGCACTGATTGCTATTCTGCAACCTTCTCAGGAAACATATCTTAATAGTGATTGGAGCTTTTTAAGTGTTTTATTGGCTTTGACTATTGGACTCTTAATAAGCTTCATTCTACCTCAACTTAAAATAATATCTCTAGGGGAGTTTATTTTTCATTCTCCTACTCAAAAGAAACACATACCAAAAAACCCTGTCACTTGGTATAGAACCTTTTGGTTTTATCAGCTAACCATTTTATTGATTGTGACCTGTGTGGTAGGTAGCCAAATGATTCAAATGAATTTATATGAACTCACAGATTTAGATGGTTTGAGAGGTGCAAAAAGAATTTTAATAGGGTTACTGCATCCGAATTGGTCTATCTTACCTCAAGGCATTATGTCTATTTTAGAGACTATTTTCATTGCTTTTATGGCTACAATTTTAGCTGTACCTTTGGCTTTTGTGATGAGCTTTCTTTCTGCTAAAAATGTTATGGCATCAAGTGTTTTAGGGATTTTTATCTATATGACCTTAAGAACCATTGCAAATATTGTTAGATCAATTGAACCTTTAATTTGGGCTATTATTTTTACTGTATGGGTAGGGATTGGCCCTTTCGCAGGTATGTTAGCTTTGATGTTTCACTCTGTTGCAGCCCTCACCAAACAATATAGTGAACTGGTGGAGTGTGTAGAAGAAGAACTTGTAGAAGCTATATTGTCTACTGGTGCAAAACCTTTGCAAGTGGTGTGGTTTGCTATTGTACCACAAGTTTTATTACCTTATGTTTCTTTCACTATCTATCGTTGGGATGTCAATGTGAGGATGGCTACTCTTGTAGGAATTATGGGGGGTGGAGGTATCGGCACTATGCTCATGCAGTATCTTGGTCAAGCCCTCTGGAGTGAAGTCAGTACCCTGACCTTGTTGATTGTCATAGCTGTATGGAGTTTAGATACAGCATCTGCTCATATTCGAGAAGCTATTAAGTAAATCCTGAATTTGACAGTCTTGAGTTTGACAGTTGATTTGTGGATGTGAATATCTTTTTTTGACAGTGTTTTATTTACTCTCTAATAAGGGCTTAAAAACGGCTCTTATTTTTTATCTAATCTTTTGAGTTTAGAAAAATTATGTGATCTATTTACTTTAAGTTATTACGTAAGGATAAATAAATAAATGGTTTTATGTAAAAGCTTGACGTATTTTGTCTACATTGACCATTTTTGTCTCCCATCAGAAACCCTGTTTTACTTCACTTTAGTATTTGCAAGGTTTTTAGTCTATTAGACAAAAAAAACAATTATGGCCTATACTTTACAGGTATATACTTTAATATTATTTCTTTATTCCATAAAACTAAAAATATAAGGAGTTAAAGTGAGTATTAAATTTTATAAAACCATATTGTTATTTGTATTTTGTTTATCTTTCCTAAGTCCTATAAAATTGCAAGCCTATTGTCAATTTGAAGGATGCGGTGTTTCAAGCAATTTAGATGAAGCACCTCTTACACTTCAAGAAGCTCAAGAAATAAAGGAATTCTACACGTCTGTTGAACGTGACTTATCAGAAAACCTTGAGGTCTTACAAGATGGCACTTATCAAGTTAGGTTTTCAGAAAACGTCAATGTTTTATTAGGAATGGGAATGGCTGTGGTATCCGGAGATCATGGTGGGCCTGGAGGCGGTGGAGGAAAATATACAAAGGAAGATGCAGAGTTTGAGGGAAGGATATTTCGGCGTAAAAACGAAATATGGGAAAGACATAATAACTTTTTAAAGAATTATTTTAAAGACATCCCCCATGTATATATAACTGAGACACCTCATGACATGCTCATTACTGTTACTGATCCAAGAAAAAAATATAGAGTTACAATTGAACGCGAACGGATATATGGTGATCCGTATTCAACTCATAATGGTTCGAGAAATACTCTTTATTTTGGTCGTAAAATAGATGGAAAATGGCAACCGGCAAATAATTTTTATTATTTAAAATATATTGAAAAAGAATATTTTGATGAGTTAATAGGTGCATTACAATCAGATGATCCAACAGACTTTAAAAAATATCTCAAAGCAGGAAAAATCAGATTCACTCTTTCAGTGATTATAAGCAAAGCTGTGAGAGCTAGCAAATTTGTAGGTCGATGGACCTTTCGAGCTGTTTTAGCTAGTGCGAGTATTGTAGGCGGTCAAATGCTTTTTGACTATGCCCAAGAGAATCACCCACACGAAACAGGACTAGTTATAGCTATCACAAAAGAGCAATGGGAAAATTTGGTCACGAATGTAAGAGGCATCATCGAAGAACTTTCTGAAAATAACGTCCTTAATGAACTTGAATTATAAGTCCTGACTTTGACAGTTCCTGAGCTTGACATTTGATTTGCGAATGTGGATATCTTTTTTTTTGAGAATGTTTTATTTATAGGTGTTAGAGAGATCGACGGCGACAGCCGTCGTGCTAACCAGCTTGTTTCCTTAACATTGTGTCAATCCGGGATCCCAGATGAATATCATGAGAAAACAAGGCGTTTGCTTCATCCTTGCCTGTTTGCCGGATCTCTTGATAAACACCATATTAAGGAAACAAGACTTTTACTTGACTTCTGATCTTGACCTTTCTTTAAAGACCATATCTGTTGAAAGGTCCATAATGAAGGTCGAATCACATTATCTTTTACATCTTTAAGAATATCACAGTCCTTCAAATTATACAAGATATACTCAAAATTCGATACGTTTTTTTTCACTCAAAATGCATCATGCCGTCTTTTGCACTTGAAATGAACCACACCTCTGGTGTGTTTTTGGGCATTGCTCTGACAGCTCACGCTGTCTAAAAAGAGCAATGCCTCAAAAATCTGTTCATTTCAAGTAGGGGAGGATCCTCTCGTCTCTTGACCACATGTTAAGGAAAAAGTTCCTTCTTACACCTTGGGCAATGACCGCAAAGGCTTTCGCCTTTGACAAAATGGTCATTGCCTCAAAAATCTATGCATTTTGAGTAGGGGAGGATCTCCTCGTCTCTTAACTACATGTTAAGGAAAAATTTCCTTTTGATAACTATCTGCCCGATGGTGGGTTGCCGGATCCCAGATCCCGGATAAAGACAATGTTAGGGAAAAAGAGTTTCATTTGTAAGCTTGTTTGCTCTTAAGACAATAAAAGAAAAATTTCCTTAACATGGTGTAAAGGAATAAAAGGATCCTCCCTACTCAAAATAAATGGATTTTCTAGGCAGTTAGCCTTTGATCGACGGCGGTAGCCGTCGGGCTAACTGCCATTAGAAGGACATTTTCCTTAACATGATGTCAAGTGGCAAGGATATCCTTTCTTACTTGAAATGAATGGATTTTTTAGGTGTTGCCTATTTTGTCAAAGGCGAAAGCCTTTGCAGGCAACACCAAAAAACACACCAGAGGTGTGGTTCATTTCAAGTGAAACAGACGGCATGATTTATTTTGAGTGGAAAAAAAGCAGTCGCTTTAGTCTGTCTTCATCATCAAAAACACCTTGGAAAGCATCGTTGTGGATAGAACCAGCTTTTTTTGGTAATAAAATATCTTGCTTTTCCTTTGCTGTCTGTATGCCTTTTTGAGTAACTTTAGCAGACATAAAACCTCCTTATTATTGCCCTCTGAGTTGTTGGAAGTACTAGCTAAGCACTTATGTTTAAGCTTGTCAAGAGTTGGCTCACTAAAAGTGGTCTAGCCTCTGGCTACTTTTGGCTTGCCAGCCGAAGGCTTTCGCCTTCTTAAATGCTGGCAACCTAGAAAGCTTGACCACTTTTAGTGAAATAAAAGATTTAACTTAAGTTTTTCAATTATGTGACCGATATAACTTTATGTATAAAATTAAATTATGTATAGAATTAAATATTTTTTAAAACCATTAAATAGGAGGTGTTGCATGCATTTTGAAAATTTAGAGAAAACCACAGATTATCAAAAAGAAATTATAAAATGGCTTCTCATTGACTGTGCTAAAAATACTGTTCAAAATACACCTTGTCCAGAAGATCAAGCGAGGAGAAAAAAACAACTCAATAATGCTCTGCAATCATTTCCTAAATTGCAACTTAAATATTCAGAGAATGATTCTGATTTATTTTCTATTTTTGTAAAACAGTGGTGGATTGAGGAGTTAGAGTGGTACAAGCAACATAAGCGGATTAAAGCCAAAGATAGAAGATATGGATTACTATATCGATTGCAGTTTGTCTTTTTTAGAAATTATATATACCCCTTTTTTACTACAAACAAAGAAGGGAAACAAATACCAGATCATAAAGAATTTGCTGAAGAAAACCAAAAACTTTTTGAGCGATTTATTAAAGAATCAATTAAAGTCATATCTTCAAAAGAGCTTTCATTATCTACTAAACAGTCGTGGTGGATAAGATGGATATATTGGATATATGAAATATTTTTTCCAAACAAAGATATTTTATCATTAAAGAAAGAACTATGTCCCCTGCTTACTGAAATGCAAGAAGTGAATATAGCCAAAGAAATTGAAGAAGCCTCCTATGAATTACATGGTATATTTTGGAAGAAGGTAGGATATGTAGGAAAAGTTATAATGGGTGGTTTAGCAATGGGTGCAAGCGGTTTGTTTTTAACTCCTATAGCTGCCGGTTGCATTGGTAGTCTAGCTGGACTATCTGGTGCAGCGGCAACTAACTATGGATTAGCATTGTTAGGGGGTGGTTCATTGGCATCAGGCGGATTTGGAATGCTTGGTGGTCAAATTTTAGGATTTACTACTGGTGCAATAGTTGGCAGTGCTTCTACTGTTAAAAATTTAAAAGGAATGGAACAACAAACTCAAATGGTTCTTCCTTTAGCTTTAGCTATAGGGCGGGTACAAAAACACTTTTACAAAGCTTCTCTAATACCTGACTTGATCCATGAACAAATTAATAAAAGTTTAGAAGAACTAGAAACTAGAAGTGAAGAACTGCAAAATAAATTATCTGAATCTAATAAAGAAAACTTAAACAAAACAATCTCTTTATATAAAAAGGCTAAAGAAATGTCTCAGGCTTATGACTGGTGATAGGGAGGATGTTTATGTTCTATAAACCCAAGAAGAAATTTCAAGGTCTTAAAGATCCAAGTTTATTTGCTAGTGCTATGTTTTTAGAAACTCATAAAGGCTTTTTTAAATTTTTAGAAAATCATAGTCCGAGCCAATATAGTAAAATTATGGACGAGGTTTATAACAAAACACATATTGGGGGAGGATCTCACAGATCATTTGATGGCTTTCATACTTTAGTAGGTAGCTATAAAGCTATTAAAGACCAAACAGGATCGGTAGATTTTTTTGAATACATCAAGGCACACTTTAATGAGTTTGTTACTCCTGAAGGTATCCCTCTTTTTACTTTAGACAGACCAGCTTATAAAAGTTTAAGTTCTGAAATTTCAGGAAGCTTAGGTGGAATCATTACTCCTGGACAAATCCGAGAATACATGAGGGATATAAATAGTATCAATGCAGGGGAAGCTTTTGCTTCAGGTCTTAATGTTTTATTTCTTATTTCAGCTATACGATCAGGTGATCCTAAAGCTATATCGAGGGTTACAGCTAGCACGCTTTGCCTTGGTTTTGCAACAGCTAACCCACTCCAAGTTATTTTAGGAGTTTGTGGTCTTGGATATGGTGTCTATCATGGGAAGATACAGTCTTATGATTTGTTGAGGGGAACAGCCTCTCCACTTGCAGGAATAGCTGGGTACCATGTAGCAAGGAATCTTTTTAATATTTCAAAAGGTGGGTCAATTGTTTTTGGTATTGGAGCAGGTATTACTGTTGAAATGCTATTGAATCATCTTGAGAAGAAAAAAAAGGAAACAGTTTTGAAAGAGTTAGGAAAGAAAAATCCTCATTATATTGAGGCTATAAGACCTGATACTTTGCAGAGAGAATTTATAAAGTTATCACTTCATTCAAACAGATTATCTCTTCCCATCTAATGCACATTTTACTTTTTTATATTTAAGTCCACTGTGACGATTCTTCTTGTCGGTAAAGAAACAAAAGATCGTAAACACATTGATTGGGAAATATACTCAAGCATGTATGATGGCAAAGTAAATAAAAAATCTGGCATTTTAGTTATTAATTTACCTTCTATTGCTTATGCTTCCCGTATTGTAGTTGATCATGGAGAGCAAAAATTTTATCCAGATATTAATAATTGGACAACCTTTAAAAAGGAAAATCATCCCATGCCCTACATGTAGAAAGGATTATTGATAATTTAATCAATAAAGACGCAGATGCTAAAACATCAAATATATCTACATTGCAAATCTTATGCTTATCAAAAAAGATACTTTTTAATGCATCTAATCTCAATCCTGTATTTTCCGTATCTTCTGTAAATCTTCTTCTTGCACTGACCTCACTCCATATTTCATAGACTGACTGTTTATCTAGTTTTCAAGTCGCTTATGAGAATAGGTGATACACTAATGTTAAAATGAATCCATGTATTAAAAAGGAGTTTAAATGCTTGAAATAACCAGAAATATCCAACAAAAAAGCCTATAATAACTGAAAAAAAGCGAGCAAATGAACTAGATGGAAAACACTGGCTAAAAAACTCTATTTCTCAGGTTCACGAATTCCGATTTCTTCCATTCTTTCTTTCATTACCTCAGTTCTGATCGCTATAATGAAGCGTACCATCTCATAGTCTTTGCTTTTCTTAAATACATCAAGAAAAGAGAAATTTCGAAGTCATTCATTTGTGCAATGTTTCTCTTAAGTCTCTCTCGCTCTTTATGTGCTTCAATTTTACCAAGTATTGACAGAACACAGAAAACGACAATCACACACACAGCCACCAAGAGAGCAAAATATAAAACAGACGATAAAAAGTCCATAATCTATCTCCTTCTTTTAGTTGGTTAAATTAATCATCCCATGAGTCTTTCTCATCATCCTCATAATTAAAATTAAAATCATCGTATGGATCATTATCTCTGCCATAAATTCTAGGCCTTTCATAAGAATCTATATAATGTCCGGTCCCGCCAAGTCGTCCACCAGGTCGAACATTGGCCGCCCTCCCTCCGCATCGACGTCCTGCCGAATCTCTTTGCCAAGAATAGTCGCAGTTCCCAGCAAATGTAGGTAAAGGAATAAAAAACATGCAAAATATTATTAAATACCTCATTTTCTTGCCCCCTCTTTTAACTAGTTAAATTAATAAACCCTCACAGCATCCACTTAGCTTTTGCCAATGTGGATGATTATAAGGTCGTCTCACAGAAGCTTTATTGATTATGAAAAATAATGTTGCCTATTTGTGTTGAGCTTTCGCCGTCTGAATGAAATAAAGTATTCCCAATCTTTCTTGAGCTAGTGCCGTCTGAATTATACCAAGCACTCCCAATTTTTCTTGAACTAGTGCCGTCAGAATAATAAGCACTATTTCCAATAAATGTTGTGCTGTCATATCCAAAGGCATTATTGGCCAAACTGGAAATACCAAAAGCAAATAAAAAACAAATTAAATATTTCATTTTTACCCCCTCTGTTTAAATTAAAATTAAAAAGAGCTATGGGACTCATACCTCCACGGCTTACTGAATTAATGGTTTTAAGATTTACATGGTGATCACTACTTAAGTATGGTATCGGATGTTTGCAAAAAATCTTTAACAAAAATAAGAAAAAATATTAAATTTTTCAGTAGGTTGCTCCTGAGTTTGATAGCCTGCAAAAATAAAGTTTAGTAAAATCAGTGGGTTATGATTCGAAAGAGATTTTGTGCCACTAGTCTCTGGTCACTTTCTGGTGATGACCACGTTTGTCTCACTAAAAATAAACCAGCCGTTTGCTTCACTCAAAATGCATAAGAAAACAAGATTTCTTTTTTTGTTTTTTTATTCTTCTTAGATTCTGCGTAATTTTCAAAAAATATAAATATTATGAGTGGGATGCGAAGGCAGGCTGGAGGAGTTGGCTCACTAAAAGTAAACCTTTTGTAATTTTTCTACAAGACGATAAATCTCTGACCTGTTTAAGATACTATGGGGAGCAAGCTGTTTTGCAATTTCTTTAGATGTTTTATTTTGCTTTATCATCTGGTGAATATGCTCTGTTGTTTTTTCTTTACTGAATTTTTGATGATGTGGAGCAGAGTAAATAATAACAAATTCACCTTGAGGCTTCTGTTCTAAAACACAGCAACTGGGACTAGGATAGATTTTGATGCTTTCAAAAGGTTTGGTCAGTTCCTTTTGAATACAAACAGAGCGATTAGCAAACCATTTTTGAGCAGAGTGTATATGCTCTAACAATCTATGAGGTGCTTCAAATGCAATAAGCTGACAATCATAATGACTCAAAATTTGAAAAAGATTATCTCTTTTATGAGCTTTTTTAGGTGGAAATCCTATAAAATAATGATGACTAGAATGAAAAGGAGAAAGAGAGAGTGCTGTTGTTAAAGCTGAAACTCCTGGAATAGCTATCACGGGAATACCTTCTTGGTAACATTGAGATATGATTTTGTATCCAGGATCACTGATTTGAGGTACTCCTGCTTCTGAAACAAGAGCTACACTTTTCTGAGCATACAGAAGCTTGAGAAGATATTGAGTCGCTTTAGCTTCATTGTGCTTATGATAACTTATAATTTTAAAAGATGATTTTTGAGATATGACTTTAAATTGAAAATCATTTTGTAACTTTTTATTTACTTGATGATAAAATCTTTGAAAACTTCTTGTGTCTTCTGCTGCAATAATATCCACTTGGTTGAGAGTCAACAAAGCTCTTAAGGTTATATCTTCTATATGGCCTATAGGTAGACCGACAACAAAAAGATGCCCTTTCTCTGTGATCATGATCGTTTATCTAGCTTATCTATAGCTTGTTGCACTCGTTTTTGAAGAGAAGATATTTTAAATAATGGCACAAGTTTTTTAAGCTCTAAACCTTGTGGTTGACCTAAAATAGCCACTCTTAAAGGCATAAATAGATCTTTACCTTTGACCTCACAGTGCTTTTGAATATCTTTTTGTGTGCTTATAAAATGTTCTTGATCCATAATCTCTCCTGAAAAATTGTTTAGATTTTTTTGCCAAGCTAAAAGTATTGTATGAGATTTTGGCCATTTTAAAACCTCTAAGCCTTCTTCTGTCACTTCAAAATAAGCATCCATTAACATTTTATACAAAGCAGGAACATCTGCTAAGGTTTCTATATAATTTTTTAAAACCTCTAAAGATTGATATTTCCATTGAGTTGTTCCTTTAATATCCAAATGAGCTGTCTGTAAAAAAGGAGTGATTCTGTGCCAAAGCTCCTTATAAGGCAAGTTTCTCAAGTGATGAACATTAATGGCTTTGAGTTTGTCCTCATCATACCTTGCAGGGGTAATGTTAATACGATCAAGTGTAAACCTTGAAATGAGATCTTCAAGAGTAAAAATTTCTTGATCTGTACCATCGCTCCAACCCAATAAAGCTAAATAATTAAGTAAAGCTTCTGGTAAAAATCCTCTTTTTTGATATTCATGGCAAGATGTGGCACCTAGTCGCTTACTGAGCTTTTTCCCATCATTAGAGAGAATGAAAGACAAATGAACAAAGTGAGGCAATAACCAATTAAAAGCTTCATAAAGCATCATTTGCTTTAAAGTATTACTTAAATGTTCCTCTGATCGAAAAACATGTGTGATCTTCATAAGATGATCGTCAATGACACAACAAAAATTATAAACAGGCATATCATCCGATCGCAAAATCACAAAGTCTCCTATCATATTAGATGGAAAGTATACGTCTTTTCTGATGAGATCGGGTACATGATATTGCTTTTGAATCTTCGGCACTTTAAAACGAATGACGGCTGGTTGCCCTGTAGCTTTTTTTGCTTGGGCCTCATCTAATGAATATTGATAACAAGTTCCATCATAATGAGGCGATAAACCTTGTGCAATAGCTTTTTGCTTTTTACTGCTTATCTCTTGATCAGTACAAAAACAATAAAAAGCTTTGCCATTTTGGAGCAATTGGTTTGCATATTTTTTATACACTTTTAAATTTTGACTTTGATGATAAAGGTTGTCTTTAGATAATTGACCTTCTGAAGGATTCAATGGATCCCATTGAAGTCCAAGCCACTGAAGGCTTTGCAATTGACTTTGTAAAAAATCAAGATTTGATCGCTCTTGATCTGTATCTTCTATTCTTAATAGAAACTGACCTGATGTGTGTTTTGCATACAAATAATTAAATAAGGCAGTTCTTGCTCCACCTATATGGAGATAGCCTGTAGGACTCGGAGCAAAGCGTACCCTTACGTGAGATTCCATACACCTCTTAACCTGTTCTTTTTTCCTGAAAATAATCTTTAAAAGTTTTAATATGATTTTTTATTACTAAAGCAAAAGCAATTTTTTAGTAGCTCTATCAACTTTTATAGAGAAATAAAACTCAAACTTTAGCCTGTTGATCAAATACATCTGCTATTTTTAAAGTCTTCTTCATAATGTAATGTTGTGATACATTCGTATTTTAGTGCATCTAAGGCTTATTATATTATGTGTAATATAAAACAAATATCTCAGCAAGAATTTATTGATATTTTTTAAGCCCAGCTACCAATCTTAGGATTTATATTCATTTGTTTGAGCGTTTCCCATAGCTCTTCTAAAGATTTATCTTTGTCCCACTGAAATCTGCTATACTTTAATCTCCAAAATGTCCAACCACACCGCTCTAATTTCCACTGTCTTTGTTGATCATCTGCTTTATTGCCTTCATGGTGGTAAAAATCACCATCACATTCAATAGCTAATTGGCCTTTTTGACCGATAATAACCATATCGATCTTATAATCTCCAATTTCATATTGAGGTATCACCTGAAACCCTTTATCTATTATTTTCAAAAAAACATTGAATTTATTTTTTGAAAACTCTCTTGATACATAATAATATCTTTTAGCTTTGTATAGAAAAAATCATAAGAATCACAATCTCTATTATAAATACATTGTATCATTTGATAGGCCATTTGATTTTTTTGGTTTTCAAAAGGTTTTAATTGTAAAGTAAGGTTTTCAAATTGAGATTCTATGTTTGCTTTTTGTCTATTGGCATATACTGCTTTGATGATTTGTAATTCTTTTTTTAAATTTTGTAAATGCCATTGCGGTTGTGCTATTTTGTATTTACTTAATATAGATTTTATGCCTTCAACAGATTTATGAATCTTCAAGCATTCTTCTAATGGTTCACAAAGATCTTTGAAGTAGTGATAATTATTACCTAAATCACTAGAAGTATCTAAGCTTGAAATTTTATTGGCCCATAATTTGTTTAACTTTTGACTTGCCCTGCGAGCTTCTAGGCGATCATTTAATTTAATAACATCTTCATAAGAGCGAATTTTATGATCATCAATGCTCACCTGTCCTAATATTTTTATTTCTTTAGCTCGAGTTTAATTGATTAATATTTTGACAAAATTGAGCTTCTGAATCATACGAGTGAATCCATGACTTAAGACAATTATAAAATGCATCATTTGACCAAAAATTATTTCCTATTTCACTGAGTTGTTTGTCTATCTTGTCACTCACATCTGGTATTTCTTTCAGATCAAGCATTTCTTGCTCAAGGGATAGTTCCATATCTTCTTTAGGCTTAATGGTTATTGTGCCTGTTTGAATATGAAATTCTACTAAGGCTGGGGTGGTGACAATATGTCTTTTGATATATTGGGATTGATTTTTTGAATTTGAGCTTGAAGTAGAGAGAAGTCCTAAACCTAATACTATTTGATAGTTTTCGCTTAGATTTTTATATTTGTTATAAATGTTATAAAGTTGATTATAAAGTTTCTGTACAGGTTCAATGCGTCTTTTTTCTTCAGCCCACGGAAGCCATTTTTGTTGATAGTACATATCAAATGCTTGTTGGACTTTTGGATTATCTTCTATAAAAACTTTTTGAGTAAAGACTTCAGCATTCACACCTAGACTTTCTTGTATAATATAAGAGAAAAGCTTTAAATCTTGATGATAAGAATTTAAGTCTTGATGTTTAATCCAATCAGTTATGGTAGAGGGTGGATGAGGGGGTTCTATATTTTGAGGCTTTTTCACCTCAATCCATTTATCATAATTGATATTTTTTTGATTTTTTTGATTTTGTTCGATATGCCTTGTGATCACACTACATTCTTTTTCTTGAGGGATGTCAGAAAAATAAATAACTGACTCAAATTGATCCACTGTTAAGATCTTTTTACTTCTTAATTCACTAAATTCTTTTAAAAATTTAAGTAATCCAATGGCTGTGTTTTTATTCAGGTCCATAAGTGTTTAGCATGCCTTTCTTTTCATAAATACCTTAGAATAAATAGATTTTTTATTTAAATTTAACTTTAGAATATACTTCGGCTCATTTATCTTTAAACTTAAACAAAAAATGCATTTGTCATTTCATAACCTCTGAGTTTGACATTTCATTTTTTGATTTGACCTTTATCCGGCATCTAGGATCCGGCAACCCGGGATCCGGCAGTCAGGCATCAGATCCTAAAACTGAATTTTTCCTTAACATGTAGTCAAGAGACGAGAGGATCCTCCCCTACTAAAAATAAACGGATTTTTGAGGCAATCAGCCTTTGATCGACGGCGACAGCCGTCGGGCTAACTGGTATTAAAAGGATATTTTCCTTAACATGGAGTTAAGGGACGAAGGGATCCTCCCTACTAAAAGTAAACGGACTTTTGAGGCAATCAGCCTTTGATCGACGGCGACAGCCAAAAGATGTAAGAAAGAACTTTTTCCCTAACATCATGTCAAGAGACGATGAGATCCTCCCTTACTCAAAATAAATGGATTTTCTAGGCAGTTAGCCTTTGATCGACGACGACAGTCGTCGGGCTAACTGCCAGAAAACATGCCAGAGACATGATTTATTTTGAGTGAAACAAATTAAAAGGTCCAAATTGACAGCCTCATAAAAAATAAGTAGACTAAACATATACAATTTTATTATTTAAGTTTAAAGAAATAGGTGTCTGCTATGTTGTTTCTTAAAAAAATTAAAATATTACCAAAAATGTTACCAATAGGTAAGCTTTTTCAAATTCCCTTTAAGTTTTTTAAAAAGAAAAAACGTATCTCCACCACACCCTCTGCCCATCAAGACAATCTCTCTAAAACAGTGGATCAATCACGCTATGTATCGGTCAACAAATCAGAAGATGGCTATAAAAAACCACCTTTTGAATGGGCTTATGCCTATCTATTTGCTTTATTCTTAGGCTGGCTACTTGCTGATTTAGGTATATTGAGTATTCGAGATAAGTTTATAGCTTCATCAGCAATGCGTATTTCACCTCAAAGAGCATTTTTAGCCAAACAACCTACTCGTGCAGAATACAATGTCATCACAGATAGAAATATTTTTAGTGCATCAGGTCTCATCCCTCCACCTCTTTCAAGTGAAAATCAACCTAATAATGAAGATTTAAGTAATCCTGTACCTTCTCAGCTTCCGATGAAACTTGTTGGCACAATTGTTCACGCCAACCCTGATCGCTCTGTGGCTACTGTTGCAATGCAAGGTAAAGTGACTCCATATATCCCTAATGATGATATGGACTCTTTAGCTAAGCTCCTCAAAGTGGAACGCCATCAAGCCATTTTTAGAAACACTCAAAATGGACGATTGGAATACATAGAAATGAAAGTCGAAGGACTTGCTCTACCTACTAAAAGACCATCTAATCCTTTACGTTCAGGTAGATCTTCTGTGAGACAACAAGGTAATAATTTTTCCTTAAAAAGATCTGAGATCAATCAATATATGCAGAATTTACCAGCCCTCTTACAACAAGCAAGGGCTGTCCCCAATATGGACCCTAACACAGGAGCTGTGAATGGATTCCGTTTAGTGGATATACAGCCTGGAAGCGTTTATGAAAAATTAGGCCTTAGAAGAAATGATCTTATTAAAGCTGTTAATGGAGAAGCTGTCAATGACCCAGCTAAGGCTATGCAACTTTACAATAGCCTTAAAACAGACTCTAATATTGCCATTAACATAGAACGTAATGGCAGAACAGAAACACTTAATTTTTCTATTACAGAATAATCTTATGACAGTCTTCTTTAATGTAATGTAATCAATCTTTTATTTTAATAAAACCATTAGTGATTCTAAGCAGTGGCAGTAAAATAAGACAGTCGATGAAACCAAGCTCTTTCATTCTTGAGGTCAAATCCAACATTTTGACCACCTTTAAGTATAGACCTAAAAATTTTATTTAAAATTTCAACTTCGATATGGTTTTCATCCAATGCTATAGCTTCTTCTAATGTTTGAAAAACTTTATGTAAGTCAGGGGTAGTGACAACATTAGGGACTTCTTTCATATCTAAATTGTCAATAGGATAAGGCTTAAAGCCAATCAATAGTTGCGTGATTAAAATTTTATACCCATTGACAAAGTCAACCTGTATGAAATTTCTGTTTTGAGAGTCTTTTCTTAAAATAACATTATGTAAATTATAAATATGAATAGGCAATGATTTACCATCTGCAAGCTGTTGAATTTGTATAGAAAATTCATTAGATGCATTTGTGGTTAAACCAGAAGACTTCTTTACAAAATGAGTGATTTTTTCAATAAGTTTTTCTTGATGTAAATGTGAAATATTCAATGCAACCTCCAACATTCATTCTATAAAATATATCGTTTTCCTTCGCATATAACTTAAATATTTTTTTCAAAATAATGTATTTATTTTTTGAATTTTAAGTATGAAAAGTCTAATTTTTAAACACTTTTGAGTGACTTTTGGGTATAAGTGTTTCAAGTTAAAACACTTACTATCAAACACACTTTATTTTTGGTATTTTGTCTAAAAATTTTTTAGGCATAATGTCATAATATATCGGTGTGAAAATAAAAACTTTGCTAAAATTTAAGAAATGTTCTAAAAATAGGTGTTTAAAAAATAAACAAAATTTTAATTATATATTGTATACAATATAACAAAAGTCTGACATACAAGCAGACAGACAATGAGTTTCAAAAATGCATCTGTTTAACAGGTGATGAAAACACAAAAAGGAGTATTGTGTATGGTCAGCAATAATGAGAAAGAAATAAAAGAGCTTATAGAGCGAGCATTTGATGATAAAGCTTTCTGTAAAGAACACCATTGTGATCTTGTATCTGTAATAAAGGATGTTTTTGATGGTTTAGAATCAGGACACTGGAGAGTCTGTCAGAAAATTTCAGGCCAGTGGATTGTTCATCAATGGCTCAAAAAGGCTATTTTGCTTTATTTGCAAATATCTCCTATAAAGACTTTCTGTAAAGGCTCTGATTTAACCTATCGTGATAAAGTCTTCTTGCAGGATTGGAGTGATCAACAACCAGAAAATGGCATTCGAGTCGTTCCTCCTGCTACAATTCGTAAGGGTTCTTATATTGCACCTTCTGTGGTGTTAATGCCTAGTTTTGTAAATATAGGAGCTTTTGTAGGCTCATCAACCATGGTAGATACATGGGCGACTGTAGGCAGTTGTGCTTATATTGGTAAAAATGTCCATTTATCTGGTGGTGTTGGTATTGGAGGTGTATTAGAACCTTTACAAGCAAAACCTGTGATCATAGAGGATCAAGTCTTTGTAGGCAGTCGGTGTGTGATTGTAGAAGGTGTTCTTGTGGAGGAGGGTGCTGTTTTAGGTGCGGGTGTTGTGATCACGGCAAGCACTCCTATTATAGATGTAACTACTTCAGAGCCTCAAGTTTTTAAAGGACGAGTCCCCCAGAATGCTATTGTCATACCTGGAGTCCGGCCTAAAAAATTCCCTGGAGGGATTTATCACATTCCTTGTGCTTTAATTATTGGCCAGAGATCAGAAAAAACAAATAAAAAAACCTCATTAACAGAAGCTTTAAGACATATTAGTCAAAAGTGAGTTGTTTCACTAAAAGTGGTCTGACCTCTGTTTCACTCAAAATGAGCCACACCTCTGGTTCACTAAAAGTAAACTAGCCTCTGGCTACTTTTGGACAATGACCGCAATGGCTTTCGCCATTGGCAAAATGGTCATTGTCTCAAAAGTCCGTTTACTTTTAGTAGGGAAGGATCTCCTCATTTCTTAACACAATGTTAAGGAAACAAGATGTTTATTTCACTTTGATATTTCGCCATTGGCAAAATGGTCATTGTCTCAAAAGTCCGTTTACTTTTAGTAGGGAAGGATCTCCTCATTTCTTAACACAATGTTAAGGAAACAAGATGTTTATTTCACTTTGATATTTCGCCATTGGCAAAATGGTCATTGTCTCAAAAGTCCGTTTACTTTTAGTAGGGAAGGATCTCTTCGTCTTTTAACATGATGTTAAGGAAAAAATTCCTTCATCACCAATGGCAACCTAGAAAGCTTTACCACTTTTAGTAGAGAGGATCTCTTCGTTTTTTAACACGATGTTAGGGAAAAAGAGTTTCGTTTTTTTATTTTTTTTATTCTTTTTTAGATTCTGCGTAATTTTCAAAAAATATAAATATTAAATATAAATATTATGAGTGGGATGCGAAGGCAGGCTACAGGAGTTTGTTTCACTAAAAGTGGTCTGACCTCTGGTCACTTTCTGGTTGCCAGCCGAAGGCTACCGCCTTCTCAAATGCTGGCAACCTAGAAAGCCTGACCACTTTTAGTAATGAGGATCCATTTCTCATTTAACACCATGTTAAGGAGTTGGTTCACTAAAAGTAAACCAACCTCTGGTGTGTTTTTGGACATTGCTCTGACAGCTCACGCTGTCTAAAAAGAGCAATGCCTCAAAAGTCCGTTTACTTTTAGTAGGGAGAATGTCCTCATTTTTTAATACGATGTTAAGGAAAAAGTTCTGCCGGATCCCAGATCCCGGATCCCGGATGCCGAATCCGGATTACTTTGAGTAAACCAATGTAGGAAACAACAGCTTTATGGTGCGGGAGACTTTTTGGAAGTTGGTTAAACCATTTGCAGGTGTTACATCTTCGCTTTTAGCTTGTTGGATACTTGCAGGTCCTCGCTTTTGAGGCTTCCTCAATAGATAATCACTATAACTTAAACCTGATATTTTTTTGTGGAGATTCCTTGCTCGCCTGCCACTACCTAAATTTGTATATCGACCATTCACAAGAGCATGGACATTCCCATCCTTATCCACCTTTATCACAGATGATCCTGCCAGTGGCTTTAATCCTTCTGCACCATCTCCACTTGCAAAGTCACTGCCACCTAAGCCACCACTGCCAGAGCCTCCTCCACTGCCAGAACCTCCACCAGCAGAACTACCAGCACTTCCACCACCAGCAAAACCACCTTTTAACCCTAAACTTGTATGACCACTTAAAGGGTCGACCTTATTCTTAGCTAAATCGGTTGCTCTTTTTTTACATCGAGGTAATTGAGGGACATATTTGCAAGTCTCTTCTATACCCTCTGCATGGCATAAACTACGAGTATCTGAAGTTGGTAAAGAATTACACTCATCTCTCTTACACTCCGGACTATCTGGATCTTGTTGACATATCTCAGACGTGGCTAAGTCTTGTTGCGATTGATCTCCTGGACGTTTGTCCCCCCCCCCCCTGGGAAGCCTTTGTTTTAGGGGATTTGAGTCGATGGCATTGGCATTCGTATGACCAGGACCGGGGGTATCTGTCTTGCCGGCAAAGAGGCTATCTACACTATGGCAAAAATCTATCTTTGGATGTTGTTTGCAAAAGGCCACCTCACCTAGTTGTTGACAGAGGTTTTTTTTAGCTAGCGGAAGTTGATCGCAATTAGAAGAATCGCTCAACTCACCGGATCCACCCAAACCATCTACGCAGTCTTTAGCTTGCTTAATGGCATCTGTATTACGAGCTATCTGAAGATCGCTGGTTTTCTTAACACTGGCCCATTTGCTAGCACAGCTTGCCATACTCTTGCTAATAGCGGTCATCTCTGCCCAGAACATAGCTTTGGCCGTAGGTTCAATAGCAGCAGCGTGGGCTACTTTTGCATTTTTAAGGGCCATACCACAAGTAGCTTTGCATGAGAGAATGGCCGTATGGCATTTGCCTGTGATGGATTGATTGATTTTTTTAGTTACTTCATTCATCTGTTGTGTCAATTGACATTGGTCCTTCTGACTGCCATTGCTATTATTGGCCATCATCTGTTCAAAGCGATCTGTAACGGGTTTGGTAGCATCTTTATAAGCCTTCTGATTGCATGCTAAATTTAGGACTGTGCTTTGAATAGTGGTGCAAGCCATTGAATATATACCAAATCTATTACCACTTTTTGTTGCAGTATCCGTTGCGGGGTTGTTTCTTGCATGTTCTATTGCTTCAGTATGCCGAGGGCTTATAGTGGGAGTTGTCACACGGCCTTGTTGATCATAAGGGATTATAGGTCTATCTTCAAAGGACATATCACCTAAATTGCCAAATGGTCTACTTACAGATTGAGTTTCTGCTCCTTGTGCTAAGCTTAAAGTAGGAATAAAGACAAATATAAGGCCAATATAAATAATTAAACTAGTATGACAAAATAGAGTTCTTAAGAAATACTTTTTATTGATCACAAATCAATCCCCCTTTGATTTGAAAGTACATGAAATAAAACCTCACCTACTTTAAAACCTGCAAGGGGGATGCCAAGTTTTAAGGCATTTATTTGCTTTTCAGTGTCTACTTTTTATCAAACTGTCAATATTTTAGATAATTAATATGCTCAACTATAAAATTATTTTACCTATATTTTAAACAGAGTTGCTCTCTGTTTTTTCCACCAGTTTGAGTTGTACCAAAAATTTCTTGATTAAAATTAGCTCTAGCTTCTTGATACGCTTGATCACTTCCATATCCTTTTATATATATATATACGCTTACTTCTTGGTCATAAATTTGATTAGCTTGTTGATTATATTCTTGTTCTGTTATTTGATTGTTACAAAATTTCTTTAAAAGATTAACATAATTACCTCTGATTTGATGGTCATATCTAACTTCTGCAAGCTCCATAATGGATCTGCCAGATCCATTCCTTACAAAATGATCTAAATTGTTAGCTTCCTGCATAAAAGTTCCTATAGCCCAGGCAGCTCCTATTGTTAGTGGAGTTAGGGAATCTTGTAGGGCAATATGTAAAGGGCGATCACCTCTACCACAATCATAATTAACATCTAAACCTGGTGTACGCATCACAGCTTGCATACGACTTGTGGCTTGAGCTTGACTCTGCCGATAGAACGACTGCCACCAACGCGGGTTACACAGGTTATTATGAGCTTCGGCTCTTGCCTCAAATCCACGTCTAACTTCATTGCACACACTACGATCGATCCGGCCCCTATCACATTGGTCGGTGATCACTTGATTGGGTGTTTTTTGAGTGTAAGGGTCTTGATGATCTAAATTAGCACCTGCCCGTATCAACGCCAGGACCACATCGGCTCTGCCATAATCTAAGGCAAGTAGTAGAGGCGACGACCCACTTGAGCAAGATTGATTGACGTTAGAGCCACTTCTGATAGCATTTGATACATCGTTGCTACTGGCAGAACTATACCAATCAGAATCACAAAGGTTAGTTGTTTGAGCTAAAACAGCCGTTGAACTGAAAAATAAAGTTATTATAGTTATTATTATAATGCTTAATGGTTTCATAATTTTTCTCCTTTCTTTAAGTCTTTTAATCATTAAAAAATCTTCAATGTAATACCTTTTGCCTTATTATGCACAGATTACAAACGATTGCAAACGAAAACAATCCACATTGTAAAGGTTATATAGTACTTTGTAAATTTTACATAGTTTGTTTCACTAAAAATAAACCAGCCTCTGTTTCCCTAAAATTGAACTAGCCTCTGGCTACTTTTGGGCAGTTAGCCCGACGGCTACCGCCGTCGATCAAAGGCTAACTGCCTCAAAAGCCTGTTCAATTTTAGGAAGGAGGATGTCCTCATTTCTTAACACCATGTTAAGGAAAAAGATTTCCTTCTGATGCCGGCTCCCGGATTGCCAGATCCCGGATCCCGGAATGAACACTATGTTAAGGAAAAAGATTTCCTTCTGATGCCGGCTTGCCCGATTGCCGGATCCCGGATCCCGGAATGAATCCTTTCTTGCCTTATTATGCATAGATTGCAACAGATTGCAAACGAAAACAACCCACATTGTAAAGGTTATAGGGTACTTTGTAAACTTTACATAGTTTTTTTCACTAAAAGTGGTCTGACCTCTGGTCACTTTCTGGTTGCCAGCCGAAGGCTTTCGCCTTCTCAAATGCTGGCAACCTAGAAAGCCTGACCACTTTTAGTAGGGAAGGATATCTTCGTTTTTTGACATGATGTTAAGGAAAAAGTTCCTTTATTGTAACTCGCTTGCTCTTGAGGTAATAAAAGAAATTTTCCCTAACATGGTGTAGAGGAATAAAAGGATCCTCCTCTACTCAAAATGAACAAGCTTTTGAGGTAGCCAGCCTTTTACGACGGCGGTAGCCGTCGGGCTGGCTACCCAAAAGTGGCCAGAGGCCAGTTCATTTTGAGTGAAACAAACGACAGCTCAAAAGCATTTTACGGATAGGTTACTGATGTATCTATCTCGGCTCTATTCAGGTCAAATTAGGAAAGGGGAGAATATTGATAAGTTACTTCCCGTGTATTCATTGGTTTTCACAACTGTAAATTTAAAAGAATTTGAAGGAATAAAGGACTATTACCATGTTTGCAATATTCGTCGGATAGGGCATCCAGAAGTAGTGATGTCGCGGGGTATGAGTTTTGTGATAGTAGAATTAGATAAATTTCAGTCCCAATTAGGAGAATTAATTGACATAAAAGAGAATTGGTGTTATTTTTTAAAGAGGTCAGGTCAGATGGACCAAAAGGAATATTTATATTTCAAAGATAAAGGAGGAATCATGGCAGAAGCAGCTGAGCATTTATGGGTATTATCAAAAGATGAGACATTACAAGAGCTTGATATGGTGAAAGAGAGAGCAAGGAGGGATCAAGTAGACAGAGAAGAATTTGTTCGTGACGAGGGGCGTGAGGAAGGTCTTGAGAAGGGTTTTAAGAAGGGTCTTGAGAAAGGTATTGAGAAAGGTATTGAGAAAGGTATTGAGAAGGGTATTGAGAAGGGTCGTGAAGAAGGTATTGAGAAGGGTCGTGAAGAAGGTATTGAGAAGGGTTTTAAGAAAGGTATTGAGAAGAAACAAAAAGAGATTGCACTTAAACTAATTGAGAGAAATGCAAAATTACAAGATATCTGTGAAATCACTGGCCTATCAGAAGCAGAAATCAAAAAAATTCGCCAATCGTTTTCACTCAAAGTGAACTGACCTCTGGTTCACTCAAAGTGAACTGACCTCTGTTTCACTCAAAATGAGCCACACCTCTGGTTCACTAAAAGTAAACTAGCCTCTGGCTACTTTTGGACAATGACCGCGTTTGTCTCACTAAAAATAAACCAGCCTCTGGCTGTTTTTGGGCAATCAGCCCGACGGCTGTCGCCGTCGATCAAAGGCTGATTGCCTCAAAAATCCGTTTATTTTTAGTAGGAAGAATCCTCTTGTCTCTTTACACGATGTTAAGGAAACAAGATGTTTATTTCCCATTGGCAAAATGGTCATCGCCTAGAAAGCCTGACCACTTTTAGTAGGAGGATCCTTTCCTCTTTTAACATCATGTTAAGGAAACAAAATGCTTTCAAAATTATATTAAAAGAGCAATGCCTCAAAAATCCGTTTATTTTTAGTAGAAAGGATCTCTTCGTTTCTTAACATGATGTTAAGGAAAAATTTCCTTTATCGCAATCCGCTTGCTTTCCAAAGACATTTTAGAAGCATATCTTGTTTCCTTAACATGGTGTCAGAAGCAAGGAGATCCGCCCTACTCAAAATAAATGAATTTTCTAGGTAGTTAGCCTTTGATCGACGGCGGTAGCCGTCGGGCTAACTGCCAGAAAACATGCCAGAGGCATGATTTATTTTGAGTGAAATTTTAAGGAAACAAGATGTTCCTTTTTTGTTTTTTTTATTTTCTTTTAGATTCTGCGTAACTCTCAAACAAAAAATAATTAGGTGGAGGATGGGGCAGTGGGAGACTGGAAGTGTTGGCTCACTAAAAGTTTTAGAAGCATATCTTGTTTCCCTAACATGGTGTAGAGGAATAAAAGGATCCTCCTCTACTCAAAATAAATGGATTTTCTAGGCAGTTAGCCTTTGATCGACGGCGGTAGCCGTCGGGCTAACTGCCAGAAAACATGCCAGAGGTATGATTTATTTTGAGTGAAAAAAAATGAGGACTTCGGAAGCCTGCCTTCGCATTCCACTCATAAAAAACATACAAATATAAAAGCAGAATCGAAGGGCGGGGGGTGGGGTTAGGGAAGTTCCTTCTGACCAGATGCCGGATCCCAGATCCCAAATCCCAGATCCCGGATGCACACCACCTTAAGAAAAATCACGTAAAATGCTAAAATATAAAAACTTCAATAATTTGTCACAATATCTAAAAAAATATTTGCATTTTTTTATTATTTGTTTTTAAAATAATTAATAGAAGGTTTAAAATTAAAATACGGAAATAAAAGATTTTGGAGGATTTGTGAAGATTATATCAGTCACTAATTTAAAAAAGTCATTTCCACTCCCTTACTTCTTACCTCGTGCTTTACGAGAAAAGAAAATAGAAGTTTTAAAGGGGCTTAACTTTCATGTAGAAAAGGGGAAAGTTACAGGATTTTTAGGTGCTAATGGAGTAGGGAAAACCACAACCCTTAAATGTTTATTTGACCTTATTCAACCCACTTCTGGTTCTTACTCTTTTTTTGGACAAGGCCCCCTAACTATTGAAAATAGAAAAAAAATTGGCTTTTTGCCAGAAAGACCCTACTTTTATGAATACCTTACAGGTCGAGAGTTCTTAAAATTCTATGGTAAACTTAGCTGGAATAACAAATTAGGTCACCTCAATCAAGCTATTGACCACATCCTTAAACAAGTCAATTTAGAACACGCTCAAAATATTTCCCTTAGGTCTTATTCTAAAGGAATGTTGCAACGTATAGGTTTTGCACAAGCCATTTTACATCAACCACAATTAATTGTATTAGACGAACCTATGGCAGGTTTAGACCCCGATGGGCGAGCTATGATTCGTAACCTGATCAAGTCAGCTGCTAAGAATAAAACTGTATTTTTTAGTAGCCACCTTCTACATGATGTAGAAAATTTATGTGAAAACCTTGTCATCCTCAATAAAGGACTTGTTGCCTACCAAGGCTCTATGGAAAACCTTTTGAAAAATCTAGGTTCTGGTTATGAAGTGCAAGTTAAGCCTGCTAATAAAGACAGTAAGATTGAAACCCTCGCAGTTAAGTCTCAAAAAGATTTACATCATTTGCTCCAAACACAGCTTAAAGCAAAAGCAGACATCTTATATGTCACACCTAAAAAAGTCAGCTTAGAAGAAGCTTTTTTAAAGTTATTTTTAAGAGATAAGAAAAAATAGAGGTTAATAAATGGGATCTATAATCACTATTGCTATCAATACTTTTCGTGAGTTTATCAGAGATCGTATTATTTATAGTATTTTTATTGTTTCAGTTTTGTTTTTGGTCTCAGGATTTCTTTTATCACAACTGACTTATATAGATCACACAAGAATTGCTTTGAGTTTAGGCTTAGCAGGCTTAGAGCTAAGTATCATAATCCTCTCCATTTTTTTAGGCTCTACAATTATCTTCAGAGAAATTGAAAAGCAAACAGTATTTACATTACTGATTCGTCCTATCACTAGAGGGTCTTTCTTGATGGGAAAGTTTTTAGGATTATATGCTGTGGTATTCTCTGCACTTTTCTTTTTATCTCTTATTTTGATAGGTATACTACTTTATATGGAATGGACATTTGATAGCATATTTCTAGCAGTCATTTATGGTTTTGCTTTAGAAGCTGCTGTTTTGATCTCTATCACTATTTTATTAGGAGTCATCGTCAGACCTACCCTAACAGTACCTTTGACAATAGGTGTGCTTTTAATAGGTAAATGGACTTCCACATTAGAGTATTTTTTAAACAGAAGTGACAATGAAATATTAAAACTTTTAACAAATGTGCTACCTTATATTATTCCTAATTTTGAGAGGTGGGATTGGAAGTCAGTTATATTTCAAGAAACTTTCATTATAGATACAACACTTTTAACTTATACTTTTTTCTATGCCATAAGTTGGATATTTGTTTTACAAGCTATTGCCCATTTAATTTTTAGGAGAAAAGACCTTGCTTGAAGATGCCCTTGCATTTATGGAGATAGCATCTCCATACATTATATTTGTCCTTGGGGCATACATGGGTAGCTTTGCTTATACTATTATTCTAAGATGGCCTGCCGGAAAGCCTTTTCTCTTTTGTTGGAGCCAATGCCCTCATTGTCAAACATACATTGCTGGATATGATAATATCCCATTGATCTCTTGGTTGTTTTTAAAAGGACGATGCCGATCCTGTGAGTATAAAATTGGTTTTGACTACTTTTTAATAGAAATATTCATGGCTTTGCTTTTCTTATCTCTATATTGGCATATTGGTTTAAAATGGACTTTAGCAGAATATGCCTTCCTTTTATTTGGATTGACAGCTATCACAGTTATTGATTTGAAGTACTTTTTGATCCCTGATATTTTAAGTTTAACAGGTATTGTGTTAGGGCTTTTAGGGGCAGCTTTGAATCCAGAACGTTCGTTTTTAGATAGTTTTGTAGGATTAATTGTAGGTGGTGGATTTTTTTGGGCTATGGCTTCTGTTTATTATTCTTTACGTAAAATAGAAGGCTTAGGTGGTGGTGATATTAAATTATTAGCATGGATCGGAACAGTCTTAGGTATTAAAAGTATTCCTTTTGTTATTCTTGTATCTAGTATGTTCGGCATTTTTGCAGGTTTTTTTTTGATGGGATCGACTAAACAAGGTTTGAAGACAGGGATTCCTTATGGTCCTTTTTTAGCTTTATCAAGTGCAATTTATATCTTTGGTGGAGATCAATGGTTTGTAGATTATATCCTTGTTTTGTTCTTTCCCTTTTTTAAGACCCTTTAACTTTTATTTCAAAGACAGATGACAACTCAACACAAAAATAATTAAATGTAAAGCAGTTAGAGTGATATGGAGCCTTTATGAATCAAAAAATATATCGCAGAAGAAGGGCCAGGCAGTTAGCCTTGAAAATGCTTTTTCCTTATGAATTTCAAGTTCCAAAATCTATCAATAAAGAAGAAGCCATTTATAAAGATCAAACCAATTTATCCGCTGAGATCCTCAATTATGCTCAAAGTCTTGTCAAAGGAGTCCTCTCTCATCAAGCTACCATTGATCAAATGATTTCTGCACATACCACAAGTTGGACTTTAGAACGTATGGTGAGTGTAGATAAAGTTATACTCAGAATAGGTACTTACGAAATCAAGTATCTTCATATTGACCCTTCTGTGGTGATCAATGAAACAATTGAAATTGCAAAAGAGTATTCCACACTTGATTCTAGCCGATTTATTAATGGAGTTCTTGATAGCATTCAAAAGGAAATAATACAACAAAAAGATTACGCACTTAAATGATTGATCAAGAGGGAAAGAGCAAAAACTTGAGGTAAAGTAATGAGCGGTAAAAAGAAAGCAACTTTCCAAGACTTGCAATTTTCTCTAATAGCCATAATCTCTGTGTAATCGGTGGAAACACCTGTCATCAAAAAAGCAAATGTATTGCCTGGTGCTTGTTTTATAAATTCTGTAGCTATAGGAGTAGAACCCTCTGAACAAACCTCTATCAAAGAGGCAACGATCACAGTTAAAAACAACCCTAAAAAAGTAGCTCCAAAATAACTAGCAAAAATATCTTGAGGAACAAAAACCCTGATCAAACTAGCCACTATAATACCTACAAAAGTCCACTTAATGATCATTTTGGCTCCTTGCAATCCTTTTTTCAAAACAGATAATACAAAGCCCCAATGAAATGACTTATTTTGCAATAATTGGCACAATTCAGATTTTAAATTGAAATGTTGTGGCATTTGATATTGATAAGGGTTAGCAGGTAAAATCTTTTTTACTACTAACCATTCGAAAACCATTCCTGATAAAAATGCAATCACAGCAGATAGTAAAATAAACAATAAAGTCCATTTCCATCCAATCAATGTGAGGAGTATGAGAGATAGAGAAAAAGAATTCCATGGGCTAGCAATCAAAAAGGTCATCATCTGACCTAAACTTGCACCTCTTTCATAGAGCTTGATCCCTATCATTAAAATACCATGACTACATACATCTAAAAATAATCCTGCCACAATAGCTCTTAATAATCCTTTAACACTTTGACCTGGACCTAAAATACCCATCACAATTTCCCTAGGTACATAACTAAGTAATCCTACAGAAATGATCCCTAGCATAATACCTATCCACATCTGCTTAAGTAACATATATTCATAATGAGCAAATATATATAAAGAAAGTGGTAAAGATAATCCGGTCCATTGGACAATAAGATAAAAAACGCATCCTCCTAAAACAACTGCACTAGAACACAAAAGTAAATAATCTTTTTTAGAAGTAGTAGAAGAATGACAAGAATTTTCTTGGTTTTGCAATGGCATACTAAATCACCTTTTTATATATCTGTTTTTGTATATTTAATAAGGGGGCTAGAGTTAATTTTTGTCTAAAAAGTAACTTATTTTAATTTCATCAATGAAATTTTCATCAATGATTGAATTTTTTATCATATCTACCATATAATACAAAGAAATCAAGTCAAGAAAAAGCAAACAGATTTTTACTATTTTCATTTGTTCCTTAAAATCTTATATGAACATATAAAGACCAAGATGTTTCAACCTTCTAACGATGACCTACATAAAAGACATATTTGATCTGTTGCGATCATTACGAGACAGCCATTAAAAACAAGGATTATTTTGAATGAAACAAAAAAGCCCTACCAATAGAGTAGAGCTTTTTGATTCAATTTATTAAGTAAAGAAATACTTAAATCAATTAACGACGTTTTCTCTTAGTTGCTTTTTTAGCTACCTTTTTACCTGCTTTTTTAGCCTTTTTTCTAGTCGCAGGCTTCTTTTTAGTTACTTTTTTTCTAGTCTTCTTTTTAGTTACTTTCTTTTTAGCTCCTCCTTTTTTGGCTTTTGTGGCCTTCTTTCTGGTTACCTTTTTTTTAGCTGCTTTTTTGGTTGATTTTCTTGCTTTAGCTGCCATTATAACTCCTCTTTTTTTAAATAAATGATAAAGTGAATGATTAAACAAAGTAATTTATAAAAAATTACTGCACCTTTTAATAATAGATTGACAATAATCAAAATCTTCGTCAACTATTTTTTTTAAAAAAAAACAAAAAAATATTTTTTTTAGCATCTTTTTTGCTAATCATAAATATCAAGAAGGTAAATATTATGATTTTTGAGTTTTTATTTTTATTTTTCGGCATTTTGACTATATTCCGGAATATTTATCTCATTTTCGGTTTATTTGGATTAATAAATCTATCTTTTTATATAAGAAAAAGTTTTTATGTAGCTGGTGCTTCTTGTATTTTGATATTTTTTATCTTTCAACTCAAGTTTCCCGCTAATTATTGGGTCTTTGGAATCCTGTGTCTCAGTTCATTTGCTCTCAAACCTCTAGTCCAAATATATTTAGAACAAAAAATGCGATATCATTTTAGTCATATCTTGAATATTTTAGTCCTTAAAATGCGATCAGGACATTCATTTTTAAATGCCTTCCAAAGTATTTGTCAAGAAAGTGAACCTATTCTGCAAAAAAAAATGCGTAATATTGTCAGCTTGCTTGAATATTGGAATGAAAAACAAGCTAACTCACTGAAAGGTTTTGACCGAGAGATTGTTTTAAGATTGCAGGCTATTATGCAATCACCCTCTCATCGTTTAAATCAAATCATTCATTTAAGAAATGAAATGAAAATGAGGAACGACTTTCGTAATAAATCTATGCAGGCTGCATTTCAAACTCGCTTACAAGGTTTAATTTTAATTGGAGTTTATGTCATCACTGCCCTTTTGATGTCAAAAACATACGGGTTCCCTGTGGTCAAATCATGGCTTTTTTTCTCTCTGCCATTTATGGTTCTTGGGACTTATATACTAATGAATATTCCTAGAAGATTTAAATGGAAAATTTAAGGAGGACAGACAATGGATGAAATACCACCACCACTTAAATGCATTTTATACATTGAACAAGCTCTAGCTGAAGGACAATCAGTTCAAACTGGTCTGAAAAAATACATAAAGGCAGAAAAATCTTCGACCGATCAAAATCATTTTGCTTATGAAATTCAAGAGCTTCTTCAGAATTTTTTAATAAATAAACGTCCATCCACATTGAGATCAAAGACGATCTATAGAAGTGCTTTAAAAGATTTACTTTGGTCTGAGTTGAAAGGTCAAAGTATTTATCAAGAGCTACAAAATTTAAAAGAAGAAATCAATCAAGCTGCCATAGCAGACATGAAAGCTTTTGTTGATAGCATACCTTTAAAATCAACCATCCCCTTGCTTTGTTTGCAATTTCCAGCATTCCTAATGTTATTAATGGGGCCTGTTTTGACACAAATATTGGAGTTTCTATGATCATTTTACAAATTATAGCTTTTTCTCTTCAATTTCATCTTTATAATATCGTGATCAATACATCTTCTGTGGAAGAGCTAGAAGTTCGACTGCACTATATCTCTCGTCATAAAGGATATAGCCAAAAGTGTTATAAAGAATGGAATCAAGGACAATTTCCACAACATTGTATTCTTTTAATTGAAACAGCATCTAAATTTGTTAAGGATTCACCCCAACAAGCAAGGACTTTTTTAAGGAATTATTGCAAGCAAGGTATGATTTGGAGAAACTTTTCTAGGTCGAGTTTTTTAAAAGAATCCATCTTAGCAAAATATCCAGAATGTCAGCATCATCTACAAGAATATCTCTTAGACAAACAATATAAGATGAGAAAAAATCAAATTTATCATAGCTATACTTATTAATGAACAATCTTGTTCCACCAGCTTGTATCTTTAAAAACAGAATTAGAAAATACCAAAACATAAGGTTTTGCAATAGCATTGTTTAAATCTAAGGAATGATAAGTCACTCCTGTAAAAGTATTTGTTTTATTGGGCTGATGAATTAACTTTTCAATTTGTCTCTTAAAAATATCAAAATAAATACCTTCTATGATCATAAAAGGATATTTTTCAATATCAATAGTGATATTTTCTTTGTTTTCTATAAAACCTAAATCTATGTAACTGACAGAAAAATGAGACAAAGCCCAAGGCAAGGGCCAATAAGACTTAGATTCAGCTAAAACTAAAATAGGATATTTGTAAAGAGCTACAGGATTATTTTGAACTAAGATTTTCAAACGTAAGATAAAATCCCAATAGTCTTTTTTAGTCTGTACATAGACATATTTATGAGAAAATGTATCACTGTATTTGACCAAATTGAGAGATATCGTTTGATAAATGGAAACACTGATCACAACAAAAAATAACAAAAAATAAATCAAAGAAGTAGAAACATTCTGAGTCTTTCTCCAAAAGCCCCACACCCATTGGCTAGTTAAAGAAGGTAAAGAGCTAAGAAAAACATATTTTTCTACAAAATAGCCTGCTGAAAAACAAAAAGGCCATGCCATAGAAATTAAACACCAAGGTGTTTTATAAGGTATCAGAGAATAACCTAAAAAAACCAAAAGACCATAAGCAGATATAAACACAAGACAAGAGTCTTTAAGTGAAGTTTCAGATGGCTTTTTGCGTGATAACTTTTTTTTGCTTTTTTTTGTCATCTTTTGAAAATATCGGCTCCATGAATGAACAGGCAGAATCCATCCAAGAGATGCAATCAATCCTAGTAAAATAGGCCATTCATATCGCCTTAAGAGATCAATAAAAAAGTAAAAAGGCCTAGCATGGCCTCCTGTGGTATCAAGTCCTTTATCCTTATCTGTGATCCAAAAGAAATAAGCTGTGAAAAAATCTCGTATGCCATTTAAGTTTTGGAAAAACCCTGTATAAAACACGCAAAGTGTCAAGAGCATCAGAGCAGTACTTGAAATGTAAACAATTTTAGGTAAAGTTTTAGCAGTTTCACAAACTTTTAAAACAAATAAATTCTTTTTTAATAACAAAAGCACAAAAATACCAACAAAAGCAGTCAAATGGATAATGACAGTTTCTTTTGTTAAAAAACAACCTGTAACCCCTATCATCAAAGCCCAAAAACCCCTGTGTGCTTTTTGCTGGGCCATAGCCACAAGTCCATAAATCATTAAAACAAGAAAAAATACAAATTCAGCTTCATGGATGGCGTATCTTGCATAAAAAGTAAATGCTGGACTGATCAACATAAAAATAGTGGCAAAAACAGCTGTGAACCCCATCAAAGACCTTGTGTAAAATAAACAAATACAAGTCAATACAGAGAAAAAAGAGGTCACAAGCCGGTAATTCCACACCTCTGGTGCTAAAAGTTGATCGACTATAGCTAGTAAGTAAAAGTGTAGAGGTCCATGGTAATTGTGTGGGTCATATTTATAAAAACCCTCTGTTAAAAGGGCTTGAGTAAAAAACCAATTGATTCCCTCATCAAAATGAGGAGGCTTCATATCTAAACCTAAAAAACGTATGAAAAGACCTAATAAAAAAGTCAGGCCAATAAATAAGCAAAATCTTTTGAAATTAATTGAGATGGGTCGCACATTATTCATATTATAACGCCGTTTTTGTGATATCTTATTTTGATATTTTACTTTGAAGCTATGAATATTCAAAATCCAGTTAAGATAAACTAGACCTTGCTTTTTTTAAGAGGAAAGATGCGAATAGGGATTTCAGATAAAGACCACTTTTGTTTGATTTTTCTGATTAAGAATTTTTTATAGTTGGACGTAAGACCTTGTGATTTATTTGTAAAAGCAATAAAGCTTGGAGGAACTTGATGGGTCTGAGTTAAATAGTAAAATTTAATAGGAGTAGAACCTACAAGAGGAGGTGGTTGTTGATTTGTCACTTGAGTGAAAAAGTGATTGAGGTGAGAAGTTGAGATACGAAAATGAAGCTTTTTCCAAATAGTATTTATTTTCAAAAAAAGAGAATCTAAACCTACGCCTGTCTCTGCACTAATAAATACGACAGGTATATCAGTAAAAAAATGAAAACATTTGTTGATTTGTTCTTGTATATTCTTACGAAACTCTGGTAGAGCTAAATCGGTTTTATTGATCACTAAAATAACAGGTGTATGCATTTCTAAAGCTTGTTGAACTAACTGGGCTTCTTGCTTGCCTAGTCCTTCCAGAACATCTACTAAGAGTAAAATGATATCTGCTTTATACATAGCCTGTTTTGTTTTATATCCAGCTAGGATTTCTAGTCCTTCTTGTTTTCTGTAAGACTTTCGCCTTAATCCTGCTGTATCAATTAAGGTATAAGATTTGTCTTTGTATTCAATCAGGCTATCGATGCTATCTGTTGTGGTACCAGGGATATCTGTGACAAGCATACGTTGAGAACCTAAAAGGTGATTGAATAAATGGCTTTTACCTACATTGGGCTTTCCAATCAAGCTTAAAATAGGTTGAGTTAAAGCCTGAATAGGTTGTTGAAAAGCCTCATTAAGAGGAATATGAGAAGTGATCCAGTCTAAAATTTCTGAAACACCTAAATGTTTTTCAAAAGCCGCAGGATAAACAGTTTGTCCTAATGAATAAAAGTCACTTTGTAGGTTTTGCCAATCTTGAATGCGATCGACTTTATTAGCCACAATTAAAAAAGGTTTATTTGTTTGTCTTGCAAAATGAACAACCTCTTGATCTTGAGGAGATAAATTGGTGTGTGCATCCACCACTACAATTAAGCAATTAACGGAGGGAATGATTTTTTGAATATGATTTTTAATTAAACTTGAGAAGCTATCAGTTTGAGATTGTGTCAGGCCCCCTGTATCTATAATCTCAAATCTATGATTTTCCCACTGAACTTGACCAATATGCACATCCCTTGTTACGCCTGGTTGATTTTTCACAAGGGCATCTCTTGTCTCTGTTAAGATATTAAACAGAGTGGACTTACCTACATTTGGAGATCCTAAAATAGCCACTTTAGACATTATTCGTACCCTGATTTTTAATTGATGAGCTTTCAATGAGAGTTAAAAAAAATAATAAGAAAACTAATTTGCTATGTTCTTGAAAGATGCTTTTAAATTTTTATTTGAAATTTGTGTGAGGATGAACTTCAGTCTCACCAACAAACTGTACCTGAGCATAGACCTTAGAAGGAGCATAAACCAAAATCTTTAAGTTATAAGGATCAATGTATTTTTTGATCACTTGATTGACGTCCTTGACAGTGATCTTAGAAATTTTAGAAGAATAAGTTTCTAAATAACTATCAGGGATAGAATATAGCCTCAAAAGTAATAAATTAAAAGCTAGCTTTTCAGGTGTATCTATGGCCTGCGGAAAAACCCCTAAAAGATATTTTTTAGCTACTGAAACTTCTTCTTTTGTTACACCTTCTTTGTGAAAAGTTTCTAAAAGAGTTAAGGTTTCTTCAATAGTTTTAGCCACTGTTTGATTGTTGGTAAAAGTTGCAATAGTGAAAGGACCATAATCTAAACGAGCATCAAAGTCACTTGAAATACTATAAGTTAAGCCTAAGTTATCTCTAATATGATCCATCAATCGACTCACAAATCCTCTCCCTAAAATAGTATTAGCAACCCTTAATTTTAAAAAATCAGGATTATCTCGTTTAATTCCAATATGTCCAATGCGTATCTCTGCTTGTTTTAAATCTTCTTTGGTCACTAAACGTACAAGACGCTTTTTCATCACTGGCTTAGAGGCAAAAGCTATAGGTTCTATTGATTGCTCTTTCCAATCTTTGAAAGAGTCTTCTAATAGAGATATAATGTTCTCTTTAAAGTCACCTACAACAGCTAAAGTGGCATTATTTGGACGAAAGACTTTTGAATAATGATTTAAGATTTGAGGTCTTGTTATCATCTCTACACTTTTAATAGAACCAACAGTCAAACGTCCATAAGGATGATCTCCATATAAATAAGCATCGTACATTCTCTGAGTATACGAAGAGGGTTTATCTGCCATAGTTTTTAAAGCTGCTAAAACTTCACTTTTATAACGCTTAATTTCTTTTTGAGGAAAAGTGGCTTGACTGATCACCTCACCTAACAAATCAAACAATGTAACTTGATGATCTGAAAGAGTGTTACTTGTAATGAAAGTATATTCTCTATCAGTCGCAATAGAAAGATTTGTACCAAGTCTTCCAAAAGCATCTGCTATTTCCATTGTAGAATATTTTTTGGTCCCTCTATCGAGCATGCCACTGACAAAAGAAGTCAGTCCAAAATGCGGAGACGGATCACTAACACTCCCTGAATGAATCATCAAAGTAGCCGAAATATAAGGCAAACTATTGTCTTTTACAAGTAGCACTTTTAAACCATTTGTTAAAGTTGCTTCTTGATAATCTCGAATAACAAATGGCTTGTTGACCGGTGAAAGACTTGCACAAGAGGTCAGAGAGAAAAAAAGACTTGCTATGAGATATTTTTTCATTGGCTTTTCCTTGTTGTTTTTTGAGCGTTGTTTTGTTGAGGTTGAATATGAATTAAAGTTTGTTGCCAGGGGTTAAGGTACTTTTGAGCTACTTTTTGAATTTGCTGAGATGAAACATTTAAGTATCTTTGTATGTCTTCAAAAAAGAATCGATAATCTCCCATAACGATCTCGTTAAGAGCAAGGGCCTGAGCCTTTCCATGGAAAGACTTCATACTATTTACATGTGCTAATAAAACAGAGGTTTTAGCTTGTTCTAACTCATCTGAAGTCAGAGGTGTTTTTTGTATTTTTTTCAACTCCTCAGTAATAATACGTAACACATGTTGACTATTGACTTTAGGTTTTAATGCAACAGAAATCTGCAAAATACCAGGGTCTTTAGGAGTATAGGAATATACAGCAACACTGCTTGCAAGCTGTGATTGATAGATTAATTTTCTGTATAATCGACTTGATTTTTTACCAGCTAAAGCATCAGCTAGTAGATCAAGAGCATAAGAATCAGGATCTCCTGCCTTTGAAATATGGAAGCCTATTGAAAGTGAATCATTCTGTACATCTTTAAAGATAACTTTAGAACGTTTTGCTTTTTGAGGTTGTTCTTTTAGGTAAGCTCTACGATGAATGGTCTGACGAGGAATGGAGCCATAATATTTTTGAATTAATTTTTTAGCTTTATCTTTTTGAAAATCTCCCACAATGATAATCACAGCATTGTTGGGAGCATAAAATTGTCTAAAAAACTCTTTGCATTTTTCAACAGTGACATTATTGAGATCATCCATGAAACCTACAACAGGAGTGCGATAAGGATGACGTTGGAAGGCTGTTAAAAAAAGCTGTTCATATAAAGTGCCTGCTACACTATTTTCAACACGGAAACGTCGCTCTTCTTTTGTGACTTCTTTTTCACTTAAAAGATTAGCTGATGTGATTTGTACAGATTGCATGCGATCGGATTCTACATCCATCGCTAACTCTAAACCAGAGCTAGGTAGGTTTATGTAATAGCCTGTAAAATCTTTGCTTGTAAAAGCATTATTGATAGCTCCTTGAGAACGGAGTACTTGATCAAACTCTTTATTGCCATATCTTTTAGCTCCTTTAAACATCATGTGTTCAAAGAGATGAGCTATGCCTGTAAAGCCTGGTTCCTCATCTACAGACCCCACACGAAACCATGTATGATAACTGATCAAAGGAACAGAATGATCTGTATGCATGAGAACTGTCAAACCATTCTTCAAAGTTAATCTTTCTACATCAAAGTGAATTTGTGGCTTAGCATAAGCACTTTGATGTGAAATGCTGATCCACAGAAAAAATATATATAATAAAATGCCTTTTAACATAGATCACCTATTGATATGATAAATTTGAGAAGAAAGTATTATCATTATTATAGCTTATTTGAGCTTTGTTTTTATTATATCATAAATATTTTATGACGCAGCACAATATTTTATTTTAGATGAAGATTTAAGGATTTGAAGATTTGAGGACTTAAGATAAAGACAATAAATGGAAAATATTTTCTTTTCCTCAAAAGAGATTTTCTTATTTTTTGACTAGAGTGAATTTAAGAGATGGATCACCAACGATGGAAAGTGGAGCTACGGAAACGATTGACACTCAAATACATGCACACAAACATAGACACCACAGCAACCCCTAAACAATAGATCCATTCTATATCGCTCTGTTGTGAAAATCCATAACGTACACCACTAATAAAGTAAAGCATAGGGTTCATCTTTGAGATGATTTGCAAAGTTTCAGGTAATGTTTCTATAGAGTAAAAAACACCCCCTAAATAGAGTAGAGGCAAAACCACAAAGCCACTAATGGCATTGACATGATCAAAGGTTTTTGCCCAAAAAGCTGTAAAAGCCCCCAGGAAACCAAAAGATAAACCACCTATACATAAGAAAGCAAAAAATAAAAAAGGATATGCAATAGAGAGCAAATGACCATTGATAAAAAAGAAGCATATTTGACAAGCCAACAGAGTAAATAGCCCTACAACCATACCTCGAATAAGCCCACCTAAAGCAAAAGCTAACAAAATAAAATAATCAGATAAGGGGATAATTTTAAGGTCCTGAATATCTCCATGAAACTTAGAAGTCACAATTGAACCAGAACAATTGAGAAAGGCATTATTTAAAGCTGCCATCATCACCAGACCAGGAATTAAAAATTCCATATAACTTAGGCCGTTTTGTAAAGTGATGCTTTTACCTAAACTCACACCAAAAATTAAAAGATAAAGAGAACTTTGAACTAAAGGGTTTATCACTGTCTGCCCCTTTACACGCCAAAAACGTTTAATCTCTTTATAGAGAAAAGTTACAAAGGGCTTATAAAGTAAGTTTCTATTAGACAGGGGAGTCGGAGACGGAATCAGAAATTCCTGATCTTTTGATGTTTGTTGATCATTTGATGTTTGTTGATCATTTGTTTTTTTCATCATTTGGACCTTTTATTGTCTAACTTCATGTGTTTTCGTCTACCCGTACGCACCTCTTTCAGAGATACGTGCATTGGCTCACTAAAAGTAAACTGACCTCTGGTCACTTTTGGACAATGACCGCAAAGGCTTTCGCCTTTGACAAAATGGTCATTGTCTCAAAAGTTCGTTTACTTTTAGTAGGGGAGGATCCCTTCGTTTTTTGACAGGATGTTAAGGAAAAAGTTCCTTCTATCAATTTCCCTTCTTTGAATCTTTTATTTTTAACTTCGTACATCCACCAAATCAAGAATTTGTTTCACTAAAAGTAAACTGACCTCTGGTCACTTTTGGATAGCCAGCCCGACGGCTACCGCCGTCGATCAAAGGCTGGCTATCTCAAAAGTCCGTTTACTTTTAGTAGGAAGGATCTCTTTGTCTCTTAACACCATGTTAAGGAAACAAGATGTTTACTTCACATCGATAAAATGGTCATCACCTAGAAAGCCTGACCACTTTTAGTAGGGAGGATCTTCTTGTCTCTTAACACCATGTTAAGGAAACAAAATGCCTTTTCTGCCTGATGCCCTCAAAAGCTTGTTCAATTTTAGGAAGGAGGATCCCCTCATTTTTTAACACCATGTTAAGGAAACAAGATATTCGTATTTTTGTTTTTTTATTTTTTTTAGATTCTGCGTAATTTTCAAAAAAGAAGTAATTAGGGAGGAGGATGGGGCAGTGGGAGACTGGAGATCTTCCGCAAATTGAGCTTGCTCTCCAAAAACATTTTAGAGGCATATCTTGTTTCCCTAACATGGTGTAGAGGAATAAAAGGATCCTCCTCTACTCAAAATGAACAAGCTTTTGAGGTAGCCAGCCTTTTACGACGGCGAGAGCCGTCGGGCTGGCTACCCAAAAGTGGCCAGAGGCCAGTTCATTTTGAGTGAAAAAAATTGAGGACTTCGGAAGGCTCACACTGCCCCATCCTCAAATAAAAACAAAATGGGAAAGCAGAATCGAAGGGCGGTGGGTGGGGTTAGGGAGGTTCCTTCTTACATCTGTTGCCCGCTTGCCAGATCCCGGATCCCAGATCCTGGATCAACATCATGTTAATGATTTTGCCAATGTTCGTGTTGGGCTTGTTCTGTAAAACCGGCATCCCTTAAGAGCTTTATAATCTCAGGTGCTGTAAACTCAGGAATCTCACCGCCGATATCCCTTGTAAAATTGGCATCCTTTAAGAGATTTGCACTCTCGGTATACCCTTCATCAATCATCCTTTGTATAATTTCCGTCTTCCTTAAGAGATTTACAATCTTAGTATGTCCATTTTCCCTAGCAATACTTAAAGCTGTGAGGTGGAGACCATGATTTTGGATATGAATGTTGGCACCAGCTTCCAGCAAGGCTTTTACACTATTAAGATGTCCGTAAAGGCTAGCCCAGATTAAGGGCGTATTGCCACCCACATCTTGAATGTCTGGATCTGCACCGTTATCTAGTAATTGCTTTACAATTTTAGGACGACTATACCTACAAGCCAAATGTAAAGCCGTAGTGCCATCTTTGGCTTGAAGATTTGGATCTGCATCGATCGCTAGCAATATATTTACATAGGTAGTAAAATTGTTCAAAGTGGCAAAATGTAAAGCCGTAATACCCTCTTTGTCTTGAATATTGACATCTGCTCCTTCTTTTGTTAGCAACAGCATTAAATTACCCTCATGCCCTTCTCGCCGACTAATAATCATTAAGACCGTTCTACCAAGATCGTCTTGAATATCTGGATCTGCTCCGTTTTTTAGCAACAGCATTAAAAGCTTAGCATCGAAAGCAGCCATCATTAAGGCTGTAGTGCCATCTTTGGCTTGAAGATTGACTTTGGCCCCAGCTTCTAGCAATAGCTTTGTATTTTCAGCATTAGCCAACATTAAGGCCGTTCTGCCACGATTGTCTTGAAGATTGACGTCCGCTCCAGCTCCTAGCAATAATTTTACAAGCTCTGTATGGTGCTGAGAAACAGCCTGCATTAAGGCTGTAGTGCCATCTTTGGCTTGAAGATTGACATCCGCTCCGTTCGCTAGTAAAAACTTTGCAATCTCAATCTGACCAGAAGAAACTGCTTGCATTAGAGGTGCTTTGCCATTTTCATCTTGAATATCAGGAGGTATACCCTGCTTTAGCATCTCTTTTACAATCTCAATCTGGCCTTCCTCAATATCCTTCAATAAAACTTTACTAAGTTTGAATACTTCATTCTCATTTAAAACTTCTCTAATAACTGTATTCATCTTCGAAGCTACTAGGAATAAATTCTCGTCAAATGTAGGAACGAAAAAAATTTTATTACCTAGATTCCACCTATATAAAATCCCATCTTTTTTCTCAACAATAGTTCTTTCCAATAAGGCTTTGGCACTCTCATCATAAGGAAGTGTAGGTATAAAAAAGAGATCTCCGAAATGAAGAACAAGTAAATCATTATTGTGCTTTTCAGTTGATATGGAGTTACGAGTCTGAACATCTAATTGACTTAAAAGAAGCTCTTGCACTCTTTTTAAAATATTTAATTCTTTTAAAATAAGAGCAAAATTATAAAAATGATGGGTGTAGTCTATGAGATATATCTCATTTAAACGATTGGTTCTTCCATTTAAAGATTCAACACGCGTCATAGTAGCTAAAATAATGTGGTTCACATTCACTGTTTGAGACCCAGAAGCATAAGCTATTAATGAAGCTTTAGATAATATATCTTGAGAGCGAGGACCAAATTCTCTGAGTATATCTCTTTGTATATGTATTTTGTCATCCATTTGGTTTTGTGGCATAAGACTTTCAGCACAAGCCCATAGAGAATCACTAGCGGTAAACAAAATAATAAATAGGATAAAAATATATTTCTTCATTTGTACCTTCCATTTGAATTTTTGATTTTATAACCGCATATATCTCAAAAGTCAAGCCGTCATTTTCACTCAAAGTGAACTGACCTCTGTTTCCCTAAAATTGAACTAGCCTCTGGCTACTTTTGGACAGTTAGCCCGACGGCTCTCGCCGTCGATCAAAGGCTAACTGTCTCAAAAGCTTGTTCAATTTTAGGAAGGAGGATGTCCTCATTTCTTAACACGATGTTAAGGGTTTGTTTCACTAAAAGTGGTCTAGCCTCTGGCTACTTTTGGACAGTTAGCCCGACGGCTCTCGCCGTCGATCAAAGGCTAACTGTCTCAAAAGCTTGTTCAATTTTAGGAAGGAGGATGTCCTCATTTCTTAACACAATGTTAAGGGTTTGTTTCACTAAAAGTGGTCTAGCCTCTGGCTACTTTCTGGCGATGACCACGACGGCTCACGCCGTCGATAAAATGGTCATCACCTAGAAAGCCTGACCACTTTTAGTAATGAGGATCCATTTCTCATTTAACACGATGTTAGGGAAAAAGCTCTTTCTTACACCTTTTCCTTCTGATGCCGGTTTGCCTGATTGCCAGATCCCGGATCCCAGATGAAAACCATGTTAGGGAAACAAGATGTTCGTAATCTCTGTATTTTTTCTAAAAGATAGTGAAAAAAGTATTTGAAAATTAGAAATCCAGTGATTTCAATAAGTTAGTATTGTGACTTTTGTATAAAAGTTACAGTATTAAGTGTTTGTAATTGTTAGACTTTTTGCAGGTCAACTTTAGAAATATCTAAATTTTTCGTCTAACATAATTCTTATCGGTTATTATGATATAAAACTTTATATTTTTGTTAAAAAAATCAAAAAAAGTGACATTTTGTATCAAAAAGAATCACTTTTTTTAATTTTTGTATCATCTTGAAACACTTTACCAATCTTAAAGACATAAGATCAGTAAAATAAACAATGATTTTTCATTTGTGTTTTATAACTTTTGATTTGTTTGATTTTTCAAAACAATTTTCTTGCAAAAATTTGCCTGTTTTTTGCTCTTTCAAATTGTAACTTTTATACAAAAGTTACAGTGCTAAGTCCTTGAAATCACTAAGGTCATTTAGAATCACTAAAAAATGGCCCTTTTTTCAATATTTATCAAGGTAGGTACAATATGTTTAAAAATCTAAAATCTAAAAAAAAGCTTGCTTATTTATCGTTAGCATTGCTTATTGTGTCTTGTTTGGTATTCAGTTTTAACAACTGTTCAAAAGGCCGTTTTGACAGTAAGACGTCCAGATCTCAAATAGAACAAAAGCCAGCTTCGATTCCGGTTCCAGGACCATCTCCAACTCCGACTCCAGGACCAACAGCAACTCCAGGACCATCTCCAACTCCGACTCCAGGACCAACAGCAACTCCGACTCCAGTACCAACTCCGACTCCACGACCAGCTCGGATTCCAGAACCAAATGCAACTCTGATTCTGATTCCAGGACCAACTCCAGCTCAACAGCAAGTTTTAAGACCAACAACATACACTTGCAGGCCTAATTATGGTGCTACGAGATTAAAGACGGCTGTTATTAATGGTGATATAGAGGGTGTAAAGAATTTGCTAGCGGCCGGAGCAGACCCTCGTAGTTTTTCGACTATTAACAAGGTTATGAACAGGGATGATTATTCGAGCATAGTGGCCCTTGTCAAAAATACAGAAATTTTAAAGCTATTTTTAAAAAGTACTTGTATGGACGTTAATATGCTGATGGACAAAGACCACAATACGCTTTTACTACATGCCAGTGCGGTCTTTAGACTTAGACATGATTATGTAAAGATTTTTTTAGACATGCATGAATCTGTAAAGATATTGCTAGCAGCCGGGGCTGACGTCAATCATCAAAACATTAGGGACAATACGGCTTTAATGCATGCTAGTAGGAGGGGCCATACAGAGACTGTAAGATTATTGCTAACAGTCGGAGCCAACGCTAATATTATAAACTTTAATTACATGACACCTTTACTTTATGTTACTGATTTGCGTAAGGGCAATGTAGAGATTGTAAAGTTATTGCTAGCGGCCGGGGCTAACGTCAATTATCAACATCCTAGTCCTCGACATTGGGGCAGGACAGCTTTAGAAAAGGCTTATGTAAGCAACCATAGAGAAGTAGTAAAGGTATTGCGAGCGGCCGGGGCAAATCCGCAACTCTGTGGCCATAAACCTAACTGTGTGAACCGGGGATGGTAAAGGTATTGCAAGCGACCGGTGCAAGATAAGGAAACAGAATATGAAACAATCAGGGTTTTCTTTAATTGAGATAATGGTCACTGTGGCTATTATTGGTATTTTAGCTGTGATTGCTGTACCACAGTATGGTCAATTTAAACGAAGGGCTATTCAAACAAATGCAAAGACAACACTAACTAGTATTTATGCGGCCCAAATGACGTTTATAACAGAATGGGATTATGCAACAGCAAATCTTGAACAAATGGGATATGACCAAGCGGGACTTTCCTATTATACGGCCGGCTGGAATATAGCAGATAGAGGGGCCGTAGGAATCAACGTCAACGTAACGACAAGGCCTGCCTCTGGTGTATATAACGGCCCTTTAGCTACCGACGTAAATAAAGTTAATACTAGACGAATGGGTTTTGACTTTGCTACCGGGGCTTTAGATCAAATCCTGAGTTTGATAGCCTGCAAAAATAAAGTTGAGTAAAATCAGTAGGTTATGAGTCGAAAGAGATTTTGTGCCACTAGGTTTTTGTTTTTGTGGCAGAATTTTAGAAAATCTATGTTGTTTCACTCAAAGTGAACTGACCTCTGGTCACTTCACTTTGAGTGAAAACGATTGGCGAATTTTTTTGATTTCTGCTTCTGATAGGCCAGTGATTTCACAGATATCTTGTAATTTTGCATTTCTCTCAATTAGTTTAAGTGCAATTTCTTTTTGTTTTTTCTCAAGACCCTTCTTAATACCCTTATCAATACCTTCTTCACGACCCTTCTCAATACCCTTCTCAATACCCTTCTCAATACCCTTCTCAAGACCCTTCTTAAAACCCTTCTCAAGACCTTCCTCACGACCCTCGTCACGAACAAATTCTTCTCTGTCTACTTGATCCCTCCTAGCTCTCTCTTTCACCATATCAAGCTCTTGTAATGTCTCATCTTTTGATAATATCCATAAATGCTCAGCTGCTTCTGCCATGATTCCTCCTTTATCTTTGAAATATAAATATTCCTTTTGGTCCATCTGACCTGACCTCTTTAAAAAATAACACCAATTCTCTTTTATGTCAAATAATTCTCCTAATTGGGACTGAAATTTATCTAATTCTACTATCACAAAACTCATACCCCGAGACATCACTACTTCTGGATGCTCTGTCCGACGAATATTGCAAACATGATAGTAGTCCTTTATTCCTTCAAATTCTTTTAAATTTACAGTTGTGAAAACCAATGAATACACGGGAAGTAACTTATCAACATTCTCCCCTTTCTTAATTTGACCTGAATAGAGCCGAGATAGATACATCAGTAACCTATCCGTAAAATGCTTTTGAGCTGTTGTTTGAACTTCTACATTCGCTGTCTCTGTATTTTGAAGAATGCCATTAATCCTTCTTCTTAATTGTACTCGCAAATCTAAAACAAAAAATTTATACTCCTCCGGGAATTTATCCGATGGAAGTTCTGTATTTAATATATGAATGTCTTCTATTACAGAACCCTCTGGCAATGGAAGAAAATTCTCCATTATCGAAATCAAAAGCTTTTTCTTCCTTGTAAAGAAGGCCTTGAAATTACGATCTTTTGTTAAACTTAAATTCTTGCTTGGTTTTTTCATCTTGTATACCTCATTTTTATTATCTTAGTTTAATAGTAAAAAATCACTTAAGTCAAATATATTCTGTTTGTCATAACTTTTAACTGCCTTATAACTGCTCTAAGAATGATATGTATTATCCTGTGATCTTCTCTACAAAGATCATCCTTCTGGGATACGGGATCCCAGATCCCGGATAAACACCATGTTAAGGAGTTTGTTTCACTCAAAGTGAACTGACCTCTGGTCACTTTTGGACGATGACCGCAAAGGCTTTCGCCTTTGACAAAATGGTCATCGTCTCAAAAGCCTGTTCACTTTGAGTAAGGAGTTAGTTGTTTCACTCAAAATGAGCCACACCTCTGGTGTGTTTTTGGGCATTGCTCTGACAGCTTACGCTGTCTAAAAAGAGCAATGCCGCAAAAAACTGCTCATTTTGAGTAGAGGAGGATCTCCTCATTTTTTAACACCATGTTAAGGAAAAAGTTCCTTCTTACACCTTTGGGCTCTTGCCGTCGATAAAAGGCTGATTGCCTCAAAAATCCGTTTACTTTTAGTAAGAAGGATCTCCTCATCTCTTAACTACATGTTAAGGAAACAAGAGATGTTTACTTCACGTTGGCAAAATGGTCACCATCACATATCAAATTTATAGGGTAGCCTCTAAAAAAAAGAGAACGTTGTGTGATGATAAAACAAAGCATACGCCCGGAATTATAAAGTGGCCTCTATCTCAAAAAGAGAACATTGTGTGATGAGGTGATCTTAACAAGAATAAAAAGCCCTTGGCTTTCAAAAAGTAAACTCAAATTATGTTGTGACGACAGGGACAGGATTTCTTTTTGATGGCTTTGGTGATTTATACCTTTCAACTCTCCAAGCCTCATAAAACCACACTGGATTGATCCGATGCTCTCGCATCTCATTGCCAAGATCAATCAGCTCTTTGATATATGGCCTTGCCTCTATACTCATTCTTGTAAAAACATCACCTTGTCTTTTTAGATAGAATTGAACACCACAGACAGCTGCATTGCTATCATACCCACAGCTTTCTATCTTATTAGCAATAGCATTGACTTGAAGCCAATACTGATTGTATTTCTGTTTATACTTTTCCATAACCATAACCTACCTATAGTAGAAATAAAATATCTTGTCAATAAATATCTTTATAATATTATGAACAAAGCTGTTGTGTTATAATTATCTTATTATATTGTATTTTTCAATCGCAAATGCTCAAAATGTATTTAACTTTTCTGAAAAATTGATGAAAAAAAAGATTGATAAAAAAAGCAAGATAAAAACTCAGGCACTTTTTTAAAAAACCTACAACCTACTAAGAAAACCACCAAAAACTATCAAACCCAAATTTTATAACACCTTGAGAGATTTTTTAAGGGTTGCTTTTTGAGATTGTTGTGCTAAAGCATTTAATCTTTTGAATAAATCACTATCTTCTTGTAGGCAACTTGATGCCAATATCTTAGCTGCTAATAATCCTGCATTATAACTATTACCTATGCCCACAGTGGCTACAGGCACTCCCTTGGGCATTTGTACGATAGAAAATAAAGCATCCTGACCTTGCATCTCCCCCACAGGGACAGGGACACCAATCACAGGCAAGTCCGTCAAAGAGGCAACCATTCCTGGCAAATGAGCTGCCTTACCTGCCCCTGCAATAATGACCTGAAAACCATTGACACGAGCTGTCTTAGCAAATTCAAACATCCACTCTGGCGTACGATGAGCAGATACAACATAAAATGCATACTTACATTGAAGTTTCTTAAGGGCTACACCTGCTTCCTTCATGACAGGGAAATCCGAAGAACTTCCCATAATAATAGCCACCTTAGCAGATGTTTTCTTAAGCTTTTTCATTGCAGAGGCCTTTTCTCTGTATGTCTAAAAGCAATTGTTGTCTCATTTGTTTTGCCTTTTTATCTATGCTTTCAAGTTTTTTACGGTTATCTGCAAAACAACAAATATGTCCTAGTTTACGCCGAGGACGCATCTCTGTCTTGCCATACCAATATACACTAGGATTACCCTTAAGATCAATATACTTCTTGGTTTCTTTTAAAAGATTTTTATAAATTTTGGGCAAGCCTAGAATATTATGCATACTAAAATAAGGAGGATACATCACTTGCTTTGGAAAGGACCTTCCCAGCAAGGCTTGCCAATGAGCTTCAAATTGACTAAAACGAGAGATTTGTGACCAATGCCCTGAATTATGCACCCGTGGGGCAATTTCATTGATCAAAAGTTCACCCTCTTTTAAAAAAAATTCTATCGCATAAGTTCCTACCAGATGAGAAGATAAAGCTAGCTTTTCTGCATAAGCTTGTGCCTTTTTCTCAAGAGTTTTAGAAAAATCATCCAATGGCATATTATAAACACGAGAACAAATGCCTTTTTCTTGTATAGTTTCCACAAGTGGAAAATGATAAAATTCTTTTTGTAGAGCAGAAAAAGCTGTGACCTGAGCGACTTCCTTATCAAAAAAAACCATTTCTTCAGCATAGACAGGGATATTCTTTTGATCAGCTTGATGAACAAAATCTATAGCAGATTTTTCATCACTGATATCTTTTAAAAAATAAGTCCCCAAGCCATCATAGCCCATTCGCCCCCATTTGATCACTACACCTTTTAAAAACTTTTCTCTGACCTCTGGCACCCAAACTTTTGCTGAGAGGGCAAGAGGCTTTTCTATATAATGACTTGTGGGTAACCCAACATAATCTAAAAGCTTTTTTTGTTCTAACTTATTGCTAAAAAGCTGGATGGTTTGCAGGTTTGGTTTTATAGGAGCTTCTTGCAGTAAATGAGCATCTTCATCTTTAAGAAATTCATTTTCTATTGCAATCACTTGACTGTGAGCTATAAGTTTTTGCATGTCCTCTGTTGTCTCTGATACATAACTTGCAGGACTGTGAGATGAAGCTAAACAAAGGGTTTTTAGTCTAAGCTTGTTAGCTGCTTCACAAAGCATTAAGGCTAACTGTCCTCCTCCTAAAATCCCTACATTCATAATGTATCCTTTCAAAAAGTAATCACTTCTTGATATCTGTGGAATACTTTTTCCAAAGCAGAAGAAATTTCTCCAAGTGTGATAGAGTTTTCTACAGCTTCTACTAAAACAGGCATTAAATTTTCTTTAGAATTAGCAACATTATAAATTTTTTCTAATTGTTGATGGACTTTTTGAGGATCCCTCCTAGCTTTAAAAGCTTTTATGCGAGCTATTTGTTCTGCTTGAATTAAAGGATCTATCTTTAAAGTTTCTGGTTTGAAGTTTTCTTCTGTGGTGAAAGCATTAACTCCTATGTGTATTTGAGATTTTTCTTCGAAGGCTTTTTGTGTTTTATAAGCTTCTGCTTGGATTTGATTTTGTATCCAGCCTGATTCAATACAAGAGACAACTCCTCCTAAACTTTCAATCCTTTGAATATAACTTTGAGCTTCTTTGATGAGTTCTGAAGTTAAAGCCTCTATATAATAAGAGCCTCCAAGTGGGTCAGATGTCTCTATGACATTTGTTTCATGGGCAATAATTTGCTGAGTTCTCAAAGCAATTGTGGCAGATTGTTGTGTGGGTATCCCTAATGCTTCATCCATAGCATTGGTGTGTAAGCTTTGCGTACCACCTAAGACAGCAGCCATAGCTTGCAAAGCTACCCTAACAATATTATTGTAAGGTTGTAGAGCGGTCAAGGTAGAGCCTGCTGTCTGAGCATGGAATCGCAATGTTTGAGACTTAGGATTTTGTGCCTTAAACCGATTTTTCATAATGTCTGCCCAAAGGACTCTAGCAGCTCTTAGTTTAGCTATTTCTTCTAAAAAGTGATTGTGAATGTTAAAGAAAAAACTTAATCGAGGGGCAAACTCATCAATAGTTAAACCTGCCTTTAAGGCAGCTTCTACGTATGTGATGCCATTAGCTAGAGTGAAAGCAAGCTCCTGAGCTGCACTACTACCAGCCTCCCTAATATGATAGCCAGAAATGCTTATGGTATTAAAATTTTGATTTTGACAGTATTTAAAAATATCAGTGATGATTCTCAAACTAGGTTGAGGAGGATAAATGTAAGTCCCTCTTGCAATGTACTCTTTGAGAATATCATTTTGAATTGTACCTCTTAATTTTGAAAAAGAAATATTTTGTTTTTTAGCAACTGCAATATAAAAGGCTAATAAAATAGCAGCTGTGGCATTGATCGTCATAGATGTTGAAATAGAATCCAAAGGCAAATCTTTTAAAAGCATTTCCATATCTTCCAGAGTACATATAGCAACTCCCACCAGACCAACTTCACTTTGAGCCATTGGATGGTCAGAGTCATAACCCATTTGAGTAGGCAGATCAAAAGCAATGCTCAATCCTGTTTGTCCATTTTTTAAAAGAGCATGGTAACGTTTATTGCTTGTTTGAGCATCAGCAAAACCAGCGTATTGTCTCATAGTCCATAAGCGACCCTTGTACATGTCAGGATGAATGCCTCTTAAAAAAGGATATTGACCAGGAACTTGATGAGGATTGTGGTATAAATTTTCTAAGTTTTTTTGATCATAATAAGATTTCACAGGTTTTATTTTATAATTATCAGAATCTTCCATTTTTTCTCCAACACTCAAACCTTTAACTTTGGTGATCATATCTCTCATCAGCTATTATTATTGTTAAGATATTCTTCTTCTGTGAAGGAATCCACTTGGATGGCATCTAATCGAATATTTGCACATTCTTTTAATTCGTTGTATTCTTTTTGAGAAATAATTTTCTTTTCAAGAGCTTCATCAATGACAAAGCGTATCTTATTTTTAGGCAATTGCTTTTTCCTGATAGCACTTCTTACTTTACGTTCTGCTTTCTCTGACTGTAAGATCATCTTAAAAGCGTACTCCAACCGGGCTATTTGTTGATTGCGATCATCAGGCAGGTAAACACCTTGTGTGAGGCGTTCTCTAGCAGAAGTGTCTGTTAAAATAATTTTTGTGACCTTTCGAATGAGATCATCGCTAATATTTTCTGTCACACTATTGACATCAGACCATATACGTAAAGGACCATTGAAAAACCAAGCAAGGCCTTTGGTATCTATATTACGGAAAATACCATCAAAAGCCTTTTGTATTTGGTTGAAACAATAGGCTATACTGTAATGCATAAAAGGCAGATCTTCTTTTTGACGACCTTCTGCTTCATAACGTCTCAATACAGCTGTTGCCATATATAAATGAGACAAAATATCTGCAAACCGACCTGTGAGCATCTCTCGCTTTTTAAGAGTGCCACCAAAAAGGGCCATCACAATATCTGTCATTAAAGCAAAAGAAGCTGATATCCATGAGAGCCTTTTAAAATATTTCTTTGTATGAACATCCCCATGAGACTTTGCTATGAAACCCCTTGTCCAACTCAAACAAATACTTCTACATAAATTATGTACAACATGGCCTACATGACTCCAAAATGCTTCATCAAATGCTTTTAAATTACCTTTTTCTAAAGCATTGATCTCTTGAAAGGCATAAGGATGTGCTCGCATAGCTCCTTGACCAAAAATCATCAATGTACGCGTTAAAATATTGGCTCCTTCTACTGTGATTCCAATAGGATTGACAATGTAAAAAGAAGCCACCAAATTACGAGGTCCTAAGGAAAGTCCAGCACCACCCATCACATCCATCACATCATTGACTATATCACGTCCTATCTCTGTCGTTTGGTATTTGACAATAGCTGTAATGATAGCGGGTTTGATTCCACTATCTAAGGCTCCTTGTGTGTAAATTCTTGTAGCATCTATCATATAAGTCTTTGCAGCAATTCTAGCAAGATGCTCTTGGACACCTTCGAATTGGCCTATAGAGTATCCAAACTGTTTACGAATCACAGCATGACTAGATACCACTTTTGTCAGTAATTTACAACTACCACATAACTGCGAAGGGAGGGAAATACCCCTTCCTACACCCAGGGATTCCATCAACATGCTCCAGCCCTTACCTGCATTTTGACGGCCTCCAATAATAGCATCAATAGGTACAACCACATCTTGACCTTGTGTGGGGCAGTTGTGAAATGGTATACCCATAGGATTATGACGACGTCCCAAAGTAACTCCTTTTGTTTTAGAAGGAATTAACCCACAAGTAATTCCTATATCTTCCCTATCACCTAATAAGTGATCAGGATCTTTCAAACGAAAGGCCAAGCCCATCACTGTAGAAATGGATGCCAATGTGATCCAACGCTTATTCCAATTAAGACGTATGTAGAGTTGATCATCCTCACCTTTAAAGACAACTCCAGTAGACTGAATAGAGCCAGCATCACTACCAGCTTCTGGTTCTGTCAATGCAAAGCAAGGGATCTCTCTAGCATCAGCTAAGCGAGGGAGATAATATTGCCTTTGCTCTTCTGTCCCATAATGCATTAAAAGTTCTGCTGGACCTAAAGAATTTGGAACCATAACAGTCACAGCAACAGCAGATGATCGAGAGTTTATTTTTGCAATGACAGCACTGTGAGCTAAAGCAGAAAAACCTAATCCTCCGTATTTTTGAGGAATAATCATGCCAAAGAACTTTTCTTTCTTCATGTAATCCCACACAGGTTGAGGGATTCTTCTCTTATTAATAATATCAAAATTGTTAGTCAGACGACACAGCTCATTGACAGGCCCATCTAAAAAAGCTTGCTCCTGCTCTGTCAGTTGAGGATAACTTTCAGACATGAGTTTTTGATAATCAGGATTACCAGAAAATAAATCTTTATCAACCCATAATGTGCCTGCTTCAATAGCAGTACGCTCAGTGGGTGAAATTTGAGGAATAAGATTAATCTTTTTAATAAACTTCATAATAAAATCAGATATGAGAACACTGCGAATGGGCTTGATTAAAAAGATAAGGAAAATAACAGCGACAATAAGCAATACCCAAAGAGGACATTGCATTAAATAGAGTGCAGTTAAAACAACCACAGCATAAGTTATCAAGGGAAAGCCTTTATATCCAAAAAATAACACCAAAGACAAGGTGATTATTACAATATAACAAGACGAATTGAGAATATTATTCAAAAAGTCCAATGCCATGCTCTCTTTTATTTTTTATGCTTTTGTTTATTCTTTACGATGAAAACTTATCTTATTTACGATATTTTATACTGCTTTTACTTAAAAGCTAAATATTTTTTAGATATTTGTAAACCATAGTCAAGGGTGAAGCATTTTATGAATATTTTGTGTAATTAAGGAAATACTTAAAAAAGTATCATTTTTTAGCTTTTTTCTTCTTAGGGCGGGGTTCAAAGTCGCAATATCATCCTAAATCATCCTAAATTTATCTGAAATAAATAAATTTAAGTAAAATTTAATCAAAAAAACTAAAGTATTGTAAATTTTTGACCGAATAAAATGTATCAATAAGAAACAAAAATAAAAGAATTTCTCATTTTGAACAGTCAAAATGAGATTTTTAAATAAATTGAGTGAGTATTTAAGGAGGAAATTTATAATGAAATTATTTAAAGAAAGTCATCTAAGTCGTTGGAAAACTTTATCTTTATTTGCTTTTTTATTTGTTCTCATCATAGGATTTCAAAACTGTGGTCAACAGAAATATGAGCAGGGAATCAAACCATCTACCAACGCTTCTCCAGCTCCTTCTAAGAGTCCTACTCCTAAACCTGCAAGCACTTCACCTCTTGTTTCTATCCTGACAAGCCTTGCAAGTGATCCTGAAAATGCTCCAATGGATTATTTTGATACAGATACTGCTATTGCCATTAAATTACAAACGTTTGGAGGACAGATCAGGCTTGAGGATTACAATCAGTTTACATGGACTATTGAAAAGCTAGGAATGGTGACACAGGGTCAAACAACACCTGAAGAGTCAACTATTGTCAATGAATCTAGTACAGATAAGGTCACAACCACTTCTAGTTATAGCTGGACTTTCTCAGAAAGAGGTGTTTATAAAATTTCAGTAGACTTAAAAGGCTCAGATGATTCAGTTAGTACTGTCCATAAAACATTAGTCGTCGGAGAATGCGATTTAACTCCTCCTTTAGAAATTGAACTTGAAAGAAATACTCTCAAATCAGGCAGTCAATCTGTTTTTAATGTGTTCAGAGATGATGGCCAAAATTCTGATACTATCAACAGCTTTTTATGGGCTGTCACACAAGACGATGAAGTAGCTCTTGATAGCAATTTATTGGCTGTGGGTGATGATAGCAGTTTAAGTGTTGATTGGACAGATATTAAAGGTCCTGTATTTGTAAAATCTTTTGTCGAATTTGAAGATGAAGAGTGTATTTCTCATAGACAGCAGGAATACATTGTTGTAGGAAGTGACCAGCTCATACAACCTGTGATTCAATTAAGAGTTGTAGATTCTGAAAATCCTGAAAATGTTTATTTGGCACCTCGGAAGGGTGATGAATTTGACAGATACGGATATCAAAAAATAAGACATTCTAACACAAACCCTAAAGTGGTTATTGGCTATCATGCAGATACGTGTCAATATGCAAAAATTTATCAAAAACACAACAACCAATATCAACTAGCAAAACCTTTGCAATATCAAAATTGCAATCAGTTGGACAGAGACTCAGAAGTGCATGAATTTTTAAATGCAGATTTTTTACAAGCAGAAAATCTCCAAGCTTGTGAACACAGACATTTTTTAAACTTTAAAGTGAGTAATATACAGATAGATCCAGAAGAAGATAATAAAGATGATAAGAAAAATGATAAGAATGTGGATGCTTTTACAAATACAGATGCAAATGATCTTACAAATACACTCAATGAAGATACACACAAGTTTTTTAAATACTGTCCTTCTTCTAGTAATGAATGTTATTTTGGCAAGGCCAATGAATCCTTTAATGCAAGCGACTACACATGCCTACATGTTAAGGGCTTAAAAGATGACACTCAAGAAGTAGCATCAAAGACTTGGGAGTGGGATTGCCCCAAAAAAGACTGCACATATCGCTTTGTGCTCAATCAAAGTCTTCCTGATCATATCACAAGCCCTTACTCTATCAGTGAGTATAATCCTTTTGTCAACAATGAAGCTTTTGCTAATGTTGTGACTGCAACAAAAACAGCTACCAGCTCATCTCCACAAAAATATTATCTCCATGTTCAAGCTAAGAGTGGAGCAGAAGAATCTAAAATAGTAGCTGTTTCAGTTACTTTGAAGACTGCTTCGCCAGCTTCGCCAGTAGCTACCGCCCCTGCTTCGTCTTCTCCAGCTTCTACACCTACAGCTTCACCAGCTCCAAGTAGTCCTTGAATGTTTCCACTCAAAATGCATAGATTTTTGAGGCATTGCTCTTTTAATATAATTTTGAAAGCATTTTGTTTCCTTAACATGATGTTAAAAGAGGAAAGGATCCTCCTACTAAAAGTGGTCAGGCTTTCTAGGCGATGACCATTTTGCCAATGGCGAAAGCCATTGCGGTCATTGCCAGAAAGTAGCCAGAGGCTAGACCACTTTTAGTGAAACAGCTTAGCCTTTGATCGACGGCGGTAGCCGTCGGGCAAACTATTAGAAGGATATTTTCCTTAACATGGTGTCAAGAGACAGGGAGATCCTCCCTACTCAAAATGCATAGATTTTTGAGGCAATGACCATTTTGTCAATGGCGAAAGCCATTGCGGTCATTGCCCAAAAACATGCCAGAGGCATGATGCATTTTGAGTGAAAATGACGGCTAGTTCAATTTTAGGGAAACAGAGGCTGGTTTATTTTTAGTGAAAAAGATAAGAAGGCGAATAGCCTTCGGCTGGCAACCCAAAAGTGACCAGAGGTCAGTTTACTTTTAGTGAAACAAACGCGATATCTTTTAACTTTTATTAAAGACTCTCAATTTAGATGATTGTAAGGGCTTTTTACTTAGTGCTTTTACTCCATGTTCTTCAAGAAATTCGATAATCTTTAGTAAGAAAATATGTGGAGCTATATCATTCTTTGTAAGAACATTAGCTATGAGTCCTAACAACAGGTAAATTTTTAGCTCATCTTTATTAAAGCTATCAACAAGGCTATCGTCATCTGGTGAAGAATAGTATGTTTTGCTAACAACGTTATTTAAAAGATCATAACATTTATTATGATACTCACAATGTGCTTCAAGTATATCCAAACACGTTTTTATTTGTATTTCTTCTTTTTTATCCATGCAACCCTTCGTATGTTATTTATCTGGATCTGGTGAATTAAATACTGTCTGCCAAATGGAATTTGTATCAAGATTCTTTTTGACTTCTTTTATTATAGCATCTGCTTTGGACTGATCACCGCCACATTTCTCTAAGACTGATTTCTCTATAGTAGCTATTGCCTTTTTTGTGATATCTTTAGTATCCATAAAACCCTCCATTGAGTTGATGTTTCTAAAATACTCTAAAATGCTTATCTTAAGTTATAGGATTATTTTTAAAAGAAAGCAAGAAAAAAGTAAATCATAAATAAAAAAACTGAATATGCAAAAAAAATCTTATTTTGCTATTCATTACGTAAAAACAAAAGGGCTGTTAAACCTTTTTGCCTTGAATTAATAAAAAAAGAGATTGTATTAATTGTTTTTGGGCTTTTTAAAAAGCTTCTTTAAGAAAAGCAAAAAAGGCAAAAATAGCAAAGCAAATATGATTTCAGAGATTTTATATAGAGGGGTTGATCATTAAGATCAAGATTAAAGTGTAAAAAACCTGCCACATTCTCTAAAACACTTGTCAGCCTCTATGGGTCTGCAAGCCAGAGATGGATACGTTTTTCCTTATTTTTGAATATCTTGACGTACAGCAAAAAACCTTAAAAAGTTTGACATTCTGAAAGAAAATAAAAAGCACAGTGGATATAGCTCTTATGGGATTCACCTATAAGTAAATTTTCTTAAAAGTATAAGTAGATTCTCTTAAGAAATGTATTGACAAAGAATGTATTAATCGGTATTTCTTGCCATGAATTATGTATGAATCATTATGAACGAACAAGGAACAAGAAGGAGGACTTATGAAGTTTATAAATGTAATAATGGTATTTTTATTGAGTATGTCATTGAATGTATTTGCTTTAGCAAACACACCTTGTGGTGAAGGTGTTGAAGGCTATATACATCGTGGTGGTGGGTTTGTAGCCAATACAGCTTTGGTAGACGCAACAGTTTTTGTAGGGCCACATGCTACTGTTTGCGATTATGCTCAGGTCTCTGACAATGCTAAGATTTTGGACTATGCTCTGGTCCATAACAATGCTAGGGTTTCTGAAAATGCTACTGTCAATGGCGAAGCTGAGGTTTCTGAAGATGCTACTGTCCGTGGCGGTGCTAGGATCTTTAGCAGGTCTAGGGTCTCTGGTAATTCTGTGATTTCTGGCAATGCTGTAGTTGCTGGTGAAGCTGTGGTTGCTGGCAATGCTCAGGTCCGTGGCAGTGTTATTGTCGCTGGTGATGCTAGGATTGGTGGCAATACTGTACTCTCTGGCAATGGTCAATACTTTGGCACTTCTGCACGAAAGATATGGCAGTTACAAAAGAAATATCATGAAGAGATGTGCAGATATTACTGGAATGCGTGCCTTGGCAGTTATAATATGAATAGTGGAAAGAAAAAGGTGCATTTTCCTTATTAACATTGTGTTAAGAAATGAGGACATCCTCCTTACTAAAATTGAACAAGCTTTTGAGGGAGTTAGCCTTTGATCGACGACGACAGTCGAGAGGTGTAAGAATGAACTTTTTCCTTAACATTGTGTTAAGAAATGAGGACATCCTCCTTCCTAAAATTGAACAAGCTTTTGAGGCGGTTAGCCTTTGATCGACGGCGGTAGCCGTCGGGCTAACTGGTATTAGAAGGATATTTTCCTTAACATGGTGTTAAGAAACGAAGAGATCCTCCCTACTCAAAGTGAACAGGCTTTTGAGACAATGACCATTTTGTCAAAGGCGAAAGCCTTTGCGGTCATTGTCCAAAAGTGGCCAGAGGCCAGTTCACTTTGAGTGAAACAGAGGCTGGTTTATTTTTAGTGAAAATAAAATCAAAAATTCAAAAGGAAGGTACAAATGAAAAAATATATTTTTATCCTATTTATTGCTTTGCTTGTTTCTAGTGATTCTCTATGGGCTTGTGCTAAAAGCCTTATGCCACTGCCACCTTTAATACATATTAACTCTGAAGGCCATATAGAGGTTGCAAGGGTATTGCTAGAAAATGGAGCTCTTAACGTCAATCTTCAAGACACTGATGACCCTAGAGTCCATATAGAAGTTGTAAGGGTATTGCTAGAAAATGGAGCTAACGTCAATCATCAAGACAAATTTGGCGAGACGGCTTTAATGGATACTAGTCATGAAGGCTATATAAAGGTTGTAAGCCTCTTAAAAGAGGCCGGAGTTATAGAATAATACCAATTCTATATTTGTCTTAATTTTTGTTTTTTCGTATGATGACAATATAAAAAACCTAAAAATAAGGGGAAAAACGAAATTTCAGATAAATAAATCAATGCTAGAGATAATATTAAGCTAAAAGTTGCTATTTGTGGATATTGTGTTTTGGTTTCATTTAGGGTATTTGTATTATGTTTAAAGATATAAAGGGAGGTTCAAAGTTATGACAGAGAGAGTTTTATTACAATTAACAATAGATGCTATTTTCAAGGCTTTTTTTGAAAAGAGAGAAGACCTTTTAATTTCACTGGTAGAGAATTTTGTGCCTTTGCCTAAGGGTTCTGTGATAGAGGGTGTTTCATTATTAAACACAGAGCTTCTTCCCGATAAGGTTCCAGACGAATACAAATCCTTTACTTTAGATTTGCGTGTAAAATTAAGAAGACGGATCAGAGGCGTTCTTCAAGATACAGATATTGTCCATGTAGAAGTTCAAACAACAAGTCAAAAGTTTTTTACAGATCGGATATTAGTTTATGCTTCTAGGGCTTATTCTGGTCAGATAAAGAAAGGCGAAGATTTTAATAAATTACTTCCTGTGTATTCACTTGTTTTTACAACAGCTAATTTAAAAGAATTTGCAGGGATAAAGGATTACTATCATATCTGCAATATCCGTCGGACAAAACCACCAGAAGTGATTATGTCTCGTGGATTGTGTTTTGTCATTGTAGAATTAGGCAAGTTTCAGTCAAGTTTGCATGAATTATTTGACAAAAAGGCAGATTGGTGTTATCTTTTAAAGAACTCTGGTAATATGGATTTAAAGGAGTATACCAATTTTCAAAACAAGGGAGGTATTATGGCAGAAGCAGCAAAGCATTTATGGATATTATCAAAAGATGAGACATTACAGGAACTTGCAATGGTGAAAGAGAGAGACAGAAAAGATCAAGTAGCCAGAGAAGAGGGTGCTTATGAGAAAGGGATGAAGAAAGGTCGTAAGGAAGGGATGGAAAAAGGAATGGAAAAAGGGATGGAAAAAGGTCGTAAGGAAGGAGTGGAGAAAGGGATGGAAAAAGGGATGGAAAAAGGTCGTAAGGAAGGGATGGAAAAAGGAATGGAAAAAGGGATGGAAAAAGGTCGTAAGGATGGAATGGAGAAAGTAGCACAAAATATGTTGAAAGAAAATCTCAATATTTCATTGATCTCTACAATGACAGGTTTGTCCAAAGACGACATTCTCAAGCTGAAAAAATAATTTGCCTTTTTTAAATTATAAGATTTGCTGGTATGGATTTAAAGGAGTATACCAAATTTCAAAACAACTAAAGGGATCTGGGATCTGGCAACCCGGCATCAGGTACTAAAACTGAACTTTTTCCTTAACATTTCACTCAAAATGAACTGGCCTCTGGCCACTTTTGAGCTGGATCTTCAATTTATTTCTTAAATTTCAAAATCATTGCCCTGAGACCAGACTCTTTCCCATTCATATCATTAGCTTGTACAAACCTTCATCTTATTTGGCTTTGAAATTCTGTGCTTGCAAATAAAAAATCTAGATGCGAATGGTAATGGACAATGACCGCAATGGCTTTCGCCATCGATAAAATGGTCATCACCTAGAAAGCCTGACCACTTTTAGTAGAAAGGATCTCTTCGTCTCTTGACTACATGTTAAGGAAAAAGTTCCTCATTCGTAAACCACTTGCTCTTAAGGTAATAAAAGCACTTTTTCCCTAACATGGTGTCAGAAGCAAGGAGATCCGCCCTACTCAAAGTAAACGGATTTTTGAGGCAATCAGCCTTTGATCGACGGCGTGAGCCGTCGGGCTGATTGCCCAAAAACAGCCAGAGGCTGGTTTACTTTTAGTGAAACAGAGGCATGATTTATTTTGAGTGAAAATCAAATACGTACGGGTAGATGAGGATCAACGAAGTTAGACAATAGAAGGTCCAAAGACAGAAGGTTCAAAGAAAGGATTGAGAATAATATATACAACAAAGAGTACATATTAAGATGTTATGCAGTGATTTTCTAGCCGATCTCCTCAAAATTGACCTTTCAGTTCTCTGAAATGAGCTTGACCTGATGGATATACGAAATTAGATTAGAATATTCAGGGAAGGGAAATTTTGAGGGAAACAGTTCACGTATCTCTGAAAGAGGTTCGTACGGGTAGATGAGGATCAACGAAATTAGACAATAGAAGGTCCAAATGAGGATCAACGAAGTTAGACAATAGAAGGTCCAAAGACAGAAGGTTCAAAGAAAGGATTGAGAATAATATATACAACAAAGAGTACATATTAAGATGTTATGCAGTGATTTTCTAGCCGATCTCCTCAAAATTGACCTTTCAGTTCTCTGAAATGAGCTTGACCTGATGGATATACGAAATTAGATTAGAATATTCAGGGAAGGGAAATTTTGAGGGAATTTTGATAGAAGGAACTTTTTCCTTAACATGTAGTAAAAAATGAAGGCTTCCTCCTTACTAAAAATAAACAGATTTTTGAGGCATTGCTCTTTTTAGACAGCGTAAGCTGTCAGAGCAATGCCCATTACCATTCGCATCCAGATTTTTTATTTGCAAGCACAGAATTTCAAAGCCAAATGAGTAAAAAGTGATAAAAACTAATGATATAAATGGGAAAGAGTCTGGTCTCAGGGCAATGATTTTGAAATTTAAGAAATAAATTGAAGATCCAGCTCAAAAACAGCCAGAGGCTGGTTTATTTTTAGTGAAAAAGAATAAGAAGGCGAATAGCCTTCGGCTGGCAACCAGAAAGTGACTAGAGGTCAGACCACTTTTAGTGCAAAAAAGACGAAATTAGACAATAGAAGGTCCAAATGAAGATTATTTCGTGGAATGTTAATGGTATTCGTGCTGCTTATAGAAAGGGGTTGATGTCTTTTCTTAAAGAACAACAACCTGATATTTTTTGTGTTCAAGAAACCAAAGCACACAAAGAGCAGGTTCCTCAAGAGCTTTTAGAGCCTTGTGGGATGTTTTCTTATTGGTCCAGTGCAGAAAGAAAAGGCTATTCAGGTGTAGCAACTTTTACTTGTCAAGAGCCACAGGAAACTTCATTTCAAATTGGTCATCCACAATTTGATAATGAAGGCCGTTTTTTAATTAGCTGTCATGGCAGTTTAATATCTACAGATCAAAGCTTTAAATTATATAATGTGTATTTTCCTAATGGGAGGAGTTCAGAAGCAAGACTTAATTATAAAAGACAATTTAATAAAGTATTTTTAAATACCCTTAAAAAAGATATTGATTCTGGAAAAGAAATTATTGTCTTAGGAGATTATAATATAGCTCCTACAGAAATAGATCTCTATGACCCACAAAAACATTGTCATATAAGTGGATTTTTACCAGAAGAAAGGACTTGGTTCCAGGAAATGTTAGACTTAGGGTTTATAGATACCTTTCGCCACTTTTATCCAGATAAAAAAGATTGCTATACATGGTGGAGCTTAAAAGAAGTAGCTCGCCCTTCTAATAAAGGATGGAGGATTGACTTGATTTGTGTCACACACAAGTTAATTGAAAGAGTTATTGGTGTGGAAATTTTAGATCATATCCAAGGGTCAGATCACTGTCCTATCGCTATAGAAATTGAAGATTGAATCAACACCTATCATAAATAAAATTTATGCTATCTAAAACCAAATCCTAATAATAGCATTTTTATTTAAAAAAAATATAAAAAACATAAGAATCTATGTTGATTTTTGACATAGATAGTTTATAAATATTTGAATAGGCCAGTTACAACAAAGCTATAAGTAATAATTAAATTTAAAGGTCAAATCTAAAGGAGTTTTATAGTTTTTTTCTATTAAGCAATGCTATTTGAATAGTTTAAGTTTTATAAAATATTTTTTATAGAACATTATAAAAAGAGAGGGGGTTACAATGGCATTACAGAATACTTTTATAAACCAACGTAAAGAGGATCTTTTGAAGGAAAAAGTTAAAATTATGAACAGACTTCAAATGAACCGTCAAAATTTTTCTTTAGTAGATAAGAGAGGCGGAGATGAAGCTGATCAAACAGTGACTCTTCGTCAAGAGCAAGATGCAGTCTTAGAGCGTGAGCGACTTAAGCATCGATTGGTTGAAATTGAAAATGCACTTGCAAGGATTGAAGATGGATCTTATGGGATATGTGATGAAACAGAAGAACCTATTGAAGCAAAAAGGTTGATGGCAATTCCTTGGACATCTTTAAGTATTGAGGGAGCTCAAATGAGAGAAAATCTTAAAAGGCAATATGCCAGATAGAGCTTCTGATTTTCAATATAAAATTTCTCTTTAGTTTTTATGTGTGTTGTCATATAAACAATGTGCAACAAAGAATGATTTATGGTTCAAGGTTATGCTTCAAGATAAAGTAGCAAAGCAAAGATTAATTATTGTTTCAGCCCCTAGTGGATCTGGCAAATCTAGTTTTTGTAACAAAGCATTAGGTCAATTCCCCATTTTAATTCATAGCATTAGTCATACCACTCGGCATCCTCGTAAGGGTGAAGCTTATGGTCATCCTTATTTTTTTATCACAGAAGAAAAGTTTTTACAGATGATTCATAAAGAACTTTTTGCAGAGTGGGCTGTTGTACATTCTTATTATTATGGAACATCAAAGCAACAACTTAAGGATGCATGGAAACAAGGACGCATTGTGATTATGGATATTGATGTTCAAGGAGCTAAAATTTTAAAAAAGCAATATTCCTTTGCTCACACTATTTTTATCTTACCCCCATCAATGGAAGAACTTGAAAAAAGACTAAGAAAAAGAGATGGGGAGACAAAATTTTTAGAGCTGAGGCTAAAAAATGCCAAAGAGGAAATTAAAATGGCTCATCTTTATGATCACCAAGTGATCAATAATGAATTTGATCATTCTTATCAACTATTTCACAATATTATTAAAAATATTATTAATAACTCTTCTTCGGTGTGACCATTTACTAACAATGGAAGCTTTGATTTGTTGTCTTTGATATTCTTGATTTCTTTAGCTATTTTCATATTTTAGAGAAAAAGATTACTTTAGATTCATATTTCCTCTATAGAGATCATCACCTATTAAATATTTATATGTTATTTGATTTTTAGCAAGGCTAGCTTTTAAAAGGCTACTTTTAAGTAATAATTTTTGCATTTGAAGTTCTGCTTGCAAAAGATCTACATAGTTAGATTGACCTAGTCTATATGATTGAGATGTGATTTGTTTAGAATTTCTAGCAAAGGGAATAGCTTGTTGATGAATGATCTGAAGTTGAGATTTGTTTTCTTGAATATCATGCAAAAGTTTCTTTGTTTGATTTTCTTTAAGCCTCTGGTATTGATTTATTTCTTCTATGGTTTTTTGTTTTTCAAATTCTGCACTTAAACGAGCTGCATATTTTTGACGAGATAAAGGGAGGGTCCATGTTATACCAGCAGAAATAAATCCCTCTTTATTATGTTGAAGCATTTTTGTATAACCTAATGAAAGAGTCATATCTGGTATATAGGCTAGTTTGGTAGCTTTTAGTTTTAACTCTTTAGATGTGAGCTGAGCGTCAAAAGCTTTTTGCTTAAAATCTTGTAGATCTGTGCGAATAGTTTTGGTTTCTAAAAAATCCCAAGGGATTGTAGCAATATCTAATGTGCCTTCTAAATCAACAAGATATTTGAGATGTTCGCTTTGTTTTTTAATTTGTGATTTTTTATTTTCTATATCAGATTCCATCTCAGATTTCCTGATTTTAATATTGAGAAGTGCTTGTTGAGAGATTGTGCCATTGACATAGAGTTTTTCTGAAACACTTATAGTATTCATCATCCAGTCAAGATTCTCTTTGAGAATTTGCATTTCTTCATTGAGACTCCTATTTGTAATTAAGTGAATCCATAAATCAATAATTAATTTTCTTTTTTGATCTTCTTTTGTATGCTCTTGGGCTAGAGCCATTTGAAAAAGTGATTTTTTTTTCGTACCATAAACAGGAGTCAAGGCTACCTTTTGAGAGATTTGAAAATTTATGCTTTGCATGATTGTGGGATCAACTGTAGGAAAAGACACTGTGCGACCTGTCATATTCCTCATAGAAACATGAAAGATTGGATCACCCCATGATCCCTCTTGCTGTCCCTTTTGCTTAAATAAAAAAGCTTGTTGATGAATGGACTGAACAACAGGATGATGGCTTAAGTGAGCAATCGCCTCATCAAAAGTGTAAGCAAAGGCATGATTGCTGATCAATATAAAAAGCAAAAATACTTTCATAAAATATCCAATGATTTATTTTTGTTAATGATAGAGTATTGTTTGTATTATTTCATTTTTATTCACAAAGATACATCCACTAGAATAATTTTAAAGGAGCTTGATTTAAATATCCTATCAACAAGTGGAGTATAAAATGATCTTGTGAATCTGAAGTAAAAGCAATAGCATTACTTACAATATGATGTTGTAAACCTGCATTTAAAGAAAGCATTTCATTAAGTAAAACATCTATGAGGTCATCAATTTCTATAGCAACTTCTTCAGTGTAGTTAATCCACTGAGTAGCTTGATCCTGTATATCTAATAGTTCTTCTCTCAAAGTTTCATATTGTTGATCTTCATCTTGTGATAGAGCATGTCTTCCATAAGTATTTATGATCTCTTGCAATGATTGAAAATGTGCATTTTTCTCATCATATCTTGCTTTGATATCCATAATGTCTTCTTGAATACTTTGGTGAACAAAAAGCATATCATGGATAGTTCCATCATTTTTTGAAGTAAAATGAGCATTTGCATTTGTAAGAATTTTTAAGCCTTCTTTGATTCTTTCTTTAAATGTATTGACAGAAACCCTTCTAAGTGATTGACCAGATGCTAATTGACAGTCAGATATAGATTCAATAACAGTAAGGTTTTTGCAAGGTTTAATGACAACATCATTGATTAAAATAGTCATCCCTTGATGGTTTGTATGATAACGAAAATCTCTATAAAACAAAACTGTATAGTTATCATTAATTAAGATAATTGTACTTGGAGAAACTGCTAAAGCTTGGCTTTTGTCAATTCCTGTTGAAAATACAACACAGGCTATTAAACATAAAATAGCACAGATTTTGATTCTTCGAGAGAGAGTTTTATTTCTATAAGTGTCTTTGGTGAGCATAAGGACCTCCTTTTCAAAAATTATTATCCTTTGTGTAGCTTAATATGTCAAATCCATTCATCTTGAGTGAAGAATTAAATGAAGAAAAACAATTGCAATAAGTTTATGAGGATAAAAAAGAATTTCTTTTTTTTGTAATAATAAAGTCTTATTTTAACTCAATCCACAAAGTATTCATTGTATCAAGGTTCATAGACTTGACATAATAATTTAAAAGTGCTTTTATAAATTTTATGAAATGCTTACTTTTCATTTGTTTTATATTCATTAATTCTCAAGTGTTTGGATTATCCACAACAATTTTTTTATATGATCCTTATAAAATCATTAAAGGACTCGAGCCTAATGATCGACCTTATATGGTGAGAATCAGTCTGGGAGGTAAAAAAGTCTTTTTAGATTCCTTTTTAAAACAAGCCAAAAACCTTTTACATCAATCTGATCATGCCAATCCTACATTTATTAATGAAATAATTAAGATAGCCAGAGAAAAAGCAAGGCTCCTATGTGATCAGCTTTCTATAAGAGACATACAAGCTTGTTTAGTAGATGCTAACGCAATTCTTTTGGATACACAAAACCAATGGATAAGAGATCAATCCCTACGCATACTTTATCCTGAGGAGCATTATTTAATAGGGGAGTTACCTCCATCTATCACATCAGAGGCCTTTCATCAAATATCTTCGGCTTCTTCTTGCCCTCATGTTTGTTCTCACACGTCTATAGCTCATACACTGCTTTATGGCAATACATCTGAATATAATCAAATGTTTCATTTAGCTTCTATGGCAAGTCCCTTGTGTTTAAGATTAGCAATAGCAACAATCAAAAAAATGCTTGATCCATATATTTCAATCCATGAAAGATATCCAGAAATAGAACAAACTCAACAAGATCTTCTTGTTGAGCATAAGTTGCGTCAAGATATATACGAGATACAAAACCGTGTTTTAAAATTAATCCGTGAAGTGGATCTGAATTTTGTAGAGATGGCTGAAGTTCAATTGAGAGAATATCGTTATTGGGATCTGACTTTGGAAATTCAAAAACTCATATCTTCTTTAAGTATTCCAAAACAATGTTCTGATTATGAAGTTCAAGAAACAAGATTTATTTGCGGTTTTTTAAATAGAAGCAGGATGTACCAATATGCTATTCGCAAAGATTCTAGAAATCACCACACAGCGTTTGTAGCTATGAGATTTCTTCCTGGTAGATGGTATGATGGAGATATTCCTCATGATCAATTGCATGCTCATTATTTAAGAAAGGTGAGACGTTGTATGAATCAAGCATATTCTCAAATCAAAGGACTTAATGAACAAAAGCTAAGAATTTCAATTGAAAATGCTCAAACCACTTCGTTGAATATCCAAAAGCATGATATTTATATTCAAGCTCATAATACATTGCTTGATGCCTTAAATTATCAATCAGATATAGATTGCCCGTCTATTTTCCATGAAGTTCTTCATCTCTTAGGACTTGTAGATGATTATAGTGGTTTTACGAGAAGTAGTACTTATGACTGCCGTATCCCACAAGAAGATAGCATTATGGCTAATACCCATGATCTTTGGCAAAAGAATTTTTCTTCTTCAAATCGTCGGCAATTTTCACTGTTAACCACTACGCAAATCAATGCTATTGTTTATGGTCACTGTTCTACTAGAGAGGATGTCAGGCTCCTTAGGCAACGTTCTGAACTTGCTTATCAGACCTCTCAAAATCATCCTGAATGTCTTCGTAGAAAGGCTCGCTGGCAACAAAAATAATGATAGCTTTATGTTCTTGTTTTTGGGTTAAATCTTTTATCATTAAAAACTGTTTTAATAGCACTGGCCAGGAATAACTTTACAATCCCTGTATGACTTTCTTCATTTGTGACCTACATTATTTAAAATGGCAACTATTCTTGTATTTATGTTTTGTTCAATTAGTGGCCACTTTGGTTGTAGTTTGGTAAAACCCTAGCAGAAGGATCTTCTACGCTGCAATGTTTCCAATTAGGATTGGGCATCCAAAAGCCTTTGATCCAATGCGATTGACCAGGATAAAATTTCTCAAAAATATCTCTATACAGCAAAGCTTCTGCCGTCTTAGGAGTTGCATAAGGATACTTTTCTTTTGCTTGCTGCAGATCGCCAGCTGTGTATTGTGTGGTAGCATATTTTTTCAAACCATCAACTAAGGCATGACCTACAGCATCACTAAAAGCAGCCTTCTCACGAAACAAAATATGTTGAGGTAATAAGTTATCTTTAGCAAAAGCTTCTCTCAACAAAGATTTACCTATGCCATTGTTGTTGACTTTAAGTCGAGGATCAATATGAAATACAAAAGAAGAAAAAGCATGATCTCCAAAAGGCACTCTTGCTTCAAGGGCATGCCCACTCACACATCGATCACACCTTAACACATCATACATATAAATTTCTTTGATGCGTTTTTGTGCTTCTTGTTGAAATGCTTCTGAAGATGGAGCAAAATCAGTATATTTATAACCAAATAACTCATCACTGACCTCCCCTGTTAGCAATACCTTTGTGTCTGTCTTTTGACGTATATATTGACTTAAAAGATACATACCAATGCTAGCCCTAATGGTTGTAATATCATAGCTTTCTAAATGATAGATGATATTTGGTAAATGAGATAAAGCTTCATCTAAGCTAAAAGTATATTCATAGTGATCACTTTTAATATATTCAGCCACAGCCTTGGCATACTTAATATCAATAGGATTTGTATCAATACCTACACTAAAAGTCCGTATGGGTTGTTTGAGAATATGAGTGGCAATAGCACAAATCAAAGAGCTATCAACCCCTCCACTTAAAAAAAATCCAACAGGTACATCACTCTGCAATCTCTTACGTACAGCTTCAGTAAGATACTCTTTAATTTTAAGAGTTGCTTTTTTTCTGTTTGTTTCATATTTGTTCATCACATTTGTTACATCTTGATAACAAACAAATCCTTGAGACTCGCTCCAGTAATGGCCTGGTGGGAAGGGTGTTATTTTCTTACAAATGCTATGAAGAGCTTTTGCCTCACTGGCAAATAAATATCTTCCATTAGAAGCAACACCATAAAACAAAGGACGTATACCTAATACATCTCTCGCTGCAAAAAATTCTTTTTTCATCTTATCGTATAAAACAAAAACAAATTCCGCATCAAGGCAAGTGCATAGCTTTTGCATTCCCCATCGTTTATATAAAGGTAATATGACCTCACAATCAGAATGACTAGTAAAATTATAATCTGTGCATTGTTTCTTAAGTTCCATGTAATTATATATTTCACCATTGCAAGTGAGCATCGCAAAATCAGTTTCAAAGGGTTGATTGCCTAAAGAAGTAGTATCTATAATAGCTAGGCGATGAAATAAAAAATAAATATACGATTGAATACATCTGATCACAGTGGAGTCAGGACCACGATGAGCAATCTTGTCAAATGCATGTAGCAATGTTTCTTTTGGTAGAGTAGAACCTGTATCTACAAAAAGACCACACATAAAAACTTCCTTGAAATTTTATTTCTTTGTAAACGATAACAGTGTATTCAAAAGAATAGAATAACTAGAGAATGAAAATGTGTCTAGTGTTAGATTTCCTATAAAATATTGTAAATTAAAAAAAGATTATCTCTATTTTACACTTTTACCTTCTATCATATATCTTAAGCGATATTTAAAAAATAATTATAGGCCCTCTTGATTTTCATCTGATATTTATGGTACATTAAGTAGTACATTGCATACAATAAAAATAAGTACTCAATAAAGTACAAAATTTTTTAGTAGTATATTGCATACAATAAAAATAAGTACTCAATAAAGTACAAAATTTTTTAGTAATATATTGCATACAAAATTATTTTATCATAAACAATAAATAAAGGATATTTTCAAAATGAAAAAAAAATGTATCAAGTGCAGAAAGCCTTTAACATTCCCTGTTTGTTATGGATTACATGAATCATGTTTTCTAAAATGGTTTGATTTACCTCAGGTTTATAGGTTTAAGGATTTGGATTCTAAAAGAATAGGAACATCCTCTGATCAATGGAAAGTTAAAAAAAAAACAGACACTTTTTATCATGGCAGATATTTAAAATACTCTGCACAATTAAATAAGGTAGATTATATTTTAAAAGTTCAAGAAAAAAAATATCTTGATTTGCCAGGTATGGAATACACCTGTAATCGTATTGCAAAATTACTATCCTTAGAAGTGCCTAAACATTATCTTATAATTTTAAAACGTCGACCGACATTTGTTACCTATAATTTTATGCAGGATTATCAAAAATCCACATTAGATCATATTTATAAATTTTTACCTAAGGGAGAGGAATATCATAATTGTTCTGAGTTAATTCAAGTTATTAAAAAAGAAACAGGACATTTAGCCGATGTTGTGCAGTTTATAAAAATTTGTTTATTTGATGCATTCATAGGAAATAACGACAGGCATGGCAGAAACTTAGGCATTATAACTATGAGGAATAGAAAGCAACTAGCTCCTATGTATGACAATCCTTCTTATTTTGGAGTAGAGACAGAAGATATGTTGGGTGCTGATTTGAATCCTAGTTGTTCTATTTGGACAACTTCTTCAAAAGAGCCTAAACTTTTAGATTATATAGAAGAATTTCATAGATTGGGATTTGAAAAAGTATGTATGCAATTTAAAAATAAATTATTAACCCAAATGGACTGCATCAAGAAAGAAATAAGTAAATCTTATATATCCATAAAAAGAAAAAAGGCATTTTGGACTTTTTTAAAAAAAAGGATCAAGGATTGTGAAAAATTTTAAAGTCATTGCTATAGATGTTTATCTTGAAAAGTATACTTCAAGACAATATGTAGGCCAGCTATCGCGTAAAAAAGATCAGTTTATCTTTAACTATGATCAAAAATATCTTTATGATAAAAAAGCTGTTGCATTAGGACCTGAGTTTCCTTGTAGTCAAAAGACTTATCAATCTCAGGAATTATTTGTATCATTTGCAGATCGTATACCTTCAAAGCAAAATCCTGCTTATGAAGAATATTGTGAAATGACAGGCATTTCACCAGATGAAAAAGACCCTTTTGTATTGCTTTCAACCATTGGACAAAAAGGACCTTCTTCATTTGTATTTACTCCTGTGTATGACTATAAATTTACAAGAAAAGATTTGAAGATGTTTCGTCAAAATTTAAAACTTTCTATTAGAGATTTTGCAAAGGTATTTGATTTTTCCCCTGCTGCTATTCATCGTATTGAGACTGGTAAATCGAGCGGGAAGGATGTTTTAAAAAGAGCAGAGCTTTATAGTCTTTTCCCCCAAGTGGCTTTGTATGAAGTGAATCGATGGGGTAACAGAATTGGCAGTCGCCCTAATGAATACATCAAAAAAATCTTTAAAGCCCAACTCAAAAAATAATAAGCCAGTAGATGTATTTAAGATATATTTTTAAGAGAAAGCAAAAGGGAGTAGATCATCCGGCCAGCCAACTTCAAATTCTAACCGACGGCCAAGATATGGATGATAAAATCGCAACCTGGCTGCATGCAAAGCTAACCTAGGCAGAGCCTCCACATAATCCTTAAAAGAGCTATCTAAAAAATGAAGTGATCTCTTACGACCATAAATTTTGTCACCTAAAATAGGATGTCCTAAATTTGAAAGATGCACACGTATTTGATGTGTTCGCCCTGTTGCTAATTTTAAATGCAAAAGTGATATACCTCCAAAAGATTCTATTACCTCATAATAAGTAATAGCTTTTTTCCCACGAGGACTTTTTTGAAGGCTTCCAAAATGACTATGATGATCATTTCCGCCGTCTACATTTAAGCTCAAATCAAAGCTTTGAAATTTTTTTCTATTATGAATATTCCTTGCAATTTGACTTTTGATTTCTCCACGCCGTCTTTGAGGTACCCCAAAAACACAGGCCCAATAGTGTCTATCAACCTTATGGGTAGCAAACTGTTTTGCTAACTTTTGATGTACATCCTCATCCTTTGCAATGAGAAGCAAACCACTTGTGTCTTTATCTATCCGATGTACAATGCCTGGCCGACAATCTTCTAAAGGTACTTGTCCAGCCTGTACCCAATCTAAAAATGAAAGCTTCTTTTTATGATAAATCAGAGCGTTGACAAGAGTATCTTGGGTGTGTCCTGCTCCTGGATGTACGACCAGACCTGCGGGCTTGTTTACTACAATCACCCATTTGTCTTCAAAAAGAATATCTAAATCAAAAGAATAAGGCTCTAAAAGCACATAATTTCTTTGAAGATTGAAAGGTATATTAAATTTTAATTGATCATTTATGCGACATTTATAGGAAGGCCTGCAACGTATATTATTGATCAAAACACACCCTGAATCAAAAAGCTTTGAAACTTTTGATCTTGATAAATTTGATTTTAATAAGGAGGAAATATACTTAACTAAAACAATATCTGCTCGCAGTCCTTTAAATTGATCATCAATAATAAGGCAAATTTGTTTTTGAGGGTTAGACATAGAGTGCTTTGTAAAGTGACATATAAGAATTAACAACTGTTTGGGTCTTCAGAGATAAACATTTTGCATATTGTGAAATGAAGCCTCGCACAAATACAGGGGCAGGCAATGCTTGATAGTCATTATTTTCAATAGCTATCAAATAAGGCTTTCCAATACGGGTCACTTTAGAAATTTCATCTAAAGTGATATTTTTATAGTTGCGAATATTTTTTAAAAAAGGTCCATCGAAAATGTCTTTCTCTTCTATTTGCTTTTCAAACATGGGGTCTTTTTTATAATAACTTTTAATAACCATGTTTTTTTGAAGTATATTTTTGTTATGGCTCTTTAAAAGTTCCTTATCATAAGTACTTCGTCTTTCAGGATGACTCAAAACAAAATAAGCTTGATCTATTAATTTAAGTAGATCTTCTAGCTCTTTCTTAGAAAAAACAGAGTAAAGCTTTGGATTGCAAGCAGAATAAGTATTCTTTGCTTTTATATAAGCAGATTGAATCTCTTTTTGAGATGATGAACTGGATACATCTAGTGTATCATAATATGTTTTTCCTATATGATGTTCTATTGACATAAAATCACCGCTTGCTGTTTCACTAAAAGTGGTCTGACCTCTGGTCACTTTCTGGCGATGACCACGATGGCTGTCGCCATCGGTAAAATGGTCATCGCCTAGTGTTGTTACATGGCAAGCTTCAGAGAAGCTTGCTGTCTGACCACTTTTAGTAGGGAGGATCTCCTCGTTTTTTTACTCCATGTTAAGGAAACATTTCCTTCTGATGCCCGATTCCCGGATCCCGGATCCCGGATCCCGGATTCTGGGATAAACACCATGTTAAGGAAACAAGATATTTATTCCCGGGATCCGGCAAGCAGGTATCCCGGGATCTGATGCCGGGTTGCCAGATCCCGGATCCCGGAAATAGTATTTCCTTATTTCTAACATCGTGTTAAGAAAACATCCTTCTTATATCCTCATTCTGTTTTTAGGTAATTCTCAAAAAAAGGCTTACCCTATTTGTTTTTTTTTATTCTCATACTTATTATGGCATAATCTTAAAATGATTAGAAGTCTTTAGCAAATATTGTATTGCTATAAATAGCTATCGTCATTTATTTTTTAAAGTTTATTTTCTCTTCCGCAGCAGACATTTTCAGATAAAGTGGAAAAACTTGTTGCCATTTTTCCTTAAAATAACTTTGCTTCTGCCTTGAACATAGGATAGCTAATTTTTTAGCATCGGGGTAGTTTATTAAGGAATCTTCTACAAATTTTAAATGCTTATTGTTATTTAAAAAAAATCTTTGACTTTGAAGTCTTCGACTTTGAAGTCTTTGACTTTGAGATCCTGGATTTTGGCATATCAAGTTAGAAACACATCCTAAAACCATCCCTGGCTTTTTTAGAACGTCTCTTATTTGCTCTTGAGCAATTAGCTGTGGTTTTTCAATCTCCTGACATATAAGTCCATTTTTAAGATAATGAGCAAAAAAGAATTTTGCACTAAAAGCGTTTTGTAGAGTATAAACTCTTTCTGGACAAGAGTTTTGATAATTTTCTGCTAATATTCTCAAGGAATTAAAAACTGCTACAGGCAAATCATAAGCATAAGATAGGGTCTTGACAACTGAAAGAGCCACTCGAAGTCCTGTAAAACTGCCTGGCCCATTCCCTACAGCTAACAAATTTATATCTTTAAAAGTGAGATGAGCTTCTTGAAGAGCTTGAGATAGAGACGAGACAATGACTTTTTCATGTGATTTTTGATGCTTCCACGACAAAGATGAAAGAATATCTGAAAAGCGAGATATGGCAACACTTCCTAAAGAAGTGCTACATTCCACTGCTAAAATAACCATGGCAAATCATTAAAGTTAAAGTAAAAGATTTTTATGGTGCGATTGATTTTTCAACCTCTATTTTTTTGTTTTCTTTATTTGATATGATTTCTAAGATTCCAAGCTTTTAAAAAGTTAGAATATACTAACTGTTTTGTCAAGAATATTTTAGGCTTATCCATCCGGATTAGGTTGTTGGGCTATTGGGAGTTTGGTTCACTAAAAGTGAAACAACCAAATTTATTCCCACTCTATTGTCCCAGGAGGTTTACTGGTAATATCATACACTACTCGATTAATATCTTTAACATGGTTTGTGATTTGTGTAGATATTTTCTTCAAAATAGAGGGAGTAAATTCAAACCAATCTGCTGTCATCCCATCCACTGAAGTCACAGCTCGAATAGCTAAACAGTACTTATAAGACCGACGATCACCTTGTACTCCCACTGTTTGCACAGGAAGCAAAACACAAAATGCTTGCCATATACAATTATATAAATTTTCTTCCTTAAGTAACTGATTAAAAATAACATCTGCATTTTGCAAAATAATAATTTTCTCTCTTGTTACTTCTCCTAAAATCCTCACAGCTAGACCAGGACCAGGGAAAGGATGCCTGTACAAAATTTCAGAAGGAATATTTAAGTGTTTGCCCATCTCCCTCACCTCGTCCTTAAAAAGCTCTCTGACCGGCTCTAAAACTTTTAAATCCATGTGTTGCGGTAATCCCCCCACATTGTGATGTGTTTTAATATGGACAGCCTTCTGATCAGAAAAGTTAAAAGAACAGCTTTCAATGACATCAGGATAAAGTGTTCCCTGTGCTAACCATTTAATGTCTTTGTTTTGCTTTCTAAAACAATCAAAAACATCTATAAAAACTTTGCCTATGATTTTTCTTTTACTCTCTGGACAAGTGACACCTTTAAGAGCAGATAAAAAAGCATGACTGGCGTCTTTCCCTTCCACTGAAAGATTTAATGTTTTATAACTTTTAAGAACTTCTGTATATTCGTTTTTTCTCAAAAGTCCATTGTTGACAAAAATACATTTAACTCTCTTAGGTCCTAACACCCTTGTCAACAGTGTAGCTACTACAGTTGAATCCACACCTCCACTTAATCCACAAAGCACTTTTTCATCAGGCTTGACTTTTTTTTCAATATAAGCTGTAGCCTGTTGAAGAATGCTATCGGTCTGCCATTTTTTTGAAAGTCCTACCATTTGAAATAAGAAATATTCTAAATATTTTTGTCCATATTCTGTATGAGTAACCTCTGGATGAAATTGTAATCCTAAAGAACGTCCATCTGACATAACTGCTATAATATCCTGTTGGCTTTTTGCTAGCGTCACAAAATCAGGAGGCAATTTAACAACATCATCACTGTGACTCATCCAGACGGAGCTTTCTTGAGGGATATTTATAGGAGGTGAATTTATCCAAGAAATTTTCTGCCTACCATATTCTCCACTATGAGAAGACTTATAAACCGTCCCTCCTAAAAAATGTGCCATAAGCTGCATCCCATAACAGATACCCAAAAGAGGAGCTATTTGAGCTAGTTGCTTGATATCTCTGACAGGTGCATTTTTTTGATGTACAGAGCTAGGCCCCCCACTGAGTATAATAGCAACAGGTTGGTACTCTTGAATGCAGGATAAAGGCCAATGATAAGGGTGAATTTCTGCATAAACTTTAAGCTCTCGAACCTTACGAGTGATCAGCTGTGTGTACTGAGAACCAAAGTCTAAAACTAAAACTTTTTGCATTGACAATCCTCCGACTTGTTATGTGATACTTAATTAAAATAAAAGTCGTATTAAAAGCAAGTGTTTAGTGAAACAATATCAAAAAGAATAGAGTCAATGATAATGAAATGGATTGGTTTGACTGGAGGCATTGGAACAGGTAAATCCACAGTCTCTCAAATTTTGCGTCAAAAAGGGTTACCTATTTTAAATGCAGATATTTATGGGCATAAAGCCTTAGAAAAACCAAAAGTTATCCAAAAAGTACTATCTTCTTTTGGAGAAAGTGTTTTAAAGATGACGCATCCATCCTCAAAATATCTATCCATTGATAGAAAATCCTTAAGAAATATTGTCTTTAAGGATCCTCAAAAAAGAGCCATTTTAGAAGAAATTGTGCATCCCATTATAGCAACTATGGCTTTTCAGGAGAAAAAACATCTAGAGGAAATCGGCACACCCCTAGCCATATATGACGCAGCCTTGATTTTTGAGCAAAATATACAAGATACATTTGATTTTATTGTCTTGGTTGCAACCAGCAGAGATATTATTTACAAAAGACTCAAAGAAAGCAGACAAATGACAAAAGAAATGATTGATTGCATTATGGATTCTCAAAAACCTCAAGAAGAAAAATTAAATTTAGTTGATTTTGTCATTTGGAATAATGGCTCTATAGAAGATTTAAAAATATCCTGTGATGATTTGCTCAATAAATTATCATAATGCAGTGAAATAACTTAATTTTAAGACTATTGCAAACAATCTTAAAGTGTTGAAAAAAAGAATTTAATACTACTTGGAATCTTAGCAGAAAAGTGGTATAAATATCTAAACGTTTTACTTTTAAAACCAATACTTTGAAAAATAACTATGCCTGAATATATATATAAACCATCAAAGCAATCTTTACTTAACAAAGAAGATTTTACCACAGCTTCTTGTACAGTGGTGATTTCTGATCTTCATTTATGTGAGGCACAAGAGCCGGACCCTAAACATCCCCTTTGGAAAAAGTTTAAAACAAGAGAGTTCTTTTTTGATGATAAATTTAAAAATTTTTTAGATTTTATAGAGAAAAAGGCAGGAGATCAACAAATAGAACTGATCCTCAATGGAGATATTTTTGATTTTGACTCTTGCATGGCTATTCCAAAGAATCCTCCCTATAAGGTTTCTTGGATTGAACGTAAATGTGGTCTTTTCCCTCAAGAAATCAAATCAGCCTTTAAAATACGCAAAATACTTGAAGATCATAAGGTTTGGATAGAGGCTCTAAGAAATTTCATACTGCATGGTCATCGAGCTGTCTTTATTATTGGCAATCATGATCTAGAACTCCATTATCAGATGGTACAAAATAATATTTTAGAATACCTTGATTTACCAAAAGCACATTTAAATCAAATACGATTCTGTTCTTGGTTTTACATTAGTAATCAAGATACTCTTATTGAACATGGCAATCAGTATGATCCTTATTGTCTTTGTCAAAATCCTATTTCCCCTATGGTTCAAAGACTCAAACGTATGGAAATTCGCATACCTTTTGGTAACTTAGCTTGTCGTTATATGATCAATCAAATGGGCTTTTTTAATCCTCATGCAGATTCTAACTTTATTATGACTATCAAAGAATATATACGTTTCTTCTTTAAATATATGGCCAAAGCACAGCCTTTACTTCTTGTGACTTGGTTTACCAGTGCAGCTATGACGTTAATTTATTCTTTTATTTATACACTTTTGCCTGCAATGAAGGACCCTCTCACAATTGAAGGTCGAATTGAATCTATCGCTCGCAATGCCAATGCCACACCTCGTATGGTCAGAGAAATGAAAGAGCTAGCAGTCCATCCAGCTGCCTTTAATCCCTTGCTTCTAGCAAGAGAGCTGTGGATTGATCAAGCTCTTCTTGTCTTAATTATTTTTTTAATCACTTATGTTATTTTTGTTAATATTAAGCTTTTTTTTGGTATTTCTTTTTTCTGGATGTTTATTCCATTAGCATTTTTTATACCTTTTTTCATTTTTTATTCTCGTACGTTTAAATCACAAGTTCTCAATTACAAAGCCCCTAAATTGAGGATTTTTCAAATAGCATCTCAAATCACCCGTGTTAAACGTATTATTTATGGACACACTCATACGTGGATGCATAAAAACTTTGAAGACATTGAGCATCTTAATAGCGGGACATGGTCACCTGCTTTCTTTGATGTGGAATGCACAAAACCTTTTTATAAAAGAACTTTTGTTTGGATTGAAAAGATCAAAAACAAAGCCAGCAGAGTTGCTAAGCTCTATCAATATAAGGAAGGAAAGTGTTATCAGCTTTTTGGTCAACGTCCTTCTAATAGTCACCTTTTTTCCCAATCGAAATGAAACTTTTTCACTAAAAGTAAACTGACCTCTGGTCACTTTTGGGTTGCCAGCCGAAGGCTATTCGCCTTCTTATCTTTTTCACTAAAAATAAACCAGCCTCTGGCTGTTTTTGGGCAATCAGCCCGACGGCTGTCGCCGTCGATCAAAGGCTGATTGCCTCAAAAATCCGTTTATTTTTAGTAGAAAGGATCATTTCTTTTTTTTACGCGATGTTAAGGGAAAAGTTCTTTCATCTGCTGGCAACCTAGAAAGCCTGACCACTTTTAGTAGGAAGGATCTCCTTGTTTTTTAACACCATGTTAAGGAAAAAGTTCCTCATTCGTAAATCCGCTTGCTCTTAAGGTAATAAAAGCACTTTTTCCCTAACATGGTGTAGAGGAATAAAAGGATCCTCCTCTACTCAAAATGCATAGATTTTTGAGGCAATGACCATTTTGTCAAATGCGTAAGCCTTTGCGGGCAAAAGATGTAAGAAGGAACTTTTTCCTTAACATCGTGTCAAAGAGGAAAGGATCCTTCCTACTAAAAGTAAACGGACTTTTGAGACATTGCTCTTTTTAGACAGCGTAAGCTGTCAGAGCAATGTCCAAAAGTAGCCAGAGGCTAGTTTACTTTTAGTGAACCAGAGGCATGATGCATTTTGAGTGAAATGTTAAGGAAAAAGAGTTCTTTCTGATGCCGGGTTGCCGGATCCCGGATCCCAGATCCCGGGATCCCGGATCCCAGATCCCAGAGGAACGGAACATCATATTGAGAAAAAAAGAAGCTTGATGACATCTATAAATCGTTATATAAGTCAATTATTTGCATATTTAATATAAACTCAAAAACTCAAAAGGAAGAAATCATGCTCCAAATTGAAGCTTTAAATGTTCAAATTGACCAGAAAAAAATTTTAAAAAACCTTTATCTTCACATTAAAAAAGGAGAAATACATGCTTTGATGGGACCTAATGGCTCAGGTAAAAGCACCCTGGCTAAAACAATTTCAGGATATCCTCATCTTCAAATCACAGGTGGAAGCATGCAGTTTGAAATCAATAGCCAACTCAAACCTCTCCAAGATATGAATCCTGATCTGCGAGCAAAAGAAGGTATTTTTTTTTCTTTACAACACCCATTAGAAATCCCTGGATTAAGCAATTTTCAGTTTCTCTATTCTTGTTTTAAATCCCTTTGCTGTCACCAAGGTGTAGGTCCACTTTCAGAAAATCACTTTCGTAAATGGGTCTTAGAAAAAGCCCAAACTATTGGCTTTGATCAAAAATTTTTAGACCGATCTGTCAATGAAGGTTTCTCTGGCGGGGAAAAGAAAAAAAATGAAATTCTACAAATGATCATCTTTGATCCCAAATTAGTTATTTTAGATGAAATTGATTCAGGTTTAGATGTAGATGCTCTCAAAATGCTCACGCATGTTATTAAAAACTTCCTCTCATCTCATAAAGCATTGCTCTTGATCACCCACTACCAAAGGATTTTAGAATATATTAAACCTCACTATGTACATATCTTTCATCAAGGCCAAATCATTAAAACAGGGGATTGGCAACTAGCTCATCAAATAGAAACCCAAGGTTATGATTATTTTCTAAAAGATGCCCATATATCTCATGAGGTTTCATAATGAAGTTTGTTGATGCTGCACTTAAAGCCACAACATCTATGCTTATTCCTGATTTCCTCAAAACAGAAAAACTCAAAAGTGCTAACGCCTTAAAAGCTTTAAAAACATTTCCACCTCGAAGGGAACAATGGAAATATACTCTATTCCCTCACATAAATCATCTCTTATATTCTGATACTCAAAATATTCACAATACTCAAAATACTTCCATATCGTCAAAGACTCCCTATCAAATTGTTTTTAATGAAGGTTTATGCCAGCCAGAATCCTTTAAAAACAAGCTACCTCAAGGAGTCTCTATAAAAAGCCTTACCCAACAAGACAATGCATTTTTTGCAGATCAAAAAACAAATAACCTTCTTAAAGAAAGCTTCTTTCAATCTTTTTTAAAAGAAGAACCTATATTAGAACATTTAAATATTTTACTCTGTAAAGATATTTATTTCATTACAGTCGCTCCTCACACGATACTTGACTTCCCTTTACACATTGAGATTCAAAGACAATCACAAAATATGATGGGGTGTCGATTGTTTTTTCACCTTCAAGAAGGTAGCCAATTAAAGCTTTCTATTCATATCAAAGATGTGAAAAATTCAACACAAACACAAAAGGATATAAAGAACTTATTAACTTTTTGTTGTAGAGCAAGATTAGAAGATACAGCTCATCTTGATATTTATTTTAGACAGTCTTTAGATGCTCATTCCACACTTTTGACACAAAATTATTTTGATTTAAGTGGGCATAAATGCTCATTAAAATCTATTGACGTTCACTTAGGGCAGGAATATTTACGTCACAACAGAGTTGTTCATTTAAAGGGGTTAGAAAGTCAGGCTTTTATGCATTCTCTTTCTCTACTTCAAAAGCAAAGCCATTCTGATTCACACTTTTACATTCAACATATCAAACCACAAACCCAAAGTCGATTAAATGCGAGAAGTATTCTTTTAGACCACGCAAGATATGTTTTCAATGGCTTGGTTGGTATAGATCAAAAAGCTTCAAAATCGGATTCCCACCAATCTAGTAAAAGCTTGATTTTAAGCCCTTTTGCAGAAGCCGATGTGAAACCAGAACTCGATGTTTTTGCAGATGATGTCAAAGCGACACATGGAGCAACTGTAGGACAGATCCATGAGGATGAGATTTTCTACCTCCAAAGCCGTGGGCTACCTTATAAAGAGGCACTTCAATCTCTATCTATCAGTTTTTTACAAAGTATGCTTGAGCAAATAAGCGATGAAGATTTAAGAGAAGAAATCCATCAAGAAATCCAAAAAAACCTCTCAAGCAATGAACTATATTAAAATATAATCAAATAAGTTTTGCATCACTTGTTTTTGAAGAGCAGAAGGGGCAGAAGGGGCAGAAGGGCAGTTTGTAAAAAAGCCTTTATTTTCCTAAAAAAGATGTGTCATAATAAACACAGTTAAAAAAGGAGCTTAGCTTTGAAAATTAAAAAGCTAGAGATCACAGGCTTTAAGTCTTTTAAAGACAAAACAGTGATTCACTTTGATGCTGATATCACAGCTATTGTGGGGCCTAATGGTTGTGGTAAGTCCAATATTGTAGATGCTCTGCAATGGGTTATGGGTGAGATGTCTGCAAAAGGACTTCGTGGTTCTTCTATGGAAGATGTGATCTTTCAAGGCTCTCAAGGTCATGTCCCTGGTGGTCTAGCAGAAGTATCTCTTACACTAGAAAATGACGGTCAGTTTTTCCCTGCTCCCTATTTACAATATTCTGAAATTTGTATCACAAGAAGACTTCACCGCTCAGGACAATCAGAATATTTAATTCAGCAAGAACCTGTTCGACTTAAGGATATCCATGAAATTTTTATGGACACAGGAGCTGGATCTAAAGGATTTAGTTTAATAGAACAAGGAGCTATCAGTCGACTGGTGACAGCAAAGCCTGAAGATATGAGAGTTATTATAGAAGAAGCCTCTGGAGTTACAAAATTTAAAGCCCGCAAAAAAGAATCTCAAAGAAAGTTACTAACTACAGAAGAAAATCTTACAAGATTAGGTGATATTATGAATGAACTACAAAGGCAACTTTCGGCTCTAGAACGTCAATCTCAAAAAGCCAGCCGATATAAAAAATTACAAGATAAAATTGAAAAGCAGGATCTGCTTATTTGCTCAAGAAACTTTCTTAACTTGGAAGAAAAATATATATCTAATCAGTCTTCACTCCAAGAGTTAAAAGACAGCGACCTTGAATACCAAAGTAAAATTGCAGAGCAAGAAAAGCAAAAAGAAGCTAAAAAACTCTGGCAATTAGAATGTGAAAAAAAACTAGAATCTCAACAACAATCTATTGAAGAAACAAAACTTGCTATTAGAACCAAAGAAAAGATTATTCAAGGTTTAGAATTTCAAATAGAACAATCTCAAAAACAAGAAAGTCTACATTCTGATATGAGCAGTGAAGTCCAAACACAAAAAGATCATTTACAAAAAGACTTACAACAATTAAGTCTTGCCTATGAAGATCTGCAAAAAAAAGCCACACAAATTGAATCTCAGTATAAAACTCTTAATGCACAACATGAAAAAGATCAAACCAAATTGCAACAAGATCAGAATATTTTAAATGAACAGCAAACTGCTCTAATGAAAGCCCATCAAGAAGAAGCCCATATTGAAGCTGAAATAAAATCACTTCAAGCAAGTCAAAAAGAATTACAAATTCAAGAAGATACATCAGGATCTCTACTCAAAGAAATGGTTCATAAAAATAAAGAAACTATAAAAATCAAAGACAATACTGCCCGTAAATTAGAAAAGGCTAGGCAATTACAACTCAGTTTGACAAGTGATATGCAACAATTTAAAGACAATCAAGATAACTTACTGCAACTACTGACAGAAAAAAAACAAACAACACATCAATTAAAAGACAATAAAAACAAAATAACTAGTCAGTTGAGTGCATTAGAGAACCTTTATAAAAACTTTGAAGGGTTTGATCAAGGAGCTAAAGAGGTTTTAGCATGGAGAGAAAATCTTACATCATCACAAAAGTCTTTGTTTATTCCTGTAGCTGATGTGATAGAAGTCTCTAAAAAATATGAATTAGCTCTTGAAGCTGTTTTAGGTAGACACCTGCAAGCTCTTCTAGCTAACTCTTTAGAGGATGTTTTTAAAGCTTTTGATTTTTTAAAACAAAACCAAGCTGGACGTGCTAGCTTTTTAAATGTCTCTGTTCAAAAGCCTATAGATACACCCATTGAAAATGAAATAGTCATAGGATTATTGAAAGATTTTGTTGTCACTGATAAAAAATATCGAGCTTGTATTGATGTTCTTTTAAACAAAACAGCTATTGTAAAAAGTATTTTATACGATCTATCTATTCAATATCCTGATTGGACTTTTGTCACTTTGACTGGAGATGTTCTTTTGCCTAAGGGGATTGTTATAGGAGGCACCCCTGATTTTATTGATTCGAGTCGATTAAAGTTACGCAGAGAAATTAAAGAAATCAAAAAGCAATCGATAGATTGTGAGCAACAATTCATAGTTGCAGAAGATGAATTAAAAAACCATGAACATTGTCTTGAAATCCTAGAAAAAGATCTTAAGCAAACTCAAAAAGACCATATTCAACAAGAAATGAAAGTCATTGAATTAAAAAAAGACTTAGAAAGAGCTTCTATAGAAGTAACTGATAGTCAGTTGGTATTAGATAAACAAAATGCCGTTATTGATAGGCTTTTAACTCAAAAACAAAAGCAGGAAAAACAAAAGCAATCTTTTATCAAAGAACAACAAACAATCCTTAAGAAAAAAGAAACCTTGTCCTCTCAGATCAAGTCGTTGACCGAAAATATATCAAAAAGTCAAAGCCAATTAAATAATTTAAGGCAAAAAGTCCATCAGCTAAGTATAGATTCAACAGCATGTACTCAAGAGGCAGAAGGTAAAAAACATCAAAAAGAAATGCTCCAAAAACAAATGAATGAACTTTCTCAAAGGATGACTCGGATCACACAACAGAGGGAGCAGAGCATTGCCATGCAAGCTGAAGCTCAAACAACATACAAAGGAGAACAATCTAGCTTACAAAATATTTTAACTCAAGAGCAAGAAAAGCAAAAGATATTTTCTAAAACTCAAAATCAATATGAAACCTCAAGAAGTCAGCTAAACACTATGGATCAACAATTATCTGTTTTAAGAAAGGAATCCAATGGAGTACAAATGCAAATCAATGATTTATCTCTTGGAGCTAATACTTTAGAGCTTAAAATGAAAGCTCTTGTTGAAACTATTAATGAGCGTTATATGGTAAATTTAAAAGATGTGGCAATGGAATATAAAAATAAAACAAGTAAAGAAAATCAAGTATTAGAATGGAAGGAGATTGATTGGGATGAAGCAGAAAAAAAACTAGAAACTTTGAATTCTCAACTACAAAAAATGGGGAATGTCAATTTAGCTGCTATTCAAGAGTACGAAGAAGTTAAAAATCGATATTCTTTTTTATCTCAACAAAGAGATGACTTAGAGTTAGCAAAAAAAGAATTAAACCAAGTAATTAATAAGATCAATAAGATTTGTGATGAGCGGTTTCAAGAGAACTTTGAGTCTGTTAATATACGTTTTCAAAAAGTATTTCCTGTTTTATTTGGAGGAGGGGAAGCTTTTATGAGTATGGTAGAACTCAAAGATAAGGAAGATATGGGGATTGCTATCACAGCTCGTCCCCCAGGCAAGAGATTACAAAATGTGAGTTTGTTATCAGGAGGGGAAAAGGCATTAACAGCAGTGTCATTGATTTTTGCAATTTTTTTAGTCAAGCCATCTCCTTACTGTGTGTTAGATGAAGTGGATGCTCCTTTAGATGATGCTAATGTGTTTAGATTTAATGATTTGATCAATGAGATGTCCAAACATGCTCAAATGATTCTTGTAACACATAATAAACACACTATGGAAATTTGTGACAAACTTTATGGTGTCACAATGGAAGAAAAAGGTATTTCTAAGATGGTCGCTGTAGATATGACAAAACAAACTATTGCAAAACCAGCTGTATTATAAAAGTAGCTTTGATTGTAGATAGCCAGCTTAAGTTGAAAGCTTAACAAAGTAAGTTTTGACTTTATAAAATATGTAGATTAAAATAAAAATATGCCATCCCAATGTTTAAGTTGTCATGCAGAGATTGATAATAATATTTATGGATTGACACAATGTCCTTCTTGTCATACCTTTGTCTTTATTGACTTTGAAGGCAACGTACAAAAGCAACCTCCTACACCTTCTGATTCTGAAGAATTTCCAGATGAACCAGAAGATCATCCGAAACAACAGATCAATGAAAGCCATGACATGCAACCTGTCGAAGATCAGGAACAACATACATCGAGTGCCTCTCTTTCTCCTCTACAAGAAGATATTTCTTCATCGCAAATAGAAAGTGAAGCGGAACAGAGTACAGATCAAGATAAAAACTCCACCACTTCTGAAGATATCTCTCCTGAACAATCCTCTCTTGAAGATCCATCTCTTAGAGAACCATTTCTTGAAGAGCCATCTCTTGAACAATCACCTCTTGAAGAAGCATCTCTTGAACAAGCATCACAAGAAAATCCACCTCTTGAAGATCCACCAACATTGGAACAAACGCCATCTCAGTTGGATTCTTCTAAAGTACAAACTCCTAAGATAGACAGCCAGCCTTCAAATCCTATTCAAGAGGTTACAGATTATGCTAATGCCTCAGATGTTTCAGATTCAGATGATTTTTATTATAATGTGACCATTTCTGGTATTGACTCTAAAAGACTTAGAGAAGAAGTTTTAGATGTCTTAAATGATAAACGGTTTGGATGGACTCAAGAGGATACAGGAAAGCTCATTCAAAATGGTTGTCTTAAAATATCTAAATTCAATCCTGCTAAAACTTATATTTTAATATCTCAACTTAAGTTATTGCCTCTTAAAATCCAATGGGATCAAGTACTTTCCTTTAATTGACCTTCCATTGTCTAACTTCGTTGATCCTCATCATTTCACTAAATGTAAACCAGCCTCTGTTTCACTAAAAGTGGTCTGTTTCCCTAAAATTGAACTAGCCTCTGGCTACTTTTGGGCAGTTAGCCCGACGGCTGTCGCCGTCGATCAAAGGCTAACTGCCTCAAAAGCCTGTTCAATTTTAGGAAGGAGGATCTCTTCGTCTCTTAACACCATGTTAAGGAAAAAGTTCTTTTTATGTTCACTCAAAGTGAACTGGCCTCTGGCCACTTTTGGACAATGACCGCAAAGGCTTTCGCCTTTGACAAAATGGTCATTGCCTAGTGTTGTTACATGGCAAGCTTCAGAGAAGCTTGCTGTCTGACCACTTTTAGTAAGAAGGATCCTCTCGTCTCTTAACTCCATGTTAAGGAAACAAGATATTCGCTTCATTCTTGCCTGTCTGCCGGGTTGCCAGATCCCGGATCCCAGACCCCGGATCCCGGATCCCAGACCCCGGATCCCGGATCCCAGACCCCGGATCCCGGAAAAATACGATGTTAAGGGTTTGTTTCACTCAAAATAAATCATGCCTCCGGTTCACTCAAAGTGCTCTGACCTCTGGTCACTTTCTGGTTGCCAGCCGAAGGCTATTCGCCTTCTTATCTTTTTCACTAAAAATAAACCAGCCTCTGGCTGTTTTTGGGCAATCAGCCCGACGGCTGTCGCCGTCGATCAAAGGCTGATTGCCTCAAAAATCCGTTTATTTTTAGTAGAAAGGATCATTTCTTTTTTTTACGCGATGTTAAGGGAAAAGTTCTTTCATCTGCTGGCAACCTAGAAAGCCTGACCACTTTTAGTAAGAAGGATCCTCTCGTCTCTTAACTCCATGTTAAGGAAACAAGATATTTATTTCACGTCGATAAAATGGTCATCGCCTCAAAAGCCTGACCACTTTTAGTAGAGAGGATATCCTCGTTGTTTTTTAACACTCATTTTTATCTGCTGAAAAAAGATGTACTAATTTATTTTTTATTCCAGTCACATCTCCAATAACTCGAGTACATGGAAATGCTTCGCTTAATCGAGAGACAAACAAAGAAGCACAACTAGCAGGAACAGCCAGTAACAATCCCCCAGAGGTCTGAGGGTCATTTAAAAGCGATTTCATTTCTTCTTTAGCTACCCCATAATCTACAAGGTCTTTTACATAATCTGCATTGGTATAATGGGCTTTGACAAGGTGACCTTGCTTTAATGAATCCATAGCTCCAGGTAATTGAGGAATTTGTTGAATATCTAACTGAAACGAAACTCCACTTGCTTTAGCCATTTGACAAGCATGTCCTAAAAAACCAAACCCTGTCACATCAGTGGCAGCATGTACATCTCTGATTTTACAAAAATCAATCACATTGTTTAATTGAATCATGCTAGAGATAGCTCCTTTAAGCCATCTTTCTGTTTGATGTGTATTTTGTTTTTTATAAGCAGAAACTAAAGTCCCTACCCCTAAAGCCTTTGTCAAAATCAGTTGATCACCTATTTGAGCCTTAGCATGACTCCAAAAATGATTTTTATCTACAAAACCACTGGCAACAAAACCCAATTTTAATGTTTCATCATCGATGGTATGACCTCCTACCAACACGGCTCCTGCTTTATGAATTCTCTCTAAAGCTCCTTCCATTAAAGGTTTTATGACTTCTATATCTAAAGTTTTTGCAGGGAAAGCTAAAATACAAAGTGTCAAACGAGGCTGACACCCCATAGCATACACATCACTCATGGCATTGACTGCTGCAATCTGTCCAAAGGTATAAGGGTCATCTACAATAGGTGTAAAAAAATCTAAAGTTTGAACTAAAGCGGCTGTATTATTTTTAAAATCATTGTTTTTTAAATCCCACACAGCAGCGTCGTCCCATGTTTGAAATTGTGTCAATAAATGAGGTGAAGATCTCAAAGAGAGTTCTTGTAAAATGGACTTTAAATGTTTTGCTGGAAGCTTTGAAGCACATCCGCCCTTTTTGACAGTTTGTGTGAGTTTTATGGTGTAAGGTTGTTGTTTAGCCATAGTTTGCAGTCCTTAAAAGAGCCTTTAAATAAAACTTCTCTTGAACTTTTACTCTTATTAAAAGCAAAGTCATATCGTTTGTCATAATAAACCTCTAATAATTTACGAATATATTTTAAGTGACTCTCTTTGTCTATAAAACTTTGATAAAAAGCTTCTACCATAGATTTTTTTAATAAATCAAATTGTTTATGTCCCAAACGTTTGGCAATTTTTTGAAGACCCATCAAACCATGCTCTAATAAAGCTTGCTTTGAAATACCTTGTTTTAAAGGCATTAAAATATATTCCTCAAAAATCCGTTGCGACCTCACTTCAATATCTGCATCTAAATAAATCACAGGCGATAATCGCATTTTTTCTTTTATAGGATTGGGTATGAAATTATGTCCAATCAAATGACTTTCGTCTTCTAAGAGATAAAAAGGATGATCTTGTGAAAATCTGCCTTTTAATAATTCAAACAATAAGGCATTTTCAAAACTCGATTGAGTGGGTTGCTTTCGATCTATATAATAGCCAAAGCTACTACCTTTGTGATCAGCTAACTTTTCTAAATCAATGACTCCTTCCATTTTAAGTTCATTGAGGAGTTTTGTTTTTCCACTTCCTGTTTTCCCTGTGAGAATATAAAAAGTATATTTGTTTAAATATTTTAACTGATCTAACAAGAAAGAACGTAAAGCTTTATAACCTCCTTCCACTTGATAACATTTATGTGCAAGGTGCTGCACATAGTGAGCGACAATGCGAGAACGCAAACCTCCTCTGAGACAAATAATAAAAACATTTTTTGATTGTGTGAGGGTTTTCCAAAGTTTTAATCTTTCTTCTAAATGAAGCTGTGACAGTCTGAACCCTTCTTTTAGAGCCTGATCTGCTCCCTGTTGCTTATAAATAGTACCTATCAGAGCATGTTGCTGATTATTTAAAAGTGAGGCAGAAGTAAATAAAGGGAGCTTTTGATTTGAAAATTCTCTCTCGGATCGTACATCTAAAAACACATTATTTTGAGAGGCATTTTGTTGAGTCCATAAAGATACAAAATTTAAAATAGATATTTTTTGGATGTTGATATTTTGAATGTCATTTTTGCTATTTAGAATTTTCATTTAAAGGTGGAGCCTCATATACACGATAAACTTTGTTATGTTGATTTTCTTTTGACATGGTTTGAGCTAGCCGATTCATTTTATCGTTATTGCCTAAAATCCATGAAATTTCACCCACTTGATATCCACACTTCATGCCTTGTTCAAACACCTTCACTGTCAGTAAGCTACCAACACCCATGCTATGGTATTTCTTCTTAACTCCTAAGACATAACCTCTTGTACTTGAAATATATTTATATCTTCGAAAGTATTTGTAGATCAACAATGGTGTGATTTTACCTTTATGTGGTTTAATAAGCTGGTTATAGTTAGGGACCATAACTAAACAACCAATCTCTTGACCATCCTTCATAGCAAAAGCCACCATACGCATATCTAATAAATATTTAAAAAATTGAATTAACTCTTTGGCCTGAGCTTCTTGAAATGTTTCAAAATTCCAATTGTCAGAAAGAGCGTCATTAAAGATATTCACAGCTTTATAGCCTTCTTCTTTAAACTCTTGATGGTTTTTAGGGTGAGGAAAGCGAACAGTAATACCTTGCTCTTGTGCCTTTTGTGCTTGAGGTTGGAGGGGAGCTAGTAGTTGATCTATATTTTCTCTGGTGAGTTGATAAGTAAAAAGGTCCATAGCTTTTTTCAATCCAGCTTTTTGTAAATAGTCATCGTAATAAGCAAAATTATAAGGCATTAAAAAATAAGGATCTTGATCAAAACCTTCCACTAAAACACCTATATAGGGATCTTCCATAGTGAAATGATAAGGACCTTTCAAAATCCAATGAGGATATTTATTACGGCCCCATGCAATGAGCTGACTGACTGCTTTGCTGTATCCTTCTACACAATCAAAAAATCCAAAATGAAGAAAGGTTTGAGATTTGTATTTATGAACCTTAAAAGCTATGCGAGCAATATATTGATTATTTTCGGTAGCCATTAATAAATGTTGTTGGGGAACATGCAATCCTTTGATCATTTTTTTCACAAGAATATTTAAAGGACAAACATAATGGGGCTGATCTTTATAGATACGTGGTTGTAATTTTAAAAATTGACGAAGATGGGATTGGTTTTTGACTTCTATAACTTCCATAATAGGGTATAATTTAACAAAGAGGCATGGTCAAAGCAAATCTCTAGTAGAATTAATGACTCAAAGAGTTATATTGCATAGACTTTTCTTTTTACTTCCTTTTAACAGCTATTATGGTTTTATTTTGAAATTATTTAGTAGCCTATATCACCACCCCTATGTCACCACCATGGATTAGAAGGATCTTCATTTGTTTTGACAGGATTTGTCTCTTCTGTGTTATGAGGTTGAGGATGATTAGGATTAGGATTAAGATTAGGATTAAGATGATCATCTTGAGCTGACACGGCTTGTTGAGGTGGTGATGTATCAGATGTATCAGAAGATGAATCTTCTGATGGAGCATTAGATGGATCTTGTGTTTGATCTGTAGAAAATAGAGAGACTTCTTCAACATTGTCACTCATATCTTTAAGGCTTTCTAAGTTTTTTTTAATTTCTTTCTCTGTAACGAGATTTTGATTCACATTCCAATCCTTCATGCGTATATCAAATTTTAACTGTGCAAAAGATTCATACAATGACATAATATAACCTCCTTGTTAATAAATGTTAAGTTTAAGATTTTTTTATTTTATAAAGACTTTATTTTAATTGTCAATGTTTTTTTCTATTATTGGGCCTTTTATTATCTAACTTCGTTGATCCTCATCTACCCGTACGTACCTCTTTCAGAGATATGTGGACTGTTTCCCTCAAAATTTCCCTTCCTTGAACCTTCTATCTCTAATTTCATATATTCACCAGGTTAAGCTTTTTTCAGAGAATCGGAAGGTCAATTTTGAGGTGATCGGTCAGAAATTCATTGCTGAATTTTGAATTTAACTTGATTTCTTTGTATATTATTGGGCCTTTTATTATCTAACTTCGTTGATCCTCATCTACCCGTACGTACCTCTTTCAGAGATATGTGGACTGTTTCCCTCAAAATTTCCCTTCCTTGAACCTTCTATCTCTAATTTCATATATTCACCAGGTTAAGCTTTTTTCAGAGAATCGGAAGGTCAATTTTGAGGTGATCGGTCAGAAATTCATTGCTGAATTTTGAATTTAACTTGATTTCTTTGTATATTATTGGGCCTTTTATTATTTCACTAAAAATAAACCAGCCTCTGGCTGTTTTTGGGCATTGCTCTGACAGCTATACGCTGTCCAAAAAGAGCAATGCCTCAAAAATCCGTTTATTTTTAGTAGAAAGGATCCTCTCGTCTCTTGACACGATGTTAAGGAAACAAGATGCTTACTTCACGTCGATAAAATGGTCATCACCTAGAAAGCCTGACCACTTTTAGTAGGAAGGATCCCTTCGTCCCTTAACCACATGTTAAGGGTTTGTTTCACTCAAAATGCATCATGCCTCTGGCATGTTTTCTGGCAGTTAGCCCGACGACTGTCGTCGTCGATCAAAGGCTAACTGCCTAGAAAATCCATTTATTTTGAGTAGGGAGGATCTCCTCGTTTTTTAACACCATGTTAAGGAAAAAAGACGTTTGCTTCATCTCTGCCTGACTGCCGGATCCCGGATCCCGGATCCCAGAGTGAGTTCATTTTTTTGTTTTTTTTTATTTTCTTTTAGATTCTGTTTCACTAAAAATAAACCAGCCTCTGGCTGTTTTTGGGCATTGCTCTGACAGCTATACGCTGTCCAAAAAGAGCAATGCCTCAAAAATCCGTTTATTTTTAGTAGAAAGGATCCTCTCGTCTCTTGACACGATGTTAAGGAAACAAGATGCTTACTTCACGTCGATAAAATGGTCATCGCCTAGAAAGCTTGACCACTTTTAGTAGAGAGGATATCTTCGTTTTTTGACTACATGTTAAGGAAACAAAACATTTGCTCCCGGGATCCGGGATCGGGCAAGCAGGCAGTCCGGGATCCCAGATCCCGGATGAACATCATGTTGAAGAAGCAGGTTTTTTATGATCATTGTGATGAATGGCTGCTTGTACAAAGCTGGTAAAGAGAGGATGAGGAGCAAAAGGTTGGGACTGAAACTCAGGATGAAACTGTACAGCCACAAACCAAGGATGTTCTTTGATCTCTACAATCTCTACTAAATCTTGTTGCTTATAAATGCCTGAAAAGACCATGCCCTTTTTTTCAAAGAGCATACGAAACTGATTATTAAATTCATAGCGATGTCGATGTCTTTCAAATATAATATCTTTAGAATAAATACGATGAGCAAGACTTCCTTCTTTAATATGACAAGGATAAGAACCTAAACGCATAGTCCCTCCCTTTTTTTGCAAGTGCTTTTGATCCTCCATTAAGTCAATGACAATATTCCGCATACCTGATTGAGGTTGAAAAAACTCACGACTGGTAGCGTCCTGTAATTGACAGACATTACGGGCAAATGCAATCACCGCTGCTTGCATCCCTAAACAAATACCAAAATATGGAATGCTCTGAACACGGGCATACTCAATAGCTAAAAGCTTCCCATGGAACCCTCTGTCTCCAAAGCCACCAGGAACTAAAATCCCTGTCACATCTGATAACATTTCATTTAAGTTATTCTGAGTTAGCTTTTCAGAATTAATGTATTTGACATGCACTTGAGTTTTCGTAGCTAACCCCCCATGTACAATCGCCTCATTTAAAGATTTATAGCTTTCTTTTAATTCCACATATTTACCTACAATCGCTATAGTGACCTCTTTTTCGTAATGTTTAAGAGTTGAAGAAATATCATGCCATACCTTGATTTGAGGTTTTTTTGTAGACTCAAGAGTTAATCTATCTACAATCGATGTGTCTAATTTTTCTTGATAAAAAAGTAAGGGTAACTCATAAATAGAAGATACATCACGTGCAGTAATGACATTTTTTTCTTCGACACTGCAAAATAAGGCTAGTTTCTTTTTTGTCTCTGAATCAATTGCACGATCGCAACGACAAATAAGAAAGTCGGGTTGCAAGCCAATTTCTCGTAGTTGTTTTACAGAGTGTTGTGTGGGCTTACTTTTAATCTCGCCTGCTGCATGAATAAAAGGTACTAAAGTGACATGGACAATAATGGAGCTTTGGATTCCTACTTCTAAACGAATTTGACGAATGGATTCTAAAAAAGGTAACCCCTCAATATCTCCTACAGTGCCTCCTATTTCTACTAGAGTGACTTCGCTACCTTGAGCTACATCAAAAACCCTTGATTTAATTTCATCTGTAATATGAGGAATGACTTGAACTGTGCCTCCTAAGTAGTCACCACGTCTTTCTTTTTGAATAACAGTGTCATAAATCTGCCCTGTGGTGACACTATTAGAGCGAGAAAATTTGCAGTTTGTAAATCGACTATAATGGCCAAAATCAAGATCTGTTTCTGCTCCGTCTTCTGTCACATAAACTTCCCCATGTTGAAATGGATTCATAGTGCCAGGGTCGACATTGATATAGGGATCGAATTTCATAATAGAGACTTTGAGATTACGAGCTTCTAGCAAAGCCCCCAATGAGGCTGTTACAAGGCCTTTCCCTACAGAAGATGTCACACCTCCTGTGACAAAAATAAATTTAGGCGTCATATTTCCTCCTTTGCTCATTTGTAAGTGAGTACAATTATATAAGCTTTTAGCCTAAGTACATCCAAAAAGCATCAAAAAAGATCTATTTTATTCTTTTTCACTCAAAATGAGCAGTTTTTTGCGACATTGCTCTTTTTAGACAGCGATAGCTGTCAGAGCAAACATCAGAAGGAAATCTTGTTTCCTTAACATCCTGTTTATCCGGGATCCGGGATCCGGCAACCCGGCATCAGTTCCGGGATCCCGGGATGTCAGATTGCCTGATCCCGGATCCCGGGAGTGAAATAAATATAAATAGCTTGTTTCCTTAACATCGTGTTTATCCGGGATCCGGGATCCGGCAACCCGGCATCAAGCAGACAGGCAAGGATGAAGCGAATATCTTGTTTCCTTAACATTGTGTTAAAAGCAAGGAGATCCTTCCCTACTCAAAATGAGCGGATTTTTTAGGTGTTGCCTATTTTGTCAAAGGCGAAAGCCTTTGCAGGCAACACCAAAAAACACACCAGAGGTGTGGCTCATTTTGAGTGAAACAGCCCACTTTTAGTGAAACAGCCCACTTTTAGTGAAACAGCCCACTTTTAATGAAACAAACCGAATGTTCTTGCTTGCAGTCGAGAACAAACAAAGATATAGTTTTAAAATTCATGTAGTTAATAAGAGACATGCAATTTCAAGTGAACCTAAAGGAACAATAAGGAGCAGTCATGCCATCAAAATCAAAGCAGATCAAACAAATGCAACAGGACACTTCTTCAAAAGCCCATCCTCATAACATTGCTTTTCAACGGCTTTTTTCAAAAAAAATTATTGCGATGGCCTTTCTTGAAATCACATTGCCTTCGAAACTCTTAAACATCATAGATTTAAAAACGCTCACAATAGAAAAAGGAGAGTTTTCTGGATATATGAAAGGTCTTTGTGACCTAGTTGTTGCGGTTAAATTGAAGAATTCTCACTTGATTGTAAAGCTTGTTTTCAACATAGAGCATCAAAGTACAATCCGTTCATTCTTGTTTTATTCTTTCACTCAAAATGAACTGGCCTCTGGCCACTTTTGGGTAGCTAGCCCGACGGCTACCGCCGTCGTAAAAGGCTAGCTACCTCAAAAGCTTGTTCATTTTGAGTAGAGAGGATCCTTTTATTCCTTTACAGCATGTTAAGGAAAAAGTTTTTTTATTACCTCAAGAGCAAGCGGGTTTACAAATGAAACTCTTTTTCCTTAACATGGTGTTAAGAAGCAAGGAGATCCTCTTTACTAAAAGTAAACGAACTTTTGAGGCATTGCTCTTTTTGGACAGCGACAGCTGTCAGAGCAATGCCCAAAAGTAGCCAGAGGCTAGTTTACTTTTAGTGAAACAAATAAGGGAAAATATTTTAATTGTCGAAAGAGAAGTGGGTAGATTACAAAAAGATGATATTATTAATGAAAAGGACTATGAAAGTGGTGATAAGTTAGATATAATAGAGATGACAAATGATTTGGTAAGGTATTTCTGCACATACGATGGAAACATGGCAGAAAAGCTTTTAATCAAAACAATGGAAGAAGTAGGGGAAGAAATAAAACAAAGGCAAGGAGATGTTATGTTAAAATTTAGTGAGATTATTCAAAATCATGCCCGACAAAAAGGCCTGCAAGAAGGGCGACAGGAAGGATTGCAAAAGGGCTTACAAGAAGGGTTGCAAAAAGGGCGACAGGAAGGGCGACAGGAAGGGCAAAGAGATCTTATTTTAAATATGATCAAAAATAAAATAGACTTACAAACTATTATGAAATGTTCTGGACTTTCTCAAGAAGAGATCCTCAAAATAACAAAGACTTAAACATCATTAGATTCTGTCTCACTCAAAATGAGCCACACCTCTGGTGTGTTTTTGGGCATTGCTCTGACAGCTTACGCTGTCTAAAAAGAGCAATGCCGCAAAAAACTGCTCATTTTGAGTAGGGGAGGATATCCTCGTTTTTTAACACCATGTTAAGGAAACAAGACGTTTGCTTCACTGATGCCGGACTGCCTGACTGCCGGATCCCGGATCCCGGATGAAGACGATGTTAGGGAAACAAGATGTTTATTTCACGTCGATAAAATGGTCATCACCTCATTTGATTTGCACTAAAAGTAAACTAGCCTCTGTTTCCCTCAAAGTGAACTGGCCTCTGGCCACTTTTGGACGATGACCGCAAAGGCTTTCGCCTTTGACAAAATGGTCATCGTCTCAAAAGCCTGTTCACTTTGAGTAAGGAGGATCTCTTCGTTTTTTGACTACATGTTAAGGAAACAAGATGTTTTTTTGCCATTGGCAAAATGGTCATTGCCTAGAAAGCTTGACCACTTTTAGTGAAAAAAAAAGAAACTCTGTTTCCTTAACAAGGTATTTATCTGGGATCCGGCAAGCAGGCATCCCAGGATCTGATGCGTTGCCCCGATTGCCGGATGTTTGTGGAAAAGGGGAAATGTTTTGGAGATAGTAGTGGTGATGCGAATTTATGGAAAAGGGAGTAAGGGTTATTATGTTGAGGTTGGAGCGTCATGCTCGCACATAAGAGGTCTATCATCATCATTATCATTATTATCTTCACGACCCCAGCATTTGACTTGACCATTATCTAAATAAGCACACATATCATCGCCTCCTACATCCATAGATTGAACTTTGTTACTACCTAATATCCCAGAATATAAATCTGCATTCAAATGATGTCCCCAAACCTGAGTACCGCTCTGATCACAGTTGACTTCACCGCTATCTAATAAAGCACAAATACTATAATCCATAGGATATATTCTTGTTGCTTTTTTAGAATTATCACTTGTATACTTAAAAACTTGTCTTTCATCAGTGTCTGAGTTTGAAAAGTCAACTACAGGATTAGATTCAAAACCAGTATCACGCTCAAAAGCATTAAAACGACGTTCTGCTGATATACAGATCACTTTTGAATCAGGAGTATCTTCAATAATACATGTACGGGCATATCCTGTTGCAACATATTTGGCTTTTGTAGTACGAGCGGGGTCGCCGAAATGATCAAAAGGGGAGGCATTGGCCACATTCGCATCGTTACCACCGTTGCCATAATTCACGTTATTGTTTGTACCTAATTGTTTATCATCATTCTCTCCCCAGCATATAACTTTTCCATTATGTGTGCTAGCTTTCAGAATTGCACAGGTGTGATTATGACCTGCTGAAATAGCTTTGACCCTATTACCATCTAAGCCAGGAACAGTGATGGCTCGTGCGTGATCTAATGCTTCATCATCTCCTATTTTAATTGTACTATTTATCCCTAATTGCCCATCATCATTATTTCCCCAACATTTCACTCTCTCATCATTGCCACTATCACTAGGGGTATCTAAAATCACACAACTATGAGCTAGACCACCTGCTGAAATAGCCTTTACCTTTTTTAACTTAAGTGGTGCGAGGGTAGAGGGATCATTATTGCCATCTGCGTCAACACTACTGCCTTGCCCTAATTGGCCTTTAGAATTCTTCCCCCAACATTTGACTTTTTGATTATCTAAAATAGCACAAGTATGATACTCATCACTAAAGCCTCCAGCATAACTAAGGGAAACTGCAAGGGCTGTATATTTTGGACAATTTGAACCGCTACCACTTCTACAACCTAAATTGACAGAGTTAGCAAATTCCATAGGATTAAAAGCTGCAAACACATCACCGTTTCCTGCAATAGCTGCTTCTTCAAACTCCCCTCCAGAAGGTAAGCACTGCTGAAAATACGAAGGTGTATTTTCCTTTTGCTCTCCCCAACATTTCACTTCACCTAATTTAGACAAATAACAAGCCCTATTCTTATGACCTACAGATAATGCCTTATAAGGCCATAAATGATAAACAGCTTTTTGTTTTTTTGCTTCAGCGGAGCCTTCGTTGTCATTTTCTAATCGAGAGCATTTGCTTTGCAAAGCATTATTTGCACCTTGATATTCTTTTCTGACAAAGAATGTATAAGATTTTTTATCTATCTCATAGTTACCAGGATAAGCTAATTTTTTATTTGCTGCCACCTTAACTGTACATGCACTTGCAGCACAGTTACCACTGGTCTGACCTACAAGCACGACATCACTATCCCTAGCCGGATTACAGCAATTCTCCCCACTACATATATCTTCATCATCACCATTGACCCTATAAAGATAAACTTTACTATTCCTTGCTTTTTCCACAGTAAACTCTGGTCTATCATGTAAGTAGTTGTTCAATGTGTTCGGCACGGGAGTTTTTAAAACAAGTCGTGGATTTAAAACAGGGTAAGTCAATATAAACCCACAAGTGCTGGTATTTTTAGCCCTGTCAGTTACCCTTGCACAATAATCAGTTTCAGTTGACTCAGGGGTGATCTCTACATTGACAGATGTCTGGCTACTGGCTACTGTAGCTGTGCCTTTAAGAGTACCCTGTCGGCCATTGCTCATTGTATAAACCTGCACCCTATCCCCAGCTTCAAGGTCTGAAAAAGTAATAATGATCTCATCATCATCATCATCCACTTGATACACTGTTGAATCTGCACTAGGTACCCTAGGCGGAGTTCTGTCTATCCTTGCATATACAGATTTCACTCCTGATTCTCCAGCTGCATTTTTAGCCTGTACATGGACATACCATTTGCCAGTAGCATGGCTTGTACCTGTGGAAGCCTCATCATTTATACGATAATTATCTCCACTTCTAAATGTGTGTCTAGCACGTTGGTTAATCACATAGCGATATTCACACTGCTGGGTACTACAACCCCATCTCCATCTTTTAATTCTTTGAGGTGTGTCATCATTTGTGAGACCTGTAACTTCTGGCAAAATAGCAGTCCCTGTTACAGGATAAGCAAATATAAGTCCACAGCCACTGACATTGCCTGCCTGATCTGTGACCTGAGCATAATAATTTTGAAGCGTTGAATCTGCTGTAAAGGTGATCACACCTTCACCATTATCTCCCACTGTGGCAACTCCCAAAGAGCTACTCTTGCAATTCGATACATTATATAAACGAACACGCTCTCCTTGCACAAAATCTCTAAATGTCACTGTGATCTGATGGGTATTAGAAGCATCATAGATCATAGAGTTTTTATTGGGAGTCTTTGGTTTTGTTCTATCTATCCTCACAAAAACAGACTTGACTGCTGAAATAGCACCTGCATTCTTAGCCTGAACATGTAAATACCAGCGACCATCACTTTTGCCACTTGTACTTGCTGTATTCTTTGAAGAATAAGTTGCCTTGCTATCAAACTTGTGTGTAGCACGTTGATTAATTACATGGCGATATTCACAAGGATATGTTCCCTCTGTACTACAGCTCCACTCCCAGCTTTTCGATCTTGCAGGTGATGTATCGCTTTCTAACCCTGTTACCTTTGGCGTAGGTAAAATAGGGCTAGGCCGAGGTGTAGGCCTTGGTTTTAATTTAAAACTTACTGATTTGACAGCAGACTCCCTCCTACCAAAGGCTGCTTGAACATGCAAATAATAAGTTGTCTTCTTGCTGACAGATGATTGTGTAACTGTTTTTTTATTCGTATAAGAAACACTTGAACGAAATGTATGCTTAGAAAATGTGTTTATGATAGAGCGATATTTACAATTCTCTGTCTTGTTATTGCGCTGACATCCCCAACTGAATTGCTTCGATAACCTCTCTGTATTATCATTCGATAAACCTGTCACCTCAGGAGGAGGTATAGGATTTTTAGCACTGCCACGCCCGCAACATACACTACCTTTCTTATTAGCTACTTCATGAGCATCGTTACTGGTAATGGTCTTACCTGCATCTTTAAATTCAAACTCCCGCCAATCATTATGTCCTAAAACATTTAACCTACCACAAGAAGATGCCTTAGAAGTAAAAATATGAGGATCATCAGATGTCCCTGATTTTTTATCCGAACCAGAACCTCCATAACCCGCCTGAGATGCTGCATATCCACATGACGGACGACATTTTCCTTTGACAAATTTCCAGTGAGGTGGCTTAATAGACGGACATGCCGTCTCTACAAAAGGAGTAGGAGATGGGGACGCAGAAGGAGTAGGGGATGCGGATTTAGAAGGAGTGGGCGAAGTCGTAGGTAGTCCAGCTGGGTTTCTCCTTTCATCCTTATTGCAAGACATCAAAAAGAAAGACAATGATAGTAAAACTGCACAATAAATAAAACGAAACTGATAATTCATCATAACACCTTTTTTATTAAATGAATGATATTCATTCTTTACTCTATAATTATATCGGCTGCTTATTTTTAAATAATTAATTATTTTTTAAATTTTTAAAAACTCGTCTCTATTTGAGACAAAGTCTAGTAAAAATACATCCTATAATCCATAAATACCTAGCTACAAAGCCAGTTTGATCAACGATTACGAGAACAAATATATGGACGAGAAGGAGTGTTTTCTGAAGATGCAGTTAGCATTTTCCCCCAACATTTGACTCTGCCATTACTTAAATAAGCACAATGGCTTGACGATCCTGTATCAAAATGGATCACTTTTTGAGAGTTTAAATGATTGATCCCTAAATCTCCAAAAACACTTGCATCACCAAAATTATGATTGCCAAAGCAATTGACTGTTCCATCATTTAAGGTTGCACAACCAATATATTCTCCTACCGCAATGGATAGAGGTTTTTTATTAAAAGTAAAGCTAATCTCGTGAGGACGGCTACCAAATATGCGGATGCCACGATTGACAGCATGGCTTGCATCTATACCAGTATATAAGCCCCTTCCTCGACAAATAATTGTATCGTCATTTGAATCATCTCGGATCACACAGGTATCATATAACCCCGCAGAAAGAGCCTTTACCTTTATCCCATTATGAAAGAAATAACCATCACCACTGCTACTGCTAGCATTTAATTCACCCGTAGCATCACCTATATGGTTATTGGCATAATCACCATATTGCTTATGACCATTGTAACCCCAACATTTCACCTTATTATCATGAAGGTTGCCGTTTTTATGATCTACAACAGCACAGGTATGGGCTGCTTTTGCTGAAATAGCTTTTACAGTTAATTTGATATTTCCTACACTTAAGTTGATAGGAGGTGTATCTTTCACATCACGATCAATAACAGCATTGGTAGAATTGCAAGAATGACTTATAGGATAATTCGCACCTGTCATACCTAAATGACATTTATGCCCTTGCCCTAACTGACCATCTTGATTGTACCCCCAGCATTTGACCTGATCATCATGTTTATTGTTTGCATCTTCTAAAATCACACAGCTATGATAAAGCCCTGTGACGATAGCTTTTGCTTTTAAGCCACTCCCTAAGTTGATAGGCCTTAGATTTGAAGCACTCACAAAACCGCTACCTGCAACACCCTGACCTAATTGACCAAAATTATTTTGCCCCCAACATTTGATCTTTTGATCATCTAAGATAGCACAAATATGTTTTGTGATAGGAAGACTGCGACCATCTGTATGTCTGTCATTGGTTCTACCCACATCACAATAAGGGTGCTGTCCGCGAACACAATTATTATTAGAACAAACTTTACAAAAACTAAAAGGTTTATGTTTTAAACCAGAGACAGATAAAGCTAGTGCAGTGTATTTTTCATGTGATGCACATGATTTAGAACCATCCCTGCACCCTAAATCAACATTTTGTGAGAATTTTTCAGGATCAAAAGTAGCAATACGATTTGTATCTTCAAACTGACCTCCAGGTGGTAAGCACTGATTGACTCCACTAAAAGCGTCAGGACCCCAGCATTTGATCTGACCTGTCTTAGATAAAAAGCACCCATATTGCTCAGCCATAGAAAGAGGCTTATAAACCCAACGATTATAAATAACAAACTTCTTAGTAGTTGTATTTTGTGTATTTTTTGTATTTTTTGACTCACTGGAATCAGACTGGCTACTGCATAAAGAAGTCAAGCGATTGCGTGTTTGTGCATTTTTATACTCTCTTTTAACATAGAATTTATAAGAATCCCTGTACCTGTCTTTAATAGAGGGCAAGCTTGCTGAAAGAGTACACTCTCCTGAAGGGCATACCTTAGAAGCTACTTTAATACCTCTATGGGCAGTGGTGCAACAACTTGCCCCTGAGCATTTTTCTGTATTGGATCTTCGATACAAAGTGACTTTGTCACCCTGAGCAACATAGCTTATTATAAAGGTCGGTTTGTCATGTAAATAATTATGGCTCATATTAGCTAAAGGAGTTTTTAAAGCAATTCTGGGGATGCCTGTACCCTTACCCGTAGACAAATTATGGGATGCAAAACGGACTGTCTTAATGGCAGAGAGCCTATCCTCAAAGGCTGCTTGGACATGAAGATAATAAACAGTTCCGGGGCTTATGCTCTTTTTTATTATTTTATTTATACCAGTAAAAGCTGCCACTTGAAATATATGCCTGCGAGATGTAGTGATAGCATAACGATACTGACAGCCATTCTTATCACAACTCCATCTGAAAGAGGCTGGAGCAGTGACTTTATTATTATCCTCAAGACCAGTCACAGTAGGGGGAGTGACAGGATTGATAGGAGTCCCTCGTCCACAACAAACACCTCCATATTTTGCGACTATAATAGATTCACGGCTATTTATTTTCTCTCCTGCATTTTGAAAACTAAATTCTATCCAATCATCATGTCCCCATTTGTTTAAACTTTTACAAGAAGTCGCTTTAGAATCATAAGTAAAGAGATCATCTTGGGTATTTGCCTTTTTATCTGCTCCACTGCCCCCATAACCTGCCTGTGTGGCTGCATGACCACAAGATGGACGGCATTTTCCCTTAACAAATTGCCAGTGCGGGGATGGTTGAGTTGACGGACAAGATGCAACAGAGTCTCTGTTATTCGTGTTTGTGTTTGTGTGGCGGAAGGCCTGCACACAGCCACTAGTGTTACCGGCTCTATCTGTTACAGATGCATAGTAGTCGTGGGTTCCAGGTTTTGCATTAACTGTGATCTTAACTGAAGTTTTATTGCTACCCACTTGACCTAAGCCCACTTGGTTGTTTTTAGTACAAAACTTTGCATTTTCTTCATTGTTGTTGTTGTTGTCGTCATTGTCGTTGTTATCGTCATTGCTGTCTTCGTCGTCTTTATTGTTGTCTTCATCGTCTTCAATATCTGTGTTTTCAGAGATATTATTATTTGCCTTATTTGTATTGATCAGTTGAGAGGTCCCACCACTTCCTCCAGCAACATATACTTTGACAGTGTGCCTAGCTGTTAATTTATTCACAGTCACTTTAAAGGAATTTGTACTGGAATTCTTTGGAGCTTCAAATTGAGAAGATCTCAGGCGAGTTGGGGAGGTGTTATCGAGTGTAGCAAAGACACTTTTAACTCTTGAAACTTTTTGTGTTGCTGTTTGTGTTGCTAGTTGCGTTGTTGCTTTGGCTTGAACATGTAAATAATACCGGCCATCTCCATCCTCTTTGATCACTTTTGTTTGCTTTTTATATTGATCTTTATTTGTAAAGGTGTGTGATGATTTTTTGTTGATTTTGTAACGATAAGTGCAATTAACAAAGTTGCCATCGTCTTGACAAGCAAGAAGCCATGTTTTTGATTTCCTAGGTTTTGAATCATCACTTAATCCTACAACCTCTAAACCACGAGCAGGTCCCCAGCTTTTATTTCTATCTATAACATCATCTGTACAAGATATTAACAGGACGAACAAGCTAATAAAACTTAGATGTGTTAAACTCATTATGTATCCTATATCTTAAGTTGTTTTATGAGTTTACATATAACCTTAAAAACACATCGGCTGTTGAACCTTAAATGATGACTGAATTTTTTCTAAAATATGTAATTATAGACTTAAGACGTCTTCTAATTTCATAAATCAACCTCTCAAACTTTAAGATCGTCAATGGTTATAAGATGAAATTATGTTCATTATAAAAATTTATTTCTTGTCGCAATACTTAAGTTGGGGTAGGGTTTCCTATGTTTCCCTAAAATTGAACTAGCCTCTGGCTACTTTTGGGCAATCAGCCCGACGGCTATCGCCGTCGATCAAAGGCTGATTGCCTCAAAAGCTTGTTCAATTTTAGGAAGGAGGATGTCCTCATTTCTTAACATGATGTTAAGGAAACAAGATGTTTTAGCTCACTCAAAGTGAACTGGCCTCTGGTCACTTTTGGACGATGACCGCAATGGCTTTCGCCATTGGCAAAATGGTCATTGCCTCAAAAATCTATGCATTTTGAGTAGGGAGGATATCTTCGTTTTTTGACTACATGTTAAGGAAAATGTCCTTCTAATGGCAGTTAGCCCGACGGCTCACGCCGTCGATCAAAGGCTGATTGCCTCATTTGATTTGCACTAAAAGTAAACCAACCTCTGGTTGCTTTTGGACATTGCTCTGACAGCTTACGCTGTTGGCTCACTAAAAGTGGTCTGACCTCTGGTCACTTTCTGGTTGCCAGCCGAAGGCTATTCGCCTTCTCAAATGCTGGCAACCTAGAAAGCTTGACCACTTTTAGTAGAGAGAATCCCTTCATTTCTTAACAGGATGTTAAGGGAACAAAATGCCTTTAAGATTATATTAAAAGAGCAATGCCACTGGTTCACTCAAAGTGAACTGGCCTCTGGTCACTTTTGGACGATGACCGCAAAGGCTTTCGCCTTTGACAAAATGGTCATCGTCTCAAAAGTCCGTTTACTTTGAGTAAGAAGGATCCTCTTGTCTCTTTACATGATGTTAAGGAAACAAGATTTCCTTCGGATGCTGGGGTGCGGGGTGCCGGATTCCGGATATTTAGAGGGAAGTGTTTTAAGAGTTTTTTAATGGTCAGTTAATTATAATAAGAATGTTTAATCAATTAAAATGGAGGTGTTTTATGAAATTTTTACTCAATTTAGTTATAGCGGGTGTTATGAGTTTAGGATTTATAACCCAATCGCGAGCATACTTAGGTGATATAGTATCAGAAAGATTTGCAAGTCTTTCATGCGAAGAATTTACAGACTCTTCTAATGTTGCTCCTTTGCCTTTATTTTATGATGCTAGGTTACTAACTCCTGAACAAAAATTACTTATAGCACTTATGAATAAAAGTGTTCAAGGTGTACAAACTGCATTACGAGATGGAGCTACAGTAAACTCTAATACAAAAAATTTAGTGGTTATAGCAATTGAACTCAGACAGTATGATATTGCAGCTCTCTTGTTAAGAGATATGGTCAAGCAAGGGGTTAATTTAGATGGTCCATTAAATTACTATAATGCAGATCATTATAATTATACATTTGCAGGGCAAGTACCTTTAATAGAAGACAATCATAATTATTATGAGACTCAATATAGGTATGTCAACAAGACCCTGGAGGAATTTATAAAGAATAAAATAAGCCGGTATGAAAACAATATGATGAAATATGAATATAGAGGTAATACACAAGTAAGATTAACTCATAACGAGTACATCCGTCGTAATAGACCAAGATTGTGTGCTGTAGAATCTTTAAAAATTTTAAAGAAATTACTTTAAGTTTTCTGACAAGGGGTAGAGATAGCCAGCTTTTGATCGACGGCAGTAGCCATCGTGATAAACAGCTTATTTCCTTAACATGATTTTCATCCGGGATCCGGGATCAGGCATCCGGTAACCTGGCATCAGGCCCTAAAACTGAAATTTTTCCTTAACATGTAGTTAAGAGATGAGGATATCCTCCTCTACTCAAAATGAGCGGATTTTTTAGATGTTGCCTATTTTGTCAAAGGCGAAAGCCTTTGCAGGCAACATCAAAAAACACACCAGCGGTGTGGCTCATTTTGAGTGAACCAAACGGCTAGTTTTTTTAATGCTAAAGCTCATCAAGACCTCATTTTCAAGATGGTTTGACATACTTTGTTCTACATGATAAGATAAATATAAGTTTATGCAGGGGGTTAAAGCTTTTATTGATTTTTTAAAAGAATATATATATGGTGAGTGTATGAAAAAGAAAATAAGGTTTATTTTAGTATTTTTTCTATCTAATGAGACATTTATTCTATGGCCTTATCCTAAAGTCACATTCGATAAGTCACATTCGATGGCACTAAACAATCAATGTTTGATAAGTTAGAGAGAACGCTTATAACTTATTTTTTCCCTTTAATTGTTCCATGACGTTTCAGTCTTATAAATCAGACTAGTGTCGAGCATATTAAATCAACACATCCTCAGAATTTGGAAATCTCAACTTCTTTATTAAATATACCAATAGATATTCTAGTCCATGCCTAAACTCACCACTTGCAAGACAAATAAGAACATTGGTGCATGAATAATAAAACTAAAAACTAAAAAAGGATAAAAATAATGGAATTAGTATATGAAACCCTACCAATAATAGGTATTCTTATAGGTATCTTTATAATTGGCGTTTTTAGTGTTGTAGGTAGTTTAATTATGATAAATAATGTTCTAAATAAACCTATCAAAGCAGAAGTGGATTTTGTTAAGGAACAAGCTATTTCTACAAAAAAAGACATGGAAGACATTAAAAAGCAAGTAAACAACCATATACCTACAAAGATTGAAAACGTAAGGACGGAACTCAAGGCAGATATTAATGAATTAAAGAATGAGATTAATGAAATAAAAGGGAATATAGAAAAGATTATTGACGTCCTTACGAGAAGATAAGCAATCTTAAGTGGATATGAAAATTGAAGTTTTCCATGATACTAGGAAGGGACCACTTGTGGTCCTTTTTTTTATTTGAAAAATTCATTTTTTTGTTGACAAGTGTATAAATTTGAGTTAAATAACCTCCTACGGAGGGAAATATACATTTTAACAATGATTACTTAATGAGGAGTAAAGAATATTTTGATTTTAGATAGAAAAGATAAATTAACTTTGAAGCTGAATTTGAATGTGAGTTTGAGTTTTAGTAAAGAAAATAAATCGAGATTAAGTTTGAATTTTAAAAATACTAAGAATTTCTTAAAGAAAGTGAACGTTTGGAAAGTTTGTAAATGTTTTTTTATTCCTTTAATGTTTTGGAGTCTGACAAATTGCAAGCTAAACAAGATTGAGTCAAAGATTGAAGACAAGCCTACGAATATAAACTTCAATTATAATTGTCAGGATGTTCTAAAGTAGTTTATAAGCACGGGTTATAGTTAGGGCCTGCCAGGGGGCGTGATAGCATCACCAAACTGCCAATTTTGATAAATTCTACTTATATATTTAAGTTCTATAGCCTTTTTTCAGATAAATAGGATGATAAACTTCCTTGTGAATTATAAAAAGACCGGCTTGAAAAGAGCATAAAGGCCGATTGCTACGGCCCGTATATTCTTATTAAATAGATAGTTATTGTGTCGCCTCTCTTAAGAGTCTTTTCACATCTTCTGAAATTAAAGAAATGGTGGGTGTTGGAACGTCGACTCTCTTAAGAGCCTTTTCACATCTTCTGAAAGTACTCTCTCATGGTCTAAGATACTAAATCCAAGTTTGTCTTCAAGATCGACGTTAGCTCCGGCCTCTAGTAATGCCCTTACAATCTCAATATGGTCTTCAAAACTAGCATACATTAAAGCCGTATAGCCATTAGATGTTTGAAGATCGACGTCCGCACCGGCCGCTAGCAATGCCATTACAGACTGCAAAAATCCCTCACGACTAGCATAAATTAAAGCCATATCGCCGTTAGCTCCGGCCTCTAGCAATGTCCTTACAATATCAACACAGCCATTCCTATTAGCAAACCATAAAGCCGTCTTGCCTTTTTGGTCTGGCATATTGACCTTAGCACCGGCCGCTAGCAATGCCCTTACAGCTTCAATATGGCATCCACGACTAGCATTAGTTAAAGCCGTACCGCCATTTAAAGTCCTATTGCCAAAATAGTGCCTGCCAATTTTTCTTTGAATATTGACGTCCGCACCGGCCGCTAGCAATGCCCTTACAATCTCTATATGGCCTCTAGTACTAGTATACATTAAAGCCGTCGCGTCATCTCTATCTTGAAGATCGACGTTAGATCCGGCCTCTAGTAATGCCCTTACAACCTCTATATGGCCTTGTTTACCAGCCCACATTAAAGCCGTCCAGCCATAATGACTTTGATAATTGACGTTAGCACCTTGTTCTAGATATTTCCTTACAGCCTCTATATCGCCATCTTTACTAGCATGTATTAAATCCGTATGGATATTTAGAGGTTCAGATCGATGAAAATAAAGTTGTGTTCCTTCAACATTTTGACATACAACCATGGACAAAAATAAAAATATAAATATATTTCTCATTGTTTGTTACTCCTTTTAAATTGGTTTAAATTTTTAAGTTCAATAACAATAAAGTACATACAAGGTTAAAGCCTTGATTAAAAGGGCTTTTTCTATGTTTTAGAAATAAACCTTGATAATTTTTGTAAATATATCTTATTTAGTGGCCAAAGTCAAGCACTTTTTAAAAATTAAGTAAAAAAAGCGAATAGGAACATCCTTAAGTAAGTTTTTTTAGATATTACGATGTTATAAAATCAAAAATTCAAAGAAGGGAAACTGATAGAAGGAATTTTTCCTTAACATTTCACTCAAAATGAGCCATGCCTCTGTTTCCCTAAAATTGAACTAGCCTCTGGCTACTTTTAGTGAACCAATCCGGGATCTGGGATCCGGCAGTCAGGCATCAGAAAGATTTGTTTCCTTAACATCGTGTAAAGAGACGAGAGGATTCTTCCTACTAAAAGTAAACGGACTTTTGAGACATTGCTCTTTTAATATAATTTTAAAGGCATTTTGTTTCCTTAACATGGTGTTAAGAGACAAGGAGATCCTTCTTCCTAAAATTGAACAAGCTTTTGAGGTAGCCAGCCTTTGATCGACGACGAAAGTCGTCGGGCTGGCTACCCAAAAGTAGCCAGAGGCTAGTTCAATTTTAGGGAAACAGAGGCTAGACCACTTTTAGTGAAATGAACGCTTATTTTAATAAGTATTTTTGACAGGCTTTTGTCCATGACAAAATATCCCAATAAGGTATTGTCTGCTCTACGGCAGCTAAATAAAGTGCTACAGCAAAACCTTTTTGCCTTAAAAAATTTCTCTGCCTTGTTTTTCGCCACTTTTTAAACACTTTGTATTTATCCTTCAGTGAAGGTAAAATTTCTAAACCTCTTAAAACTTCTGTGATCTCCCAACCAAACATACCCCATTCTTCTTTCATTGGTCTCTTAAATTCTGTGTTCTCTAAATAAGTACCAGCAGGAACAACCTTGAGAGGATCATAAATATTTTGAGCCACAAATAAACTCAAAGTGAGTAAAGCAAAAAGTTCTAAAGAGCTTGCCTTTTGTGAATTTTTATAAGCTTTTTGATTTTGATCATGTTGCTTCATTTCAGAAATACATTGAAAATAATGCCAAAAAATATGTCTTGATTGCTGAGATTCTAAAATTTGATGCAATTGAGGCCATGCATATTTCATCACTTGTAGATCATAAATTTCTTGAAGAGCTAATATAGGATTTTGTAGCCTTAAGATTTTAAGCATCTCCTCACGCATCCTCGGCAAAGCAGATAAAGCAATATCTTGAGACAATGCAGAGATAGCCTTGCGCAAAATGGGATTAATGGAAAATTGTAATTTATGAGCTAAACGCAAAGATCTTAAAATACGAATAGGATCTTCTGGTATCCGTACATAAGGATCACCAATCATACGGATCACTCTTGATCGAATATCCTTCAATCCATCACAGTGATCAATAAGCTGATCTTTGAAAGGATCATAAAAAAGACCATTGATTGTAAAATCTCTCCGGTTTGCATCCTCAATAGGTGTTCCAAAGAGATTGTCTCTCAAAATTATCTTTGATTGACCTTCAGGTTTATTCTGATTTTCAGAAGCATTTCTGCGAAATGTTGACACTTCAAATTGATCCTGTCCTCTTTTGACTAAAACTAAACAAAACCGTCGACCAATCACATGACTGTTTGGAATAATATTGCAGATTTGGCGAGGATGAGCCGATGTGACAATATCAAAGTCTTTAGGTTCAATGCCTAAAAGCAAATCCCTAACACATCCTCCTACAAAATATGTTGGATAGCCTTTTTTTTGAAGCCGTTTGATGATATCTAAAGCTTTCGGATCAATCCATTTGACACTTAATTGAGGTTTACCTTGCATAATAACTATTTAAATATGCCCTTATTTTTTTATAAAGTCAAGCCTTCAAAAAAGTAAAAATTAAAAACTTAAATTCTTTATAAGCCTTTATCTATCTAAAAACATTGTACCTTTTCGGCTTTATTCCATTGGAGTACTAGACCTTTTATAAAATCTTACTTTGTATTTTAAATAATGATTTTGAAATTATACTATACATGGTGTTTATCCAGTATCCGGGATCAGGTCCCGGAACCCGGATGCCTGCTTGCCGGATTGCCTGATCCCGGGGCTGAATATCTTGTTTCCTTAACATCGTGTCAGAAAATGAATGGATCCTCCTTACTAAAAGTAAACGGACTTTTGAGGCATTGCTCTTTTTAGACAGCGATAGCTGTCAGAGCAATGCCCAAAAGTAGCCAGAGGCTAGTTTACTTTTAGTGAAACAATCCGGGATCTGGGATCCGGCAGTCAGGCATCAGAAAGAACTCTTTTTCCTTAACATCGTGTTAAAAAACGAAGGTTTCCTCCCTACTAAAAGTGGTCAATCTTTCTAGGTGATGACCATTTTATCGATGGCGAAAGCCATCGTGGTCATCACCAGAAAGTGACCAGAGGCCAGTTCACTTTGAGTGAAACAGAGGCTAGACCACTTTTAGTGAAACAAAAGGAACTTTTTCCCTAACATCGTGTAAAGAGACGAGAGGATCCTTCCTACTAAAAGTGGTCAGGCTTTTGAGGCAATGACCATTTTGTCAAAGGCGAAAGCCTTTGCAGGCAACAGGTATAAGAAAGAAATTTTTCCTTAACATGTGGTCAAGAGACGAGAGGATCCTCCCCTACTAAAAGTAAACGGACTTTTGAGGTTGCCAGCCTTTGATCGACGGCGGTAGCCGTCGGGCTGGCTACCCAAAAGTGACCAGAGGTCAGTTTACTTTTAGTGAAAAAGACGAAGATCACCGAAATTAGATAATAAAAGGTCCAGATAATGAAGTGAGAATAATATATACAACAAAGAGCATATATGTAGGATGTTATGCATTGAGATTCTAGCCGATCGCCTCAAAATTGACCTTCCGGTTCTCTGAAAGGGGCTTGACCTGGTGAATGTAAGAAATTAGAAATAGAATATTCAAGGAAGGGAAATTTTGAGGGAAACAGTTCACGTATCTCTGAGAGAGGTACGTACGGGTAGACGAAGATCACCGAAATTAGATAATAAAAGGTCCAAATAGCCTTGACAAGAGATTATCTTATTTGTACTCTATCTCATTTAAATAGGATATATTTCAATACATTCTTATAGTTTCAAAAACTACAAACAAACTACCAACAAAAAGGTAACTCATTATGAGCAAAAGTCTTATGAGCAAACAAGATGATTTATCTTCTAATATCCTAACAACCTTTGCTTTGACTCTCTTTTTAGGATTTTTTCTAAGAGCCTTATTTTTATTTATTAATGGAAGCTTTATCCCTTTTGACTGGCAAATTCTAAAAGTTTTTATCATTGGCTTGATGATAGACAGTAGTGTTTTATCTATTTTATTTATGCCAACTTGTTTATCATTTATTTTCAAATCATCTGTTTTTCACAGACTTAAGACTGCTTATATGACCTTTGTGATTTTTCTATTCATTATGTTGTCTTTTGTAGATATTGTTTTTTTTCAAATTTATTATGATCGTACTCATGCATACGCCTTTGGACAATTTTTAGATATCTCTTCTACTATCCCTATTTTTTTATCTATTTATCATAAGTTTCCTTTTGTGATCTTTTTACTTCCCTCAGTTATTGTATTTGCCTATTTTTTCACAAGATGGAGTATTTCCTTAGTCACACTTTACCATTTGATTTCTGGGCATTATTTTTTAAAAAAGCCACTTATTCATCACTTAAATAATACTCAATATTATCAAATCGCCTTTTTTCATGTTTTGTTACTTTTTTTAACTAGTTTTATTTATTTACAACCTTTGATCACTTTAAATGATATTATTCATCGTCCTTTTCAGAAAACCTTCTATCAAGTGGTAGCTAAAAATGCTTTTTATAACTTAAGTTCCTATTTATTTCTTAGTAATAAAATAAATTTAGGACTCAACACTGACCCTGATGTTTCAGAAACATTTCAAGATATTATAAAAAGTCGTCACACAGAACTTTTAAACGAGAACAATATAGTCAGACAGTTTAAAAACCCTCAAACAAAACTTCAAACAAAACCTCATATTGTTTTGGTCAGTATTGATTCTCTTTCTGCAAAATTTTTAGAAAGCACTCCAGAGGAGGATTCGTTTCTTCCTTATTTAAATCAAATGGCTCGGGAGGGTTTATCCTTTAAAAACTTTTATTTTCATTGGCAATGCAGTTTCAATGCACTTCTTTCTCTGCTCATGGGTTTTCCCATGATTGATGGTTATCATTTTCAACCTGACAATAGTTTGAATAAAAAGTCTCTCATGCAATTACTTAAACCAATGGGTTACACCTCTTTGTTAGCTGTAGGATCTGGTTTATATAATATGGAGCCTTACTTTTTAGAATATGGTGGAGATAAAGTGATTGTACCTAAATATTTTTCTTCTCATTCTTTAAGAGGAGTCATTCAAATAGACGATAGAAAGCTGATCAGTAGTACTTTAGATGAAATACAAAGACATCATCAGAAGGGGCCTCTTTTTGTAAAGATGATTTTTAATTCACTCCATTTTGGAGATGTGATCAACTCATCTTCAGATTCTCTATTTCAACAATTTGCATTTGATGAGTTTTGTCAACTTAATCCTCAATCTATTTATTCTCAAGATCTTCAAAAGGGATTATGTTATACGAATTGGCTTGTAGAAAATTTTGTTAAAGATATTTCTGCCCTTTTAGGTGATAATCTTATCATAGTTCTCACGGGAGATCATAGATCATGGAATCCTATCACATATCAAGCTAATACCTTGCAATCTCTACAAGTCCCTTTGATTATTTTAGATCAAAGGGGGCTAACAAAAAAAGGAGAGATTTCAAAAGTGGGTTCTCATCAAGATGTTTCTTCGACTCTTCTTTATATGATAGGTTATGAGGGATGGTATTCTTTTATAGGCAGAAATTTATTAAATGATGAAGAAGGTATAGCACTTTTTTCAGACAGTCATTACTATTGGTATAGAAAAGGCTCTTATCTTTTAGAATACAAGAAAGCTTTAAGAAATACACAAGTGTTTCAGATAAAAAAATTTCAAACAAAAATTAAAATAAACGATCCTCATATCCAATCCCAATTAGAACAAGAATTTTATACTTATTTTACAGGGTTAGATGACTGGATATCTTCCTCGGCATCACTTCCTTAATGTTTCACTCAAACTGCACTGGTTCTCTTTCACTAAAAGTAAACGGACCTCTGGCCACTTCAATTTTAGGGAAACAAAAGACTTCAAAAAAATCTATTCTTTATTCCTTTGCTTTATCATTAAGGGATTCTATCCATCTTAATATATGTTCTGATTTAAGAGTATCTATTTCAGAAATAGGCAAAGAGTTTTTTAAATCTTCCTGAGTTTGATAGCCTGCAAAAATAAAGTTGAGCGAAGTCAGTAAGTTATGAGTCGAAAGGGCTTTTGTGCCACTAGGTTTTTGTTTTTGTGGCAGAATTTTGAACAATCTATTAAGATTAATTAAGATTGTGATTGTGATGATTCTACTTTTAATTGTTTTGCTGGTATTTTGACTGCTTTAAATACATCTGTTGCATGACCTGTGATATCTGTTCTCATCCACAGGGTCTTATCTTTTAATGTGACAGGCACTGCTCTGACTTCTTTTAACTTTAACATTGCTTCTGAAACACTCAGTTGCCTTGCTTGTTTATTCTGACCTGTCATTAATTCTTCTCTACATTTAATACCTTTTTCATAAAGCTTCTTGCTTAAATAAGCTTCACAAAGATATGATATAAAACATAATACCAAGTGACCTAATATCCTCTTGTCTGTCCAATGAAACATCGGACGAGTCTTGAGAAAACCTTTTATATCTCTAAATGCTTTCTCTACCTTCCAAAGATGTTTATAATTTAATATAAGCTCCTTAGAGGATAAGTTTTTTGCATTTGTAATAATTCCAAAAAATCCATCTTGTTGTTCTGATGCTTTTATTGCATCTTCATTTAATTGAGGCTTGTCTTTTGAAGTAGGATGACTTATGTATTTTTTGTAATTCATATTAGATATAAAGTCTTTGGGATTAATTGTCTTTTTAGATAATTTTGTTTGCAGTTTAGATAAAATATCTTCTCTTAATTTTTTATCTCGTTCTGCTCGCTTGCTTGACCAACCGATGATACAACGACGACCTTTGTGTTCTGTCTCATAGATAGCTAAGTCATCATTAACCCATTTAAAATTCTTTAGATTATATATCTCCTTAAAACGATCTTTTAATAAACCTAACTTTAATCCTACTATAAACTCATGACCTTCTTCCTTAAATAAATTTAGATTTTCATTAGAAAATAATCCACGATCTCCTACTAATATAAATCTTCTTATGTTAAACTTCTCTTTTAACTTTGAGATCGCTTCTGGCATTGTCTTACCTTCATAAGTATTACCAGGATAGACATCAAATCCTAACGGCATACCTTCTGTATCTACTAACAAGCCAAATACAACTTGTGTGCAATCACTTCTTTTTTCTTTACTATAACCAAATCTTCGAAGGTGGTCTAAATCTTCTCTTGTACTCTCAAATCTTAAAGTGGTTAGATCATATAAAACAACATTACATTGATTAAAAAGATTCATCTGAGCTTTATTTTTATTGTAGAGTTTTTTTTCTATATCTTCCTTATGTTCTGCTAGAATATCTAAAGACTGAATCTACTTAACTTTATTTTTGCAGGCTATCAACTCAGAATTGATCAAGAAGGGGTGCGAGGCACCAGCATTTTTTAAAACCCAAGTTGTGTTGGCATTGTGCTTTTATTAATGTTTTTAGACATTATTACCTGATAGGACTGATAGTCATTAAATTAATATTATTTAATGACTTCATCTTCTATTTCTAAAAAAATCTTTTACTGTAGGTGCGATAGCAGGACCAATAGTTATATGTTTAATTATAGGGAGATATAATGGTTCAAATTGTTGGTAGTCATCACCAGTCTCAGTATTTTGTATTGAAAAAAGCTCTCTGTTGAGTAGTTCAAAAGCTCTATCTAAATCTTTATTTAAAACGTATTCCAATGTCAAGTTGTACATATTTTAAATGTAGCAATGAACAATGCCTATACCACACAAAAGATTATCTTGCAATACAAATTCATGTTAGCTTAAAGAAAGAACTTAGCATTAACTCCAAAAGTAAAGTAGTTCATATCATCCGCACGATGATCATTGAACATGCGATCTCGTGGCGTAACTGGGTAAAATGGTTTTTTATAAGCACTTACGAGGTTAATCATATACTTAAATTCTGCTCCTACCATAAATTGTGAGTTTAAAGCAAAATCGACACCTGCATTGATACCCATATCAAACCCGTGAGAGTCTGAAGCATTATAATATCCATCTCGACTATCAAAACCACCCCGAAGAATATTATCTTCTTGATAATCACGGTATCTATATACTCCAGAAAATCCTACAAAAGGTCTGATCGTTTCAGTGAAAATATGACGTTTTACATTCACAGTTGCTGCATATTCTTTTATACGACAATCAATACATTGAATAGGCTTATCTCCTCTTCCTCCATAATAATAAAAATTACTTAACTTAAAATCAGAATAAGAAAAGCCTGTTTCAAATAGCCAGTTTTTATTTTGAGAAAATGCAGCTCCTAAAGTAGCATTGACATTAAGACCATTGTCAACATCTTCATTGCCTGAAAAGAACCTCACACCTGCTCCACCTCCAATGTAAAAAGCCATGATCTGATCATCTACTTTGTTAATTCTAGGTGAAGCCGTGCGGGTTGTTGTAAGAATTTTATTATTTATAGCCGCTACTCTTTCTCTATCGGCATCTTTTTGTCTTTTATTAAGACGTTCCATAGTCTTTCTACCATGTTCTTCTAAAAGTTTCAACCTTTCATCTTCCATTTTATTAGAGACTTCTTTGTCTATGTCTTTTGCCAAATCCGAAAGTCTACGATTTCTTTTAGCTTCAGCTGATTCTGGAACATAACAAAAATCAGTACGACCACCGCCTGATCCCTGACAAGACCATCTTGTGCCATTCATTTCTCTTACATCCGTCACATGACCTTTCATACATGTATTGACATGGAGTCCACACTGACCATGGACCACTTCTTTTAAAGGGATACCATTAACCACTTCTTCATTGGCTTGATATATAGGAAAAGACTTAAATCTTAACTCCCGGTTAATTTCGTTATTTAATTCACTGTCTATAATCATATCCAGTTTTTGAGCATCCACTGGCTGTACACCTATAAAAAAATTAACAAATACTATAATAAATAATCTTTTACTACTTAAAACTTGCATTTTAAACTCCTTCTTTTTATTAATTAGTCTTTTAGTCTTTAAACTCCTCTAAATTCATAAAATTATATGAATCGCTAAAAATATGTGCAAATCTAAAGCCATCTTTTGTTATTTGTCAGAATAAAATTTATATTTTTCATTTAAGCCTTATATGCAAATATAAAATGGATGATGATATTTTTATAACATATTGAAATAACTTTATTTTTTAAAAATATTAGATGACATTCAAGGGGTGGAAAAGTATACATAAATATTTTAAAGGCTTTTTAAAATAATTTGTTGAATAGAGGTGTATGAAGAAAAAACCATGAAAAAATGACAAAAACTGTCAATAAATGAGACATTCTTTGTCACTCAAAGATGTAATAATTGCTATTTTTTCAGTATCAAATTATATTTCTGAACAAATCCATTCACAGAACCATCCACAGAAATTAATAGGAGTTTGCTGGCAATGATGAAAATAATGAAGGTGACAGCATGAAGAAAATAGGTGTGCTGAGATTTCCTGGTACAAACTGCGATTTTGATGTATTTCGTGCTTTAAAAACACTTTCATACCAACCTCATTGGCTTTGGCATAGAGATCGATTCAATGCTCAAGCATTTGATGGTTTTGTGGTACCAGGAGGGTTTAGCTTTGGAGATTATTTAAGAGCTGGTGTATTAGCCTCTATGAGTCCTGCTATTAAAGACCTTGTTCTAGCTTCTCAGAAACAAAAACCCATTTTAGGCATCTGCAATGGTTTTCAAATTTTATGCGAATCTGGATTACTCCCAGGTGTTTTACTTCCTAACATCCATCACAAATTCATTGATCAATGGACGGCACTTAAGCCTTTCTCTAAGACATCTTACTGGACTATTTCTACCAAGATTTTTTTACCTATCGCACACAAAGAAGGACGGTACTTTGCTCCAGTAGATTTACTCAAGTCTATGGAAGACAAAGAACAAATTTGGCTTCAATATACAAACAATCCCAATGGCTCTGTTAAAAGCATTGCAGGTATTTTTAACAAAACTAAAAATGTAGCAGCCTTGATGCCTCACCCTGAAAGGGCTATATTTTCTTGGATGGGGTGTCAAGATGGAAGAAAGGTTTTACAATGCTTTTAGAAGATAAGCTTAAACATTATGGTCTATCTCCAACAGAATATGATCTCATCTGTCAAAAACTTAAAAGACCATTAGAAGGGGTGGAGTGGGCTATTTTCTCTGCTCTTTGGAGTGAACATTGTAGCTATAAAAGCTCTAAAAAACATCTTAAAAAACTTTTTTCTCAACATAAAAGGGTTTTACATGGAGCGGGTGAAAATGCTGGGGTTGTAGATCTAGGACAAGGCGAAAGGATTGCCTTTAAAATAGAAAGTCATAACCATCCAAGCCTGATTGAACCCTATCAAGGAGCTGCTACGGGTGTGGGCGGTATTTTAAGAGATATTTTTACAATGGGAGCAAGGCCCATAGCCCTTGCCAATTACCTTTGTTTTGGATACCCTCTTTCTGCCCATACAAAAAAACTACTTCAAGGAGTGGTAGAAGGTATAGCTGATTATGGTAATTGTGTAGGTGTCCCCATGCTCACAGGTCAGACAGAGTTTGACCCTGGCTACAATCACAATATTGTGATGAATGCTTTAGCTTTGGGGTATTTTGGAAAGCAAGATCAAGTTTTTTTATCTCATACAGACAATACCAATAGCCTTATCGTTTACGTAGGAGCTAAGACAGGTCGAGATGGCATCCATGGTGCTAGTATGGCTAGTCAACCTTCAGATAAAAATATTGACAATAAACCCACTGTGCAAATAGGAGATCCCTTTTTTGAAAAATTATTAATTGAATCTTGCTTAGAAGTTATGAAGGCTCATCTTGTAGAAGCAATTCAAGATATGGGGGCTTCTGGTTTAACAAGCTCCAGCTTTGAAATGGCTTCTAAATCTCAAATAGGGATGAAACTTTTTTTAGATCAAGTACCTTTAAGAGATGCCAATCTCACACCAGAAGATATTCTTTTATCAGAAAGCCAAGAACGTATGTTAATTTTATGCCGATCTGAAAATTTCTCAAAACTACAAAAGATTTTTGCTCGATGGGGTTTAGAAGCCCAACAAATAGGACATACAACTAAAGAAAAAAGCATTACACTTTACTGGCACCATCAACAAATTGCTCAAATAGATCCTGACATTTTAGTAAAAGATGCCCCTGAATACGACAGACCTCATAGCCAAAGGGATCATACACAATGTATTTTTCCACAGCCACTATCAAAAGATGATCAAGATATTTTCAAAAAGCTTTCTGATATTCGAGGACGTTCTCGGCGTTGGATTTTCCAGCAGTATGATCAAAGGGTGGGGGCAAACACTTACAAAGATTGTAGCTGGAGTATAGGTGTATTGAAACTACCAGAAAGCCAAAGAGACTTAGCAGTGGTGTTGGGAGGTCGTCCTCACCTCATGCAACAAAATGCCTTTTTAGGAGGGCATGATGCTATCTTTTATCCTGCTATAAAACTTGCTATTAAAGGCTTCCAACCTCTAGCTGTGACGAATTGCTTGAATTTTGGCAATCCAGAAAATAAAAAAATAATGACTCAATTTGTGGATACTATTGATGGGATGAATGTAGCTTGTAAGGTTTTACAGACACCTATTGTTTCTGGCAATGTAAGTTTTTATAATGAGTTTCAAAGTCATAATATATTACCAACTCCTGCCATTGGCATGGTAGGCTTGAAAGAAAGCACCTTAGCAATTCCAAAAGACTATATTATGCAAGAAGGACAAGATGTTTTGCTTTTAGAGTTTTCATACGATATTTCTCCTCAAAATGCAACACATCACCTCTTAGCTCAATGGATTGTTGCTTTGCAAGATTTATGTTCGACTCAAAAAGTACTAGCTTCCCATATTGTGAGTCGATGGGGGCTAGGGTACAGTCTGTGTAAAATGTGTTGCTGTGAAGATATTATTCAAGAAGCTTGTGTAGGCATAAAATTATTTGAAGATATTCCTAATTTATTTTCTGATCAGCTCTACCAAGTGATTCTAGTTGTAGATCTTCAGCATAAAGAGAATATTTTAGAGCAATTCAATGGACATAACTGTAAAGCTCAAGTCATAGGTCAAACAGGAGGAGATGTGATTGCCAATCATCATATTTGTTGGAAGTTAGATCAGATACATAAAGCTTATGAATCTATTTGGAATTTTAAAACATTTTAGAAAGTATTATAAGTTTCTCATTAACATTTTATTGTTTATTTATTGACTTTATTGACCATTGACAAAAGAGTTCTCTAAATATTATGGTTGTCGTAAAAAATAATTACTAAATAAAATCAAATCTTAGAACATCTATAAAGCCATTTTTTGAAATTTATCTTATTTTTTGTGTTATTTGATAAAAATATGCTTATTCTTATCTTGACTTTATTCACCTATCTATGATGAAATTCTAAAATAGATTTTAAAATGGGTTGGGTTATTTTTAGTGAAACAACTAACTCCCTAACCCCACCCGCCACCCTTCGATTGTTTTTTTCACTAAAAATAAATCATGCCTCTGGCATGTTTTCTGGCAGTTAGCCCGACGGCTGTCGCCGTCGGGCTGGCTACCCAAAAGTGACCAGAGGTCAGTTTACTTTTAGTGAAAAAGAAGGAACTTTTTCCTTAACATGTGGTTAAGAAACGAAGGGATCCTTCCTACTAAAAGTGGTCAAGCTTTCTAGGTTGCCAGCATTTGAGAAGGCGAATAGCCTTCGGCTGGCAACCAGAAAGTGACCAGAGGTCAGTTCACTTTGAGTGAAACAGAGGCTAGACCACTTTTAGTGAAAAAGAAGGAATTCTTTTTCCTTAACATGTAGTTAAGAGACGAAAAGATCCTCCTTACTCAAAGTGAACAGGCTTTCTAGGTTGCCAGCGGTGATGAAGGAACTTTTTCCTTAACATGGAGTTAAGGGACGAAGGGATCCTCCCTACTAAAAATGAGCAGTTTTTTGTGGTATTGCTCTTTTTAGACAGCGTAAGCTGTCAGAGCAATGCCCAAAAACACACCAGAGGTGTGGCTCATTTTGAGTGAAATAGACCACTTTTAGTGAAACAACCCCTCCAGCCTACCCCCGCCTCCCACTCATAATATTCATGCTTTTTTGAAAATTACGCAGAATCTAAAAGAGAGTAAAAAAAACAAAAAAACGAATGCCTTATTTCCTCAACATGGTATAAAGAAATGAAGGGATACTTTTTCTGGGATCTGGCATCCGGGATCCGGCAATCCGGCATCAGAAGGAAAAGGTGTTAGAAGGAACTTTTTCCTTAACATGTGGTTAAGAAACGAAGGGATCCTCCCTACTAAAAGTAAACGGACTTTTGAGGTAGCCAGCCTTTGATCGACGGCGATAGCCGTCGGGCTGGCTACCCAAAAGTGACCAGAGGTCAGTTTACTTTTAGTGAAAAAAACCAAAAGGAGAAAAAATATGCTTGATTCTAAAAAGCATGGCTTACGGCTTATAAAACTCTTGAAAAGTAAAAAGATTTATCCTTACTTTAGAATCTTAGAAGACAGTCGTAGTGATCATGTCATTCATAATAACAAAAAGCTTGTGATGATGGGATCCAATAATTATTTAGGCTTAACCCATGACCCTAGGGTCATGCAAGCTGCTATTGATGCAATTAAAAAGTGGGGAGTAGGTTGTACAGGGTCGCGATTTTTAAATGGCAATCTTTTGTTGCATGAGGAGTTGGAAGAAAATCTTGCTGATTTTTTAGCTTATGACTCTTGTTTAGTTTATGCAGCAGGCTTTATGGCTAATTTAGCCATAGCCTCTTTCACAGATGAAAACACTGATATATTTAGTGATGAAGAAAACCATGCCTGTATTATTGAAGGCTGTAAACTGACAAAAGCTCAAGTACATGTTTACAAGCATTCAGACATGAACAATCTGGAAGAAAAGCTTAAAACTTCTCACAAAAAAGACAAACTCATTATTACAGATGGTGTATTTTCTATGAAAGGAGATATTGTTCCTTTAGACAAAATGACTGATTTAGCTGAACAATACAATGCTAAAATTTATTTAGATGATGCTCATGGATTGGGAGTTATTGGCAAAGAAGGTCGAGGGACTAGCAGTCATTATAGCTTGTGTCCTGATATTATTATGGGAACTTTTTCTAAGTCACTAGCTACCCAGGGAGGTTACATTTGCAGTAGCCATGAGACTATTGAATGGATTAAACATAGATCGCGTAGTTTTATGTTTTCGGCAGGGCTTTCACCTGCAAATACAGCAGCAGCTAACACAGCCTTGAATATTTTGAGGGCAGAACCCGAAAGAATCAACCAACAAAGAGCTAATGCAAAGTATTTAAGAGATCAACTCAAGCAAGCAAAACTAGACATAGTTGATTCTCAGACAAGTATCATTCCTATATTAATAGGGGACGATCAGGCCACTCTTATCATTTGCCAAAAGCTTTTAGATATAGGTGTCTTTACAACCCCTGTCATGTATCCAGCAGTTCCTAGGGGTCAAGCACTTATTCGATGTTCTGTTATTGCAACCCATACAAAAAGAGATTTAGATACAGCTGCTCAAGCCTTTACTCAATTATCCGATCAGATCATTCAAGCATATAATGCTTCAGGATCAAAGGATCAGGATACTTACTTTGACATATTTGGTATGTCTCCTGAGTCTATGGACCGAGCCATTGAACGAAAATCAACATAATTATTTAAGAAATAATATATCTATGCTTTTAAGAAAATAAATGCATTTGTGTAAGAAATTAGGTGAATAAATAATGCAGTAGCAAGCTCTAAAAAATAACTTGATTAATGATATCTATTTGTTTTATCATAATCCTTTCAATAGTTAATTCAATAGTCATCAACAAAACAAAAAAGGGAACCTATAATGAAGCCTCAACAAGTCGATATTGAACTCGAAATGAAAGACGCTTACCTGCAATACTCCATGAGTGTGATTGTGGGCAGAGCCTTACCAGATGTGCGAGATGGGCTTAAGCCAGTTCATCGTCGCATCTTATTTGCACAGCACGAAATGAACAATGTACATAATAAACCTTATAAAAAATCAGCCCGTGTGGTAGGTGATGTGATTGGTAAGTATCATCCTCATGGCGATGTTGCTGTCTATGATAGTATCGTGAGAATGGCACAAAGTTTTTCTTTAAGATACCCTCTAATAGATGGACAAGGTAATTTTGGTTCCATTGATGGAGATAGCCCTGCTGCTATGAGGTATACAGAAGTTCGCATGACTCAACTAGCAGAAGAGTTGCTAGAAGATATTCAAAAAAATACAGTAGATTTTTACCCTAACTATGATGATTCACTAGAGATCCCTTCTGTGTTACCTGCTAAGATCCCTAATCTTTTGATCAATGGATCTTCAGGTATTGCTGTAGGTATGGCCACTAATATTCCACCCCACAATCTCGTAGAAGTCATTAATGGTTGTATCCACTTGATTGACCAGCCTGATTGTTCTATTGATTCTTTAATTAAAATTATCCCTGGTCCTGATTTCCCTTCTCATGGTGTGATTTCAGGAAGGGATGGCATTATATCAGCCTACAAAACTGGCAGAGGTGGCGTCACCATCAAATCAGTTGTGGATATTGAAAGCAAAAAAGGTGATAGGGAGGCGATCATTGTCAAAGAAATCCCTTATCAAGTCAATAAAGCTCGCCTTATTGAATCCATTGCTGATCTTGTCAAAGAGAGAAAGATTGAAGGTATTTCTGATATTCGAGATGAGTCTTCAAAAGCCGGCATGCGAATTGTTTTAGACATTAAAAAGGGTGAAAATAGTGGAGTTATATTAAATCGTCTTTATAAATACACACAGATGCAAATTCGTTTCTCTATGATTATGTTAGCTTTAGATAAAGGGAGCCAACCAAAAGTTTTTGATCTCAAATCTTGTCTAAAAGCTTTTATTGAACACAGAAAAGATGTGGTGACCAAACGCTGTATTTTTGACTTGCAAAAAGCAGAAAGTCGCATTCATATTTTGCAAGGTTTGAAAAAGGCTTTGGATCATATTGATCAAGTGGTTGAAGTGATTCGAAAAAGCCGAGAGCCTTCTGTAGCAAAGGCTACCTTAATGAAAAAATTTGATTTTACTCCAGTACAAACTCAAGCCATTTTAGATATGAGGTTAGCACGTTTAACTGGTCTTGAAAGAGAAAAAATCCTTAATGAAATCAAAGAGTTAGAAAAGAAAATTCAATGGCTTAAAGAGGTGTTAAGTGATATTAAAAAGATTTATCAAATCATTAAAAAGGAACTCATAGCTATTAAAGAAAGATACGGCGACAAAAGACAAACTGTGATTGAGGAGAGGCAAGAAGATCTTGAAGACGAAGACCTCATTGCTAAAGAAGATGTGATTGTGACAATAACTCACACAAATTATATTAAGCGTATCCCCAGCTCAACTTATAAAACACAACATAGAGGGGGTCGAGGTATCAAAGGAGCAGGTACCAGAGAAGAAGATTTTGTGTGCAATATATTTGCTGTCAATACCTTTACAACCTTATTGGTGTTTACCAACAAGGGTCGAATCTATTGGTTAAAGGTTTATAAATTACCTCAAGGGCTTAGAACTTCTAAAGGGAAAGCTATAGCTAATTTAATTAATTTATCTGCTCAAGAAAAGGTGATGGCTATTTTACCAGTCGATGAGTTTAAAGAGAATAGCCATGTTGTTTTAATTACTGGAAAAGGCATCATTAAAAAAACACCACTGTCTGCTTTTTCAAAACCAAGACCTTCAGGCATCATTGCTTTGACGATTGACTTAAATGATCATCTTGTAGGGGCTAAATTGAGTTCTGGTCAAAATGATATTTTTGTTGCCACATCACAGGGTAAGTCCATTCGTTTTAATGAAGATCAAGTCAGGCCAATGGGGCGAACTGCTAGAGGTGTCAAAGGTATAGCTTTAGCAAAAGATGATCAAGTTGTGGGCATAGAAATCCTTGAAAAGCCAAAAGAAAATATTAGTAAGGAAGAAAAGCAAATTATCATGATGGTCACAGAAAAAGGCTATGGCAAAAAAACCTTTGCAGATCAATATAGGACTCAAAGGCGAGGTGGAACAGGTATTATCACTCAAAAGGTCACAGATAAAGTGGGTTCTGTTATAGGTACAGCCAGTGTTGGCAAACATGATGATCTCATGTTGATCACCAATAAAGGTCAATTGATTCGTCTCAAAACAGAGCAAATTTCTACAATAGGCAGGAATGCTCAAGGTGTACGTCTTATTAATCTCAAAAGTGGACAATCTGTAGCCAACTTTGCCTTGATTTTAGAAGAAGACTTTCATTCAAAGTGAGTTGGTTCACTAAGTTTCACTAAAAGTGGGCTGTTTCCCTAAAAGTAAACTGACCTCTGGTCACTTTTGGGTAGCCAGCCCGACGGCTACCGCCGTCGATCAAAGGCTGGCTACCTCAAAAGTCCGTTTACTTTTAGTAAGGAGGATCCCTTCGTCCCTTAACTCCATGTTAAGGAAACAGTTCAGTTTTAGGACCTGATGCCGGTTGCCAGATCCCGGGTTGTTTCACTAAAAGTAAACCAGCCTCTGTTTCACTCAAAGTGAACTGACCTCTGGTCACTTTTGGGCAATGACCGCAATGGCTTTCGCCATTGGCAAAATGGTCATTGCCTCAAAAGCCTGTTCACTTTGAGTAGGGAGGATCCTCTCCTCTCTTTACACGGTGTTAAGGAAAAAGTTCATTTATTGCAACCCGCTTGCTTCCCAAAAAGATTTTAGAGGCATATCTTGTTTCCTTAACATGGTGTCAGAAGCAAGGAGATCCGCTCTACTCAAAATGAGCAGATTTTTGAGGCATTGCTCTTTTTAGACAGCGATAGCTGTCAGAGCAAATGTCAGAAGGAAATCTTTTTCCTTAACATTGTGTTAAGAAATGAGGACATCCTCCTTCCTAAAATTGAACAGGCTTTTGAGACAGTTAGCCTTTGATCGACGGCGAGAGCCGTCGGGCTAACTGTCCAAAAGTAGCCAGAGGCTAGTTCAATTTTAGGGAAACAGAGGTGTGGCTCATTTTGAGTGAAATGTTAAGGAAAAAGTTCTTTTTAAACCCGCCAGGGCTCAGGAGGAAATTTTTTAGATGAAAAAATTCATTACAATCAATACTCTGGAACTAGATCCCAGATCCCGGATCCCGGATCCCGGATCCCGGATCCCAGATCCCGGATAAACACCTTGCCTTAAAAAAGGATATGATAGTCAAGCATATCGACAGCGAGAGGTTCGTATTCGTTTAAGATGCTTTGAATCGGCTTTGTATGCCTTGTATTGAGTTGATTTATGGATGTGGATATCTTTTTTTTTGCTTTTTTCAAAAAATAATCCTATAAAAAGAAATCAACTTAGAAACATAAACTAACATGGAGGGTTTTATGAATAAAAAAGAAACAAGCCAACTTAAAGCAAAATTTTTATTTGAAATACTTGATGGTCTTATAAATTTTTTAAGTGATCATACTGGCTATGGTATTGAGAATATTTATAAAGATATGAAAAGAGTTATTGATACTCCAAGAAATACTTCACTGAGTGTTGAAGAGGCTTTTGATTATTTTAGAAAACACGGTCGATTTGAGAGTCTTTTTTTGACTGTCATTTTAGCATCAAGATATATTGATATTGACAAGGATAGCTTTATAGACGCTATGGGCGATTTTATGACAAGGCATGGTGATATTGAAGGCGATGAAATTGACCAGAATGAAATAATTAACAAAAAGATTATGGATGATAGTAAAAAGCTAGAGAAAAGAATAAAAATAAAGAACTTTATACCAAAGATAAAAGAGAAAAGAAAATATAAAAAAATTGATAAAGATAAAAAAGATTCATAAATTCAAGTCCTTTATGAATAAGCTATTTGGAAAAAGGTGTAACGCTATTATGATCCATCTATATTGGAAGTCATTAAGAAAGGCATACTCAACTTGTGTCAAATATATCTTAAGAAGCAAATCATCAATAAAACTGATATAATGTACAATAATTTCTTAGGTTTAAAAAGCTCACATTGTAGTGGCACAAAATCTTATTACTCTTATAACCTACTGAAATCTCACAACTTTATTTTTCTGGCTATCAAACCCAGGAAGGGGGGGGGGAATTCTCTTCTTACACCCGACGGCTTATCGCCGTTGATCAGATCAAATGAAAGCTTATTTTTGCCGATACCGATAAAAATATATGTAATAGCACTTGACATTTATAGTTTATTGATATACGGTATAATGTCTTCTTATAAAGTATAACAAGGACTAGGTAATGAAAACATATAGATTATTATATTTTCTTTTAATTATATTTTATATTACTGTTGCTAATTCTCAAATAATATCCTCCTCCACACAGGTAGACTCTAGTGTAGAAAATAATCAAAGGGTCACCATTCATTACTTTAATGATTACAACCAAAAATTTATTATTCTTTTTGATAATAATAGAAGAATGATCAACAGGTCATCTTTTTTAGAACGTGCTAAGCAATGGCTAAATCAGTCAGATCGTGAAAATAAAGAGTGGATAAATAACTACTTAAACGATAAAATAGCAAGCTTATGTACAAATGATCGGAGATCACTTAACGAACCAACCACTTATGATGAATCTTGTTTACAAGAAATAGAACCTATGATTATAAATATACAACAGCAACTATTACAACATCAAGCCAGTCGTATTTTATATCCTGATAATTATAAACCTGTGGACTCTCTTGATCAAAGCCTGGTAAATGAGGTCGAAACTCTCTTTGATGCAGGATGTGATATATGTCGCCATCCTGATGTGGCTCAAATGTTAATCTATGGTTCTCCACAGCAATCTAATCAGGCATTGGATCAATTAAAAAGAATGGGAGATGCTTGTTTAAAAGCTATGATAGGTTTTCTCAAAGAAGGTCCAAGTCGTCGTTATCGTTATAGAAGTTATGAAGCTTATCCTTCTTTTAAATTATCTATACCAGGTCGTTGTCAGCAGGAAAGCAATCATCCTATATGCCAAAATATATTGACGAACAATCGGGTGATCCAAAGACGTCTGTCTTTACTGACAGCACAGATACAACATAATCCTCAAACAGTTGAAAGTTGCCTAAGCCAGGAAACAATTTTAAGTGATACTCAAAGTTTTCTAAATGAAATCAATGATCATCTCTTGTGTAGTGAGTATTCAATTGGTGAAGAAAGAGAAAAAGTAGGTGACTTTGCCAATTACATTGTTAAAAAAGAAAATAATAATCACTATAAAATATCTGTACCTATAAAATTCACCTCTATAGCTCCTTCTGATCCTCATGCTGATCCTCATGCTGATCCTCACAATACCGATCCTCATGGATTTTCAGGCTCAGACAGTCAAGAGGTATCAGAAGCGTATGATCACCATATCCATACACATTTTTTAAATAAAGCAAGGCAGTGTATAAATCAAGTAAATCCTAAGATGTTAGGACCACGTGGTGAAAAGCTAGAAATTGTTCTTGAAGACGCTTATGAAAAGAAAGATATTTGCACTCCAGCACACACAATAACTATAACTCTTCCTAATCTTATGATGGCAAGATTTGATGAATATCCAAGCAATATAGAGTGTCCTACTATGCTTCATGAACTACTTCATATCTTTGGATTAGAAGATGAATATGCTATGTCTTTTCCGATATTTGAGGATACTGGAGAGGATATTGGAGTAGATAGTGAATATATCAGTGTGAATCCTTCAACAAATAATAATAATCTTGAGAGTATTCAATATAATAGCATTATGGCCTATACATTGGATAGATGGAATAATGTTTTTAAATCAGGTCAAGATGTCTCTCTTTTAGATCCTACTCATTTTAATGTTATTCTTTATAACAACTGCCTTACAAGAAATGATGTTAGGCTTTATAATGACTGTTATAATCTTGATATCGGTATAACATTAAAAAGCCAATGCAAAAGACAAAATCTATTAGGGCGGAGCAAACAAAGAGAACTTGAAATCCTAGAAAGTGAGATATCATCTAATAATTCCCTACGCCTCAAACTAGAAAATTTTAAAGAGAACAGTAAACCTAAAATAAATATCCAAGAACAAGTCTATCATCAATACATAGAGCGTGTCATTGAAAGAAAACGGGCAGTCGAAGCCTGGCCTGATGATTGATATCATCACTGACTGTAACATGGTATTTATCCGGGATCCGGCATCCGGCAACAGGCCCTAAAACTGAACTTTTTCCTTAACATTTCACTCAAAATGAACTGGCCTCTGGCCACTTTTGGGTAGCCAGCCCGACGGCTCACGCCGTCGATCAAAGGCTGGCTACCTCAAAAGCTTGTTCATTTTAAGTAGAGAGGATCCTTTTATTCCTTTACAGCATGTTAAGGAAACAAGATATGCTTCTAAAATGTTTTTAAGGAGCAGGCGGGTCTACAAATGAAACTCTGTTTCCTTAATATCGTGTTAAGAAACGAAGGGTTCCTTCTTACTCAAAGTGAACAGGCTTTCTAGGCGATGACCATTTTATCGACGGCGAGAGCCGTCGTGGTCATCGCCAGAAAGTGACCAGAGGTCAGTTTACTTTTAGTGCAAATCAAATGAGACAATGACCATTTTGTCAAAGGCGAAAGCCTTTGCAGGCAACATCAAAAAACACACCAGAGGTGTGGCTCATTTTGAGTGAAAGAAAGGCATGATGCATTTTGAGTGAAATGTTAAGGAAACAAGCTATTCGCTTCATCCCTGCCTGACTGCCTGATCCCGGATGCCGGATGCCGGATGCCGGATCCCGGATCCCGGATCCCGGATGCCGGATCCCGGGATGCCAGATTGCCTGATCCCGGATCCCAGATCCCAGATAAACACCCTGTTAGAGAAAATAAATCTCTGTGTAAAAAATAAAGACATAATTAAACAATTCAAATAATGGTGCTTTATTTTTTTTTAATACTTAAGTTTTGTTTTATTCTTACCGATATTATTAACAGGTATGTATCAATTGAAGACATTCTGGGTATTTTAAAAATGAAATTTTTTAAGAAAATACAAGATCATTCAAACAGTTTTGTACGTAATATACATGTGAGAAGAAGCAAGTTTAAAGGTCTATATATTATAGGTTTGGTTTGCATTGGCTTTTTAGTGGTCGTATTTCAAAACTGTAAGTCTGAAACCATATCTACCAGCACCACTTCACAAGAACCAGAAAATCCCGAGGCACCTTCATCTTTGTCTTATGAAAAAGGTCAAGTCATTGCTTACTTATCCTCAGAGGGCGAGGGTATGCCCAAAGATAGATTTGATGTCAATGCAGATGTCTATCTCAAAATGAGACATGTTCATCCTAACGCAGATAACTTTAAATGGACTATTACAAGAGGTTTTGAAAGTATTGTAGACTCTCAAATCACAAATCAAAATGAGTATCAACATCGCTTCACACAAACAGGAAGTTACATTTTATTTGCCACAGCCCACCAAGGAAGTTCTTCTGATTCATTGACTCAATCCATTAAGCGGATTGTGGTCGGGGCAGAATGTCATTTAGAAAATATATTAGAGATAGAGCTTCAGTCAGGTTCTTTCACCAGTGATTCTTCTGCCACTTTGACCTTGAGAGATGCTTCTGATTTTACAGATATCACGTGGAAAGTTACATTACCTTCTAGGGAGCAAATTTTTAATGGTGCAACATTGACTATAGACCTGACAGGGGAGCCATCAGGCCCTTTGATCATTGAAGTCTCTGCTGTGGATTCAGCAGGATGTCTGGTCTATAGAAAAAAAGAAATTCAAGTGACAGAAAATCTGCAGGCCTACATCAATCCATTTCAAATAACAGATGATGGTCAGGACATAGCTGTAGTGCTAGAAAACAATGATATTTATAAATATAGAAGGCCTAGAGGAAATACCCAAATTTTAAATTTAGATATTAAAAATGCCGACAAATGCGAATTTCAGCTCAATAATAGAAAGCGTTCTTCAATAAATTGTCAAGGTTCTATAGATATTAGTTTAAGTTCAAATAAAGAGTGTCAGAGGACTCTTGTTAAATTTTGGATTTCTTCAGGAGATCACATTGACTCATCTTATCAATATTACAATTATTGCCCAGCTCAAAGTGGGTTTTGTTATTTTGGTTCTCTGAAAGAAAGTATGGGGCAACATTTTTGTTCAGAGAGTATTGGATTAGCAAGTACAAATAATAATGATCGTCCAGGTCTTGTTTCTGATAGAAGTATAGATGGACAATGTGACAATTCTCTTAGAAATGGTTGTGTGACAGGTGATGCTGATGATGGTGTCATAGCCGACACAGAAGAATTTTATAAATGGCATTGTGTGGGGGTCAACAATGGAGAGACAGCCACAGATTGCAGTAAGAGAATACCCATCAATGGACAGTGTGATAACTCTCGTAGAAATGGATGTCTTGCAGGCCAAGTCAATGATGAGGCCTCAGAAGATTCAACAGAATTTTATAAATGGCATTGTGAAGGGGAACATGAAGGAACAACAGCTACAGACTGTCAGAAGGATAAAACCCTTAATGGTGCCTGCAATAACAATGTCAAAAATGGATGTTCTGCTGGCACACCTAATCCAACGGCTGTGGCAGATACAGACACATATTATCAATGGCATTGTGAAGGAGAATATGGAGGTCAAAACTCAGGCACGTGTCAATTCATAAAACCAATTAACGGACAGTGTAACAATGCTCAAAGAAATGGATGTCTTGCAGGTGATGTTGATGATGCTGTCATAGCAGACACAGAAGAATTTTATAAATGGCATTGTGAAGGGGAGCATGGAGGAACAACTGCTACAGATTGTCAGAAAGGTAAACCTCTTAATGGGTCATGCAATAATAATGCCCAAAATGAGTGTTCTGCTGGCACACCTAATCCAACGGCTGTGGCAGATACAGACACACATTATAAATGGAGGTGTGATGGACAATATGAGGGTCAAAACTCAGAGACTTGTCAATTCATAAAACCAATTACTGGACAGTGCAACAATGCTCAGAGAAATAGATGTCAAACAGGTACAGCCAATGATGAGGCTGTGGCTGATACAAACACACTTTATAAATGGCGATGTGATGGGCAACATGGAGGTCAAAATTCAGGCACTTGTCAACTCAGAAAACCCATCAATGGAGTGTGCAACAATGCTCGCCAAAATGCATGTCGCACAGGCAGAGCCAATGCTGGGGCTATTGCTGATACAAGTGCTGACTATAGATGGCGATGTGATGGACAACATGGAGGTCGCTCAGTCACTTGTCAAAAGAAAAAACCCATCAATGGAGTGTGCAACAATGCTCGCCAAAATACATGTCGCACAGGCAGAGTTAATGCTGGAGCTGTGGCTGATACAAGTGCTGACTATAGATGGCGATGTGATGGACAACATGGAGGTCGCTCAGTCACTTGTCAAAAGAAAAAACCCATCAATGGAGTGTGCAACAATGCTCGCCAAAATACATGTCGCACAGGCAGAGTTAATGCTGGAGCTGTGGCTGATACAAGTGCTGACTATAGATGGCGATGTGATGGACAGCATGGAGGTCGCTCAGTCACTTGTCAAAAGAAAAAACCCATCAATGGAGTGTGCAACAATGCTCGCCAAAATACATGTCGCACAGGCAGAGTTAATGCTGGAGCTGTGGCTGATACAAGTGCTGACTATAGATGGCGATGTGATGGACAGCATGGAGGTCGCTCAGTCACTTGTCAAAAGAAAAAACCCATCAATGGAGTGTGCAACAATGCTCGCGAAAATAGATGTTATGCAGGTAGAGTTAATGCTGGAGCTGTGGCTGATACAGGCACACTTCATAGATGGCGATGTGATGGACAACATGGAGGTCGCTCAGTCACTTGTCAAAAAAGAAAACCCATCGATGGAGTGTGCAACAATGCTCGCCCAAATAAGTGTCGTACAGGCACATTTAGAGCTATTGCTGATACAGGCACACTTCATAGATGGCGATGTGATGGATACCATGGAGGTCGCTCAGTCACTTGTCAAAAAAGAAAACCCATCGATGGAGTGTGCAACAATGCTCGTAGAAATAAATGTCTTAAAGGTTGGTACAACGCTAGGGCTATTGCTGATACAGGCACACTTCATAGATGGCGATGTGATGGATACCATGGAGGTCGCTCAGTCACTTGTCAAAAAAGAAAACCCATCGATGGAGTGTGCAACAATGCTCGTAGAAATAAATGTCTTAAAGGTTGGTACAATGCTAGGGCTATTGCTGATACAAGCACTCATCATAGATGGCGATGTGATGGATACCATGGAGGCCGAAACTCAGTCACTTGTCAAAAAAGAAAACCACCCCAGTATCAAAGACACACACAGTCCATAACACAAAAGGATCTTAACAAAACAGATATTTTGTTTGTACTTGATCCATCAGGTAGTGTAGATGATCTTATGACAAAGCTAACTGAAGAGGATGGTGCTATAGATCAATTTATAGATAAATTAAAACCGTCTGCTGATTTCAGGATAGCCACTATTTTGGCTCTTGTAGATGTGGATCGTCGTGTGTCAAGCGGACGACATTATCAGTCAGGACAAATCTTTTCAGTATCAAATGAACCAAAAGTACTTTCTTCTAATAGTTCTCCATCAGACATCCGAAAGAATTTAAAGAAAAAGTTTGATGGAAGAAAGATACTCAAACATTTAGAAGGGGATGATGAATGTCGCAAAATGCAACGTGAGGAAATGAACCTTAAGTCCTTGGAGGACAGCATTGGAGGAACACGTTTGACAGAAAATCAAAGATTAGACTTTTTCCGTCCTGATGCATCACTGATTGTTATTTTTATCACTGATGAGGCAGATGTCTGTGCTAGATACCCAAGTTATGCTAAAAGCCTTGGTTATAAACCTCCTAAAAAAGGAGGAAAAAATAATGAACATAGATGCGAACAAGAAGGTGCCGAGGAGTACTGTACAGATGTCACACATCACACTGTCCGAGCTGATTTAAGGAGGTTAAAAGGCAATAAATTAAGTATAAATGGCATTTTTGATAGCAATACCGATAGAAATAGAAGAAGAGAAGATGCACATCCAAGAAAACCTAAAAAGGAATTTGCGTATGGAGTTCAAGAGCTTGTAGATGCATTCGAAGGAATCGCTACATGGATTAGACATGATACTGGGAGGGGTCATAATTTTGATCATTATATACGCGACTTCAAGAAGATTTTTGATCAAGTCAACGAGAAAATATTTAAATTAGAGATCCCTCTGAGACATCGTCCTATTGTGACAAATAGGACAAGAGTATTATTGCAAAACCCTGGATCGCCCTCTAGTCGTCCAATAGAAAAGAAAAATTGGAGTTATGATCCTAGAAAAAATACTATCAGTATTAAGGCTACTGCTTCAGGGAGACCAAATGCTGTTATCACAGTGGAATATTATACAAGGACAAATTGATTTTATGGTTTTGTTGAGGAAAATAAACCATCCTCCAACCTTAAAATACGAGAAAATCTTTCAGAAAATTTCTGATCATGGGTGACCACAACAAGAGTAATTTTTTTACTCTCATGCAATTGAAAAAATATATCCTCAATGATCTGTGCATTTTGGCTGTCTAAATTCCCTGTTGGTTCATCAGCAAATAAAATATCAGGCTTGCAAATAAGGGCTCTGGCAATAGCTACCCTTTGCTGTTCCCCTCCACTGAGTTCCTTTGGCAAATGATTTTGACGATGATGTACATCAAGCTCTCTTAATAAAACACCTGCTTTATGTGTTGCTTCTTGTAAAGGCAATCCTCCAATCCTAGCAGGTAACATGACATTTTCTAATGCTGTAAATTCTTTTAATAAATGATGAAATTGAAACACAAAGCCCATATTTTGATTGCGAAAAGTGGCTAACTGATCAGCCGTTTGATTAAAAATATCCTGGCCTTTATAAAAAACTTGACCACTTGAAGGACGATCTAAGCTTCCTAGCAAATGCAAAAGAGTACTCTTACCTGTTCCAGAACTTCCCATAACACATAAGGCCTCCCCTTTGTAAATTTTCAAATCTATACCACGTAAAACCTCTACCTGACCAGTCTGATAGCTTTTAACAAGATTTTTAGCTTCTAATAATATATTTTCATTCATATTTTCATTCATAATGTAATCCTTCTATAGGTTTAATGCGAGAGCCTTTGAAGGCTGGCAATAAGGTTGATAAAAAACAAATGACAAGAGTTATGCCTAAAACAAAGCAAACATCCATCCAACGGATTTCTACAGGAAGATGATCAAATTGATAAATTTGACTAGGGACATACAAGATACGAAAATGCTCCATGATTTGACATAAAACCCATCCCAAACTAAGCCCTCCTAAGCAACCTACCACACCAATGAAAAGTCCATAACTTATAAATAAACGTAGTAAAAAACCACGGGTTGCTCCAAGTGTTTGCAATACACTAATATCAGAGAAACGTCGAAGAACATGAATAAAAAGAGTACTACATAAGTTAAAACAAGCTACAATGACAATGAAGAGTAGCACAACAAAGATAACCCATTTTTGAACTGCCACTTCTGAAAAAAAAACACGATTGCTACTATACCAATCCCTCATATAATAGTCTGTGTAATAATCATAACCTAAACTCTCACCTATTTGAGTCGCAGCCCTTCTGGCAGCCATGTCCGATTCAAAGCTAATTCTTAAACCAGAATAATGGTTCTGTCTCCAACCTTTAAGCTTTTGCAATGGACTATCTTGAACAAATACAATGCGTTCGTTATAATCATGTTTGCCCATATCTAATGTACCTGCTAAATAAAAAGTAGCTTTGCGAGGTTGAAAGGCTCTTTCATTGATGGGGTGAGGTCTTGGAATGACAATTTGAAATGTATCCCCTATATTTAGTTTTAATTTATTAGCAAGGACCCCACCTAATAAAGCTGCTTGAGTCGGCCCTTTGCCTTTGAGCGTTAAACTTCCATCTAAAAGTCTTTGTTCTAAGTATAAAATATTTTTATAAGATTTTTGTGCCAGACCATTGATTAAAACTCCAGATAGGATGCCCTTTGAAACAATTAATCCTTCTTCCTGAACAAAAGGGTTTATTTGATTCATTTGAGGAAGAGCTTTTTGAAGTTCTTTTTCAAGTTGAGATAGGTTTTGAATAGGTCCACGGTTGTCTATCATCACAAAATGCCCACTGACATCAATGATAGCTTTTTTGAGATGAGATTCCACACCACTGATCACAGCCATTGTGAGAATCAAACAACCCACAGCTAAAATCAACCCTAGGAGTGCTAAAAAAGAGGTCCAATTGATAAACCGACCTCCTCCTTTTAAGTATTTCCAAATCATCCAAATTTGTAACATTGTTTTGTTTCCCGTTTGTTTCCCTAAAAGTGGTCTTTTTCACTCAAAATGCATCATGCCGTTTGTTTCCCTAAAAGTAAACTGACCTCTAGTCACTTTGAGTGAAATGGGCTACTTTTAGTGAACCAACTCATCAAACCAAGACCTCAGAGTTTTGACATGAATCTTTGTTTGCTTTGCAACTTCTGCAAAGGCTTTATTAAGTGATCCTATCTCTTTTTCTTTTTCCATAACTAAATCAATAGCCTTTGCTTTGCTTTGCTTTTTTTTAAGTAAGAATCTTTTTTATATTCACGTTTAGGTGTCTCCTATTTGTCAATCCAATCCTGCAAAATCTCAGGATCGATGTTCTGCTCCTCTGCTACTTCTAAAATGGCTTTTTCAGATTCTATCTCTTGCTCTCTGTTCATCACTAGAGCAATGACCTCTTTTTTATATTTCTTAAGCCAATTCCACAGAGTATTAGCAGGAATTCCTGTTTGCTCTGCTACTTCTGCAATAACTTTATGAAACGATCCTTCTATTTCTTTCTTTCTTTTAATAAGTGAAGCAATGGCCTCTGTTTTTCTTTTTTTATTGTAAGTATTTTTTTCAGTGTGCTTAGATGGCTCCTTATATTTATCAATCCAATCCTGCAAAATCTCAGGATCGATGTTCTGCTCCTCTGCTACTTCTGCAATAGCTTTTTCAGACCCTATCTCTTGCTCTCTGTTCATAACTAGATCAATGGACTCTCTTTTATATTCATAAAACCAATTACTCAGAGTGATGGCAGGAATTCCTGTTTGCTCTGCTATTTCTGCACTAGCTTGAGTAATTCTTATCCCTTTATTTACTTTTTCCATCATTAGAGCAATGGCCTTTGCTTTTCTTTTTTTTAAGTAAAAATTTTGTTTAGGTTTAGATTTATTCTCCTTATATTTGTCAACCCAATCTTGCAAAATCTCAGGATAGATATTCTTCTGCACTGCGACTTCTGCAATAGCTTTTTCAGACCCTATCTTTTGCTCTCTGTTCATCACTAGAGCAATGGACTCTCTTTTATATTTATAAAACCAATTATGCAAAGTAGAGGTAGGAATCTTTGTTTGCTCTGCTACTTCTGCAATGGCTTGAGTAATTCTTATCCCTTTATTTATTTTTTCCATCATTAGATCAATAGTCTCTGCTTTTCTTTTTTTAGTGTAAATATTTTTTTCAGTGTGCTTAGATGGCTCCTTATATTTGTCAATCCAATCCTGCAAAATCTCAGGATCAATATTTTTCTGCTCTGCTACCTCTGCAATAGCTTTTTCAGATTCTATCTCTTGCTCTCTATTAATAACTAGATCAATGACCTCTGTTTTATATTCATAAAACAGATTATTCAGAGTGCTAGCATGAATCCCTATTTTCTCTGCTATTTCTACAACAGCTTGAGTAATTCCTATCCCTTTATTTATTTTTTCTATCAGTAGAGCAACGCCCTCTGCTTTTTGTTCTTTAGAGTAAGAATTGCGTTTTTTCTTTTTTGAAAAATTCCAAAAAGATCGCTTAGCTTGATCTATCAATGGATAGAGTGTACCTTTAATCTGAGCCGGTGTCTTACCATCAAAATACTCTGATAGAAAATGAAAAATAGGCAAATCAACATGTAAGGACGCTAAAAAGAAATGTTCTGGGAAAGTGGGAATCCGAAAAGTCTTATCATATCGTTTTGTCTTATCCCTAATTTTTATGTACCTGACTGCATTTTCTGTATTACTAAGTTGTAAAATCCGACCATTTTGACGATGTATGTTTCTGATCTCTTCTTCTTTCTCACGAATAGCTAAATTCCATAAGCGATCAAATTCTTCATCATAGTCAATTTTTATCGATGTCAATACAGCTTCATTCAGATTGAGGAGAAGTAATCCATCTGACTGGAATTCAAAAGGCTCTGGGTTGCTACTATTTAAACCTATTTCTTCTAAAAGAAATCTTTGAAAATCCCTTAAAATTCCTAGGTTTTTTAAAACAACAAATAATGCACTTTTATTTTCACCATCACCAGCTAAATCCTCTAAATTTAAACGATAGATGGCCTCATTGGCTGATTGGATTTTTGTCAAAGCTGCAAGTAAGACATGATAAATATTCACTTTTACTGGTATAGAGTTATTGCTATGTGTCACTTGAGCAATGAGAGAAGCTATTTGGAGCATGTTTTGAGCTTCTGGTGAAAGCTCTCTGAACCTTTGATGATCTTTATCCGCAACAGTAAGTAAAACGTCAGGGCAATGTTCTTGAGGTAAGGCAAATGTCTCACCAACATTGATTACACTGACTACAAAAAATAAACATAAAAAATATTTTTTCATCATAAGTGAGTTATATTATATTTTTCCTCTATTGCAAGTTAAGAGAAGACATATTTGTAAAAAAAAACATGTTTGTAAAAAAGATATGCCCTTTGCAAGGGTTTATATAAATAAATTACACGGCATTTGACAATTGATTCTTGATTTGATTTTCCCTCCGGGATCTGGGATCCGGCAACCCGGCATCAGGCAGAAAAGGCATTTTGTTTCCTTAACATGTGGTCAAGAGACGAAGAGATCCTCATTACTAAAAGTGGTCAGGCTTTCTAGGCGATGACCATTTTATCGATGGCGAAAGCCATCGTGGTCATCGCCAGAAAGTAGCCAGAGGCTAGACCACTTTTAGTGAAACAACCCGGGATCCGGGCAGTCAGGGATCAGAAAGAACTCTTTTTCCTTAACATGGTGTTAAGAGAAAAAAGGATCCTCTCTACTCAAAGTGAACAGGCTTTTGAGACAATGACCATTTTGTCAAAGGCGAAAGCCTTTGCGGTCATTGTCCAAAAGTGACCAGAGGTCAGTTCACTTTGAGTGAAACAACTCAGCCTTTGATCGAAGGGCGGGGGGTGGGGTTAGGGATATCCTTTTGTATATATCCTCCACACTCATTGATCTTCGAAGTGTTTAAATGTTACCATGCATTTATTGCACTTGCTGATAGAATTCTAATAGTATAAATAAACATAGTACAACACTTATTATGAAATGAGTTATTAAGATTTTATCCGGAGTAAAAATGGTCTCTTATCATTCAAAAATATCCAAAATAAAATGCATTACAGACTTTGATCTGCAATCTCAAAGAGTTTTTTTACGTTTAGACCTCAATGTTCCCATAAAAGATCAAAAGATTATAGATGATAGCCGTATCATAGCCACTCTACCTACCATTGAATATGCTCTCAAACAAAGAGCTAAACTTATTGTAGCATCTCACCTTGGACGTCCCCACCTGAAAAAAGACAAAAAAAAATTAAGCCTCATGCCCATAGCTGACTATTTAGCAGAAAAATTAAATATAGAAGTGTTGTTGATGGAAGATGTTTTAGGAGAGGCTCCTCGTCACTTAATTCAAGGTCTGCACTTCAATCAAATACTGATGTTAGAAAACTTACGCTTTAACCCAGGGGAAGAACAAAATGCCCTTACTTTAGCTACCCATTTTGCAAGCTATACAGATATTTATATTAATGATGCCTTTGCTGTTTGCCACAGATCACATGCAAGCCTTGTTGGTTTACCCACTATCGTTAAAAAAAAAGGTGTAGGATTTTTAGTCCAAAAAGAAATGAAATTATTAGATTCTTTATTCCAAGCTCCGTCGCCCTTTACAGTGATTTTAGGGGGAGCTAAGCTTGATGATAAGCTAGGCGTCATACAGCATTTAATAGATCAAGCAGATATTTTTATTATAGGTGGCCTGATGGCTTATGCTTTTTTGAAAGCTCAAGGTGTAGACGTAGGGGATATGCCCGTACAAAATGATCAAATACAAACCATTAAAGATATCCTGAAACATTTAGAAGCTCGAAGTAAAACATGCTTATTGCCTATAGATCACGTGATCTGCTCAAAAGCTACTCAAGATATTACATCAGAAGTTTCAATAAATACAAAGATCACAAAAGATTCTGTCATTCCACCAAAATACTTTGCTTATGATTTAGGTCCTCAGACAATTGAAAAATACAAAAGTGTTATTGCAAAGAGTCAAACAATCTTTTGGAATGGACCTATGGGCCTATTTGAAGTCCCCACTTTTGCAAAAGGGACTTTTGAAATAGCTCAAGCTATTGCTCATGGAAAAGCTTATTGTATAGTGGGTGGAGGAGATTCTCTCTCAGCTGTGAAAAAAAGTAACTCTTGTATTAAAAATTTGTCAACAGGAGGCGGAGCTAGTTTAAAATACCTTCAAGGGCAAAGCCTTCCTGGTTTAAAAGTTTTGGAAACTCACTAGAAACTCATTGATGATTTGATATATTTATAACTGTTTATTTGGTATTATCTTCTTTTTTATTTGTAGTATCTTGTGTTTTTTCTATCTCATTTGTTTGCTTGTCACCTTGATTGATTGGATCTTTAGTGACAGATTGATTTTTTTTATCATCTGTAATAGCTTGATTGATTTGATCTCCTTCTAGGTCTTCTCTATCAGTAGGATTGGTATCTGTAGGCGGTAAGGCTATAGGTTGCTCTGTGTTGACAGGCTGTGTGGGACGATGACCTTCTGTATCTAAAACACTGTCCCTATTTTGTGAAGACAATCGTGTGAGGAGAATGCAAGTGAGTGCAAAGAAAATAACAATAATTTTAGTGGACCTCGTGAGGACATTCTCCACACCAGTCGCTCCAAATAAGGTATTAGAACCCCCGCCCCCTCCACCACCAAAGGTGCTACCCATAGCCCCTTTAGAATCTTGAACTAAGACCAAGAGAATTAATATAATAGCTATAATGATATGTATTATGGTTAAAAAATCCATTATGACCCCTTTTGTCTGTTTTACTTTAAGAAAAGCACTCTGTCAAATGGTATATATCATAATAATTAGTTGGTGTTTAAAGTTTTAATAATAGTAAGAAAACTATCTACCTCTAAAGAAGCTCCTCCTACTAAAAAACCATCCACGTTTTTCCCATGGGCAAGCTTTTGAGCATTTTCTGGTTTCACACTCCCCCCATAAAGAACTGGTATATTTTCTTTGAAATTATAAAGGGATGATAGAGTTTGCTTGATCCATAAATGAGCTTCTTCAATGATCTCTAAGGTGGCAGGATTCCCTGTAGAAATAGCCCAAACAGGTTCATAAGCTATCAATAAGGGACGAGTCAAATCAAAACGACTCAGTCCTATTTTGAGTTGTTCAGCTAGAACCTTTTTGGTTTGTTTCATCTGGCATTCTTGTTCATTTTCACCCACACAAAGCATAGGAATCAAACCAGCTTGAGAGGCTAGTTGCATTTTTGTAGCTATCATTTCATTGGTTTCTTTAAAAAGGGTTCTTCTCTCACTATGTCCTACAAGTACAGTGCTAGCTCCTAGGCATTTAAGAAGGGTGTATGAGTTTTCTCCTGTATAAGCACCAGAGGATGAAATATAAGCATTTTGTCCACCCCATATAAGAGGTGTGTTTTTGGTTTTCTCTGCAAGTATAGGGCAAGAAAAATTTTGAGGATAAATAACTATCTGACAGCAAGAATCTGTCAAAAAATCTTTGGCTTTTTGCAAAAACAAATCAATAAACTGCCCTGCTTCTTGAGGTGTTTTATGAAGCTTCCAATTAGCTGCACACCATTTTTTGGATCTATTATTATCTAACTTCGTATATTTTTGTTTATCCATAAGTACCTCTTTGTCTTTTTCACTCTGGTTCACTAAAAGTAAACTAGCCGTTGGTTCACTAAAAGTGGTCTGACCTCTGGTCACTTTCTGGTTGCCAGCCGAAGGCTACCGCCTTCTTAAATGCTGGCAACCTAGAAAGCCTGACCACTTTTAGTAATGAGGATCCTCTCGTCTCTTTACACGATGTTAAGGAAAAAGTTCCTTCATTGCAACCCATTTGCTCTCAAAAAATTAGAAGCATATCTTATTTCCTTAACATGGTGTCAGAAGCAAGGAGATCCTCCCTACTCAAAATAAATGAATTTTCTAGGCAGTTAGCCTTTGATCGACGGCGATAGCCGTCGGGCTGGCAACCAGAAAGTGACCAGAGGTCAGACCACTTTTAGTGAAACAAAAGGACTTTTTCCTTAACATGTGGTCAAGAGACGAAAGGATCCTCCCTACTAAAAGTGGTCAGGCTTTTGAGGCAATGACCATTTTGTCAAAGGCGAAAGCCTTTGCGGTCATTGCCCAAAAGTAGCCAGAGGCTAGACCACTTTTAGTGAAACAGACCACTTTTAGTGAAACAGACCACTTTTAGTGAAAAAAAATGATGGACAAAATATTTTATTGTGGATATAATATAAAAGTGGATATACTTTTATTTATTTTTTAACTAATCACTCTAAAACTAAAAAATTATTAAAATTAAAGAGGAGGCAGAAGTGAAAAACTATTTTCAGTTCACACAAGATCGCATAGTAAGCATAGTAAAAGGTCGAAAAGGTATGACCTTAATGGAGATTATGATTGTTTTGGTCATTGTAGGAAGCTTAATGGCTATTTTAGCTCCTAATGTGATGAGGCAATTGCGTAGTGGTAATGTCAGACAAGCTAGAATTCAAATCCAAACCCTTAAAAATCATCTGGGTATGTTTTATGCAGCTTGTGGTTTTTTCCCCGATAGTGGCGAAGGATTACAAGCCTTAGTGGAGGCACCTAGTAACTGTCCTGAGTGGGGTCCTGAACCTTATATTGATAAAGTTCCTAGAGATCCCTGGAATAATGAGTTTGTCTATGAAAGAGATGGCAGTAGCTATATTGTCAGTTCTCTAGGAGCTGATGGCCGTGAAGGAGGAACAGGCTCCGACAAAGATATATCCTCAGACGATGAATAATTTATGTTAATAAGGAGGTTTAAATGGCAAGGCACTTTGACCGGCAAGTATTTCGACCGGCAAAGGGTCCTTCTAGCAGAGAATCCTTCATCTCTAATATCAAAGCAGAGCAAGCCTTTACCTTGATAGAGGTGATGATCATTTTACTTCTATTAGCAGGGCTTGCTATGTTAGCTCTACCTCGCATTGGTTCTCATCAGAATGAATTTAAAGCGACTATTAGAAAACTGACTGTTTTAGGTAAACAGCTTCAAGTTTATTCTCGACTAGAACACAAAACATATCGATTGGTTTTTGACCTTTCAAAGCAAAAGCCACATAGTTTTTGGATAGAAAGCACATCAGGTTATGTCTCTGAAGATTTTAATGAAGAAGATGAAAATAACATTGAAGAAGACAATGAAAAATCCCCCCAGTTAAGTACTTTTCAAATGGAAGAAGGTATTTTACCAGAACCTGTCTTATTACCTAAGCCTCTTTCCTTTCAAGATATTGAAGTTGAGGGTCAGATGGTAGAGGAGGGCAAAGCTTATATACACTTTTTCCCTCAAGGGATCATAGAGCAAGCAGCTATTCATATTTCTGATGGGAAAAAAGCAAATTGGACTATTACTTATAATTCTTTAACGGGTAAGGGGCATATTATTGGTCGTCGGCTTTCATTAAAAGCTTTGAAGAGAGAAATCAGATGAATAGGGAAAATCAAATGAAACGGCATGGCTTTACCCTTATTGAAGTCCTTATCGCAATGATGATATTGTCTGGAGCTTTGGTAGCTCTTTCAGCTTCATGGACTGGTAGTGTGATGGCTTATCGAAAAGGCAGAAAAGTCAATGTGATCACTCACCTACTTCAAAAACAAGCAACAGAAATGGAACTGCAATTTAAAGATCAAAATATTATCACTGATCAAGAACTTGAAGGTGACTTTGGCAGAGATTATCCTGATTTATCCTGGAAAACAGAAATTAAACCCTTAGAGTTTCCTAACCTTGCCCCTGTGATCGTTAGCCAATCTGAAGAAGGTGGAGTTAATCAAATGACCTTGACTATGATCCAACAACTCTCATCTCAATTATCTAAAGCTGTTAAAGAAATGAAAGTCTCTGTACTTTGGAAAGCTAAAAACAGAACTCTGACCTATAGTATTACCACTTATTTGGTCTTTTACAATCAAGTCAATTTACCTGGAGCTGGAGCAGGTGCAGGAGGGTTAAATCAATGAAACAGCAAGGCTTTACCCTCATTGAAGTTTTAATTGCTATGGGTATTTTAGCAACGCTTTCTGTTTTAACAGCTCAGTCTATTTCAAGATCTATTCGAGATAAAAGTAGGATGCAAACCAATATAGATAATATATCTTCTATTGAAACAGCTTTCAAAATTATTGAAAGAGACATACAAATGACTTTTCATTTTAAAGATATTCACCATGAACTTCTCACAAAGCTTGGGAATAACAAAAAGCAAAATGCAAACCCTCCTCTTCAACGTCCTCCTACTGCTGTCACACAACCACAACAAGCTCATGGTGCGATCCCTCCACCACAAACAACACAATTTCTAGGAGAAGAATCTCGAATAAATTTTGTGACCTTACTTCAAGGGCGAGGTTATAGCAAGGGATTAGATGGTGATATTAAGGAGGTGGGTTATTATATAGAAGAGTGTAAGGGTTTTATAAAACGTAATGAAACATCTGATTGCCTTTGGAGAAGGATAGCCTCTTTTGTAGATGATGATGTTGAAAGAGGAGGGGCTGCACGTGTATTACTAGAAAATGTCAAGTTATTGGAATTTCGCTTTTATAATGGAGAACGTAAATCCTGGGACTCTGTATGGAATTCTAAGACACAAAACACTTTTCCAAGAGCTGTGGAAATTACATTGGAAGTAGAAAACAACAAACGACCTCCTATTAAAAGACAATCTGTAATCCCTCTTAGGCATACTCACAATCCTAATGTAAATAACAAAGCACCTGTGCAACAGCTAGGGCTATAGAAACTTCCAGATATATGGAATTAGATAATAAAAGGTCCAAAAAAGGATGGATACAAATATGAACACCAAATGCTATATCCTTAAAATAAAAAAAGCTCTTCGGGCTTTTTGCAATAACTTAAAACATCAAGCTAACTACCCTAGAGCACCTCAAAAACATATCTTTTTAAAGAGACACAAACAAACAGGTGTGGCTTTGATGATCTCTCTTTTTGCTGTGATTGTTTTAAGCTTTATTGCTGTGGAATTAAGCTATGATGTCAGTATTGAATACATTATTTCAAATAAGGAATATCACAGGCTTAAAGCTTACTATGCTGCTAAGGCTGGAGTAGAACTTTCTCGTCTTCGGATTCATATTTATAAACAAGCATTTGCTCAACTTGGACAACAGCTTGCTGGACAGCAACATTTATTAGATATGATTTGGAATTTCCCTTTGGTTTGGCCCATCACCTCTGTATTACCCGCAGAGTTAGGGCGAGTGGAAAGAGAGCAAATACAAGATACTGTCAGTGAATCCCTAATGGGATCAACGCAGTACACAACACAAATTTTAAGTGAAGGTTCTAAAATAGATATCAATGATCTTGCATCAGAGATAGAAGCCCTTAGAGACATGACCCGCATGCAATTAATTAATATCTTTGATACCAATATGGAGAATGAAGAAAGTTATGGAAGAACCTTTCCTGATTATGATTATGAACAAATCGTTGATAATATCACAGATTGGGTTGACAGAGATCAAAATGGTCAAAAAGGTGGAGCAGAAAGTAATCTTTACTCTCAAATTGTTGTTGATAATGATATTAGAGGTGACCTGCCACCAAATCGTCCCTTTCGGACTTTACAAGAAGTTAAAATGGTCAATGGAGTAACAAATAAAATTTATAATTTATTAGCCCCTCATATCACTGTTTATGGGAACAAAGGCATCAATCCCAATTATGCAGGTACCCATTTATTAAAGACTTTGGATGCAAGGATTACAGACGAGGTTGTGGCAGCTATAGAGGAGAGAAAAAGTGATCCCTCACAGGGCTTATTTCAAAACGCAGAAGATTTTTTTACTTTTTTAGATGGTTTCATTGATACGCAGTCCATGAGAAATAAAAAAATTCCTTTTTATTTTGGCTCAGAATATAATTTTATGATCAAAAGCACAGGTCTTTCTAATAATGTTCAAAAGGATATTATTGCTATTGTGTACGATGTGGAAGCTACAGCCTCCAACTTATCTAGAGCAAAGACCAATCTTCAAAATAACAAAGCCAATCCCAATCCAACCTCTGCTTCGGCAAATACAAAACAGCCTACCAATAATAATACGACCAATACACAACAGGCAAAAGCTCCGACAGGTCCTCCTGTCATTGTGTATTGGTATGAACCTTAACCTGTATGTAGCTTAATAATTTATAAGGTGAAAGTTGTTTATTTCAAATGAAACTTTATTGTTTAAGGTGATAGAGGTCTGCATAATTACGGCCAATTTCATTGTCATCTAGCCCATAACCTACTACAAACCTATCTTCAATGACTTTTCCTGTGAAGTCAGGTTGAATGTTCGTCAAACGTCTTGCAGGTTTATCTAAAAGTGTTGCAATTTTAATAGAAGCTGGATAACCAGCAAGTAATCTATCTCTTAAAAAACTTAGCTTACGACCTTCGTCAATGATTTCTTCTAAAATCAAAACATGCTTTTTAAAAATATCTTCAGAAATGTCTTTGATGATCTTAATGGTATTACGATTGGAGTCTTTTTCTAATGAAACACTTGTGAGTTCTACAAAATCTACTTTAAGAAGCAAGTTAATTTTACGTATTAAATCAGCAGCAAACAAAAATGATCCTTTCAGAGGACAGATTAAAACAAGATCTTCCCCTAGATATTCTTGATATTCTCCTTGAATTTCTTGGGCCAGTTGAGTGACTATTTTGTCAATCTCCTCCTTTGTCATGTAAAGGATGAGATCATCTTTAAGTGTTTCGTTGTGTTTTGGTTTGGTCATTGTTTATTCACCTTTCGTTGACAAGAGTTAATTGAGCTTCTGAAGCTAACTTCAAAGAAGCTTTTGCTATAGCATTTTGGGAATCATGTAATAAAATAGACTCCCATGTTTCCACAGCATCTACAATTCGATCTGCATCATAATAAAGCTGGCCTAGTTTTTGTCTGGCCTCCAAACATTCAGGATGTTGAGCTATCATTTGACGCAATTCCTTAACTGCTTCTACAGGCCTTTGAGCGTTGACAAAGGTATCAGCTATTTTCAATTTAATATGTGTTTCTGATGAACTTAAGTCTCTTGCTTTAGAAAACTGCTCTAAGGCTTCTGTATATCTTTTGTTGTCATTATAAATATCCCCCAACTCCTCATGTTTTTGAGCTAAAAGTTTATTGATAAAAGGATCAGATGTTTTTTTCTTCTCTAATACTTTTTGAGCAGCTTCAAAAACCTCTCGACCTTCTTCATAACGACCTAAATCATTTAAGACAATAGATAATCCCACAGATGCATCGGTGTAAGCAGGGTCAACCTCTAAAGCTCTTTTAAATGTTTTAATAGCTTTATTGAATTTGCCTTGATCGTAATAAATAGTAGCTAGCATTTGAAATATTTCAGGTTCTTTATTGTTCTTTAATAAAATTTGTTGGAGTAGTGGTTCAGCTTGTGTATACCGACCTCCAATAAAGTGTTCTCTTGCTAAATCTAAGAGTTCATTAAAATTACTATCTATTTGATCATAAGGCATATTTTCTTATCACCCTGGGGATTTTATAAGTTTCTGATACGTTAGGAAATTTAGCTTTTAATGTGTTGAGGTATTGCTTGCTCTGTGATGAATCTCCTATTTCTGCTGCACTAATACTTCCATTGAGCAGAGCCTTGGGCCATAAACGCATATAAGAAGTATTTTGAATGATACGAGAATAACGCTGTAAGGCACTTTTATACATCTTTCTGACAAAGTAAAAGTTAGCAATGTAGAGTTCTTTTTTAGCGAGCTTTTCCTGAACTTCTTGAAATTTCACTTCAGCTACTCGACGTAGGCGAGATCGAGGGTACCTTGTTAAAAGTTCTTTGAGATGATCTATACATTTTGTAGCAAGGGTTAAGTCTCTATCAATAGCTCTAGGCAATCTATGATAATAAGATAAGGATAATTGATAAAGGACATAATCAGGACGATGTCTTGGATGCATACTTTTAAAAAGTTCATAAAAAACTTGAGCAGAGATGTAATCTCTTTGTTTAAAGTAAATATCAGCCATTTTAAGCTTAGCTAACATGCTGTATTTTAAATGAGGATATTGATCTCGCACTTCTACATAGACTTCCAGTGCTTCTTCATAATATTTGTCAGCTTCTAACTTAGTGGCTTTTTGAAATAAGCTCTCTGCATTAGCTACAGAACCAGCACCTTCTTTTTGAGGAGCCGAAGAACAACCTGCTGTCATCAAGTACAAAAATATAATTAAAAGTTTAAGTATTCTCTTTATTTTGAAATGAATCATTGTCAAACCATCCTCTAACCCTATAATTATATACTTGCGTATCATTTAAAGTCAATACTTTATCTAATAAAAACACGACTTGTCAAGAATAATCATCATAAGGAGTTGTTTTGGCTGAAAATTTGACTGAAAACTTGACTGAAAGCTTGATTGAAAAAACCAATAATAAAATAACTGTTCCTGTTGTGATAGCTCTTTTACGTCAAGATGGGAAAGTCCTCTTAGGGCTTCGACCAGAATCAAGTTATTTAGGAGGATTTTGGGAATTCCCGGGAGGGAAAGTCAAATGGGGAGAAGGCCTCAAAGAGGCTCTTGTAAGAGAGGTGAAAGAAGAAATCAATATCACTGTTCAAGTGGGATCTTTAAGGCTAGGTCATTGCCATACAATTAAAGAAGATCATCGATTATTACTTTTATTTTACGATATAGTATCTTGGCAAGGCCAGGTAAAAAATTTATATCATACGCAACTGGAATGGGTTAAGCCTTCTCAATTAGAGCGTTATAGTGAGATGTTGCCTATCAATCAATTGCTTTTACCTGAACTGCTCACTATTTTATCAACATCTTCATAGGTATAATTTTATTGTGGGGTTTATCTAGGGTCTGGGATCTGGGATCCGGGATCTGGGATCCGGCATCCGGGATCTGGCATCCGGGATCCGGGATCCGGGATCCCGCCATCAGAAAGAACTCTTTTTCCTTAACATCATGTTAAAAGAGGAAAGGATCCTTTCTACTAAAAGTGGTCAAGCTTTCTAGGCGATGACCATTTTATCGATGGCGAAAGCCATCGTGGTCATCGCCAGAAAGTGACCAGAGGTCAGACCACTTTTAGTGAACCAACGACATTGCTCTTTTTGGACAGCGTAAGCTGTCAGAGCAATGTCCAAAAGTAGCCAGAGGCTAGTTTACTTTTAGTGCAAATCAAATGAGGCAATCAGCCTTTGATCGACGGCGAGAGCCAAAAGGTGTAAGAAAGAACTTTTTCCTTAACATGATGTCAAGAGGCAAGGATATCCTCTCTACTAAAAATAAACGGATTTTTGAGGCAATCAGCCTTTGATCGACGGCGAGAGCCGTCGGGCTGATTGCCCAAAAACAGCCAGAGGCTGGTTTATTTTTAGTGAACCAATGAAACAGTGAATTAGCGAACCAATGAAGCAGTACAATTATAATTTCTTTGAAATAATTTACTTTCTGGAATCTTAAAAATTTCCATAAAATCCTTTAGCTCATTTATGTTTTTGTTTTTAGCTAATTGTCTAAATGTATCTATGAGGATATTTTTTATTTTTTCTTTTGTAAAGGTTTGTAAGTCATCTAAATGTTCCACTAAAGGTTTTGTGAACATAAAAAAGGCAACAGGATTTTGCCTCAGCATTGTGAGTATTTCTTCTGTTGCAAAATCAAAGTTATACATAAACTCAATGACAGCACTTTCCACCCTTTGCTTGTCCATGCTGGCTTCTTTCAATTCAATGCTTTTACGAAAATGGGTCACCATATCTTCATTCATATAAGAAAGACTTTCAAAGGTTTGTATCATTATATATTTGATATTGATTTTGTTAAAACCTTTTGCCTCTAAAACTTCTATCAAAAATTTTGCAATATTCAAAAAGGCATAGAAATTTTGTTTGATCATTGTTTTTATACTTTTCATTGTGAATCTATTATAAATCATAAAATCTATTAAGTCTTTGAATTGATCCCATGTTATGTTGTTAGTCACTAAAGTATTAAATGATTGTTCAATAATCTTATTTGTATCTTGTTCTGTTAAGGGTATCTTTTCTAAAATATCTATACTGCTTTCTAAATAATAATCTCTAGCAATAATAAAGGCATCAGGGTATTTTTGAATCATGGTTCTGATTTGACTTATATGAAATCCACGATCATCTGTGAGTAAGGCTATAACATTTTTTAGAGAGCCATAATTTGCCGTCATGATAAACCTTGAGAACGAAGGATTATTCTTGATATTTTCTTTTATATCTTCTCTGCTTATGCCACAAAATTCATGTAAAAGATTCTCTACGTGTATTAATTGACGAGGTACAGTTATTAAAAAGAAGAAAAGATTTTCTTGCATCAATATTGAAGTTTCTTGTTTTCCAACGTAGTCTTCAAACCACTGGATTGTCCTTTGTATATTGTTACGGCCCAAATGAAATTCTTCTAATGTTAAAATTTCTACCCATAGCCAAACAGAATCTTCACCTATATAAGAAGTAAGAAGCTTAATCCTTTGTGTGAATTCTAGATAGTTGTGATCATGAAAATAATCAGGTTCTTTTATTTTTTTTAAAGTTTGATCTATGCCTATTTTTCTTGTCAGAAGATGCAAAAAATCTTTCATATCTCTATCAGTCCATTTTACAAAATGCTGATCAGCTATCATATCCTGCCATTCTTTCCATTCAGGTTCATTAAATTTTTCACCTAAATGCTCTTTTACAAAATCAATCAGGACAGGTTTTGCTAATTGAGCAAAACTGCTATAAAAAGGGAACAAAACACATAATAAAAAAGTTATTTTTGAAAAAAACCTACACACTTTAAAAAGTCCTCCTAATTTCTATAAAACTTAACCTATCATTTACATTAGAGTACAATACAAACAACAATATTGCATAATATACATACATGAATCATAATTATAAATAAAATTGACTTTATGACACGGCGTGTCTGCTTTTATGTTGACTCTTATGCTTGCCTTACTTCATATAAATCTATAGATGTGATCCATAAATTGTAATATCATAAGGGTTATCTTGAAGCTATTATTTTAGAGTTTTTTATGAAAAATATTTTAAAAATAACTGCACTGGCATTGGGTTTATTTCTTGCTTGTACCAGAACACCTAAGAATGTTTCTTACCTTGAAAAGGCAAAAGAAAGCCCAAATCCCACTCAAGCCATTGTGCATATCAACAAGACAATAGAACTCAACAAAGACCCTCAATTATTACTTAAAGCTTCTCAACTAGGTCTTCATATTATCAACAATGACTCACAAAATAATATTCAAAGTGCTTTTAAAATTAATCTTCGCTTGAGATATCTACGTCTTGTTCTGCTCTACTCTCAAGACAGAGAGGAAAGACTTGCGAGTCAAAAAAAAATTGCTAATATTTATTTTAACGATATAAGAGATTACAATGGGGCTATCGATGAGTTAAGTCAATTGCTGGATTTTAAATTAAGCCGTTCAGTAAAGCTAGATATCCAACTTAAAATTGCAAGGTCTTATTATCACATTGGCAAGTTAGAGCAAGCTCAGATTGAGTTACAGAAGATACAACAAAGCGATCGATTTGAGGTACTTGTCCTTCAAGGAGATATTTTGCTTGGACAGAGAAACTTCCAACAAGCAAGCTCTGTTTATGAAAGTCTTATTGAAAAGTTCCCTCAAAAGTCTATAACAAATAAAGTTTTTTTATCGCTGTCAACTTGTTATGAAGAACAAAAAGAGTTTCAAAAAGCCATCACTTTTTTGTCAAAGTTCTTAGAGGATTATAAAAGCTCATTAGATGCATCTGAGAGAGATTTTATCTCAATGAAAATTCAAAGATTAGAGAGGATTTACAAAATGCAACCAGGAGTCCTACAGCCAGGAAAAAAATATCGACGATAATTATGTTCATGTAAGATACCTCTTGCTTAAAAAATCTATTTTTATTCCAGTAGTGTCAACAAAACAGTCTAACCAAACTTGCCAGTAATGTAATCTTCTGTCCTTTGTTCTTGAGGATTGGTAAAGATATGATCAGTCTGTCCTGACTCTACTAAAACACCTTCGTAAAAAAAATGTGTAAAATCAGAGATACGAGAAGCTTGTTGCATATTATGTGTCACAATGATAATGGTATAGACTTGAGCGAGTTGCAAAATAAGTTCTTCAATTTTTGCTGTAGATTTAGGATCTAAAGAGGAACAAGGTTCATCCATTAAAATAATCTCTGGATTCATGGCAATGGTTCTAGCAATACAAAGCCTTTGCTGTTGTCCGCCAGATAGCTTTAATGCAGAAGAATGAAGTCTATCTTTAACCTCATCCCATAACGCTGCTTTTTTAAGTGAGCCTTCAAGTAGTTCATCAGCATTAAATTTTAATCCATTCACTTGAGGGGCCCAAAGAATATTTTTAGCAACAGATTTAGGAAAAGGATTGGGTGTTTGGAAAACCATGCCTACCTTTCTTCTTAATTTTACAACGTTGACTTTTTTGCTTAGAATATTTTCCCCTGCAATAAAGATACTCCCTGATTGTGTAATATTCTCAATAAAGTCATTCATTTTATTAAAAGATCTTAATAGAGTGCTTTTACCACAGCCAGAAGGGCCAATGATCGCTGATACTTTAGATTTCATAATATCTAAAGAGACATTCTTAACTGCAAGTATCTGACCGTAAGAAATATTTAAATCCTTAGTTTGAATAATGGGAGTGTGTTTGTGAGAGTTTTCTTGCAAGTTCATATTTTATACCTTTTACGGCTATAGTTTCTAATCAAAATAGCTAAAAAATTCAAGGACAAAAGTAAACTTAATAACACAATAATACCTGCTGCTGCAAGACTGTGAAAATCTTCTTGAGGTCTAGACGCCCAATTAAAGATTTGTACAGGCAGGACAGTAAAAGAATCCATAATATTTTCAGGTGTAAAAGCTACAAAACTTAAAGCCCCTATCATAATCAAAGGGGCTGCTTCTCCTATGGCTCTAGACGTTGAAAGAATAATACCTGTTAAAATGCCAGCAGAAGCAGCGGGTAGCACTTGCAAACACACCACCTGCCATTTATAAGCACCAAGTGCAAAAGCAGCATCTCTTAAGGATTGAGGGACAGATCGAATAGCCCCCTGAGAAGCCATAATAATGATAGGTATCACCAGCAAACTAAGGGTTAAAGAGCCTGCTAAAACACTTTGATCAAGTGCAAAAAATCGCACAAAAATAGTTAAACCTAACAGTCCATAAATAATAGAAGGCATCCCTGCAAGATTAGCAATGTTGATTTGCAAAAAGTAAACCCATTTGGAATTTTTAGGAGCATATTCTTCTAAAAAAAGAGCAGTTGAAACACCTACAAAAACAGAGATAAGTGTTGTTAGAGAGATAATCCAAAAACTACCGTAGAGAGCTGCTTTGATCCCTGCTAAATGGGGCCGACGAGAAGGATAACTTGTTAAAAAATCAAAACTCAGCCAATCTTTACCTTCTAAAAAAATATGCAAAAGCAATACCAATAAAATGGATACCACCAGTAAAGTGGAAAGTAGACAAAGGGTTTGAAATAAATATTGTTTTTGCTCTCTTGTGATCAACGTCATTTCTTAGCCATTAGTTATAATTTTTTAAATAATAGAAATTTCATTAGAAACAGCTTTACCTTGAATTAGAATATCTAAAATCCTTTGATTGGAATCTTTAATTTTTATTTCTGCAATGTTTGTCTTTACTTCTGTCATATCGTCTTTAAGAGCATTAAACTTGTAGAGGTTCAAGGTTCAGCATAGTTGACCCATCCCCCTGCATATTTTTGTGACCATTTTTACTCATTAATATAGTCTTTTTGTACTCTATAAGCTTCTGATTCATTTGTCAATAGGATAACAGTACTGACTGAAAGCTGAACATTTCACTCAAAATGAGCTGGCCTCTGTTTCACTCAAAATGAGCCACACCTCTGTTTTTCACTAAAAGTAAACGGACTTTTGAGGCATTGCTCTTTTTAGACAGCGTAAGCTGTCAGAGCAATGCCCAAAAGTAGCTAGAGGCTAGTTCAATTTTAGGGAAACAGAGGCTAGTTTACTTTTAGTGAAAGAGACAGGATTTATAATCCTAGTTTTACATGGAAAGTATTGCAAAAGATAGAAGAAAAACATATATCAAAGGAGGAAAGAACCATGCCACCATTACAGATCACAAGAGAAAGATTATTACAGGAAGGGCGACAAGAAGGGCGACAGGAAGGCCTGCAAGAAAAGGAACAAAGTATCATTTTAAAAATGCTTAAAAATAATATGGATATTTCGACCATTGCAAAAATCACAGAGTCCACAGAGAACAAAATACGAGAAATACAGAAAAAACTAAATGTTTTAGATTCTAACTCTTAAAAATAACTTTTCTTAAAAGTTTCTAATATGGATGGATTATAAAGACTTAAACTTATAATTCACATTCCAATAACTATGCAAAAGATAAGCACCTCTGAATTTTCTTTAAAATATAAAAGAATGTTTTTTATAAAAAACCATAAACTATCAAAAAAATCATTTGAATAATTCATCATAAACATCCATTTATTATAAAAAGAACAGAGGGACTTAGCAACGGCCCCTCTGTTCCATCATGCTTAAACTTTAAAATTAAAGGATTATGTATCATTTAACGTTGGTGTTCTTTAATTCCTTAGGGACTCCCTCTTTCTTTTTTTCCATATTAGCAAGGGCTTTAAAAAACTGTATCTTATTAAAAATTGCAAAGAAATAAAAACACACCAAAAAACATATTATAAATATTTTATTTTCAGCTCCCCAAAAAAGATAAATAAAATAAAGCCCCATCAAGAGACCGGCTATCCTTCCTAAAATCGGACCTAAAAAAGTCTCAAAAAATATATCAAAAGGTATTGAAAAAAGAGTTATAATAGCAAATATTAACATAAGGGGTAGTAAACATATAAACATAAGAGCAAATACTAATCGTTCTAAAATTTTGTCCATATATCCCCCCTATTAAAAACAGAAGGGCCATTTGGCCCTTCTGTAAAATGAAAACTCATAATTAAGTTCTCAAAAAGGTTTTATGTATCTTTTAACTTTTCACAAAAGCCTTTTACATCACTCCAATTTACCCTCGTACAATCCATAGGCTGGTCATTCTCTAGTGTGATCTTTAATTTACACGTATAAACCCTATACTTATGAAAATTCCGGGATGTTGACAGCTCTTTATTGCAAACTTTTATTGTGGGTTCTAATCCACCGATCAATCGACAAGATGCTCTATTGCATATATTGAGATACCTCTCAATCGTATCTATTCTCTTACTTCTAATAGCCTCATCCGGATCAAAGACGCTATCGTATGACTTACGTCCGGTGTTCAAATCTATTTGGTATGTTTTATCATGTATTTTCTCTTGATTTTCTATCTCTTGATCAGACTTGAATTTAGCTCTTAGATAATTGTCCTCAGCAAACATATAAAAGGCATTTAGCCAAAGACCGACCAATAAAGCCAATAAATACATAAATTGTCTCGGCTTTGCTAAATATCTGATGGCTTTTCTTATTTTTAACATGACTATAGTCTCCAAAGATAAAATAAAAGCTATGGGCCTGATAAACCCATAGCCTTATATTTGAATTAATGAGGTTTATTTATCAAGACCTTCATTCTCATTTTCTAATTCTTTTGAATTATTAATTGTCCACGTATCGTAATCTGTAGCTGTCGGTGAAGACTTAACACCAAGGTATCCGATTCCACCAACACGAAATGTGATAGTGCTACCAGAGCCAATACTTAATCCACCAGTTGGTGTACCAGTACAGTTTGTACCCCAGCTACAACCGGATGCCGCATCACAGGTTGGTTGTGTGGTGTAAGTATTACAAGCGGCACCTGCTCCAAAGATGGTATGAGAATTGCTATAAGTACCTGGTGTTGGCCATGTACCACCCACATGCGGTGCATCATCAGCAGCAACATAATCTGGCCCGTCATACCCTGATGGTGCCGGGCTTTGTGCCGCATCTCTACCACTTCCTAAAACATCAGCAAAGCCGATTGAATATAAAGGACTGCTTCCTTGAATCTGAAAGCCAAGTTGAGTCATATCGGATGTTACATAATTCCATTCTGTGATAAAAGCTTTTTCAGCCGTATAAAGACCACTTAAACCTACTTTAACCTCTTGCTGTCTTGCTTTCTTTTGAAACTTACCATACTGTGGTATGGCAAATGCCGCAAGCAATCCAATAATTGCTACGACGACCATTAGCTCGATTAAGCTAAAGCCCCTTTGATTTCTTTTTTGGTTAGTAAATAAATATGTCATTTTAAACCCCCTTATATTGTTAAAATGATATTAAAAAATTTATGGATAGCATCTTAAACCATCCTCTTTTACCTTTTAGTCAGGCTTGTTTGTATCCCTTAAATGCTCAACTCCACCTAACCCTTCCTTCCTCCTCTTTACTTAACACGATGTCCATCCGGGATCCGGTAAACCGGCAACCCGGCATCAAAAAAAACTTTTTCCCTAACATTGTGTTAAAAAACGAAGGGATCCTCATTACTAAAAGTGGTCAGGCTTTCTAGGTTGCCAGCATTTAAGAAGGCGAATAGCCTTCGGCTGGCAACCAGAAAGTAGCCAGAGGCTAGACCACTTTTAGTGAAACAAACCTAAACGACCTAGTGATTTCAATGACTTAGCACTGTAACTTTTGTATAAAAGTCACAATTTGAAAGAGTAAAAAACAGGCAAATTTTTGCAAGAAAATTGTTTTGAAAAATCAAACAAATCAAAAGTTATAAAACACCAATGAAAAATCATTGCTCATTTTGCTGATCTTATGTTTTTAAGATTGGTCAAGTGTTTCAAGATGATACAAAAATTCAAAAAAGTGATTCTTTTTGATACAAAATGTCACTTTTTTTGATTTTTTTTAACAAAAATATAAAGTTTTATGTCATAATAAACGATAAGAATTGTGTTAGACGAAAAATTAGAAATTTCTAAAGTCGACCTAAAAAAGTCTAACGATTACAAACACTTAATACTGTAACTTTTATACAAAAGTCACAGTATTAACTTATTGAAATCACTTAATTTCTAATTTTTAAACCTAAATTCTCTACCTTTTCAAAGAAATCCAGAGAAACGAACGTCTTGTTCCCCTAACATGATTTTCATCCGGGATCCGGAATTTGGGATCCGGGATCCGGCATCCGGCAACCCGGCAGTCAGTTTCTAGAAGATTGATCGTAATGAATTTTTTCATCTAAAAAATTTCCTCCTGAGTCCTTGGCGGGTTTAAAATGAACTTTTTCCTTAATATGGTGTTAAGAGAAAAAAGGATCCTCTCTACTCAAAATAAATGGATTTTCTAGGCAGTTAGCCTTTGATCAACGGCGATAAGCCGTTGGGCTAAGTGCCATTAAAAGGATATTTTCCTTAACATGTGGTCAAAAAACGAAGAGATCCTCCTCTACTCAAAATGCATAGATTTTTGAGGTAATGACCATTTTGCCAATGGCGAAAGCCATTGCGGTCATTGCCCAAAAACATGCCAGAGGCATGATGCATTTTGAGTGAACCAAACGGCTAGTTCAATTTTAGGGAAACAGAGGTTGGTTTACTTTTAGTGAAATTGTTTAAAGGGTTGCATGGAGTGAATAATCAAGATATAATATTATCAGCAGTTCAATATCATTTATATCGTAGAAATCCAAAAATAGATTTGGATTTTTTCAATAGATGTTTGAAATTAGCTTCAGATAAGGATAGTAAATTAGTCAAAGTAGAAGGAGGTAAGATGGGTGCATATATACCAATGGTTAAAAGAGGCTTATTAGAAGGTTTAGCTAAAGGTCGGCAAGAAGGTATCGCCGAGGGTCGACAAGAGGGTATCGCTGAGGGTCGGCAAGAAGGTATCGCTGAGGGTCGACAAGAAGGTATCGCTGAGGGTCGGCAAGAAGGTATGGAAAAGGGTATGGAATTAGTTGCACACAATATGTTAAAAGAGAATATGAATATTGCTTTAATCTCTCAGGTGACAGGTTTATCTCAAGATCATATTTTAAAGCTAAAAAGTAAGTCCTGAGTTTGATAGCCTGAAAAAATAAAGCTGTGAGATTTCAGTAGGTTATAAGCGTAATAAGATTTTGTGCCACTAGAATGTGAGCTTTTTTTACTGTAAGCTTTTTAATTTAGGGGAAATCATTAATTTATTCATCTGAAATTTCATCTTCCCCTTCCCTTTATTTTTAGGCTTCTCATGTTTTACATCATTTTTCATCATCATTTTACTCAATAATGTATAGCTTTCTATATCAAGACTTTATTGATAAAAATTTACAAAAATTTGTCTTACTACAAGTTTTGAAGAAATTTAAAAATCAAAATCCTCTAATACCTATAAATAAAATATTCTCAAAAAAGATATCTGCATTCGCAAATCAACTGTCAAATTCAAGACTTAATGAGAATTGATCTTTAAGATAGGCTTTAACCATTGTCTCTTGAGTTTGTAAGCCAATAGTTTGCCTTGATGTTGATACTCTATAATAAGCTACATATTGTTTGACATTTTCCAAAGTTATAATGCCTCAATATTTGTTATATTAAGATACTATTTCTTCTATTTCTTATCAAGTGGTTTTATAGCTAGCTCAGCTAATTTAACAGGGTCTTTACCAAGCTGTTGTACATCTCTAACGGCCATATATAGACGAGTACAAGCCATAACCTCTAATAAATTCCCTGGCTTTTCCTTCCCTTCAAACATCATGATGGTAATCCAGTTCTCATAATATTTTATAGGATTATATCCTATTTTTATGACATAGTCTTTTATTGCACGTTGCACAGACATTGTGTTTCTTAGAAGTAAGAGCAATTCTTCGGCATTTAAACCTTCTAGGTCTTCCTCTTTAGTGTTAATTATTGTATGAAAATCATCATAAACGCTTGGTGTTTCTTTCTTTTTACTAAAATACCACATAATCTCTCCTTTTCTGCTTTCTTTATGATGCCCTTTTGTTCATTATTTTTTTTATGTTATCCAAATGTTCTTTAAGGAACTCTGAAACATCAAACCCGTCTTCTAAAAGAGAAAGCATTGTCCATTGAAGGATTCTATAATAATGCTCTTCTCTTTTCTCTTTGGTAGATTTTAAGTTAATCTTTTTATAATGTTCTACAACATCCTCTATTCGTCCTGGGTCTTTGATAAGTGCCTCAAGTACTTTTTCCGGATCTATTCCATCCAAAGCTAACAACATAATCAAATCAAAATAAATAATATTATATTTTTGTTTTGTGCTTTTAAAAATTTTTTTATTGTTAAAAAACATAAGGCTACCCCGCTTTCTTTTAATTTAGTTAAAACAAAAGGGCCGTTAAGCCCTTTTATGATTTTATTTTAGATACAATACCCATAAGAAATATCATCACATAACTCATAAGAAACAAAGTTAGATATAAGCATACATATAAGGCAAATATCTCTAGTTTTTTGTCGTAAGCAAAAAATATATACAAAAAATACATACTTATTGAAAACCCGATAATCTTACTGATGATCGGTCCTAAAAAGCCAAATGCCAATTCAAAAGGCAACATAAAAAAATATACAAATGTTGATAAAGCGACGGCCATTAAAACCAATATTAAAGCTAAAATTTCCACGGCTTTGTCCATACTTTCTTTCCTTTTAGTTTGGATAAAACAAAAGGGCGGTTAAGCCCTTAAATAAGCTTTTTATCTAGATCCGAATAAGATTAAAACTTTTGTACAACCTGTCACAAAGGCCACAAATAAGAAGTTTAAAAAAGCATAAGCATATATTTTAAACTGCTCTCCTTTATATTTCTTATGGTCCTTATAAAGAGCAAAACAAAAACAAGCACATAAAAGTAAGATTAAAACATAGGTATATAATGTTTCCATATTTTACATCCTTAAGTTAGTTAAAACAAAAGAGAGATTAAGTTTTTTTCCTTTTAGACCTTTTCTCAAGCTTCTTAGATTTTTTAGGTTTGCTAGCTATAAGTTTTTGAGCATCTTTTTTAAGCTCCTCTATGTTTCCATTTTTAGCATTTAATAAGAGATTAACAGTATCCTGTATTGTCATTCCCATCTTTTTAAGTTCTTTCAATAGCTTTTTGTTTTCAGCAAATTTTATAGGCTTCTTGCCTTTTGCTCGTCTCAATCCTTCTTTTACACCATGCTCATAAGCTGTATCTAAGGATTTATAAGAAACTACACCGACAATAATTCCCCCCACGAAAACTGGTATTAAAATAGGTACTGGCATAATTCACCCCCTTATGGTTTGGTTAAAAATTAATAAAACTAAAACAAAAGGGCCGTTAAACCCTTATTGTTAAAAAGAACATAAGGGCCGTAGCAAACGGCCTTTATGCTCCATCATGCTTAAACTTTAAAATTAAAGGATTATGTTTAAAGTCCTGTCTGTGAGTTTACTAAAGTCTTCTCTTGAGTTATAGTCCATCGATCTAAATTTGCTCCGGCTGTTCCTACCTCAGTAGAACCATCAATCACTCCACTTGCCCCTATAGTGAAACTTACGTTTCTAATGCCTGTATTTGCAACTGGCTTTGCAGAAGTACAACTTCCGCCTGTACAAGTAGAAGGAAGAGGACTCGCATCACTACAAGTTGGATATGTTGTATTGGCAGCACAACATCCAGTATGACCAGAACTGTTTCCACAACTTCCAACTCTTTCCAAAGCTCCAGCTATTTGAAGATTTGTAGGTGCAGAATAAGCCATCTTGTTATGACTTCCTGGTTGAAAAGTATGAGTATTCACTGTAGTGGTTGCACTTGGAAGTGGACCTCTATAACCCGTAGGTCTAGCTGTTGTTGAGTTATTCGGTTTTATTGTACCACCTTCTACATTATCACTAGCATGCCATCCTACAATATAATAACTTGCATCTCCCTTTTGATCATAACCTAATAATTCAAGATTCGTAGTACCGGATCCCCACTCATTTATAAATGTAGTTTCAGCTACATATAAAGCACCTAACTTAGCTTTTGCTTCTGTTTGGATAGCTCTACGTTGAAACTGTTGATAGTTTGGAATAGCCACAGCGGCCAGAATTCCAATAATAGCCACGACGACCATTAATTCAATTAAACTAAAACCTTTTTGATTCTTAATTAAACGTTCCATAATAACCTCCACGGTTTAATTCACTCAAAATAAATCATGCCTCTGGCATGTTTTCTGGCAGTTAGCCTGACGGCTACCGCCGTCGATGAAAGGCTAACTGCCTAGAAAAATTATTTATTTTGAGTAGGAAGGATATCCTTCTCTCTTAACCACATGTTAAGGAAAAAGATTTCCTTCTATTGATTTCCTTTTCACTAAAAGTAAACCAGCTTCTGGCCACTTTTAATGAACCCATCCTAAACGACCTAGTGATTTCAAGGACTTAGCACTGTAACTTTTGTATAAAAGTCACAATTTGAAAGAGTAAAAAACAGACAGTTTTTTGCAAGAAAATTGTTTTGAAAAATCAAACAAAACAAAAGTTATAAAACAAGAATTAAAAATCGCTACTTATTTTTCTGATCTTATGTCTTTAAGATTAGTAAAGTGTTTCAAGATGATACAAAAATTAAAAAAAGTGATTCTTTTTGATACAAAATGTCACTTTTTTTGATTTTTTTTAACAAAAATATAAAGTTTTATGTCATAATAAACGATAAGAATTGTGTTAGACGAAAAATTAGAAATTTCTAAAGTCGACCTAAAAAAGTCTAACAATTACAAACACTTAATACTGTAACTTTTATACAAAAGTCACAGTATTAAATAGCTGAAATCACTGAAAATCTAATTTTTAAACCCAAATTCTCTACCTTTTCAAAGAAATCCAGAGAAACGAACACCTTGTTTCCCTAACATGGTATTAAAAAAAGAAGGGATCCTCCTTACTAAAAGTAAACGGACTTTTGAGGCGATGACCATTTTATCGACGACGACAGTCGTCGTAGTCATCGCCCAAAAGCAACCAGAGGCTAGTTCAATTTTAGGGAAACAGAGGCATGATTTATTTTGAGTGAAACAAACTAGCTAGAATCACTGGATTTCCAATTTTTAAATACCTTTTTTCCATCTTTTAGAAAATACAGAGAAATGAACTTCTTGTTTCCTTAACATCGTGTTAAGAGACAAGGAGATCCTTTCTACTAAAAGTAAACGGACTTTTGAGGTAGCCAGCCTTTGATCGACGGCGTGAGCCAAAAGGTGTAAGAAAGAACTTTTTCCTTAACATGGAGTTAAGGGACGAAGGGATCCTTCCTACTAAAAGTGGTCAGGCTTTTGAGGCAATGACCATTTTGTCAAAGGCGAAAGCCTTTGCGGTCATTGCCCAAAAGTAGCCAGAGGCTAGTTTACTTTTAGTGAAAATGACGGCTGGTTTATTTTTAGTGAAAAAGACCACTTTTAGTGAACCAACTCATTCAGTCTCCCACTGCCCTATCCTCCTCCCTAATTACTGCTTTTTTGAAAGTTACGCAGAATCTAAAAGAGAATAAAAAAACAAAAAAAGGAACATCTTGTTTCCTTAACATCTTGTTAAAAAAGGAAAGGATCCTGCCTACTAAAAGTAAACGGACTTTTGAGGCATTGCTCTTTTTAGACAGCGTATAGCTGTCAGAGCAATGCCCAAAAGCAACCAGAGGTTGGTTTACTTTTAGTGAAATTGTTTAAAGGGTTGCATGGAGTGAATAATCAAGATATAATATTATCAGCAGTTCAATATCATTTATATCGTAGAAATCCAAAAATAGATTTGGATTTTTTCAATAGATGTTTGAAATTAGCTTCAGATAAGGATAGTAAATTAGTCAAAGTAGAAGGAGGTAAGATGGGTGCATATATACCAATGGTTAAAAGAGGTTTATTAGAAGGTTTAGCTAAAGGTCGGCAGGAAGGTATCGCTGAGGGTCGGCAGGAAGGTATCGCCGAGGGTCGACAAGAAGGTCGGCAAGAGGTGGCTCTTAAACTTATTGAAAAAAACATGACCATTCAAGAAGTTTGTGAAATTACTGGCTTATCAGAAGAAGAAGTTCACCAAATCTGTAAATAAACTTGCTTTAATAACTGCATTATTAGGAATATATATTCCTACTTTTTTCCAACACGATGTTTATCTGGGATCCGGGATCTAGCATCCCGGCAACAGGCCCTAAAACTGAACTTTTTCCTTAACATGGAGTTAAAAAACGAAGGGATCCTTCCCTACTTGAAATGAACAGATTTTTTAGGTGTTGCCTATTTTGTCAAAGGCGTAAGCCTTTGCAGGCAACACCAAAAAACACACCAGAGGTGTGGTTCATTTCAAGTGAAACAAACTCCTTAACATGGAGTTAAAAAACGAAGAGATCCTCCCTACTAAAAGTGGTCAAGCTTTCTAGGTTGCCATTGGTGATGAAGGAATTTTTCCTTAACATCATGTTAAAGGACGAAGAGATCCTTCCCTACTAAAAATAAACGGATTTTTGAGGCATTGCTCTTTTTGGACAGCGATAGCTGTCAGAGCAATGCCCAAAAACAGCCAGAGGCTGGTTTATTTTTAGTGAAAAAGATAAGAAGGCGATAGCCTTCGGCTGGCAACCCAAAAGTGACCAGAGGCTAGTTTACTTTTAGTGCAAATCAAATGAGGCAGTTAGCCTTTGATCGACGGCGACAGCCGTCGGGCTACCCATTAGAAGGATGTTTTCCTTAACATGGAGTAAAAAAACGAAGAGATCCTCCTCTACTCAAAATGCATAGATTTTTGAGGTAATGACCATTTTGCCAATGGCGAAAGCCATTGCGGTCATTGCCCAAAAACATGCCAGAGGCATGATGCATTTTGAGTGAACCAAACGGCTAGTTCAATTTTAGGGAAACAGAGGCTAGACCACTTTTAGTGAACCAAATTAGGTGCTTTTTTATACAAACTGTGTAAAAATACTTAAAATTAAATTTGATTTTATCCGGGATCCGGGATCCGGGATCCGGCAACCCGGCAACAGGCCCTAAAACTGAACTTTTTCCTTAACATGGTGTAAAGAAATGAGGAGATCCTCCCTACTCAAAATGAGCAGTTTTTTGCGGCATTGCTCTTTTTGGACAGCGTAAGCTGTCAGAGCAATGCCCAAAAACACACCAGAGGTGTGGCTCATTTTGAGTGAAAAGAACCGAATATGCTTGAACTAATAGATCTAGGTTTAATCCCTTACAAAAAAGCTCTAGACTTTCAAATAGAAATGCTAGAAAAAGTCTATTATCAAAAATCCAATGAAACTCTGATCCTTTGCTCTCATCCACCTGTTTTAACTATAGGACGTTCTGCTACTGTAAAGGATATTCAACAATGGGATGGAGAGATTGTAAAAGTTCAAAGAGGCGGTGGAGTTACTTTTCATGGACCTGGACAAATCATCGTCTACCCTATTTTAGATTTAAGAAAAAGAAATTATGATACACATAAAATTTTAAGAAATCTAGAAGTAACAGTGGTCAATACACTCAAAGATTATAATATATCGTCTTATTGTAAGTCAGGAGCAACAGGTGTTTGGGTTGGCAAGCAAGTTCATAAAAAAATAGCATCCATTGGCATTGGTGTCAAAAAATGGATTTCGTATCATGGATTGGCTTTTAATTTTAAAAATGAATTTTTAGACTATGGTCGTTTTAACCCTTGTGGCTTCTCTCAAGATATTATGACTGGTTTAACAGATTTTATGCAGGATGTTGACTTTAAAGAAGTTCAACAAAAACTCACCTCACACCTACAGTCTCTTTTAATATAAAAAACTATATGGCAATATGTACAATCTTTTATGCTTATGCCATTTCAGTAGAAGTTTTTAAGCCAAGATCTGATAGTTGTTCCTTTTTTATAACACTAGGGGCATTTGACATAAGGCAACTGGCTTTGGTTGTTTTTGGAAAAGCAATCACATCTCTTATAGCATCTGTCTTGCACAGCAACATCACCATACGATCCACACCTAACGCAATGCCACCATGAGGAGGCGTTCCATATTGAAGAGCCTCAATAAAAAAGCCAAATTTATTTTGAATATCCTCTGGAGTTAAGCCCAATGCTGTGAATATATTTTTTTGAATTTCTTGATCATGAATGCGAATACTGC